>NZ_CM143964.1:1737500-2092500 GCF_055361545.1 Methylobacterium sp. TK31 | reverse complement strand
GGCCACGGTGTCGCCGTCCCGGACCACGCCGCGCAGGCGCTCGGCGACGATGCGCAGGAGCGCGTCGCCGGCCGGATGTCCGAGGGTGTCGTTCACGGCCTTGAAGCGATCGAGGTCGCAGGCCAGCACCGCGAAGCGGCCGCCCCGGCGATCGGCGCGGGCGAGGGCATTGCCCAGCCGCTCCTTGAACAGCAGCCGGTTCGGCAGGCCGGTCAGGCCGTCGTGAAGCGCCATATGGGCGATCCGGCCCTCCGCCAGCTTGCGCTCGGTGATGTCCATCGTGAGGCCGACGACCTTCACCGGCTCGTCCAGATCCGGGTCGGTCACCACCCGGGCGAAGCTCTGGAGCCAGCGCGGCGCCTCGTCCTCCGTCGCCACCAGGCGAACTTCGCCGTTGTAGGCGCTGCGCTCGGCGAGAGCCCGATAGACCTGACCGTAGAGCGCGGCGAGGTCGCCCGGATCGATGCGCGCGTCCCACTCGGCGACGCCGACCTCCACCGGCGCACCGGCGGCGTGATCCTCCGGGACCGGAATCCGGTACATCCGCGCGCTGTCGACGGAGTGGCGGACGGTGCCGCCCTTCAGGTCCCAGGACCAGATCCCGGCTCCGGCCGATTCCTGGGCGAGGCGCAGGAGGTTCGAGGTCTCCTCCAGGGCCTGGCGCGCCGTGACGATGTCGTCGATGTCGAGGGCGGTCCCGAGCAGGCCGACCATCACGCCGTCCTCCCGGATCGGCAGCATGACGAGCTTGTGCCAGCGATAGACGCCGTCGTGCCGGCACAGGCGTCCCTCGACCTCGTAGGCCTCGTCGCGCAGGCGGGCCTCGGTGAAGACCCGCTCCATCCGCTCGGCATCCTCGGGATGGTTGCGGGCGAGGCGGGCGGCGCGGGTGGAGCCGATCGGACCGTAATAGCTCTCGAAGCGCTGGTTGACGTAGGTGGCCTCCCCATCGTGCAGGGAGACGACCCAGACGATCTGGGGCAGGGAATCGGCGAGGGCCCGGTAGCGGGCCTCGCCCAGGCGCAGGGCCTGCTCGGCGGCGACCCGCTCGCCGACGTCGCGCGCCGCGGTGATGGTCTCGAGGGGCCGCCCGTCCGCGTCGCGCACGAGCCGGGTCTGCGCCTCGATCCAGATCCAGCGGCCGTCGCGGTGCCGCAGGCGGTGGATGATGCGCCCGGTCTCGGTCCGACCGGTCCGGAAGCCCTCGATGAACGCGGTCGTGGCGGCCAAGTCGTCGGGATGGAGCGAGGCGCCGGGGGGCAGGTCCAGCATCTCCCGGGGCTCGTAGCCGAGGAGGTCGCGCGAGGCCGGGGACACGTAGGTCGCCACGTCCGCGACGCTGCGCCGGACGATCATGTCGGAGACGGAATCGGTCAGGACGCGGTAGCGGCGCTCCCCCTCCTGGATGCGCGCCACCGCCGCCCGGTGCTCGGTGACGTCGGTGAAGGTGTAGAGGATGCCGCCCTCGGGCAGGGTCACGCCCCGCACCGCGAGGGTGGTGCCGTCGACGCGCGGCCAGTCGATCCGCAGCTTCGTCCAGGCGCCCGCCCCGTCGCGCAGGCGCGGCCGGTTCCCGACCGGGGCGCGCAGTGCCGCGAAGTCGCCGCGCGCCGACAGGCGGGCGAGAAGGGCGGGCAGGCGCGCCCCCTCGTGCAGGACCGCCTCGGGCAGGTCGAGGAGGTGCCGCGCCCGCGGGTTGAGCAGGCGGACGCAGCCCTCGGCGTCCACCATGATCAGACCCTGGTCCATCGTTTCCAGGGTCGCGCGCAGGCGCAGGTCCTTCTCGCGCAGCCGCGCCTCGGAGCGGGCGAGGTCGGTGACGTCGAGGAGGAGGCCGTAGAGCGCGATCAGGCGGCCGCCGGCGTCCCGCTCGACCGCGCCCTGGACGATGACGTGGCACAGGCTGCCGTCCGGGCGGACGATGCGGGCCCGACCCTGATAGGCGCCGTTCCCGGGACCGCTGCTCGCCAGGGCGTTGGAAATACGCGCCGCGACCGCCGCCCGGTCGTCCGGATGATAGAAGGTGAGATGGTCGTCGAGGGGGATCTCGGCGCCGTGCGGCATCGGCCGCCCGAAGATGCCGCAGAGCCCCTGCGACCACGACATCACCCGGGTCCGGGCCTGGAGGCGCCAGTAGCCGATATGGGCGACGGATTCGGTCATCCGCTGGGCGGCGACCACGAGCTTCAGGTCGGCGGCCTTCGCGGCGAGGAGCGTCTCGGTGCGCTGGCGCTCGGCCCGCTCGATCTGGCTCGCGCGCTGCGCGGCGGTGAGCCGGAGATGGGCCTCGACGACGGTGCCGAGGTCGCGCAGCTGCGCCGTACGGGCCGCGTCGAAATCGTCGCGCGGGACCGTGTCGATCAGACAGAGCGTGCCGAGGGGCAGCCCGTCCGACAGGGCCAGGGGCACGCCCGCGTAGAAGCGGGCCCGCGGCTCCCCGGTGACCAGGGGGCTCGAGGCGAATTCGGGATCGGCGAGGAGGTCGGGCAGCACCAGCACCGAGCCGGGCGCGCCCAGGATGGTGCGGTCGCAGAAGGCGCCGGCCCGGGGCAGGGGGCGGCCATCGGCGACGCCGCACCGGGCCTTGAGGGTATAGCTGTCGATGCCGGCCAGGTTCACGAGGGCGATGGGGACGCCGAACAGGGCACAGGCCGTCCGGCAGACGGCATCGAGATGCGCCTCCGACGTGCTCTGGAGAAGGTTCAGGTCGTGGAGGATGGCCACACGCTGCGCCTCGACACTGGAGCTCGGCACGACAACCCTTTCTCGCAGACGCACGACGGAGGACCATCCGCCTCGGCGTCTCATGACCCAGATGCCGGCGCGACCTGCCGTCGATCACAGGTTCCGGCGGACACGGGATGGAGATCGGCCAGTCTTGCGGAAGCCCGCGACGGAACCGCCCGATGCGAGATCATGCGGCACCGGCCTTTCACTTTCCTTTATGCGCGCCGCATCCCGTCGCAGACTTGCCTGCGGGTGCCGGCGAGGTGGATCAGGCAGGGAGCACGAGCCGGGCGCTGAGGCCGCCGAGGTCCGAGCGGCCGAGGCCGAGGCCGCCGCCGTAGAGCTCGGCGAGTTCCCGGGTGATCGAGAGGCCGAAGCCGTGGCCCGGCACGCTCTCGTCGAGGCGGCCGCCCGGCCGCACCGCGCGGGCGGCCGCCTCCGCGTCGAGACCGGGACCGTCATCCGCCACGGTCACGGCGATGCCCGCTTCCGTGGCGGCGGCGGAGACCCGGACCCGGCCGCGGCTCCACTGGCAGGCGTTGTCGATGAGGTTGCCGAGCATCTCGTCGATGTCCTGCGGGTCGCAGGCCACCGCGAGCCCGGGCGGCAGGTCGAGGTCGATGGCGAGGGACTTCTCGGCATAGAGCCGCCCAAAGGTGGTCCGCAGGTCGGCGAGGGGGCCCGCCAGCTCGGTGCGGGCGCGGGTCGCGCCGCCGAGGGCCGCGGTCCGGGCACGCCGCAGGTGGTGGCGCACCTGCCGGTCCATGGCGCCGACGAGGTCGGCGAGACCGCCATCGGGGTCGCGGGTCCGGTCCGACAGGGCGAGGGTCAGGGTGGCCAGCGGCGTCTTCAGGCCGTGGGCAAGGTTCGCCACGTGCGTGCGAGCCCGCTCGAGATTGGCCGCGTTCTGATCGAGGAGGGCGTTCATCTCGCTCACCAGGGGACGGATCTCGGTGGGCTGCGGGCCGGAAATCCGCGGGCGCCGTCCGGCCCGCACCTCGGCGACGTCCCGGCGCAGGCGCTCCAGGGGCCGCAGACCGAGACGGACCTGCGCGACGGTGCCGGCCACGAGGCAGAGGCCGAGGATGCCCAGGATGGCGGCGAGGGCGAGGCCCGCCTCGCGTAAGGGGCCGTTCAGGGCCTGGGCCGGGGCCGAGGCCACGAGCAGCGCCGGAGCGCCGCCGGCCCCCGGGGGCAGGACCTGGATCCGCAGGATCAGGGCCTCGCCCCAGGGGCCGGTGCCGTCGCCCGGCCTCGGCCTGTCCGGGTCCGGGTCGCGGGAATGCCGGCCCGTCGCGGAACCGTCCGGGGCGGCCCCCTCCGGCAGGCGCAGGTCGCGCCCCTCCAGGGATTCGGCCCGCAGGGTGCCGCGTCCCTGGCGAACCTGCCAGTACCAGCCGGAGCGGGGGCGGTCGAAGGGCGGCCCGTCCAGGGTGCGGTCGAGGCGCAGGCGGTCGCCGGGGCCGCGCTCCAGGCTCGCCGCGAGGGCGACGAGCTGGCTGTCGAGGCGGCTGTCGAGCTGGGCCCGGACGAAGCGGTGCAGGACCAGCCCGATGGCGAGGCCGGCGACGATCAGGGCCACCGCGACGAGGGCGAGCGCGGCCAGGAGCAGGCGCCGCTGCAGGGAACCGAGGTGGAGGAGCCCGACGGGCTTGGCCGGCGCCGGTTTCTCCGGAGGGTCGGGCTTGTCCGGCGGCACGCGCGGGGGGGGGGGCTCCGGGGGCATCACGCGGGATCGCCGGGCAGGAGGCGGTAGCCGTGGCCGCGCACGCCCTCGATGCGGGCGGGGGCGATCTTGCGGCGCAGGCGGGTGATGATGACCTCGACGGAGTTCGAGTCGACGTCGGCGTCGCCGTCGTAGACCCGCTCGATCAGCTGTCCGCGCGGCATCACCCCGTCCTTGTGCAGGATCAGGCAGGAGAGCACGCGCCACTCGAGGCCGGTGAGCTTCAGGGGCAGGCCGTCGCGCTCGAAGGTGCCGAGGCCGGATTCGTAGGTGAGGGGCCCGCAGGTGACGCGGGAGGCCCCGTGCGCCGTCGCCCGCCGCACCAGGGCGCGCAGGCGGATCACCAGCTCCTCCACCCGGAACGGCTTCACCAGGAAATCGTCGGCGCCCGCCTTGAAGCCCGCGACCTTGTCGCTCCAGCCGTCCCGCGCCGTGAGGACGAGGACGGGCATCGTCCGGCCCGCCGCCCGCCAGGCCTGGAGGACCGAGAGGCCGTCGCGCTTGGGCAGGCCGAGGTCGAGCACCACGGCGTCGTAGGTCTCGGTCTCGCCGAGATGCTGCGCGTCCTCTCCGTTCACCGCGTGGTCGAGGGCGAAGTTCTCGCCCCGCAGCGCTTTCGCGATCTCGGCGGCGAGCGGCGCGTCATCCTCCACCAGCAGGAGTTTCATGGGGTCGTGTCCGTGGGCCGAAGGATGGGGAGGGGGAGGGGCAGGGCGGAGGGCGAGCGGCCTAAGCCGCGTCGTTTAACGGGGGCTGAACCGTGCGGTTCAGTCCGGGTTCGCGGCCCTCTCCTAGAACGGCGTCAACCCGAGAGGGCAACCGCCGAACCCGAGAAGGACAGGCACCATGACCGAGACTATCCCGACCCGCGAGACGTCCGAGACCAGCGGGACTTCCCAGAACACCGGCCCCGCGGCCGCGTCGGCCCCGAAGCGCTCGCGCCGGGCCCTCGTCGTCGGCGCCATCGCGGCGCCGCTCGCCTTCGGGGCGATCGGCCTGTCGCTCGCCCAGACCGGCACCTCCGTGATGACCCCGGTGGAGCCCACCGCGATCTCCGCCCTGAAGGCTTCCGGCTCCATCGCCTCCAGGGGCGACGTCGCCGAGATCTACGGCAACAAGTTCGTGATGCAGGACAGCACCGGCAAGGCGCTGGTCGAGACCGGCCGCCAGGGGGAGGGGGGCACCCTCGTCAAGCCCGGCGAGGCCGTCACCGTGCAGGGCCGGTTCGAGAACGGCTTCCTGCACGCCATGCTGATCACCCGCGCCGACGGCAGCCGGGTCGTCGTCGGCCCCGCCGGCGGTCCGCCCCCCGGCACCCTCGACTGGGCCAAGGACCGGGTCGGCCTCGGCGCGAAGCCCGACGTGCCGGCCCTGACGGCCCAGGTCGCGGCCGCCGGCTACTCGGACATCCGCGTGACCGGGCGCGGCCCCCGCCATCTCGAGGTCGCGGCCCGCGGCAGCGACGGGCGCGAGCGCCAGCTCCATGTCGGCTTCGACGGGCAGGTCCGCGAGCGGCGCGTCTTCTGAGGCCCCGCACACCCCCACCACCAGACCACAAGGGATATCGATCATGACGAAGACCACCGTCCTCCTCAGCGCCGCCGCGCTTCTCGTCGCCAGCGCGGCCGTCGCCCAGCCGGCCCCGCCTCCGGGCGGCCCGCGTCCCGGGCCGGACGCCGCCGCGCCTCCCGGCGGGCCCCGCCGCGGTCCCGACGCGCCGCCCCCGCCGCCGCCGAAGGCCGCGCATTTCCGCCTGGAGCGGGGCGAGACCGCCGTCGATGTGAAATGCGCCGACGACGAGCCGATGAAGGCCTGCGCCGACCTCACCCTGCAGATGCTCGACCGCCTCGCCGCGCTGCCGAAGCCCGAGTCTCCCCGGCCGGACGCGCCGCCCCGGCCCGACGCACGCTGAGCGCGGTCCCACCCGCGACGGCGCGGCGGCTCGCGCCGCCGCCGCGTCCCCTCCCACGCGATCGAGAGAGAAAGACTTCCATGCCCGAGACGCACAGCATCCACGGAACGATCTGGGCCCTGTTCGGCCATCGCCTCGCTGTCGAAGGCCCCGATGGCCGCGTCCTCGTCGACCTCGGACCGGAGGGCGCCCGGGCGCTGGCCGCGCAGGGCGTGACGCTGTCGGTGGGCGACGCGGTCGCGGTGACCGTGGAGCGCAAGCCGACGGAGATCAAGGCCGCGGCGATCACGGGGCCGGACGGCGTCCGGCACGCCGTCGCCCGGCCCGGCCGGGACGGACGCGGCACCGGCCGATCCAGCACGGGCCTTGGCGGCGCTCCACCAGGCGGGCTATCGGGTGGAGGGAGTGCCGGCGCGCAAGCCCAAGCATTTCGAGATCCGCGCCAGCCGGGACGGCGGCCTCTACGCGATGCACGTCACCTTCGCGGGCCTGATCCGCAAAACGGAGATCCTGAAAACGGAGGTCCTGAAAACGGAGGGCCTGCCGGACAGCACGCTGCGCGCCGGTTGACTACACGACATGGCGCGATGTCGCAGCGCGACCAGGGGCACGCGACGCGCGACTGGTTTGCGCGGTACATCTTCCGCGCGGGTCCGGTGACGTGCTAGGCGCTTCTTCGTTATAGCCTTTCGAGGAGACTTCCGCATGTCCAATCTGTCCCGGCTCGCCGTCGTCCTGGGTGCCGCCGCCCTTGCCCTTCCCCTGGCGATCCCGGCCTCGGCCAAGGGTCCGGGCGCGTCGAAGGTGATCTCGATGGTCGACACCGACAACGACGGCACCATCGACCTCAAGGAGGCCCAGGCGGTGGCCGGCGCCCTGTTCGACAAGCTGGAATCCGACAAGGACGGCACCGTCGACGCCAAGGAGCTGAAGGGCCGCGTCAGCAAGAAGGCCCTCAAGGCCGCCGATCCGGATTCGGACGGCACCCTCGACAAGAACGAGTTCCTCGCCCTGGTCGAGGCCCGCTTCAAGGCCGCCGATCCGGACAACGACGGCACCCTCGACGCCAAGGAGCTGAAGACCCCCGCCGGCAAGGCGCTGGTCTCCCTCCTCAAGTAAGTCCGGCCGGTGCCTCGGGCACCGGAACCCGACCCGCCTCCAGGACGGCCCGGCGCCCCCAGCGCCGGGCCGTCCGTGTTTCAGGGCCCGGGAAAGCTCACGCCCCGAATCGCCCCGAGGATTGACCGGAGACGGGTGTTCAGAACATTCCAGGCTGGCACGCCATTCGCAAACAGCGGTTGACGATGGCTGCGCCGTCGAAACGAAGGCCGGTTCATGGAATTCTTCGCCCAGCAGTTCATCAATGGTCTGACGCTCGGGTCGATCTACGGCCTGATCGCCCTGGGCTACACCATGGTCTTCGGCATCATCGGGATGGTGAACTTCGCCCATGGCGACGTGTTCATGCTCTCGTCCTTCATCGCCCTGATCTTCTTCCTGATCCTCACGTCCTGGCTCGGGCTGACCTCGGTCGCCCTGGTCTTCCTGATCGTGCTGGTGCTCGCCATGATCCTGACCGCCCTGTGGGGCTGGGCGATCGAGCGGGTGGCCTACCGGCCCTTGCGCGGCTCGTTCCGCCTGGCGCCTTTGATCTCGGCCATCGGCGTGTCGATCTTCCTGTCGAACTTCGTCCAGGTGGTGCAGGGCGCCCGCAACAAGCCGGTGCCGCCCCTCGTGCGCGACGTCATCGTGCTCTACCAGAACGAGCAGTACACCGTGACCCTGTCCTACAAGCAGGCGATCATCATGACGACGACGGCGCTGCTGCTGGCCGGGTTCTGGTACCTCGTGCAGCGCACCTCCTTCGGGCGGGCCCAGCGCGCCTGCGAGCAGGACCGGCGCATGGCGGCGCTGCTCGGCATCAACGTCGACCGGACGATTTCGCTGACCTTCGTGCTCGGCGCGGCGCTCGCGGCGGTGGCCGGCACCCTCTACCTTCTCTATTACGGCGTGGTCTCGTTCTCGGACGGGTTCGTGCCCGGCGTGAAGGCCTTCACGGCGGCGGTCCTCGGCGGCATCGGCTCGCTGCCCGGCGCCGTCCTCGGGGGCCTGATCATCGGCCTGATCGAGACCTTCTGGTCGGCCTACTTCTCGATCGAGTACAAGGACGTGGCCGCGTTCCTCATCCTCATCGTGGTGCTCATCTTCAAACCATCCGGCATCCTCGGACGCCCCGAAGTCGAGAAGGTCTGACCATGGCGACAGGATCGACGATCGGCGCGGTGGCTCCCACCGTCGGCCGCCGCTCCAGCGCGGCATTCGCGGAGATGCTGAAGGATTCGGCACTCTTCGCCCTGGTCACCCTCGGCCTGAGCATCCCGGTGGTGGCCTACCGCACCGATCTCGGGCAGGGCACCGGCCTCGAGCTCACCGGCCGCTGGGGCGTCGTCGCGGCCCTGTGCCTCGCGGTGTTCGTGCTGCGCCTGGGCCAGCGCCTGATCCTCGGGGAGGTCGCGCGCCGGCGCGAGGCGCACCGGATCGCCACGGCCGGCACGCCCCCGGTGGTGGCCCGTGCCGGCCGCGTGCTCGCGCCGCTGACGCTGGGCGTCGCCCTCACCCTGCCGCTGCTCGCGGCGCTGGGCTCGGGCGGCCTGTCCGAGGGGCGCTACTGGATCGACCTCGGCATCCTCATCCTCACCTACGTCATGCTCGGCTGGGGCCTGAACATCGTCGTCGGTCTCGCCGGGCTCCTCGACCTCGGCTACGTCGCCTTCTACGCGGTCGGGGCCTATTCCTACGCCCTGCTCTCCACCGTGTTCGGGCTCTCGTTCTGGATCTGCCTGCCGCTGGCGGGCCTGTTCGCCGCCGCCTTCGGCGTGCTGCTGGGCTTTCCCGTCCTGCGCCTGCGCGGCGACTACCTCGCCATCGTCACCCTGGCCTTCGGCGAGATCATCCGCCTCGTGCTGATCAACTGGGTCGACTTCTCCGGCGGCGCCGCCGGCCTCTCCTCGATCCCGCGGGCGAGCTTCTTCGGCATCCCGTTCACGGCCGGGGAGGGCGGGTTCGCCCAGACCTTCGGGCTGACCTTCAACCCGATCCACCGCATCATCTTCCTCTACTACCTGATCCTGGTGCTGGCGCTGATCACCAACCTCGTCACCCTGCGGATGCGGCGCCTGCCGCTGGGGCGTGCCTGGGAGGCCCTGCGCGAGGACGAGATCGCCTGCCGCTCGCTCGGCATCGACACCACCATGACCAAGCTCACCGCGTTCGCGCTCGGCGCGATGTTCGCGGGCTTCGCCGGTTCGTTCTTCGCGGTGCGCCAGGGCTTCGTCTCGCCGGAGAGCTTCAACTTCCTCGAGAGCGCGATCATCCTCGCCATCGTGGTGCTCGGCGGCATGGGCAGCCAGGTCGGCGTCGCCATCGCGGCGATCGTCATGGTCGGCGCCCCGGAACTGCTGCGCAACCTCTCCTTCCTCAAGGCGGTGTTCGGCGAGGGCTTCGACCCGAACGAGTACCGCCTGCTGCTGTTCGGCCTCGCCATGGTCTGCATGATGGTCTGGCGCCCGCGCGGATTGATCTCCGAGCGCTCGCCCTCGGTCCGCCTCGGGAGGCGCGGCGCATGACGCTCGCCACCGGTACCACCCGCCTCGCCACGGTGCAGGACGAGCCCCCGGCGGCGACGCCCGGCGGCCCCGCCGACCCGATCCTCGTGGTCGACCACCTGACCATGCGCTTCGGCGGCCTGACCGCCGTCGGCGACCTCTCCTTCAAGGTCGGACGCGGCGACATCACCGCGCTGATCGGCCCGAACGGCGCCGGCAAGACCACGGTCTTCAACTGCATCACCGGCTTCTACAAGCCGACCGAGGGCATGATCCGGCTGCGCCAGGAGGGCGGCGAGACCTACCTGCTGGAGCGCCTGCCCGGCCACGACGTCAACCGCCTCGCCCGGGTCGCGCGCACCTTCCAGAACATCCGCCTGTTCCCGCAGATGACCGTGCTGGAGAACCTGCTGGTGGCTATGCACAAGCCCCTGATGCGGGCCTCCGGCTTCTCCCTGGCGGGCATCCTCGGCCTGCCGGGCTATCGACGGGCGCAAGGTGAGGCGATCGCCAAGGCCGCGGCCTGGATCGAGCGCATCGGCCTCACCCACCGGGCCGACGAGCCGGCAGGCGACCTGCCCTACGGCGACCAGCGCCGCCTGGAGATCGCCCGGGCCATGTGCACGGATCCGGTGCTGCTCTGCCTCGACGAGCCGGCCGCCGGCCTCAACCCGCGGGAATCGGCCGACCTCAACACGCTGCTGCGGATGATCCGCGACGAGTACGGCACCTCGGTGCTGCTCATCGAGCACGACATGTCGGTGGTGATGCAGATCTCCGACCGCATCGTGGTGCTCGATTACGGCCTCAAGATCGCCGACGGGACGCCCGACGAAATCCGCAACGACACCCGGGTGATCGCGGCCTATCTCGGCGTCGACGACGAGGAGGTGGCGGCCGTGGAAGCGGAAGTCGGACTTGCGGGAACCGCGGCGGGAACCACAGCATGAGCGTCGCGGGCATCAACGTGCTGGTGGACGAGACCCGCGCCCGGATGGCGCAGGCGGACATCCAGGCCGGCAGGGCGCCGCTCCTCAGCGTGCGCGGGGTCTCGGCCTATTACGGCAGCATCCGCGCCCTGAAGAACGTCGACATCGACGTGCACGAGGGGGAGATCGTCGCGCTGATCGGCGCCAACGGGGCCGGCAAGTCGACCCTGATGATGACGATCTTCGGCCAGCCCCAGGCGCGCGAGGGGACCATCACCTTCGCGGGCCAGGACATCACCAAGCTCCCGACCCACGAGATCGCCCGGCTCAACTTGGCCCAGTCCCCCGAGGGCCGGCGCATCTTCTCGCGCATGACGGTGCGCGAGAACCTGCAGATGGGGGCGGCCGTCAACGGGGGGAAGCATTTCGCCGAGGACCTCGAGCGGATGTGCACCCTGTTCCCGCGCCTGCGCGAGCGCATCGACCAGCGCGGCGGCACCATGTCGGGCGGCGAGCAGCAGATGCTGGCCATCGCCCGCGCGCTGATGAGCCGGCCGCGCCTGCTCATGCTGGACGAGCCCTCGCTCGGGCTGGCGCCCCTGGTGGTCAAGCAGATCTTCTCCGCCGTGCGCGACCTCAACGCCCGCGAAGGCTTGACCGTGTTCATCGTGGAGCAGAACGCCTATCATGCCCTCAAGCTCGCGCATCGCGGCTACGTCATGGTCACGGGGGCGGTCACGATGAGCGGCACCGGCCAGGCGCTCCTCGACGACCCGCAGGTGAAGGCCGCCTATCTCGAGGGGGGATCGCACTGAGCATGGCCGACGGTTTCAGCCTCGATCCGCGCACCCTCGGGATCTTCCTTCTCATCACCGTGGCGATGGGCGGGGGCGCGGCCTGGATGACGGGCAGCGGGCTCGCCCGCGGCTGGCGCCCGTTCTGGCACTGCGCCCTGGCGCTCCTGCTCATCGCGGCGGTGACGCGCTTCCTGCACTACGCGCTGTTCGAGGACCCGCTGCTGTCGCTGCCGGCCTACGCCGTCGACGCGGCCGTGGTCCTCGCCATCGGGGCCGTGGCCTACCGCTACACCCGCACCGGACAGATGACCCGGCAATATGCCTGGCTCTACGAGCGCACCGGACCGCTGAGCTGGCGGGACCGGACGAGCGCGCCGACGCCGTGAGGCGCGGCGCTTGGACCACCCCCGCAGGGGGCCACTTCGCGTGTCATGCGCCGACAGCGCCGGACGATCCGCCCGGCGCGGCGCTTCGAGAGGGGAAACGGGCATGAAGTCATTGTTGTCGGCCGGCGTCGCGCTCGGCCTGATGCTGGCGGCGACGGCCGCCCAGGCCGAGATCAAGATCGGCGTGGTGGTCCCGGTCACCGGCCCGAACGCCGCCTTCGGAGCGCAGATCAAGACCGGCGCGAGCCAAGCCATCGCCGACATCAACAAGGCGGGCGGCGTCAACGGCGAGAAGCTCGTCATGACGGTGGGCGACGACGCCTCCGACCCCAAGCAGGGCGTGTCGGTGGCCAACAAGTTCGCCTCGGAAGGCGTGAAGGCCGTGGTCGGCGCCTTCAATTCCGGCGTCTCGATCCCGGTCTCGGACGTGCTTCAGGAAGCCGGCATCGTCGAGGTCAGCCCGGCCTCCACGGCGATCAAGTACACCGAGCGCGGCAACTGGAACACCTTCCGCACCTGCGGCCGCGACGACCAGCAGGGCGCGGTGGCGGGCGCCTACCTCGCCGACAAGTTCAAGGGCAAGAAGATCGCCTTCGTCCACGACAAGACCCCCTACGGCAAGGGTCTGGCCGACGAGACCCTGAAGGCCCTGAAGGCCAAGGGCGGCGCGAACGTGCTCTACGAGGGCATCAACCCAGGCGAGAAGGACTTCTCGGCCCTGGTCTCGAAGCTCAAGCAGGCCAATGTCGACGTGGTCTATTTCGGCGGCCTCTACACCGAGGCCGGCCTCTTGATCCGCCAGATGCGCGACCAGAGCCTCAAGGCACCGCTGATGGGCGGCGACGGCATCGCCGACCGCGAGTTCGCCCAGGTGGCCGGCCCGGGCTCGGACGGCACCCTGATGACCTTCTCGCCGGATGCCCGCAAGAACCCGAAGTCGAAGGCGACCGTCGACGCCTTCAAGGCGATGAACTTCGACCCCGAGGGCTACACCCTCTACGCCTACGCGGCCACGCAGATCCTCGCCGACGCGATGAAGGCGACGAAGTCCACCGATGGCCAGAAGGTCGCCGCCTACATGCGTGAGGGCAAGCCCTTCAACACGGTGATCGGCGACATCTCCTACGACAAGAAGGGCGACATCACCCGGCCGGACTACGTGATGTACATGTGGAAGAAGGGAGCCGACGGCTCGATCAACTACGCCGGCAACGAGCAGCCGTAGGCACCGCGGACGCCACCGCCGACCGGGGCCGGGGGAGCGATCCCCCGGCCCTTTCTCGTGTGCGGCCGCGAGGGCTCCAGCCCCGGGCGCGACGAACCTGCACACCCTCCCGACCGGGAACAGCTCCCGGCCGGGCCGGTTGGTCGTGGCGTGTCGCGGGCGGGTCTCGCCCCCCCGCGAAAGACCCACACCGACGGGAGCAGACATGTCCAACAAGCACCTGAAGACCGACGTCCCCAGCGACGCCGACCTCAAGGGCAATCCCGGGATCGGCCAGTCGAAGGGCATGACCGGGCGCGACCCGAACGACATCGCGGCGGACTCGACCGTCGAGGGCGACGTCGACAACGAGAAGACGCCCGAGGGCGGCGTCGACCCGAACCACCGCCCGCGCAAGAACGCCTGAGGCGGCGGCCGTCGCGGGCCTCCCCCGTGACGGCGAGGCGACCGTGCGGTGGCCGTCCGGCGACGAGACGCCCGGTCACCGCATGTCAGCCTTGCCCGCGCCGGGGGAACGCGCGGGTTAACGGATCGCGTGCGTTGGGTTACCCCAAGCTGTGCCGTGGTAACGGCATCGCACCCGAGGAGCCTGGATGACCAAAGACGTGCAGCACGATCGCTCTGCCTCGCCGCTCGCATCCGTCTCTGACGAGATCTCCTCTTCCCTCCGAACACAAGGTCCGGACAGACCGGGCGAAGACGCACCGGCGCCCGCGCCGGACGCGCAGACCCCCTCGACCTTCGAGAGCGACAGCTTCGAGGGCTTCGGCTCCTTCGGCTGATCGGCGAGCGCGCAGCGCCCCCGAGACGAGGTCTTCGCGCACCGGGGCCCGGCCCGGCCACAGACGAGCCCCGCTCCCGCCACGATCCCCCGTTCTGTGTCGCGGGATCATCGATGCGGGAATGCTGATGTCCTTTCTCTCGAACCTGCCCATCGCCGACCTGATCGCGAGCTACGGCTATCTCGCGATCTTCGTCGTCATCGCGCTCGAAAGCGCCGGCGTGCCCCTGCCGGGCGAGACGATCCTGATCTCCTCGGCGGTCTATGCCGGCAGCACCGGCCAGCTGAACATCGGCCTGATCATCCTGGCCGCCGCGGCGGCCGCGATCCTGGGCGACAATCTCGGCTACTGGGTCGGCCGGCGCTGGGGCATGCCGCTCCTGCTGCGCTACGGCCACCTCATCGCCCTCGACCACGGCCGGCTGAAGCTCGGGCAGTACCTGTTTCGCGAACATGGCGGGAAGATCGTGTTCTTCGGCCGCTTCACCGCGATGCTGCGCGCCTACGCGGCCGTCCTGGCCGGGGTGAACCGGCTCGAGGCCCGCCGCTTCCTGATCTTCAACGGCCTCGGCGGCGTCGCCTGGGCGACGATCATGGGCCTCGGCTCCTATGTCTGCGGCCGCTCCATCGAGCACGTCGCGGGTCCCGTCGGCCTCGCGCTCCTCGCGGTGGTGATCTTCGGCGGCCTCGCCCTGTGGCTGTTCGTGCGCAAGCACGAGACCCGGCTGCTCGCCCAGGCCGAGCGCGCGATCCCCGGCCCGCTGGCCTAACCGGCCGGCACCGGCGCGCGCGCGAAAACCCCGCCGCTCCCCGGGGAGCGGCGGGGTTTTCGATGACCGGAGGCCGCCATCCGGGCGATGGCGGGCGGACAGGTTCGGGATGGGGGAGACCCGACGGGTCGCGAGACGGATGCGCGCGCGGGAGGGGTCGCATCCCAAGATCATCTGAGCCGCGCGGGCCGCTTCATCGAAGAAGCGCCCAAGTCTAGCGGGCCACAAGGATGTCTTGAAGAAGGATTGGCTCCCCGAGCAGGACTCGAACCTGCGACAAAGCGATTAACAGTCGCTTGCTCTACCAACTGAGCTATCGGGGACCGCGATCGGGGGTCTACACAGCGCTCGGCCGGGATGCAAGGGTGTCCGGGCGGGTGATTTGACGATTCCGTCACATTTTTTGTCCCGCCCCCCGGCGCGGGTGCGACGCGCCCTTCGGGCCCGCGAACCGGACTCCATCCGGGTCCGCATCCTTTTTTTCGAGATCGCCCAAAGGCCGTTGCCCTTTCGCATGGGGCTCTGCTAGAGACCGCTCTCCCCGAGCCGGCCGCCCGGACGGGGGTCGCCGGATGAGCCCCTCGGGGCGGTGCGACAGAGGCCTCGTGGCGGAGTGGTTACGCAGAGGACTGCAAATCCTTGTACGGGGGTTCGATTCCCTCCGAGGCCTCCAACATCATCCCGCGCCGGACCGATCCGGCTTCTCTTCCGTCCCGACCAGCCATCGTCCCGACCGGCCCAGATCCAGATGGGTCATGCCCGGGCACGGGCCACCCCGGCCGCCCCGTCACCGGGCCCGATGCGGCCCCGATGCACCGGACGAGGCCGGCCGCCGCGTGTCAGCGCCGCGCCTCCGGGAACCTTGCGTTTTCGCCATCGATCCACGACAACCCGCAAGCTTCGGCGTGGCCGTCCGGCCGCCCGGAAGGACAGAGTGGCGCCCGGCGCCGGCCCAGGGTCGAGGGAAGACGGCATCCATGCTCGATTACGCGCAGGCGCGACGCCTCATGGTCGATTGTCAGCTGCGGACCTTCGACGTGAACGACGTCCCGGTCCTCGACGCCTTCGGAGAGGTCGCCCGCGAGCGCTTCGTGCCGCCCGGCCGTGAGGATTTCGCCTATATCGACCAGACCCTCCGGCTCGGCCGGGTGGGACGCGCCATGCCGGCGCCGATGCTGCTGGCGCGCATGGCCCAGGCCCTGGCGATCCAGCCGGGCGAGGCGGCGCTCGATGTCGCCACCGGCTACGGCTACGCGGCCGCGATCCTGGCCCGCCTCGGCGCGAAGGTCGTCGCCCTCGAATCCGACGGCGACCTCGCCGCGGGCGCGCGCGAGCGCCTCGCCGGCCTCGATCACGTCACCGTCGTCGAGGGGCCGCTGGAGGCCGGGGTCAAGCAGACGGCGCCCTACGACGCGATCCTGGTGAACGGCCGGGTGGAGACCCGCCCGCAGGCGCTGCTGGACCAGTTGAAGGACGGCGGCCGCCTCGTCTGCGTGATGGGCCGGGACCGGGCCGCCAAGGCGACCCTGTTCGTGCGGGCCGGCGACGCCTTCGGGTCGCGCCCGCTCTTCGATGCCGCTCTCCCGTCCCTGGGCGCCTTCGCGGCCGAGGCCGACTTCGCGTTCTGAGATACGTCGCATTCTGAGATCACGCAGCCGCCGGGCCGGCCGCACGGAGCGCCGCGGGGCGGAAGGCAGCCCCCGGATTCGGGCGTCTACAGCAGGGGGATTAAGCCTTCGGGGGTGTCGCTTTTTTGCGGCACTCCCTCTCGATTCTCTCCACCGACCGGAACCAACCGGTGCTCTGGCGGCCAAGGTCGAGTAGTCTCCGCATTGAGGCGGGCTATCCGGGATCGCGCCCAGGCGCGGCGGCCACTTCGCGTGGTCGTCCGGTTCATCGAAAAACCGCAAGGGTTGATGAGCGTGAGAGATTCGAAACCTGCGATGCGCACGAGGCTTCGGCCGGCCGGCCTCGCCGCACTGGCCCTCGCCCTCGCGAGCCCGGCCGGTGCCGAGACGCTGGAGAGCGCGCTCTCGCGGGCGTATGCCGCCAATCCGACCCTGAATTCCGGCCGCGCCGGCGTTCGCGCCACGGACGAGACCGTGGCCCAGGCCAAGTCCGGCTATCGCCCCACCGTCAGCCTCGATGCCGATATCGGCCTGACGCAGACCCAGGGCCGGACCTCCGGCTTCCAGCTCAACCAGGTGACGAAGCCCGGCGGCGCCGGCCTCACCGTCAACCAGACGCTGTTCAACGGCTTTCGCACCGACAACCAGACCCGCCAGGCGGAATCCGACGTGCTCCGCGTCCGGGAGGCGCTGCGCGCCACCGAGATGAACACGCTGTTCAACGCCGCCCAGGCCTACATGTCGGTCCTGAGCGACACGGCGAACCTGGAGCTGCGCCGGAACAACGTCGAGGTGCTCGAGGAGCAGCTCCGCCAGACCCGCGACCGCTTCAACGTCGGCGAAGTCACCCGCACCGACGTGGCGCAGGCCGAGGCCCGCCTCGCGGGCGCCCGCTCCGACGTCAGCGGCGCCGAGGCCACCCTGCGGGCCAGCATCGGCACCTATCGCCGCTTCATCGGCGTCGAGCCGCGCCAGCTCGCGCCCGGACGGCCCCTGGACCGCTACGTCCCGGGCAGCCTCGATGCCGCGATCAACATCGGCCTCAAGGAACATCCGCAGATCCTCTCGGCCCTGCACCTCGTCGACGTGTCCGAGGCCCAGGTGAAGGTGCTGGAGGGTGCGCTCTACCCGACCGCCGGCCTGCAGGGCTCGGTGCAGCAGCGCTACGACAACCAGTTCCCCGGCGACAACGCCGTCAGCGCCTCGATCGTCGGGCGCCTGTCGATCCCCCTCTACGAGGGCGGCCAGACCTACGCGCAGATCCGCCAGGCCAAGGAGACCGTCGGCCAGCGCCGGCTCGATGCCGAGGACACCCGGGATCAGGTCCGCTCGGCCATCGTGACGGCCTGGGGCCAGCTCGAGGCCTCCAAGGCACAGGTGATCGCCTCGCAGGCGCAGGTGCAGGCCAACGAGGTGGCGCTGAACGGCGTGCGCGAGGAAGCCCGCGTCGGTCAGCGCACCACCCTCGACGTGCTCAACGCGCAGCAGGAACTGCTGAACGCCCGCACCAACCTGATCATCGCCCAGCGCAACCGGGTGATCTTCTCCTACGGCGTCGTGCAGGCGATCGGCCGCCTGACGGTGCGCTTCACCGCGCTGCCGGTGGCGATCTACAGCCCGAAGGAGCACTTCGATCAGGTCAAGGACCTCTGGTACGGCGTGCGCACGCCCGACGGTCGCTGAGGCCCGGCGACCCCGGCCTCCGAGGAGGGGCGGGCCGCGGTTCACGGGAGATCGCGGCTTCGCCCGGGGCGATCATCGGCGCGGTTTCCTCGGTCGGGAGGCTCCCGAGCACGTCGCACACAGGAGTCTCACGGCCGCGTGAGCTTATCCCGTGCCGCACAGCGGCCGGCGCTTGTGTCGGGGCGGGGGCATGAAATACTCGCCGCATTCCGAAACCGTTTACCCCAGATCCCGAGCATCGTCCGGATGAGTGCAGCGAGCCCCAAGGCGTCGGACAAGGCCCAGGAACCCTCGATGGAGGAGATCCTGGCGTCGATCCGGCGCATCATCGCCGACGATCAGATCGCCAAGGCCGAGGTGGTCGCGCCGCAGAAATCCGCGCCGCCGCCCCAGAACGACGACGTGCTGGACCTCGCCGAGGTCGCCCAGCCGGTGCGCAAGCCCATGCCCCTCGACGAGCCGGAGATCGCGTTCCGCAAGGAGCCGATCGAGGACGGGCAGATCGATTTCGACGCGATCTCCTTCGACGACGACGAGCCGGATTTCGAGCCGCTGCCCCCGCCGCGCCCCGCGCCGGTCGAACCGCCGCGCCCGGCGCCGCAGCCCGCCGCCCGCGCGCCCGAGCCGGAGCCGACGCCCACCGAGCGCCTCACCTCGGCCGTCACCGACGCCAGCGTCGCCCAGGCCTTCAACATGCTCTCCAACACGGTGATGAGCAGCCAGGCCCGCACCCTCGAAGACCTCGTGCAGGACATGCTTCGGCCGATGCTGAAGGACTGGCTCGACGAGAACCTCCCCGGCATGGTCGAGCGGCTGGTCCGGGCCGAGATCGAGCGCGTGGCCAGGGGTCGCTAAGACAAGAGGGCCGCTGGGGCGAGAGGGGCCGCCGACGCCGAATCGCGGGGCTCGCGAGTTGACGCAAGGGCCGTGACGGGTTGAAAGCGGGCCAGCTTCCGCTTCCTCGACATGTGACCCGACCCGCCCATGATGGACAAGACCTTCGATCCCGCCGCCGTCGAGGCGCGCGTCAGTGCCGCCTGGGAGTCCGGCGGCGCCTTCCGGGCCGGGCGGCCCGAGCGGGCCGGGGCGACGCCCTTCACCATGGTGATCCCGCCGCCGAACGTCACCGGCAGCCTGCACATGGGGCACGCCCTCAACAACACGCTGCAGGACGTGCTCTGCCGCTTCGAGCGCATGCGCGGCCGCGACGTGCTCTGGCAGCCGGGCACCGACCATGCCGGCATCGCCACCCAGATGGTGGTGGAGCGCCGCCTCGCCGAGGCGAAGGAGCCGGGCCGGCGCGAGCTCGGCCGCGCGGCCTTCGTGGAGAAGGTCTGGGCCTGGAAGGCGGAATCGGGCGGCGCCATCGTCAACCAGCTGAAGCGCCTCGGCGCCTCCTGCGACTGGTCGCGCGAGCGCTTCACCATGGGCGTCTCGGGCGCGCCGGACGACCAGATGGTCCGCGCCGTGACCCGGACCTTCGTCGACCTGCACGCGCAGGGCCTGATCTACCGCGACAAGCGCCTCGTGAACTGGGATCCCAAGTTCCAGACCGCGATCTCCGACCTGGAGGTGATCCAGGTCGAGGTGAAGGGCCACCTCTGGCACTTCGACTATCCGGTCGTCGATGCGGACGGCGCCGAGACCGGCGAGATCATCACGGTGGCCACGACCCGGCCCGAGACCATGCTGGGCGACACCGCGGTGGCGGTCCACCCGGAGGACGAGCGCTATACCCATCTCGTCGGCCGATTCGTGCGCCTGCCCCTGGTCGGGCGCCTGATCCCGATCGTAGCCGACAGCTATTCGGACCCGGAGAAGGGCACGGGTGCGGTCAAGATCACGCCCGCCCATGACTTCAACGACTTCGAGGTGGGCAAGCGCGCCGGCTGCACGCCGATCAACATCCTGGATGCGGAAGCCCGCATAAGCCTCGACGGCAACACGGCTTTCCTGAACGGTTCGGACCCCGAGCCGGAGGCTCTGGCCCTGCACGGCCTCGACCGGTTCGAGGCCCGCAAGCGCGTCGTCGCCCTGATGGAGGCGCAGGAGCGCCTGCGCCTGACCGAGCCGAACACCCATGCGGTCCCGCACGGCGACCGCTCGAACGTCGTCATCGAGCCCTACCTCACGGACCAGTGGTACGTGAACGTGAAGCCGCTCGCCGAGCGCGCCCTGCAGGCGGTGCGCGACGGGAAAACCCGTTTCGTGCCCGAGAATTACGAGCGGACCTTCTTCCAGTGGCTCGAGAACATCGAGCCCTGGTGCATCTCGCGCCAGCTCTGGTGGGGCCACCAGATCCCGGTCTGGTACGACGAGGCCGGCGGCATCTACGTCGCGACGACCGAGGCCGAGGCGCAGGCACAGGCCGATGCGAAGCGCGGGGCACCCGTCGTCCTGCGCCGGGACGAGGACGTCCTCGACACCTGGTTCTCCTCCGCCCTGTGGCCGTTCTCGACGCTGGGCTGGCCGGACGAGACCCCGGAGCTCGCGCGCTACTACCCCACCGACACGCTGGTGACCGGCAAGGACATCATCTTCTTCTGGGTCGCCCGGATGATGATGCTCGGCCTCCACGTCACCGACCGGGTGCCGTTCTCCACGGTCTACCTGCACACGCTGGTGCGCGACGCCTCCGGCGCCAAGATGTCGAAGTCGAAGGGCAACGTCGTCGATCCCCTCGGGCTCATCGACCAGTACGGCGCCGACGCCCTGCGCTTCACCCTCACGGCGATGGCCGCGCAGGGGCGCGACATCAAGCTCGCGGTGAACCGGGTCGAGGGCTACCGCAACTTCGCGACGAAGCTCTGGAACGCCTCGCGCTTTGCCGAGATGAACGGCTGCACCCTGCGGGCCGAGTACCGGCCAGAGGAGGCGGGCGAGACCCTGAACCGCTGGGCGCTCGGCGAGGCCGCCCGGGCCGTCGCCGAGGTCACCGCGGCGCTCGAGGCCTACCGCTTCAACGACGCGGCGGCGGCCGCCTACCGCTTCGTCTGGAACATCTTCTGCGACTGGTACCTGGAGCTCGCCAAGCCCGTGCTCCAGGGGGAGGGCGTCGAGGCCGCCGCCAGGGCCGAGACGCAAGGGACCGTGGCCTTCCTGATCGACCAGATCGCCAAGCTGCTGCATCCGTTCATGCCGTTCCTCACGGAGGAGCTCTGGGCGATCAAGGGCGAGGGCGTGCCGGAGCGCGGCCTCCTCGCCCTGGCGCCCTGGCCGGACCTCGCCGCCCTGAACGATTCGGCCTCCGAGGCGGAGGTCGGCTGGCTGGTGGACCTCGTCTCGGAGATCCGCTCCGCCCGCTCGGAGACCAGCGTGCCGGCGGCCGCGCAGATCCCCCTCGTGGTGGTGGGCGCCGACGCCGAGCTGCGCGCCCGCGCGACCCGCTGGGGCGACACCCTGGTCCGCCTGGCCCGGCTCTCCGAGATCCGCTTCGAGGCGGCCGCGCCGAAGAGCTCGGTGCAGCTCCTGGTGCGCGGCTCGGTGGCGGCCCTGCCCCTGGAGGGCATCGTCGACCTCGCGGCGGAGGTCGCGCGCCTGAAGAAGGAGGCGGCGAAGGCCGGCGCCGAGATCGCCAAGATCGAGGCCAAGCTCGGCAATGCCGACTTCCTCGCCCGCGCCCCCGACGAGGTGGTGGACGAGCAGCGCGAGCGCCGCGACGGGGAGGCGGCCCGCCTGGAGAAGATCACGGAGGCGCTGGCGCGGCTCGCCGGTTGAGCGCGTCGTGACCGCCGCCCGCACCCTCGCCGAACTCGGCTGGTCCGCCTTCTTCGCGGACCAGCACCGGCCCGACGAGGCGGCCCTGCTGCCCCAGCGCGTCGCCACCGTGCACCGCGCCCGCATGAGCGCCCTCTCCGAGGCGGGACCGGTCAAGCTCATGCTGCCGGTCCACACCAACACCGGCGACTACGCCGTCGGCGACTGGGTCCTGGTCGAGGCCGGCACGCAGATGCTGCGCCGGCGCCTGGACCGGCGCACCGTGCTCGAGCGGCGCCGGGAAGGCAGCGCCACGCCGCAGCTCGCGGCGGCGAACGTCGATGCGCTGTTCATCGTCACCTCCTGCAACGCGGACTTCAACCCGACGCGGCTGGAGCGCTACCTCGCCCTGGCCAACCAGGGCGGGGCGGAGCCCGTCATCGTGCTGACGAAAGCGGACGTGGCGGCGGATTCCGGGCGCTACCGGCGCGAGGCCGAGGCCCTGCAGCGCGACCTCGCCGTCACGGTCGTGAATCCACGCGAACCCGAGGCGGCGACGCAGCTCGCCCCCTGGTGCGGTCCCGGCCGCACCGTCGCGGTGGTCGGCTCCTCGGGCGTCGGCAAATCGACCCTGGTGAACACCCTGGCGGGTCCGGACCATGCGGCGCCGCAGGCCACGGGCGGCATCCGGGAGCACGACGCCAAGGGCCGGCACACCACGACGAGCCGCTCGCTCCACGCCATCGCGGGCGGCGGCTGGGTGATCGACACGCCGGGCATCCGCTCGCTCCAGCTCGGAGACGCGGCCGAAGGGATCGACACCCTGTTCGCCGAGATCACCGAGCTGGCGCCCGCGTGCCGCTTCCGCGACTGCACCCACGCCCACGAGCCCGGCTGCGCCGTGCAGGGCGCCGTGGCCGAGGGTCGCCTCGACCCGGAGCGGGTGGCGCGCTGGCGCGTCCTGCAGGCCGAGAACCGGGGCAACACGGTGGTGCCGACCGGCCCGCGCGGCAACAAGCGGCGCTGACGGCCCGGCCTCAGATCCCGCCGCCCGCGACTTCGCGGGCCACGGCGCGGCGGCCGATGTCGCGCCGGCAGAACCCCTCCGGCCAGTCGATCCGGGCCACCGCCGCGTAGGCGCGGGCCTGGGCCTCCATCATGCTCTCGCCCAGGGCCGTGACGGCGAGCACCCGGCCGCCATCGGCGAGCAGGCGCCCGCCCTCGGCACGGGTGCCGGCCTGGAACACGATGACCTCGTCGCTCACCCCCGCCGCCTCGACGCCGCGGATCTCGGACCCGCGCATCACCGTGCCGGGATAGCCGGCCGCTGCCATGACCACGGTGAGGGCAGCGCGGCGCGCATCGAATTCCAGATCGATGCCGGACACGTCACCCTCGCAGGCCGCCAGGAGGGCGGGCACGAGGTCGGAGGCGAGGCGGGGCATCAGCACCTGGGCCTCCGGGTCGCCGAAGCGGGTGTTGTACTCGATCAGCTTCGGCCCGTCGGCGGTGAGCATCAGCCCGGCATAGAGGATGCCGGTGAAGGGAATGCCGCGCGCGCGCATGCCGTCGAGGGTCGGGGCGATGATCGTCTCCATCACCTCCCGCTCCAGGGCCGGGGTCAGGATGGTGGCCGGCGAATAGGCACCCATGCCGCCCGTATTCGGACCGCGATCCCCGTCGAAGACCCGCTTGTGATCCTGGGCCGTGCCCACCGGCACCGCGCGGGTGCCGTCGCACAGGGCGAAGAAGCTCGCCTCCTCGCCGAACAGGCATTCCTCGATGACGATCTCGGCGCCGGGCTCCTCGAACAGGGCGCGCACCGCGCTCTCGGCCTGCTCCCGGGTCTCGGCCACCACCACGCCCTTGCCGGCCGCCAGCCCGTCGGCCTTCACGACGATCGGTGCCCCGTGCGCGGCGAGGTAGGCCAGGGCCGGTTCGAGGGCCCGGAAACGGGCGAAGGCGGCGGTGGGGATGCCGACCTCGGCACAGAGATCCTTGGTGAAGCCCTTCGAGCCTTCGAGCTGGGCGGCGGCCTTGGTCGGCCCGAAGACCCGAAGACCCGCCGCCTGGAGGTCGTCGACGAGGCCGGCCACCAGGGGTGCCTCGGGCCCGACCACCACGAGGCCGATGCGCTCGCCCGCGCAGAAGGCCCGCACGGCAGCGTGGTCAGATACGTCGAGATCCGGCCTGTTCTCGCCGAAAGCGGCCGTGCCGGGGTTGCCGGGCGCGGTGAACAGGCGGGCGCAGAGCGGGCTCTTGGCGATGGCGTAGGCCAGGGCGTGCTCGCGCCCGCCCGAGCCGATGAGGAGGATGTTCATGGGGCGTGATGTTCCCCAAAAGCCGATCGTTGAAAAGTCCGATTCTCCGTGGACCCTGGCGATGTGCACGGGAAGCGTTCCGCGAACCGGATCGGCCCTTCATCTCGTGGCGTACGATCCGGGTGGAACGAACACGTCGGGGCGACGTTGTGAGGATTATGCCAGGCTGTCGCAAATCCGTTCCGTTTTTGGTGGCGCCGACTCCCCCCCGGAGCGTCAGCCTCTCGCATTATGTCACGCGCGGCCGGGTTCCGCTTCGAGCCTCCAACGACAACAGCAACCTCGACGACCTGCCGATCTGGCGCATGGCCCTGGCGATCTGCGCCGTTCCGGTCGCGTCGGTCCTGGTGATCCTGTCCATCCTGATGTGAGGCCCGGGCGGCGGCGGCGCCTACTTTACCTGCCGCGGCGCCGGCCCTAGCGTCCGCGCCCATGGCCGTTCCCCCTCCGCCCGCCAAAGCTGCCGTCGTACCCGAACCAGTCTCCAACGTGCCGGAATGGTCCGTCGGCGACCTCGCCTCCGCCCTCAAGCGGACGTTGGAGGATGCCTTCGGCCATGTCCGCCTGCGCGGCGAGATCTCGGGCTTTCGCGGCCAGCACAGCTCCGGCCATGCCTATTTCTCGTTGAAGGATGGCAGCGCCCGCATCGACGCGGTCGTCTGGAAGGGCACCTTCAACCGTCTGCGCCAGCGTCCCCAGGAGGGGCTGGAGGTGGTCGCCACCGGGCGGATCACGACCTTCCCGGGCAAGTCCTCCTATCAGATCGTCATCGAGACCCTGGAGCCGGCGGGCATCGGCGCCTGGATGGCGCTCCTGGAGGAGCGCAAGCGCGTGCTCGCCGCCGAGGGCCTGTTCGCGGCCGAGCGCAAGCGGCCCATTCCCTACCTGCCCCGCATCGTCGGCGTCGTGACCTCACCCACCGGCGCCGTCATCCGCGACATCCTGCACCGGCTCGCGGACCGCTTCGCCCGGCCGGTCCTGGTCTGGCCGGTGCGCGTGCAGGGGGAGGGGGCGGCCGAGGAAATCGCCGCGGCGATCCGGGGCTTCAACGCATGCACGCCCGGTGGCCCGATCCCACGTCCTGACGTGCTGATCGTGGCCCGCGGCGGCGGCTCGATCGAGGATCTCTGGGCCTTCAACGAGGAATGCGTGGTGC
Organism: Methylobacterium sp. TK31; assembly: GCF_055361545.1. Classification (NCBI taxonomy): domain Bacteria; kingdom Pseudomonadati; phylum Pseudomonadota; class Alphaproteobacteria; order Hyphomicrobiales; family Methylobacteriaceae; genus Methylobacterium; species Methylobacterium sp. TK31. Next base: position 2,067,158 of record NZ_CM143964.1, on the reverse strand, counting down.
GCGCGGCCGCGGACTCGACGATTCCGCTGATCTCGGCGGTGGGCCACGAGACCGATACCACCCTGATCGACTTCGTCTCAGACCGCCGGGCCCCGACCCCGACCGGAGCCGCCGAGATGGCGGTGCCGGTGCGGGTCGACCTCGTCGCCGAGGTGACCGATCTCGGGCGGCGCCAGCGCGAGGCAGTCCAGCGGCGCCTCGACCGGGAGCGCAGCGACCTGCGTGCCCTGGTGCGGGCGATGCCCGATGTCGACGCCTTCCTCGCGGCCAAGCGCCAGCGCCTCGACCTCGCCGAGGCCCGCCTCGGCCCGGCGCTGGCCGGAAACGCACGGGTGTTCCGACTGCGGGTCTCGCGTCTGGTCGAGCGCTTCGCCCGGCATCCGCCGACCCTGGCCCTCGCCCAGGCACGCGGGCGCGTCGCCCGCATCGGTGACCGCCCCGGTGCCGCCCTGCGCCACGACATGGCGCGGAAAGCAGAGGGGCTGTCGTATCTCGGGCGCCGCCTCGTCATCGCCCGCGAGGGAACCCTGAGCCGGGCCCGCGCCGAGCAGGTGCGCAGCCGCGACCGCCTCGGCGCTCTGCAGGCGCGTCTCGTCCAGGCCGGCGCCCGGCTGACCGAGCGCCGCGCCGACCGCCTCGCCGGTCTGGCCAGCCTTCTCGGCGCCCTCAGCTATCGCGCCGTCCTGGCCCGCGGCTACGCCCTGGTGCGCGATGGGGACGGGCGCGCGATCCGCGCCGCCGCGCAAGTTGCCCCGCACATGACCCTCGAATTCGCCGACGGCCTCGTCGGCGTCCGCACTCTCGATATCCCGTCCGACACGCGGGCCGGCCCCCTTGCGTCGCGCCCCGAGGACCACGCCGAGCCGGTCTCCGGGAAGCGGATCGCCGCAAAGACGGGCGCCCGGAAGACCGCGCCGAAGAAGGCCGTCCCGAAGGCGCCCCAGCCGGAGGCCGCCGCGGTCCCGGCTCGGCAGGGGACCCTGTTCGATCTCTGAACAGGGGTCGTCGGCAACGTCGCACGGCGCCTGTGGCCGTCCGGCGTGTTTCCCGTCACATGGTTCGGGTTGACGAACCCGCCCGCGTTTGCGACCGCACCGGCGGCACGGCTCGTGCCTTCCGGGATGGCGCCGGAACCGACCGGGGAGGAGACGCGGCAATGACGACGACGATCGACAGCGCACAGAGACTGCATCTCGTCTTCGGGGGCGAGTTGGAGAGTCTCGACGGCGTGAACTTCCGCGACGTCAAGAATCTCGACATCGTCGGCATCTTTCCGGACTACGCCTCGGCGCAGATCGCCTGGAAATCCAAGGCACAGTCGACGGTTGACAGCGCACAGACGCGCTACTTCATCGTGCATCTGCACCGGCTGCTCGAGCCCTGATGTGCGAAACCTGGGCTCGTAACCCAGGTGAAGGCATTGTGACGCCCCTGTTGCGGCTGTTATGGAGCGCCGCAACGAAGGCCCGCCCCCCCGGCACGGGACCGGCCCTCCTGGATCGCGAGATGAAGACCCCGGCATGAAGTCCTCGATCAAGATCATCGCCGGCAACGCGAGCCGGCCGCTGGCCGAGGCCATCGCGGCATATCTCGAATTGCCGCTGGCCAAGTGCATGGTCCGGCGCTTCGCCGACATGGAGATCTTCGTCGAACTCCAGGAGAACGTGCGCGGCGAGGATGTGTTCATCGTCCAGTCCACCTCGTTCCCGGCCAACGATCACCTGATGGAACTGCTCATCATGATCGACGCCGCGCGCCGCTCGTCGGCCCGGCGCATTACCGCGGTGATCCCGTATTTCGGCTATGCCCGCCAGGACCGGCGCACCTCGGGCCGGACCCCGATCTCGGCCAAGCTCGTGGCCAACCTCATCACCGAGGCGGGGGCCGACCGCGTGATGACCCTCGACCTCCATGCCGGGCAGATTCAGGGCTTCTTCGACATTCCCACCGACAACCTGTTCGCCGCCCCCGTGATGGTGCGCGATATCAAGGAGCGGCTCGACCCCCGGGACTGGATGGTGGTCTCGCCCGACGTCGGCGGCGTGGTCCGCGCCCGCGCCATCGCCAAGCGCATCGACGCGACCCTGGCGATCGTCGATAAGCGCCGCGAGCGTCCCGGTGAATCCGAAGTGATGAACATCATCGGTGAGGTCGAGGGCCGCTCCTGCATCCTCGTCGACGACATCGTCGATTCCGGCGGCACCCTGGTGAACGCCGCCGAGGCCCTGCTGAATGCCGGCGCCAAAGACGTCTCCGCCTACATCACGCACGGGGTACTCTCGGGCGGCGCGGTCTCGCGTATCGCCGCCTCGCGGATGAAGGAGCTGGTCATCACCGACTCGATCCAGCCGACTCAGGCGGTCAAGCTCGCGCGCAACATCCGGGTCGCCACCATCGCGCCGCTCCTGGGCGAGGCCATCGGTCGGACGGCGACGGAATCGAGCGTGTCGAGCCTCTTCACCTGAGGCCCGCGTCCCGGATGTCCGGGACCGGCGGATCGCAATTGCGTTGACCCCATCGGAACCTGTATAGACGGCGCTTCCCTATTGCAGCGTTGAGACGGGATGCTGCCGGCCAGCCAAGGCCGGAGCGAGCGACGCCCTGTCGGCGGCGCCCCGGACCCGTCCCGCACGAACCAGTTGGAGTCACCCGATGTCGCAAGGCCCGCTGATGCCGAAGGCCACCGCCGTATGGCTGGTGGAGAACACCTCGCTGGCCTTCGAGCAGATCGCCGATTTCTGCAAGCTGCACCCCCTCGAGGTGAAGGGGATCGCCGACGGCGAGGTCGCCGCCGGCATTAAGGGCCTCGACCCGATCACCACCGGCCAGCTCACCCGCGACGAGATCGAGAAGGCGCAGAAGAGCCCGAACTACAAGCTCAAGGTCGCGGTCTCGAAGGTGAAGCTGCCCGAGGTGAAGCGCACCACCAAGGGTCCGCGCTACACGCCCCTCTCCCGCCGCCAGGACCGGCCGAACGCCATCCTCTGGCTGCTGCGCAACCATCCCGAACTCAAGGACGCGCAGATCATCCGCCTCGTCGGCACCACCAAGTCGACGATCCAGCAGATCCGCGAGCGCACCCACTGGAATTCCGGCTCCCTGCAGCCGATGGACCCCGTGACCCTCGGCCTCTGCACCCAGATCGACCTGGATTTCGAGGTGCAGCGCTCGGCCAAGGACCGTCCGGCCAACATGCCGGTGGACGGCGGCGCGACGCTGCTCCCCACCGAGGTCTCGACGGCCACGGACTACACCGAGTCCGACGAGCACCATCGCAGCGCCCGCGACGAGAAGCTCAACGCCGATTCGGTCTTCGCCAAGCTCAAGGGCATGCGCAGCACCGAGGACGACGACGAGGACTGAGGGCCCCGCCGATCCAGTCCTGACCGATCCCCGCAGCCCTGCTGCGGGGATTTTTCGTTTCCGGGCTCGAAGGCCGCCACGGTACTCGGCCTGTTGCCGGAGGCCCGGCAATCCGCTATGCAACCGCCGTTCTCCGAATGGATTCGACGAGGCTCGGCTGTCCCGCCGGGCCCCGGCCCGTTTGGAGGATCGCTCTCGACCATCGTTTGAGAATGCGTCGGCCCTCCTCCGGGAGGTTGAGCCCGTCGGGTCCGTGACCCCGGGCGGCGACGTCGAGGGTGTCCCGTCACACGAGCCGCCGATGCCGGCCTCCCGATGAGGCCTGTCAGGAGACAGAATGACCGCTGGTAACGCCCTGCAGCGTAGCCCGAGCCGCGACGATTTCGCCGCTCTTCTCGAGGAGTCCTTCCTCGAACACGAGATCACCGAAGGGTCCGTCGTCAAGGGTCGCGTCGTCGCGATCGAGAAGGACGTGGCCGTCATCGACATCGGCGCCAAGACGGAAGGCCGTGTCGCCCTCAAGGAATTCAACGGCCCCGGCCGCGAAGGCGAGCTCGCCGTCGGCGACGAGGTCGAGGTCTATGTCGACCGCATCGAGAATGCGCTCGGCGAGGCCGTCATCTCGCGCGACAAGGCGCGCCGCGAGGAGAGCTGGGTCAAGCTCGAGAAGGCCTTCGAGGCCAACGAGCGCGTCACCGGCGCGATCTTCAACCAGGTCAAGGGCGGCTACACCGTCGACCTCGACGGCGCCGTGGCGTTCCTGCCGCGCTCCCAGGTCGACATCCGCCCCGTGCGCGACGTCACCCCGCTGCTGGGTACGCCGCAGCCGTTCCAGATCCTCAAGATGGATCGCCGCCGCGGCAACATCGTCGTGTCGCGCCGCACCGTCCTCGAGGAGAGCCGCGCTGAGCAGCGCTCCGAGCTGGTGGCCAACCTTGAGGAGGGTCAGGTCATCGACGGCGTCGTCAAGAACATCACCGAGTACGGCGCCTTCGTCGATCTCGGCGGCATCGACGGCCTGCTCCACGTCACCGACATGGCGTGGCGCCGCGTGAACCATCCGTCCGAGGTCGTGACCATCGGCCAGACGGTCAAGGTCAAGATCATCAAGATCAACCACGAGACCCACCGCATCTCGCTCGGCATTAAGCAGCTGCTCGCCGATCCGTGGGAGGGCATCGCCCAGCGCTACCCGGTCGACGCCAAGCTCAAGGGCCGCGTGACCAACATCACCGACTACGGCGCCTTCGTGGAGCTGGAGCCGGGCATCGAAGGTCTGATCCACGTCTCCGAGATGTCCTGGACGAAGAAGAACGTCCACCCGGGCAAGATCGTCTCCACCTCGCAGGAAGTGGAAGTGCAGATCCTCGAGGTCGATCCCGTCAAGCGCCGCATCTCGCTCGGCCTCAAGCAGACCCTCCAGAACCCCTGGGAGGCCTTCGCCCAGCAGCATCCGGTGGGCTCCGAGGTCGAGGGCGAGGTCAAGAACAAGACCGAGTTCGGCCTGTTCATCGGCCTCGACGGCGATGTCGACGGCATGGTCCACCTGTCGGATCTCGACTGGAACCGTCCCGGCGAGCAGGTCATCGAGGAGTTCAAGAAGGGCGACATGCTGCGCGCCCAGGTTCTGGACGTCGACGTCGAGAAGGAGCGCATCTCGCTCGGCGTGAAGCAGCTCGGCGGCGACCCCTTCACGGAAGCGGGTGACCTGAAGAAGGGTCAGATCGTGACCTGCGAAGTGGTGGACGTGAAGGATTCGGGCGTCGACGTGAAGATCGTCGATACCGACCTGACGACCTTCATCCGCCGGGCCGAGCTCGCCCGCGACCGTGGCGACCAGCGCCCCGAGCGCTTCGCCGCCGGCGAGAAGTTCGACGCCCGCGTGATCCAGTTCGACCGCAAGGCGCGCCGGGTCCAGCTCTCGATCAAGGCCCTCGAGATGGCCGAAGAGAAGGAGGCGATGGCCCAGTTCGGCTCGACCGACTCGGGCGCCTCGCTCGGCGAGATCCTGGGCGCGGCCTTCAAGAAGGCCCGCACCAGTGACGACAAGGACGAGTCGCAGGACTGATCCGTCCCGCATGAGCCCCGGTCCTCCCGGACCGGGGAACGCGAAACAGTCTCTACGCCCGCGCGGGATCGCCTCCCGCGCGGGCGTTTTTCATGGGCGCAGCCTCGGCGGCCGGGTTCGCGGCGGAGGATGCCGGCCCCCTTGTCGGTCCGCGTCCGGCAAGGCTAGAACACGGGCGGGGCGACGGATCGCCTTGGGTATCGCGCCGGAGGACGCGCGATACCCAAGGCCGTGATTCGTCAAAGGCCGAGATGCGTCAAAGGCTTGATGCAAATCGGCGGGGAGTGTGGGACAAGGTTCGGTACGCAGGCGCGTAGCGGGCTCGGAGCCCAGGAACTCGGCGTTCAAAATATCAGCCGGTCGAGCCGGCACGAGAGGGAGCAGAACCAGCGCATGGCCGCGGATGCCGAACTTCTGATCGATCGCCGGCGCCTGCGCCGCAAGCTCTCCCTCTGGCGCGTCCTTGGCATCGGCGGCCTCGTGGTCGCGGTCGGCGCGGTCGGTCTGCGGGTCCGCAACGGCGGAGAGGGCCTGGGCCTCGGCAGCGTCCGGCCGCAGATCGCCCGGATCTCCGTGGGCGGCTTCATTGCCGGCAGCGAATCCACCACGAAGCTGATCGAGCGCGTCCGCGATGCGAGCGCCGTGCAGGGCGTCGTGGTGTCGATCTCCTCGCCGGGCGGTACCACCACCGGGTCCGAGGAGCTCTACCGCAACCTACGGGCACTCGCCGAGAAGAAGCCCATGGTGGCCTTCGTCGACGGCACCGCCGCCTCCGGCGCCTACATCGCCGCGATCGCCGCCGACCACATCGTGGCGCGCGAGACCGCGCTCGTCGGTTCCATCGGCGTGCTGTTCCAGTATCCGGACCTGTCGGGACTCCTCGACAAGGTCGGGGTCAAGGTCGAATCCGTGAAATCCGCGCCCCTGAAGGCCGAGCCCTCGGGCTTCACGCCCACCTCGCCCGAGGCCCGGGCCGCCCTCGCGGCCGTCGTCGGTGACACCTACGCCTGGTTCAAGGGGCTTGTGGCCGACCGGCGCAAGATGACCGAGAAGGAACTCGCCACCGTCTCCGACGGCCGGGTGTTCAGTGGTCGCCAGAGCGTGCCCCTCAAGCTCGTCGACGGCATTGGCGGTGAGCGGCAGGCCATCGCCTGGCTCGAATCCGAGCATGGCGTGGCCAAGGACCTGCCGGTGCTGGACTGGAAGCCGACCGCCAAGAGCGACTTCCGGCTCTGGTCGGCCCTCGGCCTCGGGGCCGACCTCGTCGGGCTCGACGGCGTCGCGGCGCGCCTGCGCCAGGTCGGCGACGAGACGGCGGGTCTGGCCCAGGGCGGCCTCCTGGTGCTGTGGCGCCCGGGCCCCGCGGACGCTGCCCGCTGAGGGCCCGTGCCACACTCTTTCGTGCATGACTTCGTGAAGGCCCTCGCATGATCAAGTCGGAGCTCGTGCTCAAGATCGCCGAGCAGAACCCGCATCTCTACCAGCGCGATGTCGAGACCCTGGTGAACGCGATCCTCGACACCATCGCGGATGCCCTCGCCCGGGGCGACCGGGTGGAACTGCGCGGCTTCGGGGCGTTCTCTGTGAAGCGTCGCGATGCGCGGCGCGGGCGCAACCCGCGGACGGGTGCGACCGTTGCCGTCTCGGAAAAGGCCATTCCCGTGTTCAAGACGGGCAAGGAGATGCGCCTGCGCCTCAACGAGGCCGGCATCGGGGACGGCGAGGCCGCCGCGTCCTGATCCGCCCCGTACCCTACGCTCGGAGTTCCTCTCGATGATCCGCTTCCTCAAGGGCCTGGTCTTGCTTCCCGTGGCGATCCTGGTGGTCGCCTTCGCGGTGGCGAACCGCGATGCGGTGCGGGTCTCCTTCGATCCGCTCTCGCCCGACATGCCGCTCTTCAGCGCGACGCTGCCGCTCTACCTGCTGCTGTTCATCGCGGTGGCGGTCGGCGTGCTGCTCGGCGGCTGCGGTGCCTGGTTGGGTCAGTCGCGCACCCGCCGCACCAGCGCCGAGCGCCGTCGCGAGATCCGCCGCCTGGAAACCGAGACCGCCCGCCTGAAGACCTACGCGCCGGCACCGACCAACGAGGGTCCGAACGGCATCTACCGCAACGCTCCCGACCGCGTCGCTCTGCCGGCCCCGCGCTGAGGCCGGCCTCGATCCGCACGCCTGGAACTGCATGTCGGCCATCGCGATCAAGATCTGCGGGCTCAGCACGCCGGAGACCCTCGACGCCGCCTTGACGGCCGGCGCCGACTTCGTCGGCTTCGTGCATTTCCCACGCAGCCCCCGTCATGTGAGCCTCGAAAGTGGTCGCGCCCTGTCGGCGCGGGCGAAGGGCCGGACCGAGCGGGTGGTCCTCCTCGTCGATCCGGACGACGCCCTGGTGGCCGCCGCCGTCGCGGCCCTCGATCCCGAGTGGATCCAACTCCACGGCCGCGAGACGCCCGAGCGCGTCGCGGCCATCCGCGCCGCCACAGGGCGCCCGGTGATGAAGGCGCTCGGCGTCGCGACGGCTGCGGATCTCGACGCGGTGGCGGCCTATGCGGAGGCGGCCGACCGCATCCTCCTCGACGCCAAGGCGCCGCCGGGCGCCGTGCTGCCCGGCGGCAACGGCCACGCCTTCGACTGGACCCTGCTCCACGGTGCCGCCCTACCGGCGGACTACATGCTCTCGGGCGGGCTCACCCCCGACACCGTGGCGGCCGCGCTCGCCCATACGGGAGCCCGCGCGGTCGATGTCTCCTCCGGCGTCGAGATCCGTCCGGGAGAGAAATCGCCGGAGCGGATCGCCGCCTTCGTCGCTGCCGCCCGGGGCTGACAGGGCAGGGGATCGCGGCCGGACGCCCCGCGCTTTCCGCCCCGAACGGCCCGGATTCGTCGGTCATTTCGCAATTCGACGCGTTGGCCGCATTGTCGCCGCCCCCCGCGCGGGTCTAGGCCTATCGACAAACGCAGACCTGACAAGGACCACGCCCGTGACCATCGCTCCCCCTCCGAACTCGTTCCGCAACGGCCCGGACGAGCGCGGCCGCTTCGGCATCTTCGGCGGACGCTTCGTGGCCGAGACGCTGATGCCGCTGATCCTTGACCTGGAGGCGGCTTACACCGCCGCGAAGGCCGATCCGGCCTTCCAGGCAGAGATGAACAGCCATCTGACCCACTATGTGGGCCGGCCAAGCCCACTCTACTACGCCGAGCGCATGACGGAGCACCTGCGTGCGCAGGCTGCCCCCGGCCACGGCGCGAAGATCTTCTTCAAGCGCGATGAGCTGAACCACACCGGCTCGCACAAGGTGAACAATGTGCTGGGCCAGATCATGCTGGCCCGCCGCATGGGCAAGCCGCGCATCATCGCCGAGACCGGCGCCGGCCAGCACGGTGTCGCCACCGCCACCCTCTGCGCCCGCTTCGGCCTGAAATGCGTGGTCTACATGGGCGCCGTGGACGTGGCGCGCCAGGCGCCCAACGTGTTCCGCATGAAGATGCTCGGCGCCGAGGTGGTGCCGGTGCAGTCCGGCACCAAGACTCTCAAGGACGCGATGAACGAGGCCCTGCGCGACTGGGTTACCAACGTCGCCGACACCTTCTACTGCATCGGCACCGTGGCAGGCCCGCATCCCTACCCGGCGATGGTGCGCGACTTCCAGTCGATCATCGGCCGCGAGACGAAGCAGCAGATGCTGGAGATGGAGGGCCGACTGCCGGATTCCCTCGTCGCGTGCATCGGCGGCGGCTCCAACGCCATGGGCCTGTTCCATCCCTTCCTGGACGATCCCGAGGTCGCGATGTACGGCGTCGAGGCGGCGGGCCACGGCATCTCCAGCGGCCTCCACGCGGCTTCGCTGTCGGGCGGCAAACCCGGCGTGCTGCATGGCAACCGCACCTACCTGCTGCAGGATGCCGACGGCCAGATCGCGGACGCGCACTCGATCTCGGCCGGCCTCGACTATCCGGGCATCGGCCCCGAACACGCCTGGCTGCACGAGGCCGGGCGCGTCACCTATCTCTCGGCGACGGATCAGGAAGCCCTCGACGCCTTCAAGCTGTGCTCGATGCTGGAAGGCATCATCCCGGCCCTGGAGCCGGCCCACGCCCTCGCCAAGGTGCGGGAACTGGCACCCCAGAAGCCCGAGGATCATCTCCTCGTCGTCAACCTCTGCGGCCGCGGCGACAAGGACATTCCCCAGGTCGCCGAGATCCTGGGGACCCAGCTCTGAGCCCAGCGGCGGAACGGCCATTTTCCGAGGCTTGACCCCGTTGACACCCCACGGCGGGGTTCCCTATACCGCCGATCTCATCGCGGCCACGATCTTCGGCGGCCGCGGTCTGGCGGGGTAGCTCAGCTGGTTAGAGCAGAGGAATCATAATCCTTGTGTCGGGGGTTCAAATCCCTCCCTCGCTACCAATAATTCGAAGCACTTAGCTTGAAAGCCCTGGCCAGGACGCCGGGGCTTTTTCGTTACCGGGGCGGAACTGGGGCGGCACCTTGGAGGTCCGCTCGTCGGTCCGGGCCCAGAATGCCGCCCCAGTGCGGCGCGCGGCCGCTCCCCGGTTTGTCCACAGGCCAGACTGCCACCGCCCCCGTGTCCCGTTCCAGGCCACGCCGCGGATCAGCCCTTGCCCCGCTCCTGGTAGGTCTCGACGAGGAAGGTCGCGATGGCGCCGGCGGCGTTGACCGCGAGGCTCGCGTGCCGGGGCGACGGCCGGACCCGGGGCCGCTCGTCAGTCGGCGGGTCGTCGGCGTGCGCATCCGAGAACCGGTTCCTCAGGGTGCCGAGGCCGTTCACCAGCGTCATCGCCCCGCCGAGGATGGCCTTGATCGGCACGTCCCGGTGCTGGTCCGGGGCCAGCTTTAACCCGGCTGCGACGGCGCCGTATAGCTTGGGCAGGTCATCCTTCGGGGCGTAGGGGATGCCGAGCCCGTCGAGGATGTGCTTGCACACAGCCTCCAGCAGGGTGCGCGCGACCGTGATGGCGCCCTCGGGATCGGCCGTCCGGCGTGCCAGGGCCTTGGTCCAGACCGCATGCACGCCGTCGGCATCGAACGAGGCGAGCGCATCGTTGACCACCGCGTCGCCGGGGGACCGGTTGCGGCCCTCCAGGTGGTCCATCAGGGGCGTGAAGGATTCGCAGATGAATGCTCGCCGCTCCGCGTACCGGCCGTAGCGGTCTTTGATGTACGGCCAGAAGGCATCGAGCGTGCGGGAGGTCCTGACGAATGCCGGCAGGAGCGCCTTGGCCTTGTCGTCGTGGAGCAACTCGCGTCGGAGGATCTCGTAGGCGTGCCCGTCGGGGGAGCCCCCGGTCGCGGCCGCGACGAGGATGCCCTCCATCATGGCCACCCGCTCGATGAGCGTCTCCGGCATATCGTCCATTGGGTCCCCCGGCGTCGGGCCCAGGCTATCGTCATGCCGCGGGGTGCGCACGTGCGCACGCGAGATGCGCACAGGGCAAGGCACAACGGCCTCCCGCCGGAATTCCGGCTGTCGCCGAAGATTATTCGCCGGGTGTCTCGGCGGCTGCGTGGGCAGCGGCGGCCTTGGCTTGAAAGGAAGCCCAGGCCGCATCCGCGGCCTCGCGCCTGGCCCTTTTGTCAGCAGCGTCCGCCTCTGCCTTTTGGGCGGCCTTCAGGGCGGCCTTCATGTCCTCGCGCCTCCGCCTGTCAGGCGGCCGCTTCCCGACGTGGTACACGAGCGGTCCTGGAGGAAAGGGACCGAGGTAGACGCCCCGCTTGGCACCATTATCCAGCGCGATGAGGATGGGTCGGATGCGGTGGTCAAACTTCATCGCGTACCCGGCCAGAACACCCGAGATGTAGCCGTCGAGCCTGCGCCTGTTGGGGCCGCCCGCCTCGCGGATGGCCCAGTACCAGCGAGGAGCGTCGCTGTAGAGACGCTCCTGCAGGATGTGCAGCATCTCCCTCTCTCTCATGGTTGGCGTGATCTTCTTGCTGCCAGCATTGCGGGCGTAGGCCTCCTCGAAGCACTCGGCCTCGCATCTTGCCCTCATCTCGGCCGTCGGCAGGTCAGCGCACGCTGCCCATTCACTCACCTTACTCATGGCACGCCCCCATCCTCGGTTGGGGGCACCCTGGACGGGTGGGGTTACCGCGCTCCGAATCGGGGCGGGCCATGTATGGCCAGGGTTGCCAGTGTGTTGCGGCGTCCCCAGCAGTTTGACCGGGTCAGCTTAACCGGCATGCAACCGGCGCCGTGGCATCTCTCGGATCGGCATAGCTGCTCACACACCGACGACGCCGGCGAGGACCCGTCCTCACTATCCGCCCGGCATCGGTTTCGGGCGTGGAGGTACCCAGCATGTCAGTTACGACCAGAATGCCCCCGGATCTGGCACTGGTGCTCGATCGGGCCGAGGGCGGCCTACGCATCTTCGTGGAGTTGCAGAGGGCCGAGGTCGACAGGATGTCCAAGCGCTGGCAGGAGAGCGACCGCGGTGCGGCAGTCTCTCGCTGGCTGGATGACCTGGAGGACACCGCCGAGCTCATCGCGGAGTGCGAGGGTTCGGCCCATTAGGTCCGACGGTTGATGGGGCTCCGGCAGTGATGCCGGGGCCCTATTCGATTCGGGCGGCGAACTCGCGGTGGTTAGTGCGTCTCGCATTCGAGGGTCCGATTGACTCGCTGCCCGATTCAACTGCAACCGAACCTCAACGATGTTGGGGTTAGCTCCGCCCCTAATGCAGGGGGGAAAAAGTGCCGTTCTTTACGCCTGAGCACGTCCGGATCGCGCTAGAATACCTCGCCGAGAGCTCGCACCCGTCGCTCGTCAGCTTTATCTCGATGACCCGCAATGAGGTGCCAGTCGAAGCGCCTGGCGTCGACGGTGTCGAGTTTGGCGGTCGTCAGGAGAACGAGGTTCTCGCCGCATACTTCTCACCGGACATCGATGCATCTGAGCCGCTCTATTACGTGCCGTTTGGACGTAGCGGCGAGACGCACTGGCGCAAGAGGAAGGCATACGCGGGCAACACTTTACAGCGGCAGCGGAGCGGCAAGCCCTTCTTGTATACGCGCGAGGGGGAACGGGATGACGCGCGCTGGTGGCTGGCCAAAGACTTCCAGTCAGCATTGGCGTCCCGTCAAGGGAAGGCACTTGGTGCGCGGCCGCTCTCCATCCATCACCTCGCAGCATGGTGCTACCGGGACGTCGACCTGAAGGATCAGGCGGAAGCCATCTCCCGCTTCCGCGACGAGTTCAAGCTCGACAAGTATGGTCTGGTACCGGACGTCTTTTCCCCAAACCTCGACCCGGCGCTCGCCGCCATTCCCTTTGACGCCGCTAAGGTCGGGCCCGGGGTCCTCGACCTACTCGACGAGCTGCCGAGCGACCTTGCCCCAGCGGCCCCCATGGTGGCGTCGGTGGGTCCGGCGGCTGTCGCTTCCGACGACGACGATGATGAGGCCGTCGCGCCCGGTTCCTGGGACATCTCGGATGCGAGCCTCGCGACGTATACCGGGCACCTCCGCGGCGTCGGAGCAGCCATCGCCCAGGCTGTCGCGGCGCTTCGCTCCGGCATGCATGTGGTGTTCACGGGGCCGCCCGGTTGCGGCAAGACCGACCTCGCCCAGCGCCTATGCGAGGCGGGCGGCTTCCGGCCATGGCAGGTCACCGCCACCGACCAGTGGGGCACCTTCGAGACGATGGGCGGCTACTTTCCCGACCCGGACGAGGGCGGGCAAGTCCTCGACTTCCGGCCCGGCACCGTTGTCGAGGCCATCGAGTAGGACCGCATCCTGATCATCGACGAGGTCAACCGCGCCGACATCGACAAGGCGTTCGGTGAGCTCTTCACGCTCCTGAGCGGGCACCCGGTCGACCTGATGTTCCAGCGCCGGGTCGGGACCGAGCGCCGCCGCATCCGGCTCGCCCACGGCGCGGCCGCCGCCGAGCCCGGGGTAGACGTCGCTAATCGGCCTGCCGTGGCGGGTCGCCCTGGGCATGCAGGCGGAGGGCTGGGTCCTGCGCAGCCCCATCATTTGGCAACGCCCGAACGCGCTCGGCGAGCCGACCGCCAAGGACCGCCCCTGGCGGACCTACGAACACCTGTTCCTTTTCTCGAAGGGACCGCGCTACTACTTCGACCGATCCAGACTGAATGGTGCGGAGGACGTGTGGGTTCTGCACGCCCGGCCTGAGAACCCATACGCGCACTGCGCACCGTTCCCCGTAGAACTAGTCGAGCGCTGCCTAGCCTGCGGCTGCCCGGCGGGAGGCACAGTGCTCGACCCATTCTTGGGCTCGGGGACCACCCTTGTCGCCGCAGCCCGAGCTGGCCTCGACGGTGTTGGCGTCGAGCTCAATGACGCCTATGCCGCCCTGGCCGAACGTCGCATCCGGGAGAGCATCGGAACTGCCCCGCGGCGGGCCGCCAGGGCGTGAAGCCGGCCGGTTTGGCGCCCCGCCTTCCTGGATGGGTGCAAACCGACGAGGTCCCCGGCGCGAAGCCGGGGCCTTTCTCGTTCACGGTCACGTGCTACCCCGGTGCCATGGACATCCGCCTCGCCTACGTTGACCTCACCGTGTTCGAGATCCCCGCCGGCTGGGTCGCAGTCGGCTTCATCGGCGCCGGCGACGCGCTGGCCTACGACGCGGACAGGCGCCCCCACCGCATCGCCGATGGCGTCGCCCATCCGGTCGATCCGGCCGAGGTCAACCGAGCCCTTGTCCAGGCCGTCGACGAGGCCGGCCTGCGGGTCTGGCCCGGCGGGTGGACGCACGCCCTGCCTCAGGCGTTCGGGCTCAACAGGCGCACGACGCAGCGCGACCGTATCGAGCGCAGCGGCCTGGCCCCCGCCATCCTGAAGGCCCTCGGCATCGCGGCAGGCTCGCACGACGCGGACGGGCTCGGGCTGATGATGAGCGCGCTCGCCACCTACGTCGAGCGGCATGCCCAGGGTCTCGGCATACCCGAGGACCTCGACGACGCCGCGGAAGCGACGGCCAACGCCCTGTCCCTCATGCGCGACGTCCGCCGGGGCCGTACGACGAAGGCGGAACCCGATTAACGATTCCGAAGGGAGTCCCTGCTAGGCAGCTACCCCCCAGCCCAGGGTCGGTCATGCCGCCCAAGGCCAACATCGGTGCCTTCCGTGACGAACCTCCCCATTTTTGGGACGCCGCCGCACGTGCGCGCGCTTCTCCTCGGCACGCCCCCCTACGCTGGCAGCCTTCAGCGCGACCTCTACTCGGCGCTAGCGTATTTCTACCCGGGCGTCCTCTCCTCCAAGCCGGAGGATCTCCTGCTGCAATGCGGCGGGTCGCGCGTCCTCACCGAGCTCGTCTGGAGCCTGTGGGCAACGTCCGGGCATGCCCTCGACGACATCCATGGTGTCGGCGGGAGGCTGCTCGTCGGACGGATGGCCATCGCCTCGGGCGAGCTCCACCGCCTACTCGATGCCAGAGCGGCCGAGGACATCGAGCTCGACCTGAGCTTCGAAACTGTCGATGCGGTCATCGAGATCCGGGACCGCATCGACGTGCTCCTGTCCCTGGCCGGGGAGTGGCGAGGCGTCTCGCGGATGCCGGCGCTGCTGTGGCGCGAGGCGGGCCGGCAGAACAAGGCCGACCAGGGCGAGATGCTCGCGACGGCGGTCGGCGCGTCCCTCCTGGGGGGCAGGGTCAACCTCAAGCGGAAGGGCAGCGCGTTCGCCACCCCGTTCGCGCAGTGGCGCGACTACGGCCGGGCGATCCTGGCCCGGAACGCCTACGCGCCGAAGTCCGAGGCAACCGCCGCGAAGGGCTCCCCGCTCCAGCGCCTGCAGGCTGCCCGCGCCGAGGCGACCCCGGCTCCCGGTAGCGCGGTGCTGTTCCCGTCGAGCATCCTGGAGGGTGTCGGCAGGTCCGACAATCAGAAGGAGATGAAGCGCATCCTTGAGGACGTCCTGGACAAGGACCTGCCGGGCGTGCCTGTGCCGGCCGACTGGGACGCCTGGGAGCGGACGCTGATCGCCCAGCACCCGAACGGGGCCGCCTTCATCCGCGCCGTGCGCCGGAGCCAGGGCAACCGCGCCTGGTGGGGGCACGCCGTCGTCTGCGCCGACGGGCCGCCCGGGACCGGCAAGTCGGCCATGTGCCGGAGCATCGCCGAACTGTCCGGCCTGCCGATGAAGCGCTTCCAGTGCGAAAACGCCGGGGACAATTCGTACGGGGGCACGCCGATCCGCTGGAACAGCGCCCAGCAGGATTTCGTGACGGCGGGGTTCGTCGAGCACCGGACGCGGTCGTTCGTGGCAGCCCTCGACGAAATCGAGAAGGCAGCCGGGTCGAGGGACTCAAATTCCGGCCGGATGCACGACGTGCTGCACGGCCAGTGGGACCGCGAGACCGCATCGCGCTGGCAGAGCCATTTCCTCTGCCACGAGATCGACCTCACGGGCGTCGTGTTCCTCTGCACGAGCAACGACGCGGCCAGCCTGCCGAGCTCGCTTCGGGACCGGATGACCGTGGTCCGCGTCGAGGAGCCGACGGCGGAGCACCTCGCCGCCCTGGCCCCGCAGGTCGCCTGTGACATCTGCCAGGACATGGGCCTCGATCCGGCATGGGGCGTCCTCGACAGCGATGAATGGAACGCCCTCCGACAGGCGTGGGGCGCGGGCGGCTCGATCCGCCGGCTCCAGCATCTTCTCAGCACGCTCCTCCGGGCTCGCGACGCAGACCCGTCCACCCCCCGCCATTGACCCCGGAGAGAACCATGGGCCTGAACCTTCTCATCCCCGTCGGCTCCCCCATCGTGGAGCTGTTCCTCGACCTCCTGCAGGCCTCAGAGGAGGCCGGCGAGGTCACGCCTCAGGCCGCCTATGTCGGCCGGACGCACCTCTACCGGACCCAGGCCTCCGTCCGGAGCGCACAGGTCTCCCCCGTCGTGGCCGCCGGCATGGCGGCGCAGATCTACGCGCGGGCGAAGGCGGGGTTCGTCGATGCAGCCTGACGACCTCCAAGCGATCCGCGAGCGCACCCGCGCGGCGTGGACGACCCGCCGGGTGTGTGGCCTCGTTGGCATCGCCGCCACCCTACGCATCGAGCGCCTGATCGCCCTCGATAGCGCCGGCCGCATCCCTCGGTCGGACGCCCTGCGGATGGCGAAGGAATGCGAGGCGGTGGCGTTGTGTTTCGCACCGCTTCCCTGGCTGTAGAGGCGTACCGCCACCTCCGCCGGAAGGCCTGGTCTGTCCGCGAGCGGGGACGCGTCGTCCGACACGTTGAAACCCTGGCCCTCGCGGACGCCGCCTTCCGCGTGTCGGCCGCCGGGGTGCGCCGCATCCAGGAGCGCCAGACCCGAGAGGTGGTGGCCACCGTCCGGGGCATCCCTGTCGAATCCGGCGCGATCCCGCCCGGGGCGGTCCAAGTGTGCTTCTGCCCCTATCGGGGGCCCTGCTTCACGCTTGAGGACGGCACGCCGGTGAGCGCGGCCGCCCTCGTGATCCTCGCCGCCGACGGCACGTGCTGGGCGGTCAACCCCACCTGAAAGGTCACCAAGGATGCGAACGCTGATCCTCGCCGCTGCCGCCCTCGTTCCTGTCGCCGCGGTCGCGAGCGACGAGCTTTGGCCGACGTTCGACACCGGCTGGCGCTGGGCCGTCACCGAGGCGGCGCCGGGTGGCCTTCAGCGATACAGCTACGTCGACGCGGAACCGGCGGGCCCGGCGGGCCCGGCCACGTGGAAGGTCCGCGTCGAATGCGGCCTCCAGGATCCTCGCACCGGCCGCGTGGTCCGCCGCGTCGTCGGGACCGGCACTAGCACCCGTGGGAGAGCTCCCGGATTCGGGGGGCGATTCGACCTCACGGACGGCCGGTGCGGGTCGTTCGTCGTCACGCAGGATGCCGCGCGCCCGGAGGCCCTGCGGCTCTACGGCGAGATGGTCGGCGTGGACGAGTGCCCCCGCCGCGGCGCGGGCGACCTGTCGTCCGGCGACTAGGCCGTCGGCGCCGCAGCGCTGGCCCGCGCTTCGGAGACGGCATGGGCTGCGCGCGCATGCTCGGCGGCCTGCAGCTTGACTGCCTGGAGCCCACCCCGACTCCGCCCAATAAGAAGTCGAGTTACGTAAGACCACTGGCCGCATGAGCGAAATGATAAATTAACCAATATCCCGAGTCGGGCTTGCGCCGCCGGCTCGATCAAGCCATTAACTGTTTCACGCTAGGTACCATCAGTCAGCCATTAACCTTGGGGTGTGGTGCCGCGTGCATTTGCCAGAGATATGTCTACTTTCCCTGACGTTCAGCCGAATGGCTGCGTGCAGGAGGTTTGAGTGGACGAAATTTTGAAGATGGAGCTGCTGCGTACAAGCGCGCAGCTGACGGACTGGAAGTTCCGTCGTCTCAGCATAGGGGCACAAGCAAAGTGCATGGCGCAAGCTTTCCGACGCTCCCACGTTGTCGTGGCAATTTATCCGACGCCTGATGGGGCGAGTTTCTGTCACATGCTGCTCAAGGGCACAGCAGCGAAACTTGATGCGGATGTGCAAGAGGCTGCAGACGCCATGGGACTATTCTGCATTCTCAAGCCAACCTGGTTCGCAGTCAGTGTTGAGGATGCCGATACTGCAAGAGCAACGCGTGACGTCTTCGAGCTGGATCAGTACGAGCGCAGGCGCAACAAGAGAGCGGCGCGTGCGACAAGCGAGTTTCGTGAGCAACTGACCCCACGAGGCCGAAACAGATTTGCTCAGACCAAAATCGTCGAGCGCTACACTCAATACGTTCGTTCTGGTCCTCTTACCCTGCGGAAGATCCGGCTCGCGAGAGACGCAGCGTAGATCGACAAGTTCGACAAGTGACCGGGTAATTTTTTCTCGCCCGGTCACAAAAATCAGGCTGAAGATAGATAAATGACGGGCGTCAAACGCTGAACTAGACATACTAATATTATTTGTTTTATCTGTTTAAATCTAATTTACATTATATTATAATATTTGATAAACTTATCTATCGGACGGCATCCAGTTCCCATTCGCATCTTTGTGCATCCTAACAATGCTTGGCGTATTCGTTATCTCTCGCCTTTGATGCTCAATAGACGTCAGCACTCGGCGCTGGTCAGATTCCTGCTTCGCAGAACGTGCCTGCCACTCCGCGTATGCCTTCTCCATGATGGACCGCACGTAAGCTCGGCCGCTTATGAGGCTGCTCCGCGGATTGATAACCCGGTTGTTTAGGATTGGCACGAGGAAGCTACGGCCGAGGTGGAGGGTTACATCTACGGCGAGGCTGCCGTTTAGGAAGCTGGGCTGCTTCGTAGCGACTTGGTGCTCATGCTGCTGACGGGGTAGATCGAAGTTTGCCAGCAATATCCGCAGATTTTTGCGGTACTCGCCACCCAACGCTTCGTCCGCCTTCGATAGGGTCGGGAAGTCTTTGGTGAAATCCTGTTCAAGGAGCCGTTTGGCAGTCACAGCCGTGTGCATTAACGGTAGCTCGACGGCAAGTTGCCAGAACCACCACAGCGCCCTTGCTTCTATCCGTGCATTTTCAGTCGAGAGCAGCGCACCGACTTCAACTTCGGATCCTAGCGCGGAAGGCGCCGCTTCGCTCGCCAATGTGTCGGCGAAAATTTGAGGGGGAGCCGGCGCGAGCGTCGTCTGCGGACTCACACGCTTTTTCGGTTTTGCGAGTGGCATTGCGCCTTCCGCTCGCGCTTTCCTCAACGCCTTACGTCGCTCTTTTTGCGAAGCTCGGAAGCGTCGAACGCAAGCCGCCTCAGCCTGAGCCATGATGTTCAGCGGTGCGTTGTCGGCTGATGCATCAAGGTACTTCTGCAAGTCGGGCTGCTCCATCTCCTCCATGACGAAGTTCCAGAACGACTTATCAGGCCCGTCACGATCAATCGCGTCAAGCAAATGTTTACCGCGGTACTTCCGCGTTTCGTAACCCGATGTCTGTACATTTCCCGAAAGTGCCTCGTGCAAGGCAACGAGCCACCAACACTGCCAGGTGAAGATTTCGGATGTCAGGGCCGCGATCCGGCTACGCTTTGATCCGGACTTTGGCTGAGGCAAGCGCCGTGATGGGATCGCGCTTCCAAGCCTGATCAGCGTCGCGGCTTTTAGCTTAAATTGCGGCGCATCCGGTCGTGCCTGCAAAAAATTCAAATCGTGCGCGCTTACCACCCGAGCTGCGGCCGTTCGCATCTCAGGCGGGCATATGCGAATATTGAGGGTCACGGCGAGGTTACGCCCACGTGCGTCCTTTACCTCCGCGACCTCCACCACTTTGAATGCCGCTACATGCTCTGCAATTTCGGTTAGGGCTGGCTTCAGATACCGGATCCGAAGCGGCCCCATTCTCGCAGGAGGCGGCATGCCAAGAACTTCGCCCAGCTCTGGAACGCCGATCGTAATAGCGAAGGGTGGGGCGTCGGCGGAATAGCGAGCCCTTGCCTCGGCAAGACGCCCCACGATGGCCCGATAGAGTAGCGCCCCGCCCTTGGTCGAGAAGCGGGCAAGTTCGGCAAGGGCGAGGTAGCCGTAGAGACCTTGCCGCAGTAGCGGGGCAACCCATCCCGGCAGCGACACACGGTAGGTATCATCGATGCCTAGTTCCTGTCGCTCACCTCCAAACAGCCTCACAAGGCTGTCCGAGAGCTCTCGCGGCTGCACAAGCCGTCCGCGTCCGCTGATTGCGATAAGGGTAGGTCGAACTGGAATCGCAGGCTCATGCACCTGCGCCGGCAAGCTCCCTGGATGAGCCCCGACAATGAAGCTCACGACCCATTCCCACAATGCAACGTCTCGAGCTGTAAGCCGTGGAACAGCGCAGAGGCGTCGGTCGAGTAGATAGGCGACAGGCCGTGGCACGGCCGGAGCTATTTCAGCGAAGGCCGCAACCGAGGTCGTTGCTGTCGCCAAATCCCCACGTACCAAGGGGACGAATGGCCGCCGTCTTGAGCGGGTTGTCGGTGCGCCGTGCTCTAGGGTGCCAGAAGGAGCGGACATAGGGCTATGACTTGAAGATTTTCACCAGCCTAGGGTACGCTTTGACGGAATAATTTCAAGCTAAATTCCTTGGCGATCAATGGGTTGGACGGCTGGAGGTGGTAGCGGTTGCGCTCACCTAATACTGAACTAGGAGGCGGAGGGCAGTCCCGATGGACGGTTCCGACGGACCGACCGAGGCGATAGGGTTTCCTTCATTAGCATTATCTGACGGAAACACCGTCCGGCAGAAGTTTAAACCCGGAAATTTCCTAGGAGAAAGCCCATACATCCTTCGATATGAGGTGGTGCAAATCTTCATGAATAAAGCGTTTGAGGATGGTCCGGGTCGTCAAGCTAGCGGATCGCTGCACCCTTCGGCTCGTCCAAGCGGCCCGCACCACCGGTAACTCGTCGGCACGGGTGGTGTATCGCTCGGCTCGCTGCTTGACGCCGTTTCTGCAGCGCCGAGACCTTCCCTCCAAGCCGGTTTACGAAGGTCGCTCAACGAACCCTGTCCGTCGTCAGATGATTTGGGACATTCAGCGGTGTTCAGGAGCGGAGGCTCTGATCCATCGGGGGTAAGAGGTTAGGCGGCCTGCGCGTGGTGGCGCAAGCGGCGATCCATCAGGGTCTGGCGCTTGATGCGTTCGCGCTCGGCCAGGATCCCTTCGCCGCGTCCGAAGTAGACGTCGGCGGGCGTGAGATTGCTCAGGCTCTCATGGGCTCGGGCATGGTTGTAGTGTTCGACGAAGTCGTCAACCTGCATCTCCAACTCGCCGGGCAAGTAGGCATGTTCGAGCAGGATGCGG
Organism: Methylobacterium sp. TK31; assembly: GCF_055361545.1. NCBI lineage: Bacteria > Pseudomonadati > Pseudomonadota > Alphaproteobacteria > Hyphomicrobiales > Methylobacteriaceae > Methylobacterium > Methylobacterium sp. TK31. Next base: position 2,045,983 of record NZ_CM143964.1, on the reverse strand, counting down.
TTCTTGAGCGTCTGATGCCAACGCTCGATCTTGCCCTGCGTTTGAGGATGGCATGGCGCACCGCGGATGTGGGTCATGCCCCGAATGCCGAGCCAGTCAGCCAGGTCGCTGGCGACGTAGCTCGGCCCGTTGTCGGAGAGCAGGCGCGGCGGCTGCATCACCCGCGCCTGATCGAGCCCAGCCGCGCCCAGCGCCAGGTCGAGCGTGGCGGTGACGTCGCTGGCCTGCATCGTCGTGCACAGCTTCCAGGCGACGATGTAGCGTGAGAAGTCGTCCAGGACCGTCGACAGGTAGTACCAGCCCCAGCCAACGACCTTCAGGTAGGTGAAGTCCGTCTGCCAAAGCTGGTTGGGCGCGGTGGTCTTATCGCGGAACTCGTCGGCAGCCTTGATGACGATATAGGCCGGGCTGGTGATCAGGTCCTGAGACTTGAGCAACCGGTAGACGGTCGCTTCCGAGACGAAGTAGCGGCGCTCGTCGGTGAAGCGCACCGCCAGCTCACGCGGACTGAGTTCAGGCTGCTCTAGAGCCAAGGCAACGATCTGCTCGCGGATCTCCGCAGGTAGACGGTTCCAGACCCGGCTCGGCTGCGAAGGATGGTCATTCAACGCCTCGGGGCCGCCGCGCTGGTAGGCGTCGTACCAGCGGTAAAACGTCGAGCGCGTGATGCCGAGCTTGTCCAGGGTGGCGCGCACCGGCAGGTGGGATTGCTCGACCAGCCGGATGATCTCCAGCTTCTCGGGGGCCGGGTACCTCATGCCTCGTCGCCCCCAACCCCGCTCATGCTTTTTTTAAGCAGACGGTTCTCCAAGACGAGATCAGCCACGGCCTCCTTCAGCGCCCCCGCTTCGCGACGGAGATCCCGCACCTCATCCGTCGTTGCCGCGCGAGCCGTGTCGCCGGACAGGCGTTTTTTGCCAGCCTCCAGGAACTCCTTGGACCAGCCGTAGTACATCGAGGCAGCAATCCCCTCGCGCCGGCACAGCTCGGCGATGCTGTCCTCGCCACGCAAGCCTTCCAGCACCACACGGATCTTCTCCTCGGACGAGAACTGCCGACGTGTGGCCCGACGGATGTCCTTGATCACCGCTTCTGCCGGCTTCTTGGCCGGTCCGGATGTCTGCTTCATCTTCGCTCCTCAGGGGCTACGATGAACCAGCCATCCTCCGTTCGTGAAGACCCTCAATCTGTCCCACAGGTGCTGACGTCGGACACGCAAATACAGACATTCGCTCGATAGATATGGCTTGTGGTCTCAGAGCCTTGTCGTCAGGTCCGTCAGCCAAGCCGGCGAAGCGTTCACCAGACCGGTCTCCAGCATCTTGTCGTAACCGAGCACGATGGTCATGCCGGTGACGATGAGGATCAATCCAAGCGCCGCCTTTAGTCCCTTGCCCAGACCCATCATCCGGTCGCGCCAGCGCATCAGCACCTCGCGGGACAGGGTGCCGAGCAGCAATAGCGGGAGGGCGGCGCCGAGGCCGAACAGGAGCATGGTCAGCGCCACGACGCCGAGGTCGCGTCCCTGGGAGGCAAGCAGCGAAGCCGCCCCGAGGGTCGGACCGACGCAGGGGCTCCACACGGCCCCGAGGAGCAGGCCGACGCCGAACTGGCCGAGTAAGCCGTTCGTGGAGAAGCCGCCGAACCGGCTCTCGGTCCAGTTGCTCACCGGACCGGCCGCAACGGCCAGCCGCGTCTGGGCCGCGGGGACCATCAGGACCAGCCCGATCAGGATCAGCACGATGGCCGCGCCGGTCCGGAAGATGCCGGCGTCGAGGCCGATGGCGAAGCCGACGGTCGCCACGAACAGGCCGATGGCCACGAAGGACAGCGCCAGGCCGGCGGCGAGGGCCGCCGGACCGAGCCTGTGCTCCGACGCCGCCGCGCCGAGCACCAGCGGCAGCAACGGCAGCACGCAGGGGGACAGCACCGAGAGGATGCCGGCGAGGAAGGCGAGGCCCAGGCTCGTGACCATGACGGGTCAGATGGCCTTGTCGAGGAGCGACGAGATCGCCTCGGGCTTGGTCTCGCCTGCCGAGCGACCGGTCTCCTTATCGCCCTTCTAGGTGATGAGGGTGCTCTGCATCGTCGCGCCGAACTGCTTGACCACGTCCTTGCGGCTGTCGAAGTCCACGTCGAAGACCTGAAGGTCCTTGAACTTCGGGTCGGCCTCCAACTTCGCCAGGATCGGCTTCTGGGCGGCGCAGGTGGTGCACCACGGGGCGGAGATGTGCACCAGGATCGGCTTGCCGGCCTTCTGGGCGGCCTCGAAGGCGGCGGGCGTGTAGGTCATCTCGGCAGCGCCGGCAGCAGTGCCGAACAGCATGGGGGCGACGGCGAAGGCGGCGAGCAGGATGCGGCGAGTGGTCATGGAGGTTGTTCCCGTGATGGATGGCTGGGGATGGAAGGCGGGGTTCAGTTCGAGACCTGTGTGATGGCCCGGTCGATGTTCACCCGTGCCGACCAGTCTTTGGCGCTGTCCTGGCCCTTAAGATCGATGAGACGGGCGGCGGTGACATCGACGTTCTTGAAGTCGGCCCCGGCGATAGTCGCGCCGGTCAGGTTGGCCCCCGACAGGTCGGAGCCCATCAGGACTACGTCGGTAAGATCAGCGTCGGTGAGGTCGGCGTATTCGAGGCGCGAGCGCCCGAGGTTCGCCCCCTTCAGGTTGGCGCCCTTGAGGTTCACCGAGACGAACACGGCCCGCATCAGCCCCATGGACTGGTTCTTGATGTCGGCCCCGCCCTTGAGGTCGACGAGCGTCGCCCCGGCCATGTTGGCGCCCTTGAAGTCGCCGATGGGCATGGAGCGACTGAGGTCGGCACCGCTGAGGTTGGCGTCCCGGGCGGTGATGCCGAACATCTTGGCGCCGACGAGCTTCGCCCCGCTGAGGTCGGCCTTGATGAACCAGGCCTGCTCCAGGTTCGCCCCGGTCAGGTCGGCGCCGCGCAGGTTGGCCTTGTTGAGGCGTGCGGTTCGCAGGTTCGCCCCCTTGAGGTTCAAGCCGGACAGGTCGAGGCCGGCGAGCGCCTTGTCGGAGAGGTCGACGGGCTTGCCGTCGGCCTTCGCGATCAACACCTCGACGTCCGCCCGGGTCATCTCAGCCTTTGTCATCGCCGCCGAGTTCATGTCGGCGCCCAGGAGCAGGTCCTGCTCGGCATGGGCGGGGGCGGCCAGGAGCACGGAAGCGAGTAGAAGGGGGACGAGGCGGCGCATGGTTTCTCCCGGATCATCTCGCCCGGGTCCATGGAAAGCCTGTGCTTCCCCAAGACGTCGTTTGGGCGGATTTTTGTTCTCTGGAGATGGTGGTACTGGGGTCTGTTCCCACCGTCTGTGACCCAGGTCACCGATGGCTCCGGAATGCGAAGATCCACTGCTTCAACGGGGTATGGCGGCATCGAACGACCGCTGGCCTCCGGGAGGACAACCATGCAGAGCGCCCATCAGGTCGAGCGCTGGATCGAGCGCTTTCCGCTGGTCCGGAGCTTCAGTGCCAGCCATCTCCAGATCGCCCGCGGCACGGTACACTTCCCCGTGCTTGAGGCAGGCGCGATTGCCTACGAGCTTCAGGACGCCTGCGCGAACTACCTGATGTGCATCGACGGGCGGACCCGGGTGTTTCGGATGTCCGAGGGCGGGCGGGAGATGCTGATCTACAAGGTCGGCGCCGGCGGCACCTGCGTGCTCACCACCCAGTGCCTTCTGTCGGGCGGTGGCTTCCCGGCGCAAAGCATCGCGGAAGCCAGGACCGAACTCGCCGCGTTGCCGGCGGACACCTTTCGCCAGCTGATGCGGGAGAGCGACACGTTCCGAGACTTCGTCCTTGATGACTACACGCGGCTCCTGTCCGGCATGTTCGATCTGGTCGAGGAGATCGCCTTCGCGCCCCTGGAGCAGCGCCTCGCTAGGCGGCTGCTCATTGAGGCAGACGCTGATGGCATCATCTGGAAGACGCACCAGCAACTCGCATCGGACGTCGGCAGCGTGCGTGAAGTCATCAGCCGCCTTCTTGGAGAATGGGCGGACATCGGGCTTGTCGAGATCCGCCGAGGCCAGGTGCAGGTGATCGACCGGGCGAGCTTAGCAGCGAGAGGACCGAACTAACCCTACGTCCGCTTGAGGGCGACCAGTGGAACAGACGGAATGACCAAGTCGGGTCGGATGCGGAACGTCTGTTTCCGGACGGAAGGCCAGGGTGCGTCTGCCACTCTTCAAGGTATTGGGGCGATCCAGGCGAAGAGCCCCAGCACCAAGGCGACCAGGATCGAGGCCATCAGGAATGACCGTCCCGCGGCCGTGCGGACCTGGGGCCTGACCTTGCGCCGTGCCGCGCTTCCGCCACCCCACGACTCCATCCGGCGGGCGAGCTTCTCCCCCGGCATCGGCTTACTCGGCGGCCTGGGAAGCGACAGGGTGCGCAGCGACCCGCGCATCCCCCGCCTTGACCTTGGTAGGGGCGACGGTCCCGGCGAAGCGGGCATACAGCGCCGGCAGCACGACCAGCGTCAGCAGGGTCGCCGAGATGAGCCCGCCGATCACCACCGTCGCCAGGGGGCGTTGGATCTCGGCCCCGGTCTCGGTCGCAAGCGCCATCGGCACGAAGCCCAGCGACGCCACCAGGGCGGTCATCGCCACGGGCCGGAGCCGGGTCATGGCGCCTTCGAGGATGGCCTCGCGCTTCGGCCGGCCTTCCGCGATGAGCTGCTTGACGTAGGTCAGCATCACCAGGCCGTTGAGGACGGCCACCCCGGACAGGGCGATGAACCCGACCGCCGCCGGCACCGAGAACGGCATGCCCCGCAGCCACAGCGCGGCGATGCCGCCCGTCAGCGCCAGCGGGACCGCGCTGAACACCAGTAGCGCGTCCCGGGCCGAGTTGAGGGCCGAGAACAGCAGCAGGAAGATCAGGAAGAAGCACACCGGCACGACGACCATCAAGCGCTGGCGGGCCGAGGCCAGGTTCTCGAACTGGCCACCCCAGGTGACGTAGTAGCCGGCCGGGAGGGCGACGCCGGACGTCACCTTGGCCTGCGCCTCCGCGACGAGCGAGCCGATGTCGCGGCCGCGCACGTTGGCGGTGACCACGACCCGTCGGCGCCCGTTCTCGCGCGAGATCTGGTTCGGTCCCTCGGTGACCGAGAAGCTCGCCACCTGCTTCAGCAGCACCGACGAGGCCCGGCCGTTGACCCCGGGGGGCAGGGGGACCGGGATGTTCTCCAGGGCCTCGCGGTCCTCGCGCACCTTGTCGTTCAGGCGCACGACGATGGGAAAGCGCCGGTCGCCCTCGAACACCATGCCGGCCTCGCGGCCGCCAATGGCGGCGCCGATGACGTCCTGGATCGCGGACGTGCTCAGGCCGAGGCGTGCGGCCTCGACCTTGTTGATCCTGATCTCCAGGAACGGCAGGCCGGCGGTCTGCTCGACCTTGACGTCGTCGGCCCCCTCGGTGCTGCGCAGGATCGTCGCGACTTGGTTGGCGGCCTTCAGCATCGGCTCGAACTCCTCGCCGAACACCTTCACCGCGAGGTCGCCGCGGGTGCCGGCCAGGAGCTCGTTGAAGCGAAGCTGGATCGGCTGGGAGAACTCGTAGACGTTGCCGGCGAGGCCCCCGAGCGCCTTCTCGATCTCCTCCTGCAGCGCCGCCTTGGTCAGGCTCGGGTCGGGCCATTCCTCCTGGGGCTTGAGCATGACGAAGGTGTCGGACGAGCTCGGCGGCATCGGGTCCGAGGCGACCTCCGCGGTGCCGGTCTTCGAGAAGACGTAGGCAACCTGCGGGAATCGGCTGATCGCCTGCTCGACCTTCAGCTGCATCGCCTGCGACTGGGTCAGGGAGGTCGAGGGGATGCGCTGGGCGTTGAGCGCGATGCTCTTCTCGTCGAGCTGGGGGATGAACTCCTGCCCCAGCCCCCTGAACAGGAACCCGGCCCCGACGAGCAGCACCAGTGCGACCGCGACGAAGGTCATCGGGATGCGAAGCGCGGCCCCGAGGACGGGGCGGTAGGCGCCCTTGAGCCCGCGGATGAGGACGTTGTCCTTCTCGGTGACCTTGCCCGTGATGACGATGGCGATCATCGCCGGCACGAAGGTGAGCGACAGCACGAATGCCGAGACGAGCGCGATGATGACGGTCAGCGCCATCGGCTCGAACATCTTGCCCTCGACCCCGGTGAAGGTGAGAAGCGGGACGTAGACGAGGATGATGATGGCCTGCCCGTAGAGCGACGGCTTGATCATCTCCTCGGCCGAGGCGCGCACCGTCTCCAGTCGCTCCTCCAGGTCCAGCCGACGCCCGAGTTCGGTCTGCCTCTCGGCGAGGTGGCGCAGGGCGTTCTCGGTGATGATGACGGCCCCGTCGACGATGAGGCCGAAGTCCAGCGCCCCGAGGCTCATCAGGTTGGCGCTGATGCGGCCCTGGACCATGCCGGTCATGGTCATCAGCATCGCCACCGGGATCACGAGCGCGGTGACGATGGCCGCGCGGATGTTGCCGAGCAGCAGGAACAGGACGACGATGACGAGGGCGGCGCCCTCGGCCAGGTTCTTGGCCACCGTCCGGATGGTGGCCTCGACCAGCAGCGTCCGGTTGAGGACCGTCTGGGCCTCGACGCCGGGCGGCAGCGTGCGGCGGATCTCGGTCATGCGGGCGTCGACGGCCGCCGCCACGGTGCGGCTGTTCTCGCCGATCAGCATCAGGGCGGTGCCGATGACGACCTCGCGCCCGTCCTCGCTGCCCGACCCGGTGCGCAGGTCGCGCCCGATCCGGACCTCGGCGATGTCGGAGATGCGCACCGGCACCCCGCCGCGCGTGGTCACCACGACGGATCCGATGTCCTCCATGGTCTCCAGGCGGCCGGCGGCGCGCACGACGTAGCCCTCGCCGTTGTCCTCCAGGTAGCGCGCGCCCTGGTTGGCGTTGTTGGCCTCAAGCGCCCGGCCGATGTCGGCGAACGACAGGTCGAGGGCGGTCAGCTTCATCGGGTCGGGCTGGACATGGTACTGCTTGTCGAAGCCGCCGATGCTGTCGACGCCGGCCACGCCGGGCACCGTCTTGATCTGGGGTCGGATGATCCAGTCCTGGACCGTGCGCAGGTAGGCGGTGCGTTCGAGCTCCGTCGCCAGCCGCTGGCCCTCCGGGGTCAGGTAGCTGCCGTCCGACTGCCAGCCGGCCTTGCCGTCGGGCGAGACCTTGCGCTCCTTCGGCGGCGCGTAGTGCACCGACCACATGTAGATCTCGCCGAGGCCGGTCGAGATCGGGCCCATGTGGGGCTCGGCCCCGGGCGGCAGGGTCGACTTCGCCTCGCCGATGCGCTCGGCCACCTGCTGGCGGGCGAAGTAGATGTCGAGCTTCTCGGAGAAGACGGCGGTGACCTGGGAGAAGCCATTTCGCGATAAGGACCGGGTGTATTCGAGGCCCTTGATCCCGGCGAGCGCAGTCTCGACCGGGTAGGTGACCTGCTTCTCGATATCGACCGGGGAGAGCGACGGCGCCGTGGTGTTGATCTGCACCTGGTTGTTGGTGATGTCCGGCACCGCGTCGATGGGGAGCTTGGTCAGCGAGAACACGCCGAAGCCGGCCGCCAGCAGCGAGAGGAGCACCACGAGCCAGCGCTGGTGGACGGAGAAGTCGAGGATCTTGGAGATCATGGCCGCCTCCCTCAGTGGTCGTGGTCGGCTTCGGCCTTGCCGAGCTCGGCCTTCAGGACGAAGGAATTGGCGACCGCGACCTCGTCGCCGGGGTTCAGGCCGGACAGGATCTCGAAGGCGTCGTCGTCGGCCTTGCCGAGGGTCACGTCCCGGCGCTCGAAGCCCTCGTCGGTGCGTACGAACACCACCTTCTCGCCGCCGATGGTCTGGATCGCGGACTTCGGCAACCGCACCTTCACAGGGTCCCGGGCGATCTCGACCTCGGTGGTCACGAACGTCCCCGGGCGCCAGGCCATGTCCTTGTTCGGCAGGGCGACGATGACCCGGGCCGAGCGGGTCTCGGGGTTGAGGATCGGGCTGACGAACACGACCTTGCCCTCGCCGCGGGAGGCGTCGTCGCCCCCGACGATGGTCACCTTGGCGCCCTCGCGGACCTTCGACAGATCGGTGGTCGGGACGGCGAGCTCGATCCACACAGAGGAGAGATCGGCCACCGTGTAGACATCGGCCGGGTCGCCCTCCTTGCCGACGGCGGTGCCGACGTCGACCTTGCGCCCGACCACCCGGCCCGAGAGCGGCGAACGGAGCTCGTAGCGGCGCAGGCTCGACAGGTTCGGGGTGGTCTCGTCCTTCTTGGCGGAGGTCGCCACCTCGGCCGCGTTCAGCCCCAGGGCCGACAGCTTCTGGCGGGCGAGGTCGACCCGCAGGGTCGCTTCCGAGTAGGCGGCCTTCGCGTTCAGGAACGCCGATTCCGCCGAGATGCGCTTGTCCCAAAGGGCCTGCTGCCGGTCGAAGTTGGTCTTCTCCAGGTCGGCCTTGACCGTTGCGGTGAGGAAGTCGCTCTTGGCCTCGGCGACCTCACGGCTGTCGAGGACGGCCACGACCTCGCCCTTGGCGACCTCCTCCCCGAGGCGCTTGCGCATCTCGGAGACGGTGCCGACGACCCGCACGGGCACCCGCGCGATCCGGTCGGCGTCCTGGGCGATGGTGCCGGGCACGAGGAGGTGGCGCGAGAGGACGCCGGCCTCGACCTTGGCCATCTTGATATCCTGCTCCGCAGCCTGCTCAACGGACATCTTGATCTTGCCCTCGCCCTCCTCGTCGTGGCCGTGCGCCTCGCTCTCGGCGTGCTTGTGGCCTCCGGTCTCCGGCTTGGCTTCACCATCGGCATGCTTGTGCTCGTTGGCGGGCTTGGGCTCGCCCTCGGCATGCTCGTGGCCGTGCTGGCCGTGACCGTGCCCATCGTCGGCTGCGGGCTTGGACATGGCCGCGTTGGTCGGAGGCGCCGCTCGGGCGTTCGTCAGGCCGGCGGCGGCAAGGGCGCCCTGCACGACTTCGGACACGCGGGGGAAGGCACCGCCGATGGCGATGCCGATGGCCAGGAAGGCCACGGAGAGGAATGCACGCATGGAGGAAGGGCCAACTCGCCTGGGACCGGGACGCCGCTCGGGCGGTCTCCACGGTCCGGTTCTGATCACGCTTGATGAGGGGCCGGCATCCGCGAGGATGGACGGCAGGCACGCGCCACGGGGCGTGGCGCTGCGGCCTCAGGCGCGAGGCGGCCTGGGAAGGCGGTCGGGAGAAACCGATCCGATGGGGGTGGTCACGGTCGCATAGGAGGCGCGTGCCGTCGCCCGGGGCGGCAGGGCCGGCGTCCCATCGACGTTCAGGGCTTGGTGGCAGCCGCAATTGGCATGGCAGGCCGGGCAGGTGTCGGCGTGGTCCGACTTGGCGCCATCCGTCGGCGCGGACATCAAGAGTTCGTAGCTGACGGAGTGGTGGGCCTCGGCGGAATGGATCGCGCCGGGGACGACGAGCGCCAGGACCAGGACGAGCGACAGCGCGCGGACGGTGGTCGCCCACCAGCCGCGCATCGTCTCGTAGACCCTGATCCGGGGTTTCGTCGTCATGGTCGCCTTATGAACGATTCAGGGCCACCCGTACATGCCGGGTGGCCCGTGAGGCGGGTCGGCCTCAATCGTCGTCGTGATGGTGGTGATGATGTCGACGCTCATAATAGGCCGGCCGCTCGTCGAAGTGGCGCCGATGGCGGTGGACCACGATGTCGTCATGGTCCCCGTGATGGTAGCGGTCGACGTGCACGTCGCGGCCACGCCTATCGAAGTCGCCGCCGTAATACTGAGCCGACGCGGCTGCGGGCGCGAGGATCAGGGTCGCGGCCACCAAAACCGGAATGCGGATGCGCATGGCTTACTCCCTCAACACGTGATCCCGACAGACTGGCCCCGGTGTCTTGAACGATGCCTGAAGCCGTCGTTCACGGAACCCGGTCCCAGGCCATGGGTGCCGGCCCCCGCGGAACCCCGCGGGGGCCGGAGACGCCGAGTTCAATGACGCTCGATGACCGTGGTCCGGCTGGAGCCCTAGTCGTGATGGTTGTGCTGCTCGTGAACGACCGGGTGGTCGTCGTGGTGATGCTCATGGACGAAATGCTCGTGATGGTCGTCGTGGTGGTCGCCATGGACCGCGACGCCCCCCGGCCCGACATCGACGTGCTGGGCGTAGGCACCCACCGGCGACAGGGCCAGGGCGGCGACGGCGGCGTAGGCGAGGATGTTGCGCTTCATGAGGTTGCTCCTGGAAACATTGTACGGGCAGCAACGCAAAGCCCTCGAAAACCCATCCAATATTATTTGTCGTTCTCGAACGTATCGACGCGCGATGGATACATTGCGGGCGATCAAATCGCGGTTCATGTATTCTTCGGCTTACGGAAGAGGTTCGCCTTCAATCAGGCAATGAACCGTCCACCGCGATCGCATGCTTGAATTCCGGCCGATGGCCGCCCCCTAGAACGATCCCCTCATCGCTGGCCGAGTCATCGCAATCGGCTTGCGTCCGCGCGCCCACCACCCTCGGATGGCGGGCGTCCACGTCGGATCCGCGCGATGCCGGCTGGCCCGGAGAAGGCCGTTCAGACGACATGGGCCGGAGCCAATGGGCATGCCGTTCCCGATCCGGTCTCCACCTGCAGGGTGGTATGGCCGATGCCGAACCGCTCCCTGATGCCGTTCGCCGCGCCCGCCAGGAAGGCGTCGTCGGGATGGCCGCCGGGCATCAGGAGGTGGGACGTGAGGCAGGTCTCGGTGGTGCTCATCGCCCAGACGTGCAGGTCGTGGATGTCCGAGACACCGGGCAGGCCTTCGAGGTGGCTGCGGACGGCTTGCGGGTCGATGCCCGGCGGCACGGCGGCCAGGGACAGCGTGAGGCTGTCCCGCAGGAGTCCCCATGTGCTCCAGACGATGACCGCGACGATGGCGAGGCTGACGATGGGATCGAGCCAGGTCCACCCGGTGTAGAGGATCACGAGGCCTGCGATGACGACGCCGGCCGAGACGGCCGCGTCCGCGGCCATGTGCAGGAACGCGCCGCGGATGTTGATGTCGCCCTTCGCGCCGGAGGCGAAGAGCCAGGCGGTGATGCCGTTCACGAGGATGCCGAGTACGGCCACCACCATCACGGTCTTGCCCGCGACCGGGGCGGGTTCGCCGAAGCGTTGGACGGCTTCCCAGGCGATGGCGCCGACGGCGACCAGCAGGAATACCGCGTTGAACAGGGCGGCCAGGATCGACGAGCCCTTCATCCCGTAGGTGTAGCGGGCGCTCGGCGCGCGCTTGGCCAGGACCGTCGCGATCCACGCCACGACGAGACCGAGCACGTCCGAGAGGTTGTGGCCGGCGTCCGCCAGCAGGGCCACCGAGTTCGCGAGGATACCGTAGGTGGCCTCGACGGCGACGAACCCGACGTTGAGCGCGATCCCGATTGCGAACGCCTTGCCGAAGGTGGCGGGCGCGTGGGCGTGCCCGGGGCCATGGGCGTGCCCCGCATGGTCGTGGTCGGAGTGGTCATGCCCACCATGGTCATGCCCGCCATGGTCGTGGCCGGCGGCTTGATCGTGCGCTGTCATGTGCGTCCTATGTCGGCGGGCCGGGGGGCCTTGATGGGGTTACTCGGCGGGTGCGGGGCGGATCGCGACCGAGCCCTCGCGATGTTCGGCCCAGGCCTGCCGCAGGATCTGGACGGACGAGGTCAGGAAGATGCCGGCCATGACCGCCGCCACGGCGAGGTCGGGCCAGGCGGACGAGGAACCCCAGACGCCGATCGCGGCAACCATCACGACGAAGTTGCCGATGGCATCGTTGCGGGAGCACAGCCAGACCGAGCGCACGTTGGCGTCGCCGTCCTTGTAGCGTCGCAGCAGGAGGACCGATCCGAGGTTCGCGGCGAGCGCCATGACGCCGATGACGCCCATAACCTCGGCCTTCGGGACGCCGAGGACCATCGTCTGGTAGACGGTCGAGCCGAACACCCAGAGCGCCATCAGGAACAGCGACAGCCCCTTGAACAGGGCCGCTTTCGAGCGGACGGCCAGGGATGCCCCGATGACCGCGAGGCTGAGGCCGTAGGTCACGGTGTCGGCGAGGAAGTCGAGGGCGTCGGCCTTGAGCGCCTGGGAGCCGGCGAGTTGGCCGGCCGCCATCTCGGTCACGAACATCGCGCCGTTGATGCCGATGACGGTCCAGAGGACGGCCTTGTAGCGCGGATCGACCCCGTCGAAGACCGGGACGCTGCCCGAGCAGCAGGAGCCGCCGGCGTGGTCTTGCGCCTGCGTATGCGCCGGGGTTCCGGGGAGCACGAGCTCCTGGGGTGAACAGCAGGCGTCGGCCTTGGTCGCTGCGCAGCAATGCTCGCTCATGATGTCTCCTTCCACAGGGTCGAGAAGGAGCCTACAACCTCTAGCGGCTAGAGGGTCAAGCGGGTAATCATGGACATCACAATCGGCGAGCTTTCGCGTCGGACCGGCGTGAAGGTGCCCACCATCCGCTACTACGAGCAGGTCGGCTTGATGCCCGTGCCTCCGCGAACGGCGGGGTGGCAGCGCCGCTACGGCGAAGGCGATGTCGCGCGGTTGAACTTCATTCGCCACTCCCGGGAACTCGGCTTCGAGGTCGATGCCATCCGGGAGTTGCTGACCATGAACGCGCAACCCGACCGGTCGTGCACCGACGTCGACCTGATCGCCCGGCGTCATCTCGCCGAGGTCGACCGGAGGATCGAGCGGCTCATGGCGCTTCGGGGCGAACTAGACCGCATGATCTCGGAATGCGGCCAGGGTCGCGTCGGTGAATGCCGCGTGATCGAGACGTTGTCGGACCACGCGCGATGCGCAGGGGAACACCGCCCGGAGCTGAAAGGGCCGCCCTCATGATAAGGGCGGCCCATTTACCCCAGGGTGATGCCGCGCGGAGCCTTGGAGCCAAAATGGAATTTCTGGTTTGGCGACCGTCGAAAGGACTCGGCCCGCGGCTGCGACCGTGTTACCTCTTGGGTAACGACGTGCGGAGCATTACCTTGCGGGTAACGGATTGGTGTGATGCAGATCCGTTTCCGGTCTAGGCGTCTGGAGAAGGATCTGTCGGACCCGAAGGCCATGGCGAAGGCCTACGGCGACAGGGCGAAACCGATCCAGAGGCGACTGGACGTCCTAAGGCTGGCGGCCTGCCTTGCCGACGTGTCTACGGGACCACCCGACCGCCGGCATCCGCTGGGTGGTAACCGGAACGGCCAACTCTCGGTCACGATCAAGGACAACTGGCGTATCGTTTTCGTGCCCGACCATGACCCGGTGCCATGCCTGCCCGACGGCGGTCTCGACACCGGTCAGGTCACGGCGGTCGAGATCATCGAAATCGTCGATTACCACGGCAATTGAACGACGGGGATCTAGGGGATGACGACGCAGGAAACCTGGACGCCGCAATGGGCGACCCATCCCGGCGAACACCTCGAAGAGTACATCCAGGATCGCGGCTGGTCCCAGGCCGAGTTCGCCCGCATCGCCGACATGACGCCCAAGCTCGTGAGCACGATCATCAACGGCTCCAATCCAGTCACGCCCGAGACCGCGTTGAAGCTTGAGCACGTGCTGGGTCTTAAGGCGTACATCTGGACGGGCCTTCAGGCGAACTGGGACCTGTTCCAGGCCCGGCGTCGCGAACAGGAAGCAGCGGCGAGCAAGGCGGAATGGCTCAAGGGTTTTCCGGTCAGGGAGTTGAAGGCGTGCGGTCGCCTCCCCCAGACCAACGACCCCGGCCGGATCATGGACGGATTGCTCGGTCTCCTCGGGATCGGTGCGCCCCAGGCCTATGAGGCGAAGCTCGGTTCCCTGGCCGTGCACCACCGCAAGGCAAGGACCGGCACGACCTCACCCCATCACATGCTCTGCTGGCTCATGCTGGGAGAGGAGAAGGCGCGCCGGCTCGGCCTCCCGGCCTACGACCCGAAAGGGTTCGTCCAGAGCTGCATGAAGATCCGCGCGCTCACCGTGGAACGGGCGGAGACGTTCGAGCCGCGTATGCTCGAACTTTGCCATGCGTCCGGCGTGGCCTTGGTGTTTCAGAAGCCTCTGAGCAAGACATGTGTCTTCGGCTCGGCCCGGTGGATGAACGACGAGCGCCCCCTCATCCAGATGTCGCTGCGCATGAAGAGCAACGACCATTTCTGGTGGACCTTCTTCCACGAGGCGGCGCACGTCGTCCTTCACCGGGGCAGGAATTTTGCCGACGACCAGAACGGCGAGGGTGACCCCGTCGAGGCCGAAGCGGATGCCTGGGCCGAGGAGATCCTGGTCGGACGCGAGCGGATCGCCGCCTTCGCAACCCAATGCCCCAGGACGAAGCAGGAGGTCGTGGCCTTCGCCGACGAGGTCGGTCTCCATCCGGGCATCGTTCTCGGGATGCTGCAGCATCGCCGTGTCGTCCCCTTCAGCCACATGAATGACCTGAAGGCGCGCCTGGGATGGGCTGACGAGGTCGCCACGGCCTGAGGAATGCCCAGCCTTGTTACCCTCGATGGTTTCGTCGAGATGATCGACTGCGACGTCGGCCCGTCCGTATTTGCCGCCAGGCTTCCTCTTGCTCCCAAACATGGCCCCGAGTCTCGCGCGCCAGCTTGCCAGGAAAGCTGCGATGCCGGGGGAGGTATCGTGGCGACGCGGATATGGCCTGCGTGCTCGTTCAAGTCAGATTCAGAGGACCCGAGGGGCTTCGGTGGCGCGGCCATATGCTCTAGGATTTCCTCCAGCCGCACGGGGGCTCAGTCCTAGCAATCAAGTCCAGCGTCGAGTCGTGTGCACGTGCCGGGCAGAGTGTCATGCGAATCGCCGTAGAAGTGTAGGTCGCTTTGGTAGGCGTTAAGCCATGTGAGGTGCGTGCAGTGGCTGCACCAGATGGCCTGCGGCTCCGGCATGCCCAGGTCCTGCATGTGTAGGGCGGTGACAAAACCATCCACTGGAGCGTCGGCGGGGTGCTGATGCGGGCGGGGTAAAAGCCGGCCAGTTTGAGAGGCTTCTCTTTCGGGAGGGGCCCAGGATGTTTGCCGTGGAAGTCTACGCGGCCGTTCGGCAGTTCGTTTTCATCGACGGCCACTCTCGTCGCGAGGCAGCTCGGGTCTTCGGGCTCAATCGCGAGACGATTGCCAAGATGTGCCGGTTCTCACTTCCGCCGGGCTACACGCGCTCGAAGCCGGTCGAGAAGCCGAAGTTGGGGCCGCTACTGCCGGTGATCGATGCGATCTTGGAGGCGGACCGGATCGCACCCGTCAAGCAGCGGCACACGGCCAAGCGGATCTTCGAGCGTCTGCGCGACGAGCACGGCTATCCCCGGGAGACCACCGAGGCGTTCCTGGACGGTCATGTCGCCGCCGTCGGGTTCTTCGACGGGGTGCCGCTGTCGATCCTCTACGACAACACCAAGATCGCGGTCGCCAAGATCTGCGGTGGCGGCCAGCGCGAGCGCACCCGCGCCTTCACCGAGCTGGTGAGCCACTACCTGTTCCGTGACCGCTTCGGGCGTCCGGGCAAGGGCAATGACAAGGGTAAGGTCGAAGGCCTGGTCAAATACGCCCGGTCCAACTTCATGACCCCAGCCCCGGTGGCGGCGTCCTTCGAGGCGTTGAACGCAGATCTGGAGCGACGATGCCGGATCCTGCAGGATGAGCGGGCCGGACAACATGCCGAGCGCATCGGCACGCGACTGGCCGCCGATCGTGCCGTCCTGCGTGCCCTGCCGGTGGTCCCGCTGGAGCCGTGCGAGAAGCGGGCTGGGCGGGTCCTGCAGTCGGGTGCCCGAGGCGGTCCGGACCGTCGCGGCTGGTACGCCGCCCTTCGGCCCATGCATGTGGCGCTGGACGGAGCGGTGACGCTTCGTGATCCCGGGCGTCGCCATGAGCGGCTGGTGCAGCCATACGAGATGCAAGCCACGGCCGGAAAAAAGGATGTAGCTCGGCAGCGGCTTGCCTGCCGCGCGCAGGCGCTCGATCAGGATGCCAGCCATCTCCTCGGGGGCGAGGCCCCGGAACTCGGCCTGGTCGTGACAGTCCGCGTCCGCGATGAGGGACCGAAGCTGGACGAGGCTCGTGCTGCCGCGGGCTCCGTAGAATCGTTGCATCGAAACTTGCGTCGCCCAGAGCAGCGCGTCGGACGTGGCGAGCTCGGAGACGGTGACGACGCGGGTCTCCCAGCGGTCCTCGCCGCTGGCGTTCTTGGACGCGCGCATGAGCGAGACCTTGCCCTTCGCGCCGGCAAGGTCGGGATGGAGCGTCCTTGCGTGGGCCGCGCGGGGGCCGGCGTTGACGCGGGCGCGGAACTGCTCGTCCAGGCGCGCCAGGTCGGACGCCGGCAGGAGCTTCTCCGCGAACGAATCGAGGCGAACGAAGGCGCTGGAAGGCAGGTGGAGCAAGGCGACGGTCCGGGTGCGGCGGCGGGGCAGCACGACCCGACGCGACATCACGAGTTTCCCACCCGGCCTGGAAAGCTGCCAGAGCGCCCCTGCCTATCGAGGCTGACGCCGGCACCGAGA
This sequence comes from Methylobacterium sp. TK31, assembly GCF_055361545.1. Lineage (NCBI taxonomy): Bacteria > Pseudomonadati > Pseudomonadota > Alphaproteobacteria > Hyphomicrobiales > Methylobacteriaceae > Methylobacterium > Methylobacterium sp. TK31. The sequence goes on along the minus strand of NZ_CM143964.1, from coordinate 2,029,460 downwards.
CGATGGGCGGACGCGGGGGAGGAGCGCTGCCCGATGTCTGGGACCGCACCGGAGAGCCTCGCCATGCGCCCGTTCGCCATCACGGACGCCAAAACCCCATCAGGCGGTCAAAACTGCCGACTTGGCCGCCCCTGCCGAGCCAGACGGACGCGTCGTTCGGCAAAAGAAACGTGCTGAAATATTGCGCAGCGAGCGTGTGGTCGCCCTCGAATTGGGCACCCACGAACTAAACGCAGTCCTGAGGCGTCAAGGGTAGTCATCCATGCATTAGGTGGAAGGACGTGAAGCGCGAGCTTGATCGCGTGCTGCTGCCGTTCATGGCCGACCCGAACCCGCAGCCCTTCGACCTAAAGCTCCTCGACGGCTTCGAGATCAAGGTCTTCCGTTGCCCAGTGCCGAAGCAGACTTTCTTTCGTCCGGCCGGCAGCCGCGACGAGCAATCTGGCGGGCTTCTGATTGAGCTTATCGCGACGAACCTCGACCACTGCATCGTCGAGAAAACCGCGAAGATCGCGCCTAATCGCGGTAAGTACCCGGAGTGGTGGCTGGTACTCCCGGACCACATCGGGTTCTCGCTCGACGATTTCGAACGGGACTTATTCCGCAATCAGTTCACCGTCTCTAACGGCAGCTTCGATCGGATGGTCCTCGTGGACCCGCGCGACCCGACGAGGTCATTCACCGTTTATTCCTGAGAGCCTCCTGGCCGGTCTGCTGGGACATTACGCAGCGCCCGAGAGCTCCAGTGGCTCCCGGGCGGGCACTTCCTCCAGCCGCGCCAGCCGCTCGCGCAGGTGGCCAATCTCGGCTTCGGCCACGTCGAGCCGCGCCATGGCCTCGTCGAGGATATCCTCGCTGGCCCGCGCCCTTGCCTCCATCGCGTCCCGCTCCGCCACCAGCTCCGCCGCCGCGTCCGTCCGCGCCGCCTCCCACAGCTCCACCGCGAACTCCCGCAGCCGCCGCTGCAAGCCCTCAGGCAGACCCGCCGCCTCCATCTTCGCCAGGTACTTCCGCTCAACCTTCCAGTCCCGCAGCAGCGGGCCCACCACCCGGTTCGAGCCCCCGTAGCAAAGCTCCGGGATCACGCTGCGCAGCGAGACCCGAACGCCCCGCGCCCGGAGCCGGTCCGCCACCTCGAAGACCTCGTGTCGCGACGCCATCCCGACCCTCCCGATCCAAAGGATCCTCAGGGTCCAGGGTCAAGATCACCCCTCCTTTCAGGTAGCGGTCGCACGGTAGCGCTTCCCGCGTCCCGCTCCTCCGAGTCGCGCGCCACCCCTACGCGGGCGGACGAGGTGAGAATCGGGTGAATCGGCAAGCTTCGCCGTGCTAGGTCTCGCGGGGCGGGGGAAGATATGCAGCAGGATTACGCGCGCGACATCCTCGCTCTGGGTGACAGGGCCCTGGAGCGCTTCGTCAATGACTGGATCGCCACCAAGGTAGCTACTTACGTCGGCCACAAGCGCTTTGGCTCCGGCGGCGACATGGGACGCGACGTGGTCGGCTACCTTTCCGACCGCCGCATGGCAGGCCGCTGGGACAACTTCCAGTGCAAGCAGCTGTGCAAGCCGCTGACAGCCGCGGCCGCCGCGCTCGAACTCGGCAAGATCTTCTGGCACTCCGCGCAAGGGCAGTTCTCCTTGCCGGACCGCTACGTCTTCGTCGCGCCCCGCGGGTTCAAGCGTGACGTCGAGGCCCTCATCGACAACCCTGACCAGTTCAAGCTCATTTTCCTCGGCAACTGGGATCGCTGGTGCAAGTCGGGCATCGTCGCCGGCCAGCGGACGACGCTCGACGACACCATTCGGGGCCTGATCGAGGGGTACGACTTCAAGGCCGTCGAGCTCTACGACGCCGAACGATTGCTGGAGGACCCGCACATCCTCCCCACCCTCGTCAGCTGGTTCAAGTACGACCCCGGCAAGGCACCGCGCGGCGTGGTGCCGGACGCGATGCAGCCCGAGGAAACCCCCTTCTCCGCGCATCTGCTGGAGCTCTACGTGGAGCGGGAAGGCCAGGGCTTCGCCGACCTCGGCGAGGTCGCCCGCCATCCCCGGCACGGCGACCATCTCGGCCGGCAGCGCAGACGCTTCTTCGATGCCGCCGCCTTCCGCCGCTTCTACCGCGACAACACGCCAGCCGACTTCCTGGTGGAATTCGATCAGGACGTCCACGATGGCATCATCGAGGTCTACGACAGCCCGCGCATCGACCGGCTGGAGCGGCTCGACAGGGTCATGACCCAGGCCTCCCAGGTCATGCCGAGCGGGATCCTGGGGACCCATTCCAGCGTGAGCGTCCGGCAGGGCACCTGCCACCACTTCGTGAACGAGGGGAAGCTGTCGTGGAAGGCGTGACCGAGCGCGGGGCTGAGCCGGCACCCACCCTGTTCAACAGCACGATCGAGACCGGGATTCGCGCCGTCGTCGTCCTCGACGCCCTCTACCCGCGTGCCTGCGGCCTCACCGAGGTGACCTGCTTCGACCACGTCGTCGTCCACAGCGGCGATCTCGACGGGCCCGAGAGCCTGCACCCGCCGCTCCCGACCCGGGCCGGCGAGCTCGTCATCCGGCGCGGCCTCGTCGGCGAGAGCCTGCGGCTGATGTGCCAGATGCACCTGATCGAGGAGCGGCACGAGGAGGAGGGGATCCGCTTCGCCGCCAGCGACGACGCACCGAGCTTCCTGCGCCTGATGCGGACCCCCTACAGCCGAGCCCTCAAGGACCGCGCGCGCTGGCTCGCCGAGCGCTTCGGCAAGATGGACGAGGCCGAGGTCGAGGCGCTCGTTGCCGGCCTCGTCGGTCGTTGGCGACAGGAGTTCGGGCCGGCTGACGGGCGCGGGGTCCTGCCGTGAGCGAACCTCGCAAAGGCATCACGCTGCGGCATCTCGCGTTCACCGGCCCCTCGGTGGACACAGCCAGCCTGGGCTTCGATCCCGGCCTCAACGTCGTCTACGGCTCGTCGAACACCGGCAAGTCCTCGGCCGCGAAGGCCCTCGACTTCATGCTCGGCTCCTCGACCTGGCTGCGGGCCAGCAAGGAGAACGAGGGCTACGAGGCAGGCTGGCTCGGCCTCACCCTGCCCGACGGCCGCGACGTAACCCTCTACCGGGCCGTCCGCGGCGGCAACCTGCGCCTCTACGACGGCCTCCTGACGGCCACGCCGACGGCGGCGGCACCCGCACTCAAGGCCAAGCACGACCATACCGCGACCGACAACGTCTCCATGTTCCTGCTTGAGGCGATCGGTCTTGGAGTGAAATGGGTCGTCCGGCGCTCCGAGACCGGCGAGAAGTACACGCTCAGCTTTCGCCACCTCTCGCCCGCCGTGATCGTGGAGGAGGGCGCGATCATCGACGAGCGCAGCCCGATCCTGTCAGGCCAGCGCCAGGACCGGACCCTGGAGCGCAACGTCTTCAAGGTCTTGATGACCGGGCGGGACGACGCCGCCGTCGTGCCGGTGCCCGACCGGGAGGAACTGCGCACGCTGAACCGTGGCCGTGTCCAGACCTTCGACGAGCTCATCGAGCTGGCGGACGTGGAGCTCGGGGACGCGGCAGCGGATCGGGAGGGCATCGCGCGCCAGGCTGAGGCCATCCAGCGGACGCTCGCCGAGCGCACCGAGGCTCTGCGCCGGCGCCAAGCCGATCTCGATGCCGCAGTCGCCGTGCGTCGCGACAAGCGCGACGCTATCGAGCAAGGCAACGCCGTCCTGCGCGAACTCAAGCTCACCATCCAACGCTACGACGAGCTCGACGCCGTCTACCGGTCCGACCTCGAACGGCTCGAATCCCTGGAGGAAAACAGCTTCCTCCTGAAGACCCTGCGCGGCCGCGTCTGCCCCACCTGCGGCGCCGCCCCGCACGACCAGACGCACGGCCCGAGCGCCGAAGAGATCGAGCGCTTCCACGGCGCCGCCGCGGCGGAGATGCGCAAAATCCGGCACGAGCGCACCGAGCTGCGCGCCGTGCGCGACGGCCTGGAGGCCGAGGCCGCGGGCCGGGCGAGCGTCGTGACCGTTCTCGCCGAAGCGGTCGAGGGCCTCGACCGGGCGATCGTCCGGCTGCGCGAGGACGAAACTTCCGCACGCAGCGAGTACGAGGCGTTCCTGGCCACCTCCGAGCGGATCCGCCGGATCCAGGAGACCTTCGGCCGCCGGGACCACTACCTCGTCCGCAAGGCGCAGCTGGAGGCCCGCTCGGCCATCCGGCCGGAGAAGCCGACCCTCGTGGTCGGCATCGACGGGCCGACGGCTCACGCCTTCGCGAAGGTGGTCGAAGAGGTCCTCTGCGAATGGGGCTTCCCGGACGCGCCGCAGGTCTCCTGGGACGACCCCACCCAGGACATCCGGCTGGACGGCAAGGAGCGGGCGGCCAACGGCAAGGGGGTGCGCGCCGTCCTGCACGCCGCCTTCAAGGTCGCCATGATGATCTTCTGCCACCGGCGGGAGCTGCCCCACCCGGGCTTTGTCCTGCTCGACACGCCCCTGCTCACCTACCGCGAGCCGATGGACGCACCGAAATACGGCGCGCTGGAGGAGGACGAGGCGATCCTCAAGGCGACCAGCCTGAACCAGCGCTTCTACAGGCATCTCGCCAGCATCACCGCGATTGGGCAGGTGATCGTCCTGGAGAACTCGGACCCGCCGGCCGGGATCGCCGACCTCGCCCGGGTCACGACCTTCACCAAGCGCAGCGGACCGGGCCAGCGCTACGGCTTCTTCCCCGTCGCACGCTGAGGTGACGGCGGACAGGACACGAGCGGCCTCCCGGAAGGGAAACCGGAGGCATAAAACAGGGCCTCCGCTGGTCGAGATCGGCTCTGCCGGCCGCCCCTGGCTGTTCTTCTCGCGGAAGGCATAGACGCTGATGTCGCGCAGGCTCTTCCTACGAAGCTGACGTCCGGGCTGGGATGTTTGGAGGTCTGCAAGGGGTCAGGAGTTAGCATGCCAACTGGTCGGCTACGCGCCAGGAGCCAACATCTACCCCGGGCCTGGAAGCGGACGTTCCGATCCCGACCCAACATGGCCATAAACATAATATGATGCACTGCCCGAAAGCTGCCGTTCAATCGGCTGCGATTAGGCCGAGCTCGCGAAGAAGAAGGCCAGGCCGAAGAGGACGTAGACCCCGAGGAGCAGGAGTCCCTCGAACCACGTCGTCTCGCCGTCCCGGGCAATGGCGTTGACGATGAAGGCGGTGCTCGCGATGCCGAAGAGGTGCAGCGGGTTTGAGAACACCAGCGTCATCGGGTGGCCGAGCGCCCACGAGATGATGACCAGCAGCGGCGCCAGCACCAGCGCCACCTGGATGGCCGAGCCGATGCAGATGTTCAGCACCAGCCCCATGCGGTCCTCGTGGGCGAACCACGCCGCCGCGAACAAGTCGCCGGCCGTGCCGACCAGGGCCAGCACGATCACGCCGAGGAACATCGGCGAGAGATGCAGGCTCCCCGCGGCCTGGGTGATCGTCCCCGACAGCATCTCGGACTCGAACGCGATGGCGACCGTCGCGGCGACGAGGACCCCGATGGCGAACGTCAGGCTCCAGTCGGCTTTGCCGCTGCCCTTGTCGTTCGAGAACACGTCTCGATGGGTGACGAGGGTGAAGGCGAGGTTGGCAAGGTAGAGCAGAAGCAGCACGATAGAGACGCCGAGGCTGACCTCCTCGTCGGTGATCCCGAGCGACGCGGCCTGTCCCGACATTCGCCCGCTCAGGTCGAACACCGCCGGCAGCAGCAGGGCGATGACCACGAGGATCAGCAGGGTCGACAGCAATCCGGCCCGCTCGGCGCTGAACTTCTGCCGCTCCCGCGTCGCGCCGCCGACGATGATGGCGAGCCCGAGCCCGAACAGGCTCGTCCCCATAATCGAGCCGGCGATCTGGGCCTGCACGACGGCGGCCTCCCCGCGCATCAGCACGAATAGCGCGAGGACGAGTTCGGCGATGCTGCCGAAGCTCACGGTGAGCAGGCCGCCGATGGCAGGCCCGACGCGGTCCGCGAGTTGGTCGGTGGCGCGCCGGACCCACTCGGCCAGCACGGCGATGGCGAGCGCGCTGGAGATGAACACCAGGAGCGGAGAGGCGCCGACGAGATACTTCAACGCCGCCGAGATCGGGATGAGGATGAGGAGGACGGTGAAGACCATGGCGGGGATACGGGGTCCTATGGCGGGCGTCGCATGATGGGTACGCCCAGCCCCGAGCAGGGCGAATAGCGACCGTTGTCGGGAGCCGTCAGACGTCGCGCAGCGTGCGTCGCGCCACCAGCCCCAGGGTCGAGCCCTGGACGATGATGGTGAACAGCACCACCGCATAGGTCGCTGCCAGGATCGCGGGCTTGGCGTCGCTTTCGGGGATGGACAGAGCCAGCGCCACCGAGATGCCGCCGCGCACCCCTGCCCAGGTCAGGAATGGCACGTTGCGGGGCGATAGGTGTCCGCCCCAGCGGAAGGCAAGGAGCGGCGTAGAGACGGCCACCAGGCGGGCGACGAGTACGATGGGGACAGCGCAAACCGCAAGGAGCAGACCGTTCGCCTCGAAGCGCAGCACCAGCACCTCCAGGCCGATGAGCAGGAACAGCACCGAGTTCAGCACCTCGTCGATCAGCGTCCACAGCGCCGAAACGTAGCGTTGCGTCTCCTCGCTCATCGCATCGCGCGGAGCCCGGTCGCCGACGAGGAGCCCGGCCGCGACCACCGCGAGAGGGCCGCTGAAGTGGAGCTTCTGGGCGAGGGCATAGGTACCGGCGACCAGCGCCAGGGTGATCAGTACCTCGACGGGAAAGTCGTCGATGGCCCGCATGGCCCGGTAGGCGACGTAGCCGGTGACCACCCCGAGGACGATGCCCCCACCAGCCTCCTGCACAAGCAGCTTGACGACGCCACCCGCGCTGGTGGCCTCGCCCCCGATCCCGGCTGCGAAGGCCACCAGCACCGTGAACAGCACGATGCCGATGCCGTCGTTGAACAGCGCCTCGCCCTGCATCTCGACCTCAAGCGTTTCCGGCACCTTGACGTTCTTCAGGGTGGCCAGCACGGCGACCGGGTCGGTCGGGCTGATGAGCGCGCCGAAGACGAAGGCCCAGGCAAGCGAGATCGGTCGTCCGATGGCGTCGGCCGCCAGCCAGAAGGCGCCGCCGACGATGGCCGTGGAGATCAACGTACCGACGAGCGCCAGCGTCGCGACGGCCCAGGCTCGGTCGCGAAGCATGCGCAGGTCGAGGCTCATGGCGCCGGCAAAAAGCAGGAAGGCCAGCATGCCGTTCATCACCACGTCGGTGAAGTCGACCTGGCCTAGGACCTTGGTGAGATCCGCGTAGAGGTGCTGGCTCGGGAAGGCCAGGTCGAGGCCGACTAGGGAGAGCGAGGCGGCCAGCCCCATCACCAGCAGGCCGATGGTATGCGGCATCCGCAGGAAGCGACGATTCAGCCAGCCGAACAGGGCCGAGAGGGTCAGCAATAGGGCGGCGAGGTCGAAGATCGAGATGATGGAGAGCCTCCGAATGTAGCGAGGCTCGACGGTGAGGTCTCGCGCGCCGAACCTAGCCTTGGTCTCCGACGGCGACGCCTTCGTCGTTCCCGCCGGAAGCGACCGTCCCCATGCCCATACCGGACGGGACACCCGCGGGCTCCATCCCGTCGGTGCCGAGGACCGTGGCCGCGGTCAGCCCGGTCGATTGCGCGTCGTGGCGCGGGGCGTCGATCCAGTAGGCTATGCCGACCAGCAGGATCATACAGACGGCCATCGCCGCCAGGAACGTCTTCATGAACCTCATGGCCATCCAATCCATGGCCAAGCTCGAACGTTCCCCAGGATGTACATGTTCGAGTTGGACGGCCCGTCTGACCTCGCATGGCAGGCGGGCCGTCCATGGCCTAGGGTTACTTCGGCATCAGGACGCTGTCGACGACGTGCACGACGCCGTTCGACTGGAACACGTCGGCCTGCTCGACGAAGGCGCCGCCGCCCTTCTGGTCGATCAGAGCGAGCCGGTCGCCGTCCATCTTCACGGTCAGCACCTGGCCCTCCACGGTCTTCAGGTTGGCGTCGGCGCCGCCCATCTTCGCCTTGGCCATGAGCTCCTTGGCGTCGAGCTTGCCCGGCACGACGTGGTAGGTGAGCACGCCCGTCAGCGTCTTCTTCATGTCGGGCTTCAGCAGCGTGTCGACGGTGCCGGCCGGGAGCTTCGCGAAGGCCGCATTGGTCGGGGCGAACACCGTGAACGGACCCTTGCCGCTCAGGGTGTCGGCGAGGCCGGCGGCCTTCACGGCGGCGACCAGGGTGGTGAGGTTGCTGGCCTTGGACGCGTTCTCGACGATGGTCTTGTTGGCCATCATCGGCGCGCCACCGACCATCGGGGAGGTCTCGGCGAAGGCCGGAACGGCAACGGCGATGCCGGCGACGAGGAAGGCGGCGGTCAGGGTCATACGCATCATTAAAGGTCCTGTTGACGTCATCAAGGCTCGATCATCGAGGCTCGTGATAGCGTTACGGGTCCTTTCCATCCGTAGTTTCAGCGCAACGATCACAAGAAAGTCATCTATTCGGCAGTCGCGGGCTGGGATTAAATTTCGTTCATGTCATACATCCCATCATTGTACTACGGATCGGAGGGTATGACCGACCTCACCAAGCCCAATTATCGATCCGTTTCGAGTCAGCGACTTACAAAATGTTCATGTGGTGGCCGGCGATTTTTCTGAACGTTTCCTGAACGAGGACGTTGTCGCTTCGAACCGTGCAGCCTTGAAGGGCACATGCCTGGCCCCCGGTCGGGCAGCCCGACCTGCACCTTCGAAGCCCCCGCCCGGAGAATATCTTGTCCTACCGCACGATCACCGCTGCCCTCGCGCTCGCCTGCCTCTCGGTCCCGGCGCTCGCCCAGACGACGCCCGCGACCCCGACCGCTGGTATGAGCTCGTCCTCCGACATGGGGATGAAGATGGCCGACACCGCGACGGTGAAGCTCAAGTACGTGACCGTGAAGCCGGCCGACGTCATGTCGTCCAAGCTCGTCGGCACGACCATCTACAACAACAAGAAGGAGACCGTCGGCGAGGTCGAGGATCTTGTGATCGAGAACGGCAAGACCTTGACCGGCGTCGTGGTCAGCGTCGGCGGCTTCCTCGGCATGGGCGAGAGCTATGTCGTCCTCGACCCGTCGACCCTCGCCATCCACGACAAGGACGGCAAGTGGGCAGTCTACGCCGACACCGACAAGGACACCCTCAAGAACGCACCGAAGTTCACCTACTCGAAGATGAAGAAGTGATCCCGGGAAAGGGAGGAGAGACGATCATGAAGCACACCATCCTCGCCTCGGCGCTCCTGGCCGGCCTCGGCTTCGGGGCATCGACCCTCCCTTCGGCGGCGATGCCGATGAACGCCTCTGGCGTGACGGCCTCGGACAGCAGCGACATGGTTCAGGTTCGCATGACGCGGCGGGAGATGCGCCGTCATCGTATGACGCATCGCAATCACCGGATGCGGCAGGGCTCCGCCAGCCGCGGCAATGCCAGCATGCCCTCGCGCAGCGGGTTCGGCGGGCAGCAGTACGGCGGTACAGCCGGCGGCCCGCGCCGCTGATTGGTACGGGACCGGACCGCGAGGGCCTGCCGCCCTCGCGGATTGTCGATAAAGCGCCGCCGGCTGGCACATCCGCCACCGGCGGCTTTTCCATGAATCGGGACACCGCATGATTTTCTCTGAAGCCCTCGGGCGTCTGGAGGGCCTGGGCCGTTCGACCGCGGCACTCGTGCCGGGGCTCATCATCGCGCTCGTCCTGTTCGGTGTCGGATTGCTCGTCGCCCGCGGCGTCCGGGCAGCCGTTCGCAGGGCCGCTGAACTGCGGCAGGCATCGCCCGGCTCGGCCGCGGTGCTCGGTCGGATCGCCGGCGGCATGACGATACTGGTGTCGTTCCTGGTCGCGGCCTCGGTGGCCTTTCCCTCCGTCTCGGCCGCGGACCTGTTCAACCTGCTCGGCATCGGCGGCGTCGCCATCGGCTTCGCGTTCCGCGACGTGCTGCAGAACCTGCTCGCGGGCATCCTCATCCTGCTGACCCGCCCGTTCGTCATCGGTGACCAGATCCGGGCGGGCTCGCACGAGGGCACCGTCGAGGATGTCTGGGTGCGGGCCACCGTGCTGCGCACCTACGACAACCAGCGCATTCTGATCCCGAACGCGACGCTGTTCGTCGACAAGATCACGATCATCACTGCGCACGACAAGCGACGGCTCGCCTTCCCGCTCACCATTGGCAACGGCGACGACATGAAGGAGGCCCGCCGCGTCATCGTCGAGGCCCTGCGCGGCACCGAGGGCGTGCTTGCCGACCCGCCGCCGGAAGCGCTCGTGACAGGGCTCGGAGCGGCCGGCGTCGACATGACGGCGCGGTTCTGGATCGACCCGCCCCGGCGGCGCGACGCGGTGGACGCGCTCGACCACGCCATCTCGAACGTCAAGGACGCGCTCACCGCAGCCGGCATCGACCTGCCGTACCCGACGAGCCAGGTGCTTCTCCACGACCAGACCGAAGCCTCTGACGGCGACCGGAGCCGCCAGCGCGAGGGCTGGCCCGCCGGCAAAAGCCCGCCGAGGGCTAGATGGCAGGTGCTTCGAGAGGATGACGAAAGCGTCCGTCGCGAGGAGGAGCGGGCATGAAGGCGCGGCTCCAGGCCTGGATCGAGTGGCTGGGCGACCTGTTCTGGCTCAGGCCCGCCCTGATCGTACTGGGCTGCCTCGGGCTGGCCCAACTCGGCGTCTGGCTGGAGACAGCGCACGTGGCCGGCTACGACGCTTCGTCCCCCAACCAGAACTGGGGTTACTCGGGCGGGGCGGAGGGCGCGCGGGCGCTCCTCAGCGCGGTGGCGTCCTCCACCATCGGTGTCGCCGGCACGACCTTTTCCATCACCATCGCCGCGCTGACGCTGGCATCCGGGCAGATGGGTCCGAGGTTGCTGCGCAACTTCACGCGCGACGCCCGCAACCAGGTCGTGCTGGGCATCTTCCTCGGCACCTTCGCCTACGCGCTGATGGTCCTGCGCACGGTCCGTACCGTGCAGGAGAGCCCGTTCGTCCCGCATCTCGCGATCACCGGGGCCATCGCCCTGGCGCTGCTGTCGCTGGCCACCCTGGTCTGGTTCGTCCACCACATCGCCGTCAGCATCAATGTCGAGACCGTGGTCGACGCCGTCCATGGCGACCTCTGCGCCGCCGTCGAGGCGCGCACCCACGACAGCGCGGGCATGACGCCTCCCACCAGTTTGCCGAAGGCGGGAGGGGTAACCGTGACCGGCAGCGGTTACCTTCAGGCGCTCGACGAGGACGGGCTGGCGGATTGGGCACATGAGCACGGCGTCGTCGTCGCGCTGCGGATACGACCCGGCGACTACGTGCCGAGCGGGTTCCCAGTCGCGTTCCTCTCCACCGCCGTCGAGGGCGCCGATGATGCCATTAGCGGCGCATTGACCTTCGGTCGTCGCCCTGCCGCCCTCCAGGACCTGGAATACTCGATCCGGCAACTGGTCGAGATCGCGGTCCGGGCGCTCTCGCCCGGCATCAACGACCCGTTCACGGCCGGCAGCGTGGTCGACCACCTCGGCGATGCTCTGTGCCGCGTGGCGTCGCGACACCTGCCGACCGGGGCGGTCGTGCGCGACGGCGAGGTCGTACTCGCCGTGCCGGTCACCGACTACGACGGCCTATGCGATGCCATGTTCCACATGATCCGCCAGAACGCGGCAGGCTCGGTGCATGTCCTGGCCCGGATGCTCGACGTGCTCACCCGCGTCGCCGAGGTCGAACGCTCAACGAACCGGACCGCGGAACTCGCCCGCCACGCGGACCTCGTCATCGCTGCGGCAAGGCGAGACGTCGCCGATCCGCGCGACCTCGCCGACTTGGAGGAACGTCACCGCCGATACCACGCCGGCACCGCCTCGGAATGGATCGCCGGCCGTTCCACGACGTCGTAGGGCCGGGCTCGGGTGATGCTCTCCCCTCAGAGGGCCAGGCCTGCATGCGCCCAGAACAGGTAGTAGGTGGCCACCATCAGCGCCGCGTAGGCCGGCACCAGGAACGCACCCAGCTTGAGCAGGTCGGTTGAGGTCCAGGCCTGACGCTCGCCGCCCTGGAAGACCAGCAGGGCCTTGGAAGAGACCGGCAGCGTCAGGCAGTAATCCATCCCGACATTCGCCAGGAACGCGACCGCGACCGGGTTGAGGTGGAGCGCCTGCGCCAGGAGGAGAAGGGGCGGCAGCAGCGCCGCCACCCGCGCGGTGTGAGAGACCATGTAGAGGTGCGCCGACAGCCCGAGCGCCGTCAGGCCGAGCAGGATCGCGAGGGTCGGGCTGCTGCCGGTGATCCCGCTCGCCGCCAGGGTCGATCCGATGAGCCACTTGGCGGCGCCGGTCGAGATCAGGGCGCGGCCGAGCACTAGCGATGCGGCGATGAACAGAATCAGTGACCAGTTCACGGATTCGACGCCCTCGTCCCAATCGAGCACGCCGACCACCGGCATCGTGAGCAGCACCGCCCCACCAACCGCCACCGTCGCGATGCCGAACGGGTGAAGACCCTCGGTCAACCAGAGGCCGAGCATTGCCGCCACGACCGCGCCCGTCCGCCATTCGGCGCCCGTGAGGGGGCCGGCCGGAGCGTCGACCTCCCCGATGTGGCGGGAGCGCGTCTCGCGGTCGAGGAAGAGGCGACCGATGAGGAAGGTGGTCATCAGGCTGGCGGCGACGCCGAACGGCAGGCCCCAGAGCATCCACTGGCCGAAACCGATGGTTCGGTCGGACAACCGCTCCAGCAGGTCGACGGCGACCAAGTGCGAACCGGCGCCGGTCAGGCTGCAGATCGTCGAGGTGAGGATCACGGCGGGGATCAATAGTCCGACGGCGCGTGCGACGCGCTCGTCGTCGTCGGCCTCGATCAAGCTGCGGTAAAGCGGGAGGAGCACCGTGGCCCGTCCGGAGGTCGACGGAATCAGGAAGGCGAGCGGGATGGTGCCGAGCGTCATGCGCCACATCAAGGCGCCGACCGTCGTTCCGCGTCCGACGATGAGCGCGGTAAGCCGGCCCGCGAGACCGCTCTTTTCGACGGCCGCGCCGAGGACGAAGGTGCCGATGACGAGCCACACCACCTTCGAGCCCAGTCCGTCGATCAGGGCCTGTTGCTCGACCGCCCGCGAAGCGACGAGGGCCATGGCGGCGGCGACCGCGACGTAGGCCCCGCTCAGTCCGGTCATGATCCAGAGGATGGCCGCGCCGCCGAAGGCCAGCAGCGCGGCCCGGGCCGGCCAATCGAGCCCCTCCGGCAGGGACACGGCCGCGCACAGGGTCGCGAGAGCGACCACAACCGATAGAGTCCGTATCCGCATCGCCTCAGTCCTGGCCGGCGCCGACGGACGCGCGTCCTTGTGCCGCCCCCGCAAGGAACGTCCGCATCATCTGCTCGGCGCAGCGCTGGAGCTGCTTCTCGACGTCGCGCATGGCCTCCTCCAGGGACTGGGGCCGGCCGATCACCGAGAAGTACGCGCAGACGCCCTCGTCCAGCACGTCGTCCGAGCGCTCACCCAGTTCGCCCGCCAGTACGATCACCGGCTTGCCCGCGGTCTTGCCCCGCCTGCCGATCTCCGCCGGGATCTTGCCGCGGGCGCTCTTGTAGTCCAGGCCGCCCTCCGCCGTGACGACCAGGTCCGCCCAGGCCACCGCTTCGTCGACGTCGAAATGGGGGAACAGCACGTCGAAGCGCGATCCGAGCCGGGCGCCGAGCAGGGCATGGAGGCCTGCTCCGGCACCCCCGGACGCACCGCCCCCCGGCATCAGGCGGACGTCGATGCCGCAATCGCGCTCGACGACCTCGGCGAAACGGTCGAGCGCCCCGCTTATGGCGAGGACATCCTCCTCGCTCGCACCCTTCTGAGGGCCGTAGACCCGAGCGACGCCCTGCGGGCCGGTGAGGACGTTCTCGATGTTGCAGGCGACTTCGACCGAGACGTAATCGAGCCTCGGATCCCGCCCCGCGAGGTCGATGCGTTCGAGCTCGGCCAGCCCGAGCCCACCTTCCGGAATATCCATGCCCGCGCCATCGAGCAGACGGACTCCGAGCGACCGCGCGAGCCCCGCGCCTCCGTCGTTGACGCCGGAATCCCCACACCCGACGATGATGCGCTCCGCCCCGGCGTCGAGCGCGGCAACAATCAGTTCGCCAACGCCGCGCGTCGTCGTTCGCATCGGATCACGTCTATTGCGGGGGACGCGGCTCAGTCCGGCGGCGGCGGCGAGCTCGACGACCGCGTTCCCCTGAAATGAGCCGCCCAGCATGGCGAAGGACGCCTCCAGCGGCTCGCCGAGCGGCCCCGTCACGTTCTTTAGAATGAGATTGCCGTTCGACATGCGGGCGAGCGTCGCGGCCGTGCCTTCGCCGCCGTCGGCAAGGGCCAACTCCCGCACCTCGACCATGTCTGACGCGCGTCGAAGACCGCTGGCTATCGCGCTCGCGACATGCTCGGCGTCGAGGCATCCCTTGAAGCCCGAAGGAGCCACGAGGACACGGATGCTCATGGCGGTGCGGCTCCCTGCGCTACGTCGCTCGCTGCGTGACGGGCGACTTGCCTATGATGGGAACACGCCGGGATGGTGCCCGGCGGTTCTTCGGGCTGTGGTGGCTGTATCGCTCGGAAGGTTCGGACGCAGGACTGCCATACGACCTCGGCCAGCGTCATGGATTAGTCAGGGGCAGGCATGCCGGGCGCCGTCGTTGCCGAGGTAGGTACCGCTCGATGCGTCGTAGGATCGGAAGCGACGTGCGCATCCGGCCACGGCCTCGGAACTCGCCGCCCCCTGTGCCTGGGAGTTGGCTATGGCTCCGCCGATGATGGCCCCGGCGGCGAGACCGGCCACGCCCGCGCCGACGGCCGCACCGATGCCCGGCCCGCGACGATAGCCATATCCCCGGCCATAGCCACGACGGTAGCCGTAACCCCGCCGGAAGCCGCGGTGCCGGTGTCCGAAGCGCCGGAACTGCACGTAGGTGGTCAGCAAGGTTCCGACCGACAGCGCCTCGATGGGGGCGGTTGCGGGCCCGGCGACCGCCGGCTGTCCGAGCAGGGACGCCGCGACCGCGGCGGCGAGAGTAAACGAGAGCTTCATCGAGACCAGATTCCTGAATGGGCGCCGCATGCGATCCGGCACCGGTGCGGCCGGGGATGCGAGTGATCGAACCGGCGGAAAAAGGATGTCTGTCCGCAGCGGTCCGAAGCTCACAAACACCTGCCCGTCCCGGACGTTCCGGGCAGCCTGTCCCGCGGTCGCTGCGCAGGTCCTCAATGATATCCTGCCGTGCTCTCTTCTGCTCCTTGACCTTCCAACGGTTGGAAGCCCCATCTTGGGTACTTGGCGCTCCGTGCGACGCACGCTGGGAAGCCGACCTCTATCATCGCGTCATCGGGGGTCAGACAACCTGTCCCCTGGCGCTTGCCGAAAGGATTCTCCGATGCTCGACACCACCCGCAGGGCCACCGTCCATCGCATGGTGATGGAGAAGCACGTCTGTCCCTACGGCCTGAAGACCAAGGACATGCTCGAACGCGAGGGCTTTCGGGTCGACGACTACTGGCTCACGACGCGCGAGGAGACCGACCGCTTCAAGGCCGAGCACGGCGTCAAGACCACGCCGCAGACCTTCATCGCGGGCGAGCGCATAGGCGGCTACGACGACCTGCGCCGCCACCTCGGCAAGCCGGTCGCCGATCCGAAGGCGACATCGTACACGCCCGTTGTGGCGGTGTTCGCGGTGACTGCACTGATGGCCATGGCAGCGAGCTACGCTGCCGTCGGCACGCCGCTGACCGTGCGGGCCGGCGAATGGTTCGTCGCCTTCAGCATGTGCGTGCTCGCGATCCTGAAGCTGCAGGACGTCGAGAGTTTCTCGTCGATGTTTCTCGGCTACGATCTCCTGGCCCGGCGCTGGGTGCGCTACGCCTACGCCTACCCATTCTGCGAGGTACTGGCCGGCATCCTGATGGTCGCGGGAGCCTTGAACTGGCTCTCGATCCCGGTGGCCCTGTTCATCGGCACGGTCGGCGCGGTCTCGGTGGTCAAGGCGGTCTACGTCGAGAAGCGTGAGATCAAGTGTGCGTGCGTCGGCGGCTCCGGCAACGTTCCGCTTGGCTTCGTCTCGCTGACCGAGAACCTGATGATGGTCGCCATGGCCGTCTGGATGCTGGCGATGGATCATTGAGGCGTCCGGCTCGATGATGATCCGCGAGGCGATCTCCCAGCCGGGGCAAGCATCATCACCACCGCGTCCGTGGTGGCCTACACCCCGCCCCTGATCCTGCTGGAATACGCGACCACCAAGGCCGGCATCGTCGCCTTTACTAAGGCACTGGCCAAGCAGGCGTTCGCGAAGTGCATCCGCGTGAACTCGGTGGCGCCGGGTCCGTTCTGAACGGCGCTGCAGCCATTCGGGGGCCAACCGCAGGAGGCGGCCGAGAAGTTCGGGTCCAAGGTTCCGTTAGGTCGCCCGGGCTAGCCGGTCGAGCTCGCGCCGATCTACGTCTTCCTGGCGCTCCATGAGGCGAGCCTCGTCACCGGCGAGGTCTACGGCGCCACCGGAGGCAATGGGACGGCGTAGGCCGAGCTCGCGAGGACGGGATCAGGCTTGACCTGATCCCGTAGTGGGACCGTCGGGCGACCATCCCCGTCCTTTGCCAGGCTCATGTGGCGGCCATCGGCGAGTTGACGTGCTTGGCGGGTGCCGCGGTCGGCAGCGCGAACCGGAACGTGGTCCCAGTACCGATGACGCTCGTGACGGTGAGGGTGCCACCCTGTCGCTCGACAAGGTCCCTACACAACAGGAGCCCGAGGCCGCTTCCGCGCTCGCCCGCCGTGCCGTTGGTGGTCGTCCGCCGGTCGAGCCGGAACAGGTCCTCGACCTTGCCCGCCGGCATTCCGACGCCGCTGTCGACGACCCTGATCTCGACGCCGCCATCGAGCCGTTCTGCCGTCACCCTGATCGTGCCGCCGGGCAGGGTGAACTTGACCGCGTTGCTCACGAGATTGCGCAGGACCGTGGCCAGCATATCGCGCTGGGCGCAGGCAAGCAGCCCGGCGCAGTCCATCGAGAGCGTGATACCCTTGTCGGACGCCGCCTCGGCGCTCCCCCGAACCACCTCGCGCGCGACCGCATCGAGGTCGACGTCGGTCAACGTCACCGCCATCGTGTCCATCTGCAGGCTCGCCCAGGAGAACAAGCTCTCCAGCAGGGCGTAGGCCTGGCTCGCCGCATCGTTGATGCCCTTGGCGCGGCGTTCGATCGAGGCGTGGTCCTTGGAGGCGACCGCCATACTCAGGACCTCGGACAGACCGAGCAGGGCCTGGAACGGGTTGCGAAGGTCGTGGGCGATGATCGAGAACAGCAGCGTTTTCTGGCGGTTGAGGGTGTCGAGTTCGAGCGACTTGGCCTCGGCCTCGCGCCGCGCCTCGTCGAGTTCGGACTGGAACCCACGCCGGGCATCGGCGTAACGAATCGCCCGGGCGAGGCTCGATGGCGTCGCCTCCGCCTTTGCGAGGTAATCCAAGGCGCCCGCGCGCATCAATCGGAACGCCAGATCCTCGTCGGCCTCGCCGGTGAGCATCAGCACCGCGTGACCTTCGCCCGGCAGGGCGAGGAGGGAGCCGAGGAGGTCGAAGGTATCGACGTCCGGCAGGCGGTAGTCGAGGAGAACGCAGTCGAATGCGCCCTCCCTCGCCAGGCGCAGGCCGGTCGTGCCGTCCGGCGCCTCGGTCAGGTCGTGCTTGAGCCCCGATTTCTTGAGGGCGCGGCGCACGGATGTCCTATCGACGGCGTCGTCGTCGATCAGGAGGATGCGGGTCCGGGACGCCACGACGGTGTCGCGACCTATTGCGGGAACTCGACCACCTTCCAGAAGTGCTCCAGCATGGAGACGGCCTCCAGGAAGGTGTTGGCCGGATCGCGCTTGACGATGTAGCCGGCCACGTTGTGCCCGTAGGCCCTCATCCGGTCCTCGTCTGCCTTCGACGTGGTGATCATGAAGACCACGGCCGTGCGGAGGTTCTCGTCCCCACGGATCTCCTCAAGGAACTCGATGCCGTTCATCCGCGGCATGTTGAGATCGAGGAGGATGAGGTGGGGCTTGGGCAGCTTCGTGTGCCCGTTCTGGCCCCGGAGGATCTCCAGCGCTTCGATGCCGTCGCGGGCGACCGTGATCGGGTTGCCGATCTTGCTCTTCTTGAAGGCGCGCTTGAGGCCCTGGACGTCGACCTCGTCGTCGTCGACCAGCAGCAGGTTAACCGTCGAACCCATCCGAACTCCCCTTCGCACCGTCCTTCGGCCACGTGAAATGGACCGAGAGGCCTCGTCCCTCGCGACCCTCGGTCAGCCAGACCTTGCCGCCCTGTCGCTCGACGAGTTTCCGGACGATGGCCAGACCCATGCCGCTGCCCTCGACCTCGTCGCGGGGCCGCAGGGTCTGGAACATACCGAACACGCGCTCGCGGAACTGCTCCGGGATGCCGGCACCATCGTCCGTGACCACGAACTCTACCATATCCGCCGCGGGGTGCGCATCGAACCAGACGTGGCCGTCCCCCGGATGGTCATGGTGCTTGATCGCGTTTCCGATCAGGTTCTGGATCGCCTGGGTCAGGGGGGCCTTCGCCGCATTCAGCGTCGGAAGGTCGTCCGCGGCGATGACCGCAAAGCCGTCGGGAGGGCTCACCAAAAGCCCTAGATCCCCGACAAGCGCTTTCGTGTCGACTTCCGTGAAGGCAACGTCGGCGCGACCGGCCCTCGAATAGGCCAGCAGGTCATCGAGGAGGCTCTCAAGGCGTCGGACCCGGCTTTTCAGGAGCTCCATGTTGGTCTGGACGTCGCCGGTCAGCGCGCCTTCGAGGTCTTCCTCGATCCAGCCGACGAGGTTCTCGATGCCGCGGAGCGGCGCCTTGAGGTCGTGCGAGGCGACGTAGGCGAACTGCTCAAGCTCCTCGTTCGTACGGCGCAGGTCGCGGGCTTTCGAGGCAAGCCGCGCCTCCATGCGCTTGCGCTCGGTGATGTCCGTATTTGTCCCGTACCAGCGAACGACGCGCCCCTCCTCGTCGAGGAAAGGGTTGGCGCGAGACAGGAACCAGCGGTATTCGCCCTCTGCACTCCGCAATGGAAAGGTATCGTTCCAGGGCTTGCCGGCCACGAATGCATCCGAGATGCGTGCGACGACCCGGTCGATGTGATCGGGATGGTGGACGGCCTTCCAGCCCCACCCCTGCATCGTATCGATGGTCGTGCCGGTGAACTCGTACCAACGTTGGTTGTACCAAAAGATGTTGCCTTCCGCGTCCGCGATCCAGGCGAGTTGAGGAAGCGTATCCGCGAGATTGCGAAAATCCGCCTCCGAAGGTTCGTGGATGTCGGGGAGCGGCCCACCGGGACGGTCGACGTCGACGCACGGCGTATCAATCGCAGCTTCGACGGCAGCATTCGGGCGCCCGCGGAGTATGTCTGGCCGATGACCGTTCGCCCGCGAGACCCGACGTCCTTCGAACTGCGCCATGACCTGCCCGGCGAGCGCGCGAAGGCATTCTGCTTGTTCGCTCGTCAGCCCGTCCGGGCGGACGACCGTGTCGATGACGCATAACGATCCGAGCGAGTGCCCCTCGGGTGTGACGAGGGGTGCGCCGGCATAGAAGCGAATTTGCGGTCCTCCCGTGACAAGGGAATTTTCCCGTGTCCGCTCGTCGCTGGTCAGGTCCGGGATGACCAAGAGATCCTTCCGACCGAGCGTATGCGCGCAGATGGAGGTATCGAGGCCCGTCTGTTCAAACGGAAACCCGGAGCGTGCCTTGAACCATTGACGGTCCGCGGTGACGAGGCTGATCAAGGCCACCGGAGCGGCGCAGACGGTTCGGGCCAATAGCACGATGTCGTCGAAACCCGGCTCCGACGGCGTGTCGAGGATCTCGTAGCTGTCGAGGGCGGCGAGGCGTTCGGTTGACCAAGGTCCATCTGTCGGGTCAGGGCTGCGCGTCAAGGGTCCGTCCATGTGTTTCCGGCTCCGGACTGCATGCGGCGGCGATGACGCGGCGGAGCATTCGACCGATCTGGTCGGCCGAGTACGGCTTGTGTAGCAGATCGAAACCGTGGTCGTCCTCACGGGCGAGAACGTGGCTGTAACCGGATGCAAGAACCACCGGCAGGCGCGGCCATCGAACCCTGATCGCCTTGGCGAGTTCGAGGCCGCCCATGCCCGGCATCACGACATCGGAGAACACCGCGTCGAAACCCACCCCATCGGTGGTGAGGTGAACGAGGGCCTCCTCGGCGTTCATGGCCCAATGCGTATCGTAGCCGAGGTCCTGTAGGATTTGCGTCGCGAACCGGCCGACTTCGACGTTGTCCTCGACCACGAGGATGCGTTGGCCATCCACGGCCACCGGGGCCTCGGTCTCGTTCTCGCTATGCGACTTTTCGGCGGGCGCGACCGTGATCTGCGGCAGGTACAGCGTGAACCTCGTCCCCTCGCCTGGTTGGCTTTCCACCTCGACGTCACCACCCGACTGCTTCGCGAACCCGAAAACTTGGCTGAGCCCGAGACCGGTACCCCGACCAACTTCCTTCGTGGTGTAGAATGGCTCGAAGATCCGCGGCATCACATCCTGCGGGATGCCCCCCCCGGTATCGATCACCGACACGGCGACGAATGGACCAACCGCCGCTGCGTGGCCTCGGATCGATGGAATCGGCATCCCGCAGGAAACCCGCATCGTCAGGGTGCCGACACCATCCATGGCGTCACGCGCGTTCACCGCCATGTTCACCACCGCAGTCTCGAACTGGTTCAGGTCGGCACGGATGAAGCAGGGTTCGTCCGGGACCTCGATGCAGAGGTTCAGACGGGTTCCCCCCAGGGTATCGAGCATGTCGCCCACGCTGGACAGGCGTTGGCCCGTGTCGAACACCTCAGGCGTAAGCGCCTGACGCCGGGCGAACGCGAGGAGTTGCCCGGTTAGCTTTGCGGCCCGGTCGACCGCCTCGGAGACCGCGTCCATGTACCGGCGCCGACGGTCCTCGGCCAAGTCCGGGCGTCGCAGGAAGTCGACCGAGGAGCGGATGATGGTGAGAAGGTTGTTGAAGTCGTGCGCAACGCCGCCGGTGAGTTGGCCGACCGCCTCCAGCTTCTGGGACTGACGCAGGTCCTGCTCGATTCGCTCGCGTTCGACTGCTTCTGCCTGAAGCCGGAGATTGGCGTCAGCCAACTCGGCCGTGCGGGCGGCGACCTGGGTCTCCAAGGTGGTGCTCGCCTCGCGCAGAAGCGCCGCCTGTGCCTCTAGCTCGGCGTAAAGCGCGACCACGCCCCTATTCGTCTCGGCGAGTTCGCGATTAAGGCGCTGGGCCTCCTCCTCGCGTTCGGCGAGTTCAGCGAGACTTCTCAGGAGTTCGCGGTTCTGCTCACGGAGTGCCAGGATCGGCTCATCCGTGCGTGAACGTCCGACCTCTTCCGCAAGAACCGCCAACGTCTTGCCGCCGAACGTCCCGGTACCTGAAGGAATACGCTTGCCGAAGGTGACGACGGTACCCTGTCCGATCACGGAGTGGATCTCGAAAAGGTCCATCAACCGGCGAGATCCGGTGATGCCTATGCCGAGCCCCGTCATCGAACGGTAGCGGCCCTCCAGGATCGCATCGAGATCGGCTATACCGGGGCCGCGGTCCTCGATGCGAACGGCAAGGGATTGCGCATCCGCTTCTTCGTCCACCCCATACACCACACGGCCACCACCTGCGTAACTATAGGCATTGCGAGCGATCTCGGAGACCGCCGTGGCGATGCGCGTCTGGTCTTGAACGCTGAAGCCCAGATGCGCACCGAGGGCGCGCACGCGTTGGCGTACCGTGATGATATCCTCTTCCCGCTCGATCAGCGTCGTGAGTAGCGGCCATCTCATGGGACCTCGCCCCTCACGACGAGCACGGTAGCATCGTCACGTATTCGGGCAAAGTCGCGGTAGATCACGCCGGCCACGAGGCTGGGATGGGCGGCGGCGAGTCCAGGATATGCTTCGAGAGACCAACTGGTGACGATGCCGTCGGAAGACAGGACAAACAGACCGGCGGCATCGAGTGGATAGTCAAATTCCTGAATGCGACGCGCCACGTGTCCCGCCGTGCCGGCTAGCGATACCGTTCGCTTGGTCTCGCCGCGGGAGACGACGGCCCCCGCCACGTTTCCGATCCCGGCGAACGTTAGCTGGCCCCTATGCCAGTCGTAACGGGCGACAGAAACCGCCCCTCCGCGGGTATGTCGCATTCCACCATGGACCGCGGCGAGGATCTCGCCGGGACGTTCATCTTGGTGCTTGCGGAACAACCTGATCGCCTCCTGGGAGGCTTGCGCCGCGATTGGGCCGTGCCCCAGTCCGTCCGCCAGAATGACGGTCCAGCCATCGGGGCGTTCGTGGACCGCATAGGCATCGCCGTTTGCGATCTCGCCGCGGAGTGGAACCGCCACCGCGCCGAAGCCCGGCAGGGTCGATGGCTGCGGACACGCGCGGTCCGCCGAAAGTCGTGCGGTCACCGCTGTGCCCTTCCCGGGCCAGGAAACCACGTCAAATGCGTCGGACAGGCGCTTGACGGCACCAAGTCCCGTACCTCCGCTCCCGCCGGTGGAATGCCCGTCTCGGAGCGCGTGGACGGGATCGCCGAGACCAGGCCCCTTATCGATGGCGAGCACTTCTATGCCCATCCCAGTCGTATCCGCGTAGGTACCGACGAGGATCTCCCCGGGCACGCCGTACTTGACGATGTTGGTGGCCAACTCGGTCGTCACGATGGCGACGCGCCCGGCGGCCGTTTCGCCGAAGCCGTGACTTTCGGCCATGGCCACGGCACGACGACGCGCCTCCGCCACCTGGCTCGCTTCCGTCACGGTGACCGGGATCATGTTCACTTCCAGCGCGCGATCATGACGCGCGTGCCGACGCCAGGCGTCGACTCGATATCGAACTCATTCGAGAGACGTTTCGCTCCGCCCAGGCCGAGCCCGAGACCGCCGCCGGTTGTAAAATGGTCCGTCAGTGCCTTCTCAATGTCCGGTATGCCCGGACCCTTGTCCTCGAAAGTCAGGCGAAGGCCTTTCCTGGCTCCAACCTTAAGGATTTCGGTCGTGACCTCGCCGCCGCCTCCGTAGTCGAGCGCATTGCGCGCAAGTTCGCTAGCCGCGGTGATGATCTTGGTCTGGTCGACGATGCCAAGGCCAATTTCGACGGCCAAGGTCCGTACCCGCTGCCGGACGCGTACGACGTCGTCACCGCTGCGGATTGGCAGGACCTCAGTCTTCGTGGCGGTCACGGTCGCTCCCGTGACCGAGGGCCTCATCCTCCGACAGCCGAGCCTGGATGATTGCCATGCCCCTTTCGACGTTCAATGCGGTCCTGATACCCGTAAGCTCAAGGCCGAGTTCGACCAGCGTGATCGCAACCGCGGGCCGCATGCCGACGATCACGGTCTCGGCATCAAGGACACGTGCGATGGCGGCGATGTTGTCGAGCATACGACCGATGAAGGAATCGACGATTTCGAGAGCGGAGATCTCGATCAGGACGCCACGCGCGCCGGTGCTCACGATCCTGGTGGTGAGATCCTCCTCCAAGGCGAGGGCGAGGCGGTCGTGCATGTCGACCTGAATTGTGACGATGAGCGCGCCACCAAACTTGAGGATCGGGATACGGTCCATCGGACTACCGTCCGTCCTCGGTTGCGCCAAGCAGCGGTGGCTTCTGGCGGACGACCGTGCGGCCGGTCCGCTTCAGCGCCAGGGCGAATGCATCGGCCAGCGTCGCCTTAGAGACGACGTTCAACTCGACGCCGAGATGCACCATGGTCTGGGCGATCTGGGGTCGGATGCCGGAGATCAGGCAGTCCGCTCCCATTAAGCGCGCGGCGGCGACCGTCTTTAAGAGATGCTGCGCCACAAGCGTGTCGACGGTCGGCACGCCGGTGATGTCGATGATGGCTATTTCCGCCTCCTCGTCGACGATTGCCTGGAGCAGGTTCTCCATCACGATACCGGTCCGGGCACTATCCAGGGTTCCGATCAGCGGAAGTGCCAGGATGCCGTTCCAGAGGCGGACGACCGGCGTCGAAAGTTCGGCGATCTCCTGACCCTGACGCCCGATGATTTCCTCGCGGCTGGCCAGAAACACTTCCATGGTGTGGAGGGAGAGCTGGTCGAGCACCTTGCTCGCCGACCAAGTTCCAGCCGCTACTTGTCCGGCGTCCTCTCGGGACACGCGATTCAGCGCGTCGAAGATCGGCTCCTTGAGCGAGAGCACAAAATTCGCCGTGTCGGTAGGCGTGAAGCCTTGGATCGCCCGCGAACGCGAGATGTCGCCGAGGGTGTCGTGTAACGACGTGAAGGCATCGCCGTTCGCATCGGTCCCACCGGACGCAAGCGCCTCCCGAAACTGTCTGAAAACTGTCTTGGCCTGCGTGGTGAGTTCGGCCTCGCGGATGCGACCTGTCTGGAGCGAACCGCTGGCCTTCAGCAACCCGACCCAAGCTTCGAGGATCGCGCCTTCCTCCCCGGTGACCGCCCTGGTCAGGGCCTCGGTACCGTCCATCCCCATTCTGCTATTCCCTTGGTAGAACCGGCTTCGATTTTGACCGCGTTTTAGCCCACACGGCTCGACCTCGATAGCTCTTTCGGTCGCGCACACAGTCGCGTGGGAGCCTTTTCCCTTGCCGCAGAAACGCTTGTTCAACCATCGAGTTCGTTCCGAGTTGGCAACCAATGCTCCCAGCCTCTGTTGAGAAGCCATGTCGACGAAGCGTTCTCTTCCCACCTCGGTCGTCCTCGTCGTCGAGGATGACGACCTCGTGCGCATGAACGCGGTCGACATGCTCGAAGAACTCGGCTTCCTTGTGGTTGAGGCCTGCCACGCCGACCAAGCATGGCAAATTTTGGAGACTCGGCCGGACATAGGGGTGCTTTTCACAGACATCGACATGCCCGGGTCGATGTGCGGGTTAATCCTTGCACAAAGGGTTTTTGCCTGCTGGCCGCATATCCGCCTCGTCCTGACCTCAGGACGACACCGCCTCTCCGATGACGAAATCCCGGACCATGGCTTGTTCGTGCCGAAGCCCTACGGAACATCGGAGATGGTCGAGGCCATCCATAGCGCATGCTAATGCGACCACTGACGTCGCAAGATTTTCACAACGAAATACATGAATACTTGTTACTCACGAGCTATATGTCGTCGATTTCGTTCGATAATATTCTCGTCTTAGAGGGATTTTATCTACCCGTGTATTTGGCGGACTACGCAGATTCAACGTTGAAATTCTCAACTCCATCACCTTGTCGGAACCGATGTTTCGAAAGAGGACCCGGCTGGCATCAGAAGCCCCCCGCTTCGCACAACTGGTGTGATCGCGCCGTGACGTCGGTCTTTGGACTAGATGAAGAGACGACGTGAAATCATGGCGGATGCAATGTCTGGCCTTGCTAGAGCCGGCGATATCGTAGGGCTCCTGAAGGATCGAGTTTGGTCGGCGGCGTCCCTTGGCCCCCCCGAAACCTGGCCGCCGGCATTGGCGACCGCGGTAAGCCTGATGCTGGGTTCGCAGCAGCCGGTATCGGTGGTTTGGGGGCCCGCACTCACGTTCCTCTACAACGATGCCTATCTCCCCATCGTCGGCACCAAGCATTCGGCCGCGTTCGGCAAGCCGTTCCCGGAGGTCTGGGCGGAGATCTGGGACGAGTACCAACCCATCATCCGAGCCACCCTCGCAGGCGAGGCGCAGCACTTCGTCGACCGTCCCGTAGCCATATCGGGCCGTTCGAAGCCCATCGGTTACTTCACTTTCTCCTACACGCCACTCCGAGACGAAAACGGTGCCGTCGCAGGCTTCTACTGCGCGGCCACCGAGACCACTGATCGCGTGCTTGCGGAAAGGCGCGGAGCTGCCGAGGCCGCACGACAGCGTAAGCTCTTCGAGCAGGCTCCGGGGTTCACGGCCATTCTCGATGGCCCGGAACACGTCTTCACGTTCGTCAACAAGGCTTACCTGCGTCTTGTCGGCGAGCGCGATCTCGTCGGCAAGACCGTGCGGGATGCGCTCCCCGAGATCGCGGGACAGAATTTTTACGAACTTCTCGATTCCGTGTTCTCTACAGGCGAACGCTTCGTCGCGTCGGGCGTGCCAATCCTGCTGCGACGGTCGGGATCGGCCACCGAGGAACGCGTCGTCGATTTCGTCTACGAGCCAGTCAAGGACGAGGACGGCGGGGTCACGGGCATCTTCGTCCAGGGGTTCGACGCGACCGAGGCACATGCGGCCCGAAAGGCTCTGGAGGCGAGCGAGCGGCGCTATCGTACGCTGTTCGAGAACATCGATGTCGGGTTCTGCATCGCCGAGGTGAAATTTGCCGAGGACGGACGGGCCATAGACCACCGCGTGCTTGAGGTGAACCCCGCATTCGGACGGCACACCGGCTTGGTCGACGTGGTCGGTGGCTGGGCGACGGAGGTGGCTCCGGGGATCGAGCAGGAATGGCACGACGCCTACGGGCAGGTGGCGCGGACGGGCCGGCCCCTGCGCTTCGAGCGGGAGGCCAAGCCGCTCGGACGCTGGTACGACGCCCACCTGTTCCCGGCGGGGACGGCCGACAACCACGTGGCAATGCTGATCGTCGATACGACGAGGCGGCAGGAAGCCGATGCGCGACTGCGCGACCTGAACGATACGCTGGAGGAACGGGTCGGGGATCGGACGCGCGAGCGGGACCGACTGTGGCGCAACACCCAGGACATCCAGCTCGTCATCGACGGAGCCGGCGTGTTTAGGTCCGTCAATCCGGCCTTCACCACGATCCTCGGATGGCTGCCCGACGAGGTGATCGGCCGTCCCGTGTTCGATTTCGTCCTCCCGGATGACGAGGCCGTCACCGAGGACGCGCTCCGGCATGCCCGGACCGACGTGCTACCCGTCGTCGAGAACCGCTATCGCCACAAGGATGGCGGCTTCCGATGGATCTCCTGGGTCGCCGCGCCCGAGGGGGACCTGATCTACGCGAGCGGGCGGCATATCACGGCCGACAAGCAACAGGCGGAAGCGCTCGCCGAGCGTACGAACTCCCTGCAGATCGCAAACGCGCGCCAACGCGCGATGTACGACGCGACCCGTCAGCTCATCGGCGTACTCGACCTCGACGGCACCCTTCGCGATGCCAATCGCGCCAGCCTCGATGCCATTGGCGCCGAACATGGTGACGTCGTCGGCAAGCCGTTCGCCGACACGCCGTGGTTCAGCGGCACGCCGGGCATGCCGGACATCGTGCGGGGGGGTATCGCCGCCGCAGGGGCCGGCGAGAGCATCAGGACAGAGCTGGCGCTGCAACTGCCCTCGGGGGAGACGCGGATCTACGATTTCCGGATGGCGCCGGTGCGCGACAGGACCGGCGAGGTCGTCGAGATCGTGCCGGAGGCGACCGACGTCACGGAACTGCGGTCCGCCGAGGAGGCCCTGCGCCAGTCCCAGAAGATGGAGGCCGTTGGCCAACTCACGGGCGGCTTGGCGCACGACTTCAACAACCTGCTGGCCGGCATCTCGGGCAGCCTGGAGCTAATGCAGACCCGCATGGCCCAGGGACGGTTCAACGACGTCGAGCGCTACATGGCGGCCGCCCAAGGCGCTTCCAGGCGCGCCGCCGCGCTGACCCATCGTCTCCTCGCCTTCTCGCGGCGCCAGACCCTCGACCCGCGCCCGACCGACGTGAACCGGCTCGTCAACGGCATGGAGGAGATGGTCCGGCGCACGGTCGGTCCGGCCATCCACGTGGAGACGGTCGGGACCGCCGGCCTCTGGACTGCGCTGGTGGATCCTCCCCAGCTTGAAAACGCGCTGCTGAACCTCTGCATCAACGCCCGCGACGCGATGCCGGACGGGGGTAGGCTGACCATCGAGACCGCCAATAAGTGGCTGGATCGATCCGCGTCGCAGCGGCACGACATCCCCGAGGGGCAGTACCTCTCGCTGTGCGTGAGCGACAACGGCACCGGCATGTCGCCGGAAGTGATCAAACGGGTGTTCGAGCCGTTCTTCACGACCAAGCCCATCGGCGAGGGCACCGGCCTCGGCCTGTCGATGATCTACGGCTTCGCCAAGCAATCCGGCGGGCAGGTTCGGATCTACTCCGAGCTCGGCGAGGGGACCACGGTCTGCCTTTACCTGCCGCGACACCACGGCGAGGGAGAGGCGGAGCGGGACACCGTTCCCTCGACCAGGGTCGCCCGCTCCGAGCAAGGCGAGACGGTGCTGGTGGTGGACGACGAACCCACCGTACGGATGCTGGTGACCGACATCCTGGAGGATCTCGGCTACACCGCCATCGAGGCCGGCGACAGTTTGGCCGGGCTCAAGGTGCTGCAGTCCGACGTGCGCATCGACCTCTTAGTCACCGATGTCGGCCTGCCGGGGGGCATGAACGGCCGCCAGATGGCCGATGCGGCCCGCGAGACCCGTCCCAGTCTTAAGGTGCTGTTCATCACCGGCTACGCGGAGAACTCGGTGCTCGGCAACGGGCACCTGAAGCCCGGTATGGCGGTGATGACCAAGCCTTTCGCGGTCGACGCGATGGCGGCGCGCATCCGCGAGATAATCCTGTCCTAAGGCCCACCGTCCGGTCGCCTCAAACAGAATGTACGAGGCCTTGGCGTGGCGGCACCCAGCTCAGGCGAACGGTCAACGCCGGTATTCGGATAGACCCTGACGTTGAGCCAGGCGGCTATCCTTGAGTGGTGTCGAGCATGGAACCGGCGCCGTTACCTGCCAACCGAGACCGATGATGCGGAATCGGCGGAACCAGCGCGTTCCCGGCTGGCGAGCCGAATGGGAGGCATCCCAACGATGTCGTAGGTCGCGGAGGCGATGCCGATGCCGGCCTCGTCGAAGCCCGCTAGGATGTCCCGGCTCATGGCGTCCTTGGCACCACGGATCTGGTGCGTTCCGAGAATGAAGCGCACGCTCAGTTCCAGCCAGTTGTCGGTGATCCGGTAGTACACCCGGGGCACGAGATCGATGGGCTCGACACCGAAGCGCTCCTGCAGGCGCGTCTTGGCCACCGCCGGCATGGCGTCGGCGTCGATGGCATGCGCCTTGGCAGCCTGCAGCAGGATCGCCTCGGCCCGCGCGCGGTCGTCGGTGTAGGTGATCGGGATGACCATCTCCTCCCAGATGAACGGGAAGTCGCGGGTGTAGTTGTAGACCGGGTCAGAGAAAATCTTCGAGTTGCTCACGGTGACGATGCGGCCGGTGAACTGGCGGCTCTGCACCCACATCGCCGGCGAGGCGCCCTGGACGGACGGCGGCTGGCCCATCTCCATGATGGTGGTTTGGATGAAGCCGAGGCGCATCACGTCGCCGCGGACGCCGCCCATGGAGATGCGGTCGCCCACCGTGAAGGTCGCGCCCCTCAGGATGACGAAGTAGCCGGCGAGCGAAGTGACGACCTGTTGTAGGGCGAAGGCGAGGCCGGCGGAGACGAGGCCGAAGGCGGTGGCGAGCCGGGTTGGGTCGTTGAACCAAATCGAGAGCAGGCCGAGGATCAGCAGGACCGCCGCGAGCAGGCTGATGCCCTGACGCGTCCAAAACTTGGTCTGAACGCTAGAATGGTCGGTCCGGCTGAGGATCAGGCCGACGAGGGCACGCAGAGCGATCCCGCCGCCGACGACGACGGCGATGAACACCAGGGAGAGCAGGAGCTTCTGACCGTTCTCGGCATTCACGCCGACCCAATCGATACCAAACAGATGCACGGTGTCACGGTCCTCGGTTGGGCGTACGCGTCGGCGCGGAAAGCCTGGTCTCGGCCAGGGTCATGCCAACCCCTCGGGGTCGACAGTCGACGATGCTTGGACTTTCGCCGCGACCTTGCGGACCACGGCTTTGGTCCCGGCAGAAAGTGACCGTCATGCCCTGGATATCCGCCGGGCGCGCGCGCTGACCACATCGGCGCGTGCCGGCTGCTCAAGAGACCAGGACCCGGGATGTTCCGAACGCCGGAGACGACCATGGGTCACGATGACGTTGGCGCGACCCCCGGCAACCGTTCGCTCACGCCCTCGTTATGGGCCCGGAGGCGGCACGAGCGCGACCGCCTCGACGGCCCCGGCATCGGCGACCGCCAGCTTACCGCGCACCGTCAGGTCGCTGACGAAGGCGAACTGGTCGCGCATGTCGAACGGATAGGCGCGCAGCTTGTAGTGCGTGCCCCAGGGCTCCTCATGCAGCACCACGCGAACCGGCTTGTCGTAGTTCAGGTAGGGGCTCGTTAGGGCGACGTCCCGGAGCAGCGAGCGCAACAGGGCACCGTCGTGGCGCGGGAGCAGGTAGAAGTCGGCCACGCATTGCAGGGTCTGGGCGCCGTCGTTCGAATTGGTGATCCGGTCGGTCCAGATGGTGGAGTGCGGGACGGTCACCGCGTTGTCGTCCGGGGTCTGGAGCAGGATCGCGCGGAGGCCGACGTTGCGGACCTCGCCGTAGTCGCTGCCGACCTTGACCCAGTCTCCCGGGCGGTAGGGCCGCTCGACGAGCGCGACCACGCCGGCGATCAGGCTGCTGACATAGTCCTTGAATGCGAACCCGATGGCGACGCTCGCCGCGCCGGCGATGACGAGGAAGTTCTGGAGCGTGATGTTGAAGACGATGGGCACGATCCAGACGATGGCCACCACCATCAGCAGCAGCCGGGCGATGGGCACCGCGGCCAGCAGGTAGAGGCGGAGCCGGCTCGGTCCGCGCTCGGCCAAGAACGGGAACGTGCTCCGCACCAGCCAGATTGCGGCCCATGTCCCGGCGACGATGAGGCCGATCTCCCAGAACCGGATGTCCTGGAGGCTGTGGACCAGCTGCACGCCGCCGTCCTGGACGTCCTGTGCCGTCGCCATGCCGTTCATACCTGTCCCAACGGAAAGCCCGCGGCCTCCAGCCCGTCCCGGATGGCGGGATAGGCCGCGGCCCGGCAGGCGAACCGGTCGCCCTGACGCTCCAGGAAGCCCGCACGGACCAGGATCGGGACGACGTTCGATTCCCCCACCACCGGCAGGACGAACCGCAATTCCTCGGGAGTCAGCGGTCCGTGGATCAGCAGCGCCTGCAGGACGTGGAGCGCGGCATCGTCGTCCGTGCCCGGCAGGAGGTATTCGTCGAGGGCGGCCACCCACAGGGTCTGCTCGCTGGCCTGCCCGTCCGTGACCGCCGCCTTGACGTCGTCGGCGACGCCCTCGTCGTCACCCGAGCGCAGGCTTCGCCGCCACAGGTGCCAGGCGACCCAGGGCACGCCGAGACTGCGACCGGCGAGCTTGCGCAGGTAGTCATTGTCCGGGGCGCCGGTCGCGTCGGTGGCGAGAACGTCCTCACCCGTTCCGGGCAGGCGGAAGCGCATCGCGCCGGTGGCCTCGGAGGTCGAGAGCTGGACGAACCACGCATGCAGGCGCGGCGCGTCGAAGGGCCTGATCGTCAACGCATCCGGCAGGAGCGCGTCGGCCCCGGTCGCCTTGCCCAGGAACGCCCAGGCCCAAGCGTTGCAGCCGACGACCACGGGTCGATCCAGGGCGTCGATGGCCGCCAGCAGCGCTCGCACGGCCCTGAGGCCGTCCCGGTGTCGGAGGAACCAGTCCTCCAGCCGGGGGATGACCAGGACGCCCGTCCCGTCGAGTTCGGGCAAGGCCGGCGGCACCGACGCGACGAGTGATTGTCGCGACGGTGCAGCGAGGATCTGATGGCCCGCTTGCATCGCCCACGTTTCGATGACTGCATTCTCGTCGCAGGGAGGAAGCACCACCGTCAGGACGTGGGAGGCCGTCGGAAGGCGGCCCAGCCATCGCTCCGCTGTCGCCTGGATCTCCGCCAGGACGGGACCGCAGGCGGGGGGCGCCACGATCTCGTTGAGCCGCTGCAGGGTCGCCTTGTGCAGCTTGTCGTCGGCGATGAACGGCTCGGACCTCTTTTGATGGAACAGGGCGACCAGCCGTCCGAGGTAACGTCTCGCGATTTCCTCGTTCGGGACCGAGGGCGCTTCTGCGTCTTCGATCGGGATCAGGCCTGCCGTATCGTCCCTCTCCGCCATCGCCTCGCCGTATCCCATGCTCGCGCCTGACAACGTCAACCGCCAAGGTTCGTTGCTAAAGGGACCCTGTCCCGTCCGTACGCGGCGGGCGCCTCCCGGTCTTCCAGACGAAACGGAGCATCAACCGCCCCGACGGGCGCTCCATGTGCCGCTGCAGGTGAACAGGCTGTCCCCTGTCGATCTCCAGGTTCCGGTGCCGGTTCCCTTACGGTCCAGATCGCCTGAGATGCTCGCCGTCATCGTGCCCTTGGTGATGGTCGCCCGTACGCCGCCGCCGGCCGCGACGCTGCCGTCCACGTCGATGCCGTCGCCCGGATAGGAAACGTCGCTTTTCGCGATCCGGACGTCGTAGTTCCGCCCATTGGGACACGGTCCCTCCTTCGTCGCGACCGCGATGGACCAGGAGCCGTCGTAACCGTCGGGAACGTTCAGCTTCTTGTCCCCCGCTGCGGCCGGGACGATGTTGGAGACCAGCAGCGTGAGGGCGATCAAGGGTCGAAGGCGGCGTGTCATGAGGGGCTTCCGCTACGGGTTCATGGGTTAAGGGTCGACGGCGACGGGAGTCTCCGAAGCAGGCAATCGGGTAATCCGTTCCGGTCACACATTCGGATACGTCGCCGATGGCTGAAACGGTCCAAAATCATTTGTGTCCGTCGAACGGCAACCGGCCTGCTGACGGTCAGACGATCCCTGACGGCCCGATCAGCTTCAGAGGCGCGAACGTTCATGGCACCTCGACCGTTGAGGCTTGCCTTGCGAGCTGCCCACGTTCGCGGACGTGGAGACCGTGGATGCCCGCAATCGCCAGGACCGAGTTCTCGACGTCGCATTCCCCGCTGCCCTCCGATGAGGGACATGGCCCGAGGGCAGGGTTCTGGGCGTTGACGCTCGGCTCGGTCGGGGTGGTCTACGGCGACATCGGCACCAGCCCGCTTTACGCCCTGAAGGAGTCCCTGCACGCCGCCGCCGGCGGGGGGCACGCCCCCACCCGTGAGATGGTCTTCGGCGTCGTCTCGCTGATCCTCTGGGCGCTCATCCTCATCGTCACGCTCAAGTACGTGCTCCTGGTGATGCGAGCCGACAACGACGGCGAAGGCGGCACGCCCTCCCTGGTGGCGCTCGCCCAGCGGGCGCTGGGCCACTCCGGCGGGTTCGTCATCGTGCTCGGCATGGTCGGCGTCTCGCTGTTCTTCGGCGACGCCATCATCACCCCGGCCATGTCGGTGCTCTCGGCGGTGGAAGGGCTGAAGCTGGTGACCCCGGCCACCGACCCGTACGTCCTGCCCATCAGCCTCGCCATCCTGATCGGCCTGTTCGCCGTCCAGAGCTTCGGGACGGCAAGGGTCGCGACCTTCTTCGGGCCCCTGACGGCGTTCTGGTTCATCGTCATGGCCCTCGGGGGCCTAAGCCATCTCGTCGACGATCCCAGCATCCTGGGCGCGTTCAACCCGGCCCACGGCGTCTCCTTCATCCTGAGCCACGGTACGGCCGGGCTGCTGGCACTCGGCGCCGTGTTCCTGGCCGTGACCGGGGCTGAGGCGCTCTACGCCGACATGGGCCATTTCGGACGGTCACCGATCCGGATGGCCTGGTTCGGACTGGTGCTGCCTGCGCTTGCCCTGAACTATCTCGGCCAGGGCGCCATGCTGCTCGCCCACCCGGAGCGGATCGAGAACCCGTTCTTCCTGCTCTATCCGGCGTGGGCCTTGCTGCCGATGGTTCTGCTCGCCACCGTGGCGACCGTCATCGCCAGCCAGGCCGTAATCACCGGCACCTTCTCGATCACCCAACAGGCCATGCAACTTGGCCTGCTGCCGCGCATGCGCGTCCTGCGCACCTCCGAGACCGAGAAGGGGCAGATCTACATCCCGCGGGTGAATTGGTGGCTGCTCGTCGCGGTCGTGTTCGTGGTCGTGCTGTTCAAGTCGTCGAGCGGCCTGGCTGCAGCCTACGGCATCGCGGTCACCGGCGACATGGTCATCACCGCCTGCCTGCTCTTCGTCGTGGCCTGGAAGGTCTGGCGCTGGTCGCCTGCGGTCGCGGCCGCGGTCATCGCACCGTTCCTGCTCATCGAGCTGGTGTTCCTCTCGGCCAACGCGCTCAAGATCCTGCATGGCGGCTGGGTGCCGCTGACCATCGGCGCCGCCCTCGTCACGGCGATGTGGACCTGGCGACGCGGATCAGCCCTCATCGCCGCGGAGATCCACCGCCGGCGCGTGCCGCTCTCGGAGTTCACGCGCATGGCCGAGACCGGCTCAATCCAGCGGGTGCGCGGCACAGCGCTATTCCTTACAGGCACGCCCGGGGACACGCCCGGGGCGCTGATGCACAACGTCAGGCACAACCGCGTGCTGCACGCCAACAACTACATCCTGCACGTGGTGACGGAGGACTTGCCGCGGGTCCCGGACGCGGAGCGCGTCGAGGTGAAGAAACTCTCCGACGCCTTCTCGTGCGTGAAGGTTCGTTTCGGCTTCACGGAGCTGCCCGACCTTCCTCGCGCACTGGCGGCCGCAGGCCTGGACAAAGGCGACCTGTCGTACTTCCTGACGCGAAGGGTCCTGGTGGCCTCGCCGGAGACGGGCATGCCGGTGTGGCAGGACCGGCTCTACATCTCGATGGCCCGTGCGGCGACGGACGCGTCCCGCTACTTCCGCATCCCGGTTGACCGAGCCGTCGAGATCGGCGCCCGGATCGATATCTGAGCCTAAGGCCAGACCCTGACGGTGCCGTTTCCTTCTCCATATGCCGGCGGCAACGCATGGAGCGATGCCGCCGGAATTTACTCTAGTTTTCAAAAGTGCGGAACTTTGGGGTACAAAAGCGAAACATTGCGTCGGCCATCATCAAGCAGCAGCCGTATCAGCTCTGCCTACGTGCAGGAGCGCGATGATGTTGGTAATATTCATACCTGGGTTCGCACTAAATGCTGGTGCTTCCTCCTGTGGTTCGCTGATGGCTGCAGATTCATAGCATTCTCCGCCTTCCAGACGAGAGCAGCTGAGTTAGTCGTCTGCCACCCGTCGCTTGTGCCTATGTCTGCTTAGGCACAGCACACCGCCGAAAGCAGCCGGACTGCTCTCCACCCATCCTGGTCGTACGCCTCGGTTTGTGGACAGCCAAGAAGCGGACCTTCCCGACTTCCGCAAAGGGTCAGGAGCTTACGTCTGCCCCCTATCTTTGCTCACGCTCCAAGGAGTTAGGCCAAGGTCGCCGCGGCGCAGATCGCCGCCTCGTTCGAGGGCAGCTCCATCGAGCTCTGTGAAGCCGCCCAGTCCCGCGTCCCGTCGCCAAGCCGTGCCGGATGACGGGCATGAACAGCTAGAGGGCTGGAGCCTGGACCGGCTCCTGGCCGTGGCGGCCTCCCTCGGGCTGTGGGGAGAGATCCGTCTCGTGCCGTTGGCGGACGCATCCTAGACCGGGGACACCGTCCGGCCCCATCGGACACTATCCGGCCCGGACACCATCCGTGTTGTCCATTTCGACGGCCAGGGGGACCATGCTCCGAGACAGGAGCCCCCATGTTCAACATCGAGCCGTTCCCCGCCCCCGACGACGATTTCGCCCGGGGCCTCCCCCCGGCCCCGGAGCCTGACGCATCCGCGTCTCTGGAGACCGCATCCGCCCGCGCCGCCGCCATCCGCCGCTCCGAAGCCGAGCGCAAGCGTGATGAGAGGGCGCAGCGCAAGAAGGACG
This sequence comes from Methylobacterium sp. TK31, assembly GCF_055361545.1. Taxonomy (NCBI): domain Bacteria; kingdom Pseudomonadati; phylum Pseudomonadota; class Alphaproteobacteria; order Hyphomicrobiales; family Methylobacteriaceae; genus Methylobacterium; species Methylobacterium sp. TK31. Next base: position 1,993,610 of record NZ_CM143964.1, on the reverse strand, counting down.
GCATCCCAGACCCCCGCATGGTGGACGCGGCCATCATCGGCGCCATCGTCGCCGCTTCCAGCCGTCGTGGGCACCCACAGACTATCGCCCAGACGAAGTCCCTCGCGTGCCTGGCCATCACGCTGCAGGACGTCCTCGTCGGCGCGATGAAGGAGCTCGTTGAGGTCAAGGGCATCGGCCAACAGCAGGCCAAGGGCGCCATCCTCGTACGGCTCGGTCTCGCCCGCTGAGGCGGACGGCGTACACCCCACAATTCGATTCAGACAACTGAAGTAACGGGGCGCTAACCCTATTCAAACGGGGCGCCCCGTTCCTGTGTCCGGGCCAGGGATAACCCTTGACGGGTGCTTCACGGCGAGTCTGCGAGCTGAGATCGTGGGGCATCGACCGACCACGGAGGCCCGCCATGACCAGCGCCCACAACATCGCCGGAACCTTCGACCGGGCTGGCCTGTCTCTCGCCGGCGTGGCCGCCTCCTGCATCGAGGATGCCCGTCAGCGCCAGGCCGACGCGGACTACGAGCAGGCCTGCCGGAACATGACGGCCGCCCAGCGCGCAGTCGCCGCCGTCGAGCGCCAGCGTCGCGAGCTCGTCGCCGCCCAGCACGAGACCGCCCGGCTCTGCGCCGAGGCCGTCGCCCTCCGGGACGAGCTTGCCCACATGCGGTCGCGCGCCCTTGAGGCCGAAGGCCGCCTCGTCCGCCTCGCGAAGGCCGCCCGGGCCCGCCGCGCGGCATGACGTCATGCTTCCGTGTGCGCAGAGATGTGCACAGGGCAAGGAACAACAGGTTTCGGCACGATCAGGCGCGGCAGGCTGTCGCAGGTGCGCACAGGCAAACAAAAGGCCCGCCCTCGTGAGGAGGCGGGCCTTGGTCGTTCCGGGGGAAGGCTTCAGGCGGCGACGCGGTAGCCGGGGACGCTGTCCGGGTCACGGGCGAAGTCGGCCCGGACGCTCTCGTAGAGCTCATCGCCGTCGACGCTCGCGAGCTCCAACGAGGGCATCCACTCCGGGCGGACGAGGCACCGGGGCAGGCCCTGGATCAGGTGGCTGCCGGTCATGTGGTCGGAGACGCGGCGGGCGCCGAAATCGAGAAGGCGTCCGCACTCCTGATCGGACAGACCCCGGAGCCACCCCTCGGCGGATTCGTCGAGGATGCGCATGTCGGGCTCGGGCTCGGCCGACAGGCGGGAGACGGCATACGCCCGGGCGACGCGCCCCCATGCGACGAGAGCCTTTTCCGTCTCGGACGGTGTCCGGCTGACGAATGGCTGCGCGACGCGGACGGTGTCCTCGGCCGGGACGGTGTCCGCCGCGGGGGACGGTGTCGGGGCCGCGGCCGCCCGGACGGCGTCCATAGCGTCCTCGATCTCGGCGCCGGCGCCGACGGGCGGAGCGAAGGCGGCCTTGAGGACCCACCGGCTGCCGTCCCAGACGGCCTTGGGGATGGCCAGCATGGCCGCGATGGCAAGGGCGAGGTAGCGAGCGAACGAACGGCGCATGGGGGTGGGCTCCTTTACGGGTGACAGGGGTATTGTCGCCGGGGGCGAGCAAGCGACCAGAGCGGCTCAGGCGGCCTTGGCCTGCCTGGAGGCGATGCGGTCGAGGGCCTTCTGCGTCAGGGGCGCGTAGACAGGTCGGCCCATGCACTCGCGCCCCGGGGCGATCCATCCGTCCTCGACGGCGTGGATGGCTACCCATGCACACCGGTCCAGGCCGAATTCGCCGAAGTTGACCTGGATCTCCGCGAGGGCGGCCGCGCTCCGGTCGGCGGGCTCTTGCACGCCGAGGCGTTCCATTAGCGAGCGAGCGTTGGCTGGGGATATCTCGCCATCGATGACCTTCATCGAAACGGCCTGACCGACGCTTTCCAGGGTCGTGAGCTGCATGCTCGCGGCGAGGCGTTCCCAGCCAGCGTTGGTCGCGAGGTCGACGGCGTGGTGCCAGAAGGCCCCCGATGCCTTCGGGTGCGAGATCGCCCGCAGCCCGGTGACGGCCTCGACGCGCCGGACGTATGGGAGGTCCGCGTAGACGGGTGAGGCCACGAGCAGGTGCGGGGTGCCGTCCCGGTCGCGCTGCAGCGTCACCGGGAATGCGATGCTCCGAGGCCTGTACGGCACGCTCCGATCCTGCAGGGCGTAGCCCATCATCAGCGAGTACCGGTTGCCGAGGCCGGCCTCGATGAGCGCCTCGTCCATTGGGGTGAACCTGGCCCGGACAGGGCCGGTGCCGAATGTCGGCTCCGTCTGGAAGGCGGGCACGTCCTGAACGGCGAACAGGTCGAGTTGGCGGGGGTCGACGCGGCGCGCCACGGTCAGGCCTCCGCCGAGCCGAAGATGCGCGCCCGCAGTTCGGGGCGCACCTGTTTCCGGTGGCGCCAGACCGCCGCCAGCGCTTGGCTTGCCTCGATGACCGAGAGCTCGGTCATCGACCCTAGGACGTGGCCCGAGTAACTGTGGGATTTCCCCCAGCCGACTCTGTTCTCCAGGCTGGCCCGGTCCTCGTCGTAGCTGCAGAGGATCTGCACAGCGGTGAGGACGGCCGCGCGGACGTCGGGGTCCTGCGCCCGGGCAACCCAATCGTGCGCCGGGTCCCGGGCGAGGCGCTCCCGCACCTTGGCGATGGCCTCGTCCACCTGCCGGACGAGCTTCCTGGCCAGATCCGCCATGCTTGGCTTCGGCACGTCGTCGACCTCGCACGGCTCGCGCAGGACCTCCTCGGCGATGACGCGCTTCTTGGTCGGCCAGGCCCAGTGCAGGCGGTCGAGGCTCTCCCGCAGCGCGGCCAGGGCTGTCCGGCTGTCGTCGGCGTCCCGGCGGGCCGCGTTCTCTCGCGCCTCTCGATGCATCTGCTCGGCGCGCGCGATCCGGGCATCGTCCGTCGCGATGGCCGCCTCGGCCGCGTCGAGGGCGCGCTGGGTCACGGCGTCGTCCGCCGGGACGGGCTCCCAACAGCACGGGCGATAGAGAACCCGACCGTCATCGTGGCGCTCATCTGTCGTCCACGAGAACCCGGCGTCCCGGAGCGGCTGGCGGGCGACGTCGTAGGCGCGCAGGAAGAGACTGGCGTCGCCTTCGCCGATCCAGAGCGTCCGCAACCCCTGCTGGGTTTTGACCTCCCGCTTGCGGCGCCAGGCCAGCCCGAGGCCGGCCACGGGGAGCGCCTCGGTCACTGGCACGGGCCGGTGGGAGGCGGAGAGGACCTGCGCGGCGAGGACCGCGAGGCCGAGGAGGATGAGGGCGAGGGTGAACACGGCGGGGAATCCTTGGAAGGCTGGAAGCTGACAGGATGAAAGCACTCGGCCCTGGCTTCATCAAGTAGAAAATCAGGATTCACAAACTTCAAACTTCAAGAAGTTTGAACGAACGAGGCAAACCATGCGTCCTGAGAATGCCTCACCTTTCCGGATGCCAAGGTGACGCAGGTGCTTTACAGCGAGCCGGCCATCCATAAGCTTCCAGCATGCCGGCGGATTCGCCGACCGGTGCCACTAACACTTGCTGCGAAAGTCGAAGGATCGCCCATGTCCATGGAAGCCATGCTGCGGGAGTTCGCCTCCCGTCAGGCCGAAGAAGCCCTCAAGCCGCCCGTCTTCATCGCGCAGGCCCTGCGCGACGAGGCGGCGTTCTACGCCCGCCACGTCCCGTTCCAGGTCGGCGACCTCGTCACCCCGCGGAAGGGGACGACCGTGAACGGCGCAGGCAACGCGCACATCGTCATCGCCGTCATCGAGGAGGCGGAGCACGACCTAAGCCGCGGTGACGTCGGCTCGACCCACCACGGAAACCGGTTCGACATGCGCGTGATGTGCTGGAGCGGAGGACGCTTCGCTCCCTTCTGGGTCGAGAGCCCCGCGTTGGAGGCCTGGCTCGACCCGCACGTCGACGTCGCCGCCCCGGTCGCCGACACCGCCGCAGACGCGGCTTGACCGACGCCGTTAACACGAAGGCCATCCTCGCGCTCCTCCGGGAGCGCGTCGACGCCGCCGGGTCGCAGCGGTCCTGGGCCTCGGCCCACGGGTTGTCCCACTCGTACGTCGGGGAGGTCCTGCGCGGCAGCCGAGCCCCCGGCGCCCGCGTGCTACAGGCCCTCGGCCTGCAGAAGAGCATCGTCTTCACGCCGGTCGATGGAGGCCGCCCGTGAGCGATGCCGCCACGCCGTCCTACTGGTCGCGCGAGCGCGTGGAGGCCGAGGTCGCACGGGGCTTCCCGCGGTTCCTGGCAGAGGCCCGCCTACCGCCGTCGGCGTCTTTCGACCGCTCCGCCCCGCGGGCGCCGCTGGTCCCTCTCGCCCCCGAGCCGCAGTCCGCGCCCGTCGCCGCCGTCCGTCCCGTCGCCCCGATCCGGCCGGCCGGCACCCCGCCTGCCGCGCGCCGCGGCGAAGCCAAGCCAAGCCAAGGGAGCCTGCTCTGATGCGGCCGCGAAGCAACTCCGTCGACATCCATGTCTACAAGCGCCCGAACCCCGAGACCGTCGCGTTCCTCATGGCCAGGGAGGGACTGGAAGCAGCCGCCGAGCGCTGGCACTGGTGCGAGCCGCGCACCCTCGCGGCCCTGGCGCGGATCGGGCGCGCCCAAACCGGCATGGCGCCGAAGGGCACCCGCGTCCGCCGGTCAGCGCTCACTGGCCGGGAGGGCGTCGCCATCGAGGCCGCACTGCTGCTCGGGAACCTCACGGCCGTGGACACCGCCCTCGGGGCACCGGTCAACGCGACGCGGGCGGCGTTCCAGGCCCGCGGGCTACCAGTCCCCCGCAACGAGGCGGCACGCTCCATCGAGGGCCGGATCGGTCAGCGAATCCGGCGCGGTGACGAGACCGCCGTCGCCGAGCGCGCGGCACGCCGGGCTCACGTCGTGGCGGTCTGCGCGGTCATGGAGGCCGCACTCGCGCTCGTGCAGGCGCAGCCCCGCTCCGGGCGGTTCCGCCTGCCGCCCGTCAACGACGCCCTGCGCGCCGCGCTCGCCGGGCTCTCCCCAGCCGCTGTCACCGCCGTCTTCCCCGCCCTCTCAGTTGAGTAACCCGCGCATGGCCGATCTCCACCCCATCGACACCGTGAGCGCGCCGACCCCCGCCAACTCGAACATCTCGGCCACGGAGAGAGCCTGGGAGCAGGCCCGCCGGCCCCGGCTCGTCCATGACGACGGCGCGGACCCGTCCACCGCGGCGCACCTCGCCGCCCGCGCCGCCGTCGCAGCCCGGCGCCGGGATCTCCTCACCGCCATCGCCATCCGGGACGCCGGGGGCTCCGTCCCGTGAGCCGGCCTGACTGGCGCGAGGAGACCAGGCTCGTCGACGCGGTCGCCGATGCCCTCCTCGCCGGGGATGAGGCCGCCGCAGCGCGAGCAGTGGCGGACCTCGACGACACCACGCGAGCCCGGGTCACCGGCAGGGCCCGCTTAATCGTGATGTGGCATCGATTCGCCGGGGAGGACTGATTATGGGACGCCGAGACCGCTTCAAGCCGGACTACCGCCACCTCTACGACCTCCTCGCGGAAGACGCCCTCGACCGCGCGATCCGCTCCCGCACTTACGGGTACCACCGCCGTGACTACGCGGCGGTCGCTAACCTCGCGCTGCTCAGATTGTTCGCCGGCCGCGAACGGCTGACTGTCCCGGACCTGCTCGCCGCCGCAGCTGAGCTCCAGCCCCTGAGAGGGTGGAGCAATAGCTTCGCCGCCGACTACGTGGGAAACCTCGTCGGCTGGGGACGCGAGCTCGGCATCGTTGAGGAGGCGTCGGAAGGCGAGCGGTCGTGGCGCCTACTCCATAGGCTGCCGGTCTACGACATAATCGGCGGCGAATGCGTCCGCGTCCGGGGACTGCCCGCTGCGGAGCAGGCGGTCATGAACCGGAAGCTGGATGCCCTGCAGCGCCGGCGCGCGACCCTGGCCCGGAAGGCGGCCGACAAGATCCGGCGCAGGGTAGGCGACCTGCTCGACCGGCTATCCGTCGCCGACTGGCGCGCCGTCGTGCCGGCTGGCTGGCTCGTCTATCTCGGCGAGCAGCCCACCGGCCTGCAGGTTCGGGAGGCCCGGGATTTCATCCTGGCGGCCCACGACGACTGGGAGCCCGAGGTCACGAAGCGATGGCTCGCCGACGTAGAGGCGACCGTTACCGCCGCGGAGCAGGCCGTCGTCGCCCGCCGGGCGGAGGCCGCCGCTAAGGCCACCGCCGAGGCTGCGGCGAAGGAGGCCGCAGATCTCGCCGAGGACGAGGCCGCGTTCGAGGGTCTCTGACCGCCGCTTGTCGGTTGCTTGCCCCCTCGTAGACTACCTGCATGCGGGATGGCGCTGCCTCCCGCTCAGCAAGGGAAACCGGCATCCATGTCCAAGCGCACACCCATCTCCGACCGAATCGCCGCGCAGGTCGCGGACATCCTCCAGGCCCAGGGGCAGGCCCTCGTCGAGGCCCGGCGCCCCCATTTCGACGTCGCCGAGGCGAACGACGCACTGGCGCCGGACTACCGCGTCGAGGAGCGCTTCGGCCAACTGCGGCTGATCCGCGTCGACATCGACAGGGGCGTCGAGATCCTCCAGCCGACCACGCCGCTGGCGTTCGTCATCCGGCTCGCGGAGATCCACGGGCGCGGCATCAGGATGGGTGAGGGGCGGGAGTGGGACCGCCACCGGGACGCTGCCACCGCCGCCGGACTGAAGGGCCCCTTGGTCAAGCCGCCGGGTTACGTCGCTCCGAAGAGCCGCGCCCGCAAGGCGCCCGAGGCCGAGGCCCCCGCGGCCGGCCCATCACTCTGAGGAGGCCCCCATGGACAGCCGCGAATTCCGCAGCGCATTCGGCCTGATGGCCACGGGCCCCAGCGACGAGCAATGGGCCCGGCTCTGCGCCGAGATGGCTCCGACGCTCGCGAGCCCTGAGGCCGTCCGGGCGGCGTACGACGCCTGCCACGACCTCGACGACGCGACCGAGCTCACCGACCGGCTGCTCTGGGCCAGCCGGGCGAAGGCCCCGGAATGGCTCGATGACCCAGTGGGCATCCTCTACGTCGCGACCCTCGCGAGCGGGGAAGTCCTCTTCCTGTCGCCCGACTGGTTCGGCGAGCAGGTCGACCGGGACATCGTGCTCCGGCGCGGCCCCGGCGCCAAGCCCGAGGTCGTCTGGTCAGCCTGGGCGGCCTACGGGAGGCTCGCCCCATGACGCCCGAGCTCCTCGCCCGCGCCGGACGGGTGCTCGCCGGTGACGAGTGGCGGCGCCCGCTTGCCCGCGCGCTCGGGCCGCTCCACCCTGACGGCCCCCGCGAGGAGCTCGATCAGCGGCTCGTCAGTCGGTGGGCCCTCGGCCAGCGCGAGATCCCCGACTGGGTCCGCCCCGCGCTGGTGGGCCTGCTCTGGCAGCAGGCCCGGGATCTCCACGCTGAAGCGGACGAGGCCGCCCGGGTAGCCGACGAACTGATGCCCTGACGCAAAAGGCCCCCCGGAGCGATCCGGGGGGCCTTTCTCATTCTGCGTCGTCGTCGGCCTCGGGCCGCTGCTCCTCGGGGGGCGTCGGCGTAGCGGCCAAGCGCACCCGGATCTCGCCCAACCCCACCGGCCGGTACCCCCAGCAGTCGACGCCGACGTCCAGGCTCCGCGACGTGCCCGGCAACTTGCCGTGGGAGTGCCCGTAGAGGTGCAGCGCCCCCCTCCACGATCCGTTCCAGGACCGCATCCCGTAGTGGCAGAGCACCAGCCCGGTGCCGTCGAGGTGAACGGTCCGGAGCATCTCGGGCGGGCTCGCCCACGGCAGGCTCAGGTGCCTCGGCTTGTCGTGGTTGCCGACGACGAGGTGCAGGTTGCCCCGCAGCCGGGCGTGGATCTCCTGGCACCGCTCGACCGACGAGTTCATCGCGAAGTCGCCGAGATGGAACACCTCGTCCCCGGGGCGCACCACCTCGTTCCAGGCGTAGATAAGGTCGTCGTCGTGGCGGGCGATGTCGTCCCAGGGACGGCCCTCCATCGCGAGGATGCCCCTGTGCCCGAAATGCGTGTCCGCCGTGAACCAGGTGCGGTGCGAGGAGAACGTCTGGCGAGCTTGCTTGGTGTTCATGAAGGCAGCCTCCTTGGCAGGGGCTGCCGCGCACGGTCACGCCCCGGGGATGGTCTCGGTCTGGCGGGGGGCTATGCGCGGTTTCATGGGGTCCTCGTGGGCGTCGATGGAGGCAGGATCGCAGCTCGCGATTCGTGCGGTCAACGGGGGCGGAGCGGCCATCCCCGGCCGTGGTGAAGGATGGCTTAAGGGGTCGTCTCCGCCAGCGAGCAATTCCATACCCGGAAGCGCCTTCGGGTGTAGAATTGACCGTTTACGCTGCGGCGAGTTGCTCGGCCTTGGCCCTCTCCTCCTCGGCCCTGCGCAGGGCCTCCATCCTGGCCTTGCCCTCGGCCTCGCGCTCCCGGCGCCGGGTCGCGATCTCGGCCCGCAGCGCGGCGCGGTCCGGCAGGGCCACGGCGGCAGCCTGCTCGTCGACCCACGAACACCAGCGCTCCATGAGGGGCGCCTTGAGGTCAAGGCGGTCGTCTTCGGTGTAGTGCCCCTCAAGGACGTCGTCGCTTCGGATACCTTCGTTGTGGTCGATGACCAATTTCACGTCCGAACGCTGGAAGCGGAACTTGCGCTGGCAGGTGTTCGTCAGGCCGCGGCGCAGGTCGTGCGGCGATGCCTTCAGGCCGAGGTCGAGGAGGCGGTGGTTGATGGACGCCGGCGAGAGGTGTCCGTCGGTTGGGCCCTCCTTCCGTCGGGCGCGGATCTGCGGAAACAGATACCGCGAGCCCGCAGCACGGGCGCGCTCAAGCTGCCCTTGGACGAGCTCCCACAGGGCCGGCGGCAGCGGGATGCAGTGCCTGTGCTTATCCTGGCGCCGGTCTGCCGTCTTGCGGTGAAGGGGCCCCATGGACCAGACGCCCCAGCCTGGCGCTTCCTCCCATGGGACGAAGTCCTCGACGAGGGCGCTGCTGATCGGGCGCCGGCGCTGCCCGGTCGCGACGAGGAGATGCATGGCGACGCCCATAGACTGCTCGATGGCGCCCGCCCGGGACACAGCGACGAGGTAGCCCGTCTCGGCTGCCGTGGCGATGTAGCCCCCGGGGATCTTGCCGTTGGGGCGGGGCTTCACGCCGGAGGAGCGCTCCGGCGCCTTCAGGCCGGCCATGGTCGTCTGGACGCCCGACCGCCGCTTGACGTGGTCGTCCGCCAGGTAGTTCCACATCGGCCTCAGGACGGAGGCGAGGTGCTCGGCTTGGCGCTCTCGACCGGTCGCATGGACGTCGGCCACGATGCCGGCGAGCGTCTCGCGGCTGATCCGCTTGACGCGATACGTCTCTGTCAGCGGGGCGAGCTCCTTCATGTGAAGGACGGTGCGGTAGTCGATCCAGGTATCGTGGCGCCGGGTCCGCTTGACTTCGGCGAGGTAGGCCTCGCGCGCCTGATCCCAGGTCCAGAACGGGAGGTCGCCGAAGTCGGCGGCGAGCTCCGCGACGAGTTCGGGGGGCTTGGGCGGCTTGGCCTTCGGCCGGGGCGGCTCAGCGAGGCCAAGCTCGGCGAGACGCTTGTGCAGCCAGTCGAGGTCGATCGGCTCCGAGCCGGTGACAAGGTCGCCCTGAGCCCGGGCAACGATGGAGCGAGCCTGCACGTGCGTCAGCACCGCCGGCGTGCCGAGCTTCAGGCGGTATGTCGTGCCGCCCCGCTCGACCTTAAGGCCCCACGACGCGCCACGCGGCTTGAGGCGCAGGATGAGGCCGGTGCAGCCGTCGTCGATGACATCGCGCGGCTTGAGGCCCTTCACGCACTCGGCGACGAGCTTGTTGACCTTTTCTTGGGTGAGCTTGATGCCCATTCGGGAACGCTCCATGAACCGGGGCGGATCTGGGGCGGCGACCCTGGACGTGGCGGTCCCGAGGGGGCAAGGCTGAACGGCGGCCATCGTTAACAGGTCTCAGAGGGGAAACGGCTATTTCCGGAGCATCGGACGAGCCAATACTGGGGCGGCATGGCCTTGATCACAGGAATCATAATCCTTGTGTCGGGGGTTCAAATCCCTCCCTCGCTACCAAGTTTTTCAACCTGCTAGGTCCATGACTTAGCAGGTTTTTCATTGTCGGGTCCGATCGGCCCGGGCTCCGCGCAGCGCGGCCCAGCCGGGAACGGGATCTTCGCGCGAGCGGGGCGTTTTCCCTGGTCGGGGGCGCTGTGTATTCCAGCCTGGAATACGTCGCGTGTCGCAACGCGCCGGCGGTATGCCACGGCCGGCGCCATCCTGGAGCGGATCGGGATCGTCCACCGGAGAGTCACGCCGGGGCCGACGGGGACGCGCCTGCGGACGGTCAGTCCCGCGTGATTTCCGGCAAAGGGGCTTCGGCCGTGAACACGACCCCGCGCGGCCGGTAATCGATCTCGGCCTTGCCGCCGATCTCCCGGGCCAGGGCCCGCTCGATCATCCGCGAGCCGAAGCCGGTTCGCGTCGGGGGCGAGACCCGGGGGCCGCCCACCTCCTGCCACTGGAACCAGAGCCGGTCCGGACTGGAGCCGTCCACGACGTCCCAGCTCACGATGACGCGTCCGTCGTCCGACGAGAGGGACCCGTACTTCACCGAGTTCGTCGCGAGTTCGTGGATCGCGAGGCTGAAGGCCAGGGCGACGCGCGGCGCGAGACGCAGGATCGGGCCGCCGATCTTGAAGCGATGGTCCTGCTCGACGCCGAACGGATGCAGGGCCGCGATGACCACCTCCGTCAGGGTCGCCCAGTCGCCGCTGCCGCGGGCCAGCATCTCCGTGGCGGCCGACAGCGAGCGCAGCCGGGATTCCATCGCCACCTGCGCCTCTTCCAGCGAAGCGGCGCCCCGCAGCGTCTGCCGGGAGATGGACTGCACGGTCGCCAGGGTGTTCTGGATGCGGTGGTTGAGCTCGCCCGCCAGGAGGTCGCGGTGCTCCTCCGCCCGCTTGCGGTCGGTGATGTCCAGGCTGATGCCGGCGATGCTCAGGGGCGTCCCATCCGCCCGGTACGAGGCCTGTCCGCGGAACTGCAACCAGCGCGTCTCGCCGAGGGCGGTGATGACCCGGATCTCGATGTCGTAGTCCGAATGCCCGGCGATGGCCGCGTCCCGGGCCGCGAGCTTCCGGACCCGGTCCTCGGGGTGGATGGCCGCGAGCATCTCCTCGTAGGTCAGGGGGTCGTTCGGCGAGCGGCCGAAATTCTCCTTGAACCCGTCCGACGCGACCAGGCGCATGACCTCGAGATCGAGCGTCCAGGCGCCCAGGCGCCCGGCCTTCAGGGTGAATTGGAGGCGCTCCTCGCTCTGGATGAGTTCGAGGGAGCGTCGCGCGGACTCGGCCTCGAGCGCGTCCCGGTCCTTCTGGAGAAGGACGAGCCGCTCCTTCTCGAGCGTCACGTCGTATTGCGAGGCGAAGTAGTAGGTGAGCTCGCCGTCGGGCGCGAAGACGGGCGAGACGAGCAGGCGGTTCCAGAAGGACGTGCCGTCCTTGCGCCGGTTCTTCAGGTCGATCTCGATGGTCACGCGCCGCTCGATGGCATCCCGCACCCGCGCGACGTCCCTGGGGTCCGATTCGGGTCCCTGGAGGAAGCGGCAATTGCGGCCGAGGATCTCCTCGCGCGCGTAGCCGGTCAGCTTCACGAAGGCGTCGTTGACGTAGACGATGGGATTGTCGGGCAGCCGCGGATCGGTGATCACCATCGGCATGCGCGTCGCCCGGACGGCGGCGGCGAAGGGGTCGGAACCGACGACGGTGCTGGTGATCTCGGCGTCGATCCGCGCGCCGTCGGCCTGGTCGTTCAAGCTCGGAAATCCCCTTAGATCAGGATCGTTCTAATGAACAATCCCGATCAGGCCAGCGGTTCGAATGTCACACCGCCACCGCGAAAGATGTCGCGCGGGAACCGTATCGCTCCGCATGATTCCCCGATCCGCCGCCGCGCAGCCGTCCCGCCTCGGCGGACCGTGCCCGCGAAGCGCCGGGACGGGGCCATGAACGCCCAGCCTCAGGGTGCCTACGTGCCGCCGCTCGGCGCCGAGAGGCAGGTCCGGACGGAGCGCAGGGCCATCAGGGCGTCCATCTCGCCCAGGAGCGACGCGAAGGCCTCCGTGGCGTCGTAGCCCGTCCGCGCGAGGATCGTGACGGTGGCGGCCTGGGCCGCCGAGGAGACCTCCGCCTCGGCGATGCAGAGGCTCAGTTCCGAGAGGAACGCGGCACGGTCACGGCTCGAAAGCGAAGGCTTCCTCATGGAAAGGCTTCCTCCTGGAACGGACGCGCTCAGGGTCCTGTCGCGCTCGCGGGCCTGTCACGGGCCCGTGAGCGCCGCGCCGTCCCCTGATAGCAGGGTTCGCCCCCTGTGTATGGTTTTATACGTTCGGGCCGCCCATTGGGCCGCGCGGGGAGGCTGCGCACCGCGCGGGGAAGCTGCGGGCCGCGCGGGGAGGCGCCCATGCCCGGCGTCGCGGCGTTCGCGCCGGTCCCGCGGCGGCGAACGTCGCGCGATCACGCGCCGCGAACGACCGGCTTGTGCTGCTCGATACTTCGATCGGGCATGCTTTTGCTTCGAGATCATCTCCCGGAGGGAGATCGTTCTGGTTGACGAACTCGGGGCGGGTACGCCAATCTGCCCGCGCCGGGGAGGCGCCGCCCCGCCGCCAGCGCGGATCTCGTTCGGCGGAGCATGGTCCGGCGGCCGGCGAATGCTCTAGTAGTATCTCAGTTCGAAATTTGGCCCCGAACGGGTGAGCCACGTGTTCCCGTTCCAGTCCCTCGCACGATCCCTCCCGCTGGCATATGCTTGGCGTCGAGCAGGAGGCAGGGATGGGGCACGCGTCCGACAAGCTGGAAATGACCTTCACGCATCGGGGGAGTTGGAAGGGGCATATCTGGAGCCGTGGAGTGATAATCGACACCGTTCCAATTTCATGGACTAAAGGATGGGTAGTCGATAAGCAGAGCAAAACCATCTTCTTAGAAGTATGGTTCCAGAAAGAGGAAGAGCTCTTAGCGGCAATGAAGGCTGAAAATCCGTTTAAAGTAGCTGTGGGTGTAGCGAATGACTATGACGATTTTCCGCACAGCTTCAGAGAATACAGAGGCTTGTTTCTCGTTTTGCCTACGGGGGAACGTATCTCGGACATAAGCATTCAGACTCGCGTGCTTGACCGAGTGAAAGGCACCTGATGCCAATAGGACCTGAAGGTCAAAAGCGTCCCGCCGACTCAATTGGCAACGCCGCGAAGGTGCTACGCATCGCTACCAAGGAAGAGCCGGAGGACTACGGCTCTTCCCCTAAGAGTCCCGCCGTGGCCGCTGGCGTATCCGATCGGCTTTGGAGCATAGAAGACGTGGCGGAATTGGTGGCTGTCGGCGATACCGTTGCCGCCAAGCGCGGCCTCTATAAAAACTGATTGTTAAAAGACTAGAAGACGCAGCCTATTCGGGCTCGTCATCTGCTTTGCTAGGCTTTCCGTTCTTAGCATAACTGCGCATCAGATCTATTGTTAGATAGATAAACTCATCTATTTCAAGATATCTGGCTAATACAAAAAGACCAGCAAACTCAATAGCAACCAAACATATAGGGCTCGCCCAAGTGTTGAAAAAGGTGAAAACATAGGCGTCAAACGCAACTGTGGCGCCAACTATTGTAAGAAATTTATAGGTACTCAAAGCAGCGCGGAGTTTTTCGTTGTCTTTTTCGAGCGCTGCTTTTGCATTAGCAGAACTGGAATTATGCTTTCCTGCTGGATGTGCTTTGGTTCCCCCCTTCACGGCCTTAGATGTTTCAGAACCAATCTCATTACCGCCCATCAGAAAGGTAGCCTTTTATACTCATCCAATATTGCCTTGTTCGGGATCACAACACCATACAAATCTGGATCGTAATACTTATCCCAAGCACCATCAGGCTCGTGAGTTACTTCGACTAGCTCTCCGGGGGTCAAATCCCCGAACTCATCAACCACGCTCCGAATAATTTTATGCTCTTTACGCTGGAGATTTCGATTTACTATAAATATGTCTGGAATTTTTCTGGCGCCGTAAGGCTTAACAAGATGGTACAACGGAGCGATAACGGGACCGTACTTCCACGCCTCGAAATCTTCACTGACAAGAGGCCGCCCCATCTCGCCAAGAAACTTCATGTGAGCTAGATAGAGCAGCTTATGAAGCTCAAGGTTAGTCAGCTTCCACCCAGAAGCTTCACAGGCGGTTTTTGCTGCGGATTTGTACGATATTGTCATAATCGTCGCGAATGGCCAAAACGATAGGGGCCGCGCGCCTCCTGTTGTTGAACCATAGATATAGGACGCTATGAAAATATGTCGAGTTGTCGCATCCTGCGACCCTCAGACTCATATCCCCCCCATGTACGCCGCCCAATTTCGAGCTGAGACATTAGCAACGCTCCCCGGAATGCGCCCATCTCCGGGCCGACACGCTATCCTGACGGGCCCATGAGACACGACACCCTGCGCCTCGGCGCCTTCTTCTACGCCACCGGACACCACGTGGCGGGCTGGCGCCATCCCTCCAGCGAAGCCGATGGCGGGCTCAACCTCGCCCGTTACGTCGGCTGGGCGCAGCGGGCGGAGGCCGCGAAGTTCGACCTCGTCTTCCTGGAGGACGGCACGGGCATCCGCGACACCAACCTGCGCTCCAGCGAGCGCACGGCGCGCTCCGCCCATTTCGAGCCGGTCACGCTGCTCTCGGCGCTGGCGGCCGTCACCAGCCGGATCGGGCTGGTGGCCACCACCTCCACCAGCTTCAACGAACCCTACAACGTGGCGCGCCGCTTCGCCTCGCTCGATCACCTCAGCGGCGGCCGGGCCGGCTGGAACCTCGTGACCTCGACCACGGACGCGGAGGCCGCCAATTTCGGCAACGACCGGATCGCCCGGCACACCGACCGCTACGAGCGGGCCGAGGAATTCGCCGACGTCGTCCTGGGCCTGTGGAACAGCTGGGACGACGGGGCCGTCGTCATCGATCGGGAGAGCGGCCAGTTCTCGAAGCCGGACGGGTTCCGCCCGCTGAATCACCGCGGGACCCATTTCGAGGTGCGCGGACCGCTCAACATTTCACGGACGCCGCAGGGCCAGCCGGTCCTGGTGCAGGCGGGCTCGTCCGGGCCCGGCAAGGACCTGGCGGCCCGCACGGCCGAGATCGTCTTCACCGCCAACCAGACCCTGGCCGAGGCCGTGGAGTTCTACGGCGACCTCAAGGCGCGCCTGCCGCGCTTCGGGCGCACCGCGGACGACCTCAAGGTGATGCCGGGCCTGTTTCCCGTGGTGGGCCGCAGCGAGGCCGAGGCCCGGGCCAAGTTCGAGGCGCTCCAGGACCTGATCGATCCGGTCGTCGGCCTCGCCCTCCTGGAGCGCATGGTCGGCAGCTTCGATCTGTCCGGCTTCGATCCCGATGGCCCGGTGCCGGAACTGCCGGAGGCCGAGGGCGCGAAGTCCCGGCAGCAGCTCATGTTCGAGCTGGCCCGTCGCGAGGGCCTGACCCTGCGCCAGCTCTACCTGCGGATCGCGGGCGCGCGCGGCCACTCGCAGATCATCGGGACACCGGCGCAGATCGCCGACGAGATGGAGGAGCGCTTCCGCGCCCACGGGGCGGACGGCTTCAACATCATGCCGGCGACGCTGCCCGGCGGCCTCGACGACTTCATCGAGCTGGTGCTGCCGGAACTGCGCCGGCGCGGATTGTTCCGGGAGGCGTATGAGGGCACCACCCTGCGCGCCCATCTCGGCACGCGGCCACCGCCCGGCTTCGGTCGCGCGGCGGCGGCCCCGATTTCCGAGCGCTGACGAGCGACCCACTCCACCGAGGAGCGACCATGAGCCGGGACCGCCGCCTGCATCTCGGGGCCTTCATGCGCCCGGCCGGGATCCACACCGCCTGGTGGCGCTATCCCGGCGGCTATCCGGACGCGAACTTCAGCCTCAAGCACCTGGCGCATTTCGCGCAGCGGCTCGAGGCGGGCCGGTTCGACGCCTTCTTCATGGCCGACCACCTCGCGGTGATGAACATGCCCGTGGCGGCCCTGCGCCGCTCGGCCACCGTGACCTCGTTCGATCCCCTGACCCTGCTGCCGGCGCTCGCCGTGCTCACCGAGCGCATCGGGCTGATCGCCACGGCCTCCACCACCTACAACGAGCCCTACCATGTGGCCCGCAAGTTCGCCTCCCTTGACCACATCTCGAACGGCCGGGCCGGCTGGAACCTCGTCACCTCGGGCAACCCGGACGAGGCGCTGAACTTCGGCCGCGACGCGCATGTCGACCACGCCACCCGCTACGCCCGGGCCCGCGAGTTCTTCGATGTCGTGACCGGCCTGTGGGATTCCTGGGCCGACGACGCCTTCCTGATGGACCCGGAGAGCGGGCTGTTCTTCGACCCCGCGAGGCTGCACGTCCTCGACCACCAGGGCGCGTTCCTGAAGGTGAAGGGGCCGCTCAACGTCGCGCGCCCCGTCCAGGGCTGGCCGGTCATCGTGCAGGCGGGCGCCTCCGAGGCGGGCCGCCAGATCGCGGCCGAGACCGCCGAGGTGGTCTTCGGCGCGGCCTCCACCCTGGAGGCGGCCCGAGCCTTCTACGCCGACGTGAAGGGCCGCATGCCGGCGCTGGGCCGCGATCCGGACCACCTCAAGATCCTGCCCGGCGCCTTCGTGGTCCTGGGCGAGACCGAGGACGAGGCCCGGGCCAAGAAGGCGCGCCTCGACGATCTCGTCCACCCCGACAGCGGCCTGGCCAATCTCTCCGTGCGCCTCGGCGTCGACGCCTCGGGCTTTCCCCTCGACGCGCCGCTGCCCGAGATCCCCGAGACGAACGCGAGCAGGAGCGGACAGGCGCAGATCGTCGACTACGCCCGCCGCACCGGCGCGACGGTGCGGGAACTCGCCCGCAAGGTCGGCGGCTATGGCGGGCTCCAGATGATCGGCACGGCCGCCCAGGTCGCCGACCGGATGGAGGAATGGCTGGAGACCCGCGCCTGCGACGGCTTCAACGTGATGTTCCCGTTCCTGCCCGAAGGACTCGACGATGTCGTCGACCGGCTGGTGCCGGAGCTGCAGCGGCGCGGCCTGTTCCGCCGGGACTACGAGGGGACGACGCTGCGCGACCATCTCGGCCTGCCGCGCCCGGCCAACCGCTTCTTCGCCTGATCCGTCGCCCGCGGGCGCGGGCCGTCGGCCGGGATCGGCGGCAGGGATTTCGACGGCAGGGATTTCGACGGCAGGGATTTCGCTGGCATGAGTTGGTTGGCATGGGTGTGATCGAGGCCATGGAGGCGGTCGAGGGACCGCCCCCTTGGTTTCGCGTGCGGCGGACCTTCGTCGGGCGCTGTCGGCCGCCCGGGCCCCTCGTTCAGGGGCGCGCCGTCGCCGCGGCCGGCCGGAGACGGGGGGACAGGACCAGCATGAGCGGCACGACGGCGAGGGCCGTGGCGGCGGCGGCCAGCATCGCCGTCTGGGCGCCGGCGGCATCCCCGAGGGGGCCGTAGAGCAGGGGGGCCGCCAGGGCGCTGCCGCCCAGGGTCCAGGTGTAGAACACCGCGAAGGCCCTCTCGACCCGGCCGCCCGGCGCGAGGTCCGGCACCGTCCCGTAGAGCACGGAGGAGGTCCCGTTCAGCATGAGGCCGAGCACGGGCAGGAGCCCCAGCACGGCCCCCAGCGGAAGCACGGTGACGGCGAGGATCGCCAGCGCCGTGCCGGTCTCGGTCAGGACCACGGTCCGGGTCACGCCCAGGCGCTCGCCGAACCATCCGCAGACCGCCTTGCCGAGGGCGCCGCCGAGGAAGACGGCCGAGAGGGCGAAGCCCACCGTGGTCAGGCCGGCGCCCTTCTCCCGGAGCAGGAAGGGCAGGTAGAGCAGGAAGGCCGGGCGCGCGGCGTTGTCGAGGGTGCCGATGGCCACGAGCAGGCCGAAGCCGGCGCTCCCGGTGCCGTCGCGCCCGGCCGCGCGCCGGGCCTTCTCCGGCAGCCCGTCCCGTGACGCCCGGTCACGCGGCAGCAACCGCAGCAGGCTCAGCGCCACCGCGAGGCCGAGGGCGGCGATCAGCCAGAGCGCCGTGCGCCAATCGGTCAGGCCCAGCAGGAAACCGAGGAGGGGCGGCACGCTGGCCTTTCCGAGGTCGCCGGTGAAATTGTAGGTGCCGAGCGGTCCGCGCGCCGTCCGGCCATAGGCCTCGGCGATCACCGCGGAGGCGAGGGGATGCTGGGTGCTGCTGCCGATGCCCCCGAGGGTGAGGGCGAGGCAGAGCCCGGCCAGGCTTCCCGAGAACCCGGCCAGCGCGTAGCCGCCGGCGCTGAGCAGGGTGCCGAGCACCAGCACGGTCCGCGCGCCGAGGCGCTGCGCCAGCCGGGCGGCCGGCATCTGCAGGGCGGCGAGGGCGCCGTTGTAGAGGCTGCGCAGCAGGGCGAGGGCGGCGTAGCCGAGGGCGAACTCCGCCTGCCAGACCGGCAGGAGCACGTAGATCAGGTCCGTATAGCCGTCGTGCAGGGCGTGGTTGAGCCCGACCGCAGCCAGGATCCGCGGCGCCTCCGGGCGGGGCGGGGCATCGACGGCGCCGGCGCCGGCAGGCGCGGTCGGGTTCTGTGCGGGCGGCATGCGGAACGGGTCCTGTTTTGCCGCCGCAGGATCGCCCGCTCGTCCGCGCCTGACAAACGCCTTATGCTGACGCTCGCGTGAGGAAACCTGACCCGTGCTGCGCCGCCTGCCGCCCCTGAACGCCCTGAAGGCTTTCGAAGCCGCCGGGCGCCATGCCAGCTTCACCCGGGCCGCCGAGGAGCTGCGCGTCACCCACGGGGCGGTGAGCCGGCACGTCCACGCGCTGGAGGCCTGGCTCGGCCAGACGCTGTTCGAGCGTCACAACCGGCGCGTGGTCCTGACGGAGGCGGGGACGAGCTATCTGGCCGAGATCGGCGCCGCCCTCGACCGCATCGCCCTGGCGACGACGCGCCAGGTGGAGCGCGGCCGGCCGCGCCTCCTGCGGGTGAACGCGCTGGCGACCTTCACCCTGCGCTGGCTGATCCCCAGGCTGTCCGCCTTCCAGCGCGCCAACCCTGCCGTGGAGGTGCGGCTGACCACCTCCAACGTACCCCTGGCGAACCTGGCCGAGCCCTTCGACGTGGCCATCCGGGGCGGGCCGGATGGGCGGCCGGGCCATCTCGCGCGGCCCTTCCTGTCGGAGCGGCGCCTGCCCGTCTGCAGTCCCGCCCTGCTGCGGCGCCAGCCCCTCGCGGAGCCAGGCCAGCTTCGGAACCACACGCTCCTGCACGCGGCGACGCTGCCCGGGGTCTGGCCGCAATGGCTCGAGGCCGCGGGCGTGCCCGGCCTGGTCCCCCAGGCCTCGGTGACGTTGGAGCACTTCTACCTGACGCTCCAGGCCGCCCTCGACGGCCTCGGCGTCGCCATGGGCCCGGAGCGGCTGATCGCCGACGATCTCGAGGCCGGCCGGCTGACCTGTCCCTTCCCCGGTCCGTCCCTGCCGGCCCGGAGCTACTTCACCTACGTGCCGGAGGCCCGGGCGGACGATCCCTCCGTCCAGGCGTTCTGCCGCTGGCTCGCGGCGGCGGCCGGCCCGTGAGGCGGGCCCCGTCCGCCCGGGCTCAGCGGCTGGTCGCGGGCCGGGTCCGGCGGGCGGCGGACAGGGCGGCGGCCTTGCCGGCGGCGGCGTAGAGGTTCAGGCGCGCATACACGCCGATGGCCGATCCGTCGTCCAGGAAGCCGCCGCCCGGCCCCTGCGTCTCCGTCAGGATCGCGTTCGCCTCCGCGAGGTCGAGCGCGGGGAAGGCGGCCGTGAGCAGGTGCCCGGCCTCCGGGGCGACCCGGCCGACATCCGCGGGCTCTCCCGCGCGCTCGGGATGCACCACGGGCAGGCCGTAGGTCTGGGTCGCCTCGTAGAGGGCCGCGTTGGCGGCGGCATCGCGGAAGCGGCCGGTATCGGCGCCCGCACAGGCGGCGACGGTGCCGCCGCATTCCGCCTGCAGGACGGCGGTCAGGTCCGTGCGGGCGGCCTCGAGGGCCGCGCGGTAGTCGGTGACGGCCACGGCCGTGTTCGTCGCGCGGCTCATCTCGTTGACCACCGCCGGGTTGCGGCGGAGCTGGCCGACATAGGCGGGATCGTTGGCCAGCAGATGGGCGACCGCGTGCAGGGCGACCGCGCGTCCGCCGAGCACGTCCATGGCGTAATGCGCCCCGACGATGATGCGGTTGGTGCCGTACTCGGCGGCGCGCGCGATCATCTGCTGGTAGCGCTCCGGCACCAGGATCGCGAGGACGACGGACTCGGTGTAGCCGTAGGTGGTGTGGCCGCTGGGATAGGAGGGGCTGTCGGTCAGGTCCTGGCGCGGGCCCCTGAGCCAGTCCAGGCTGTGGGACGGCCGGCCGAAATAGTCGCGCCCGCGATAGGCGAACAGGCTCGGCAGGGTCTGGAACGGGCGGGCATTGCCGTAGCGGTCGGCGCCCGGCGTCCCGGCCGGGCGGTCGTAGGCCTTGCCGAACGCGTCCGCCGTGCCGCCGCGCTCCGTCAGGATCGCGGCGGCGGCCTCCGAGACCGGCGCCTTGCCGTTGGTGGTGGCGTTGGCGAAGAAGTACTTGCCGGCGTTGGAATCGGACTTGGCGACGTTGTTCGTGTAGCCGAGGAGGTCGGCGACGGACGGCGCCACGTTGGTGAACGATTCGTCGGCGGCGTAGCGGGCCTTGGCCTGATAGACCTCGCCGAGGCGGCTGCCGAGGCCGTCGGCGAGTTCCGTCGCGTTGCCGTCGGTGATGAAGGCATCGCGCAGCGCGAGCTGGCGCTGCTCGGCCAGCGGCAGGAGCAGCGGCGGCAGGGCGGTCCCGGACTGGATCGCGCCGGTGACGGCGAGATTGGCGTCGAGGGCGGCCCGTCCCGCCTCGCTCCCGCCCAGGACGCTGACGGAGGCGAGGCCGCGGAGCGCCGAGAGGTTCGGGGCGGATTGCGCGGCCGCCGGCAGGGGGGCCGGGAGGCAGGCCAGCGGATAGGCCAGCGGATAGGCCAGGAGGCACAGGGCCGTCATCCGCCCTCTCGGCGTCCGCGTCATGGCATCGTCTCCGCTGCTCGTCGCTTCGTGTCCATGGATCGGGAATCTACCGCATGACGGCTCCGCGATGCCGTCGACCGCTCAGGCCGATCGGCCGGAGGGGATCGACGCGTCGCGGTCGGCGTCGAGCTGGAGCATCAGCTCGGCGAGGCGCGGGTCGAGGGGCTCGTCGATGACGGGCTCGTAGAGGGCTTGCAGCTGGCGACCGAGACGAAGCCGGGTGGCCTCGTTCAGGGTCGGCGGGGATAGCTCCCCGGGACGGCGATGCCGTTCGTGCTCAAGATCGCTGGCCATACGCCTCATGTGGCGGACGAACGGTCCGCGGCAATGGGCGGGGCCGCCCGTATCCCCAGCCGTTCGCTCCGGCCCCAGGCAGAACACGCGTCCGGGCAAGACTCGGGTCCGGGCAAGATTCGGGGCCGGCCAAGACTCGGGCCCCGGCAGGAACCCCGCGCGCCCGCCTTCGGTTGGCCGTTCACGACAACCGGAGGAGTCCCCCATGAAGACCCGTCTCGCCTGCAAGGCCGGCCTCGCGCTTGGCCTGAATCTTGGCCTGGTTCTCGGCCTGGCTCTCGGCCCCGTGACCCTCGCGGGTCCCGCCGAAGCCAAGGGCTGCATCAAGGGCGCCATCGTCGGCGGAGCGGCCGGGCATCTGGCCGGGCACGGGAAGATGGGCGCCGCCGCCGGATGCGCGGTCGGGCACAGCAAGGCGAACAAGAAGGACGCGCAGCAGGGCGGGGGCCAGCAGGCGCCGCAGCAGAACTGAGGCGCCGGCACCCGCCGCGTCGGCCCTGAGACCAGGACCAGACCCGGGGAGCCGCGCAAGCATCCGAGGCTTGCAAGAATCCTGGGCTCGCAAGAATCCGAGACTTACAAGAATCCGAGACTTGCAAGAGTGGGAAGCTTGCAAGATTCGAGGATCTGCAAGCATCGAGGATTTGCAAGACTTGTCGCGGCGCCGTCGCGCCGCGCCGGAAGTCCGGGGAACATCATCTCCAAAATATCGGTTCCCGGTGACGTGCCCTCAGCTGCACGTTGCTGCCCGGGTGCACCCCTGATTTCCTGGAGCACCCCGATGCATCGTCGCGACTTTCTGTTCGGCATGCTGACCGCCACCGCGGCCCTGGCCGTCACCCGCACGGCGGTCGCTCAGCCGACACCCGCCGGGGCCATCCCGACGCCCGTCTACCTCGACATGGCGACCAAGGGGGGCCTGTTCCTCGAGAACACCGCCCGGGACGCCTTCGACAAGACCCGCAATCCGCGCGTGAAGACGTTCTCCCGGGCCGAGGTGGTCGAGCAGGTGAACCTGTCCCGGAAGCTCGCGCCCTATACCGGCGGCGTGGCGGCCGTGGGGGCGGGGGCGCCGCCCGGCCCGGGCGGCCTGATCGGCGGCCTTGTCTCGGCGCCGCTCGCGGTCGCCGGCGGCGTGGCCGGGGCGACGGCGGGCGCGGTGGGGGGCGCTCTCGGTGCGCCGCCGTCCGGCGGCATGACCTCCGACGCGCAGAAGGCGCAGATCCTGTCGCAGCTGTCCGGGACGCAGCCCGGCCCGCAATACGACGCCGCCTTCGTGAACGCCTCGCTGCAGGGCCATCAGGAGGCCTACGCCATCCATGGCTCCTATGCGGAGACGGGGGAGGACCCCCAGCTCCGCCGCATCGCCCGCGGCGCCATTCCGCTCATCCAGCGCCACATCTCCCAGCTCACCCGGATGCAGGGCATGATGGGCGGCCGGGCCGGCTGAGTCCGGCCTCGCTCCGGGGGCGCGGCGGACGCCGCGCCCGTCCGCCGCGATGCGGCTACCCAGGCGCACCGCCGTGGGCTAGCGTTTCGCGGCGCGAGGGACGGAGCGCGGGGCGAGGGGGGGAGGCGGCATGGCCGTGACGACCGAGGTTCAGCCCGCCGCCGCCCCGGGGGCGGCCGTGGCGATCGAGGATACCAGCCTCACCGGGTTCTACGCCGACATGACCACGCCCGAGCGGCGCACCTTCTGGGCCTGCGCGGCCGGATGGGCGCTCGACGGCATGGACTTCATGATCTACCCGCTGGTCATCGGGACGATCATCCAGCTCTGGAACGTCGATGCCGGCACGGCGGGTCTCGCCGGCACGGTCACGCTCCTCGCCTCGGCCCTGGGCGGCTGGGGCGCGGGCTATCTCGCGGACCGGATCGGCCGCGTCCGCACCCTGCAGTTCACCATCCTGTGGTTCTCGTTCTTCTCGCTGCTCTGCGCCTTCGTCCAGGACTTCCACCAGCTCCTGATCTGCCGCGCCCTCCTCGGGCTCGGCTTCGGCGGCGAGTGGGCGGCGGGCGCCGTGCTGATGGGCGAGACGATCCGCGCCCAGTATCGCGGCCGGGCCGTCGGCTCGGTGCAGTCGGGCTGGGCGGTGGGCTGGGGGCTCGCCGTGCTGGCGCAGGCCGGGCTGTTCTCCCTCCTGCCGGCCGAGCAGGCCTGGCGCTGGATGTTCGCCCTCGGCGCCCTGCCGGCGCTGCTGGTGTTCTACCTCCGGGCCTATGTCGAGGAGCCGGCGGTGGCCGCCGAGACGCGGGCGCGGGCGGCCGCCGCCGGGGACCGGCCCGCCCTGTGGGAGATCTTCACCGGCCCGATCCTGAAGACGACGGTCCTGGCCTCCCTGGTCGCGACCGGGTGCCAGGGCGGCTACTACGCCATCACCTTCTGGGTGCCGCGCTTCCTGACCACGGAGCGCAAGCTCTCGATCGTGTCCTCGACCGGCTATCTCGCCGCGCTGATCGCCGGCTCCTTCACGGGCTACCTCGCCGGGGCCTGGTTCGCCGACCGCTACGGACGCCGAAGCCTGTTCCTGGTGTTCTCGCTGGGCGCCATCGCGGTCATCCTCGTCTACACCCAGGTGCCGCTCTCGAACGAGATCCTGTGGGTTCTCGGCTTCCCGCTGGGCTTCTTCGCCTCCGGCTACTTCTCCGGCATGGGTGCCTTCCTCACCGAACTCTACCCGACGCGGCTGCGCGGGTCGGGGCAGGGCTTCTGCTACAATTTCGGCCGCGGCGTCGGTGCGCTGTTCCCGTTCCTGGTCGGGGCCCTGTCGCAGACCACGACCCTCGCCAACGCGATCTGCCTGTTCGCGGTGGGCGCCTACATCCTGTTCTTCGCGGCCGCCTACGCGCTGCCCGAAACCCGGGGCCGCGTCCTCCATGCCGATGCGTGAGGCCGTCCCCTCCGTCGACGAGGCCCCGGCCTGCCCGGGGCCGCAGGCCCACCCGCGCGGGCCGACCCGCTACGCCGTCCCGCCGGGGGCCGTCGACACCCATGCCCACGTCATCGGGCTCCCGCCGGAGCATCCCTTCGTCCGGCCGCGCAGCTACACGCCGCCGGCCGCGACGGCGCGGGACTACCTCGCGATGCTCGATGCCACCGGCATGGCCTACGGCGTCCTCGTGCAGGTCAGCGTGCACGGCACCGACAACCGCCTCCTGCTCGAAGCCCTGCGGGCGCAGCGCCGGCGCCTGCGCGGCGTCGCCGTGATCCCCCTCGGGCTGCCGGACCGCGAACTCGCGGCGCTCAAGGAGGCCGGAATCGTCGCGCTTCGCCTCAACGTGCTGTTCGGCGGCGGCGTCGGCCTCGCCGACGTCGAGGCCTACGGGCAGCTCGCCCGCGAGATGGGCTGGCACCTGCAGTTCCTCCTCGATGCCCGCGACCTGCCGCCGGTCGCGTCCCGCCTGGCGCGCCTGCCGGTCCCGGTCGTCATCGACCATATGGGCCACGTCCCCACCTCCGCCGGCCTCGACGATCCGGGCTTCCGGACGCTCGTCGAGCTCGTGCGCGACGGCGCCTGGGTGAAGCTCCAGGGCGCGTCCCGCACCTCGACGGCGGGGCCGCCCTACGCCGACACCATCCCGTTCGCGCGGGCCCTGAACGAGGCCGCGCCGGACCGCTGCCTCTGGGGCTCGGACTGGCCGCACGTGGCGACCTGGGGGGAGATGCCGGCCATCGGCGACCTGCTCGACCTGATGGTGGACTGGGTTCCGGACCCGGAGCGGCGGCGCAAGCTCTTCGTCGACAACCCGCACCGGCTCTACGGATTCGGTCCGGACCCCGCGTTAAGGGTCGCTGCAGCCGCGCCGTGATAGGCTCCGGGAATGCGCTACCGTCCGGCCGCCGGCCTCATCCTCTGCACCCTGCTCCCCGCATCCGCGGCATCGGCCGGGCCGCTCGACCTCCTGATGGGTGTGCCCGACAGGCCCGGCGTCGTCGCCGGCGGCTCCTTCGGACCGAGCGGGAACGACTATTACGGCGACATGCGCCTGGATCGCCCATATCCGCATCGGACAGACCTGAAGCGGCCACCCGCGGCCCGCTACGCCCGGGTCAAGCCGCGCCACGCCAAGGCCGACAGGCCGTTCCCGAAATCCTGACGCGAACACAAGAAACCCGCCGCGGCCGGAGCCGGGCGGGTGGAGGTGTTCGCCTTGGGAGGAAAGCGTCCGTCCTTCCTACCGGGTCCGCCGGCCGGCACCACTTCGCCGGGCGCGGGTCTGGTATGCCAGGATGGTGGCCCCGCCCGAGCCGCCGTCCCGCCCGCCGAGTCCGGCGGCGCCGGAGTCACTCCACGGTGACGGACTTGGCGAGGTTGCGGGGCTGGTCCACGTCCTTCCCCATGGTCACGGCCGCGTGGTAGGCGAGGAGCTGGATCGGGACGGCGTAGAGGATCGGCGCCACCGCCGGCTCGACCTCCGGCATCATCACCGTCGCCAGGGTGTCGAGGCCGTGCGCGGCCGCGCCGGTGGCATCGCCGATGAGGACGATCCGGCCCCCGCGGGCGGCGACCTCCTGCATGTTCGACACCGTCTTCTCGAACACCGCGTCGTGCGGCGCGATCACGATCACCGGCATCGCCTCGTCGATCAGGGCGATGGGGCCGTGCTTGAGCTCGCCCGCCGCGTAGCCCTCGGCGTGGATGTAGGAGATCTCCTTCAGCTTCAGGGCGCCTTCGAGGGCGAGGGGATAGGCGGTGCCGCGGCCGAGATAGAGCACGTCCCGGGCCTTCGCGATCTCCTGGGCCAGGCCCTGGATCTCGGCCTCCTGGTGCAGCGCCTGCGCCATCAGGCCGGGGACGGCGATCAGCGCATCGACGAGGCGGCGTTCCTCGGCCTCGTCGAGATGGCCCCGGGCCCGGCCCGCCGCGATGGCGAGGCAGAGCAGCGTCGTGAGCTGGCAGGTGAAGGCCTTGGTGGAGGCGACCCCGATCTCGGGGCCGGCGAAGGTCGGGAGCACCGCGTCGGATTCCCGCGCCATGCTCGAGGTCGGCACGTTGAGGACCGCCAGGATGTGCTGGCCCTGGGCGCGGGCGTAGCGCAGGGAGGCGAGGGTGTCGGCGGTCTCGCCCGATTGCGAGATCACCAGGGCAGCCTCGCCGCGGCGCAGCGGCGCCTCGCGGTAGCGGAACTCGGAGGCGACGTCGATCTCGACGGGCAGCCGCGCCAGGCGCTCGAACCAGTACTTGGCCACGAGGCCGGCATAGTAGGCCGTGCCGCAGGCCGTGATGGACAGGCGCGTCAGGTCGGCGAAGTCGAAGGGCAGCGCCACGGGCAGGCGCACCCGGCTCGCCGCGAGGTCGATGTAATGGGCGAGCGTGCGGCCGACGACCTCGGGCTGCTCGTGGATCTCCTTGGCCATGAAGTGGCGGTGGTTGCCGCGGTCGACCCGGTAGTTCTGGGTGACGATGGTCTGGCGTGCCCGGGTGGCCAGCGCGCCCGCGGCGTCGCGGATCTCGGCGCCCTGGCGGGTCAGCACGGCCCAGTCGCCGTCCTCCAGGTAGGTGATCGAATCGGTCAGCGGGGCCAGCGCCAGGGCGTCCGAGCCGAGATAGGTCTCGCCCGCACCGAAGCCCACCGCCAGGGGGGCGCCGTGGCGGGCGCCGATCAGGAGGTCGGTCTCGCCGGCGAACAGGAAGGCGAGGGCGAAGGCGCCGCGCAGCTGGGGCAGGGTGGTCGCCACCGCCTCCACCGGGTCCAGGCCGCGCTCCATGTGCCAGCTCACGAGCTGGGCCACGACCTCGGTGTCGGTCTCGGTCTCGAAGGCGACGCCGTCGGCCTCCAGCCGGCGCCTGAGCGTGCGGAAGTTCTCGATGATGCCGTTATGGACCACCGCCAGCCGGGCGGTGGCGTGCGGGTGGGCATTGGTCTCGTTCGGCCGTCCATGGGTCGCCCACCGGGTGTGGCCGATGCCGATGGGGCCGGTCAGCGGCGACTGGATCAGCTTGAGCTGGAGATTGACGAGCTTGCCCTCGGCCCGCCGCCGCTCCAGCCGGCCGGCCTCCAGGGTCGCCATCCCGGCCGAATCGTATCCGCGGTATTCGAGGCGCCGCAGGGCCTCGACCACGGGGCCCGCGACCGCCTCGCGGCCGACGATTCCGACGATTCCGCACATGGCTGGTCTCCTGAAGGGTTGGGAGG
Organism: Methylobacterium sp. TK31; assembly: GCF_055361545.1. NCBI lineage: Bacteria > Pseudomonadati > Pseudomonadota > Alphaproteobacteria > Hyphomicrobiales > Methylobacteriaceae > Methylobacterium > Methylobacterium sp. TK31. Next base: position 1,966,133 of record NZ_CM143964.1, on the reverse strand, counting down.
AGGGCGCGATCCGCCGGGATCAGGCGGCGCGCGGGGGAGCCGTCAGCATCGCGCCGGCGGCCTGGCGCAGGTCGCGCCGCGGCGGCTTCGCGCCGAGGGCGGCCAGGGCGTCGGGCGAGCCGACGATGACCCGGCGCTCGCCGCGGCGCAGGCGGGCGGGGTCGCGGGCGATCGTGATCGGCTTGCCGGAGGCCGCGATCATGCCCTCCAGCAGGTCGCCGAGGCGGGTCGGCACGCCGGTGCAGAGGTTGACCACCCCGGACGCCGCCGGATTGGCGGCGAGTTCGGCCAGGGCCCAGGCGACGTCCTCGACGAGCAGCATGTCGCGGCAGACCTCGATGTCGCCGGTGGTCAGGGTTCCGCCGCCGGGACCGATCGCGTCGATCTGGCGGGCGAAATCGCCGAGCGCGAGGTGGCCCGGCAGCCCGCGCCCGATCGGGTTGAAGATCCGCGCCACGAGCACGCGGATCCCGGTCTCGGCCGCGAAGGTGAGGGCGGCCCGGGTCTGGGCGAGCTTGCTCCGGCCGTAGGCCGTGAGCGGCGCGCAGGCCGCGTCCTCCCGCACCGGCACCCCGTCGACCACGGCGTCGCCGTACTCGGCCGCACTGCCCGCCAGGATGACGGTCGGGCGCTGCCCGGTGCGGCGGAGGGCGGCGAAGAGCGCCTGGGCGAGGCCGAGATTGACCGCCTGCAGGCCCTCGGGCGACCCCTGCGTCGCCCCCGCGAGGTGGAACACGGTGGCGGGCCGGAAGTGGTCGAGGGCCTTGCCCCAGGTGGCGACGCTCCAGTGCCCGGGCGCCACCGTCCAGTGCTCGGCCCGGACGTCGCGCCGGGTGCCGACCGTGGCGACGGGCAGCCCGCGCCCGTCGAGATGCGTGGCGAGGACCCGGCCGATGAAGCCGCCCGCGCCGCTGATCAGGATGCCGCCACCCGGCTGGTGCGACGCCATCGGCTCACGAGGCCAGGAACAGGCTGCGGTCGGAGACGAACATCTGCTGGGCGAGGGCGAAGTCGTCGGGACGCCCGATGTCGAGCCAGACGCAATCCTCGTGGAAGCAGGCCACGTCGCCGCCCTCCGCCTTCACCTTGGCGATGAGGTTGGGCATGTCGAGGTAGGTGTTCGGCACGAGGTGCTGGCGCACCGCCTCCCGGGACAGGGCGTAGACCCCCATGCTGACGAAATGCGTGCTCCTGGGCTTCTCGCGATAGGCCGTCATGCGGCTGCGCTCGTCGATCTCGATCAGGCCGAAATCGATCTTCACCTCCCGCTCGAACACGCCGATGGAGATGTCGGCCCCGGCCTCGCGGTGGGCGGCCATCATGTGCTTGAGGTTGAGGGTCGTCAGGAGATCGCCGTTGGTGACGAAGAAGGCCTCGTCGAGGTCGTCCAGCATCGCCCCGAGGGCCCCGGCGGTACCCAGCGGCTGGTCCTCCAGCCGGTAGCGGATGTTGAGGCCCAGGCGCTCGCCGTCCCGGAAGAAGGCCTCCAGGAGATGGCTGAGATGGTTCACCGCCAGGATCACGTCGGTGATGCCGGCGCATTTCATCTGCCGCAGCAGAAGCTCCAGGACCGGCATGTCGTTGAGCGGCATCAGGGGCTTGGGAAACAGCGCCGAGTAGGGATGGAGCCGGGTGCCCTTGCCGCCGGCCATCACCACCGCCTGCTTGATCGCCGGCGCAGGCGCCCCGTGCGGCCCCAGCCGCTCGGATGCCGCGCCGTAGAAATCCGATTCATGCACGGCCTCGGAAGATCTCATGTGATGATCCGCCCGGCCCGGAACGACTTCAAGCATCGCGCCCTCCTGAATTCCTCAATTAAAACTGAATTTGCTTCAGACGAATATTGTTCACACGAGGAGGATTAACGGATTTTTAAGACTTTCTGGCAACCGCCTTGGTGGGCTTAGCGGCAGCACCCAAGAGGGAACGTGCTCTAATCCGATCGCGCTACGGCGCAGGACCCGTCGGGGGAAGGTTCGCGCAGGCGCGACTCGGTGCGGGTCGAAGGCACGGGGCCGTCCGTCGCCGCGGCGGCCTCACCGTCGCGGCGCATCCACGGCCACCGGGCGCGGGCGACGCTGCCGAATCACCCGCCCGGCCGAGGCCGCCGCCGCGATCCGCGCGGCGGCGCACCGCGACGGCGCGCCCGCCGACGAACGACGAGACCGGCCTCCGCTCGGAGGCCGGTCTCGTCGTCGATGACGGGCCGATGGGTAGAGGGCCAGCCGGCAGGGGCGGCCGCTCGGGGCGGGGCGCCCGCCGGGCCCGGGCCCGGTCGCTAGGGCGCCACCGCGTCGCCCCGGGGCGGGGCGGCCTCGGCGGTGACGCTCCGGGTGCGCTCGTCGCCGCCGGGATCGAGCACGACCTTGAGCACGTCGCCGGGCTCGAGGCTGTCGATCTCGGTCGCGGGGAGGATCTGGGGGCCGGCGGCGCCGCTCCTCACGATGCGGTAGGCGAGGGCGGGGTCGCGCGACCAGCCGGCACTCATCGTGGCGCCGACCACGGTGGCCGTCGACAGGGCGCGCTCGGCCGCCGCGATCTCGGCATCGATCAGGGCGATCTCGCGCTCGGCGGCGAGCCGCTGTCGGGCGCCGCCCTGCTCCACCGCCTCGCGCGCCAGGCGCTGGCGCAGTTCCGCCTGCAGGATGCCGACCTCGTACTCGCGCCGGCGCCCCTCCATGTCGATGAAGTCGCGGCGGACGTCGGCGACGCGCTCGCTCTCCACCACCTGGCGGGAGAACAGCGCCTCCATGGTGCGCAGGCGGTCGCCCCGGGCCGCGATCTGGGCGCCGTAGGTCTCCAGGCGCTTGCGCAGGAGCTCGACCTCGGTGCCGGAGGCCTCGGCTGCGGCCCGGCGCGATCCCTCGTCGCCGGTCTGCAGGTTCGCCTCCAGGCGCACCACCTTCGCCTCGGCTCCGAGGAGGGCCGCGGCCTCCTCGGCCCCCGCCAGGCCGCGCAGCTGCTCCTGCGTCTCCGTGCTGGTCCGGCCCGCCGTCAGGGCGGCCTTGCGCGCCAGGGCGCGCTTCAGCCGGGTGCGGGCGCCGTCCTCGCGCTCGCGCTCGCGCAGGGTCTCCACCACCCCCGAGAGGGTGGCGGGATCTCTGTCGCGCCCGCCCGCGAGGGCCACCGCCTGCAGCACGATCATCCCGCCCGCATAGGGATAGGCGCCCGGCGTGCGGACGGCCCCGACGACGAAGACGGGGGCGCGCTGCACGACCCCCACCGTGACCCCGCCATGCCGGCCGAACGCGGTCTCGAACACGCCCATCAGGTCGGTCTTGAGGGTCTCCAGGGGTTTGCCGGCCGCCGGCACGAAGCCGAAGAACGGCAGCGAGAGCGCGCCGCCCTGCTCGATGGCGTATTCGCCCGACAGATCCACCCGCTGGTAGAAGGTCTGGATCACCGCGGCCGCGCCCGCGGCCTGTCCCTTGTCGCCGGGCGCCGGATTGGGGATCTCCATGGTCTCGTAAAAGGTAATCTTGAGCCGGTCCCCGGAGCGGAGGACAGGCCCGCCCTCGGCCCGTGCCGCCGTAGCGGACAAGAGGGTCAGGACCGCGAAGGCGACGGTTCGGCATCTCGACATGGCTTCGGCTCCTTGGAATCTCGGGTCGGACAGGATTGCGGGGCGCGCCTGGTTTCGGGGCTGGCTTCGACCGCGGGGGTCGGCCCGGCGTGCGGGGCGCCGGCGTGCGGGGCGCCGGTCACTGCATCCTCCGGGCATCGGGCTCCGCCTTCGCCTGATGGACCTGTGCCTGCTGCACCTGTGATTGCGGGGCGTGTGCCTGCGGGACGTGTGCCTGCGCCCCGATGGGCGGCCGGGCGCTCCGGCGCAGGGCGTCCAGACCCAGGCGCTGCGCCACCGCGTCGCCGAGGCGCTGGGCCAGCCGCAGCTGGACCGGGATCAGGTCCGTGGGGAGACGATCGCGGCGGAGGAGGTCGCCCAGGGCCGCCAGGGCCTTCGCATCGCCGGAGACGAGACTCACGAGCGCGACCCACTCGGCCCGGGCCGGAGCGTTCAGGGTCTCCGGCTCGACCGCCTCGAGGGCGCGGCGGGCGAGCACCGGATTGCCCTCGTGCAGCGCCAGCCGCGCGGCGAAGAGCGGCTGGCGCCGCAGGGCCGCCCAGGACAGGCGCGGCCGCAGCGGCGCGATCGCGTCGAGGCCGTAGCGCAGGGCGAGGGCCTCCACGATCGCGATCTGTGCCTCGTGCCAGCCGGGCTCGGCGAGGAGCGACGCGGCCTTGCGCCAGAGGGCCGCGAGGTCGCCGACCGCGTAGGCGGCCGCGACGTAGCCGGCGACCTCGTCGGAGGAGGGTTCCGGCCCGCCCCGGGCCCAATCCTCCAGGAGCGTCGTCGCGATGCGCCGGTTGCCGTCCTCGGCCACCACCCGCGCCAGGTAGAAGCGCGTTCCCGGGCTGAGGGCGGTCACCTGCGCGCCGAGGGCGACGGCGGCGGCCGGATCGCCCCGGGCGGCCATCCGGCGCACCACGTGGACGCCGAGCCAGGGCTTGTCGCGCCAATCCGCGATCCAGCGCCCGGCCCGCTCGAAGGCTTCGTCCCGCAGGCCCTCGGCGAGCAGGAGGTCGAACAGCACGATCCGGCCGGTCTCCTGCACGGCCGGGATCAGCGCATCGGCCCGGCGCAGGGCGGCGAGGGCCGCAGGCCGCTCGCCGGCCCAGGACAGGAGGATGCCGAGGCGCTCGACGTCCACCGGCCGCAGCATCGCCTCGTCGGCGATTCCCTTCAGGACTGCGCGCTCCTCGTCGAGACGGTCCTGTGCCCGGTAGAGATCGAGCAGTGCCCAGAGGCGCGGGCGGGTCGGGGCCAAGGCCACCAGGGTCGCCAGGGTACGGGTGGCGGCGGGCCGGTCGTCGGAGGCCTGGTAGAGGCCGGCGAGCCAGTCGAGGGCCTGGACGTCCCCCGGCCGCTCCACGAGGTAGCGCTCCAGGAGATCCTCGGCCAGCACCCGGTCGCCGGTGGATTCGAGGGCCCGGGCCGCGGCGGCGAGGAAGGCCGGGTCCCGACGCCCGAGGGCGAGGAGGCGGGCCAGCTCGCTCGCCGCCTCGCTGCTGCGCCCGTCCCGCGCCAGCATCGCGAGCTGTTCCTCGGAGCCGGGCGAGAGGGCGTAGGCGGTCGCCGCGGCCGCGAAGACCCAGACGCCGAGAAAGCGCCAGTCGATCCTCATGGCCGCCCCGCCGCCCCCGCGGATCGGGGCTCCCGACGAAGACGGACCGACAAACGGCCGTACCAGATCACCATGAGTCGTCGCCCCGGCTCGAATCTCGCCCCCATCATGAAAACAAGTAAAAATTTGGAAAACAAGTATTGAATTCGGCCAAATTGCAGCACAGGATCGTCGTCTAGAGGTAGATACCCTGAGATATACCGCAAAGGCATTAGGGAAATGCTTCCTTTTTGTTCAATTTATATTCGCGCGAATGACGCCCATCTCGCGCAACCAGGAAGAACGCGGCGGGTCCGAGCCGATGCCGAAGGCTCCGCCTCCACGAGGGACGCTCTGCCGGCCGGGACCGGACAGGAGGGAGGAAGTTCGACATGGTGATCGACGGCAATCTCAACGACTGGACCGAGGCCGACCGCCTGGACACGGTGCAGACGGGCAATCCGGCCTGGCAGGTCTTCGGCAAGGTCGATAACGGGCAGTTCCTGTTCGCCCTGCGCTCGCTGAACGGCGTCGCGATCGGTGCCGGAACCACGTTCTGGCTCAACACCGACCGCAACGCCGCGACGGGCTACCAGATCTTCGGCGCGACCGGCGGGGCCGAGTACAACGTGAACGTCTTCACCGACGGCAAGCCGTATCTCTACACGGGAGCGGACGGACAGACCTTCGTCTCGGGTCCGGTGAGCCACGCCTACGGCGCCGGCAACCAGACCCTCGAGATCTCCGTGCCCATCGCGGCGGTCGGCGCCACGGCCAATGCCACCGACGTCCTCATCGATGTGAACAACACCGTGTTCCTGCCCGGCAACTACGCCGCGGGCGGCTACACCGTCTCGGCGCCGGCCACCTCCCAGCCGAGCCCGACCGTCGGCCCGCTCACCCTCGACGGCAAGCTGTCCGACTGGACGAGCGCGGACCGGATCGACCTCCCGGGCGCCCGCCAGGCCGGCTACGAACTCTACGGCCGCTACGTCGGCGACACCTACGTGGTCGCGATCTCGTCCGCCGTGGCCATCGGCGCCGGGACCACGGTCTGGCTGAACACCGACCGCAACGCGGCGACGGGCTATCAGGTCTTCGGCAATCAGGTCGGGGCGGAATACAACATCAATTTAGGCAACAACCTGGCGCCCGCCCTCTATACGGGCGCTGCCGGCCAGAGCCTCGTCGGCCAGGTCGGCTACGGGACCTCGAGCGACCACAAGATCGTCGAGATCGCGATCCCGAAATCGGCGCTGGCGAACGCACCGCGGGCGATCGACCTGCAGCTCGACATCAACGACCAGCTCTTCCTGCCGAACGACTTCGGGTCCTACCGCTACACGATCAAGGACCCCGGCTCGCTGCCGCCCGTCGCGAATCACGGGATCAAGGTCGGCATCGTCTACTCGGCGTCGAGCGCCAAGACCTATTTCAGCGAGACGGCCTACGCGCAGCTGTTCATGGCGGCCCAGAACCAGGCCGCGATGGCCGGCGTGCCGTTCGATCTCCTGACCGAGAACGACCTGACCGACATCGCCAAGATCGCGCAATACAAGTCTCTGATCTTCCCCTCCATGAGCAGCGTCGCCCTCGACAAGCTCCCGGCGATCCAGGACACGCTCACCGATGCCGTCTACCGTTACGGCGTCGGGCTGGTCACCGCCGGCAACTTCATGACCAACGACGCGGCCGGCAACCTGCTGCCGGGCGACCCCTACGCCACCATGAAGAGCCTGCTGGGGCTGACCCGCGAGGGCGGCGCCGCCCTCGGTGCCGTCAGCGTGACGGCCGCGTCGACGACCAATCCGGTGATGGCGGGCTATACGGCCGGCGAGACGATCCGCGACTATGCCGGCCTGGCGACCTCCTGGTTCCGGGCCGTCGACGGCACCGCCACGGTCCTGGCGAACCAGACCGCCGGCGGGGCGAGCCACGGCGCGGTCCTGGCGACCCAGACGGGGGGCCGGAACGTCCACTTCGCCAACGAGAACCTGCTCGCCGACAACAACATGCTCGGCCACGCCCTCGACTGGTCGGCCGGCCTGTCGAACGGTCCCTCCGTCAGCCTGCAGATGAGCCGGCAATCGGCCCTGGTCGCATCGCGCACGGACATGGACCAGTCGCAGCAATTCTACGACGTCAGCCCCGAGGGCGGGGGCCAGGGGATCTACGACAAGCTCCTGCCCATCCTGACCCAGTGGAAGGCGGCCTACGACTTCGTCGGGTCCTACTACGTCAACATCGGCAACGCCGCGCCCGATCAGACCACGGACTGGGCCAAGTCCCTGCCGTATTACCGCCAGATCCTGGCGCTGGGGAACGAGATCGGAACGCATTCCTACACGCATCCCGAGAACACGAACCTCCTCACGCCGGCGCAGATCCAGTTCGAGTTCGAGCAGTCGAAACTCGTCCTGCAGGACAAGCTCGGCATCCCGATCACCGGTGCCGCGGTTCCGGGCGCGGCCGAGACCCTCGCGACCGCGCGGCTGATCAATCCCTACTTCTCCTACATCAGCGGAGGCGCCTCCCTGGTCGGCGCGGGCTATCCGGGCGCGATCGGCTACCTGTCGCCGGGCGACAAGAACGCGGTCTACATCGCGCCCGACACCTCCTTCGACTTCACCCTGGTGGGCTTCCAGGGCAAGACGGCGGCCGAGGCGTCGGCGGCCTGGGCCGCGGAATGGGCGGCCCTGAAATCCCATGCCGACCTGCCCGTGGTGGTCTGGCCCTGGCACGATTACGGGCCGACCGTCTGGCAGACCGACCCGCCGGCCGTGCCCGGCTACACGGCCCAGATGTTCACGACCTTCATCCAGACCGCCTATCAGGCCGGTTCGGAATTCGTGACCCTGAACGACCTCGCGCAGCGGGTGGCGGCCTTCGACGCGTCGACGCTGGACTTCGCGTTCAACGCGGCGAGCAACGTCATCACGGCGACCGTGGGGTCGGCCGCCGCCGGCAAGTTCGCCCTGGACCTCGACGGCGCCGCGGGCATCCGCAGCGTCGCCAACTGGTACGCCTACGACGCGGACAGCGTCTTCGTCGCCCGGACGGGCGGGACCTTCACCATCAACCTGGGGGCGGTGCCCGACGACGTCACCCACATCACCGCGCTGCCGTCCCGGTCCGACCTGATCTCCGTCACCGGGGACGGCACGAACCTCAAGTTCTCGGTGGTCGGGGAGGGGAAGGTCGTCATCGACCTCGTGGATCCCGCCGGGCGCACGCCACAGGTCACCGGCGCGACCGTCGTCGGCCTCGTCGGCGACAAGCTCGAACTCGCCCTCGTCGGAACCGGCACGCACGACGTCACGGTCGGCCTCGCCGGCACGGTGGCGGGCCTCGTCCTCACGGGCGGGCCCGGCGACGACGTTCTGACCGGGGGCGCGGGTCCCGATACCCTGAACGGCGGCGCGGGCAACGACACCCTCGACGGCGGCCTCGGCGCCGACAGCATGACCGGCGGCTCCGGCAACGACACGTTCCTCGTCGACGACGCGGGCGACCGGGTCATCGAGGCCGCCGGCGGCGGGACCGACCTCGTGAAGACGACCCTGGCCACGTATGTCCTGCCCGCGAACATCGAGAACCTGACCTTCACGGGACCCGGCGATGCCTCCGGAACCGGCAACGCCCTGGCCAACGCCATCACGGGGGGCGTCGGCAACGACCTCCTCGACGGCGGCCTCGGCGCCGACACCCTGACGGGCGGCGGCGGCAACGACGTCTACGTCGTCGACAATGTCGCGGACCGCGTGATCGAGGCGGCGGGCGGCGGCATCGACCTGGTGCGCAGCTCGGTCAGCTACGTGCTCCCGGCGGAGGTCGAGGCTCTGATCCTCACCGGCACCGCCAACCTGAACGGGACCGGCAACGCCCTCGACAACACGCTCACCGGCAATGCCGGGGCCAACATCCTCAACGGCGGGGCCGGAGCGGATACGATGAGCGGCGGAGCCGGCGGCGACACCTACGTCGTCGATCATCCGGGGGACATCGTCGTCGAGGCGGCCGGAGCCGGTGCCGACACGGTGCAGACGACCCTGGCGAGCTACACCCTCACGGACAACGTGGAGACCCTGACCTTCCTGGGAACGGGGTCCTTCACCGGCACCGGCAACGCCCTGGCGAACAACATCCTGGGCGGAAGCGGCAACGACCTCCTCGACGGCGGCATCGACGCTCTGGCCGACCGGCTCGTCGGAGGCCTCGGCGACGATACCTACATCGTCCGGATCGGCGATTCCGTCGTGGAGGCGGCGGGCGGCGGCACCGATACCGTGAGGACCGACCTCGCCGGCTACACCCTGCAGATCAACGTGGAGAACCTGATCTACACGGGCAGCAGTGCCTTCACCGCCGCCGGCAACGCCCTGAACAACGTCATCGTCGGCGGAGGCGGCGACGACCGCATCTCCGGCCTCGACGGCGCCGACCGCCTGGAGGGCGGCGGCGGACGCGACACCCTCACGGGCGGACTCGGCGCCGACATCTTCCTCTTCGACGCGCCGAACCGCACGAGCACCGATCGCGTGATGGATTTCTCCGCCGCGCAGGGCGACAAGCTCGCGGTCCGCGGCTCCGATTACGGGCTGAGCGCCGGTCCGCTCCCGGTGGACTGGCTCGAGACCGTCTCCACGACGGCCGGCCAGGCCACGAAGGCGCATGCGGAGTTCCTGTTCAACAGCGCGTCCCAGACGCTGTTCTGGGACCCCGACGGCGCGGGCGCGGGCGCCGCGATCTCGGTGGCGACCTTCGCCACGCGGGTGGCGCTGAACCAGACCGATTTCATGATCGTGTAGGACGCGGTCGACCGGGCCCTGCCGCGCCGATCCGGCGGGCAGGGCTTGGGCCGTGGGTCTCGGGCCGTGGGACTCGGGCCGTGGGACTCGGGCCGTGGGACTCGGGGGAATCGGGCAGAGGCCCTGGCTGCGCCCTGACAAGGTTTCGATCCGACCATCGAAGTCGGATTCCGACCCGAGACAGACGATCAATTCGAAGATTCAGGACTCCTCCAATCCAGAAAGCATACGACTTTTATCAAAAGTGAATATCCTGCTATCTATTAAGTAATCGCTTGTAATTCATTATTGCTCACGGTAATTGATCAAATTGTCGCGCTACGTGTCTTCGAGCTCCGGGGCGGCGAGCGAGTCGGGCGCACCACGATGATCGCAAGGGGAGGCTACGCAATGTCACTCGTCGCAATCGAATCCGGCATTTCAGTTGCGAGGGATGACGAATCGACCATCGTCATCATCGACCCTCGAATCCTGTTCCGGGAGAGCCTGATCTCCCAGATCCAGAAGAATGCCGGCACCGCCCAGGTTCTGGGTTTCTGCACCGTCGGCCACTGGCAGAAGGCGGCCAAGGAGCGGCCGTCGGCCTCGGCCATCGTCATCGCGGCGACCCACCGGAGCATCGCGCAGATGGAGAGCGAGCTGGACACCCTCGCCAGCGTCAGCCCGGGGGTTCCGGTCGTCCTCCTGTCGGAGATCGAGGATTACCACCAGGTCACGGAGGCCATGCGGCGCGGCCTCAGCGGCTTCATCCCGATGACGAGTTCCGTCAAGGTCGCCCAGAGCGCGATCGCGCTGGTGCTGGCGGGCGGCTGCTTCGTCCCGTCCGGGATCGTCTGCACGCCCCCCGCGCGTCCGGCCGCGGAGGCGCGGGGACGCGGGTCGGTCCGGCTGACGGAGCGGGAGGCGGCCGTGCTCGGCGTCCTGCAGATCGGCAAGCCGAACAAGGTGATCGCCTACGAGCTCAACATGTGCACCAACACGGTGAAGGTGCATGTGCGCAACATCATGAAGAAGCTGCAGGCCAAGAACCGCACCGAACTCGCCTATCTCGTCAACACCAAGGGCGTGGTGTCCTGGGCGCCCCATCTCGGCGGGGCCTGGTTCCATGCCCGGCCCTCCGCCGATCACGCGGCGGCCGCGCAGTCCCTGTCCGCCGGGCACAACGCCTGACGCACGACCTCGCGTCCCGAGAGATCCCTGACCGAAGCCGCGCCCGAAACGCCGGGCGCGGCTTCGTCCGTTCGGGCGAAGACATCTTCGGACACCAGTAATACGGAAGCATGACCGCCCGGATCTGCCGGTAATCCGAGATCGCTAGTCTCGGGGATATTCCGCGCAGACCGAATTCCTGCTCTGCTCGCGTTGTTTTACAGAGTTCGCGGCAGGCCGGCGATCCGCCTCGATGCCCCGCCGCGACGGCTTCGGGGGAGCATGCCGTGACGGCTGCAGCGGCGGATGAGAGCGGCACTTCGGACCGGGACCGGTCCGGCCCGCTGCTGGGATGGCGGCGCTACGGTCCGGAGGCGATCGGGCTTGTCCTCCTCCTGGTCCTGGCCGACCATCTCTTCTTCGACGGCAGCCGCTACGACTGGATGACGCCGCGGCCGTTCTGGATTCCCGTGGTCCTGATCTCGGCGCAGTACGGTCTCGCGGGCGGCGTCTTCGCCACGCTGGCGGCGACCCTGGCCCTCTACAGCGCCGCGCTGCCCTCGCAGCTCGCGACGCAGGATTACTACGCCTATTCGCGCCAGATCGTCGCCGAACCGACGGCGTGGCTGGCCTGCGCCCTGGTCCTCGGCGGATTGCGCAGCCTCCACATCTTCCACGCGGCCGAGTTGCGCCAGCAGCGCGACGACGCCCTCCTCGAAGCCGATGGTCTCGGCCGCGGCCTGTCCGCCGCGATGGCGGAGATCGGTCGCCTGGAGCTCCGGTTCGCCGCCGAGACCCGCACCCTCGGCGCCGTGGGCAGGGCCTTCGCCTGCCTGGACGCCCGCGACGGCGTACACCTCGTCACCAGTCTCGCGGAGGTCGGCCGCCGGATCGTGGGCGCTTCCCGGCTCACGGTCTATGCCTGCACGCCGCAGGGCCTGTCCCCCCTGGCCACGGTCGGGGAGGGCGGACCGCGCGACCGGAAGACGGCACCGGTGGTGGACGCGACCATGGCCGAGGCCGTCGCGCAGGCGCCGGACCGGATCTGGCGCCGGGACCGCGCGATCGACGCCCGCCGGCTGCCGTCCGGCGCGGTGCTCGCCGTCTCCATTCCCGGCCAGGCCGCCCCCGGCCCGCGCGGCCTCCTCCTGGTGGAGGGGCTGCTGACCAACCAGACCATCGCCGAGGCCGCACCGCGGGCTCAGGAGATGGCGGTGGCCATGGGCGGCCTGATGGCGGGGACGGACCGATGATGATCGACATCCCCGATCCCCTCGTCGCCACGGTCGCCGCGCGACCCCGGACCGGTTGGGAGGGCGGCCTGCGCCTGCGCCCGTCCCCCGCCGCGGTCACCCTCGCGGCGGCGCTCGGCGAGGTCGCCCTGGCCGGCGCACTCGTCCGGGATCTGGCCGGCCCGGCCGTCGTCCTCCTCGGCCACGTCGCCCTCTGCCTGCTCGTCGGGCTGCGCGCCGTCCAGGCCGACCAGCCGCCCGGCGAGGCGGCGCGGCTCGCCCATCTCACCCTCTGGGTCTTCGTCGCCGGCCCCTTCGGCACCCTCCTGGCGATCGGCCTGGCGCTCCCCGACCTCGCGGCGGTGCGCCTGCGACCGGTGCAGGCCTTCGGGACCTGGGTCGAGGCGGAGGGCCGGCTCGACGTTCGGACCGCCTGCAGCCGCCTCGCCGGCGACCTGCGCGACAGGCGCCTGCGGATCGGCGATGCGAGCGCGGTCGTCGCCCTGGCAGACGTCATGGCCACCGGCGGAAAGGAGGCCAAGTTCGAGGCGCTGGCGATCGTCGGCCGGCGCTTCGACCCCCGCCTCAGCCACGTGATCCGCGCCGCCCTCCAGGATTCGGATGCCTCGGTGCGCGTCCTGGCCTCGACGGTCCTCGCCAAGCTCCAGACCCGGTTCACCCGGGACCTCATCGCCCTGGAGGCCGCCGCCACCGGGGCTCCGGGAACGGCCGCCCCCTGGATCGCCCTCGCGCAGGCCAGGCTGGCCTATGCCGGATCTGGCCTGACCGAGCCGCTCCAGGCCCTCACCGAGATCGCCGCCGCCCGCGTCGCCGCGGGCCAAGCCCTGGCGGCCGAGCCGGCGAACGGCGCGGTACGGGCGCTCCTGGCCGCGATCGAGGCCGCCGGCGGCGTCCCGGGCGAGACGGCGAGCGGGGAGGGCGCGGCGTGAGCGCGCCGTCGCCCCCGGCCGCCCCGCCCCCGGCCCCGTCGGACGTCTGCCTGCTCGTGGAGGGGGGGTACCCGTATCTCCTCGGCGGCGTCTCGTCCTGGACCGACAGCTACATCCGGAGCTTGCCCGACAAGCGCTTCAGCCTCGTGGCCTTCACGATCTCAAGCCAGGACCGCACCCCGAAATTCGACCTGCCCCCGAACGTCGAGCGCATCGTCGACGTCTCGATCGATGCCTGCCCGCCGGGACGCCTGCCGCTCCTGCGCGGGCGGGACCGGATCGCGCCGATGATCCGGGACCTGCGCGCCGTTCTCACCGATGGCGGGGGGCAGGCCTGGGCCCGCTGCGTGCGGGATCTCGACCGCTGCGCGTTCGGGCAGCGCGCCCTGCTCGATTCGCGTATCGCCTGGACCGCCCTCGAGCGGATCTACGAGGCGATGCTGCCGGGGGCGCCCTTCGTCGACTTCTTCTGGACCTGGCGCTTCCTGGCCCGCAGCCTCATCGCGGTCGCCACGGCGCCGATCCCGCCGGCCCGGGTCTATCATGCCCTCTCGACGGGCTATCCGGGCCTGTTCGGGGCCCGGGCCAAGACGCTGACGGGCCGGCCCTTCGTGGTGACCGAGCACGGCATCTACACGAACGAGCGCCGGATCGAGCTCTCCATCGCCGATTGGATCCACGAGTCGGGCGCCGGGGGATTCGACGCGACCGGTGCCGCCCCCGAGTTGCGCCGGGTCTGGCTCGACGCCTTCAACGCCATGGCGCGCATCACCTACGAGTCCGCCGACCGGATCACGACGCAGTTCCGCACCAACCAGCTCTACCAGATCGAGGACGGGGCACCGGAGGCGAAGCTGTGCGCGATCCCCAACGGCATCCGCCTCGACCAGTTCGCCGACATCCCGCCCGGCCCGCAGCCGCGCCGCCCGACCGTGCTGCTCGTCGGGCGCCTCGTGCCGATCAAGGACATCCGCACCTTCATCCAGGCCGCCGGCCTGCTGCGCCGCCAGGTGCCCGACGTCGATGCGCTCATCATCGGGCCCGACGACGAGGACCCGGCCTACGCGGCCGAGTGCCGGGACCTGGTGCGCCAGCTCGGCCTGCAGGACACCGTCCGCTTCCTCGGGCGCGTCCGCGACGTGAAGGCCTTCTACGGACAGGCGGACGTCGTCGCCCTCACCAGCATCAGCGAGGCGCAGCCCCTGGCGATCCTCGAGGCCGGGGCCGCCGGCGTGCCCGCCGTGGCCACGGATGTGGGCTCCTGCCGCGAGATCCTGGAGGGGCCGGACGGCCCCGGCTCCGACACGGTGGGCGGGTTCGTGGTGCGCGCCTGCGATCCGCAGGCGACGGCCGATGCCCTGGCGCGCATCCTGCGCGACCCCGTGTTGCGGGCGCGCATGGGCCGCAGCCTCCGGGCGCGCATCCGAGCCGTGTTCGACCAGGACCGCGTGATCGGCCTCTACGACGCGCTCTACGCCTCCCTCGACCCGCCGCCCGCACCCGACCGCGTTCCGGAGACCGGGAGGATGCCATGGCCGGCCTAGGCTTCGCCCTCGAGCGCATGACGCAGGGCCGCTCCCTGACCAGCACCGCCGGCGCCTACGTCTACGCGGCCCTGCTGGTGGCCGGCCCCTGGATCTTCACCGTGCTGGCGATCGGCGGCATCGACCTCGCCGCCTGCCCCTCCGGCGACTGCCCCGGCCTGTCGCTCTTCCGCTCGGTCATCATCTACAACGCCCTGATCTCGGCGATCCTGACCGGGCCCATCGCCTTCGTCTGCACGCGCTTCGTCTCGGACCGGATCTGGCTGAAGCGCGACGAGAGCGTGACCTACGCGTTCGTGGCCGCCCAGGGGCTGTTCGCCGGCCTCGCCCTCGTCGTCGCCGGGCCGCTCTACCTGCTTGCGGCGGACCTGCCCGGCCCCGATACCCTGGCCGGCCTGCAGAACCTGATGCTGATGGGGGCGGCCTGGCTCCTGATTCCCTTCATGGGAGCGATCCGGAGCTACGTCGTCGTCGCCGTGGCCTTCGGTGCGGGCGCGGCCATCATGGTCGCCCTCATCGCGATCGACCCGAGCAGCGAGCCGCTGCGCCTCCTCACGGCCTTCAACATCGGCCTGACGGTCATCGACCTCGTCCTCGCCCGCCGCCTGCTGCAGGAATACGGGCTGGGACTGGTCCCCGACGCCGCCCTGGCGCGGACCCTGCGCACGCACTGGGACCTGCCGCTGATCGGGCTCACCTGCGCCCTCGGACTCTGGGTCGACAAGCTGATCATGTGGTTCGCCGCCCCGGTCGGCGTGACCACGGCCGGGGGCGCCTTCCGGACCATGCCGAACTACGACACGCCGATGTTCTGGGCGCAGCTCGCCTCGATCCCCATCCTGGCGGTGTTCTTCGTCCACGTGGAGACCAACTTCTTCCGCCTGAGCCGCGCCTTCTACGGCAGCCTCGCCCACGGGGTGAGCCGACGCGACCTCGCGGAGATGCAGGCGCGCCTGTCGCGCTTCGTCATGGCCAAGCTGTTCGGCCTGTTCGTCGCCCTGGCGGCCGTCGCCCTCATCGCCATCCTGGTCTCCTACGTGGCGATCGAACCGCTCGGCCTGCGCGCGAGCCAGATGGGCATCCTCCGGGCGGCCCTGGTGGGGATGGTGTTCCAGACCAGCTCCTCGTTCTGCTTCATCTTCCTCCTGTACTTCGACCTGCGCCGGCACGCCCTCGCGGTCTCGGCGACGTATTGCGTCCTGAACGGGACGCTGACCGCGGCGCTCCTGCCCCTGGGCTTCCCCTTCTTCGGCTACGGCAACCTGCTCGCCTCGGCCCTCACCTTCCTGCTCGCGGTGCTGATCCTCGCCCACGAGCTGCCCTGGCTGCACTTCCACGCCTTCATCACCAACAACACCTCCCTCGACGCCTCCCGGCGACCGGCCGAGTGCCCGGATCGCCCGGATCGCCCAGGTCGCCGGGGCTTCCGGCTCAGGAGCAGGTCGCGCGATGGCTGACATGTCCGGACGACGCCTCCTGCGCCGCAGCGTCCTGCGCCTGCTCGCCGGCCTCGGGGCCGCCGGGCTCGTCCTCGACCGGCCGGCCCGTGCGCGCGACCGGCTTCGACACCCCCACCTCGCCTGGACGCTGTTCTACGGGGAGGACCTCGACGCGGCCGAATTCGAGGGCTTCGACCTCGTCGTGCTCGATCCCGGGTTCAAGGGCCCGCTCGCGCCGATGCGAGCCCTCGGCACCGAGGTGCTGGGCTATCTCAGCCTCGGGGAGATCAAGCGGACGAGCCCGCTCTTCGCGCGGATCGACGATCCGGATCTCCTCCTCGGCGAGAACCCGAACTGGCCCGACACCCTGCTGTGCGACGTGCGCCGGCCGGCCTGGCGCTCCCTCATCCTCGACGTCGCGGTGCCGGCCCTCCTGGAGCGGGGGTTCTCCGGGCTGTTCTTCGACACCCTCGACACCCCGCCCCATCTCGAGCAGACGGACCCCGGGCGCTATGCCGGCATGCGGCTCGCCGCCATCGACCTCGTCCGCACGATCCGCCGGCGCCATCCCGACCGGATGCTGCTGATGAACCGCGGCTACGCCCTGCTGCCCGAGCTGGTCGGGGAGGTCGACGGCGTCGTCGCCGAGAGCCTGCTGACGACCTACGACGCGCCGGCGAGCGGCTACCGCTGGACGGAGCCGGGCGAGCTCGACCCGCACCTGCAGGCCCTGCGTCCCCTGGCCGAGGCGGAGCCGCCGGTGCCGATCCTCAGCCTCGACTACTGGGACGCCGAGGACAGCGCGACGATCGCCGGGATCTACGCCCGGGAGCGTGCCCTCGGCCACCGTCCCTACGTGGCGCAGGTCCTGCTCGACCGGGTGCTGCGCGAACCGCTGGCCAGCGCGCAGCGCTGATCGCCGTCCGCACCCAAGAACCGCCCGGGCCCCAAATCTTTCTAATACCTTTGTGTCGATTGCATCGACCATGACTATGCGCTGAACTACTCGAAACTGTGCTTCGAAAGAACCAGCGGGGAGCATGACATGGGTGAGCATGACATGAACGGCACATCGTGGCGGGCAAAGCGGGTCGCGGTGACCGGCGCCGGCGGATTCATCGGCAGTCACCTCGTGGACGCCCTCGTCCGGTCCGGCGCGGAGGTCACCGCGATCGTGCGCTACAATTCCGGTGCCCGGATCGGCAACCTCGAGTTCCTCGACCCCGAGGTGCGGGCGGCGATGACGGTGGCGTTCGGCAACATCGAGGACAGCGACTTCATCTACCAGACCCTCGAGGGCATGGACGTCGTCCTGCACCTCGGCGCCCTGATCGCGATCCCGTATTCCTACGAGGCGCCGCGCAGCTACGTCCGCGCCAATATCGAGGGCACCCTGAACGTGCTCCAGGCCGGTCGCCGCAGCGCCGTCGGGCGGATCGTCCACACCAGCACCTCGGAGGTCTACGGCACGGCCCTGCGCGCGCCCATCGACGAGACCCATCCGCTCCAGGGCCAGTCGCCCTATTCCGCCTCCAAGATCGCCGCCGACCAGCTCGCCGAGAGCTACGGCCGCTCCTTCGAGCTGCCGGTGGTGACCCTGCGGCCCTTCAACACCTACGGACCGCGCCAGAGCGCGCGCGCCTTCATCCCGACCATCATCTCGCAGGCCTTCGCCCGGGACGAGATCCGCCTCGGCTCGCTCACCCCGGAGCGCGACATGACCTACGTCTCCGACACGGTGGCGGGCTTCCTCGCGGCCGGCTCGCAGCCGGGGATCGAGGGCATGACGATCAATCTCGGCACCGGCGAGACCTACTCGGTCGGCTGGTTCGCCCACCGCATCCTCGAGCTGATGGGCGTCGACAAGCCGATCGTCACGGAAGCGCAGCGGATGCGGCCGGAGCAGAGCGAGGTGCTCAAGCTGATCTCCGACAACGGCCTCGCGCGCCGCGCCATGGGCTGGAGGCCCCGGATGTCCATCGACGACGGCCTCTGCCGGATGATCGATTTCGTGCGCTCGAACCCCGGCTTCTACGCCACCGACCGCTACGTCACCTGATCCGGGCGCCGGCCGCGGCGGTCGTGTCGCGTAGTGCACGCTCCGCGGCGAGGAAGGCCTCGACCGCCTCGGGCATCGGCGGCGCCTCGGCCTCGACACCGATCGCCGCGAGCATGGTCCGCACCGGCACGTAGCTGCGCCGCCGGCGGTCGTAGAGACCCGCCTGGACCAGACCGATGGCCGCCACGGCACCGGTCTCCCGGATGACCAGGCGGTGCTCGATGACGAAGCGGGCCTCGTCCCAATGGGCCAGCCGGGTCTCCAGGTCGAAGGCCTGGAACGGCCGGAGTTCGCGGCGGAAGCGGATCTGGCCGGCACTGACCACCGGGGTCCAGCGCTGGCGCAGCACGGAGCGCCACAGGCCCGAGCCGAGCATGAGGTCGGTGCGGCCGAGATCCATCAGGGTCCAGTAGCGGCCGTTGTTCATGTGCAGCGACGTGTCGAGGTCGTGGGGCCAGACCCGGAAGCCGAGGCGCGAGACGCCGAAGGGCAGGGCGAGCGGCCGCCGCCGCCACGCGGTCGCCAGGAGCCAGAGAAGGCGCAGCCAGAGATTCATGGGGATCCTGCTCGGGGCCCTGGACCGGGCGATCGGCGCCGCCCGGATTGGCAGAACCCCGGCGCCCGCGCCAGCCTCCGGCGCGACCGGATGGACGCCGCCCCCGTCGGGCCCTCCCGAGACGGGCGCTGCTATGACGCAACCGGGACGCGGCGGACGCTCTCCCCGGCCCCTCCGCCGGCCCCTATGCTCGGCCGGGGGTCGACATCGTTCCGCAGCAACGCGTTCCGGGGCATCCATGCGTCCACGCCGGTCTCGTCACATCCTCTCGCGTCACAGCCTCGCGGCGCTCGCCCTCGTCGCCGAGACGGGCGCCGCCCTCGCCATCAACGGCGGTGCCCCGGCCGGGCGCAACCGGATCAGCCGGGCCGCCGTCGGCATCGGCACCCTGGTCGGCGGCGAGGACGCGATCGGCCTGAACCGCTGCTCCGGCGTGCTCATCGCCCCGGACCTCGTCCTCACCGCGGGCCATTGCGTGCGGGGCAACCCGGTCGCCTCGGCGGTCGTCCTCTACGAGGGCGCCCGCCCGGGCACGCGGACCTACCGGGTCGCGGCCCTCGCCCGCTACGACAGCGTTCCGGACGACCTGCCCTCCGAGTATTCCGGCCTGCTGGCCCTGTCCCTCGACACCGCCGTCCTGCGCCTCGCCAACCCGGTGCGCGGGCGCGAGCCGCTCCGGCTCGGCCGGGCCACCGCCCCCCAGGCGCTGACCCTCACCGGGGCGGGGCTGTCGCGCCAGGGGGTCGGCTTTCTCAGGACGACCCGCCTCGACCCGGTGCTGCGCACCACGACGGGCCTCCTCATCGCGGTCGCCCGCGGCGGGGCGGAGGTCTGCACGGGGGATTCCGGCGGCCCCGTGGTCGCCGACGGCCCCGGCGGCCCGGTGGTCTGGGGCGTCGCCAGCGCCGTCCTGACCTCCCGGCCCCCGTGGGGCGGGTAGTCGTGGTCGCGCCGGCGATCCCGAACCTGTAGCCGTCGCCGACCCGGCGCCGAAAGCCGGCGCCGGGCTGGTCCGCTGCGTTCTCCGGCGCTGTAGTCTCGCCGGAGCCCCGGGCGCGACGCGCGCCGGTCGGGGCCGGTGAGAGGGATGGACATGCTGGCCCCGACGCTCCTGCGGCGCCTCGATCCGACGACGCTGCGCCTGTTCGTGGCGATGTGCGAGGACGGCACCCTGACCCAGGCCGCCCGGCGGGCGGCGATCGCGCCGTCCGCCGTCAGCAAGCGCCTGGTCGAGCTGGAGCAGAGCCTCGGCGTCCAGCTGATGACGCGCCAGGCCCGGGGCATGGTGATGACCCCGGCCGGGGAGACCCTGCTCCATCACGCCCGGCGCATGCTGCACGACGTCGAGCAGATCGTGGTGGAGCTCGCCGAGCACGCCAAGGGCGTGCGAGGCATCGTGCGGATGTTCGCCAACCTGTCGGCCATCGTGCAGTTCCTGCCCGAGGACCTGCGCGCCTTCCTGGCGCGGCAGGAGGCCATCAAGATCAGCCTGGAGGAGCGCCCGAGCGGCGGCGTGGTCTCCGGCGTCGAGGCGGGCCTGGCCGAGCTCGGCATCTGTTCCGGGAGCATCCCGGCCCGGGACCTGCACAGCGTGCTCTACCGCCGGGACAGCCTCGTCGTGGTGATGCGGCACGATCACCCCCTGGCGGACCGGAGCACGCTCGCCTTCCGGGAGACCCTCGACCACGACTTCGTCGGGCTCCACGCCGAGAGCTCGATCTATGCCAGCGTCCGCGGCGAGGCCCAGAGCATCGGCCGCCCCTTGCGCCTGCGCGTCCACGTGCCGGGCTTCGACGCCGTCCTGCGCATGGCCCAGGCTGATATGGGGCTCGGCGTGGTGCCCCTCGGGGTCTTCGCCCTCCTGGGGAGCGCCATGGACCTGGCGGCGATCCCCCTCACCGACCCGTGGGCGCAGCGCGAACTGCGCATCGTCACCCGCCCCGGCGAACTCTCCCCGGCGGCGAATCTCCTCGTCGCCAGCCTCACCGCCGACGCGGCCTGAACGCCGCGCAGCGTTCTCCGAACGCGAACGGTCATGGCCGAAAGACGGTTGGCCTCCCCCCGTCCCGGGCGGGTATCGAGGGGACAAGAAGACGATCCAAGAAGACCATCGCCGATCGAACACCGGAGGAATCGTTCATGGCCGGACCGCTCGCCGGAATCCGCGTTCTCGAACTCGGACAGCTGATCGCCGCCCCCTTCGCCGCCCGCCTGATGGCGGAGTTCGGCGCCGAGGTGATCAAGGTCGAGGCACCGGGGGAGGGCGATCCCCTGCGCAAGTGGCGCAAGCTGCACGAGGGCACCTCCCTCTGGTGGTATCTCCAGTCCCGCAACAAGAAGTCCATCGCCGTCGACCTGAAGTCGCCGGAAGGCGCCGCGGTCGTGCGCGCCCTGGCCACCAGCGCCGACGTGGTCATCGAGAACTTCCGGCCCGGCGGCCTGGAGAAGCTCGGGCTCGGCTGGGAGGACCTCTCCGCCCTCAACCCCAACCTCGTCATGGTCCGCATCTCCGGCTACGGCCAGACCGGGCCCTACCGGGACCGGCCGGGCTTCGGCGCCATCGGCGAGGCGATGGGCGGCCTGCGCTTCACCACCGGCCACCCGGACAGCCCGCCGGCCCGCGTCGGCGTCAGCATCGGCGACACCCTGGCCTCCCTGCACGGCGTCATCGGGGCGCTGATGTCGCTGCTCCACGTCAAGACCGCCGGCGGCAAGGGCCAGGTCATCGACGTCTCCCTGGTGGAGAGCGTCTTCAACGTGATGGAAAGCCTCGTCCCCGAATACGACCTCCTCGGCGAGGTCCGGACCCGGACGGGCGGCGCCCTGCCGGGTATCACGCCCTCGAACACCTACCCGACCCAGGATGGCGGCTACGTCGTCATCGCGGGCAACAGCGACCCGATCTTCCGGCGCCTGATGCAGGCGATCGGCCGGCCCGACCTCGCCGACGACCCGGCCCTGCGCAGCAACGACGGCCGCTCGGCCCAGGCCGCGATGCTCGACGCGGCCATCGCGGACTGGTCGGGCGCGCGCAGCATCGCCGAGGCCCTGGCGACCCTCGAGGCGGCGCAGGTCCCCGCCGGGCGGATCTACTCGGTGGCCGACATCGTCGCCGACCCGCATTACCAGGCCCGCGACATGATCCTGCCGACCGAGCTGCCCGGCGGCACGGGGGTGAAGATGCCCGGCATCGTGCCCAAGCTCTCGGGCACGCCCGGGGAGGTGCGCTGGTCCGGCCCGGCGCTCGGCGCCCATACCGACGCCGTACTGGCGGATCTCGGCTACGACGCCGCGGCGATCGCGGCCCTGCGGACCACGGGAGCGGTGGCATGAGCAGTGACTTGAGCGGCAGCGGGACCGGAACCCTGGGCGAGGAAGCGCCCCTGATCGTCCAGGAGGTCGCGCCCCGCGACGGCCTGCAGATCGAGCCCGCCTTCGTCGAGACCGCCGACAAGGTCGCGCTGATCGACGCGCTCTCGGCGGCGGGCTTCAGCCGGATCGAGGCGACCTCGTTCGTCTCGCCCAAGGCCGTCCCGGCCCTGCGCGACGCCGCCGAGGTGCTGGCCCGGATCACCCGGCGCCCGGGCACACTCTACGTCGCCCTGGTGCCGAACCTGAAGGGCGCCGAGCGGGCGCTGGCGGCCCGCGCCGACGAGCTCAACCTCGTCATGTCGGCGAGCGAGACCCACAACCGCGCCAATATGGGCCTGACCCGCGAGGCCTCCCTCGACGCCTTCGCCCGCATCGTCGCGGCGGCCGGCGGCACCGGGGTGCGCCTCAACGCGACGGTGGCCACCGCCTTCGGCTGCCCCTTCGAGGGCGGCCAGCCACCGGAGCGGGTGCTGGGGATCGTCGAGCGCTACCGCGCCCTCGGGATCGACGGCATCACGCTGGCCGACACCACCGGCATGGCCAATCCGCGCCAGGTCGGCGACCTCGTGGCCCGCGCCCTCCGGCTCGTGCCGGCGGAGGCGCTGACGCTCCATTTCCACAACACCCGCGGCCTCGGCCTCGCCAACGTCCTGGCGGCGCGGGTGGCCGGCGCCCGGCGCTTCGACGCGGCCCTCGGCGGCCTCGGCGGCTGCCCCTTCGCCCCGGGCGCCACCGGCAACATCTGCACCGAGGACCTCGTGAGCATGGCCCACGAGATGGGCATCCCCACCGGCCTCGACCTCGACGGGCTGATCGCCCTGTCGCGCCGCCTGCCCGCCCTCGTCGGCCATCCGATCCCGGGGCAGGTGGCCCAGGCCGGGCGCCCCGGCGACCTCCACCCGCCGCCGCCCGGGATCGCGGCCTGACGCACGGCATCGGCGCGGAGTCGCGTGCGCACGCAACTCCGCCTCAAACACCCGGACAGACCGAAACGCCGACACCAACCGAACGTGCGAGACCGCCCGGGCACAAGGGCGGCGCGCTCATCGAGACGCCTCCAGGGAGAGACACCATGACCCTCGCCGCCCCGGCCGCCCTCGGCGCGCCCGCAGACACCCGCGAAGCCGCCACCTACCGGAAGATCGCCTGGCGGCTGATGCCGCTGATCATGGTCTGCTACCTGTTCGCCTTCTTCGACCGCATCAACATCAGCTTCGCCAAGTTCCAGCTCCAGAGCGACCTCGGCTTCAGCAACACCGCCTACGGCCTCGGCGCGAGCCTGTTCGTGGTCGGCTACGTCATCTTCGAGGTGCCCTCGAACCTGATCCTGTACCGGGTCGGCGCCCGGCGCTGGATCGCCCGGATCATGATCTCCTGGGGGCTCGCCACCGCCGCCATGGTGTTCATCACCCAGGAATGGCACTTCTACGCCCTGCGCTTCCTCATCGGCGCCATGGAGGCGGGCTTCGCCCCCGGCATCCTCTACTACCTGACCCTGTGGTTCCCGGCCTCGCGCCGCGGGCGCATCACCTCGATGCTGTTCGTGGCCTCGGCCTTCTCGGGCATCGTCGGCGCCCCGGTCTCGGGGCTGATCCTGAGCGGCCTCAACGGCGTGGCGGGGCTGGCCGGCTGGCAATGGCTGTTCCTTGCCGGCGGCCTGCCCTGCCTGCTCCTCGGCGCCCTGGTGATGCGCCGCTTCGACGACCGCGTCACCGATGCCCGCTGGCTCACCGATTTGGAAAAGGCCCTGGTGGCGAGCCAGATCGCCGAGGCCAATCGCGGGATCGGCGACCATTCGCTCCTCGGCGCCATCCGCAGCCCCGGATTCCTCAAGGTCGGGCTGATCTACTTCCTGCTCCAGATCGGCTCCTACGGCCTCAACTTCTGGGGGCCCGACCTGATCCGGACCGCGAGCGGCGCCAGCACCGGCATGGTCGGGCTGCTGGCGGCTTTGCCCTACATCTGCGGGGCGATCAGCATGGTGGTGATCGGACGCCTCTCGGACGCCTCCGGCAACCGGCCGAAATTCGTCGCCGGCCTCGCCATCGCGGCGGCCCTGGGCTTCTTCGCCGCCGGCCTGTTCGACCGGCAGATCGTGCCGCTGATGCTGGCCCTCTGCCTCGTCGGCACCGGGATCGTCGCCTCGATCCCGACCTTCTGGACCCTGCCGCCCAAGCTCGTCACCGGGGTCGGCGCCGCCGGCGGCATCGCCCTCATCAACACCCTCGGGCAGTTCGGCGGCATCGTCAGCCCGGTGATGGTGGGCTGGGTCAAGGACCTGACCGGATCGACCACCCCGGCCATCTGGGTGATCGCCGCCCTGTGCCTGACGGCCGCCGCCATCAGCCTGTTCGCCCTGCCGGCCCAGCTGCGCCGCAGCGACCGGGTCGCCTGACCGCCGCGGCGTCCCCGCGCCGGGGGCGCCGACTCCGGCCTCAGGCGTGGGGGACGGGCAGGGGCGCCTCGTCCGTGGCGCCGACGAAGCGGCCGAAGACCCGTCCGAGGACGGCGCCGAGGCTGTCCATCAGCAGGAACACCGCCGGCACGAAGACCAGCGAGAGCAGGGTCGAGACGATCAGGCCCGCGATCACCGCCACCGCCATGGGCGCGCGGAACTCGCCGCCGACGCCGAGCGCCATGGCCGACGGCACCATGCCGGCCGCCATGGCGATGGTGGTCATCACGATGGGGCGCGCCCGCTTGCGGCCCGCATCCACGATGGCGGTGACCCGGTCGACGCCGCGGGCCATCTCCTCGACGGCGAAGTCCACCAGCATGATGGCGTTCTTGGTCACCAGTCCCATCAGCATCAGGATGCCGATCACCACCGGCATCGAGATCGGCATGTTCAGGATCAGCAGCCCGAGGATCGCCCCGCCGATGGAGAGGGGCAGCGAGAACAGGATGGTCAGCGGCTGCAGGAACGAGCCGAACAGCAGCACCAGCACGGCGTAGACCATCATGATCCCGGCCCCCATCGCCATGAGGAAGCCGGAGAACACCTCGGCCATGATCTCGGCGTCGCCGGTCTGCCGGATGGTGACGCCCGGCGGCAGGCTCTTGGCGGTCGGGGTCTCCAGCGCCTGGGCGATGAGGGATCCGAGGGCGTCGGAGCCCTCCATGTTGGCCTCCACGGCCACGCGCACCACCCGGTCGTAGCGCTCGATCGCGCCGGGGCCCTGGTCGAGCTCGATGTCGGCGACGGCCGCCAGCGGCACGGCGGCGCCGTTCTTGGCCGGCACCTTGAGGGTCTCGAGGCGCGAGACCGCGCCCCGCGCGCTCTCGGGCAGCTGCACCCGGATCGGCACCTGCCGGTCCGGCGCGTTGAACTTCGCGAGATTCAGGCCGATGTCGCCGATGGTCCCGACCCGCACGGTCTCGGCGATGGCGTCGGTGGAGACGCCGAGATCGGCCGCCGCCCCCGCCTTCGGGCGGATGCGGACCTCGGTGCGGTTGAGGGGGGCCGTCGACATCACCGAGACGAGGTGGGGGATCGCCGCCATGTCGCGCTGGAGCCGGGCGGCGACCTCCGTGACGACGTCGACGTCGGGGCCGCCGACCACGAGGGCGAGGTCGCGCTGGCCGCCGTCGCGCAGGGTCCAGGAGCGGATGTCGGGTTCCTGGGCGAGCAGGCCGGCGATCTCGGTCTCGATGGCGGCCTGCTTGCGGGCACGCTGGTTCTTCGGGGTCAGGTTGACGATGAGGGTGGCGAGGCGCGTCTCCTTCTTGCCGCCGGCCTGGCGGCCGCCGTCGACGAAGACCGAGACCACCTCGGGCAGGGCGCGGATGCGGGCCACCACCCGGTCGGAGACCGCCACGGTGTCGGGCAGGCGGGCGCCGGGGGCGAGCTCGACCATGAACAGGGTGCGGGCATTGTCCTGCTTTGGGATGAAGCCCGAGGGCAGCAGGCCGGTGGAGGCGAGGGAGCCGGCGAACAGCGCGAGGCCGACGATCAGCGTGACGACGCGGTGACGTACCGACCAGCCGACGAGGCGGCCATAGGCCCGCATCACCGGACCCTCGTGCGCCTCGGCATGGCCGTGGTCGCGCAGGAAATAGGCCGCCAGCATCGGGGTGATCAGGCGGGCCACCAGGAGCGACATGAACACCGAGACCGCGATGGTGAGGCCGAACTGCATGAAGTAGCGCCCGGCGATGCCGCCCATGAAGGAGACCGGCGCGAACACCGCGATCAGGGTCGCCGTGATGGCGATGACGGCGAGCCCGATCTCGTCGGCGCCCTCGATGGCGGCGCGGTAGGGCGACTTGCCGAGCCGCATGTGCCGGACGATGTTCTCGATCTCCACGATGGCGTCGTCGACGAGGATGCCGGTGACCAGGGTGATGGCGAGCAGGCTGATCCCGTTGAGGGTGAAGCCCATGGCGTCCATGGCCCAGAAGGTCGGGAAGACCGAGAGCGGCAGGGCGATGGCGGCGATTAGCGTCGCGCGCCAGTCCCGCAGGAACAGGAAGACCACGAGCACCGCCAGCGCCGCCCCCTCGATCAGGGTGTGCATCGCCGAATCGTAGGAGCCGATGGTGGCCGCCACCGAGGAATCGATGGTCTCGAACTGGATGTCGGGATGGGCGGTCTTGAACTCGGCGATGCGCTTCTCGACGCCGGCCGCGACCTCGGCGTCGCTGGCCCCCGAGCCCCGGGAGACCGCGAAGGCCACCACCGGCTTGCCGTTGAAGCGCGCGAAGGTGCGGGGCTCCTCGATGGAATCCTCCAGGGTCGCCAGCTCGTCGAGGCGGACCTTGCGGCCCCCGGGAAGCACGATGGAGGTGGCCTTGAGGTCGCGCAGGGAGCGCGAGGCGGCGAGCGTCCGGATCGACTGCTCGCGCCCGCCGACCTCGCCGCGCCCGCCCGCCATGTCGGCGGAGGTCAGGCGCAGCTGGCGGTTCACGTCGGCCGCCGTGATGCCGAGGGACAGCAGGCGGTCGGGAAGCAGGGTGACGCGCATCTCGCGGGCGACGCCGCCGACGCGCTCGACGCCGCCGACGCCCTTCACGCCCTGGAGGGAGCGGGCGACCTTGTCCTCCACGAACCAGGACAATTCGGCCGGCGTCATGCCGGGCGAGCGCACGCCGTAGATCAGGATCGGCAGGCCGGTGATCTCGACGCGCTGGATCACCGGCTCGTCGATGGTGCGGGGCAGGTTGATGCGGATCTTCGAGACCGCGTCCTTGACGTCGTTGACGGCCCGGTCGGTGTTCACCTCCAGGCGGAACTCCACCGTGGTGACGGAGGAGCCTTCCGTGATCGCCGAGGTGATGTGCTTGACGCCGCGCACGCCGGCGATCGAATCCTCGACCCACTTCGTCACCTGGGTCTGCAGCTCGGAGGGTGCGGCACCCGACTGCGTGATCGTCACCGAGACGATCGGCACGTCGACGTTGGGCATCCGCGTCACCGCGAGGCTGCGGAAGCTGACGAGGCCGAGCACGATCAGCACCAGGAACAGCACGAGCGGCGCGATCGGGTGGCGGATCGCCCAGGCGGAGATGTTCAGGCGCATGGGGTGGCTCGGAGGCGGTTGGGTTCAGGGTTCACGGGCGGGTCGATCGGCGCGCATCCTTCCTCCCCACAAGGGGGAGGGAAGGCGTGCGGCCCCCGCTAGGGCGTGCCCGCCTCGGCGGTCTCGCGCGGGGAGGGGGCGGCGGCCGAGGCCGGCTCCGGCACGGCCAGCGCCACCGGGCGGACCCGGTCGCCGTCGCGCAGGAAGCTGCCGGCGCGGGCCACCACGCGCTCGCCGTCGGCGAGGCCGGCGCGGATCTCGATGTCGTCGTCGTCGGACAGGCCGGTGCGGACCTCGCGGGCCTCGACCACGTCGTCGGCGACCACGAGGACAGAGCTGCGCTTAGCCCCGCCGTAGAGCACGGAGGCCTGCGGCACGGTCACGCCCCGGGTGCGGGCGAGCTCGACGGCGCCCCGCGCGAAGGTGCCGATGCGCAGGCGCGGGTCCGGCTGCAGGCGGATGCGGACCTTGCCGAGGCGGGTCGCGCGGTCGACCTCCGGGTAGACGGTCCGTACGCTGCCGGCGAGGCGGACCCCGTCGCCGAGATCGATCCAGGCCGGGGCGTTCTCGCGCAGCTGCGGCAGCTTGGTCTCGATGACCTCGCCCTCGAGTTCGATCTCGCCGCGGGCGATCAGGCGGAACAGCGGCTCGGCCGAGGCGGAGGCGGCCAGGCCCACGCGGGCGGTGCGGCGGCTGACGATGCCGGCCTCCGGCGCCCGGATCTCGGTGCGGGCCAGGCGCAGGTTCAGCTCCTCCAGGACGGCCCGGGCCTGGGCGAGGTCGGCGCGGGCGATGCGCAGGCCGTTGCGGGAAAAGGCGAGCTTGCCCTCGGCCTGGCGCAGGGCGGCGGTGCGGCCCTCCATCACGGCCGCGGTGGCGTTGCCCGTCCTGAGGAGCTGCTGGGCCCGCTCGTAGGCGAGGCGGGCCTCGGTCTCGGCGGCCTCCGCCTGCTCGATGCTGCTCTGGGCCTGGGGCACGGCGGCCTCGGCCTTCTCCACCAGGGCCGCCTGTTGGGCGAGCTGGCGGTCGATGAGGTCGCGCGAGAGGCGCGCGAGCACCTGGCCGCGGGCCACCCGGGCGCCTTCCTCGACCAGCACGTCGGTGACCCGGTAGCCCTCGATCTCGGGCGTGACCAGGATCTCGTCGCGCGGGACCAGCGTGCCGGTGACGACCACCGACTCGACGATCTCCCGCCGCTTGGCATCGACCACGCTGATGGTCGGCACGAGGGCGGGCTTCGCCGGCTGGGTAGAACCCGCCGGCGGCTGGGCCGTGCCGGCCGGCGGCTGGGCCGGCCCCGCGAGGGCGGCGGAAGCCGGCAGCGCCAGGGCGAGCAGGGCGAGGCCGAGGCGGGCGGCTTTCATGGGCGGGGTTCCGGGGCGGGGAGGGGCGCGCGACCGGCGAGCCCGGCCTCGATCAGGGCCTGGAGCTGCGCCACGGCGAGCCCGGTATCGAATTCGGGCAGGATGGCCCGGCTCAGGAGGATGCCCTTCAGCTGGGGCGCCAGCAGGGCGTAGAGGGCGACCGGATCGCAGTCCGGCGCGGTGGCGAGGTCGGCGAAGGTCTCCTCGAACCAGGCCCGGGCTTCCGCCTCGGTCTCCGCCGTCAGGGCCGCGATGGCCGGGTTGCGGGTGCCCTCGGACCAGATCTCCAGGCGCAGCACCGCCGCCTCCCGGGTCAGGGCGCCGAAATACTGCCCGAGCACGCCGAACAGGGCGCTGCGCCGGTCGCCCTCCTGCTGGAGGCGCGTCACCAGCTGGGCGCCGCTGATCCGCTCGCGCGCCACGAGGCCCAGCACCAGGGCCTCCTTGGAGCGGAAGTAGTGGTAGAAATTGCCCGCCGTCATGCCGGCCTCGCGGGCGAGGTCCTGCATCGTGGTGCGGTGGAAGCCGTTGCGCACGAAACAGGCGCAGGCGGCGTCGAGGATCTGTTCCCGGCGCGCGGCCTGGCTCGCGCGGGCGTCGATGAGGGTGCCGACCGGCGAGGCCATGGTCAGGAGACCTTGCCGTCCGCCGCCGGCGCGACCACCCGGCAGGCGGCGACCGAAGCGTCCGCATCGGCGCAGAGGCGGGCCTGCCAGCCGACCGCGCCGTTGCCGGTCCAGGCGATCAGGGCGGCCCAGCCGAGGACCAGAACGGCCCCGAGCAGCAGGTGCTCCGGCGCCAGGAGCGCCCGCCCCTTCCGCACCAGCGCCTGAAACGGGAAATCCTCGTGCGTCCGCTGCATGGCAACCTCCAACCGACCCCATCGTCGTATTGAATGTTCATTCATGGGTCAATGAGCGTTCATTCTGGGCGTGTGGAAGGGCACCGCGATGCGGCTTCCGGGCCACGGACGTGCCGGGGCCGCCGCCCGCCGTGTCAACATGAAGCAAGCCGCGCCCGGAACGGCGGAGCGTCGCGCGGGTTCGAGCAGACCCCGTGGAGGATCCCGGTCGGCCCGTTCGGACACGTGCGACGCGCATGCACAGCTCGTAGCGCCACGCCCGGCCCCGGCCGGTGTCGTCCCGTCACCATCCGAGGTCGTCCGCACCGTGCTGAAGCCTTTTCCCCGCGAGGGCGGTGCCGTCGCCCGCATCGACGGATACCTGCCGATCGAGGGCTACGCGGCCATCGGCGAGGGCCGCTCGGTGGCGCTCTCGGGCGCGGACGGCTCCATCGACTGGTGGTGCTGCCCCAACCTCGACTCGCCGCCGCTGTTCGACCGCCTGCTCAGCCCGGAGGAGGGCGGCTACTTCGCGATCACGCCCGAGGACCCGTTCACGTCCGAGATCGGCTACCGCGACGGCAGCAACGTCCACGAGACCGTCTTCACCACGAAGACCGGGCGGGCGCGCCTCACCGAGAGCCTGAACAGCGGCCCCGCCGGGCGCCTGCCCTGGGCGGAACTCGCCCGTCGGATCGAGGGCCTGGAGGGGCGGGTGCGCTTCCGGGTCTCGCTGGTGTTCGGCACGCGGGGCGACACGGCCGCCCCCTACCTCTCGGGCAACAGCAACGGCACCGCCTTCCACGTCGCCGGCATGATGGGCCTGTTCCGCACCAGCGAGGGCATCCGGATCGAGACGGAGAACGACCACGCCATCTCGGGCTTCGTCGAGGTGCGGGCGGGCCAGCGCGAGGTCGTCGCCATCGTGGCGGCGGAGGACCAGCCCCTGGTGGTGGCGCCGATCGGCGAGATCGACGGGCGCATCGACGTGTCCTGCCAGGAATGGCGGGACTGGACCGAGCGCCTCGCCTATCGGGGCCGCTATGCCGAGCAGGTCGAGCGCAGCGCCCTGGCGCTGAAGCTGCTGCTCTACTCGCCCACCGGCGCCATCGCGGCGGCGGCCACGAGCTCCCTGCCCGAGGGCATCGGCGGTTCCAAGAACTACGATTACCGCTACGCCTGGATCCGGGACGCCGGCTACGTCATCAAGGCCTTCCTGCGCCTGGGCGCGCAGGCCGAGGCCAACGCGGCCCTGTCCTGGCTGATGCGCCACATCGGCGAGCACGGCGCGCAGGTGCTCTACACCCTCGACGGCGGGTGCGTGCCCGGGGAGCGCGACATCGACCTGCCGGGCTATCGCGGCTCGCGCCCCGTGCGCACCGGCAACGCCGCCACGGGCCAGCACCAGCACGGCATCTACGGCGACATCTTCGAGACCGCCGAGCGCTTCGTGGCCGACGGCAACATGCTCGACCTGCGCACCGGCGCGCTGCTCGCACGGCTCGCCGACCAATGCGCCGAATCCTGGAAGCTCAAGGACGCGGGCATCTGGGAGCTGCCCGATGCCGAGCACTACACCGGCTCCAAGATCAGCTGCTGGCAGGCGCTGGCCCGGGCGGTGGAACTCGCCGATGGCGGCCACCTGCCCGGCAGCTGCCGCGAGCGCTGGGCCCGCGCCCGCGACCGGGTCGCGAGCTGGATCGACCGGAACTGCTGGTCGGAGGCGAAGCAATCCTATGTCATGCATCCCGGCACCGAGAAGCTCGACGCCTCCCTCGCGCTGGCCGTGCGCTTCCGGTTCGGCAACCCCGAGCGCCTCGCGGCCACCTGCCGGGCCATCGACCGGGAGCTCGGGCGCGGCCCCTACCATTACCGCTACACCGGCGCCGAGGTGGAGGAGGGCTGCTTCCTCGCCTGCACCTTCTGGCTCGTGGAGGCCAGGGCCCTGCTCGGGGAAAGGACGGAGGCGCAAGCGGCCTTCGAGGCCGTGGTGGCCGCCCTCGACCGGAATTCCGGCACCTATTCGGAGATGGCCGACCCGGTCAGCGGTGCCTATCTGGGCAACCTGCCGCAGGGCCTGACCCATCTCGCCCTGATCCAGGCCGCCGCGACCCTGTCGGGCCTCGATCTCTGACGGGCCGCCGCACCCGGCGGGAGCTTTGGTCGCAGATCCGCCCCCCGTCCTGCCGCGTTGCCGGGGACCACGACAGGAGACGGCAGCATGGCCAAGACCGCGGACAAGACCAGCACGGACGTGACCACCTACATTCTCAAGCAGGCCCTGGCCGCCCGCGTCGACGATCACGTGGAGATCGCGGTCGAGGCCGAGGACGGCACCCGGTTCAAGATCCGGGCGACCGCCGATCAGCTCGATGCCCTCACGGGCGACCTCGAGACCATTCTCGAAGCCGACGACGCGGCCGCCTGACCCTCTCCGGGGCCCGCCGCCCGGCGGGCCCCTCCCTCGGAAGACAGCCACCGAAAGCGCCCCGCCGATGACCATCGATCCCCGCGACGCCGGCCCGCGGCCGCCCTTTCCCGGCGACCAGCAGCAGGAGCGGCCGGGCCTGACCTCGCGGATGCGCCCGGCCCCCGACCACGGCGAGACGAGCTACGTCGGCAAGGGGCTGCTCGCCGGCCGCGTCGCCCTGGTCACCGGCGGCGATTCCGGCATCGGCCGGGCGGTGGCCATCGCGTATGCCCGCGAGGGGGCGGACGTGGCGATCTCGTACCTGCCGGTGGAGCAGTCCGACGCCGAGAACACCGCCGAATGGGTGCGCAAGGCGGGCCGGCGCGTCCTGCTCCTGCCCGGCGACCTGCGCGACCCGGCCCATTGCCGCGACCTCGTCGCGCGCACCGTGGCCGAACTCGGCGGCCTCGACATCCTCGTCAACAACGCCGCAGCCCAGGTGGTGAACGAGGATCTCGACGACGTCACGCCGGAGGATCTCGAGGGTTCGTTCCGCGCCAACGTCTTCGCGATGCTCTACCTGGCCCAGGCGGCCGTGCCGCACATGAAGCCGGGCGCGGCGATCGTGAACTCCACCAGCCAGCAGGCCAAGGTCGCCGACAAGACCATGCTGGTCTACGCCTCCACCAAGGGCGCCATCGCGAGCCTGACCATCGGCCTGTCCAACCTGCTGGCGCCGAAGGGGATCCGGGTGAACTGCGTCGCCCCGGGCCCGGTCTGGACCCCGATCCAGCCCATCGTGAAGAGCCCCGAGCAGATCGAATCCCTCGGCTCCGACACGCCCCTCGGCCGCGCCGGCCAGCCGGCCGAACTCGCCCCCGCCTACGTGCTCCTCGCCTCGCGGGAGGGCAGCTACATGACCGGGGCCCTGGTGCCGGTCACGGGCGGCACGCCGATGTATTGAGTGGTTCGGCACGACTTGTAGGAGTATCGCGGGCCAGCGGGGCGCGCGGCCATGATCGTCCCATGTCCGGCAGGCCGTCTCCAGCCTGTCGGCCTTCAGGCGTCTATGACGCTCGCGAGAGCGGACTCGATGAGTGCCGAGCGGGTGAGGCCGCGTGCTTCCGCCGTCTCATCGGCCTGCCGCAGCATCGCTTTGCTGATGGTGATGTTCACGCGGACACGATCGGTCGGCAGGTGGCGCGGAAAGATCAGTTGCGGAAGCCCGGCGGCGTCCTCGGGTGTTCGGCTCTCGAGAAACTGGATCATGCTGCGCCCTTCGGGCACCGGCTCGCGATCCGCGCGCAGGGCGGCCAAGTGGCCGGACAGGGCTTCGCGCGCCGCGGCCACCGCGTCCTCGAAGGTGTCGCCGCCGGTGACGCATCCGGGCACATCGGGAAAGGTGACCCCCCATTCCGAACCACCTTCCGGTGGATGGATCAGCGCGACATAGCCGTGGTTGCTGATGGCGTTCATGAGGTTCGCTCCTGCGGTGAAACGGACTTCCGGGTTCTGGACCGGGATGCACCTGCGCTAGAGTCCCGCCGCCTCCCGGATGCTCTTCACCGTTTTCGGATGCATGTCCTTCTTTGGATGGGGAATGGTGATCTTCCCCGGCCGCGTCGGATGCTTGAAGTGGCGATGACTGCCGGTCGTCGAGTGCCAGACCCAGCCAGCGGCCTCGACCGCCTTGATGAGGTCCCTGGAGTCCATCGCCGCCCCCGAGACCGACCATGATGTGTATAGCATACACACGACGGAGGGGCCCACAACCGGGTTGGATCATCCAGACCCGGCGTGGTGACCGCGCCGTTTCCTGGGCCCCGTCTAGGTTCGGATGATCACCGCCCCGCCTTCAGGAACGCCTCGGCGCTGCGCAGGCTCAGCGCCATGATCGTCAGGGCCGGGTTGGCGGCGAGCGAACTCGGGAAGGTCGAGCCGTCGCAGATCCAGAGGTTAGGAACCTCGAAGCTGCGGCCGACGGGGTCGACCACCGCGGTGTCGCCGTCGCGGCCCATGCGGCAGGTGCCGATGGTGTGGGCGACGCGCTCCAGGGTCCAGAGGTCCGTGGCCCCGGCCGCCTCCCAGACCCGGTTCAGGAACCGGGTCGCGTGGGCGTTGAGGCGCTCCTCGTTCCGGCTGTAGCCGAAGCTGATCGCAGCCTTGCGCATGCCCAGCGCATCGACCTCGTCGGAGAGCGTCAGCACGTTGGCGTCGCAGGGCAGGGTCTCGCCGTTGATGCCGATGCCGGCCATGTGGTTGTAGCGGGCGAGCTGGTCGGCCAGGGCCCGGCCCCAGAGCTTGCGGCCCCGCGCCAGGGAGTTGGCGAAGGTGAGCGGCACCACGCCGAGGCTCTGGACGAGGTAGCCGCCGGCGAAGTCCGCGTCGGCCGGGCGGATCATGTCCTCGGTGATGAGCGAGGAGGGATAGCCCTTGTTCATCCGCATCTCGGGCTCGAAGGTGCCCCAGACCTGGGTGGCGACGTGGCCCATGTAGTTGCGCCCGACCTGGCCGCTGCCGTTGGCGAGGTCGAGATGCAGGAGGAGGCGCGCGGATTCCACCGAGCCGGCGCAGAGGAAGACGTTGCGGCAGGGCTGGCGATGGTCGATCCCGCCCTGGCGGTAGATCACCGCCGTCACCCGGCCGTCCTTCGCGCGCTCGATGCCGTGGACCCGGGCCTCGGCCCGGATCTCGGCGCCGTGATGGACCGCGAGCGGCAGGTAGGTCACGTCCATGCTGGTCTTGGCGCCGGTGCGGCAGCCCTGGTGGCAGTAGCCGCAATTGATGCAGCCGGGCCGGGTCGGGCCGTGCTCCTGCGCGAAGGCGCGCGAGACCACCGCCGCCGGCGCATCGGCGTAGCGCACGCCGAGGGCCGCGCAGGCGCTCGCCATGGCCTGGGCCGGGGCGTTGCGGGCGACGGGGCCAAGGGGGTAGGCGCGGGTCTCGTCCCACGGATAGGCCGCCGGGCCGGAAACGCCGATGAAGGCCTCGACGCGCTCGTAGAACGGCACCAGTTCGGCATGGTCCAGGGGCCAGTCGACGCCCTCGCCGGTCTCGCTGTGGAGGCGCAGGTCGCGGGCATCGGCCCGGGGCGTGAAGGCGCCCCAGTGCAGGGTCGAGCCGCCGACGCCGGTGCCGCTGTTGTTGCCGCCGAAGGCCTCGGGCGTCGCGCCGCCGCTGATACGCTCCTCGGTCCAGTAGATCTCGTCGGCCAGGGTCTCGTCGAAGGCGAATCCCTTCGGGTCGAAGTTCGGCCCGGCTTCCAGGGCGACGCAGGAGAGGCCGGCCTGGGCGAGGCGCGCCAGCAGGGGCGCGCCGCCGGCGCCGGTACCGATCACCACCGCGTCGACGGTCTCGGAGGTGGCGTGGCGACGCATCGCATCGAGGTTCATCGGGCGGTCTCCAGGGGGGCGTTCGGCTCCCACGCCTCGCGCTGGCCGATGCCGACTTCATGGAAGCCGGGCAGGGGGTCGGTGTCGCCGCCGGCGCCGATGCCGCTGAAGTTCATGCGGGCCAGGGCGACGGGGTGGGCGAGATAGGTGCGGGCCACGTCCGCGCGGAGGTCCTCGAACCAGAAGCCCATCTGCTCCGCGTCGAGGTCGCCGGAGATCGCGCCATCCTCCAGGCTCCCGAGCATCGCATCCTGCGCCTCGGCATCCAGGGCGACGAAGGGCCTGTCGTGCGCGGCGCGGGCGGCAGCGTCCAGGGTGCGCAGGGCGCGCCGGTAGGCCTCCGGGTCGGGGGGGAGCCGGGCGAAGCGCCAGCCGTCCCCCGCCCCGCTCGCCAGCCGGGCGTCGATGCGGGCGGCGAAGTCGATGGTCCCCGCGCCGTCCTGCGGCAGCACCCGGGCGCAGGCCGCCCGCAGGATGGCGAGGCCGACGGGGTCGAGGGCCCGCGGCTGGTAGGCCGGATCGTCGGGCTCGGCGCGTTGCAGCAGGGCCTCGCGCAGGCGGGCGTTCACGCGGTCGGACCGGATCAGGGCCGCGTAGGCGTCCGGAATCGCCGGCGCCTCGGCTCCGGTCGAGACCGCTCCGGCCGCGAGGCTGCGCACCGCCTCGGCCACCGCCTCGGGGCGCTCCAGGGGTATGAGGTGTCCGGTCTCCGCCAGGGACACGAGGCGGTGATGGGCGAGGTGCGGCGCGGTCAGCGCAGCCTGGGCCGCGGGGCCGAGATCGGCGTCCTCCGCGCCCGCGAGGATGATCGCCGGGCTGCGCAGCACGCCGATGCGGGCGCTCCAGTCCTCGCGGCTGCCGGCGCTGAGCCAGTGCGTCCAGGCGGCGGGGCTGGCGCGCAGGACATCCGCCACCGTCCGGGCCATCCGGTCCGGATCGAGGGGCGCGGCGACGTTCGCCTCGACGAAGGCCTCGGCCTCCCGCTGCCGGGTCTCAGGGTCGGCGTCGATCCAGGCGATCATGGCGGCGCGCCTGTCCTCCGCCATGGGCTCGGGGGAGGGCGGCGAGCCCGCCATGAGCACGAGGCCCGCGAGGCCTTCGAGGCCGGGCGCCCCGTCCTCCGCCTGCCGCGCGACCGCGAGCGCGACCTTGGCGCCCATGCTGTTGCCGGCCAGCATCCAGCGGCCCGGCGCGTCGGCCCGGATCCGGGCCGCCACGCCCACGGCCATCGCGGCGACGTCCAGGCCGGGACCGGCGCCGTCCGCGCCGAAGCCCGGCAGGTCGAGGGCGACGCAGGATACTGCGCCCGCGAGGTGTTGCGCGACCGTCTCGAAGGTCCCGGCACTGCCGCCGAGGTAATGAAGGCAATATAAGACCAGATGGTCGGAGGGTTTGATTGGCATAGGCCCGAAAGAGCGCGCGCCGTCGTCCGTTCAAGTCATCGGGGACGCGGCGTTCGGCAGCAGCCCGGGCGTGGAACGAAAGCCCGCGTCGGCGGAGGGCCCTTCAGCGGGGCGCGGAGGCCTGCAGGGCCGCGAAGACGCGCAGGCTCGCCTCGAGGTCGGCGGTGCCGACCTCCCTGAAGACCTCGGCCCGCAATCGGGCGAGGTCGGCCTCCATCCGGGCGACCACGGCCGTGCCGGCGGCGGTCAGGCTGAGCACCTTGGCCCGGCGGTCGGTGGGGTCCTCGCGGCGGATCGCGAGGCCGGCCTCGCAGAGCTGGTCGAGGAGGCGCACCAGCGACGGGCCCTCGATGCCGACGGCCTCGGCCAGGGCGTTCTGACGCGGGGCGCCGTCGAGGCGGGCAATCATGATCAGCGGGACCGCGGTGGCGTCCGAGAGGCCGTGCGCCTCCATCACGGCATTGGCGGCGCGGCGCCAGTGCCGGCCCGTCAGCAGCAGCGTGTGGGTATAGGCGAGGCGGAGCTGGTCCAGGCTGCGGGCGGGCGGCCCATCGACCGGCGCCGGACCTGCAGGCGGTTTTCGGGGCGACACGCACGAGGCTCCTGTGGGCACCGACCGGCGGACGCTCCGGTTCTCTTTTCGTTTGCGTATTATTAGGATGCAAGCCGTTTGATCGCAAGCGGACATCGTCGTATCAGGGCCCCAGCCCACGTCTCGTCGCCCGGATGCGCCCGGCGGCCCGCGCCGTGGCTGGCGCCGCACCGGCCCTTGATTGATCCGACGAGACGTAAGTAAGGACTGACGATGAGCGCCCCCGACGACCTCTCCTTCACCACGCAGCCGCATGCCTCGCCCGTCTCGCCGGAGCGCCGGGCCGAGCTCCTCGTCGATCCCGGCTTCGGTCGGGTGTTCACCGACCACATGGTGACGATCCGCTACGTCGAGGGGCGCGGCTGGCACGATGCCCGCGTCGAGGCGCGTGCGCCGATCTCCCTCGATCCGGCTTCCGCCGTGCTGCACTACGCCCAGGAGATCTTCGAGGGGCTGAAGGCCTACCGCACCGCCGACGGCGGCGCCGCTCTGTTCCGGCCGGAGGCCAACGCCCTGCGCTTCCGGCGCTCGGCCGAGCGCCTGGCGATGCCGCCGCTACCCGACGCCGTCTTCGTCGAGTCGGTCAAGCAGCTCGTCAGCACCGACCGCGACTGGATTCCGTCGAGCGAGGGCGGCAGCCTGTATCTCCGCCCCTTCATGATCGCCAGCGAGGTGTTCCTCGGGGTCAAGCCGTCCTCGGAATACCTCTACCTCGTCATCGCGTCGGCGGTGGGCGCCTACTTCAAGGGCGGTTCCGAGACCGTGACGGTGTGGGTCTCGCAGGACCAGACCCGCGCGGCCCCCGGCGGCACCGGGGCGGCCAAGTGCGGCGGCAACTACGCCGCGAGCCTGCGCGCCCAGGCAGCGGCCGTGGAGCACGGCTGCGCCCAGGTGGTGTTCCTCGACGCGATCGAGCGCCGCTGGGTCGAGGAACTCGGCGGCATGAACATCTTCTTCGTCTTCGACGACGGCTCGATGGTCACCCCGGCGCTCAGCGACACCATCCTGTCGGGCATCACCCGCGACTCGATCCTGACCCTGGCGAGGGCGGACGGCATCGCGGTCGCCGAGCGGCCCTATTCCATCGACGACTGGAAGGCGGACGCCGCCAGCGGACGCCTGCGCGAGGTCTTCGCCTGCGGCACCGCCGCGGTGATCACCCCGGTCGGGACCGTGCGCAGCCCGGACGGGGAATTCTCGGTCTCGGACAACGTCGCCGGCCCGGTGACGAAGCGCCTGCGCTCGGCCCTCGTGGACATCCAGCGCGGCAACGCCCCCGATCCCCACGGCTGGGTCACGCGGGTCTACTGAGCCGCCGGCGCTGGTTCGGGCACAGCGGCACGCACGGAAATCGTCGGATCGACAATCCGTGGTTCAGGCGGGGGTCCCCTATCCTTCCAGGCAGGGTGATCGCATATCGCCCCACCACGTCATTCCGGAGCGCCGCAGGCGAGCCCGGAATCCAGATTCGCCGACAGCGTCAAACCTTGCTCGACCTGCGTGTCTGGATCCTGGGTTCCGCTGCGCGGCCCCAGGATGACGGGGTGCCGACACGAGCCATGACGAGCAGCAAACCGCCGTCCGCGTTCGCCCGACCTTCCTAGTCCGGGAGCAAGGGGGCATCTCAGGCACTTGCGTCGCGATGACGAGCCAGGCTCAGGCGAGCCAGGGCCGGGCCGCGAGGTGCCGGGCCTGGAACGCCCGGATCGCGTCCGCGTGGTCGAGGGTGGCGCCGATGGCGTCGAGGCCGCGGACGAGGTGGTCCTTGCGCCGGGCCGGGATGTCGAAGCGCTGCACCGCGCCATCGGCGGTGGTGATGGTCTGGGCCGGCAGGTCGATCGACATGTGGTTGGCCGACGGGTCGGCGGCCTGGACCGCGAGCTCGGCGACGGGGCCGGGCGCCAATTCGATCAGCAGCAGGCCGTTATTGGCGGCGTTGTCGGCGAAGATGCCGGCGAAGCTGGTGCCGACGACCGCCCGGAGGCCGCACTGGAGCAGGCCCCAGACCGCGTGCTCGCGCGACGAGCCGCAGCCGAAATTCGGACCGACCACGAGGATGCGCGCGCCTTGCCATTCGGGCCGGTTCAGCACGAAATCCGGGCGCGGCTGGCCGGGGCCGGCGAAGCGCAGGTCGTGGAAGGTGGCCGCGCCCAGGCCCGCGCGGTCGATCCCCTTCAGGAACTGCTTGGGCATGATGACGTCGGTGTCGATGTTGGCGCCGGGCAGGCCGGCCGCCGGGCCCGCGACGACGGTGAAGGGCTGCATGCTCAGGTCTCCGGAGCGAGGCGGTTTTCTTGCGCGAGGCGGCGGCTGTCGGTGAGGTGGCCCGCGATGGCCGCGGCCGCCACCATGGCGGGGCTCATCAGGTGCGTGCGCCCGCCCGCGCCCTGGCGGCCCTCGAAGTTGCGGTTCGTGCTGGAGGCGCAGCGCTCGCCCGGTGCCAGCACGTCGTCGTTCATGGCCAGGCACATCGAGCAGCCCGACTGGCGCCACTCGAAGCCGGCATCGCGAAAAATCCGGTCGAGGCCCTCGGCCTCGGCCGCCCGGCGCACGCTGGAGGAGCCGGGCACCACCATGGCCTGGACCCCGTGCGCGACCCGCCGGCCGTGCACGAGGGCGGCGGCCTCGCGCAGGTCGGAGAGCCGGGCATTGGTGCAGGAGCCGATGAAGGCGCGCTGGATCGGAATGGCCTCGAGGGGCGTGCCCGGCGCGAGATCCATGTAGGCGAGCGCCCGCACCATGTCCCGGCGCCGGGCCGGATCGGGCTCGGCCGCCGGATCGGGCACGCGGCCGTTGACCGGGCCCGCCTGGTCGGGGCTGGTGCCCCAGGTCACCATCGGCTCGATCGCGGCCGCGTCGAGGGCGACCTCGCGGTCGAACAAAGCCGCGTCGTCGCTGCGCAGGGTCAGCCAATGGGCACTGGCCGCCTCCCAGAGAGCGCCCTTCGGCGCGCGGGGCTTGTCGGCGAGGTAGTCGAGCACGGTCCGGTCGGGGGCCATGACGACGCCGCGGGCGCCGCACTCGACGGCCATGTTGCAGATCGTCATGCGGCCCTCGACGGACAGGGCCTCGACGGCGGGGCCGGCGAACTCGACGGCGTAGCCCGTCGCCCCGTCGGCGCCGATCCGGCGGATCAGGGCCATGACCACGTCCTTGGCGGTGACGCCCGGCGCCAGGATTCCCGAGACCGTGACCCGCAGGGTCTTCATCCGGCGGTACACCAGGGTCTGGGTGGCGAGGTAGTGCTCGATGTCCGAGGTGCCGATGCCGAAGCCGAGCGCGCCCAGCGCCCCGTAGGTGGTGGTGTGGCTGTCGCCCGCCGCCACGATCATGCCGGGCTGGACGAAGCCCTGCTCGGGGGCGACCACGTGCTCGATGCCCTGGAGCGGGTGCAGCACGTCGAGGAGCTCGATCCCGAATTCCCGGCAGTTCGCGTCGAAATACGCCACCTGCCGCGCCCCGCCGGGATCGGGCATGGCGGCGACGCGCTCCGCCGCCGTGGGATTCACGTGGTCGACCACCGCCAGGGCGGCCTCGGGCCGCCAGACCCGGCGCCCGGCGGCGCGCAGGCCGCTGAAGGCCTGCGGGCTGGTGTACTCGTTGAGCACCGTGCGGTCGATGTAGAGGAGGACGCTGGCCCCGGGGCCTTCGGCGTCGTCGAGGCGGCGCACGGTATGGGCGTCCACCAGCTTGTCGTAGAGGGTGCGGGCCTGCATCGTTCGGCTTTCGGTCTCCGGCGGAACTTGCACTGAGGCGGGACTGAACCCGATCCGGACCCGCGAGGCCAATGCCGATGCGGCATCGGCCGATGCCGGGTGCTCCGTCAGCCGGCCGAACGCCTCCGGACCGGTGCGGTGGGCGGGTCCGGCGGCCCAGGAGGTGGGATCAGGGCAGGGCGGCGCGCTTGCGCAGGATCAGGTCGCCCCGGAACAGGAACTTCTGGGCGCGCTTGCCGGTGTCGACCTCGGTGGTGAAGACGTTGCCGCGGCTGTCCACCGCGAGGTTGTGGACCCAGTGGAAGTCCCCCGCCATGCGGCCGTTGCGGCCGAAGGCACCGAGCACCTCCCCGGTCTCGCGGCTGAGCGTGCGGACCTCGTTGTTGGCCCCGTCCGCGTTGAGGAGGTAGCTCTGCTCGGCGTCGGGCCAGAGTGCGAGCTCCCAGACCGAGCCGTTGGCGCGGGTGTTCTTCTCGACGAAGAATTCCTTCACGAAGCTGCCGTCGCGGCGGAAGACCTGGACCCGGTCGTTGGTGCGGTCGCAGACGTAGACCAGGCCGTCGCGGGCGATCTGCACGCAGTGGACGGGATTGCGGAACTGCTGGGCCGGGGCCGCCGCCGGGTCGTAGGCCGGCAGGGTCTCGTCCGTGGGCGGGCGGCCATAGGCGCCCCACATCCGCTTGAACGCGCCGGTCTCGGCATCGAACACGATGACCCGGTGGTTGAAGTAGCCGTCGGCGACGTAGAGTTCGTTGGTCTCGGGGTCGACCTGCATCGCGGCCGGCTTGCCGAGCCGCGTGGTGTCGAGGCTGTTGGTCTGCGGACCCTGTTTGCCGATCTGCAGGACGAAGCGGCCCTCGGCGGTGAACTTCAGGATCTGTCCGTCGGTGTCGCCGTTGCCGGCGAGCCAGACGAAGCCCTTGTGGTCGATGTGGATGCCGTGCTCGTTCTGGGGCCACTGGTAGCCCTCGCCGGGGCCGCCCCAGCTGCGGATCAGGGTGCCGGCCTGGTCGAACACCAGCACCGGGGGCGCGGGCCGGCAGCACTTGGTGCGCGGCGGGTCGAGGCTGGCGGCCTTCTCGTCGTCGGTGAGGGTGCGCGGGCGCTGCACCACCCAGACGTTGTCCTGCGCGTCGACGGCGACGCCCGAGGCCTGCCCCATGATCCACTGGTTGGGCAGCGGTTTCGGCCAGGCCGGATCGACCTGGAACGTCAGTGGGTCCGCGGATGCCACACCCGCCCACGCGACCGCGAGCGCGGCCAGACCAAGCCGAAGCCTCATGCTTTCCTCCCGATGTCGTCCGGTCTTGTTGACCGCGTCTTGCACACAGTATTCGCGCCCGGAGGGAGGGCGTCCAGCCGCGGGGGGACGGAGGCGTGTCGCCGACCCGGATCTGTCACCCGGCCGGGCTTCAGGCGCCCACGCGGGGCGGGCCCTGCAGGACGCCCTCCCACAGGATCGCCGCCCGCTGCCAGGTCAGGGCCCGGCGCTGCAGGAGCGCGCCGGCGCTGAGCTCCGACCAGAGGTCGTCCCGGGTGGCGAGGTCGACGACGGCCTCGGCGAAGGCCGCATCCGTCCCGGCGATCCAGCCGTTCACGCCGTGCTGCACCCGCTCGGCGAGGGCGCCGATCCCGGCGGTCACCACGGGCAGCCCCATGGCCTGGGCCTCTGCCGCCGCGAGGCAGAAGGTCTCGTCGGGCGAGCCGGGACAGACCATGGCCCGCGCATCGCCGTAGAACGCCGCCAGGGCGGCCGCACCCCGCCGGGGGTGGAACACCACCGGACCGCGATCGTCGGGCGAGTCCGGCCGTTCCGAGCCGAAGACATGGAGCTTGGCGCCCGAGGCGATCAGTGGCGCCGAGCCGTGCCAGAGCCGCAGCATCCGGTCGAGGCCGCGCTGGGGCTGCGAGGCATAGACGAAGTCCCGGCTGCGGCCCCGCGTCGGCTCGGGTGTGCGGAAGACGGGCGAGACCCCGTGCGGAATGACGTGGCGGCGCTGGAACGGATAGAGCGGCGACATCAGCCGCGCCGCGAGGCTGCCGACGAAGACGGCCTCCGGCCGCAGGGTCAGGAAGGGCAGGAGGTAGCCCTTCCGCACGGCCTTCTCGACGTTCAGCGGATTGTGGACCCAGACGATGCCGCGCCGGCCCGGATGGGCGCGGAGCGGGCGCGGGTCGTTGCTGGTCACCACCGCATCGGCCGCGCAGGACGTCGCATCGGCCAGGGGGATGTTGCGGACGCCGTCGCGCTCCACCGTCCCGCTGCGGCGCG
Source organism: Methylobacterium sp. TK31 (assembly GCF_055361545.1). Classification (NCBI taxonomy): domain Bacteria; kingdom Pseudomonadati; phylum Pseudomonadota; class Alphaproteobacteria; order Hyphomicrobiales; family Methylobacteriaceae; genus Methylobacterium; species Methylobacterium sp. TK31. The sequence goes on along the minus strand of NZ_CM143964.1, from coordinate 1,922,353 downwards.
TGGCCAGGGTCACCGCCCAGCCGCGCTCGGCCAGCGCGCGGGCCAGGGCGATGTTGGTGCTCTCGATGCCGCCGAGGCCGATCTCGGGCGGCGTGTCGAGACCGAAGGCCACCGGCGTCGCGCAGATGAACAGGACCCGGCGCATCGACATCTCCAGGGATCGCGTATCCGGCCGCTCAGAGGCCGAGGCTCCGGGCCTGCTGACCGAGCCAGGAGTTGGCCGGCGGCGGGGCGTCGAGACCAATCGACCAGAGCTTGCCGCGCCAGGCATGCACCGAGACCGTCTCGGGTCCGATGAGCGCCCGCGCCGTCCGGTCGTCCGCCTCGGCGAGGCGGTGGGCATCGTCGTCGCCCAGAGGATAGAACACCGCCCGCGCCCGGGCATGGCCCTCCAGCCGGAGCTTGCGCACGAAGTAGGTGAGGGCGCGGGGGCCGATCGCCAGGCGCTCCGGGTGGAACGGGATGCGCTTGCCGACCAGCAGTTCCAGGCGGCGCTTCACCCGGATGTGGCCGGTCGCCCAGGGCGCGCGGATCGGCACGGTCGAGATCGCGTCCCAGTAGCGGGCGACGAGTTCGGAATCCGGCGGCGCCGACAGGATCGCGTTGTTGAGGCGGCTCGCGTTCAGCCAGCCGAACAGGTACTCCCCCGCCCCGCCCGGCGTCTCGAGGGGGCGCTGGAAGACGCAGTCGAGGTCCGACCAGATGCCCTTGCCGTCGCGGATCAGGCTAAGGCGCAGGTAGTCGGCGTAGAAGGCGAGAACGCCGCGGCTGCGATAGAGGTCCGCCATGAGGTTCGGTCCGATTCCCTCGCGGGCATCGATCACCGTTCCCGGCAGCCCCTGCGCGCGCAGGGCCGCCGCGTCGTGCGAGTAGATGTGCAGCGGATGGCCGGCCGCGACGATCGAGGCGGCGCTGAGCCGCTCGAGCCAGGTCACCGGCCCTTCCCAGTAGCTGACGATGGTCCTCAGCGGAGTCCGCTCGGGTGCGACGGGCATGGCCGCGGATCGACTCATTCCCTCTCAAGCCCCTCCCTCTCGCCGCCGCGCGGCCTCGGTTTCCCCGGGGCTGCTCTATCGCGGCGCCTCCGGCGCGACCACCGCTAAATCCGTGCGGATCAGGGCCGCGGCTCGGGAGCGGCCAGGATCCGCTCCCGCAGCGGGGCGTCGGCGTAGCCGTCCGGGGGCAGGCCGTTGGCGGCCTGATAGGCGCGGACCGCGGCCCGCGTCCTTGGGCCGATCTTGCCGTCGGCGCTCCCGGCCGCGAACCCGCGCTCGGCGAGCCGCTGCTGGAGCGACCGGACCTCGGCGGTGGTCGGCATCGCGTCGCCGCGCGGCCAGTCCCGGGTGAAGCCCGGCTCGCCGCGCAAGCGGTCCGACAGGTGCGCCACGGAGAGCGCGTAGGCGAGGGCGGTGTTGTAGCGCAGGATGATCCGGAAGTTCGGCTGCAGCAGGAAGGCCGGTCCGCGCGCGCCGGCCGGCAGGATCAGCGTCGCCGTGCCGTCCTCCGGCAAGGCCTGGACCGGGCTCACCCCGAGGGCCTTCCAGGCCGCGATGGTGCGCTCCGTGCTCTCGTCGGCCAGGGCGAGGTCGAACCCGTCCAGCAGCCGCGCCTCGCTGCCCCAGCGCGCACCGGGATGCCAGCCCATCGCCACGAGGTAGTTGGCCGTGGAGGCGAGGGCGTCCGGCACCGAGGTCCAGATGTCGCGCCGGCCGTCCCCGTCGAAATCCACGGCGTAGGCCTGGTAGACCGTCGGCATGAACTGGGTGTGGCCCATGGCCCCCGCCCAGGACCCGGTGAGCGGGCCGGGGGGCGCCTTGTCCTGGGCCTGGATCTCCAGGGCGGCGATCAGCTCGGCCCGCCAGTAGGGCGCCCGCGCCGTCTCGGTGCAGGCCAGCGTCGCCAGGGAGCGCAGGACCGGGCGGACGATCCCGGCATCGTCGAGCACGCTGCCGTAGGTCGATTCGACACCCCAGAACGCCGCCAGGACGAAGCGGTCGACGCCGTACCGGGCCTCGATCGCGTCGAAGGTCGCCGACCATTCCGCCAGCTTGCGCCGGCCCTCGGCGATCCGCGCCTCGGTCAGGTTGGCGTCGAGGTAGGACCAGATCGGCTTGACGAACTCCGCCTGGCCCTGGGGCGCCGCCGCCACCTCGACATCGGGGGAGAGGGCGCGCAGGCCGTCGGCCACCCCGGCGGGGACGCCGCGCGCCTCCGCCTCGGCGGCGATGGCCCCAGTGCAGCGCGCGAAGGCGGACAATGGTGCGTCGGGGGCGGGGGTCGACTCCGCGGAAGTCGTCTCGGCCAAGGTCGTCTCGGCCAAGGTCGTCTCGGCGAACGCGGCCTGGGGCGCGACCGGAACCGGGATCAGGGCGACGAGGACCGGAATCGCGGCGGCACGCCGCACGGGAGGGCCGAAACGTCGCTGGCGCCACCACATGCCGGTCTCCTCACTCCGTCGTCCCGCCGGGACCCTAGCGGCGCGGGCCGGCGTGCGGAAGCGGCCGGGGCCGGCTCGGGTCTCGCGAGAATCCCTGAGGAGGAGAAGCATCCCTGCCGTGAACACCGATCCCTGCGGAACACGCATTCTTGCCGAGAAAAAGCATTGCCGGGGCAAACCGCGCCGGGAATAAGCCGTGGCGCGGCGGCTGCATCGACCCCCGCGGGACCGGCGCGGCGCGAGCCGCGGCCGGGCCAGGAAGGACGACCATGCGGTGCCGCACCCTGCCCGACTGCGCGAGACGGTGCCGATGCTCGTCGCGCTGATCCTGTTCCTGAGCGGGATCGCCCTCGGCCTGACCGTCCGGGTCCTCGTCGCCCTCGGAACGTCCGTCCTCGTCTTCGCCCTCTCGGTGATGGTCTGGACCGCCCGGGGCGACGTCTCCCTCCTCGGGCTGCTCGTGCTCCTCGCCCATCTGGCCGCCCTGCAGGCGGGCTATCTCCTCGGCGCCATCCTGCGCGTGCGCGGCGGCGACGCCTGAGGACTTCCGCTCACCAGAACCAGACTGTCGTCGGGCTGAGCCGGAAGATCGGCCACCACAAGAGCAGGGCCGTGGCGCAGACAACGACGACCAGCACCAGGGGCGGGCGCCGGCTCGCGGTCGGACGGCGTGTCTTGAAGCGGAACATGAGCGGTGCGGCCCGGGACGGTTCGACGTTCGTCTTGGGCTGAACTGCAGGGACCGGGCCGCAGCGACGGCTGATCGGCGCAGAGACCGGAGCGTGCGTCCGGACATCTCTGCGTAACCAAACGCGCGGAAGTGATGGCTGCGGGCCGAATCGCAGGCAAAAATGCCGCAATGAGGCTCGACTCACAGCCGCGTTTGCCGCCTTGCTCCGCGCAAGGGGTTGTCATCGATCCGTGCGGCTCCCAGGACGGGGCTGCGCGGCCAGGGAGTTTTGACATGATCGGACGTGGGTATCGGGCGCCGTGGATCGCGGCGGCCTTCGCGGCGCTCGTCTGCACGACGGGCGGGGCGAGCGCTGCGCAATGCGGGAACAGCGCGGCCGGGTTCGAGGCATGGAAGCGGGAGTTCGCCGAGGAGGCCCGGGGCCGGGCCAGCGCCGCCAGCCTCGCCGCGCTGATGGGCACGTCCTACTCGACGGCGACGATCTCGGCCGATCGCGGCCAGAAGAGCTTCAAGCTCTCCCTCGACCAGTTCCTGGCCAAGCGCGGCGGCAACACGATCGTGTCGCGCGGCCGCGCCCTCAAGGCGCAGAACGCCGCCCTGTTCGACTCGATCGAGCAGCGCTACGGCGTGCCGCCCGGCCCCCTCCTGGCGATCTGGGGCATGGAGACGGGCTTCGGCGCGGTGAAGGGCAACGTCAACACGCTCTCGGCAGTCGCGACGCTGGCCTATGATTGCCGTCGCTCGGCCTACTTCACCGATCAGCTCTACGCCGCCCTCACCCTGGTGGATCGCGGCGTACTGACCCCGAGCACCCGGGGCGCGGCCCATGGCGAGGTCGGCCACACCCAGTTCCTGCCCAAGAACGTCCTGACCTACGGGGTCGGCGGCAGCCTCGACAGCTCGGCCAACGCCCTCAACTCCACGGCGAACTTCCTCAAGGGCCATGGCTGGCGCGCCGGTGCCGGCTACCAGCCGGGCGAGCCGAACTTCGCCGCGATCCAGGGCTGGAACGCCGCCTCGGTCTACCAGCGCGCCATCGCGCTTCTGGGCGAGCGCATCGACCGGAACTGAGCGGCGCCCCGGCCCATCCCATAGAGTTGGGTCGAGCTGAAGGGCTCGCGACCTGGTGATCCTAGCCTCATCTCGCGGACATAGGGGTTTAGCGCGCGTTCTGCTTGGTTTGCTCCGGCGTGATATCGCCGGGGCCGAGTGGATGCGCTGCTGATTGTCCTAGCCGTCATATAAGCGAACAGATCACGGCGGGCCTCGTCGCGAGTCGCCCATTATCGCGGGTGGACCACCTCCATTTTGAGGGTGTGGATACGCTGACGCTGTCCCGGACTCGACGACGGGACAGCGTTCGGTCGCTTTCAGGGCGTGACCGCCAGCCTTCATAGCCGCTGGGGGCGATGTCGTGACCTGACCGGTCTTTTGGCCCGAGCCCATTGGAAGGCTACTGCCTGGTAGCGGCCATGGGTAGCCGGAAGGCCAGATCCGGGAAGGTGACAGGCGCAGGTGGCCGGTAGCTCAAGGACGAATGCGGCCGAACGCAATTGTAGGTATTCTGCCAAATCCCGATCATGGTCTGTGCCTCCTTGAGCGAGCAGAAAATCTCTTGGCATAGGCACTCGTCCTTCAGCTTGCCCTTGAAGCTCTCACGATAGCCATTCTCCCACGGCGATCCTGATGCGATATACTGGATATGCGGACCGGTTTGGGCGACCCATTTCCGCAAAGCCTTCGCGATCATCTCGCTGCGCGGTCCTTCGGTTCCGGGCCGTTGTCGCAGCGGATGTTCTCCGGGATGCCATGCAGGCACATCGCATCGGCCAGCGCCTCGATCACACCCAGACTGTTGATGCGCCGCGCGACCTTCAGCGCCAGGCAGGCGCGACTGTGCTCGTCGATCAGCGTCAGGATACGCAGGCTTCGCCCGTCGTGGGTCTGGCCTTGCACGAAGTCGAAGCTCCAGACGTGATTGCGATGGAGCGGCCGCAGCCGCACGCAGGAGCCGTCGTTCAGCCAAAGACGGCTGCGCGGCCGATGCTTTTGCGGAACCTTGAGCCCCTCACGACGCCAGATCCGCTGAACCCGGTCTTTCCCCACCTGCCAACCCGCTGCCTGCAGCAGCGCGGTGACGCGGCGGTAGCCATAGCGTCCGTACTCGGACGCCAAGGCGACGATGGCGCGGGTCAGCGCATCCTCGTCAGCGGTACCGTGGGCACGTAGCGTTGCGTGCCCCGGTGCTGGCCGACGATCCGGCAGGCGTGGCGCTCCGAGAGGCCGTACTTCTCCTGGATCGCGTCGACTGCCTGCCGGCGTCGCTCCGGGGTTATCAGTTTCCCGCAGCGACGTCCGCCAGCACCTGACCTGTCTGGATGTGAGACCTCCTTGGCGTCTGGACCACGCTTGCGCCATCTGCGGATGGTCTCGGTGGAGACGCCGTAGCGCTTGGCCAGCGCACCGGCGCTCTCGGGCGATCTCGGCCCGAACGCCCGGACAGCTGGGGTAATCCGAGCCTGGGGATGAATGGCGAGCATCAGCGGGCCCTCCTGGCGGTACGGCGGCGCACATCCTCAGGGCGCCGGCGCCACGCATGGGCTTTGAGCGACCAACCCGCCACGCCCCGACGACGTTCCGCAACCACACACCGACCGGCGCAGCCTCGCCGTGCGATGGGAGAACGCTTAATGCAGCGTGATCTTGGAGGCTGCCACGATCAGCGTTTACGCACAGGGCTTGGCCCGCTCGAAAGCGGGCCGCGCCTCAGAGCCGAACGGAAGCCGCTCAGTTGTTGACGGTCAGCGTAGCCTTCGTCACCGGCATCTCGGGCGGCGTCGCGTCCGCGATCTGGCCCGTCGCCGGATGCGGGGTCCGGGCGTTCATCCAATCGGTGCCGATCTGAACGGACAGCATCAGCAGGAGCGCCGCCATCAGAGCGTTCGCAGCCCGCTGGAACGGACGAACGGAGAGCCGAACCGCCGCCTCGAGTCGATCCGCGTCCGTCGCCGCGGAGTTCATCCGGTCCGAGATCGGGAGAAGCCACGGCTCGCTGGGGAGTGCCTGAAGCCCTCCCATTTCGTGAGCGCCCGGCAGGTTCTGGAACAGTCCGCTGGACATATCCGTACTCCTGGTTGGTGAGTGGCAGCCGAGTGTGGGAGGCTGATCGTTCATATTCAGTTAATCTGACTTTTTGTTCATTTCAAGTTCAGGGTCGGAATGCGCGTCTCGTAGATCGTCCGATTTGTGTCCGATGGCACTCTCGAGGCCTGCTCGCGCGACGGTTCCTCCTGTCTCGCTCTGACCAACATCAAGCGGGAAGGCGACGACCGGAGGCGGTCCGATCTCCGTCCAGGCCTGCCGACGGGTTCGGTCGGCGATCAGCTGCGAAGCCCCGGCGCTTCCTGGCCCGTGCGCGCGACGTATTCGGTGTAGCCGCCGCCATACTGGTGGATGCCATCCGGGGTGAGTTCGAGGACGCGGTTCGACAGGGCGGCGAGGAAGTGCCTGTCGTGGCTCACGAACAGCATCGTCCCCTCGTAGTTGGCCAGGGCCGCGATGAGCATCTCCTTGGTGCCCATGTCGAGGTGGTTGGTGGGCTCGTCGAGGACAAGGAAATTCGGCGGGTCGTAGAGCATCCGCGCCATGACGAGGCGGGCCTTCTCGCCGCCCGACAGCACGCGACAGCGCTTCTCCACGTCATCGCCGGAAAAACCGAAGCAGCCCGCCAGCGCCCTGAGCGAGCCCTGGCCGGCCTGCGGGAAGGAATCCTCCAGAAAGCCGAAGACCGTGCGGTCGCCGTCCAGCACATCCATGGCGTGCTGCGCGAAGTAGCCGAGCCTCACACTGCCCCCCACCGCCACGCTGCCGTCGTCGGGTTCCGCGGTTCCGGTGACGAGCTTCAGCAGGGTCGACTTGCCGGCACCGTTGATGCCCATCACGCACCAGCGCTCGCGCCGGCGGATCGAGAAGTCGAGGCCCTGGTAGATCGTGCGGCTGCCGTAGCGCTTGTGTACGTTCTTGAGCATCACGACGTCGTCGCCGGAGCGCGGGGCGGGCAGGAACTCGAAGGCGACGCTCTGGCGGCGCTTGGGTGGCTCCACCCGCTCGATCTTGTCGAGCTTCTTCACCCGGCTCTGCACCTGGGCGGCATGGGAAGCCCGTGCCTTGAAGCGCTCGATGAACTTGATCTCCTTGGCGAGCATCGCCTGCTGGCGCTCGAATTGGGCCTGCTGCTGCGTCTCGTTCAGCGCGCGCTGCTGCTCGTAGAACGCGTAGTCGCCCGAGTAGGTGGTCAGCTGCCCGCCGTCGATCTCGACGATCTTCGTGACGATGCGGTTCATGAACTCGCGGTCGTGCGAAGTCATCAAGAGCGCGCCTTCGTAGCCCTTCAGGAAGGCTTCGAGCCAGATCAGGCTCTCCAGGTCGAGGTGGTTGCTCGGCTCGTCGAGGAGCATGACATCGGGGTTCATCAGGAGGATGCGGGCGAGCGCCACGCGCATCTTCCAGCCGCCCGAGAGCTTGCCGACGTCGCCGTCCATCATCTCCTGCGAAAAGCTGAGACCGGCCAGCACCTCGTAGGCACGGCCTTCGAGGGCATACCCGTCGAGTTCCTCGAAGCGGGCCTGGACCTCGCCGTAGCGCTCGATCAGCGCTTCCATCTCATCGGCCCGGTCGGGATCGGCCAAGGCCTGCTCGACCTCCTTGAGTTCCGCCCCGATCTCGCTGACCGGGCCGGCACCGTTCATGACCTCGGACACGACGGTCCGGCCGGACATCTCGCCGACATCCTGACTGAAATACCCGATGGTGATGCCGCGATCGGCGGCGACCTGGCCTTCATCCGGCTGCTCCTCGCCGGTGATCATCCGGAACAGGGTGGTCTTGCCGGCGCCGTTCGGGCCGACGAGACCGACCTTCTCGCCCCGTTGCAGGGCGGCGGAGGCCTCGATGAAGACGATCTGGCGACCGTTCTGCTTGCCGATTTTTTCGAGGCGGATCATGGGGTCACGCGAAATTGGGCGGGTGCAGCGGCCTTACGGCATGCAGGCGCCCAGCGGTAGTGCAGCGCCGCACCGGACGGGAGCCATCGGGCTCTGGCCGCCGATGGCTCTCGGCGGAGGGACCGGCTAGGGTCGCGTCTTCCTTTCCAGAACGGTCCCCCGCACCCGACGATGGTCCACACCGGCTACAATCCAGCGCTCGTCGCCCTGTCCGTCTCCATCGCGGTGTTCGCGTCCTACACAGCCCTGGACCTCGGGGGCCGCGTCGGCGGTACGGGGTCGAGGCGGCGCTGGGGCTGGATCGCGGGCGCGGCGGTCGCGATGGGCGGGGGCATCTGGTCGATGCACTTCGTGGGTATGCTGGCCTTCGAAATGGGGATGCCGGCTGCCTACGACCTGCCCACCACCCTGCTGTCTCTGGCCCTCGCGGTCATCTTCACGGGCGCGGCCTTCGCCTGGATCCGCCGCCGAAGCGCGACGAAGCGCGACCTTCTGGTGGCCGGCCCCGTGATGGGCCTCGGTGTCGCGGCGATGCACTATACCGGGATGGCGGCGATGCGGGTGCCGGGCAACCTCGCCTATCACTGGCCGGTGGTGGCGCTCTCCGTCCTGATCGCGATCACCGCCGCGACCACCGCGCTCTGGCTTACCTTCCGGCAGAACAGCGTCTGGCAAAAGCTCATCGCGGCCGTCGTCATGGGCATCGCGGTGGCGGGCATGCACTACACCGGCATGGCGGCCGCGACCTTCACCGCCGAAGAGGCGGGGGCCCACGTGGCCCATGCGGCGGTTCTCAGCCACGCTCAGCAGAATCTCGCGCTCGCAGTCTCGGGTGCGACCTTCCTGATCCTCTTCCTGGCGATGCTGGCGTCTTCCTTCGACCAGCAGCGGGTACAGACCGACCTGCGCGCCAGCGAGGCGCGCTTCCGCGCCGCGATCCAGGCCGTGCGTGGGGTGCTCTGGACGAACGATGCCGAGGGGCGAATGGTCGGCGAGCAGCCTGGCTGGTCCGCGATCACGGGCCAGACCCGCGCCGCCTACGAGGGCTACGGCTGGGCCGACGCCGTACACCCGGATGACAAGCAGGCGAGCATCGAGGCCTGGAACGAGACGGTGCGGGAGCGCCGGACATTCGTCCACGAACACCGGGTGCGCTCGGCCGACGGAAGCTGGCGCCACTATGCGATCCGGGCGGTGCCGGTGATGGATGCCCTTGGCGTGATCCAGGAATGGGTGGGCGTGCACACCGACATCACCGAGCAGCGCCTCGCGGAGGCCGAGCTGCGCGAATCCAACGAGGAGATCCAGCGCTACGCCTATATCGTCAGCCACGACCTGCGCGCGCCGCTGGTCAACGTCATGGGCTTCACCAGCGAGTTGGAGGCGACCCGCGAGGACGTCCGCGCGGCTCTCGGTCAGCATCCGCAGGCCGAACGGATCGACGCCGATCTCGGCGAGGCTCTCGGCTTCATCAAGGCGGCCGTGACCCGGATGGAGACCCTGATCGCCGCCATCCTGAAGCTGTCGCGGGAGGGGCGGCGCACCTTCTCGCCAGAGCCGATCGATATGACGGCGCTCCTCAACCGGATCGCCGACGCCCAGCGCCACCAGACCGAGCAGGCGGGCGCCCAGGTGCTCGTCGCGCCCGGCCTTCCGACGATCAAGGCGGATCGGCTCGCCCTCGAGCAGATCTTCGGGAACCTGATCGACAACGCGGTGAAATACCTCGACCCCGCCCGCCCCGGCCGGATCGATATCCGCGCCGACGCCGTCGGCGGGCGCCGGGTCCGCTTCAGCGTCGTCGACAACGGGCGCGGCATCGCCCCACGCGACCATGCCAGGGTCTTCGAACTCTTCCGCCGTTCGGGCGCCCAGGACAAACCGGGCGAGGGAATCGGGCTCGCCCACGTCAAGGCGCTGGTGCGCTCCCTCGGTGGCCGGATCGACGTCGCATCGGAACTGGGGGTCGGGACAACCTTCGGCGTGACGCTGCCGCGCGAGACCGCTACAGGTCTTGGGTCGTCCAGTCTTGGACAGGACGGGCCGCCGGTGCGGCTCGCCGCAGAATAAGGTTCCGGCCAGCGTGAACGCCGTCGAAATCGTCATGATCGAGGACGATGAGGGCCATGCCCGCCTGATCGAGCGCAACATCCGCCGCGCGGGCGTGAACAACGTCATCCTGCCCTTCCGGGACGGGACGTCGGCCCTCGAATACCTCCTCGGCGCCGATGGAACCGGCGAGGCCAGCGCCAAGCGGCATCTGCTCATCCTCCTCGACCTCAACCTGCCGGACATGACCGGCATCGACATTCTCGAGAAGGTGAAGGCGAACCCCCACACCAAGCGCTCGCCGGTCGTGGTCCTCACCACCACGGACGACCAGCGCGAGATCCAGCGCTGCTACGATCTCGGCGCGAACGTCTACATCACCAAGCCCGTGAATTATGAGGGGTTCGCCAACGCGATCCGCCAGCTCGGGCTGTTCTTCTCGGTCATGCAGGTGCCGGAAAACCCATGAAGCCCGCACGCTCATGACCGGACCCGAGCCTGCAGGCCGCGGTCGCGTCCTCTACATCGACGACGACCCCGGCCTGGGGCGGCTCGTGCAGCGCGCCCTCGCGGCGCGGGGCTATGTCGTGGAACTCGCCCTCGACGGCGATGCCGGACTCGTGCGCCTGGGGCAGGGCGGGATCGACGTCGTGGCCCTCGATCATCACATGCCGGGTCAGACCGGCCTCGACATCCTGCCCGCCATCCGCGCGCTGTCGGAGGCGCCCCCGGTGGTCTACGTCACCGGCTCGGAGGACAGCCGCGTGGCGGTGGCGGCGCTCAAGGCGGGGGCCGTGGACTACGTCTGGAAGGACCTCCAGGGCCAGTTCCGCGAGCTCCTCGGCGAGGCCGTCGATACCGCCCTGCGGCAGGAGGCGCTGCGGCGGGACAAGGAGCGGGCCGAGCAGGCGGTGCGGGAGGCGCGCGACCGGGCGGAGATCATGCTGCGGGAGGTGAATCACCGCGTCGCCAATTCGCTGGCGCTGGTGGCGGCGCTGGCGCACATGCAGACCAACGCGGTCGCGGACCCGGCCGCGAAGGCCGCGCTCCGGGAGATGCAGGCCCGGATCTCGGCGATCGCGGGCATCCACCGCCGGCTCTACACCTCCGACGACGTCGAGGCGGTCGACCTCGACGCCTACCTGGCGAGCCTCGTGGAGGAGCTCCAGGCGGCCATGAAGGCGGCCGGGCGCGACCACGCCATCCGCCTCGACGCGGCGCCGGTCCGGCTCGCCACCGACAAGGCGGTCTCGGTCGGCGTGGTCGTCACCGAGCTCGTGACCAATGCCTACAAATACGCCTATCCCCCTGAAGTACCTGGGGAAATCCGGGTCTCCGTCGCCCGCCGCGGCGCCGATGGCCTGACCCTGACGGTGGAGGATGACGGCATCGGCTGGACCGGCGAGGGCGAGCCGCGGGGCACCGGCCTCGGCTCGCGCATCATCCGGGCGATGGCGGCGAACCTGCGCTCGGCCCTGATCTACGGCGGCGGTCCGGTCGGGACCCGGGCGACGCTCTCCTTCCAGGACTGAGCATTCCTCAGACCAGGGCGCCGGCATTCATGATGCCGTCGGGGTCGAGGCTGCGCTTGACGGCCTCGATCAGGCACAGGCGGGCCGGATCGGCGTAGCGTTCGAGCAGGTCGCGCTTGAAGCGGCCGATGCCGTATTCCGCGCTGTATCCGCCCCCGTATTCCAGCGCGATCGCGTAGAGGTCGTGCGCGAAACCCGCCTCGATCTCGCGCGTGAACGCGAGCCGGTCGCGCCCCGGCGGGACGACGAGATTGTAGTGCAGGTTGCCGTCGCCGACATGGCCGTAGACCGAGAGGCGGACGTCCGGCAGGCGCTCGGCCAGCAGGGCGGCGCCGCGGTCGAGGAAATCGGTGAGCCGGGAGATCGGCACCGCGATATCGTGCTTGACCGATCCGCCGGCATGCTTCTCGCCCTCGGGAATCGTTTCGCGCACCGCCCAGAAGGCGCGGCGCTGGGTCTCGGACTGGGCGAGCACCGCGTCGACGACCCAGCCCCGTTCCATCAGGGCTTCGAGGCAGCCCAGCAGGACGTCGTCGAGGGGGATGCGGTCGGAGGAGGCGGTGAGCTCGAGGAGCACCGCACCGCCGGGGCCGGCCTTCAGCCCGGTCTCGGCGCCGCGCATGGCGGTGACGAGGCCGAGGGAGGAGGCCGAGATCAGCTCGAAGGTCGAGGCGAGGTCGGAGGTCTCCCGGCGCACCAGCGCGGCCATCTCGGGGATCGGCGCCCCTTCGGCGAGTTCGAGCCAGGCGGTCGCCCGCTGGCCCTGGGCCGGCCAGAGCTTCAGGACCACCCCGGTGATGATGCCGAGCGTGCCCTCGGCGCCGATGAAGAGCTGCTTCAGGTCGTAGCCGATGTTGTTCTTGCGCAGGGTCCGCATGTCGGAGAACAGCGACCCGTCCGGCAGCACCACCTCCAGGCCGAGGACGAGGTCGCGGGCCATGCCGTAGCGCAGCACCTGGAGGCCGCCCGCATTGGTGCCGAGGTTGCCGCCGAGGCGGCAGCTGCCTTCGGAGCCGAGGCTGAGCGGCAGGAACAGCCCGTCCGCCTCGGCCGCCGCCTGGGCGTCCGCCAGGATGGTCCCGGCATCGCAGGAGAGGGTGAAGTTCAGGGGGTCGACGGCGCGGATGCGGGTCATCCGCTCCAGGCTGACCACGCACTGGCGCCGGCCGGGCTCCGGCGTCGCCCCGCCGACATAGCCCGTATTGCCGCCCTGGGGCACGAGGCCGAAGCCGTGGGTCCGGGCGAGCCCGACGATGCCCTGGACCTCCGCGACGCTGCGCGGGCGCAGCACGGCGGGGGTCTCGCCCTGCATCAGGTCGCGCTGGTCCCGGGTGTAGCGCCCCGTCAGGGCGGGGTCGGCGAGGACCCCGCCGGGGCCGAGCAGGGCCTCGAACGGGGCGAGGGCGTCGCGGTCCGACAGGGATTCCGGCATGGGGGCTCTTCCGGCAGGGCGCTTCGTGGCTGGCCGCGCGCAGAGGTTCGGCCTTCGGGGTCGAACCATGTCGCGCGACCGCGCGGAAGGAAAGCGCTCGCTTTTCAATCGGAGGAGACGTGTCAGCCCCCGGACCGGCCCGGCAACTCAGCCGTTGCGGAAGGTATAGCTGTAGCCGTTGAGCGCCGGGGCGCCGCCGAGATGGGCGTAGAGCACCTTCGAGCCCTTGGGGAAGAAGCCCTTCTGCACGAGGTCGATCATGCCCTGCATCGACTTCCCCTCGTAGACGGGATCGGTGATCATGCCCTCCAGGCGGGCCGAGAGGCGGATGGCCTCGACGGTCTCCTTCGAGGGCACGCCGTAGACCGGGTAGGCGTAGTCCGCGTTGAGCACGATGTCGTCGGCGGTGATGGCCGGGGCACCGATGAGCGCGGCGGTGTTGCGGGCGATCTCGAGCACCTGCGCCTTGGTCTGCGCCGGGGTGCAGGAGGCGTCGATGCCGATGACGTTGCGGGCGCGCCCGTCGGCGGCGAAGCCCACCACCATGCCCGCATGGGTCGAGCCGGTGACGGTGCAGACCACGATGTAGTCGAAGTGCAGGCCCATCTCGGCCTCCTGGGCGCGGACCTCCTCGGCGAAGCCGACGAAGCCGAGGCCGCCGAACTTGTGCACCGAGGCGCCGGCCGGGATCGCGTAGGGCTTGCCGCCCCGGGCCTTCACGTCCGCGATGGCCTTGGTCCAGCTCTCGCGGATGCCGATGTCGAAGCCGTCGTCCACGAGCTGGGTCTCGGCGCCCATGATGCGGGAGAGCATGATGTTGCCGACGCGGTCGTAGACGGCGTCCTCGTGCGGCACCCAGGCCTCCTGGATCAGCCGGCACTTCATGCCGATCTTGGCCGCCACCGCCGCCACCATGCGGGTGTGGTTGGACTGGACGCCGCCGATGGTCACCAGGGTGTCGGCCCCGCTCGCGATGGCGTCGGGCACGATGTATTCGAGCTTGCGCAGCTTGTTGCCGCCATAGGCCAGGCCGGAATTGCAGTCCTCGCGCTTGGCGTAGATCAGCACGTCGCCGCCGAGATGGGCGGTCAGGCGGGGCAGGTGCTCGATCGGGGTCGGGCCGAAGGTGAGGGGATAGCGCTCGAATTTCGACAGCATGGGCGGGGTCCTTCGTGGTCGTCCCGAAAAAGCTAGCAAAGAGCCGGCGAAAGGTGCTCTCGAAATCGAGGCTCGAATTTTGCGATGTCGGCCATGAACCGGCCTTGGACGCATCGCCGTTGCGCTGCTGGCGCCTCGAACGAAAGGATCTTTCATGGACGCTGCGCTGGACCGCATGGATCTCAAGATCCTGCGCCTGCTCCAGGCGGACGGGCGGATGGGCAATGCCGAGATCGCCAAGCGGGTGAACACCAGCGCGGCCACCTGCCACCGGCGCATCCAGCGCCTGTTCGACGAGGGCTACGTCCGGGGCGTGCGGGCGCAGATCGCGCCCGAGAAGGTCGGGCGCGGCTCGCTGGTCATGGTCGGGGTGGTGCTCGACCGCTCGACGCCGGAGAGCTTCGCCGCCTTCGAGGCCGCGGCCCGGGCCATGCCGATGGTGCTCGACTGCCACCTCGTGGCCGGCGATTTCGACTACTTCCTCAAGATCCGCGTCTCCGACATGGCGGATTTCAACCGCCTCCACAGCGCGACGCTGATCGCCCTGCCGGGGGTCCGCCAGACCCGGACCTTCTTCGTGATGAAGGAGGTGGTCGACAACGCGCCGCTGGACATCTGAGAGGGTCGCTGGAGGTTGGGTCGATCCGGCGTTCCCGTGCCCCGGGGGAACGGACCCTGGCGTCCGACCCGGGCGCCGCGTCGGAAACCCGGGCGCAGCACCGCGTCGTCCCGGGGCCGCGCAGCGGAAGCCGGGATCCGGACGCGCAGGGGGGTGCCGAACCCGACGCCGTCGGCGGCTCCGGATGGCACGCCGCCGGCGCCCCCCTTCGGGCCCGGGCCCGCCTGCGCCCCCCGGAATGAGGGAGCGGTGCCATCCGCAATCGCCCTGCCTGCCACGAGGGGGGAACCGTATCCGGACCGATCGACGAACGCCTCGCGCGGCGCGCGGCGCGCGGGGCGCCGGCGGGGCAGCCTTGACCAATCGTTAAACCCGACCGCCCATCATCCCGTCGTTTCCAGCCTCCTGGAGCGCCTGAAACGATGCATTCTCAACGCGAAATGCTTATATTGCGTGGGCAAGCAAGAAACGCAGGCGGCGGGGGCCCGGCCTGGGCCGGCAAGCCCGGCCTGAATGCCCGCCTGCCCGAGGAAGTTCATGTCCGACAGTTCCCATAATCCCGCCGCCGATGCCTACGGCGCGGAATCCATCCGGGTCCTCAAGGGCCTCGACGCGGTGCGCAAGCGTCCCGGCATGTATATCGGCGACACCGACGACGGCTCCGGCCTGCACCACATGGTCTACGAGGTGGTCGACAACGCCATCGACGAGGCGCTCGCGGGCCACGCGGACCTCGTCACCGTCACGCTGAACGCCGACGGCTCCGTCACGGTCTCCGACAACGGCCGCGGCATCCCCACCGACATCCACAAGGAGGAGGGGGTCTCGGCGGCCGAGGTCATCATGACCCAGCTCCATGCCGGCGGTAAGTTCGACCAGAATTCCTACAAGGTCTCCGGCGGCCTGCACGGCGTCGGCGTCTCCGTGGTCAACGCGCTCTCGCAGTGGCTCCGCCTGCGCATCTGGCGCAACGGCCGCGAGCACGCGATGGAGTTCCGCCACGGCGACGCGGTCTCGCCGCTGGTCATCGTGGGCGACGGCAACGGCCGGCGCGGCACCGAGGTGTCGTTCCTGCCCTCCACCGACACCTTCACGATGATCGAGTTCGACTACGCGACGCTGGAGAAGCGCCTGCGCGAGCTCGCCTTCCTCAATTCCGGCGTGCGCATCGTGCTCACCGACGCGCGCCATGCCGAGCACAAGCGCGAGGAGCTGTTCTACGAGGGCGGCATCGAGGCCTTCGTGCGCTACCTCGACCGCTCGCGCAAACCCATCGAGGGCATGCAGAAGCCCGTGATGGTGCGGGCCGAGCGCGACAACATCCGCGTCGAGGTCGCCCTGTGGTGGAACGACTCGTTCAACGAGACCGTGCTGCCCTTCACCAACAACATCCCGCAGCGCGACGGCGGCACCCACATGGCGGGCTTCCGCGCCGCGCTGACGCGGCAGATCACCGGCTATTCCGAGTCGTCGGGCATCGCCAAGCGCGAGAAGATCTCGCTGACCGGCGAGGATTGCCGCGAGGGCCTCACGGCCGTGATCTCCGTGCAGGTGCCGGACCCGAAATTCTCCTCGCAGACCAAGGACAAGCTCGTCTCCTCTGAGGTGCGCCCGGCCGTGGAGAACGTGCTCAACGAGGGGCTCTCGAACTGGCTCGAGGAGAACCCGGCGCTGGCCCGCTCGGTGATGGCCAAGGTCATCATGGCGGCCTCCGCCCGCGAGGCGGCGCGCAAGGCCCGCGAGACCGTGACCCGCAAGGGCGTGCTCGACATCGCCTCGCTGCCCGGCAAGCTCGCCGACTGCCAGGAGCGCGATCCCTCGAAATGCGAGATCCTGCTGGTGGAGGGCGATTCCGCCGGCGGCTCGGCCAAGCAGGGCCGCGACCGGACCTTCCAGGCGGTGCTGCCCTTGCGCGGCAAGATCCTCAACGTCGAGCGGGTGCGCGCCGACCGGATGCTGTCCTCGGCCGAGATCGGCACGCTGATCACGGCGCTCGGCGCCGGCATCGGCCGCTCGTCCACCGACCGCGAGGGCTTCAACCCGGACAAGCTGCGCTACCACCGCATCATCATCATGACCGACGCGGACGTGGACGGCTCGCACATCCGCACCCTGCTGCTGACCTTCTTCTTCCGGCAGATGCCGGAGGTGATCGAGCGCGGACACCTCTACATCGCCCAGCCGCCTCTCTACAAAGCCGCCAAGGGCAAGTCGGCGCTCTACCTCAAGGACGAGCGGGCGCTGGAGGACTACCTCATCGATGCCGGCGTCGACGGCGCCGTGCTGCGGCTGGCCTCCGGCACCGAGTTCGGCGGCCCGCAGCTGAAATCCCTGGTCGAGGAGGCCCGCCAGTTCCGCGGGCTGATGCAGGCGCTCCACACCCGCTACGACCGCGCCGTGGTCGAGCAGGCGCTGATCGCCGGCGCCTTCCGGGTCCATGTCGACGAGAATGCGGCCGAGGCCGAGGTGCTGGCCGAGGAGACCGCCCGGCGCATGGACCGGATCGCCGACGACATCGAGCGCGGCTGGGAGGGCTCGGTCTCGGAGGGCGGCTACGTCCTCAGCCGGACCCTGCGCGGCGTGCGCCAGGTGGCGACCCTGGACGCCGCCCTGCTGGCCTCGCAGGAGGCCCGCCGCCTCGCCGACCGGGCGGAGGCCCTGCGCGAGATCTACGACGAGCCCGTCACCTACGCGCGCAAGGGCGACGAGACCACCCTGCACGGCCCCGTCGGCCTGTTCGAGGCGGTGATGGCCTTCGGCCGCAAGGGGCTGCAGCTCCAGCGCTACAAGGGCCTGGGCGAGATGACCGCCCAGCAGCTCTGGGAGACCACCCTCGACCGCGACGTGCGCTCGCTCCTGCAGGTGAAGGTCAAGGACACCCAGGACGCCGACGACCTGTTCGTGAAGCTGATGGGCGACGTGGTCGAGCCCCGCCGCGAGTTCATCCAGGACAACGCGCTCAGCGTCGCCAACCTGGACGTCTGACCGGACGGTTGTGATTTTCCAGAAGAGCCCGACCCTGGGATCGAGGGGTTTGATCTGATTCACTCGGGACCTTGTCGCTCCGGTCATCGACCTGCGAGGGAGAGGGTCAGTCGATTTGCGTAAAAGATCCTCCGTTGCGCTATGGCGCGGAGGATCTTCGGATCGCAACGATGTTCCTGCGTGGTCCGAGCCTGTGGGAATGTCCGTCGAACGCGCGCTTTTGTTCTCTCTATTCATTTGAGCCTCATCGCCTGTGCAGGCGATCTCCTGAAGCCGACACCCGCCGAGTGCTCCGATTCCTTCGAGCCGGCCGCGTCGCTGCATCCGAACCAGCCCTCACGCTGACGGCCGGCGCCGCTCTTGAAGCGTTTGCGCGTCGACCGCGCTCGGCAGAGTCAGGGAAGGCGTTGGGATCTCCCGGCATCCGGGCCATGCGCCCGGATCGATGCCCGACGATGGCGGGCGGCCGATCCCGCGACCTTGCGCGGGATCGAGGCGGTGAAAAAACGCGTCCCGACGGGTGATGCCGGATCGGCGCGGCGACGCCGCGGTCACCGGTTGATGCAGCGCAAGGCTCTTCGGTCGATACGAGCGCATCCCAGAGGCCCTCGACAGCCGAAAGCGCCCTTAGGATGACGACGGCAGCCATGGACCCGAGGGCGGCGGCAAAGCCGGCGGTCGTCGGCGGATTGCCCGCCTTGCGCGTGTGGCTGGCGGTCCTGCCGCTGGTCGGCCTCTGCGCCGGGCTGCTCGCCCAGGCGCTCGCTCGCCCGGAGATCGCGGCCTGGGCTTGGGCGCTTCCCACGCTGGTGATCCTCGCCGTCCTCGCGGCCCAGGTCGTGACCAGCCTGATGCGCGGCGATGTCGGGCTCGACCTGGTCGCCCTGCTTTCGATGGGCGGCGCGCTCGCCCTGTCCCAGCCCCTGGCCGGCGTCGTCATCGCCCTGATGTACGCCGGTGGCCAATCCTTGGAAGCCTACGCCTCCGGACGGGCCGGCCGGGCGATGACGGCGCTGCTCGCCCGCCAACCGCGCACCGCGTTGCGCGAGGACTCGAGCGGCGTGAAGGAGGTCCCCATCGCGGTCCTGGCGCCGGGCGACCGCATCCTCGTGCGCGTCGGCGACGTCCTCCCGGTCGACGGCCGCGTCGCCGCGGGCCGCGCCATTCTCGATCAGGCGACGCTCACCGGCGAGGCCTTGCCGGTCACGTTCGAGGCGAACGCGGCCGTGCTGAGCGGCACCGTCAATGTCGGTGCGCCGTTCACGCTCCGGGTCGAGCGCCGGGCCGCCGAGAGCACCTATGCGGGCATCGTCCGGCTGGTCGAGGCGGCCCGAACCCGGAAGGCCCCGATGGCCCGCCTTGCCGACCGCTACGGCCTGGCTTTCTTGGGCCTGACGCTGCTGCTGGCCGGGGGCGCCTGGGCCGCCACGGGCGATCCCCTGCGGGCCCTCGCGGTGCTGGTCGTGGCCACCCCCTGTCCGCTCATCCTCGCGGTGCCGGTCGCCCTGATCTCCGGCCTCTCGCGCGCGGCCGGCATCGGCGTCATCGTCAAGGGCGGCGGGGCCCTGGAGAAGCTGGCACGGGTGCGCGTGCTGGTGGTCGACAAGACCGGTACGCTGACCCACGGGACGGCGCGGCTGACCGGCGTGGAAATCCTCGGCCCGGTCGAAGATTAGGACGCCCTCGGGCTGGCGGCCTCCCTCGACCAGGCCTCCGGCCACCCGACCGCCCGTGCGCTGGTCGATGCGGCCCTCGCCCGCGGCCTTGCGCTGACGCGGCCGACGCAGGTGGCCGAAGTCCCTGGCGAGGGCGTCTCGGGCCTCGTCGAGGGGCGGCTCGTCCGGGTCGGCGGGCCCCGCCTGATGCGGGCGCAGGGCATCCCCTTCCCGGATACGGACGCCGTCCGGAACGCGGATGCTGTCGCGGCGACGGTCCTGGTGGCCGTGGACGGCAAGCCCGCCGCGATCCTGCGCTTCGCCGACCCGCTGCGGCGGGATGGCGGGCGGACGCTCGCGGACCTGCGCCGCTGCGGCATCGAGCGCATCGTGCTCGCGACCGGTGACCGGCGTGGCGTGGCCGACGCGCTGGTCGAGGGCCTGCCCATCGATACCCTGGAGGCGGATCTCGATCCCGCGGGCAAGACGCGGGTCGTGGCGAAGGTACGGGGGCGTGGGCTGGTGATGATGGTGGGGGACGGCGTCAACGACGCGCCCGCCCTCGCCGCCGCCGACCTCGGGGTCGCCCTCGGCGCCAGGGGCGCGGCCGCGGCGGCCGAGGCGGCGGACGTCGTCCTGCTGGTCGACAGCCTCGCGCCGCTTCCGGAAGCGATCCGTATCGCCCGGCGGGCCCGGGCCATCGCCCTCCAGAGCGTGCTGGTCGGCCTTGGCCTGTCGCTCGCCGGCATGGTTGCGGCGGCCCTGGGCATCCTGGCTCCGGTGCAGGGCGCCCTGGTGCAGGAGGCCATCGACGTCGCCGTCATCCTCAACGCCATGCGGGCGCTCGGCGGTCCGAAGACCGACACGGCCGCGTCGGCTCGCGAATCCCCGGCGCCGCCGCGATGGCCGCGGGCAATTCCTTGAGATGGATCAAGGCCGGCGGGATCGGACGGACCCAGGATCCCCTCTCGCCGGAGCCGGCGGCCTGGGGAGACGCTCGTGGGTTACGCCAACATCCTGGTATCCGTGGATCTGGATCACGGGTCCGCCGATCGCGTCCGGCTCGCCGCCGGCCTGGCGCGGCGCTTCGAGGCGGACCTGACCGGCGCGGCGGCCCGATCGATCCTCGAACCCTCTGCCTTCGCGAACCCGCAGGAGGACGCCATCCTGCGCGCTGCCGAGGAACGCCGATCCCGTGACGAGGCGGCCCGGGTCCGAGACGTGTTCACGCGCCATGCCGGCGAGGCCCCCCGCACCGCCTGGCATTCGACGGAGGGCGACCCGACGGCCAACCTCGTCCGGGAGGCGCGCGCGGCGGATCTCGTGGAAGTCGGGCGCCGTGGCCCGGCCGATGCCGTGCCGGGTGCGATGACGGTGCTGCCCGGCCCGTTGCTGATGGAGGCGGGACGTCCCGTCCTGGTCGTCCCACCCGATGCCGAGCACCTCAGCGCCGACCGCATCGCCGTCGCCTGGAAGGACACCCTCGAGGCACGACGGGCCATCCCGGCGGCACTGCCCTTCCTCCGGCAGGCGGACCACGTCTTCCTCGTCTCGGTGGGCGACGGGGCGGCGGCGCAGGGGATCGAGGCCGTGGCGGGCCACCTGACGCGACACGGCGCCAACGTCACCCTGCATGTCCTGGCCCCCGCGCTTCGCGGCGAGGCCGAGGAGGTCGTCCGGTTCGTGCGGCGCGAGTACGCCGACCTCATCGTCATGGGGGCCTACGGCCGGTCACGCCTGCGGGAATGGATCTTCGGCGGCATGACTCACGACATCCTCCGGACGACACCCGTCTGCTGCCTGATGAGCCATTGACGCCCCGCGCGCGCGTATCGCTTGCGCTGTTCGGGGGTCGCCGCGTCGGCTCGACGAGGTCATGCGCAGCATCCCGGGTGGCATCCCGAGCCCCGGGCCGTTCCGCCTGCCCGGGCTATTCGACGAAGCCCCAGGCGGCCTCCAGTGCCCGGCGGTCGTCATCGTCCAGGGGCTTCATCCAGTCGTCCTTCGCCCGGTCGTCCTTCTCCGCGGGACGCTCAGGCTGCCCGGGTCGGTCCGACGCCCGCGCCCCGTCGCGCTGCGAACCGGGTCGGGGCGGATTATCCACCCTCGCGATCCGTCCCGCGGGATGGCGAAGGGAACGTCGTCTCGGAGTCATCACGGTCTCCTCCATCCTCAATGGGCCAGGAAGAGCGGGGCCGGGCTGCCTCGAAGGAGCGAGCGTGTCACGCCCCCGAAGAAGAACTCCCGCACGGGGGAATGTCGGTAGCCCCCCAGCACGATCAGGTCCGCCCGCAGCATCCGTGCCTGATTGCGCAGCGTCTCCGCGATGCCGTCCGACCTGGGAATGTCCACGACGGTGACGTTCACGCCGTGGCGCACGAGGTGAGGCGCGAACTCGGCACCGGGGACGGACGCGTGGAGGTCCTCGGGATCGGCGACGCACACGATCTCGACCAGGTCGGCCGAGCGCAGGAACGGCATCGCCTCGTTGGCCGCCCGCGCCGCCTGCGCGCTGCCGTCCCAGGCCAGGACGATCCGCCGGGAGGCGAAGGCATCCGCGCCCGGCGGCACGGCGATGACGGGGCGGCCGCTGGCGAACAAGGCCTTCTCGATCATCTCGCGGTCGAGATCATAGGTCCGTGGCCCGGCATCCAGGACGGTCAGGTCGTAGAGGCGTGCCTGCCCGGCCAACCGGCTCACGATATCCGGGTAGGGAAGGCTCGGCGTTTCCGTGGTGCAGACCACGCCGGCCTGGGCCGCGTCCCCGGCGGAGCGCTCCGCGATGGATCGCGCCAGGGCATCGAGGCGACGGTCGATGGCCGCGACGCCCGCGTAGTCGAAGTCGCCCAGCCAGGCGTCGTCGCCCGAGAGGCGCCAGGACGCCGACTGTACGGTCAGGTGCGCGCCTGCGGCCTTGGCGAGCGTCAGCCCGTAGCCGATGGCGGCGGATGCGTCCTCGCGCTCGCCCGCCACGGCGGTGCCGACGAAGACGTCTCGGATCGCCGAGAGTGGGGAGGATGGGTTCTTCGACATGGCGGGTCTCCGGTCCTTGCCGGTCCCAGTGTTCGTCCCGTCGAACCCGAAGAGCCTTGATCCAGCGCAAACGGTCGCCGTCGCCGCAACGCCCTCCGGACGGAAGGGCGGGCGGCATCCGCCGACTATCCCCGGCGAAGCAAACCGAATAGCTTGCCGTTCCAGGAACCGTGAGGCGCGGTCGCGTGCGAAGAGGCGCGCGGCCGGGCGGAGCTCCGGTCCGATGCCGGCCTCATTGCGTAACGCCGACGACGACACCCTCCTCGGTTCGACCCGAGGTCTCTTCCGGAGGCGTCGACGATGACGGATCCGATCGCCCCGATGGCGCCCGATGAGGACGGCGACGGCCCGCCGACCATCGAGGAACTCCGGCAGACCCTGGACGACGTGGGCATCTGCATCTGGTCCCTGGACATCCCGCGCGGCCGCGTCTCGGTCTCGCCGACCTGCGCCCGGCTCTTCGGCGTTCCGCCGGAGCGGCTCACCACCTTCGCGGCCTCCCAGGCCCTGGTCCATCCCGACGACCGCCAAGCGCGGGCGGATGCCATCCAGCGGGTGTTGCGCGAGGGCGGGAGCTACGAGGTCGACTACCGGGTCCTGCGGCCGGACGGCCACCTCCGCTGGCTGCGCTCGCGCGGACGGGTGAGCCTCGACGCGGATGGCCGGCCGGCGCGGCATCGCGGCGTGATCCTCAGCATCCACGAGCAGAAGCAGGCCGAGGCGGACCTGCGCGCCCGCAAGGCGCATCTGCGCTCGATCCTCGACACCGTGCCCGAGGCCATGGTCGTCATCGACGAAGCGGGGATCATCACCTCCTTCAGCACGGCCGCCGAGCGCCTCTTCGGCTACGCGGCCGCCGAAGCCGTCGGGCAAAACGTCCGCATCCTGATGCCCGAGCCGATGCGCGGCGCGCATGACGGCTACCTCGACCACTACCGGCGAACCGGGGAGCGCCGCATCATCGGCACCAACCGCGTCGTGACGGGCCGGCGGGCGGACGGCACGCCCTTCCCGATGGAGCTCGCCATCGGCGAGATGCGCTCGGGCGACCAGGTCTTCTTCACCGGCTTCATCAACGACCTGACCGAGCATCACAGGACCCAGGCCCGCCTGCAGGAACTGCAAGCCGACCTCGTCCACGTCTCGCGGCTGAGCGCGATGGGCGAGATGGCCTCCACCCTGGCCCATGAGCTGAACCAGCCCCTCGGCGCCATCGCCAACTACACCAAGGGCTGCCGCCGCCTGCTGGCGAAGCCCGACCCCGAGGCCATCGCCAAGACCATCGAGGTCCTCGACAAGACCGCCGAGCAGGCCCTGCGGGCCGGGCAGATCATCCGCCGCCTGCGGGAGTTCGTGACACGCGGCGAGACCGAGCGCCGGCTCGAGCCGGTCGCGCGGCTGATCGAGGAGGCGGGCGCCCTGGCCCTGGTCGGCGCCCGCGAGCAGGGCGTGGCCACCCGCATCCGCATCGCCCCCGGCGTGACGACGGTGCTGGCCGACCGCGTCCAGGTCCAGCAGGTCCTGGTCAACCTGATGCGCAACGCGCGCGAGGCCATGCAGCAGAGCGATCGGCGCGAGATCGCCGTCGACGCCCGTGCGCTCTGCGCGGACCTGGTCGAGATCACGGTGTCGGACACCGGCCCCGGCATCGCGGACGCGGTCGCGGACCGGCTGTTCCAGCCCTTCGTCACCACCAAGGCCAGCGGGATGGGGGTCGGGCTCTCGATCTGCCGCACCATCATCGAGGCGCATGGCGGGCGCCTCACGGTCGAGCGCAACGCGGCCGGCGGGGCCACTTTCCGCCTGACGCTGGTGACCGCCCCCGAGGGAGACCCGATCCATGGCCGCTAGCCTCGTGCACGTCGTGGACGACGACCCGGCCATGCGGGATTCGGTCGGCTTCCTGCTCGACACCGCCGGATTCGAGATCGCGCTCTACGAGGCCGGGACGGACCTCCTCGACACGCTGGTCAAGCCGGCGCGCGGCTGCGTCCTGACCGATATCCGCATGCCCGGCATCGACGGGCTGGAGCTGCTGCGCCGCCTGCGGGCGGCCGGCCACACGCTCCCCGTGGTGATGATGACGGGACACGGGGACGTGCCGCTCGCGGTGGAGGCGATGAAGCTCGGGGCCTGCGACTTCGTCGAGAAGCCGTTCGGCGACGAGGCCTTGCTGCAGGCGCTGCGCTCGGCCCTGAACCGGGAGGGACCGGCCAGGGGCGCCGACCCCACCCTCGACGAGTTCGTCCGCCGGGTGGGTACCCTGAGCGAGCGCGAGCGCCAGGTGATGGACCGCCTCGTCGCGGGCGGCTCCAGCAAGGACATCGGCCGGGCGCTCGACATCAGCCCGCGGACCGTCGAGATCTACAGGGCCAAGCTCATGGCCAAGACCCAGGCGGCCAGCCTGCAGGAGCTGGTGCGATGGTCCGTTCTGGCGGGCCTGTCCTGAGGCGGCCTCGCGCCAGATCGAGTCTGGGCCAACTCGAGTCTGGGCCAAGTCGAGTTCGAGCCAAGTCGAGTTTGAGACGGGTCGGGTTTGAGCCAGGTCAAGGCGAAGGACGGAGCCTCTTCCCATCCTGTCGCCCTGCACCCGCTCCAACACCGTGCCCGCAGGCGAGCCCGATGGCGTCGAACCGCAAGTCCTTCATCTTCGTCGTCGACGACGACCCCGCGATCCTGCATTCGACCCGCTTCCTGCTCGAGGGCGAGGGCTTCTCGGTCCAGGCCTTCAGGAGCGGCCTGGATCTCCTGGAGGCCTTTCCCGGCCCCGAACCCCGCTGTGTCCTCCTCGATCAGGTCATGCCGGGCCTTCCGGGCCTGGAGGTGGTGGGCCGGCTGCGGGATCTCGACGCCCAGATCCCCGTGATCCTGATCACCGGGCATCCCGATCCGGCCATCCGGACGCGAGCCCGTGCCGTGGGGATCCCCCTCATGGAGAAGCCCTTCGTCTTCGAGACCCTCCTGGACATGATCCCGCCCGACGATCGCCGTGGGGACCGCCAAGCCCGCGCCTGAGGCAGACGGACAGCGCGTGGATGCGCACGGGTCCGTTCGCCGTGGGGGACGACGTCGCCGGTCGCGTCACGAACCAACCCACGCTCCCCTTCGCGCGACCCATCCGCGGCCAGGATGACCGGCCCGGCGGGCCACGGTCCTCACCAGCATCGATCCTCACCAGCATCGATATCGCTCGGCTCGCCGGGAACCTGTCCGCGAGCGGCCTGCCACCGGATGCCCTGCCACCGGATGCGACGTTGACCGTGGCGGACCGAAACGGAGCCATCCTTACTCGGGCGGATCTGGTCCGGCTCTCCAATGATCAACTGCGGGGATCGCACAGCTCCCGTCCCGATCTTTTTTGAATTCAGTCCTTATTCAATAAGGTTTCCTTTGGGCGCCGTTGGAACAAGGACCGATCCGGAGGCTATTTCTGGTCCTCTTCCTAGACGAGCGGTCACATGATGCGCGATTGGGCCGCTCAGCAGGCCGCGACGTTGACCGCCAGGCCGCCCAGCGAGGTTTCCTTGTACTTGGCCTGCATGTCGTGGCCGGTCTGGCGCATGGTCTCGATGACCTCGTCGAGGCTGACCCGGTGGATGCCGTCGCCGCGCAGGGCCAGGGAGGCGGCCACCACCGCCTTGTTGGCCCCGAAGGCGTTGCGCTCGATGCAGGGGATCTGGACCAGGCCGCCGATGGGATCGCAGGTCATGCCCAGATGGTGCTCCATCGCAATCTCGGCGGCGTTCTCCACCTGGGCCGGGCTGCCACCCAGGAAGGCCGCCAGCCCCGCCGCCGCCATCGCGGCCGCCGAGCCGACCTCGCCCTGGCAGCCGACCTCGGCGCCGGAGATCGACGCCCGGGTCTTGATCAGGCCGCCCACCGCCGCGGCGGTCAGCAGGAACTCCCGCGCGCGGGCCTCCGACCAGTCGGGGCAGAAATCGCGGGCGTAGCGCAGCACGGCCGGCACGATCCCGGCCGCGCCGTTGGTGGGCGCCGTCACCACGCGCCCGCCCGAAGCGTTCTCCTCGTTCACCGCCAGCGCGTAGAGGCTGATCCAGTCCACGATCTCGTGGGCGGCGCGGGCGTTGCGCAGGCGCCCGGCGGTGAGGTCGTCGTGCAGGCGCTTGGCCCGGCGGCGCACCTTGAGGCCGCCGGGCAATTCGCCGTCCTGGCGCAGGCCCCGGTCGATGCAGGCGAACATCGCGTCGCGAATGGCGTCGAGACCGGCCTCCACCGCCTCGGGCGCGCGCGAACCGCACTCGTTGGCGAACTGCACCTGTGCGATCGTGCGGTCCTCGCGCAGGCACAGGGCGAGCAGGCCGGCCGCGGAGGCATAGGGCAGGGGGCAATCCGCCTCGCCCCCCGGCGCGGCCTCAGCCTCGGTCACCACGAAGCCGCCGCCGATCGAGTAGTAGGTCTCGGTAGCAAGGGTCGCGCCGGCGCCGTCGAGGGCGCGGAAGCGCAGGGCGTTGGTGTGCAGCGGCAGCACGTCGGCGAAGTTGAAGGCGAGGTCGGTGCCCGGGTCGAAGGCGGGCCCGCCGGGGCCGAGCCGCTTGGCCGCCCCCAGGTCCGCGACGAGGCCGGCGACCGCATCCGGGTCGACGGAGCGCGGGTCGTGGCCGAGGAGCCCGAGGAAGATCGCCGTGTCGGTGCCGTGCCCGCGCCCGGTCCAGGCAAGGGAGCCGAAGATCTCGGCCTGGATGCGGGCGAGCCCGGGCAGGCCCTCGGCCCGGGTGCGGAACCGCAGCGCCGCCACCATCGGGCCGACGGTATGCGAACTCGACGGGCCGATCCCGATCTTGAAGAGGTCGAAGGCGCTGATCATCGGCTCTCGCGTTCCGGCACGCCCCGCGCAGGAACCGCGCCACCGGTCTTCCGGGATATCGGTCCTGCAAGATGGAGGTCCTGCAAGATGGAGGTCCTGCAAGATGGAGGTCCTGCAAGATGGAGGTCCTGTAACACACAGGTCTTGCAGGACCCGAATCTTGCCGGACGCGGGTCCCGCACAAGACGCGGGCCTCGCAGGATTGGGGCGGGCGCCGTTCGGGACGACGGTTGCCCGTTTCCTACCCCGACGGATCGTGGCCGCGCATCCCTCATCCGTGCCGCGGCCGATCGGGGGCGAGGCACGGCCCCGGTCCGGAAGGGAGAGCGGGATCGAGTCAGGCGGCCGCGCGGCCGTAATCGGGTCCGACGGCGCTCGAGGCCAGCAGATCGGCGACGAGGGCCACGAGCTGGTGCCCGTGATAGGGCGTGCGCAGGCGCAGGGCGCCCGGCTCGAGGGCCTCGGCGTCGAGCCGGCGCGGGGAGCGGGCGGTGTAGACCACGCCCACCGTGGGATCGAGGCAGCGGGCGACGCCGGCGAGGGAGAGGCCGTCCACCGTGTCGCGCACGTCGGCATCGGTCACCAGCACGTCGACCCGGCGCCGGCCCGTCTGGGCCAGGAGCAGGCTCTCCACCTCGCCGGCCGTGCGGGCGCCGAGGACGTCGTAGCCCGACATCTCGAGGCAGCTCGTGGTGATGGAGCGGGTCAACTCGTCTCCGGCGAGGAGAACCACGAGCGGTGGGCGGGACGCGGCCATCATGGACGGAATTCCTGGGTGAACCGATATCGGACGCTTCGGCTTTCAAATGGACGGTGGTTCGACCGTAGAAGCGACCAGTTAACGCGTCCTTAAACGACCAGTTTCATGAGGCAACAGCAATTCAGGCGACAAGCTTAAGAGATCAGCAATTTCGCATGCATGCCCATGTTATCAGCATCGACCTGCACGAAAAGACAGCGAAACTATCAATCCAATCCCATTGATTGGATTTAACCGCCGCCGCCCGCCCACAATAAGGGCATCCTTCGGCGGGGACGACCCCGCGACCGCCGCCGACGCGCCGGATCGGCGCTCGCGGCCTCCGGGCCGCCGCCCGCGGGGCAAACCTTCGGCCGCGCCGGCGAATGGGGGAAGGAGCTTTCCCATCCGGGTCGAAAAAAGCCGTTTGCTTCCTTTGACGTCGGCACATCTCCCAGCAATTCTAGACGCGGTTCCAGACATGGAACGACAAAGCAGAGCATGTCCCCGGACTAATCCAGTCTTCACGACGCCGTGATGGCTTCGACTTTTGTATTCATTCGACGGAATTCGAACACCGGAGCGCGCATGTCCGCGTTCCGCGGGAACGCATGGGTGTGATCATGGGCTTTCAACCTGAGTTTCGCGACGGCAACGAGCCGATCCGCTTCGCCTACTGGGTCCCCAACGTCTCGGGCGGCCTCGTCATCAGCAAAATTCCCCAGCGCACGGGCTGGGACGCGCCCTACAACCGGCGCCTGGCCCAGATCGCGGAGGCGGCGGGGTTCGACTACGCGCTGACGCAGATCCGCTTCACCGCCGGCTACGGCGCCGAGTACCAGCACGAATCCGTGGCCTTCAGCCATGCGCTTCTGGCCGCGACCTCGAAGCTGAAGGTCATCGCCGCCCTGCTGCCCGGGCCCTGGAACCCGACGCTCGCCGCCAAGCAGATCGCCACGATCAGCCAGCTCACCGAGGGGCGCATCGCCATCAACGTGGTCTCGGGCTGGTTCTCGGGCGAGTTCCGCGCCATCGGCGAGCCGTGGCTCGACCATGACGAGCGCTACCGCCGCTCGGAGGAGTTCATCCGCGCCCTGCGGGGGATCTGGACCCAGGACAACTTCACCTTCCGGGGCGATTTCTACCGCTACAGCGACTACACCCTGAAGCCCAAGCCCGCCGATCCGCAGCCTGAGATCTTCCAGGGCGGGTCGTCCCGCGCGGCGCGCGACATGGCGGCCCGGGTCTCGGACTGGTACTTCACCAACGGCAACACGCCCGAGGGCATCCGGGCCCAGGTCGACGACATCCAGGCCAAGGCGCGCGCCAACGGCCACGCGGTGAAGGTCGGCGTCAACGCCTTCGTCATCGCCCGCGACACGGAAGGCGAGGCCCGCGCCGTCCTCCAGGAGATCATCGACCAGGCCGATCCGGACGCCGTGAAGGCCTTCGGGCACGAGGTGAAGAACGCCGGCAAGGCCTCGCCGGAGGGCGAGGGCAACTGGGCGAAGTCGAGCTTCGAGGACCTCGTCCAGTACAACGACGGCTTCAAGACCAACCTGATCGGCACGCCGGACCAGATCGCCGAGCGCATCGTGGCCCTGAAGGAGGCCGGCGTCGACCTGGCGCTCCTCGCCTTCCTGCACTTCCAGGAGGAGGTCGCGTATTTCGGCGAACACGTCATCCCGCGGGTCCGCGCCCTGGAGGCGGCCCGCGCCGAGCGGGCGCGGGCGGCCTGAGCCGAACCGGCCCCCCGACCTCGCCACCCGATCCGGAGACACCGCATGAACATCGCCGTCAGCCCCGACATCGCCGTCGGCCCGCCCCCGCGCGACACCGAGCGCTGGCCCGCCGGCGCACCCGGCCCGGCGCGCCCGGCCGCGCCGGCCCACGTCATCCGCGACGCGGCCGAGGCCCTGCGCGTCGCCCACGCCCTGGCGGAGACGTTCCGGGCGGGGGCCTCCGAGCGCGACCGCACCGGGCGCCGCCCCCTGGCCGAGCTCGACGCGTTCTCGCAGAGCGGCCTGTGGTCAATCAACGTGCCGCGGGCCCATGGCGGGCCGGGGCTGTCCTACGAGACCCTGGCGCGGGTCATCGCCATCGTCTCGGCGGCCGATCCGTCCATCGGGCAGATCGCCCAGAACCACCTCGGCATCGTGGCTTCGATCGACACGGTCTCGGACGAGGCCCAGAAGGCCCTGCTGTTCGGCCTCGTCCTGGCCGGCACCCGGTTCGGCAACGCCTTCTCGGAGATCGGCACACCCCGCGCCGCCGACTTCCAGACCCGCTTCGTGGAGGACGGCGACCACGTGCTGGTGCACGGTACCAAGTTCTACGCCACCGGCGCGCTGCTCGCCCACCTCGTGCCCATCGTGGCCCTCGATGACGAGGGCCGGGCCTGGTACGCCATCGCCGAGCGCAACGCGCCCGGGCTGACGGTGATCGACGACTGGTCGAGCTTCGGCCAGCGCACCACCGCCAGCGGCACCGTGCGGATCGACGGCGTGCGGGTGCCGAAATCCCACCTGGTGCCGGCCTGGAAGGGCTATGCGCAGCCCAGCGCCGACGGGGCGATCTTCCAGATCATCCAGGCCGCCGTCGACGCGGGCATCGCCCGGGCGGCGCTGGCCGAGACCATCGACTTCGTGCGCACCAAGTCCCGCCCCTGGATCGACAGCGGGCTCGAGCGCGCCTCCGACGATCCCCACACCATCCGCATCGTCGGCGACCTCACGATCCGCCTGCATGCGGCCGAGGCGCTGCTCGACCGGGCCGGCCTCGCCCTCGACGCCGCCGTGGCGGCTCCCGATGCCGAGACCGTGGCGGCCGCGCAGCTGGCGGTGGCGGAGGCCAAGGTGCTCACCACCGAGGTGGCGCTCGCCACCACCAACACCCTGTTCGAGCTCGCCGGCACCCGCTCGACGCTGGCCGAGCACAATCTCGACCGGCACTGGCGCAACGCCCGCACCCACACGCTCCACGATCCCGTGCGCTGGAAATACGCGATCGTCGGCAACCACGCCCTCAACGGCGTGAACCCGCCCTTCCACGCCTGGAGCTAGGCCGCGGGACCCCGGACCCGCCGCGAGACCCGACCGACGAGACCCGACCGACGCGACCAAGGACCAGGCAGGAGAGCTGGTAACGACCTAGCAAAAATCAGCACTCTGCTCGTCTTCATACCACAATACCTTAGAATTGCTTCAGATTTGAAGTGCTCTAAGTGTGCTGTTTAGACAACATCTTCATCTTGCCTGGTGTTTTCTGACGGGTCATGACTCGGTTACTGCGCCGCTTCGGGCGCGTAACAGCGTGCGTCATGCCCAACCGCTCCTCAGGCCTCGCCCTGCTCCTCGCCACGACCGCCCTCGCCGGAACCGCGGCGGCCCAGGAACGAAGCGTGCAGCTCGACCAGCTCTCGGTCGAGGGCACGGCCGCGGGGCCCGCCTCCGGCAGCGGGGCCAATCTCAGCGGCGGGGACGGCGGGACGGCCGCGACCAGCGGCGGGGGCGGCGGCCCCTCCGGGGTCACCGGCTACACGGCCCGGATCAGTCCCACGGCGACCAAGACCAACACGCCGCTGCTGGAGACCCCGCAATCGGTCACGGTGCTCACCCGGGAAGCGCTGAACGACCGCAACGTCCAGACCCTCAACGAGGCCATCGGCTACGTGGCCGGCGTCTCCTCGAACGTCTTCGGCTTCGATCCGCGCTTCGATTCGTTCTACGTCCGGGGCTTCAGCCTGACCTATGACGGAATCTTCCGGGACGGTCTGCGCCAGGTCGCGTCCGGCCTGACGGTGCCGCGGATCGAGCCCTACGGCATCGAGGCCGCCACGATCCTGCGCGGGCCGGCCTCCGGGCTCTACGGCCTCGGCTCGCCCGGCGGCATCCTCGACGTCACCACGAAGCGGCCGGTCTTCACGCCCTTCGGCGAGGTGCAGCTGCAGGTCGGCAACTTCGACCGCTACCAGGGCAATTTCGACATCGGCGGCCCGGTCGAGGGCACGGGCGGCACGCTCGCGTACCGCGTCACCGGCATCCGGCGCCAGTCGGACACCTTCATCCCCGGGGGCTCGGACGACCGGAGCTACATCGCGCCGTCCTTCACCTGGAAACCGTCGGCCGATACCACCTTCACCTTCCTGAGCGAGTACCAGGAAACCAAGCTTCCGGGCAGCACGACGTTCTTCAACCAGAACCTGCGCCCGACGCGCCTCTATTCGGGCGACCCGGCCTTCAACGACTTCCGCCAGCAGCAGGGCCGCGTCGGCTACGCGTTCGAGCACCGCTTCGACGCGGATCTGATCTTCCGGCAGAACTTCCGCTTCTACGACATCGGCAACGACTATCGCTACGCGTCGATCGCCGCCCTCAGCCCGGACGGCACGAGCGCCAGCCGTTCGACCGGATATTCGCGCCAGTTCCTCAGCCAGATCACCCTCGACAACCAGATCGAGGCGCACGTCGCCACCGGGCCGGTCGCGCACACGCTGGTGGCGGGACTCGACTACGCGCATTCCGACTTCAACTACCGCTTCGGCTTCGGGACGGCCCCCGATCTCAACCTCGTCACGCGCAATGACGGCCAGCAGCCGATCCTCGCGCCGCTGCTGGGCCTGCGCACCGCGCAGAGCCAGGATCAGGTCGGCCTGTACCTGCAGGAGCAGGCCCGGTTCGACCGCTTCGTACTCACCCTGACCGGGCGCTACGACTGGGTGTCCCAGACCACGACCGCGGCCCCCGCGGCCGCGACCCGGCAGAACGACCAGGCCTTCACGGGTCGGGTCGGCCTCAACTATCTCCTGGCCCCCGGGCTGGTGCCCTATGCCAGCTACGCGACCACCTTCGCGCCGCAACCGGGCGCCGACGCCGCCGGGCGCGCCTTCCGGCCGGCGACAGGGGACCAGATCGAGGCGGGCGTCAAATACCTGATCCCGGGCACGAACATCCAGGCGGGGTTCGCCGGCTTCGACATCGTCCAGAGCAGCGTCCTGCGCACGGACCCCAACAACGTCGCCTTCCAGGTGGCGACGGGCGCCGTCGAGTCGCGCGGCTTCGAGATGGAGGCCATCGCGAACTTCGCGCCCGGCACCAACCTGACCCTCGCCTACACCCATCTCGACCTGCGCTATCTCACCCAGACCTCGGCCGCGGGCCAGGCCCTGGACGGCAGGTTCCTGTCCGGCATTCCGGGGGATACCGTCACGGGCTTCCTCAGCTACCTGTTCCCGCCGGGTTCCGCGCTGCGCGGGCTGACGCTCGGCGGCGGCATCCGCTTCAACGCCAACAGCTTCGCCAACGACGAGAACACGGTCCGCAACCCGACCGTGACGCTGTTCGACGCGCTGCTCGCGTACGATTTCGCGGCCCTCGATCCGAAGTACCAAGGCTTCCGGGCCCAGGTGAACGCGAACAACATCTTCGACCGCGACTACTTCACCTGTCAGGCCGGGTTCTGCTATCGCGGCGCCCCCGCGACCGTGATCGGCAGCCTGATCTACCGGTGGTAGCTGATGCGTCGGTCCTTCTCGCGGCGCGGCGTCGCGCGCCTCCTGGCGGCCGCCTGGCCGATGCGGAGCGCCCGGACCCTGGCGAGCCCGGCACCCGGCCCCGACGAGCCGGCGCGTCTGCCCGGCGCCGTCAGCTTCGATCTCGGGGGCGAGGGCGGGCGGGCCCCGTGGCGGATCACGCTCTACGTTCCGCCCGGCGAGGCGCCCGCCGCCGGCTGGCCGGTCCTCTACCTGCTCGACGGCAACGCGGTGACGGCCACGGCCATCGAGATCGAGCGGGCGCAGGCGCCGTACCCGGATGCCACCGGGATCGCCTCCCGGTTCGCCGTCGTGGGCATCGGATATCCCGGGGCGGAGGCCTATGACGGCCTGCGCCGGTCCTGGGACTACACTCCGCCGCCCGGCCGATCCTATCCGCCGCACACGGCCGGCGGCCCGGTGATCCGGACCGGCGGCGCCGACGCCTTCCTGGATTTCGTCGTGACGGTCCTGCGGCCCGCGATTGCGCGGCGCTGCCGGGTCGACCCCGCGCGGCAGGCCCTCTTCGGACATTCCTTCGGCGGCCTGTTCGTCCTCTACGCCCTCGCCCGCAGGCCCGACGCCTTCTCGCACTGGATCGCCGCGAGCCCGTCGATCTACTGGGAGGACCGGATCGTGCTCCGGAGCCTCGAGCGCCTCGAGCGAGGACCGCCCGTCCCGGCGCGCGTCCTCCTGCTGGCGGGGGCCTACGAGGCGGAACTGGCGCCGTTCCAGGAGGGGGCCCCCGACCGCGCGGCGCGCCAGGACCGCCTGGACACCGCCCGGACCGTCGAGCTGGCCCGGGCGATGGCGGAGCGGCTCGGCCGGATTCCCGGCTGCGACAGCCGGTTCCGGCTCATTCCCGGCCGCACGCATATGAGCGTCCTGCCCGACGCCGTGAACGATGCCGTCCTCCACGTCATGCAGCGCCCGACCTGAACCCGCGGGACGGCCCTGTCCCGCGCGGATTCCGGCAGGCCGCGGCCCGATCCGGAAGGCCCCCGCGCGGCGCCGACCGGATCGCCGACAGGGTCGCGGACCGGCGGGCGTGTGCGGCCGCACCGCCCGCGACCGGACGCGCGCATGGCAGCGTTACCTCAGCCCGGACTGCTCAGGCGCGGCGCCGGAGCGTAGTTTAACCGGGTCGTCATGGTTTTCGTCGCGACGTGCGACGAGCCGGATGTGTATTCGAGGACCCTGACCGTGGATATCGAGACCGCCAAGATGCTGGTCGGAGCCGCCCTCGTGGTGGCCATCGGCGTCTTTTCCGTGCTGACCGTGAGCGGAATGGTGCGGGACATGCTCGCCGACCTGCGCGCAGGGCGCCTCGACCGGCGCGGCGGGCGGGCGTCCGAGCCCCGGTGACGCCGGCCGCGGCAGGAATCGGATCGACCGCCGACGCGCTTTGACGCGGGGATAAGCCGGGTTTGGTACGCAACCCGCCCTGGTGGTCGCGCAGCCGTGATCCATGTTGCGGAGATGAATGCCCTTCCACAGGATTGCATCGATCTCGGCCCGGCTCGAATCGCGGCCGCCGCGCGGGCCGTCGCCCGCCTCGCGGCCGAACGCGCCGACGACCTCGACCGGAACGGCGGGTTTCCCGCCGAGGACGTCGCCCACGCCCATGCGGTCGGCCTGCTCGTGGCGCCGCTGCCGGTGGCGCTCGGCGGCGCCGGCCTCGATGCGCCCCAGCGGGCGCCGGTCCTGGCCGATCTCCTGACCCAGATCGGGCGCGGCAGCCTCGCCCTCGGCCGCCTCTACGAGGGGCACGTCAATGCCCTCTCCCTGGTGCTGCGCTATGCCGAGCCGGCCGTGGCCGAGCGCCTGGCGGCCGATGCCCGCGGGGGCCACCTGTTCGGCGTCTGGAACACCCAGCCCCAGGCCGGCGGCCTCAGCCTCGAGAAAGCCGGCGGCCCCGGCCTCGAGCAAGCCGGCGGCCTCAGCCTCGAAAAAACCGGTGGCATCGCCTCGGAGAACACCGGCGGCGCGGCGGGCGATTCCTGGGTTCTGGCGGGGGTGAAGTCCTTCGCCTCCGGGGCCGGGGCGGTGACCCGCCCCCTCGTCACCGCACGCCGGCCGGACGGGCGCCAGCAGATGCTCGTGGTGGACCTGGAGCCCGGCACCCGTGCCGATCTGTCGGGCTGGCGGGCGCAGGGCATGCGCGCCTCGACCTCGGGCATCCTCGACTTCAGCGGCCTGCCGGCCGGTCCCGACAGCTTCGTCGGCGGCCCCGACGACTACTTTTCCGAGCCGCACTTCTCCGGCGGAGCCTGGCGCTTCGCCGCCGTGCAGCTCGGCGGCATCGAGGCGGTGTTCGACGCCCTGCGGACGCATCTCCGGACCACGGGGCGCGGCGGCGACCCGCACCAGGCCGCCCGCCTCGGCGAGGCCGCGATCGCGGTGGAGAGCGCCCGGCTCTTCGTCGGTCACGCCGCGCGGCTCGCCGCCGACCCGGAGGCGGAGCCCGACCGGGTGATCGCCTACGTCAACCTCACCCGCCTCGCGGTGGAGCGGGCCGGGCTCGACGTCCTGGAGCGGGCCCACCGCTCGGTGGGGCTCGCGGGCTTTCTCAGCCCGCATCCCCTCGAACGCCTGGCGCGCGACCTCGCCACCTACCTGCGCCAGCCCGGCCCGGACCGGGCCCTGACCAGCGCGGCGGCCCACGTCCTGGCCGCCCCGCAGCCGGCCGACCTCCTCTGGCGCGATCCGGCGGGCGGACCTATCTCTGACGAGGTTGCGGCCGAACTCTAGGCGTCGAGGTCCATGACACGCTCCCCGCACACGCTGCCGCCGGACTACTTCACCGAACTCTACGCCACGAACCCCGATCCGTGGGCGTTCACCACCAGCCCCTACGAGCACGCCAAGTACGACGCCACCCTGGCGGCCCTCGGCCGCGAGACCTACGCGGAGGCCCTGGAGGTCGGCTGCTCCATCGGCGTGCTGACCCGCCGGCTGGCCGAGCGCTGCGAGGCCCTGCTCTCCCTCGACGTGGCCGAGACCGCCCTCGACGCCGCCCGCGCCCGCTGCGCGGAATGCCCGCAGGTGCGCTTCCTGCGCGCCGCGGTGCCGGCGGAATGGCCGCCGGGCCGGTTCGACCTCGTGGTGCTCTCGGAGGTGCTGTACTTCTTCGCGCCCGGGGACCTCGTCCGCATCGCCGAACGGCTCGTGGCGGCGCTGAAACCGGGGGGCGAGGTCGTCCTCGTCCACTGGCTCGGCGAGACGAACTTCCCCCTGAGCGCCGACGCGGCGGTGGAGACGCTGATCGATCTCACCCGGGGGGGCCTCGACGCCGACCGGAGGGGCCGCACCGAGCGCTATCGCCTCGACGTGCTGCGGGCGCCCGCGTGAGCCGGCCGCCGCCGGCGGAGGAGCCGGGCCCGTCCCTGGTGCACCGCCACGCCGCCTGGGTGCGCCTGACCCACTGGCTCAACGCCGTCGCGTTCCTGGCCCTGGTGGTCAGCGGCATCGCCATCCTGCTCGCCCTCCCGCGCCTGTTCTGGGGCGAGACCGGGGCCAACGGGGCGCCGGCGGCCCTCGAACTGCCGCTGCCGGTGAACCTCGAGCAGACGGGCTGGGGCCGCAACCTGCACTTCCTCGCCGCCTGGGTGCTCGTCCTCAACGGGATCGTCTACCTCATCGTCGCCTTCGTGGGCGGACACTTCGCCCGCGACCTCGTGCCGGACCGCGACCAGCTGGCCCCGGCCCACCTCGCCCGCGAGATTGCGGACCACGCCCGCCTCAAGCCGGCGCGCGGGCGCGAGGCCCTGCGCTACAACGCCCTGCAGAAATGCGCCTACCTCGTCGTCCTGTTCGTGCTGTTTCCCCTGATGGTGCTCACCGGCCTCACCATGTCGCCGGGGGTCACGGCGGCCTATCCGGAGCTCTTCGCCCTGTTCGGCGGCCGGCAATCGGCGCGCACCCTGCACTTCGCCGTCGCCTGCCTGCTGGTGCTCTTCCTGGTCGTCCACGTGGCCCAGGTCTTCGTCGGCGGCGCCGGCAACCTGATGCGCGCGATGATCACCGGGCGCTTCCGCGTTCCCCCCGAGCGCGCCCGGACCTCCCTGGCCGCCCGAGACCGCCTCACGGAGTCCCCCGATGCGTGACCTCTCGCGCCGCCGCCTCCTCGCCGGCTCGGGCAGCCTGATCGGCGCCGGCCTGCTCGGCGGCTGCGACGCCCCCGCCCTGTCACGGCTCGCCTCGCCCTACGACTGGAGCAACGGCCTGACCTTCGCGGTCCAGCGCTGGCTCCAGCGCCACCAGCCCCTGGTGCGCGAGTTCGGACCCGACGCCATCTCGGCGGTCTTCCCGACCATCAACACCACCGATCCCGACAATGCCGATTACCGGCGCTCGAAGGCGCTGGGCTTTTCCGACTGGAAGCTCCCGGTCACCGGCCTCGTGGCGCGCCCGGGCGCCTTCTCGCTGGCCGACCTGAAGGCCATGCCGGCCCGCACCCAGATCACGCTGCATTCCTGCGAGCAGGGCTGGTCGGCCATCGGCGGCTGGACCGGCGTGCCCCTGGCCCACCTGCTGGCCGAGGTCGGACTGAAGCCGGAGGCGCGCTTCGTCGTGGTGCGCAGCGTCGACGGCTGGTGGGACAGCTACGATCTGTTCGACGCCCTCCACCCGCAGACCATCCTGGCCTACGGCATGAACGGCGGCGCCCTGCCGGTGGCGCACGGGGCGCCGGTGCGCCTGCGGGTCGAGCGCCAGCTCGGCTACAAGAGCCTGAAATACATCGGCGCCATCGAGGCGGTGGAGCGGGTCGACGGCCTCGGCCAGGGCCGCGGCAGCATGGTCGCCGAACTCGGGTTCCCCTGGTACGCGGGCATCTGATGCCCTTCGCCCGGTGCAAGGACCGTATAGCGGCAGCCGTCCATCGGTGAAGGTGCCACCGAATACGTAATCGCCCGTTCGGCGCGAACTGTCCGAAAGATGACAAATCAGTCATCGCGCGGCCCTGCGCCGTTCCGATAACGCCATCTTAAGCATGAAGCTGTTGTCTACCGCCGGAATGCAAATCCGGACGGTCCCACAACGATGCGTGTGTCCCTGAAATCCATCCTGATCGGCTCGATAACCCTGCTCGGCATTGCCGCGGCGGGGCAGGGCGCGGTCAGTATCGTGAAGCTCAGGGCGATCGAGCGCGAGGTGACCGAGGTCGCGACCAACTGGCTCCCCTCGGTCAACGTCGTGAACACGATCAGCACGGCGACGCGCGACGTGCGGGTGAAGCTGTACCGCTTCGTCGTCGCCTCCGAGACGCCGCAGGCGCTGGCGGAGAACGAGGCGGGCCTGAAGAAGGCCCTCGATGCCCTCGACGGGCTGCGCCGGACCTACGAGCCGCTGATCAGCTCCGCCGAGGAGAAGGCGATCTACGACAGCTTCACGCCCCTGTGGGCGCGCTACGCCGAAGGCCAGCAGACGGTCATCGGCCTGATGAAGGCGGGCCGGAAGGCCGACGCCCTGGCGCTCACCACCAGCGCCGAGATGGCCGACCTGAACAACGGCGCCATCCGGGCCCTGCAGCGGACCGTCG
Source organism: Methylobacterium sp. TK31 (assembly GCF_055361545.1). Taxonomy (NCBI): domain Bacteria; kingdom Pseudomonadati; phylum Pseudomonadota; class Alphaproteobacteria; order Hyphomicrobiales; family Methylobacteriaceae; genus Methylobacterium; species Methylobacterium sp. TK31. The sequence continues at coordinate 1,883,123 of NZ_CM143964.1, read as the reverse complement.
ACTTCAACCGCGCGGGCGCCGAGCGCAGCACCGCGCTGAGCATGGCCAGCGCCGGCTCGGCCGCGCTCATGGCCTGGATCGCGATGACGATCTCGGTGGTGGCCGCCATCGGCGCGATGCTCTTCAGCCTGTTCGGCGTCGCGCGTCCGATCGAGCGCATGACCCGCACCATGGGCCGGCTGGCGGGCGGCGACACCGCCGTGGACATCCCGTCCCGGACCCGCCGCGACGAGATCGGCGACATGGCCGCCGCCGTCGGCGTGTTCCGGGACAACATGCTCCAGACCCGCCGGCTCGAGGAGGAGACGGTCCTGGCGCGGGCGGGGGCGGAGGCGCAGCGCCAGGCGGGGATGCGGGCGATGGCGGACCGCTTCGAGGGGGCGGTGGGCGGCATCATCAGCATGGTGACGAGTTCGGCCACCGAGCTGCAGGCCACCGCCCAGAGCATGGCCGGCACCGCCACCCAGACCGCCAACCAGTCCACCAGCGTGGCCGCGGCCGCCGGGGAAGCCGCCTCGAACGTCAACACCGTGGCGGCGGCGGCCGAGGAGCTCGGCTCGTCGGTCCAGGAGATCGGGCGCCAGGTCAGCGCCTCGGCGGCCATGGCCCAGACGGCCGTGACGGAGGCGGCCCAGACGGCGGCCTTCGTGCAGACCCTCAACACGGCGGTGGCGCGCATCGGCGACGTGGTGACGATGATCACCTCGATCGCCGGCCAGACCAACCTGCTGGCGCTCAACGCCACCATCGAGGCGGCCCGCGCCGGCGAGGCGGGCCGGGGCTTCGCCGTGGTGGCGGCCGAGGTCAAGGAGCTGGCCAACCAGACGGCCCGGGCCACCGAGGAGATCGGCGGGCACATCGCCCAGATCCAGGGCTCGACGGGCCAGGCGGTGGAGGCGATCGGCGGGATCGCGGCGCGCATCCACGAGATCAGCGGCGTGGCCACCTCGATCTCGGCGGCGGTGGAGGAGCAGGGGGCGGCCACCCAGGAGATCGTGCGCAACGTGGCCCAGGCGGCCATGGGCACGGGGGCGGTGACCACCAACATCGCCGGGGTGGCGGGGGCGGCCGAGGAGACGGGGGCGGCGGCCGCCCAGGTCCTGGGCGCGGCCTCCGAGCTCTCGCGCCAGTCCGAGCATCTCAGCGCCGAGGTCCAGCGCTTCCTCGCCACCGTGCGCGCCGCCTGAGCGGCGACGAGGACGATCGGATAAAAAAGGGCCCGGAGCGATCCGGGCCCTTCGGCGTCTCAGCGGCCGGTGGGCGCGCCGGCTAGTTCAGGCCCCCGGCCTCGACCACGAAGCGCGCGATGGCATCCGCCCCGTGGCCGTCGCGGAGCGACGAGAACACGTATGGCCGGGCGCCGCGCATGCGCTTGGTGTCGGATTCCATGATGCCGAGATCGGCGCCCACCAGGGGCGCGAGGTCGGTCTTGTTGACGATGAGGAGGTCCGAGCGGGTGATGCCCGGCCCGCCCTTGCGGGGGATCTTCTCGCCGCCCGCCACGTCGATGACGTAGAGGGTGAGGTCGGCGAGTTCCGGCGAGAAGGTCGCCGCGAGGTTGTCGCCGCCGGACTCGATCAGGATGAGGTCGAGCCTGGGGAAGCGCCGGCGCATCTCCGCCACCGCCGCGAGGTTGATCGAGGCGTCCTCGCGGATCGCCGTGTGCGGGCACCCGCCCGTCTCGACGCCCATGATCCGCTCCTCCGGCAGGGCGCCGGCCACGGTGAGCAGGCGGGCATCCTCCTTGGTGTAGATGTCGTTGGTGATCGCGCAGATCTCGTAGGTATCGCGAAAACGCTTGCAGAGCTGCTCCATCAGGGCGGTCTTGCCGGAGCCGACGGGGCCGCCGATGCCGACGCGGAGCGGGCCGTTGGGAGAGGTGCCGTTGGCGGAGGTCATGACGGGGTCCTCAAGACAGATCCTCAGGAGCGGAAGATGCGCGAATACTGGGTCTCGTGCCGGAACGAGCCGAGGTCGAGATTCAGGGTGGCGCTGCCGAGATCGTCGAGCCCGAGGGCCGGGATCGCGGCGGCGAGCGCCGTCACCCGCGGCGTCAGGGCGGCGACGATCCGTGTCCCCGCGCTCTGGCCGATGGGGGCGCAGCGCAGGGCCGCCGAGACGAGGTTCTGCAGGAAGGCGAGGCCGAAGCCGGCCAGCACCGGGGGGAGCGCCATGCGGTGGGCACCAGCCGCGAGGCCGACCGCCACCGGATAGGCCACCGCACCGTCGAGGGCGGCGGCGAGGCGGTCGAGCCCGGGCGTGCCCCAGGCCGCCACGGTGGCGTCGAGGAAGCTGCGGCCCTGCTGGCTCGTCTCCAGGTGCAGTTCTCGCGATGGGGCGAGGGCGAGGGCGAGGTCGTTGAGCTCGGACAGGCCCCGCGCATCCCCGGCGAGCGCCGCCGCGTGGGCCTGGGCGAGGAAGATCAGGTCGTTGCGGCCCGAGCCGTGCTCGATCACGTCGGCGAGCCAGTCCGTGAGCGAGGCCTCGTCGCCGACCTCGCCGCTCTCCACCGCCGCCTCGAGCCCGTGCGAGTAGGCGTAGGCGCCGACGGGATAGCCCGGCGAGAGCCAGGCCATCAGGCGCAGGGCCTCAATCATGGGCGTGCGGAGAGCCGTCGTGGGCGTGCGGGCGGTCGTGGTGGGCATGCGCGTGGTGGTGATGGCCGTGGTGGTGATGGCCCGCGGCCTCGCCCGCATAGGCGCCGCCCTCCGGCCGGAACGGACGCTCCACCGCCTCGGCGCTGCCGCCCAACCCCCGCACCATCTCGGCCAGAACGTGGTCGAAGCCGATATAGACCGCATCGGCCCCGATCTCGGCCGGGATGTGCCGGTTGCCGATGTGCCAGATCAGGCGCTTGAGGGCGTGGTCGTCGGGCGCGCGGATCTCCAGCAGCGGCTCCGGCGCGGCCTCGACCCAAATGAGCCGGCCATCCTCCAGCACCAGGGCGTCGCCGTCGTCGAGCACGATGGGCTCGGGCAGGTCGAGCAGGAACGCCAGGCCGCCCGCGGTGCGCATCGCCATGCGCCGGCGGTGCCGGTCGCCGTGGTCGAGCACGATGCGGTCGACGATTTCACCGGCGAGGGCGTCGCGGCGCAGGACTTTGGTGGCGCGGATCATGGGGCGTGGGACGATGCGGTGCGGGCGGTCACGGGATCGGCGGGGTTCATCAGGTGAAGCGGGGATCGAGGGGCCCGGGATAGAAGCCGTCGTCCAGGATCTGCGCCAGGGTGTAGGGGCATGACGACGGAAAGGTCTGTTCCGCCGCCCCGGTCTCGCTCGCCGCGCGGACGCGCCCGAGTTGATAGGCCTTGGTCAGGACCGTCTCCGGCCAGGCCCGGAGACTCGGGCTGACCTCGAGGAGCCCGTCGATCTGAAGGCGCTGTTCGACGATCGAGGCGCGCCAGCCGTATTTTCGGTGTTCCGGTTGAAACTCCCACTTCAGCAGGTGCTGCAGCAGCACGACGAGCCGGTTCCGGATCTCGGATTTCTGCGATCCGCCCAAGCTCTCGATCTCCTCGGCGATGTGGTGCCAGTCGACGTCCTGCCGCCGCCCCGCGCGCAGCAGGGCGGCCTGATCCTGCGTCCACAGGTAGAGGTCGGTCTCGTAGAGTTCGTGCCCCTGGGATGGGCTGAGGGCAGCCTTGGACATGGGGGCCTCCGCGGGTGTCGGCCGCATCCTACCGCAAAACGGAACGCATCGCCTCAAAACAGGAAGTACCGCTGCGCCATCGGCAGGACGTCGGCGGGCTCGCAGACCAGGAGTTCGCCGTCGGCGCGGACGTCGTAGGTCTCGGGGTCGACCTCGATGTCGGGCGTGGCGTCGTTGAGGATCATGCTCTTCTTCGAGATGCCGCCGCGCACGTTCTCGACGGCGACGAGGCGCTTCTGCAGCCCGAGGCGCTCGCCGAGCCCGTCCTCGATCGCGGCCTTCGAGACGAAGGTCAGGGCGGTGGCGAAGGGCACCCGGCCGAAGGCCCCGAACATCGGGCGGTAATGCACCGGCTGGGGCGTCGGGATCGAGGCGTTGGGGTCGCCCATCGGCGCCGTGGCGATGGCGCCGCCCTTGATCACGAGGTCGGGCTTCACCCCGAAGAAGGCGGGCGTCCACAGCACGAGGTCGGCGAGCTTGCCCGGCTCCACCGAGCCGATATGGGCCGAGACCCCGTGCGCGATGGCCGGGTTGATAGTGTACTTGGCCACGTAGCGGCGGGCGCGCAGGTTGTCGTTGCCGGACGCGTCGCCGGGCAGGGCGCCGCGCTGGCGCTTCATCTTGTCCGCCGTCTGCCAGGTGCGGATGACGACCTCGCCGACCCGGCCCATGGCCTGGCTGTCCGAGGACATCATCGAGAGGGCGCCGATGTCGTGCAGGATGTCCTCGGCCGCGATGGTCTCGCGGCGGATGCGGCTCTCGGCGAAGGCGAGATCCTCGGGGATGGCCGGGTCGAGGTGGTGGCACACCATCAGCATGTCCAGATGCTCGTCGATGGTGTTCTTCGTGTAGGGCCGCGTCGGGTTCGTCGACGAGGGCAGCACGTTGGAAAGGCCCGCCACCTTGATGATGTCCGGCGCGTGGCCGCCGCCCGCCCCCTCGGTGTGGAAGGCGTGGATGGTGCGCCCCGCGAAGGCCTTGATCGTGTCCTCGACGAAGCCGGATTCGTTGAGGGTGTCGGAGTGGATCATCACCTGCACGTCGTGCAGGTCTGCCACCGTCAGGCAGGTGTCGATGGCGGCGGGCGTGGTGCCCCAATCCTCGTGCAGCTTGAGCGCGCAGGCTCCGGCCCGGATCATCTCGACGAGGCTCTCGGGCCGCGCGGCGTTGCCCTTGCCCGCGAAGGCGAGGTTCATCGGGAACGATTCCGCCGCCTCGATCATCCGGGCGAGGTGCCACGGGCCCGGGGTGCAGGTGGTGGCGAAGGTGCCGTGCGCCGGGCCGGTGCCGCCGCCGAGCATGGTGGTGACGCCCGAGCACAGCGCCTCGTCGATCTGCTGCGGGCAGATGTAGTGGATGTGGCTGTCGAAGCCGCCGGCCGTGAGGATCTTGCCTTCCCCGGCGATGACCTCGGTGCCGGGTCCGACCACGATGTCGACGCCGGGCTGGATGTCCGGGTTGCCGGCCTTGCCGAGCCTGGCGATGCGGCCCTTCACGATGCCGACGTCGCACTTCACCACGCCCCAGTGGTCGAGCACCACCGCGTTGGTGATGACGGTGTCGACCGCGCCGTCCTGGTTGGTGACCTGGGACTGTCCCATGCCGTCGCGGATGACCTTGCCGCCGCCGAACTTCACCTCCTCGCCGTAGGTGGTGTGGTCGCGCTCCACCTCGATCACCAGCGACGTGTCGGCGAGCCGGATGCGGTCGCCGGTGGTGGGGCCGAACATGTCGGCATAGGCGGCGCGGGGGAGGGCGGCGCGGGGGGGCATGTTGGCCATGGTCTCAGAGCGCTCCCATCACGTCGCCGCGGAACCCGTAGACGGTGCGGCCTCCGCCCAGCGGCACCAGCACGACCTCGCGGGTCACGCCCGGCTCGAAGCGCACCGCCGTGCCGGGGGCGATGTCGAGGCGCTGGCCGCGGGCCTTCTCGCGCTCGAAGGTCAGGCCGGGATTGACCTCGTAGAAGTGGTAGTGCGAGCCGACCTGGATCGGCCGGTCGCCGACGTTGGACACGCTCAGCAGGGTGCGGGGCGCGCCTTCGTTGAAGACGATCTCGCCCGGCGGGGTGGTGACCGCGCCCGGAACCTCGGCGGAGGCCGCGCCCCGGATCGGGTGGTGCACGGTGACGAGCTTGGTCCCGTCCGGGAAGGTCGCCTCGACCTGGATGTCGTGGATCATCTCGGGGATGCCGTCCATGCACTGCTCGGCCGTGAGCACGTGCCCGCCGGCCTGCATCAGCTCCGAGACCGAGCGCCCGTCGCGGGCGCCCTCGACCACGAAGTCGCTGATCAGCGCCACCGCCTCGGGGTAGTTCAGCTTCACCCCGCGGCCGAGCCGGTTGCGGGCCACCTGCGCGGCCATGGCGAGGAGGAGCTTGTCCTTTTCGCGTGGGGTCAGGAGCACGGGGAAACCTCGGGGCTTGGGCGCGGGGACGTCTCGGACACGGACGTCCCGGGCCCGGGAAGGCAAGGACCGTGCGCGGCGGGGCCGCGCCTCGGCGACGCGGCCGGCATGGATGCATCCCTGGGGAGCGAGCGCAAGCGCCCCGTGGCCTCCGCGCCCGGTTGACAGGACACGGTTCCCCGGCCGAACAGCGGGGCCGACCCTCCCCGAAAACCAAGGGCCGGCCGTTGACCTATCCCCGCGACCTCGTCGGCTACGGCCGCAACCCGCCGCATCCGCGCTGGCCGGGCGACGCGCGCATCGCGGTGCAGATCGTGCTGAACTACGAGGAGGGGGGTGAGAACTGCATCCTGCACGGGGATGCGGCCTCCGAGGCCTTCCTGTCGGAGATCGTCGGGGCGCAGCCCTGGCCGGGCCAGCGCCACATGAGCCTGGAATCCCTGTTCGAGTACGGCTCGCGCGCCGGGTTCTGGCGCCTGTGGCGGCTGTTCCGATCGCGCAAGGTTCCCGTCACCGCCTTCGCGGTCGCCACCGCGCTCGCCCGCCACCCGGACGTGGCCGCGGCGATGCGGGAGGCCGACTGGGAGATCGCCTGCCACGGCCTCAAGTGGATCGACTACCGCGACTTCACCCGGGCCCAGGAGAAGGCGCACATGGAGGAGGCGATCCGCATCCACACGGAGATCACGGGCGCGCGGCCGCGCGGCTGGTACACCGGGCGCTCCTCGCCCCACACCCTCGACCTCGGGATCGAGGCCGGAATGACGTATCTGGCCGATTCCTACGCCGACGACCTGCCCTACTGGATCGACGAGCCGAGCGGCCGCGGCCTCGTGGTGCCCTACACGCTGGACGCCAACGACATGAAATGCGCCGCGATCCAGGGCTTCAACACCGGCGAGCACCTGTTCACCTACCTGCGCGACACCTTCGACGCGCTCTACGCGGAGGGCGCGGAGGCGCCCAAGATGATGTCGGTGGGCCTGCATTGTCGCCTGGTCGGCCGGCCGGGGCGGATCGGCGCCCTGGTCCGCTTCCTCGACCACGTCGCCGCCCACGACCGCGTCTGGATGGCCCGCCGCATCGACATCGCCGAGCACTGGATCCGGCACCACCCGCCGGCCTGAGGCTCCGCCATGACAGAGATCCGCCCGGACGCCGCCCCGGCGCCCGCCCGCCGCCGCCGCAAGGACGGCGCCGCGCGGCGGGAAGCCATCCTCGATGCCGGGCTCGCGCTCTTCTCGAATCTCGGCCTGCACGGGGCCAGCGTCGAGGGCATCGCCGAGCGGGCCGGCCTCTCGAAGACCAACCTGCTCTACTACTTCCCCTCGAAGGAGGCGCTCTACCTCGCGGTGCTGCGCCGGGTGCTGGCGGTCTGGCTCGATCCGCTCCAGTCCCTCGACGCCGGGAGCGAGCCGGCCGCCGCCTTCCGGAGCTACGTGCGCGCCAAGCTCACCCTGTCGCGGGACGCGCCCCAGGCCTCGCGGCTGTTCTGCCTGGAGATCGTCCAGGGCGCGCCCCTGCTGCGCCCCGAGCTCGAGGGCCCCCTGCGTGACCTCGTCGAGGCCAAGGCCGCGATCATCCGCGACTGGAGCGCGGCCGGGCGGATCGGCCCGCACGACCCCCATCACCTGATCTTCTCGATCTGGGCGATCACCCAGCACTATGCCGACTTCGCCGTGCAGGTGGAGGCCGTCACCGGGCGCAACCTCGACGACCCGGACTTCTTCGAGCGCACGGTCGCCAGCACGCAGGCCCTGATCCTGGCCGGCCTCGGCCTGCGCTGAACCCCGGATTTCCGCCCCTCGCCTGGGCAGGGAGCGCCCAAACGGCCGGCAGAACGGGGAGAGTTTATGCAAGCACCCGAAAACCTGCCCGAGAGAGTTTGACCATCCGGTCCGAATGGGATTGGATCATCGTCACCGGAGACGATGTGCAGTCTTCGCAGCCATCCCGACGCTCCCTGGACCGCCTTCGTCCAGGCCTCGTCTATATTGGATTCCTGCCTTTCACCGGGCTCTGCCCGTGCGAACGAGGTTGCCATGAATGTCGGCGTCTTCATCCCGATCGGAAACAACGGCTGGCTCCTGTCGGAGAACGCTCCGCAGTACAAGCCGAGCTTCGAACTAAACAAGCAGGTGGTCCTCAAGGCCGAGGGCTACGGGCTCGACTTCGCGCTGTCGATGATCAAGCTGCGGGGCTTCGGCGGCAAGACCGAGTTCTGGGACCACAACCTCGAATCCTTCACGCTGATGGCCGGTCTCGCCGCCGTCACCAGCCGGATCAAGCTGTTCGCCACGGCCGCGACCCTGTGCATGCCCCCCGCCATCACGGCCCGGATGGCCGCCACCATCGACTCGATCTCGAACGGGCGCTTCGGCCTCAACCTCGTCACCGGCTGGCAGCGGCCGGAATATTCGCAGATGGGCCTGTGGCCCGGGGACGAATACTTTTCCCGCCGGTACGAGTACCTCTCGGAATACGCGCAGGTGCTGCGCGACCTGTGGGAGACGGGGACTTGCGACCTTAAGGGCGAATTCTTCCAGATGGACGATTGCCGCCTGAGCCCGCGCCCGCAGGCCGAGATGAAGATCATCTGCGCCGGCCAGTCCGCGGCGGGCATGGCGTTCACGGCCCGGTACGCCGACTACAATTTCTGCTTCGGCAAGGGCGTGAACACGCCCACCGCCTTCGCCCCCACGGTGGAGCGGCTGGAGGCGGCGAAGGCCGCGACCGGCCGCGACGTCTCCTCCTACGTGCTGTTCATGGTCATCGCCGACGAGACCGACGAGGCCGCCCGGGCCACCTGGGAGCACTACAAGGCCGGCGCCGACCAGGAGGCCATCGCCTGGCTCGGGGTCCAGGGCGCCGCCGACACCCGGTCGGGCGCCGACACCAACGTGCGCCAGATGGCCGACCCGACCTCGGCCGTGAACATCAACATGGGCACGCTGGTGGGCTCCTATGCCGAGGTGGCGCGGATGCTCGACGAGGTGGCCACGGTGCCGGGCACCGAGGGCGTGCTCCTGGTGTTCGACGACTTCCTCAAGGGCCTCGACGCCTACGGCACCCGCATCCAGCCCCTGATGAAGAGCCGCGCGCACATCGCGGCGGGCCTCGAACCGATGGCGAAGGTGGCGTGATGGAGAGCGTCACGAAACCCGCCGGCTACACCGACGCGGCGGGCCGCCAGGGCGGCATCACCCTGGCGGCCCGGCCCGAGCCCATCGCCTTCGACGCCGGCGCCACCGCGCTCATCGTCGTCGACATGCAGAACGCCTACACCACGCCGGGGGGCTACCTCGATCTCGCCGGCTTCGACGTCTCCGGCACGGGGCCGGTGGTGGCGCAGATCGCCCGCGCGGTCCAGGCGGCCCGGGCGGCCGGGATCCGGATCGTCTGGTTCCAGAACGGCTGGGACCCCGACTACGTCGAGGCCGGGGGCCCGGGCTCGCCGAACTGGCACAAGTCCAACGCCTTGAAGACCATGCGCGCCCGGCCCGGCATGAACGCGCGCCTGCTCGCCCGGGGCACCTGGGACTACGCCCTGGTGGACGCCCTCAAGCCCGAGCCCGGCGACATCGTGCTGGGCAAGCCGCGCTACAGCGGTTTCTACAACACCCAGCTCGACAGCCTGCTGCGCGCGGCCGGCATCCGCACCCTGGTCTTCACCGGCATCGCCACCAACGTCTGCGTGGAATCGACCCTGCGCGACGGCTTCTTCCTCGAATATTTCGGCATCGTGCTGGCCGACGCCACCCACCAGGCCGGTCCGCCGGCCCTGCAGGCGGGGGCGCTGTCCAACATCGAGACCTTCTTCGGCTGGGTCTCGGACGTCGCCGCCTTCGAGACGGCCCTCGGGGCGGACCTTCGACGAACGGAGGCGGCGGAGTAGGGCGGTCGATCCGTCCTCGCGCGGGCGCGTCCGCTCCCGAGGGGTGGATGCGGCCCGCGGGTTTCCCTCTCCCCTCCGCGGGAGAGGGTGGCCCGCGAAGCGGGTCGGGTGAGGGGAGCGCCATATCCGGAAAGGTCGTCCCCTCTCCCGCCTGCTCCGCAGGCACCCGCCCCCGCAAAGGGGGGAGGGACCCGCCCTTGGGCGAGTTTCGTCCGGACGGCGGAGAGAAACGTGTGAAGCAGCTGGCCAACAAGGGCATGGGTTGCCCCGTCGCGCATTCCGCCACCTCCAGACTCGGCCAATGTCCAGGCCGATCAAATCGACACCGCCCTCAGGAGCACCGAAAAGAATGCCCAAGACCGCGATCATCCCGCCCGGCACCGGCAAGCCGCTGGCCCCCTACGTCCCCGGCACCCTCGCGGACGGCGTGCTCTACGTCTCGGGGACGCTGCCCCTCGATGCGGAGGCCAACGTCGTCCATGTGGGCGACGCCGCCGCTCAGACCCGGCACGTGCTGGAGACGATCAAGGGCGTGGTCACCGCCGCGGGCGGCACCATGGACGACGTCACCTTCAACCACGTCTTCCTGAAGGACTGGGCCGACTACGCCGCCATCAACGGGGTCTATGCCGCGTACTTTCCCGGCGAGAAGCCGGCGCGCTACTGCATCCAGTGCGGCCTGGTGAAGCCCGACGCCCTGGTGGAGATCGCCTCGGTCGCCCATGTGGGCAAGGCCTGAGGCCCGGGCGATGGCGAGCCCGATCCACCATGTTGTGCAGGGCTCCGGCGAGCGCACGGTGCTGCTGTCGCCGGGCCTCGGGGGCTCGGCCGCGTATTTCGCGCCGCAGATGGCGGCGCTGACCGAGCGCTTCCGCGTCATCACCTACGACCACCGCGGCACCGGCCGCTCCGGCGGGACCCTGGAGCCCGGCCACGACATCGCCGCCATGGCCCGCGACGCCCTCGCGGTGATGGAGGCCTGCGGGGTCGCGCGCTGCGACGTGGTCGGGCACGCCCTCGGCGGGCTGATCGGCCTCGAACTCGCCCGCACCCATCCGGAGCGTGTCGGCCGCCTCGCCGTGGTCAACGGCTGGGCGAGGGCGGATTCGGCGACGAAGCGCTGCTTTGCCGCCCGCAAGGTGCTGCTGGCCGAGAGCCCCGAGGCCTATGTGCGCGCCCAGGCGATCTTCCTGTACCCGGCGCCGTGGCTCTCGCAGAACGCGGCCCGCGTGGCCGAGGACGAGGCGCACGCCCTGGCGCATTTCCCAGGCCGCGAGACCGTCCTCGCCCGGATCGCCGCCCTGGAGGCCTTCGACCTGACGGCGGATCTCGGGGGGATCGCGCACGAGACCCTGGTGATGGCGGCGGACGACGACGTGCTGGTGCCCTATCTGTGCTCGGAGGATCTTGCGCGCGGCCTGCCGAACGCGCACCTCGACCGGGTCCCCAGCGGCGGTCACGCGCACAGCGTCACCCGCGCCGACGCCTTCAACCGGACGCTCGTGGCGTTCCTCGACCGACAGGAGTGATCACCGTGAGCCAGACGAGGCCGAGCGAGGCGCCCGCATCCGTCGAGGCCGAAGACTTGGCCACCGATGCCAAATCCTTGGCCGCCGATACCAAATCCCTGGCCGTCGAGGCGGACGCCTTTCGCGGCGCCATGGCGCGCGTGGCCAGTGCGGTCCACCTCGTCACCACCGACGGTGCGGGCGGCCGGGCCGGCTTCACCGCCTCGGCGGTGTGCAGCGTGAGCGACGGGCCGCCGACGCTGCTGGTCTGCATCAACCGGTCGTCCTCCGCCTACGCGGCGGTCAGCGCCAATGCGGTGCTCTGCGTCAACACCCTGGCGCATGACCAGGCCGGGGTCGCCGCCGCCTTCGGCGGGCGCACGCCGATGGCGGTGCGCTTCGAGGCCGGGCGCTGGACCACCCTGGCCACCGGCGCACCGGCCCTGCTCGGCGCGCTCACGGCCTTCGATTGCCGCATCGTCGCCCGCCACCCGGTGGGCACCCACGACGTGCTCTACTGTGAGGTCGTGGGCCTCGCCGAGCCGGGCGACGGGCACGGGCTCGTCTACGCCGACCGGGGCTACCACACGGTGCCGCTGGGCGCGGCGTCGGCCCGCGAGGCCGCCGCCTGATACGGTTTCCGGCTGTATCGTTCGGGTTCTGGCGCGGGTTCCCTCTCCTGGAAGGAGAGGGAGCGCGTCGCGCACAGGCTGACCGAAGCCATCATCCGGAAACCGTAGGAGGCTTCCGTCGCCGCGATCCGCCGCGACGGGCCGGCCCGAAACGAAGAAGGCCGGCGCGTCCCCTTCGGGTGCGCCGGCCTTCGTCACGACGGGACCTGCGGGATCGGCGCGCTTACCAGCGGTCGCCGCGGCGGGCGCGGACCGAACCGGTGCTGATCTCGTCCTGATAGCTCTGGGGAACGACGACGCGGGCCCGGCTGTCATGCAGCTCGTGGAGATTGCGCGCGGCCGCCTGGCCCTCGAGCCCGCCGGGGGCCACGGCCGGGGGAATGCCCGCGGGAGCGTTGTAGCTCTGGGCGAGGGCGCCTGAGGCGGACAGGCCGAGGGCGATGGCGAGGGCGGCGGTGAGGGAGCGATGGGTCATGGCGGACATCCTGGATCCGGACGGGGTGCCGTGGAGACGCGAAGAGCCCCGTCGAAGTTCCTAGATTTTGTGCATGTCTGACGCGGGAAACAACAGGAAATGCTTATCTCCTGTGCAATGAAGCACAGTTGAGCCGGTCTCGCCGATGCCATTGAGGGGACTACAAGTCAGATACCCCTGAATTTCTGCTTCTTGGTCAGAGACTTGTCCGGATGCCGCTCATTCGTGCAGCGGGCGTCGCGCACTGGCACGATCCTTTACCGCCAGGTGCGGCACGGCACACGCGGCCGCCGGCATTGCGGCCTTCGACGCTCCGTAGGGGGCGCATGAGCCCGCCTCGCGGCGGCGCGCCTCGACCGCTGCGGGCACGGTGCGTCCCCCCAATGCGCGCGGCCCGGGTCCTCGCAGGCGATGCCGGTTCGCCGGGAGACGCGACGGCACCCGCCGGCCGGACAGGGGAGCCGACCTTGCGCCGCCCGCGGGATGGCCGACGGTGCCGGCCCTCGTGCCGGCATTCGCCGCGGGACTCGTCGGGTGTCGCGCGACGCCCGGCGGAGCCGCGCCTCCGCCCCTATGGGAAAAGCGGGCCTCCGGCATCCGACGAGACGGGTCCGACGCGACCTTTCGCGACCCGGCCGTCCCCGCCCGCGGGGGCGGGCGCCCCGGCCTCAGCCGGTGCGGCCGATGGTGGCCTCGATCTGGCCGTGGGGCTCGTCGGTGGGCAGGAAGACCTGTCCGCCATGGGCGATGCCGAAGGGCGCGAGGTTCATCGGGATGTAGTGCTTGTTGGGCATCGCGAACTGGATCTCGGCGATGTCCGGGCGGGCGGCCAGCACCGCCTCGCCCATCCGGTACATGCTGTCCTGGACGCCGGCGCTGTAGGTGGTGGCGAACACCGTGATCATCGTGTCGAGGACGGCCGCGTTGGCCGCCACGGGGTCGTCCGGCGGCGCCGTCCAGGTCCAGGTCGCGTCCATGCTGGTGGCGCAGATGCGGTCGTCGGTGTCCGGCAGGGTGCGGAAGGCGTCGTCGACGAAGTCGGACCAGCCGGATTCGGTGGTCTTCATCAGGGTGTAGCCGCGCAGGCCCGATTGCAGCACCGACCCGTCCCGGTCCGCCACCAGCCGGACGAAGGGCTGGCCGTTGCCGTCGAGGGTGAAGGTGTGGGGGTGCGGCGCGCCGTCGACGACCCGGCGCAGCCAGCGCGTCTCCAGGGCCTCGATGGTGACGGCGGCGACCTGCGGGTAGCGCTCCAGGAACAGGGCGGCGACGTGGCCGACGAAGGCCTCGGTCTCGGCCTCGACGTATTGGGCGGCCGTGATGTTGACGATGTTCTTGATGCTGTCGGTGGCGACGACCTGCCGGTTGTCCGCCGCCGTCCAGGCCGCGCCGAAATCGCCCTCCAGCAGCACCGTGAGGCTGAGTTCGCGCACCGCGTGGCGGGCGCTCGCCCGGGCGAGCCGGAGCACCCGCACGCGGCCCTTGCCGTAGCGTGCCTTCGTCAGGGCCATGATGGATGTCCTCCGGTGATGGGACGCCGAGGGTCTCACGCCTCGGCGGCGTGGGCGAGGCGGGTCGCCTCGGCCCGGGCGTCGGCCGGGCTGCCGAGCCCGTTGAAGAACAGGTTCAGGATCACCGCCGACAGGGCGGCCAGCAGGATGCCGGATTCCAGCAGCGGATGCAGCACGTCGGGCATCTGCTTGAAGAAGGCGGGCGCCACCAGGGGGATCAGCCCGAACCCCACCGAGACCGCGACGACGAACAGGTTGTTGCGGTTGCCGGCGAAATCCACCGCGCCGAGGATGCGCGTGCCGGTGGCCGCCACCATGCCGAACATGACGAGCCCGGCCCCGCCGAGGACGCAGGGCGGCACCGCCTCCACCAGGGCGGCGAGCTTCGGGATCAGGCCGAGGACCAGCATCGCCACGCCGCCGATCACCGTGACCCAGCGCGAGCGCACGCCGGTGACGCCGACGAGGCCGATGTTCTGCGAGAACGAGGTGTACGGGAAGGTGTTGAAGACGCCGCCCAGCACGGTGCCGAGGCCGTCGGCCCGCAGGCCCCGGATCAGGCGCTTCTCGTCCACGGTCTCGCCGGTGATCTCGGCGAGCGCCAGGAACATGCCGGTCGATTCGATCATCACCACCACCATGACGAGGCAGAGGGTGAGGCTGGCTACGAGGTCGAATTTCGGCAGCCCGAAGGCGAAGGGGCGCACCACGTCGAACCACGGCGCCGCGGCCACCCGCGACAGGTCGACGAGGCCGAAGGCCCCCGCCGCCGCCATGCCGACCACGATGCCGATGAGGACCGAGGCCGAGGCGACGAAGCCGCGGGCGTACCGGGTCAGGGCCAGGATGACGAGGAGGACGAACAGCGCGAGGCCGAGATAGAGCAGGGCCCCGTATCGCGGGTTGCCGACCCCGCCCGCCGCCCAGTTCACCCCGACCCGCATCAGCGAGATGCCGATGACCAGGATGACGGTGCCGGTCACCACCGGCGGGAACAGGGGCAGCAGGCGCCCCACCAGGGGGGCGGCCAGGAGGGCGAACAGCCCGGCGACGATGACCGCGCCGTAGATGCCCGCGAGCCCGAGGGCGGGGTTGGTGCCCATGGCGATCATCGGCGTCACCGCCGCGAAGGTCACGCCCATCATCACCGGCATGCGGATGCCGATGCCGGGCAGGCCCCAGCTCTGGATCAGGGTGGCGAGGCCGCAGGCGAACAGGTCCGCGCTCACCAGCAGCGCCACCTGCTCGGGCGGAAGCTTCAGCGCGCGCCCGACGATCAGCGGCACCGCCACGGCGCCGGCATACATCACCAGGACGTGCTGCAGCCCGAGCAGGCCCAGGGCCAGCGGCGGAACCGTGGCGACCGGCGCCGCCGGAACGGTCTGAGCCGGGCCAGTCTGAACAGAGCCGTGATCCACGCGTCGGTCCCCCGTCCCGCGAGCCCCGCGGGGCCGCCGGTTCCGAGAACCGCAAGCCACGTGCCATCCCGCCCCCCCCGGTCCCGGGCGCTTGGTCCTGGAAGGCCGGCGCCCTCGACCGCGCGGCGCTCCCGTGTAAGATCCGGCGCAACAGCGCGGCTTGACGCTGGTCGGGCGAGGACAGGGACATGGTCAGGATCACCGCTCTCGTGGGGGCGCTCCTCTGCGCGGGCCTCGGCCAGCCGGCCCTGGCCCGGGTCACCGCCCTCGAGATCCGGACCGTCGAGCCCTTCGCCGACGGCCAGAGTTTCGGCGAGGCCGGGGCCTACGAGCGGGTGATCGGGCGCGCGCACGGGGAACTCGACCCGGCCGACCCGCGCAACGCCGGTATCGTCGACATCATACGGGCGCCCCGGAACGCGCGCGGACTCGTGGAATACAGCACCGATCTCTTCATGCTCCGGCCGAAGGATCCGGCCCGCGCCAGCGGCACGCTGGTCTACGAGGTGCTCAACCGCGGCCGGAAGTTCCTCTTCAACTGGGTCCTCGACGCGCCGCCCCAGGCGGCCCAGGCGGTGAACGACCCGCGCACCGCCCAGGATGCGGGCACCGCCCTGGTCCTGCGCCGGGGCGACACCGTGGTCTGGTCGGGCTGGGAGGCGGAGGCCCTGCGCCAGCAGGGCGGCATGGCGATCGACGTCCCGGTGGCGACGCAGGGCGGGTCGCCCATCGTCGAGACCGTGCGCGACGAGCTCGTGAGCGCCACCCGGGGACCGCCCGAGGCGCCGTTCTTCCTCACCTTCAAGGCGGCGAACACCGACAAGGCGGGCGCCCGCCTCACCGTGCGGCGCCGGGAGGCGGACACGCCCCGCCCGGTCCCGGACAGCGCCTGGACCTTCGCCGGTCCCGGCGAGCTGCGGCTCCTGCCCGCCACCGTCAAGCCGGAGCCGGGCACGCTCTACACCCTGACCTATCCGGCCGCGAACCCGAAGGTGCTCGGCATCGGGTTCGCCGCCACCCGCGACGTCGTCGCCCATCTCCGGGGACCGGCCTCGCCCGGAAACCCGGCCGGCGGCGCGATCACCCACGCGGTCGCCCTCGGCATCTCGCAGAGCGGGCGCTTCCTGCGGGACTACGTGTCCCAGGGCTTCAACCAGGACGAGGACGGCCGGCGCGTCTTCGACGGCATGCTCCTGCACATCTCCGGCATCGGCGGCGTCTACCTGAACGCCCGCTTCGGCCAGCCCTCGCGCACCAACACCCAGCACGAGGACCATCTCTATCCGGAGAACGCCTTCCCGTTCTCGGCCGCCGCCCAGCACGATCCGGTGACGGGCCGGACCGGCGCGCTCCTGCGCGGAGACGGGTTCGACCCGCTGCTGATGGAGGTGAACACCAGCACCGAGTACTGGCAGAAGGGCGCCTCGCTCCTCACCACAGACCCCCTGGGCCGCGCCGACGTCGCCCTGCCGGAGACCGCCCGGGCCTACCTGATCTCCAGCGGGTTCCACTACGGACGCGCCGGCCTGAGCGCGGCCCGGGGGCCGTGCCTGCATCCGCGCAGCACCCTGAGCCCCGCCCCGGCCCTGCGCGCGCTCCTGGTGGCCCTGGAGGACTGGGTCGCCCGCGGGGTCGCACCGCCGCCGAGCCGGGTGCCGCGCCTCGCCGACGGGACCCTCGTGCCGGCCGCGGAGATCGGGTTTCCCTACATCCCGGGCCTGCGCCTGCCGGATGCGCCGAACGCGATCGCCCGCTTCGCGAGCGCCGTCGACCCCCATCCGGAGAGCGGTCCGCAGTACCGGCCCCTGGTGCCGAAGGTCGATGCGGACGGGCACGAGATCGCCGGCATCCGCCTGCCCGACGTCGCCGCCCCGCTCGCGACGCAGACCGGCTGGAACCTCTATGCCGAGCCCTTCCCGGCGGGCGAGCTCTGCGACCGGGAGGGCAGCCGGCTGCCCCTGGCCGAGACCCAGGCCGAGCGCGCGGCAAAGGGCGACCCGCGCCGTTCGCTGGCCGAGCGCTATCCGGCCCCGGGCGACCGGACGGCGGCGGTCGCCCGGGCGGCGGACGGCCTCGTGGCCGAGCGGCTCCTCCTGCAGGAGGACGCGGAGCGCCTCGTCGCGGCCGCCCGCGCGGCGGAGGCTCAGCCCTGATCCGAAGCCCAGGGCGCCCCTTTGCGCAGCTCGTCGTAGAGGCGCTGGACCTCCTGGATCGTCGCGTAGCCCCGGCTCCAGTTCGTCTCGCGGACGTTGGTCTCGGTGAAAGCGCTGTGCGAGGTGCCGCCGAACCCGTTGAAGACCGTCTCGACCCCATCGACCCGATAGTCGATGCGATAGGACGGGCTGAGACCCGCTCCCTTGCCCGCTCCCCGGCTCTTGCCCGTGACCCCGATCCGCACCAGAGCGTCGCCGTGCCGCTTCTGACAGAAACGCATGTTCCCGAGGAGCCGGCGCAGGTACTCCTCGGGTTCGGCGAGATCGCCCGCAACCTGGATCAGGGTCGCGTCGGGCGGAAGATGCGTCTTGCGGATCATGGCTGGCCTCGCTGCCCGTCGGGCATCCCTCGGTCGGGCGGGATCGGATCGCCGGCCAGACCACATTTTCGCGCGCCTGGCGATCCTTTGGGCAGCGAAGCACCGGCGCCGGATGGCCCGTTGCCTGCTACGCCGGGTCAGGCGGCACGCCCGGCGCAGGATGGACCATGATGCTGACCCTCGACGACCTGAACCAGGCCGCGCGAAGCGATTTCGTCGCCGCCCTCGGCGCGGTGTTCGAGCACGCGCCCTGGGTCGCCGAGGCCGTCGCGGCGCGCAGACCGTTCCCCACCGTCGAGGCCCTGCTCGCCGCCATGCGGGGGACGGTCGAGGCCGCCCCCGACGCGGCGCGCCACGCACTCCTCGCCAACCATCCCGAACTCGCCGGGCGCGCGGCCCGAAGCGGCGCGATCGCGCCCGATTCCATCGCCGAACAGGCCGCCGCCGGCCTCGACCGGCTCTCGGAGCCGGAATACGAGCGGTTCGCCGCACTGAACGCGGCCTATGTCCGGGCCTTCGGGTTTCCCTTCATCCTGTGCGTCAAGCGCCATGGCCGCGCCGCGCTGCTGCGGACGTTCGAGGCGCGCCTGGCCTCCGACCCGGAAACGGAGCGCCGGACCGCCCTGTCCGAGGTGTTCCGCATTGCAGCCCTCCGTCTCGGCACCCTGGTGAGCGGCCCGGGCGCGCCGCGCATCATGGGCCGGATCTCCACCCACGTCCTCGATACGGTCGCGGGGCGGCCGGCGCCGGGCGTGCCGGTGGAACTCCACGAATGGGTGTCCGACACCGAGACCGACCTGGTGGCCCGCGCCGTGACCAACGCCGACGGGCGCACCGACGCGCCGTTGATCGGCGGCCGCCCGGTGCCGGTCGCCGCCTACGACCTGCGCTTCCGCATCGGCGACCACTTCCGTGCCACCTGTCCGGGCCTGCCCGAGCCGCCCTTCCTCGACGTGGTGACGCTGCGCTTCGGCGTCGCCGACCCGGAGGGGCATTACCACGTGCCCCTGGTGGCGAGCCCATGGAGCTACCAGACCTATCGCGGCAGCTGAGGGCCGTCGCCCCCGAGGCTGCCTGCGTCGTCCCGTTCTCGCAAAGCCTCATGATTCCAAGCCATTCCGGCATATCCTTTGCGTACAACTTGACCGATGTCCGGGCCGGCGAGCCCCAGGGAGGACGGGATTTGACGCATCGGTTTTCAGTCCGGAGCTTGATGGCACGCGGTCTCGCCGCGGCGCTCCTCATGGCGGGTTTTCTGGCGCTGGCGCCCGCAGCCCGGGCGCAGGGGACGCTGATCGCGCCCGGCGGCCAGACCCGGGTCACCGCCCCCGGCGGCCTGCGCGGCCGGACCGGCCTTCGCCACCGGCACAAGGCGCGCCACCGGATCATGCATCACCGCCGCCACCGCTGAATCGTCCCCGCACCGCCCGCTTCCAGGAGACCAGACCGTATGATCCGTGTTCTCAGCCTGCTCACCCTGTCCCTTGCCCTGCCCGTCGGCTCCGCAGGCCCGGTCCTCGCCCAGAGCGTCGGCGCACCCGCCGGCATCGACGGCGCCACCGCGCCGGGCGGCACCGAGGGCCGCGCCGGCCCCCGCAACGAGGCGGAAGCGATCCGCAGCGGCGAGGCGATCCCGGTCCCGCCCCGGGCCGGGGGCGTCCCCGCCGTGGAGATGCCCGCGCGCGGCACCGAGGTCCCCCCGCCGCCGCCCGCTCGTCCCTGACGCTCAGCCGGCGAAAGCGGCGATGAGTTCGGCCGCCACCAGGGCGGCGATGACCGCGGGGCGCTTGTCGCGCACCCGCGTGCCCCCGATCGGGCAGACGAGGCGGGCCAGCGCCGCCTCGTCGAGGCCCAGCGCCCGGAAGGCGGAGAGGAAGGTCGCCCGCTTCGTGGCGGACCCGATCAGGCCGAGATAGGCGAAGGTGTTCGCCTCCAGCAGGCTGGCGCAGATCAGGCTGTCGAGGGCGTGGCTGTGGGTGAGCACCACGTGGCCGGCACCCGGCGGCGCCGCTTCCGCGGCGGCACTCACCGAGCCGACGATGCGCGCGACGCGCGTCCCCGAGACCCGCGCGATCTCCTCGGGGCGGTCGTCGACGATCCGCGTGCGGAACGGCAGCGGGTCGAGGGCGAGGGCCAGGGCCCGCCCGACATGGCCGGCGCCGTAGATCATCACCAGCGGCGCCTGCGCGGCGCTCTCGGCTTCCCGGGCCCGCAGGGCAGCGAGCGTCCCGGCGTCGGACCGACGGATCGTCAGGGTCACGTGCCCGCCGCAGCATTGGCCGGTCTCGGGCCCCAGCGGCATGCGCAGGAACGCCTCGGCCTCGCCCGCCGCCAGGAGCTCTCGGGCGCGGGCGATGCCCGCCCATTCGTAGGTGCCGCCCCCGATGGTGCCGGCGACCCGGTCCGGCATCACCAGCATGGCGGTGCCGGCCTCCCGGGGCGTCGAGCCCAGCGCCTCCGAGAGGGAGACGAGGACCGCCGGCTCGCCCATCGCGAGGGCGGTCGCCAGAACCTCCGACAAGGTCTCCGAGGGGCCGGAACTCACGGCTGTGCGGATGGGGCGTGTTCGGCCAGCGCCCGCATCCGGTCGACGGCGTCGAGCACGCGCTCCGGGGTGGCCGGGGCGTCGAGGCGGGGGCAGTGACGATGGCCGGCGACGCTCGCCACCGCGTCCGACAGGGCGTGCAGGCCGGCGATGCCGAGCATCAGGGGCGGCTCGCCCACCGCCTTCGAGCGGTAGATCGTCTCCTCGCGGTTCTCGTTCTCGTAGAGCGCCACGTTGAAGATGCGCGGGCGGTCGCCGCAGGCCGGGATCTTGTAGGTGGAGGGCGCATGGGTGCGCAGGCGCCCCGTGCCGTCCCACCAGAGCTCCTCGGTGGTGAGCCAGCCGAGCCCCTGGATGAAGCCGCCCTCGATCTGGCCCTTGTCCACGGCCGGGTTCAGGGAGCGGCCGCAATCATGGAGGATGTCGGCCCGCTCGATCCGGTACTCGCCGGTCAGCGTGTCCACCGCCGCCTGCACGCAGGCCGCGCCATAGGCGAAATAGTAGAACGGGTGGCCCCGGCCCGCGTCCCGGTCCCAGTGGATGGTGGGCGTCCTGTAGAAGCCCGTGGCGGAGAGCTGGATGCGGGCGAGGTAGGCCTTGTGGATCAGCTCGCCCCAGGCGATCTCCTGATTTCCGACGCGGACCCGGTTGGGCAGGAACAGCACCGTCTCGGGCTCCACGCTCCAGGCCTCCGCCGCGAAGGCGACGAGGCGGCCCTTCAGGGTCTGGGCGGCGGCGCGGGCCGCCATGCCGTTGAGGTCGGCCCCCGAGGAGGCGGCGGTGGCCGAGGTGTTGGGCACCTTGCCGGTGGTGGTCGCGGTGATGCGGATGCGGGCGGCGTCGATCTGGAACTCCTCCGCCACCACCTGCGCCACCTTGACGTAGAGCCCCTGGCCCATCTCGGTGCCGCCGTGGTTCAGGCCGACCGAGCCGTCATTGTAGATGTGCACCAGGGCGCCGGCCTGATTGTAGGCGGTGGAGGTGAAGGAGATGCCGAACTTCACCGGCGTCAGGGCGATGCCGCGCCTGATCACCGGACTCGCTTCATTCGCCGCATGCAGGGCCGCGCGGCGCCCGGCGTAATCACAATCCACTTCCAGTTTCGCGACCAAATCCCGGATGCAATTGTCGGAAATGGTCTGGTGGTAGGGCGTGACGTTGTCGGTCTCCGTCCCGTAAAAATTGCGCTTGCGCACCTCCAGCGGGTCGAGGCCGCAGGCGTAGGCCACCTCCTCGATCACCCGCTCGGCCGCCACCATGCCCTGGGGGCCGCCGAAGCCCCGGAAGGCGGTGTTGGACTGGGTGTGGGTTCGGTAGGGCCGCGAGGTCAGGTGCACCGCCGGGTAGTGGTAGCAGTTGTCGGCATGGAACAGGGCCCGGTCGGTGACCGGGCCCGACAGGTCGGCGGCCCAGCCGCAGCGGGCGGCGAGTTGCATGTCGACCGCGAGGATCTTTCCGTCCGCGTCGTGGCCCACGAGGTAGTCCACCTCGAAGTCGTGGCGCTTGCCGGTGATGATCATGTCGTCGTCGCGGTCGGGCCGGATCTTGGCGGCGCGGCCGGTCTTCTTCGCCACGAGGGCGGCGACGCAGGCGAACAGGTTCGACTGGCTCTCCTTGCCCCCGAAGCCGCCGCCCATCCGGCGGACCTCGGCCGTCACGGCGGAGTTCACGGTGCCCAGCACCCTGGCGACCAGGGCCTGGGCCTCGGAGGGGTGCTGCGTCGAGGTGTGGACCGTGACCTCGTCGTCCTCGCCCGGGATCGCGAGGGCGATCTGGCCCTCGAGGTAGAAGTGCTCCTGGCCGCCGATCGCCATGCGGCCGCGGACGATGCCCGGAGCCTCGGCGAGCACGGCGTCGGCATCGCCGCGCTTCAGGGTCATGGGCGGCCAGACGAGTTTTCCGTCCGCGCGCGCCTGCCGGTAGGTGAGGACGGGGGCGAGATCCTCGTAGGCGATGACGGCGAGGCGGGCGGCGCGCCGCGCCGCATCGCGGGTCAGAGCCGCCACGGCGAAGATCGGCTGGCCGAGATAGGACACCGTGTCCTCGGCCAGCATCGGCTCGTCGTCCCGGTGCGAGGAGGAAATCTCGTTGACGCCCGGCACATCGGCGGCGGTGAACACCGCCACCACCCCCTCGGCCGCGCGCACGGGGGCGAGGTCCACGGAGACCAGGCGGGCATGAGCCCGCTCGCTGAGACCCAGGCAGACGTGGAGAAGCCCGGCCGGCTCGGCCGCGTCGTCAATGTAGACCGCAGACCCGCTGACATGGCGCGCCGCGCTGTCGTGGATGCGCGGCGTGTGAGCCCCGCCCGCGATCCGGTCGTCCGCTCTGGGGGCAGGGGGCGTATGGTCAAGCATGCGCGCGTTCCCCCGGAGCCGCGAGCCGGGTCTCGGGCGCCTGCGGCGCGGCCTCGTGGATCAGACGCTCGATGAGATTGCCGGCGACCTTGAGACGGTAGGCCGCCGAGGCCCGCATGTCGGTGAGCGGGGTGAAATCTTGGGCGAGGGCCGCCTTGAAGGCCGGGACCACGGCGGCACCGAGGGGCTGGCCCACCAGCGCGGCCTCGGCCTGCGTCGCGCGCTTCGGAGTCCCGGCCATGCCGCCGTAGGCGATGCGCGCCTCTCGGATGAGGCCGCCGTCGAGGGTCAGGCGGAAGGCACCGAGCACCGCGGAGATGTCCTCGTCGAAGCGCTTCGAGATCTTGTAGGCGCGAAACAGCGCGTCGGGGCCGAGCTTCGGCACCCGGACACCGCCGACGAACTCGCCCGGCCGGAGGTCCTGCCGCCCGTAGGCGATGAAGAAATCCTCCAGGGGAATCTCGCGCTCGGTACCCCGGCCGATCAGGTGGAGGCGCGCGCCGAGCGCGATCAGCGCCGGCGCCGCGTCGCCGATCGGCGAACCGTTGGCGATGTTTCCTCCGAGCGTGCCGGCATTGCGGGTCTGGGCGGCACCGTGGCGGCGGAACAGCTCGCCCAGATCCGGATGCAGGCCCGAGAGGTGCAGCCCGGCCTCGGCGAGGCTCACGCCCGCCCCGAGGTGAAGGTGGTCGGCGGCCTCGCCGACCACGCGCAGCATGCGCACCCGCCCGAGCCAGATCACGGGGTCGAGGACGCGTAACCCTTTCGTAACCCAAAGGGCCACGTCGGTGGCCCCGGCGACGACGGTCGCATCCGGGTGCTCGGCCATGAGGTCGACAAGCCCCTGAATGGTGGCAGGCGCGAAGAAGCGGCCCTTCGGCCCGGAGACCGCCACGGTCTCGTCGTCGCGCAGGGCGAGCAGCCGAGCGAGGGTATCGTCGTGGGCGGCGTCGAAGGCATCCGCCTCGGGGGCGGCCAGCGCCCGCTCGGCGGCGCGCACGATGGGAGCGTAGCCGGTGCAGCGGCAGAGATTGCCCGCGAGCGCATCATCGATGGGGCTCGGCGAGGCCCAGACCTCCCCGGCCGCGGCGGGCGGATCCTTGGTCAGGGCGAACAGGGACATCACGAAGCCCGGCGTGCAGAAGCCGCATTGCGAGCCGTGCTCCTCCACCATCAGTCGCTGGACCGGATGCAGGGTCCCGTCGGCGCTGCGCAGGTGCTCCACGGTGAGGAGCTGGCAACCGTCGAGCTGCCCCAGGAAGGTGATGCAGGCATCCACCGTGCGATAGCGCAGGCGCTCGGCGCCGGGCGGCCCCTCGGGGCGCACCACGACCACCGTGCAGGCGCCGCAATCGCCCTCGTTGCAGCCCTCCTTGGTGCCGATCAGCCGCTCGGACCCGCGCAGCCAGTCGAGCACCGTCAGGGTCGGGTCACAGGCCTCGATCGTGCGCGCCTCGTGGCCGAGGAGGAAGCGGATGGCGTGTCTCATACGACCTTCAGTTCCTTGGAACGGGACTCGCGCATCCCCTCTCCGCGCAAGCGGGGCGCGGGGATGCGCACCAGACGGTTCCACAACACCCGCGAGGGTTCGCCACCCCCCTATTGCGGCAGCTTGTCGTCGATGCCCTTCACGTACCAGTTCATGCCGAGGATCATCGGGTCGGGGGCGTTCTCGCCCGCCTTCACCACCTCGGTGCCGTCCTGCTTGATCACCGGGCCATGGAAGGGGTGCAGCGTACCGTCCGCGATCGCCTTCTTGCTGGCCTCGGCCTTGGCCTTCACGTCGTCGGGCATGTTGGCGAAAGGTGCCAGCACGACCATGCCGTCCTTGATGCCGCCCCAGGTGTCGTGGCTCTTCCAGGTACCGTCGAGGACGGCCTTGGCCTCGGCGATGACGTAGCCGTCCCAGTCGTCGACGATCGAGGTGAGCTGGGCCTTGGGGGCGAAGCGCATCTGGTCGGAGGATTGTCCGAAGGCGAGCTTGCCCTGCTTCTCCGCCTCCTGCAACGGCGCGGCGGAATCCGTGTGCTGCGACAGGATGTCGGCGCCCTGGGCGAGCAGGGCCTTGGCGGCCTCCGCTTCCTTGCCCGGATCGAACCAGGTGTTCACCCAGACGATCTTGAGCTTGATGTTGGGATTTACGGACTGCGCGCCGAGCATGAAGGCGTTGATGCCGCTCACCACCTCGGGGATCGGGAACGAGGCGATGTAGCCCAGCGTGCCGGTCTTCGAGAGGCGACCGGCGATCTCGCCGCAGATGTAGCGGCCTTCGTAGAACCGGGCCGAGTAGGTCGAGACGTTCGCCGCGCGCTTGTAGCCGGTGGCGTGCTCGAACTTCAGCTTGGGGAACTTCTTGGCGACCTTGAGGGTCGGCTCCATGAAGCCGAACGAGGTCGTGAAGATCAGGCCGTGGCCGGAGCGGGCCAGACTCTCGATGGAGCGCTCGCTGTCGGCCTCGGGCACGTTCTCGAGGAAGCTGGTCTCGACCTTGTCGCCGAGCGCGGCGGCCAGGGCCTTGCGGCTCTGGTCGTGCTGGAACGAGTAGCCGTAATCGGCGACCGGGCCGACATAGACGAACCCGACCTTCAGCTTCTCACCGGGTTTCTTCTCCTGGGCCTGCGCACCGCCGATCCCGAGCGCCAGAACGGCCAACAGGGCACCCTGCACAATCCGCATCGTTTCGATGTCCTTAAAACTGACGCACGCCTAGCGGTGCGGGGTGAAGACCCGGCCGAGTGCCGCCGGGGCAAGGGAGCCGCCCTGCCGCCTGCCGAGAGAGAGCAAGACCAGGGCCAGGATGGTGGCGAGGTAGGGCAGGGCGGAGAGCGCCTGGCCCGGCAGGCCGATGCCGGCGGCCTGGGCATGGAGCTGGAGCACGGTGGCGCCGCCGAAGAGCATCGCACCGGCGAGCACCCGCAGCGGATGCCAGGAGGCGAAGACCACGAGCGCCAGGGCGATCCAGCCGCGCCCGGCCGTCATGGCGGGCGCCCAGAACGGGGTATAGGCCAGGGACAGGTAGGCCCCGGCGAGCCCCGCGCAGGCGCCGCCGAACAGCACCGCGAGGAAGCGCACCTTGCGGACCCTGAGCCCGAGGGCATGCGTGGCGGTATGATCGTCGCCGATGGCCCGCAGGATCAGGCCGGCGCGGGTGCGCCACAGGAACCACCACACGCCCGCCACCAGCGCGAAGGCGAGGTAGACGAAGCCGTCCTGCCCGAACAGTAGGCGACCGATGCCGGGCAGGTCGGTGAGGCCGGGCAGCCCCAGATGCGGCGCAGGCTCGCGTTTCAGGCCCACGTAGGAGGCGCCGACGAGGCCCGAGAGGCCGAGGCCCAGGATCGTCATGGCGAGGCCGGAGGCGACCTGGTTGGCGCTGAGCACCACGGTGAGGATGCCGAACAGGGCCGAGAGGGCGAGGCCCGCCCCGGCGCCGGCCACGGCGCCCAGCAGCGTCGAACCGGTCTCCACCGCCACCGCGAAGCCGGCGGCCGCGCCCAGCACCATCATGCCCTCGACGCCGAGGTTGAGCACGCCCGCACGCTCGGCCACGAGTTCGCCGAGGGCCGCGATCATCAGCGGGGTCGCGGCGGCGATGATGGTGACGAGCACCATCTGGAGAATGTCGAGGCTCACGCGGCGGCTCCCGGCACGAGGCGGACCCGGTAGCGCGACAGGGCATCGGCCCCGAGCACCAGGGCCAGCAGCAGGCCCTGGAAGGCCCGGGTGAGGTCGAGGGGCAGTTTCAGGTCGATCTGCGCGCCCTCGCCGCCGATGGTGGTCAGCGCGATGACGAGGGCCGCCACCAGGATCCCCGGCGGCGAGAGCCGGCCGAGGAAGGCCACGATGATGGCGGTGAAGCCGTAGCCCGGCGAGATCGAGGGTTGGAGCTGGCCGATCTTGCCCGCCACCTCGGCGATGCCGGCGAGGCCCGCGGCGCCCCCGGAAACCGCGAAGACCGCGAGCGTCAGGCGGCCGTCGCTGAAGCCGGCGAAGCGCGCGGCGCGGGGACTGGCCCCCACCACCCGCACGGTGAAGCCGAACAGGGTGCGGGCGAGCACCAGGGTGGCGACCACGACGGCGCCCAGGGCGATCGCCACGCCGGCATGCAGGGTGTCGCCCTCCATCAGGTAGGGCAGGCGGGCGGCCTCGTCGAAGGTGACACTCTGGGGGAAATTGAAGCCGGCCGGATCGCGCAAAGGCCCCCGCGCCATGTAGTCGAGCAGCAGTTCGGCCACGTAGACCAGCATGAGGCTGGTGAGGATCTCCGAGACCCCGAGGCGGACCTTCAGGAGCGCCGGGATCAGCGCGTAGAGCATGCCGGCCGCGGTGCCGACGATCAGCATCAGGGGCAGCACCCAGAGGGTGTTGCCGGTGGCTCCGTGGGTGGCGACGCCGATCCAGCCCCCGAACAGGCCGCCGACCACGAACTGGCCCTCGGCGCCGATATTCCAGATGTTGGCGCGAAAGCAGAAGGCGAGGCCGGTGGCGATGAGGGCCAGCGGCGCGGCCTTCAGGGCCACTTCCTGCAGGGACCAGAGCTCGCTCAAGGGCGCCACGAAGTAGGTGACGAAGGCCGCGGCCGGCGAGCGGCCGAGGGCGGCCACCACCAGGCCCCCGACCGCCAGGGCGGCGAGGAAGGCCAGGACCGGCGAGAGCGCATCCATCAGGGCCGAGCGGTTGACGCGCGGCGTCAGGTCAATGCGCATGGCTCGGCTCCCGGGCGAGGTCCGGGGTGATCGCCACCGGCGGGGCGGCGGGCGCCGGCTCGGCCCCACCCATGAGCAGGCCCAGGGTCTCGCGGGTGGTCTCGGCCGCCGGCACCGCCGGCGACAGGGTGCCGTCGTGCAGCACCGCGATCCGCCCGGCGATCTCGAACAACTCGTCGAGGTCCTGGCTGATCACCAGGACGGCGGCACCGCGCCCGGCGAGGTCGAGGAGCGCCTGCCGGATATGGGCGGCGGCCAGGGCGTCGACGCCCCAGGTCGGCTGGTTGACCACGAGGATGCCGGGCTCGGCCAGAATCTCGCGGCCCATCAGGTACTTCTGCAGGTTGCCGCCCGACAGGGTACCGGCGGCGGGGTCGGGGCCGGCCTTGCGCACGTCGAAGGCGCCGATCACGGCCTGGGCGAGGGACTTCGCGGCGGCGCGGCGCAGAACGCCGAAGCGGCTCAAGGCCGCCGTGGCGTGGCGCGACAGGATGGCGTTGTCGGAGAGGCTCAGGGTCGGGGCCGCGCCGTGGCCGTTGCGCTCCTCCGGCACGAAGCCGGCCCCGTTGCGGCGGCGCGCGGTGATGCCGAGGCGACCCGAATCGATCCCGTCGAACCGCACCATGCCGGGCTCGGGCGCCAGGACCTCGCCCGAGAGGGCATCGAACAGTTCCGCCTGGCCGTTGCCGGCAATGCCCGCGATGCCGACGATCTCGCCGCCCCGCAGGCTCAGCGAGACGCCGTCGAGGGCGGTGCCGTGCAGGCCGGAGGCGGGGAGGGTGAGCCCGGACAGGACCAGGCGCTCGGGCCCCGCCGGCACCCCGGAGGGCGGCTTCACCTCGCCCACCTGCACGCCCACCATCAGGGCGGCCAGCGAGCGGGCGGTCTCCGCGCGCGGGTCGCAGGCCCCCACCACCCGGCCGCCCCGCAGGATGGTGGCGCGCGAGCAGAGCCGGCGCACCTCGTCGAGCCGGTGCGAGATGTAGAGCAGCGCACGGCCCTCCTCGCGAAGGCGCTCCAGCACGGTGAACAGCAGTTCCGCCTCGCCGGGCGTCAGCACGGAGGTCGGCTCGTCGAGGATCACGAGCTTGGGGTCCTGCAGGAGGCAGCGGATGATCTCGATGCGCTGACGCTCGCCGGCCGACAGCGACCAGACCGGCCGGTCGGGATCGAGGTGCAGGCCGTAGCTGTCGCCGACCGCGCCGATGCGCGCCTTGAGGGTTCGCCCGCTCAAGGACCGGGGCATCACCAGGGCGATGTTCTCGGCGACCGTCAGGTTCTCGCACAGGGAGAAGTGCTGGAACACCATGCCGATGCCGAGGGCCCGGGCGGCCTCCGGATTGGCGAGGCGCACCACGTCGCCGCGATGGGTGACCACCCCCTCGGTGGGCTCCAGGAGCCCGTAGAGGATCTTCATCAGGGTCGATTTACCGGCCCCGTTCTCCCCCAGCAGGGCGTGGATCTCGCCCGCACGGATCTCGAGATCGACCCCGTCATTGGCCGTGAAGTCGCCGAAGCGCTTGACGATGCCGTAGGCGCCGAACAGCGGCGTCGGCCCCTCCGTCCGCGTCGGGTGCGCCGCGGGCACCACCCTAGAGCGTTCCGAACAGGGTGCGGGCGAGATGGGAGTGGGCCTCGCGCAGCTGCCCGGTCTCGATGCCCAGCGGCTGGCCGTCGATCACGCGCCAGGCGCCCGCCACCATCACCCGGTCGGCCCGGTGGGCACCGCAGAGCACGAGGGCGGCGAGCGGGTCGTGCGCGCCGGAGAAGCGCAGTTCGTCGAGGGTGAACAGCGCCAGGTCCGCCTCCCGGCCCTCCGCGATCCGTCCGATATCGCTTCGCCCGAGACAAGCGGCGGAGCCTTCCGTCGCCCAGCGCAGGGCGTCGAGATGAGTCACGGCCTCGGCCCCGTAGGTCAGGCGGTTGATCATCAGGGCGTGGCGCACCCCCTCCATCAGGTTCGAACTGTCGTTGGAGGCCGAACCGTCGACGCCGAGGCCGACCGGGCTTCCCGCGGCCTCCAGCTCGCAGGTCCGGCACTGGCCCGAGGCCAGGGTCATGTTCGAGGTCGGGCAGTGGCACACGCCCACGCCGGCCGCGCCGAGCCGCTTCACCTCGGCATCGTTGAAGTGGATGCCGTGGGCGAGCCAGGTGCGTGGGCTCATCCAGCCCACCTCCTCGAGATAGTCCACCGGGCGCTGGCCGAACATCTCGACGCAGTAGCGGTCCTCATCCAGCGTCTCGCCGAGATGGGTGTGTAGACGGCAGTCGTGGCGCTCGGCGAGCGCCGCGCTCTCGCGCATCAGCCGCTTCGTGACGTTGAAGGGCGAACAGGGGGCGAGCCCGATCTGCACCATCGCGCCGGGCTTCGGGTCGTGGAACAGGCGCAGCACCCGCTCGCTGTCGGCCAGGATGGTGTCGTCGTCCTGGGTGAGGCTTTCGGGAGGCAGGCCGCCGTCGCGCTCGGACAGGCTCATCGAACCGCGGGTGACGAAGGCGCGGATGCCGAGGGGCCCGGCCTCCTCGACCTGGATGTCGACGGAGGATTCCAGCCCCTTGGGGAAGAGATAGTGGTGGTCGCCCGCCGTGGTGCAGCCGGAGAGCAGCAATTCCGTGTAGGCGAGGCGGGTGGCCAGCCGGAACGCATCCGGGGTGATCTTGTCCCAGACGGTGTAGAGCGCCTTCAGCCAGGGAAAGAGCGGCTTGTTGATCGCCACCGGATGGGCGCGGGTCAGGGTCTGGAAGAAGTGGTGGTGGGTGTTGACGAGGCCCGGTATGACCACGTGGCGACTGGCGTCGAAGGTCTCGTCCACCGGTGCGGCGGGCGTGGCGCCGGTCCGCACCCGCTCGACGATGCGGGTGCCCTCGACGACGATCCCGCCGGCGGAATCCTCGGCCAGGATCGACAGCGGGTTGCGGATCCAGAGACGCTTCGATGGGCTGGCCTCGACCATTCTGTCCGTCATCTCCGTTGGGTCCGCGCCCGGCTGCTGTCCGGGGCGGACGTTCTGCATGGCGATCGAGGCTCGATCGAAGGGATGCCCGCGCCCCCCGGGAATCTGCCCCTAGAACACGTGGAACGCGACGCCGGCCAGGAAGCTCTTCTCCTCGGTGCCCTTGAAGTCGGCCCGCTCGATATTGCCGAACTTGTTGTGCCAGTACTGGAACCCGATGAACACATCGACCCGGTTGGGCTGGTCGTAGATCAGCTTGCCGACATCCAGGACCAGGTTGGTGCGCGAGAGGAATTCCAGGCCCGTCTTCGGATTGAAGGCGAACGCCCCCGGATCGTTCACGCCCCGCCCCTTGGGCAGCACGATGTTGTTGAAGCCCGCGATGCTCAAGGGCAAGCCCGTGAAGCTCAGCGGAAAGTTGTAGACGATCTCGAACTCCGGCACCGTGTCGAAGCTGACGTCGCGGTTGGGCGCCACGTTGAAGCCGTTGCGGTTCCACTCCTTGTAGGCGTGCACCGAGGCGTTCAGGAAGCCCACCGGCACGTCGAAGGCGAAGTTCAGCCCTCCGACCACGTCGCGCTTCTTGGAGCCGAAGGCGTCGTTCTGCGCGTTGGCGTCGAAGCCGAAGGCGAGCGACACGTCTTTGATGATGCCGGGCACCACGAAGGCCTTGGTGCCGGTGAGCGCGTTCAGGCTCAGCGTGCCGCGATAGAGGCCGTAGGCTTCGGTGTTCCCGTAATCGTAGAAGGTCGGCACCCCGAAGCCGTCGGTCCTGCCAGCCGGGAACTGAGCGCCCGACTTCAGGATATCGAGGGAGAAGAAGTTCGTCCCGTATTCCCAGGCATCGGCGTGCGAGATGTTGAGGATGTGCTTGGGCGCGTCCTGGTTGCGGAAGCTGCCGTCGGCCCGCCGCACCTGGCTGCCCGGATTGGCCGCCGGGAACTGGTAGCGGTAGCTCACCTGCGTATCCGAGAACAGGAAGAAGGACGACGGAACTTCCGCGGGCGCCACCGGCGCCTTCTCTGTCTTCAGGTCGGCGGCGAGGGCCGGCGCGAATACGGAGAGGCACAGGGCCGCTGCCGCCATGGGCCGAGCGAAGTTCATGATCGTCATATCGTCCCCCAGAGGCTTGGTTGCCCGTTGGGTCTCAGGGACAGCAACCGATATGCCAGGGCAGGGGACGGCCCCGGCATCGCCGGCGAGCGGGACAAATCTGCAACAATCCGACCGCCCACGCCCGGGCAGGCATATGTCGGCCTCCGAACACCAGGCCCGGCGGCGGTGCCTCTCGGGCCGGCCTCGCCGGTGCTCGGGCCTTCGTTCTGAACACGATGCCGTCAGCTTGTGCGATCGGCGGAGGCCCGCCACCGCCCGGGACGGAATCCACGCCCTGGTGCTTCGTGAAACCCAGACTAGGATGCGGCCACGACCTCCGGCTCGCCGCCCGGCCATGAGGCGAGTTCATCGAGAGCCCGTGCCCGCGTCCCAAACCCGTGCCGAACGCCTGGCGGACGAGATCGCCAACGACATCCTCGCGGGTGTCCTCGCGCCCGGCCTTCACCTCGACGAACAGGTCCTCGCCAGGCGCTTCGGCGTCTCGCGCACGCCAGTGCGCGACGCCCTGCGCCTGCTCAGCGGGACGGGGCTGATCGACCTGCGCCCGCGCACCGGGGCCACGGTGCGGACGATCACGCCCGACGAACTCGACATGCTCTTCATCGCCATGGGGGAGATCGAGGCGACCTGCGCGCGCCTCGCCACCCTCAGCATGAGCCCCTCCGAGCGGGCCGCCCTCCAGAACCTGCACGAGGCGATGGGCCGGCTCGCCGAGGCCGACGACCGCGAGGGCTACGCCGACGCGAATCAAGCGTTCCACGAAGCGCTCTACGTGGGGGCCCACAACAGCGTGGTGGAGGAGATCGCCATCTCCCTGCGGCGGCGCCTCACGCCCTACCGGCGGGCGCAGTTCCAGGCGCCCGGGCGCCTGCACCGCTCGCACGGCGAGCACGGCGCCGTCGTCCGTGCCGTGCTGTCGCGGGATGCGTCCGCGGCGAACGCCGCCATGCTGATCCACATGAGCATCGTCGAGGACGCCTTCGAGACCGTGGACGCCACCAAGGCTGAGGATCGCGCGACGGCACGCGATGCCAGGGGACGGCGGGAACGGCGGGCGTCCGAACCGTCCGGCCCCCGTCCGGAGCGGCCGCGTCGCTGACCGCGGCGTCGAATGTCGCAGGCTGCCGGACAAGAAGGCAGGATCGAGCATAATTTGAGCGTGTCCGGTGGCGCCCGTGCATACATGATCGAGGAAGATTCGCGGCGCGGCGCAGTCCCTCGCACCCGCTGCGGTGAACGATCCTCCGGCTCGGTGCCCCGGCATGTCCCATCTCCTTGCGGCCGAGCCCGCTCCGCTGTCCATCGATCCCGCGACCACCGCTCTGGTGATCATCGACATGCAGCGCGACTTCCTGGAGCCGGGCGGCTTCGGGGAGACCCTGGGCAACGACGTGTCGCTGCTCCAGGCCGCGGTGCCGCCGATCCGGTCCGTCCTCGCCGCCGCCCGACGCGCCGGCCTCCTCATCGTGCACACACGGGAGGGCCACAAACCGGATCTGTCCGATGCGCCTGCGGCCAAGCTGGAGCGGGGCGAGCCCACGGCACGGATCGGTGCGCCGGGCCCGATGGGCCGGATCCTGATCCGGGGCGAGCCGGGCCACGGCATCGTCTCCGAGTTGGCGCCGATGCGCGGCGAGGTGATCATCGACAAGCCCGGGAAGGGCGCCTTCTACGCCACCGATCTCGGGGCCGTCCTCGCCGCACGCAGGATCGCCACCCTGCTCGTCTGCGGCGTCACCACCGAGGTCTGCGTGCACACGACGATCCGCGAGGGCAACGACCGTGGCTACCGCTGCGTGGCGATCGGGGACGGCTGCGCCTCCTACTTCCCCGAATTCCACCGGGTCGGTCTCGCGATGATCGCCGCGCAGGGCGGCATCTTCGGCTGGGTCTCCTCCTCGGCCGCGGTGATCGAGGTCCTCGGCGGCGCGGGCTGAAGCCGCGCCGACCGGAACGAATGTCCAGGCACGCGGGAGCGGCACACCAGCGGGAAGGAGCACGAGCATGACGGCGGGCACATTCGGGACAGGGTCGGCGTCATCCGGATTCGGGGGGCAGTCCCGCCCGAGGCTCTGGGTACCGGGAGACTGGAACGCCTTCTTCGGCTTCGGCACCAACATCCTCGTCAATCTGCTGGTGCTCACCGGCCTCCTGCGCTTCGTGCTCGGCATGCCCGACGCGATCACCTTCGGACGCATCCTGCCGGCCATCGGGCTGATGCTCTGCCTCTCCACCGCCTATTACGGCTGGCTGGCCTACCGCCTCGCCCGTGACACCGGGCGCGACGACGTCTGCGCGCTGCCCTCCGGCATCAGCGTACCGCACATGTTCATCGTGGTCTTCGTGATCATGCTGCCGATCAAGCTCGCCACGGGCGATCCCGTGAAGGCCTGGGAGGCGGGTCTCGCCTGGGTGTTCATCCAGAGCTTCATCCTCATGATCGGCGGCTTCGCCGCGCCGGTGATCCGGCGGATCACCCCGCGGGCGGCGCTGCTCGGCACCCTGGCGGGCGTCTCCGTGACCTTCATCGCCATGCGTCCGGCCCTGGAACTCATCACCACTCCGGTGATCGGGGTCGTGGCCTTCGCGATCATCCTGCTCGCCTGGTTCGGGGGCCTGCGCTATCCCGGCCGCCTGCCGGCGGGCCTGGTTGCGATCCTGTTCGGGATGGTGGTGGCCTGGGGCGCCAAGCTGTTCGGCCTGGACATGGGCGGCGTCAGCGGCCCCGGCCTCGTCGCGGCGCTCCAGGGCATCGGCTTCTCGGTGCCGCTGCCGGCGGTCGGCCACGTCTTCTCGGGCTTCGACTTCATCGGGATCATCCTCGTGACCGCGATCCCGTTCGGCATCTACGATTTCGTGGAAGCCATGGACAACGTCGAGAGCGCCGAGGTGGCGGGCGACCCCTATCCCACCACCCGCGTGCTCACCGCCGACGGTGTCGTCAGCCTCATCGGCTGCCTCATGGGCAACCCCTTCATCAATGCGGTCTATATCGGCCATCCCGGTTGGAAGGCGATGGGCGGACGCATCGGCTATTCCTTCGCCACGGGGGCAGTGATCCTGCTGCTGTGCTGGCTCAACCTCGTCTCGCTGCTGTCCAGCCTCGTGCCCGTCGTGGCGATCGCCCCGATCCTGCTCTACATCGGCATGCTCATCGGAGCGCAGGCCTTCCAGGAGACGCCGCATTCCCACGCACCGGCCATCGTGCTGGCCTTCGCGCCGCACCTCGCGGCCTGGGCCAAGACCCTGATCGACGGTGCGCTGGGCGCGGCCGGCACCAGCGCGGCGGCGGTGGGCCTCGCGAAGCTGGGACAGGCGGGAGTCCTGTACGAGGGCCTGGGCATCCTCGGCGAGGGCGCGATCCTCGGCGGACTCATCCTCGGCGCCGTGACGGTGTTCATCATCGAGCGCGATTTCGCCAAGGCGGCCGCCTTCGCGCTCGCCGGAGCGGTGCTCACCTTCTTCGGCTTCATGCACGGACCGGCGGTCGGAATCGCGGTGACGCCCGGCCTGGCGCTTGCTTACGCGATGGTGGCGGCACTGCTCTACGCCGCCTCGCGCTCGACGGCGGCCGCACGCCTGATGCCGCCCTCGACTCACGCCGCGGTGGCGGCAGAATAGGTCCCGCTCCGTGCGGTGAAGGCCAACGGCCGCGCGGACGGAAGTCCCTGGGAGGAAGTTCATGTCGGAGCGCAACGACCCGCCATCCGGCGGCCTCGACGCCTACATCGACGCCGCGGCCGGTCTGCTCGCCATTCCGCTCGATCCGGCCTGGATCGGCGCCATCGGCAGCAATCTCGCCGTCCTGCGCGCGGCGGCCGCCCAGGTCGCCGCGTTTCCCCTGCCCGACGAGGCGGAAGCCGCTCCGGTCTACGAAGCATGACGCGCGGTCCGGATGCGATGCCCGATCCGAGCACCATGACCGCCGAGGCGCTGGCGGCGGCGTTCCGGGACGGAACCACGACCGCCGCCGCGAACGTGGCCGCCACCCTGGCGCGCATCGCGCGGGTGGACGGCGCGGTGAACGCCTTCACGGACGTGCTCGGCGCGCGGGCGCAGGCGCGCGCCGCCGCCCTGGACGCGGCCCGGCTCCAGGGCGAGCCCCTGGGGCCTCTGGCCGGCGTGCCCTTCGCGGTCAAGAACCTGATCGACATCGCCGGCCTGCCGACGCGCGCGGGGTCGAAGATCAACCGGGAGCGGCCCCCGGCCGAGCGCGACGGTGCCCTGGTGCGCCGGATGGAGGCGGCCGGCGCCATCCTCGTCGGCGGCCTCAACATGGGCGAATACGCCTACGACTTCACCGGCGAGAACGTCCATGACGGGTCGACCCGCAACCCGCACGATCTCGGCCACATGTCCGGAGGCTCGTCCGGGGGCTCGGGCGGCGCCGTCGGAGCCGGCCTGGTACCGATCGCCCTCGGCTCCGACACCAACGGCTCGATTCGGGTCCCCTCCGCCTTCTGCGGCTGCTTCGGCCTCAAGCCGACCTACGGCCGCCTGACGCGGGCGGGCAGCTTCCCCTTCGTCGGCAGCCTCGACCATCTCGGCCCCATGGCACGCAGCGTCACGGACCTCGCCCTGAGCTACGATTCCATGCAGGGGCCGGACCCGGACGACCCCGTGGCGACGACGCGGCCGGCCGACCCGGTCCTGCCCGGTCTCGCCGAGGGCCTCGGCGGCCTGCGGGTCGCGGTGGCGGGCGGCTACTTCGCACGCGGCGGCGACGCCGAGGCGTTCGCGGCCGTGGCTGCCGTCGCCCGAGCTCTCGGTGCCACGCGCAGCGTCGAGATCCCGGAGGCGGCCCGCGCCCGGGCCGCCGCCTACCTCATCACGGCGGCCGAGGGGGCCGCCCTTCATCTCGACCGCCTCAGGACCCGCGGGCACGATTTCGACCCGGCCGTGCGCGATCGGCTGATCGCCGGGGCGATGATCCCGGCCCCGCTCGTCGAGCGGGCGCAACGCTTCCGCCGCTGGTACCGGGCCGCCGTGCAGGACCTGTTCCGTGACGTCGACGTAATCCTGGCGCCTGCCACCCCGTGCCGCGCGCCCCGTTCGGGACAGGCCACTTTCGTCCTCGACGGGGTGACTTTGCCGGTGCGGGCCAATATCGGCGTGTTCACCCAGCCAATCTCCTTCATCGGCCTGCCCGTGGTGGCCGTGCCGGTGCGCCTCGACGACAGCCTGCCGCTGGGGGTTCAGGTCATCGCCGCGCCCTGGCGCGAAGACCATGCCCTGCGGGTGGCACACCATCTGGAGCGGGACGGCATCGTCCGGGCGCCCGTGGCGAAGCTGTGAGCGAGGCTCCGATGATCATCGACGATCCAGCCGTGAAAGCCGAAGTGGCGGCCGCCTTCGCGGCCTACGAGGCGGCCCTGGTGGGCAACGATGTACCGACCCTGGAGGCACTGTTTCACGACGATCCGCGCACCATCCGCTACGGCGGGGCGGAGAACCTCTACGGGATGGAGGCGATCCGCGCCTTCCGCCGGGCGCGCTCGCCCGTGGGGCTCGCCCGCGACCTCAGGGACACGGTCATCACCACCTACGGCACCGATACCGGGATCGCCATGACGCTGTTCACCCGGTCGAGCGCGCCGGGACGGATCGGACGCCAGAGCCAGACCTGGATCCGCTTCCCCGACGGCTGGAAGGTCGTCGCGGCCCATGTCAGCGTCATCGAGGGGTAATCCCGTCGTCGCGGCGGGTCAGGCGCCGTCCAGCGCCTTGGACAGGCGACGCACGCGACCGCCGCGCTTCTCATACGCGAAGAGAGAGGCCAGGGTCTGTCCGTCGGGGACGGACACGTCGACCGGGTCGGCATCTCCGTCCGTCCCGGGCGTCCGGGCCTCCGCTGCGACGGGGAGGGGCGGGGACAGGCGCAGGCCGGCGCGTCGTACCACCTCCCGGTCTCGCTCGATCTGCGCGGCCGTCTCGCCGTCGACCCGGATCAGCGCGCCGGCACCGTCCCTGAACCGGAGTTCGACGGACCAGGCCGGCCCCGCGTCACCGCCCAGCACGTCGAGGCCTGCAT
Source organism: Methylobacterium sp. TK31 (assembly GCF_055361545.1). NCBI lineage: Bacteria > Pseudomonadati > Pseudomonadota > Alphaproteobacteria > Hyphomicrobiales > Methylobacteriaceae > Methylobacterium > Methylobacterium sp. TK31. Next base: position 1,845,387 of record NZ_CM143964.1, on the reverse strand, counting down.
GCACGAGGGAAGCGGCGAAGCCGAACGGATTCGGCAGGGGACCGGTCGCCGCCAGGGCCTCGCGTAATCCCCGGGCGATACCGGAACGGCGCGGCGGCTGGTCCGGCGGCCGGAGCGCCGAGGATTCCAGGTCCTCGACTCCGCGCCGGCTTCCATCGGGCAACGCGAAGACGCCGAACTCGTAGGAGCCCGCTCCGGGGCCGAACGTTCCGGATATGATCTGAATGGCGATCATCGATACTTTCCGTCCGAACCATCCCACCGGCTGACCAGAGGGAGATCCGGGAACATCAACACCGTCAGGTTTTGCGGAATCGTGTGTCGGAAACAGGGCCGGAGCTTGAGCGCAACCTGAGCCCACACAACCTCAGGCTGATACGAACCCTGAAAATCCCTCGCCGCGCTCTTGACAGTCTTGGGCACAGCCTTGCCAAGAGCAGTGGTCATTCCCGGTCTTGGAGGCTTTCCGGCATGCAGGTGATCGAGACGGAGATTCCGGCGGTGCGGCGGGTGGTGCCCCTGCGGCTGGGCGATGCGCGGGGCTGGTTCTGCGAGACCTACCGGGCCGACATCCTGGCGCAGGCGGGCATCGCGGATGTGTTCATCCAGGACAACCAGTCCTTCTCCGCCCCGCGCGGCACCGTGCGCGGCCTACACTTCCAGCGCGCCCCCATGGCCCAGGCCAAGCTGATCCGGGTGCTGTCGGGCGCGATCCTGGACGTGGCGGTCGACCTGCGGCGGGCCTCGCCCAGCTTCGGCCGGCACGTGGCCGTGCGCCTCGATGCGCAAGCCGGCGAGCAGCTCTACATCCCGGTCGGCTTCGGGCACGGCTTCTGCACCCTGGAACCCGACACGATGGTGGCCTACAAGGTCGCGGGCGGGGTCTACAGCCCCGAGCACGACGGCGGCCTGCTCTGGAACGATCCGGCGCTCGGCATCGCCTGGCCGGTGAGCGAGGCGCAAGCCCAGCTCTCGGCCAAGGACCGGGTCGCCCCGCGCCTGGCCGATCTTCCGCCGCTTTTCTGAAGCCTGTGCGGCGGGACACGGCCGGACCCGGTCCCGCCCCCCTGGATCGTCCGGATCGTCCACCGATCCGCCTTCACGAGAGACCTTCATTCCATGCGCATCTTGGTAACAGGCGGCTGCGGCTTCATCGGATCGGCCCTCGTGCTGCACCTGGTGCAGGAGCGCGGGCACGACGTGGCGACCCTTGACGCGCTGACCTACGCGGCCAACCCGATCTCGCTCCAGCCGCTGGCGGGCAACCCCGGGCACCGGCTCGTCGAGGCAGACATCTGCGACCCGAACGCCGTGCACGCCCTCTACGCCGACTTCCGGCCCGAGGCCGTGATGCACCTGGCCGCCGAGAGCCACGTCGACCGCTCGATCACCGATCCGGGCGCCTTCATCCGCACCAACGTGGTCGGCACCCAGGTCATGCTCGACGGGGCGCGCAGCCACTGGGAGACGCTCGCGGGGCCCGAGAAGGCGGCCTTCCGCTTCCTGCACGTCTCCACCGACGAGGTCTACGGCTCGCTGCCGCCCGACGGCTTCTTCACGGAAGCCAGCCGCTACGACCCGCGCTCGCCCTACTCGGCCTCCAAGGCGGCCTCCGACCACCTGGCCCGCGCCTGGCACGAGACCTACGGCCTGCCCGTGCTGGTGACGAACTGCTCGAACAACTACGGCCCGCGCCACTTCCCCGAGAAGCTCATCCCGCTGATGATCCTCAACGCGCTGGAGGGCAAGCCGCTGCCCGTCTACGGCGACGGCCTGAACGAGCGCGACTGGATCCACGTGGAGGACCATGCCCGCGGCCTCGTGGCCGTGCTGGAGAGGGGGCGGGTCGGCGAGACCTACCTGCTCGGCGGGCGGGCGGTGCGCAACAACCTCGCCGTGGTCAAGGCGCTCTGCGCCGCCTTCGACCGCCTGCGCCCGGAGCAGGCCCCCCACGACCGGCTGATCACCTCCGTCACCGACCGGCCCGGCCACGACCGGCGCTACGCCATCGACCCGTCCAAGGCCGAGGCCGAGCTCGGCTGGCACCCGACCAAGGACTTCGAGCGGGCCCTGGAGGAGACGGTGCGCTGGTACCTGGCCAACGAAGCCTGGTGGCGCCCGATCCGCGAGGGCCGCTACACCGGCGAGCGCCTCGGCCTCGCCCCCGCCCCGAGCGCCTGAGGCCGCGCCGATGCCCGAGCCCCAAGCCCCCGAGCCCCAAGCACCCGAAACCATGAACATCCTCATCCTCGGCGGCGCCGGCCAGGTCGGCACCGAGCTGCAGAACCCCGCGCTCTGGGATGCGGGCGTGCGCCTGCACGCCCCGGGCCGGGCGGAGCTCGACATCACCGATGCGGGCGCGATCGACGCCGCCCTGGCGCAGCGCCCCTACGCGGCGCTGGTCAACGCGGCCGCCTACACCGCGGTCGACAGGGCCGAGAGCGAGATCGCCGCGGCCTGGAACCTGAACGCGCTGGCGCCGGCGCTGCTCGCCGCGGCCACCGCCCGGGCCGGCATCCCCCTCGTCCACGTCTCCACCGACTACGTCTTCGACGGACGCGGGACGGGCCCCTGCACCCCCGACATGCCGGTCAACCCGCAGAGCGTCTACGGCGCCAGCAAGGCGGCCGGCGAGATCGCGGTGCGCGCCGCCAACCCGCGCCACGCCATCCTCCGCACCGCCTGGGTGGTGAGCCCGCACCGGGGCAACTTCGTCAAGACGATGCTGCGGCTGTCCGCCGAGCGCGAGCGCCTCGCCGTGGTCGACGACCAGCACGGCAATCCGACGAGCGCGGGCGACCTCGCCGCGGGCCTGGCGCAGATCGCCCAGGCGCTGGCCCGCGATCCCGGCGCGCCCACGGGCACGCACCACTTCGTCAATGCGGGCGCCACCACCTGGTGCGGCTTTGCCCGCGCCATCCTGGCGGGCGCGGCCCGGCGCGGCGCCCGCAGCGTCCCGGTGGACGCCATCCCCACCAGCGCCTTCCCGACCCCGGCCCGCCGGCCGGCGCATTCGGTGCTCTCGACCGCGAGCCTGACGGCCGCCTACGGCCTCGAGCCCCGGCCCTGGGCCGAGGCCCTCGACGACATCCTCGACCGGCTGGTCGGGCCTGAACGGACAACGACGGAGACACGGGCATGAAGGGGATCGTTCTGGCCGGCGGCACGGGCACGCGCCTGCACCCGGCCACGCTGTCGATCAACAAGCAGCTGCTGCCGGTCTACGACAAGCCGATGATCTACTACCCGGTCTCGGTACTGATGCTGGCGGGCATCCGCGAGATCCTGATCATCTCCTCGCCTGAGCACCTCGACAACTACAAGCGCCTGTTCGGCACCGGCGAGCAGTTCGGGCTGTCCTTCAGCTACGCCCTCCAGCCCCGGCCGGAAGGGCTGGCCCAGGCCTTCCTGATCGGGCGCGACTTCGTGGGCGCCGACAGCGTGGCCCTGGTGCTGGGCGACAACCTGTTCTTCGGCTCAGGCATGCGCGAAATGCTGGCCCGGGCCTGCGCCCGCCCGACCGGCGCCACGGTGTTCGCCTACCACGTCGACGATCCCTCGGCCTACGGCGTGGTCACCCTCGACCCGGACGGGCGGCCCCTGCGCCTCGTCGAGAAGCCGGTCGAGCCCGAGAGCCCCTGGGCGGTGACGGGGCTGTACGTCTACGACAACCAGGTCCTCGACATCGCCGCGGCCGTGACGCCCTCGGCCCGGGGCGAGCTCGAGATCACCAGCATCAACGAGGCCTATCTGGAGCGGGGGCAGTTGCACGTGGAGCGCATGAGCCGCGGCTACGCCTGGCTCGACACGGGCACGCATGACAGCCTGCTCGAGGCGGCCGAGTTCGTGCGCACCCTCCAGCACCGCCAGGGGCTGCAGGTGGCCTGCCTGGAGGAGATCGCCTACCTGCAGGGCTTCATCGGCAAGGACCAGCTCATCGCCCGCGGCACCCTCTTCGCCAAGACCGCCTACGGACGAAACCTCCTCAAACTCGCCCAAGAAGACCAGAGCGCGCTCAGGATGCGGTGAGCGCGGATGGGAGGCCGTCGGGCAGGGCTCTCCCCCACACGAGGACGCTGGGGTATAGGAGCGGAAATGGACAACATCATTCGCCCCACCTTCGGCGCGCCGCGCCGCCCGGAACCGACCGATCCCCGCCGCGTCCAGGTTCTGACGCAGCGCGTGTACGGAGAGGCCCATGGCTGCCGCGTCTGCCTCGTCCATGACGAGGGCGCTCCGGAGGGCGACGTCTACAAGGTGGTGGTCGGCTTCCTCACGGACGACGAGGTGAGCACCGTGGCGATCCTTCCGGCCACACCGGAGGGAGAGACCGATTGCGAGATCGTCGCCCTGGCGATCCTGCGTACCTTGGGGATGATCGAGGCCCGCACCGAGCTACCTGGCAGCGCCTGACGCAGGACGCAACATCGCCCGGGCGGGGCTTCAGAAGCGGGCTTGCATCGATCCGGAAAGCCATGCTATCGCCCCTGCACCGGAACGGACCGGGCTGCGACCGCCACCGGTTGCGATGGAAAACCGGATCCTGCCTCGTGCCACGCGAGGATGTTGGGGGATAGTTTAACGGTAGAACAGTGGACTCTGACTCCTCTAGTCCAGGTTCGAATCCTGGTCCCCCAGCCACTGATCAAAGAATACCTTTCTACTTCCGATAGAGAACGGCACGGCTCGTATGGGCGATGCTGTAGAGCACACATCTGAGATCGATCACGCACATCCTGCAACGAGTGCCCGGCCACTCTCGCGCCTCCCATCGCGGAGCATCCCGCGGGCGCCGGTCTCGTTCCCTGCGGGCGGATGCGTCTCTCGCGAAGACCGCACGGATCACGGTCGGCACAGACGGCTCAGCATGGCTGGCCGGGACGTCCGTCAGTGGACTTCATTCAAGATCAGCCCGTGACCGGGGCCTCGAACCGGCAACCCCTGTTGGGCAATACTCGCCAAACGCTCAGCGCAGGCCACGCGCCGCCATCTCCTCCGGGGCCTGCTCGGCCGCATTCTGGCGTGCGATGAGCGTCATCAGGTTGACCGGTCGATAATCGCACGCGTCCGCGCCCACGTCGCAGGAACGGCTCGTGTCCGGCAGGCAGGCATGGGTATGTCCGTAGAGGTGGCGCGTTTCCCGCCAGAACCCCGGCCAGGACCGGTGGGGGTAGTGTGACAGGAACAGCCGCCAAGCTCGCCCTTCGGGGTCGTGCACGCTGATCCGGGCATTTTCCACGGGCGGCTCGGCCCAGGGCAGATCAAGTACGCGATTGGTGTCGTGGTTGCCGCGCACCAGCCGTTTGATGCCGTTGAGCCGGCCAAACACCGCCGCACAATGCGCGCGGCTCGCGCCCGCTGCGAAATCGCCGAGATGCCAGACCTCGTCGCTTTCGCGGACAACCGCGTTCCAGCGGGCGATCAAAGCCTCATCGTGGCCCTCGATCGACCCGAAGGCCTGGCGCCGCCTCTGTACGAGGGGCGCATCCCCGAAATGCGTATCTGCCGTGAAGAACGTCGCCATGCACTCTTCGGTGTCAATCCGTCTTTGGAGCACGGAAATCGGCCCGCGCGCCGTCGACCACCGAAATGGCACGGCTTCGGCAGCGCTCAATCGGGCGCGATGTCGCTTTCTCTGCGCGACCCATTCGCGCGCGACGGTCTTCGATCGGCCGGACCGCGATCGAAGGACTTGCGGCTACCCGCCGCGTGCCGGAACTCCCGTCCGCCGCAATCCTTTCCTCGATACACAACACGAATGGATCGGGGTCGTTTTCATGCGTTATACTTTGCTCGGACTTGGTGCACTGGCGACCATGACCCTCACGGACGCGGCCCTGGCCCAGAGCAAGCCTCTGCCGCCGCCCTCGAGCGACGTCATGCCCCCCGTCGAGCTCACGATCACTATGGACGGCGATAAGCCCGTCTGTGCGCCGGCCGAACTGAAATTGCCTGCCAACACGAATGTGGAACTCCACATCGTGAGCCAGGCTGCGGAACCCGTGACCATCACGGCGCCGGGACAATTCGAGAATGCCAACGTCCTGCATGCCGATGGCGATCTCGTCCACGTCGCCAGCGAAAAGGGGTATCTCGTCAAGCAGAACGGCAAGGGCGTCCTGCGCATCCGAACCCTGAAGGAAGGCCAGGAAACCTATGCCTGCACGAGCAACCGCAACCAGAAAGCTCCCTTCGAAGGCAAGCTGGTGCTGACGGCGCCCGCGGGCTAGCCCCACCGGGGGCAGCGGTTCGTCTCCGATCCCCTCGCGGCTGCCGATACGACAGCCCGGGGGCGTACCCAGCGCTTCCCGCTACGGCCATCGTCGTCGGGTCCGGGTTTCGACAGCGCCGTCTCGCCGGCCCCGATCTGCCAATCAGGAATCCGCCGCGATCTCGAACTCCATGCCCCGGCCCGGCCCCTGATCGGCATAGTCGACGAGGATGTAGCCGCGTTCCCGCAGGGCGGCGTTGAGGCTTTCGCGGTGCTTGCGGAACGTCTGGCCGATCGCGAGCGGTGTTAGGCGCGGATTGCCCTGGCGAAGTGGATCGACGCCGATATTCAGGGGCGCTCCCTCGCGGTCGGCGATCCGGATCAGGGCGGAAGCGAGGTCGGAGGCCTTCGTCTCGGCCGCGGATTTCGCCTTGAAGGCCATTGTCAAATCCTTTCCTTGCTGCCGCGCGCAGGTGAATGGGGCGACCGGGCACGTTCCGATCAGGAACGAAGCAGTTCCGTCGATCCTGTTCCTCGTTCGTTCTAACAGGCCACCGGCCGGGATGCACGGGGAAAGGACCGAGTTCGGCAGAGCCTCCTCCACAGCGGGTGCCAGGGGCGATTGAAAGACGGGAACGCTGGCATCCAGCACGTGCAGTCATGAGCTATCATCACGAAGTCGTGTGCGCGGGCTATGCTTTTAACTCAGGACATAAGCCTCGTCTGATCTTTCCAGTCGGGAAGCAGAGGTAACGCATCGTTCATTGCGGCTCTTGACGAAGACATAAGGCCTTCGTCGCTAAAAGCTGCGCATGATGCTCACCCTGATTACGCTTCTGGAGAGCCAGGCGGTCGTCTCCGTGCTGGCCGCAGCGACGATCTGCACCCTGAGTGCCTGGCTGACGGTGCACCTGCTGCGCAAGGCCGAGGCCGCTCCGGCGAACCGCCGTGTCCGCTGGCTGACCGGCACGGCACTCGCGGCGGGCCTCGGGGTCTGGACCACGCATTTCATGGGGATGCTCGGATATCGGACCGACGTCATCCTGGGCTATCACTACGGCACGACCGTCGTGTCCGCCGTCATCGCCGTGATCGCGGTCGGCGTGCCCTTCGCGCTCTCGGCCCTGCCGAGGAGCCGCCTGTCCCGGGGCCTCCTCGGTGCCATGTCGGGGCTCGGCATCGGTGCGATGCACATCACCGGCATGTCCGCTCTGGAGGGGTGCCTGCAGAGCCAATCCGAGACGGCCAATGCCCTGGCCTACCTCCTGGGAGCGGTGGCGATGGCCGTCGTCCGCCTCCTTCCCGGGCGACGTCCCTTCGATGCCCTCGCCTGTGCGCTCATCGTCCTGGCGGTGTGCGGAACGCACTTCACTTCCCTGGCGGGGACGACCGTAGAGGGGCAGCTTACCGGCGGTATCGGCGCCAACATTCAGGTGGCACTGAGCATCCTCACCGCCTCCGGCGCCACGATCCTCATCACCGGCGCCTTCATCGCCCTGGCCGCGACCCGACGCTTCGAGGCGCAGGAGCAGGCGCATCTCAACGTCCTGGCGACGGCCCTTCAGAACATGTCCAACGGCATTCTAAAGATCTCGTCCGGCGGGACGATCCAACTCTACAACCAGCGCCTCCTCGGCCTGCTCGGTCTCAGACCCGGCGACATGCACATCGGCATGCATCTCGACGCCTTTCTTACGGCCACGGGCAAGGCCAACGGCTGGGATGCCGAGCGTATCGCCCGGACGGTGAGGAATCACTGGATCTGGATGGCCAAGGGCGAGGAAACCTGCATCGAGCACGTCTTCGACGACGGCCGAATCCTGTCGATCGCCTGCCAGCCCGTCACCGACGGCGCCGTCCTGACCTACGACGACGTGACCCGGGACCGGCGCGCCCAGGAGGAGATTTCGCAGCTCGCCTATCACGACCCTCTGACGGGCCTGTGCAACAGGCGCGCGCTCAACGAGCGGATGCAGGCCGATCATCACGCCGGAGCCCAAACCACCCTGCTGCTGGTCGATCTCGACCGGTTCAAGTTCGTCAACGACACGTTCGGGCACGCGGTCGGGGACCAGCTTCTCGTCGCAGTGGCGGCCCGGCTGCGCACCCTCGCCGGCGAGCAGGGATTCATCGCGCGGCATGGTGGCGACGAACTCGCGATCCTGACGTCGGGCGATGTGGAATCCGCCAAGGCTCTCGCGGACCGGATCGTGGCGGAGATCGAGAAGCCGTATCCGCTGGAGAGCGTGACCGTGGTCGTTGGCTGCAGCATCGGCGTGTGCAGCGTCGACGACAGCACCAGCCCGAGCGACCTGATGCAGCGGGCCGACATCGCACTCTATGAGGCCAAGCGCCGTGGACGCGGGCTGGCGGTCGGCTATCGGCCCGGCATGATCGAGGCCATCGCCGAGCGCGGTCACCTCGAGAACGATCTCCGCGGCGCGCTGGCCGAGCAGCAGTTCCACCTCGTCTACCAGCCGATCATGTCGCTCACGAACGACCGGATCGTCTCGTGCGAGGCGCTGATCCGCTGGAACCATCCGCACCGCGGCGCGGTCCCTCCGGACGAGTTCATCCCTCTCGCCGAGGAGAACGGCCTGATCGTCCCGATCGGACGGTGGGTGCTGGAGCAGGCCTGCCGGGAGGCCGCCGGCTGGCCGCCCGAGCGGCATCTGGCCGTGAACGTCTCCGCGGTGCAGCTCCGTTCGCCCCTGCTGCTCTCGCACGTCACCGAGGCCCTCGCCCGGAGCGGGTTGCCGGCGAGCCGCCTCGAACTCGAGCTGACCGAGACGGCCCTCGTCGAGGACGGGCCGCAGATCGCCCATACCCTGCAAGCCCTTCGCCGTCTCGGCATCAGGATCGCGATGGACGATTTCGGGACGGGCTACTCCTCCCTGGCCCATCTGCGCGACCTTCCCCTCGATCGGATCAAGATCGATCGCAGCTTCGTCGCCGCGGCCCTGAACGACCGCCAATCCCTGGCGGTCATCAAGGCGGTGACGCAGATGGGCCGGGACATGAACATCCCGACGCTGGCGGAGGGCGTGGAAAGTCGGGAGCAGGTCGACCTTCTGCGTACGATCGGCTGCGACGCGGTCCAGGGCTACCTGATCGGCCGTCCCGCCCGCCCCCGACAGGAGAATAGTCCGGAGGCCGGCAATCGGGCCGCCTGACTGCTCCGGACCGAGCCGCCGGCTCACCGGCAGAGCGGATTATGGGAAATGGCGGGCTGGACGCGGCTTTCGGCGCAGCCGCCCTGAGAGCCCGGCGGGACGCATGAGCGGTGTATCGGGCGCGGATGCGCCACCCCGGGGTGAGAATGTTAACCCAGTTCGGGTCATCGAAAGCGGGGCAGCGAGCGCAGGGCACCCTCCGGGATCGTCACGCGCTCCGAGGGGCATCCTTCGCGGGTTCCAGGTAATTCGATGCGGAATGATCCACGGCTGTACAGTCTTCCCCGCTGGGGCGTGACCCGGTGGCTGACCGATGCGGGCCGCGACGTCCCGGAGGAGATCCGCACTGCCCTGATCGCGAGCCTGTTCGGTACGCTTCCGATCTTCGCCGGCGGCGTCCTGAACACCCTCTCGGTCTCGACGCTCGTCGCCTGCCGGAATCCGCAGCCGCAGTTCCTGATCTGGTGCGTCCTCGAGTTCGGTATCTGCCTGACCCGTCTCCTGGTGCTCGTGGTCGCGCAGCGGGCTGCCGTCGCCGGCCGCAGGACGCCCACGGACCTCTACATCCTGCTCGGCCTCGCCTGGGCCGCGAGCGTCGGCTACGGGACCTTCATCAGCCTCGTCAGCGGGGATTGGGTCGTCGCGACCCTGGCGTGCCTCTCCGCAGCGGCGATGGTCGGGGGTATCTCGTTCCGGAACTTCGGTGCGCCGCGGCTGGCGGGCGCGATGATCGTCCTGACCCTCGGCTCCTGCTGTCTCGCCGCGCCCTTCACGGGAGAGCCGCTCCTCTTCATCACCTTCCTGCAGATCCCGTTCTACCTCGCCAGCATGAGCGCGGCCGGGTTCCGTCTGAACCGGATGCTGGTCGCCACCATGCAGGCCGAGCGCGATCAGGCGTTCCGGGCCCAGCACGACAGCCTGACCGGCCTGCTGAACCGGGCCGGCCTCGCGGAGGCGATCATCGCACGGCGCGACGGGCTCGCCGCCCTCCTGTATCTCGACCTCGATGGCTTCAAGGCCATCAACGACACCCACGGCCACGGCACGGGCGACCAGTTGCTCCAGGCGGTCGCGGAGCGCCTTCGGAAGAGCGCGAGGCCGCAGGATGCGGTCGCGCGCATCGGAGGCGACGAGTTCGTCGTCCTCACCGACGTGCTGGCCCCCACGGCGCTGCTCGCCTTCAGCGAGCGGATCGTCGCCGGGATCTCCGTCCCCTTCACCCTGGAGTCCGACCGGACGGTGACGGTGGGCGTCAGCATCGGCATCGCCCTGGCTCCCGAGCACGGTACCGATCTGGCGGGCCTGCTCTCCGCCGCCGACGAAGCCCTCTATGCCGCCAAGGCCCTGGGGAAGAGCCGAAGCGCCCTCGCGTCGGTCCGCGCCGCGGCCTGAGTCGCATCGGGCAATCGCGGGAGCCTTCCCACACACGCAGGAGGCCTGGAAGCGCGACCGAGATCCGGGACGGTCCCGGGATCAGGGGCGCCGGGGACTTCCGGCCGAGCGGAGGCATCCTCATCGACCGACTTGCCCGACCCAACGGGGCGACCCGCCGCCCTCGCATCCGAGGCCGCCGTCCCTTCTATTCCGCCGCGGCGACCGCGTGGGAGGCCGCCGGCCGCGTGAGTGCGAAGAAGGCGAGGGCGGCGGCGAAGATCACGGCGCCGAAGGCCGCGGCGGTCCCGAGCACGACGTCGAAGCCGCCGCGGTCGTGCAGCAGGGCGATGATCGGCACCACGAATCCGCTGACGGTGAAGCCGAGGAAGTAGCGCACGCTGTAGGCCCTGGCACGGTAGAGCGGCGGCACGTAGCGGGCCACCATCGCGTCGTTGATGACGACCTGCCCGTAGAGCGCCGCCATGGTCAGCACCAGTCCGGCGAGGAGCGGGACGCCGGTGCTCAGCGCCGCGAGGGCGAGGCCGAGCGGTTGGAGGGCGGACAGGCCGAGGAAGAGCGCCGGCAGGCTGAAGCGGTCGATGAGGCGGCCCATCAACAGCTGCGTCAGGGCTCCGAAGACGAAGACGAGGGTGGCCACCGAGCCGATCAGCAGGAGGGGCAGGCCGTCGCCGACACGCTCGTCCACCACCTTGGGCAGGGCGATCGTGGTGATGTTGAAGGTCATGCCGCCCGCCACGATCGCGACGGCGAAGACCACGAGCAGGGGAATCGGGCGTGCGACCGGGATGATGGGCTTGGCTCCCGCCTTGCCCTGCGAACCGACGCCGTCGCCGGGTACGAGGGCCAGGAACGCCGCGCCGCAGGCGAGGCAGAACAGGCCCGGCACGATGAAGGTCGCCTGCCACCCGAACGCGGTGGCGAGGAGCGCCGTCACGCCAGAGGCGGTGGCGGCGCCGAGATTCCCCCAGACGCCGTTCACGCCGAGATCGCGCCCGAGGCGGCGCGCATGGGTCACCAGCATGGTCGAACCGACGGGGTGGTAGATCGCGGAGGCAAGCCCGAGCACGCAGAGCCACACCATGAACGCCGTCGGGCTGCGCGCGCTCGCCACCCCGAGGCAGGACAGGCCGTAGCCCAAAAAGAACACCGCCAGCAGGGTCCGGCGCCCGAACCGGTCGGCGAGCCAGCCCATCGGCAGGGCGCAGAGGCCGAAGGCCACGAAGGCGCCGGTGGCGAGCCTGATCAGTTCACCGTAGCCGAGACCGGTCTGGGCCGCGATCGCGATCACGGCCGTGGGGTAGATCAGCAGGACGAAGTGATCGAGCGCATGCGCCACGTTGACGAAGCGCAGGGTGCGGCGGGACAGGGTCTCGGCGTCCATCGGTCGGGGATCTCCTCTGGCGGGCTCCTGCTCGGATTCCCGCCCCGGCCGCCCTCTGGGGGGCTTGTCTCCCGTCTACCTGACCCGTTGAATGGTGTCGGGCCGAAGATGTACGCAATCGGGCCAGGGGAGAGGCCATGCGTTCGATCCGCGCCGAGGACTACCAGGATGTCCCACGGGCCGTCGCGGTGATGCCCAAGACCTTCGCGGCCGGCAGCAGCACGGACCGGCATCACCATCCGCGGGCGCAATTGCTCTATGCCACCGCAGGGCTGATGATGGCGACCGCCGAGGACGGGACTTGGGTCGTGCCGGAGGGCCATGCCCTGTGGATCCCGCCGGGCCTGCCGCACGCGGTCGTCATGCACGGACATGTGGCGATGTGCTCGGCCTACCTCGCCGTGGAGGCGATCGCAGGCTTTCCCCCTCGGGCCCGGGTGATCGAGGTCTCGGCCCTGCTCGCTGCGGCGCTGGCCGCCCTGACGCACGAGCCCGTTCTCTATGCCGAGGCCGGCCGCGGCGGACACTTGGCGGCGCTCATCCTCGATGAGATCGGGCGCGCCGCCGAGACTCGCCTGACCCTTCCCCTGCCGCGCGATCCCCGCCTCCGCCGGGTCTGCCTCGGCTTGATCGACGACCCCGCCCGGGCGTTCGACCTCGACGCCTGGGCCGAGCAGGGCGGTCTGAGCCGCCGGACGCTGACGCGGGGCTTTCGCCGGGAAACGGGTCTCACCTTTGGGCAATGGCGGGCGCGGGCCCGCGTCGTGCGCGCCCTGGCGCTCACCGCGGATGGCCGAACCCCGCGCCAAGTCGCGGCCTCCGTGGGGTACCGAAGCCTCCAGGCCTTGCGCGGCAGGACCGAGGCCTTGGTCGGCGGCGTGCGGGAAGTCTGACGAGACCGTCTGCCGTGGACGATGCGTCCGATGCCGACAGGCGATGGCAACGAAAAACCCGCCCGGCAGCGCCGGGCGGGTTTCTGACAGATCCGTCGAAGTCAGGCGATCAGCAATCGTCACCCTTCTTGCCGAGATCCTGATTGGCGCCGGCATTGTTCATGGCACCCACGGTCCCGGGGGAGGCGGGCTGCTGGCCGCCGGCGAGGTTCTTGCTGGACGTTCCGACCCCGCCGCCCTGATCGTTCTTGGCGTCCGAGCCAGGCTTGTCGCCGACCATCTGGTTGGCACCCACGTTGTTCATCGCGCCCACCGTTCCGGGCGAGGCGGGCTGCTGGCCGCCAGCGAGGTTCTTGCTGCCCTGATCGGCCGCGGAACTCTTGTCGTTCGAAGCCTGCTGCCCGGGGCTGTTGCCCTTCGTCGAGCCCGTGTTGCAGGGGGCGGCGAGGGCAGTCCCAGCCGTGAGCGCGAAAATGGCGGCAGCGCCGGCAATCGTCGAAAGTTTCACTTGGCGTTCCTCCAGAGATGATATCGGGAAGTATAATTCTGCTCTGGAAATTCGGTTCCCACCCCTTTGGATGGTTCGGCAACCGGATTTGCCGAGATATCGCCAACCGATCGGCCGGAATGTCCCACCGGCCGGGCTGCACTGCGAAGACGAACCGCTCTCGCCGGTCGGTTTGCCGTCACTGCGCGATCTCGGTTCGAAAACACCGGATCCCGAGACCCGGGTCCCTGCAGCCCTGTCGCGGCCTGGACCCGCCGCGACAGGGCTTGGTTCGGCAGAACGTCCGGGATCAGCCGAAGATGCCGTCGTTGAGGACGGCGCGGTTCTCCACGAGGCCGAACTGCAGGTAATGCTGCATCGGATCGTAGCCGGCCTGGGCCACGTCCGGGTTGGCCTTCAGGTAGGCCTTGGTGTCGAAGTCGGCCGCCGGATCACGCCCTTCCCGGATACCGAAGGTCTCGTAGTGGTTGAGCGGGTTCATGCCGGCCTGGGCGACGTCGGCATAGGCCGCCAGGTAGCCCTTGGTGTCGAAGATCGCGTTGGGGTCGCGGCTCTCCTTCCAGCCCAGGGCGTCGAAGTGCTGGCGCGCGAAGGCGAAGGTGTCGCCCCCCGCCCGCGAGGCGGCCGCGGCCACGTCCGCGTTGGCGAGCAGGTAGTACTCCGCATCGAAGCCGCCCTTGATGTCGATGGGCCGGCCCACCGCCGCGAAGGTCGACCGCCCCTCCGACTGGCCGAACTCGAGGTAGTGCGCCAGCGGATTGGCCCCGGCGGCCTTCACGTCGGGATTGCGGGCGAGATAGAACTCGTTGTCGAAGGCGGCACCGGGATCGCGGCCCTCCTTCCAGCCGGTGAGCGCGTACTGCGTCAGCGGATTGGCTCCGGAGGCGGCGACATCCGGGTTGGCGGCGAGATAGCCCTTGGTCGAGAAGAACGCGTTCGGGTCACGGCCTTCCCGGGCGCCGAACTGGGCGTAGTGGTCGTCCGCATCCAGGCCCGAGGCCAGCACATCCTTGTACCGGGCGAGGTAGTACAGGTCGTTCACCAGCGGATTGGCGTCGTTGAGGACGATGGTCGCGTCCGAGAACAGGATGCGCTCGAAGCCCCCGATCGTGTCGCGGCCCTCCGGCCCGGTGACGATGGTGAGGTTGCCGTCCTGCGTCACCTGCGCGTCGGCGAGGCGGGACTGGAAGATCAGGGTGTCGTTGCCGACCGCGCCGGCGATGCCGCCGCCGGTCAGGATGTCGTCGCCGAGGCTGTTGACGATGATGTCGTCCCCGGCACCACCGGCCAGTATGTCGTTGAAGGCCGTGCCCTGGAGGATGTCCGAGCCCTCCGTGCCGTTCTTGGCGAGTCCCCGCTGGAATACGGTGTCGGCGCGGGCAGCGAGGTTCTGGATGCGCGGGTCACCGGCCGGTCCAGTATCGGCGGTGCCGTAGGGTGTGACGGTATGGAACGCCTTCAGGTACTCGGCGAGGGCGTCCTGCTCGGAGCCCTTGACCGCGAAGGTCTCGGTATCGGGCAGGGAGACCGGGGTGGCGTCGCGCAGAGCGATCTTGTTCTCGCCATAGGCCGGGAAGGGGTAATTGTCGCCGCCGAGACCCGGCGCCGAGGCGGTTCCGGTGGCGAGGAAGTCGAGGGTCACGACCTTGATGGCGCGCCCCGCATCGCCCACGATCTGGCCGTTCTGAACCAATGTGTCGAGGACGCGGCCGTCGGCATCGATGATCGCCGCGTTGACGATGCGCTGGCCCTCGCGGGTGACGCTGCCGTTCGTGTCGAGGGTCTGGGCCTGTTTCGTCGCGTCGAAGCTGTAGGAGATCCCACCGACCTGGGCGAACTGGCCCGGGGTCGCCCCCGGCGCCACCGCGGCGACGCCGTGCTCGAGGATGCGTTCGAGCTCGGCGGCCGTGACGGTGGTGATCGCGAGGTTGTTGTTGAAGCGCAGTGAGTTGGTGACGTCGAGCTGCGAGATGTCGCCGGCCTGCTTGCCGGCCGAGGGATTGGCCGCCGGGGGCAGCTCCGCGGTGGTACCGCCCGCGGTCGAGAAGGAGCCGATCGAGTCGCGAATGCCGCCGCCGTTCTTGATCGAGACCGTGACGCCGGCATCGAACTGCTTGGCGTACCAGAGATTCGCGTCCGACGAGAGGTCGCCGAGATTGGTCTCCTCGGTGCGGACCTCACCGCGCCGGCCCTCCAGGTAGACGCTGGTACGGCCGAGGATGTTGCCGTCCTGCTGGCGGATGACGTCGGCGATACCGGCGGTCTCCTGGACGCCGTCGTTGTTGGCGTCGAGGCCCTCGATCACCTCGCGGACGAGGAAACCCTTGCTGCCGGGGGTAAAGGCGGCGGCCGTCGAGCCGTAAAGCGCGGCCACGCTGGCGTCGTCCACCGCCACGGCGCCGCTGGTGGCCGTGTTCACCGAGTTTCGGATGATGTTGCCCCGCTCGTCGAAGGTGACGGTGAGACGGCCCACGTAGGAATACTCGGAGGCGGTGTTCACCAGGGCGAGGGTCTGGCCGCTGGCATTGGTGAAGAATTGCGGGTAGCCGCCGGCGGCCGTGTCGCCGGGAAGCAGCCGGTCGTCGCCATCCGCCAGGAGGGTGTGCGAGCCGCCGCCGATGAGCACGTCGACGTTGCGCAGGAGCGGCGCCAAGGCCTGCTCGTTGGCGAGCTGCTGCAGGTGGGTGCCGACGATGACCTTGTTCACGTCCGGATTGGCGGCGAGCACCCGGTCGACCTCGGCGTTGATTTGGCTCGCCAGCAGGGCGATGTCGTCCCGGCCGGTGAAACCGTCCAGCGTGACGTTGCCGAGGGTCGTCAGGAGGGGCTCGAGCTGGGTGGTGGCGCCCACGAAGGCGATCTTCTCGCCGTTCTCGACCAGGATCGTGGATTTGGCGATCTTGTCCGCCCCCGTGCCGATCTGCGTCGAGGTCGGCCCGGTCTGCGCGAAGGTGGCGTTCGAGACGTTCGGGTTCACCAGCCCCGAGAGCGCGGCCTCACGCGAAAAATTCAGGTTGGCGGAGAGGTAGGGGAACTGAGCGCCGACCCAGGTGTCGTCGCCATTGCCCGCGGCCGTGCCGAGGTTGGCCCCGATGATGTTGGCCACCTCGGTCGGCCCCGAATCGAACTCGTGGTTGCCGAACACCGCCGCCTGGACGCCGATGATGTTCTGGATCGTGACGTCGGCCCGGCCCACCGAGGCCGCGAGCTTGGTGTAGGCGGCCGCGCCCGTGAGACCGTAGAGTTGGTTGTAGACGCCGTTATAGGTCGCGGCGAGCTGCGGATCGGCGCCCGCGATGAAGAACGGGCTGGGGATCCAGCCGTCCCCGGTGGAGAGGGTGATCGAGTTCGGGGTCACATCCTCGAGCTTGTCGACGATGGCGGCGAAGTTCGCCGCGCGCTGCGTGGCGAGGAGGCCGGCCTCCCAGTCGGAGGCGTGCAGGATCTGGAGCGTGTAGGTCATGGCCGGCGGGGTCTCCGTCGTGAAGTCGAGCTGGTCCTGGGGGATGCCGGCGAAGGCGTTGCCGGCGCTGTCGAGGACGGCGCCCGCCGGGACGATCACGTCGTAGGCGGTGCCGGCCTTGAGGTCGGCGGCCGGGTCGATCGTCACCGTGGCGCCGCTGATCGAGACCTGGGAGGTGTCGCCGATCGCGATGACGCGGATGTCGCCGGCTCCGTCCGTGATCGTGATGCTGCCGCTGCCGGCCCTCACCGCCTCGCTGAGGGTCAGGACGATGCTGGCGCCCACCGCCACCGCGAGGGCATTGTCGGCCGGCGTCGCGGCGACGAGGCGCGGCGCGGTCTGGTCGAGGCGCAGGCCGACGAGGATCGGGTCGTGGTCGGATTCGCGGGCGGGGACGAGCCCGTCGAAATAGCTGGCGGAGCGGCCGAAATCGAGGTTGTAGTCGATGGCGTCCGCCTCATCGGCGTTGATGTGCCATTCGGTGACGCCGGTGACCTGGCGATTCAGGCTGCCGCTCGCGAGGGCATGGTCGAGGGCGCCGTAGGCCCCATCGAAGACGTAGGAATACGGGTCGGCGAGCCGGTCCTCGGCGAGGTTGATGAAGCCGCCGGCCTTGAGGACGTCGAGGGCGTCCTCCTTCAGGTAGGCGTTGAAGTCGCCGAGCAGGACGACGTCGCCGTCCGGCGTTCCCGTCGGCTTAAGGGCGAGCCATTCCTTGAGCGCGGTGGCGGCCAGCTCCCGCTGCTGCTGCCAGCCGCCCTGTCCGTCGCCCTGGTCGGCATCGGCTCCGGTGCCGGCACCGCTCTTCGACTTCAGGTGGTTGATGACCGCCGTGAAGTCCTCGCCCGTGGCGGTCTCGCGGAAGGTCACCGCCAGGGAGGCGCGGCTGGTGTTGGCGCCGTTGAAGATGTGGCCGATCGTGCTCTGCTGGAGCAGGGCGGGATCGAAGGCCTGGACGTCCGTGTCGTCAAGCTTCTCGATGGTGGTGTTCGGCGCCACCGAGACCTTGCTCGGCTTGTAGACGAAGCCCACCGCGATGGCGTCGCCGCCGAGGAACTGGCCCTGGTCGAGCTGGGCGCCGGGCCGGATCCAGTCGTAGGTGCCGGCGCCCGCACGGGCGTTGAGCTGCCCGACGAGGTATTCGAGCGCGTTGCCCGGGTTGCCGGGCTGGAACTGGTTCTCGAGCTCGGTGAGGCCGAACACGTCGGCCCCGGAGGCAATCACCGTGGTGACGAGCTTGGCTGTCTGGCGGTCGAACTCGGCGGTGGTGTTGGCGCCGCGCGGGTCCAGACCGAAGGCGGTCTTGACGCCCGAAGCCGTGCCGTCGCTGTCGAGGGTGCGGAAGTAGTTCAGCACGTTGAGGCTGCCGACCTTCAGGCTGCCGCCGACGTCTTCGGGGGCGGCCGGACGTGGATTGGTCCTGGCGAAGCCGTTGTCGCCGTCGTCGATCGCCCGGACCCGGTAGGCATTGGCCGGGCCATAGTCGAGCACGCCCGTGAGGCCCGTCACCGTGTCGCCCATCCGGAGCGCGGCGGCGGTGGCATAGGCCGGGCCGAAACCGTCGAGGCGATCGACCGGCTCATTCTGGACGTCGAGCCCGTCGTCGTAGGTGATCGAGCGAGCCGCGACCTGCGCGAGGTAGGCCGCGTAGGCGGTGGTGCCGGGGTCGAACGCGTTGGTGAAGGTTTCCGGGCGGCCGCCGGCCGCGAGGCGGATCTCGTTGAAGCGGTCGAGGTTGAACTGCTCGGTGATGGTCAGCGTCTGGCCGAACCGGACGAGCATGCCCTCGTAGCGCTCGAGGTCTGGCTGCGCCGTGGTGCCGGTGCCGATCGTGGCGGCGGCGGGCAGGTCGACTACTGTCGCGGCGGCCTTCAGGGCGGCGGCCGAGATCGCTCCGGTCTGGACGACCTGAATCTGGCTGGCGTCGGTGACCGTGATCTGGGTTTCGCCGCCGAACTCGCCGACGATCCCGGTGACCCGGACGCGGTCGCCCTCCTGCAGGTCCTTGAGCAGGTTGCCCGCGCCCTCGTAGACGAACACCCCCTCGGAGGTCAGCGGGCTGCCGTCGGCGTCCGTTGCTTCCTCCTGCAGGTAGAACCCGCCGAGGTTGCGCTTGGCGTCGCCGTCGCCGGTCTGGAAGTCGCCGACGACGATGGCCTCCACCGTGACGGTGCGGCCGGCGAGGGGGCTCGCGGTCCCGGCGCCCTGGATGGCGGAGATCAGGGTGACGTCGTCGTTGAGGATGATGCCGGTGGCCACCGTTCCGCTCCCGGCGAGCGCCGCCGTCACGCCGCTCTGGCTGGCGCTGGCGCCCTTGAGCGTGACGGTGAAGCTCTCGTTGGCCTCGGGCAGCGCGTCGCCCTGAACCGTGACGGTGATGACGGCCGAGGCCGCGCCCGCCGGGATGGTACCGGCGATGGTCGCCGGCAGGGTGGGACCGCCGGCGAAATCCGCACCATCCGCCCCCGCACCGGTGAGTTCCGCCGTGAAGGCGAGGCTGCCCAGCGTGCCGCCCGTGCGCTCCACCGTGAAGGCGAAGGTGGTGGTGCCGGCATCGCCCTCGGCCTTGGCCAGCGCGAGGGCGCCCGGCTGGAAGGCGAGGGTCTGGGTGGAGCCCTGGGTCAGGGCGGCGTAGAGCGTCGCACCGCCACCGGCCTCGTTGGCGGTGACGAGGAGCGGCGTGCCGGTGGGGTTGCGGTCGGCGGCGATGAAGGTCAGCACCTCCGGACCAAGATCGGCCGAGACGCCCGCCAGGGGCGGCACGTACGAGACATAGGAAGCCGTCTCGGGGGTGGTGACGTCGTAGACGATCACGCCGCTCTGGCGCTCCAGGCCGACGAAGGCGTAGAGGCGGCCGTTGACGGTGCCGATGGTGACGCCCTCGGGCTCGGGGCCCTTGTTGTCGGAGCGGTCGTCGGGCGTGTTGGCCACCCCCTGGTCGTTGTTGAAGCGCTGCGGGTCGAGGCTCGCGAAGATCTTCTCGAACTCGCCGCCGGTCTCGCGCACCTTGGTCAGCCCGCCATCGGCTTCCTGACGGAAGATCGAGATGCCGCGGCCGCCGAGGGTGTTGAGCTGGTCGATGACGCCGTCGTTGTCGGTGTCGCCCGTGCGCAGCAGGACATTGAGGCGGGCATAGGCCGGGTCGGCCTTGAGCGCCTGCAGCGCCGGGGTGAGGCGGCTGTTGGCGATGCTAGAGAGGCGGGCCACGTCCGCCGAATCGTCGGCGCCTCCGATGACGCGCTGGTCGCCCTCGTTGGCGGAGACGACGTAGGTCACGCCATTCACGGCGAAGCTCGCCGCGGCGTCGGGCTGGAGCAGGCCGTAGATCGGCGCGGCGGCGGGCGTGTTGGCGATGCGGATCGAGGCCGTGCCGCCCGCGCCGTCGCGGTCGGAGGCGTCGAACTCGTTGCCGGGCAGCGAATGGTTGACGGAGCCGAGCGGCTGGATCGCGATCGGGGCGGTGCCGGGATTGGCGAGGTCGATCACCGCGATACCGTTGACCTCCTGCAGGGTCACGTAGGCGAAGCGGTTGTCGGGGGAGAGGGCGATGTATTCGGGCTCGATGTCGGCGGCCGCACTCTTCCCCGCGGTGATCGCGAGCCCCCTGGCGCGCAGGACCGCCTCGCTGCCGTCGAGGGACTCGAAGCCCACGGTGGCGCTGACGCCGGCATTGGCCGCGCCGCCGGAGAGATCGAGGATCGAGACGCTGCCGACGGGGTTGATGGCGCCCGTGAACTGCTCGCCCTCGTTGGCGACAAGGAGCTTCGTGCCGTCGCCGGTGAAGACGATCTGATCGGGCCCGACGCCGACCGTCACCGATTTCAGCAGGGTGCCGGCCCGGTCGAACAGGGCGACGCGGCCGGGCTGGTCGCCGGAGGCGTTGGCGTACGCCACCGCGACGACGCCGTTGGAGACCGCCACCGAGTTCACCGAACCGTACTGGTCGAGGCCGGCGAGCCGGATCTCACCGGATTTCGCCAGGGTGCCGTCGGCGCCGATGGCGACGATCTCGATCCGGTTCTCGTTGGTGTTCTGGATATAGAGGCTGCCGGTGGTGCGGTCGTAGGCCACCACCTCGGCATTGGCCGCGGCGGCGGTGGCCGGGTCGTTGGTGGTGGCGTAGCTGCCCAGGCGCACGAGCTGAAGGGCGCCGGTGGGAGAGGGAGGAGTCGTCGCGGTCGCCCCCTGGAAGCCCTGGAGCGAGGCCGCCGCATCGAACACCGCGACGCCGTTGATCACGGTGGCGGCGTCGTCGTTGACGATGGTCCCGACCGCCACGCCGTCGGCGACGGTGGCGCCGACGACCTTGGTCACCCGCAGCGCGAAGGTCTCGCCGGCCTCGAAGAGCCGGTCTCCGATCACCGGCACGGTGATCGTGGCGGACGTGGCACCGGCCGCGATGGTCTGTCCGGTCAGGGCCGTGGCGACGTAGTCGGAGCCGGCCTGGGCGGTGCCGTCGGCGGTGGCGAGGTCGAAGGTCACGCCGCCGGCCGGGGCGGGGGCATCGAGCGAAACCGTGAAGGTCAGGCTGGCCGTGCCCGCCTGTCCCTCGATCACCTGCGCATCGGCGATCGACAGGGCCGGCAGGGTGACGGCCGCGCTCAGACTCGACACCGCGATGTCGTCGATCCCGATCCACTCGTCGTTGCCGACGGCGTTGGTGGTGAGGATGCGGACCTGGAGATTTGCCACGCCATCGGCGTCGGCCGGCAGGGTGAGGCTGATGGGGGTCACCTGCGTGGCGCTGCCCTGGGTGGCGGCATCGGCCACGAACCCGGCCGGCAGGTTTTTCCAGGCCCCGTTGTCGGTCCGATACTGGACGGCGATGGGCTGCACGGCGTTGTCGGCCGAGCCGTCGATGTCGCGGGCGTTGAAGGCCACCGTCACGTTCCGGCGCCCGGTGGCATCGAGGGAGATGACGAGATTCGGCGCATCCGCCGTGCCCGAGCCCTGCAGGGCGATGGTCGGGTCGGCGAGCGCGAACTCGGCGACGCCGCCGGACCCCAGCGTGCCGGGATTGGTCTGGTTGGCGATCACGTCCACGTCGTTCGGCAGCGCCGAATCGCCGGTCACGACCTGCGGATCGGCGCCCGTGCCGGTGGTCAGATCCTGGCCCAGATACCCGACGATGGCCGGCACCCGGCTCCAGTCGTCGTTCGTCGTGATCGCACCGGTATCCGTCCAGTCCTGGAGAAGGGAACCGTTCGCGAGGACGTGCGGCGTCGTGTTCATGCGGGTACTCTGCGGAGGGGACGCGTCGGCGATCGACGCCCGGTTCGCGGGCCTGCATGGCCATTCGGCGGCACAGGGCACGATCCGCCATCCCGCTGGTCTCGCAGCATCGGAAGGCAGGCCGCCCTGCCGCGTCAGGACAGATCAGGCACAGGCAGCGAATAGATCCGCCAGATGACAGATCGATGAAAACAAGCTCGCCGATCGACTTGCCGGACGATCAGGTCGCGGCAAAGTATTCTTCGTCTCCGGATTGGACTTGCTATCGGACTTTAATCCGCAACGATCGATGTATTTTTGTATGCGTTGGGCACTGTGCCGACGAGGGGGGAGGCGGAGGCTGACGGGCCCGCCTCGCGTTCAGGCTGCGGGCAAGGGCGAGGATTCGGGGGCGGCCACGATCCCGGCACCATACCGCGGGTGTTCGCGCCACAGCGGGCGGCCCGCCGCATCAGCGATGGCCGCGAGACGCGAGGCGCATCCGATGAAGCCGGGACACACGGATCCTGGTCGTTCGCCACGACGCCGCCTCGGACGGCATCGTGCGCGATGAGCGGCGTCGAGACGCGCCCCATCCGCCGGTGCCTTGACGCGCTGCGGCGAAGTTCGCCACATCGGCCCGACCCGGGAGCCCTCGAATGACCGCATCGTCCTACAACCCCCCATGCGGCGGCCTGCCGCCTCAGACCGCGCTGATGACGGGCCGGGCCGTGTTCACCGAGGCCTACGCCGTCATCCCCCGGGGCGTGATGAGCGACATCGTCACCTCCGTGCTGCCGTTCTGGGAAGGCACCCAGGCCTGGATGCTGGCCCGCCCGCTCTCGGGCTTCTCCGAGACCTTCGCGCAGTACCTCGTGGCGCTCACCCCCGGCGGCGGCAGCGAGCGGCCCGAGCCGGACCCGGAGGCCGAGGGGGTCCTGTTCGTGGTGGAGGGGCAGGCCCGCCTCGTCCTCGACGGCCGGACCCACGCCCTGACACCCGGCAGCTACGCCTACCTGCCGCCCGGCGCCACCTGGAGCCTGCGCAACGACGGGGCCGGACCCGCCCGCCTCCATTGGATCCGCAAGGCCTACATGCGGGTGCCGGGCATCGAGGTTCCACCGGCCTTCGTCACGCATGAATCCGCCGTCACCCCGGCGCCGATGCCCGGCACCGACGGGGCCTGGGCCACCACCCGCTTCGTCGCCTCCAACGACGTGCGCCACGACATGCACGTCAACATCGTCTCCATGCGCCCGGGCGCCTCGATCCCCTTCGAGGAGACGCATGTGATGGAGCACGGCCTGTTCGTGCTGGAGGGCAAGGCGGTCTACCGGCTCAACCGCGACTGGGTCGAGGTGGAGGCCGGCGACTTCATGTGGCTGCGCGCCTACTGCCCGCAGGCCTGCTACGCCGGCGGCCCGGGCCCCTTCCGCTACCTGCTCTACAAGGACGTCAACCGGCACGCCCCGCTGGCCCCGTTCCGGGCGGCCCGATGAGCGACCGTCGGATCGTCGCCGAGCCGCTGACGGCCGGGGCCTTCGCCCCCTTCGGCACGGTGATCGACAGGGCCGCCGTCGCGCCGCGCCCGATGAATGCCGGCAAGGCGCGCCGCTTCCACGACCTCGCGCAAGTGCGGGTGGCAGGCGAGGACGGGCATGTGGTGATCGGCTACGTCGAGGCCGAGCCCTACGCGCTGCCCCTCCCCGTGAGCCTCGTCGAGCGCCATCCGCTGGGGGCGCAGGCCTTCCTGCCGCTGAACACCGCCCCCTTCCTCGTGGTGGTCTGCCCCGACGAAGGCGGCCGCCCCGGCCGGCCGCGCGCCTTCGTCACCGCCCCGGGGCAGGGCGTCTGCTACGCCCTCGGCACCTGGCACGGCGTTCTGACGCCGTTCGGCGCCCCCCAGGACTTCCTCGTGGTCGACCGCGGCGGTCCCGGCACGAACCTGGAGGAATACGTGTTCGAAGCGCCCTGGGAGATCCATGGGCCGGCGCGTCGCTGACGGGCGGTTCCGCCCGGTCCGTCAACCGACCAGCACGACCGCCTTCCCGACGTAGAACGAGCGTTCGATCTCCGCGACCAGGAAATGGGCGACATCGGCCCGGGAGATGAGGCCGTTGCGCCATGACGATGGCGTACTGAGGATTTCGTAGCGCCCGGTCGCAGCCCCGGAAGTCAGGATCCCGGGTCGGACGAGCGTCCAGTCGAGGCCGCTTCGGCGGATGCGGATCTCCTGGGCATCCTTGTCGTCGTAGGCCCGGCCGAAGACCAGGCGGAACGGAATGCGCTGGAGGACGCCCATGGCGTCACGGCTGTCGCCGGCGCCGAAGCCCGTGACCGCGAGCAGGCGGCGAATGCCGGCCCTCTCCATCGCGGGTACGAGCACGTTGGTGGCCTCCGAGAACAGCGTCACCGGGCCGAGAAGGGCGCGTGTCGGAACGCCGAGGGCCTGAACCACGACGTCGATGCCCTCGAGAGCGGAGACGACGTCCACGGAACGAGTCGCATCGCCGGCGAACCGTTCCAGGTTCGGATCCGAGACCGGGATCTCCGCGGCGGAGCGCGCGAAGGCCCGCACCTGATGCCGGGCGGCCAGGCCCGCCTTCACGGTCTGCAGGCCGATGCCTCGGCTGGCACCGATGACGAGGATATGGGCCATGACGGTTTCCAGGGTGTGACGCGCTCGACGGACGGAGCCGCGCCCCGGGACCATTCGGAGGGCGATCTCCGAGTCGGGAAGGGCGCCCGGTCGAGACCGGGCGCCCGGGCTTCAGATCCGGACCGCCTTACCAGCGGTGGTGCCAGCCCACGTGGCGATAGCCGCCATGCCAGCCCCAGGGGCGATGATAGCCGATGTGGCGGTAGCCACCCCAGCGATGCCAGCGGGGGCCGTACCAGCCGACGCGACGGTAGCCGTACACGATCGGACGGGCCACGATGGGGCGGTAGACGACGTTCGGACGGCAATATCCGTAATAGCCGCGATGCCCCCCAGGTCCACACCCGTCACGAGCCTCGGCGGCACCAGCGGTGGCAGCAATGGTACTCAGCGCAAGGACGGCTGCGCCAGCAAGCTTCAGTCGCATTCGCATCTCCTCTGTTGCGATGACCCAGGAACACCAGATTCATCAGAATGGTTGCGAATCTATAGGCTAGATTTTGTAACGAAACGTTTCAATCACCGAATCTTGAGGGATACTCATCTGCCGGATCAGAATCGACAACAGACAAGATCTTTATGGCTGCGCTCTCAACGGGTCCTGCGCGAGGTCCAGCGCCCGGAACAGCTCACCGGTCCGGTCAGGGTCCAGAGCCCGGACCCGTCCAAGGCCCGCAGCAGGCCTTCGACGGCCACGTTCGCCAGGCCGCTGCGGATGGTGCCGACGATGCGGCCGTCCGATCCCGCTCGCCCGGAGACATCGACTCCGCTGCCGCCCGCGTCATCGACGATGCCGTCACGGATGACGATGGGATACCGGTAGGGTCCCGTGCAGCTGCCGTCGTCGACGGTCGCGGTCACGGACCAGTTTCCATCGAAGCGCGTGGCGGCTTGGGCCGCCGAGACGCCTACGACGGACAGGACCGTCGCAAGCCATCGTGAAAAGGGGCTCATGTTCTCCACTCTGTGCCGCCGTCTCGGCGGCGGTCAGTGCTCGTCCGCGTCCCCGGCGAGGTAGCGGACCATCAGTTCACCGGTCGCCCGAACCGCGTAATCCGCGGCCGTCTCGCCGGCCTGCGGCGGAACCACCTCGGTGACGGGGCGTCCGCCGAGGAGGGCGGCGAGTTCCGCGCGCGCCATCCCGGATTCGACGGCTTCGCGGACGACGCCCTCGCCGTAGGCCCGAATGTCCGGGATGGACGGCGGGGCGGGTCGGCCGGGGGTCAGGAACGGGCTCCGGGATCGACCGGTGCCCCGGGACCGAGGTCAGGGCCGATATCGGGCTCGCCCGGGATTGCGCCCGGCAGTTCCTCGAAAGGGGCCGAGGGCTCGTCGGACCCGAGCGGGCGCTCGCCCGGATAGGGTCGCGGCGGCAGCTCGGACGGCGTGCCGCCCGGGACGGGCCCGGGCATGCCGGGATAGGCCATTCGACGCTCCTCCACTGGTGTCGCGGTTTCCGCGTGATGCTCTCGAAAGGGGGACCTTGGGGCCGGGCCTGCGCCCGGAACGGCACGACGCCCGGCCCTGCGGCCATGCCGGACCTGATCGGGGGGACTTACGAGGTCCGGCATAACTCTGAAGCGATTTCGACTGCGAAGCAGTGCTGCCGTTGATCTGCGCTGGCGTCGAGATATGTGCGGCAATGCTGGGCTCAATGATGCAGATGCATCATTTCATTCGATTTTTTCCTGGTGCAACCGGCTACCTTTGCTTGTCGTCCTTGGGAGCCGGGAGGCCCCGGAGGGAACCCGCATCGATCAGGAGGCGCGCTTCTTAAGGACCTCCGTCTCGGTCGCCGGTCCCGGCTCGTAGAGCCAGCGGGCGAGGCTGCCCGCGATGACCGCACCGATCATCGGCGCGAGCCAGAAGAGCCAGAGCTGCCCCACATGCGCGCTGCCCGCGAACAGGGCCGAACCGGTGCTGCGGGCCGGGTTGACCGAGGTGTTGGTGATCGGGATCGTGATGAGGTGGATCAGGACGAGCGCGAAGCCGATGGGGATGCTGGCGAACCCCACCGCCGCGCCCTTGGAGGTCGTCCCTTGGAGATCGTCCCGATGATGATCATCAGGAAGAAGAACGTCGTCAGAACCTCCGCCAGCAGGCAGGCCGGCAGGACGTAGCTGCTGGGGCTCAGGGGCCCGTACCCGTTGGCCGCGAAGGCGCCGGGCTGCCAGCCGGCCTTGCCCGAAGCGATGAGGTAAAGGATGGCCGCACCGAGAGTCGCACCGAGGATCTGGGCGACGACGTAGGCGACCACGTGCTGGTTCGCGCACCGGCCCGCGGACCACAGCCCGACGGTCACGGCGGGATCGGCATACGCAGCGAGGTCCCTGAGCGAGGCTCGGTATCCGCGCGCCTCGGCGGCGAACCGGGCTCGGGACCTCAGGCCTGCCCGGAAGCGGGGGGCGCGTCGTCGGGGGCAGGGGGCGCCAGCGGGAGCGGCGCGGACGGGCTCGTCGAGATCCCGCCATAGCCGAGGGCGACGGCCTTCCAGAACGCCTCGCGCTGGTCGGGCGCGCGCTGGCGCAGGTAGCTGTCGATGGCCGCTCGAACCCACGCGCCCATGGGGCCGGGGTCGAAGGGCGGTGCGGATGCATCCGGCGGACTCATGCCGCGCCCATCGCCTTGACCAGGCGCTCGCGGGCCCGGCTGACACGGCTCTTCACGGTACCGGTCTGGCAGCCCAGCACGGCGGCGGCCTCGTCGTAGAGCAGGCCGTCCACCATCACGAGGAGCAGGGTCTCGCGGTGCTCGGCAGTCAGGCCGTTCAGGGCCGCCTGGAGTTGGACGAGGCCGACGCGGTGCTCCTGCTCGGGCTCGAGGCGAAGGGTGGCGGCGAAGGCACCATCGACATCCTCGACCTCGCGGCGCAGCCGTTTGCGCTGATTGATGAAGGTATGACGCAGGATCGTGAACAGCCAGGCGATCAGCCGGGTCCCCGGCTCGAACCGCGACCGGTTCTCCCAGGCCCGCATCAGGGTGGTCTGGACCAGATCGTCCGCCTCGGCCGCGTTCCGGCACTGGGAGAAGGCGTAGCGGCGCAGACGCGGGACGGCAGCGACCAGGTCGACCCGGAACGTGTCGGGCACCTGCCCATCGGCCTGCGCCGCCGACAACGCGTCCCCGAGCCGAACCAGAACCCGACCGAGCTTCGAACCCTCCTCGATGCCGTCCGGAAAGGGAAAAATCTCGTTCAGTCGTCGGCCGATCAAATCCTGGATATGCCGCGGCAATCCTTCGCCCTCCGAAGAGGACCGGAGCACTGTGACGTCTGGCTGCACGGATGATCGCCCTCTTGTTTTGAACAGACGATGATTTGCCAGCCTCAGAACGAATGGAGGCTGCCGGAGCCTTGTGATTGGGCAATCACATTCACGTCAATGATCCAGATATACCAGACAATCGCTTGTTGACCGCGGAACCGGCCTTCCACGGACTTGTTACGAGCTGGACTTCGCGAACAGCGCAATGCGCGATGGGAGCCCCGGTGACACTCGGCGTCGACAGGCATGAACTCCGGCAGATCGTTGCGGGCTTGAGCGAGGGCGTGATCCTGGTCGAGCCGGACCAGACCATCGCCTATGCCAATGCGGCGGCGCTGGAGATGCACGGAGCCGAGACTCTGGAGGAGCTGGGCGGGACGGTGGACGCCTACCGGGCACGCTTCTCCCTACGCTACCGCAACAACCACGCTCCCAACCACTATCCGATCGAGCGCGTGGTGGCCGGCGAGAGCTTCCACGACGTCATCGTCGAGGTGACGCGGACCGACCGGCCCGACGCCGACTTCGTCCATTCCCTGCGCAGTCTCGTCGCCACCGATCGCGACGGCCAGCCGAGCTGCCTCGCCCTCATCCTCAAGGATGTCTCGGACCAGTTCGAGGCCGAGGCGCGCTTCGAGGCCACCTTCAACGCCAACCCGGCGCCGGCCCTGATCTGCCGGCTCGCGGACCTGCGCTTCGTCAAGGTCAATCTCGGTTTCCTGGAGATGACCGGCTACACCCGCGATGCCGTCATGGGCCGCAGCGTCTACGAGGTCGACGTCCTGGCCAATGCCCGCAACCGGGATCTGGCGATCGCCCGCCTCAACAGCGGGGGCACCATCCCGCAGATGGAGGCCTGCCTCGATCTGCCCGACGGCAGCACCCGCTTCGTCATCGTGGCCGGTCAGCCGATGGAACTCGGCGACGAGCCCTGCATGCTCTTCACCTTCGCCGACCTGGAACTGCGTCGGAAAGCCGAGACGGCCCTGCGCCAGAGCGAGGAGCGCTTCGCCAAGGCGTTCCGGCTCACCCCCGTGCCCACCCTGCTGGCCCGTGCCGAGGGGCTGGCGATCACCGGGGTGAACGAGGCGTTTTCCCGCGTCTTCGGCTTCGGTGCCGAGACGGTGACCGGACGCACGCTGGCCGATCTCGATCTGTGGGTCTCACCGCCCCAGCGCGACCGGTTTGAGACCGCGCTCGCCCGCACCGGCTACGTCCTGGGCCTGGAGGTCTGCCTGCGCCACGAGGACGGGGCCAATCTCGACTGCCTCGTCTCGGCCGAGCGGGTGGAGATTGGCGCCGAATCCTTCGCGCTCCTCGTCCTGCAGGACATCACCGAGCGCAAGCGCACCGAGCGCGAGCTGTTCGAGGCCATCGAGGCGGTGATGGCCGACACCTCCTGGTTCAGCCGCGGACTGATCGAGAAGCTGGCGCATCTGCGTCAGCCGGGCGCCGGCCATCAGGATGCGGTCTCGCCCAACATGACGGTGCGCGAGCGCCAGATCCTCGATCTGATCTGCGCCGGACTCTCCGACGAGGTGATCGCCCGGCGCCTGGGCCTGTCCAAGAACACGGTCCGCAATCATGCGGCCGCGCTCTACCGCAAACTGGACGTCCACAAGCGCTCGGAGGCGATCGTCTGGGGCCGCAACAACGGCTTTCCGACCGCATCATCCGGGTAAAAAAACACGGTCTACCGGTACGTCTGCATCATTGATGAGGCGGATCGCGAACCCATCTCAACAGCCATGGACCCAGCCATGGGTGCCGCGCGGCGGCGCCATCGAACCCTCGTCCGTCTTTCCGGAGACCTGCCATGACCGCGATGAAGCCGCCCGCCTCCGCCGCTGCCGTGAAGGGCTCGGTCAAGGAAGCCCTCGGCAAGCTGATCGGCGACGGGTCGGTCGAGGCCGAGGGCCGCAGCGAGGCGCAAGGCTCCCCCGAGGGGCAAGGCGACCCCGAAGCGCGGGGGCAGCGCGAGGGCGCGTCCCCCGGGGACGAGGCCCGCAGGCCCGGGGCGGACAGGCCGCGCAGGGCCGACAAGCCGGCGACCCGGCCGGCCGGTCGCTAGCGGCGGGCCTCGCCCGACCCGCCCCGCCTCACCCCCGGCGCCCCCGCGCGTCTTCACCCCACCCCTTACCCACTCACCCACTCACCCCGGCCCGCCCCAGGCGCGGCCAACAAGGATCAGGCATCATGGTGGACACCAATCGGATCACGGGCGCGGCCCAGGAACTCGGCGGCAAGGTCCAGGGCGCGGTGGGCGACCTCACCGGCTCGAAGCGCGACTCCCTCGAGGGCCGGGCCCGCGAGGCGCAAGGGGCGGCCGAGAGCCTCTACGGCCAGGCCAAGGACGGGGTGCGCGAGGCCGCCGACACCGTCGCCGACACCGCCCGCGAGCTCGGCGGCAAGGTCCGCGACGCGGTCGGCCACCTGACCGGCTCGGGCGAGCTCGAGGAGCGGGCCCGCCGGGCGCAGGGCGCGGCCGGCGACACCTACGAGCGGGCCGAGCGGGCGGTGCGCCACGCCGCCGACGATGCCTACGACCAGGTCGGGGACGCCTATGCGGCCGGCCGGCGCTCCCTGCGCCAGGGCGGCCACGAGGTCGGCCACCAGGTCGCCGAGCATCCCGTGGCCGCGCTCCTGGTGGCCGGCCTCCTCGGCTACGGCCTCGGCCTGCTCATCCACGGCCGCGACTGAAGCCCCGGCCGCGGCGGCCTTCGCCGCGGCCGGGCGCCTTCGCAGCCGGGACTTCTTCGCAGCCGGGACTTCACGGCTGGAACTTCCACGGCCGGGACCCTGCCCGGCCGCCCCCTCACCCCCCCGACGACCTCACACCCCCGACTGACCCCTCGCCCCGACTGACCCCTCGAACGACCGAGCTTCTCGGACGACCGACGACCCGGAGTACCTGTCACGTGTCCACCTCCCCCCTTCTCGCCACCTCGACCCCCGGCGCCTCCGCCGACACCCGCACGGTCCTGCTCAACCAGGTCTCGTGGGGCGCCATCTTCGCGGGCGCCGTCACCGCGCTGGTGAGCCAGGTCATCCTCAACATGGTCGGCGTGGGCGTGGGCCTGTCCAGCGTCGGCGCGAACGCCGCCGACAACCCGGCCGCCGCGACGCTCTCGCTGGGCGCGGGGCTCTGGTTCGTGGGATCGGGCGTGGTCGCCTCGCTCGCCGGCGGGCTCATCGCCGGGCGCCTGTCGGGCAAGCCCGTCCCGGGTGCGGCCGGCCTGCACGGCCTCGTCTCCTGGGCGGTGACCACCCTGGTGGTGCTCTACCTGCTGACCTCGGCGGCCGGCGGGCTGATCGGGGGGGCCTTCTCGGGCGTGACCAGCACGCTGGGCGGGGCCGGCTCGCTGGTGGGCGGCACGGTGCAGACCGCCGCCCAGGCGGCCGCGCCGTCCCTGTCGAAGATCTCGAACCCCTTCGACGGCATCGAGCAGTCGGTGCGCCAGCAGGCGGCCGGCCAGGACCCGCAGGCGGCCAAGGACGCGGCGGTGGCCGCCATCCGGGCGCTGTTCACCGGTGACCCGGCCCAGAAGGCCCAGGCCGAGACCCGCGCGGCCGACGCCCTGGCCAAGGCGCAGGGCATCCCGGCCGACCAGGCCCGGGCGCAGATCCAGGACTACAAGAAGCAGTACGACGAGACCGTGGCCAGCGCCAAGCAGAAGGCCGAAGCGGCCGCGCTGGCGACCAAGTCGGCGGCGACCCAGGGGGCCTTCTACGGCGCGCTGGCGCTGATCCTGGGCGCGCTGGCCGGCTTCCTCGGCGGCCGCCTCGGCGCGCCGAAGCTCCACACCCTCGCCGCCGGCTACGACGCCCGCCGCGCCTGAGCCGACCCCCGGCCGGTCCCCCCGCGGGACCGGCCGGGTCCATCCACTTAGCCCCGGGGCCCGACCCCATCCCAGGAGACCTGCCATGAACCGCGACGAGTTCCGAGGCGCCGCGCGCCACCTCAAGGGCCGGGCCCAGACCGCCCTCGGCGGCCTCACGGGCGATCCGGCCCGCCAGGTGCGCGGGGCGGTCGACCAGGTGGCGGGCGGGGCCCAGTACGCCTACGGCCGGGCCCGCGACCGGGTCGAGGACTGGGCCGAGGACGGGCGCGACCGCGCCGGCGCGGCCCGGGATCGCGCCGGGTACCTGATCGCGGACGGGCGCGACCGCGCCCGCCAGGCCCGCGCGCGCGGCACCGCCTATGGCCGGCAGGCCGTCCGCTACGCCGACGACCACCGCGCCTCGGCCCTGCTCGGCCTGGCCGCCGTCGCCTTCGCCGTCGGATGGCTCGCCCGCCGTCCCTGAACTCCCTTTCAGGACTGCCCCTGCACGCCTCCGGGCCCTTGGAGAGACCCCATGATCCGCAAGCTTCTCACCGCGTTCCTGCTGCCCAAGCTCATCGCCTATGCCAGCCGTCGCTTCGGCGGTCGCGCCGCGGCTCCCCCGCGCCGCCGGGGCTGAGCCCGATCGCACCCGGGGGGACGCCCCCGGGTCCACCGCCGAAGTCCGAGGATTCCCGATGAAGCTGATCTTCGCCCTCGCCGCCACCCTGGCGGCCTCCCTGCTGAGCCTGCCCGCCACGGCCGCCCCGACGGAGCAGGGCGCAGCCGCCGCCCTCGTCCGAGGCGACCTGCCCACGGATTACGTCCAATATCGCCGGTTCGGCCATCGTCACGGCTGGCGCGGCGGGCGCGGTTACCATCGCGGCTACGGCTATCGCCGCGGCTATGGCTATCGTCGCGGTCCGGGTGTCGGCGCGGCCGTCGGAGCCGGCGTGGCTGGTCTCGCCGCCGGCGCGATCATCGGTGGCGCCATCGCGAACTCGCAGGCCCAGGCCGCGCCGCGCGGGGTGCCGGCCGAGGCCGTCGCCGCCTGCGCCCGGCGCTTCCGCTCCTACGACGCGAGCAGCGGCACCTATCTCGGCAACGACGGCGAACGGCATTCCTGTCCGTAGGGATTCGGATGGCCGGCGCGCAGGACGCAGCGGGGCCGCGTGCCCCGCTCCAGGAGGGAGCGAACGACCATCGATGAAGTTCGCCAAGGTCCTCCTGCGGCCGGAGCTCGTGTTCCTGCTGCTCACCGTCCTCCTCGGTCTCGCGGCGGGGGCGGCCTATTGGGTCTCCCGCGCCACGGTGCTGACGGTGGCGGTGGCGCCCCGGGACGGGACCGAGCCGGCCCTGATCCAGGCCTATGCCGACGCGCTCGCCAAGCGCCACAAGGAGATCCGGCTCAAGGTCCTGGCCCTGGACGACGTGCGCGACAGCGCCGCCGCCCTGCAGGAGGGACGGGCGGACCTCGCCGTGGTACGTCCCGACGTCGACCTGCCCGACAACGGCCTGACCCTCGCGATCCTGCGCGACCAGGCGATGATCATCGCCTCGCCGGAAGGCTCCGGGCTGACCCGGTTCCCACAGCTCGATCGCAAGCGCCTCGCCATCCTGGCCCACCGCGATGCCGACCAGGCCCTGATCAAGGCCATGGTGGAGCATTACGGTCTGACCCTCCTCGACAAGGAGCCCGACGGTCCGGTGCCGCCGCGCCACGTGGCGCTGGTGGAGATGACGGAGGCGGAGCTCGCCGGCGCCTTCACCCGCAAGCGGATCGACGCGGTGGTCTCGGTGATCGCCCCGACCTCACCCACCGCCCAGCGTATCGTCGGCATCGTCCAGGGCGTCAGCCGGACCGGAAAGGTCGCCTTCGTCGACGTGGAGAACGCCGACGCCATCATCGCGCGCCTGCCGCGCCTCCAGGCCGTGACGATGCCGGCCGAGACCTTCGGCGGCAGCCCGAAGGTGCCGGCCGAGGATGTCCATACCGTGGGCGCCTCCTATCGTCTGATGGCCCGCACCAGCCTGTCCCGCCCGGTCGCGGCCGACGTGACCCAGCACCTGTTCGAGATGCGCAGCGGGATGGCCAACGTGACACCTGCGGCCGACTACGTGCAGGCGCCGAGCTACGACAGCACGGCCGGGGCGACGAGTGCGCGGCTCCCCATTCACCCCGGCGCCGTGGATTTCTTCGAGCGTGAGCAACAGGGCTTCGTCGAGCGCTACGAGACCTGGATCTACCTCGTCGCCTTCCTCGGCGGCGGCATCGGCTCGGCCGTCGCCTGGGTCGGGCAGCGCCTGTCGCGCCTGCGTCGCGAGCGCATCGAGGAGGCGACCGACCGCCTGCTGGAGATTCGGCAGGAGGCGCAGGACAGCGCCGACGCGCCGCGCCTGGAGCAGCTCGCCCGCGAGATCGACGACCTCGCCGGCGACATCGCCAAGCACGCCCTCGAACGCCCGACCGAGGCCCGCACCATGTCGGCGGCGGCCATCGCCATCGACGCCGCCCGCTCCACGGTCAAGCGCACCATCGCCGCCAGCCAGTATGCCGCCGAATCGAGCGATCTGGCCGGGCGCACCACATCGACGGAGGCCGCCGCGGCAGGCTGACGACGAGAGCCCGGGCAGGTGCCTGTCCGGACCCCTTCCACCCCCAACACCCATCCACCCCCCACCCACGGAGACGAACGATGAGCAAGGGCTATCCCTCGATGACCGCGCTGCTGGGCCTGCTGGCCGTGGCCGGCTACCAGAACCGCGACAAGCTCGCCGAGCTGCTGAAGGGCCATGAAACCGTCCCGACGCGCGGCACCGTCCCGCCGATCCCGAACACGTCGGCGACTGGCGGCACCTCCGGCGGCGGCCTCGGCAGCCTGGCCGGTCTCCTCGGCGGCGTCGGGACGGCGGGCGTCGGCGGCCTGATCGCCAGCGGCCTCAGCGAACTCGTCGACCACTTCACCAAGAGCGGCCACGGCGAGACGGCGACGTCCTGGGTCAGCCACGGACCCAACCGGGACATCCCCGAGGCGGACCTCGAGCGCGCCATCGGCTCGGACACCCTCGACCACCTCACCCAGCAGACCGGCCTGAGCCGGTCGGCCCTGCTGGCGCGCCTCTCCCGCGAGTTGCCCTCGGCCATCGACCGCTACGCCGCCGACGGCCGCCGTCCGGCCTGACCCGGCCCGCGTCAGGCGACTCGCCCGTGGGCGCGTGCGTAAAGGATCGCGCGCGCCCACGTGAATGTCCGGAAGGAGACATCGAAACCATGTCCAAGTTCATGAAGACGGTCACGTACCTCGCGGCAGCCGCAGCCCTGCTCACGCTGATCTTCGTGGTGTTCCAATCCACGAGCATGCTGGCCAATTCCTGAACCCCGCCCAGTGGGGTCGCGATACGACACGTGGAGAGTTCAGACCCGGCGGCGCGTTTCGCGTCCGGATGGTCCATCGACATTCGTTGCGACCTCGAATTCCTGCGATGAATTGGCACTTGTCGCGCAAGTGAAGGAACGGTCCTGCTCTGATCCGGTTCTTGGCATCCCAAGTCGGAGCCCGGAACAGACATGCGCAACTTGGCCTCTGCAGCCTCGATCTTCAGGAAGCGCCTCAAGGCTGAGCTTCCGCCGATCAAGACATCGCGACCGCCGCAAGCCCGTTCTCTGCAGGGCCCGAATGACGTTCCCGTCTATCCGGTCGGCCAGAGCTATATCTGGGGCGCTCCAGCCCCGGCCTCGCATGGTTTCGCCCCCGCTATAGGCTACGATGCCTATCTTGGTGGAAACGGCTACTGACCCTGTGACGTGTTGAACCATGGCCGGGGCCGGAACGTGCCGGGCGCCAGGCTGTTATGAGGCTACATCCCACACGATAGGAGAGATCGAATGCGCAAGCTCGCACTTGCTTCGACGGCCCTGCTCGGACTCGGCCTGCTGGCATCGGCACCCGCCGAGGCCCGCGGCTGGGGCTATGGCGGCGGCTACGGCCATGGTGGTTACGGCTACGGCGGCGGCTATCGCGGCGTCGGCTTCCGCGGCGGCCACGGTGGATACCGGGGTTACGGCGGCTACGGCCGTGGCTATGGATATCGTCGCGGCATCGGGCCCGGCGCTGCGATCGGCCTCGGCATCGCGGGCCTCGCGGCCGGGGCCATCGTGGCGAACAGCTACGGCGGTTACGGGTACGGCTACGGGCGCCCGGTCGGCTATTACGGCGGCTACGGCTATGCGCCTGCCTACGGTTATGGCGGCGGCTACGGTTACGGCTACCCGGCCTACGGGTACGGCTACTAATCGGGCACCATCGGCAACCGGCGTTCCGCCGTTGACTTGACGTCCTGAGACACCGATGCGCCCGGAGAAGATCCGGACGCATCGGTCGTTTATTTTCGAGCTTCTACATTTCACTCTACGCTTTAAACACAATCCTTAAATTAAACGTGATGATTCTATAGTGAACTTATATTTGATCTAGTCGTTGACGGGGGCATTTCAGCGAGGAATCCCATGTCACGTCTCAAGACGATCAGCTGCACCGCCGCATTCTCCCTCCTCGGTCTCGTGAGCACGGCCGCCTTCGCGCAGGAGGGTGGTCCCTGCAGCGATGACATCGCCAAGCTCAAGCGCGAGCTCGGAACCCAGGTCGGCATGGGTGCGCCCGTATCGCAGCCGGATACCGGACAGCAGAAGGGCCCGAGCGCAGCCTCGGCCGACCAGGCCGGCGGCACCACGGGCGGCACCGCCAAGATCGGAAGCTCGGAGACGGACAAGTCGCAGCAGGGCGGCGCGTCCCGCGAGACCGGCGGCTCCCCGGGGACGGTGGGTGGTGTCGCAGGCCCCGTCGCCGCGGCCGCCGGGAAAGGCCCGGCGAATTCGGTCGCGACCGGCCAGATCGCGACGTCGCCGGCAGATGTCCGCGCTCAGTCCGAGAACAAGCCCACCGCGGCGGCCGAGGCCTCCAAGGGCGGTGAGGCCTCCGCCTCTGCGAGCCTCTCGTCCGAGGACAAGGTCTCGCAGGCCAAGTCCGCCCTCCAGCGCGCGACCGATCTCAACGCCAAGGGCGATGCCTCCTGCCGCGATGCGGTCCAGCAGGCCCGGTCGCTGATGCCGCAGCAGGGTCGCTGATCGTCCGACCGAGACAGCCGGCATCCGCTGCGAAGGCAGCCCACCGGCAAAGACAGTCCTTTAGCGAAGACATCCCCACCGACGGCGCGTTCCGATCCACGGTTCGCGCCGTCGGCTTGTCCGTGACGCCTCCTGCCGGCCCGTCGCGCCGATCGCCCTGGCGGCGCGGCCCGAGCGAGTCGTCCGCGCAGGGGCACCTTCGTCCAGGCCACAGCCCGAGGGACGTCCAGCCGGTCCGGCGACCGGGCGCCGTCGCAGTCATCGCTCGACCAGCGGCCTTCGGCACCCCGTCGAACGTCGGCGCACGGACGGACCACGGAAGCATTAATCCCGAAATCACGCGCCAGGATGCTTGGTCAACGCAGGTTCGGTCCGCAATTTGCTGCAAAGATGTCCCTTAATCTCCGATCGGGGCCAGCGCGATGACCTATGTGACCACCAAGGATGGCGTCGAGATCTTCTTCAAGGACTGGGGTCCCAAGGATGCCCAGCCGATCATGTTCCATCACGGCTGGCCGCTCTCGTCCGACGACTGGGACGCGCAGCTGCTGTTCTTCCTGCAGCACGGCTACCGCGTCGTCGCCCATGACCGGCGCGGCCACGGTCGCTCGGCCCAGGTCGATGGCGGCCACGACATGGACCACTACGCCGCCGATGCCTTCGCGGTGGTGGAGGCACTGGATCTGCGCAACGCCGTGCATATCGGCCATTCCACCGGCGGGGGCGAGGTCGCCCGCTACGTGGCGCGGCACGGCGAGCCGGCCGGGCGCGTCGCCAAGGCGGTGCTGGTCTCGGCGGTACCGCCCCTGATGCTGAAGACAGACGCCAATCCGGAGGGCCTGCCGCGCGACGTCTTCGACGGCTTCCGCGCGGCCACCGCCGGCAACCGCGCGCAATTCTTTCTCGATGTCGCGAGCGGCCCGTTCTACGGCTTCAACCGCGACGGTGCGAAGGCCCTGCCCGGGGTGGTCCAGAACTGGTGGCGTCAGGGCATGATGGGCAGTGCCAAGGCCCATTACGAGGGGATCAAGGCCTTCTCGGAAACGGACCAGACCGAGGATCTCAGGGCCATCGGCGTCCCGACCCTGGTCCTGCACGGGGATGACGACCAGATCGTGCCGATCGCCGATGCGGCGCTGAAATCGATCAAGCTGCTCCGGAACGGAACGATCAAGACCTATCCGGGCTACCCGCACGGCATGCTCACGGTGAACGCGGAGGTCCTGAACGCCGATCTGCTCGCCTTCGTGCGAGGCTGATTCCGAACGCGGCGGCCTCGGCGCCCGAGGCCGCCGGCCGTATCATCGGCCGGCACGGCGTCAAACGGAAAGGTCCGACATGACCGATACATCCCTCGCGGCGGAGACCGACGGCGACGCGCGCGCGGCGCAGACCTTTCCGCGCTTCGACGACGAGATGGCTCAGCGGGTCGCCGGCTACGGCCGGGAGGAGACCCTGCCGGCCGGGACGCTGATCTTCGCGCGCGGCCAGCGGCGGGTGGATTTCTTCCTCGTCCGCTCCGGGCGGATCGAGATGTTCGAGACCGACCGCGCCGGGCAGACGAACGTCTTCACCGTGCATACGGAGGGTCAGTTCACCGGCGAACTGGACCTGTTCAACGACCGCGAGATCCTGGTCTCGGGCCGCACCGCCGTCGACACGCGCGTGGTCCGGATCGACCGGGCCGCCTTCCGTCGGCTGGTGACCGCAGAGCCCGATATCGGCGAGATCGTCATGCGGGCCTTCATCCTGCGCCGGGTCGGGCTGATCCAGCACGGGCGCGGCGGGGTCGTGCTGATCGGCCTCGGCCACCAGCGCGAGACCCTGCGCCTGGAACGCTTCCTCGTCCGGAACGCCTATCCGCACCGCATCCTCGACATCGCCCTCGACGGCGAGGCGCGCAGCGCGCTCGACGGTTTCGGTCTGACGGAGGCGGACCTGCCGGTGGTACTCGCGCCGGGCGAAGCGGTCCTGCGCAACCCGAGCAACGCCGTGCTGGCGGATGCCCTCGGGCTGACGGAGACCATCGATCCGGGACGCGTCTACGACGTCGCGGTGATCGGCGCCGGGCCGGCGGGCCTTGCCGCCGCGGTCTACGCCGCCTCCGAAGGGCTCGAGACCATCGTGGTTGAGGGCTTGGCGCCCGGCGGGCAGGCGGGCACCTCCTCGAAGATCGAGAACTACCTCGGCTTCCCGACCGGCATCTCCGGCCAGGCCCTGGCCGGCCGGGCGCAGGTCCAGGCCCAGAAGTTCGGGGCGCGGCTCGCGATCTCCCGCATGGCGACCGGACTCGACTGCCACGGCCCGGGGTTCCGGGTGCTCCTGGAAGATGGCACGGCGATCCCCGCCCGCGCGGTCGTCGCCGCCACCGGCGCCCGCTACCGGCGGCTCGACCTGCCGCGCTACGCGCATTTCGAGGGGCAGGGCATCCACTACGCCGCCACCGCCATGGAGGCGCAGTTCTGCACCGACGAAGAGGTGGTCGTGGTCGGCGGCGGGAATTCGGCCGGCCAGGCCGCGATGTTCCTGTCCCGCACCGTGGCCCACCTCCATCTCCTGGTGCGGGCCGACGGCCTCGCCGCGACGATGTCCGACTATCTCGTGCGCCGGATCGCCGCCTCGCCGCGCATCACGCTGCATGCCCGGACCGAGATCACCGCGTTCCACGGCGACGACACGCTGACGGCGGTGACCTGGGCCGACCGGTCCAGCGGCCTGAGCGAGACCCGGAGCGTCAAGAACGTCTTCATGATGATCGGCGCCGTGCCGAATACCGGCTGGCTCGCCGACTGCCTAGCCCTCGATCCGAAGGGGTTCGTCCCGACCGGCCTCCAGCGGGACGGAACGCCGGCCCCGTCGCCCTACGCCACAGCCGTCCCGGGACTCTACGCCGTCGGCGATGTCCGCGCGGGTTCGGTCAAGCGGGTCGCTTCCGGGGTGGGCGAGGGCTCGGTGGTCGTCCAGGCGGTGCACGGCTACCTGAATCGAGATCCCTGATCGCTTCGCCCGGCGGCCCGGCCTCGGGCGCGACAGCGTCCGCCGGCCTCGCCAACGCCTCGAGGCCGGACGGGCCCCGGGGACCCGGCCCACGGAGGTTAAAGGAAAATTAACCGTCCTGCCCACAGACGTGACGAGACCCGTCCGTTTTGTGTCGCGTTCCGGGACATGCAAGCAGCAGAGCGATCAGCGACATGTTGGGAATGGATCGCGTTTCTCTGAAGGCCATAGCGGCCTTTCAGGCTGGCACCGTCGCCGTGCTCAGCGCCGCGGTGGTCTGGGGCAGCCTCGCGCTGACGGGGGCTCCGCGCGGGTCCGGGTCCGACGCCACGCAGCTCCGCCGCACCTCCGAGGCCTTCGCGGGCGCCCTCGACCGCGGCCTCTTCGAGGTCTCTCAGGATCTGCGCACCGCGGCCGTCGCGCTGCGCCAGACCGGCACCGGCCTGATGGACGCGGACCCCCAGGCCGTGCTGCGCGCCTGGGCCGACCTGCGCCCGGCCTATGCCGACATCCTCCTCGTCGGCGCGAACGGGCGCATCCGGGCCGCCGGCCGCGAAGACATGATCGGCCGCGACGTCTCGGGACAGCCCTGGTACGCCAGCGCACGCAACGCGTCCGCGACCGTCGTCACGGCCGCCGCGACCCCGCGCGACCCCGTCCCCTTCGAGGTCTCGATTCCCGTCGCCGGGTCCGGCTCCCGCAACACCGAGTACCTCGTCGCCCGTCTTGCCGACACCTGGCTCGGCGACCTCCGCAGCGGAATCCTGCGCGCGCGGCCCGCCTCGGACTCCACCCTCGCCCTCACCGTGCTGGCGCCCGACGGACGCGCGCTCGTCAGCGCCGGCGGACAGCCGGCCGCCGACGGCGGCCCCCGCAACGTCGAGCACGCGACCCCGAGCGCCGGCTACGGCGACCTCGGGCCCTCGGGCTGGCTCGCGGTCGCCCGCGCGGCCGAGCCGCGCGGCACCGCGATCGGCCTGCCGGACCCGCGCCTCTGCGCGCTCTGGCTCGCCACCGCCCTGCTGGCGGCCGGCCTCGCCTACGCCATCACCGGTCGCCTGACGCGACGCCTGACCAGGATCATGGAATCGGACGGTGAGGCGAGCGTGCCGTCGCGCATCGCCGAGTTCCGCGCGGGGGCCGAGCACCTCGTCACCCGTGAGCGCGCCCGCGGCCGTGCTCTGCAGGAGGCGCGCACCGCCCTGGCGCGGGTGCGCGAGCGCCTGCGCACCTTCGAGGCGATGTCGGGCTGGACTTACTGGGAGATCGACACCGAGGCAGGCAACGTGACCTGGGTGGATTCCACCGCCCCCGGCCTCGCCACCACCGACCGCGCGGTCGCACTGACCGACCTCACGAACGGGATCAAGCCGCAGGATCGCGACCTGATGCGGTTCACCATGCAGGCCGCCCTGGACGGGGAGGGCCCGCACGACGTGGTGCTGCGCCGGGCGGAATCGACGGACGGCCAGGAGGCGCGCCGCCTCCTCGTCCGCTTCATCCGCGGCAGCGCGGCGGTCTCCACGCCCGGCGCGGCCCGCCTCCATGCCCTGAGCCGCGAGATCCCGGCGGGACTGGCCACCGGTGAGACCGGGTCGCCGGACGGCTCGGAAACGGTCGACGCCAGGGCCAAGGCGCCGGAGCGGCGCGGCGAGGGCATGCTGCGTCAGGTCATCGACGGCGTCGTCGACGACTTCAACAACCTGCTCACCGTCATCAGCGGCAACCTCGGGACCCTGAGGCGCCGCAACGGTCTCAACCCGGAGCAGATGCGCCTGATCGAGGCGGCCCTGGCCGGTGCCCAGCGAGGTTCGAGTCTGACCCGGCGCCTGGTCCGCTTCGTGCGCCGGGACGATTCCACCCTGCAGGAGACGGAGATCGGGACCGCCCTGACGGCGTTCGCGCCGTTCCTCAGCGCCAACGTGCTGAACCAGGCCGCCATCAAGATCCGGGTCCGTCCCGGTCTCGCCCGCGCCCTGTGCAGCGAGGGCCTGCTCGAGGCCGTGCTGCTGAACCTCGCCTTCCACGTCCGCGATCTCGGCTCCGAAGGCTTCGCGATCGGCGCCGACGAGCGGGTGCTGACGGAGGAGGATGGAATCGCCCTGCGGCCGGGTCGCTACGTGCGCCTCGTGCTGGCCAGCGGTACGCCCGGGCGGGTCACCCCCCTGGCGACGCCGCCCGGGGAAGAGCGCTCCACGGCCGCAGTGGCCAGCCTCCTCAGCGGCATCGGCGGCGGCTTCCGCCTCGTGGCGGACGGACGCGGCGAATCCGCCTTCCTGGCCGAGATCTGGATCCCCGCCGGCGAGGCGCCGGCCGAGGCCGGACACGAGGAGACGGCGCCGGCCCAGCCGCGCCTGCATGTCCTCCTCGTCGACAGCGACACCCTGGTCCGCGAGAGCTTCGCCGAGGCGCTCTCCGATCTCGGTCACCATGTCACCCAGGCCGGCTCCGCCGAGCATGCCCTGGCGCTCCTCGACGCGCCGGAGGGGTTCGACGTCATGATCGCCGATCAGCGCATGCCGGTGATGAGCGGGCTGCAACTGGCCGCCACCGTGGTGCAGCACCATCCCGGCATCCGCATCGTCCTCGCCGGTCCGCAGGGGCACTTGCCGGAGAGCGCCCGGGCGTTCCTGCAGATCGACAAGCCGTTCCGCTACGGCGACCTCGCCGCCGTGATGCGCCGGGCCGCCCGCGATCCCGCCGCCAAGGCGGCCTGAGGCCACCGCCCACGACAGGTGCTCCGGGTCCCGGCACGGGAACCGGAGCACCTGTCGTCCGGCGGGCGAAGGTTCGGGCACGTCAGTCCGGCCTCGTGATCGACCGCGCGATCCGCAGGCGCCCCGGCCGCGACGCGTGGGTCCCGACATGCGCATCGGTCCACCTGCGCCCCCTGGCCTGCGCTCCCTGGTTGGAGCCATCCACAGCGCCATCCTCTGAAAAGTTGGTCCCGCATCGGCGGCGATCGCACCGACGCGAACCGACGGTTCCAGGCACTAGCGATCCCGATTCGACGGCGCTCCAGCGCAATGAATCCGCCGCAGATCCGATTCGTCCCGCCAGCCGGTCGTATGATTCGACAAACCCGTGGCCGAACTCCGCCGCGATGCTGTGACGATAGCCTTGGGAAGACTCATACGAATAGCCGAACTCTTGGGCAGTTGCTCATCGAACGAACATCGTGATCAGCAATTCAAAGATCATCCATCACCGCCGATCATCGCGCATGTTGCCCGCAAACCCGCCTATGGGCTCAGCGACTTGAGATATGCAGCTTTCGTGATCGCGTTAAGATTTGATTAACCCCGAAGGTCGATGAATTACCGCGAGCGGACGCCGTCGATCTCCATCGCATCGCGCGCGAATGCCTCAACGGAACGGATCGCCCGCATCGATGTCGCGCATCGCCCTTCTCACCTCGACCCTGCCTCTGGTCCTGGGCCTGTCCCACGCGGCCATGGCCGCGGACTGGTACACCGGCGCGGAACCGGTGATCCTGGACGAGAACTGGACGGTGGCGGTCGACGCCTCGGTGGCGGTCACGTCCAACAGCTCCGCCTTCGGCTCCGTCACCGGGACGATCGCCACGGAGGGCACGCTCCTGGAGAGCGGCCCACGCCTGCGCGTCGAGGGCGTCGCCGGCACCTACAGCTATCCCGGGCAGCGGGTGGGGCAGCGGGTGACGGGCTACCAGCAGGAAGGGGCGCTGTCGGGCGGCTACGAGTGGATCTGGCGCGACGCGGCTCTGGCGGGCTTCGTCGGGTTCAACGTCCGCAGCAACCAGCTGTCGATCCTTGATCCGGGCAACCCCGTGGTCGGAACCGGCGTCGGCGCCAAGTTCGCGGCCAACTTCTATGCCCGGCCGACCGAGAACACGATGGTCTCGGCCTACGGCTCGTACTCGACGCAGTTCAACGCCTACTACTCGCGCTTCCGGGTCGGCTACATGGTCGCCGACGGGGTCTATGTCGGCCCCGAAGCGATGTTTCTCGGCGATAACTTCTTCAACCAATACCGTATCGGCGGACACCTGACAGGCTTTTCCTTCGGCCCGATCAAGATGGCTGTCGGTGTCGGCTACGTGAAGGATCGCATTCAGGGCAGCGGATACTACTCGACCGTCGAAGCGAGAACCGCGTTCTAGCCGTGCCTTCAGACCTCGTTAGGAATGATTCGGTGCGTGCCAGTTGAGTTTTTTCATATGTGCCATCTTACAACAGTTGAGCGCATTCAATCCCGGAAATGCGCAAATCCCGCGACGCGTGGCCCGGATTCTCTTGGCAGGCAAATCGCTCAGGTGTTTCAAGGTTTTTGCGCCGTCCCGTTCCCGCGCAGGTTGCTGCCCTGAAGGCCCTCCGGGCGCAGGGCGGCCCTGGAGGAACCCGGGCGACGCGGATTGCGGAAGGGCAGGGTCGTGGCAAGTGCATTTCGTTGGGTGGCCTGGATCACGTCGGCCGCTGCGATCCTGGTCCTGCTGAGCCAGCCCGTCAGCACGCAGGACCAGCTGGTCATGAGCCTCTGCGCCATGGCGGCCATGGTGGTGCTGTGGGTGTTCTTCGACAACCAGCCGGCGCGCTTCGTCTTCCTGGCCTTGGGCAGCCTCGTCGTGCTGCGCTACATGTTCTGGCGCGTAA
Organism: Methylobacterium sp. TK31; assembly: GCF_055361545.1. Taxonomy (NCBI): domain Bacteria; kingdom Pseudomonadati; phylum Pseudomonadota; class Alphaproteobacteria; order Hyphomicrobiales; family Methylobacteriaceae; genus Methylobacterium; species Methylobacterium sp. TK31. Next base: position 1,800,656 of record NZ_CM143964.1, on the reverse strand, counting down.
CGAACACGCTGCCCTCGGTCAGTGATCCGGTCAGCTTCGGCTTCGGCCTTCTCCTGCTCCTGGGCGAACTCTACTGCGTCTTCATCCTGTTCGTCAGCCTGACGATCAACGCCGATCCACTGCGGCGTACCTCCCCGCCGATGGCCACCGCCGACGATCCGGAAGCCTTCGACGCGCTGCCCACCGTCGACATCTTCGTCCCGAGCTACAACGAGGATGCGAGCATCCTCTCGGTGACCCTCGCGGCCGCCCGCCTGATCGACTACCCCGCCGACAAGCTGACGGTGTGGCTGCTCGACGACGGCGGCACCGACCAGAAATGCGCCGATCCCGACCCGGTGAAGGCCCAGGGCGCGATGCGGCGGCGCATGGAGCTCCAGGCCCTGGCGGCCTCTCTCGGCGTCGAATACCGCACCCGCTCCCGCAACCAGCACGCCAAGGCGGGCAACCTGAACAACGGCCTCAAGCATTCGCACGGCGAGATCGTCGTGGTGCTGGATGCCGACCACGTGCCGTTCCGGTCCTTCCTGCGCGACACGATCGGCTACTTCGCCCAGGACCCGCGCCTGTTCCTGGTGCAGACGCCGCACGCCTTCCTGAATCCCGACCCGATCGAGCGCAACCTGCGCACCTTCGACCGCATGCCCTCCGAGAACGAGATGTTCTATTCGGTGACGCAGCGCGGCCTCGACAAGTGGAACGGCTCGTTCTTCTGCGGCTCGGCCGCGCTCCTGCGCCGGCGCGCCCTCGACGAGGCGGGCGGCTTCTCCGGCGTCACCATCACGGAGGATTGCGAGACCGCCTTCGAGCTGCATTCGCGCGGCTGGAACAGCATCTACGTCGACAAGCCGCTGATCGCCGGCCTGCAGCCCGAGACCCTGGAGGCCTTCATCGGCCAGCGCTCGCGCTGGTGCCAGGGCATGTTCCAGATCCTTCTCCTGAAGAACCCGCTGTTCAAGCGCGGCCTGCATACGATCCAGAAGGTCGCCTACCTGTCGAGCATGACGTTCTGGTTCTTCCCCGTGCCGCGGCTGATCTTCATGTTCTCGCCGCTGCTGCACATCTTCTTCGACCTGAAGATCTTCGTCGCGAGCGTGGACGAGTCCATCGCCTATACGGCGACCTACATCGTCATCAACCTGATGATGCAGAACTACGTCTACGGAAAGTTCCGCTGGCCGTTCGTCTCCGAGCTCTACGAGTACGTCCAGGGCCTGTTCCTGTTCCGCGCCATCACCTCGGTCATCGTCTCGCCCCGGCGGCCGACCTTCAACGTCACCGCCAAGGGCACCACCCTGGAGCAGGACCACCTCTCGGCCCTGGCCTGGCCGTTCTTCGCCGTCTACGGCCTGCTGATGCTCGGCTGCGCCACGGCGCTCTACCGCTACCTGTTCGAGCCCGGCGTCACCAACCTGATGCTCGTCGTCGGCCTGTGGAACTTCTTCAACCTGCTCATGGCCGGCGCCGCCCTCGGCGTGGTGGCCGAGCGGCGCGTCACCGAGGCGAGCCCCTCCCTGGCGATCAACCGGCAGGGCCGGATGATGCTGGCCGGCCGCGCCCTCGACGTCGCCGTGGACCGGGCCTCGGCCCTCGGCTGCACCGTCCGGTTCGGGGCCGACGCCCTGCCGTTCGGCACCGGCAGCACCTACCGCACCGGCCAGCTCACGGTGCAGCCGATCGACGGCGCCCCCGCCGGCGGCGCGCTGCCGTTCGAGGTCGGGACGATCGCCCACGCGGGTGACGACGTGGTGGTGACCCTGCGCTTCCAGCCCCTCGACGCCCAGGGCTATGCCGGCCTCGCGAGCCTGATGTACGGCGATGCCGGCGCGCTGCTGCGCTTCCAGCAGGGACGCCGCCGGCACAAGAACCTGGTCTCGGGCACGCTGCAGCTGATCTGGTGGGGCCTGGCCGAGCCGTTCCGCGCCTTCAGCTACCTGTTCAAGCCGCGTCCGCAGGCGGCCGCCGCCCCCACCACCGACACCGCCCTTCCGCGCACGGTCCCGCGCGCGCCGCTCCTGCCCGGCGGCAACCCCGGCGGTGCCGAGGCCGCCCGGCCGCGTCCGGCCGACAATCCCCTGCCGGCCCGGGCGAGCTTCGCGCGCAGCAACGACGCCGAGCCGGGCACCGACTGGGTCCGCCTGATGCTGGAATTCGAGAACGATCGCCTGCTCGGCGGTGCGGCGGGCGGTGGGCGCGGCGCCGACCTCCACGCCCGGTCGTGAGGGAGGCTCGCATGCGTGTCACGACGATCACCCGCGGGCTCCTCGCCCTGGCGCTGGTGGGAGGGGCCACGGAGGCGCGGCCCCAGAGCTTCATCGGCGCGGGTCCGGCCGAGCGCTTCTCGGTTCCCCCCGCGGGCGACGCCCTGCGCCGCGAAGGCGCGCCGGTCCAAGGCCGCCCGCCCGCGGCCGCCGCCGCCACGGCGGTCCGGGACGGCACCGTGGCGACGATCGGGCCCGCCCGGCGCCTGCCCGCCACCACCGGCGGATTCCGCCTGGAGGGCGAGGAGGACGTCCTGCGCTTCCCGGTCTACGTGACCGAGGCGCAGAGCCGCGGACGGCCCCGCCTGCGCGTCTCGTATCTCTCGGCCATCTCGGTGGCCCCCGAGACTTCGGAGCTCGTCGCCAGCGTCAACGGCATCGTGGTCGGCCGCACCCGCATCCAGGCGCCCGGCGCCGTCAAGGTGGTGGAGTTCGAGCTGCCCGAGGGCAGCCTCAAGCTCGGCTACAATTCCGTCGACCTCGCGGCGAGCCAGCGCCACCGGGTCGACTGCTCCCTCGACGCGACCTACGAGCTCTGGACGCAGATCGATCCCTCCCGCTCCGGCCTCGTGGTGGCGCCGGTCGCCGCCACCGGGCTCGAGCTGAAGGATCTCGCGGCCCTGGAGCCCGACGACGGCGGCGCCCTGCCGGTCCGCGTCGTGATCAACGACAAGCCGAGCCTGCCCCGCCTGGAGCGGATGTTCCACGCCATCGAGGCGATCGGCCTCGTCGGGCGCATCGCCCGGCCGGTGGTGGAGTTCGGCTCGGTCATGACCGGCCGCGCCGGGATCAACCTCATCGTCGGCACGGCGGCGGAGCTGCGCGGCACGCCGGACATCGAGACCGTCGGCCCGATCACGGGCCCGAAGCTGGCGATGCTGCCGCCGCGGGAGGATCGGGCCCCCGCCCTCGTCGTCAGCGGCACCAGCTACGACGAGATCGAATCCGCCATCGCCACCCTGGCGCGCGGCACCGAGCCCTACGGCACGCCGCGCGGCCTCAAGGCCGCGTCCCTCCTGCGCGGCGCCCCCCTCGACAGCGGCGACCGCGTCTCGCTGCAATCCCTCGGCGTGACGACCCGCGAATTCTCCGGGCGCCTGCTGACGACCCGCTTCGACGTCCAGCTGCCGCCGGACTTCCTGCCCGCCGATTACGGCAAGATGCTCCTAAACCTCTCGGGCGCCTACGCGTCCGGCCTGTCGGCGGAGGCCCGCGTTCTCGTCGATCTCAACGGCCGCAACGCCGCCAGCGTGCCGCTTCCGCGGACGCGCGGCGAGGTCTTCGAGAACAACACCATCCCGCTGCCCCTCGGCCAGTGGCGGCCGGGCCTGAACCGGGTCGAGATCTCGGCCCAGGTGCCGACGCCCGGCGACGCCACCTGCACGGCGAACACCACGGAGCCGAAGCGCGAGCGCTTCCTGTTCCTCGACCGCACCACCCTGACCGTCCCGAACCTCGCGCGCGCCGCCCGGATCCCGGACCTCGCCGCCACCACCAGCGGCGGCGCCCCCTTCCTCGAGGACGGCAAGCGGCCGCGCCTCGTCCTGCCGGTCCTCGACCGCGACACGGTGGCGGCGGGCGCCATGATCGCCGCGCGGCTCGCGAGCGCGGCCGGGCGGGTGATCGACTTCGAACTCGCCACCGAGGCGCAGGGCGGGACCGGACCCACCCTGGTGGTGGCCCCGGTGCGCGCCGTGGCGCCCGCAACCCTGACCGGGCTCGGCCTCGACCCGGAGCAGATCCGCCGCATCTGGGAGGCCCGCGCCGAGACGGCCCGGCCGGCGGGACAGTCCGGCTCGGTACCGGCCCCGACCCTCGACCGCCTGCGCCGCAACGTGCCGGCCCGCTGCAGCCTGCCCGACCTCAACTTCCGCGTCGCCGGCCCGGTGACGCCGCGCGGCGCCGCTTCGGACCCCGTCGCCGGCGCCCGCACGGGCACGGTCCGGGCGACCGACGGCGACCTCGTGACGAAGTGGGACGAGACCCTCCGCGCCCGCCACCCCCTGGTCGAGGCCGCCGACGGCCTCGTGGAGCGCGCCTCGACCGCCGTGCGCGGCCTGCTCGGAGAGACCCGCACCTGGATCGACGCCGATGCGTCGGAGCGGACCTCCGCCGTGCCGCCCCGCGCCTCGCTGATCCTGGCGCAGGCCCTGTCGAGCGGCGGCATCGGCGTCGACGACACCACCACCCTGGTCACCGCCCCGAACCCGCTCCTGCTCAAGGCCTCCGTGGCCTGCCTCATCGACCCCGGGGTCTGGTCGCGGATCAGCGGGCGCTTCGCCTTCCTCGACGCCGCCGACGGCCGCCTCGACACGGTCGAGCCGGACAGCGTCCGCATCGTGGAGACGCGGTCCCCCTCGATCTGGAACCTGCGGCTCGTCCTGGCCGGCTGGCTCTCGATGAACCCCGCCATCTACGCGGTCCTGGCGCTGGCCCTGGCGCTCTGCCTCGGGCTGACCACCACGCTCATGGTCCGCAATGTCGGCCGGAGGAATGCATGAGCCGCCCCACCCTGAAGCGCTCCTGCCGGGCGCTGCGCGGCGCGGCCCTGGCGGCCCTCCTGGCCACGGTGTCCGCGGGCGGGTTGACCGCCGGGTCCGCCCTGGCCCAGGGCAGCGCCGCGCCGCTGCCCGCCGGCGCGGCACGCGATCCCCAGCCCCGTGATTCCGCCATGCCGGACCTGCCGACCTCCGTCCCGCCCTCCATCGCCCTGCCGGCCCAGCCCCCGGCCAAGGACGAGTCCGCCCGCGCGGCCCAGCCCCTCGCGGGGAGCCTGAAGAGCGCGGAGGGCTGGCGCCTGTACCGGGCCCGCTTCGTCACCGAGGCCGGGCGGGTCGTGGACACCGCCAATGGCGGGATCAGCCACAGCGAGGGTCAGGGCTACGGCATGCTGCTCGCCGTGGCGGCCAATGACCGGCCCACCTTCGAGCGGCTCTGGGGCTGGACCCGCGCCAACCTGATGGTGCGCCCGGATTCCCTCCTGGCCTGGCGCTGGGAGCCCGGCAAGCGCCCGGCGGTGGCGGACATGAACGACGCCTCCGACGGCGACATCCTGGTCGCCTGGGCGCTGGCGGAGGCCGCCGAGGCCTGGGACGATGCCGGCTACCGCGTGGCGGCCCGGCGCATCGCCGTCGAGGTCGGCCGCCGCACCATCCTGTTCAAGGACCGCAACGGCGCGCTGCTGCTCCCGGCGGTGGCGGGCTTCTCTGCGGCGGAACGCGCCGACGGCCCCCTGATCAACCTGTCCTACTGGGTCTTCCCGGCCTTCGCCCGCCTGCCCCTGGTGGCTCCGGAATACGATTGGGCGGCCCTGACCCGCAGCGGCCTGCGGCTCCTGCGCCGGGCCCGCTTCGGCAGCGCCAACCTGCCCACCGAGTGGATCTCCCTGAAGGGCGACCAGCCCCGCCCGGCCGACGGCTTCCCGCCGCTGTTCTCCTACAACGCGATCCGGATCCCCCTCTACATGGCCTGGGCCGATGTCGGCCGCCGGGAGGATTACGACCCCTTCGTCGCCCTCTGGTCCGGGCCCGACCGCGAGCGCCTGCCCATCGTCGACACCAGCGACGGGCGCACCGTCGAGTGGCTCGGCGAGAGCGGCTACGCCGCCCTGTCCAGCCTGCTGCTCTGTGCCGTGAAGGGGACGCCGCTCCCCGACGGCTTCAGCCAGGTGCAAGACAACGAGAACTATTATCCGACCACGCTGCATCTCCTGGCCATGGTGGCCGCGCAGATGAGGGGACCGTCATGCTCGAAGCGTTAGCCCGCCGGCTGAGCCGCGGCACCGCGCCTCTCGGCGTCCCCCTGGGCGTGGCCCTGGCGGCCCTCGCCCTGCCGGCCCTGGCGCAGGGCCCGGCCGGCGAGGATGCCAGCCGGGCGCCCGCCATCGTCGTCGATCCCACGGGGTCGGCGGCCAGCGGCATGGTCGACGAGAGTGCGCTGCGCTACTACGCGGCCCAGAAGCAGACGGCCCGGATGAAGGCGGAGGCCGCGCGGCTGAAGCAGCTCTATCCGGGCTGGACCGAGCCCACCGACCTCGACACCCTGCAGCCGAGCCCGCCCGAGGAGGCGCCCCTCTGGGACCTCTTCACCGCGGGCCGCTTCGACGACCTCTACGCGGCGATCGCGGGCCGGCGCGCGATGGACCAGAACTGGCAGCCCTCCGACGAACTGGCGCGCAAGCTGCGCCGCGCCGGGTTCCGCAGCCGCCTCAAGGGGCTCGCCAGCGCCAAGCGCAACCTCGACGTCATCGCCCTGTATCGTGCCGACCCCAGCGCGCTCGATCCCGGCGACGTCGAGAGCATCTGGATCGTCGCCGACGGGCTGGCGGCCGAGGAAGCCACGACGCAGGCCTTCACCCTCTACAAGTCCGTCCTCGACACCAGCAACGACACCGGCGCCCGCCTGGCCACCATCCAGAAGGCGATGTCGAACCTGCCGATGGCCGCGGCCGAGCAGCTCATCGCCCTTGGCCGGACGGATTCCGACGGCAATTCCGAGTTCCGCCGCATCGCCATCGACATCACCCGCGCCCGCATCGTCGCCTTCCTGCACGACGAGGCGGCGCAGGAGCCGACCGCCACGGACATCGCCGTATTCCAGGCCCAGGCCCGTCGGACCGGCGACCCGCGGGAGACCGGCCTGCTCGGCTGGTACGCCTACAAGCGTCAGCAGTTCCGCGAGGCGCTGGACTGGTTCAAGCTCGCGATCAGCCGGGGCGGCGACGCGATGATCGCCCACGGGCTCGCCCACGCGCTGCGCGCGGTGGGCATGGCGCGCGAGGCCGAGGAGGTGGCCTATGCCTGGCGCGACAAGTACGTCGGCAACAACATCCTCTTCATCGAGCTCCTGGAGCGCAGGCTCACCCAGGCGAACCCGGCCTTCATCGACCTGGACCGGATCAACCGCTACGCCAAGGTGACGCTGGCCTCGAGTTCCGGGGAGGGCGCCCAGGCACTCGGCTGGTACGCCTACAATTCCTGCCAGTTCGACGCCGCCCTCGAATGGTTCCAGCACGGCATCGCCTGGTTGCCCAGCGAATCGACGGTCCTCGGCTACGCCCTGGCGCTGCAGCGCCTGAAGCGCACGCGCGAGTACCTCGAGGTCGTCAACCGCTACGACGGGCTGTTTCCCAAGGTCGTGGACCTGCTGTTCCGCGAGGGGCCGGACGGTCCGCCGCTCGCCTGCAGCGTCGCGGCGGCACCGCCCGCCGGCGCACGCCAGCCCGCGAGTCCCGCGCCGACGGCCGTGCTCGCCAACGCCGCCCGCGCCTCGGCCGCCTACGGCCGCGTGCCGAAGCCCGACATTTCGGCCAACGGGGCGGTGCGCCCGCTTCCGGTCCAGCGCAGCGAGTTTCCTCTGTCCGTCGCCGCCGAGAACCCGTTCCGCTACCTGCCGGCCGCCCTGGTCCGGCAGGCGCCCGAGCGGAGTGCGGGCGGCTTCCTGGCCGAACCCGCGACGGGGGCGCCCCCCCTGGTGGCCCGCCGGGTGCCCGGCGCCGGGCCGATGCCCTACGAGCGCTACGGCTTCGCCCTCCTGCCGGGCTACAACGGCATGACGCAAGCCTCCACCCTGACCGATCCGCCCGCCGGCACGCAGTGGCAGGACCAGCAGACCGCCAACGCCAGCGGCCAGACCCGATCCAGCCGCGAATCCGACCGTTTCGGTATCCCGGGCTCGCAACGCACCAACATCGTCGAGGCCGGCGTCGGCGCCGGACAGCAGCCATGACTCGGAGACGGCCTTCCACGACCGCGGCGGCGCTGGCGGCGCTGCTCCTCCTGCCCGCGGTCTCCGCCGTCGCCCGCCCCGGACGCGCGGCCCTCGACCTGCCGGGCGCCGGACCCGTGTCCGACGTGGCGCAGAACGCGTCCCGGGACGGCTATTCCCAGCGGATCACCTTCCGGGACGATCCGCGCGGCGTCGCCGAGGTGAGCGTCCGCAACGGGGAGGGGGGCTCCGGCCCCGCCCTCGTCATGGCCAAGCCGAGCCGGGCCGGGATCGCGGCCGAATTGCGGGCGCGCTTTCCCGGCGAGACCATGCGGGTCGTGACCCAGGCCCACCGCAACGCCTACGGCCCGGTCGGCCTCGCCCTCGGCAACGACTGTCTCTTCGCCTGGCAGTGGATCGACATCGCCGGCGAGGCGACCGGGAGGCGGCCGTCCTCCCTGTTCGGCAGCGACGCCAGCGCGCCTGCCGCCTCGGTCCGGATCAGGCTCTGCCGCACGGCCACGTCCAGCCTCGCGGACCTGACCCGCGCGGTTGAGCAGATGCGATTCTCGGCCAATCCCGCCGATGCGCCCCGCACCGGGGCGGCGGTGGCGGCCCGCCGCCCATCCCCGGCGCGACGCGATGCGGCGGCCCCGCCGCGGGCCTCCCGGGAAGCCGCGCAGGCACCGGAGAAGGCCGTGCGCACGCCCGGCCCGATGGAACGTCCGGGCTCGGAGAAGCGTCCCGAGGCGACGGCGCGCCGCATGGCCTCCGAGCAGTCCGGCGAGACGCAGCGCTACCTCGTGCCGGGCCCCGGCGCCGCACAGCCCACGCCCGCGGTTCCCGTTCCGGTCCCCCCCGGCAATGGCCAGGGCCCGCGCTACATCACCGACGGCGCCCAGGCGGACGGCTCCATCGCGATCGCGGTTCCGAGGCCGGCCTCCAACCGCGCCGAGGTCGAGGACCTCATGGCCCGGGAACTCCCGGCACGGGCCTATCGTCCGCCGCCGTAGGGGCTCGGGCTCCGGGAATTCCAAATTCCCGTCATCCGCCGCATCTGCAACCTTGAATACGCCCGTCCGGCAGGCGAAGAAGCTTGCGGCGGGGGTGATGGGTGACGCAGATGGCCCGGGTCAGCGGACGTGATCTTCCTCCGACCGCGGCGCTCGCCGCATGAGCACCGCGACGGATGAGTCTGGCGCCGACGCGGCCGGCGCAGAGCCCGGCATCCGTCTCGCCTTCACCGCCACGGACCATGTCGGCCTCGCCTGTCACGAGAACGCGGTCCCGGTGATCCGGGAGATCGTGATCGCGAACGACTCCGAGAAAGACCTCGTCGACCTGCGGCTGCGCATCGAGAGCCAGCCCGCCGTGATGCGCCCGCTGGTGATCCGCATCGACCGGGTGGCGGCCGGCGCGGACCACCGTATCGAGACCCCGGACCTGCACCTCGACGGCGGCCTGCTCGCCGGCTTCACCGAAGCCAGCCGCCTGACGCTCACCCTGATCCTGGACGATGCGGACGGCGAACGGGCCCGGACGGTCGCCGGGATGCGCCTGCTGCCGCCCACGCACTGGGGCGGCGGGCGAAGCGCGCCGGAACTCCTCGCCGCCTTCGTCCGGCCCAACGATCCGGCCGTCGACGTGGTCCTGCGCGATGCCGCCACGAAGCTCGGCGAGGCCGGTCGCGAGACCGGGCTGGACGGCTACCGGACCGGCAGCAAGGCGCGGGCGTGGGACCTCGCGGGGGCGATCTGGGCCGCTCTCGCCGACCGCCGCCTCGCCTATGTCCTACCGCCGGCGAGCTTCGAGCGGACCGGACAGAAGGTGCGCGGACCGGGCGACGTGATCGCGCGCCGGGTCGGCACCTGCCTCGACCTCTCGCTGCTCTATGCCGCCTGCCTGGAGCAGGCCGGGCTCAACCCGGTGCTGGTCCTCACCGTCGGCCATGCCTTCGTCGGCCTGTGGCTGCAGGACGAGGATTTCGCGAGCGCGACGGTCGACGATCGGCAGCACCTGCGCAAGCGTCGCGACCTGCAGGACCTGATCCTCGTGGAGACGACGCTGCTGACCCACGATCCGCCGGCGACGTTTCAGGCCGCGACCGACCAGGGCGGACGGCTCGTCGAGGACACCGCTCCGGCCGCCCTGGAAGTCGCCATCGACATCCGCCGCTGCCGCCGGCGCGGCATCCGCCCCCTGGATCTCGGCGACGGCCCGAGCGGGACGGTGGTGCCGGGGCCGGCCGCGCCCCTGAACCAGTCCCTGTCGGCGGCGCCGGCCTTTGACGAGGCCGTCCGGCCACCCGTCGACGAGTCTCCCGAAACCCCGGTCGGGCGCATGGAACGGTGGAAGCGCAAGCTCCTCGATCTTTCGCTGCGCAACAAGCTCCTGAACTTCAAGCCCGGCAAGGGCTCGGTCGTCCTGGAGGGGGTCGATCCCGGCGCCCTGGAAGACGGCTTGGCGGCCGGGGACGAGTTCCGGCTGCGGCCGGCCGCGGACGACCGGGCCGGACCCGGCCCGCGCGACCCCGACGCCGGCGCGGCGGCCCTGGCCCGCCGAGAGATCCAGACCACCGCGACGGAGGCCGATCTCGACCGTCGCCTGCTCGATCTCCACCGCCTGGCCCGCAACGGCTTCGAGGAGGGCGGGGCCAACATCCTGTTCCTGGCCATCGGGTTCCTGTCCTGGACCCGCAAGCAGGGGGAGACCGCCTACCGGGCCCCTCTGCTGCTGGTCCCGGTCGCCCTCCGGCGCTCCAGCGTGCGCGCCGGCTTCCGCCTGGCGCTGCACGACGACGAGGTCCGGATCAACCCGACCCTGCTGGAGATGCTGCGCCAGGATTTCCGGATGCGGATGCCGGAATTCGAGGGCGAGCTGCCCCGGGACGCCTCCGGCATCGACGTCGACGCCATCTTCCGGATCGTCCGCTCACACCTGCGCGACCTGCGCGGCTGGGAGGTGGTGCCCGACATGGTGCTGTCGGCCTTCTCCTTCACCAAGTACCTGATGTGGAAGGACCTCGTCGACCGGGCCGACCTCCTCACGCGCAACCCGGTGGTGCGCCACCTCCTCGAGACGCCCCAGCACGCCTACGGCGACGGCGCCCCCTTCCCCGATCCGGCGCATCTCGACCGGGACCACCCGCCCGAGACCGTGTTCACGCCACTCTCGGCGGATTCCTCCCAGCTCTCCGCCGTCCTGGCCGCCGCCGGGGGCAAGGACTTCGTGCTGTTCGGGCCGCCCGGCACCGGCAAGAGCCAGACCATCGGCAACATGATCGCCCAGTGCCTCGCGCAGGGGCGCACGGTGCTGTTCGTCTCGCAGAAGACGGCCGCCCTCGAGGTGGTGCAGCGGCGCCTGCAGGAGATCGGGCTGGGGGATTACTGCCTGGAGGTGCACGCCACGAAGGCGCAGAAATCGGCCGTGCTCGGCCAGTTGCGTCGGGCCTGGCACGAGCGCGCCGCGCCCGCACAGGCCGAATGGCAGGGCGCCACGCGCGAACTCGCGGCCCTGCGCGCGGAGCTGAACGGCCTCGTGCAGGCCCTGCATCGGCGGCGGGAGAACGGGCTCTCGGCCTACGAGGCCTTCGGACGCGTGATCGCAGCGGGCCCCGACGCGGCGGACCTCGTCCTCGCCTGGCCCGACCACCGCGCGCACAGCGCGGATACCCTCGCGTCCCTGCGGGCGGCCTGCCGGGACCTGCGCCCCGTCCTGGCCGCGGCGGGGTCACTCGCCGACCACCCGCTGCAGGGCCTCGAGGCCACGCAATGGTCGCCGGTCTGGCGCGACGGGTTGGACGCGACGCTCACCACCACGGTCGCGGCGCTGAGCGCCCTCCGGACGAGCGGCGAGGCCTTCGCCGAGGCGATCGGCCTCCCGTCGCTCCTGGCCACCGATGCGGGAACCCGCGGCCTCCTGGTCCTCGGCAATCTCCTGCTGCGTCCCGAGGCCCGCTGCGGGGCCGCTGTCCTGGCCGACGGCGCGGGCGACCTGCGTCGGGCCGTCGCCGCACGCGAACGCTTCCAGGCCACCCGGGCGGAGCACCAGGACCGGCTCACCGGTGCCTACCGGCCCGGAATCCTCGACCAGGACCTGCCCGGCCTCCTCGCCGCCTGGGTCGCCGCGCGCGGCGCGAACTTCCTCGTCCGCGGCGGGCGGCAGAGACAGGTCCTGCTGCAGGTCCAGCCCTATGCCGAGGGCCCGCTGCCGGACGATATCGGCCCGGACCTCACCGGCCTGATCGCGCTCGCCCGGCACATTCGGACCGCCCGCCCCGAGGAAGCGTTTCTCGCCGCGCTGGGGCTGCCCTGGAGCGACCCCGACCTGCCGGCCGCCGCCTTCGGGCCGGCCCTCGCCTGGGCCGGGACGGTGGAGCAGATCCTGCCCATCCTCGGGCCGCCGACCCTCGGCGTCGCGGGCCTGCGCGACCACCTCGTCCGGCTGGTGGCGCACCCGGACCGGGACCTGGAGGCGGGCGGGCGTATTGCCCGGGCCTACGCCGCCTTCGCCCAGGATCGCCTGCGAGCGAACGATGCGACGAGGGAACTCTCCCACCGGGCCGGGCGGCCCGATCCCGACGCGCCGCTGGCGACGGAGGCGGACTGGATCGCCGCCAGCATCGCCCTGGCCCGGCGCTGGGCCTCCGGGCTCGGGCGTGCCCAGGGCTGGTGCGCCTGGCAGGCGACGGCCGGGGCGGCGCGGGGCATCGGCCTCGCCCCGCTGATCGACGCCCTGGAGGCCGGCCGCATCGCCCCCGAGCGGGCCGAGGCGGCCTTCGAGACCGCCTATGCCCGCTGGTGGATCGACCGCGTCGTCAGCGACGACCCGGTCCTGCGCAGCTTCCTGCCGGAGCGCCACGAGGACACGATCGCCCGGTTCCGCGCCGCCGACGCGCGGGTCGGCGACTTGGCCAAGCAGGTCGTCGGCGACCGGCTCGGCCGCGGCATTCCGGGGCCGACGGCCTTCGGGAGCGATCCGGAATGGGGCACGCTCTCGCACGAGCTGACGAAGAAGCGGTCGCAGATGCCCCTGCGCAAGCTGTTCGGCAGGATGCCGAACGCCCTCACCCGGCTCACGCCCTGCGTGATGATGAGCCCGTTGTCGATCGCCCAGTACCTGCCGCCCGACGCGGTGCCGTTCGACGTCGTCATCTTCGACGAGGCCTCTCAGATCGCGCCCTGGGACGCCATCGGGGCGATGGCGCGGGGTGGGCAGGTCGTCGTCGTCGGGGATCCGGAGCAGCTGCCGCCGACCAATGTCGGCGATCGCGGCGTCGACGACATCGAGGACGGCAGCGACGTCACCGACCAGGAATCGATCCTCGATGCCTGCCTAGCGGCCAACATCCCGCGGCGGACCCTGGACTGGCACTATCGCAGCCGCCACGAGAGCCTGATCGCCTTCTCGAATGCCCATTACTACGGCGGTCGGCTCGTCACCTTTCCCTCGCCGGTCACCGAGGACCGAGCGGTGCGCCTGACCTTCGTGCCCGACGGCGTCTACGAGCGCGGGGCCGGCCGCGTGAACCGGCCCGAGGCCCGTATCGTGGTGGCCGACATCGTGCGGCGCCTGCGCGATCCGGACTTCGCGCAGGCGCGGCGCTCGCTCGGCATCGTCACCTTCAACGGCGAGCAGCAGCGGCTGATCGAGAACCTCCTCGACGAACAGCGGCGGTCATACCCGGAGCTGGAACCGTACTTCGACCGCGATCGCTGGCACGAGCCCGTCTTCGTCAAGAACCTCGAGAACGTGCAGGGCGACGAGCGCGACACGATCCTGTTCTCGGTCGCGGTCGGGCCCGACGCGGGCGGCCGAACGGTGAGCACGGTGTCCTCGCTCAACAGGGACGGCGGCCACCGCCGCCTGAACGTCGCCATCACGCGGGCCCGTCGCGAGCTCGTGGTCTTCGCCTCCCTGCGCCCCGAGCAGATCGACCTCGGCCGCACCCGGGCCCGCGGCGTGCGCGACTTCAAGCACTTCCTCGAATTCGCCGACCGCGGCGCGCGGGCGCTCGCCGAGGCCTTCGCGCCCACCGGGGGCGGTGTCGAATCGCCGTTCGAGGCCGCCGTGATGGGGGCGCTCCAGGCCCGGGGCTGGAGCGTGCACACCCAGATCGGGGTCTCGGGCTTCCGGATCGACCTCGGCATCGTCCACCCCGACGCGCCGGGGCGCTACCTTGCCGGGGTGGAGTGCGACGGGGCGACCTATCACCGCTCCGCCACGGCGCGCGACCGCGACCGCCTGCGCGAACACGTGCTGACCGATCTCGGCTGGCGCATCCGGCGGGTCTGGAGCACGGAGTGGTGGACCGACGCGAGCAACGCCCTCGACAAGCTCGACCGGCACCTGCGGGAGGACCTGGAGGCCGACCGCGCCGCCGCCGCGACGGCCGCCGGCCCGATCGAGGCGCCGGAGCCTCCGGCGCCGGCCATCCCCGGGGCAGCGGACCGAACGACCTCGGCCGCGGCGGAAGCCGCGCCTGAGCCAGAGGCGGCTCCGCAGCCGCGCGACGAGACTCCGGCCCGGCGGCTCTACGCCGACCCGCCGCCTGCCTTCCCGTCCGTCATCGCCCCGGCGCCGGCCGCGGACACGCGGCGGGATCCCGCCTACCGCCTCGCCGACCCGGCCGACCTCGGCCTCACCCTGGAACCGGAGCGCTTCTACGACGCGTCCTACCGTCCCGTCCTGGCGGCCCTGGTGGCGCACGTGGTCACGGTGGAAGGGCCCATCTTCGAGGATGTGCTGCTGCGGCGCGTCGCCCGTGCCCACGGCCTGCAGCGGGTGGGGCCCCTCATCCGCGAGGCGATCCTCGATCAGGTTCCCGCCTCGGTGGCGCGCAGCGACGATGACGGCCGCTCCATTCTCTGGCCGCCCGGCGACGCACCGCGGGCGCGCCATCCCTACCGGCCGGCGGTCTCCGACCTGCGCAGCCACGCCGATACGCCGATGCCGGAACTCGTCGGCCTGGCCGGAACGCTGCGCCCGGGGGCATCCGAGGCGGAGCGCGTGCGGCTGATAGCCCAGGCGACCGGCCTCTCGCGGGTCGAAGCGGCGACGCGAGCCCGATTCGCACGGGCGAGCGAACTGGCGCGCCAGTCGCAGGCACCCGCCGACGGACCCTCCGGCATCTGATGGAACGGGCGCCGAACGGCGCCCGCCCGGCCCCTCGGCCGGATGCCTCCGGGCGCCATGGTCATGGAAGCGGGGCGTCGCAGGGATCGCCCCTCGGGTTCGATCGAGGCCGCGCGAGCCGCGGCCCCACCGGCGCCGACCTGCCGAATCGGTGGGCGGACCGCTGCGGACGGAGACTCGAATGCCGGCACGAGCCGCAACCCTGCACCGACGGCAGGGCTCGGTGGAAGAATGCGCGCCGCGCGCGGCAGGTCGCTCGACCCGGCGCGGGTGGGCCACGTCCATCAATCTTCGTGTCGATCTTCGTCCCTTCCCTCAATGGATCACGGAATTGCGATCTTCAGGACCCATCAGATGCGACAATGCGCATGGTGCATCGCAGCAAAACCGCCTCGCATTGATCAGCGAAAATGTTCGCCATTCTTACAGAGCAACCGCAGATCGAAGCGTTACACAGCAACAAATATTTGCTTAACTTACTTTCACTGGCATAAGACAACCGTCAATTGTCGCAGAAAACGCAGCTCGCGAGGCCCAACAACGCCGCGCGCGACAGTTGAGAGCTGGATTTGCCGGCTCGCGAATAATTGGCTTGGTTTCTGCTTCATTAGGAGAGATAGACGTGCAGCGAAGCGAAATGGGACGGAACTGCCCCGTTTCGCTTCAGCGCCAACGGGCTGATGCGAACCGATGTCTGCTTATCCAGAGGGCTCCGTCACGATGGACACCACTTCTGCTCGGAAGAGCCTCGCGGCCGGATCGGACACCGCCGTCCTGGCCCGGTCGCGCCCGAGCCTGTCCGCCGTCCGTCCCGCCCTCGATCCCGCCCTGGCGGCCCTCGCCCTGTTCCTGGTGGCCCCGCTGCTGATCCTCGTGGCCCTGCTGGTGCGCCTCGACAGCCAGGGCCCGGTCCTGTTCCGCCAGACCCGCACCGGCAAGGACGGGCGCCCCTTCCAGATCTACAAGTTCCGCACCATGCGGGTGCTGGACGACGGGGCGGTCGTGCACCAGGCCACGCGCGGCGATGCCCGGGTGACCCGGGTCGGCGCCCTCCTGCGCCGCACCAGCATCGACGAGCTGCCCCAGCTCCTCAACGTGCTGCAGGGCGACATGGCCCTGGTCGGCCCGCGCCCCCACGCCCTGGCCCACGACCTCTACTACGGCGCCGAGATCCCGACCTACCGCCACCGCTTCGCCGTCAAGCCCGGCATCACCGGCTGGGCCCAGATCAACGGCTCGCGCGGGCCCACCCCCACCCTGGCCGACATGCAGCGCCGGGCCGCCCTCGACCTGTGGTACATCGAGAACCAGAGCCTGCGCCTCGACCTCCAGATCCTCGTGCGCACCGTCCTGGCCGAAATCACCCGCCGCACCAACGCCTTCTGAGCCTGACGCGAGACGCGGATCGGGCAGGGCGGTCGCTCAAGTGGCCGGGTCGCGCGCGGCCCGCTTCGGGTCCGGTCTTCACCAAATCGATGCGGTCGCGCTAGGCTGGCCAGTGGCCGATTCACCACCCGCCTTCATGCAGAGCGACTTCCGATGACCGTCTCCCACAGCTTCGGCGCCCGGTTCGAGTCCCTCCGGGGTTCGGTCCAGCGGAACGTTCAGGTGGCCCGCCTGGCCGCCGCGGTGGAGATGAGCAAGCCGCGCACCCGCGGCACCGGCTACGCGCTCCTCGCCCTGGGCGTCGCGCTCGGCGTCCTGATCTCGTTCCTGCTTCAGTTTCTCGCCGTCCTGGTGATGATCGCACTGGGTTTCGGCCTCGGCTACGCCGCCCGGTCCTACGTCTCGAAGCGCCGCAGGGATCGCTTCCTGCAGGACCGGCTGATGCGCTGAGCCCAGCCCCGCGAGACCGACCGCTGCCCGCGGTACCTGTGCCGGGCAGACGCGGGTGCGAGCCCGCCGGTCTCTGCCGCGAACGTATCCCCTCAGCGCCACCGATCTTCGAAGTCCGGGGGCGCCCCCGCATGCCGCGACGAAAGCCGGCCGGCCCGAACGCGCGTGCGCGGGACGTAACGTGGGTGAATGCCGCCGTCCGGCGCGTCGGCCATAGTCGGAGCGCTGGCCGCGTCCCCCCGATGGCCAGTGTGGCCCCGCTCCGCGCTCCCCCCCAATCGATCGCGGGCGGGGCCACCCCCGATCGGTATGGCGGAAGCGGATGGAGGCTCGCGGAGCGCGCGGGCCGGTTCGTCCGTCAGAGCGGGCGCGAGCCGCGCATGCGGACCAGTTCCATCACCGCGAGCGCCATGGGCGTGCCGATGAGGACGAGGGCGAAGAAGAGAGACATGCGTGACCGTCCGCGTGCGTCGGGTTGAGGCGGGCCGTCCAGGCTCACGCAGGAGCCGGGGCGGAACCCCGCCGGAGGAACGACTGTCAACGCTGGGCCGCGGAAGAGGGTTTCGCGCCGGTGCTGGGCCCGGCGGGCCGACGGGCATGCCGCCAGGATCCGGTGCGCGTACATCCGGCGTCACCCGATCCGGCGGCATGGCCGTCGCCGGTCTGGCGGCACGCGGCCGCCACCGGCTTGATCCGACCTTGAGGCATCATGGTTAAGGATCGGTGAAGGGCCCCGCGGCCGGGCTCCCTAGAGCGGCCATCCGCAACTTCAAGAATGTCGTCTGCGGTCAAGCTTTGCTAATCGCCCTCCACAGGCGCGGGACGGGGACGAATGGCGGCAGACAGCGATACGCGGGCGAGGCAGGCTCGGGCCGAAGACCCCAGGGCAGCCCGGCTTCGGCGGCTCTGGCGGAGCCAGGACACCACGCTCCGGTCCAGCGGACTCGCCCTCGGGCGGCCGGTCCTGGCCATGGCGCGGCCGGAGGCCTCCGATGTCCCGACGCGTGGGCTCACCGCCCGCGAACTCATCAACATGGCCCGGGCGGCGCGACGCGAGGGAGAGCGCCGGACCGGCCTCAGCCCCTGACGGCCCCGAGCCGCCGCGCCGGAACACCGCCCGGACCGCTCCCGTTGACCTCGCAACAGGGAGTGAAACCGATGATCGATGCCGCGCAGATCAAGGAACATGCCGACGTGGTCGGCTCGGACGGTGCCCATGTCGGCACCGTCGATCACGTCGACAAGGGCGAGATCAAGCTGACCAAGAAGGATCCGGACGCGGGCGGCCTCCACCACTTCATCCCGGTGGATTTCGTCCAGTCCGTCGAGGGCAACACCGTGCGGCTCGACCGCCCGGCCGAGGAGGTCAAGCGGGAATGGTCGACCTCCTGACCCCGAGTTCGCTTCGCCACCCGGTTCATTGACGATGCATCGGCCCGTTCCCACATCGGGTCCGGGCCGGTCGCAGGACCGGACGCGGCCACGAGCCGGAATCGGGTGAGGCCGGAAGGATGCGCACCGGGTTTCGGCCTGCGTGGCCGTCGCGGTTTCGGCGGTCGGGCGCCCGTCCGTGTGAACAGAGCCCCTTGAGGAACAGAGGCATGGCGGACGTCATCACGGGAGATTTCGGCACGAGCCGCGAGGCCCTGGCCGGGCTGGAGCGCGTTTTCGGGGACGCCGCCGGTCTGCGCGTCGGCCTGCGCCGCATCGAGGCGCCGCACGGCGACGAGTTGCAGGTCACGGTCGGTGCGCAGGCCCTGTCGGTCCCCCGGCCCGTGGCCGTGGTGCTCGCCAATGCCGCGGGCGAGGACGAGGCCGACCGCATCGGCAAGGCCGTCCTCGAGGCCCTCCAGTTGTCGGAAGGGCTGCGCAGGGGAACGCTCTGAAAACGAGGCGTTTCTGAACAGGCGCAGCGATCAATTGACAGGTTCCATCTTGCCAGCCGGCACCGGAACCGCTTTTATTCTCGCGCTGCCCGTGCTGGTCCTCGGGTGATTGGCAACAACCTTCAGCGCCCGCGGCCCTCCGGCCTGCGGGCGTTCTTCTGTGCGGTCTCCGGGGACCCGTTCAATCCACGGCCGCGCCGTGCAGCTCCGCGCTGGTGAAGCGCTGCTGCTCGGCCATCACCAGGCCGGCGAGTTCGCGCTTCAGGGCGTTGAACTCGCCCGAGGCCGTGTCGCGCGGGCGCGGGATCTCCACCGTGAGGTCGCGCTTGATGCGCCCGGGGCGGTAGGTCATCACGAGGATGCGGTCGGCGAGGTAGATCGCCTCCTCGATGGAATGGGTGACGAAGACCACCGTCTTGCGGTACTCGGCCCAGATCCGCAGGAGCTCGTCCTGCAGGGTGCGCCGGGTCAGGGCGTCCAGCGCCCCGAAGGGCTCGTCCATCAGCATCACCGGCGGGTCGAGCGCCAGGATGCGCGCGATGGCCACGCGCTGGCGCATGCCGCCGGAGAGGTCCTTCGGATAGCGCTTGCGGAAATCCGACAGGCCGAGGGTGGCCACGATGCGGTCGACCGTCACGGTGGCGTCGGCCCGCGGCACGCCCCGGATGTCGAGGCCGAATCGGACGTTGTCCTCCACGTTCATCCAGGGAAACAGCGCGTATTCCTGGAAGACCATGCCGCGGTCGGGCCCCGGCTCGGTTACGGGGCGCCCGCCCATGGTGATCCGCCCGGCGCTGAGCGGCGTGAAGCCCGCGATGGCGTTGAGCAGGGTGGACTTGCCGCAGCCGGAGGGCCCGAGCAGGCAGAGGAACTGCCCCTCCGGCACCGTCGCGGTGATGTCGTCCAGGGCCGGCACGGCGCCGGCACCCGTCCCGAACACCTTGCTGGCGTGGGCGATCTCGATTTGCGCCGACATGATCAGGCGTCCCGGTTCAGCGTTCAAGGCCGCGGTGCCAGCGCAGGAGGTGATCGTTGAGGCGCGACATCGCCCCGTCGATGATGAGGCCGAGGACGCCGATGGTCAGCATGCCGCCGATGATCTTGTCGGACCACATGTACTCGCGCGCCTCCAGGATGCGGTAGCCGAGCCCGTCCGAGACCGCGATCATCTCGGCGACGATGACCACGATGAAGGCGGTGCCGATGCCGATCCGCATGCCCGCCAGCACGAAGGGGCTCGCCGCCGGCAGGATCACCCGGCGGAACATCGTCCAGGAATTCGCCCCGAGGTTGCGCGCCGCGCGGATGTAGATCGAGTCGACCTGCCGCACCCCCGCGATGGTGTTGACCAGCACGGGGAAGAAGGTGCCGAGCGCGATCAGGAACAGGGCCGGCGGATTGCCGAGGCCGAACCAGACGATGGCGAGCGGGATGTAGGCGATGGGCGGGATCGGCCGCAGGATCTGCAGCAGCGGGTTGAACAATCCGTAGAGCCGGTCGCTGGTCCCGAGGACGAGCCCGATCGGCACCGCGAGGCCGGCCCCGACGCAGAAGCCCATCACCACGCGGGTGAGGCTCGCCACCGCGTCGTGCGGCATCTCACCGGAGAACATCCAGTGCCAGTAGCTCTCGGTGGCCGGATCGTAGGGCAGGCCGGGCAGGAGGCCCGAGTACCACTTCGCCGCCACCGCGCTCGGCGGCGGCAGGACAATGGGGGAGAACACGCCGGCCCGGCTCAGGATCTCCCACAGGATCAGGAGGGCAAGGGGGACGAGGGCGCCGCGAAACCGGTTCATCGCGACGCTCAGTTCGTCTTGAGTTCGGCTTTCGCCTTTTCGAGGAGGTCGGTCTTCACCCACTCGGCATCGGATTTGGGCGGGTTCACCATCTTACCGAGGCCGTACTTCATCATGTAGTCGGTCGTGGTCTGCATGTGCCCGGCCGGCACGTCGTAGGTGTACTTGGCGTTGGCCATGCCATCGCGGAAATCCTGGCTCGAGAGCTGGCCCTTGAACACGCTCTCGCGGACGTACTTCTCGGCGAGCGCCGGATCGTCGATGAAGGCCTTGGTGGCGGCGACGAACAGCTTGAGCACCTTGGCGGCGACCTCGGGGCGCTCGTTGTACATCTTCTCGGTCATCACCAGCGGGCGCACCGGCACGCCGATGGGGGTGTCGTAGGGCTTGACCACCTCGGTGGCGTAGCCGGCGCTGATCGCCTGCGTGGATTGCGGCTCGCTCTGGCAGATGACGTCGACGTATTTCTGCGACAGGGCCTGGTTCAGGTCGGCGTAGTTGTTGAAATAGATCAGCTGCACGTCCTTGCCGGGCCGCTCCGACCAGGTCATCCCGTGCTTGTCGAGCTCGGCCAGCAGCATCAGGTCCTGGGTGCCGCCGCGGACGGTGGCGACCTTGAGGCCCTTCACGTCCTTTAGGGTCTTGACCGTGTCGAGGTCGGGCCGGCGCAGGATGCGCACGCCGCCATTGGCGAAGCCCGCCACCACGTAGAGCTTCACGCCGTTGCCGCGGGCGGCCACGGCGCCGTCGGCACCGGAGGCGGAGATGTCGATCTGGTCCACCGCCATGGCGGGATAGATGTCGGCCCCCTTGGCGAAGACCTTCTCGTCGATCTTCAGGCCGTATTTCGGGGCGATCTCCTTCATGTAGGAGATGGCCCCGTAATGGGCGAATTTGAGGTTGCCGAGGCGGACCACGTCCTCCGCCCGGGCGCTGCCGAGGGCACCCAGAGTCGCGAGAACCAGCAGGGCGGCGCGCGCCGTCGCGTTGCGTGTAAGCATCGGTTTCCTCCGGTCGCGGGTCGTGTCGCCCGCTTCGTCCGCCGTGAGAACGGTCGGTACGGGGTTGAATAAGCGTATTCTGGATTCGAAAGTAAACCCGCCCCGGAGAGAGTTTTGAGAGCCATTGAAACGGATGAAATCGAGCGGGTCACCGTGCTGGGCTGCGGCACCCTGGGTGCCAGCTGGGCGGCCCTGTTCCTCGCCCACGGACTCGACGTGGCGGCCTACGATCCGTCGCCCGGCTTCGAGGCGGGTGCCGCCCGCGCGGTCGAGGCGGCGCGGCGGCAGCTGGCCGAGCTCGGCCTGAGCGGGCAGGGCACCCTGCGCTTCCACGACGGCCTGGAGGAGGCCCTGGCCGGGACCGGCTTCGTGCAGGAGAACGCGCCGGAGAACGAGGCGGTCAAGCGCGCCCTGCTGGCGGAGGTCGATCGCCGGCTGCCCCCCGCGGTCCTCGTCGCCTCGAGCACCTCCGCCATGCTGCGCAGCGCCCTCGTCGCCGATTGCGCCCGGCCCGAGCGGATCCTGGTGGCGCATCCGTTCCACCCGCCCCACCTCGTGCCCCTGGTGGAGATCGTGGCCGGCGACGCCGCCACGGCGGCGCGGGCCGCCGCCTTCTACGCCCGGCTCGGACGCCGGCCGGTGGTGCTCCAGCGCGAGATGCCGGGCCATATCGCCAACCGCCTCGCCTCGGCCCTCTATCGCGAGGCCGTGAACCTCGTGGCCGAGGGCGTCGCGAGCGTCGCCGACATCGACGCCGCCCTGTGCAACGGTCCCGGCCTGCGCTGGGCCGCGATGGGCCCGCACATGACCTATCACCTCGGCGGCGGGGAGGGCGGCATCCGGCACTATCTCGACCATCTCGGTCCCAGCCAGGTTCGGCGCTGGGCCAGCCTCGGAACCCCGGAGCTGACCGAGGCCGTGAAGGACCGGATCGTGGCCGGGATCGAGGCGGAGGCCGCCGGCCGCTCGCTCCAGACCCTCGCCGAGCGCCGCGACCGTGCCCTGATCGAGATCCTCAAGGCCCGCACCGAGGTGGCGGGCGAGGGCCCCTGAGCCCCTGCATGCCACCGTTCCAGATCCCCGATCCGCCGTATCCCCGAAGGCTGACAGACCGTGACCGCATCCCCACCGGATCGCCGACCCCTGGTCGTCCTCACCAACCCCATCCACCCTGAGGCGGTAGCCCGGCTCTCGGACGAGGCCCGGGTGGTCGCCGCCGCGGACACCCGGCCCGAAACCCTGCGCGCCCTTTCGGCCGAGGCGGCGGGCCTGATCGTGCGGGCGCAGCTGCCCGACGACATCCTCGACCACGCGCCGAACCTGCGCGGCATCGTCCGCCACGGCGTCGGGCTCGACTTCGTGCCCCTGGAGGCGGCGACCGCCCGCGGCATCCCGGTGGCCAACCTGCCGGGCAGCAACACCCAGGCGGTGGCCGAATACGTCTTCTCGGCCCTGCTCCACCTGCGCCGGCGCCTGGGGCCGCTGGACCGGACGCTGCGCGAGAGCGGCTGGCTCCCGGCGAAGTCGCTGGCGAGCGACCTCGGCGAGATCGGCGGGACGACGATCGGCATCCTCGGCACCGGCGAGATCGGGCGCCGCGTCGCCGCCATCGCCCGACACGGCTTCGGCATGCGGGTGCTCGGCCATTCCCGCAGCGCCGGCACCGCCGGCGGCCTGATCGAACCGGTGGACCGCGAGACCCTGTTCGCGGGAAGCGACGCCGTCGTCGTCGCCTCCCCGCTGACGCCGGAGACCCGCGGCCTCGTCGATGCCGGCCTGATCGGCCGGATGCGGCCCGACGCCGTGCTGATCAACGTGGCGCGCGGCCCCATCGTGCGGGACGACGCCCTCGCGGCGGCCCTGCGGGCGGGGGCGATCGGGGGCGCGGCCCTCGACGTGTTCGCGACCCAGCCCCTGCCCGGGGACCATCCCTATTTCGGCTGCCCGAACCTGCTCCTCACCCCGCACATCGCCGGCACCTCTGCCGCCAGCCTGCGGGTGATGGGCCTCGGCGCCGCCGAGGCGATGCTGTGCATCCTGCGCGGCACGGCGCCCCCGAACCTCGTCAACCCGGAAGCCCTGCGAGCTCCGGGCTGAGTTTGGGCGCTTCGGCTGCGCACGGCACGGGTCGGTTAAGGATTTCCCGCTCCGTCATGCGTCGTACGCAGGGTTCCCAGACCGAGGGGGCGATTGCTGCAGCGCAGCATCGAGTTCAAGTCGCGGTCATCGCGGGTGCCCCGCCCGCATCCCCAGACCTCGCGAGATCGCCATGTCCGCCGCCCCCGCCGTTTCCGCCGCCGCCCGGCCCCGCCTGCCGGCCGCCGACAGCCTGTTCGCCCGCATGATCCAGGCCTGGCTCGGCCATTACCAGCGCCTCATCGACGCCGGCGCCCACCCGGTCTGAGCCGGAGGCCAGCCCGACCGGTCCTCCATCCCGGTTCGGCCGAACATCGCCGTCCCCGGCTTATCGCCGCCGCCGCGAACCTGTAGAACGGGCTCCTGCCGGAGGGCGGAGGACACCTCCCCCGGGGCGCGCCGCGACCGCGCGTCGGCGACCGAAGCGGAGGACAGGGCCGCTGGATCTCGGATTGCGCCCGCGTCGATGGCGGGACGATCCTGAGTGTCCGACGTGCCCTGGGCCCGGCGCGGCCGCGCGGGTTTCTCGAGGGAGGACACCATGGCTCTGACCAGTGCGATCAAGGGCGTGATCCCCATCGCCCCGACGCCCTTCCATCCCGACGGCCGGGTCGACGAGACCTCCCTCGACCGGATGTCCGAGTTCTTCCTCGGCGCGGGCATCGACGGCCTCACCATCCTGGGCCAGCTCGGCGAGGCGCCGAAGCTCGACCACGCCGAGGCGGTCGCCATCGCCCGGCGGGTGATCGGGCGCGTGGACGTGCCGGTCCTCGTGGGCGTCTCGGCCCCGGGCTTCGCGGCCATGCGGTCGCTCGCCCGCGAGGTGATGGACCTGGGTGCGGCCGGCGTCATGATCGGGCCGCCCAACACCCTGCGCACCGACGACCAGGTGGTGGCCTATTACCGCAACGCCGCCGAGGCGATCGGCCCCGACGTGCCCTTCGTGATCCAGGACTATCCGCTCACCTTCTCGGTGGTGATGACGCCCGCCGTCATCCGCCGGATCGTCACCGAGACCCCGTCCTGCGTCATGCTCAAGCACGAGGACTGGCCCGGCCTCGACAAGATCACCGCCCTGCGCGGCTTCGAGCAGGACGGCTCGATGCGCCACATCGCGATCCTCACCGGCAATGGCGGCCTGTTCCTCGATTTCGAGATGGAACGCGGCGCGGACGGGGCCAACACCGGCTACGCATTCCCGGAGATGCTCGTCGACGTCGTGCGTCTGTCGCGGGCCGGGGAGCGCGACGCGGCGCACGACCTGTTCGACGCGCACCTGCCGTATCTGCGATACGAGCAGCAGCAGGGCCCCCTGGGCCTGGCCGTGCGCAAGTACGTCTTCCGGAAGCGCGGGATCTTCACCTCGGACGCCCAGCGCAAGCCGGCCGCGAGCCTGTCGGCCCAGAGCAAGGCGGAGGTCGACTACCTCCTGTCGCGCATCGCCCGCGTCGATCCGCGCGCCCGCGTGGCCCCCTGACACCCGGACCGGGACGAGCATCATGAGCAAGGGTCTGCGCAAGGGCCTCACCAGCTACGGCGACGCGGGCTTCTCCCTGTTCCTGCGCAAGGCCTTCATCAAGGCGGCGGGCTACTCGGACGACGCCCTCGACCGGCCTATCGTGGGCATCACCAACACGGCCAGCGACTACAACCCGTGCCACGGCAACGCCCCGGCCCTGATCGAGGCGGCCAAGCGCGGGGTGATGCTGGCCGGCGGCCTGCCCATGGTGTTCCCGACGATCTCGATCCACGAGAGCTTCGCGCACCCGACCTCGATGTTCCTGCGCAACCTCATGGCGATGGACACCGAGGAGATGCTGCGGGCCCAGCCGATGGACGCGGTCGTCGTCATCGGCGGCTGCGACAAGACCCTGCCGGCGCAGATCATGGCGGCGGCGAGCGT
The DNA here is from genome assembly GCF_055361545.1 of Methylobacterium sp. TK31. NCBI lineage: Bacteria > Pseudomonadati > Pseudomonadota > Alphaproteobacteria > Hyphomicrobiales > Methylobacteriaceae > Methylobacterium > Methylobacterium sp. TK31. The sequence continues at coordinate 1,774,997 of NZ_CM143964.1, read as the reverse complement.
CGACCTGCCCACCGTGGTCATCCCCGTCGGCCCGATGGTGGTCGGCCACCACAAGGGCGAGGTGCTGGGCGCCTGCACGGACTGCCGCCGGCTCTGGAGCGCACACCGGGCCGGCGAGATCGACGAAGGCGAGATCGAGCGGGTCAATGGCCGCCTCGCGCCCTCGGTGGGCACCTGCATGGTGATGGGCACCGCCAGCACCATGGCCTGCGTGACGGAGGCGCTCGGCCTGTCCCTGCCCATGAGCGCCACGGTGCCGGCCCCCCATGCCGAGCGCATCCGCATCGCCGAACTCAGCGGGCGCCGCGCCACGGAAATGGCGCTGTCGGGCGGCCCGCGCCCGAGCGCGCTCCTGACCCCGGCCGCCTTCCGCAACGCCGAGGTCGTGCTGCAGGCGATCGGCGGCTCGACCAACGGCCTGATCCACCTCACCGCCATCGCCAACCGGACGCCGCACGCCGTCGACCTCGACGCCTTCGACGCCCTCGGGCGCGCGGTGCCGGTGCTCGTCGACCTGAAGCCCTCGGGCCAGCACTACATGGAGCACTTCCACCATGCCGGCGGCGTACCGGCCCTCCTGCGGAACCTGGGGGCGCTGATCGACCTCGACGCCGGCACGGTCGCGGGCGGGACCCTGCGCGACGTGGTGGCGGCGGCCGAGACGGTCCCGGGTCAGACCGTGATCCGGTCCGCCGATGACCCGATCAAGCCCGTGGGGGCCATGGCGGTGCTGCGCGGCAACCTCGCCCCGCGCGGCGCCCTGATCAAGCACAGCGCCGCGAGTCCGGCCCTGCTCCAGCACACGGGGCGGGCCGTGGTGTTCGCCTCCATCGCCGACATGACCGCCCGGATCGACGACCCCGATCTTGAGGTCGGGCCGGACGACGTCCTCGTCCTCCAGAACGGCGGCCCGAAAGGCGCACCCGGCATGCCGGAGGCGGGCTACCTGCCGATCCCGAAGAAGATCCTGGCGCGCGGGATCAAGGACATGGTGCGCATCTCCGACGCGCGCATGAGCGGGACGGCCTTCGGCACCATCGTCCTCCACATCACGCCAGAATCGGCCGTCGGCGGTCCCCTCGGCCTCGTCCGGACCGGCGACCGCATCCGCCTCGACACGGCCGGCCGGCGGATCGACGTGCTGGTCGACGACGCGGAGCTGGAGGCCCGCCGCGCCGCCCTCGACCCGTCTCGCAGGCCGGACTGGGCCAAGCGCGGCTACGCGCACCTGTTCTACGACACGGTGCTGCAGGCCGACGAGGGCTGCGACTTCGACTTCCTGCGCGCCGAGCCGGCGCGTGGGACGGAGCGGTAGGACCTGCGGACCACTCGCGATGGAATCCGAACGGATCCATCCGCGGGCGCGAAAAATCCGCTAGAGGCAGGGCTCTCGTATCGATGCCGCGAAGAGGTCCGCCATGTCCGAAGCGATTCCCGAAGCGATTCCCGAAGCCTTCGATCCCCAGCCCGCCGCGGATATGCTGCTGGCCGCCTATCGCGACGGGCGTCAGTTCGTCGAACTGCCCGAGGCCCTTCGGCCGCGGACGATGTCCGAGGGCTACGACGTCCAGGATCGGCTCGTGGCGGCGCTGGGCGCCAAACCCGCCGGCTGGAAGCTCGCCATCGGCAGTCATAGGGGCAAGCGCAGTTCGGGAGTCGGACGCTCCATCGCCGGGCGGGTGCTGCGGGACCGGCTTTACGGCGAGGGGGCCGAACTGCGGATGCCGCATGCCGGGGCGGTGACGATCGAGTTCGAGATCGCCTACGTGATCGCCCGCGACATCCCCCCCGACGCGCCCGTGGTCCCGGCGGCCGAGGTCGTCGGCGAGACCCGGGCGGCGTTCGAGCTCGTGCTGTCCCGCTTCGTGGACCGGCGTGCCGTCGGCTGGCCGAGCTTCGCGGCCGACAATTCCGCCTTCCAGGCCCTGGTGCTCGGCCCGGCCTTCGCGACGGAAGACCGCGCCGCAATCGCGCGCAGCCTGGCGGTCGAGGTCGACGGCGCCGAGCGGGTTCGGGCCGTGACGGGGGAGGACGAGACCGATCCCCTGGCCGCCCTCACCGACCTGATGGCCGTGGCGCGCGAGCGCGGCCTGACGATCCCCGCGGGCAGCATCGTTTCGACCGGCACGCTCTCGGTGCCCTTCGACCTAGCCGGACCGGGCCGGATCACGGCCCGGTTCCTCGATCAGAGCCTGGGGTTCACGCTCCTGCCGGTTTGAGCGGGGCGGCCCGGCGCTCCGATTCGGATTGCGCGGCGCGGCGCGCCGCGCAATCCGCCCGGATCTCGGCGCTCGACGCCCCGAGGGCGGGCGGCATCCGGCGGACGGGCAGGCGCTCCCCGTCGAGCCGATAGGGGGGCGCGAGAACATGAGCGGCGGGTCCGGCGTCGCCGCCCTGGGGCAGCACGAGATTGCCGGCGCGGGCCCGGTCGGAGGTCAGGGCCTCGTGCAGGCCCAGCACCTCGCCGCAGGGGATGCCGGCCGCGTCGAGCCGGGCGATGAGCGCGGCGCGGGTCCAGCGGGCGAGTTCGGCCTCGATCACCGGCAGAAGCTGCGCACGGTTGCAGGAGCGTTCCAGGTTCGTGGCGAAGCGGGGGTCCGTAGCGAGATCGGGGCGCGCCAGCACCTCGTCGCAGAGGCGGCGGTACTGGCCGTTGTTGCCCACCGCCAGCACGACGGGCCCGTCCCCGGTCTCGAACACGCCGTAGGGGGCGATCGACGGGTGGGCGTTGCCGGCGCGGACGGGGTCGTGCCCACGCACCATCGCCTCCAGGCCGCAATAGGCGGTCAGTGCCAGGCCGCAATCGAAGAGGGCGAGCTCGATGTGGCGCCCGCGCCCGGTGCGCTCGCGCTCGAACAGGGCGGCGAGCACCCCTTGTGCCGCATATTGCCCGGTGAAGAGGTCGACCGCCGCGAGGCCGAACTTGAGGGGCGGCCGCTCGGCCTCGCCGTTGAGCGCCATCAGGCCGGCCTCGCCCTGGACCACGATGTCGTAGCCGGGCCGGGTCGCCTCCGGCCCGTCCGAGGCGTAGCCGGAGATCGAACAGTAGATCAGGCGCGGGTTCTCGGCGCTGAGGGCGGCGTAGCCGAGGCCGAGGCGATCCGCGCCCCCGGTCTTGAAGTTCTGAATCACCACGTCGCAGGTGCGGGCGAGGTCGCGGGCCACCGCGAGCCCGTCCGGGGTGGCGAGGTCGAGGGTGATCGAGCGCTTGTTGCGGTTGGCGGCGTCGAAGTAGGAGGTGTTGGTCGCCCCTGTGCGCAGGCCCCAGTCGCGGGTGTCGTCGCCGCGCTCCGGATGTTCGACCTTGATCACCTCGGCACCGAGGTCGCCGAGGCACATCGCGCTCCAGGGTCCGGCGAGCACGCGCGAGAGGTCGAGCACGCGGATGCCGTCCAGCGGCAGGGGCCGCGGGAGGGGCTCGGGGCCGTCGTCGCGCGCGGTCGTCTCGCCCATGGTCGGTTCTCCGTCTCGCAGGTGCGGCCTCTGGTCCGGCATCCGGGGCGCCGCTTCGATCCGCATCTGTCTATCAGGATTCCGGTCCGCTCGATCCGGCGACAAGGGCCGGGCCGCATAGGTGGCCTCCGCGGCGCGGCCTGATAGGATCGGCGGAACGCGAAGAAACCTCGAGGAACCGCCCATGAACGCCCCGACGCGCCCGCCCGGCTCCGCCGCGCCCGAAGCCCCCGCCTCGGCGGGCTTCGCCTGGGACGACCCCTTCCTCCTCGACGACCAGCTCACCGAGGACGAGCGCGCCATCCACGAGGCCGCCCGGGCCTTCGCCCAGGAGGAACTCCTGCCCGGCATCGTCGAGGCCTACGCGCAGGAGACCAGCAATCCGGAGCTGTTCCGGAAGATGGGCGAGCGCGGGCTCCTCGGCGTCACCCTGCCCGAGGAATACGGCGGCGCCGATGCGAGCTACGTCGCCTACGGCCTCGTGGCCCGCGCCGTCGAGGCGGTGGATTCCGGCTACCGCTCGATGATGAGCGTGCAATCCTCCCTGGTGATGTACCCGATCCACGCCTACGGCTCGGAGGCGCAGCGCCTGAAGTTCCTGCCCAAGCTCGCCTCGGGGGCGTGGATCGGCTGCTTCGGCCTGACCGAGCCCGATGCCGGTTCGGACCCGGCCGGGATGAAGACGAAGGCGGTCAGGACCGACGGGGGCTACCGCCTGTCGGGGGCCAAGATGTGGATCTCGAATGCGCCCTTCGCGGACGTCTTCGTGGTCTGGGCCAAGTCCGAGGCGCATGAGGGTGCGATCCGGGGCTTCATCCTGGAGAAGGGCATGAAGGGCCTCTCGGCCCCGACCCTGAAGGGCAAGCTTTCCCTGCGCGCCTCCACCACGGGGGAGATCGTGATGGAGGATGTCGAGGTCGGCGAGGACGCGCTCCTGCCCAACGTCTCGGGTCTGAAGGGGCCGTTCGGCTGCCTCAACCGGGCGCGTTACGGCATCGCCTGGGGCGCCATGGGCGCGGCCGAGGATTGCTGGCACCGGGCCCGGTCCTACACCCTGGAGCGCAAGCAGTTCGGCCGGCCGCTGGCCCAGACCCAGCTCGTGCAGAAGAAGCTCGCCGACATGCAGACCGAGATCGCCCTCGGGCTCCAGGCCGCCCTGCGGGTCGGTCGCCTGTTCGACGAAGGCCGGATGGCCCCCGAGATGATCTCGCTGATCAAGCGCAACAATTGCGGCAAGGCGCTCGACATCGCCCGGGTCGCCCGGGACATGCACGGCGGCAACGGCATCATGGGCGAGTACCACGTGATGCGCCATGCCCAGAACCTCGAGACGGTGAACACCTACGAAGGCACGCACGACGTCCACGCATTGATCCTCGGCCGGGCGCAGACGGGCCTGCAGGCGTTCTTCTGACGGAGCGGGAGGACCGTCGCCGGTCCACATCGGCACCGCGCCGCGTCCCTGGTCTTCTCCGGACAGGACTGGCGTCGTTTCCGGGGGGAGGACACCGCGCCGTGAGTCAGGGGGACGTGATGCCGTCGCCGCCCCGGCGCCTCGGCCGCCCGCCGCGCGGGAGCGAGGGCGACGTGCTTCTGCGCGTCCTCGCGGCCGCCAAGGTCGTGTTCCTCACGGAGGGCTTCGAGGCGGCGGGCATCGATGCCATCGCGGGCTCCGCCGGCCTCCCGAAGAAGACGATCGACACGCGCTTCGCCTCCAAGGTGGATCTTTTCGAGGCCGTCTGCGTGCGCTTCATCGAGGAGAACGTGCCCTCCATCGAGAAGGTGGCCGCGCGGCGGCCGGGTCCGTGGAGGGACGGCTCCACCGCATCGCCCTGGCGATCCTCGAGACCGTGGTGACGCCGGATTGCATCGCGTTCCGGCGGGTCATGGTGGCCGAGGCCGGCCGCTTCCCGGAATTCGCCCGGGCCCTCCACGAATTCGGACTGGCGCGGGTGGTGCCCCTGGTAGACCGCTGCCTGGAGGACGGGGTCCGCTCGGGCGCGCTCGCGGTGGACGATGTCCGGCACGCTGCCGATGCGTTCCTGGGTCTGACCATCCGGGGCTTCGTGGACCGGACGCAGCCGGGCGTGGAGCGGCCGGGCATGACCCATGTCAGGCGCGAGACGCTGAAGCGGTCGCTCAATTTCTTCCTGCGGGCCTGCCGGCCCTGATCCCGCGTCAGGCGGCCCGCGAATTCGGACTCCGGAGGCTTGCCGCCAGGGGCAGGGCCAGGACGCAGAGCGCCGCCATGCTCCAGAACGCATCCGCTCCGAGCCGTCCGTAGAGCCACCCGGACAGCCCGGTCAGGACGGTGTTGGCGAGCCCGAGGCCCAGGGTCGCGTAGAGGGTCTGGGCGGTGGCCGCGCTGCGGGCGGGCACGAGGTCGGCGAGGAGGCGCATGTTGGCCAGATGCAGCAGCGCGAAGGTGAACCCGTGCAGGGCCTGGCCGATCGCCAGCATCGGCACCGCCACCGTCGTCGCCATGATCGCCCAGCGCAGGATTCCGGCCCCGGCCGCCAGCATCGCCGCCCCGGCGGTGCCGAGGCGGTCCAGCAGCCGGGCCCCGCCCAGGACGAACACCACGACCTCCGAGAGCACGGCCAGCGACCAGAGCAGGCTGACGGTTCCGGGGCCGAGGCCGGCCGCGCGCCAGCGGATCACCGCGAAGGCCTCGTGCAGGGCGTGGCTGCCGATCACGAGGGCCGCCACCAGGAGCACCCGCCGGAAGAGCGGGATCGCGAGCAACTCGCGCAGGGCGTGGCGGGCGGATTGCGGCGGGCCAGGCCCATCCCGTCCCGCCGCCCGCGGGGCGGCGGGAACCCGGCGGGCGGCGAGGGCGGTGAGGAGGAAGAGCAGGCCGCTCGAGACCAGGACGCTGGACAGCCCGGCCCAGGCGACGGCCTGTCCGGACACCAGGGTCGCCAGGATGAAGGCGGCGGACCCGGCGCCCCGGACCCAGCCATAGGCGAAGGTCCTCTCCCGCTCCGCAGCCGCGAGGGTGAGGGCGTCGGCCAGGGGCGCCAGGCCGGCGAGGGCGACGGCCTGGGCGAGGCCGAGGACGAGGAGCGCGGGGAAGCCGTGCCCGAGGAGGGTGGCGAAGGCCAGGAGCCCGGCGGCGGCGGCACCGGCGGCCACCACCGTCCGGGTGGCGTCGAGGCGGTCCGCGATCCGCCCCGCCGCCGGCCCGGCCACGAGCCGCATCAGCGTGCCGGCAGCGAGCACGATCCCGATCTCGGAGGCGTCGAGCCCGTGCTCGCCGAGGAAGCTCGGCAGGAAGGGCGAGACCGTCCCGTAGGCGGCATAGAGGCCGCCCTGCAGGCCGACGAAGGCCGGGAAGGAGCCGAGGCCGGACCGGGCAGGGGGACCACGCATCCGTCCAGCCTCTCCTCCGTGCCGGGACGTCGGACCGACGTCCGATGCGTCAGGGGGCCACGATCCCTCAGGGGGCCACGATTCCTCAGGGAGCCTTGGCGGGCGGAAAGGCGGTGCCGGGGCAGTTGGCGGCCAGTCCCGTCTCGCCGACGCGGTCGGGCGCGCAGGCGGGAATGGCCGGGCGTCCGCCGTTCTCGATGCGCGCCTCCTGCAGGCGGTCGTACTTCCACAGGCCGAGGCCGATCACCACCAGGATGGCGAGGAGGGCGGCGCCCGCCAGCGGCAGCCAGCGCGGCATCAGCGGGCGCTCGCCCCGGCTTCCGGCACCGGCTGGGTGTGGGCGGTGTCGCCGTGCTTGACGAAGGAGAACAGGATCAGCCCCGCCAGGAGGGCGACGGCGGCGATGAAGACGGGGAAAAGGCGACGCATCGGACGAGAACCACGCTGGGAGGACGAACCGCCGGGATCGTGTCGGCGGGTGCGGGTAACGCGCGGGCGGGGCCCGGGGTCTCAGGACGGGGCATCACAAATTCAGCGGCGGCCCGCGAAAAATCCGTCAGGACGGCGCCGTGACCCGCTGGCCGGACGCGCCGTATCCGAGCCGTGCCCCCTCGCGGTTGACGATCCCGAAGCGCAGGGTCGCCTCCTCGAGGTAGTCGATCGCCGCGATGAGGGCGTGCCGGGCCGGCTCCACGGCCTCGGGCTCCTGCTCGGGTGGCGTCTCGGCGAAGTTGACGGCGGCGATGAGCACGCGGTCGCGCTCGTCCTCGATCCGGCGGTCGCGCTCGACGCGGCCCCGGATCTCGGCGTCGAAGGCCGCCACCACGGCGAACGGGAAGTCGTCGCGCCGGGATCCCCGCGGATAGGCCAGGGTCAGGCGACGGGCGAGATCGGCCGCGCGCCGGACCTGATCTGCGAGCTTGGCCTCTGTAGGCTTGGCCTCTGCGGGCTTGGCGTCCATGGCGGTCTCCGGCGCCGACGGCACCGTCGGCGCGGGGGCAACGCATCGCATCCGGTCACCGGTTCCGGCCCTGCACCAAAGGCGCTCCGCCGCGTTATCGCCCCATGACCGATTCAACCGCGACCGCTTCACCCGCCCGCCTCGGCTTCTGCTGCAAGTTCATCCTCGAACCGCCGTCCGAGCCCTTCAAGACCCTGAAGGCCGCCCGCGAGGCGACCCTGCAGATGAACCTCACCCACGCCACCATGGCGCATCTGAAGACCCTGGCGCCCGCCGCGCGCCGGGACAAGCTGGAAGGCCTCGTGCGCCACAACCTCGGCGCCCTGGAGCGCCAGGTGGCCTGGGTCGCCGCCCGCCCGGCGATCGAGCGCCTGCTGCGGATCGCCAGCAACGTCCTGCCCGGCTACACCCATGCGGTGGCGCAGGACATCTATGCCGAGCCCGAGATGCGCCGGCTCGTGGAGGACGGCCTCGCCCGGATCGGCGAGATCGCCCGGACGGGGGCGGTGCGCCTCAGCTTCCATCCCGGCCCGTTCTGCGTCATCGCCTCGCAGAACCCGGCGGCCCAGCGCAACGGCATCGAGGAGCTGGAGCACCACGCCGAACTCATGGCGATGCTCGGCTACGGCCGCGGCTGGCACCCGCACGGGGCCCACATCAACATCCATGTCGGCGCCCGCGACCCCGGAATCGAAGGGTTTCGCGCCAATCTGCCCAAGCTCTCGCAGACGGCCCGCGACCTCCTCACGGTGGAGAACGACGAGAACTTCTTCGGCCTCGACACGGTGCTGGGTCTGGCCGACGTCGTGCCGGTGGTGCTCGACCTGCACCATCACTGGGTCGAGAGCCGGGGGGAGTATATCGAGCCCGACGATCCCCGTGTCGTCCGGGTGCGCGAGTCCTGGCGCGGCGTGCGCCCGGTGGCCCATATCAGCGTCTCGCGCGAGGGCCTGCTGGAGGGGCACGACCCCGGTGCCCTGCCGGACTTCGCGGCGCTCACCGAGGCCGGCCACAACTGGCGGGATCTCGCGGCCCATTCCGACATGATGTGGAACCGCGCCGTGAACGCCCTGGTGGCCCGCCACATGGCCTGGGCGGATTTCGAGATCGAGGCGAAATCCAAGAACATCGCCTCGGCCGGCATCGCCGCCGAGATCGCCCAGACGCTGCCCACGGCGCAGATCGAGGTGGCGGCCTGAGGACGGCACCGCGGCCGCTCACGAGCGTTGCGGCGCGCCGCTCAGTGACCGTGATCGTGATCGTGTCCGTCGGCCTCCGGCAGGGTCAGACCGAAATGGCTGACGAGGTCCTGCACCTGGCCCGGGCTGAGGTAGCGCGGATTGAGATTGCGCAGGAGGAGGTAGAGCTTGGCCGTCTCCTCCAGCTCCTCGGTGGCGAAGACCGCGTTCTCCAGGCTGGCGCCGGCCACCACCGGGCCGTGGTTGGCCAGCAGCACCGAGGCGTAGCGGCCGGCAAGGCCCCGGATCGCATCCGCCACGGCCGGGTCGCCGGGCCGGTAATAGGGCACCAGGGCCGTGGCCCCGGCGCGCATGAGGTAATAGGGCGTCAGGGGCGGCAGCACCGCCTTCGGGTCGATCTCGGGCAGCATCGACACCGCCACCGCGTGGGTCGAGTGCAGGTGGACGATGGCACGGGCCTCCTGCCGGCTGTCGTAGAGCGCCGCGTGCAGCGGAATCTCCTTGGTGGGCGCGTGGCCCGAGATCAGGGCGCCGGTGGCGTCGAGGCGCGAGATGGTGCCCGGGTCGAGGAAGCCGAGGGAGGCGTTGGTCGGCGTCACCAGCCAGCCGCCGTCGTCGAGGCGCAGGGAGATGTTGCCCGACGAGCCCGGCGTCAGGCCGCGCTCGAACAGCGAGCGGCCGAACCGGCAGATCTGTTCGCGAAGCTTCGATTCGCACGTCGTCTCGCTCATGGCGGTCCTTCAGGTCACCGGAGAAGGGGACGATCTCAGGCGGTGGCGCCCGCGATCAGTTCGTAGCCGAGGTCGACGGTCTCGGCCGGGCCGTCGGCCGCGAGGCGCTCGGCGGCGACCGCACCGATCTCCAGGCGCGGGGTGCGGATGGTGGTCAGCGGCTGGGGCATCGCGGCGGCGATGTCGAGGGCGTTGAAGCCGAACAGGGCGAGGCGCCCCGGCACCGCGATCCCCTCGGCGAGGCAGTGGAAGTAGCCGCCGAGGGCCATGTCGTCGTTGGAGAAGTAGACCGCGTCGAGGTCGGGCCTGCGGGCGAGGAGCCGCCCCAGGGCCTCGCGCCCGGCCGCCGCCGAGGAGGGGCCCGGCGCGATCTCGGTCTCCGCCAGCGGGTGCCCGGCAAGGGCCAGCGTCTCGCGGAAACCGGCCAGGCGCTTGGCGGCGCGCAGGTCCCGCGTGATGTCGTGGCCGACATAGCCGATGCGCCGGTAGCCCCGGGCCAGCAGGTGCCGCGCGCTGTCGCAGCCCACCGCCCGGTTGGAGAACCCGACCACGATGTCGAGGCCGACTCCGTCGGTATCGATCATCTCGACGATGCGGATGCCGCTCGCCCGCAGGCGCGCGAGCGCACCGGCCGTGTGCTCGAGGCCGGTGACGATGAGACCGGCGGGACGCCAGGAGAGCAGGGCCCCGATCAGGGCCTCCTCACGCTCGGGATCGTAGTCCGAGACCCCGATCACGCTCTGGAAGCCGCCGCGGTCGAGGGCCGCGTTGGCGCCCCGCAGGAGGTCGGGGAACACGATGTTGGTCAGCGACGGGATGATGATGCCCACGAGCTTGGCTCCCGCCGTGGTGCCCGAGCCCGCCAGCATGCCGGCGAGCCGGTTCGGCACGTAGCCGAGGCGGGCCACCGCCTCCGCCACCCGGTCCTGCGTGCGCTTGGAGAACGAGCCCTGATTGCGCAGGACCCGCGAGACCGTGCTCTCGCCGACGCCGGCCTCGCGGGCGACGTCGGACAGGGTCACGAGCCGGCGCTCGGATTCCTGCGGGGACCTCTGGACGTTCATCGTCGGCCTTCATCTCCGGTCCCGGGCTGTCCAGCCCATAGCAAGGTTAGTTGCTCACAACAATCAGATTGGCAGCGCTGCCAACATCTGTTACGCAAGATGCAAGCGCTGCCATGAAGAGTAGCGCCGCAAGAATTGGTGCAACGCCAGAACGGCGCAGCGCGACGCGCGCCGGCAGGAGGAAACATGAGCGTGCAAGCCGCCAGCGCGCGGGGCATCGATGCGCCCGCAGGGGATTTCGTCGAACAGACCTACCGCAAAGTCTTCTGGCGGCTCGTGCCGTTCCTGATGCTCTGCTACGTGGTCGCCTATCTCGACCGCGTGAACGTGGGCTTCGCCAAGCTCCAGATGTCCCAGGAACTGGGCTTCAGCGAGACCGTCTACGGCCTCGGCGCCGGCCTGTTCTTCATCGGCTACTTCCTGTTCGAGGTGCCCTCGAACGTCATCCTGCACCGGGTCGGCGCCCGGGTCTGGATCGCCCGCATCATGATCACCTGGGGCATCATCTCCGCCGGGTTCATGTTCGTGAACTCGGCGACCTCGTTCTACATCATGCGCTTCCTGCTGGGTCTGGCGGAAGCGGGCTTCTACCCGGGCGTGATCCTCTACACGACGACCTGGTTCCCGGCCCATCGCCGCGCCCGGGTGATCGCGGTGTTCATGTCGGCGATTCCCGTCTCCGGCATCTTCGGCAACCCGCTCTCCGGCTGGATCATGGACGCCTTCAACGGCACCTACGGCCTGTCGGGCTGGCAGTGGATGTTCCTGATCGAGGCGGTGCCGGCGGTGATCGTGGGCCTCGCGGTGTTCTTCTACCTCGACAACCGCCCCGCCGAGGCCAAGTGGCTGAATCCAGCCGAGCAGCAGGTCATCGAGCGCGACATCGCCGCCGATGGCGCCGGCAAGGAGGCGAGCCCGCACTCCATCGCCACCGTCTTCCGCAACGGCCGGATCTGGTTCATGAGCCTGATCTACTTCGCCTTCGTCACGGGCCAGTACGGCCTGACCTTCTGGATGCCGACCATCGTCAAGGCCTCGGGCATCCAGGGCAACCTGAACATCGGCCTGGTCAGCGCGATCCCGTTCCTGTTCGCGGTCTTCGTGATGATCCTGCTCGGCCGCAGCGCCGACCGGATGCGCGAGCGCCGCTGGCACCTCATCGTCCCGGCCCTCTGCGGCGCGGTGGGCTTCGTGGTCGCCGCCAGCACGGGCAGCACCGTCGTGGCCATCGCGGCGCTCGCCGTCGCCGCCGGCGGCGTGCTCACCTGCGCGCCCCTGTTCTGGTCCCTGCCCACCGCCTTCCTCAGCGGCGCGGGGGCTGCCGCCGGCATCGCGCTGATCAACTCGGTGGGCAACCTCGCGGGCTTCGCCAGCCCCTACGTCATCGGCGCCCTGCGCGATTCCACCGGCAGCACCGCCGCCGGCATGTACGCGCTCGCCGTGATGCTGGTGATCGGTGCGGTCTGCGTGTTCGTCACCCCGAAGCACGTGGTCAACCGCTGAGCCGGAGGGCTCCGTAACCCGCACCGTCATTCCGGGGCTGCGCAGCAGAGCCCGGGATGACGGGACGGGTCGCGGCACCGTCGTTCCGAATCGACCGCCCCTGATCCCGACATCCAGTGAACAGGTCCCCATGAGCATCAACACCCAGACCCAGCGCGCGGCCGTGATCGGCCTCGGCTCCATGGGCGCCGGCATGGCCGGCGCGCTCCTCCGGGCCGGCTTCCAGGTTTCGGCCTGCGACGTGAACCCGGAGGCCGTCGCCCGCTTCGCCGCGAATGGCGGGCAGGCGGCGGCGAACCCGGCGGCGGCGGCGGAGGGCGCCGACGTGGTGATCTGCGTCGTGGTCAACGCCGCCCAGACCGAGGCCGTGCTGTTCGGGCACGACGGCGCCGCGAAGACCATGCGGGAAGGCGCGGTGTTCGTCTCCTCCGCCACCATGGACCCGGCCATCGCCCGGCGTCTCGCGGCCCGTCTGGAGGAGACCGGCCGCCACTACCTCGACGCGCCGATGAGCGGGGGCGCCGTCCGCGCCTCCGAGGGCGAACTCACCTTCCTGGCCTCCGGCACCAAGGCGGCCTTCGACGCGGCCCGTCCGGCCCTCGAGGCCATGGCCGGCAAGCTCTACGAGCTCGGCGACGCGGCCGGGCAGGGCGCGGCCTTCAAGATGATCAACCAATTGCTCGCCGGGGTTCACATCGCCGCCGCCAGCGAGGCGATGAGCTTTGCCGCCAAGCAGGGCCTCGACCTGCGCAAGGTCTACGAGGTGATCACGGCGTCGGCCGGCAACTCCTGGATGTTCGAGAACCGGATGCCGCACGTGCTCGACGGCGACTACAGCCCGAAGAGCGCGGTCGACATCTTCGTCAAGGATCTCGGCATCGTGCAGGACATGGCGCGGGCCGAGAAGTATCCCGTGCCGGTGGCCGCCGCCGCCCTGCAGATGTTCCTGATGGCCTCGGGCTCCGGCATGGGCCGGGACGACGACGCCTCGGTGGCCCGCCTCTACGCGCAGGTGGCCGGCGTCACCCTGCCGTCGCCCAAGGCCTGAAGGGAGCCCGAACCCATGCCGCGCTTTGCCGCCAACCTCACCCTGATGTTCACGGAGCACGCCTTCCTCGACCGCTTCGCGGCCGCCGCCGCGGCGGGCTTTACCGCGGTCGAGTTCCTGTTCCCCTACGACCATGCTCCGCAAGCCATCGCCGAGCGACTGGCGCGGTTCGGGCTGACCCAGGCCCTGTTCAACCTGCCGCCGGGCGACTGGGCGGCGGGCGAGCGCGGCCTCGCCGCCCTGCCGGATCGATTCGCGGAGCTGCAGGCGGGCGTCGAGACCGGGCTGACCTACGCCAAGGCCACGGGCGTCGCCCGGCTCCACCTCATGGCCGGCATGGCCGATGCCGCCGATCCCGGGGCGCAAGCGGCCTATCGCCGGGCCGTGGCCTGGACCGCCGAGCGCGTGGCCCGCGAGGGCCTCGACCTCGTGCTGGAGCCGATCAACGGCCGCAACATGCCGGGCTACTTCCTCGATGATTTCGGGGCCGCCGCCCGGCTGATCGAAGACCTCGCCCTGCCGAACCTGAAGCTCCAGTTCGACCTCTACCACTGCCAGATCCTGCACGGGGACGTGACCACGCGCCTGCGCGCGCTGATGCCCCTGGTCGGGCACGTGCAGACCGCGAGCGTCCCGGCCCGGCACGAGCCCGGCACCGGCGAGATGAACGACGCCTTCCTGTTCGCCGAACTCGACCGGCTCGGCTATGCGGGCTTCGTCGGCTGCGAGTACAATCCGGCCGCCGCCACGGAGGCGGGCCTCGGCTGGTTCGAGCCCTATCGCGGGTCCCAGATCCAAGAGGGCACCCGCCAAGTCCAAGAGGGCACTTGCCAAGTCCAAGAGGGTACCCGCCAGGTCCAGGAGGGCACCCGATGAGCCTCGCCCTCGGATCGGTGGCCGACGACTATACCGGCGCCTCGGACCTCGCCAACACGCTCACCAAGGGGGGACTGCGCACGGTCCAGACCATCGGCATCCCCGCCGACGACCTGGATCTGGCCGGTGTCGACGCCGTCGTGGTGGCCCTGAAGAGCCGGTCCATCCCGGCCGCGGAGGCCGTGGCGCGCGCCCGCGCGGCGGAGGCCTGGCTGCGCGGGCGGGGCGCCGCCCACGTCCTGTTCAAGATCTGCTCGACCTTCGATTCCACCGACGCGGGCAATATCGGCCCCGTCCTGGACGCCCTGCGGGCCGATGCCGGCGAGGCCATCGCCCTCGTCTCCCCCGCCTTTCCGGAGACTGGGCGCACCGTCTACCAGGGCAACCTCTTCGTCGGCGCGGTGCCGCTGAACGAGAGCCCGCTCAAGGACCATCCCCTCAACCCGATGCGGGACGCCAACCTCGTCCGGGTACTGGCCCGCCAGAGCGCGGCGCCGGTGGGCCTGGTCGATTTCGCCACCGTGGCGCAGGGGCCCGAGGCCGTGGCCGCGCGCCTCGAAGCGCTTGCCGCCGAGGGTATGGGCGCGGCCATCGCGGACGCCGTCGTCGAGGCCGATCTCGAGACCCTCGGCAGGGCGGCGCTCGGCCACCGGGTCTCGGTGGGCGCCTCCGGTCTCGGCCTCGGCCTCGCCCGTACCCTGGTCGCGGCCGGGCGCGCCGCCGCACCGGACAGCGCGGCGGATCTCGGCGCGCCGGTGGGGGGGCTGTCCGCCTGCCTCGCCGGCAGCTGCTCGCAGGCGACCCTCGGCCAGATCGCGGCGGCCGAAGTGCTGATGCCGGTGTACCGCCTCGACCCCGAACGGGTGCTCGCGGGGGATGCGGAGATCGAGGCCGTCCTGGCCTGGGCCGGCGCGCAGGTCGGCGCCGGCCCCATCCTCATCGCCAGCAGCGCCGAGCCCGAGACCGTGCGGGCCCTCCAGGCCCGCCACGGCGGCGACCGGGTCGGCCACGCCCTCGAGGATGCGCTGGCCCGCATCGCGGAAGGCCTGGTCGCACGCGGCGTGCGCCGCCTCGTGGTGGCGGGCGGGGAGACCTCCGGCGCGGTCGTCGACCGGCTCGGGCTGAAGGCCTTCCGCCTCGGGCCCGAGATCGCCGCCGGCGTACCGGTGCTGCGCACCCTGGGGACAGGGGCGGCAGGCCTCGGCGAGCCCATGCTCCTCGCCCTCAAATCCGGCAATTTCGGCGGTCGCGACTTCTTCCCCCGCGCCCTCGACCTGATGCGCTGAGCTCCCTCCCGGACAAGGACGACCCCATGCACGCTCTGATCCTCGGCGCCGCCGGCATGATCGGCCGGCGCCTCGGCGATGCCCTCGCAGCAGCGGGCGAGGCCCGCGCCCTCACCCTGGTGGACGTGGTGGAGCCCACGGCGCCGGCGGGCTTCACCGGCTCCGTCGTCACGGCCGCCGCCGACCTCTCGATGCCGGGGGCGGCGGAGGCCGCCCTGATCGGCCGGCCGGACGTGATCTTCCACCTCGCGGCGATCGTCTCGGGCGAGGCCGAGGCCGACCTGGAGAAGGGCTACCGGGTCAATCTCGACGCCACCCGCCTGCTCCTCGACGCGATCCGGCAGGCCCACGTCGCCGAGGGCTACCGGCCGCGCGTGGTCTTCACCTCGTCGCTCGCCGTGTTCGGGCCGCCGCTGCCGGGCGTCATCCCCGACGACATGATCCTGACGCCGGCCACCTCCTACGGCACGCAGAAGGCCATGGGCGAATTGCTGCTCGCCGACTACAGCCGGCGCGGTTTCTTCGACGGCATCGGCCTGCGCCTGCCCACCATCTGCGTGCGCCCGGGCAAGCCGAACAAGGCGGCCTCGGGGTTCTTCTCGGGCATCATCCGCGAGCCGCTGGCCGGCCAAGAGGCGATCCTGCCGGTGCCCGACACCGTGCGCCACTGGTTCGCCAGCCCGCGCTCGGCCACCGAGTACCTCCTGCACGCCGCCCGCATCGACCTCGCCCCCCTCGGCCTGCGCCGCAGCCTGACCATGCCGGGGGTCTCGGCGACGGTGGCCGACGAGATCGAGGCCCTGCGCCGCATCGGCGGCGACGCGGCGGTGGCGCTGATCCGGCGCGAGCCGAACCCGGCGATCCAGGCCATCGTCGAGACCTGGCCGGAGGCCTTCGACACGCGCCGCGCCCTCGAGCTGGGCTTCACGGGCGATGCGAGCTTCGACGCGCTAGTGGAGCTGCACATCGCCGAGACGCGGGGCTGAGAGCGGGCACCGGCCCCTGACCTCTCCTCCTTGCGGGGGAGGGGTCAGGGCGGGGGTGGTCGCGGGGGTGGCCGGGTGACCCTCACCGTGCGGAGGCCGGCGGCGGCGCCCCCCCCCTTCGATCCCCCCAACCGGGGGAGGGAGGTGCCTATCCCCGCACGCGGCCCTCGATCGGATAGGCCGGGTCGTTGTAGCCCGGCGTCGAGGGGTGGCCGGTGACGACGTGGGCGTCGACGAGGGCCTCGTCCTCGTCCGTGAAGGTGTAACCCAGCGCCCCGAGATACTCGTCCCACTGCGCCTCCGTGCGCGGCCCGGCGATGACCGAGGTGACGGTGCGGTTGGCCAGGACCCAGTTCACCGCGAACTGCCCCGCCGTCAGGCCGCGCGCGGCGGCATGGGCCTGGAAGGTCCGGGCGATCACCAGGGATTCCGGGCGCCACTCCGTCTGCATCATGCGGGTGTCCTGGCGGCCGGCGCGGGTGCCCTCGGGGGGCGGGGCGTCGGGGTCGTACTTGGCGGTGAGCACGCCGCGGGCCAGCGGCGAGTAGGGCACCACGCCGAGGCCGTAATGGGCGCAGGCGGGCAGGTGCTCGGTCTCGGGCATCCGGTTCAGGGCGTTGTAGTAGGGCTGGCTGACCACGGGCCGGTCGATGCCGAAATCGTCGCACAGGCGGCAGATCTCCGCGACCCGCCAGGCCCGGTAGTTCGAGACGCCGAAATAGCGGATCTTGCCCTGGCGCACGAGGAGCGCGATGGCGCCGATGGTCTCGGCGAGCGGCGTGGTGTGGTCCTCCTTGTGGAGGTAGTAGATGTCGATGACGTCGGTGCCGAGCCGCCGGAGGCTGGCCTCGGCGGCGCGCAGCACGTGGGCGCGCGACAGGCCGCGGTCGTTGGCGCCCGGCCCCATCGGATTGGCGACCTTGGTGGCAAGCACCCAGGCCTCGCGGTCCTGGCGAAGCGCCCGGCCCACCACTTCCTCAGACCGGCCCTCGTTGTAGACGTCGGCGGTGTCGAGGAAGTTGATGCCGGCGCCCCGGGCGCTGTCGATGATGCGGCCAGCGGTGGCCTCGTCGGTAGGACCACCGAACATCATGGTGCCGAGGCAGAGCGGCGAGACCTTGAGGCCCGAGCGGCCGAGATTGCGATACTGCATCGTGTGCGTTTCACTCCGTTGGGGTTGAGGCCCCGTTCTCGATCCATTGGACCACACCGTCGGGCCGACGAAAATCCTCCAGCGCATGAACCTGCGCCTCGGGCAGGGCCGCGCGGGCCATCGTGGCGAGGGCGTGGCCGGGGCCGAGCTCCAGCACCCGCGTCGCCCCGAATTCACGGATGCCCTCCAGGCAGGCGGCCCAGTCCAGGGTCTGCGAGACCTGCGCGGCGAGCTTGGGCAAGCCCGCCTCCGGCCGGAACACCGCCGCCCCGTCGAGGCCGCTGAGAAGGCGCGGGGCCGGACGCGGCGGGGTCGCCAGCGGGGCGGCGTCGAGGTGCGCGCGGAAGGCCTCCGCGGCCGGCGCGAGCAGCGGCGTATGGGAGGGGATGTGGACGGGCAGGCGAACGGCCCGGGCCGCGCCCGCCTCCAGGGCGTCCGCGCAGAGGGCGTCCAGGGCCGCGGCGGCACCGCCCACCACCACGCTGTCGGCGGCGTTGCGGATCGCCGGATGGCACCCGTGCGCCTCGGCCATGGCGAAAGCCCGCGCGGCGGGCAGGCCGCGCAGGCCGGCGAGGCCGTAGCCGGGGCCGGCCGCCGCATCCATCGCCTCGGCGCGGGCGGCGGCGAGCGTCAGCACCGTCTCGGATGCGAACAGGCCGGCGCAGCCGAAGGCCGCGAGGTCGCCGATGCTGTAGCCCGTCACCACGACGCGCGCCGGCCTGGCCGCCCGAACCAGGGTCCAGGCGGCCAGGCCGGCGACGCAGCACAGGATCTGCCCGGTGCGGTTGGCATGCAGGTCCGCCCCTGCGCGCACGAGGTCGCGCGGGTCCCGGCCGAGCAGGGGGGTCGCGGCCGCGAAGACGCCCTGCGCCTCGGGCAAGTCGGCCGTGAGGTCGAACATCCCGGGATGCTGGCCACCCTGGCCGGAGAGCAGGACCGCGAGCGTCATGACCGCTCCCAGGCGTCGACGAACAGCGTCATCGCGAGGAGGTCGGCCGCCCCGCCGGGGCTGAGGCGGCGGGCGACGAAGGCCCGGTGCAGGGTTTCCGCCCGCGCGAACCAGTCGGCCCGGGCGATGCCGCCCTCGGCGACGAAGCGGGCGGCCTGCGCCCGGGCGAAGGCATAGCCCTCCGCACCGCCGCGATGCAGGAGGTTGGTGTCTTCCAGGCGCGCGACGAGGGCGAGGCAGGCCTCCACCCGCGTCGCCTCGGGCGCCCCGGGGCGCCGGGCGCGGGCGCGGCGCAGGGCCGGCAAGCCGGTGCCGTAGAGGGTCGGAAAACCCGCCGCGGCCTCGGCCGGCGCCCCCCCGATCCCGTGCCGCCGCCGGGCCCGCGCGCCCGGCGCGTGCAGCAGTTCGGGGCCGTCCAGGATGGCATCGGCGTAGCGGACCCGGACATGGGCCCCGAGACTGCCGGCCGGGGGGCGAGGCCCGAGGGCGCCGGCGGCGGCGCTGAGGAGGCCGAGGCCGAAGATGGCGCCCCGGTGGGTGTTCACGCCCCCCGTGGCCATCCGCATCGCCGCCTCCGCCGCCAGACCGATGCGGCGCAGCTGCGCCATCCCGGCCCCGGCGGCTCCCGCCGCGGCGAGTTCGCCGAAGAAGGGCTCCAGGGCGGACGCACTCGCCCGGAAGGTGCACGCATCCATGTCGGAATGGCTGCCGCTGTCCACGTGGCTGACGAGGCCGGGCTTGGGATAGGTGGCGAGTTCGCGGTGCAGGCAGCGCGCGGCGAGGCGGGCGATCCGGTCCGCCTGCCGGGAGATCGGCACGGAGGCCCCGGTTTCCGGCAGGGCTGCGGGCCTCGGGAGGCTTGCAAGCATCGGCATCCTTCAGGCTGCCGGCAGCGGGGCGGCCACGAGGGCCGGGACCGGCCGGAGTTCCAGCCGTTCGAGGCCCTTGGCCAGGACGGTGTCGCCCGGTCCGGCCGCGTGCAGTTCGCGCCAGTTCACCGCGAAGCCGTCGGCCAGATCGATCTCGCCGTCGAGGCGCATCGGCGCCCGCATCGCGATGTCTGCAAGGCCGGCGAGGAAGGCCGGGTCGACGGGGCCGGCCCAGAGCAGGTCGAGGTCGGAGGCGGGCGAGAGATAGGGCAGGCCCGTCAGGGCCTGCCAGAGCAGCCCGCCGAACACCCGCGCTACGCGGCCGTGGACGGCCCCGTGGGCCAGGAGCGCATCCAGCGTGGGGTGCCAGGCGGCAGGCGCTGCCCCGCGCGCCTCGGCGAGGGTCAGGCCCGGGCGCGGGCGCACCGCCTCGGGGGGGAGCGCGAGGCCGATGCGGCGCTTGCCGAGGGTCGGCGGCAGCGGCAGCCCGGCCGGGACCAGGGCGCCATCCTCGCCGGGCACGCGGCGGCGTACGATCACGGGCCAGCCGCGCGCGGCCCATCCGGCGAGATGGGGAATCCCGTCGAGGTCCGGCCGCTGCGCCAGCAGCGCCCCCCAGGCAGCGGGCGCCACCGTGAGCAGGTCGTGGCGGGCGAGGTCACGCACCCCGCGCCTCGCGCACCACCATGCCCTGCGCCTCGCGCACCGGCAGATCCTGCGCTTCGCGCACTACTTGGGCGGCGATATCGTGGGCGAACGGGCGCCCGCCCCGTTCGCGGCCGAGCGCGTCGCGGGTGTCGACCGCCCGGCTGTCCGCGATCAGGGCACTGACCTGGGCCCCCAGGGGCTTGTCGGGGTCGAGGGTCGCCTGCACGGCGCCGGCCTGGACCATGTTGTCGAGCCCCGGTGCGAAGACCGAGGTCGAGCGGGCCATGTCCTGCAGGGTCTCCAGGGGCAGCTTGGTGACGCGGGCCACGGAGGGGAGGTCCATCACGCTCGGATGGGCACCGGGCAGGGCCGCGAGCACGCGGGTGGCCAGCGCCGTGGCGATGAAGGCGCCGGCCGCGCTGTGCCCGTAGAGCAGGCCGATGGTCGGGTGGCCCTGCGCGTCCGCCAGCAGCAGCGCCTTGGCCAAGTGCGCGAGGTACTCGTTGAGGCCGAGGAGCTCGTCGCGCCGGCTCATGCGCTGGCTGTCGGAATCGATGAGGACGAGGATCGGCGTGCCGCCGCCCGCCCGCACCACGTCGAGGACACGCCGAGCGAGGACGCAGGCGCCCTCGATTCCGAGCGCCGTATCGCCGTCGATGCCGATCACGGCGATACGGCCCTGGTCCAGGAAGCCCTCGCCGGAGATCAGGCCGTCCGCCACCGTGACGGCGTGACCCGCCGGGAAGAGTGAGGCGAGGATGGCGTCGAGGGACATCTGATCGGGCGGTGATTTACCGGGCATGGTGCGCGCCCTCCGGCAGGCTGTCGAGCAGGGCGTCGAAGCCCTCGGTGGTCAGGCCCGGGACGGCGTCCGGGTCGTTGACGCCGAGGCGGCCCCAGATCTCGGTGGCGTCCCGGGCGTCGCCGAAGCGTTCGAGGCGGGCCTCGAGCCGGGCCTGCTCGGCCTCCAGGGTCGCGAGGTCGAAGGCCGGAGCCGTCGGGATCGCCGCCAGGGCGGCCGCGCGAAACGCCCCGATCGTGTCGGCCGCGAAGGCGTCCGCCGCGCCCAAGAGACGGCGATGCTTGCCGCCCATGGTGCGCCAGACGAGGGCCCGGTCGCGGGAATCGAACTCCTCGGCGCCCTTGTTGGTCTCGATCACCTCGGGGCCGGAGACGCTCAGGCGCCCGCCCTCGGAGATGACGAGGCGTGCGCAGGTGCCGGCGATGAGGCCGCCGCCGCCGTAGCAGCCGGCCCGCCCCCCGATGAGGCCGATCACCGGAATACCGGCGGCGCGCACCTGCGTGATCGCCCGCATGATCTCGGCGATGGCGGTCTCGCCGGCATTGGCCTCCTGCAGGCGCACGCCCCCGGTGTCGAACAGGATCAGCACGGCGGCGGGCTTCAGGTGGAGCGCGGCCCGCAGCAGGCCGACGAGCTTGGCCCCGTGGATCTCGCCGAAGGCGCCCCCCATGAAGCGGCCCTCCTGGGCGGCGACCAGCACGTCCCGGCCGTCGAGGCGCCCGCGCCCGACGATCATGCCGTCGTCGAAGGCGCGGGGCAGGTCGAAGAGCGGCAGGTGCGGGCTCATCATCCGCTGCTCGGGACCGATGAATTCCTGGAACGTATCCGCATCGAGGAGGCCGGCGAGGCGGGCACGGGCACTCGCCTCGTACCAGCTCTGGTCCAGGGGCGCGGCGGAGAGGGCGACCGGCTTCCAGTCCATCACGACAGCTCCATCAGGCGGGCGCCCTGGGCGAGGCGCAGGGACACGGTGTCGGGGCGCGCACCCCCGTCGTTGATGGTGATGGTCAGCCCGCCGGGCTGCCGACGGGCCACGAAATCCGCCACCACCGCGGCCCAGACCTCGCCGTAGCCCTTGATGGCGGTGTCGATCTCCACGTGGCAGGCCTCGGGCGCCAGGTTGCGTTCCAGCAGCACTTCGAGGTTGCCGGAAGCGACGACCCCGGTGATCGCGCTGGCCCGCGTGCCGGGGAGCGCCGTCCGGGTGGTGTGGCGGAAGCTCAGCTTCTCCATGACGCGAAATCCCTCACCAGTTCCGGAATTTGGCCGGCGGCTCGTAGAGGCCGCCCGACCAGTGCACGAGGTCCTTGATCGAGCGCGCCGCGAGCAGCGAGCGGTCGGCGTCGAGGGGCTCGATGCCGAGATCCTCGGGGCGCCGGATGATGCCCCGCGCCCTCAGGCGCTCGACCTCGGCGTGGTCGCGGCCACGGCCCACATCGGTGTAACCCGCCACACCCCGGATCGCCTGCTCCCGCTCGTCTGGCGTCCGGCACAGCAGCAGGTTGGCGATGCCCTCCTCGGTGACGATGTGGGTCACGTCGTCGGCGTAGACCATCACGGGGGCGAGTTCGAGGTTGAGCTTCCTGGCGAGTTCGAGGGCGTCGAGCCGCTCCACGAAGGCCGGCACCAGCTTGTCGCCGAAGGTCTCGACGAGCTGCACCACGAGTTTTCGCCCGCGCCGGAGCGCCGGGTCGCCGGTGCCGCCGGCTTCCTGCCCCGCCTTCATCCAGGTGTCGGAGGGGTGCCGCCGCCCGTGCGGGTCCGAGCCCATGTTCGGCGCGCCGCCGAAACCCGCGACGCGGTTCGTCGTGACGGTGGAGGAATGGCCTGCCAGGTCGATCTGCAGGGTCGAGCCGATGAACAGGTCGCAGGCATAGAGGCCCGCCGTCTGGCAGAAGGCCCGGTTCGAGCGCAAGCTGCCGTCGGAGCCCGTGAAGAACACGTCCGGCCGGGCGCGGATGTACTTGTCCATGCCGACTTCCGACCCGAAGCAGTGGATCTGCTCCACCCAGCCGGATTCGATGGCCGGGATCAGGCTCGGATGCGGATTGAGCGCCCAGTGGGTGGCGATCCGGCCCTTCAGCCCGAGGCGCTCGGCATAGGTCGGCAGCAGCAGCTCGATCGCCGCCGTACCGAAGCCGATGCCGTGGTTGAGGCGGCGGATGCCGTATTCCGCGTAGATGCCCTTGATCGCCATCATGGCCATCAGGATCTGCGTCTCGGTCACGGCGCCGGGGTCGCGGGTGAAGAGCGGCTCGACGTAGAACGGCCTGTCGGCCTCGACCACGAAATCGACCCGGTCGCCGGGGATGTCGACGCGGGGCACCCGGTCGACGATCGCGTTCACTTGCGCCACCACCACGCCGTTCTTGAAGGCGGTCGCCTCCACCACGGTGGGCGTGTCCTCGGTGTTGGGGCCCGTGTAGAGATTGCCGTCCCGGTCGGCCGAGACGCCCGCGATCAGGGCCACGTTCGGCGTCAGGTCGATGAAGTAGCGCGCGAAGAGTTCGAGGTAGGTGTGCACCGCCCCGAGCTCGATCTGGCCGCCATAGAGCATCTTGGCGATGCGGCCGCCCTGCGGGCCGGAATACGAGTAGTCGAGCCGCCGGGCGATGCCCTGCTCGAAGATGTCGAGGTGCTCGGGCAGGACGATGCCCGACTGCACCATGTGCAGGTCGTGGACCCGGGCCGGGTCGCAGGCGCTGAGGCCCCGGGCGAGGCAATCGGCCTGCTTCTGGTTGTCGCCCTCCAGGCAGACCCGGTCGCCGGGCTGGAGGATCGCCTCCAGGAGATCGACGACCCGGGCCGCCGGCACCACCTTGCCGTCGGCATGCGGCCGCGCCCGTGCGAGACGCGCGTCGCGGGCGGTGCGTTCCCGGCGCCAGTCCATCATCCGATCCGCTCCCTCGTCACGGCCTGCGTATACCGCTCAGCTTTTTCGGCCCCCGATGGAATGCGGGCCGCCGTTTTCATGCCGTATCAGTATTCCAAATTGTGTTCCTGTCAATCACCTGTATACTGAAACCAATCAAAAACGAATCACGGAATACCCAGGAGGGACGCCCCATGCCCCATCTCGTCCGCACCCCGTGCCCGACAACGCGCGAGGCCGCCCGATGACCATCTTCGGCGTCGCGCTCCTCGCGCTCTGCACCCTGATCGGGGTGTTCCTCGGCGACCTGCTGGGCGTCGCCCTCGGGGTGAAGGCCAATGTCGGCGGCGTCGGCCTCGCCATGATCCTGCTCATCGCCGCCCGGTCCTGGCTCCTCGCCCGGGGCAAGCTCGGCGGCGGGATCAAGCTTGGGGTCGAGTTCTGGTCGACCATGTACATTCCCATCGTGGTGGCGATGGCCGCGCAGCAGAACGTGGTGGCGGCCGTGCGCGGCGGGCCCATCGTGCTCATCGCCGCCACGATCTCGCTGCTGCTCTGCTTCGCCTGCGTCGCCCTGCTCGGGCGCTTCGGGCGGCGCGAGCCGGCGGAGGACGCCCAGGTCCGACACGGCGGCCAGGTGATCGGCGGCCAGGTGATCGGCGGCGACCTCGACGACGATGCCCCGGCGCCCGTCGCGCCGCCCCGCTCCGTCCGGAAGGCGTGATCCCATGCTGCACATGATCCAGCACGTCTTCGTCGAGCAGAGCCTGGTGGCCGCCTTCGCGGTGGTG
The DNA here is from genome assembly GCF_055361545.1 of Methylobacterium sp. TK31. Lineage (NCBI taxonomy): Bacteria > Pseudomonadati > Pseudomonadota > Alphaproteobacteria > Hyphomicrobiales > Methylobacteriaceae > Methylobacterium > Methylobacterium sp. TK31. The sequence goes on along the minus strand of NZ_CM143964.1, from coordinate 1,750,434 downwards.
GGCGCCCTGATGCTGGTCTCGAACGTCGCCAGCCGTCGGCTCACCGGCGGCCGGGTCCACGGCTCGGCCATCGCCATCGTCCTCGGGCTGGTGCTCGCCTACGTCGCCGGCCTCTACACCGGCGGCCAGAAGGGGGTCGCCGACCTGCCGGTCTTCGCCGGCATCGGCCTGATGGGCGGGGCGATGCTGCGTGACTTCGCCATCGTGGCCACCGCCTTCGAGGTCGACGTCGTGGAGGCGCGCCGCGCCGGGCTCCTCGGCGTGCTGGCCCTGGCGCTCGGCACCGTGATCCCCTTCGTGGTCGGCGCCCTGACGGCGGTGGCCTTCGGCTACACCGACGCCGTCAGCATCACGACGATCGGCGCGGGGGCCGTCACCTACATCGTCGGGCCGGTGACGGGGGCGGCCCTCGGCGCCGATTCGGCCGTGATGGCGCTCTCCATCGCCACCGGCGTCACCAAGGCCGTGATGGTCATGGTCGGCACGCCGCTGGTGGCCAAGCTGATCGGCCTGGACAATCCGCGCTCGGCCATGGCCTTCGGCGGCCTGATGGGCACGGTGAGCGGCGTCGCCGGCGGGCTCGCCGCCACCGACCCGAAGCTCGTGCCCTACGGCGCGCTGACGGCGACCTTCCACACCGGAATCGGCTGTCTCGTCGGTCCGTCGCTGTTCTACCTCACGGTTCGGGCCATCGTGGGATGACGGACGGGGCGTCGCGCGTCCTGAGCAGGGAGCGGATGATGGACGGGGGGCCGATGGACGAGCAGGGGGCGGAGCGCGGGCTCCTGTCGGACCAGATCCGCAACGCGCTCACGGACGAGATCGCGGCCGGCCGCCTCGCCGCGGGCACGGCCCTCGACGAGCAGGACCTCGCCGACCGCTTCGGCGCCTCGCGCACCCCCGTGCGGGAAGCGCTGCGCCAGCTTGCCTTCAACGGATTGGTGGAGCTGCGCCCGCGCCGGGGCGTCGTGGTCACGCGCATGACGCCCGAGCGGATCATGGACATGTTCGAGACCACCGCCGAGTTCGAGGCGATGTGCGTGCGGCTCGCCACCTACCGGATGACCCCCCTGGAGCGCAGCCACCTGATGGACCTGCATGCGCGCTCCGGCGACATGGTCGCGGCCGGCGATGTCGACGCCTACGACACCCTGAACCGCAGCTTCCACGAAGCGCTCTACGGCGCCACGCATAACGGCTTCCTCAAAGAGCAGGCACTGGCGCTGCGCACCCGCCTCTCGGGCTTCCGCAGGACGCAGCTGCGCCATGGCGACCGCATCCACGGCTCGCGCGAAGAGCACGGGGCCATCCTGGCGGCGATCGCCGAGGGCGACGGAGAAGCGGCGGCCCGGCGGATGCGCGCCCACATGCTCAACGCCGCCAGCGCCCTGCGCCACTACATCGACGCCCACTCCGATGTGTGATGCGGCACACGCATAGAGCGGCGCGAACGCGGCGCGAGAAATGCGCCAAGCGCATGCGATAGGTGCTGCAGCGCACGCCGCCCCGGACAGGCCGGTCCTATATCGAGATCGTACCAAGAAGAACGGCCCCCGGACATCCTGGACTTGATCCTCGAATGTTTGACGGAGACCGGACCTGTACATCTGGATACCACGACCATGAAGACTCGTCTTGCTTCCGCCGCCGTTGCCCTGGTCCTGACCCTTGGCGCGCCCGCCTCGTCCGCCCTCGCGCAGAGCTACAACGCCCCGGCCGGCATTCCCGCCGCCACGGCGCCCGGCAGCCGCGTCGTCGGCGCCTTCGACGACGTGACCACCGGCTCGATCACCCGCCGCGCGGACGATTCGGCCAAGGCCGGCAACGCCGAGCAGAACAACAAGCCGACGGCCAATTACGGCACCACCTCGGGCGGCCCGGCCTACTGAGGCCACGCCGCGACGGACGGCGTGCAGCGCGGTCCGTCGCGGGAAAACCACCTGAGCCGATCACGGCGGGGCGCGAGCCCCGCCGTGATCGTTCGTGGGCGCGTCAGCGCGCGAGATAGTCGGTCAGCGTCATCCCGAACAGGATCGCGACCCAGAAGAACCCGACCCCGGCGAACAGGCGCACCAGGGGCGGCTCGTGGCGGACCTCCATCGACACCAGGACGATGATCGCCGCCATGGCGCCGACCACCGCGAGTTCGAGCAGCCAGACCTGCTCGAAGGGCCGCGTCGCCCCGAGACCGACGTTCACGGCGAGCAGCGCCAGGAGCGCCAGGAAGGTCCGCACCGGCGTGCGCAGGCGGCTCCGGAGCAGGGCCCGGTCCTTCGCATCGAGGGCGTGGAGGGGATTGCGCATCCTCACGCCTCTACCGGTTGACCACGTAGAGGACCGGGAAGGCGATGATCCAGATCAGGTCGATGAAGTGCCAGTACAGGCCGTAGACCTCGATCCAGTTCTGGTGTCGCTGCAGGAAGCCCGGCCGCGACGCCTTCCAGGTGATCCCGAGCAGGATGGCGATCCCGGTGAACAGGTGGACCGCGTGGAGCGCGGTCGCCACGTAGTAGAGGTTGACGAAGAGCCGCGACGCCGGCTGCTCGGCCAGGGCGTAGGGCCGGCGGGCGAGGAACGGCATCATGTGCTCCTCGTAGTCGGCGTAGTACTCGTAGCCCTTCAGCATCAGGAACAACGCCCCGAGGCTCGCGGTGGCGACGAGGCAGCCGACCATCATCCGCTGCCAGCCGAGCCGCGAGAGCTCGATGGCCGCCGACATGGTCAGGCTCGAGCAGAGCAGCACCACGGTGTTGGTGGCCCCGATCCAGAACTTGAGATGGCCGGCCGCCGCCTGCACCGCCTCCGGGTGGAGCAGGCGCAGGACCAGGGCCGTGAGGAACAGCCCGGCGAAGAGCAGGAGTTCGGTGAGCAGCCAGGCCCACATGCCGAGCGTCGCCGCGTGGCGCTGCTGGCCGACGGTGGCGAAGTGCTCGGCGCGCGTCACGCCGACGGGCCCGGCGGCGGCGGGGTCGGCACTCACGTGTGCTGCCTCCCGGTCTCCCGGGCCTGGATCGGGTAGTCGTAGGGGACCTTCGGCACCTGGGGCACCCCCGCGAAGTTGTGGGGCGGCGGCGGGGAGGCGGTCTCCCATTCCAGCCCCCTGGCGTCCCAGGGGTTTGCAGGCGCGCGGCGCCCGAACCAGAGGGAATAGACGAGGTAGACCATCGGGAAGAGGTAGCCCGCCGCCAGGATGGTCGAGCCCGCCGAGGAGAGCACGTTGAGGAGCTGGAATTCCGGCGGGTAGGTCGCGTAGCGCCGCGGCATCCCGAGGTAGCCGAGGATGAATTGCGGGAAGAAGGTGACGTTGAAGCCGATGAAGATGAACAGCGCCGAGATCCGGCCCCAGGGCTCGCTGTACATCCGCCCGGTGATCTTCGGCCACCAGAAGTGCAGCCCGCCGAGGAAGGCCAGCACCGTGCCGCCGACCATGATGTAGTGGAAATGCGCCACGACGAAGTAGGTCGCGTGGATGTGCTGGTTGATGGCCAGGGTCGCGAGGTAGAGCCCGGTGAGACCGCCGAGCACGAACAGGCCGATATAGCCCATGGCGTACAGCATCGGGGTGTCGAGGCGCAAAGACCCCTTATGGATGGTGGCGGTCCAGTTGTAGACCTTCACCGCCGAGGGCACCGCCACCGCGAAGGAGAGGGCCGAGAAGGCGAGGCTCGCCAGGTCGCTCTGCCCGTTGACGAACATGTGGTGACCCCAGACGAAGAACGTCACGGAGGCCAGGCCGATCGCCGCGTAGGCGACGAAGCGGTAGCCGAAGAGCTTCTTCTGGGCGAAGGCCGGGACGATCTCGGAGATCACGCCCATGCCCGGCAGCACCATGATGTAGACCGCCGGGTGCGAATAGAACCAGAACAGGTGCTGGAACAGCACCGGGTCGCCGCCATAGGCCGGGTCGAACACGCCCACGTGGAAGGCGCGCTCGGCGATGAGCAGGATCAGCGCGAGGGTGATGACGGGGGTCGCGAGCAGGAAGATCAGGCTCGTGGCGTAGTGCGTCCAGACGAAGATCGGCAGGCGGAACCAGGTCATGCCGGGGGCCCGCATCGTGTGGATGGTGACGACGAAATTGAGCCCCGTCAGGATCGAGGAGAAGCCCACGATGGTGACGCCGATCAGCGCCGGCAGCACCCAGGTGTTCGAGAAGGCGGTGGAGAGGGGCGCGTAGAAGGTCCAGCCGGTGTCGACGCCGCCCAGCACCACCGCCACGAGGGTGAACAGCGCCCCCGTCATGAAGACGTACCAGCTCGTCAGGTTGAGCTTCGGGAAGGCGAGGTCCTTGGCCCCGATCATCAGCGGGATCAGGAAGTTGCCGAAGGTCGCTGGGATCGACGGGATCAGGAAGAACCACACCATCACCACCCCGTGGATGGTGAAGGCCTTGTTGTAGGTGTCGTTGGTCATGATCGCGCCGTCGGGCACGACGAGGGCGAGGCGCACGAAGCCGGCCGCCACCGCACCGATGACGAAGAAGGCGGTGATGCTGGCGAGATACAGGAGCGCGATGCGCTTGTGGTCGGTGGTGAGGAACCACGAGCGCAGGGTCGATTCGGCGTGGAGATAGTCGCCGGGCCGGTCGAGGGTCGGCGGCGGGGTGTGGGGGTCGCGCGCGGCGGCGTCGCCGTGCAGGGTGCCGGCGCTGCTCATCGGGGGTCTCCTTCCGCCACGCGGTCATAGGCCTTCAGGTAGCCGACGAGACGGTCGAGATCGTCGGCCGGGATCACCCCGCGGAAGCTCGGCATCACCTGCTTGCCGCCGCCGGCGAGCCGGTTCTCGTTGGGGTTGAGGATCTTGGCGCGAATGTAGTCCGCATCCGCCGTGAGCGTGCGCCCGTCGGCGAGATGGACCGCGCGGCCGTAGAGGCCGACGAGGCTGGGCGCCCTCACGCCCGCCACCGCGCCGTCGTGGCAGCCGGCGCAGCCGTAGGATTCGTAGAGGGCCCGGCCCGCCGCCAGGTTCGATTGCTGCGCGTGCCCATGGGTCAGCCAGTCCTGGTACTCGGCCTGGGTCATCAGGGTGAGGTTGCCGTCCATCACCGAGTGGTCGGTGCCGCAATATTCCGAGCAGTAGAGCCGGTAGGTCCCGGTGCGGTCGGCCTTGAACCAGATCTCCGTCGTCCGGTCGGGCAGGGCGGCGATCTGCAGGCGCAGGGCCGGCAGGTAGAGGGCGTGGATCACGTCCTGGCTGGTGATGCGGATCCGGACCGGCTGGTCGATGGGCAGGTGCAGGTCGTTGATCTCCGACTGCCCGGTGGGGTGCTGGAACTTCCACATCCACTGCCGGCCCACGGCTTCCACCACCATGGCGTCCGGCGGCGGGTGGCGGGAGGCGATGAAGAGCTTGGCGCCCCATCCGAAGAAGAACAGGGTCAGCACGTAGGGGATCAGCATCCAGCTGATCTCGATGAGGACGCTGCGGCGCTCGTCGGTGCTGCGGTCGGCCTCCTCCCCCTGCCGGTAGCGCAGGGCGAAGTAGGTGATGGCGAGGAAGATCGGCACCGTGAGGAGCAGGGTCAGCACGGTGAAACCGAGGATGATGTGGTCGGTCTCGACGGCCGTGGCGGAGGCGGCCGGCGGCCACAGGGCGAGGGCGGACTGGGCCTTCATGGGGCAGACGCCTTCGCGGGTTCCGGGGAATCCGCCGCGGCCCCGGACGGGGCGGGCGCCGGGTCGAAGGGCCGCCCGGCCATGAGCGTCATCGCGCGGTCGATGGGAATGCGGGCGCGGGTGCGGTCCGCGTCGAGATAGGCGTAGCCGGCGAGGCGGCCGGCCTCGTCGGCTTGCCTCGCGTCGATCTCCGCGTAGGGGTCCGCCTGCAGGTTCGGCGGCGGCGGCCGGATCGCGGTCGTCTGCTGGGCGGTGAGGGGCGGCAGGGCGGCGCGCTGGCGCCCGAGCACCGCATAATTGAGGGCGAGCACCGCCCCGATGGTGGCTAGCACCGCCCCGGCGAGCCCGAGCATCACCCAGGCGGTCTTGCCGGCCTCGGCGTCGCTGCGCTCGTAATCCCAGTCCTGCCCGCGGTGGTCCTCGGCGGGGGCCGCAGGCGCGGGCGGCACCGCGCCGGTGCGGCGCAGGATCAGGCCGGCGAGGATCGCCGGGACGAGGGCGAGGCTGGAGCGGCGGGGGGCATCGGGCGGGCTCATGCGGCGATCCATCATGCGGCGGCCTCGGCGTCCGGGCCGGGGGCGGGGGCCGACAGGAGCGGCGCCAGCATCGGGGCGAGGCCGGCGGCGAGGGCGGCGACGCCGAGCCCGGCGAGCACGTCCGGCCCCGTGACCACGAAGGCGCCGCGCCCGGCCGGCGTCACGAACCAGGCCATCTCGGCGGCATGGACCGCCAGGACCAGGGCCGCCGCCGCCCGCGTCGTCCAGGGGCCGGGGCGCAGGGTGAGGGCGGCGGCGAGCAGGGCGGCGGCCCCGCCCGCGAGGCTGAATCCCCGGCCGAGGAGGCCGCCGCGGGCGAGGTACCACGACACCTCGGCGGGCAGGTTGGCCGACCAGACCACGAGGAACTGCACGAAGTGCAGGAAGGCCCAGGCGGCCGTCAGCACCGCGAGCGGCAGCAGCCCCGCCTTGGGCCGGCGCGCGGAGGGCATGAGGAGGGCGGCGGCGAGCGCCGCGCCGCTCCAGGCCAGCATCGTCAGGAGCCCGATCAGGCTGGAGCCCAGGCGCGGGTCGAGGGCGGTGATCAGGTCGAAGCTCAGCAGCGTCGCCAGCACGGCATGGAGCCCGAGCACGAGGGCGACGGGTCCCCGGCCCGCCGCGGTCCGGCGGCAGAGCCAGAGCCAGAGGGCGAGCGCCGCCGCGAGGCGCGCCGCGAGGAACGGCAGCGTCAGCCAGATGCCGGCCAGCGGCGTCGCGGCGGGCGTTCCGTTCGCGAAGGGGTAGAGCGCCGGCACCACCGCCAGCAGGGGCAGGGCGAGGAGGGCCGCGACCGGCATCAGGCGCAGGCACCCCACGAGCGCGGGGCGCAGGCTCGCGAGCCGCTCCGGCGCCAGGGCGTCGAGGCCGGCCACCAGGGGGAGGGCGCCGAGAGGAAGACCCAGGAGGGTGAGCCACGCCGCGAGGTAGCCGGCCTGCCACTCGCCGAGGAGGACGGCCAGACCGAGGGCTGCGAGGCCGGCCACGAGGAGGAACAGGGGGCGGGCGGCGCTCATCGGGTCGCCCGCATGGCGCCGTCCTGCAGCTTGGCCTGGTCCTCCGCCGGCAGGCGCGCCACCTCGGCCCCCTGGCTCAGCTGCAGGGCGCGCAGATAGGCGACGATCGCCCAGCGGTCGCCCGGCGCGACCTGCGCGCCCATGGGGAGCATCGCACCGTGGCCTTCCGTGATCGCCGCGTAGAGCCGCTCGGAGCTCGCTGACACCAGGCGCGCGCTCGCGAAGGACGGGGCGGCGGGAAAGCCCCGGGCCACGATCATGCCCCGGCCGTCGCCGCTGGCCCCGTGACAGGGCGTACAGGCGATGCCGTAGCGCTCCCGGCCCCGCTCCAGCAGGGCCGCGTCGATGACGGCCGGGCGGGGTACGAAGCGGGCCGGATCCGTGCGGGGCACGGTGCCGGCCACGGGCGGGCGCATGGTCATGCCCTGCGGAAAGAAGCGGTTGGCGTCCCAGGTCTTGGCCTTGGCCTGGTCGCGCATGTTGGCCTCGCCGCAGCCGGCGAGAGCCGAGGCCAGGGCCAGGATCACGCCGGGTCCGCGCCGGCGCCTCATCGCGGCACCCGCGCGATGGCGAGGGGCCGCCCGCCGCCTTCGGGCAGGGCGGCGAGCTGGCGCACGACGCGCTCGACATCGAAATCCGGGCCGCGCGCCTCGGCCGCCAGGAAGTAGCGGTCCTGCGTCGCGCGCCCGAAGCCGGGAATGTTGAAGGCCGGATGGTTGAGGCGCGGCAGGCGGTTCACGAACAGGAGCACCGCGTGCACGGCGAGCGTCCCGCTCATCATCGCGAAGGAGACGCTCGGCACCACGAAGGAGGGCCAGGAGAAGCGCGGACGCCCGCCCACATCGAAGACGTAGCCGTAGGCGGTGGCGTAGACGCACATCCCGTAGAAGGCCGCCCCGCCGGCGAGCGCCGCCCCGAGGGCGTAGGGCAGGATCGAGCGGTTGCGGCGGCCGAGGCCCTTCAGGGCATCCGGCATCGGCACCGGGCCGAAGGCGTCGAGGCGCACGGAGTCGCTGCGATGGGGCCGGTCGCCGTGGTGGGGGTGGCGCCGGGCCAGTGCCCGCATGGCGACGGCGAGTTCCGCCTGCGTGGCGAATTCCGCGCTGACGCCCCAGATCGGCGCGCCGGTCCCGGGCCCCGGCACGTCCGTCCCGGCCGAGGCCTGCGCGGGGTCGTCGCCCACGCCCGTCTGCTCGCGCAGGTCCGTGAGCGAGGCCACCGGCAAGGCCCGCAGGAACAGAAGCAGCAGCACGAGGAACAGCCCCACCGATCCGGCGAAGGTCGCCACGCCCCAGAGCCCGACCCGGTAGTCGAGGGCGGAGGAGGGCAGGAAGTCGTGGGAGAGCGTCACCACCAGCACCATGACGTGGTCGGCATAGGCGCCCACAGCCACGAGGCACCCGACGAGGGCCAGCGCCAGGGGCGAGCGCCGGAGCCACGCCCGCCAGAACAGGTGGACGGGCAGCAGCGCGCAGGTCAGCACGGTCCAGGCCGCCCAGGCATGCGGGCCGGTGAAGCGGCGCACCAGGGTCGCGCGGGCGTAGGCGTCGCCGTGCAGGAAGCCGGAGAAGAGTTCGGCCGCGTAGCCGTACAGGCTGGCGAGCCCGAGGCCGAGGAGGAGCCGGGCCAGGATCTCGATATGGGCTTCGGTGACGACGGCCTCGAGGCGATAGACGGTGCGGACCAGCATCGTCAGGGCGGCGGTGACCGCGATCCCGGAGAACACCGCGTTGACCAGGAAGGTGACGGGGAGGATCGTGTCGTGCCAGCCCGGCAGCACAGAGCCCGCCAGCATCACCGAGGCTCCGGTCTGGAGCGAGACCACGAGCAGGATGCCGAGCAGCGCGACGATGCGGTAGGCCTGGTGCCAGAGCTGCCAGTGCGAGGCGGAACCGCGCCAGCCGGCGGCGGCGACGCCGTAGGCCTGCGCCTTCAGCATCGGCCAGCGCCGCGGACGCCTGGTGCGCTCGGACTTCGCCTGCGCCTCCTCGAAGGCCCGGTCGCGCAGGGTCGCGAGGTCGGGCAGGAGTCCGATGTACCAGAGGCTCACCGTGACCACGAGGAAGCTGACGATGTCGATGGCGTCCCAGACCAGGGGCGACCGGAATTGCGGCCACAGGCCGAGCGTGTTCGGGTAGGGCAGGTTCCAGTAGAAGAACCACGGCCGCCCGAGATGGATGATCGGGTAGAGCCCGGCCGCGATCGTGCACAGGAGGGCGTTGGCCTCGGCGAGGCGACCGATGGCGCCGCGCCCGAAAGCGTCCCCCCTCGTCGTCCCCGCCAGGCGCAGCGTGCCGGCGAGCGCGAGACTGCCGCACGCGATGCCGATCCACCAGTCGTAGGAGGCGATATCGAGGGCCCAGACGACGGCGTTGTTGTTGTTCCAGATGCCGATTCCGGTGAAGAGCAGGTACAGGATCACCCCGAAGAACAGGCCGAGCAGGCTGGAAGCCGCCGCGAAGGCGATCCACCAGCGCCGACCGAGGGGGTCGTGCAGGGCGACGTCGGAGACGGCGCGTGCCATTCCGCCGGCGCGCGTCGGGGTGTCGGGGGTGAGGACGGCTCCGGCCATGGCGCGTCAGCCCTCGCGGCCCGGCTCGGCGCCGGGTGCCAGGCTCGCCAGATAGGTGGTGCGCGGGCGGGTGTTGAGTTCGCCGAGCAGCGCGTAGTTGCGCGGGTCCCGGCGCGCGGCCGCGACCTTGCTGCCCGGATCCGAGAGGTCGCCGAACACGATGGCGCGGGTCGGGCAGGCGCCCTGACAGGCGGTCTCCACCGCCCCGTCGGGGATCGGCGCATGGGCATCCTTGGCGGCGTCGATGCGCGCGCCGGCGATGCGCTGGAGGCAGTAGGTGCACTTCTCCATCACGCCGCGCGCCCGCACGGTGACCTCGGGGTTGCGCTGCTGCTGCTCCACCGGCGCCATGCCGCCGGTGTAATCGAGATAGTTGAAGCGCCGCACCTTGTAGGGGCAGTAGCTCTGGCAGGTGCGGGTGCCGATGCAGCGGTTGTAGACCTGCAGGTTCAGCCCCTCGCTGTCATGCACCGTCGCCTCCACGGGGCAGCCGAGCTCGCAGGGCGCCGCCTCGCAATGCATGCAGGGCACGGGCTGGAAATGCGTCTCCGGCGCATCGAGGTCGCCGGCGTAGTAGCGGTCCACCCGCAGCCAGTTCATCCAGCGCCCGCGCTCGACCTCCTCGCGGCCCACCACCGGAATGTTGTTCTCGGATTGGCAGGCGGTGAGGCAGGCATTGCAGCCGATGCAGGCGTCGAGGTCGATGACCATGCCCCAGGCCCGACCGGCGGCCGCGTTGGCGCCTCCGCCGGCCGACGCCTCGCCCCGCCGCGCCGAGGGCGGCTCGGGATAGAACGACGGCACCGCCGCGCCCGGCGGGTCGCCGACGCTCGGTCCCCCCAGGGCCTGGACGCGCACGAAATCGTGCCCCTGCATCGTACCGAGGTCCTGCGTCGTCACCGGCCTGGCGCGGCGGCCGGTCTTCGTCAGGGCGACGTCGGGAAGGCGATAGGGCGTGGCGGCGGGGCGCAGGGCCTGGGCATCGTAGCCGAGGCCGTGGGCGAGGTGGTCCGGCACCCGGCGGCCGTAGCCGAGGGTGAGGGTCACGGTGCGCTCGGCCTGGCCCGGCAGGATCCAGGCCGCGCCCTCGACGCGCCGGCCGTTCGCCTCCACCGCCACGACGTCGCCGGTGACGAGGTGCAGGCGCTCGGCGAGCCGCGGGCTGATCGCCACGACGTTCTCCCAGACCACCTTGGTCAGCGGCTTGGGCAGCTCCTGCAGCCAGCCGAGATCGGCCGAGGCCCCGTCCCAGACGCAGGGGTCGGGCCGGAAGACCGCCTCGATCCGATCCTCCGGGGCGGGGACCGGCGCAGGGTCCGCGCCGCGCCCGGTCAGCGCCACTGTCTCCGAGGGCAGGGCGGTGTCGGGCAGGAAGCCGAGGCGCAGGGCCTCGGTGAACCGGGCCTCGAAGGCGGCGGCATCCTCGCCGGGATCGCGCCAGTGGCGCTTCAGCAGGTCGAGCCCCTGCTCGGGCCCCTCCTGCGCGGGCGCCTCGGCTCCGAATAGGGTCAGGATCTCGTGGGCCGAGCGCCCGCCATAGAGGGGGGCGATGGTCGGCTGGATCAGCCCCACGGTGCCGTCGAGGGAGCGGGCATCGCCCCAGCTCTCCAGGGGATGGGCCAGCGGCAGGTGCCAGTCGGCATGGGCCGCGGTCTCGTCGAAATACGTCCCCGCATGGATCTTGAACGGCACCCGCGCCAGATGCTCGGCGAAGGCGAGGTCGCCCGAGGCCGCATAGACCGGGTTGACCCCGAGCATCAGAAGGGTGCCAACGCGCCCTCCGGCCATCGCCTCGCCGAGCTCGGACAGGCTCTCGGCCCCGGGCACCGGGACCGGCGCGGTGTGCACCACGGTGGTGCCGGTATTTCCCAGGGCGCCGTTGATGCGGTGGACGAGGGCGTGCACCGCCGCCGGCTGGCCGATGCCGGCGGTGACGAGGCTGCGGCCCCGGTCGGCCAGCAGCGCCGTGCCGGCGCGTTGGAGCCAAGCCGCCATCGGCCCGTCCGGGATCTCGGGCTGCCCGCCCTCGGCGATCCGCAGGAGATCCGCGGCCAGGCGCGCCAGCTCGTCCGAGCCGGCCGCCAGGGTGTGGTCGGCCTTGACGCTGGTCAGCCCCGGGGTCGGCGCCGCCGCGTGCAGGGTCAGGAGTCGGCCCTCCGCCTGCGCGGCCCGGCGCGCGTCGATCCAGCGGCGCGCCAGCCCGACCTGGCCCGGCCCGACATCGAGGAAATCGCCGTCGAGGCCGACGAGGGTGCGGGCGGCCTCGAACCGGACCTGCGTTTCCAGGGGTCGGCCGTAGGCCTGCCGCGCGCCGGCATAGAGCCCGTCCCGCGGTACGGTCTCGGCCACGTGCCAGCGCAGGCCCGGATAGGCGGTCCGCAGCCGCGCGATCTCGGCGGCCAGGGACGGCGACGTCACCGGCCCGGTGAGGAGGTGGAAGCCCGTTCCTCCGGTCTCGCGCAGGGCCGCGAGGCGCGCCAGCAGAGCGCCGCGGAAGGCCGACCAGGCGGCGGGCCGGCCGAGATGCTGTACCGCCTGGCTGCGGAAGGGATCGTAGAGTCCGAGCACCGAGGCTTGGCCCAGGACGTCGGTGCCGCCCCGGCTCCAGGGATGCTCCGGGTTGCCCTCGACCTTGAGCGGACGGCCGTTGCGCGTGGTGACCAGGATACCGTTGGCGAAGCCGTCGAACAGGGCCGAGGTGGCGTAGGCGAGGGGGGCGCCGGCGACGATGCGCTCGGGCTGCACCACGTAGGGCACCTCGCGCCCGCGCCCGTCGAAGGCGTCGCAGGCCGAGAGCCCGGCCAGCGCGAAGGAGGCCGCCATCAGCTTGAGGAAGCCGCGCCGCTCCGGCCCCTGCGCCAGGGGCAGCCCCCCCGGAAACTCGGACCGCAGATAAGTTTGGAACGCCGCCGTCCCCGCCAGCGCGTCGAGGCTGCGCCAGAAGGCGGGCCCGTTGCCGGAGGCGAGGCGCTGGCGCAGCTGCGCGAGATCGAGGTCCTGATCCATCAGCGGTGACAGATCCCGCATTCGAGGAGCCGGTCGCCCGCGTGGATGTGGTTCTTCGCCACCAGTTCCGGCCCGAGGGTCGCCTGGTTCGCCGGCGGGCTCCAGTTCATGTTCCAGACCTGGTCCGGCGTGCGCACCCAGCGCTCGGGCGCCCGGTGGCAGTCGAGGCAGAACTGCATCTCGAAGGCGTTG
>NZ_CM143964.1:7500-1730000 GCF_055361545.1 Methylobacterium sp. TK31 | reverse complement strand
ACCGGGGATCGGTGCCGCCGGGGGCCGGCAACGGCCGCGGCGAAGCGAGATCCGATGCCTTCAGCGGCGGCGACCGCGCCCGCGTCATTCACGGCATCTTCACACGATTGCCACATCACTCTGGCAAGCGCGCAGCCTCGCCACACCGAGACTTAGGGCTCTACGCCGTCCGATACCGTCCGGTCTTCGGTCGGGTGATGGACATACCTCAATCTAGTGAAATACCCGCGGGGGATCGAGCGCCAGCATCGAAACCCTTGCTTCAGGAACCCTTGCCTCACCTGTGTGGCTCGCTCAAACTACAGTCGTCGAGAGGGGCGGGCCCCGCCGGAACCGCCGGGAAGGAAGACAATCGTGACGAAGGCCCGGGATTCGGCCGAGCTGGTCTCGGCACTGGCGCAGTGCCGTACGGCGTTCATCGGCGTGGCCGCCATGAGCGGGCTCGTGAACGTCCTCTACCTGACCGGCTCGTTCTTCATGCTCGAGGTCTATGACCGGGTCATCCCGAGCCGTTCGGTGCCGACGCTGATCGGCCTCTGCATCCTCGCTCTCGTACTCTACGCCTTCCAGGGCCTGCTCGAGGCGCTGCGCTCGCGCGTCCTCGCCCGCATCGGCGCGGCTTTGGACGAATCCCTGAGCGGACGGGTCTTCGACATCGTGGTGCGCGCGCCGCTCAAGGGAGCCGCCCCCGGCGACGGCCTCCTGCCCCTGCGCGACCTCGACCAGCTGCGCGCCTTCCTCGGCGGGTCCGGCCCCTCCGCCTTCTTCGATCTTCCCTGGATGCCGATCTATCTCCTGATCTGCTTCCTGTTCCATCCCCTGATCGGCGTCGCCGCCCTGATCGGCGCGGCGGTGCTCGCCACCCTCGGCCTCCTCACCGATCGGGCGACGAAGCATCCGGCCCAGACCGCCACTGCCCACGGCCTGCGCCGCAACGGCCTCGCCGAGGCCGGCCGCCGCAATGCCGAGGTGCTGGCCGCGATGGGCATGCAGGGGCGCTTCGGCACCCGCTGGGCCCTAGCCAACCGCGACTACATGCACGCGCAGCAGCGCGCCTCCGATATCGCCGGCGGCTACGGCGCGGGCTCGAAGGTGTTCCGCACCGCCCTGCAATCCGGTGTTCTGGCCCTCGGCGCCTATCTCGTCATCAACGGCCAGGCCTCGGCCGGCATCATCATCGCCTCGTCCATCCTGGTGGCCCGGGCCCTCGCCCCGGCCGAGCTCGCCATCGCCAACTGGAAGGGCTTCGTGCAGGCCCGCCAGTCCTGGACCCGCCTGTCCGACCTCTTCGCCCGCATGCCCGCCGCCGCACAGCCCCATGCGCTGCCGGCGCCCACGCGCTCGCTCCAGGTCGAGGGCGTCAGCGTCGCGCCGCCCGGAACCCCGCGCCTCGTGGTCCAGGACGTCAGCTTCGCCCTCCAGGCCGGCCAGGGCCTCGGCATCATCGGCCCCTCCGCCTCGGGCAAGTCGAGCCTGGTGCGGGCCCTGGTGGGGGTCTGGCCGGCCGTGCGCGGCAAGGTCCGCCTCGACGGCGCCGCCCTCGACCAATGGTCGGCCGACGATCTCGGTCCGCATATCGGCTTCCTGCCCCAGGAGGTCGAGCTGTTCGCCGGCACGGTGGCGGAGAACATCGCCCGGTTCGATCCGCAGGCCCCCTCCGACGCGGTGATCGCGGCCGCCCGCGCGGCGGGCGTGCACGAGTTGATCCTGCGCCTGTCGGAGGGTTACGACACCCGGATCGGCGAAGGCGGCGCCGGCCTCTCCGCCGGCCAGCGCCAGCGCGTCGGCCTCGCCCGGGCACTCTACGACAATCCCTTCCTCGTCATTCTCGACGAGCCCAACGCCAATCTCGACGCCGAGGGCGAGAACGCCCTGACCCAGGCGATCATCGGGGTCCGGCGGCGCGGCGGCATCTGCGTCGTCATCGCCCACCGGCCGTCCGCCCTGGGCGCGGTCGATCTCATCCTGATGATGGCGGAGGGCCGCGCCCAGGCCTTCGGACCGAAGGACGAAGTCCTCAAGCGCGTGCTGCGCCCGGCCTCGGTCCCCGTCGAGACCCGCCCCGTGGACACGCGGGCCGCCCCCGGCGCCCTGCAGGAGAGCGCATGATGGCCCTCGCCCTCAGCCCGACCGACCTTCAACCCGCCCTCACGGCCCCGCGTCCGACCGCCCAGGGCTCGATCCGCCGCCACCTCGCCCTCAGCGTCGCCCTGGGCGCGCTGCTGGTGGTGGGCGTGGGCGGCTGGGCGACCTTCACCCAGATCTCCGGCGCCGTGATCGCGCCGGGCCAGCTCGTGGTCGAGTCCGACGTCAAGAAGGTGCAGCATCCCACCGGCGGCGTCGTCGGCGAGCTGCGGGTGCGCGAGGGCATGCGCGTCAAGGCCGGCGACATCCTGATCCGCCTCGACGAGACCCAGACCCGGGCCAATCTCGACATCATCCTGAAGGCGCTGGACGAACTCGCCGCCCGGCGCGCCCGCGACGAGGCCGAGCGCGACGGCGCCGCCGCGATCACCTTCCCGCCCGAATTGCTGGCCCGGAAGGACGGCGACCCGGCCGTGGCGCACCTGATCGAGGGCGAGACCCGGCTGTTCAACGCCCGCGTGGCCGGGCGCGAGGGCCAGAAGGCGCAGCTGCGCGAGCGCGTCCAGCAATTGCGCGAGGAGATCAAGGGCCTGACCGAGCAGGTCGCGGCCAAGGCCCGCGAGGTCGGCTTCATCACCGGCGAGCTGCAGGGCGTGCGCGAGCTTTACGCCAAGAACCTGGTGCCGCTGGCCCGGGTCAACGCCCTGGAGCGCGACGCCGCCCGCCTCGACGGCGAGCGCGGCCAGCTCCTGGCCTCGACGGCCTCGGCCCGCGGCAAGATCGCCGAGACCGAGCTGCAGATCCTGCAGATCGACGGCGACATGCGCACCGAGACCGGCAAGGACCTGGCCGAGATCCGCGGCAAGTGGTCGGAATACATCGAGAAGCGCGTCGCCGCCGAGGACCAGCTCAAGCGCGTCGACATGCGCGCGCCGCAATCGGGCACGGTGCACCAGATGACGGTGCATACGATCGGCGGCCTGGTGACGCCCTCCGAGCCCGCCATGCTGATCGTGCCGGAGGCGGACCAGCTCGCGGTGGAGGTCAAGATCCAGCCGCAGGACATCGACAACGTCCGCCTCGAACAGGCGGCGGTGCTGCGCTTCTCGGCCTTCAACCAGCGCACCACCCCCGAGATCGACGGGGTGGTGTCGCGGGTCTCGGCCGACGTCACCGCGGACCCGAAGACCGGCATGAGCTACTATACCGCCCGCATCCGGGTGCCGGAGGACCAGAAGGAGCGCCTCGGCTCGGTTCGCCTGGTGCCGGGCATGCCCGTCGAGACCTTCATGCAACTCGGCAACCGCTCGGTGCTCAGCTACCTCACCAAGCCGCTGACCGACCAGATCGCCAAGGCCTGGCGCGAGAAGTAGGCTCCAGGCGGCGGGCTCGGCTCGCGGGGACATCCCGGTCCCGGCCCGCCCGCGGGCCGGAAGGCGCGCCGGAGCGATTCGGAGATCCGGCTCCGCCGCGATCAGCAGGCCGGCTGGGCCACGGGCCCGAGGCAGCGCAGGACGGTCCGGATATGGACGCGGAGCGCCAGGATCCGCTCGGAAAGAGGCGCGTCGTCCGAACCAGCAGACTGCCCTTCGGGCTCGGTCATCGATCAGCCTTTCCAGATATCGCCAGACATTTTGCAGTGCACAAAAAATCAAAAAGTAGTATTGTACTTGGGATGTCAAGCCCTGCTTCTAGCTAAATTGCGCATCGCAATCATCGGCGGCATCGTCTTCGAACGGGACGCCGCTTCTACCTGTCGCAACTTGAGACCGGACGACGACATCCTGCGCTGAGGACGACGCAGCATGGATCCGGACGGCCGAGCGCCACCGAACCGCGACGGAGGCCTCGTCCCGACCGGCGCAGGGCGGACCGGGCGGCAGGCCGGCGGAAGCGGCGGCGTCGAACTCCGGCATCGCCCTGCGTTCCGAGGCCCGTTTCCCCGATGCGCTTCCACTTCGACCTGACCGATGGCCGGACCACGATGCCCGACACGACGGGGGCCGAGGCGGCCGACCTGGCGGAAGCCATCGCCCAGGCCGCCCTGGTGCTCGAGGAACTGCGCAAGGGAGGCGAACTGATCCATGTCGATGACGCCTGGGACCTCGTGATCCGGGATGCGGACGGACGGGACCTGCACCGCATGCCGGTCGCGCCGAGGGCATGAGCGTTCGTCGCCGAGGCTATGCCGCTTCGACCGGGTCGCGCATTAACTTTCCGTGTATCGGACCAGCGTTCCAAAATTCCGAGCCTGACAGGTTCCGGGCCACGTCCGGAAACCCTGCCCGAACCGGTCCCGCCCGGGCGGCGAGGCTCCTGCGCGGTCCGCCCCGCACGATGCCCGCGTCCGGACGTGGGGACCGACGCCTCCGGGGGCCGGCGGCGGGCCGGATCGGGTGCGGACCGGATCAGCTTTGGGCCAAGTCGGCGGCGAGACGGGCGAGGCGCCCGTCCGGACGCGCCAGGGTCTCGAGGATCGAGAAATGGTTGGTCCCGTCGAGACCGATGCAGCGGGTCTCCGCATCCGCGGCCGCGCGCGCGGCCGCGTAGTCCAGGGACTGGCGCCGGAGTTCGGGCAATTCGTCGGTCCCGTAGGCGAGGACCAGCGGGGCCTGGCGGCGGGGTACCCGGCGGATCGGCGACAGCGCCTCGACCTCCCCGGGCGTGAGCCGGAGCGCGTCGTCGAGGGAGGTCCTGCGGATCGGCGCGAGGTCGTAGATCCCGCTGATCGCGAGGCCCGCATCGGCGTCCGGCCCGTCCAGCGCCAGGGCGGCGAGATGGCCGCCCGCGGACCAGCCGGAGACCACGAGGCGGCGTCGGCCGAGGCCGGCGGCCGCGTCCCGGGCCCGCAGGCAGCGCAGGGCCGCCCGGATCTCGTCCGCAATTCGGGTCAGCGAGGCCTCGGGCGCCAGGGTGTAGCCGATCAGGGCCACGTCGAGGCCGAGGGCGAGCGGTCCCTCCGCCAGGCAGGCGAAGCCCTCCTTGGCGTTGCGCTGCCAGTAGCCGCCATGGATGAAGGCCAGCAGCGGCGCGCCGGCGCGTCCGCAGGCGAACAGGTCGATCCGGTTGCGCGGACCGGCGGCGTGGGGCGGACCCGGATCGTAGGGCAGGTCGAGGATGTGGCCCGGCCGCGCCCGGAAGGCGGCGCTGCGGGCCCGCCAGTCGGCGAGGCGGGCGGCGCTGTCGGCCACCGCCCCGGAATTGTCGTAGGCCCGGCTCAACGCCGCGCGGTCGAGGTCGCGCCCGTCCGCCCGGGAGCCCGCTTCGGTCTCAAGCCTCATCGCCGGTGCCCCGGTACCAGTCCACGAGGTCGCCGCCTTGCGCGAACCAGACGTCGTCGCGGGCGAGCAGCGCGTCGAGGAGACGCTCCAGCAGCCCGATCCGGTGCGGCACGCCGGTGATGTAGGGATGGATGGCGAACCCCATCACCTTGGCACCGCCCAGCGGCCCGTCCCCGGCCGCCTCCGCGGCGAGGCGCGCGACCTGGGCCAGGGCCCGGTCCACGAACTCGTCGGCCCGGTGGTGCTGGATCGCCAGCAGGGGGATGTCGTTGAGCTCCACCGAGTAGGGCAGGGCGATGAGGGCGCGCGTCGCGGTGGCGATCCGGCTCGGCCGGTCGTCCACCACCCAGTCGCCGACATAGTCGAGGCCGGCGGCGGCGAGGTGGTCCGGGGTGTCGAGGGTCTCGGTGAGGCCGGGCCCGAGCCAGCCGCGCGGGTCGGCCCCGGTCACGGCCCGGATCGCCGCGAGGGTGCGGGCGATCATCGCCGGCTCGTCCGCGATGCGGTGGGTCGGCACCTGGTGGAAGCCGTGGCCCATGAACTCCCAGCCGGCGGCGTGCGCGGCCTGCGCCACCCGGGGATAGGCTTCGCAGACCGAGCCGTTGATCGAGAGGGTCGGGCGGATCCCGCGGGCCTCGAAGGCCGCGAGGAAGCGCCAGAACCCGACCCGCATGCCGTATTCGTGCCAGCCCCAGTTGGCCAGATCGGGCAGCAGGGGCGCGCCCGTCGGCGCCACCAGGATCTGGCGCGGCATCGGGTTGTCGATAAGCCAGTGCTCGACGTTCACCACCGGCCAGATCGCCACGTGCTTGCCGTTCGGCAGGGCAAGGCGCGGCCGGTCGATGGCGGCCCGGTAGGTGAGCCGCCGCTCGGGTCGGCGGGGGTCCGAAAAATCCGGTTCGGTCATGGGAGCGCGACCCTGGGGCTCGGCGCGGCGCCGAGGGGTGGTCTTCTTCGGGAACGGGCGCCGCCGGACCTCAGGCAGCCACCCGGCCGTGGTGGCTGTGGAGCTGGGCCGAGAGCATCCGGCGAATGTCGTTGAAGGCCGGGCTCGAGACGTCGCGGCGCCGGGGCAGGGTGATGTCGTGCACGGCGTCGATCCGGCCGGGGCTCGGCGACATCACCACGACGCGGTCGGCGAGGAAGATCGCCTCCTCGATGGCGTGGGTGACGAACAGGACGGTGAGGCCGGTGCGACTCCACAGATCGAGGAGCTCGTCCTGCAGGCGCTCGCGGGTCATGGCGTCCAGCGCCCCGAAGGGCTCGTCCATCAGCACCATCTCGGCCTCGTTGGCGAGCACCCGGGCGATGGCGACGCGCTGCTTCATGCCGCCCGAGAGCTGGTGGGGATGCGCGTCCGCGAAGGCGCCCAGGCCCACGAGGTCGATGTAGCGGGCCACCGTGTCGCGAATCTCGGGCGCGGGGCGCCCGCGGGATTTCGGGCCGAAGCCGATGTTGTCGCGGACCGTGAGCCAGGGGAACAGGCCGTAATCCTGGAACACCATGCCGCGCGACGGGTCGGGGCCCGCGATGGGCTTGCCCCACATGCACGCTTCGCCGGAGGAGGGCGCCTCGAAGCCGGCGGTGATGCGCAGCAGGGTGGACTTGCCGCAGCCCGAGGCGCCGAGCAGGCAGACGAACTCGCCCCGCTTCACCGTGAGGTTGGCGCCCTTCAGGGCGGTGACCGTCCTGCCCTGGACCGCGAAGGTCTTGCCGACGTCGCGGATCTCGAGAATCGGGAGCGTCGGATCACCCATGCGACGGACTCCAGGCGAGGAGGCGGCGGCCGATCAGCATGACGATCCGGTCCGACAGGAAGCCGGCGACGCCGATGACGATCATGCCGCAGATGACGATCTCGGTGCGCGAGAGCTGGCGCGCCTCCATGATGATGGCGCCGAGCCCCGTCTGCACGCCGGTCATCTCGCCGACCACGATGACCACCCAGGCGAAGCCGAGACCGAGGCGCAGGCCCGTGAAGATCGACGGCAGGGCGGCGGGCAGGACCACGCGGGCGAACTGGGCCGAGCCCCGGCAGCCGAGCATGCTGGCCGCCTCGAACAGGCGCGGCTCCACGGAGCGCACCCCGAAGATGGTGTTGACGAGGATCGGATAGAACGCCCCGAGGAAGACCAGGAAGTAGGCCGAGCGCGGCCCGAGGCCGAACAGGATCATCGCCAGCGGCAGCCAGGCGGTGACGGGGACGGGCCGCAGGATCTGGAAGGTCGGGTCGAGGAGCTGGCGCATCAGCGGCACCCGGCCGATGAGGAGGCCGAGCGGCAGGGCGAAGAGCACCGCCAGGGCGAACCCCCCGTAGACCCGCGACAGCGAGGCGGCGAGATGCGTGAGCAGCGTGGCGCTGAAGGCATCGTCGTTGATGCCCCCCACGGCGAGGTCGACCAGCGCCGTCCAGACCTCCGCGGGCGGCGGGATCAGGCTGTAGGGCCGCCCGCTCGTCAGGAGGTGCCAGACGAAACCGAGCCCGGCGGGGATCGCCAGGGCCAGGGCCGCCTCGCGCAGGCGCCCCCACGGCACGGCGACGCGCGGGCGGGACGGGGCCGCCGGCACGGGCGCCGCCGCGACGGCGGCCGGCAGCGGGCTCACGCGTCCCTCATGGCATCGACGAAGCGGGTGTCGATGAAGGTTGCGAAGTCGGGCAGGCGCTTGATCTGCTTCAACGCCAGCATGCGGTCGGCATAGACCTTGGCTTGGGCGATCTCGGTCTCGCCCAGCTTCCACTTGAGCTCGACGTTCGGGGCGGAGAGTTCCAGCGCCTCGCGCTTCTGCCCGAGCTTGGCCACCGCCATGGCAATCATCGCCTCGCGATTCCCCTGCGCGTAATCGGTGGCCTTGCGGTGGATCTCCAGCATGGTGCGGACGATCTCGGGCCGCTGCGCGGTGGTGTCGGCATGGGCGCCGAAGACCATGTTGAGGGCGCCCATCTCGGTCCCGTAGGGATACTCGACGAGGCTGCCGACGCCGCTGGCCAGGCTCACGCCCGGAGCGGGCTCGGCGCCCACGTAGGCGTCGATGTCGCCGCGCGCCAGCGCGATGTGCATCTCCGAAAACGAGATCCGCACCGGGGTGATGTCCTTCACGCTCATCCCCTCCTGGCGCAGGCGCTCCAGGGCGAAGACCTCCTGGGTCGAGCCCGGCCAGAGCGCGACGCGCTTGCCCTTGAGGTCCTTGAGGGTGGCGATGCCCGCATCCTTCCTGGCGATGATCGCCATGCCGCGGTTGCAGGTCGAGGCGATGATGACGAGGGGTTCGCCGGCGGCCGCCCCGAGGGTGCCGGCGGCGATGCCGAAGGTGCCGAAGTCCACCGACTTCGTCACCACCGCGTTCTTGCACTCGGTGGGGCTCTCGAAGGGTACGACCTCGACCTTGAAGCCCGCCGGGGTGAACTGCTCGTAGAAGTGCGGCGCGATCGAGTGGATCAGCTTCAGGGAGCCCATCCGGATCACCGTGGGACCTTGGGCGCGGGCCGGGCGGGGCAGGCCGAGGGGCGCGGCCAGGAGGCCGGCGCCGAGGCCGGCCAGGAGGGTGCGACGGCGGATCATGGGCGGGCTCCGGACAGCGATTCTCCCCGCCGACGCTAGGACGCGCCGGTGTTGCACACGAGTGCTGTTTATTGACTGGCCCGTTGCCCTTCAGGCAACAGTGCGGGGCGCTGCGGACCCGGACGATGAAGCACCTACGCATCCTCACCTACGTGGCCGAAGTGGCCCGGCACGGGGCGATCCGCCGGGCGGCGGAGCGGCTCAACATCACGCCCTCCGCCCTGACCCGGCAGATCCAGGACCTCGAATACGAGCTCGGCACGCCGATCTTCGAGCGGGTGGCCCAGGGCATGCGCCTCAACGCGGCCGGCGAATTGCTGGTGCGCCACATCCGCGACCAGCGCGCCGACCTGGAGCGGGTGCGCTCGCAGATCGCCGACCTGTCCGGCGTCCGGCGCGGCCACGTGGCGCTGGCCTGCAGCCAGGCCTTCGTGAACCACGTGGTGCCGGACGAGGTCGAGGCCTACCGGGCGCAGTTCCCGCAGGTGACCTTCACCGTGCAGGTGCGCGACCACGTCCAGGCGGTGGCGGCGCTGGCGCAGTTCGAGGCCGACCTCGCCCTGGTGCTGCAGCCGCCGCCCTCGGCCGACATGCAGGTGCTGTTCTCCTGCCGCCAGACGCTGTGCGCCCTGGTGCGGGCCGAGCATCCGCTGGCCGCGGAGGCCGGACCGGTGCGCCTGCGCGACTGCCTCGCCTACCCGATGGCGCTGCCGGATCGCTCGCTCGCCATCCGCCACCATGTCGACGACGCCCTCGCCCGACGCGGCACCCCGGTGAACCCGGTCATCGAGTCGAGTTCGCTGGAATTCCTGCGCAACCTCGTCCTGCGCGAGGACGCGGTCAGCCTGCAGGTGCCGAGCGGCATCCCCGACGATCCCCGCCTGCGCTCCCGCCCGATCGACGGGCGCGACCTCGCCCCGATGGCGCTGATCCTGGCGCAGCTGCGCGGCCGCACCCTGCCGGTGGCGACGGCGAAGTTCGCCGACCGCTTCGCCAGCAGCCTGCACCGGCGCTACGGCGTCGCGGCCCCCTGAGGGCGGATGCGAGGCGGCGGGCGCCCCGCCGCATCCCCACCTGGGGGCCGGGCCACCGAGACGGAGGGGGTTGATGAAGCGGATACGCGCGGTCGCGGGCTGGATCGGCCTCCTGGCGAGCGGGACGGCCCTGGCGGTCGCGGCGGTGCCCGTGCTCGCACCGGCCTACCTCGCCGGCCGTCTCCTCGCGGCGGCCGAGGATCCCGGCGCCCTGGCGGAGATCCGCCTCGAGCGCACGGCGACGCAAGAGCGCCTGGAGGCCGGCCTCGATGCCGCGGTGGCGGCGGAGGACGAGGATCTGGCCTCGAGCTTCCTGGCCCTGGCCGAGGCGCGCGGCCTGCCCGTCGATCCGGCCCGCCGGGCCCGCGTGGAGGCCCTCGCGCAGGGCCGGGCGGGCCGCGTCGCGCGGGATTTCGCCGCCGGGGCGGTCTCGGGCACCGCGGAAGGGCCGGCGGGCCTCGCCGGGTCCCTCGCCGCCGACGTCACCGGGATCGGCGACCTGCGCGACCTCCTGCGCGAGGGCGGGCGCTACGCCCGCGCCGAGCCCTACGACCCGCTCCTCCTCGGGATGGCCCTGGTCGGCCTGCCGCTCACCCTCGCCACCTGGACGGCCGGGGCGGGGGCGGGCCCGCGCGCGGGCATGACCGTGCTGAAGGCGGCCCGCCGCGGCGGCCGGCTCTCGCCCGCCCTGGCGGCGAACCTCGGGCGCACGGTCCGGGCCGGCCTCGACGGGGAGGCCCTGGCTCGCGCGGTCGCTGCCTCCGCCCGCCTCGACCTCGCCGGCGCCCGGACGGCCGCGGGCCTCGCCATCCGTCCCGGCACGGTGGCGCGCCTGACGACCCTCGCGGGCGATGCCCTCGTCCTCGGCCGCCGCACCGGCCAGCGCGGGGTGATGCAGGTGCTCGGCCTCGCCCGGGACCCCGTCGACGTCGCCCGCGCGGTCCGCCTCAGCGAGCGCCTCGGCCCCCGCACCCGCGCCGCCCTCGCGCTTCTCGGGCGCGGCGCCCTGGCCCTCGGTGCCGGCCTCACGGCCCTCGCGAGCGCCCTGCTGGCCGGCCTCGCCTGGGGCCTCGGCCTCGCCCTGTTCTGCCGCCGCCTCGGAGTGCTGATCGGCCGCCTGGTCTGGCGCCGCCCCGGGCGCCGGCGGCCCGCCCGGGCGAGGACGGGGCGGTCCGGGCCGGATGAAGCCGACGCCGCAGGTCCGTCGGCAGCGCCAAGGGCCGGACCGAGTGCCGGACCGAGTGCCGGACCGAGTGCCTGAACAAGGGCCGGAGCCCGATGAAGGGCCTGGCGACGGGGTCCGGGCCGAACCGTCACGGCTTCGCCAGCAGGCCTGCAGCGCGGATCCTCGCGGGCGAAGCGCGACCCTGCGGGCCACCGCCCCTCGCGGTGCCCGCACGCCGCCGGGGGCCGCGCGGCAGCCGGTTCAGGCCGCGCAAAGGCCGTCGAGGGCCACGTCGTCCGCCGGCGCCGATGCGTCGGCCGGCGTCACGGCCGCGGGCGCCCGGCAGACGCGGTTCCGCCCCTGGGCCTTGGCCTCGTAGAGCGCGGCATCGGCCTGTCGCGTCGCGCCCTCGAATCCCCCGGCGTCCCAGGTCATCACGGCGCCCCCGATGCTCACGGTCACCGCGAGGGGCCCGGCCGGGAGGGGAAACGACGTATCGGCGATGCAGGCCCGCAGCCGTTCGGCCACGCCGAGGAGTTCGTTCGCATCGATGCCCGGAAGCACCACGAGGAACTCCTCGCCGCCCCAGCGGGCGACCATGTCCGTGGACCTCAGCACAGACATCAGCCGGGCCGCGAACGCCGACAGGACGAGGTCCCCGCCCTCGTGCCCGTGGCGGTCGTTGATGGCCTTGAAGTGGTCGATGTCGAGGATCAGCACGCCTCCCGACGGGCCGGGCCCCGGGTGCGGGAAGCGGCGGTTCAGCATCTTCTGCAGGCCGCGGCGGTTGGACAGGCCGGTGAGCGGATCCGTCTCCGCAAGGCGCAGGAGGGAGCGGTTGGCGCGCTCGGCGGCCATCGCGATGAATCCGAAGTAGATGAAGACCCCCATGATCTGATCCAGGATCATGGAAATGCGCGCGGTCTCGGTCGAGGCGACCGGTCGATCGGTTCCGATCATCACCCCGATCGAGAACAGGAAGACGAGGGCGTAGGACCCGAACGCCACGGTTTCGATGGATTGCGCCCAGAGCCGTTCGACCCCGGCCGAGAGGCGGACGGTCTCGAACACGGCGAGGAGGGCTATCACGAGGCAGCAGGCGAAGACCGCCGCGAGCGCCAGCCGGGTGGGGACGCCGAGGCCGAGGAGGACCGGATAGATCAGGCCCGGGAGGGCCGCGAGGCCGAGGCCGAGGCCGATCCGCACCGGTCGCCCGAAGAAGCTGCGCAGGCCGGTCCAGGCGAGGACGAGGCTTCCGCCGTAGAGCCAGTAGACGACCGTCGTAACGGGCAGCGGGGGCAGTTCGTCCGGCCCCACGCTCACCATGACGAACGACCCCGCCATCGACGCGCCCATGGCGCCCATCCACTGCCAGAGATGAGTCTGGTGGCGCTGGCTCAGGGCCAGCACGAGGAAGACGCCCACGTAGGCGCATCGGCTGGCCGCGCTGGCGAAGTGCAGCGTATGCAGATCAAGCGTCATGAAACGACACGCCTCCGATCAGGAGAGTCGTAAGGGCCCGAAAGTCTGGCCGCGCGCGCATCTCTGTCATGGCTGGACTGATGCGAAAACGACGATCGATCCG
This sequence comes from Methylobacterium sp. TK31, assembly GCF_055361545.1. NCBI lineage: Bacteria > Pseudomonadati > Pseudomonadota > Alphaproteobacteria > Hyphomicrobiales > Methylobacteriaceae > Methylobacterium > Methylobacterium sp. TK31. The sequence continues at coordinate 1,717,290 of NZ_CM143964.1, read as the reverse complement.
GAAAGGGCGGTCCGACCAGGGATATCGAGCTCTTAATTTGACTTCCGTTTGAACCTTTAAGGGTCACCCTGGCCTCCCAAAGACTATCGTCCGGAAATATTAAAGATCGCGCAATGATCGCACATAAATGGTCCGTAAAATATTTGGACCGATAGGATTGCGGCTCCCGAAGGGGGAGTTCGCGGGGGGCATGCTCCGGGCGGCCGTCCGCTCGGGGCGGCAAACCTCGACTCCAACGCGCGGCGCATCCCTCCGAAAGCAGATCCCATGTCGACGCTGACTCCACGCCCGATTCCGATCCTGGTCGGGCTCCTCGCCCTCGCACCGGCGATGGGCCCCGCTTCGGCGGCGGAGCCGTCGGCGCCGGGCGGGGCGACGGCGAGCGCGATCGGCGCGGACGACATCGCCGGCCTTCGGGCCGGGGACTGGCTCGTCCGCGGCCGCCTGTCCGGGTCGATCCCCACGGAGCGCCGCTCGCAGATCGATCTCATCGGCGGACGGATCGACATGCCGGCGGCCATCCTCCCGGATGCCGATCTCTCCTACTTCCTCACGGATCACGTCGCCGTCGAGGTCCAGGCCGGCGCGGTCCGGACCCGCCCGAGCATCCGGGGCTCGCTGGTGGGCGACATCGCGATCGGATCGATCTGGAACGCGGCGGCGATGGGGATGGTGCAGGTCCACCTCCTGCCGGGCGCGCGCCTCAATCCCTATCTCGGCGTGGGGCTCGCCGCCACGACGCCCCTCGCGATCGAGCCGGCCAGGGGTATCCCCGACTTCAAGGTCAAGTCGCAGGTCAGTCCCGTGCTCCAGGCCGGATTCGATTACCACCTCACCGGCAACTGGTTCGCGAACGCCATGGTGAAGTACGTCTTCGTGCCGAAGCAGGCCTACCAGCTCGGCGGCGCGAAGGTCGAAGTCGACCTGAACATGCTCGTCGTCGGCGCCGGAATCGGCTACCGCTTCTGAGCGGTGGCCCGGCCCCGCGCGACGCCCCTCACAAGTCGAGCACGTCCACCGCATTCCCCAGCCGCGCCCGGGCCAGATCCGCCACGTGGCGGTGGTGGGTGAACAGGATCGGCTGGATGGTGTCGCCCACCGCCGCCAGGGCCTCGAGGCCGTGGGCGGTGCGGGCATCGTCGAAGGTGAGGAACAGATCGTCGCCGATGAAGGGCGCGGGCTCGGCACGGGCGGCGTAATCCTCCAGGTAGGCCAGCCGCAGGGCGAGGTAGAGCTGGTCGCGGGTCCCCTCGCTCAGGCCCTCCACGGGCACGAGCTCGCCGGTGGCGCGGCGCCCGGCGAGACGGGGGATGTCGGCGGCGTCGTAATCCTGCGCGAGGCCCGCGAAGGCGCCCCCGGTGAGCGCCCCGAACAGGGCGCCGGAGCGCGCGAGCAGCGGGTCCTGCTGGCCGGCCCGGTGCCGGCCGATGGCGGTGCCGAGCATCAGGCTGGCGAGCTTCAGCACGGCCCAGTTCCGGGCATTGGCCTGGAGTTCGGCTTCCGCCGCCTTGCGCTGGGCGAGCGCCAGTTCGGCGCCGATGCCGCCCTCGAGCTCGGCGCGCCGCCGCTCGTGCCGGTCGCGGTCGGCGAAGGCCAGCTTCCCCCGCTGGTCGAGGTCCTCCTCCTCCGCCGCCAGGTTGGCGAGCAGGCCCTCGATGTCGTCGCCGGTGAGCGCGGCGAGATCCGCCCGGAGATCGGCCTCGGAGAGGCCGTCGGCGGCGCGGGCGAGCTCGGCCCGGCGCTCGGCGAGGTCCGCCTGGCAGGCCCGGCGCGCGGTGAGGCGCGCATGCAGCGCCTCCGGGTCGGTGTCGGGCGGCAGCCCCGCCGCCGGCCCCTCCGCCAGGAGGGCGGAGAGGTCGGCGCCCGCCGTCTGCGCCGCCCGGGCCGCCTGCGCCCGGGCCGCCTCGGCCGCGTCGCGCTGGCGTGCCAGCTCGGCCCGGCGGGTCTCGCCCTTGAGGGCGCTCTGCAGGCGGGTGTGCAGGGCCTTCATGGCGGCGGTGGGGGGCAGGGCGGCGAGGTCGGGCGCCACCGCTTGCGTCAGGCGCGCCACCGCCCCGCGATAGACCTCGATGTCGCGCGCGATGCCGTTGACCCGGCCGAGGCGGTTGTCGCGCTCGGACAGGGCCGCCGGGACCGCCCGCCAGGCGGCCAGGGCCGCCTCGGCCTCGTCCGACGCGGCCTCGACGGCGAGGCCGAGATCGGCGACGGCGGGCCCCCAGGCCCTGCGCCAGGCGGCCTCGCGGGCCAGGGCCTCGGCGAGGGCCGCCTCCGTGCGGGCGATCTGCTCGGCGGCGGTCTCGGCACGGGTCTTGGCCTCGCGGAATCCCTCCCAGCGCAGGGCGAGTTCGGCGACCCGGTCCTCGAGGCGGGCCAGCATCCGGCCGAGATCGAGACCGTCGAGGTCGAGCAGGCCCGCCCGCCGGCCGAGAGCGGCGAGCGGCGCCCGGCAGGCCTCGACCCGGGCGTCCATGCGGGCCTGCTCCAGCCGGGTCGTTTCCAGCCCTTGCGCGGAATCCTGCAGGGTCTCGACCTCGGTGAGCCAGGCGGCCATCTCGGCCGGGGCGGCGGGGTCGATCCCGCAGGGGGCCCAGGCCGCACGCCAGGCCGCGGCGCCCTCGGCGAGCCGCGCCTCGCAATCGGCGAGGGCCTCCTGCGCCGCGGCCGCCTCGGCCTGCTCGGCCTCCAGGCTGCGGGTGTCGGCGCCCTGCTCGGCGACCCGGGCGGCGTCGCTCACGAGGTCGTCGGCCGCCCGGTCGGCGGCGGCCAGGGCCGCGCCGAAGCGGGCGAGCACGTCGGGGGCACCGCCGGGCAGGTCGGCCAGGAGCGCGTCGCGGCGGGCGCGCAGGTCGAGGAGGTCCGCCACGCTGGGAATCGGCCGCCCGGCCGCGCGGGCCTGCAGGCGGGCGCGGCGCTGGGCGACGGCCGCCTGCGCCGCAGCCAGGCGGTCGGCGGCCCGGTCGCGCTCGCGCAGCGCGCCGTCGAGGGTGCGGCGGAAGCGGGCCACCGCCTCGGCCGAGGGCGGACGCCCCGCGGTGTAGGCGGCGAGGTCCGGGATCGGCGGGCTGAGGCGGCCGGCCTGGGCGCGGATCGAGGCCGCCTCGCGGGTGAGCGCGGCCTCGAGGTCGTCGCGCCGGTCGAGGTCGCGGCGCAGGCCCGCGAAGGCCTTGAGGTCGGCCCGCAGGGGCGCCGGATCGGCGACGACGCCGGCCCCCTCCATCGCGCCGGCGAGGCGGTCCCGCTCGGCCGCCCGGGCGGCGAGGTCCTGACGCAGGCGGGCGAGCGTGGCGGCGTCCTCGCGACCGGCGCGGATCAGGCCCTCGATGCGGGTGCGGGCCGCATCTGAGGGCTGGCGGGCCCGCAGGGCCTCGGCATCGGGCAGGCCGATCCGGGCGGCGAGCTGGGCGAGCTCGCGCGCGAAGGCGTCGGCCTCGCCCTGGATGCGGGGCAGGTCGATGCCGCCCTTGTCGAAGCGGTCGGTGCCGCGGAACGCCTCCAGGATCTCGTCGGCCCGGGCGAGCACGCCCTCGTCCACCGGCACCTGCTCCAGGGCGAGGGCCGCCTCCGCGGCGGCGGCCTGGGTCCGGGTCGCGGCCTCCCCCGTCGCCGTCAGGGCCGCCAGGGCCTGGCCGAGGCGGTCGATCCAGGCCTCCGGCACCGCGATCAGGCCGGGCTCGGCCTCGGCCCGGGCGGCGGCCGCATCGATGGCCTGGAGGAGCGGGCCGACCCGGCGCAGGCGGGTGAGCCGGGCCTGCTCGGCGGCGATGCGCCCCCGCTCGGCCTTCAGGGCGGCGAGCGCCGCCCCGGCCGCCTCGATCTCGCCGTTGAGGTCGCGCCAGTCGCCGGCCCGGAGCTCTCCGGTGCGGATCGCCTTGCGGGCCTCGTCGTAGCGGGCGAGCGCCTGATAGAAGGTCCGGCTCTGGGCGGCGCGCGGCATGAAGATGCCGGCGGCCTCGGTCTCCAGCTCGGCCTGGAGGCCGCTATAGCCGCGCAGGCCCGAGGCGGCCGCGAACAGGCTGGCGCCGACCTCGCCTTCCGCATCCATCATCTCGGCCGCCCCCGCCCGCAGCGAACGGGCGTCGAGGCCGAAGGCGCGGCAGAACACCTCGCGGGAGAGCCCGCCGAGGAAGGGCGCCAGGGCATCCTCGGGCAGGGGCCCGTCGGCGGCGTCCACGAGGGTGTTCCGGTTGCCCTTGCGCCGCCGGAAGGCCAGGCGGCGTCCGTCGGCGGCGCGGATCTCGGCGCCGATCCGCATCTGCGGCATGTCGTGCAGGAAGTCGTAGCGGGTGCGGGTCTCGATGCCGAACAGGAGGTCGGTGACGGCGCTGAGCGCCGAGCTCTTGCCGGCCTCGTTGGCCCCCAGCACCACGTGCAGGCGCGCATCCTCGCGGAAGGTGACGGTGCGGCCCGTGAAGGGGCCGTAGCGTTCGAGGGCGAGGGAGAGGAGACGCATCGGAACCTTGTGGGAGCGTGATCAGCAGGCGCGCCCGGAGAGGCGCCCGAGGATCACCGCCTCGGCCTCCGCGCAGAGGGCCTCGAGGTCGGCGGCGAGATCGTCCTCGGCGGCGAGGCCGGCCGGCATCTTGGCGGCGATCTCGGCCAGGGCCGCCCGGGCACGGGCGCGGAACTCCGGCTCGTGGTCCACCGCCGCCAGCAGGGTGGCGGGGTCGATGGCCGCGAAGGCCTCGGGACGGGCCTCGGCGTCGGGCCGGCGGGGGCGGGCGGTCTCGATCTTCAGGCGCTCCAGCCAGATGTCCTCGTGGAGGCGGTGGGCGGCGGCCTGGATCTCGGCGGTGAGCCCGTCGCGGTCGGCCGCCAGGCGGTCATGCGCCGGGGTCTCCCCGCGCAGGCGCACCCGCACAGCGATGAGACGCGCCGCGGCGGCCTCCGCGAGGGGGCGCAGGGCCGCCTCCACGGCGGCGACCGCCGCGCGCTCGTCGGCCACGCCGGAGAGATCGACGTCGAGGGGATGGAAGCGGGCCTGGTCGACGATGAGGCGCTCGACGCCCTGCACACGCCCGTCGGCGACGGACACGGCGACGGCGCCCTTCTGGCCGGGCTCGCGGATGCTGCGGCCCTGGAGGTTGCCCGGAAACACGATCCAGGGATCGCGGGAGAGCTCGGCATAGTCGTGCACGTGGCCCAGCGCCCAGTAGGCGTAGCCCCGCCCCGCCAGGTCCGCCACCGAGCAGGGGGCGTAGGTGGCGTGCGCCGCGTGGCCGGTGCAGGAGGTGTGCAGGATGCCGATGTTGAACCAGCCCGGCAGGGCGGGCGGATAGGTGAGGGCGTAGTTCTCCTCCACCGCCCGGTTGGGGAAGCTGCGTCCGTGCAGCGCCACCCTGAGCGCGTCGAGGCGGTGGGTCTCGGCCCGGGTCGTCGGGAAGGTGCGCACGGAGTCCGGCAGGGTGATCGAGCGGGTGATGACGCTCTCGGCATCGTGGTTGCCGCGCACCAGGATGACGGGGATGCCGGCCCGGTCGAGGCGGGCGACCTGCCGGGCGAAGAACAGCCCGATCGTGTTGTCGGACCAGTCGCCGTCATAGACGTCGCCGGCCACGATCAGGAAGGCCACGCCCCGCTCGATCGCCAGGGTGACGAGATCCTCGAAGGCCCGGCGCCCGGCCGAGGCGAAGCGCCGGGCGATGTCGGGGTCCTTGAGGGCGAGGCCGCTGAGCGGGCTGCCGAGATGCAGGTCGGCGGCGTGGATGAAGGTGAACGCGGACATACTCGGGGGGCGGGCTCGGGGGGCGGGGGCCTGGGAAACTTCCGGAGCGGGGAGGAGGCGGGCGGCCAGGGTCGCGGGTTTGGCGCCCGATTGCAACCTGGGCGCACGTCCCCGGCCCCGGCCCCTTGTGGCGCGAGGGGTTTCGGCGCCCCCCGCGGGCCGGACCTCACGGGTCCAGGGTCATCAGGCCGGCATTGCCGCCGGCGGCCGCCGTGTTGAGGCTGACCACGCGCTCGCGGACCAGGCCCTCGACCGGGTAGGCCACGGTGCCGGCGGCCGGATCGGGCCGGGGCCGGTGGATCGCCACGAGCGGCCCGGGCCGGGCGGCCAGGGCCGCGGCGAAGGCCGTCAGGGCCTCGGCCCCGCCCTCCCACAGGATTGCGGCGGCCTCGGTCTCCGGATCGGCGGCCCGAATGAATCCGCCGAGGTCGCGGGGCAGGGCGGCGAGGAGCGTTTCGGCCGGCGCGGAGGGGGCGAGGGCGACGCGGTTGCCGGCGGCCAGCGCCGCGCCGATCTGGGCCGCGAGGCCCGGCCCGGTCTCCGCCCGGCACAGGATCGTGCCGCGGGGATGCAGGCCGTAGCGGTTCTCCTCGCCCACCGGTCCCGGCAGCAGGTGCGTGCCGCCCACGGGGCTGCCGGCGATCAGCGCCGCGGCGGCCGCGGCCTCCCCGTGCCGGCCCTGGTCGCGCAGCCACGCGGCCCAGGCCAGGGCCGCCGGGGCGGGGGGTCCGGGAGCCAGGCCGGTCCCGGCCGGGGCGGCTGAGAGGAGGCGGCGCAGGATCAGCGGACCGCCGGCCTTGGGGCCGGTGCCGGAGAGGCCGTGCCCGCCGAAGGGCTGCACCCCGACCACGGCCCCGACGAGGTTGCGGTTGACGTAGACATTGCCCGCCGCGCTCGCGGCGCAGGCGCGGGCGACCGCCGCGTCGAGGCGGCTCTGGACGCCGAAGGTGAGGCCGTAGCCGGTGGCGTCGACGGCGGCGATCGTCGCCGCGAAGGCGGCGCGCTCGAAGCGCACCACGTGCAGCACCGGGCCGAAGACCTCGCGGGTGAGGGCGGCGACGGACGGGATCTCGATCAGGGTCGGGGCGACGAAGGTGCCCCGGTCGCAGCCCTCCGGCAGGGGCGCCCGGTGCACGGGATGTCCGGCGGCGCGCATGACGGCGACATGGGCCTCGATGGCGTCGCGCGCCTCGGCGCCGATCACCGGGCCGATATCGGTGGCGAGCCGGTCCGGGTTGCCCACCCGCCACTCGGCGAGCGCCCCCTTCAGCATCGCCAGGGTCCGGTCGGCGATGTCCTCCTGCAGCGCCAGCAGGCGCAGGGCCGAGCAGCGCTGGCCCGCGGAATCGAAGGCCGAGACCAGGGTGTCGGCCACGACCTGCTCGGTCAGCGCCGAGGAATCGACCACCAGGGCGTTGAGCCCCCCGGTCTCGGCCACCAGGGGCACGGGGTGGCCGTCCGGGTTGAGGCGCCGCGCGAGGGTCGCCTGGATGCCCGCCGCCACCGCGGTGGAGCCGGTGAAGAGGACGCCGTTCACGCGCGGGTCGGCGACGAGGGCCGCTCCGGTCTCGCCGCCGCCGGGCAGGAGCTGGAGGGCGCCTGCCGGCACGCCGGCCGCGCGCAGGATCCGCACCGCCTCGGCGGCGACCAGCGGGGTCTCCTCGGCGGGCTTGGCCAGGACGCCGTTGCCGGCGGCGAGCGCCGCCGCCACCTGGCCGGTGAAGATCGCCAGCGGGAAGTTCCAGGGGCTGATGCAGGCGACGGTCCCCAGGGGCCGGTGGGTGGCGGGGGCGAAGTCCCGGGCCTGCCCGGCATAGTAGCGCAGGAAGTCCTCCGCCTCCCGCACCTCCGCCAGCGCGTTGGCGGCCGACTTGCCGGCCTCGCGGATCAGGAGGGCGATGAGCGCGGGCCGGTGCGCGCCGATCGCCGCGGCTGCCCGCACCAGGATCGCCGCCCGCGCCGCCCCCGGCCGCGCGGCCCAGGCCTCCGCCCCGGCTCCGGCCTGGGCCAGGGCTTCCCCCACGCAGTCCGGCCCGGCCTCGACCACGGTGCCGACGCGGTCCGCCCGGTCGGCCGGGTTGCGGACGTCGCGGGCCGGCCCGGTATGCTCGGCCTCGGCCAGCATCGGCGCCGCCCGCCAGGCTCGCGCGCCCTCCACCGCCAGGCTGGCGGCGAGATCGGCCAGTTCCCGCTCGTCGGACAGGTCGAGGCCGGGCGCCGCCGGCCGGTCGGGGAGGAGGTCGCGGGGCTTGCGGATCGCCGGGTGGGGGGTCCCGAGGGGCTGCGCGGCGCGCACCGCCGCGACCGGGTCGGCGGCGAGGTCGGCCACGGCCACGCGCGCGTCGGCGACTCGGTTGACGAAGGAGGAGTTGGCGCCGTTCTCGAGGAGGCGGCGCACCAGATAGGCGAGCAGCGTCTCGTGGGTGCCCACCGGCGCGTAGATCCGGCATGGGCGGTCGAGCCCGCCCGGCCCCACCACCGCCCCGTAGAGGGCCTCGCCCATGCCGTGCAGGCACTGGAACTCGTAGCGCCCGACGTGGAAGTCCGGCCCCGCCAGGATGTGGAGGGCGGCGAGGGTCTGGGCGTTATGGGTGGCGAATTGCGGGAAGAGCGCGTCGGGGGCGGCGAGCATCCGCTCCGCACAGGCGCGGTACGACAGGTCGGTGTGGACCTTGCGGGTGAAGACGGGGAAATCCTCCAGGCCCGCCACCTGCGCGCGCTTGATCTCGCTGTCCCAGTAGGCGCCCTTGACGAGGCGGACCATGAGGCGTCGCCCCGAGCGGCGGGCGAGGTCGACGAGGACCGCGACCAGCGTCAGCGCTCGCTTCTGGTAGGCCTGCACCACGAAGCCGAGGCCGTTCCAGCCGTCGAGGTCCGGATCGGCGCAGAGGGCCTCCAGGATGTCGAGGGAGAGGTCGAGGCGGTCGGCCTCCTCGGCGTCGATGTTGAGGCCGATGTCGTAGTGACGGGCGAGGCGCGCCAGGGCGGCGACGCGGGGGAGGAGCTCGGCCATCACCCGGTCCCGCTGCGCGCGGACGTAGCGCGGATGCAGGGCCGAGAGCTTGATCGAGATGCCGGGACCGGCGAAGAGCCCGCGCCCCGCCGAGGCCGCCCCGATGGCGTGGATGGCCTGCGTGTAGTCGGCCGCGTAGCGCGCGGCATCGGCCGCGTTCATCGCCGCCTCGCCGAGCATGTCGAAGGAATGGGTGAAGCCGCGCGCCTCCTGGCGGCGGGCCCGGCGCAGGGCCTGCGCGATGGTCTCGCCGCTGACGTACTGGCCGCCCATGAGCCGCATGGCCCGGTTCACGCCCGCGCGGACCAGCGGCTCGCCGCCCCGGGCAAGGAGGCGGGACAGGGCGCCCGCCAGTCCGGCTTCGTCCGCCGCGGCCGCCAGGCGCCCGGTGATCACGAGGCCCCAGGTGGCCGCGTTGACGAAGAGCGAGGGGCTGTGACCGAGATGGGCGGCCCAGTCCCCATGCCCGATCTTGTCGCGGATCAGGGCGTCGCGGGTCTCCGCGTCGGGGATGCGCAGCAGCGCCTCGGCGAGGCACATCAGCGCCACGCCCTCCTGGGTCGTCAGGGCGTATTCCCGCAGGAGGTCCTGGACCCCGCCGCCGGCTCCCTCGGCGCGCAGGCGCCCGACGAGGCGGTGCACGAGATGCGCGGTGGCCGCGTCCGCCTCGGGGCTCGTCGTCACCGCCCCCAGGCAGGCGGCGACGCGCTCCGGCTCGGGCGCACGCGCCTCCGCCGTCAGCCGCCGGCGCAGCGGCGTCGGCGGAGGCGCCGGCCCCAGGAACGCGGCGAAGGGCGGGACGGACGGCGCCGCCGGGCCGACAGGGCTCATCGCGACCTCATCATGGCGACCCCATCATGGCGACCTCATCGTGCCGGGCGGATCCGCCGCCGCCTCGCCGCCGAGGATGGGACGCGGCGCGGCGCGAGTCGAGGCTTGCCCGGGCCGCCGGACGACCCTGACGGCTCGACCGGACGGAGCGGAAATCAGACCGCGGGGAGAGGTGGGCGTGCCGCCCGCGGCGGCCGGGGATCTGCGGTTCCGGGACCGCGCGGCGCCCCGCCCGTCTTCCGGCCGATCGACCACCGCCGAGGGCCGGCCCCGGACCGCGCCCTACAGGTAGTGGCGATAGACGACGTGGGTGTCGGCGTCCGGCGGGAGGGCGCCCTTGTCGGAGGCGCCGCAGGTGGTCGCGGCGAAGGTGGTCGCGGCGAAGGGCGAGACCATGGCGAGGACGGTCAGGAGCCAGCGGAACGGACCTGCGGCAATCATCGGAATCTCCTCGGCCGGGACGGGGTCGGTGGTTCGGATCGAAGCGTCACCTGCGATGGCTGCGGGCCTCGGGCCCAGGTTCTCCATGCACCGGCCGCGATCGCCGCGCGGTGTCGAGACGCACCCGCCCCACGCTGTGGACGACTGCGCCCGGCCGGAGCGCGCGGTCGCCTTTGCCCCTAGGATGGGACGATGGCTGCAGGGGTCCTGGATCGCGACCGGTTCGCGAAGTGTCGAGCACTGATGGAGCGCGGGGCCACGCCCGGCGAGCGGGCGGCCGGCCGCGCGGCCGCGACCCGGTTGGCCGCCGCCGCCGGCCTCGCGCTGGCCGATGCGCTCGCCCTGGCGGATGCCGCCCCTTCCGGCCCCGCTCCGGGACCCGGACGGACTCGGCGGCCGGCCGAGCGGACCTACCCCTGGGCGAAGCCCAGACCCGCGCCGGAGCCGGTCACGGTGGAGGAGTTGCGGCGGCAGAAGGCGGCGGACGAGGCGCGGCGCAGGACGGCGGCGGCGCGGGCCCGCAAGCGCCCCCAGGCCGCCGATCCCGACTGGGAGCGCTGGTCCGGCGAGGTTCGCGAGGCCCAGGCGGCCCGCGATCGCGATTGGGCGGCACGGCGCCCGCCGCGCCCATCCGACTGACGCGCGAACCCGGCCGCCCCGGCCCCGGGCATCGCGGCCGGACTGATAAAAATGTCGAAACGCACGCCTAAACTCACTCTCGGAGCGGGATGAACCGTTCCCGCATCATTAATTTATGATAAGAAGGCGACGAGGGGATATCGTCGCAAATAGATCCACGGGGCGATATTTATTCGTCGCGCTAATTGGCGATATTTATTCGTCGCGCTAATTAAAGAATCGCCGACAACTTTGCGTATTCCCGAAGAGTCCGCCGGGATGCCTTGAGGTCACCTACGGGAAAAGCCTCAGCTCGAATATTCCGCGGGGGCCGGGCGCTTCACGGAATCACTCTCTCGCCTCCGAGTGAACCCCATGCGCCTCACGCTCTACACCGATTACGCACTTCGCATCCTGATCTATCTTGGGGTCAACGGCGAGCGGCAGAGTTCCACGGCCGAGATCGCGCGCGCCTACCGAATCTCGGAGAGTCACCTGACCAAGGTGGTGCACCAGCTGGGTCGGCTGAGCATGATTCGGACCACGCGCGGCCGCGGCGGCGGGCTGCGGCTCGGACAACCCCCGGCCGAGATCCGCGTCGGCACCGTGGTTCGGGCGACGGAGGAGGATTTCACCCTGGCGGAGTGCTTTTCCGGGACCGCCTGCGTCCTGACGCCGATCTGCCGCCTGCAACGGGTCTTCGGGGAGGCCCTGAACGCCTTCCTGACGGTGCTCGACCAGGTCACCCTGGCGGACCTGATCGGCGGCTCCGCTGCCGAGATCACGCGCCTGCTCGGCCTGGACGCGCCGCGCGCCGGCGCGCAGACCTGACCTCTCCCTGGAGGGGCGCCCCGGCCCGCAGGAGCCCGGCCCCCAGAGGAAGGCGACCTCGAGTCGCCCCTCGCTCCGCCGCACCACCCGGCACAGGCGCGAGACCCGGTCGGCCCCGATGGCGAGCCGGACGGTCTCCGGCACGGCGGCCGTGCTGACGAGTCTCGGCCCGGCCCCGTCTTAGAAAGGCTGCCTCGGAAAGGCTGCCTCGGCAAAAGCCGTCTCGAAGAGGCTGCGCACGGTGCCGTCGAGGACCGAGCGGTCGCCGTCGAAGCCGATCTGCCCCGCCTCCAGCACCCGCCGGTGCATCGGCTGCCCCGGCACCGGCGTCGCCGGGCCTTCCCCGGCACCTTTCGGGGCCTGGGCTCAGTAGCTCTGCGTCGGCCGGTCGAGCACGGTCCGGCCCATCAGGCTGGCGGCGAGATCCACCATGAGGAGCGCCGTCCGTCCGCGCTCGTCGAGGAACGGGTTGAGCTCGACGAGATCGAGGCTGCCGACGAGGCGGGAATCGTGCAGCATCTCCATGATCAGGTGCGCCTCCCGGAAGGTCGCGCCCCCCGGCACCGTGGTGCCGACGCCCGGCGCGATGCCGGGGTCCAGGAAGTCCACGTCGAGGCTGACATGCAGGCGCCCGCGAGCCGCGGCGACCCGACCGAGGAACGCCCGCAGGGGTGCGACGACGCCGGCCTCGTCGATGCTGCGCATGTCGTGGATGAGCACGCCGGCCTCGATCACCGCCACCCGCTCGGCCGGGTCGAGGCTGCGCGTGCCCATCAGGCAGACGTTGCGCGGGTCGATCGGCGCGGAGGGAGGCGGCAGGTAGCCGGAAAAGCCCCGGCGGCCGGTGGCGTAGGCGAGGGGGACGCCGTGGAGATTGCCGCTCGTGGTGGTGTCGAGGGTGTGGAAATCCGCATGGGCGTCGAGCCAGAGCACGAAGAGGGGCCGCCCCTCCTGGGCCGCCCGGCGCCCGAGCCCCGACAGGGTGCCGGCCGACAGGCTGTGATCGCCCCCGAGGAAGATCGGGACGGCCTCGGCGCTGTGCGCATAGGCGGCCTCGGCCAGGGTCTCGGTCCAGGCCGCGAAGGCGCCGAGATGGCGCAGGGCGCCGTTGGGATGGGCCCGCTCCACGGCGGCGGCCGGCGGCGCGAGATCGCCCGCGTCGACGAGGTCGAGCCCGAGGTCCGAGAGGGTCTCGGCGAGGCCGGCGGCCCGGTAGGCGCTCGGCCCCATGTCGCAGCCGAGGCGGCCGGCACCTTCCTGCACGCGGGCGCCGAGAAGAAGGCAGCGTCGGTTCGTCATGGGGTCGTCTCGCTCCGCATCGTCGGCGCCTCATGCCAGGGCCGTGCCGCGGCCGGCCCCGCCTGCCCCGGCGCGAGGATAGCCGATCCGCATGACGGTCGTTCCGGGTCCGGCGCCGCAAGGCCCCGGCGCCGGCCGGCTTCCATGTTTTGTTAACCATTCCGGCCACAGCGTGCCGATCGGCGTCCGCGCCGTGGCCGTCCGCCACCGCCGAACCCCGAATTCGACGGCGCGTCCTTAATCCCGCCCGTTTCTCCGAGCCCACTGGGGCAGGTCGAAGCCCTGGTTCACGCAGCGGCCGCGACCCCGAACAAGGAGTTTCCCCATGATCAAAACGCTGCTGGCGCTCTTCACCGTCGCCGCCGTCCTGACGATCCGGGCGTTCCTGAAGCTTCTCTGGCTGCCGTTCCAAAGCTTCGGCGGCCTCCTGCGCGGCCGCCCGGCCGCCACCTGAACGGTCCGCCCTCCACCGGCGCGGCCCGTCACGCCCCGGATGCGGCGCGGGCCGCGGCAGGCCTCCGGCGCGGCGTGCGGGATTTCGGTTCGGCCGCGTCCGGTTTGCCGGCCGCCGATGGAGACGATTTCGGCTTGGCCGGACCCGGCCTCGCCTGGCGCGCCGCGCGCCCCGTCGGCGCCGCCGCCGCCGCCGCATGGGCATCGAGGAACCCGCGGCACGCCGCGAACTGCGTCTCGATCTCGGGCGGGCAGTCCAGGCCGCGCTCCGCGGCGAGACGTCTCGCGTAGCGCAGCATCGCGGCGCTCGGCGGCCGCGGCCCGTCGGCCGCGCCCGGCATCGCCGCGCGCGATGCGGCGGGTCCGGCCTCGGCATCCAGGAAGGCGCGGCAGCGGGCCAGGCTGCTCTTGCAGCCCCGGGGCAGGGCGAGGCCCTTGCGCGCGGCCAGCGAGACCGCGAAGGCCAGCATGGCCGGCGTCGGCGGCCGGTCCCCGCCGCGCGCCGACCCCCGCGAGGGCGGCGCCAGGCTCGGATCCAGGCTGACCACACCCGCCTGCGCGATGGCGCCGATCAGGCCGTCGAGGCGGGCGCGCGTGCGCGCCCGGAAGGCCTCAGCCCGGGCCCGGGCCTCCGACCGCGTGGGCGCCCGGCCGATCTCGGCGAGGTCCGCCTCGAACATCGCCCGGCCCACCGGGTCGCCATAGGCCGGAAACACCCGCCGCACCGCCGCGATGAAGGCGAGCCCCACCTCGGTCACCGTGAGGGCGGGGTCCTTGCCCTCGCCGAGGGCGAGGTAGTGGCTCTTCAGGAGCTTGGGCAGGATGGTGTCCCGGGTCGCGGCCGTGCCGAGCCCCTTCGGCTCGTTCGGATTGACCGGGTTCTCCAGGGCCCGCTTCGCCGCGGGGTCGTCCACCTGGTCGATCAGGCGGCCCATCACCACGGGGAGTTCGCCCCGGGTGATCCGCCGGGGCGGCTCCGTCACGGCCTCGGCGATGTCGGCGCCGGCGGCCGTCGCCGCCTCCCCGTCGCGCAGGGCGGGCAGGCGGGTCGCGCGCGCCTCGTCCTCCGGCCGGGCCTTGCCGGGAACGAGATCGGCCTCGATCTCGGCCTCCGCCCCGTAGAGCGCGCGCCAGCCCGGCACGCGCACGACGCGCCCGCTCACCGCGAAGCGCTTCGCGCCCAGCGGCGTCGCCACCTCGGCCACGACCTCGGTGCGCGCATCGATGCCGTCGGGCAGGTGGGCGGCGCCGTAGGCCTTGGCCACGAGTTCCCAGAGGCGGAAGAGGTCGGCCTCGAGGCGCGCGCGCTCCGGCACCTTGCGCAGGGGCACGATGGCGTGGTGCTCGCCCGGGTCCTTGACGTAGTGGCCCCTGGCCCCGCGCCGGATGACGGGCGCGTCCGCGCCGAGGAGGGACCCGAGCTCCGGCAGCACCGAACCGATGGCGGCCAGGACCGCGGCGGCATCCCCGGCCTGCCCCTCGGGCAGGGAATCCGACTCGGTGCGCGGATAGCTCAGATAGCCCTGGTCGTAGAGATCCTGCGCCAGCCGCGCCGTGTGCTGCGGATCCCAGCCGAAGCGCTTGGCGCAGCGCCGGGCCAGGGTGTCCTTCGAGAACAGGCGCGGTGGCGCCCGGCGCACGTCCCGCTGGGCCACCGCCAGGGGCCCGGACCAGGCGGCCGCCGCCGTCCGGATGGCCTCGGCCGCGGGGCGCTCGAAGATCCGTTCCTTCGGCAGGTGCCACAGGGTCAGGGCCGCCCCCGTGCCGGTCTCGACGTGCAGCGCCACCTTGAAGAAGTCCTGCGGCACGAAGGCCCGGATGCGGGCCTCGAGATCCGCCAGGATGGCGAGCGTCGGCGTCTGCACCCCGCCGAAGCGCCAGGGCTCGCGGAAGGCGGGCGGGCGCAGGCGCAGGGAGATCGCGCGCGTGCCGTTGAGGCCGAGATGGTAATCCTCGTATTGTCGGCAGAGCGCCTCCAGGTAGGCGGCGTAGTCCTGCTCGCCGGATTCCGGCTCACGGGCCAGGGTGGCGAAGGCCCGCCGGACCGAGACGTCGTCGAGGGCCCCGAGCTTCAGGCGGTCGACCCGGCCGCGCCAGCCGAGATGCTCCAGAACCTCCCAGGCGATCATCGAACCCTCGCGGCCCGGATCGGTGGCGATGATGACGCGCTCGACGCCGCGTAGGGCCTGGCCGATCGCCGCGAGCTTGCCCGCATGCGACTGGCCGGAGCGGCCGGTGCCGCAGATCACCGGGAGGGTGTCGAGGACGATCGGCAGGGTCTCGAACTGCCAGGATTTCCATTCCGGCCGGATGCGGCCGGGCTCCTCGGCGGTGAGCAGGTGACCTTCGGCGGCGACGCAGACGGTGCCGGGCGAGCGGAAGTAGCGCTGGAGTTGGCGCATCGCCGACGGCTTCTCGAAGAAGAACAGCGTGCGGCCGGCGGGGGCGGGGGACATGGATGCGGATCAGGCGGCCTGACCGAGGGCGTCCGCGGCATCAGGCCGGCTCCGGCGCGGGGCCGGCCCGGGCCGGTTCCCGGTCCGCGACCGCTCGGCCGGTGCCACCGGATCGACCGACGAGAAGGGCCGGACCAGCACGCGCCGGCCGCGCAGATCGTGGACGGTGACGTGCCATTCCGCCCAGTTCCCGGCCTCGCCGAGGCTGCGCATCACGTCCCGCGCCACCGCCTCGGCCCGCCGCACCAGGCGATGCGGGGCCCGGATGTCGTTCCCGACGGCATCGAACACGCATTCGCGTCCGTTGGTGCAGTGGAAGCGATAGCGGGCCATGCTGCTCGGACTCCCTCGTCGACGCGCCGCCGGACGGCGCTGAGTTCACTCTCTGTTCTCATATGAGGGCAAGAGAGCCGGGATGGCAAGCGTGCGAGAATGGCAAGCGTGCGAGAATGGCAAGCGTGCGAGAATGGCAAGCGTGCGAGAATGGCAAGCGTGCGAGAACGGCAAGCGTGCGAGAACGGCAAACGCGTGGGTGTGGCAACAGTTCGAACAACCGGAGGCCCGGGCCCGCCGCGGCCCGGGCCCTTCCGGCAGTTGCATGCACCCCAGTCGATGTTTCGCCCTCGAATGCCGGCGCGGGCCTGGGGCGTCCACCAATTCCCCGATCGGCGTGGCCGTACGGCGGATCGCCCTTCTACCGAACGCCCGGGAGAAGAGATCGCGAACTTGCCGCGGAGACCGAACCACAGACAGGGGTTCGATGCGACGTCACCCAAACCCCGTTCGAGGGCATTAGATTTTTCACATCTTTCAATGTAAAGCTTGTATGTCAATGTTGATGCAGCGGGTTGCTTAAAAAAGCATTCCGATATGCACTCATGACTGGGTGAATTCGCATATAAAATCGGGGCTTTCGACCCACAGGGTCACGCCTGGACACTCAGACAGAACATGAACCAAAAAATCAGATCTTAATTGATATCACGTAAATACGCAGATGACCGATATGAATATTTGAATATTACTTGAGAAACAAGCTATCCCCTAAGTTGCGCGGCCAAGAGATTCAAGCAGATTTACAACATATGCTGATAACAATTGATTGTTTGTCAGGAGGAGGCTAGGTTCACGGCTCTTCGCAAAGCAAGGGTCGTTCGTTTGACAATCGCTTCGATGGACCCCGTTGAGTCGGAAACAATTTACAAGCACAAGACCGCTCGACAAAGCATCGATTCCATTCAATGGAGCCGTGGTCTCGCAGCGATAGGCGTCTTCCTCTTCCACCTCGATATCAGCACGACCGAGAAATTTGGCCATACTTGGTGGTCCGGCTGGTTCCTGGGCGGATCAACGGGCGTTGAATTCTTCTTCGTCATCAGCGGATTCATCATCCTTCACACCCATCGCACCGACGTCGGTCAACCGCGGCAATTGACGAGCTTCATCAGCAAACGGTTTATCCGTCTTTATCCGATCTACTGGTTCGTCGCCGTTCCTCTCGGCCTCGTCTTGCTTCTCGGGGCCTCATCTCACGTGAGCCGCACCTTGACGGGAAGCGATGTCATCCTCGATCTGCTGCTGATTCCGCGCGAAGGCGCGCGCACTCTTCAACCCGCCTGGACTCTGCAGCACGAGCTGGTGTTCTACTTGATTTTTTCCGCACTCATCTGCAACGCGGCGGTCGGCTTACTTGTCTTCGCATCCTGGCAATGCGCCTGCCTCGCAACACTGGTCTTCGATCTCATCCCGGTCGGTTATCAGAACATGCAGCCGCTGGCGCGATTCTTCGGCCACGAGAATTTCGGATTCCTGATTGGAATGCTCATCGCACTGGCTTACCGGAGATACGGTCGCGACCACGCGGCCCTGTTCCGCAACACCGGCGTCCTGGGTGCAGCCGGACTGGTGCTCGCCTTCGCACTTCGCGGCTGTTCGAGCCGGGCGATCTTCCCGAACGCGGCTGCCGAGGCGCTTCTGTTCTTTGTGCTCTACGCGATGCTGATGCTCGGACTCCTGACTGTGAGAGGTACGCGCTTTCCCATCCTCCGGAAGGCGCTCGGCGTTCTCGGCTCGGCCTCCTACGTCCTGTACCTCGTCCATGAGCCGATCATTTCGATCGCCGTGAAGATCGCACAGAGCCCGATCCTGGCAGGCCGGGTGACCGGCTCGACCGTGGCGATCACCGCCTTCGCCGCCGGCGTTTCCGTTGCGATCGGGGTCCACCGGCTCGTGGAGCAGCCGCTCCTCGCGTTCCTGAGGAACGCCGCCTTCGGACATCCACCCGTCTCGAAGATGGCCGGTCAGGCGCTCTGAGGGCGCCGAGGACGGGAGGGCCGGCCGGTAAGGGGTCGGGAGGCTTACGGGTCCGCGTCCGACGGCGTCCCCGCCGCGTCGCCACAGGTGCCCGCGCTTCTCACCGGGCCGTCGGGTCGGGAAGCTTGAAACCGGGTTTGTCCAACGCCGAGTCCGGGGTGATGCGCCCCACGAATCCGCCGCCCCCGCCCTGGGGCTCCGCCCGCGTGGGAAGCGCGCCGTCCGTTGCCCGCGTGAGCGGGTTCTGGCTGCCCGCCGCGATGTCGGGGCTCAGCGCGTTCGGATCGATGCTCTTCAGCTTGAGGCCATCGCTGGCGAGGCTTTCGCGCGCGAGCCGATAGGCGAACGTGACGTCCCGGTTCCCCAGGGCGGTCACGGCTTCCGTCATGCGGCGGCTGACGTTGGAATCGCGCGACTCGCAATAGGCGGACACGCGTCCGAGACCGTATCCGATCGCCTGCCGCTGGTCCGGGAGCGCCGTACGGGCCAAGCGCAGGAGGGTCGGCAGGGCTTGGGGGCCCGTCAGAGCGAGACTCTCGACCTCGGCCGAAATGCCTCGCGGGTCATTCGGATGACGCGTGAAGAGTTCCGAGGGCCGGTCGAGGAACGCGTCCGCGGCGATGTCTGAAACCCTGCGCTTCGGTGGGCAGGCGGCCGACACGGAGTGAGCCGAAACAGCCAGGATCACGACACCCAGCAGGCTCGATCTTGAAGACATTCCCAAAGCTCGATCCCCATCCAGCAGGCACTTCAGGGCGAACGCGATCCGGCCTCGCCGCTCCCGGCAAGAAGGCACCTCGAATGTCCAGGATGCCCCTCGGGACGCTGTAAGTCATCACCGAGCCGACCACAACGACCGGGCACCGCTGGTCCGCTATCGGCCTCCGGCACCGCCCCGCATGCTTCTCTGACGGCAGGTGCGGCCCATATCCTCGTAGCCCGCGGGACAGCGGCGTACGCAGGCTCCGGCCGCGTATTTGAGCGGGGGCCTGCACGCCCGGCTGAACCGCTGCTCCTGAAACAGGAAGTCCTTCGCGGGGCTCTGCGCCGCCGCCGGAAGGATCGGGGCGACCGGCGACGCGACCGCGACGATCAGAACAGCCACACGAGGAAAACGCATCAGGAATCGTCCCGGGCAGGAAGCCATCGCATCAACGCACGCGGGCCCGGCGCGTTCGGCCCTGTCTCTCGGCGGCAGAGACTCTCTTGGCGGCAGAGACCGGGCCTTGGCAGCGCAGACCGGGCCACGGCCATGCGCCGACCCCGGACCGGAACCCGGGAGCCCCGAACGGCGGTCTCACTTCAGGCAGCCCACGCAGATGCCTCTGGACAGCGCGACGCCATCCTGGCCGCCCACCGGGCTCGAGCCACGGCGCCGGCCGGCATCGCGCTTCAAGCCGCTGCGCATCTTCGCCGCCTGCCGTTCGACCGCCGGGGACGGCGCGAGCGCGTGTCCCGGAGCGGCCCCGTGCTGGGCCGCCTGCTCGCGCTGCACGTCGCGAAGGAGGGCACGCCCCTCCCGGCCCGCCTCGGCGATCTTTCGATCCGAGGCCGACAGCTCCGTCGCGCGCCCGGGGGAGGGCAGGACCAGGGCGGCCAGATGCAGAGTGGCCAGGTGCAGGACGACAAAGTGCAGGACGACCAAGGGCAGGGCGGCGAGGACGGCGACGGCGCGGGGCGGCCGCCCCGACCGGCCCCGGAATCCGCATAGAGCGTCACGCATCGAACCGTCTCACGACCACATCCCGCTCAAACCGGAGAATCCACCCGCGGGCGCCGGACTCGGCCCAGGAAGCGGTCCAGGAACACGTATCGGCGCGCGTCGTTCCGGATTGTCTCCGCCCGGTCTCCGAGGGTTCGTCGGGACCCGCCAGGGTGGCCGCACGTCAGCTGCGCCGTTCCGCCTCGCCCGCCTTCACCGCCGCGTCGTAGCCCGCGGTCCACTGGGCATGCGCCTCGGTGCCCTCCGCATAGGGGCAGTCCTCCCGGCGCAGGCCCTTGCCGGGCGCGTAGTAGCCGAGGGCATGGTGATCGAGATTGTCGTCCGGCGATTCTGTCATGCGGATCAGGTAGGGCGCCGGGCCGGTCCCCCCAAGGGCACGCATGCGCATCCGCCCGGGAAGCAGTCCCATCGGCTGGTCGACACGGCGCCGGATCTCCCGCCGCGGGCTGCGCCACGCCGCCGGGGCATCGGGCGAAGAAGCCCGCAGCGCCGGAGGGAGCGCGCCCATGTGAGGACGGCGATCGCCGATTTTGGCGGAAGGGGTGGGACATTCCGCGCAAACTCATTAATTCGTTTTAAATTAATTACTTATCAGATCATCGACGGCACTCCTGTAGCGCAGAACTGTAGCACTTGATAACGGCTAGGAGAGTCGGGCGAAACAGCGGAAGAAAGCTTTTCACACTTCGAAGCAGAGACGGCCGAGGAAGGCGTAAGCCGCTTCCGGGAGAGCGGCCCCGCTAACGGCAACTGACAAGCACAAAAAATACCTTCGAAGACCTTGTATGGAACGGACCGAGAACACACCTCCTCGGCGCGGTCAAGCTTGGCAGCGCCTTAAGATACGGAGCAGTTCGATGCGCAACGGTTTATACAAGGTGGCCTTTCGTACTCCGCGCGGCGAGGGGTCCGGTGTGGTTCATCTTCAGGATGGCAAGCTCCATGGCGGTGATAGCATGCAGTACTATGTGGGCGAGTACCACGCGGAAGGAGACCACTTCCGGGCAGATGTCGCTTCGAAGGAGCACAGCCGCTATCCTGGTATGCAGTCGGTGTTCGGCGTTCCTACGGCTCACATCTCACTAACCGGCAAGTTTAAGGGCGACACCGGCACCTTCGACGGGACGGCGCATGAGGCTCCGGGAGTGAAGTTCACGGCAACGCTCACGCGTATCTGCGACTGAGTACAATAAACTCGCAGAAGGGAGGGAGCACAGGGCGCGGCATGTTAGGTAGTGCGCGCGTCGTAACTCTCCCTCCCATTTCTCCAGGACCTCCCGCCTCAACGAGCTCGAAGATGTCACGTACCTGCATCATCTGTGGCGCCCCAGCGAACTCACGCGAGCATATTTTCCCGGCGGCGTTGGGAGGATTACGAGTTAACCGTGGCATCTATTGTGACACTCATAACAACGCCTTCTCTGGCCTTGCTGGGGTACTGACCCGGCAATTTGGGATGTGGAACGCTCTACTGGGCGTTCGCGACCGTGACAGGCGTCCCCGGGTCCTCCACACATCTACCCCAGAAGGTGAAGATGTCGTCGTCACCGCGGGTCAAGTGCGCCGGGTGAACACTAGCCCAATCGATCCGGAAGGGGGCATCTACCTTCAATTAACGCTTGGCGGTCCTGAAGGATTGTCCGCAGTCGGCTATGTGGCGCTGACGTTCCTTGCGCACCATTTCGGCGCCCTGGCGCGGGATGTTGGGTTCACGCCTATCAAGGATTTCATCCAAGGACATGGCGAGAACAGCTTTGTGTGGTGGGAAAGCGATACTGTCACCAGGGACTTACCGGCCAATCCCTTCGCGTTTGGCCACACGATCATCCTGACAACGACTGCCGCTACTGGGGAGGCGAGGGCGCTGGTTTCCCTATTCCAAACTCTCACTCTCGGCGTCGCCCTTGGGCGAGCGGAGGAAGCAACCGACCGGACCGTCACTGTCTTCATTGATCCGCACGCTGAGCGGCAACCCATAGACACCGAGGTTCGAGACAGTGCTAGCGTTGATTACCACATAAGACCACCGGAGCCGATGCACGCGCATCTGGAGCGCATGGTACTTCATGGGCACGGCCAGGAACTTTTGACAGGCCTCATGGCTCGTATTGAGCGGTGGCACTTCGGAAACGAGATGGCTCCCGTTCTGGAACGACTGAACACGGCCAGAGCGTTGCAGACCGTCGAACGCTTGCATGTCATCCGACAAATCGTGGCCGAGGAGGGAGTTGTACGCGTCCACCGTGTGATGCGCCATGTCGTGAGCGGCCTGCGGGACCAGATGGCGGGGCGGCCTGACATGGCACCGTTGATGGCGCTCCTGTCTGCTCAAGTGTCGCTGAACGAGGCGCGCACCAACATCAGCGAGGAGGCTGAGATACCAGTTTTACAGGTAGTCGGTGCCTTTATCGTCACGCTCAACGATAAGCTCTCACGAGAGCCTGTCGATATGGACTACCTGTGGATGCTCTTTAGTGGCTACGAGGGAGCTCGCATCGCCACCCAAGTAATGACGGCGCCGCTTCTGGCTATGCTTGGCGAGCGCCTGAACGAGCCCCCCGAGCCCGAGACGTAAGCGCGCCAAGGCGCTCTATCACCGACCGCCCCGAAGCGGCCTGCCAGTAGAAGCCCCTTTGTTTTACCGAAAAATCTGTGAGGGCATCGACAGATTGGCGCAGCGGGTTTCCCCCTGGTACCCCTCCAGACGCGCGCGGTATCCCGTGCGGTATCGCGCCCAGGCGCACGAGAGAAGCACGAGCGGGCGCACCTGGACACGTAGTCCGGGGGCAGGGAGGCTGGACTCCAAACCCAGAGGCTACCAGCAAGCGCGCGGCAGGCGCCGCTTCCACCGCTCCCCACGGGAAAGCTCAGCGGTCTCGCTCTGGTCACCCCGCACGGGGCGCGTCAGAGACCGCGAGGTGGGCATAGGAACGGGCGGAGGCGTCGCAACCTCCTGGACTACGGGGTCAGCATCCACGGTCCCCAGGGCGACCTTTCTAGGCCTTCCTCTACGGCGTGAGGCTTCAGAGACCTCAAGAGGGTCCACGCGGCGCACGCGCGGCAGGGGCTGTTCAGGAGGTAGGGCAGGGGCTGGCTCGGGCCCTGAGGGTTCCCAGACGATGAGGCTGGGCAGGATGCGCCTAGGCTCAGCATCCTTCACTGTCCCGACTTGGGTAGCACGGGGCTCCAGGCGGAAGGCCAGCGAGGGCGAGTCCTGAGCGCTCCTGCCGCCCTTGCGCGGCGTTCGTGGCGCCTTCGGGGTGATAATGGCGCGGCCCTGGTGGAGCCCGTGCTTGGTCTCGACGGTAAATGTCCGCCGGGTCTGCTTACGCAACATGCTGTCTCTGAACGAAATGGCGCGAGGGCCTAGGATCGAAGATGGGCACGCTTACGAGCTTCCGCTACCGTATTGTTGCAACGGGCTTAAGCGGACGTAACGCAAAGCCCTTGGGCCGCAATCGCGGCGAGGCACGGGCTTGGTAAGGGGTCCGTGCATCGGGCGCTAAGCGAGGCCCCGAAGGCGACGTGAGGGGCCTCCGAGAAAGAGGCCGCCCCCGGTAAGAGGAGCGGCCCAAGTCAAGAGAGGAAACGCCCCACAGGGCGCGCACGCGGCGCAAGGGGTAAGCATGGACCGCGTGCATTGCACCAACACAACGTGCGTTGCACAGTTCCGCTACCCTGGCCTATCACGATCGACACCTGCCCCGTATCCAGTTTCCAGAGCACGCGCGTGAAGCTCGCCTGCCTTCTGCGCAAGGTCTCTGGTTTCGAAGCTCCCCATCGAGCCAATGCGGTGAGCCCTATCGGAAGAGATGAGGTCATACCTGTACCGGCTTGGTTCGGCCGAGCACTGTCTAACGACAACCTCGAAGGTTCGGACGGGTAACTTAGTCATCTTCAGAAATTGTCACGACTGGATACGACAGCCAAGCCCACCCTTGTGCGCTGTTGAGCCTCAGGTACGTGCTGCTTTCGCGTATGCGAAGCGCCCCGGCTTACGGGCTCTATGAGTAGGAGAGTGTGGGGGCCTGCGGCGCTGAGGCTGCCCCCGAGCGGGGGGGGGCTTGGGTACGGCGCGTCCGCTGCGAAACCTGAGAGGGGCTGAAGGAGGGCGCGGCGCCCTACGGTAGGATCACTTCACCGTCTGCCCGTACCCAACGAGTACCCGCAACTGTCCAGGAAACCGCTCCCGAAAAGAGAATCAGACCGACCAACATAAGCATGATGCCGAACTGGATACCGGTATCGGTCTCAGCCACTCCATCGACCCAAGCCCACCAAGCCAGCTCAAATAAGCCAATGCCCGAGGTAGCAAGGTAAGCCCACCTAAGGAACAGTCTCCAGGCAGCGCGAGCGCCCCGAGGCCCACTAACGAGGCGAAGACCGACTATGATGGCTGCCGGTCCAAAGGCGATGCTGGCAACGATGAGCAGGAAAGTTTGCATACGGCAACCGTTTAGCGCCAGGGAGCCAGGACGCTAGCTATGTCGCGGAACAAGCTGATAGGCAAACCGTTGACAGTCAGATTGGAACTGATCTAATTCGCAAGTGAAGGCGGCCCCGGCTGCCGATGCAATCTGAGGAGCAACACCCATGGCTGGCAACGCGCATTGCGATAGCTGCAAGTTCTTCGAGGAGCACAAGACGAATGGCGCCCAGGCGTCCGGTGACGAGGGCTTGTGCCGTTACAACCCGCCCGTGACCCAGCCCGCTCCCGAGTCCAAGGGTCTGTGGCCGGTGGTCGCCAACAGCGATTGGTGCGGTCACTTCACCCCCGAGATGTCGGCCGCCGAGTAAGCGCTCCACATCACGAGACCATCAGAGGCCAGCCTTCGGGTTGGCCTTTTTCGTTTGGGGCGCGGACGGACGATGGCCAACCCCGTGCCTCGACAAGGCAGAGTGAGGGACCCTACAACGCGTTTCGCTTCAGGGAGGTAGTCATCCGCCCTCCGCTGACCTCAGCATCCGGGTTGCGGACCTCGCGCATCCTCGGGGCGGACCCAGTCGTCAGGTAGACCAACACCGTCAGTGCCAAGAGCACTTTCGCGCCCATTGCCGTTGCCCCTCATCGTTAAGGAGCGGTGGATAGGATCGATACCTTTCGAGTTTGTTGCGGTGCGAGATACGGGGGCTGGCACACGCCGGGTTCCCCTAGCGTGGTAAGCGAACCGCTAAAGCGAGCCGAACGGAGCCCCCGTCCGCATCACATCAGGCCACTGCCGAAACAATCTCTCGGCCCTTGACCGAACCCATGGGCCTGTGGCGTGTTCCTCATCCGTTCTCACTGCGGATCGAAGGGGGATTATCGCGTGGCACCGAGAGACGAGACCCGGCCACCTACAGCCTCCTGCCCCATCGAAGCCATTGCCCAGGCCTACCTTGTGACCACCGAGGGTAACGAAGGGCAGGCGCTACGCATCGCCATCACGGACGCCCTGGCAGACCTCATGGAAGGCGACAGGCGAGCCCGCGCCCACAGCCGGCTCATCTCTCGGGGCTACGTGCGTGGTGGTCTGGACGATGCCGCCGAGGAAGCCTGATGCCGTCCCGAACCTCGCGGCCTACCCGTATGTCGTGGTCCGCGTGGCTTGCACCATGTGCCGTCACCGGACGGGGAGCTATCGGCTGGCGAGGCTGGCCGCGAGGTTCGGCCCTGAGACGCCGCTAGAGGAGGTCTTGCAGCTCATCGCCCTGGACTGCCCGCACCGGGACCACCCAGGGAGGCGGAAGGGGAACCAGTACGTGCCCCGCTGCCATGCCCACTTCCCGGACTTAGAGCGAGCACCCACACCGCCAGATTTGCCGCCGAGCTTGATGGGGCTTCGAGTTATCCAGGGCGGGAAACGGTGAGGAGACCGGCTTACAGGTCCCATGGGTGGGCGGTGAGGGGCTCTAGATCACTACCGAAGCGCTGGGCTGGGGATCGGCGTAGCTGAATCGTTCGGCTGTGGTGATGGCGCCCTGGGTGCCTGCGGAGCGGGATTGGAAGGCACCTGTTGCTGCGGAGTTTGAGGCTGCACGCCCTGATCCTCCGCTATGGCTTGATTGGCCTTGTCCTGAAGGCCGTCAGCGGTCTGTTGGGTGATGAGCCCGTAAGACACCGCGATTGCCAACGCGATGGCGATGACCGCCCCGAGTATCGTCCTCTTGAGCTTGTCCGTCATCGGTGCAGCCTTTCGGGTTCGATACGTGCCGAAGCGACCAACGAGCCGCACCAGCAACAAGTGGCGTCCTTCGTCTCAGGATTACCTAGGTCGCGGAGTTGCATGTGGCGAGGCCGCTCCAGGGCGCGTTAGGCGACCCTCAGGAGCACATCATGAACATGCTGACCACCATTCCGAACGCGCTCACGATGTCGAGCCTGGAGATCGCAAACCGCACCGAGAAGAAGCACTTCAACGTCCTCAATCAGACATCCAGCTTGGTTAGAGATAAGCCGAGCGATTCTTACGCGAATTATTTTCGACAGCCACACGCACCGCCACACGGCCGATAATGGCCGCGAGTAGGCATCTCATGGTTCAGGTAAATCAGTGAGTTAAGTGTGATCGACTCGTATGCACACAGGGACTTAAAGTCTTGTGTAGTGAGTTAGAGGCGCATTCGTCCTGCTTAGCGCGCTTGACGTTGTTGTAAGTTGCTGCGACAGATGCGCCTATCCGAGGCATTTTATGCATAGTTGCGCCAGCGTGAACCAACCGACTCCATCCCAAGAGATTGCAAAGCTCATCAAAATCATCCGGCTTTCACGGCATGTTGGCAACGTTAAGCGGCCAGATGGCAAGTGGGTTGATCTGATGACTCCTCAGGCGCTCCAAATCCTCTTCGAGATAGCTGTGCATCCCGGCATAACTATGAAAGAGCTTGAGACCGCATCTGGTGTCGCTCTTGGTTCAGTATCGCGGAACCTCATGGCACTCGGTAAATGGCATCGCCTACAAACGCCGGGTTTGGAGTTGATCGAGACGATAGATGATCCGCGTGAGTACCGCAGGAAGGTGGCGTTTCTCACGGTCAAAGGGCGCAAGTTTGTTTCTGACGTGCTGACGATCCATTCAGGCGCAAAAGCTTCATTTTCTGTGCCAACAGCTAAGGAATTTTTATCTCACTCTCGGTAATAAAACCGGGGGTGGATAGTATTTGCTGATAATCGCACTGATTATCTTCGCTATCAAGACTGGCATCTAGCCGCGTAGACGCTATGGAACTTATCTAGGATAAGCGTCGCCGTTCGCAAGAAACCAATTCCGGTGAGCGACTGAGACCACAACAATGACGCGCGTTAAATTTCCCGGCTGTGAAATCGATCTAAGCCTGACCTACTTTTATGGAAGCTTTTGCCTAATAGGCGAGGTGTGCGTTGAGACGCGGTCGGTGGTGAAGGGTCGTTGGTGGCTCGACTACATGTACGAGAAGGGCTGCCTAGAGCTGTTCGTTGGGCGAACCCACATTATTCTTTGTCGTCCGTATCAGCCTACCAGCAACCGGAATGACCTCTCTGCTGCCTGACTATTTTAGCGCATAGAAGGACGGCTAGAAGTCGCTACGTTAATGGTGGGACTGGGTTATTTGCGTTGGTTGCCCAGGCCCACCAGCTAATTACCCGACACACAGGCTAAACTCGCACTCACAGCGAAAGGCTCAGACTGGTCGCTGACGCCTGCAAAGCAAACTCCACGAGAGGCAGAATGTTTATTGAGAATTTGCGAGACGGCATCGACTAATTCGAGTTCGCCAGTTTCCCCCTCGGCACCCCTCGCGCGGTATGGCGTGGTATCGCCCACAAGTATCGCGCCCAAGCGCACGAGAGAAGCACGCTCGCGTTGCAGTCGCCCACGATCCCTGACAGCATAGCTTTACGTTGGAGAGTGAGCCGATGGGTTTCGTGGGCTTCGTGCTTTGGCTGGTGTTCGCGGTCGCCCAGTTCTTCGCCTTCGGTGATGGGGCCAGAGACTGGTGGCACTTCGGTGGCCTCGGAATCGGCATCACATTCGTTGTGTGTCTCGTCCTGGGGCCGTTGGGTGGACTGGTGATGGCTGTTGTCGGCTTCCACGGTGCGACTGCTGTCTGGGGGTGGCCCTGGTGGCAAGCTCTGCTGCTGGTCGCTCCTGGGCTGGTCTTTTCGGTGATCGCTACGGGCGCAAGTGGTCTCGGTGCCCTCATCTCGATGGTATCGAGGCCTAGCAGACGCCGTTGATAGAGCAGTTCAATTTGGGTGTGCTCCTAGCAGACTGGTTCAGCATGCCCTTGGGAGTGGTTCAGTAAACCTTCTTGACTAACCAAAATAGACTGTCGTACTGTGAACCATCCAAAGCAGACTGGATGGGGTTTCCGATGTTCGTTAGAGCCTACCTTCGCGCCAGCACCACCGAACAAGATGCAGAGCGTGCAAGAGGGCAGCTCGAAGCCTTCGCAGCCGAACGCAGTCTCACTATCGCAGCTTGGTACGTCGAGAACGAGAGCGGCTCAAAGCTGACCCGTCCAGAGCTGTTCAGGCTTCTGAAGGATGCCCGTCCGGGCGACATGCTCTTGGTCGAACAGGTAGACCGGCTGTCTCGGCTGACCTCCGCTGACTGGGAGAAGCTGAAAGCTGAGATCGCATCTCGCTCCATCCGTGTCGTTGCACTCGACCTACCCACATCATGGATGATGGCGACCACCAACCCTGACGAGTTCACCGGGCGCATGTTCGCTGCCATTAACGGCATGATGCTCGACATGCTCGCTGCCGTGGCTCGCAAGGACTATGAGGATCGCCGCAGACGACAGACTGAAGGCCAGCTCAAGGCGAAGGAAGCAGGCGTCTACAAGGGCCGTCCTGAGGACAAGGAGCGCAACGCTGGTATCGCTGACCTCCTCGCCAAGGGCGTGTCGTGGTCTCAGATACAGGCTGCCACCGGATGCAGCCGTGCGACCATCGCAAAGGTCGCCAAGCGGGCCGCGTGACCGCACCATCACCAAGGCTCCTGGGAAACCTTGCTGCCGCTCAGGCGCTTGTCAGGCATGTTCTTTTTCTTTTCCAACCGCCTGGGCTGCCTGGGCTCTATCATTATCTCGGCGGTGCTTACGCTGATCGTGCTCGCGCTCATTCGAGGGTTCTAGGCGGCAGCTCTCTAGGTTTACCCCGCACACAGGCTAGAGGACGTCGTTTTCAGACGGCTGCTTGTGCACCCAGTTCGGCCTGCACCTGTCTGTACGCCTGCTCCAGCACGCCGCAGGGGTACTTGCCGACCTTATTGCGATGCGCACCTTCGACGTTCGGTCGGACCTTCTTCGGCTTCGTTCCGAGGATTTCCTGATGAAGGGCTGAGGCTCTCAATCCAACGCGGATGATGAAGCCTCGCTCCCAGTTCTCACCGCCCAAGCGCATGAACTGCCGGGTGGTCAGCAGCATCACTCGACAGGGTTTGCACGCCGTGCAGTCGGCAGGTGATGTGGTCACGACAAGGCCCTTGAACGTACCTACCAACTATACGCACGGACCTGCGTCCGCAAGCGCGTAAAAATCCAACTAGCTCAGTGCCTTGAGTGAAATTCGGCTTATTACCCCACTCTCTCGGAGAAACGGGCATCATCCGTCGTTGGTCGTTCACCTCTCGCACTCGTCTTCCGTCTCAGCGTCTGTCCCTCAGAGGACGGGCTCAGTTCCCCTTCTAGGCCAACCTAACGCCGCCTCTCGCGGCCCTTACGGCCTCCTACCCAGGATCATCACACATGACAGTCCGATCTTGCCGTGCGCCCGGCTGTGGCGCGCGAACGTCCCGCTATGGGGCGTTCTGCCAGACCCATCGTTCCCGCTCTCGTCGTCACGGTCACCCGGAGCAAGAGAGCGTCACCAAGGCCGACCTCACCCAACACCTAAAGCTCGTCCGAGCACGCATCGCGAGGAACGAGACAAGCCCGCTATGGGCTGAGTGCGAGGCTCGATGGAACGCGGTGCTGGAACACGCTCGCCGCGTCCTGGCAGCCTTCCAACGTGGTCAGGCAGGCTATCGCCCTGACCGGATCGCAGCCCAGGAGGTGGTCCAGCTCGCAAGCAACGTGGAGCCATCGACGGTGGTCGAGACGACCTTCGCCATGTTCCTCCTGCAGGATCGTCAGCCTCGACGGTTCCGCTCGGACCAAGCCTTCCGCTTCCAGCTCGTTAGACGCTTGCGCGGGCTGACAGAGCTGAACGCGGGCTCTTGGTACAACCACAAGACCGGGAAGACCCACAAAGCCTATCGGGAGCTGACACCGCGTGCGGTGATGGTGTTCGGTCAATGGGTGGCCGATGCCCTTGGGGGTGTCGGCTTGTACCTCGCCAAGCTCGAACGAGAGCAGGAGGAGGCGAAGCACCAGAGCATGAGGTCTTTGGCGGGAGCCCTGGAGGCGCTTCAGTGAAGTCTATGCCTGCTCATAAAGCCTGCCTTGTCATCCCTCCGGGGGAGCAAGGTCTATTACCCACGTTCACAACACGCTCGAAAACATAAATGGAATACACCGACACCGTTCTCGACCGGAGAACCGGCGAACTCGTAACCGTAAGCGCAGGAGACTGGATCACCCTCACAGAGCTAGGAGACCGATACAGCGTCAGTAAGATCAAGGTGCGCGCTGTTTTACGGAAGATGGGTTTTCTCTACGTCACGGGAGGAAGATCACATAACCGTCATCACCTCATGCCTTGGGTCATCACACAGGGTCTCGGTAAACACGTCCCCGCAAAGCGCAAGGGCCAATACCCCTTCGATGTCGTAGGCCCTGAGGGCCAAGAATGGGTTTCCAGCCGGTGGTCTGCGACCATCGAGACTATGGAGGCCGAGCAAGGTAGCTCCGCTGTCATGGACGCCCGTCTGGCACTTCAGGCTTTCAAAGACAATCGTGGTCGGCATGACCTGAACATCCAAGGAAGTGTTCTCTGGCTTCTCGATCACTGTCCTGCTCTCACACACACAGAGATCGCAACGGCACTCGGGGTGACCCAGCAACTTATCAGTCGCTATGTGAGCCTTCGCAGTCGGCAGCTACAAGGTGCCAGACTTCGCCGTGACATGTCGCCCGATGTGTTCACCAAGGATCTAGTTTCACTAAATCATCCAGCTGACTTGATGCCTTTGATACCCTCCGGGGGAGCAAGGTCTATTACCCACGTCCACAACACGCTCGAAAACGTACCCACGCATCGCCCAAGCTGAACGCTAGGGCTTTCTCCGTTTCATCCAACATCACGAGAACCACATGAACGATCCCGTCCCGTCACAGGGCGCGAGCGAAGGCACACCTGTGTCCGCTCCCCAGAGCATCACACCTACGTCACAGGAAGCCACCTCAGGGGCCGTTACGCTTCCAGAGCAGAACGTAACGGTTCCTTCCGCGCCACCTACAGCCCCACAGACGGGCACCAAGCCTGCCCCGGTAGTTGCCCAGCCTCCGGCTCCCATGCCCGCTCCTGAGGCTCCTACGGGCATCCAACCGCCCCGCATCACCCAGCCCATCGTGGCCCCGGTATCGAACGGCCCATGGGAGCCCGAGCTGGAGCGTTCATCCGCCTCAGCGGGTGTTGACGTGAACCTCATGCGCCGCGTGGCGACCACTGAGAGCACCGATAACCCCGGCGCTCGTGCCCGTACCTCCAGCGCCAAGGGCCTGTTCCAGATCGTGGACGGGACGTGGAACGACCTCTCGGCCCGCTACCCCCAGCTCGGCCTGAACAACCGGTTGGACCCCATCCAGCAGGCCCGTGTCGCCCCGTACTACATGCGGGAGATCAACGAGAACCTGACGCGCGTCCTTGGG
Organism: Methylobacterium sp. TK31; assembly: GCF_055361545.1. Lineage (NCBI taxonomy): Bacteria > Pseudomonadati > Pseudomonadota > Alphaproteobacteria > Hyphomicrobiales > Methylobacteriaceae > Methylobacterium > Methylobacterium sp. TK31. The sequence goes on along the minus strand of NZ_CM143964.1, from coordinate 1,685,812 downwards.
CGTGCGCCTACGGCCTCTGAGAGCAAGTTAGGGTGGGTCTTCGGTCCCACGGGTGGTGCCATGATCCTGAAGGCGTCCCCTGACACTCCGGTGGATCGCGTCCTCGACACGGCAGCCATCGCCTCCAACCCCGGCATCTTCAAGAACGTGCGGACGGTCGGTGACCTCTACACCTGGGCCGGTGGGAAGATGGGCGAGGAAGGGGCTCACCCGAAGCCCCGTATCGACCTCAAGCCCTTCCTGGCTCCCGGTCACGATGCCGAGCACCTCGACAAGATGGACTGGGACCTCAAGTCCCGCCTCGCGAACATGGTCGCGGACATGCCTGAGAACCTTCGGGCCAAGTTCCAGATCAACTCTGGCTTCCGTTCCCCGGAGCGTCAGGCCGAGCTGTTCGATGCTGCCGTGAAGAAGTACGGCTCGGAGGAGGCTGCCCGTAAGTGGGTCGCTCCTCCCGGCAACTCGATGCACAACCACGGCAAGGCTGCCGACCTCAACATGAACGGCGACCCTGCCGTGAAGGAGTGGCTCCACGCCAACGCAGCCAAGTACGGCCTTGGGTTCCCCATGAGCCACGAGCCGTGGCACATCGAGGCCCTGGACGCGCGCGCCTCCAAGATCGCCCGCATGGGCATGACCAGTGACCCGGCCAGCACCTCTCAGCGCATCCCCTTCTCCCGTGAGGATGACCGTCAGCGGGTGAAAGCCGAGGAGGACCGGAGCTACTCCCTCGTCCAGGCTGCCCAGGCTTCGGCCACGCAGGACTGGATGATCGCCAATGCCCTGAAGTCCAACAACAAGGCCGTCTACGATCCCGCGTTCAAGGTCACAAAACAGCTCCTTCAGCAGGACGAGATCAAGGCGCTGGACGCCCGCTATCTGCCTTACCTTTCGATAGCGTCGTCTGAACAGGACTGGGACTTCCGCGTAAGGCAGGCTCAGGCCGATGCGGAACGAGAGCGTAGGCTTGCCGCCACGAAGTATGGCTCTCTCGTCCGCATGGCAGTCGGACTGGCTGATCCTGCGGGCCTCGCCATCTCCTTCCTGGCACCTGTGGGTGCTGTGGCGAAGCTCGCTGGTGCAGGTCGTGTGGCCCGCTTTGGCGCAGCGGCTGCTGATGGTGCTCTGGGAGCGGTCGCCTCGGACATTCCCGCGATGCTCAACAAGCCCGGTTACGAGACGCAGGACGCCCTCTGGGCTGGCGTGATGGGCACTGCGGGATACCTGGCTCTCAACCGTCATGCCTGGAAGGGCACCCACATCGAGGAGACGGCAGAGCAGGCCGTGAAGTCCATGCACACCCTCCGCACCGAGCTGGAGAGTGGAACAGCGTTCGACAACAAATCTGCCGGTGCTGCCTCAGTGCCCTGGCAGCGGGATGCCGTCCGCTCTGACACCTACGAGATGAGCTTCCTTGAGACGGAAGCCACGGGAGACGCCTTCGTGAACCCGATGCGGTTCGACATGGCCCGTCACAAGAACTCAAAGAACCCTCTCGTTGCCGCTCTGACCGACACCCTGGTGCAGGATACAGTGGGCAACAAGAACACCTCGAAGGCTGTCTCGATCCCCGTGGAGGCCCAGGCACGGCAACTTCAGGAGCAGGCCAACACGGCTTGGTCGCGTGAGTACGAGGCCGCTACGGGCGACTACCGGAAGCGGAACAACATCTCATGGTACGACTGGGAGTTCGGGGGCAAGGAAGTGGAGTTCCAACGCTCCATCTCCTACGCCGTCCGCAACTCTGACCCTCTGGCCCAGGTCGATCCTGCTGTGAAGCAGATGGCGACCGCGTGGCAGAAGCAGTCCGAGAGCTGGCGCGAGTACGCCCGTAACCCTGGCTACAAGCGCGGTGAGACCATGCGTCCCTTACCGGGTGCCGAGGACTGGGCCGACAACCCGAACTACCTCCCTCGGTACACCAACTGGGGCCGCTTCAACGAGCTGAACATGGAGCACGGGAACGAGCTTCGCAGGCTCATCGGCACGGCCATCGAGCGGAAGAACCCTGACCTCGATCCGAAGTTCGCCGCCAAGTTGGGCTCCTACTACTACGACCGCCTCGCAAAGGTGGATGCAGGGCAGGAGATGACCACCATGAAGGCCCTCTCAGGGTCTGACGTGGAGACCTTACGGGCTGATCTGGTGCGCTACGGGCTCGATGAGGTGGAGGTGAACAAGGCCCTCTACCAGCTCGATGAGAAGGCCAGTGCTGAAGGGAGCAAGTCGATGACGAGCCGTCAGAAGCGCCGGACGGTCATGGACGAGAACTTCTCAATGACCCTGGAGGGACGCAACGGGGCCCGTGAGGTCGCCATAGCAGACCTCTGGGAGGACAACATGCACGCCATCGTCCACGCCTACAACAAGCAGATGTCGGGGGCTGTGGCCTTCGGTCAGATGCGGATCGAGAACCCGAAGTGGCACCCTGACGGGGACGCTCCGAAGTACCTCGTGGACGGCATCCATTCCGATGGCGACTGGCAGAAGCTCATGGCCCAGGCACGCGCTCTGGACAGTGACCTTCGCCCCCAGGATCGCGCCAAGACCCTGGAGCGGGAACTGAACGACCTCCAGTTTGCCTACGACACGATCCGTGGAGTGCCACAGAGCGTGGACCGGACGCGGCTCGGCCAGGCCATGAGGGTGGTCCAGAACGTCAACTTCGTGCGCCTGATGTCCCAGGCCGGATGGTCGTCGGTGGCTGAGTTCGGTCGCATCCTGGGTGAGTTCGGCGTGAAGCACATGCTCCAGACCATCCCTGGCTTCCGTGACTTCATGCGAGACGCCAAGACCGGCAAGCTCCTTCGGGACGAGCTGGAGGACTGGGAGTACGCCTTCACCAGCGGCACGGACCATCTCCGTGGCTCTGGGATCACTTGGCAGGGCAACGACGTGGCCTCTCAGATGGCTGACGGTGCCTCCAGAAGCTCCCGTCTCGATGCCGCTGAACAGATCACCAAGAAGGCTTCACGCTACACCTCGATGGTCTCCCTGGCCCCCATCACCACGTTCCAAGAGCGTTGGGCGATGAAGGCTGCGGTGTCGAAGTTCCGTGCGGCTGCCCTGGAGGATGGTGCCCTCTCCGAGAAGCGGATGCGCCTTATCGGCCTCGATCAGGACATGCAGAAGCGGGTGCTGAAGGAGATCAAGACGCACAGCGCTACCATCAAGGGTGAGAGGGGACGCGACATTCAAATCCTCGGTCTGGAGCAGTGGGAGCCCCAGGCTCGCTCTGCCTTCGAGCACGCGATCACAACGTGGACCCGCAGGACCATTCAGCAGAATGACCTGGGGCAGATGAACGCGATGCTGGGTTCGCCCTTCGCCAAGATACTGTTCCAGTTCAGGAACTTCGTTATCGGCGCTTGGTCGAAGCAAACGCTCTCAGCGGTTCATAATCACGAGCTGAACGACCTGTTCGGGTTCATGGCTTCGATGATGTTCGGGGCCATGGCGTACACCGTCCAGACCAACCTCAACCTCCTTGGCATGTCCGAGGAGGACAAGAAGAAGGCTGCGAGCGACCGCCTGTCGGATGCCAAGATCGCTATGGCGGGGTTCCAGAGAGCGGGTGCTTCGTCCCTCATCCCTGGTGCCTTCGACTTCGGAGCGGGGATCGCGGGCTTCGACCCGTGGTTCAACACCCGATCCACTCAGAACCCTTCAGCAGGCTTGCTCGCCAACCCCACTGCCGGGCTAGTGGACGACTTCATGAAGGGGGTCGGCGGGGTCACCAGCTCCTTCCACGAGGGCGGCAAGCTGGTCAGCGGGGACGTTCGCAACCTCTCCAGGGCACTGAACGTGCTGCATAACTACCCGCTGATGCTCCAGACCATCAACGCCACATCATCGCTCCTCCCGGCCAAGTAACCGGGAAGGGCACATCACAGACAAACAACCGGGAGGGGCTCGCAAGGGCGCCTCCCTTTTTCGTTTCAGAACAGGATCACGAACGATGTCAGACGAGACCATCAAGAGCACACCACGCGAGATCACCATTGCCTTCGACGGGGCCTGTAAGGGCAACCCTGGACGGGGTGGCTACGGGGCCATTCTTGTGAACACCCGCACGGGCGCGGAGAAGATCGTGAAGGGCCGCGAGGCCAGCACCACGAACAACAAGATGGAGCTGACGGCAGCCATCGCGGGCCTCGGTGCCCTCAGCCCTGGCGCTGTGGTCACCATGCTGGGTGACAGCAAGTACGTCATCCAGGGGATCACCGAGTGGCTTCCCGGCTGGAAGGCCAAGGGATGGAAGGCAGCCGGGGGGAAACCTGTGGCAAACAAGGAGCTATGGCAGAACCTGGAGATGGCCGTAGCGCGGCACGAGAGCGTCACCTGGGTGTGGGTGAAGGGGCACGCTGGACACGAGCTGAACGAGCGCGTGGACGGGATCGCGAGCGGGGAAGCCGTGATGTGCTAAGATCAATCACCGAATGAAGGAGAGTGCATGAGTACGGCTCGGCGGCACCACTACGTGGCGCAGTGCTACTTGAGGGCTTTTGCTGTTTCGCGTGGCAAAAAGCAGCAAACGCTTGTCTTTGATGCCAGGACAAGAAAGTCATACCCAACATCATTAGCAAACGTTGCCGTCGAACAGGATTTCAACCGCATCGACGTTGATGGTCATCCACCGGATGCTCTTGAGAATGCCCTAGCAGATTTCGAGTCCGAAGCTGCGCAGGCTTTGAGAAGTATCATCGCTGCGCGTTCGCTGAGCAACGAGAGCGATCGTGCTACGCTCTTGAACTTCATGTGCCTCCTCGCGATAAGAAACCCCCGTTTTCGAGAAAACTTCCGTCAATTTCACTCGCGTGTCGCACAGGCAATCATGGGCACCTCGCTTGCTACACCGCAAAGGTGGGCTGGGCAGATTGCAAAAGCTCGCGGTGCCGGCTTTATTACTGGGTCGGATGTCGCTTACGATGAAATAAAAAACTTCGTAGCAAGCGGGGCATATGAATTCAAAACGACAACAAGCTATCACTCTGAATTAGAGTTTTCGGCATTCGATAGTACACTTGCTACGTTCTTCCGAAGACGATGGATGCTGGTTCAAGCACCGTCCAAATCAGGTGGTTTTGTAACAAGCGACCATCCCGTCTGTCTCCTTGCGACAGAACAACTGCCGCAACCTATGCGCTTGGGGTACGGGATGACAGGCACCGAGGTGCTATTTCCAATTTCGCCTGAGTTGGGCTTAATAGGCGCGTTTGACAATGCCGATTCAAATCGTGAGCCTACAGAACATAATGTGAGCGAGGCATTCGTTGCGAACTTCAATCGTGCTGTTATTCGAGGTTCGGAGTGGCATGTTTACGCACGAGATCACCATTTTGTGTTTGTTGGACAGTCTGGCTTGGCGCGTAAAGCTAGTCGCCTTTTGGATGACCCCCTATTCAAGCGGCCTCGCAGATAGAGATAGGCAATTATCTCGGTTTGAACAAAGGCATAATAATATTCCTATTAGTGCCGAGCCCTGAGAATCGGGTGAGGAGCGTCACCGCTAGGGTGAGGATAAATGCTGCGCTTGTCAGTAGAGCTGCAGGATGCGCTGTCGGGCACAGCAGGGCCAACAGGAAGTGGTAGCCAATGACCGGTGGGCACATCGCAAACGACTAACCGGAGTGGCTTGCAAGGGCTCATCCCTTTTTGTTTCTCTTGCCGCAGCAATACAGACATAGAAAGGGGTTAGGCTGGTTTGTCTCCGGCTGGTTTAGTATCAAATCTCGCGGCTGAAAAATCGAAATCCAGATTAAAAACTACATAATCGTCATCTTTGTCTAAGCCGCAACTTTCTACCTCGGTACTTTTGATTGTCAATCCGCTATTAAGCGCATTTTCAAACAAATTCTTTTCGCCAGAAAACGCGCTTTCTTTGAAATCAGCAGCTGACATGCGGCCAGCAAGCAGCTCTTGGAGCATCCTTGCTGAGATTTTTACTTGTGTCATAACGCCGTACTCCGATTTCCACTTTGTGCCTAACCATCCACCTGACGCTTGTGGATCGAAATGTCCGTCTTTGTGCCGCGCACGTGCGTTGTAACCCTCAGCACGAGGAGGAGGTAATACAGAGGCGATCTCTAATAGTTTACTCAAATCAGCCGCGCTAATGCTTTCTTGATGGTAGAAGGAGATGGTCCAGTTAAGTGGATTATGCATAGGAACAAAGCCGTGCCAATCTCTTTTGCATGAGAAGATGACCACAACTTCTATTTTTGATTTACGCAAGAAATGAAGAATAATTTCTTGGCCTGAGTATGAATATGCATCCTTATTAGTAATATTTCGCAGTAAGCCTGATCCAACGTCCATAATAAAAATACACGGACATACCTCTGTAGATTTTGTCGGTAGTTGCCCCTCTTTGTTCCGAAGGGCTTTGTAAAGGCTATTATCCTCTAGGGAGCCTGCAACTGGCGGCATGCTTGAAAAAAAGTTATGTCCGACGTAGGTGCGTTCACGGTATTCTACAACGACGTCAATCTCCTTATTAGACAAGCGAACGGACTGTGATTGGCTTGCGGGCCAACCTTTGATCCACGCAGTTAACTTGGCTTTCACGTCCGCGTCTGGTTGGAAGTCTCTGCTGATACATCTACGCCTAAAATGACCTTCTGCTCCCCATCCAGAAACTTCTTGAAATCTAAAGAACAAGTTGAAGCGTGCGCGTTTTCGCGTTTGGTCGGCAACCGCAGACAGAAGCTCGACAGCCCGCTTCATTTCTGGCTCACCGGACATCCCCTCATCTGATAGAGCGGTTACCTCGATTACTGAGACGCGCCCAGGTATGACATTCCGAGCGAGCGCTTCGGGTTTCCTACCGTTAAATTCAGGCTCTATTTCGATATCGTCCAGTTTTGACAAGGCCCATAGCAGGCTTAGTTCTGCTTCGGCGGCTAAGGCCTGATCGGTTTTTCTGTGATCTAATCGGGCGATCAGGTCTCTGCGTTTCTGGTTATTCAGCTTGCTATCAATTTCTGAGAGCATGGCTGCCAATCGCCGCCGAGTAAAAATGGGCATTTAAACTCTATCCAGTCCTGCCGTTGTATCAGAAAGTTTGCTTTAGGTGATCTTGCCGGATAGCAGACCCCAGTGAAGCTAAGTCTCCACGCCACCCTTCCAGGCGAACTTGATCTGCCCTCCAGGTCGCCGTCTGCACGCGCTTCGGTCAAACAGGATCACGCAGTGATCCACCAATTGGCGCAGCAGGACGTTCGATCTGCCAACGTCAGTGGCTCCTTCAGCTTTCAGAGCGGCTTCCAGATCATCCAGCCTCTTGGACACCACTGGCTTGGCAGTATCGCGTAGAGCCGTCCCCACAGCCTCTTGTTGCTGGGCCAGCTCCGCAAGTGACACCTCCATCTCACTGAACGTCGTGATGAGGCTCGGCAGGGGCTTGCTGGCCATGGCTCTCACAAGGGCCTCTACCTGGTTCCGTCGGTGGCGCTGAAACAGTGCTGTAGATTGTAAGCCACTACAAAGGCCGCTACAAAGCCCTCCGAAGTCGCCTGAAAAACGTCAACACTTATAATCATCTGGAGTGGTACGGAGGGTCTCCCGCCGTCCGCACTAGAGGCTCACTCAAGGCTGGCGGCATGAAGGTGTGTCAGATCGAGTTCCGCATACCGGACCTTCTCAATCTCTCGATACAGCGTCGCAGCCTTCAAGCCCTTCCCGTAGATCGACTCTTCCCCATCGCTGTCTCTTCGCCAGCCACCCAGCGCACGGACCCGCTCAAGACCAATCTCAGCCTCCCGAAGCGCGTCCCGATAGTTGTGCCTGAAGCTGTGGAACGAGACCCCCGTTACGGCCATGTCGAGCTTCCCTAGGAAGCGGCGCTTGTCGTTGAACCACTTCGAGAACGGCCCTGAGAGGTAGCCCAGCGCATCTGGCTTTAGCTCTGGGAAGAGACGCCTCTCGCCCTTCGCGCGCATCCTCGCGGTAAACTCCAGGAACCCGATACGCTGAAGCTCGGGGTGGACCGGCACGAACCGCTTACCGGCCTCGGTCTTCACCCGCTTCTTGTCAGCCTCATCGGCCCCAGGCTCCCCAGCATCGTCAATGAGGATGACTGGGATGCCCTCCAGCTCCGTAACGTCCTCCACCCGGAGCTGGCAGCATTCGCCCAGACGCATGCCCGTCCAGAGTGATAAGAGGGGCACCCAGAAGCGGCCCCTACGAATCACGTTCGGTCCCGGCTTGGCGTAGCCCTCCTCATCGTCCTGGCAGCCCGTGTAGAGCGGGGAGTTGAAGATGGCCTGGAGCTGCGCCGTGCTGAACGGCTGACGGAGGTCCCGCTGGTCTCGATCATCAGGCAGCGCGAGGCCCTCGGCTGGGTTACGGACCACACGCCAGTTCTTCACGCCCCACTTGAACAGGGCCGAGAGGTTGTGGAGGTAGTTGTTGACTGCCGCGACACCCAGGCGCTCCAGCTTCTCCGCATCAGCCACCTTGGCAGCATCCTCCAGGGACAGCTTCGGGAACCGCTGCGTGGCATTCCTGGGCAGGCGCATGACGACGTTTCGGATGCGCTCACAGTCCACCCGGTGAACGCTGTCCACGGGCGTGTCAGGGCCTAGCAGCTCCCGCATAGCCCGGAACACGGTCTGATAGGTCTTCAGTGTGCCCGCTGTGCGGCTCCTCGTGGGGTCCGCGAGGTAGGCGGTAATCAGCTCCTCAACGGTGCAGGAACGGGGCGCTGAGGCTGCCTTGGGCGGGGCAGGGGTGTCCACCACCTCGCCTTGGTTCCGCTGGAGCATGGCGTCTGCCCAACGTTTCTGAGCCTTCAGCATCGCAAACCCGAGACGCCTCCAGTCCTCCGAGCCCTCAGGCGCAGCCAGACCATTGGCCTTTAGGACGCCTTCGACCTCCATCCAGATCGTGTCCATGCTGCCGGTGGCAAGTTCCTTAGCAACGAGGGGAGCCACGTACTCGGCTGCCTCCACCATCCGCTCAAAGCGGTCGGAGGGGACTCCCTGTTCGCGGTTCTTCTCGTCCTCCTTCAGGAGCTTCGAGAGCCACGCAGCAGCCAGCCTATCGGCCTCCGCTTGTGAGATGGGGTCAACGGCACCAGACAGGCGACGACGGGCAGCTTCCAGCTCCCGGTCGAACTCCACGGACCTGAGGCGTGCCCTACGCACCGCTTCAGCCCTGTCCGAGGTCCCTAGGGCGATCCACTTCTGACCGCTACGGCCACCAGGGATCACCTCACGAAGCTCAGGGGGCACCCAAGCGCGGAACGAGTAGGTGCCGGTCTTGCGTCGAACGAGGCGGGTCTCAAGCCCCATCTGGGAGGGTCACCTGTAGCAACAACCTGTAGCAGGGATGCCGCCTAACCCTCTGAAAGTCAACGCTTCTGGCCCTATCAAGGGCTTAGGAATATACTGGCGGAAGGGGTGGGATTCGAACCCACGGTGGGCTTGCACCCACGGCGGTTTTCAAGACCGCTGCCTTAAACCACTCGGCCACCCTTCCAAGCCCTTGCAGAGGCAGGCGGATCTGCCTCTGCCGAAGCGCCGGGCCGGGACCCGCCGCTTCCGGTCGACAGCGCGACCGGCGGATCCTGTCTATGGCTGCCCGGAGGGCGGCGTCAACCGCCGCGGCAAAGTCCGGGCAAAGGCCTCGGGCAAAGGCCGAGCCCGCGCCGGGTCCGGTCGCCGAGGCGGCGCGTCGGCGGCGCGGGGTTCAGGGCGCGAGGCGGCCGAGCCGGTCGAGGAGGGCGCGGTCGTGGAGGAGGGCCATGCGCTCCTTCGGGGTCAGCCAGGCCCGGGCCTCGGCGATGCCCTCCGCCTCCACCACCTTGGCCTGGGCGAGCGCCCGGTCGGGGTCGATGACCCCGCGCGGGCGCGGGGCGGTCTCGGGCAGCATCGCCGCATGGGCCGCGGCGAGGCCGGCATCGGCGTGCAGGGCGCCGAGCGCGTCCGCGTCGTCGAGGCCGGCCTCGGCGTTGCGGCGGGCGAGCACCCCGGCCTGCGCCGCGATGGCGGGGGGGGCCCGCTCCTCCGGGGTCATCAGCAGGCCGAGGCGCTTCAGGGCCAGCCCGAGGCCGAGCTGGCCGCTGGCCCAGGAGATCGGAATCGCGAGCACGAGGCCCAGGATGGTGGGCGACATCCAGAGGAACAGCGAGGTGGCGATGGCGAAGGCCGCCACGCCCGTCACCAGCCCCAGCGCCATGTGCCAGCGGTGGCGGCGCACGATGTCGGACCAGGGGATCGAGCCGTCGTCGCGCCGCTGCGGGTTCCAGCCGGTGTCGCGCCCGAGCAGGATCTGGAAGACCGAGCCCGACTGTATCAGCATCGCGATGGGGGCGATCAGCGCCGAGAGCAGGATCTCGATCAGGCTCGACAGGACGAGGCGGACCGCGCCCCCGCAGGCCCGGCGCACGGGGCCGTCGATCAGCGCCAGGATCAGGCCGAGGAATTTCGGGGCGAGCAGGATGCCCATGGTCAGGCCGAAGAGCTGGAGCGCGCGCACGGGATCGAAGCGCGGCCAGACCGGGTAGAGCCCGAACTCGGAGGTGAAGTATTCCGGCCGCACATAGGCGGTCTGGAGCACCAGGGCGATGCCGACCACGAGCTGGGCGAGCCAGAGGGGCGAGGCGACGTAGCCGGCGATGCCGGTGGCGAAGTGCTGGCGGGAGGCGAGGGCCAGCCCCGCCGTGCCGATGATGCGGCTGTGCTGGAGGTTGCCCTGCGCCCAGCGCCGGTCGCGCACGGCGACGTCGATGAGCGAGGGCGGGCTCTCCTCGTAGGAGCCGGGCAGGGCCGGCAGCATGGTCACGCTCCAGCCGGCCCGCCGGATCAGGGCCGCCTCCACGAAGTCGTGGCTGAGCACGTGGCCGCCGAAGGGCGGCTTGCCCTTAAGGTCGGGCAGCCCGCAGGACGCCGCGAAGGCGCGGGTGCGGATGATGGCGTTGTGGCCCCAGTAATTGCCGTCGCGGCCCGACCAGACGGACAGGCCCGTGGCGATGACCGGCCCGTAGATCCGCGCGGCGAATTGCTGGACCCGGGCGAACAGGGTGTTGCGGTTGATGATCAGCGGCAGCGACTGGATGATGCCGGCATCCGGGTCCGCCTCCATGGCGGCGGCGAGATGCACCACGCAGGCGCCGGTCATCAGGCTGTCGGCGTCGAGCACCAGCATGTGGTCGTAGGCCCCGCCCCAGCGCGAGACGAAGTCGCCGATGTTGCCGGCCTTGCGGTGGTGGTTCTTCGGCCGGTGCCGGTAGTAGAGCCGGCCCTGCGCCCCCCAGCGGGCGCGCAGGGCCAGGAAGGCGCGCTCCTCGGCGATCCAGGCATCCCCTTGGGTCGAATCCGACAGGACGAAGTAGTCGAAGGCCGCGCCGTGGCCGGTGGCGTCGATCTCGGCCCGCATCGCCTCGACGCCCGCGAAGGTGCGGGCGGTGGCCTCGTTGTAGACCGGCATCACCACCGCGGTGCGGGTGGTGAGCCGCGCCGGCAGGGCCGGGGTCTTCAATCCGCGCAGGAGCACGAGGAACCCGAGGATCGCGCCCGTGAAGGCGAGCGCGATCCAGGAGAAGTTCAGGGTGAAGAGGGCGAGGAGCACGTATTGCAGCGCCGTGGTGCCGCCGGAGACCGCCACCACCTCGTACATCTGCAGGGCGCCGTAGGCGGTGAGCAGGGCCGCCCCGCCGAAGACGAAGGCGCGGGCGAGCCACGGCTTTCCGTGGCGCGCGGCCGGCCGGTGGCCCTCGGCCGGGTCCCAGCGCTCCAGGTCCTGCACCGGCATCGGCAGCGGCGCCTCGGGGGGCATCGCGGCGGCGAAGGGCCCGGGGGCCGGCCCGGCCGCGGGCGCGGTCCCGGCCGGGGGCATGATCTCGGCCGGGGGAGCGATGTCGGGGGAGAGCGGGGATGCGGTCACGGGGTCCAACGGTAGAGCCAGGTTTCGGTGAGCGGGGCGCCGGCGCGCTGCAGGTTGAGCCGCAATTCGCAGGATTTCTCGCCCTTCGGATCGAGCTCGAAGGCCACCCGCAGGGTGTCGCGCTCGGGGTAGCGGTAGAGGGTGCTCGACGGGATCGCCCCGGAGGCGGCGCTGAGCTGGGTCTGGAGGTCCCCGGGGGCGGCGATGCCCTCGCCGGTGAAGTCCACCAGGAACAGGCGGCGGTTGTCGGGCCCGCGCCCGCTGCGCGTGCCCGAGACCTGGGCCACCTTCGGCGGCTCGGGGGGCTGCCAGCACCAGTGCTGGCGGTAGCTGAAGGGCATCTCGGCCCCGGCCGCCAGGGTCGCCTTCGGGCGCCAATAGGCCAGCACGTTCTCGTTGAACTCGGAATCGCTCGGGATCTCCAGCAAGGTCACCGCCCCCGGTCCCCAGGCGCCCAGGGGCTCGAGCCAGAGGGAGGGGCGCCACTCCCAGTGCTGCACGTCGTCCTGGAAGGCGGCGTAGTCCCGCGCCCGCTGCATCAGGCCGAAGCCCTTCGGGTTCTCGTCCACGAAGGAGGAGATCTGCAGGGTCTGGGGGTTGCGCACCGGGCGCCAGATCGCCTCGCCGAACCCGGTCCGGATCTGCAGGCCGCCGCTGGCGAAGGCGCCCGCGCGGGCGTCGTCGGCCCCGCGCCGGTCGTGGGGGCCGAACAGGTAGCTCGTAGTCATGCCGCCGAGGCCGAGATGGTCGATGGCCGCGCGGGCGAAGACCGTGCCCTCGACGTCGCAGAGGGAGGCGTCGCCGGGGCGCAGGCTCATGCGCAGGGCCGCCGCGGCGGAGGGCGAATCGACCAGGGCGTGCAGGACGAGGGGGCCGCCGGGGCCGGGCCGCTCGATCCAGATCGCGCGGAACTCGGGGAATTCCTCGCCCTTGGCGTCGGCCGGGCGCAGGGTCAGCGCCCGGGCCGTCACGCCGAAGCCCTGGCCGGTGGCCAGGAGGCGGAAGAACGACGCCCCCTGAAACATCGCGAAGTCGCTGAGTTCGCCCCCGCGGAAGCGGGCGCGGACGCGAAAGCCCGAATAGCCGGGGTCGTCCTTCAGGGTGGGGAGAGCGATCCCGTCCGTCTCGAACCGGGCCGGGTCGTAGGGCAGGGCGCGCACGACGCCCTCCTCCACCAGGGCGAGCGCCACGCGGGAGCGGAACACCGAGCCGCGATGCAGGGGCTCGAGGGTGAAGCCGAGGCCGGCCTCGGCCCAGACCGCGCTGCCGGGCCGGGTCCGGATCGCGGCGTATTGCTCGCGGTTGAGGCCGGTCAGGGCGTCGGGCAGGTCGTCGGTGCGGGGCGCCGCGTAGGGGCGCTTGGCCAGGGCCCGGGCGAGGTCGGTGACGAGGCCGGGCTGGAACGGCGTGCCGTCGGCGGGCAGGGCCGGGGCCTCGTCGGCGGCGGCGGCGGCGCGGGGCAGGGCGGCGAGGCCGACGGCCAAGGTGGCGAGGCCGGCCTGCCGCAGCACGGTGCGGCGGCTGGGATCGCCGGCGGTCGGGTCGTCGGGGAAATCCGGGTTCGGCGGCGTCATCGGGTCCGTCTGGTCGGCGCGGGCTGCGCGGAGAAGGCGAGGGGCTGCGGGCGGTCTACCATGCGGAGCCCTGAACCGGTGCTTAAGCCGTCCCGGACCACGGTGGTCAACGCCGGAGGGTTCCGGACCGTTCGTTCGGGGCGCGGTCGAAGCGCGGAAACGTGTCCGGCGCGGGATCCGGACTTGAAACGGCCCCGTCCGCGCTTTAGCCGGCGGGAAGCAACAGCTTGGGCAGCGGCGGAACGCGCGATGACGGACCAGACGACCGGGAAGACGGGGCGCAGCCTCACCGCCATCGTGCTCGCCGCCGGCAAGGGCACGCGGATGCGCTCGGACCTGCCGAAGGTGCTGCACCGGGTCGCCGGCCGGACCATGCTGGGGCACGTGCTCGCCGCGGCGCAGGGTGCCGGGGCCGGCCGCATCGCCGTGGTGGTGGAGCCGGGCCAGGAGGCGGTCGCCCGCGAGGTCGCCGCCCTGGCGCCCGGCGCCGCGACCTACCCGCAGGCCGAGCGCCTCGGCACCGCGCACGCGGTGCTGGCCGCCCGCGCGGCCCTGGAGGCGGGCGACGACGACGTGGTGATCGCCTTCGGCGACACGCCGCTGATCACCGCCGCGACCCTGTCGCGCCTGCGGGCCCCGCTGGCGGAGGGGGCGGCCGTCGCGGTGCTGGCGTTCCGGACGCCGAACCCGGCCGGCTACGGCCGGGTGCTGACGGACGGGGACCGCGTGCTGGCGATCCGCGAGGAGAAGGATGCGAGCGCGGCGGAGCGCGCCGTCACCCTGTGCAATGCCGGCCTGATGGCCCTGTCGGGTACCCGCGCGCTCGCCCTCCTGACCCGCATCGGCAACGCCAACGCGGCGGGCGAATACTACCTGCCCGACGCCGTCGGCCTCGCGGTGGCGGACGGGCTGCCCGTGGCGGTGGTGCCGGTGTCGGAGGCCGAGGCGCAGGGGGTCAACGACCGGATCCAGCTCGCGGTCGCCGAGGCCGAGATCCAGGGGCGCCTGCGCCGGGCGGCCCAGACGGCGGGCGCGACCCTGATCGCGCCGGAGACGGTTTTCTTCCATGTCGACACGGTGTTGGGGCGGGATGTTCTGGTGGAACCTCACGTGGTGTTCGGGCCCGGCGTGACGGTGGGCGACGGCTGCGTGGTGCATGCCTTCTCGCATCTGGAGGGCGCCACCCTGGCGGCCGGCGTCCAGATCGGCCCCTATGCCCGCCTGCGCCCCGGCGCCGTGCTGGAGACGGGCGCGCGCATCGGCAACTTCGTCGAGGTCAAGAACGCCCGGATGGGGGCGGGCGCCAAGGCCAACCACCTGACCTATGTGGGCGATGCCGAGGTCGGGGCGGGCGCCAATCTCGGGGCCGGCACCATCACCTGCAACTACGACGGGGTGAACAAGCACCGGACGCGGATCGGGGCGGGGGCCTTCATCGGCTCCAACACCGCCCTGGTGGCCCCCGTCAACGTCGGGGCGGGGGCCATCGTGGGCGCCGGCTCGGTGATCGCCGGCGACGTGCCGGAGGACGCCCTGGCGGTCACGCGGGCCCGCCAGCGCACCCTGCCCGGCTGGGCGCCGGGCAAGCGCGCGGCCCTGCAGGCGGAGAAGGCGGCGCGGGCCAAGAAAACGCAGGACCTGTAAGCGCAGGACCTGTCGGCACAGGACGTGGGGGCGCTCGCCGGAAGGTCGGGGCGTCCCGGCGCCGCAAGCCCGTGTTCAGGATTGCCGGGGCAGACTGGCCATGGGGGCGGATGTCGCCCCCGGCCGGCCTTCGGGCCGGGTGGCTGGCGCCTGCCCGTCCCGATCCGGTACAAGCCCGGATGGGCCCGTGCGTGCCCGACCCCAGTGCCGGACTCCTGAGAGACCCAGACCCATGTGCGGAATCGTTGGTATCGTCGGACGGGACGCCGTGGCCGGGCAGCTGGTGGAAGCCCTGCGCCGGCTCGAATATCGCGGCTACGACTCGGCCGGCATCGCCACCCTGACGCGGGGGCACCTGGAGCGCCGGCGGGCCGAGGGCAAGCTCGGAAACCTCGAGATGCGCCTGCGCGACGCGCCGCTCGGCGGCAGCATCGGCATCGGCCACACCCGCTGGGCGACGCACGGGCGCCCCAACGAGACCAACGCCCACCCGCACGCCACCGCCCGGCTCGCGGTGGTCCATAACGGCATCATCGAGAATTTCCGCGCGCTGAAGGCCGAGCTCCAGGCGCAGGGCGTGCGCTTCGAGAGCGAGACCGACACCGAGGTGGTGGCCCAGCTCGTCAGCCACGCCATGGACCAGGGCCTCGGCCCCGTCGAGGCGGTGGCCGCCTGCCTGCCGCGCCTGCACGGGGCGTTCGCGCTGGGCTTCGTCTTCGCCGGGCACGACGACCTCCTGATCGGCGCCCGCCACGGGGCGCCGCTGGCCATCGGCTACGGCGAGGGCGAGACCTATCTCGGCTCGGACGCCCTGGCGCTGGCGCCCTTCACCCAGGAGATCACCTATCTCGACGAGGGCGACTGGGCGGTCCTGTCGCGCGACGGCGCCGAGATCCGCGACCAGGCCGGCCGGCCGGTCACCCGCGAGCGCCAGCGCATCGTCGCCCAGGCCTTCCGGGTGGAGAAGGGCAACCACCGCCACTTCATGGCCAAGGAGATCCACGAGCAGCCCGAGGTGGTGGGCCGCACGCTGGCCCACTACGTCGACCTCGCCCAGGGGCGCGTCGCCCTGCCCGAGGCCCTGCCCTTCGACTTCGCCACGCTCTCGCGGATCTCGATCACCGCCTGCGGCACCGCCTATTACGCCGGGCTCGTGGCCAAGTACTGGTTCGAGAGCCTGGCGCGCCTGCCCGTCGAGATCGACGTCGCCTCGGAGGCGCGCTACCGCGAGCCGCCGCTGGACCGGGACGGGCTCACCCTGGTGATCTCGCAATCCGGCGAGACCGCCGACACCCTGGCGTCGCTCCGCTACGCCAGGGCGCAGGGCCAGCACACCCTGGCGGTGGTGAACGTGCCGACCTCCACCATCGCGCGGGAGGCCTCCGCCACCGTGCCGACCCTGGCCGGCCCCGAGATCGGGGTCGCCTCCACCAAGGCGTTCTCGTGCCAGCTCACCGTGCTGCTGTGCCTCGCCATCCATGCGGGCCGGGCGCGCGGCACCCTGAGCCCGGAGGCGGAGCGCCGCCTCGTCGACGCGCTGATCACCGTGCCGGGCCTGATGGCCGATGCGACCAAGCTCGAAGGGTCGATCGAGATCCTGGCCCGCGAGGTCGCCAAGGCCCGCGACGTGCTCTATCTGGGGCGCGGCACCAGCTACCCGATGGCGCTGGAGGGCGCCCTGAAGCTCAAGGAAATCAGCTACATCCACGCGGAAGGTTATGCGGCGGGTGAACTCAAGCACGGCCCCATCGCCCTCATCGACGAGAGCGTGCCGGTGATCGTGATCGCCCCCCACGACGCGATCTTCGAGAAGACGGTCTCGAACATGCAGGAGGTGGCGGCGCGCGGCGGGCGCATCATCCTGATCGGCGACGCCAAGGGCGCGGCCGCGGCCGGCCTCGACACCATGGCCACCGTGACGATGCCGGACCTCGACCCGGTGGTGGCGCCCATCGTCTACGCGGTGCCGATCCAGCTGATCGCCTACCACACCGCCGTCTTCATGGGCAAAGACGTCGACCAGCCGCGCAACCTCGCCAAGTCCGTCACGGTGGAATAGGCGCCCAACCCTCCGGGCCTCGAACGAAAAGGGGGCGCGGACCGGCCGGTCCGCGCCCCCTTTTCGTCGTTCGCAGGTTCGTCGTTCGCAGGGATATGTCGTTCGCAGGGACCGGGCGCGGCGCGCCCGGTCCGGTGTCGGCTCACTCGGCCGGCTGCAGGGCCGGGAGCTCCGAGTCGAGGGGCATCGGCTTGCCGCCGAGGGCGGCGGCGAGCTTGACCTCGTCGACCTCGCCCTCCCAGCGGGCGACCACGATGCAGGCCACCGCGTTGCCGATGAAGTTGGTGAGCGCGCGGCACTCGGACATGAAGCGGTCGACGCCGAGGATCAGCGCCATGCCGACGACCGGCACCGAGGGGACCACCGCCAGCGTCGCCGCCAGGGTGATGAAGCCCGAACCGGTGACGCCGGCCGCCCCCTTCGAGGACAGCATCGCCACGAGGAGCAGCAGGCCCTGCTCGCCGTAGGTGAGCGGGGTGTCCGTCGCCTGGGCGATGAAGAGGGCCGCCATCGTCATGTAGATGTTGGTGCCGTCGAGGTTGAACGAGTACCCGGTGGGGACCACGAGGCCGACGACGGGCTTGGAGCAGCCGGCGCGCTCCATCTTCTCGAGCAGCGAGGGCAGGGCGGACTCGGACGACGAGGTGCCGAGCACCAGCAGCAGCTCCTCCTTGATGTAGCGGATGAGCTTGAGGATCGAGAAGCCGTTGTAGCGGGCGACCGCGCCGAGGACGCCCAGCACAAAGATCGCCGAGGTCAGGTAGAAGGCGCCGACGAGGTAGGCGAGATTGGCCAGCGAGGCGATGCCGTACTTGCCGATGGTGAAGGCCATGGCGCCGAAGGCGCCGATGGGGGCGACCTTCATGATGATGTTGACGACGCCGAAGATGGCTTCCGACAGCACCTTGATGATGTCGAGCACCGGCTTGCCGCGGTCGCCCAGGAAGGCGAGGCCGAAGCCGAACAGCACCGAGAAGAACAGGACCTGGAGGATCTCGCCGCCCGCGAACGCGCCCACCGCCGTGGACGGGATGATGTTCATCAGGAAGTCGGTGATCGTCTGCGTCTTCGCCTTGTCGGCGTACATCGCGATCGACTTCGGATCGAGGGACTTCGGATCGATGTGCATGCCCGAGCCCGGCTGGACCAGGTTCGCCACGATCAGGCCCACGATCAGGGCCAGCGTCGAGAAGGTGATGAAGTAGATCAGCGCCTTGCCGCCGACGCGGCCGACCTTCTCGAGATTGGTCATGCCGGCGATGCCGGAGACCACGGTGAGGAAGATCACCGGCGCGATGATCATCTTGACGAGCTTGATGAAGGCGTCGCCGAGCGGCTTCATGTCCGCGCCGACCTGCGGATAGAAGTGGCCGAGGGTGATGCCGATCGCCACCGCGACCAGGACCTGGAAATACAGGGTCCGGTAGATGGGCTTGGGCTTGGGCGGCGCGTGCGGCGCGGTGAGGGGCAGTGGTACAGCGGCCATGGTGGCGTTCTCCCGATGGATCTCTCGAAGGGTGTCGGTTCGGCCCCGGGGCGTCGCCCCGGTCTCCGTCCGCTCTTGGTCTCGCGTCCGTCGGCCTCCGCCCTCCCGTCCGTGCCCGGCAGGGGCGCGGAGGCGGGGCGTCGGCCCTTCGGCGGTCAGACCTGCGATGGGTGCAGGGCTGCCTTACCCCCTCGGAATGGCAACCGGCGTGCCAGCGCCGGAACGATCGAAACTTTTCGTTAAACACCTGAAATCAGGATCGTTTTTCCGATGAGCGCGCGGCCTCCGGCGCGGCGCCGGGCGAAAACCCGGACCTGGCCGGGAAATCCTTTCCGGAAATTCGCAGAGGCGCGGAGGGTATGAGGCCGGTGTCCCGACCGATCGAGGCGCATCGCGCGCGAGTGCACGTGCCGAGCCCCCGGAGCCTGGCGCTGCTCGCCAGCGTGGTGGCGATCCTGCTCGCCGCCTGGGTCGCCGGCGGCGTCGCCGAGCGCTGGGCCCTGGCCGACCTGCGCCGCACGGCCGAGGCGACCCTGGGGCTGCAGGTCGGGGTCCTGGCGGCCGAGATGCAGAAGCAGACCTCGCTGCCCCTGGCCCTGGCGGCCGACCCGGAGATCGCCGCCGCGGCCGAGCCCGCGCCCTCGGAGGCCCTGATCGGCCGGGTGAACCGGCGCCTCGCCGCGGTCGCCGAGGCGACGGGCTCGGCGGTGATCTACGTGATCCGCCCGGACGGCATCACGGCGGCGGCGAGCAACGCGCAGGGCCAGGGCAGCTTCCTCGGCCGGGACTACGCCTTCCGGCCCTATTTCCGGCAGGCGATGCGCGACGGGGCCGGCTCGCAATTCGCCCTCGGCACCGTCAGCGGCCGGGCCGGCTTCTACCTGTCCCGGCGGATCGGCGCCGCCGGCGGCGTCGTGGTGGTCAAGATCGAGTTCGACGCGGTCGAGTCCGGCTGGCGCGCGGCGGGGGGCGGGGTGTTCGTCGCCGATGCGCGCGGCATCGTCCTGGTGGCGAGCGAGCCGGCCTGGCGCTTCACCACCCTGCGGCGGATCGACGAGGCCGAGCGCCGGCGCATCCGCGAGGCCCTGGAATTCGGCGCCGCCCCCCTCGACGACATGCCGCTCTATCCCGTCGCCGGCTCGGCGGACCTCGTGCGCGTCGGCCAGGGCGCACGGCCGGCCTGGGCCGCCCTGCGCCTCGACGCGCCGATCCCCGGCACTACGTGGCGCCTCCATACCCTCACCCCCCTGGGCGGCATGGTGGAGCGCGAGCGGGTCCAGGCCTGGATCATCGCCGGCCTGGTCACGGGGCTCGCCTGCCTCGGCCTCACCGCCCTCGCGGGCCGGGGCCGGCGCAACCGCGAGCGCCTCGCCCGCGCCTCGGCCCAGCGGGACGCCCTCGAGGCCCGGGTCCGGGAACGGACCCTGGCCCTCACCGACGCCAACCGGCTGCTGCGGCTCGAGATCGACGAGCGGCAGCGGGCGGAGGCCGAGCGCGAGCGCCTCGGGCGCGAACTCGCCCAAGCGGGGCGCCTGGCCGCCCTCGGGCAGTTCGCCGCCAGCATGGCCCACGAGATCAACCAGCCCCTCGCGGCCATCCGCTCCTACGCCGACAACGCCGCCATCCTGGTCCGGCGCGGGCGGATGGAGGAGGCGGCGGAGAACGCCTTCGCCATCGGCCGCCTGACCGACCGCATCGGCGGATTGACGCGCCAGCTCAAGGGCTTCGCCCGGCGCTCCTCGGCCAAGCGGGAGCCGGTGGCCCTGGCCGAGATCCTGCGCAACGGCCTGGAGCTGGTGGAGGCCCGGGCGGCGGCGGCCGGCATCCCCCTGGCGGTGGAGGCGGGCGCCCCCGGCCTGCAGGTGCTCGGCGACGGGCCGCGCCTCGAACAGGTCGTGGTGAACCTGCTCCAGAACGCCCTCGACGCCGTGCAGGGCCGGCCCGACCCCCAGGTCGGCCTGGAGATCGTGGAGGGGCCGGAGGAGGTCGCCGTCGAGGTCCGCGACAGCGGGCCCGGCATGCCCGAGGCGGTGCGGGCGCAGGTCTTCGACGCCTTCTTCACCACCAAGTCGGACGGGCTCGGGCTCGGGCTCGCCATCGCCCGCGGAATCGTCGAGGATTGCGGCGGCAGCCTCACCGTCCGGGACGACCCGGCCGGCGGCACGATCTTCCGGATGGCGCTGGCCAAGGCCCCGGCCCGCGGGACGGCCGGGGTGGCGGAGACGACGACGTGAGCGAGAGCATGGATGGGGCAGCCTCGGCCGAGCGGGTCGTGTTCATCGACGACGAGGCGGATGTCTGCCGCGCCAACCGCCAGAGCCTGGAACTCGACGGGTTCACGGTGGAGACCTTCGGGGCGGCCGGGCCGGCCCTGGCCGCGATCCTCGCCGATCCGCCCGGCCTCGTCATCACCGACGTGCGCCTGCCCGACCTCGACGGCAACGCGCTGTTCGCGCGCCTGCGGACGATCGACCCGGACCTGCCGGTGATCCTGATCACCGGCCACGGCGACATCCGCATGGCGGTGGCGGCGATCCGCGACGGCGCCTGCGACTTCCTGGCCAAGCCCTACCCGGTGGAGGCGCTGCTGGTCTCGGCCCGGCGCGCCCTGGAGCGGCGGCGCCTCGTCCTCGAGAACCGCCAGCTGCGGGCGCGCCTCGACGCGGCCCTGGAGGAGGACCCGGCCTTCCTCGGCGTCTCGCCCGAGATCGTGCGCCTGCGCCAGCTCGTGCGCGAGGTGGCCCATGCCGACGTGGACGTGCTCGTGTTCGGCGAGACCGGCGCGGGCAAGGAGGTGGTGGCGAGCGCGCTGCACCGCTGGGGCCGGCGGGCCAAGCGCAACTTCGTGGCGATGAATTGCGGCGCGCTGCCCGACAGCGTCGCCGAGAGCGAGCTGTTCGGCCACGAGGCCGGGGCCTTCACGGGCGCCGTGAAGCGCCGGGTCGGCCGGATCGAGCACGCGCAGGGCGGCACGCTCTTCCTCGACGAGATCGAGAGCATGCCGCTCAACCTGCAGGTGAAGATGCTGCGGGTGCTGCAGGAGCGCAAGGTCGAGCCCCTGGGCAGCAACGAGACGCTGCCCATCGACATGCGGGTGGTGGCCGCCACCAAGGTCGATCTTGGCCAGGCGGCGGCGCAGGGCACCTTCCGCGACGACCTCTATCACCGGCTCAACGTGATCACGATCGCGATCCCGCCCCTGCGGAACCGGCGCGAGGACGTGATCCTGCTCTTCCAGGAATTCCTCCGGCGCGCCGCGGCCCGCTTCGGCCGCGAGGTTCCGGCCATCACCGGCCCGGTGCTGGAGCACCTGCGCCGGCACGACTGGCCCGGCAACGTGCGCGAGCTCGGCCACTTCGCCGAGCGCTACGCCCTGGGCCTGGGCGCCCTCGACCTCGCCGCGCCCGAGATCGTCACCGCCGGCACCCTGGCCGAGCAGGTCGACCGCTTCGAGCGCAGCCTCATCCGCGAGGAGCTGATCATGGCGGGCGGGGATGTGCGGGTCGCGGCGGAATCCCTGGGGACGCCGCGCAAGACCCTCTACGACAAGATCGCCCGCCACGGGCTCACGCCCACCGACTACCGCTGAGGCCCGGAAGACCTCGTCCGCACCGGGCTCAGGGGGCCGACGGCACCGCCGGCGCGAGGGGACCGAGGCCGGCCTGCGCCGCCGGGGCGGTGCGGGGCGCCCGCCGCGGCCCGGCATAGCGGGCGAGCTTGCGGGCCGCGAGGGCGAACAGGCCCGCCAGGGCGAGGAGGGTCGCGTCGAACCCGAGGAAGCGCGCCGTCCCGGCCGTCAGTCCCGCCCAGCCGTGATCGACCAGGGCGAGGTCGGCCGCCACCACCGCGAGATAGAGGCCGGCTGTCGCGGTCAGCGCCAGGCCCCAGGCCCGGCGCCCCGGGCCGGGCAGGACCGCGAGGGTGAGGAGGAGCCAGGTGCCGAAGAAGGCGCCGATCTCCCAGTCCGCCCGCCCGGGCAGGGCGAGGGGAAGGAGGCGGTTGGCCAGGAGGTAGGCCGCGATGGCCGCCGGGAGCCCGGCGACGGCGCCGATGTTCAGGGCCTGGACGAGGCGCAGGCCGAGAAAGCCCCGCTCGCCCGGCCCGGGCAGGCGCGCCACCGACCAGAGCACCAGGCCGGTGGCCACCATGGCCGAGCCCATCAGGCCGCAGAGGAAGAACAGCCCGCGCAGGGCCGACCCGGCGAAATGCGCCTCGTGCAGGCCGACCATCGTGGTGAAGGTCCGGGTCGCCGGCTTGAGGCCGCCCTGCCGGACCTCGCGCACCGCGCCCGTCACCCCGTCGAAGGCGACCTGCGGATGGGCGTGCGAGAGGCCGTGCGGCTCCTCGAACACCGCCGTCACCACGGAATGGGCGTCCCGCGGGTTGGCGATGGAGAGCCGCTCCAGGGGCTCGGGCACCCGCGCCATGGCCGCGCGCACCATCGGGCCGATGGGCGCCAGGGTGCCGGGCTGGCCGGCGGCGGCCCGGGGCGCCGGGATCTGGCCGCTCTCGGCGAAGAAGGTCTGCGCCTCGCCCCGGTAGGCCGTGGTGATGCCCCAGGGCATGTACATCACGCTCAGGGTGACGAGGCCCGTGTAGGTGATCATCAGGTGGAACGGCAGGGCGAGCACGCCGGTGACGTTGTGCGCGTCGAGCCAGCCGCGCTGGGGCGCCTTGTCCCGCCGCAGGGTGAAGAAGTCCGCGAAGAGGCGCCGGTGCGTGATCACGCCCGAGATCAGCGCCACCAGCATGATCATGGCGCAGATCCCGACGATCCAGCGGCCCCAGAGGGGCGGCATGTGGAGTTCGAAGTGGAAGCGGTAGAGGAAGTCGCCGCCCTTCGTGTCGCGGACCGCCGCCGGCGCGCCGGTCTCCGGGTCGAGGCGGGCCTGCCCCGGCGGGGTGCCCGGCCTGGTCCGCCAGAACAGGTCGACCACCGGGCTGTCGGGCGTCGGCAGGCCGATGAACCAGGTCCGCGCCCCGCCCGCGTGCCGCTGCAGGTGGGCGACGCCGAGTTCGGCCGCCCGCGCCAGGGCTTCGGGAGAAAAGGCTTCGGGCGAGAGCGCCCCGGCCTGCCGCAGTTCGGGACGCATCCAGCGCGAGACGTCGGCCCGGTAGTAGCTCGCCGTGCCGGTGACGAAGACCGCCAGCAGGACCCAGCCGACGACGAGGCCGGACCAGGTGTGGAGCCAGGCCATGGCCTGGCGGAAGCTCGTTCCCATCGCGTCCTCCGGGGGGATGTGGGCGGCGGCGCGCGAACCCCGGCGCCTACCAGCGGTAGCGCAGGGTGGCGTAGACGGTGCGGGGCAGGCCGTAATAGCAGTTCGAGTAGCTGAAGCAGCCCGTGACGGTGCGTTGGTCGAGGAGGTTCTGCGCGTTCAGCTGCATGGTGAAGCCGTTGAGCGTCGCGTCGAGGTTCTTCAAGTCGTAGGACAGCACCGCATCCACCAGGACGCTCTCCGGAACCTTGAAGGTGTTGGCCGGGTCGCCCCAGGACGAGCCGAGGTAGCGCACGCCGCCGCCGAGGCCGAGGCCCGACAGGGGGCCGCCGGTGAAGCGGTAATCGGCGAACAGCGAGATCGTGGTGTCGGGGATCTGGACCGGCACCCGTCCGAGCAGCGGCACCGGCTGGTTGGTGACCTGGTTGAGCGTCGTGGTGATGTCGCCGACGACGCGCGCGTCGATGACCGAGACGCCGCCGACGACGTTCAGGTTCTCGGCCAGGGCGACCCGCGCCTCGAATTCCAGGCCCTGCACGCCGACCGCGCCGGTCTGCACCACGAAGTTGCCGCCTCGGTTGACCGGATCGGCGTTCGTCGCGTTCGAGCGGCGGATGTCGAAGGCGGCGGCGGTCAGCAGGATGTCGGTACCGGGCGGCTGGTACTTGATGCCGGCCTCGAACTGGTCGCTGGTGATCGGATCGGGGATGCGCCCGGTCGAGCCGAAATTCGGGTCGAAGATCCGCCCCGCGGTGATCGGCTCGAAGGCTTCGCTGTAGGAGACGTAGGGCGCGAAGCCGTTGTCGAAGAGGTAGAGCAGGCTCGCCCGGCCGGTGAAGGCTTCCGACGGCACGTCCTGGTTGGTCACGACGTTCGTGGCGAGGTTGCGGGTCGGGCCGGAACTGCTGGCCCAGTCGTAGCGGCCGCCCAAAGTCAGGACGAGGCGGTCGAACTTGACCTGATCCTGGACGTAGACGCCGGTCTGCTCGGCGGTGATCCGCGAGTCCGTGGTGAAGGGCGGCGTCGGGATGGTCATGCTGTAGTTGGGCGCCAGCACGTTGAGGCTGGGGGCCGCCGGGAAGGCCGAGGACAGCGTCCGGGTCTCGAAGCTCCGGTAGTCGACGCCGACGAGCGCGGTGTGGGCGAAGAGGCCGGTGTCGAACTTGGCCGTGAGGTTGTTGTCGATGGTGTAGGCGTCGATGCCGACCCGGGTGGCGATGCGCGAGCGGTCGATCAGCGGCCCGCTGGCGAAGGGGCCGGTGCTGTCGGTGAAGGCGCCGTAGACGCTGCGGTAGCTGCCCTCGGTGCGCAGGTAGCGGGCCGCCGAGTGGATGTGCAGGGCCCCGTCGATATCGTGGTCGAAGATGTAGCCGATCGAGGCCTGGGTCCGGTCCGAGCGCTCGAAGTTGCGGTCGCCGTCGTAGAAGTCCACCGGGAAGCGGCCGGTGACGCCGTTGCCGAAGTTGCGCGGGAACACCGTGCCGACGGCCGGAAAGCCCCCGTAGAAGCCCGAGAACGGATCGCGCTGGTAGTTGCCGATGATGGTCAGCGAGGTGTCGGTCGAGGGCCGCCAGGTGATGCTGGGGTTGATGAAGAAGCGCTCGACCTGCGTGGTCACCGCCGGGCCGTCGCCCTTCCAGCCGAGGCCGATGACCCGGTAGGCGAACTGGTCGGCGAGCGGGCCCGCCTCGGCGGGCAGGGGGCCGCCCACGTCGAAGCCGCCGCGCACCTCGTTGAAGCCGCCGCCCTGGACGAAGATCTCCCCGTGCTGGACGAAGCGCGGCACCTTGGAGACGAGGTTGACGATGCCGCCCGGGCCGGACTGCCCGTAGAGCACCGAGGCCGGCCCCTTGATGACGTCGACGCGCTCCAGGCGGTAGGGATCGATGCTCGGGGCGGCGTCGCGGCTGCCCGGCAGGGCGAGCCCGTCGAGGAACAGGGGCGCGGCGAAGCCGCGGATGTAGAACTGCTCCAGCCGGGTCGCGCCCGAGCCGCCGCGCTGCTCCGTCGTGACGCTCGGCGTGTAGCGCAGGGCCTGGTTGAGGGTGAGGGCGTTCTGGTCCTCGATCTGCTGGCGGCCGATCACCGAGATCGACTGCGCGGTCTCCAGGATCGGCGTGTCGGTCTTGGTCGCGACCCGGCTCCGGGTGGCGACGTAGCCGCGCACGGGGCCGACCGCGCCGCCGGGCTGGCTTCCGGAGGCGTTCCGGCCCGTGCCGGCCCCCTCCACCGAGAGGGTGTCGAGGGTCACCGTCTCGGTGCCCGCCTGCGCCCGCGCCTCCCGGAACGGGAGACCGACGGCAGCAACGCCGGACAACAGCGTTGCAACCAGACAGCGTTGGGCTGCTCCGATCATGACACGGGACCTATCATTCAACGCAAAACGGATCGCAGCCGAAGATCACTTCAGGCAGCGTTCGGAGTCGATGCCACGAACTTGAATTGACTTACTGTCGGTGGCGCGAAAACGTCTTGGCAGAATTCATAATTCGACGGCAAGAGATATGTTTTCGACTTATTCCAGCTTAGAACTGGCATATGATCGCTATTCGCACGCAGCGCTTAATCCCGGCCCGCGCGAAAAAACCCGCCCTGCGGCCCGAAGCGCACAGGTCCGGCGTGCCGAGCGGTCGCGGGCGCCCCGGGGAGGGCGGCCGCGACCGGGACGCGTCGGTCACCCGATCGGCCCGCGGGATGATCTCGATTTCACCCCGAAAAACCGCGCCTTTTTCTCAAGTTTTGCTCATCGATCCTGCGAAGATCCCGATCACAACCTGGCGTATACTTGTTTCTTCAAGGAAAAATCCCATCTCGGGACGGTCGCCCGCGATCCCCCGCGGGCGGTGGGGTGACCGCGCACGCTCCGGCCTGTCCGGGAGGAGCGCCATGCCGAAAGCCCCACCCAGCCGCGCGCCGGCGCCCGATCCGCTCCGGCAGTCGGAGATGCGCAACCGGCTCCTCCGGGCGATGACGCCGGAGGATTTCGCGCGGCTCGCGCCGCATCTGGAACCGGTGCCGGGGGGGCTTCACCGATCCCTGATCCGGCCGCACCAGCCGGTGGAGCGGCTGTACTTTCCCGAGAGCGGGTTCGTCTCGGTCGTCACCGAGGCCTCGGCCGGCCGGGTCGAGATCGGGATCATCGGGCGGGAGGGCCTGGTCGGCGCCACGCCGGTGCTGCTCGACAGCGACCGGACGCCGGACCACGCCTACGTGCAGCATTCCGGGCACCTGCTCGCCGTCGACGCCCCGGCGCTGCGCGCGGCCGTCGCGGAGAGTCCGTCCCTGCGCAACCTGCTGCTGCGCTACGTCCAGGTCCAGATCGTCCATCGGGGCCAGACCGCCTACGCCAACGCCACCTACGTCATGGAGGTGCGCCTCGCCGCCTGGCTGCTGATGTGCCACGACCGCATCGAGGGCGACGACATCGCCATCACCCACGCGTTCCTGGCCCTGATGCTCGGCGTGCAGCGCTCGGGCGCGACCCTCGCCGTGCAGGTCCTGGAGGGCCAGCACCTGATCCGGGCGCGGCGCGGGCACATCGTCATCCTCGACCGCCCGACGCTGCGGGCCCTGGCCGACGGCAGCTACGGCATCACCGAGGCCGAGTACGCCCGGCTGATCGGCTCGGCCTGACCCCCGCCCGGGAGGTCAGGGCTCAGGCCGCCAGGGGCAGGGCCTCCGGTGCCGCCGCGCGGAGGCCCAGGAAGGTCTCCACGGCCGCCAGGGAGTCGAAGGCCATGAATTCCGGGCGCAGGGGGGCGGGCAGGCCCGCGAAAGTCAGGCTCCGGAACGTGTCCGGATGGGGATAGAGCTGGTAGGGCCCGCCCGGCTCCAGGGGCGGGAACAGGATCGCCACCTTCCGGCCGCCCAGCCGGACGAGGCGGGTGCTGCTGTAGGACAGGGTCTCGATCGTGTAGGCGGCCCGCTTGGCCGTGATCTTGGCCGTGATCTTGGTCATGATGCCTCTCGTGGTTCCTCGCCGGTTCCGTCCTCGCAGGTTCCGTCCTCCGGACCCCGCTCGACCTCAGGCCGCCCGCGCCAGGGGCATGAGCTCGCGGAAGGCGAGGAGGAGGACGCGCCGGCCCTGCGCGTCGTGGACGTCGACGATCCAGTCCGACCAGTCCAGCCCGGCCCCGACCCGCTCCATGGCGTGCAGGGCCACCTCCGCGGCGTGGAAGCGGACCTGCGCCCGGTCGGCGAGGGCGAGGCCCGTCGGGTCGATGATGGCCACGTGGCCGTCGGTGCAGTGGAACCGGTACCGGGAACGGGGATCACGCGGGACGGTCATGTCCGGGCCTCCAAGGCCCGGGACGCCCCTGTCGGACACGTCACCCGGGCGGTTGTCCGGTCTTCGATGCCGGATCGTGCAACGTCGTCCCGAGACTATAAGTTCTTCTTTTGTTCTCATCAAGATTCCGGCGGCGCGCGTTCTGACGCGGGCGCGCGGCAAAGCTTGGTCCGGGGTGTCCGGGGGGCGGGCGTTGCTGGTGAATCGCTCCGCCGGACCCGGTGCACCGCGGGCCGGCATCCACCCCGCTCGAAGAGGCTCTAGCCGCGCTCGCGCAGCCACTGGCCGAGCTTGGTCCAGCGCCGGGCCTGCCGGCTGCCGGACACCGCCGTCCGGATCGCCCGGGGCTGGCCGACCAGCACCACGAGCTGCTTGCCCCGGGTCACCGCCGTGTAGAGGAGGTTGCGCGCCAGCAGGGTGAAGTGCTGGTTCACGATCGGGATCACCACGGCCGGGTACTCGGAGCCCTGGCTCTTGTGGATGGTGGTGGCGAAGGCCGGCACCAGGGTGTCGAGCTCGCCGTACGGGTAGGCGACCTCGCGGCCCTCGAAGGACACGATCACCGCCTGGTCCTCGGCCTCGATGCGCAGGACCCGCCCGAGATCGCCGTTGAAGACCTCGCGGTCGTAGTCGTTCTGGGTCTCCATCACCCGGTCGCCGGGGCAGAAGCGCCAGCCGAAGCGCTCCACCGCCGTCTCCGGGGGCGGGTTCAGCACGCGCTGGAGCTCGTGGTTGAGGTTGCGGCTGCCCAGCACCCCGCGCAGCATCGGCGTCAGCACCTGGACGTCGCGGAGGGGGTCGAGGCCGAAGCGGGCCGGGATGCGCCGGGTCACCACCTCGATCAGGCGGGCGAGGCCGATCTCGGGATCGTCCACCGCGATCCAGTAGAAATCCGCCGCCGCGTCCGGGGACGCGCCCTCCGGCACCGGCGGCACGGCCTCCGGCATCAGGCCGCGGTTGATGCGGTGCGCGTTGACGATGATCCGGCTCGCCGCGGCCTGGCGGAACACCTCGGTGAGGCGGGCGACGGGGATGCGCTCCGAGGCGATGAGGTCGGCCAGGACCTGGCCCGGCCCCACCGAGGGCAGCTGGTCGACGTCGCCCACGAGGAGCAGGGCCGCCCGCTCCGGCACCGCCTTCAGGAGGGCGTTCATCAGCGGCACGTCGATCATCGAGGCCTCGTCGACCACGAAAAGGTCGCCGTCGAGGGGGTTGTCGGCGTCGCGGGTGAAGCCGCCCCGGGCCGGGTCGACCTCCAGCAGGCGGTGGAGGGTCTTGGCCGGAAGCCCGGTCTGCTCGGTCATGCGCTTGGCCGCCCGGCCGGTGGGGGCGGCGAGACGCACCTGCACGCCCTTGGCCGCGAGGATGCGCAGGAGCGAATCCAGCGTGCTGGTCTTGCCGACGCCGGGCCCGCCGGTGAGGACGCAGAGCCGGGCGGCGAGCATCGTGCCGATGGCGGCGGCCTGCGAGGGCGACAGGGTCTTGCCCGTGCGGGCCTCGACCCAGGGGATCGCCCGGGCGGGGTCGATGGCGGGCCAGGGCGGGGGCCCGTCGCGGCGCGCGATCAGGCGCTCGGCGATGGCGCGCTCGGCCCCGTGCAGGCCCTTGAGGAACAGGCAGGTCTCGAAGCCGGGCGTCTCGAAGCCGGACGTCTCGGAGCCGGACCTCTCGGAGCCGGACGTCTCGGACCCGGACCTACCGACCTCGATCGTGTCCGCCACCACGTCCGCGCCGCGCAGCTCGAGCGCGACGGCGAGGCGGATCAGGTCGGGCTCGACCTCGAGCAGGCGCTGGGCCAGGGCCACGAGGCGCTCGGTCGGCAGGCCGCAATGGCCCTCGTCGGTGGCGGTCTGGAGCGCGAAGGTGATCCCGGCGCGCAGGCGCTGGGGCGCCTCCCGGGCCAGGCCGAGCCGCATCGCGATGGCGTCGGCGGTGCGGAAGCCGATGCCGCGGATGTCGCGGGCGAGCCGGTAGGGGTCCTGCGTCATCACCGCGATCGCGTCGCGCCCGTAGGTCCGGAAGATGCGCACGGCCCGGGCGGTGCCGACCCCGTGGGCGTGCAGGAAGATCATGATCTCCCGCACCAGCTTCTGCTCGGCCCAGCCGCGCAGGATGCGCTCGGCCCGCTTGGGGCCGATCCCCTCCACCTCCGTCAGGCGGCCGGGCTCGGCCTCGATCACCGCGAAGGTGTCCTCGCCGAACAGGGCCACGATGCGCTGCGCCATGGCCGGGCCGATGCCCCGCATCGGACCGGAGGCGAGGTAGCGGGCGATGCCTTCGCGGCCCGTCGGCGGCGTCACCCGCAGGGTCTCGGCCCGGAACTGCAGCCCATGCTGGCGGTCGCTGGTCCAGCGGCCCGAGGCGGCGATCCACTCCCCGGCCGCGATCGCCGGGGCGTGCCCGATCACCGGCACCAGGTCGCGCTTGCCCGAGGCCTGGATCTTGAGCACGCAGAAGCCGGTCTCGGCATTGTGGAAGGTGACGCGCTCGATCGTGCCCGCGAGGGTGTCGCGGGGCTCGCGACCCCGGGCCTGCCCGCATCCGTCGGCTTCGAGATCTCCCGGGCGGATCATCCTGTTCACGCCAGCGGCCCCACGTCACGATCAGGCCGCGCGGCGGCCCGGCTTCTTCTCAGGCCACGCGGCGGCCCGGTTTCTTGGGAGGCCAGCCCAGGGCGACGAGGCGGGCGCGGGCGTAGTCGCGGACCTCGTCGCGGGTGCCCGGCGGCATCCGGGCGAGCACCTGCTGGGTCTCGGCGTCGAGCATCAGGTCGGTGACGGCGTCGATGCTGTCCTGGTCGTCGATGCGGCGCTTCAGGTCGGCCTCGGCCTCGGTCACCGCGTCGAAGGGGTCGGATTCCGCGAAGGCGTCGTCGACGGCCCGGATCGCGGCCGGGGACCCGGCCCGGAACTCGTCCGCCTCCTCCTCGGAATAGACGAGGCCGTGCAGTTCCAGGAGCTTGAGGATGACCCGGTCCTTGGCGCGCTTCTCGGCCATGGCGTAGACGTAGCCGGCCTGCTTGCCCGAGACCCGGTAGTTCACGTTGACCAGGGCCTCGCCGATCGACCACTCGACCCGCTCGGTCCCGGCCTTCGCCCCCGCCGCCCGGTCGGCGGCCATGCGGCCCGTCACCAGGATCACGGCCTCGTCGCGCTCGGCCCGCACCAGGGTCGGCGGGTCGAAGGTGATGCCGGCCTGGGCGGCGATGCGCTCCAGGGTCCGGTGGTAGATCACCGCCGTGCCCTGCACCCGCCAGACATTGCCGCCGAAGGGTTCGCCGTAGCGGACCAGGATGTCCGCGATCTGCTTGTCCGCCGTTCTCATCGGGCCTTCCCGTCGAAGCCGCCCAGGGACTGGGCGCGGGCCGCGACCCACGGTCGCGTTCCTGATATGTTCCGAAAGATGTGATGTGGTCCCTGGGCCGCCGCGTGACAAGTGCGGACCGAACGGGTGTGTTGAATGCGAACACGCCGTAGAAGAGATGCGGGAGATCCGGTGTCCCTCGGGGCCGGAGCGCGAACAGGAGCGTCGATGACTTCGCTGATCTTCTCGGTGTCGAGCCCCGACGGCGACGGCGTCTACCGGATGGAGGCGACGAAGACCGCGCGCGGCGTGCGTTTCACGTGCACCTGCCCGGAGGGCGTCGCGCAGGCGCATTGCGAGCACCGCATCGCCCTGCTGCTCGGGGAGGTCGGCCACCTCGCCTCGGTCGATCCCGCGACGGTGGCCGCGCTCTCCGCCCTGACCCGGGGCTCGCCCCTGATGCACGCCGTCCACCGGCTGGCGCAGGCGGAGGCCGCCGAGGCCGAGGCCCGCGCCGACCTCGAGCGGGCCCGGCAGGTGCTCGCCACCATCCTGGGCGGCTGACGCCGCCATCCTGGGCGGTCGAGAGGCCTGGGCGGCCGAGGGGTGCGCCCGGCTCAGCCCCGGTCGGGCCGCGCTTCCCAGATCGCCGCCTCGACGAAGGGGCGCTTCAGCTGCGGTCCGGCGCCGCTGCGCAGGACGAAGTCGTTGGCGCCGGGATGGTGGCGGATCGCCTTGGCGAGGTTGAGCCGGTAGCCCGCCCCGAACACGTAGGGGGGCGCCATCGGGTCGGCCATGTAGGCGTCGACGGCCGCCGTCACCTCGGTGGCGGGGATGAGGCCCAGGTCGCACAGGGCGCGAATCGTCAGCTTCTCGGTCATGGGCTCCTCCATAGGCCCCCGGGCGCCGCCGCCGCAACGCGGCCCGTCGCCCGGGGCGCGGACGCGGTCTTGAGCCGCGGGGGCGCAGGGGCTACCTCTGGGGACGGGGCCAAGCTTGCCGGAACCCCGGCTCCGCGCCGCGCGCGGGGCGGGGGCGGTCCGAGCAGAGGCGTTCCGAGACGCCGTCCCCCCGGCCGAAAGTGCATCCGTGGCGCCCACCCTTCCCCCAACGCTCCCCCCACCCGAGCCCGAGGCCGGCGCCCGCCCCCGGGTGAGCGCGCGGGGCCGCCTGCGGACCTACTTCCTCACCGGCATCATCGTGTCGGGGCCGCTGGCCATCACGATCTACCTGACCTGGTGGTTCATCAGCCTCATCGACGGCTGGGTGAAGCCCCTGGTGCCGGCGAGCTACCTGCCCGACCACTACCTGCCCTTCTCGATTCCCGGCCTCGGCCTCCTCATCGCCTTCGTGGCGGTGACGCTGCTGGGCTTCCTCACCGCCAACCTGGTCGGGCGCAGCGTCGTCGAGTTCGGCGAGGTGCTGCTCGCCCGCACGCCGGTGATCTCGGGGCTCTACAAGGGCCTGCGCCAGATCTTCGAGACGCTGTTCTCCGCCAACGGCACCTCGTTCCGCACCGTGGGCCTGGTGGAATTCCCCGTGAAGGGCACCTGGTCGGTGGTGTTCCTCTCCGCACCGGCCGCCCCGGACGTGCAGAACGCGCTCGCGCCGGGCGGCGACCATGTCGGCGTGTTCCTGCCCTGCGCGCCCAACCCCACCACGGGGTTCTTCTTCTACCTGCCGCGCGCCGACATCGTGGAGATCGCCATGAGCGTCGACGACGCGGCCAAGCTGGTGATGTCGGCCGGGGTGATCCAGCCCGACGACCACCCGGCGAAATTCCAGGCCATGGCGGCGAGCCTGCGGGCCGCCCAGGACGCGCCGGCCGCCGGCCCGGCGCCCCACCGGGAAGAGGTCTGACACCCCGGTCCGATCAGGCCGCCAGCCGCCGCCGCGCCTCCGCCACCGGCATGGGGCGGCCGAACAGGTAGCCCTGGACCTCGTCGCACGCGGTCGCGCGCAGGCGGGCGCGTTGCGCCTCCGTCTCGATCCCCTCGGCGGTGGTGGCGATGCCGAGGCTCGTGCCGAGGCCGATGATCGCCCGGACGATGGCCGCCGCCTGCGGGTTGGATTCCATCTCGCGCACGAAGGAACGGTCGATCTTGATCCGGTCGAACGGGAAGGCGCGCAGGTAGCTCAGGGAGGAGTAGCCGGTGCCGAAATCATCGAGGGCGATGCGCACCCCGAGGGCGCGCAGGCGGTGCAGGGTCGCCAGATTGGCCGCGTTCTCCACGAGCAGGACGGTCTCGGTGATCTCGAGTTCGAGGCGCCCGGGCGCCAGCCCGGCCTCGGCGAGGACCCGGGCCACCATGTGGGCGAGGCGGCGGTCCCGGAACTGCAGCGGCGAGAGGTTGACGGCGACCCGGAGGTCTCCGGGCCAGCCCGCCGCCTCGGCGCAGGCCTGCTGCAGGACCCATTCGCCGATCGGCCCGATCAACCCCGTCTCCTCGGCCAGGGGCACGAACTCGGCGGGGGCGATGAGGCCGCGCTCGGGATGGCGCCAGCGCAGCAGGGCCTCGAAGC
Organism: Methylobacterium sp. TK31; assembly: GCF_055361545.1. Lineage (NCBI taxonomy): Bacteria > Pseudomonadati > Pseudomonadota > Alphaproteobacteria > Hyphomicrobiales > Methylobacteriaceae > Methylobacterium > Methylobacterium sp. TK31. Next base: position 1,651,830 of record NZ_CM143964.1, on the reverse strand, counting down.
CGGTGAGCGCTCCGGACTTGGCTCCCAGGATCGGCTGGTAATGCACCTCCAGCGCACCGGCCGCGAAGGCGGCGCGCAGGTCCTGCTCCAGGGCCCGCCGCAGCTGGGCCCCCGCCTCCATCGCGGGTTCGAAGACCCGGTGGGTGTTCCGGCCCGCCGCCTTGGCCCGGTAGAGGGCGAGATCGGCGTTGCGCAGGAGTCGGTCGGGGTCGGTCCCGTCCGGCGGCAGGCGGGCGAGGCCGATGCTGACGCCGATCCGGACGTTCTGGCCCTGGATCGGGAAGGGCTGGCCGAGGCTCCGGATCAGCGCGGCGCAGAGCGCCCGCACGCGCTCGGCCTGGACCGGCTCCGGCCGGGAATCGTCCCCCACCAGGATGGCGAACTCGTCGCCGCCCATGCGGGCGACGAGGACGCCCTGTCCCGGAACCTCTTGTCCCGAAACCTCCCGTCCCACCACGTCCTGCCCGGCCCGCAGCAGGCGTTCGGCGACGCCGCGGAGCAAGGCGTCGCCGGCGGAATGGCCGAGGGTGTCGTTGACGGACTTGAAATGGTCGAGGTCAAGGCAGAGCAGCCAGGCTCCGGTGCCGCTGCGGCGGCGCTCGGCGATCGCCGCCTCGAGCCGCTCGCGCAGGAGCACGCGGTTGGGCAGGTCCGTCAGGGCGTCGTGATGGGCCATGTGGGCGATGCGGGCCTCGACCCGGCGCCGCTCGGTCACGTCCACCACGGCCGCCAGCACCGCCGCGCGTCCGTGGAAATCGAGGATGCGCTCGAACAGGTTGACCTCGATCCGGCTCCCGTCCGCCCGGAGATGGATCCGGGGCAGGCCCGGCCCCGCGACGGCCAGGGCCGCGGGCTCGAGGTCGCCCTGGATCATGGCGAGGAAGCGCTCCCGGGCGTAGCCGTAATGGACCAGGGCCGCATCGTTGACCGCGAGGAAGCGGTGGGTGTCGCGGTCGACCAGCCACATCGGCAGCGGGTTGTTCTCGAAGAGGAGGCGCGCGGACGCCTCGCGGGCCTTGAGGTCGCCGACGTCGACGAAGGTCAGGGCGAGGAGGTCGCCGATGCAGCCGGCCTCGATCTTCAGGTGGCGGGTGCCCCCGTCCGGCACGGGAATGCTGAGCTCGAAGACCGCCCGGCGTTCCGCCTCGATGATGCGGAACAGGCGCCGCAGGGCCTTGGTCTCGACGAGGCCCGGGACGATGTCGGTGAGGCGCCGCCACTGCAGGTCCGGGATGGCGCGGCCGAGCATCCGGGCCGCCCCCTCGTTGGCGGCGACGATCTTGAAATCGCTCGCCCGCCCGTCGTGGCCGCGGACCGTGCTCAGGGCGAGCATGCCCTGGTCGGTGGCGCCGAAGATCGCCTTGACTAGGTCGTAGCGGGAGGGCTGGCCCGACAGGCTGAGCAGGACCAGGGGCTGCCCGGCGCCCCAGGACAGGGGCAGGGCCAGGAAGGTGGTGCCGGTGACGATGCCGTCGCTGACGCAGTCGCACCGGGTCTGGGCCGGGCCGCCCTGCTCGAGGGCGCGGGCGACGACCTCGTTCAGGGGCTGGCGCACGTCCTCGCCGAGGTCCGAGACGGCGCAGCCGATCTCGCCGGGCGCCGTCTCGCTCCGCTGGAGCCAGGCGGCGAAGCGGCTGCCGCTCCAGAGGATCCGGGTCGGCAGGCCGTCCGCGGTGGCGATCAGGGCGGCCTGGTCGGCATGGCGCCCGAGGGTGCCGAGCACGACGGCCTCGTAGCTCGGGATCGCCTCGCCGGCGCGGCGGGCGGAGCGCCAGTGATCGATCAGCGTCGCCGGCCGCGGGCCGCCGGGGCGCACCCCGTCGCGCGACAATCCCTGGCTCTCGCGCTGGCTCTCGCTCGGCATCGGCTCCCGCTCCCGTGGTCGTGGGCGGACCCTGCAACCGGAGAGATTGACGCCAAGTTCATGAGCCGTCTCAGGAAATCGCTTCCGGACCCGTCGTCCCCGAAGGCTCGGAGGGATCGGAAGGATCGGAAGGATCGGAGGGGTCCGCTCAGCCGGCCCCGAGCAGCCGGATCGCGGCCTCGCGCTCGAACAGGTAGAGCAGCACCCGGAGGGCCTGGCCCCGCGCGCTCCGCAGGCCGGGATCGCGCTGGACCACGAGCTGCGCGTCGTCGCGGGCCACCTGCAGCAGCTCGGCGTCGCTCTCCAGGCTGGCGAGGCGGAAGGCGGCCATCCCCGATTGCCGGGTGCCCAGCACCTCGCCCTCGCCGCGCAGGCGCAAATCCTCTTCGGCGATGCGGAAGCCGTCCTCGGTCTCGCGCATCATCTCGAGGCGGGCCCGCGAGACCTGGCCCAGCGGCCCGCGATAGAGCAGGAGGCAGCTCGAGGCCTTGGCGCCGCGCCCGACCCGGCCGCGGAGCTGGTGGAGCTGGGCCAGCCCGAAGCGCTCGGCATGCTCGATGACCATGATGGTGGCCTCCGGCACGTCGACGCCGACCTCCACCACGGTCGTCGAGACCAGGATCTTCGTCTCGCCGCGCTGGAAGCGCTCCATGGCGGCGTCCTTGTCGGCCCCCGGCATCTTGCCGTGGATGAGGCCGACCGCGTCGCCGAAGCTGTGGCGCAGGTCCCCGAACCGCTCCTCGGCCGCGGCGAGGTCGACGAACTCGGATTCCGCCACCAGGGGGCAGATCCAGTAGACCCGGTCGCCGGCGGCCAGCGCCCGCCCGAGGCCCGCCACCACCTCGTCGAGGCGGTCGGTGGAGACGAGGCGGGTGGCGATCGGCCGGCGCCCGGCCGGCTTCTCGTCGAGCACCGAGACGTCCATGTCGCCGAAGCAGGTCAGCGCCAGGGTGCGGGGGATCGGGGTCGCCGTCATCACCAGGATGTCGACGGCCGCGCCCTTGGCCCCCAGCGCCAGGCGCTGGTGCACGCCGAAGCGGTGCTGCTCGTCCACCACCGCCACGCCGAGATCGGAAAAGACCACGCTGTCCTGGAACAGCGCGTGGGTGCCGACCACGATGTCGACCTCCCCGGCGGCCAGGGCCGCCAGGGTGGCCCGGCGCTCGGAGGCCCTGTCGCGCCCGGTGAGCAGGCGCAGGCGCAGTCCCTGCGCGAGGGGCGCGAGGCGCTCGAAATGCTGGCGCGCCAGGATCTCGGTGGGGGCCATCAGGGCCGCCTGGCGCCCGACCTCCACGGCCGAGGCCATGGCGAGCAGCGCCACCGCGGTCTTGCCGGAGCCGACATCGCCCTGGAGCAGGCGCAGCATGCGCCGGTCGGAGGCGAGGTCGCCCCGGATCTCCGCCACGGCGCGGCTCTGCGCGCCGGTGAGCGCGAAGGGCAGGGCGGCCTCGATCCTTCGGCTCAGGGTCCCGTCCCCCGCATTGGCGCGCCCGGGGGCCCGGCGGTTGCGGGCCCGCATCAGGGCGAGCGCCAGCTGCGAGGCCAGGAGCTCGTCATAGGCCAGGCGCCGCCGGGCCGGGGAGCGCGGCGGCGCGGCCGCCCCCTCGGGGAGGGGAGGCGGCGCGCGCTCGGGCCGGTGCTCGGCCCGGAGGGCGTCGGCGAAGGCCGGCAGCCCCTCGCGGGCGAGCCAGGCCGGGTCCTGCCATTCGGGCAGCACCGGCAGGCGCTCCAGGGCGCTGTGCGCCAGCTTGGAGATCGCCCGCGAGGTCAGGCCCTCGGTGGCGCCGTAGATCGGCTCGACGGCGGGCAGGGCGGCCAGCCCCGCCTCGTCGACGACGCGGGCGGGATGCACCATCTGGCGGTGCCCGTCCCAGAGGTCGATGCGCCCGGTGATGTAGCGGTGGCTGCCCAGCGGCAGCATCTTCTCGACCCGGGCCTGGGGCATGCCGAAGAACACCAGGGTGATGTCGCCGGTGGGGTCCTCCACCAGCACCCGGAAGGGCCGCCGGCCCGCCCCGGGCTGGGGCGCCCGGTAGCCCGTCACGGTGACGCCCAGGGTCACGGGCTCGCCCGGAGGGGCCTCGGCGATGGAGCCCATCAGGCGCCGGGCGACGCCGCCCTGGGGCAGGTGGAACAGGAGGTCGACGATCCGGGCCGGCTGCTCGGGGGTGCCGAGCAGCCGCTCGATCATCGGCGCCATCTTCGGCCCGATGCCGGGCAGGCCCCGCGCGGGCGCGAACAGGGCATCGAGGACGCTCGGGCGGAGCAGGGGCGGGCGGGACGCGGGCTCGGTCATGCGGCCGCTCCGGCGCCGCGCGCAGCAGGGCGGACCAGACCAGATCTGTGAACCGGGACGGTGGACATGCCTCCCGCCATAGAATGCGGAACGTGGCCGGAGCAACGCCCGCATTGCCGCTCCCGGCTCACGCGATCGTTGCAATGGCTCCGTCACCGGCCATATGCGATGATCATCCGCCTCGGAGCAGGCAGGAGAGCCGGACGCCCGCGCCATGACGACAGCCACGCTCGACACGCTCGCCATCGCCCGCCGCTTGAAAGCCGCCGGCTTCTCCGAGGATCAGGCCGAAGCCGTCACGGGCGTGATCCGCGAGGTCCGGGACGGCGACCTGTCCGCGCTCGTGACGACGGCCCACCTCAAGGCGGAACTCTCGGATGCGAAGTACGATATCCTGAAATGGGTCCTGTCCGCGATCGGGTTTCAGACCATCGTGGTGGTGGGCGCCATCATCACGTTGACGAAGGGCCTGCGCTGAGGGCAGGGCGCCCGATCCTCCGACCCCGAATCCCTTAATCCCAAATCCTTTGATCCTTGGATCACGGCATCCCGGGATCACAGCATCATAGGCTGACCCCATGTCCGGCACCACCCGCACCAGCGCCGACCTCGATCCGCGCCGCCGCCGCACCCTCTTCCGGGCCTGGCACCGCGGCATCCGCGAGATGGACCTGATCATGGGCCGCTTCGCCGATGCCGAGATCGGCACCCTCACGGAGGAGGAGCTGACCACCTTCGAGGCGCTGATCGAGGTGCCCGACCGCGACCTGTTCCGCTGGCTCACCGGCGAGGATCCGACGCCCGAGAACTACGACACGCCGGTCTATCGCCGCCTCAAGGCCTTCCACAAGCACGACGCGCCGATCCACTAGGGCGATCCGACAGGGGCGTCCGGCCGGTCCGGCCGGGCACGGGAAGCGGGGGTCGGCCGCCCCCGTCTCGGTCTCGGTCTCGGTCCCGCGATGCCCGCCGGTGGGCCGGGGACCCCGCGCCGTCAGAGGCTCGGGTGCAGGCCCCGGACCGGGCTCACGCCCTCCAGCACCGCGGCGGCGTGCAGGATCGTGCTCTCCGCCTGCCAGCTGCCCACCAGCTGCACGTTGATCGGCAGGCCCTCGCGGCTCGTCCCGAAGCGCATCGACAGCCCCGGCAGGCCCGTCACGTTCAACGGCACCGTCGCGCCCTGCAGGTAGGTCAGGTCGACGGTCTCGCCGTTGACCACGAGTTCCCGGATGCCGTGCTCGTGCGCCGGGACCGGCAGCACCGGGGTGAGGAGCACGTCGTAGTCCCGGAAATAGGCGGCATAGCCGTCCCGGAGCCGCTCGGCCGCCTGCTCGGCCGCGACGTAATCCTCCATCGACGTGTCGGGCAGCGACAGCATGGTCCGGGCCATCCGGTAGATCTCGTCCTCGGGCCGGCCCGCGACCGCCTCCCGGAAGGCCGGCTTCATCTCCATCACGTGGAGCGTGTTGAAGACGTCGAGGGCGAAGTCGCGCTCCAGCGCCGGGATGCGCACCTCCTCCACGTGGTGCCCCTCGCCCGCGAGGGCCTCGGCCGCCGCCTTCACGGTCGCGGCGACCTGCGTGTCGATGGGTCCGAAGCCGGGCCCGACCATCCAGCCGACGCGGAGCTTACGGTCCGGCGCGGCGCCGAGGCCGGCGTCGAACGGGACGGTGCTCGACGCGAAGGCGTCCTGCCCGTCCGGGCCGGCGAGCTGCGCGAAGGCCAGCGCGAGGTCGCGGATCGAGCGCGCCATCGGTCCGACGTGCCAGAAGCGGCGCGGGGCCCGCGGCCAGATCCCCGTCATCGGCACGCGCCCGTGGGTGGCCTTCAGCGAGACGATGCCGGTCTGCGCGGCCGGCCCGCGCACCGAGATGGCGAGGTCGGTGCCGAGGCCCAGCGGCGACAGGCCCGCGGCGATCGCCGCCGATTCGCCGCCGCTCGAGCCGCCCGGCGTGCGGTCGAGGTTCCAGGGGTTGTTCGAGCGGCCCGAGAGCAGGTTGTCGCTCTCGATCCAGTAGGAGAATTCCGGCAGGTTGGTCTTGGCGAGCAGGATGCCGCCGGCCCGCTTCATGCGGGCGACGCTGGTCGCGTCGGCGTCGGGCCGGCGTCCCCGGAAGATCGGCGAGCCGCGCTGGGTGAGGACGCCGGCCGTGTCGATGGAATCCTTCACGGTGAACGGCACGCCGTGCAGCGGTCCGAGCTCCCCGCCCGCCATGACCGCCGCCTCGGCCTGCCGCGCGGCCGCGAGCGCCCCCTCCGCGACGGTGACGATGGCGTTGACGCGGGGGTCGACCGCCGCGATCCGGTCGAGATGCGCCTGCACGACCTCGACCGGCGAGAGCTGGCGGCTGCGGATCAGTTCGGCGAGCCGGGTCGCGTCCGAGAAGACGATATCGGTGGTCATGGGCCGGGTTCCTGCGGGGTTGGGCGGATGCGGGCGGATCGCCCCGGCTCGGCCGGGCGGATCACGGATCGGGCGGAGGGTAGAGGGGGCGAAAGGCAGGGGGCGCCCGTGCGGGCGCCCGCTTCCTCAGCGGTTCGCCAGCTGGGCGAGGAGACGCTCGGCGGCGGGGCCGGAGGAGGCCGGGTTCTGGCCCGTAATGAGGAGGCCGTCGGCGACCACGAACGGCGCCCAGTCGGCCCCCTGGGCGTAGAGGCCTCCGTTGCGCTTGAGCGCGTCCTCGACCAGGAACGGGACCACCTCGGTGAGGCCGACGGCCGCCTCCTCGGTGTTGGTGAAGCCGGTGACGGGGCGGCCCGCGACGAGGGGCGTCCCGTCGGCCGCCCTGGCCCGGCGCAGGACGCCGGGGGCATGGCAGACCAGGGCCACGGGCTTGCCGGCAGCGAGCGTCGTCTCGATCAGCCGGATCGAGGCCGGGTCCTCGGCGAGATCCCAGAGCGGGCCGTGCCCGCCGGGATAGAAGACGGCGTCGAAGCCCGCAGGGTCGACGGCATCGAGCCGGCCCGTCTCGGCCAGCGCCGCCATGGCCGCCGCGTCGGCCTCGAAGCGGCGCGTCGCATCGGTCTGGAAGTCCGGCTCGGCGCTCTTCGGATCGAGCGGCGGGCGGCCGCCCTTCGGCGACACCAGGACCACCTCGGCCCCCGCATCCCTGAACACGTAGTAGGGGGCCGCGAGCTCCTCCAGCCAGAAGCCGGTCTTCCGGCCGGTGTCGCCGAGGCGGTCATGCGAGGTCAGCACCATCAGGATCTTCATCGTCGGTCTCCGGGTCTGTCGTAGGCGTGAGGGGGATGTTTCGGGTGTTGGATTTCGGGCCGTTCGCCGGGGCCGCGGACGGCGCCGGGTCGCGGCGGGGAACGGCGCTAGCGCGCCTTCGCGGTGCGTCCCGCGGCCGGGTCGCGGGCGGGTGCCGCCTGCGCGGGTCGGAGCCCGGGCCCAGTGGCGCGGACCTCCTCGAACCGGACCATGCGGACCGCGCCGATGGCCTCCAGGGTGATCCGCTCCTGCGCCGCGGCGTCCGGCGCGCTCAGGAGCGTGATCAGCCCGGCGGCGAGGGGCGCGGCGAGGGCCGGCCTCGCGGGGTGGAACAGGGTGGGGTGGACCATGGACTGTCTCCGTCTGGGTTCTGGTCCCCGCCGGCCCGGGGAGAGTGAGCACCTGTCAAAAAGTAGACCGGTCGTCTTTGATCCGGGCACGGCATACCGACGGGCCGGCCCGGAACGGGGTGGATCAGGAAGCAGGGAGGCCGAGGATGCGCCGGGTCGTGCCGATGGCGGCCTCGAACGGTGCGTCGGTCCGGACGATCTTGGCCATCAGGCTCGCGCCGAGCCAGACGTGGTAGAGATCCTCGGCCGTCGTCTCCGGCGCGCTCCCGATCGTGAGCGAGCCCTCGGCCACGCCCGCCGCGATCGCCCGCGCCAGGCGCTCGATGATTCCGGCGGTGCCGGCCTTGAGGGCGAGGCGCATCGCCTCGGACAGGTCCGAGACCTCCGCCGCGAGCTTCACCGCCAGGCACTTGCGCTGATCGTCGATGCTCCCCTGCGTCGCCTGCCACTTGCGCCAGTAGTTCATCAGGCGCTCGGCCTGGCTCAGGCCCGGCTCGGCCAGCGTCGCGTCGAGATCGGCCAGGTAGGTCTCGAAGTAATCCGCCAGGAGGGCTTCGCCGAACGCCTCCTTGGAGCCGAAATAATGGTAGAATGAACCCTTGGGCACGCCGGCCGAGCTCAGGATCTCGTTGAGCCCGACCCCGGAGAACCCCTTCGCGCCGACGAGGCCGTAGGCGGTGTCGAGGATCCCCTGGCGGGTGTCGGGGCGGGTGTCGGTCTGTGCGCTGAGGCGTGCCATGAGGCTGAGATAGACCGGATTAGACCGGTCGTCTAGTGATCGTTCGCATTTTTTCTCGGCGGATGTTTCGAACGCCGGATGGAGACGCGTAACCCTCGGCACGGGCCGGATCATGTCGCCTCCAGGGCGCGGCGCGGCGTAGACCCCGGCGGGCCCGGGCCCATGGGACCGGCCGGCCCGTCCGCCGTCGAAAAACCTTGACAATATTCCTATCGCGTGCCATCGTCCCCAGACCTGCCGCCCGGACGAAACGGGAGCCCGACCGGAGACCGACCGGGCGGGCTGATGGGCGGCGGGGCGGTGCCCGCGTCGGTGGCTTCGGTCGCTGCCGCCCCGGGCGACGGCTCGCTATGACCGCGGGCTCGGCACAGGGCGGCGCGCCGGGGGAGGAAATGCCCCCGCCGTCCGACCCGTCGCTGGGTCAGCGGGAAGAAGCTGCGGCGCCGCCCATGACGAGGCGGCGTGCGACGAAGGCTCGCTCCGAAGCGTGCGGGGTCTCCCCAGAACCCGCCGAACTTAGCGCCAGCGCGAGACCCGTCGGAGACACCGCGACGCCAACGGCCCCGGCGGCGACGCCGGAGCCCAGGGACGCCGGGGAACCGGCACATCACTGAAGCGCAACACTGGGTTCCGCGGCGTCCCGCGTCCCCGTCCGCGCATCGATTTGGGCCATGCCCCCGGCGCGGAACCGCGCGCGGGGGCGAAGCCGCGTGGGGATGAAGCCGCTTGGGGGATGAAGCCGCTTGGGGGATGACGGCACCGAGGCCGACCCTCCCCCCTCTGCGGGGAAGGGTGGTCGCGGAGCGACCGGGAGAGGGGCGTGCGCTGTCCGGAGAGTTCGCCCCCTCGCCCGCAGGGGGGAGAGGGTTCGGGCGGCCCGCGCGGCGCTGGATCAACGCGGCGGCGTGCGGTAACGCCGGTACGCCGTCGCGCGGGGGCCGGCACGCCGTCGCGCGGGTCTGGTCAGGCGCGGGCCCACGGTTACATACGGTCCGGTCCCGCGCATCGCTTCCCCCGGTTCGCGTCCGGGGCGGTCCTTCAGACGAACGAAGCCGGACGGACCCGCCAGGGTCCGACCCGGCGCAGCACGAGTGCAAAACCCCGACCCGATGGCCAAACCCCAACCCAAAGCCCCCGCGCCCGCGGCGAAACCCCAGACGGCGCGCTTCGCCCTGCCGAAATCCGGCGCCCTCGCCCGGGCCCTGGAGGCGCTGAAGCGCGGCGACAGCCCGACGCTGGCCAACGTGCCGGAGGGGTTCGACGCGGTGGTCGTGGCCGATCTCGCCCGGGCGCTGAGCCGCGACGTCGAGGGGCCGGCGGTGCTGGTGCATGTCGCCCGCGATTCCGGGCGCTCGGCCGCCTTCGTCGGCGCCCTGAAATTCGTCGCCCCCGAGATCGAGGTGCTGAGCGTGCCGGCCTGGGACTGCCAGCCCTACGACCGGGTCTCGCCCAACGGGGCCATCGCGGCCCAGCGCATGACGGCCCTGTCGCGGCTCGCCCGCTCGCGCTCCTCGGAGGAGCAGCCGCGCATCCTCTGCACCACCGTCAACGCTCTGATCCAGAGGGTGCCTCCCCGAGAGAAGATCGCGACCGAGACCTTCTCGGCCGCCATCGGCAACGTGGTGCCGATGGACACGGTGACGGCCTGGGTCGAGGCCAACGGGTTCCTGCGCACGGGCACCGTGCGGGATACCGGCGAGTACGCGGTGCGGGGCGGCATCCTCGACCTGTCGCCGCCGGGCCTGCCCAACCCGATCCGCCTCGACTTCTTCGGCGACACCCTGGAATCGATCCGCGCCTTCGACCCCGAGACCCAGCGCACGGTCGGGCAGCTGCGCTCCCTCGACCTCGTGCCGATGAGCGAGGTCCAGCTCACCACCGAGACGATCCGGCGCTTCCGCCAGGGCTACCTCTCGGCCTTCGGCGCGGCCAACCGCGACGACCGGCTCTACGAGACGATCAGCGAGGGACGGCGCTATGCCGGCCTCGAGCACTGGATGCCGCTGTTCTACGACCACCTCGACACGCTGTTCGACTACGTGGCCGGCGTGCCGATGGTGTTCGACGCCCAGGTGGACGAGGCGGCGGGCGAGCGCCTGACCCTGATCCGCGACTATTACGACGCCCGCGCCGAGGCCATGAAGGCGCCGTCCCCCGGGGTCGCGCCCTACAAGCCGCTCAAGCCCTCCGCCCTCTACCTCACCCCCAACGAGTGGCGCGACCGGGTCGCGGCGGCCTCGGTCGCCCGGCTCTCGCCGTTCTCGATGCCCGAGAACCCGGAGCTCACGAGCCCGGAGCGGGCGACCATCGACTGCGAGGGCCGCCAGGGCCGCAGCTTCGCCGCCGAGCGCGCCGACGAGGCCGCCAGCGTCTTCGACGCGGCGGTGGCCCACGTGAAGGACCTGCAGGGCTCCGGCCACCACGTGATCCTGGGTTCCTGGTCCGACGGCTCGCGCGACCGGCTCTGCTCGGTGCTGGCCGATCACGGCCTGAAGAAGCCCGTTGCCATCAACACCCTGGCGGCGGTGAACGCGCTCAAGCGCGGCACCGACGTCGCCGTGGCGGTCTGGGGGCTGGACTCCGGCTTCGTCGTCGACCGGCTCGCGGTGATCTCGGAGGGCGACATCCTCGGCGACCGGCTGGTGCGCCAGAAGCGCAAGGCCAAGCGCCCGCAGGACATCATCCTGGAGGTGCAGGCCCTCCAGCCCGGCGACCTCGTGGTCCATGCCGACCACGGCATCGGCCGCTTCGTCGGCCTCAAGACCGTGACGGCGGCGGGCGCGCCGCACGACTGCCTGGAGATCCAGTATGCCGGCGGCCTGCTGCTGCTGCCGGTGGAGAACATCGAGCTCCTGACGCGCTACGGCTCGGAGGATGCCGAGATCGCCCTCGACCGTCTCGGCGGCGGCGCCTGGCAGGCCCGCAAGGCCAAGATGAAGAAGCGCATCCTGGAGATGGCCGGCCAGCTCATCCGGGTCGCGGCCGAGCGCTTCGTGCGCCAGGCCCCGCGCCTGCACGCGCCCGAGGGACTCTACGACGAGTTCGCGGCCCGCTTCGCCTTCGAGGAGACCGAGGACCAGGCCAACGCCATCGACGCGGTGCTCACCGACCTCAATGCGGGCCGCCCGATGGACCGCCTCGTCTGCGGCGACGTCGGCTTCGGCAAGACCGAGGTGGCGCTCCGCGCCGCCTTCGCGGGGGCGCTCGGCGGCAAGCAGGTGGCGGTGGTGGTGCCCACCACCCTCCTGGCGCGCCAGCACTACCGGACCTTCGCGGAGCGCTTCAAGGGCCTGCCCGTGGAGGTCGCCCAGATGTCGCGCTTCGTCTCCAGCACCGAGATGAAGCGGGTGCGCGACGGCCTCGTCGCCGGCACCGTCGACATCGTGGTCGGCACCCACGCCCTGCTGGCCAAGAACGTCGCCTTCAAGGATCTCGGCCTCATCATCGTCGACGAGGAGCAGCATTTCGGCGTGGCCCACAAGGAGCGCCTCAAGGCGCTCCAGGCCGACGTGCACGTGCTCACCCTCTCGGCGACGCCGATCCCCCGCACCCTGCAGCTCGCCATGACGGGGGTGCGCGAGCTCTCGATCATCGCGACGCCGCCGGTGGACCGCCTGGCCGTGCGCACCTTCGTGACGCCCTTCGACCCGCTCCTGATCCGCGAGGCCCTGCTGCGCGAGCGCTACCGCGGCGGCCAGTCGTTCTACGTGGTGCCGCGCATCGAGGATCTTGCCGAGGTCAAGCGCTTCCTCGACCAGGAGATGCCCGAGACCAAGGTGGCGGTGGCCCACGGCCAGATGGCGGCGGGCCAGCTGGAAGACGTGATGACGGCCTTCTACGAGGGCAAGTTCGACGTGCTGCTCTCGACCACCATCGTCGAATCCGGCCTCGACATCCCCACGGCCAACACCCTGATCGTGCACCGGGCCGACATGTTCGGCCTCGCCCAGCTCTACCAGCTGCGCGGCCGCGTCGGGCGCGCCAAGGCCCGGGCCTACGCGCTGTTCACCACCCCGGCCAACCGCACCCTCACGGTCCAGGCCGAGAAGCGCCTGCAGGTGCTCCAGACCCTCGACACTCTCGGCGCCGGCTTCCAGCTCGCCTCCCACGACCTCGACATCCGCGGCGCGGGCAATCTGCTGGGCGACGCCCAGTCCGGCCACATCAAGGAGGTCGGCTACGAGCTCTACCAGCAGATGCTGGAGGACGCGGTCACGGCCCTGAAGGCCGGCATCGACGAGCCGGTGGAGGAGGCTTGGTCGCCCACCATCGCGCTTGGCGCGCCGGTCACGATCCCGGAGGACTACGTCGAGGACCTCACCGTCCGCCTCGGCCTCTACCGCCGGCTCTCGACCCTGGAGAACGACGCCGAGATGGAGAGCTTCGGCGCCGAGCTGATCGACCGCTTCGGCCCGCTGCCGCCGGAGGTGGAACAGCTCCTCAAGATCGTCACCATCAAGATCCTGTGCCGCGACACCAACGTGGAGAAGGTCGAGGCCGGCCCGAAGGGCGTCGTCGTGCATTTCCGCGACAAGGCCTTCGCCAACCCGCAGGGGCTGGTGGCCTACGTCGCCGAGCAGGCCTCCTTCGCCAAGGTGCGGCCGGACATGAGCATCGTCTTCATCCGCGAGCTCGACACCATCCCCGAGCGCCTCAAGGTGACCACGACGATCCTGCGCAGCCTGTCCACCATCGCCCGCCGCAAGAAAGCGGCGTGAGCCGGCAAAGAGGCGGCGGTGTGAGGCCCGGAAAGGGAGGCGGCGTGAGGCCGCAGAACGCGAAAAGGGCGCGCCGTCGGCACGCCCTTTTCGCAAACGAAGCAGAGGGTTGGTCCGGTCTCTTCGACCGGCGCGTCAGAGGTCGGGCTCGTTGAGGACGTAGGGGCCGATCTGGCTCTGCAGGTCGATGCAGGTGCCGGACCGGCGGCCCATCGCCTCGTCCACCACGATCACCGGGATGCCGGCCTGGCGCATCTGCTCGCGCAGGCGCTCGGAGAGCTGATCGTAGGCCGGGTCGTTCCGGGACGAGGCCTGGAGCAGGATCGCGGCCGGGCGCGCGATGACCGCGAGCACGTCATGCGCCGCCTCGAGCGAGGCGGTGACGCTAGCATAACCGAGCTCGGCGAGCTCGGCGGCCAGCGAATGATCGATGGCGCGGTGGCCATCGTCGACAACGAGAACTTGTTGCAGCGCACCCATGAGCATCAGTGCTAGCCCATCCTTCGTCCCTTGGAAAGGGACTCGTGTGACAACACACATGTGGGCGGTTGGTTCGCCGGCCACGTTGTTAACGTGACCGTGCCGCCGGCCCCCTGAGCGCAGGATGAACCGGATCGATGCGGCGCATCATCCCGCCGTGGGGAGACCGGACGGGCCGGGCGCAAACCCCTCGGGCGAATCGACAATCCGGGTTTCACCCCGGCCTGTGCGCCGCGGCGGCGGGATCGTGCCCGGACGCCGGGGGAGCGACCGGCCCCCCGGCCGCGACGACGGCCGGGCCGGCGTTCAGGCGCGCCGGATGGCCAGGGTGCGGTCGTCCGCGATGCCGGCGGCGAAGGGCGAGGCTGCCCAGGCATCGACCGTCTCGGGAATCGCGATGTCGCGCTGCAGCGCCTCGGCGTGGCAGGCGCGTCCCCGGAAGGCGAGGCGGCCGTCGGGGTCCCGGCGCAGGGCCATCAGGGTCGAGAACAGGTGCGCGCGCTCGGGATGGGTCAGGGACAGGGCGACGTCGTTGGCCTCCCGGGCGCCGGTCAGCAGCGCGGTCTCGCCGAAGGCGATCACGTCGATGACCGGGCGGTGCTCCGAGGATGCCAGGCTGCGCGGTCCGAGCTGCCCCGGGGCGCGATGCGCGAGCACGACGCCGTGCAGGCTCTCCGGCAGGCGGCTGGCGGAGAGGTTGCGCTCCAGGCGGGCGGGCACCACGAGGCGCGTGGGCAGGGGCTGGTCGAGGGCGGCGGCGAAGCTGCGGGCCTCGAAGACCGGCAGCGTCTCGACCCCGGCTCCCGCCACCAGGGCCGCGCCGAGCCCGGTCACGAGCCCGCGCAGGTCGCTCTGCGGCACCAGGCTGAGGATGCGGTCGCCGGGCTGGACCCGGGCGGTGACGAGGTAGACGGCGATGGCCGCCAGCAGCGCGTCGCCGCTGCGATGGACCGGACGCGCGGGGTCGCCCTCGGCGAAGCTGATGAATCCGCCGGGGCCGGCCGCGAAGGGGCCGCCCGTCTGATCGAGGGCCATGGCGTCGAGGCTGATCACCCCGTCCGGAACGTCCGGACCGAAGGCGGCGAGGTAGCGCAGGCCGAAATAGCGCACCGCGACCCGGCACAGGCGCTCGGCGAGGGCGAGGGGGCCGAACCGCGTCTGGGTGATGACGGCCGGGAGCGCGGCGTGCTGGACGGCGGCGAGGAGGCCCTCCTCGTCGAGGGTGAGGGGCAGCAGGCAGGGGATATGGCCGGCGGCCTCCACCGCCAGATAGGCGATGAAGCTCTCGGAGCTGCCCGGGAGGGCGATGCCGATGCGGCTGCCCGGGGCCAGGCGCCAGCTGCGCAGGCCGTTGGCGAGGCGGGCCACGATCTCGGCCGCCGAGGCGTAGGTCCAGGTGATGGCGGCCCGCCCGCTCCAGAGCGGCTTGTGCGGCGGGTCGACGAAGGCGACGCGCCGCGGATGGGCATGCGCCGTGCCCGCGAGCAGGGTGCAGAGGCGCTGCGCCCGGGGTGGAACCCGTGCGCTGTCGGGGCCCTCGCCGGAGGCGCTCGCCGGCGCGGGTCCGGACCCGACCTGGGCCGAACGGCCGGGACCCGTCGCGGAAGCACCATTCATGCGGAGACTGGCCTGAGACAGTGGAATCCCTGCCCGGACGGAGTCCAGGAGGTGGGCGGCTTGAAGATGGGCTGCTTGCTGCGCCGGCACGTGCGCTGACTCCCGCGACCCACCGTTCATGAAGGCTTAGGGTTAAGCCCGGCTTAACCGCCGGACCCCGCTCATGACGCCGGTGTCATGTCTTCGCCGCATTCGGGGGGAAAGCAGGCCGCCCTGTCGTCGGGGCGGGACCGTGCCGTCGAGGGCGCGGTCCGGGGGGGTGCCGCGCGGTGGCGGAGGGACTCGTCCGCCGCGCCGCCGCGATCCGGCCCCGTCATGATCCCGGCCCAGGGGCGATGTCGGCTTCGAAGCGATGGCGGTCGAAAGGGGCCTGTCCGGCAGGTCCGGTGCGATGAATGCGCCGAACCGGTACCGAACGGGCCTCCCAAGCCCCGAAGCGCCCTTGAAGTCCGAACCGTTCGATGCGAATCCGCGCCCCAGTTTCAAGGCGCATCCCGCGAGCCGAATCCGTTACGCCGTCATCTTAAGGGGTCAGAGCTGATGTTCTTCGCCAACCGTC
This sequence comes from Methylobacterium sp. TK31, assembly GCF_055361545.1. Taxonomy (NCBI): domain Bacteria; kingdom Pseudomonadati; phylum Pseudomonadota; class Alphaproteobacteria; order Hyphomicrobiales; family Methylobacteriaceae; genus Methylobacterium; species Methylobacterium sp. TK31. The sequence continues at coordinate 1,635,993 of NZ_CM143964.1, read as the reverse complement.
CCGCGCGCCCGCTGCGCGTCGCCGCGTTCCTCGCCCTGGCCGGCCTCACCGGCGCGGCGGGGGTCGCCGGACCGGCTCTCGCGCAGGCGCCCAAGGGCAAGGCCGCGCCGGCCCCGGCCGCCCCCGCGCCGACGGCGCCCCCGGCCGCCGCACCCACCGGTGCGGCCCAGACGGGCCCGCAGATCGTCAACGTGAAGTCCGATCCGGCCCAGACGGAATGGACCAAGGTCTGCGGCAAGGACCAGGGCAGCGGCACCGACGTCTGCTACACCACCCGCGACTTCGTCTCCGATCAGGGCCAGCCCGTCCTCGCGGTGGCCGTCTACGAGATGAAGAACGCCGCCCAGAAGCAGGAAGTGCGGGTCATCCGCTACCTGCTGCCCCTCGGCCTGCTGCTGCAGCCGGGCATCCGCTTCACCATCGACGGTCAGCAGGGCACCGCCGGCAAGTTCGCGGTCTGCTTCCCCAACGGCTGCTTCGCCGAGGCCGGCAATGTCGGCCCCGAGCTGATCACCGCGATGAAGAAGGGCACCACCCTGAACGTCAGCGTCCAGAACCAGACCCAGCGCGAGGTCACCTTCGCGGTGCCGATCGCCGGCTTCGGCAAGGCCTTCGACGGTGCGGCCATCGACCCGAAGGTGCTCGAGGAGCAGCAGAAGAAGCTCCAGGCCGAGCTCGAGAAGCGCAGCGAGGACATGCGCAAGAAGCTCGAGCAGCAGAATGCCACCGGCGCCGCGCCGGCCGCCGGTGCGCCGGCCGCGCCGAAGCCCTGAGACCGCGAACCCGGCCGGCCGCTCGCGCGGCCGGCCCCTGAAACGAAACGAGGCCGGGCGCGATGCCCGGCCTCGTTTCGTTTCAGGGGCCCTCCCGACTGCCGGGGCGGGTCTCACCGGAGCGTCAATTGGCGTGGGCGGCCCCGCGCATCCGGTAGCTGCCGTCGGCGTCGCGCTCGAACACCTCGGCGATGCCGGTGTGGCGCAGGGCCTCGCCGGAGGTGTCGGGCACGAGGTTCTGCTCGGAGACATAGGCCACGTACTCGCTCTCCGCATTCTCGGCGAGCAGGTGGTAGAACGGCTGGTCCTTGCGCGGCCGGACCTCCTCGGGGATCGCCAGCCACCATTCCTCGGTGTTGTCGAACACCGGGTCGATGTCGAAGACGATCCCGCGGAAGGGATAGATGCGGTGGCGCACGACGGCCCCGAGGCCGAACTTGGCGGTTCTCATCACGAATTCAGCGGTGATCGTATCGGTCATGCGACAGAAAATAAGCGGCCCCGGCCCACTTGTCATCGGCGGCGCCCCGCCGATGACGAAGGAGACGGGAAAAACGCTCAGGCGAGACCGTAGGTCTTGGCCAGCTCCGGGTCCTTCTCGGCGACGAGCCTGGCGAGATCGACGATGACCTTGGCCTGCTTCCAGGTGGCGTCGTCCTGCATCTTGCCGTCGAGCATCACCGCGCCGGTGCCGTCGGGCATCGCCTCGACGATCCGCACCGCGAAGGCGACCTCCGCCGGATCGGGGGCGAAGACGCGCTTGGCGATGGCGACCTGGTTCGGGTGCAGGGTCCAGGCCCCGGCGCAGCCCATCAGGAAGGCGTTGCGGAACTGGGCCTCGCAGGCCTCGCCGTCGGAGAAGTCGCCGAAGGGGCCGTAGAAGGCCTTGAGGCCGTTCGCCATGCAGGCGTCGACCATCTTCGCGATCGTGTAGTGCCAGAGGTCCTGCTGGGCCGAGGCGCGGGCGGCGCCGTCGCTCGTCGGGTCGGCGATCACCCGGTAGTCCGGGTGGCCGCCGCCGACCCGGGTGGTCTTCATGCCGCGGGAGGCCGCGAGATCGGCGGGGCCGAGGCTCATGCCGTGCATGCGCGGCGAGGCGGAGGCGATGGCGTCGACGTTGGCGACGCCCTCGGCGGTCTCGAGGATGGCGTGGACGAGGATCGGCTTGCGCACGCCGTGCCGGGCCTCGAGCTGGGCGAGCAGCTGGTCGACGTAGTGGATGTCCCACGGCCCCTCGACCTTGGGCACCATCACGACGTCGAGCTTGTCGCCGACTTCGGAGACGATCTCGAACAGGTCGTCGAGAATCCAGGGCGAGTTCAGGGCGTTGATGCGGGTCCAGAGGCCGGTGCCGGAGGCGGCGAAGTCGGTGGCCCGGGCCATGGCGACGAAGCCCTTGCGGGCGGCCTCCTTCTGGTCGATCGGCACCGCGTCCTCGAGGTTGCCGAGCACCACGTCGACGGTGGCGGCGAGGTCCGGCACGCGGGCCCGGACCTTCTCGTTGTGGGGCGGCACGAAGTGGATCATCCGCTCCAGCTTGACGGGGAGCTCGCGGAAGGGAGCCGGTGCGCCGGTGGCGAGCGGCTGGAAGAAGCGGCGTGGCAGTTTCATGGGCGTTTCTGGCTCCCGGAGATTTCTTTGTGAGATCGGCGTCCCGAACCAGCGGTTAGGGCAAGGCCGGCCCCGCCGTAAAGGTGCGCGGGCGCACGCAAGCCGTTTGCCATGCCGACGCCGCGGGCCGGGCGGCGGAACGCCGGTCCCCGGCTCACGTTCTCACGATCGAGGGGGGCACCTCACCGAATACGAAGGACGACCCATGTCCGGATCATCGACGAGGCGGACCGGCTTCCGTCATCCGGCGCTGCTCGGGGCAGCCCTGATCGGCCTCGGCCTTCCGCAGACCGCCTTCGCCGCCGAGCGCGCCAAGCCGCCGGCCGAGAAACAGGTCCCGGCCGAGACGCAGGCCGGGCGCATCGCCTTCACGGCCGCCGAGGCCGCGACGGCACGCCCCGACGGGCTGGCCCCGGGCTTGCGCATCCCGGGCGACGATGCCGCCGCCTTCCGCACACTCATCGACGGAGCATCGGCCGCGGACCGGCCCTGGCTCGTGCTCTCCGGCGGCGGCGAGAACGGCGCCTACGCGGCCGGTCTCCTCAACGGCTGGAGCGAGGCCGGCACCCGACCGGATTTCGGTGTCATCACCGGCGTCAGCACCGGCGCGATGATCGCGCCCTTCGCCTTCATCGGCGCCTCCGGCGACGCCGCCCTGCGCCAGAACTACACCGAGATCTCCGCCGCCGACGTGTTCGAGTTCGGGGGCACGAACGAAGCCCTCACGGACACCTGGCCGCTCAAGCGCCGGATCGACCGGGCGGTGACCCCGGCCCTGCTGAAGGCGGTGGCCGCGGAGCACGCCAAGGGCCGCCGGCTCCTGGTGGCGACCACGGCGGTGGACGGCGAGCGGCCGGTCCTGTGGGACATGGGCGCCATCGCGCAGACCGGCGGCCCGAAGGCGCTGGCGCTGTTCCGCTCGGTGATCCTGGCCTCCTCGGCGGTGCCCGGCGTGTTTCCGCCGGTGATGATCGACGCGGTGGCGGGGGACGGCAAGCGCTTCCAGGAGATGCACGACGACGGCGGCACGACCGCGCCGTATTACCTCGCCCCGGAATCGATGCTCCTGGCGGCGAACCCGGCGCCGCTGCCGACGCGCCAGGTCTATCTCGTCGTCAACAACAGCCTGGCACCGGACTTCCAGATGGCGTCGCGCACCACCTTGAGCGTGCTCGGACGTTCGATGTCGGCGGCGATCAAGGCGCAGACGCGGGCCGCGCTCGCTCTCAGCCAGGGCTTTGCCCGGCGCACGGGCCTCGACCTGCAGGTCACCCAGATCGACGGGCGCTTCGGGAAGACCTCCGCCGCGCCGTTCGACCAGGGCTACATGAAGGCCCTGTTCGACCACGGCGTCGCCCTGGGCAGGGGCGGCACCGCCTTTCAGGACGGCCCGGCGGACCCGGCGGAGATCGCCACCGGCTCTCTGGACCGGAGAGCCGCGCAGGACGGCCAGGCCCCGCCGGCGGTCCGGAGCATGGCCGGGCGCTGATCAGCGCATCAGGCTCGGGGCACCGAGGCGGGGCAGCACCCCCTCGCGCATGACGATGCGGCGCAAGGGGCCGATCGTCGTCATGGCGAGGAGGCCGAGGCCGCGCAGGGCGTCCACCGGCAGGAGGTCGGCGAGCAGGCTGCGGTTGAGCGCGTCGACGGCGGTCGACCGCAAGCGCGCGTCGAGGTCGCGCCCGCGGGCGAAGCCGGCCAGGGCCGCGCGCGAGCCAGGGTCGCGTCCGTCGTCCACCGCCCGCATCACCGCGTCGCGCAGCGAGGCCGCGTCGCGCAGGCCGAGGTTCAGGCCCTGCGCGCCGATGGGCGGGAAGACGTGGGCGGCCTCGCCGACCAGGGCGAGGCGGGCCGCGACCGGGCTCGGCACGGACAGGCCCCGCATCGGCACGAGGCCGCGCGGGCCGTCGATGCGCATCGGGCCCAGCATCGCCTGGGCCTGGTGCTCGACCGCCCGGGCGAGGGCATCGTCGTCGAGGGCGGAGAGACGCTTGGCCGGGCCCTCGCCCATCACCCAGACCAGGCTGGAGCGGAGCCCGCCGGGCAGCGGCACCAGGGTGAACGGCCCCTGCCGGGTGTGGAACTCGGTGGAGACGTCCCGGTGCGGCCGGGTATGGGCGAGGATCGTGGTGAGGGCGCTCTGCGGGTAGGACCAGGTGCGCGGCCGGATCCCGGCGGCCTCGCGCAGCCGCGAGCGGGCGCCGTCCGCCCCGGCGACGAGGCGGGCCGACAGGGTGGCGCCGTCGGCGAGCGTGATCGTGGCCGCGTCGGCGCCGGCCGCGAAGCCCGCGGCATCCGCCTCGACCAGGGTCAGGTTGGCGGCCGCCCTCGCCTCGGCGCGCAGGCCCTCGACCAGGCGGGCGCTCTCGACGTTCCAGCCGAAGGCGTCGAGGCCGATCTCGGTGGCGACGAAGCGGGACGGGGGCGGGCGGAACAGGCTGCCGGTGTCGTCGACGATATGGAGCTCGGCCAGCGGGCTCGCATGGGGCGCGATCGCGGCCCAGACCCCGAGGGCATCGAGGAAGCGGACCGAGCCGTCGAGGAGCGCCACCGTGCGCCCGTCGGCCACGGGGGCGTGCCGGCCGACGAGGGCGGTGGCGACGCCCGCGCGGGCGAGCGCCAGGGCGAGGCTGAGGCCCGCGGCGCCGGCGCCGACCACGGCGACCGCGAAGGATTCGGATTTCGGAGGAAGTGTCGCCACGGGCTCGCGGTCTCCTGCACGGCATCGGGCCCGCCGGCGTTGTCCGGACCGACGCAGCCCCCTGGACCCTGACGCTTACAGAGGCCTGTCACCCCGCCGGTCAAGGCCGCAATGGTGCCGCAGGGACGGGGCTTGTAGCATCCGGCCCAGGGCCGTGGACATCGGCTGCCCGGAGGCCACCCGACCATGAGCCTGTTGATCGCGCTGCTGGCGCTCGGCTTCCTGATGCTCGTCGCCTATCGCGGCTTCAGCGTCATCCTGTTCGCGCCGGTGGCCGCCCTGCTGGCGGTGCTGCTCACCGATCCCGCCGCGGTGCTGCCGGTCTTCTCCGGCCTGTTCATGGAGAAGATGGTCGGCTTCGTGAAGCTGTACTTCCCGGTGTTCCTGCTCGGGGCGGTGTTCGGCAAGGTCATCGAGATGTCGGGCTTCTCCCGCTCGATCGTGACCGCCGTGATCGACCTGGTGGGCGCCCGGCGGGCCGTGCTCTCCATCGTGCTGGTGTGCAACCTGCTCACCTACGGCGGCGTCTCGCTCTTCGTGGTGGTGTTCGCGGTCTATCCCTTCGCGGCGGAGGCCTTCCGCCTCAGCGACATCCCCAAGCGCCTGATCCCCGGCACCATCGCGCTCGGCGCCTTCTCCTACACGATGGACGCGCTGCCCGGCACGCCGCAGATCCAGAACATCATCCCCACCACCTTCTTCGGCACCAACACCTGGGCCGCCCCCTGGCTCGGGCTGATCGGCGCGGCCTTCATCCTCGTGGTCGGCGTCGCCTATCTCGACCGGCGCATCGCCTCGGCCAAGCGCCGGGGCGAGGGCTACGGCACCGGCCACGGCAACGAGCCGCAGGTGATGGACGAGGCCGCACGCACCCATCCGGCCATCGCCCTGCTGCCGCTGGTCGTGGTGGGCCTGTCGAACCTCGCCTTCACGGCCGCGATCCCACGCCTCTACGGCACGAGGGCCGAGACCGCGCTCGCCGGCCTCGACAAGCCCATCGTCACCGCGGTCTCCCCGGTGACCGCGATCTGGGCGGTGGAGCTGGCCCTGCTCGCCGGCATCCTCACCGTGCTGGTCTTCGCCTGGCGCCCGGTCTCGCAGGGCTTCGCCGAGGGCAGTCGCGCGGCGGTGGCGGGCTCGCTGCTGGCCGCCATGAACACCGCCTCCGAATACGGCTTCGGCGCGGTCATCGCGGCCCTCCCGGGCTTCCTCGTCATCCGCGACGCCCTCTCGGCCATCCCCAACCCGCTGGTGAACGAGGCCGTGACGGTGACCGCGCTCGCCGGCATCACCGGCTCGGCCTCGGGCGGCATGAGCATCGCGCTCGCGGCCATGTCCTCCACCTTCATCGCGGCGGCGCAGGCCGCGAATATCCCCATGGAGGTGCTGCACCGGGTCGCCGCCATGGCGAGCGGCGGCATGGACACCCTGCCGCATAACGGCGCCGTCATCACCCTGCTGTCGGTGACGGGCCTGACCCACCGGCAGGCCTATGCCGACGTCTTCGCCATCACGCTCCTGAAGACCGCGGCGGTGTTCCTGGTGATCGGGGTCTACTACCTCACCGGCATCGTCTGAGCCGGCGCACCACCCGAGACCGGCCGGCCCTGAGAGACCACCCGTCCCGGCAGGGATCAGTCCGGTCCGGTCCGCCCCGGCGCCGCCTCCGTCTCGACGAGCCGCAGGGTGAGCTCGGTGAAGGGCCGGATGTCCCAGGCCGGCCCGGCATGGAACATCATCACCACGGGCCGGCGCGCCAGGACGCGGAATTCCGGCAGCCCCGCATCCGGGCGCAGGATCGTGCCCGGCTGGACGGCGGGGTCGTACCCGGCGGGACGTATCCACACGATCTCATCCATCCCGCCGACCCGCCGACCCGCCCTCCCGATCGTACCGGCCGGACCCGGTTCGGCCGTCTCCCGATGCGCCCGCGCCCGCCGGACGCGGCGCGGGCGCAGGGGTTAACCTGCGTTAATCACGCGCCCGCCGCCGATGCAATCGGATCGCGCGGGGAGGGCCGTGGCCGCCGGGTCCGGTGCGCGGGCGCACATGGCGGGAGGGCGGCGGGATGAGAGCCTGCGCCATTGCTGGAATGCCAGGCGCGACTATGTCGCTGTCCGTCGGGGACGGCGTCCCCGCGCCGACCCCGGCGACGATCGGCCCAAACTTCAAGACAAGATCTCAAGACCAGCCCGAACCGGCTGACGACCCAGAGCGAGGAGCGAGACGATGCCGAAGGCGATCCAGGTTCACGAGTACGGCGGCCCCGAGGTGATGCGCTACGAGGACGTGACGCTGCCGGCCCCGGGCCCCGGCCAGATCCACGTCCGCCAGACCGCCATCGGGGTCAACTTCATCGACATCTACTTCCGCTCGGGCGCCTACAAGGCGCCGCAGCTGCCCTTCACCCCCGGCAAGGAGGGCGCCGGCGTGATCGTGGCGCTCGGCGAGGGCGTCACCGACTTCCGGGTCGGCGAGCGGGTGGCCTACGGTTCGGCCGCCAGCACCTATGCGGAGGAGGTGGTGATCGAGGCGAGCGCCGCCGTGCACCTCGCCGACGGCGTCGACGACAAGACGGCCGCCGCGATGATGCTCAAGGGCCTCACCGCCGAGTACCTGCTGCACCGGACCTACGCGGTGAAGCCGGGCGACACCATCCTGTTCCACGCCGCCGCCGGCGGCGTCGGCCTCATCGCCTGCCAGTGGGCCAAGCACCTCGGCGCCACGGTGATCGGCACGGTGGGCTCGGAGGAGAAGGCGGAGCTCGCCCGCGCCAACGGCTGCGACCACGTCATCCTGTACCGGAACGAGGATTTCGCGGCGCGCGTCAAGGAAATCACGGGGGGCAAGGGCGTGCCGGTGGTCTATGACGGCGTCGGCAAGGACACCTTCCCGGCCTCCCTCGACTGCATCAGCCCGCTCGGCATGTTCGTCAGCTTCGGCTCGGCCTCCGGCCCGGTGGACGATTTCAGCCTGGCGCTGCTGGGCCAGAAGGGCTCCCTCTACGCCACCCGCCCCTCGCTCTTCGCCCATGCGAGCAAGCGCGAGACCCTCGACGCCATGGCCAAGAACCTGTTCTCGGTGGTGGCGAGCGGCGCCGTGAAGATCCCGGTCCACAACACGGCCAGGCTCGCCGACGTGCAGCAGGTCCACCGGGACCTCGCCGCCCGCAAGACCACCGGCGCCACGGTGATGATCCCGTGATCCGGGACTCCCAGGATCGGGGGCTCCCGGGATCGGGGGATGCCGTGATCCCGGGGGAGCGGGACGTCCTCCTCGTCATCGACGTGCAGGCGGACTTCCTGCCCGGCGGGGCGCTCGCGGTGCCCGACGGCGATGCCGTGATCGCCCCGGTCAACCGCCTTCTGCGCCTGTTCCCGCACGCGGTGCTGACGCAGGACTGGCATCCGCCGGGCCACGTCTCCTTCGCGACGAGCCATCCCGGCCGGGCGCCCTTCGACACCGTGCCGTTGGCCTACGGCCCGCAGGTGCTGTGGCCGGAGCATTGCGTGCAGGGGAGCGCCGGGGCCGCCCTCGCCCCCGGCCTCGCGGCGGACCGCGCCGAGCTGGTGATCCGCAAGGGCCATCACCGCCACGTCGACAGCTACTCGGCCTTCCTGGAGGCCGACCGGCGCACGCCCACGGGGCTGGCCGGCTACCTGCGCGAGCGCGGCTTCACCCGGGTGGTCCTGTGCGGCCTTGCCACCGATTACTGCGTGGCCTGGAGCGCCCTCGACGCGCGGGCGGCGGGCTTCGAGGCGCTGGTGGTCGCGGACGCCGTGCGGGGCATCGACCTGGACGGCTCGCTGGCGCGGGCCTGGGCCGACATGCAGGCGGCCGGGGTCGGGCAAATCACGAGCGAGGCGATCGGAGGCGGGTAGGCCTCCGAGGTCTTCTCTCGGCAGCGCCGACCTCTCCCTTGGGACAGGATGATCGCCGATGCCGATAAGCTCTCCGGAAACCCGCCCGCAGCCCCACGTCATCCCGGGGCCGCGCAGCGGAACCCGAGATCCAGACGCGCAGATGGTGCAGGACCTGACGCCGTCAGCGGTTCTGGATTGCACGCCGCTGGCGCGCTCCTTCGGGTCCGGGTTCGCCTTCGGCGCCCCGGAAGGACGGAGCGCCATCGGCGATCGACCCGCCCTTGGGGAGCGGGACGCGTCGCGGTCTACACAGCGCTCCCATAGAGATCGTACGCATCCGCGCGCTCGATCTTCACGGTGACGATGTCGCCCGCCCGCAGGGGGCGGCGCGCCGTGACGTGGACGTTCCCGTCGATCTCGGGGGCGTCGTATTTCGAGCGACCCTTGGCGACGGTGCCGTCGGCCGCATCGATGATCACGGGCAGGCGCTTGCCGATCCGGGCCTTCTGCAGGCGGGCGGAGACGCCCTGCTGCGCCTCCATGAACCGGCGCTTGCGCTCGGCCTTCACCTCCGGGGGCACCGGGTCGCCGAGGCCGTTGGCCACCGCCCCGCCCACCGGCTCGAACTCGAAGCAGCCGACGCGCTCGAGCCTGGCTTCGCGAATCCAGCTCAGCAGCTCCTCGAACTCGGCCTCGGTCTCGCCGGGGAAGCCGACGATGAAGGTCGAGCGGATGGCGAGGTCCGGGCAGATCTCGCGCCAGCGCCGGATGCGCTCCAGCTGCTTCTCCTGGTTGCCGGGCCGGCGCATGCGGCGGAGCACCGAGGGGCTCGCGTGCTGGAGCGGCATGTCGAGGTAGGGCAGGATCTTGCCCTCCGCCATCAGGGGGATGACCTCGTCCACGTGCGGGTAGGGGTAGACGTAGTGCATCCGCACCCAGGCCCCGAGCTCGCCGAGCTCGGCGGCGAGGTCATAGAACTTCGCCCGCACCGCCCGGTCGCGCCAGGGGCTCGTGGCGTAGCGGATGTCGACGCCGTAGGCGCTCGTGTCCTGCGAGACCACCAGCAGTTCCTTGACGCCGGCCTTCACCAGCTTCTCGGCCTCGCGCAGCACGTCGCCCGCCGGCCGGCTGACGAGGTCGCCGCGCAGGGACGGGATGATGCAGAAGGTGCAGCGGTTGTTGCAGCCCTCGGAAATCTTCAGGTAGGCGTAGTGGCGCGGGGTGAGCTTCACCCCCTGCGGCGGCACGAGGTCGAGGAACGGGTCGTGGGCCGGGGGCACCGCCTCGTGCACCGCCGCCACCACCGATTCGTAGGCCTGCGGCCCGGTGACCGCGAGCAGGTTCGGATACTTTTCGCGAATTTCCTCGGGCTGGGCGCCCATGCAGCCCGTGACGATGACGCGGCCGTTCTCCGCCATGGCCTCGCCGATGGCCGAGAGCGACTCGGCCTTGGCCGAATCGAGGAAGCCGCAGGTGTTGACGATGACGACGTCCGCGCCGTCATGCCGCCGGGCGAGCTCGTAGCCCTCGGCGCGCAGGTGCGTGAGGATGCGCTCGGAATCCACCAGCGCCTTCGGGCAGCCGAGGGAGACGAAGGAGATCTTCGGAGCGCCGTTGGCGGCGGCCTTGGGCGCCGCCTCGGCGGCGGGCGATGACAGGGGGGATGCGGTCATGGATGCTCGTCGGGCCGGCGCGGCTGCGGGAACCGGACCGGCCGTGGAATCGGGGGAGGGCGGGACAAAGAGGTTGACAGCCCTATAACGGGATTCGCCCGCCGAGGCGAGCCGGGCGGGTCCGAGCCATGCGCGGATCGCGCTTTTGCCACGCCGTCGCGCATGCCACCTGTGCATGATATCGCAGGCCGCGACGGATGCTTCGACCCCGGCGCTCGGGCTCCCGGGCTTCCGCCCCAAACCTTCCCCCGAGGATTCCACCCCTCGGGATCGTTGGTCCGTCGCCGCCCCAAACCTTCGAGTCGTCATGTGGATTGCTGACATCCCGTTCGTCGAGCCCGTCGCGGCGGCCGAAGCCCTGGCCGCCCTGCCGGGGCTCGCCTTCCTCGACAGCGCCATGCACCACGACACCCTGGGGCGGACCTCGACCCTGGCGGCGGACCCGTTCGGGCGCTTCCGGTTTCGCGATGGCCGAGCGACGCTGGACGGACGCCCCGTGCCGGGCTCCGGCCTGGAGGCGCTGCGCGCCTGCCTCGCCCCCTACCGCACGGCACGCGACCCGGACCTGCCGGACTTCGCGGGCGGCGCCATCGGCTACGTCGCCTATGATTTCGGCGCGGCCCTGGAGCGGGTGGCGCCCCCGGCCCGGCGGGCGGGCCTCTGCGACGACATCGCCTTCAACCTCTACGACACGGTGCTGAGCATCGACCACGGCACCGGGCGCTGCCGCCTCCTCGCCACCGGCTTTCCCGAGACCGCGCCGGCGGCGCGCGAGGCCCGGGCCCGGGCCCGGCTGGCGCAGTTCGGCGCATGCCTGGCGGAGGCCCGGCCGAGCCCGGAGCCGGCGGCGCAGGGGCCCCTCGCCTGGCGCTCGAACTTCAGCCGCGCGGGCTACGAGGCGGCGGTGGAGCGGGTGCGCGACTACATCCGCGCCGGCGACATCTACCAGGCCAACATCGCCCAGCGCTTCGAGGCCGACCTGCCGGAGGGCTTCGACCCGTTCGGGCTCTACCGGCGCCTGCGCGCCACCAACCCGGCGACCTTCGGCGCCTATCTCGACTTCGACACCCTGCGCGTCGCCTCGAGCAGCCCCGAGCGCTTCCTCAAGCTCAGCGGGCGGGCGATCGAGACCCGGCCGATCAAGGGCACGGTGCGGCGCGTGGCCGACCCGGCGGCCGACGCGCGCCTGGGCGAGGCGCTGCAGGCCAACGCCAAGGAGCGGGCCGAGAACATCATGATCGTCGACCTGCTGCGCAACGACCTCTCGCGCATCTGCGAGCCCCACAGCGTGCGGGTGCCGGTGCTGTGCGGCCTCGAATCCTACGCCTCGGTCCACCATCTCGTGTCGGTGGTCACCGGAACCCTGAAGGCGGACATGGATGCCCTCGACCTGATCGCCGCCACCTTCCCGGGCGGCTCGATCACCGGCGCGCCGAAGCTGCGCGCCATGGACATCATCACGCAGATCGAGGGCGACGCGCGCGAACTCTATTGCGGCGCCATCGGGGCGCTGGGCTTCACCGGCGACCTCGACACCGCGATCGCCATCCGCACCGTGTTCATGGACGGGAGCCGGGCCGTGCTCCAGGCCGGCGGCGGCATCACCCTGCTGTCCGAGCCGGGACCCGAATACGAGGAGACCCTGACCAAGGCCGCCCGGGTGTTCCAGGCCTTCGAGCCCGATGCCCGCGATCCCACCTGCGAACCCGACACCGGGGCGGGGAGGGCGCCGTGATCCTCGTCATCGACAACTACGACAGCTTCGTCTTCAACGTGGTGCGCTACTTCGAGGAGCTGGGCGAGACCGTGCGGGTGGCGCGCAACGACGCCCTCGACGTCGCCGGCATCCGCGCCCTCGCCCCGGAGGCGATCGTGATCTCGCCGGGCCCCTGCACCCCGGCGGAGGCCGGCATCTCGCTGCCCGCCATCCGCGAGCTTTCCGGCGCGGTGCCCCTGCTCGGCGTCTGCCTCGGCCACCAGGCCATCGGCGCGGCCTTCGGCGGCCGGGTCGCGCGGGCCGGGCGCCCCCTGCACGGGCAGGCGACCCCGATCCGTCACGACGGCGCCGGGCTCTTCACCGGCCTGCCCGACCCGATGCAGGTCGGGCGCTACCACTCGCTCATCGTCGCGCCGGAGCCCGGCATGGCCGACCGCCTCAGCGTCGACGCGGTCTCGGCGGAAGGGGAGGTGATGGCGCTCTCGCACCGGAGCCATCCGACCTGGGGCGTGCAGTTCCACCCGGAATCGGTGCTCACCGAGAACGGCCACGCCCTCTTCGCCAACTTCCTGCGCCTCGCCCGCGACTGGCGCGCCGACCACGCCCTGCCGGCCAAGACCGATGCTGTGGTTTGACGGCGGCCTCACCGAGGGGCCGGTGCCCTTCGACCTCGCCGACCGGGGCCTGACCCTCGGGGACGGGGTGTTCGACACCGCGCTGGCCCGGCACGGCCGCATCCTGTTCGCGGCAGCCCATGTCGACCGCCTCGCCGCCGCCACCGCGACCCTGGGCTTTGCCGTGGCGCCCGAGCGCATCGCGGGAGCCATGCGGGCGCTCGCCGAAGCGATGGGCCGGGCGCATCCCCTGGCGGCGATCCGCACCACCGTGACCCGGGGCTCCGGCCCGCGCGGGCTCAGCCCCCCGGCCGAGCCGCGGCCGGTGCTGTGGGCCAGCGCCGCCCCGGTGGGAGCGGCGCTCGCCTTCGCGCCCCTGACCCTCCACCCGACGCAGATCCGCCGCAACGAGACCTCGCCGGCCGCGGGCCTGAAGACGCTGGGCTACCTCGACGCGGTGCTGGCCGCGGGCGCGGCCCGGGCCGCCGGCTTCGACGAGGCCCTGTTCCGGAACACGCGGGGGGCCGTCGCCTGCGCCGGCACGGGCAACCTGTTCGCGGTGATCGACGGCACCCTCGTCACCCCGCCCCTCTCGGACGGCGTGCTGCCCGGCATCCTGCGCGCCGAGATTCTGGCGCGCGCGCGACGGCTGGGCCTCGCCGTCGCCGAACGGAGTTTCGACCTCGACGCGCTCCTGCACGCCGAAGCGGTGGTGGTGACCAATTCCCTGCGGGGCCTCGCCCCCGTGACGGCGATCGGCGAGACCGCCTTCGCCAGCCCGGCGCATCCCGTCGTGACGGCCCTCGAGGCCGATCTGCGGAAGACCTTCGCGCCATGAGGGCGTCGCGCCTCCGGTGGCGCCTGCCCCTGATGGCGGCCTACGGCTTCATCGGAATCGTGCATCTCGCCGCCCCCGACGCCTTCCTGCCGATCATGCCGGGCTGGGTGCCGGAGCCCCGCCTCGTGGTGATCGCCACCGGCCTGTGCGAACTCGCAGGCGTGCTCGGCCTCGCCTGGGGCCCGACCCGGCGCTGGGCCGGGATCGGGCTGGCCCTCTACGCGGTCTGCGTCTTCCCCGCCAACCTCAAGCACGCCCTGGAGGGGATCGTCGTGCCGGGGCTGCCCGACAGCTGGTGGTACCACGGGCCCCGGCTGGCGTTTCAGCCGGTCTTCGTCTGGTGGGCGCTCTATGCCGGCGGCGTCATCGACTGGCCGTTCCGCCGCCCGGCCGGACCGCCCGCGGTCAGCTCTTCTCAGGGCCCTTCTCGGACACCTTGACCGCCGCCCAGGCCGCCTCCATCGCGTCGAGGTCGCTGTCGGCGAGGCCGGTCCCTCGCGCCTCCAGGGCCGCCGCCATGGCGTTGAAGCGGCGCTCGAACTTCATATTCCCTTTTTGTAGGGAATATTCCGGATCGATACCGAGGTGGCGGGCGAGGTTGGCCACCGAGAACAGCAGGTCGCCGAGTTCCTCCGCCACCGCCGCCCGGGTCCCGTGGGCCATGGCGTCGGCGACCTCGTCGATCTCCTCGCGCACCTTCAGCACCACCTGTGCCGGGTCGGTCCAGTCGAAGCCGTAGCCGGCCGCCCGGGCCGAGAGCTTCTCCGCCCGGGTCAGGGCGGGCAGGGGCAGGGGGATGCCCGCCAGCAGTCCCGGCTCCCGCGGCGGCTTCGACCGGCGCTCCTCGGCCTTGATCGCCGCCCATTGGGCGGCCACGGCCTCCGGGTCGCGCCGGGGCGAGCCCGCGGGCAGGAGGGAGCCGTCCGGCGCGAAGACGTGCGGATGGCGCCGGACCATCTTCGCCATCACCGCCCGGACCACGTCCGGAAACGCGAAGAGCCCGGCCTCCTCGGCGAGGCGGGCGTGGAAGACCACCTGGAACAGCAGGTCGCCGAGCTCGTCGCGCAGGTCCTCCGCGTCGCCCCGCGCGATGGCGTCGGCCACCTCGTAGGCCTCCTCCACCGTGTAGGGCGCGATGCTGGCGAAATCCTGGGCCACGTCCCAGGCGCAGCCGGTCTCCGGGTCGCGCAGCTGCGCCATCAGCGCCAGCAGATCCTCGATCCTCACCCCGTACCTCCGCATCCGGCCTCGATCCGCCTCCCTTAGCGGATTGCGGGCCAAGCCGTGAGGCTGGGGATGGAGGCGGGAGAGGCGGTGGCTTCGTCTGGAAAATTCCCATGAAAAAGCCTTGGCCGGGGGTGTGTTCGTTCTTCCGAACGGCTCCCGGACCCTTAGGAAAGGTATCAGTAAGAGATTCTCAGAGAGTCATTTCTGAGAGTTATATGGAGGCGCCGAAACCCCTTTGTCTCCCTGGGCTTGGCGGCTGTTCGCGTATCGAACTCTGCGCGGGTGCGTATCGAACTCTGCGTGTCGGCGTATCGAAGTCTGCGTGCCGAAACCCGGCCGGCGCATGCGATTCTGCGTGGATGCGTATCGAGTTCGGCGTGGATCGGGGTGAGGGCGGTGAACTCTGGGGATCGTGCCGGATCCGGCCCCGTATTGAACTCTGCGTCGCGCTTCGTCGACGGGATCGGACCCGCGGGCCGGCCGGGATTTCGCCCGTCCCGGCCGGTGGATAGCCGGGATGACGTCCGGATCCGGCTTCGGCCGCCGAGACTCCCGGGCGGGGAATCGGGCATGGTCGCCGCGCGGCACGGTCCGGGCTCGATGGAGCCGGGCTCGCTCGGGCCGGGATCGATTGGGGCGGCGTCTGTTGGGGATCGAGGACACATTGGCGGGCATCCGCGACGCCGACCTCCTCGCCGAGGTCGAGGCGGCCCGCGGCAGCTTCCTGTTCGCCACCATCGCGGAGACCATCCTGCACCGGCAGCGGGCCCGGGACGCGGAGGCCGCCGCCCGCGGGGCCGTGGCCGGCCGGCGCCAGGCCATGGGCCGGGACCAGCGCCGGCGCGACGCCATCCGCGAGGTCATCGAGACCGAGCCCACGGGGCCGGAGAACCTGCAGCACATCCATTCCGTGCTGGCGCTCTGCGGCCTGCCCTATCGCGATCCCGGGGACACCCGCGAATTCTTCCGGGAATACGGGCGCAATTCCCTCAGTCTCCTGGCGGGGCGCCTCAAGAACCCCGCCACCGGCGAGATGGAATTCCAGGGCCTGCCCTACGGCCCCAAGGCCCGCCTCGTCCTGCTGCACCTCTGCACCGAGGCCGTGCGCCAGCGCAGCCCCACCGTGGCGGTGGCCGACAGCCTGTCGGGCTTCATGAAGGAGATGGGCTTCGCCGTCACGGGCGGCGAGCGCGGCACCATCCGGCAGTTCAAGGAGCAATTGGCGCGGCTGGCCGCCTGCACCCTGCAGATCGGCCTCTGGGACGGGGCCGGCAGCGCCAGCACCCTCAACGTGCCGCCCTTCCGCCAGCTCGACCTCTGGCTGCCGCAGGGCGCCGACGGGGTGGTCTGGCAGAAGAGCGTCCAGTTCCACCAGGATTTCTACGACAACCTGATCCAGCACGCCCTGCCGGTGGATATCCGCGCGGCCCGGGCCTTCTCGGGCTCGGCGCGCAAGCTCGACCTGCTGTTCTGGGTCGGCTACCGCCTGCGCGCCCTGCAGCGGCCCCTGCGGCTGACCTGGGAGAACCTGCACAAGCAGTTCGGCGCCGACAATGCCAGCCTCCGCAGCTTCCGGCAGGCCTTCAAGGCGGACCTCGCCCATCTGCAGGAGGTGTTTCCGAAGCTGCCGATCCGGCTCGACGACGGCGGCATGCTGCTGCAGCCCGCCGATCCGAGCGCCCTGCTGATCCCGCCGCGCGGCGCCAGGCCGCCGCGCAAGGCCGTACAGGCCGTGGCCTGACGGAACATTCCCTATAGCCTGTAAGGAATATGGCTTGCGGCCAATCCGCTGACAGGGAATATGCGTGGAATGATCCGTCGCTCGACGGCTCCCCCAAGATATTCCGTGAGGCGTCCATGTTCCTGTCGGAGGCCGAGGCCGAGGCGGCCCTGCGCGATCTGCGCCGCCGGCGCGACGAACTCGACCGCGCCATCGCCGAGCACCAGCTCTACCTCGAACTCGGGCGCCGCCTCGGCGCACCGGGCCGCGCCGCCGAACCGGCCCGGCCCGGGCCGGCGGCGCCGGACTCTGGAGCTGGCCCCGGCGCGGTGAGCGTGCCCGAGCGGGCACCGGATCCGGGCCGGGCGGGCGAGGACCTGGTCGCCGCGCGCCGGCACGGGCGCGCCCTGGTGGCGGCCGCCGTCAACCTGCTGCACGAGGCCGGCCGGCCGCTCCATGCCGGTGAGATCCTGGAGGGCCTGACGGCGCTCGGCTTCGCGGTGCCGGGCCACGACCCCGTGGCCGCCCTCAACACCCGCCTGTGGAAGCGCTCCGGCCCGGGCGGCCCGCTCAAGCGCCTGGGCGAGGCGGTCTACGCTCCGTCCGAGGAGGACGAGGATCTCGGCTGACCGCCATCGCGTGGCCGCGCCCTCACTCCGGCAGGGCGAAGACGGTGAGCTGGCCGCCCAGCGCCGTGTAGCGGGACAGGGCGGCGTAGCCGCCCACCGCGCCGGCGCCGTCGTTCGGGTCCGTGAGGCCGGCCGCCAGGCCGATCCCGGCCCAGCCGCCGACGCCGGAGAGCACGGCCACGTATTGCCGGCCCCGGTGGCGGTAGGTGGTGACGTTGCCGACGATGCCCGAGGGGGTCTTGAAGCGGTAGAGCGCGCGGCCCGAGCGGGCGTCGACCGCCTTCAGATAGCCCTCCAGGGTGCCGTAGAACACCACGTCCCCGGCGGTGGCGAGGACCCCGGACCAGACCGAGAACGGCTCGGGGATCGACCAGCGGATCGCGCCCGCGACCCCGTCCCAGGCGGTCAGGGTTCCGGTGCGGGGATCGTCGGGCGCCGGGTGCAGGCTCACGGTGGCGCCCACATAGGGCAGGCCGGGGGTGTAGCTGACCTGGAACGGCTCGTAATCCATGCAGATGTGGTTGGTGGGGACGTAGAACAGCCGGGTGCGCGGCGAGTAAGCCGCCGGCTGCTGGTTCTTGGCCCCGATGGCGCCGGGGCAGATGCCCCGGGTGGTCTCGTCCTCGCCGGTGGCCTCCGGCGAGGAGCGCGGGTCGCGGACCGGGCGGCCGTAGTCCGGCGAGGCCGGGTCGAGGTCGACACGGGTCGCCCAGTTCACGGCGGGGTCGAACTTCTGCGCCACCAGGAGCTCGCCGGTGGCGCGGTCGAGGGTGTAGCCGAAGCCGTTGCGGTCGAAATGGGTCAGGAGCGGGCGGGTGACGCCGCCGATGGCCTGATCGGTGAGGATCATCTCGTTGACGCCGTCGTAGTCCCACTCGTCGTGGGGCGTCATCTGGTAGAGCCAGCGCGCCATGCCGGTCTCGGGGCTGCGGGCCACGATCGAGGCCGCCCAGCGGTTGTCGCCGGGGCGCTGCGCCGGGTTCCAGGTCGAGGGATTGCCGGTGCCGTAATAGACGAGGTCGAGCGCCGGATCGTAGGCGAACCAGCCCCAGGCGCAGGCGCCGCCGGTCCTCCACTGGTCGCCCTCCCAGGACCTGAGCGAGGAATCCCGGCCGACCGGCCTGCCGAGCGACGTCGTGCGCTCGGGGTCGATCCGCATCGCCTCGTCGCTGCCCGTCGCGGTGGCGCGCCAGAGCCGGGCCCCGGTCCGCGCGTCGTAGGCGGTGACGTGGCACTGGACCCCGAACTCGCCCCCCGAGAGGCCGACCAGGACCTTGCCCTTCACGGGCAGGACGGCGGCGGTGTTGGTCTCGCCCCGGGCCGGGTCGCCGTTGCGGACCGACCAGTTCACCCGGCCGGTCTTCGCGTCGAGGGAGACCAGGGTGGTGTCGGCCTGCTGCAGGAAGAGGGCGCCGTCGGCATAGGCGAGGCCGCGATGGACCGTGTCGCAGCACAGCAGGGCCAGGACCCCCGGATCCTGCTTCGGTTCGTAGCGCCAGAGGATGCGGCCGTCATGGTCGAGGTCGAGGGCCGTGACGGTGTTGGGGAAGGGGGTGTGGACGTACATCACCCCGTCCACCACCAGGGGGGCGCCCTCGTGGCCGCGCAGGACCCCGGTGGAGAAGGTCCAGGCGACCTGGAGCCGGCCGACATTGGCGGCGGCGATCTGATCGAGATCCGAATAGCGGGTGTTGGCCGCGTCGATCGTGGGCAGCACCGTCTGGGCCGGGGCCGGGGCCGGAGCCGGGCCGAGGAGGGCGCCGGCCAGCAGGCCGAGCAGGAGGAGCGCGCGCATGGAAAGTCCCCGGGTGCGGGGTTTCGGGACAGGCCCAGGGTCCTAGTCCCGGCGCGCCGCCGGCGCGCGGCAGCGAAGTGACGCGGGCGGCGCGCCGCCGCCCGGTCGCGTGTCGGGACGCGCCCGAGTCGGAGCGTCCCCGATCCTAGAAGTAGGGTCCGAAGAGCGGCCGCGGGCGGTAGTAGCCGTAGCGCGGTCCGTAGAAGGGACGGGGTCCGTAGAACGGCCGCGGGCGGTAGTCGCCGTAGGGGCGGTAGATCGGCCGGCAATAGCCGAACCGGTTCGGGATGAAGCCGGGACCGCAGCCATAGGCGACGGTCTCGACGGCGGCGCCCGCCAGCGTCCCGGCGGGGGCCGGGGCGATCGGCGCCACCTCGGCGGCCGCGGTGAGGCCGACGGCGACGCCGAGCGTCGCGGCCAGAGCCGTGCGGGCGAGCATCGTGCGAAACAGCGATTTCACGGACATGACGCCATGACCCTCTGCTGGTGTGACCTTTGCGGTTGTTGATCCTCCGGCCTCGTGGAGGTTCGAAGACCATCACAGGGCTCGAGGATCTCCAGGATGCCGGGCGGTTGCTGAACGCGCGCTGACGGGGCCGGCGGTCCGCGGGCGGCCCGCCCAGCGCAGGATGCGCCGGCGCGCCGGCTCCTCGAGGCCGCGATGCAGGAGGACGCTGAGGGCGAGGGCCAGGGCGGCGGCGAGCCCCGCTCCGAGCCAGGGGGCCGCGGCGAGCCGGCCCCCGAGGGCGACCCGGTCGAGGCTGTTCACCAGGGCGTAGGCCGGGACGTGGATCAGGTAGAGGGCGAACGAGATCCGGCCGAGGAAGACGAAGCCGGGCGTCACCAGGGGGCCGCCGCGGAGCTGGGCGCCGGCCAGGATCAGGGGCGCCCAGGCCAGCGCCGTGAGCCCGTTGTGGAGCAGCACCTCGGGCAGGTGGGGGGCGGCCGCCACCAGGGCGAGGCCGGCCAGGGCCGCGGCGGCGAGGAGGGCGGGGGTGGGCAGCCGCCAGCGGGTCCAGGCCCCGTAGAGCAGCAGCCCGGCGACAAATTCCGGCAGGCGCATCAGGGGGTTGTACTTGATGGCCTGGGCCAGCAGCACCGGGCCGGCGCCCCCCGGCTCCGGCCCGATGAGCGAGATACCGGGGGCGTAGCGCGCGAAGGCGAGGGCGGCCCCGCCGGTCAGGACGATCCAGGCGGCGAGGGTGAGCCGCGCGGTGCGCCCGGGCGCCCCGAGCGCCAGGGGCAGCAGGAGGGGAAACAGGGCGTAGAAGACCACCTCCACCGAGACCGACCAGCTCGGGCAGTCGAGGGCGCAGGCCGCCCCCGGCACCCAGGCGTGCAGGCCCAGCGGCGCCAGCACGGCGCCCGCGGCCATCAGCCCCTGCAGGGGCGGGGCCGACTTCGCCACCCAGGCGACGAACCAGGGCAGGGCGAGGACGAGGCACAGGAGGTAGACCGGATAGACGCGTGCCACCCGCGCCCAGGCGAACCGCGCGCGGGCGGCGCGGTCGGTGAGGTCCACGTCCCGGTAGGTGTAGGCCAGGATGAAGCCCGAGAGCAGGAAGAAGAAGGTCACCCCGGAATAGCCGAGCCGCACCACCCCGGGGATCGCCGCGTCGGCAAAGAAGAAGGCCGCGTAGTGGAACGCCACCACGTAGGCGGCGGCCACGAAGCGCAGGGCGGTGAGCGCCGGCAGCGGCGCCACCGGTGGATGGGCGGGCGGGGGCAGGGCGCTCACCGCGGGCTCCCCGCGACGACCCGCCCGGCGGCGCCGAAGCGCAGGCCGAGGACCGAGAGGGCGAGGAGGAAGAACAGCGCGTTGGTGGCCTGGTAGAACACCGATTCGAAGACCCCCACCATCAGGCCGAACAGCCAGATCCGCAGGAAGAGCAGCCGCAGGGGGTCGAGGGCGCGGCCGGCCTCGGCCCGGCCCTGGGCCTGGAGGTCGGAGAGGGGCGCCAGCACCATCCACCACAGCGTCAGGGCGAGGCCCGTCCAGCCGCTCTCCAGGGCGGTGTTGAGGTAGCCGTCATGGGCGTCGGTGGCGCGGTTGACCCAGGTCGTGGCATCGCCGCCGCCGCCGTAGAACACGCTCTCCCAGAAGGCCCCGTAGCCGAAGCCGGTGAGCGGCTTCTTGGCGATGTTGTCGAGGGCGAAGCTCCAGATCTCGGTGCGGCCGGTATAGGTCGGGTCCGCGGCCAGGCTCGCGACCAGGGCGCCGAGGCCGGGCGACATCACCGAGCCCACGGTGAGCAGGAGCAGCAGGGCCAGGGGGCCGAGCAGCACCAGCCGGCGCCAGGCGCCGGAGGCCGAGAGGGTGCAGGCCCAGGTCAGGCCGAGCACCGCCGGGGTCATGATCAGGGAGGTCTTGGCGTTGGTGAAGACGAGGAACACGCCCGCCAGCCCCACGACCCCGTAGCCGAGCAGGCGCCGGCCCATCCCGGCCCAGAACAGCCCGACGAAGATGAACAGGCTCATGGCCGCCCCGGCCCCGTTCTTATGCGCGAAGACGCCCCGCCAGCTGCCCGCGTGCTCGGGCTCGATCAGGTCGAGGGCGGTGTGCATCGCGCGCTCGGGCACCAGCCCGAGGCCGAGATAGCAGGTCGCCAGCACGAGGAGGACGGTGCCGCCGAGGACGTGGGCGAACTGGCGGGCGTCGCGGGCGAGCACCAGCACGCTCACCACCCCGCCGAACATGATGACGAGGGAGACGAGGCGGCGCGCCGAGACGGCGGGCTCGATCGAGAGCGCGGTGGAGACGCCGATCCAGCCCAGCGTGGCCAGGATCGGCAGGGTGGCCAGCGGCCGCAGGGCCTCGCGCCCGCGCCAGGCGAGCACCGCCACCGCGAGGCCGCCCATGATCAGGAACAGCACCTGGTTGACGAGGTTTCCGCCGGCCCGCGAGGCGGCGTTCTCCGCCGCCGTCCCGTCGAGGAACGGATCGGCCCCGATCAGCACGAAGAGCAGGATCGCGCCCATCACCCCGATGCGCAGGGCGTCGGGCAGGTCCGCCCGCTGCGTCGTGGCCGCGCCGGTGGCGATGCCCGTCGTCATGGTCCACTCCCGCGCTCGAGGGCCGGCAAGGTCGCGCAGTCTAGAGTCGCCGGCCCCGTCCGATAGGCGCGCAGAATACGTTTAAGAACGCGCAAAGGACCGGCGGGCCCGCCTCACGGCCGGGCCGGGCCCCAGGCGACGATGTCGGTCGCGCCCGTGATCGCGCCCACGATGCGCTCGCGCTCGGCCCGGCCGGCGGCGAGGCGCCCCCGCACCGTTGCCAGCACGGCCGGGTCGGCGCTGGCGGGCGTGCCGGCGGCGAAGGGCGGCGCCGGCGCGTATTCGAGGCCGAGCTGGATCGCCTCCGCCGCCGGCCGCCCGGAGAGCTCGGCCGCCAGGGTCAGGGCGAAGTCGATCCCGGCGGTGACGCCGCCCCCGGTCAGGAGGTTGCCGTCGCGCACCACCCGCTCGGCCACCGGGATCGCCCCGAAGGCGGCCAGGAGGTCGAGGCTGGCCCAGTGGGTGGTGGCGCGCCGGCCCCGCAGGAGCCCGGCGGCCCCGAGCACCAGGGCCCCGGTGCAGACGGAGGTGATGTAGCGGGCGCGCGCCGCCTGATCGCGCAGGAAGGCGAGGACCGCGGCATCCCGCATCAGCGGGTTCACCCCGAGGCCGCCGGGAACGCAGAGCACGTCGAGCTGCGGGCACGCGGCCATGGTCAGCGTCGGGGCCAGCGCGAGGCCGGTGGAACTGGTCACCGGCGCCCGGTCGGCGGCCACGAGGTGGACCCGCGCCCCGGGAATCCCGACGAAGACCTCGTAGGGCGCGGTCAGGTCGAGCTGCTGGACGTTCGGGAAGGTGAGGAGCCCGATCTCGAGGGGCATGAGGCTGTCTCCGGCTGTCTGGACAGGCCGACCCTAACCCGTCAGGCTCTGGCCGGAATGACGAAGAGCCCTCGGTTCCTGCCAGATCGCGCCGCGGACGAGTCCCGGTCCATCGAGATCCTCGCCTTCCCGGGGGTGCAGCTCCTCGACGTGTCGGGGCCGCTCCAAGTCTTTGCGACAGCGAACGACCTCTTCGCCACGGCGAACGATCGCCCGGCCGCCGGCCTCGCGGGCGCCGGCGCGGCGCCCTATGCCCTGCGGGTGGTGGCGGCGGGCGGCGGCACGGTCGCCAGCTCCGCCGGGCTCGGCCTCGCGACGGAGCCGCTGCCGTCCGCGGACCGGCCGGTCGACACCCTCGTGGTCGCCGGCGGGCGCGGCGTCTCCGGGGCGATCGCGGACGGGCTGCCCGCCTGGGTCGCCGCCCGGGCACCCCACGCCCGGCGGGTGGCCTCGGTCTGCACCGGCGCCTTCCTGCTCGGGGCGGCGGGCCTCCTCGACGGGCGCCGGGCGGTGACCCACTGGACCCGCTGCGCCGAACTGGCGCGCCGCCATCCGGAGGCGCGGGTCGAGCCCGACCCGATCTTCATCCGGGACGGCACGCTCTGGACCTCCGCCGGGGTGACGGCGGGCATCGACCTGGCACTCGCCCTGGTGGAGGCGGATCTCGGCCAGGCCGCCGCGCTGGCGGTCGCCCGGCACCTCGTGGTCTTCCTCAAGCGCCCGGGCGGGCAGGCCCAGTTCAGCACCGTCCTGTCGCAGCAGGTCCTGTCGCCGCAGGTCCAGTCGCCCATGGCGGGCGGCGCGCGCTTCGAGGCGCTGCAGGCCTGGATCGCGGACCATCTCGGCGAGGACCTCACCGTGCCGCGCCTGGCCGAGGCGGCCGGCATGAGCCCGCGCGGCTTCGCCCGCCACTACCGCGCGGCCACGGGGCTGACCCCGGCCCGCGCCCTCGAGCGCCAGCGCGTCGAGGCGGCCCGGCGGCTCCTGGCCGAGACCGCCCTGCCGGTGAAGCGCATCGCCGCGCGCTGCGGCTTCGGCTCCGAGGAGACCCTGCGGCGCAGCTTCCTCCGCCACGTGGCGGTGGCGCCCGCTTCCTACCGGCAGCGGTTCCGCGCGGCCGGGGCGGCCGAGGCGGGTGGAGCGGCCGGCGACCTCGTGGAACCCGGGATTTGACATTCCCGGCCGCATCATCGACACCGCCGGCCTCGCGGCCTCGACCGGAATCAGCGACCGGATTCCCGGGTCGGGTGCCGGTCCGGAGCCGCGTATGTCCCCCCTGACGGCCCATCCGCCCGCATGACCGACCGCGCCACCGTGCCCCGCCCGGCCCGCGGGGACGCCTTCGCGTTCCCGGACAGCCTCCTGTCCGTCGCGACCCGGAGCCATGCCTGGGCCTGTGCCCTCCTGGTGGCCCTCTGCCTCGTCTGCTTCCTGCCCGGGCTCGGGTCGCTGCAGCCGATGGACCGGGACGAGCCGCGCTTCGCCCAGGCCTCCAAGCAGATGCTGGAGACCGGCGACCTCGTCGACATCCGCTTTCAAGGAGAGGCCCGGCACAAGAAACCCGTGGGCATCTACTGGGCCCAGGCCGCCGTGGTCGGCGCCACCGAGGCCCTCGGCGTGCCGAACGCCCGCACCACCATCGGCCTCTACCGCATCCCCTCCCTGCTGGGCGCCATCGGGGCGGTGCTCCTGACCTACTGGTCGGCCCTGGTCTTCCTGCCCCGGCGGGGGGCCGTCCTCGCCGCCGCCCTGTTCGGGGCCTGCGTCGTGCTCTCGGCCGAGGCGCGCCTGGCCAAGACCGACGCGCTGCTCTGCGCCTGCGCGGTGGCGACCTTCGGCGGCCTCGCCCGGGCCTGGCTCCGGCGCGACGCCGGTCCCGGGCGCCTCGACACCGCCACGGTGCTGGCCTTCTGGCTCGGCCTCGCCCTCGGCATCCTGATCAAGGGCCCGATGGTGCCGCTGTTCTGCGGCCTGCCGGCCCTGGTCCTCGCGCTGCGGTCGCGCTCCGGCCGCTGGCTCGGCGCCCTGCGGCCCGGCCTCGGCCTGCCGCTCACCCTGCTGATCGTGGCGCCCTGGTTCGCGGCCATCACCTGGAAGAGCGGCGGCGCCTTCTACGGCGAGGCGGTGGGCCACGACATGCTGAGCAAGGTCCAGGGCGGCTCGGAGAAGCACTTCGCCCCGCCCGGCGCCTATCTGGTGGCCTTCTTCGGCACCTTCTGGCCCGGCGCCGCCTTCGCGGCGCTCGCCGCGCCCTTCGCCTGGGGCTACCGGCGCGAGCCGGCCATCGCCTTCCTCCTCGCCTGGATCGTGCCGACCTGGATCCTGTTCGAGATCGTGCCGACCAAGCTGCCCCACTACGTGCTGCCGCTGATGCCGGCCATCGCCATCCTCACCGTGCGGGCGCTCGCCGCCGGTGCCCTGCACCCCGAGCGCCGGGGCGCGCGCCTCACCGCCGGGCTCGTGGTGCTGATCCCGGTCGGCCTCACCCTCGGCCTCTCGGCCTTCGCCTTCGCCTACGACCGGACCCTGCCCTGGGCCGGGCTGCCCCTGCTGCTGGCTGCCAGCGCCGTGGCGGCCCTGGCCTGGCGCGCCTTCGCCCGGGGCCTGCCCGAGCGGGCGCTGGCCCTCGGCATCCTGGCGTCGATGCTGCTCTCGCCGGCGGTCTTCGGCCTGACCCAGCCGGTGATGGCCGCCCTCAAGGTCTCGCCCCGCCTCGCGGCGATCCGCGATGCTCTGCCCTGTCCGCATCCGCGCGTCGCCAGCCTCGGCTACCGCGAGCCGAGCTTCGTCTTCCTGATCGGCACCGATCTCGCCATGCTCGGCACCGGCGCCGAGGCCGTCGACTTCCTGAAGGGCCAGGGTTCCGCCGAGGGTGGAGCCTGCCGCCTCGTCTACGTGGAAGGCCGGTTCGCGGCGGCGTTCGAGGCCGCCGCCGGGGCGGCCGGGCTGGCGCCGAACCGGGTCGGGACCGTCTCGGGCTTCAACATCAACGGCGGACGCCGGGTCGACCTCTCGGCCTACGCGGCGATGCCCTGACCCTCCTCGGATCGAACCCCATGCGCCTCTCCGTGATCATCCCGGTGAAGAACGAGGCCGGCAACATCGCGAGCCTCGTCGCCGAACTCGAGACCGCCTGCGCGCCGCTCGCGCCCTTCGAGGTGGTCTATGTCGACGACGGCTCCACGGACGGCACCGCCGAGGCCCTGCGGGCGGCGCAGGCCGGCCGGCCCTGGCTGCGGGTGCTCGCCCACGACCGCACCGCCGGCAAGGCCGCCGGCATCCGCAGCGGCATCGCGGTGGCCCGGGGGCCGGTCTGCGCCCTGATGGACGGCGACGGCCAGAACGACCCGGCCTTCCTGGCGCCCCTGCTCCAGGCCATCGAGGCGGGCGGCGCGGGCGTCGGCCTCGCGCAAGGCCAGCGCGTCGGGCGCAAGGACGGGCGGCTGAAGAGCCTGCAGTCGCGCATCGCCAACGGGGTCCGGGTGCGCATCCTGAAGGACGCCACCCGCGACACCGGCTGCGGCTACAAGCTCGTGCGCCGCGAGGTCTACCACACCCTGCCGTTCTTCGACGGGCAGCACCGCTTCATGCCGGCGCTGGTCGCCCGCGAGGGTTTCGGCGTGGTCCACCGCGACGTGATCGACCGGCCGCGCTTCACCGGCACCTCGAAATACGGCCTGTTCGACCGGCTCTGGGTCGGGCTCCTGGATCTCGCCGGCGTGTGGTGGCTGATCCGGCGCAAGCGGGTGACGCCGCGGGTCACGGACGTGACGGGAGCCTGAGCCATGCTGATCCAGCTCGCCGAGGACGTGCGCGGCTACGTCTACGACGTCTTCGTCACCCGCTTCGATGCCTGGCTGGTCTTCGGCATCCTGGCCCAGGCGGTGTTCGGCGCCCGCTTCGTGGTGCAGTGGCTCGCCTCCGAGCGGGCCGGCAAGAGCGTGATGCCGCTGGCCTTCTGGTTCCTCTCCATCGCGGGCGGCCTGATGACCCTGGTCTACGGCCTCGTGCGGCGCGAGCCGGTGATCATCTTCGGGCAGGCCCTCTCGACCTTCATCTACCTGCGCAACGTCGTCCTGATCCTGCGCGAGCGGCGCGCCGCCCGGGCGACCGCCCCGGCGCGATGACGCCGCTGCCGCCCTTCCACGACGACCTCGCCGCGGCCCTCGCCGAGGTCTGGCGCCTGCTGGCGGAGGGGCCCGCTTTGCGCCGCAACGCCTTCCACATGCCCGCGCTCGCCACCGTCGACGCCCGGGGCCACCCGCAGGTGCGCACCGTGGTGCTGCGGCACGCCGACCCGGCCGCCGGCGCCCTGCGCTTCCACTGCGACCGGCGCTCGGACAAGGCGGCCGAGATCGCCGCCTCCGGGCAGGCGGCCCTGCACGGCTACGATTCAGGATCGAAGATCCAGATCCGGGCGTCGGGCCCCGCGACGCTCCACACCGACGACGCCCTGGCGGAGGCGGCCTGGGCCGGGTCGATGGCGATGAGCCGCGTCTGCTACGGCGCCGACCCCGCCCCCGGCGCCCGCCTGCCCGCGGGCGGGGCCTACACCCTGCCGGACCCCGAGGCGGCCCTGACCCTCGGCCGGCCGAATTTCTGCGCCGTGGTGGTGACGCTCGCCCGCCTCGAATTCCTCTACCTCGACCGGCGCGGCCACCGCCGGGCCGCCTGGGACCGGGCCGACGGCTGGCGCGGAGCTTGGCTGGCGCCCTGAGGGCACGCCGCCGCCGAGCGGGCCATGATCGAGCGGGCCATGATCGTTGAGGCCATGCGGGCGCGGCCCCGCCGCCGGTGCCGGCGCGGGGGATGGCCCCAGAGACGCACCCGAAACGGGAGACGCGGGACGCCGCGAGACCACGTTTTTGGGATGAATATGCCGGTCTCCCGGCGTCCCTCGGCCCGGCCCCTGTCGGGGCCGGGCCTTTTCGTCACGACGTCTTCTCGGCACCGGCGACCCGGCTAATGGCAGCCCCCCTCCGGAATCCGGCGCCCCTGCGGGCGGCGACGTCCGGCGGCCGTCTGATCAGGGCACGAGGCCCCGAGCCCGCCTCGTAGTGGGCGGACCGTCCGATCTCTCGGTGCGTCCCAGGGGACCGGGTGCAGCCCTGCGGCCGTCCAGCCGTGCGGCCTTCCAGCCCTGCGGCCTTCCCGTCCGGGACGCCTTGCGTCGCCGATGCGGCCCGGGGCGATGGCGAAACCGGGCCATCGACGCGGGGCGCCGTCTCCTCCCCCCGAGCCCCCCGGCCCGGTCCGCCGGGGGGCCTCCCGTGTGGGAGGCGAGTGCCCGCACTGAACCACACGATAGGAATATTGTCAATGTTTTTCGGCGCAAAGCCGCCGCCCGACCGGACGGGCGCGCTGCGGCCCGGGGGGCGCCGGGAGGGCATCCTCCCGGCACCCGCTCACAGCGCCGCGCGCAACCGCGCGAAACCCGCGTCGAGATCCGCCTGCAGATCCGCGACATCCTCCAGGCCGATGTGGAAACGCAGGGCCGGGCCCTCGGGCGCCCACCGGGTGGCGGTGCGGTACTTCGTGCAGTCGAACGGGATGACGAGGCTCTCGAAGCCGCCCCAGGAGAAGCCCATCCCGAACAGTTCGAGCCCGTCGAGCATCGCCGCCACGGCCCGCTCCGAGGCGGGCTTCAGGATGACGCCGAACAGGCCCGAGGCGCCGGAGAAGTCGCGCTTCCAGATCGCGTGGCCGGGATCGTCGGGCAGGGCCGGATGGAGCACGCGGGCCACCTCCGGCCGGGCCTGGAGCCAGCGCGCCATGGCGAGCCCCTGCGCCCCGTGCTCGCGCAGGCGCAGCGCCATGGTGCGCAGGCCCCGCAGGGCCAGGAACACGTCCTCCGGGCCGGGGCACATGGCGAAGTGCTCGAAGGTCCGGTGCAGGGCCGGCCAGTACGCCGCGTTGGCCGAGGTCAGGCCGAGGAGCAGGTCCGAGCCGCCGGAGAGGTACTTGGTCCCGGCCTCGACCGCGATGTCGACGCCGCGCGCATGGGGCGGGAACAGCAGCGGCGTCGCCCAGGTGTTGTCCATGATCACGGCCGCGCCCCGGGCGTGGACGATCGCGGCGATGGCCGGGATGTCCTGCATCTCGAAGCTCTGCGAGCCCGGCGCTTCCACGAGGACCGCCTTCGTGGTGTCGCGCATCAGGGCGCCGATGCCGGCGCCGATCAGGGGATCGTAGTACTCGACCTCCACCCCGAAGCGCTTCAGGACGCCGTCGCAGAAGATGCGGGTGGGGCGGTAGGCGGAATCGCTGACCAGCAGGTGGTCGCCGGCCGAGACCACCGCCATCAGCGCCACCGTCAGGGCGGCGAGGCCCGACGGCGTCAGCACGGTGCCGGCGGCGCCCGCGAGCGCGCTCCAGGCGCTCGTGAGGGATTCCGTCGTCGGCGTGCCCGAGGTGCCGTAATCGAAGCGCCCGCGCCGGTGCTGGAGATCGTCGTAGGTTGGGAACAGCACCGTCGAGCCGCGATAGATCGGGGTGTTGACGAAGCCGTGCTGGGCGGAGGGATCGCGCCCCGCATGGACGAGGCGGGTGCTCGCCCCGAAGCGGGCGGGATCGCGGGGAGGGGTGTTCGACATCGGCACCGGTGGGCGAGGGGCAAGGCAAAGGGATGAGCCTGCCGCGACCGAAGCCCGGCCCGCGCGTTGGCGTCAAGCCGGGGGCGGTGCCCCGTGCGGCCGTCGAACCCCACCCCGTCATTCCGGGCCGCCGCAGGCGGACCCGGAATCCAGAGCCGCGACGACCGCGGAAAACGCGCTGACGCCGCGGGATCGTCGCCTCTTTCCTCCTCCACGACGCGTCGGCGGCACGACTGGTGGCCCGGCCGCGCGGTTCTGGATTCCGGGCTCGCCTGCGGCGCCCCGGAATGACGGGGTTGGGGCGGATGGCCGGTTTGGGCCTGCGCCGGCCGGAGAGGTTTGGATGGCTGTCGACACATCCGCGTCGATCCCATCGCCAACCCGGTCATTCCGGGCCGCCGCAGGCGGACCCGGAATCCAGAGCCGCGCGGCCGGGCCATCGCTCGCAGCCTCTGGGAGGAAGCGTCAGAGGGCGAGACTCCCCGTCAGGTCGGACCAGTCCGGGTTGAAGTCCTCGATCAGCCTGATCTTCCAATCGCGGCGCCACGTCTTGAGCGCCTTCTCGCGCTGAATCGCCTCGATGGGTCGATCATAGAATTCGTACCAGACCAGGCGGTCGACCGCGTAACGCGCCGTGAAGCCGGCCGTTCGCTTCGCCTTGTGCTCATGGACACGGCGCGCCAGGTCGTTCGTCACGCCGATATACAGCGTACCGTGTCGCCGGCTCGCGAGCATGTAGACGGCGAAGGGCATGGTTTTCGTCGCAGGGTCGGGGCACACGATCATGCGACGATCCGACGGCTGCGTCAGCGATCTTTCCACGTTCGTCGTGGGTCTGGATTCCGGGCTCGCCTGCGGCGCCCCGGAATGACGGGGTTGGGGCGGATGGCCGGTTTGGGCCTGCGCCGGCCGCAGGGGTCTGAAAGGCTGTCGAAGCATCCCCGTCGATTCCATCGCCAACCCGGTCATTCCGGGGCGCCGCAGGCGAACCCGGCGACTGTCTTACGGGTCAAGGGTTTTTGGCGGGCCGTAGGGGGTTTTGGTCTTGAGGACGGCGTTGGCAGTGACGAGGATGCGGCGTGCGATGGCGACGAGGGCGACCTTGGCGGGTTTTCCCTGGGCCCGCAGGCCGAGATAGGCGTCCTTGAGGGTGCGGTCGTGGCGCACGGCCACGAGGGCGCTCATGTAGAGAGCGGTGCGCACGCAGGGGCGTCCGCCGCCGATCATGGCCCGGGGCGGTGCGTTGCCGGACTGGCTCACGTGAGGCGCGAGCCCGGCCAGGCTGGCGATGCTCTTGCGGTCGCGGTGTCCCAGTTCGGGCAGGTCGCAGATCAGGACCCCGGCGACGCGCGGGCCGATGCCCGGCAGGGTGACGAGGAGGCGCTGGGCCTGGGCGCGCTCGGCATCGGCGGCGATGCGGGCGGCCAGTTCGGCCTCGACGGCGGCGCAGGCCGCGTCGAGGGCGGCGATGGTGGCCCGGTGGCTCTGGACGACGGCGGGTTCGTGGGCCTGCTTGAGCCGGGTCTTCTCCATGGCCCGCATGGTGACGAGCTGCTGGCGGCGGGTGGAGAGGGCCTTGAGCGCGCGGGCGGCGGCATCGGGCAGGGGACGGACGGCGTCGGACATCAGCAGAGCAAAGCGGGCGATGAGCTGCGCGTCCAGCCGGTCGGTCTTGGCCCGCCCGCCTTCGGCCTCGCGAAACGCCTTGATCCGACGCGGATTGACCACCCCGACGCTGAGACCGGCCTCCACCAGGGCGCTGACCAGGGGCTGGGCGACGGAGCCCACGGCCTCCAGCACGACCCGCACGACGCCCGTCCGGGTCAGGTGCGTCACCAGCCGGGCGATGTCGCCCGGTTCGTTCTTGTAACGCCGGGTCTCCCCGGTGGGGGCGAGGCCGAGATCGAGGAAGCGTTGGCCGGCATCGATGCCGGCGGCCAGAAGAGCTGCCATGGGACCGGTCCTGTATCCGGGCTGCCGGCGCCAGACCGTGGGAAGGCTTGGCCGGTGCCCAAGCGACTGTTCGATCGAAAAGGCTATCGAGCAGGCGCGCCCGTGCCGGGGCTACGATCTTGCCGGGATCGGGGATCCAACGGACTGCGCCTGCTCGCGCCACTCTACAGCAGCCGGATCAAGATACAGGGATCCAGAGCCGCGACGACCGCGGAAAACGCGCTGACGCCGCGGCACGATCGGAGCATCTTGCCCACTCCCTCGCTACGAGTCGGCCCAGGCCCTTCGTCGTCTCCAGGCTGACAATCCGGCGTCGTGCGTCCGGATTCCGGGCTCGCCTGCGGCGCCCCGGACTGGCGGGGTTGGGGCGGCTGGCCGGGGTTCCCGGCTTGACCACGGCCGCCGATGCCCTGCAATGCGCGCATGCGATCCCTGTCGATCCCGCTCCTCGCCGCCCTGCTCGCCGCGTCTCCGGCTTTGACCCAGACTGCGGCGCTCGCGCAGGGCGACACCCTCGCCCAGGTCAAGGCGCGCGGGCACCTCGTCTGCGGGGTCAGCGGCGGGGTGGCGGGCTTCAGCATGCCGGACGGGCAGGGGCGCTGGCACGGCCTCGACGTGGATTTCTGCCGGGCGCTCGCCGCCGCGATCTTCGACGATCCCGACAAGGTGCGCTTCATCCCGCAATCCTCGGCCGCGCGCTTCACCGCCCTGCAGTCGGGTGAGATCGACGTGCTCGCGCGCAACACCACCTGGACCCTGTCGCGCGACACCGCCGCGATGAACTTTCCGGTGATCACCTTCTTCGACGGACAGGGATTCCTGGTCCGGAAATCCCTGAACATCAGCCAGGTCAAGCAGCTCGACCGGGCCACGATCTGCCTGCAGCAGGGCACCACCACGGAGCTCAACACCGCCGACTGGTTCCGCACCCGGGGCCTGAGCTACCAGGTCGTCACCTTCGCCAACAGCGAGCAGACGCTGGGCGCCTACGAATCCGGCCGCTGCGACGCCTACTCGACGGACAAGTCCTCCCTCTACGGCGAGCGCCTGAAGACCGCCCACCCGGAGGAGCACGTGATTCTCGACGAGGCGATCTCGAAGGAGCCCTTCGCGCCCGGCGTGCGCCAGGGCGACGACGCCTGGCGCGACCTCGTCGCCTGGACCCACTACGCCATGATCGACGCGGAGGAGGCGGGCCTCACGCAGGAGAACGTGGACCGGCTCCGGCGCGAGACCCTGAGCCCGGACGTGAAGCGCATCCTCGGGCTGGAGGGCAAGTACGGCCAGGGCCTCGGGCTGACCGTCGACTGGGCCTACCGGATCGTCCACCACGTCGGCACCTACGGCGACGTCTTCGCCCGCAACCTCGGCGACGGCACGCCCCTGAAGATCCCGCGCGGGCTGAACGCCCTCTGGACGAACGGGGGCCTGCAATACGGGCCGCCGATCCGGTGAGGGCCGGTACGATGGAACGCGCGTCCGGGCGGACCCTCCCGCTTGTGTGGAGAGCGATCGGAGAGGTCGATCTGCGCATCGGAAACCCGCGCGTTGCACCCCGTCATCCCGGGGCCGCGCAGCGGAGCCCGGGATCCAGAAACACAGGTGGCGCAAGGTTTTACGCTGTCGGCGGCTCTGGATTGCACGCCTCCGGCGCGCCCCTTCGGGTCCGGGCTCGCCTGCGGCGCCCCGGACTGACGGGGTGCTGTCAGAGGTCATCGCCCTGCCCGCAGAGGGCGGATCTTGTGCCCAGTCGGTCGGCGCATGCCTAGATCCCCCCGCGCCCTCGCGCTCCAGGCCCTCGTCGCGCTGGCGCTCGCGGCGCTCGCCTATCTCGCCGTCACCAACGCGTCCGAAAAACTCGCGCGCCAGGGCATCACCGCCGGGTTCGGCTTCCTCGCGCGGGCCGCCGGGTTCGACATCAGCCAGCGGCTGATCCCCTACGCGGCCGCCACCTCGACCTATCTCGACGCGTTTTGCGTCGGCCTCCTCAACACGCTCCTGGTCTCGGGCCTCGCCATCGGGCTGGCCACGCTGATCGGGTTTTCCGTCGGCATCGCCCGGCTCTCGCCGAACTGGCTCGCCCGGACGCTGGCGGCCACCTATGTCGAGACCCTGCGCAACCTGCCGCTGCTGCTCCAGCTCCTGGTCTGGTACGTGGCCGTGCGGGTGGCGCTGCCCGAGGCGCAGCGTCCGGCCGCCTGGGGCGGGGCCTATCTCAGCCAGCGCGGGCTGGTCCTGCCGCGCCCCGAGTTTTTCGGATTCGCCTGGCTCGTGCCCCTGGCCTTCGCGGCGGGGATCGGTGCGGCGATCGCCTGGGGCCGCCGCGCGGCCCGGCGCGTCGAGGCCGGGGCCGAACCCGGCCCGGTCGCGGGGCCGGCCCTCGCCCTCGTGCTCGGCCTGCCGGCCCTGGCCTGGATCGGGCTCGCCCTGGCGGGGCACCCCGTCGGGATCGCCTGGCCGGCGCCCGGCCCCTTCGGCCCCGAGGGCGGGCTCGGGGTGCTGCCGGAATTCGCCGCCCTGCTCCTCGGGCTCTCCACCTACACGGCGGCCTTCATCGCCGAGATCGTGCGCGCGGGCCTCAACAGCGTGGACCGGGGCCAGGGGGAGGCGGCCGCCGCCCTGGGTCTGAGCCGGGCCAAGACGCTGCGGCTCGTGACGATCCCGCAGGCGATGCGGGTGATCGTGCCGCCGCTGACCAGCCAGTACCTCAACGTCACGAAGAACTCGTCCCTGGCGGTGCTGATCGGCTATCCCGACCTCGTCCACGTCTTCATGGGCACGGTGCTCAACCAGACCAACCAGGCCGTGGAGGTCGTGGCGATCACCATGGCGGTCTACCTCACCCTGAGCCTCGGCCTCGCCGCGCTGATGAACGCCTATAACCGCCGCGCGGCCCCCGGATCCCGATGAGGCAGGCGACGCGATGACCGTGATCCGCGAGACCCTCCTGCCCCCGGCCCCGCCCCCGCGCCGGACCGGCGGCCCCGTCGGCTGGCTCCGGGACAACCTGTTCTCGGGGCCCGGCAACACCCTGACCACCCTGGTGATCCTGGCCGGGCTGGCGCTGCTGCTGCCCCCGGTCGTCCGCTTCCTCGTCGTCGACGCGGTCTGGCACGGGGAGTCGGGCGAGGCCTGCCGCCCCGAAGTCGCCGGGCACCCGGTGGGGGCCTGCTGGGCCTTCATCGGGGCCAAGATCAACTACCTCGTCTACGGCTCCTACCCGGCGCCCGAGCGCTGGCGCCCGAACCTGTTCTTCGGCCTCGTGGCCCTGGGCACGGCCTGGATGCTGTGGCTCGACGCGCCGCGGCGCGGCCTCGGGGCGGTCTTCGTCTTCGGCGTCGGCCCGCTCCTGTCCTGCGGACTGCTCTCGGGCGGCCTGTTCCCGGGGATCCCGGTCCTCGGCCTCGCCCCCGTGGCCACCAGCCTGTGGGGCGGCATCCTGGTCACCCTGGTGGTCTCGCTGGTGGGCATCGTCGCGGCCCTGCCGCTGGGCATCCTGCTGGCGCTCGGGCGGCGCTCGGAGCTGCCGGTCCTGCGCTATGCCTGCATCGGCTTCATCGAGTTCTGGCGCGGGGTGCCGCTGATCACAGTGCTGTTCATGGCCAACGTGATGCTGCCGCTGTTCCTGCCCGGCGACCTCACCGTGGACCGGCTGGTGCGCCCGCTGGTCGGCATCGCGCTGTTCGCCTCCGCCTACATGGCCGAGGTGGTGCGCGGCGGCCTGCAGGCGATCCCGGAGGGGCAGGGGCGGGCGGCCCTGGCGCTGGGGCTGACCCGATGGCAGGCCCTGCGCCTCGTCGTCCTGCCCCAGGCCCTCAAGGTGGTGGTGCCCGGCATCGTCAACACCCTGATCGGCCTGTTCAAGGACACGACGCTCGTCTCCATCGTGGGCATCGCCGACTTCATCCGGGTGCTGGAGGCCGCCCGCGCCGATCCGCGCTGGTCGGCGCCGACGATCCCCGCCACGGCCTACGCCTTCGCGGCCCTGTTCTACCTCGCGGTCTGCTTCTCGATGGCGCGCTACGCCGCCTTCGTCGAGCGGCGCCTCGCCGCCGGCGAGCGGGGCCGGGCATGAGCGCGCCCGCCGTCGAGTTCCGCGCCGTGAACAAGTGGTTCGGGACCGCCCACGTCCTGCGCGACGTCTCGCTCACGGTCGCGAAGTCCGAGACCATCGTGATCTGCGGCCCCTCGGGCTCGGGCAAGTCGACCCTGATCCGCTGCGTCAACGGCCTCGAGCCCTATCAGGGCGGCACGATCCGGGTCGAGGGCCAGGACCTCACCCCCGCCCGCATCCCGGCTCTGCGCCGCTCCGTCGGCATGGTGTTCCAGCACTTCAACCTGTTTTCCCACCTCACCGTGCTGGAGAACTGCACCCTGGCGCCGATCCACGGGCGCGGGACCGGGCGCCGGGCCGCCGAGGCGCGGGCGCGGGATGAGCTCGGGCGCCTCGCCATCGCGGAGCTGGCGGACCGCTATCCGGGCCAGCTCTCCGGCGGCCAGCAGCAGCGGGTCGCCATCGCCCGCGCCCTCTGCCTCGACCCGGCCGTGATGCTGTTCGACGAGCCGACCTCGGCCCTCGACCCCGAGATGGTGCAGGAGGTGCTCGACACCATGAGCGATCTGGCGGCCCGCGGCATGACCATGCTCTGCGTCACCCACGAGATGGGCTTCGCCCGGCGGGTGGCCGACCGGGTGGTGTTCATGGACGAGGGCCAGATCGTCGAGGACGCCCCGCCCGAGGCCTTCTTCGACCGCCCCGAGCATCCCCGCACCCGGGCGTTCCTCGCGCGCCTCCTGTGAGCGGGGAAAGGTGTGCCGGCACAGGACGCCGCGCGCCCGGGCGGGCTCCGGTTCGTTAACGTCGATGCGCTAAATCCATCCCGGTACTCGCGTATCCGGGAAGCCCGTCCCTTGCGTATCCTGCGGAACATCGTCGTCGGCAGCGTCTTCGGCGGCAGCGCCCTGGCCATCGCCTTCGCCTGCGTCGACCGGCTCGACCATCCGGCGCCCCGGGCCGCCGCCTCCGCGCCGGTGGCCGCCCTCGCCCGGGCCCGCCCGCCCGAGCCCACCGTGACGGGCTCGCTCCCGGCCGAGGCCGGCCCCTCGATCAGCGACATCCTCGGGCGCGACGCGGTCGCCCGCCAGACCGTGACCCGTCCGCCCGTGCCCAAGGCCTCCACCGCCCGCGAGACGTCGACCCGCGAGACCCCCGCCCGCGAGGCGGCGGGCCGGGCCCCGGCCAAGCCCGTGGCCAAGGTCGCCGCCGCGCCGGCCCCGAAGCCGGCCCGGAAGGCCGCCGAGGGCTTCGACACCGAGCGCCTGAACGCCCTGATGCGCGGCGACCCCGCCGTCACCCTCGCCCGCACGCGCTGAGCGCGCCCCGGGCGCCGCACGCGCCATGCGCCATCCCGCACGGGCGCGCTTCTGAGGGCCTGCTATAAGCCGCGCCCGGTCCCCCGCGGGCCGCGGCCGGCCACAGGGCCGGCCAAGGGCTGGCCAAGAGCCGGCCGAGCCGACCAAGGGGTCGGCAAGGGGAGGCGGCCTTTGGGTCTGATCTATGCGCTCGGCGCCTATCTGAGCTGGGGACTCGTGGTCCCGGTGCATTTTCGCCTGCTCGACGCCGTGCCGGCCCCGAGCATCCTCGCCCACCGCATCGTCTGGTCGAGCCTGCTCGTCGCCGGCCTGCTCGTGGCCCTGCGCCGCCGGATCCGGAACCCCTTCCCCCTGGTGCGCCGGCACGGGCTCCTCGTCCTGTCGGCCGGCCTGATCGGGGTGAACTGGCTCCTCTACCTGCAGGCCGTGCAGTCCGGGCACATGCTCGACGCGAGTCTGGGCTACTTCATCAACCCGCTGATGAGCGTGGCTTTGGGCGCCGTGGTGCTGGGCGAGCGCCTGCGCCCGGTCCAGGCCGCGGCGGTGGCGCTGGCCGCCGGCGCCGTGCTCTTGGCCGTCGCCCTGGCGGGGAGCCTGCCCTGGGTCTCGCTCGCGCTGGCCGGCAGCTTCTCGCTCTACGGGCTCGCCCGCAAGGTCGTCGGCGTCGACGCCATGGTGGGCTTCGCCGCCGAGACGCTGGTGCTCCTGCCGGTGGCGCTGGTCTACCTCGCGGCCTTCGCGCCGCCGGTGATCCAGGGCGACCCCGTGCGGGCCGGCCTGATCCTGCTCACCGGGGCCACCACGGCGCTGCCGCTGATCTGGTTCGCGGCCGCCGCCGAGCGGCTCACCCTGGCGACGCTGGGGCTGATGCAGTACCTCGCGCCCTCCTGCCTCCTGGCCCTGAGCACCCTCGTCTACGGCGAGCGGCTGGAGCCCCACCGCGCGGTGCTGTTCGGGCTGATCTGGCTGGCGCTGGCGATCTACGCCGTCGACGCCACCCGCGCCGCCCGGCAGGCGCGGGCGGGCTGAGGGCCCTCGCCCGAACCTCTCGCCCGAACCCCTCGCCGCGTGCGATCCTGGACCGACCGGGAGAAGCGACCATGCTGACCAACCGCATCACCGACATCGCCGGCCTCCGGGTCGGCCACGCCAGCGATCCGCGCCTCGCCAGCGGCGTCACCGCGCTGCTGTTCGACGACCCCGTGGTGGCCGGCATCGACGTGCGCGGCGGCGGGCCCGGCACCCGCGAGACCGACCTCCTCGACCCCGAGCGCACCGTGGAGCGCATCGACGCCCTGGTGCTCTCCGGCGGCTCGGCCTTCGGCCTCGACGCCGCCGCCGGCGTCGCCGCCCATCTCGCCGAGACCGGGCGCGGCTTTCCCGTCGGCCCGGCCCGGGTCCCGATCGTGCCGGCCGCGATCCTGTTCGATCTCCTCAACGGCGGCGACAAGGCCTGGGGCCGGTTCTCGCCCTATCGCGACCTCGGCTACGCGGCGGCCCTGGCGGCGACGCGCGATGTCGCCCTCGGCTCCGTCGGGGCCGGCACCGGGACGGCCACCGCCAACCTGAAGGGCGGGCTCGGCTCGGCCTCGGCGGTGGTGGACGGTTTGCGGGATGGCGCGGGCTCGGGCCTCGTGGGCTTGGGCCTGCGGGTCGGCGCCCTGGTGGCGGTGAACGCCTTCGGCCGGGTGACGGTGGGGGCGGGGCCGCATTTCTGGGCCGGCCCCTACGAGATCGGCGACGAGTTCGGCGGCCTCGGGTGTCCCGCCGCGATGCCGGCCGACGCCTTCGACTGGCCGCGCAAGGGGCTGCCCGGGGCCAGCACCACCCTGGCGGTGGTGGCCACCGACGCCGTCCTCACCAAGGCGCAGGCGCGCCGCCTCGCCGTGATGGCCCAGGACGGCCTCGCCCGGGCGATCCATCCCGTGCACACGCCGCTGGACGGCGACGTCGTCTTCGCCGTGGCCACCGGCCGGGTGCCTCTGGCCGACCCCGTCCTCGACCTCGCCCGGATCGGCGACGCGGCGGCGCGGACCCTCGCCCGCGCGGTGGCGATCGGCGTGCATCGCGCGACGGTGCCGCCCGGATGGGCCGGGCCGCCGGCCTGGGCGGACCGGTTCGGGGGATGAGACTCGGCCGCGTTTCCGCGTTTCCGCTCGGGAATCGCCGGCTCAGCTCTGGCCGAGTTCGGCCTTGGCATCCGCGATCAGGCCGGCGAGGCCCGCATCGACCTCGGCCCCGAGCAGGCGGCGCTCGGCCTCCGTCAGGTCGGCGGCCCAGCCGCGCTGGCCGAAGCCCTCGGCGCATTTGGCCCGCTCGGCCGCCAGATAGGCCTCGGTCTCGGCCGGCTGCGTGCGCATGGCCTGGACGAGGCCGAACCAGGCGGCCCGCTCCACCACGGCGAGGCGGGCGCGCAGGCGGATCATCACCGCGCGTTCGGGGCTGACATCGTCCATCGGTGGCTCCGTTCCGGCCGGTTCAGCGCCGCGGTTCGCAGCGCGTCTTCACGTAGGTACCCGGCTCGCTGCCGTGCCCGGCATTGGCGGCCAGGACCGGCCCCTGCACCAGGCATTCCTGCAGGGTGTGGGCCGGGCCGGTGATGATGTCGAGGGCCGTCTCGCGGGAGCAATCCGGGGCCTGGACGGTGGAGGCGCAGACGAGGGCGACGACGAGGATCGGGTTCATGGACGGATTACCTGGGTCGGGCCGGCCGTGCGGCAAGGGCGGGTCCCGGATTCGTGTGCAGCTTAGTGCCGATCCGGCCGCCGCACCGGGCGGAGTTCCGTGTCCGTTCCGGGAAGGCGGGAGCAGCATCGTGCCGATAGGTCGGAAAGCCCAGGACAGAGAACCTACGCCGATATTCCTAGGACACGAGGCTCAGTCCGGATCGAGCCCGCTCGGCCCGTCGAACGAAAGCGGAACGAAACGGCATCGCGCCGGTCCGCCGGCCACCGGGTGCGTCCCCTGGCCTGTGGACGCCGCTCCCGCCGGGCGGACCCGCCGCGGGGCGCGCGTGTTAAGACCTTCGTGCGAGAGCTTGAGGGAGCCCCGGGGACGAGCCTCGGCGCGGGAGCCGGAGCAGGCATGACGGTCGGCATCGAGATGGGTCTGAGCATGGGGCCGGGGGCGGAGCCCGCGCGCCTCGACCTCGAGGAGCTCCTGGCCACGCGTCTCCTGGTCCAGGGCAATTCGGGCTCGGGCAAGTCGCACCTGCTGCGGCGCCTGCTGGAGCAGAGCGCCGGCGCGGTGCAGCAGGTGGTGATCGACCCCGAGGGCGACTTCGTCACGCTGGCCGAGGCCTACGGCCACGTGGTGGTGGACGGCGCCCACGGGGAGGCCGACCTCCAGGCCATCGCCGCGCGGGTGCGGGCGCACCGGGTCTCGGTGGTGCTCACCCTGGAGAGCCTCGACATGGAGGCGCAGATGCGCGCCGCGGCCGCCTTCCTGGGCGGCCTGTTCGAGGCCGAGCGCAGCCATTGGCACCCCGCCCTGATCGTGGTCGACGAGGCCCAGATCTTCGCGCCGGCGGCGGCCGGCGACGTCTCGGACGAGGCGCGCAAGGCCTCGCTCGGCGCCATGACCAACCTGATGTGCCGGGGCCGCAAGCGGGGCTTGGCCGGCATCATCGCGACCCAGCGCCTCGCCAAGCTCGCCAAGAACGTCGCGGCCGAGGCCACCAACTTCCTGATGGGGCGCACCTTCCTCGACATCGACATGGCGCGCGCGGCCGACCTCCTCGGCCTCGACCGGCGCGGCGCCGAGCGGTTTCGCGACCTGTCGCGCGGCGAGTTCGTGGCGCTGGGCCCGGCCCTGAGCCGGCGGCCCCTGGCCCTGCGCATCGGCCCGGTGACCACCTCGGCGCGCTCGGGCTCGCCCAAGCTCGTGCCGCTGCCCGCCCCGGCGGATGCGGACCTGCGCGCCCTCATCCTCACCCGCGCGCCCGACGAGCCGGCCCAGGGCTGGGCCCCGGCGCCGCGCACGCCGCCCGTGCCGCGCGCCACCCCGGC
This sequence comes from Methylobacterium sp. TK31, assembly GCF_055361545.1. NCBI lineage: Bacteria > Pseudomonadati > Pseudomonadota > Alphaproteobacteria > Hyphomicrobiales > Methylobacteriaceae > Methylobacterium > Methylobacterium sp. TK31. The sequence continues at coordinate 1,595,031 of NZ_CM143964.1, read as the reverse complement.
CGACCTCATGCGCGAGCTCAGCGCCTACCGGCCCGAGCCGGTGGAGGCGCCCACGCCGCTCAGCGAGGAGGAGATCCGGGCCGGGCTCGACACGGTCCTGCGCGGCATCGCCGCCGACCCGGATGCCGGCGGCCAGCCGGTGGCGGTGGTCTACCAGGACTTCCTCGTGCGCTGCCGGATGCGCGGCCTCGACGGCGAGGCGATCAGCCTGGCGGCCTTCCGCCGCCGCCTCGGCGTCGCCCGGGCCGGGTTCGACGGGGCCGACGTCGCCCCGGACGAGGCGGACGGGCGCTGGGAGGAGGCGCAAGCGGTCGCCGCCACCCTGCCGGACGAGGTCCAGGGCCTGTTCCTCCTCCTCGCCCGCGCGGCGCTCGCCGGGGAGCCCTGTCCCGGCGACGAGGCCCTGGCCCGGGCGATCGGCAGCCGCTCGCCGGGCCGGGCCCGGCGCCTGCTCGCCTATGTGGAGACCCGCGGCACCATCGTGTGCCGCATGGATTACCGCGGCAACCGCATCGTCGCCCTGCCGGCGCTCGCCTGCGAGACCGGGCCGGGCGACCCGAAGGCCCCGACCGAGGCGAAGCCCGGCGGCCCGGCCGCGCCCCCGGCGGGGGATGCCGGCCTGCCCGGGCTGTTCGCTGCCGAGTAGGCCCCCGGGCGAACCGGCCCGGACGCCTCAACGCTTCGTGGCGGCCTCGTAGTATTTCGGCTCGAACAGGCCCTCCAGGGGCACGTCCTTGTCGAGGGTGCCGATGGAGACCTGGTAGGCCTGCATCTTCTTCGTGGCCTCGATGATCTGGCGCGGATCGGCGGTGAACCGGGCGGCCGGCGAGGTCAGGGCCCGGGTGATGGTCGCGGTGTCGGTGATGCCCTTGCCCAGCGCCGCCTCCACGGGCTTGGCCGCGCGGGCCGGGTCGCTCTTCAGGAGCTCGGTGGCCCGCACCACGGCCTTGACCAGGCCCTCGACGGCGGCGGGGTTCTTGTCGGCGAAGGCGCCGAACACGCCCACCACGGTGCCGGGCTGGTCGGGGAACATCTCGCCCCCGGTGGCGATGAGCTTGATGGCGGGATTGCGCATCTGCACGATGGTGAGCGCCGGCTCGCGGATCGAGGCGCCGTCGACGGCCCCGGCCAGCATCGCCTGCTGGGTCGCGTCGATGCCCATGGGCACCACCTCGGCATTGGCCTTGTCGGCCTTGGCCACCTGCCAGAGCCAGTGCTGCAGGGTGGTGTTGGGCACCGAGCCCGGCGGCTGGGTGGCGAGGCGGGCGGCCTTGCCCTCCTGGGCCCGGAACTTCGCGAAGGCCTGCGCCTTGTCGGCGCCGTCGGCGAAGTAGGGGGCGAGCTTCGGGCCCGCCACGAACACCATCTCCTCGACGGCCGTGGCGGCCACCACCCGCACGTCGATGCCCTTGGTGCGGGCGACGGCCAGGGGCGCGACGCCGGCGACGTAGACGTCGATGGTGCCCGAGGCCAGGGCCTGGATCATGTTCGGGCCGGATTCGAAGGTGGTGAAGGTCGGGCTGAGGCCCGCCTCCTTGAGCCAGCCCTCGCCGTTGGCCACGAAGATCGGCGCCGCCCCGATCACCGGGATGACGCCGATGCGCACCGGGACCGGGGCGGCTGTCTGCGCCGCGGCCGGGCCGGCGGCGAGGGCGAAGAGCGTGGCGAGGGTGGCGAAGGCGGCGGCACGGCGGGTCGGGCGCATCGATCAGGGATCCGGTCGGGGGCGGGGCCCGCCCCACGCGGCGGGACGGCGTGCGGCGGGGCCGGGGAGGATGCCGCGCAGTGGCACGCACGGGGCGCCAGTGCAAGAATCCGCTCTCGTCTCGGCCTCCCGCCCCGGATGTTTGGCGTTTTCATCTCCGCCGATCGCGTCACGGAGAAGAGGAATCTCTGGCCAACGAAGATCGACGGGGCCGGCCGGCCCCGTCGAGAGTCCGTCGAATTCGCCTGCGCCGCCGTCCTGATCCGTCCCGTTACGGGAACGGGTCCGGACCCACCCCGTTGTCACCCCGTCGCGGCACCGGCCGCCGACGTGAGATTGAGGGAAGAACTGTTATGAGCCTCCTCGGCAGCATCGTCAGCAAGATCCTCCATCCCTTCGGCGGCGGCGACGCGCAGGCCAAGCCGTCCGAGGCGAACGCACAGCCCTCCGCCGGCGGCTCGGACGCCCCCGCCTCGACCCCGACCAGCACCGGCGCCCCGGCCGGCGGCCCGGTCGATGTCGAGGAGGTGCTCAACGGCATGGCGGCGAAGAATTCCCAGACCCTGAACTGGCGCACCTCGATCGTCGACCTGATGAAGCTCCTCGATCTCGATTCGAGCCTCACCGCCCGCAAGCAGCTCGCCGACGAGCTGCACTACACGGGCGACAAGGAGGACTCGGCCACGATGAACGTCTGGCTGCACAAGCAGGTCATCAAGAAGCTCGAGGAGAACGGCGGCAAGGTCCCGGCCGATCTCAAGGACTGATCTTTCCGGAGGTGTCCGGCGCGGCCTGATTTCGGGCCGCCTCCACGGGGGCAGGGGACGGCGTTCCCTGCCCTTTTTTTGAGGGCGGTCCGGGTCGCCGGCGGCTGCGCTAGTGAGGGGCAGGCCCGCGACGGAACGAGGCCCTCAGTCGGATGTCCGCCCCGCCTGCTCGTCCTCCATGTAGCGGCGCAGCACGGCGTTCATGCGGGCCTGATAGCCTTCGCCCCCGCGCTTGAAGAACGCGACGACGTCCTGGTCGAAGCCCACGGGAACGGTCCTCTGGACCGGCGGCAGCGTGGTCGTCGCCTCGGTCCAATGGCTCTCGTCGGTGGCCGGATTGTCGACGTCCTCCGCCGCCATCCGCTCGACCTCCGCCTCCGTTCTGGCGCGGAGGGCGACCCAGTCCGTACGTCCTGCACTCCTCTGGCCAGAACTTCTCTCACCCGGGATCCCCTCGGCCGGCTTGCTCGCAGTCATGGAAGGTCCTCCTTTCCTTCCGGCCCGCGAGGCGGGCCGAAATGATCCGATACTTGGGCGTACGCACCGCGAACGTGACGTTCAGAATGACCCCGCCGTGCGCGACGAGCATATTGAACCGTTTTTCGCCGTAGTCCCACCGTCTATCCTCGACGACCAGCGCGAAGCGTCCGTCGAAGACATCGTCGAGGTCCGCAAAATCGATTCCGTGAAGCGCACGGTTCGAAGCGCCCTTGAGATCATCCCAGACCGTGCGCTCCGTCTCGCCCATCGTTCCCCGGCCGGTGGTATGACGTGCGGAGAGGATCGCTGTCGCGATCGACCCGACGCGCATACGATCTTAGGGAGTGGTACTCCTGGTCTGCAACCAGTGGTGTTGTCGCGCGGTGGGTTCGGACCGCCTTTAGCCCTCCAGCCGCTGCCCCAGGCGGCCGGCGAGGTCCTGGATGAACTGGAACGCGGTGCGGCCCGAGCGCGAGCCGCGGGTGGTCGCCCATTCCAGCGCCTCGGCCCGGACGCGGTCGGGGTCCGCCTTCAGGCCGTGCTGCGCCACGTAGGCGCGGATCATCGCCAGGTACTCGTCCTGGCTGCACTTGTGGAAGCCGAGCCAGAGGCCGAAGCGGTCCGAGAGGGAGACCTTCTCCTCCACCGCCTCGCCCGGGTTGATCGCCGTGGAGCGCTCGTTCTCCACCATGTCCCGGGCCAGGAGGTGGCGCCGGTTCGAGGTGGCGTAGAACAGCACGTTCTCGGGCCGTCCCTCGATGCCGCCGTCCAGCGCCGTCTTCAGGGACTTGTAGGAGGTGTCGTCGCCGTCGAAGGAGAGGTCGTCGCAGAAGACGATCCAGCGATGGGCGTCGCCCCGCAGGGTCGCCATCAGGTCGGGCAGCGCCTCGATGTCCTCGCGGTGGATCTCCACGAGCTTCAACGGGAGGGCGCCCGGCGCCCGCGCGGCGTTGATCTCGGCCTGCGCCGCCTTGACCAGGGAGGACTTGCCCATGCCGCGCGCGCCCCAGAGCAGCGCGTTGTTGGCCGGCAGGCCGTCGGCGAAGCGCTGGGTGTTCTCCACCAGGGTGTCGCGGGCCCGGTCGATGCCGGTGAGCAGGCCGATCGCCACCCGGTTGACGCGGGCCACCGGGATCAGCCGCCGCTCCGGGCCCCACAGGAAGGCGTCGGCTTCCGTCAGGTCAACGGGCGCGCGCGGGGCGGGGGCGGCGCGCTCCAGGGCGGCGGCGATCCGCTCCAGCACCGGCAGGAACGCCGCCAGGGTTGCCGGATCGACGGCCGGGTCGGCGGGGGGCGTGGCGGTCATGGACGGTTCCTCGAACTCAAGGTCCAGCGCTGGGGCCGGTGCGGCGGGTGCCGTGCTTTACGGTGCCGGGACGCCGCGATGAACCCGATAAATCGCATCCCGGCCGGCGATTTGCGGAGCGGCGACCCATTCGCCTCACCCGGGCGGCGTTGCTTTCACTTAGGCCGTGGCTATAGTCCGCGCGCTTTTTGACAAGCCCGGACGCCCCCTCGACCGAGGGTCTGGCGGCGCGGGCCTTATCCTTGAGGAGTCACCCGCTTGATCACCCCCGCCTTCGCGCAAGGGGCCACCTCGGCCGCTGGCGGAGCGGACATCGCCTTGCAGGTGGTGCCGTTCGTCCTCATCTTCGTCATCATGTACTTCCTGATCCTCCGCCCGCAGCAGCGCCGCGTGAAGGAGCATCAGAACATGGTCAAGAACGTGCGCCGCGACGACACCGTCGTCACCACCGGCGGCATCGTCGGCCGCGTCACCAAGGTGGCCGACGAGGCCTCGGAGATCGAGGTCGAGATCGCGCCCAACGTCCGCGTCAAGGTCGTGCGCACGATGATCTCGGAAGTCCGCGTCAAGGGCGCGCCGGTCAAGGCCGCCTGAGGCGGCGACCCGGGCGCTGCGGGCGGGGCTACGGCCCGCGGCACCCATGAGGAAACGGACACAGGACGGACCCGGCGGATGCTGCGCTTCTCGAGAACCAAGATCGTCACGACGCTGGCCGTCATCCTGATCGGCCTCAGCCTCGCCGTGCCGAGCTTCTTCTCGGCCGAGCAGCGCGGCCACTTCATGGCCTCCCTGCCGGGCTGGTTCCCGAGCTGGATCGTGCCCCAGCGCGCCATCGTGCTCGGCCTCGACCTCCAGGGCGGCTCGCAGCTCCTCCTCGAGGTCGACCAGAACGACCTCGCCAAGTCCCTGACGACGGCCCTGCGCGACGACGTCCGCCGGGTCCTGCGCGAGGCCGGCGGCGTCACGCCGGAGGGCGGCATCCAGATCATCCCGCGCGGCGTCCAGCTCCGGATCTCGAACGAGGCCGCCCGCGCCAAGGTGCTGCCCAAGCTGCGCGAGCTCTCGCAGCCGATCTCCAACGCCCTGGTGGGCCAGGGCGGCGGCCAGACCCTGGCCATCGCCGAGAAGCCCGAGGGCGTGATCCAGCTCACCCTGACGGATGCGGGCCTCACCGACCGGACGCGCCGGGCCGTGACCCAGGCCATCGAGGTCATCCGCCGCCGCATCGATTTCGGCGGCACCAAGGAGCCCTCGATCCAGCAGCAGGGCGCCGACCGCATCCTGGTCCAGGTCCCGGGCCTCCAGGACCCGCAGAAGCTGGAGGACCAGCTCGGCAAGACGGCCAAGCTCGAGTTCCGCATGCTGGCGGATTCGCCCTCCGGCGACGTCGACCTGCTGCCCTCCAAGGACGAGAAGGGCGCCCGCGTCCCCGTCGAGCGCCGCGTGATGGCCTCCGGCGCCGACCTCACCGACGCGCAGCCGGCCTTCGACCATCAGACCCAGGAGCCGATGGTCAGCTTCAAGTTCAACCTGAAGGGCGCCCAGAGCTTCGGCCAGGCGACCTCGGAGAATGTCGGCCGCCGCATGGCCATCGTGCTCGACAACGAGGTGGTCTCGGCCCCCCGTATCAACACGCCGATCACCGGCGGCTCGGGCCAGATCACCGGCAACTTCACCGTGGCCCAGGCCAACGAGCTCTCGATCCTGCTGCGGGCCGGCGCGCTGCCGGCCAAGCTCACCGTGGTCGAGCGCCGCGTGGTCGGCCCCGGCCTCGGCAGCGACTCGATCCAGGCCGGCAAGTACGCCACCCTGGTGGCCGGCGCCCTCGTGATCGCCTTCATGTTCGCCACCTACGGGGTGTTCGGCTTCTTCGCCAACATCGCCCTCATCGTGCACGTGGGTCTCATCCTCGGCCTGATGTCGGTGCTGGAGGCGACCATGACCCTGCCGGGCATCGCCGGCATCGTGCTCACCATCGGCACGGCGGTGGATTCCAACGTGCTGATCTACGAGCGCGTGCGCGAGGAGGTGCGGGCGGGCCGCTCCATCGTCTCGGCGCTCCAGGCCGGCTTCGACAAGGCCTTCGCCACCATCATCGATTCGAACTCGACCATGGCGATCGCCGCCCTGATCCTGTTCTTCCTCGGCTCCGGCCCGGTGAAGGGCTTCGCCGTGGTGTTCATCCTCGGCATCCTCACGACGGTCATCACCGCCGTGACCCTGACCCGGATGATGATCGCCCTGTGGTACAACATGGCCCGGCCCAAGGCCCTGCCGTTCTAATCCGCCGTCCGCACGTTCACCGTTTGCAAGAGGAGGTCGATCCGATTTTCGCGTGATCCGCTCGGTCGCCACGCCACCACGTCATTCCGGGGCCGCGCAGCGGAGCCCGGAATCCAGACGCACCGGCGCGGCAGGACGATCTCCGCCTGTGTTTCTGGATTCCGGGCTCGCCTGCGGCGCCCCGGAATGACGTGGAGCCCGGAGGAGACGAGCGCGGCCACGCAGAAGCCCGATCGACCGCATCGCCGAAAGACCCGAGACCGATCATGCGCCTGCTCCGCCTCTGGCCCGACGAGTCGCACGTCGACTTCATGCGCTTCCGGCGCCTCACCTTCCCGCTCTCGGCCTTCCTGTCGGTGGCCACGGTGGTGCTGTTCCTCACCGTCGGCCTGAATTTCGGCATCGACTTCAAGGGCGGCACCCTGGTGGAGCTGCAGGCCAAATCGAGGACGGCCGATGTCGGGGCCGTGCGCCACACCGCCAACGGCTTCGGCTTCGGCGAGACCGAGGTGCAGGAACTCGGCGGCGAAGGCACCGTGCTGGTGCGCTTCCCCCTGCAGCCGGGCGAGCAGGGCCAGACCGCGGTGATGCAGAAGGCGCATGCCGCCTTCGACGCCGACTACGAGTTCCGCCGCACCGAGACCGTGGGCCCGCGCGTCTCGGGCGAGCTCGTGCAGTCCGGCACCATCGGCGTCGTGCTTTCCGTGCTGGCGGTGCTGTTCTACCTCTGGTTCCGCTTCGAGCGGGAGCTGGCGCTCGGCGCCATCGTCGGCACCCTGCACGACATCGTGCTGACGCTCGGCGTCTTCGTCATCACCCGCATCGAGTTCAACATGACCTCGATCGCCGCGATCCTGACCATCGTCGGCTACTCCCTGAACGAAACGGTCGTGGTGTTCGACCGGACCCGCGAGCTGATGCGGCGCTACAAGACCATCCCCACGGTGGAGCTCCTCAACCTCTCGATCAACTCCACCATGTCGCGCACCGTGATGACCGCGACCTCGGCCTTCCTGTCGCTGCTCGCCCTGGTGCTGTTCGGCGGCGAGGCCATCAAGGGCTTCGCCGTGGTGATGCTGGCCGGCGTCGTGATCTGCACCTACTCGGCGATCTTCGTCTCGACGCCGGTGCTGATCTATCTCGGCCTGATGCTCTCGGGGGTGAAGGCGCAAGGCCGCCCGGCCGGCGGGCGCCTGCCCCAGGCGGCGGAGTAGGGGGCGGCCATGGCGTCCTCCGGCAGCCTGCACGACGGCTTCGTTCCCGGGCGCCACCTCATCGACGCCTACGGCAACGGCGGCTTCCGCTTCGCCGAGATGTCGCATCGCGGCTCGATCCTGGTCACGCCGTCCGGCATCCGGGCCTGGGACGTGACCGAGCCCCGCGCCATCGACCGGAACGCCCTGCGCCCGGTCCTCGCCGAGGCCGGGGCGGTGGAACTCCTCCTCGTCGGAACCGGGCTCGACATCGCGCCTTTTCCCGATGCGCTCCGGCGCTGGCTCAAGGAGGGCGGCATCGGCCTCGACGTGATGCAGACGGGGGCCGCGGCGCGCACCTACAACATCCTCATGGCGGAGAACCGCAAGGTCGCCGCCGCCCTGATCGCGGTCGCATGATGAAGCGCGGGACATGACGGATTCGGACACCCGGACCAGCCCGGCCGAGGACAACCTCGGCTTCGCCTTCCAGCACTGCGAGGCCCTGGTCCGGGAGGGCGATCCCGACCGCTACTTCGCCACCCTCTTCGCGCCCGCTTCCGCCCGGCCCCACCTCTTCGCCCTCATCGCCTTCAGCCTCACCGTCGCGCGGGTCCGCGAGGCCGCCTCCAACCCGATGGCGGGCGAGATCCGCCTGCAATGGTGGCGCGATGCCCTCCAGGGCGAGGCCCGCGGCGACGTGAAGGCCAACCCCGTCGCCGCCGCCCTCGACGACGCCATCGTGCGGCGCAAGCTCGGGCGCCAGCCCTTCGTCGACCTGATCGATGCCCGGGTCTTCGACCTCTACGAGGACCCGATGCCCCGGGTGAACGACCTCGAGGGCTATTGCGGCGAGACCGTCTCGGCCCTGATCCGCCTCGGCGGCCTCGTGCTCTGCGACGGGGCCGAGCCCGGCGGCGCGGCCGCGGCCGGCCATGCCGGCGTCGCCTACGGGGTCACCGGCCTGCTGCGGGCGCTGCCCTGGCACGCCCGCGCCGGCCAAGTCTACCTGCCCGCCGACATCCTCAAGACCTACGGCGTCACCCGCGAGGACATCGTCACCGGGCGCGGCGGGCCCGGGCTCCTGCGCGCCGCCGCCGACCTGCGGGCCCTCGCGCGCCGGCACCTCAAGGCCTACGAGGCGGCCCGCGCCACCATCGCGCCGGCCGCGCGCCCCGCCTTCCTGGCCGTCGCCCTGGTGGAGCCCTACCTCGCCGCCATGGAGCGGCCGGGCTACGACCCGCTCAACACGGTCGTCGAGATTCCGCGCTGGCGCCGCCTCTGGACCCTGTGGCGCGCCTCCCGCCGGGGCTGAGCCGCATCCGTCGGCCGGGCTTGGAGCAGGGCCGCGGCCACGAAGAAGGGCGGCCACGAAGGAGCCGCCCCGTGTCGTCCCGTGCCGAGGTCCGGGCCGAGGGCCGCGAGGCGTCCCGCCCGGAGCCTCCGGCTCAGCGGGCCTTCTTCGTCAGCTTCTCGGCGATCTCGAACATCTCCTGCGGCGCGTAGTCCGGGGTGAAGGCGGAGGGGACGCCGGTGAGCTGGTGGATCTTGCCGCCGTCCGGCATGCCCTCGACGACGCTGAGCTCGCCCGGCGGGTCGCCCGGCAGGGCCATCTCGCCGTTGCCCCAGATGCCGGCCATCTCGGTGTAGTCGCCCGGGCTGAAGGTGTAGAGCCGGCGGTGCGAGCCCTCCTGCAGGTACTTCTGGCACTCGGGGATCTTGTCGAGGTTGATGTTCGGCGTCGGCAGGAACTTCTCGATCTCGACGCCGGTGATCTTCTTCAGGGCCAGGGCGTAGGCGTGGGCGTGGACCGAGCCGCGCACCAGCAGGTAGCCGCAGACCTCGCGGCCGGTCGGGTCGGTCAGGGTCTCGTAGACCCGCAGCTTGTGCAGGCGGGCGCCGCATTCGAGGTGGAAGTTGTGCAGCAGGTCCACCACGACGTTGCCCGTGGTGGTGATGAAATCGTTGTTCCAGGAGGCGCCGTTGCTGTTCACCGGCGTCACGCCGCCGCCGTTCGACAGGAAGGCGGCCGCCAGACGGATGTCCTTCATGTCCTCGAACGGCGCCTTCGAGATGTCGCCGCCGTCCTTGGCGTCGCCGTCGTTGTCGGGACCGTTGTTGAGCATCGCCACGCCGTTGCTGACCAGCTCCACGTGACCGAGTTCCTCGGCCGTGATCGCGGCGACCAGGCTATAGAACGGGCGCAGTTTCGACTTGCTGCGGAAATTGAAGCTCTGGAACATGTAGTTTCCCAGAGTCGACATCTCGCCGTACTTGCCCCCGAGCAGTTCCTGCAGGGCCGCGGCGGCATTCGGATCCTTCCGCTTCGGGGCGGGCAGCTCGGCCTGCAACTTGTCGACGCGCATAAACATAGATCGATCTCCGCTTCCATTCGCCTGGGGTCTCGATAGGGAAGTGGCCGCCGGAGGTGCATGTTCCGCGCGCTCCGGCCGGAATGCGTGGGCCGCGACATCACGGAGTCCTGGCAGAGTCCTGGCGGAGTCCTGGCGGAGTCCGGGCGGAGAACGCGGGGCGCGCCGCGACGTCGGGCGCGGGTCTACGTGCAACACCCTCTGAATACATGATTAACCGCGTTGAGCCGGCCGAATGGCTCTGCTAGCTACAGGAGCAAGGCCCGGCACGAGATCGGGCTGCCCTGGAGGAGTACGGCGCCCGTGAACACAGTGACCACCTGGAATCAGGTCTACGACCCATTCGGGAACGCCTGGCTCTCGACCCTGGCGGCCTCGCTGCCCGTCATCGCCCTGCTCGGCATGATCGCGAGCGGCAAGGTGCAGGCCCATATCGCGGCCGTGCTCTCCCTCGTGCTGGCCTTCTGCGTCGCCGTCTTCCTGTTCGGCATGCCGGGCGACCTCGCCCTGCGCGCCTCCGGCTACGGCGTCGCCCTCGGCCTGTTCCCCATCGGCTGGATCATCCTCAACGTCATCTTCCTCTACCGCCTGACGGTGGAGAAGGGCTGGTTCGCCACCCTGCAGCAATCGGTGGCGGGCATCACCACGGACCGGCGGCTCCAGCTCCTGCTGGTGGCCTTCGCCTTCGGCGCCTTCTTCGAGGGCGCGGGCGGCTTCGGCACCCCGGTGGCGGTGACGGGCGCGATCCTGATCGGCCTCGGCTTCTCGCCGCTCGCCGCCTCGGGCCTCTCGCTCATCGCCAACACCGCACCGGTGGCCTACGGCGCGCTCGGCGCGCCCATCCAGGGCCTCGCCTCGGTGACGGGCTACGACCCCTACATCCTCGGCGCCATGATCGGCCGGCAGCTGCCGTTCTTCTCGATCATCGTGCCGTTCTGGCTGATCTGGGTGTTCGCGGGCTTCCGCGGCATGATCAAGATCTGGCCCCCGATCCTGGTCTGCGGCGGTTCCTTCGCGGCGGCCCAGTTCCTGATCTCGAACTACGTCAACCCCTGGATCGTCGACATCGGCGCCTCGCTGATCTCGATGGCCGCCCTGGTGGCCTTCCTCAAGGTCTGGCAGCCCAAGGAGATCTGGACCTCCCCGGCGCTGCGCGGCAACGACCCGTCCCTCGGCTACGTCAACGGCGGCCGTCCGGTCTCGCTCGGCGCCGCCGTGCCGGGCGACCTGCCCAAGGTGGATCTCGGCGGCCGCACCGCGACCTCCCGCGAGATCGCGATGGCCTGGGTCCCGTGGATCATCCTCTCGGTGATCGTGGCGATCTGGGGCACCGGCTGGTTCAAGAGCCTCGTCAACCCGATCTTCACCTGGAAGTACGAGGTGCCGGGCCTGCACAACGTGATCATGAAGGTACCGCCGGTGGTGGCCAAGGCCCATCCGGAAGCGGCCGTCTTCGCCTTCACCTACATGTCCTACACCGGCACCGGCGTGCTGTTCGCGGCGATCATCTCCGGCCTGATCATGCGCTTCTCGCCCTGGCGCCTGGTGACGGCCTACATCGAGACGATCTGGGTGCTGCGCTACTCGCTCATCACCATCGCGGCGATGCTCGCGCTGGGCGTGCTCACCCGCTACGCTGGCGTCGACGCCACCCTGGGTCTCGCCTTCGCGGGCACCGGCATCCTCTACCCGTTCTTCGGGACGCTGCTCGGCTGGCTCGGCGTGGCGCTCACGGGCTCGGACACGGCCTCCAACGTGCTCTTCGGCGGCCTGCAGAAGATCACCTCGGAGCAGCTCGGCCTGTCGGGCATCCTCATGGCCTCGGCGAACTCGTCGGGCGGCGTGATGGGCAAGATGATCGACGCCCAGTCGATCGTCGTCGCCTCCACCGCCACCGGCTATTTCGGCCAGGAGGGCAAGATCCTGCGCTTCGTGTTCTGGCACTCGATCGTGCTGGCCTGCCTGGTCGGCGGCCTCGTGATGCTGCAGGCCTACGTGCACCCGTTCAGCGCGATGGTGATCCACCCCTAGGGGCGATTCGCCCCCCCGCCCGACGACAGGGCCCGCCCCGGAGACGATCCGGGGCGGGTTTTTTGTTGCCCCACGCGGCTTTTTCCCGGTGCCACGCGGCTTTTTCCCGGCGCCACGCGGCTCCGTGTCCGGCCGCGCGCGATGCCGCTTGTGTCCGGGACCGCGCGGGGGCAAGTCCTGGGGATGTTCTTCCGCAAGCTCGCCGCGCGCTACAGCCTCGCGAACCTCAAGCCGGTCGAGACCGGGCGGCTGCGCCTCGCGCCGCTGGCGCCGTCCGACGCCGAGGCCCTGCGCGCCCTGACCGACGACCCGGCCATCACCGGGGCGGTCGACTTCCTGCCCGCGCCCTTCACCCTGAAGGACGCGCGCCAGCTCATCGGCCCGGCCAAGGTGACGAAGGATTGCTTCCTCGGCGCCTGGCTGCGGGCGGACGGCGCGCTCGCGGCGGTGATCGGCCTGCACCTGCGCGGCGACCACGCCGTCGAGGTCGGCTACTGGGTCGGCGGGGCGTCGCGGGGGCAGGGGCTCGGCACCGAGGCGGTCACCGCCGCTCTGGGCCTGCTGCGCGCGCGCTTCCCCCACCGCGTCATCATCGCCCAGGTCCGCCCCGAGAACGCGGCCTCGGTCGGCCTCCTGCGCAAGGTCGGCTTCCGCGATACCGGCGACCCGGGCCAGCTGCCCGGGCGCCGGATCTTCACGGTCGCGCCGGCGTGACCGGCGGGACCTGGGCCTGGGCCTGGGTTTTGGCCTGGGCGCCCCGCTCCGCCCCGCGGGCGCGCTGGCGGTAGATGACGGCCGTGGCGAGGAGGCCGCAGGCGCCGCCGAGGGCCATCCAGAGGCCGGGGGCCGCCTTGTTGGCGGTGGCCTCGATGAGCGAGGTCGAGATCAGCGGCGTCATCCCGCCGAAGAGGGCGGTCGCCAGGGAATAGGCCAGGGAGAACCCGGCCGTGCGCACCTCCGGCGGCACGATCTCGGTGAGCGCCACCACCATGGCGCCGTTGTAGCTGCCGTACAGGAAGGACAGCCACAGCAGCACCGCCAGCATGGTCTCGAAGGTCGGGTGCGCCACGAGCCAGGCCAGGGCCGGATAGGCGGTGACGAGGGTCAGGCCCGAGAACAGCAGCAGGATCGGGCGCCGGCCGATCCGGTCGGAGAGCGCCCCCATCACGGGGAGCCAGAACAGGTTCGAGACCGCGACGCAGAAGGTGACGATCAGGCTGTCGGTGTCGGAGAGCTTGAGCACGCTCTTGCCGAAGGTCGGCGTGTAGACCGTGATGGCGTAGAACGCGATCGTGGTCATCGCCACCATCAGCATCCCGAGCCCGACGATCCGCCAGTTCCGCCCCAGGGTGCGCAGCACCGTGCCCACCGGCGGGTGGACCTTGCGGGCCTGGAAGGCCGGGGTCTCCTGCAGCGAGCGCCGGATGTAGAACAGGAAGGGCACCAGCAGGCAGCCGATCAGGAACGGGATGCGCCAGCCCCAGGCGCCCATCTCGGCCGGCGACAGCAGGCGGTTGAGGGCGTAGCCGATGGCCGCCGCCGCCATGATCGCCACCTGCTGGCTGCCCGACTGCCAGGCGACGTAGAAGCCCTGGCGGCCCGGGGGCGCCAGCTCGGCGAGGTAGACCGAGACGCCGCCGAGCTCGACCCCGGCCGAGAAGCCCTGGAGCAGGCGGCCGACCAGCACCAGGGCGGGCGCCAGGAGGCCGAGGGTGGCGTAGTCGGGCACGAGGGCGATCAGGACCGTGCCGGCGGCCATGATCGCCAGGGTGACGATGAGCCCCTTCCGGCGCCCGACCCGGTCGACATAGGCCCCGAGCAGCACCGCCCCCAGCGGGCGCATCAGGAAGCCGGCCCCGAAGGTCATGAAGGTCAGCATCAGCGAGGCGAACTCGTTCTCGCTGGGGAAGAACGCCTTGGCGATGTAGGAGGCGTAGAACCCGAACGCGAAGAAGTCGAACATCTCCAGGAAGTTGCCGCTCGTCACCCGCAGGACGGCGGCGGCCCGGGAGCCGCCCTGGTCGTGGTCCGGATGGCCCGCCATCGGAGCTCCTCCCCTGATACGTTCGACATTGGGTCGTTCATCCCAACGTGATCGTATTTTTTCGTCGAGGCTAGGGCGGGGGAGGGGCGGAGCGGTTTCAATGCGGGCGGCGTGTTCGGGGCGCCGCGGCGGGCTCCCTACTCGGCCGCGATCTGCGCCGGTCCGTGGCCGAGCCAGGCCGCGAGGTCGGCCCGGGCCCGGTCGGTGAGGGCCTTCTTCTTGGCCACCGCCTTCTCCGGGCCCTTCAGGCGCTTTCCGCCCTCGCCCTTCGGGGCGTGGTCGAGGGGCGGGAACAGGCCGAAATTCACGTTCATCGGCTGGAACGAGCGCGGGGTGCCGGCGTCCTCGGCCGCGATGTGGCCGCCCGTGATGTGGCCGATCAGGGCGCCGAGCGCCGTGGTGGCGGGGAGGGGTTCGAGCGCCTCGCCCCGCGCCTCCGCCACCGCGAAGCGGCCGGCCATCAACCCGATGGCGGCGCTCTCCACGTAGCCCTCGCAGCCGGTAATCTGGCCGGCGAAGCGCAAGGACGGCCGGGCCTTCAGGCGCAGGGTCGCGTCGAGGAGGCGGGGGCTGTCGAGATAGGTGTTGCGGTGGAGGCCGCCGAGGCGCGCGAACTCAGCGTTCTCCAGGCCCGGAATCGTGCGGAACACCCGGACCTGCTCGGAATAGGTCAGCTTCGTCTGGAAGCCGACCATGTTGTAGAGGGTGCCGAGCGCATTGTCCTGGCGCAGCTGGACGATGGCGCAGGCCTTCACGGTGGGGTCGTGCGGGTTGGTCAGGCCCACCGGCTTCATCGGGCCGTGGCGCAGGGTCTCGGGGCCGCGCTCGGCCATGACCTCGATCGGCAGGCAGCCGTCGAAATAGGGGGTCGAGGCCTCCCACTCCTTGAACCCGATCTTGTCCCCCTCGACGAGGGCCTGGATGAAGCGGTCGTACTGCGCGCGATCCATCGGGCAGTTGATGTAGTCGGCCCCGGTGCCGCCGGGCCCGACCTTGTCGTAGCGCGACTGGAACCAGGCCTTGCCCATGTCGATGGAGTCGCGGTGCACGATCGGCGCGATCGCGTCGAAGAAGGCCAGCGCCTCGGCGCCGGTCAATTCGCGGATCGCCTGCGCCAGCGTGGGGGCGGTGAGGGGGCCCGTGGCGATGATGGTCCGGCCCCAGGATTCCGGCGGCAGGCCCTCGACCTCTTCCCGCACGATCCGGATGCGCGGATGCGCCTCGATCGCGGCGGTGACGGCCTTGGCGAAGCCCTCGCGGTCGACCGCGAGGGCGCCGCCGGCGGGAACCTGATGCGCGTCGGCCGCGCGCAGGATCAGCGAACGTAAGGTCCGCATCTCCTGGTGCAGGAGACCGACGGCGTTGCCGTTGGCGTCGTCCGAGCGGAAGGAGTTCGAGCAGACCAGCTCGGCGAAGTCGCCCCCGTGATGGGCCTCGGTGCCGCGCACCGGGCGCATCTCGTGGAGCACCACGTCGTGGCCGCTCTCGGCGATCTGCCAGGCGGCTTCCGACCCGGCGAGGCCGCCGCCGACGATATGGATAGGGCTGTCCGTCATCGGCACGGGATAAACCCGCCGGGGACTTCGATCAATGGAGGCCGATCCGGGCAGGGTTCCGGACCCGGTCCGATGCGACGCAGCCGCGTGTTTCTCGCCGGTTCCGACAGTCACCCGGTCATTCCGGGGCGCCGCAGGCGAGCCCGGAATCCAGAGCCGCCGACGACAGCCAGGCCCGGCACGCCCTATGGGTCTGGATTCCGGGCTCCGCTGCGCGACCGTGGAATGACGGGGCCCGTGCAGGCCGGCCGAGGCGGCCCGGCGGACACCCGAGTTCGGAGCCCTGCCGATCCGGAATCCCTGCCGATCCGGAATCCCTGTCAATCCGGGAAGCCCCCGGGTCGAAGCCCCCGGGTCAATGCAGCTGGGGCGAGACCAGGAAGCGCTCGCGGTCCGAGGAGGTCACCGAGAGCTTGAGGGGCTTGCCGTCGCGCTGGATCGTCAGCGGCACCCGCACCCCGGCCTCGCCCAGCGCCCAGACCTGGCGGAAGAAGCCGGCCAGGTCGGCGACGGGCTCGCCCGCCACCGCCACGATGACGTCGCCCGGACGCAGGTCGGCCGCCTCGGCCGGGCCGTCATCCGCGAGTCCCATCACCACCACGGCGTCCTCGCCGTCGCTGGCGTAGAGGCCGAGCCAGGGGCGCACCGGCCGGTCGACGCGGCCCCGGGTGGTGAGGTCGTCGAGGATCGGGATCAGGAGGTCGATCGGCACGATCATGTTGATGGTCTTCGGGCCCCCGGTGCCGCCCTGCTGCAGCTGCAGCGAGCCGATGCCCAGCAGCGCCCCGTCCGGGCCGATCAGCGCGGCCCCGCCCCAGTGCGGGTGCGAGGGGGCGGTGAACAGGGCCTCGTCGAGGACGTATTCCCAGTAGCCGGCGAATTCCTGGCGGGCGACGATCTCCACGGCGAGGCTGCGAGCCCGGCCGCCGACCCCGGCCATCACCGCCCGGTCCCCGATCCGGACCGGGCCCGAGCGCCCGAGCTTGAGCGGCTTGATCTTCAGGTCGCCCAGGGCCTGGACGAGGCCGAAGCCGGTGACCGCGTCGAAGCCGACCACGTGCCCGGGCACCGAGCGTCCGTCATGGGTGGTGAGCCAGACCGAGTCCGCCTCGGTCACGAGGTAGCCGATGGTGAGGACGAGGCCGTCCTCGCCGATGACGACGCCGTTGCCGGCCCGCTCGGTGCCCAGGGTCTCGGCCGTGAAGGCCTCGGGCGGCACCCGCGTCGAGAGCGCCACGATGGCGGTCAGCGCCTGCTCGAGGTCGTAGCCGTAATCGGCGGCCCTGGGCTGGGCGGATGCGGGGATCTTCCAGTCTCCGGGCGAGGCCATGGGGGCGTCTTTCCTGCCGTCGTGTCGCGTCGTTGAGACGGGAGATAGGTCGCCGGCTCGGATTCCGACAGTCTCGTGGCCTTCGATCAGGGGCCGGCGCGCAGCACCTTGCCGGGGTTGAGCAGGCCCTGCGGGTCGAGGGCGTCCTTGATCCGGCGGGCGAGCGCCATCTCCTCCGGCCGGCGGTGGCGGACGAGCTCGTCGACCCGGTACTGGCCGATGCCGTGCTCGGCCGAGATGCTGCCCCCGAACCGCGCCACGGCGTCGTGGACGATGCGGTTGATGGCCTCCGATCCGTGCTCGGGACCGATCAGGACGTTGTAGTGGATGTTGCCGTCGCCCATGTGGCCGAAGATGTTCGGCCGGGTGCCCGGGGCGCCCGCGGCCAGGGCCTCGCCCGCCGCCGCCAGGAAATCGGGAATCGCCGGGATCGGCACCGAGACGTCGTGCTTGACGCTCTTGCCGGCCCGGGCCTCGGCCTCGGTGATGTGCTCGCGCAGGGCCCAGAGGGCGGCCGCCTGCTGGCCGGATTCGGCGAGCACGCCGTCGGTGGCGTCGCCCCGCTCCAGGGCCTCGCCGAGCAGCGTCTCCACCGCCTCGCGCAGGCCCTCGAGGCTCGAGCCCGCCTCCATCAGCACGGTCCAGGGGGCCGGCCCGATCGGGCTCGCGAGGCCGGCCTGCGCGGCCACCAGGGCGAGGGACTCGCCCGCGATCAGCTCGAAGGCCTGGATGGTGTCGCCCAGGGCGTCCTGGGCCGCCCGCAGGAGGCGCAGGGCCGCCGCCGGGTCGGGGACCGCGAGGAGGGCCGTGGCCGTGTGGCGCGGGCGCGGCACGAGGCGCAGGATGGCGGCGGTGACGATGCCGAGCGTGCCCTCGCTGCCGATGAAGAGCTGCTTCCAGTCGTAGCCGGCATTGTCCTTGCGCAGGGCCCGCAGGCCGTCGACCACGGTCCCGTCGGCGAGCACCACCTCGAGCCCGAGCACGAGGTTGCGGGTCATGCCGTAGCGCAGGACGTTGATGCCGCCCGCATTGGTGGCGATGACGCCGCCGAGCATGGCCGAGCCCTCCGCCGCCAGGCTGACGGGCAGGAGGCGCCCTTCCGCCTCCGCCGCGTCCTGCGCCACCTTGAGGATGCAGCCGGCCTCCGCCTCCAGGGTCAGTCCCAGGGGGTCGACCCGGCGGACCGCGTTCATGCGGGCGAGGGACAGCACGACCTGGGCCCCGGAGGCGTCCGGCGTTGCGCCGCCCGCAAGGCCGGTATGTCCGCCCTGGGGCACCACCGCGACGCCGGCGGCGTGGCAGGCCGCCATCACGGCCGCGACCTCGGCCGTGGTGCCCGGGCGTGCCACCGCGGCCGGCCGGCCGGGGAAGAGGCGGCGCCAGTCGATCGCGTAGGGGGCGCAATCGTCCGCGCCCGTGAGCAGGCCGCCCCGGCCGAGGCAGGATTCCAGGCGGCCGAGGAGGTCGGCGGACAGGGCGGTCTGGCTCATGGGCGGGGTCCTCGGCAGGGTCCTCGGAGGGGTCCTCGTGCGGGGGCTCGGGGGCGGGCCGCGGGCTCGAAAACGGGTCGCCTCGGCATCCCGGCGCCGGCCGCCCGGGTCAAGGGGGCGGCCTGACAATCGCCGCCGATGTTCAAGACCGGGCCTTGACCCGACCGGTGAACTGGCCTCTCACACGGCCTATTCGGGGACTCGCGCCGCGCGCCCGATGGCCGCGCGCAGCCCCAAGGCCCGCGCACGCAGCCCTCAAGGCCCGGCGCCGCATCCGCCCCGCCGGGCGCGACATCCAAGAAGAAGACGAACATGGCCGAAAGACTCTCCTTCCCGAAGGACAAGATCCGCGTCCTGCTGCTCGAAGGCATCAACGACAGCGCCGCCGAACTCTTCGCCGCCGCCGGCTACACCAACGTCGTGCGGGTGGCCAAGGCCCTCGATCGCGAGGCCCTGCACGAGGCCCTGAAGGGCACGCACATCCTCGGCATCCGCTCGCGCACGCAGCTCGACGCGGCGGCCCTGGCCCATGGCGAGCGCCTGCTGGCGGTGGGCTGCTTCTCGGTGGGCACCAACCAGGTCGACCTCGAGGCCGCCCGCCACCGCGGCATCCCGGTCTTCAACGCGCCCTACTCGAACACCCGCTCGGTGGCCGAGCTCGTCATCGGCGAGATCGTGATGCTGCTGCGCCGGATCGTGCCGCGCTCGGTGGGCGCCCATGCGGGCGAATGGGACAAGTCGGCCACCGGCTCGCAGGAGGTGCGCGGCAAGACGCTGGGCATCGTCGGCTACGGCAATATCGGCTCGCAGCTCTCGACGCTGGCGGAAGGCATGGGCATGCGGGTGGTGTTCTACGACCAGACCGACAAGCTGCGCCACGGCAACACCGAGCCCACCGACAGCCTGGAGACCCTGCTGGCCCAGAGCGACGTGGTCTCGCTCCACGTGCCGGAAACGCCCGAGACCCACAACATGATCGGCGAGGCCGAGATCCGGGCGATGAAGCCCGGCGCCTTCCTGATCAACAACGCCCGCGGCACCGTGGTCGACCTCGACGCCCTGGCCGCGGCGCTGCGCGACGGCCACCTGCGGGGGGCCGCCGTCGACGTGTTCCCGGTGGAGCCCGGCTCCAACCAGGAGCGCTTCGTCAGCCCCCTCCAGGGCCTGCCCAACGTGATCCTGACCCCGCATATCGGCGGTTCCACGGAAGAGGCGCAGGAGCGCATCGGCTCCGAGGTGGCGCGCAAGCTCGTGGATTATTCCGACATCGGCTCGACGGTCGGCACCGTGAACTTCCCGCAGGTGCAGCTGCCCGCCCGCCCCACCGGCACGCGCCTGATCCACGTCCAGCGCAACATCCCGGGCATGCTGGGACGCCTCAACGACACCTTCGCCCGGCGCGGGGTGAACATCGCGGCGCAGTTCTACCAGACCGACGGCGAGGTCGGCTACGTGGTGGTGGAGACCGACGTCACCGACGCGGATGCCGAGAGCCTGCTGGAGGAGATCCGGGCGCTGGACGGCACCATCCGCGCCCGCCTGCTCTACGAGCGCCGCTGACGGGGTGCCGGTGGCACGCCGGCGCCACCTCGGCTAACCTGCGTCGAGACGGTTCCACCCGAAGGACCGCAACCGGATCGAGCCGTCCTGGCGCCGGACACGGAGGAAGCCCAGCCGTTGCGTGCCAGTCCCCTGCGTAGCGATCCCCCGGCGGACGATTCCGCGCGCGCCGACGCCGCCCTCGCCGGGCTGATCGCGACCATCGCCCGGCGCGACGAATCCGCCCTGCGGACGCTGTACGAGCGGACGGCCCCGAAACTTCTCGGGGTGATCCTGCGTATCCAGCCGGATCGCGGCGCGGCCGAGGACGTTCTGCAGGACGTGTTCCTGCGCGTCTGGCAGAATGCCGCGTCCTACAGCCCGGCGGCCGGACGCCCCCTGGCCTGGCTCTGCGCCATCGCGCGCAACCGCGCGATCGACGGCCTGCGCCGGCGCCGCGAGGTCCAGGGGCCGATCACCGAGGACGGGGAGGATTGGGTGGAGCGGCTGGCCGACCCCCACGACAGCGAGGGCACGATCCTCGGGCGCAACGCCCTCCAGGCCTGCCTCGGCCGGCTCGAGGCGCTGCACCGCGACTGCATCGTGCTGGCCTATTGCGAGGGCCAGTCCCGGGAGGATCTCGCCCTGCGCTACGACCGCCCCGTCAGCACCATCAAGACCTGGCTGCATCGCGGCCTCGCGACCCTGCGCGGCTGCCTGGACGGTGCCCCATGACCCCCGATCCGGAGGAGCGCGACCTGCGCCTCGCCGAGTACGTGCTCGGCACCCTGCCGCAGCCCGAGCGGGCGGCGGTGGATCTCGAACTCGCCGTGGACCCCGCCGCCCGTGCGGCGCGCGACGCCTGGGAGCGCCGCCTGGCGCCCCTCGCCCTCGCGGCGCCCGAGGTGGCGCCGGGGCCGGATCTCTGGCCGGCGATCGCCCGTCGGCTCGGGACCGAAGCGCCGGCCGGCGCGCCGGCGGCACGCCCCGGTCCCGCCGCCAACGACGACCGCGTCGGGGCCCTGCAGGGGTCCCTGCGGCGCTGGCGCCTGGCCGCCGGCGCGGCGGCCGCCCTGGCGGCCGGGCTCGCCCTGTTCATCGCCGCCGGCGGGCCGCGCCCCGGCACCGGGTCCGCGGACGGGGAGGGGCGTTATCTCGCCGTGGTCAGCCGCGGCGGCGAGGCCCCGGCGCTCCTCGTCAGCATCGACACCCGGGCCGGGACCGCCCGGGTGCGCCCGGTCGCGGCGCAGGCCCCGGCGGGGCGCAGCCTGGAGCTCTGGTACGTCGGTGCCGGCCAGGCCCCGAAGACCCTCGGCCTCGTCGGCGGCGCCGCGAAGGCCCTGGTCCTGCCGGCCGCGGCCGATTCGCTCGCGGCCGGGACCTTCGCGGTCTCCGTCGAGCCGGAGGGCGGCTCGCCCACCGGCCAGCCGACCGGGCCGGTCGTCTATTCCGGCACGCTGGTCCGGGACTAGAGCCTCTTTCGGTGATCCCAGGATCACCGAACAGGCTGTCTCCTCTCGCGGGGTCACATCGTCCTCACGCGAGCCGCATCCGCCGCGCTGGAGAATGCCCTAGGCGCGCGGGGCGTCGACCGCCGCGGCGTCCCGTTCGGCGATGAGCCGCTCGGCGTAGCGCGCCGTCCGGTCCGCGAGGCTGCGGACCTCCGCGAGGCTGCGCTGGAAGGCCTCCGGGCCCTCCTGGGCGATCCGCTGCTCGTTGCAGCTCTCGAGGGCGCGCGCGGCCCGCGAGAGGGCGAAGAACCCCAGCGCCCCGGCCGAGGACACGCAGTGATGCGCCTCGAAGCGGAGCTGGTCGCGGTCCTCCCGCGTGCCGGAGGGGCCCGCGAAGCTGGCATCCAGCTCCTCGGCGAGGGTCCTCAGGGTGCCGGCGATCCGCCCGCCGCCGATCAGGCCGATCACGTCGTCGTAGGCGATCCGGTCGAGGAGGCTCGGATCGTCGCCGCCGGCCGCCCCCGGGCCGATCCCGGCCGGGCCCGGCTTCGGCGCATCCGTCTCCCGCTCCCGGCCCGGCTCCCGGCCTGGCTCCCGCGCGAGCCAGCGGTCGATGATCCGGTAGAGGTCCGCCCGCTCGAAGGGCTTGCCGACGTGGTCGTCCATGCCGGCCTCCCGCAACATCCGGATCTGGTCGGGCAGCACGTTGGCGGTCATGGCGAGGATCGGGATCGCGGCGGCGGCGCCGCCGAGCCGGCGGATCTGCCGGGCCGCCGTCAGGCCGTCCATGCCCGGCATCTGCACGTCCATCAGGACGAGGTCGTAGGCCCCCTCCGCCACGGCCCGGATGGCGGCGGCGCCGTCCGCGACCACGTCGACGGCATGGCCGCCGAGCTCCAGGACCGCCCGGGCGAGGTCCTGGTTGATCCGGTTGTCCTCGACGAGGAGCAGGCGCCCGGCCCGCCGGGCGACGGCGGCGCCGTCGGCCCGGGACGCCCGCTGCGCCGCGGCCCCGAGGGGCAGGGTCAGCGCGAACCAGAACGTGGCGCCGCTTCCCGCCTCGGACAGGACGCCGATCTCGCCGCCCATCAGGTCGATCAGCTGCTTGCAGATGGCGAGACCCAGGCCCGTGCCGCCGAAATCCCGCTCGATCGAGCCGTCGACCTGGGAGAAGCGCTGGAACAGCCGGCCCTGCTTGGCGCGCGCGATGCCGATGCCGGTATCCGTCACGCTGAAGCTCAGGCGCTCGCCGGTCTCGGTGGTCCCCACGCGCCGCACGTTGAGGGTCACGCAGCCGCGGGTCGTGAACTTGATGGCGTTGTTGAGGAGGTTCAGCAGCACCTGCCGCAGGCGGGTCTGGTCCCCGTACAGGCTGTGGGCCAGGGCCGGGTCGATCGTCGCCCGGACCTCCAGGCCCTTCTGCTCGGCCGAGCCGCGCACGATGCACAGGCTGGCGTCGACCAGGGCCCGCGGGTCGAAGGCCTGCCGGTCCAGCACCACGGCGCCGGCCTCGACCTTCGAGAAGTCGAGGATGTCGTTGACGATCGTCAGCAGCGCCGTCCCGGAGGTGCGCACGAGCTCGGCCTGGCGCAGCAGGTCGGGGGGCAGCCGGTCCGAGGCGATCATCAGGTCGGTGAAGCCCAGGATGGCGTTCAGCGGCGTCCGGATCTCGTGGCTCATGGAGGCCAGGAACTCGGTCTTGGCGAGGCTCGCGCGCTCGGCCTCCCGCTTGGCCGCCTCCGCGTCGCGGGTGCGGGCCTCCACCCGTGCGCTCAGGGTGGCGTTGAGCTCCCGCAGCTCCGCCTCGCTGGCGCGCAGGGCGCGCTCGGCCGCGTCGCGCGCGGTGTCGTCCCGCATGGTCAGGACGGCCCCGACCCGGTGCCCGTCGCCCCCGACCAGGGGGCGGGCGGAGCCGATCGCCAGGACCTCGACGCCGTCCGGGCGCCGGACCCGCCACCGGGCATCGAGGACCGTGGCGCCGGTCACCGCCCGCGCGAGCGGCAAATCCTCGGGCGGGTAGGGAACCCCGTCCTCGGTGTAGAGGTGGTAGGTCTCGCTGTAGGCGTCCGGCGCGACGTCGAGGCGCGCGACGCCGTGGATCGCGGCCGCCGCCTCGTTCACGAGGGTGATCCGGCCCGCCGTGTCGGTGACGATCACGCCCTCGGCGATCTGGCCCAGGATGGCGGCGTGCGTGGAGTCCAGCACGTCGCGGTAGCGGGCCTCGCTCTCGGCCGCCGCCGCCTCGGCCTGCCGGCGGCCGGCGATGTCGGCGGCGCGTTCCCGGGCCATGGCCTCGCCGGTCCGCAGGGATTCGTGCAGGCGCAGATGCGCGACGACGACCTGCGCCAGATCCTCGAGCCGGCCCGCCTCCGCGGCGCTGAGGTCGCGCGGCCGGGTGTCGATCAGGCAGAGGGTGCCGACCCGGATGCCCGGCCGCAGGATCAGGGGCGCGCCCGCGTAGAAGCGGATGCCGGGCGGGCCGGTGACGAGGGGGTTGTCCGAGAAGCGGGCATCCCGCGTCGCGTCCGGCACCACGAAGACCGCGTCGGACAGGATCGCGTGCGCGCAGAAGGAGACCGCGCGCGAGGTCCCCGACAGGTCCAGGCCGCAGCGGGCCTTGAACCATTGCTCGTGCTCCTCGACCAGCGAGATCAGGCAGACCGGGACCCCGAACAAGGCCTGGGCGGTCCGGCAGACGGCGTCGAAATGCGGCTCCGGCGCGGTCCCGACCAGGCAGAGGGCACGCAGGGCCTCGAGGCGGTCGCGCTCGATCTCGGATTGGGGCAGGGCTGACATGTCGCGCGCGCTTGAATCTGGACGGCCGGGACGGGGCTCAAGTCCGTCGTGGCGATCCTGATCTTACGTAGTTAACGACTCGCGCGTTTCAGGCCGTGGTCAAGCTTTCGTGACGGCGCCCGGACCGGGCGCCGCCGCGCGCTCCGGTCTCAGCCCAGCAGCCGGTCGAGGGTGATGGGGATGTCGCGCACCCGCACGCCGGTGGCGTGCCAGACCGCGTTGGCGATGGCGCCGGCGGTGCCGGTGATGCCGATCTCGCCGACGCCCTTGACGCCGAGCGGGTTCACGTGCGGATCGTGCTCCTCCACCAGGATCGCCTCCATCGCGGGCACGTCGGCATTCACCGGGATGTGGTACTCGGCCAGGTTCCCGTTCATCACCCGGCCCGAGCGCGGATCGAGCAGCGCGTGCTCGTGCAGGGCCAGGGACACGCCCCAGATCATGCCGCCGTAATACTGGCTGCGCACGAGGTGCGGGTTGATGATCCGCCCGGCCGCGAAGGCGCCGACGAGGCGCGTCACCCGGATCTGGCCGAGATCGGGATCGACCTTGACCTCCGCGTAGACCGCCCCGTGCGCGTGCATCGCGTAGGTCTTCTGCGCGGCCGGGTCGCCCTGGCCCTGTCCCTTCGCCTCGACGGAGACCTTTCCGGCGCGGGCCAGGATCTCGCCGAAGGATTCGGAGCGGGCGGGGTCGTCCCGGCGGGCGAGGCGGCCGTCGGCGGCGGTGACGCCGGCATTGCCG
Source organism: Methylobacterium sp. TK31 (assembly GCF_055361545.1). NCBI lineage: Bacteria > Pseudomonadati > Pseudomonadota > Alphaproteobacteria > Hyphomicrobiales > Methylobacteriaceae > Methylobacterium > Methylobacterium sp. TK31. Next base: position 1,569,944 of record NZ_CM143964.1, on the reverse strand, counting down.
GCGCCGTAGAGGGGCGAGGCGCGGTCGTTGACGGCGAGCTCCGCCAGGGCCGCGATGGCGGCCTTGGCGGCGTTGTCCACCGCCGTGCCGCTGGTGGCGGTGCCGGTGGAGCCGCCGGCCAGGCCGCCGTTCGGCAGGTTGGAATCGCCGATGCGCAGCTCGACCCGCTCGATCGGGAGCCCGAGCCCGTCGGCGCCGATCTGGGCCAGCACCGTCCAGGCGCCCTGGCCCATGTCCTGGGCGGCGGTCTCGATCAGCGCGCTGCCGTCGGCCCGGATCGTGGCCCGGGCCTCGCCCTGCATCATCCCGGCCGGGTAGGTGGCGGTGCCGAGGCCCCAGCCGACCAGGAGCCCGTCGGCGTCGCGCATCTGGCGCGGCCGGCGCGGCCGGGCGGCCCAGCCGAAGCGCTCGGCCCCTTGCGCGTAGCATTCGCGCAGGGCCTTCGAGGAGAACGGCCGATGGCTGATCGGCTCGACCTCGGCGTAGTTGCGCAGGCGGATTTCCAGGGGGTCGAGGTCGAGCGCCAGGGCGAGCTCGTCGAGGGCGCTCTCCACCGCGACGCTGCCCGAGGCCTCGCCGGGGGCGCGCATGAAGATCGGGGTGCCGATATCGGCCCGGGAGACCGCGTGCGTGGTCGCGATCGCGCCGGCCGCGTAGAGGTGGCGCGAGAGGATGCCGGAGGGCTCGACGAAGTCGTCGTGCCGGCTCGTCAGGGTCAGGGTGTGGTGGTCCAGGGCCGTGAGGGTGCCGTCCCGGGAGGCGCCGAGCTTCAGGGTCTGGCGCGTGGCGGCGCGGTGGCCGACAGGACCGAACATCTGCTCGCGCCGGGTCACCAGCTTGACCGGGCGCCCGACGAGCTTCGCCGCCATGATCCCGAGGATCTGCGGCGCCGCGATGAAGCCCTTCGAGCCGAAGCCGCCGCCGAGATAGTGGCAGACCACGTGGATGTTCTCCGCCGGGATGCCGAACAGGCCGGCGAGCCGGCCCTTGGCGATCCAGAGCGCCTGGGTCGGCGTGTACAGGGTCAGGCGGTCGCCGTCCCACTGCGCCACGCTGGCATGGGGCTCCAGGGCGTTGTGGTACTGCGAGGCCGTGTCGTAGGTCGCCTCGATCCGGGTCTCGGCCGCCGCCATGCCGGCGGCGAGGTCGCCGGAGCCCTCGTCGGTGGCCGAGCCGGCCCCGATGCTCTCGGGGCGGAAGATCTCGCCGGCCCCGAGGGCGACGCTGACGGGCTCCGATTCGTAGCGGGGCGCCAGCAGGGCCGCCCCCTCGGTGGCGGCTTCCAGCGTCTCGGCGATCACCACCGCGATCGGCTGGTTGGCGTAGCGCACGCCGTCGTTCTGCAGGAGGTCGAGGCGGAACGCGAAGGGATTGTCCTTCAGGTCCGGCGACTTGGCGAGCGCCGGGGCGTTCTCCGGCGTCATCACCGCGACGACGCCGGGATGCGCTTCCGCCGCCGCGACGTCGAGGTGGGTGACCCGGCCGCGGGCGACCGAACTCACCGCCATCACCGCGTGGGCGAGGCCCTCGGGCCTGACATCCGCGCTGTAGCGGGCCGCTCCGGTGATCTTGGCGTGGCCGTCGCGCCGGGTCAGCGGCTGGCCGATGGAGGCGCCGTGGCGCTGACGCTCAGGCATGGGCGGGGGCTCCGGCCGGGGGGGTGAGGGGGGCGAAGGGGCTGGCCGCAAAGGGACTCGCGGGAAGCGCGGGGACGCGGTCCGGGGTGCCGGCGGCCGCCAGGGTGAGCGCGCGGACCACGATGCGGCGGGCGAGCTCGATCTTGTAGGCGTTGTCGCCCGAGGGCCTGGCCTCGACCAGGGCCGCCTCGGCCGCCTTCGCGAAGGCCTCGGGCGTGGGGGCGGCACCGGCCAGCAGATCCTCCGCCGCCCGGGCGCGCCAGGGCTTCAGGGCGACGCTGCCGAGCGCGATACGGGCCTGCCCGATCCGGTCCCCGTCCATCCGCAGACCCACGGCCGCCGAGACCACCGCGAAGGCGTAGGAGGTGCGCTCGCGGACCTTGAGGTAGCGGCTGTGGCCGGCGAAGGCTTCCGCTTCGGGCGGCAGGGTGACGGCGACGACGAGGTCGCCCGGCTCCAGCACGGTCTCGCGCTCAGGGTGGTCGCCCGGCAGGCGGTGGAAGGCCTCCAGGGGCACGGAGCGGGTGCCGCCGGGGCCCGCGATCTCGACGCTGGCGTCGAGGGCTGCCAGCGGCACGCAGAAGTCCGACGGATGGGTGGCGATGCAGTGCTCGCTCCAGCCGAGCACCGCGTGGCTCCGGGTGACGCCGCCCAGCGCCGCGCAGCCGGCGCCGGGGTCGCGCTTGTTGCAGGCGCTGGCGGTGTCGTAGAAATACTGGCAGCGCGTCCGCTGCAGCACGTTGCCGGCGGTGGTGGCGGCGTTGCGGAGCTGGCCCGAGGCCCCCGAGAGCAGGGCTTCGGCGAAGGCCGGGTAGCGCCGGGCGATGGTCGCGTCGTGCGCCAGGGCGGCGTTGCGCACCAGGGCGCCGATCCGGGTCGACCCGTCGGCGCCGTGCTCGATCCGGTCGAGGCCGGGCAGGCGGGTGATGTCCACCAGGATGTCCGGCCGGCTGATCCCGCCCTTCATCAGGTCGACGAGGTTGGTGCCGGCGGCGAGATAGGCGGCGCCGGGCCGGGCGGCAGCCGCCACCGCCTCGGCGACGCTGGTCGCGCGGATGTAGTCGAAGGCCTTCACGCCGCATCCTCCGCGAGCTGGCGGCCGGGCAGGACGTCCGGTCCCGTGATCGCCGTGTGGGCGGCGAGCACCGCCTGCGTGATGCCCGCATAGGCGCCGCAGCGGCAGAGATTCCCGCTCATGCCCTCGCGCACCCGCTCGGGGTCGCCCCCGGTCTGGCCCTCCTGGATCAGGCCGACCGCGCTGAGGATCTGGCCCGGGGTGCAGAAGCCGCACTGGAAGCCGTCATGCTCCAGGAAGGCGGCCTGGACCGGGTGCAGGGCGTCGCCCGCGGCGAGCCCCTCGATCGTGGTGATCGCGGCCCCGTCGTGGCTGACGGCCAGCGCCAGGCAGGAATTCACCCGGACCCCGTCGACCAGGATGGTGCAGGCGCCGCACTGGCCCCGGTCGCAGCCCTTCTTGGCCCCGGTGAGGTCGAGGCGCTCGCGCAGAAGATCGAGGAGGGTGACGCGCGCATCCTCCAGGACGACGCTGCGCGCTGCCCCGTTCACGGTCAGCGTGATGGAAAAGCTCATGCGGGGGACACCTCCGGCCGGCTTGTCTGGAAAGGCTCCAGATAGAACCGGCGCGGGGCCCGACCAGGGGGGCCCTCAGCGCCCGGCCGCCTTCGCCTCCGCCTCCTTGCGCGCCAGGATGGCCCGCATCTGCGCGATCTCGGTGTCCTGCGCCTTGACGATGCTCTCGGCCAGCGCCCGGACCTCCGGGTCCTTCGAGTATTGCAGGGCGACCCGCGCCATGGCGATGGCGCCCGCATGGTGCGGGATCATGCCGGCGGCGAAGTCGCGGTCGACGTCGCCGGAATAGCGGATCTCCATGTCGCCGTGCATGCGCATGGCGGCTTCCTGGAAGGCCCTGGTGGAGGGCGAGGCGGCCCCGGCCTTCGCCGCGTGCTGGTGGCCCGGCGTGCCGTGGCCGTGGTCGTGGCCGTCCCCCGCGGGGTGATCCTCATGGGCCGGGGCCGCGCCCGTCAGGGCGAGGAGGGCGAGGGCGGCGAGGAAGGCGGTCGCGGTCTTCATGGGGTCGCTCTTCATGGGGGTCATCTCCGTGGAATCAGAACAGGGCCGGGGCGGGGGCGCCCGCGGCAGGGGGCGGAGCCGGAATCTGCGCCGCCTGGAGGCGGGCGAAGGCGCCCCGGCCGAAGCGCAGGACGAGGACGGGGGTGAGCGCCGCGTCGAGGAGGGTGGCGCTGAACAGGCCGCCGAAGATGGTCACGGCGACCGGGTGGAGGATCTCCTTGCCGGGGGCGGTGCCGTCGACGAGGAGCGGCACCAGGGCGATGCCGGCGGCCAGCGCCGTCATCAGCACCGGCACCAGCCGCTCGTTGCTGGCCCGCAGCACCAGGGCCGGCCCGAAGGGCAGGCCCTCGGTCAGCCCCAGATTCAGGATGTGGCTGATCTTCAGGATGCCGTTGCGGGCGACGATGCCGGTGAGGGTCACGAACCCGATCATCGAGGCGACCGAGAGGGGCAGCCCCGCGACGAACAGCGCCGCGACGCTGCCGATCAGCGCCAGCGGCACGTTGCCCATGACGATGAGGGCGAGCACGCCGGAGCGGTAGCGGCTCGCCAGAAGCGCGAAGACCAGGGCCAGCGAGACGAGGCTGAGGAGCCCGATGGTGCGGGTCGCCTCCCCTTGCGCCTGGAACGCGCCCTCCAGGCTCGCGGTGATGCCCTGGGGCAGGGCGGTCCGCGCCAGGGTCCCGGCCATGGCGGCGGCCACGGCCGAGCCGTCCGCCCCCGCCTGGGTGTTGGCCTGCACGACCAGCCTGCGCCGGCCGTTCTCGCGAAGAATCTGGTTGGGGCCGTCGCGCTCGGTGATGTCGGCCAGCGCATGGGCCGGGACCCAGCCGGTGGGCGTCTCGATGAGGAGTTCGCGCAGGGCCGCCACCGAGCGGCCGGATTCCGGCAGCCGCAGGGTGACGTCGTAGCGGCGCAGGCCGTCGACCAGGGTGGAGACCACCCGCCCGTTGGCCAGCCGGCTCACCGCCTCGACCACGGCGCCGGGGGCGACGCCGTAGAGGGCGGCCCGGCCGGAATCGACCCGGACCTCGAGCTGCGGGATGCGGACCTGCTTCTCGATGGCGAGATCCGCGATGCCGGGGATCGTCTCGAACGCCGTCTTGAGGGCCTCCGCCGTGCGGCGCAGGCCGTCGAGGTCCTCGCCGAACAGCTTCAGGGCGATCTCGGCCCTGACCCCCGAGAGCATGTGGTCGAGGCGGTGCGAGATCGGCTGGCCGATATTGACCGAGACCGGCAGCACCCCGAGGCGGGCGCGCAAGTCCGCCACGATCGCCTCGCGCGGGCGCCCCTTCGGCTTCATGCCGATCTCGAGATCGGTGGAGTGGACGCCCTCGGCGTGCTCGTCGAGCTCGGCCCGGCCGGTGCGGCGCCCGACCCGGTCCACCTCCGGGATGTCGAGCACCAGACCCTCCGCGATGGCGCCGATCCGGCTCGACTCGGCGAGCGAGATGCCCGGCGTGAAGGCGAGGTTGACGGTGAAGGAGCCCTCGTTGAACTGCGGCAGGAAGGCCCGCGGCAGGGTGGTGGCGGCGAAGGCCGCGAGGGCGACGCCGGCCACGGCGCCGGCCATCACGAGACGCTGGTGGCCGAAGGCGAAGCCCACCAGCCGGGCGTTCCCGGCCTTGAGCCCGCGGATCAGCTGGCCCTCCGGCGCCTCGAGGCCCTTGAGGCCGGGCAGCAGCCAGGAGGCCAGGGCCGGGGTCAGGGTCAGGGACACGAGCAGGCTCGACAGGATCGCGATGATGTAGGCCTGCCCCAGCGGCGCGAAGAGCCGGCCCTCGATGCCCGAGAGGGCGAAGAGCGGCACGAAGACGAGGCAGATGATCACGGTCGCGTAGACGATGCCGGAGCGGACCTCGTTGGAGGCCGCCACGATCACCGCGAAGGCCGAGCGGGGCGCGCCCCCATTCAGGATCTCCTGCCGGTTCTCGCGCAGGCGCCGCAGGATGTTCTCGACATCCACCACCGCGTCGTCGACGAGCTCGCCGATGGCGATGGCGAGGCCGCCCAGCGTCATCGTGTTGATGGACAGCCCCAGGGCGGAGAAGATCGCCGCGGTGGCGAGGATCGAGACCGGGATCGCGGTGAGCGAGATCAGGGTGGTGCGCGCGTTCATCAGGAAGGCGAACAGCACCAAAGCCACCACGGCCACGGCCTCGAGCAGCACCTGCACCACGTTGTGCAGGGAGGTCTCGATGAAGTCCGCCTGCCGGAACAGGATCTTTTCCGCCGCGATGCCGGGGGGCAGGCTGGGGCCGAGCTGGGCCAGGGCGTCTTCCACGGTCTTCGTCAGCCGCACGGTGTCGACGCCCGGCTGCTTCTCCACCGAGACGATCACGGCGGACTTGCCCATGTAGCCGCCGTCGCCGCGCCGCGGGCGGGGGGCGAAGTCCACCTCGGCGACCTGGCGCAGGTAGACCGGCCCGGCCGGGGTGCCCACCACGAGGTTGCGCAGGTCGTCGAGGTCGATGGTCCGGCCGATGGCGCGGATCAGCACCTCGCGGGCGCCCGCATCGGTGAAGCCGCCGCCCGCATTGGTGCCGAAGCCTTCGAGCGCCTGGGTCAGGGCGGCGTGGCTGACGCCCAGCGCCCGCATGGCGGCTGGGTTCGGCGCCACCCGGAACTGGCGCACCTCGCCGCCGATGGGGATGACCTGCGCCACCCCCGGGATCGCCAGGAGGCGCGGCCGGATGGTGAAGTCGGCGGTCTCGCGCAGCTGCATCGGCGTCGCGGTCTCGGAGGTCACCGCCACCAGCAGGATGCCGCCCATGATGGAGGAGACCGGCCCCATCTGGGGCATCACGTTGGCGGGGAGTTCCGAGCGGGCCAGCGCCAGGCGCTCGGCCACGAACTGGCGGGCCCGGTACAGGTCGGCCTCCCAGGCGAACTCGACGGTGACGATGGACAGGCCGATGCCCGAGACCGAGCGCACCCGGGTGACGCCGGGCAGGCCGTTCATCCGGGTCTCGATCGGGTAGGTGACGCGCTGCTCGACCTCCGGGGGGGCGAGCCCCTCGGCCTCCGTCATCACCGTGACGGTGGGGCGGTTGAGGTCCGGCAGCACGTCCACGGGCAGGCGGGTGAGGGCGAGGAGCCCGGTCAGCACCAGGGCGGCGGCGAGCGCCAGCACGAGCAGGCGGTTGCGCAGGGACTGCGCGACGATGGTCTCGAACATCGGGGGCTCCTCTCAGCGGATCTGGTCGAGGAGCTCGGCGCCCTGGACGACGACGCGGTGCCCGGCCGCGATCCCGTCCTCCACCAGCATCCGGTCGGCATCGAGCGGCGCCACCCGCACCGGGCGGCCCATGAAGCGCTCGGCGCTGACATGCTCGTAGACGAGGCTGCCGCCCTCCGCCCGCACGACGCCGGAGCGCGCCACCGGCAGGCCGGGGCGGGCCTGGCCGATGGGGGCCAGCACGGTCACGAACTGGCCGAGACGCAGGCCGCGCCCGTCGCCCTCGATGGCGAACTGGACCGGGACCGCCTGGTTGCGGTCGGCGAGGCCCGTGCCGCGATAGGCGAGCCGCAGGGTGCCGCCGTCGCCGAGCCGGGCGGTGGCCCGGCTGCCCTCGGCCAGCGCCTCGAAGCTCAGGGCCTCGACCCAGAGCTTGGCCGGATCGACGATGCGGTAGACCACCGTGCCGGGGGCCGCCATGGCGCCCGCCACCGCGTTCGCCTCGGCGACGACGCCGTCGACGGGGGCGACGAGGGATTCGGGCTCGCGCCGGATGGCGTCGAGGGCGGCGCGGCGGTCCCGCAGGCCGCCGAGTTCCGAGCGGGCGTCGTCGAGCTGGGTCTGCGCCACCGCGCCAGTGGTGGAGAGCCGCTCGAAGCGCCCGACCCGGCGCTCCAGGATGGCGATCTGCTGGTCGAGCTCGCCCTGGCGCTGGCGCATGTCGGAGACGTCCACCGCCTGGACCGGCGGGGTCACGGTGGCGAGCACGTCGCCGCGGGCCACCCGCGTGCCGAGGCGGGGGAAGCCCCGCTCCGGCGGGGCGAGCCGGCCGCCCACGGAGGATTGCACCACGCCGCTGGCGTTCGGGTCGGGGATGATCCGGCCCGGCAGCTCGGCGCTGCGGGTGACGGAGGCCTCAGCGGTCAGGCCGGTGCGCAGGGCGAGCAGGCGCTGGAGCGATTTCGGCACGAAGACCGAGCCGTCGGGCAGGCGGCGCGCCCGCTCCATCAGGGTGCCGCCGGTCAGTGCCGCCGGGGTGACCGGCGGCTCCGTCGCGTCGGGCCCGTGGCCCTCGTGCGCCTGCGCGGCGCCGCCGAGGAAGAGGGCGAGCACCAGCGTCGCCCCGACCGCCAGGAGGGCGACCAGGACCGGCCCCCCCCGCCGTCGGCGCGCCAGGGCGAACGCCCCGAGCCCCATCAGGAAGCCCCCGGCCGCCAGCGCCGCCGGGTTCTGCCGGGCGAGGCGGTCGGCCAGGGTGGCGGCCCCCTGGGCCGAAGGCCCGGCGGCCGGGCCCTCCGCCGGCCCGGGCAGGTGGAGGTCGAGGTTGAGGAGGTCGGTCCGGCCCTCGGCCGAGACGCCGACCACGAGGTCGTGGTCGTCCCCGGTCGCGAGCCAGGGGGCCGCGAGCCGGTAGGTGCCGGGGGCCGTCTCGGCCGCCTTGCGCCGGCCCTCCGGCGTCATCACGGCGACGCCCGCCTCCGGGACGGGGGCGTTGGTGGCGAAGGCGTCGAGGTAGAGCACGAGGTCGGTGCCCTGCACCACGGCGACGAGCTCGAAGCGCTCGGAGACGGCCTCCGCCCGCGGGGCGGTCGCGGCCGGGGCCGGCGGCGCCTCCGCGCCGTGGTCGTGGCCCTCGTGGGCGAGGGCCGGTCCGGACAGGACGGGCAGGGCGGGGGACGCTAGGAACGCCGGGAGCGCGAGGGCGACCAAGAGGGCGAGCGCGCGCAGGGCGGCCGCGAGGAAACGGAACATGGACCGGGATTCTTTCGCCGAGGAGCACGGAACGGCGTCCCGGCCTCGAGCCTCCGTCGGGAGTCTCGAGCGCCTGCCGGACGCGGGGCAGCGTCAGGCGTCGAATCTGGGGGGTTCGGGGAGGGCTTCCGGGACGACGTCCGTCCGGGCGGGGAGGGCGCGCGCCAGGGCGCGGTCGCCGGGCCTGCGCGGACCGGCCGCGACGTCGCTGTCGGGGACGAGTCCGGCCCCGGTGCAGCAGGAATTCGGGCTGCGGCAGCCGGCATTGCAGCAGCCGCCCTCGCAGGCGCCGCTGCTCAGGGCCCGCACCGGAGCGGGCGCCAGCGCGACGACCGTCCGGACGGCGGCCTCGGGCAGGAGCATCCGCGCCGCGCCGCCGGTCCGGATCTCGGCGGCGGCGGCCGGGGGGAGGGCGGCCGCGGCGACGCCGGCGGCATGCGCGTGACCGCCATGGGCCTCGGCGGCGGACGGCACGAGGCCGACGGCGATCAGGAGGATCACCGCCGCGAGCCAGAGTGCCATGTGCCGGACGCGAGTCATGTCGGGGCGAGGCATAGCACGCGCGGCCGGGCGGCGACAGGCCGGTTTTCGCGCGCGGCGTGCCGGCGGACACCCCGGCGCGCCCTAAGGGACTGGGAACGCAGGGGGTTTCTCGCCGCCACGGTTCCCCTCGCCCGCCGCATGGTCTAAGCGGGCGGCCCGGGGCCCGCCCCGGGCGGAGCGGAGGACGGCGCGCGATGAGAACTCTCCTGGTGATCGGGATCGGCACCGGCAACCCCGAGCACATGACGATCCAGGCGATCCGCGCCCTGAACACCGCCGACGTGGTCTTCGCCCTCGACAAGGGCCGCGCCAAGGCCGACCTCGTCGACCTGCGCCGGGAGATCTGCGCCCGCTACCTCACCGAGAAGCCCTATCGCTTCGTGGAGGCGCAGGACCCCGAGCGCGACCGCAATCCGTCCGATTACGGGGCCACCGTCGAGGCCTGGCACGCCGCGCGGGCGGCCCTCTACGAGGCGATGATCGCGCGCGAGCTCGGCCCGGAGGGCTGCGGCGCCATCCTGGTCTGGGGCGACCCCTCCCTCTACGACAGCACCCTGCGGATCATCGACCGCATCCTGGCCCGCGGAGCCATGGACCTCGCCGTCCGGGTGATCCCGGGGATCACCAGCGTCCAGGCGCTCGCGGCCGGCCACCGCATCCCCCTCAACCGCATCGGCGGGCCGATCACCATCACCACCGGCCGGCAGATCGCCGGCGGCCTGCCCGCGGGCGCCGACGCCACCGTGGTGATGCTCGACGGCCGGCCCCGCTTCGACCACCTCGACCCGGACCTGACGATCTACTGGGGCGCCTTCCTGGGGACCGCCGACGAGATCCTGGTCTCGGGCCGCCTCGGCGACGTCGCCGCCGAGATCGGCGCCGTGCGCGAGGCCGCCCGCACCCGCCACGGGTGGATCATGGACACCTATCTCCTGCGTCCGCCCGAGCGGCCCGGCCCGGACTGACATCGCCTGCGACATGGTCGCCCATCCGCCGGAAGGATACTCCGGCCTCCGGCCCGCCCGACAGGGGATTCTCCCGCGTTGCGGCGGGGACACATCAACAAAAATCCCTTTCCTCCAATCCAGACGCGACCCGTGACTGTCCGAGAGCTGGCAGGGTGTTTGCGTGAGACTTCGCGGGGCCAATAATCGGCCGATCCTGCCGGGACGACGACTGTCGCCGGCCGGGATCGGGAGGGCTTGCGGATGGCGGTGCACGGGGTTCGGGCCGACGGGTTCGGGGGACGGGGTCTCGTGCGGCCGCTCGGCGCGATGCTGGTCGCGGGCGCCGCCGTCCTGGGAGTCGCGGTTCTGGGGGTCGCGGTCCTGGGCGTTGCCGGGGCGCTTCCCGCCCTCGGTTCGGCTTATGCCGCCCTGTCCCTGCGCCTGGAGGACCACTTCCGCACCCAGCTGCCCGGGCCTCCGGCGCGCATCGCCCTCGGGCCGTACGGGCGCGACATCCGGTTCGCCGGGGAGATCGGGACGGGAACGGCCGTGCGCCTGGCCGAGCTGCTCGCCGCCCATCCGGAGGTGACGCGCATCCATCTCACCAGCGAGGGCGGCCTCGTGGAGGAGGCGACGGCGATCGGCGATCTCATCGCCGCCCGCAGGCTTGACACCTACGTGCCCGATTACTGCGTCTCCGCCTGCACGCTCGCCTTCGTGCGGGGCGCCGAGCGCTACCTGGTGACGAGCGGCCGCCTCGGCTTCCATGCGCCCTACGATCCCGGCCTGTTCGGGCAGGTGGTCCAGGCCGACGCCTCGGCCGAGCGGGCGGCCTACGTGGCCGCCGGGGTCGACCCGGCCTTCGCCGCGCGGGCGCTGGGCGTCGCCTCCGACAGCCTCTGGATCCCGGAGCCCGCCAGCCTGGTCCAGGCCCGGGTCGCCACCGAGCTCGTCGACACCGACCGCTTCCCCGATTCCACCCTCGACGATGATCCGAGCCCCGCCGGCGCCCGGGCGGCGATCCTGCGCGCGCTGCCGCTCCTCGACGCCCTCGCGGGGCAGGGCGACGTCCTCGACGCCCTGGCGGCCGCCTATCTCGACGGCTACCGGGCCGGACTGCCCGAGGGCGCGGCCCTCGACCGTCTGCGGGCCCGGGCCAGACGCGCCGTCGCCCGCATCCTGCGCGGGGCCGACGACGCCACCTGGGTCGAGGCGGGCCGGGTCCTGCTGCGGGCGATGCGGCACGCCGGCCCGGAGGCCTGCCTCGCCATCGGCGGGGAGGGCGACCTGCTGGCGGCACAGGAGGTCCTGGCCGACGACGCGGCGGCCCGCGTCCTCGCCCGCGCCGCCGGGCAGGAGGCGGGCGACCGGAGCGCCCCGCCCCTCGCCCCAGCCCGGATCGCCCGCGACTGCGCCGGCCTGATCGCGGCCTACCGCGAGGCCCTGGCGCGGCCCGGGGCCGGAGCGGCCCTGCGCGCCCTCGCGAACCACCGGGTCCGCCCCGCGCAGGAGGCCGCGGCCCTGCCCCGCTGATCCTGCCTCGCAAATTCTGCCTCGCAAATTCTGCCTCGCGGCTCCGGGCGGCGGCTCAGTGCCGCTGGCCGTCCGGGGCGTCCCGGAGGTGGCGGGCGAGTTCGTGGCCGATCTCGACCATCAGGCGGTCGAGGAGCCGCGACAGGCCGGGCCGGGCGAGATCGTCGGCGAGGCCGCGCAGGGCGATGGCATGCTCGGCCATCCGGTTCACCGCGTGCTGATCCCGGGCGCCGTCGACCCGGTCCTCGGCCAGTTCGAGGACGATGCCGAGCGCCCGCGCCGGCCGCCCGGCGGCGTCGGGCTCGATGCGTCCGCGCAGGTTCAGCCAGCGCGGGGCCCGGGTGCGGAAGGCCACCGCGAAGGCCCCGCCCCGGGTGATCGCCGCCTGGAGGGCGTTGTCGAGGCGGGCGCGGTCCTCGTCATGGGTGCCGGAGAGGAGGGCGGACAGCGGCACGCCCCGCGCGCCCTCCTCCGGCGACCACCCGAGGGCCCGGGCCACCGGGGCCGAGACGACGAGACGGTCCGCCCAGATGTCGTGCATCCAGGCGCCGACCACGCCCGAGGCTGCGAGGGCCGCCCGCAGGCCGCCGGGGATGTCGGCCTCCGGATCCGGCGGCGGGGATCGCGTCATGGGCCTCCTCAACCGGCGGGACCGAATCCGTTATAACGACTTGAGGTTGCCGATCCGACAACGCGCGGTGCTCGGCACGCCGGCATCGTAGAGCGGAAAGCCGGATCGCGAAAGAGCATCGGGCCAATTTCACGGTAAAAAATCAACTTGAGATTGCTATCTCGCGGTTCGGCCGTCCGGTCGGGCTTAACCGTTGGTTAACCATGATCGGCGACATCCGGGATCGCAGCATCCTTGGGTCACAGGACGGAAGGCCCCCGCCCCGTCCGCCGGCGATCCAGACTGCCGGATCCGTCCGCCCCACCGTCACCCGAACTCGTCGACGCTCGCGAAGGGACGCCAGGATGAAAGCCATCACGTTCGTCACCCAGAAGGGGGGGAGCGGCAAGAGCACGCTGTGCATCTCCCTGGCGGTCGCCGCCCAGGAGCGGGGCCTCTCGGTCTGCATCCTCGAGATGGACCGCCAGGCCACGATCAGCGACTGGCTCGACCATCGCACCGCCGAGGGCCCGGAAGTGGCCCAGATCGACGCGACGCAGATCGAGGGCGTGATGGCCCAGCTGCGCGAGTCCGCCTACGACTACGTCTTCATCGACACGCCCGGCGTCGATTCCGCCGGCACCCTCTCGGCGATCCGCGCCGCCGACCTCTGCATCATCCCGTGCCGCCCGACGCCGGCGGACCTGCGCGCCTTCAAGCCGACCCTGGCGGCGATCTACCGCCTGGAGAAGAAGTTCGCCTTCGTGCTGAACCAGACCCCGCCGCGCTCCTACCGCATCCGCGACGCCGCCGACGGCCTCGCCGTGCTCGGCATCCTGCCGGACGTGAACATCGTCGCCCGGACCGACCACCAGGACGCCATCGGCGTCGGCCAGGGCGTCACCGAGTTCAACCCCAAGGGTCAGGCCGCCTCCGAGGTGCGCAAGCTCTGGGGCTGGATCGAGAAGCGCATGCAGGTGAGCAAGCATGCCAAAGCCGCCTAAGCTCAGCCTCGCCTCCATCGTTGCCGCCTCGACCCCGCCGGGCAAACCCCAGCAGACCGCCGAAATCGTCCAGCTCGACACCGGAGCGCCCCCGCTTCGCCGCCCCAACGCCACGCTGAAGCAGCGTGCCCGCCAGATGTCGGTCTACCTGGAGCCGCCGGTCTACGATCAGCTGCGCGACATCGCCCATGCGGAGCGCGCCAAGATGCACGGCCTGATGCTCGAGGCCCTCGACCTGCTGTTCAAGCAGCGCGGCGCCCGCTCGATCGACCAGCTCAACGAGCCGGACGGGCGCTGAGGCCGAAACCCGAGCCCCGGCAAGGGTTTGCCGGGAGTTCTCGATGTGTCGGATCGCGCCCTTTCCACGCGGACGACCGACTGGTCTCGAGCGTCGGTGAGACCGTTTCGCGTAGCTGGGCCAGGCACTTGCGGCCTTCGCCTCATCCAGGGCATGAACTCGATCCGGCGACCCGTCGCCGAGCCCGGGGCCTGCCGCGAAGACCGGCCGCGTTCAGCCTTCCTTTACGTCATCCGGACATTCCTGACCGTCTCGGAGGCGGCGCCCGGCGCCGCGTCCGAGGGGGTACGTCCGGTCCTGCTCTCGCCCGCCGGCGGTCCCTTCCAAGCGTAGCGTGTGGATCGGGGCGGGGGCTGGGGCGGATCATCGCGATGGCGCGTAAGACGAAGCCGGGACATCCGGGACCGGCCCCGCTGCCGCTCTGGCGGCTGCTGGCGGTCTCGGCCGTGGCGCTCACCACCGCCAATTGCGCGCAGAATCCCCAGAAGTTCGCCGGGCCCGCGGGGAGCGGCTCCGGGGTCGACCCGAAATACGGCGTCAAGGCCAGTCCGCGCCTCTACAACGAGGGCGACGTGATCCCGAAGGGGGGCGGGCGCCGCTTCTCGGGCAAGCCCTACGTGGTGGCCGGGCGCACCTACGTCCCGCGCGAGGACGCCAAGGGGTATGTGCGCGAGGGCCTGGCCTCCTGGTACGGCTCGGCCTTCCACGGGCGCATGACCGCCAACGGCGAGGTGTTCGACCGCCACTCCATCGCGGCGGCGCACCCGACCCTGCCGCTGCCGAGCTACGCCCGCGTCACCAACCTCGCCAACGGCCACTCGATGATCGTGCGGGTGAACGATCGCGGCCCCTATCACGCCAACCGCCTGATGGACGTCTCCGAGGAGGTGGCCGAGGCCCTCGAATTCCGCCGCAGCGGCACCGCGCGGGTCCGCGTCGAGTATGCCGGCAAGGCCTCCACCGCCGGCAGCGACGACCGCAAGCTCCTCGCCACCCTGCGCACCGACGGCCAGCCCGCCGCCATCCGCGGCGCGGCGCCGGTCATGCTGGCCGATCTCGGTCCGGATGCGCCGCAGGGCTCCTCCGAGCGCCTCGCCCGGGCGAGCCGGCCGGCCCTGGCCTTCAAGGAGGCCGAGGATCGGCCGGCCGTCGAGGAGACCGCCGCGACCGAGACGGCGCCCCGCCCGGTCAAGCCCGCCCCCATCCTGGTGGCGAGCGCCGCCACCGTCGCGGTTCCGGCCGCGCTGCAGCCGACGGCCGCGCGGGCCGACGGGTTCCGGCCCGTGCGGCACAGTCCGTCCGAGCCGCGCGAGACCCTGGCGGCCGCCCGGCCCGCGCCCCTCAGCCTGACCCCGCCGCCGCTGCGGCTCGCCGGGGCGCGGCCCGAGCCGCAGGCCGCGAGCCGCCTCGCCGCCGCGCCGACGACCGGCAAGGGGCCGGGGCCGGGAGCGCCGAAGCTCGCCCAGGCCGGTGCCGGCCCGGGCAAGGCCGACCCGCGCGGCGCCGCCCGCTTCGCCGCCGCTCCCGTCAGGCCGGCGGCCGACGCGCCCTCGTCCCGCACGGGCGCTCATGCCCAGCCCGCCGCCCGGATGGCGGACGCCAGGGTGATGGCCGGCACCAGGACGGCCGGCACCAAGGCGGCCGGGCCCGTGCTGCTCGCCAAGGCCGCGCCTCTCGCCAAGGCCGCGCCTCTCGGCAAGACCGCGCTTCTCGGTAAGGCCGCGCCCTCGGGTCCGTCCGCCGCGGCGGCCAAGGTCGCCTCCGCCGCCAAGGTCGCTCCGGCAACCAAGGGCGTCTCCGCGGAGCGGGCGGCCGTCGCGGCCAAGGCTCCGGCCCGGACCCGCGCTCAGTTCGCCGAGGCCCGCTGAGCCGCGCCGCGGCGCGTCGGCGGTCGTCGGGACGCATCGACGCGCGATGGAAACCGCACGCGATTTGGGTTCGATCTCGGCGCCGAATGCCTGTAACGTCACGCTTGATCGTGGGGGCGATGCGCGGGTCGGCGTGAGGCGGGGCGTGAGACAGGGTATGAGTGTGAGAGTGGTCCTCGCGGGTCGGAACGGATCGGGCCGCGCGGCGGTGTCGGGCCTCGTCCTCGCCGCGGCGCTGAGCCTGTTCGCGGCGGGGTCGGCCATCGCCCAGAGCTTCCAGACGGCGGCGCCCCACGCGATCCTGATCGATGCCGATTCCGGCTCGGTGCTGTTCGAGAAGGGGGCCGACGAGCTCTTCTCCCCGGCCAGCATGGCCAAGCTGATGACCACCGAGATCGTGTTCAACGAGATCCGGCAGGGCCGGCTGACCATGGACTCGGAGTTCCAGATCACCGAGGACGCCTGGCGCCGGGGCGGGGCGGGGGGCGGCGGCTCCTCGATGTTCGCCCAGCTCAACAGCCGCATCAAGCTGTCCGACCTCCTGCGCGGCCTGATCGTGCAGTCGGGCAACGATGCCGCCATCGCCATCGGCGAGGGCATCGCCGGCTCGGAGGAGAATTTCGGGCGGATGATGACGGCCCGGGCCCGGGAGATCGGCCTGACGCGCTCGACCTTCCGCAACGCGACCGGCTATTCGGCCCCCGACCAGAAGGTCACCGCGCGCGATCTCGCCAAGCTCGCCCTGCACCTGATCGAGACCTATCCGGACCTGTACAAGATCTTCGCCGAGCGCGAGTTCACCTGGAACAAGATCAAGCAGCAGAACCGCAACCCGCTGCTCACCCTCGACATCGGCGCCGACGGCCTGAAGACCGGCTACCTCGAGGAATCCGGCTACGGCCTGACCGGCTCGGCGGTGCAGAACGGGCAGCGCCTGATCATGGTGGTGAGCGGCCTGAAGACCGCCCGCGACCGGGCGGCGGAATCGCGCAAGCTGATGGAGTGGGGCTTCCGCGCCTTCGAGCCGCGCCAGGTCTTCGGCGCCGGCGAGACCGTGGCGGAGGCCTCGGTCTATGGCGGCGCGGCCGGCAGCGTGCCGCTCGTCGCCAAGAAGGCCGTGCGGGTGCTGCTGCCGCGCGGCTCCGGCGACAAGATCACCGCCCGGGTGGTCTATCAGGGGCCCCTGGTCGCCCCGGTGGAGCAGGGCCGCGAGGTCGGCCGCCTGCGCATCACCCGTGGCGACACCCAGGCCCTCGACCAGCCGCTCTATGCCGGCGACGCCGTGGAGGCCGGGACCCTTCCGCAGCGGGCGCTCGACGCGGCCTGGGAGGTCGGCACCGGCCTGTTCCGCAAGGCGTTCGAGAAGGCCGGCGCGAAGTCGTGACGGCGCCCGGGACGCGGGGAGGGACCTTCATCACCTTCGAGGGCGGGGAGGGGGCCGGCAAGTCGACGCAGATCCGCCGCCTCGCCGCGCAGCTCCGGACCGAGTCCGGCCGCCCCGTGCTGACGACGCGCGAGCCCGGCGGCTCGCCCAAGGCCGAGCGCATCCGCGAGGCGCTGCTCGCCGGGCTGGCCAAGCCCTACGGCCCCTTCGCCGAGGCGCTGCTGTTCTCTGCCGCGCGGATCGACCATCTCGACACCCTGATCCGCCCGGCGCTGGCGCGGGGCGAGATCGTGCTCTGCGACCGCTTCGCCGACTCGACCCGGGCCTACCAGGGCGCGGCCGGCGGCCTCGACCCGGCCGCTCTGCGCGCCCTCGAGGGCGTCGTCGTCGGCCAGACCCGGCCCGACCTGACCCTGATCCTCGACTGCGACCCGGAACTCGGGCTCGCCCGGGCGAGGGCGCGCCGCGACGCGGGGTCCGACGACGCGGTCGACCGCTTCGAGGCCGAAGCCCTGGCCTTCCATGCCCGCCTGCGCGCGGCCTTCCTCGCCGTCGCGGCGGAGGAGCCGGGGCGTTGCGCGGTCGTCAACGCCGCCCTGCCCGCCGACGCCGTCGAGGCCGCGATCCGCGCCGTGGTGGCCGAGCGCCTGCCCGGGCTGCTGCCGGCCCGCTCCGGCGACGCGCCGGGCGGCCGATCCGGGACGGAGCACGGCGATGCGGCCTGAGCGCGCCCCCGAGGATGTCGAGCCCGGCGACCTGACCGAGGTCCCGCGCCCGCGCGAGCAGGCCGACCTCGTCGGCCATGCCGAGGCCGAGGCCGCCTTCGTCGAGGCGATCGCCTCGGGGCGCCTGCACCATGCCTGGCTGATCGGTGGCCCGCGCGGCATCGGCAAGGCGACGCTGGCCTACCGGGTCGCCCGCTGGCTCGTCGCCAACCCGGCGGCGCGGGGCGCGCCCGCGAGCCTCGCCGTCGATCCCGACCACCCGGCGGCGCGCCAGGTCGCGGCCCTGTCGCATCCCAACCTCGTGGCCCTGCGTCGGACCCGGGCCCCCACTGCCAAGACCCTAGCGACCCGGATCTCGGTGGATGCGGCCCGCGGCGCCCTCGCGCTGTTCGGCTCCACCGCCGGCAATGCGGGCTACCGCATCTGCATCGTCGACAGCGCCGAGGACCTCAACGCCAACAGCGCCAATGCCCTCCTCAAGATGGTGGAGGAGCCCCCGCCCCGCTGCCTGTTCCTCATCGTCAGCCACGCGCCGGGCCGGCTCCTGCCCACCATCCGCTCGCGCTGCCGGGCCCTGACCCTGCGCCCGCTCGCGGAGGCGGACGTGGCGCGGGTGATCGGCGGCTTCGCGCCGCCCTTCGTGCAGCCTGGCGCCGAGGCGCTCGCCCGGGCGGCGCGGCTCTCGGAGGGCTCCGTCGCCGAGGCCGTCGCCCTGCTCGATCCGGCCCGGGCCGGCCTCGTCGCGGAGGTCGAGACCCTGCTCGCCCGCCTCGACCAGCCGGACTGGCGCCGCATCCTGGCCCTGTCCGAGAAGCTCTCGGCCCGCGAGTCCGACGAGCTCTTCGCGGCCAGCCTCGACACGGTCTTCCGCTTCGTCTCGGCCGAGCTCGACCGGCGCCGGCACGAGCCGCCCGCCCGTCTTGCGGCCCTGGTCGAGGTGTGTGACAAGATCGCCCGCGCCGCGCGGGAGGCCGCGACCTACAATCTCGACCGCCGGCCGCTGGTCCTGTCCCTGTTCGGCGACCTGGCCGGCGCGCTCCGCGACGCCGCCTGACGCGGCATGCTAAGCAGATTTCGCAAAAGTGGCCGCCGGTTTTGCGACAAAAATCTGCGACACAACAAGAGCCTAAGCTGACTTGCGTTGGTACCCCAACGCAAGTCAGCTTAGGCTTCCGCCGTCCTGTGATCCCAGGACCCGATTCCGGGGCCTGATCCTGTGAACCCTGTATCCGGGGAACCCCTCGACGTGACCGCCACCGACCCGGCAACCGCGAAGACCTTCGGTCTCTCCACCGCGATCTCCTATCCCAACGGCGCGCCGCATATCGGCCATGCCTACGAGGTGATCGCCACGGACGCGATCGCCCGCTTCAAGCGCCTCGACGGCTACGACGTGCTGTTCTCCACCGGCACCGACGAGCACGGCATCAAGATCCAGCAGACGGCGGCCAAGGCCGGGATCACCCCGCGCGAACTCGTCGACGACATGTCCGCGCGCTTCCGCGCCATGGCCGAGGCCCTGGACTGCAGCCACGACCGCTTCATCCGCACCACCGAGCCCGAGCACTCCGCCGCCGCCCAGGACCTGTGGCGCCGGATGGAGGCCAACGGCGACCTCTACCTGTCGAAATATGCCGGCTGGTACTCGGTGCGCGACGAGGCCTACTACGCCGAGGACGAGACCGAGATCGGCCCCGACGGCGCCCGGCGCTCCCGCGAGACCGGCACGCCCCTGACCTGGATGGAGGAGGAGAACTTCCTGTTCCGGCTCTCGGCCTACCAGGACCGGCTGCTCGCCCTCTACGAGGCCGAGCCCGATTTCATCGGGCCCGAGACCCGGCGCAACGAGGTGGCGAGCTTCGTGCGCTCCGGCCTCAAGGACTTCTCGGTGAGCCGCACCAACTTCGACTGGGGCGTGCCGGTGCCGGGCCACCCCGACCACGTCATGTACGTCTGGGTCGATGCGCTGACGAACTACCTCACCGTCACGGGCTTCCCCGACGCGGCCGACCCGCGGAAGAAATTCTGGCCGATGGACCTGCACGTCATCGGCAAGGACATCGTCCGCTTCCACGCGGTGTACTGGCCGGCCTTCCTGATGTCGGCCGGCCTGCCGCTCCCCAAGCGCGTCTTCGGCCACGGCTTCCTGCTCTCCAAGGGCGAGAAGATGTCGAAGTCGCTGGGCAACGTCGTCGATCCGATGGACCTGATCGCCACCTACGGCGTCGACGCGCTGCGCCACTTCGTGCTGCGCGAGGTGCCCTTCGGCGGCGACGGCAACTACAGCCACGAGGCGATCATCACCCGCTACACCGCGGACCTCTCCAACGGGCTGGGCAACCTCGCCCAGCGCTCCCTCTCGATGATCGCCAAGAACCTCGGCGGCACGGTTCCCGAGCCCGGCGCCCTCACGGAGGACGACCGGGCGCTGCTGGCGCTGGCCGACGCGCTGCCCGACACCGCGCGGGCGGCGATGGACAAGCTCGCCCCGCACACGGCGCTAGCCGAGATCTGGGCCGTGATCACCGCCGCCGATCGCTACTTCGACGCGCAGAAGCCCTGGGTGCTGCGGAAATCCGATCCGGCCCGGATGGCGGCCTCGCTCTACGTCGTGGCCGAGACCCTGCGGGCCATCGGCATCCTGGTGCAGCCCTTCATGCCGGGCTCCGGTGCCAAGCTCCTCGACCTCCTGGCCGTGCCGGCGGACCGGCGCCGGCTGGCCGATGTGGGGGAGGGCGGCCGCCTCGTGCCCGGCACGGCGCTCCCCGCCCCCGTCGGCCTGTTCCCGCGCTTCGTCGAGCCGGAGGCGCCGTCGGCGTGACGACGGCGTCCTGAACGATCGCGTCTTGAGTGATCGCGTCTTGCCCACCCCACCGTTTTCCGAGCCCCGTTTCATGCTGGTCGACAGCCATTGCCACCTGGATTTTCCGAACTTCGCGGAGGATCTGCCCAACGTCCTGGCCCGCGCCCGGGCGGCCGGGGTGACCCGGATGGTCACGATCTCCACGCGGGTCGCCAAGGCCCGGACCTACGAGGCCCTCTCCGAGGCGCATCCGGAGATCTGGCACACCATCGGCACCCATCCGGACGGGGCGGGGGCCGAGCCCGACGTGCCGACCGAGGCCATCGTGGCGCACACGCACCATCCCCGCTGCATCGGCATCGGCGAGGCGGGCCTCGACTTCCACTACGACAACGCCGCCCCCGAGGCGGTGCAGGCGCGGGTGTTCCGCCGTCACATCGCGGCCGCCCGCGAGACCGGCCTGCCGCTCGTCATCCATTCCCGCGACGCCGATGCGGAGATGGAGGCGATCCTGGTCGACGAGATGGGGCGCGGCGCCTTCACGGCGGTCCTGCACTGCTTCTCGTCGGGCGCCCGCCTCGCCGAGGTCGGCGTCGAACTCGGCTTCTGCGTGTCCTTCTCCGGCATCGTCACCTTCCGGCGCTCGCACGACCTGCGGGCGATCGCCCGGTCGGTGCCGCCCGACCGCCTGCTGGTGGAGACCGACGCTCCCTTCCTGGCGCCCGAGCCGCATCGCGGCCGCACCAACGAGCCGGCCTACACGGCGGACACCGCCCGCTCCCTCGCCCAGACCCTCGAGATGGATGTGGCGGACTTCGCCGCGCTGACGACGGCCAATTTCCACCGCCTGTTCCACAAGGCCGCGGCCTGAGCCGGGCAGGGGGGCCGGATCGGGCGTGACAGGCCCCGGCCCGCTCCGGTACCAACGGGGGCGGAGGTGCCGATGGGCGCATTGCGATTGACGATCCTCGGCTGCGGCTCGTCCGGCGGCGTGCCCCGCGTGGGCTACGGCTGGGGGGCCTGCGACCCGGCCGAGCCGCGGAACCGGCGCCGGCGCTGCTCGCTCCTGGTGGAGCGCCAGGGCGAGGCCGGGGCGGCCACCACCCTCCTGGTCGACACCGCGCCGGACCTGCGCGAGCAATTGCTCGACGCGGCGGTCCAGCGCCTCGACGCCATCCTGTTCACCCATGCCCATGCCGACCACACCCACGGCATCGACGACGTGCGGGCCCTCGTGATCCACATGCGCCGGCGCATCCCGGTCTTCGCCGATGCCCGGACGCGCGGCCTCCTGGCGGCGCGGTTCGGCTACTGCTTCGAGACGCCGCCCGGCAGCGAGTACCCGCCGATCCTCGACCTGCACGACCTGGCGGAGGGGGAGGCGATGCAGGTGGAAGGCCCGGGCGGTGCGCTCACGGCCCTGCCCTTCGGCATGGAGCACGGCAACGAGGCGGCCCTCGGCTTCCGCTTCGGCCCCGCGGCCTACGCCCCCGACGTCAGCCTGATGCCGGAGGCGTCGCAGGCCCGGCTGCACGGCCTCGACCTGCTGATCATCGATGCCCTGCGGGAGACCCCGCACCCGACCCATTACTCGGTCTCGGATGCCCTGGCGCTGATCGAGACCGTGCGTCCGCGCCGGGCGATCCTGACCAACCTGCACACGGATCTCGACTACGCGACCCTGGCGGCCAAGCTGCCGCCGAACGTCGTGCCGGCCCATGACGGCCTGAGCGTCACGCTGGATTTGTGAGGCGCGCGGAGGAGGGCGGTCCCGGCCGCCTCCCCGGTCGGGCCTCAGTTCTGGGTGCCGGCGTCCTGCGGCAGGCCCGCATTGGCCAGGATCTGCGCCGTGGCGGCGCGGGCCAGGCGGTCGTAGCCCGCATCGGTCATGTGCAGGCCGTCCGGACCGATCATCTGGGTCGGGGACAGCAGCCCCTGCGCGGCCCAGGCCCGCATCATCGCGTTGCGGCGGATCACCGGCACGTTGAGCTCGGTGGCGATGGCGTGCAGGGCGACGCCGTAGGCCTCGGCCCCGTCGGTGGTCGAGAGCTTCTTGCACCATTGCTGGTCCATCAGGACCACGTCCGCCCCGGTGGCCCGCATGGCGAGGATGCCGGCGCGGGTGAGTTCGGTGAAGCGCTCGACGCTGACGCCGCTCATCGGATCGTTGCTGCCGGTCTGCCAGATCACGAGGTCCGGCTTGTCGGCGAGCACGTCGCGCTCCAGCCGCCGGGCCATGGCCTCGGAATCGTCGCCGCCCTTGCCGCGGTTCAGCACCGTGACGGAGGAGTGCTCCTCACCCGCACCCGTCGCACCGAGCCGGGCCGCGAGGTCGCGCTGGAGCTGGGCCGGGTAGGTGGTGGCCGGCGAGGAGGCGCCCGAGCCCTCGGTCGAGGACGAGCCGAAGGCCACGATGCGGATGGCCTGACCCTGGGCGATGAGGCCGGCCAGACGGGGCAGGCGGGCGAGGGCGCGGCGCGGGATCGCCGTCCGGACGACCGGCCGGGCCGCGCCCTCCGTCGCGATGGCCTGGGGGTGCTGCACCAGGGCGGTGCGCTGCGGCTCGGCCTGCGTGCCGGTGGCGAACGTGACGGACCCGAAGGCCAGCAGGGCCAGGCTCAGGGCAGCGGAGGGGCGCGCAAGGATCGGCATCGCGTTCGCTTTGGAGAGGATCGATTCGGACGAGCGACCGTTCGGACGGCGCCCGGTATCATGTATTATGGGGAGGAATTATGACGTCCGCCAGCGGTTTAGCATCGCTGGCGGCCGCGATGGCCCGGGAACTGGCAACGGCGTGAATCGCCGGTGTGGAGATTGCATGAATACCCGGTGTCGGGAATGGGTGAACTCTTCGTCTGTCCGTGCCCCCTGCCCCGGATTCACGCGGCGCAGGTTCCATAATATATCTTATGCGAACGGCGTTCCCAGGCTGTCGGATGGGGTCTTTGGGGCGGCGCTGCCAAGTTGGCGGTGTGCTTGTAATCAATAATTGGCGGCGAACGTGCAAAAGCGTGCAGATAGAGAGGCTTGTGCCAGCAGCATTGCGGGCCCTCGGCGACCAAGAGGGCGGTCGCCAATTATGCGTAACACCCTGAAAAGAATCACGTTCTTGCGGACACCGTCGTCAAGCGATTGTTGATTGCGGACCCTATTGCGGACCCTAGGCGCTACCGGGCGGCTCAATCATCCGCGCTTTGATCAACAGGGCTGAGACGTGGTCCGAACAAAGTCCCGTCAGAGGAGATGAGTTCGGTTGCCGCTACGGCTACAGCTCGGGCTGCCTCGGCATCCAGGCCGTCGTTTTGCTGAAGGTGTTGAGTCGCCTCAGCTGCCCGCTTGTATTGGAACGCTATGGCTTTAGCCATTTCATTCAATTCAGAAACTGTATCTCCGCCTATGATCTTGATGCGATCGAAGGCCAGAAGACTGAGAAGTATCGCTCGAAGAAGCTTTATATCAAGTTCTGGAGCTGCCCCCTGCCCTCGTTCTCTGCTGCCGCGACCCGTCAGAATATAATCTATAGAAACGTTTCGCATGTATGAGGCAGCTACCGCCTCAGCATACGGAATGGAATTACGCGATCTCCACTTTGATACATTTTGTCTAGTGGTATGCAGCGCATCGGCTAGTGCAGTATCTGTATCAACTCCATAGACCTCTTTCATCCTATCAAGGACGTCGGCAGCATTTAGCTTCTGGGCCTCCGCGCTAGGCGGAACCGATAGGTCTTGATCGAGCGGTGTTGACATATTGGCTACAGACGTGTTTCCGTTTCGGCTACATCGTCGGAGCCTATCATGGACATCGTGTTGCACGATACCGAGCAAGCCTATGAGGCTGAGTATGCGCGGGTGCGTTCGGTCCTTATTTCGCGGGGCAGTTCCCTTAACACGTACCTCAAGAGCCGCGGCATCTGTCGTCAGCTCGCCTACAAGGCCCTTAAAGGCCGGTCTCTCGGCCGCAAAGCTGTAGCCCTCAGGGCGCAAATCATTCGGGACGTTCTGGGTACGGCTGCCTAATATGGATGGCTGGGTCACCGCTTCCGAAGTAGCTCAGGCCGCTGGGATTTCTGAACGTAAGGTTCGGCACGCCTTCGCTCGGATCGGCTCGGGAAAAGCGCAGCTGTGGCGGGGCTTTTGTCTGACGGTTCGCGTTTGCCACGGACGGGGAGGGAGGGCCGGGGCTTCGTGGAGAGTCCTCGCAACCACCCTCCCCCCGGCACTTCAGCTCCGCATTCAGACTACGCAAACGCCTGTTGAAGGGCAGTTGAACGCCTCAGCAAAGGCCGTTCAAGCGGCCGAGTGGTGGGCTCATTTTCTCCGTCCCGCTCTGACGCACCCGAAGGGTTCACGTGAGCGACGCTCCGCGATGGAGGTGCTGGCTAGTGCCGAGGTTTGCGGCCCGCATGGCGAGTGGTTCACGCCGAGCCTCCGCGACATCGAGCGCAAGGTCAGCAAGGCGACGGCCGGCGGCTTAAAGGCGCTGATGCGCAAGCGCCGCGAGACGAAGCCGGAGAGCCGGCTGATCCTCACCAAGCGTTGGGATGCCGCTACTGCCGGCTTGGATGACGCCCTGCGCGCCGAGATCGCCCGCAAGGTCCACCAGCGCATCCGCGACCTATGGGGCGGCGGCGCAGCCTACAGCGTCGTCCAACGCCTTGCCGGCGAATACCTCGCCGACCTCACCCTCAAGGCCGGGATCGGCTCTGCTTTCGCCGACATCATGCCGGCCTGCGAACTGCCCAAGGGCGTCGTTGAGGCCGGCCGCAGCGCCCGGCGCGTCCATCAGTACCGCACGGACATCAAGGCTTGGGAAGATCAGCGCTCACGCCTCCGTCTCACCTCGGCCGGGTTCGCGCCAATGGAACTCGTCTACGGCGATGTCCACCATTTCGATGTGTATGTTGCCCGCCCGGACGGCACGCTTGCGACCCCCAAGGGCATCGCCTGGCTCGATGCCGGCACCAGGCGCGTGCGCATCGACCTCGTGCTCTGTGAGCCCGGCACGGCGATCCGCAACAGCGACGTGATCGACAGCTTCATCCACATGACGCAGGACCCGCACTGGGGCATGCCGGCGAAGCTCTATCTCGACAACGGCTCAGAGTACGGCTTTGCCGATTTCCTGAAGGACGCTTTGCGCCTCGGCGGCCTGGACTGCGAGGAGTTCGGTCGGGGCAGGGCGCTGATCCGGGCGACCGCCTACAACGCGGCAGCCAAGGGCATCCTCGAAGGCTCGTTCCGCGTCATCGAGCAGACGATCCTCTCGGCGGTGCCCGGCTACATCGGCGGCGACCGCATGAACTCCCGGCGGGCCAACCTCGGCAAGGCGCCCTCCCCGTTCGACGGCAGCTTCAACGACTTCGCCCACGACTTCGTTGGGCTGCTCGCCTTCTACAACACAAAGCGGCAGACCGGCGACCTCGCTGGGCGCTCGCCCGAGCAAGCCTATGCGCAAGCGGTCGCCGCCGGCTGGCAGCGCACCGACGTGGACGAACTGGCGCTGATGACGGCCTTCTCGGAGGAGGCCACGCGCACGGTCCAGGACGGCAAAATCAGCGTCGGCGGGGAATGGCTCTATTGCGACGAGCTGGCTCGCCACACCGGCGATAGGGTCAGCATCCGCCTGCCGAAGTACCTGTGCTGGCCAGCCGTGCCGGTGTTCACGATGAAGGGTGAGCTCATCGGCATCGCCCTCCCCGACCCGGTTTATTCGCGCCTCGATCCGGCCGGGGCCGCAGAGGCCGCCCGCCGCAAGGGCGTGGCCCGGGACGCGATCCGGTCCGAGGCGGCCGACCTCAACCGGATCGATGTGGTGGCGGAGATGATCGCCTCCGGCCGCCGTCAATCCGCGCCGCCGGTGCCGGCGAGCAAGGGCACGATCGAGCTGGGCAGGGACCGTGCCGAGATCGGCCGGCGCATCATGGAGAGCCCGACCGAGC
Organism: Methylobacterium sp. TK31; assembly: GCF_055361545.1. Taxonomy (NCBI): domain Bacteria; kingdom Pseudomonadati; phylum Pseudomonadota; class Alphaproteobacteria; order Hyphomicrobiales; family Methylobacteriaceae; genus Methylobacterium; species Methylobacterium sp. TK31. The sequence continues at coordinate 1,543,630 of NZ_CM143964.1, read as the reverse complement.
GGCGCGATCGCGACCGCGAGGAGAAGCAGGCCAAGCTCAAGGCCACCCTGGCACGCGTCGAACGCTTCAGAGGCTTGTGATGAACGACCTCACCCCCACGCTCGACCCCAAGTATGCCCACCTCCCTCTCTACCTCCAGCGCGGCATCCTCCAGCGCAAATTAGAGCGCGAGGAGGAAGAGCGCGAAGAGCGCATGTGTCAGGAGCGCTGGGCACAGAAGCGTGCAGAGATTGCTGCCAAGCGTGCAGCCGAAGCCGCCCAGAAGGAGGCGTTCGAGGCGCGTCGTCAGGCGCAAGTCAGCCGTGACACCCCGTTCGTGATGACCTCGGCGGCCAGGGTTGTGCTCGACACGATCGACCGCTGCGACCGGTTCGGACATAACGGGCTCGTCACCGGGGCACCCGGCGTCGGCAAGACGCGTGCGTTGGAGGAGGCGGTCCGCCGCTCGGGCACGATGGAAGGGCCGCTCGTCGGCCTCGTGACCGTCACGGGCGTGATGGGCAACTCGACCATGGCGCTGCTGGAGGAGGTCGCTCCTCACCTAGGTGTGCGCACCGTCTACGGCGTCGCCGCGACACTGAAGGTTCTCTGCAGCCGGGCCAGCGCCTTCCCTGTCCTGCTGTTCGATGAGTCGCAGAACCTTGCCGACCGCGTGGCGCGCGACCTGTTGGCGATCAGCGAGCAGGCTCGCGTTCAAATGCTGTTCCTCGGCAACGACGAGGCACTGAAGTTCGTCAACTCGCAGAAGGCCGCGATCCGGCAGATCGCCCGGCGCCTGCCGATCCGCGAAGAGATCGACTGCATCCTCGACGCGGACGCGGACCTGATCGCCGGCCAGTATGCCGTCGAGGATCCGGAAGCGCTCCGACTGTGCCGCACCCTCGCTGAGACCCATCACGCGGACGGCATCGGCAAGGTGCTGCCCATCGCCCGCGCCGTCGCCGAGGCGGCGGGCAGCCGAACGGTCGATGTCGATCATCTGCGCGAAGCGCTGGCGCTCTTCCCGCACTTCTTGCGTGACATCGTGAAGGCCAAGGCACCCCCACAGGTCGAGCGCCAAAGCAGCTTCAAGCGTCTGCCGAAGCGGCGCTGACCCCCCTCCCCCATTTTTTGTGTTTCCTATGCCGACCCTGAGCCGGCCGGTCTTCCTCCTGTCAGAAAGGCCGTCTCCGATGAACCAATACGTTAATCTGAAGCATACTCATCATGACGATCAACGAGGCGGGCGAGCGCCATCCGCTTCGGTTCGGTCCCAAAAAGCGCCACACCGCCTGCACGCTTCATACGAGCGACGGTCCAAGGGTCAGGAAGCCTGCGTGCTCGTGATGCGTCGCTCGGTGGGGGGAAGCCAGCGGCATCGGCGACGCCTTGAACGACCTCGCCGGATTGTTCAACATGGCATTGCACATCCCGGCTCCTCGTATGCCTTTTCGACATCAAGCCGCCTCAGTGCCCCAAAATGGGTTTTCCCGTTTGAGCAGCGTTTGCGCTCCGTATATGGCTTGTAATGCGAGCGCAAAATTCGCCTCCGGGCGGCCGTTCGGCCATCCCCGCGTATGCGGGGCGTGGGAGGGGATTACGGCCCACCGCTCGCATTCATTGCTTTGGAAATCCTTTTAGGCGATGGAAAGGTTTCTTTCCAGGTTGCCGAGTAATACGGAGAGTGCGGCCAGGCTGAGTGGCATTATACTGTCTACTTCCTAGCAGAGCGGGAAATGAATCCGCTGTTCGTCCCTGGCCCACCTTGACCAAAATGTTTTACTATTGTGCAAAATGGGCAAAGTGGAAAAGGCTCTTGCCGATGTCTTAGAACTGATTGTCCGCCACCCATTCCCTGACATATGAAAAGCTGACGCGGTTACCGGACGGCAGTTCCCTTTTCGGTCGTCGATTTATGCTGAGTAGCCTCGACAGTCAGAAAAACGATCGGATACCCGACAGTGTTGAGCTATGCGTGGGGTGTACGTGTAGGAGAGCAGGCTTGCCGACGCCAGTGCTTCATTCGGCAGACAAATGGCCGATGTTGATCACTTGTATGACGGCCCTAAGCTGTTGCTGAATGCCCGCCATAGCTCCAGCGACGTGCCCGGGTCGATAGCGTCAGCCCTGGTTCTACGAACACGGAACTAGCGCAGTAAACCGGGATCGCGCGCTACCTTGGCGCTTGCACGTAGTTTGACCGGGTCATCTTGTTTGTTGAGGTATATTAGCAGAGTTCTCACGATTGGGTGAGGCCGACGCAACCTCCTTCACTTGCGAAAGTCTTTAATGCATCTGGCGCTCATGACGCGCCTGGAATTTGCCCTGATTTTTACCCTACTCATATGCGGAGCTATGGTCCTCATACATGCGCTCTTCTCACCCTAACTATCTTCCTACGTTACTTCAGAGTCGTACCAGAAGTGTGCGTCGTCAGACTGATATGGGAACGGACAGTCCTCCAGGCTCGATCCATCGTTAAAGGCGTACAGCTCCTGCCAAAATGGGTTGGAAGACGGTTCCATAGCGACCTGCGGGCGATAGGTATTGGACGAGGCAATGTCTGTGCCCAGGAAGCCAGCGCCCATATTTCAAACGCTCGGCTCCGTTGAGGAATGGACCACGCGCGACACTTCGCCGAGTAGGACAGCACACGGATTTGGCGAAGGCGGGCCGTAACGAGTTAGGAGGGCGGTACAAGCATCCCTCGCAACCCACTCCGGAAAATAGCATAGATTAATACTTCATATTGCTCACGGAACCGTGTCTAGAAATATTTTTTCGCGTAAACGGATTAGAATTACCTTGTCGTCAAACCTAGCCGAAGTCCCTGAAAGCTTTGTTGTTTCGGCATTGAGACAACTCCAGGGCGTTTCGCCGAGGCCCTCATGCACGCCAACCTCTCTATCAAGACCACACTGGCCACCGCCTTCGGTGCGCTCGCTCTGATCAGCGCCGCACAGGGCGGTCTATCCATCGCGAAGCTTACCTCCGTCCGCCATGGCATCACGGAGGTCACCACCAATTGGCTGCCATCCGTCATCGCGATCAATGACATCAAGGCGGCAGCCGCAGAGGTTCGGATCAAGCAGCTGCGGCTGCTGGCCTTGTCGGCAACGCCAGCCCAGTTGGCAGAGAACGAGGCGCAGCTAGCGACGACGCAGGCCAAGGTCGTAGAAGCGCGCAAGATCTATGAGCCCATGATCGCGACCCCCGAAGAGCGCAAGCTGTATGAGACCTTCAGCGTCGAGTGGAGCCGGTACGAGGCCATTTCTAGCGAAGCCGCTCGTCTGGTGGTAGCCAATCAGCGAGACGATGCCCTCGCACTGATCGGCAAGTCAGAAAACGTCAGGCTTTATAACGATATCCGGGACTCGCTCGCACGGGACGTGGCTTTGAATGAGCGAGGCGCGCGTCAGGAAGCGGATGCCGTTGGCGCCGACGCTGATAGCGCAAAACTTGCCGCCTACCTCGCCGTCGTTCTCGCCGTCGCGGCTGCCCTCGGCGCGATGGCGTTCAGCTGGCTGCGGGTATCCCGTCCCATTCAGACGATGACGGATGCCATGGCCCGGCTCGCCGAGGGCGATGCGACGATCATCGTGCCTGGGGTGGCCCGCAAAGACGAGATCGGAGCGATGGCCGGCACCGTCCAGGTCTTCAAGGACAACCTCATCCGCACGCGTCAACTGGAGGGCGAAACGGCGCAGGCTCGGCTTGCGGCCGAGGAACAGCGCAAGGCCGGCATGCGCCATATGGCTGACAGCTTCGAGGCGGCGGTTGGCGGCATCATCGGAATGGTGTCGTCGTCCGCCACCGAGCTGCAGGCCACCGCCCAGACCATGACCGCCACGGCGACGGAGACCGCCTCGCAGTCCACGACCGTCGCTGCTGCGGCCGAGGAGGCTTCCTCGAACGTCAACACCGTTGCCGTCGCTGCAGAGGAGCTCGGCTCGTCCGTTCAGGAGATCGGTCGTCAGGTCAACGGCTCGGCGACACTGGCGCAGAGTGCCGTGGCTGAGGCCGATCATACCGCCTCCCTGGTGCAGGAGCTGAGCGGTGCCGTCGCGAAGATCGGAGACGTGGTAACGATGATCTCGACGATCGCCGGTCAGACCAACCTGCTGGCGCTGAACGCCACCATCGAGGCCGCGCGTGCCGGCGAGGCCGGCAGGGGCTTCGCCGTGGTGGCCGCCGAGGTCAAGGAATTGGCCAATCAGACAGCGAAGGCAACCGCTGAGATCGGACAGCAGATCACCCAGATCCAGGGGGCGACTGGCCAGGCAGTCCAGGCCATCGGTGGCATCACGACGCGCATCCAGGAGATCAGCAGCGTGGCCACGTCGATCGCTGCGGCGGTGGAGGAACAGGGGGCGGCGACCCAGGAGATCGTGCGCAACGTCGCGCAGGCCGCAACCGGAACCGGTGAGGTCACCAGCAACATCACGGGGGTTGCTCGAGCCGCCGAGGATACGGGCGCAGCCGCCTCTCAAGTGTTGGGTGCTGCCGGTGAGCTGTCCCGACAGTCCGAATACCTGAATGTGGAAGTGGCACGCTTCCTCCAGACTGTTCGTGCCGCTTAGAACGAGCGGAGTCGGCCGAAAAAGCTCAAGGTATGAAAACTGGTTAATATCATGCGGGATTTGCCATGGGCGAACTGATGATTATCAGTGACGACCTGCATCGTACGGAACGACTACTGCGCGATCTAAAGCTGTCAATTCCGTCGACGATATACGATCTCTACGACTATGCCCCGCCTACAAATCCCCCAGCTATCGTCCTGAGTGATGTTAGAGAGTTGACGTCCGACGCCATTGCCCGGCTGAAGCAGCTTTTCAGCCGGGCCGGCATCGGCAAGAGACCGCACGTCTTCGTCGTGCACGAGGAAGGCCCACGGACTCAGGCTCATGCTCAGATGCTGGGGGTGACCGCGATGGTCACCGCTGCGGCCTTCTCGACACTTCCGCGTATCATCGAACGCGTCGTGGTCCAGGCCGGGATAGTGCCTTCGTCGGCACAGAAGCATGCGAGTCGGGCGCGGCAGTTTCTGCGCGACACCATCATGGCTGGCGTGCTGACACCAGCCGAGGTCGCGAACGGGACGGAGATCGTTGCGACGGCCATCGGCGCCCACGGGATCTACGATTGGATCCGCGCGGTGCGCGACTTCGATGATGCCACGCATCAGCATATCCTGCTCGTAGCAGGATTGGCGGCCGCCTTCGCCGGCACCCTCGGAATGTCGAGGGCTGATCGGCATCGATTGGCTCAGGCGGCCCTTCTTCACGACGTCGGTAAGACCAGGATCCCTGTTGCCATCCTGAACAAGCCGGGCAAGCTCGATGCCTCCGAGATGGCCGTGATGCGAACGCACGCCGTCGAGGGCTATCGCATGCTTGTCGGGCTAGGGTTCGAGGAGGCCATGCTGAGCGTTGTTCGATCTCACCATGAGATGCTGGATGGATCTGGCTATCCAGACGGGCTGTCGGGGGCGGCCATTCCGGACCTCGTCCGGCTGGTCACGGTCTGTGACGTCTATGGCGCCCTGATCGAAGAACGACCTTACAGGGCGCCAATGGCTGCATCGGAGGCGTACCCGATCCTTGAAGGTATGAAGGGCCGGTTGGACCCCGATCTGGTGCATGCTTTCAGGCCCGTCGTGATGACTCCCGCCGCCAACGCTGACCTGACCGGTATTTTGGACCGAGCCGATTGAGAGGCTACTGCATGGTCGCGGCCATGGGTAGCCGGAAGGCCAGATCCGGGTAGCTGACGGGCGCGGGCGGCCGATAGCCCAGCGACGAATGCAGTCGGACGCAATTGTACGTGGTTTGCCATAGACCGATCACGATCTGCGCCTCCTTCAGCGAGTAGAAGATCTCCTGGCGCAGGCACTCGTCCCGAAGCTTGCTGTTGAAGCTTTCGCAGTGCCCGTTCTCCCACGGGGATCCTGGTGCGATATACTGGATCTGTGAGCCAGCTTTGGCGACCCATTTGCGCAGCGCCTTCGAGATCATCTCTGGGCCATTGTCGCAGCGGATGTTCTCCGGGATGCCGTGCAGGCACATCGCATCGGCCAAAGCCTCGATCACGCCGAGGCTGTTGATGCGCCGCGCCACCTTCAGCGCCAAGCAGGTCCGGCTGTGCTCGTCGATCAGCGTCAGGATGCGCAGGCTCCGGCCGTCGTGGGTCTGGGCCTGCACGAAGTCGAAGCTCCAGACGTGGTTGCGGTGGAGCGGGCGCAGGCGCACGCACGAGCCGTCGTTCAGCCACAGGCGGCTGCGGGGCTTAGGTCGGCTGGGGACTTTTAGCCCCTCACGACGCCAGATGCGCTGGACCCGATCCTTGCCCACCTGCCACCCCGCTGCCTGCAGCAGCGCGGTGACGCGGCGGTAGCCGTAACGTCCGTGACGAAGACGCCAAGGTTATGATGGCGCCGGTCAGCGCATCCTCATCGGCCGGCACGGTCGGCACGTATCGCTGCGTGCCGCGGTGCTGGCCGACGATCCGGCAGGCGTGACGTTCCGAGAGACCATACTTTTCTCGGATGCCGTCGACCGCCTGCCGGCGTCGTTCGGGGGCTACAAGTTTCCCGAGGCGACATCCGCCAGCACTTGCTTCTCCAAGGACAGATCAGCCACGAGCCGCCGCAATCGCGCGTTCTCACGCTCAAGATCCTTCATCCGGCGCGCTTGGTCGATCTGCAGGCCGCCGTATTCCTTGCGCCAGCGATAGTAGCTTTGCTCGGAAATTTCGGCCTCCTTGCAGGCGAGGGCCAAACTCTTGCCCTGGGCTGTCTGCACCTCAATCTGGCGCAGCTTCAACACGACCTGCTCCGCACCCGTCTTCTGACCTCGCCGCATGTCCAACTCCTTTGGTCCTGACTGATCCTCTCAATCAGCCCGGTCCAAAGCCAGCCGGTCAGGTCAGACTGTACGGCGTAGGTCCGTTACCGCGACCATACCCTTCCAGATCGTGACGCTCTGGTGCGCCAGTTCGCCGTGGAAGCCACCGGAAATGTAAGCTTGCAGGAGCAAAGGACCAGGAGTGGCGGCGATGAGGGCCTCATCCCGGGTGAGATGTTGAGCAGTGAACACACTACGGTTGGCAATGACCTCACCGATCAAGATGCTTTTCGTACTCCCACGCGGCAGATGTCCGTGAAAGCGGGCCTGTTCGACGTGGAATAGGGCCGCCATGGCTGCCTGCCATTCCACGAAGGCGCGATCCTCGGGCAGGCCCTTGGTGCTATAGGTGAGGAGAGGGAGATTTGCCACGTGCGCTTTGAAGCAACAATTACAAGAAAGCACAAGTCGAAAGAGGTTTTGTTGCCCACCACCAAGGGAAAAGAATGCAAATTGGGGTAACTTCGTCAGCTTTTACAGGAAGCCGCTCCCTGAATGATCCTTGAAAGCGTTCGCCCGTCTAACATGACCAATGATAAATGCAGAGCTCGGTGGGCGCTCTGATCGACGATCCGCGTGAGATCTCCGCCCCAGCCAGCGGCTTACCGTGATGCCGCCAACTTACACCATGGGTGAGCAGAACCAACTGCTTGCCGTCTGCTTCGAACTTGAGGCGGTTATCAATACCGAGAACCGAGGCAGATCCGGCGCCACCTGCGGCCTACGGCGCGGCTTGCGACAGGCCCAATCGATTCAATGGGATACCGAGGAGCGTTTAGCCACCGACGATGCGCAAGCCCATTTTGACGACGGGTCTCACGCCGGCGGATGTCGCGGCCCGAGTCTGATTGCGCCCGCCGGCCTTGGCCTCGTACAGCGCCGTGTCGGCGCGGCGATAGAGGTCAGCAGCGTCGGAGGTGGCCGAGGCCAAGCCGATGCTCACGGTGACGGCGCCCGGCCCAATGCCGGCGGACCCTACCACCAACGTCGACACCTGGGCATGCACCTCCTCTGCCACCCACAAGGCGCCGGCCTCGTCGGTGCCAGGCAGCAAGAGCACGAACTCCTCGCCACCGACCCGGCAGGCGAGATCGGAAGGTCGATGCACGCTCGCGGTCAGGCAGCGGGCTATGCCCTTCAGAACCTCGTCGCCAACGGCGTGACCGTAGCGGTCGTTGAAGCGCTTGAAGTGGTCCGCATCGATAACGAGCAGGGAGAGCGGCTGTCCTGTTCGCCCAGCCTCTGCGCAGGCTCGGGCATACGCCTCCTCGAAGCGACGCCGATTAGGCAGCTCGGTCAGGACATCGGTCTGTGAAAGCCGGGCGAGTTCCACCTGCATGGCGGCACGTCGGCGAAGCTCTCGTCCGAAGAGAAGGGACAGGATGACGGTCAGGCCGCACAGGACCAGCACGAGCGAGCCGATCACCATCGCCTTCGCCCGCCATTCAGCCTCGAGCTCGTCGACCGAGAGCGCCACGTTCAGGATCAGGGGCAGATCTCCCACGCGGCTGAAGGTGTAGAGCCGCCGCACGCCGTCGCGGACGGAGATTTCGGCGAACGTGCCAGACCCCTCGCGCGCAAAACGGTCGAAAGTCCGGGAGCCCGCGATATTCACCCCAACGTCGGCCTCTAGGTAGGGGTGGCGCGTGATGCGGGTACCATCCCGAAGGTAGAGGTTGATCGCGCCCTCGTTGCCGAGGCCGATCTGGTCGAAGAGACGACCGAAGTAGGCAAGCTTCAAGCTGCCCAGTACCAGCCCGCCAAAGGAGCCGTCGGGCTTGTCGATGCGCCGGCTGAAGTTGACCATACGCTCGCCTGTCAGACGCGAAACGATGGGCCGTCCGACGTACAGGCCGAGATGCCGGTTCGCCTTATGGGCCTGGAAGTAGTCGCGGTCGGCATAATTGCCCTTGCGGGGCGGGGAGGCTGCGGCGTCCTCTACCACATCGCCGTTCTCGTCGAGGACGAACATGACACCAAGGTCCTTGGCGGTCGCCGCGCGGTCAAACAGGACGAGTTGGCGCATAGCCGGATCGAGCTTGGCCAAGCCCGGCGCATGCAGGTTGTCCTGCACAGCCTGAAGTGTCAGGTCGATGACCTCGACGTTCCGGGCAATGTCACGCTCGATGACCTGCAGGAGGTTGCGGGAGGTCTGCTCGGCCTTGTCCCAGGCGTCTCGCCGTAGGTCGAGCAACATCAGACCCGAGACGACGAGCATGCCGATGGGCGCAAGCACCCCGAGCGCAATCCACGTCTGGGCGGAGCGAAGCTGTCGCGCAAGACGGGGCTGTGGGAACATCAACGGCCTTTCGCAACCATGGCTCTCCTGGCCTGGTATCTTGTACGCGCAGGCCTACCGGAGGTTTGCGTGCACCGATAAAAGGTTTCCTCTTCCGAGCTATGGAAAACAGTTCGTGACAGATCGTGGATGGCAGGACGTTCGCGGGGAAAAGTCTGTCGAGTTGAGGGTTTGGCAACGTGCCCTGTCCACGGCGTCTTCGTTCGTCACCGCTGCATCGCCAGAAGGCCCGACGGACATGGGGCGATATAAGGCCTGAAACACCGCTTGATGTTGGTCCTCGTCCTCGACGACGCCGAGATGAGCAATCTGCTAATGGTCGCCGCCATGCGGCCCATCGCGGGTTGCCGGGCGCACGACTTCACCATGCCGGCCGAGGCGCTCGACTTCGACCGGTCACACTTATGCCCCCCGGGAGGTCGGCTTCTCGACAATCTGCCTGCGTATTGGGGGTCAATTAAACAAAGCAAATCGCGCTTCGAGCAGCCGGATCATAGAGGACGCGACGCTATTAGACGGGTGCGGCGTAGATCTCACTGTTATGATCCACCAGAGGAAGTGCCACGGCTCAAGGACAGTCTCGGCCACTGACCTCATCGCGGGGCTTCATTTGCGCTCCGCAACCGAGAAACTACGCGCGTTGGCGATCAGCTTCTGGAGCTGCTCGCGCATGGTTTCAAAACCAGAGTCCCGCAGAAGCACGTGGATCTCACTTGGCGACAAAGTCGTCTGGAGACCCAGAACCTCACGGTCGAGATCCTTCAGCGTTCGTTCGAGCGTTTCGGCTAAGGCACGGATATGTGAAGCTCGGGAACCAAGATCTTCACCAGCCTCGAAGGCAGACCTGAGCTTTTCGGTTAGACGCTTGACTGCCTCCGCGCCGGCCTTTGTAGGAAGCGGATGAACTTCGGCCATTTTACGCTGCTATACTCGTCGCTTGATCGCGATTGGCTTGATACCAGATTGTGAATGCCTCGGCCTGCATGGGTCGTCCGAAGAAGTACCCCTGGCTCTCGTCGCAGCCCATGGCGAGGATCAGGTCGACTGTTTCCTGTGTCTCGATGCCTTCGGCCACAACCCGATAGCCGAGATCGTGGGACAGGGTGATCATCGTACCCACAAGGCTGCGCTGCCGAGGATCCTCAGCGCAGCCGGTGACGAAGGAGCGGTCGATCTTGACCACGTCGAAGGGGAGGGCCTGGAGGTACGACAGCGAGCTATAGCCCGTGCCGAAATCGTCGATGGCGAGACGAATGCCGGTGGCGGACAGCCGCTTGAGCTGCTCGAGGGCATGACCCGCATCATCCATCACGGCGCTTTCCGTCACCTCAAGTTCGAGGCGGTGGGGTGGAATGGTGTGCCGAGCCAGGAGAGCCATGACGCGCTCGACGAAGTCCGGCTCGTTCAGATTGCCGGCCGAGACGTTCACCGAGAGAACGAGATCCATGCCGTCGGCCAGCCAAGTCGCGAGCTGGGTCAGGGCCAGGTCGAGGACCCATGTCGTGGTCGGCTTGGCGAGTGTCGTCCGCTCGATCAGCGGGATGAACTCTGCCGGTGAGATGCTGCCCAACTCGGGGTGGGTCCAGCGGAGCAGCGCCTCGGCGCCGAGGCAGAGTCCCGTGTCGAGGGCGACACGCGGTTGGAACACAAGGTGCAGTTGCGACGCTTCTTCCAGGGCCTGACCAAACCCGTTCAGGAGCTCGAAGCGCCGACGATGCAGGGCGTCTTGGGTGGAGGAGTAGAGGCTGACCTTGGTGTGCGTAAGGCGGGCGTCATCCGCCGCGCAATGCGCAAGACGCAAGACGTCGCTGGGGTCTGTTTGACCGAGCGTGAACGGAACGACGCCGATCGCCACCGTGGTAACGAAGCGCGAGCTGGCATTCGCCCGGATGGCGCCAAGCATCGAGGCGAGCAGGCTGACGTAGATGTCCTCGACGACGTCCCGCGGCGCCAGGAACGCGATCTGGCTCATCCCGATCATGTAGGCCGTACGCGCCGGTCCGAGGGCGGAGCGCAGCACGCGAGCCGCCTCCCGGACGAGTTCGTCGAGGAAGCTCGCGCCGATCACCCGCGCGGCGTGGCTGAGTTCGTCCGGCGACGCCAGGTCTACGAACACGACCAGCCGCTGCGAACCCGCAGGATCCGTGAGAACCAGATCGCTCAGGTCCTCGATGCACTGGGTTCGGTTGGGAAAGCCACTGACAGGGTCGATCCGACCATGGGCGTGCTGCAATTCGACCTGCGCCATCACCATGCTGGCCATGTCGCGCAGCATCGCCGTCTCAGCGACCGAAAACTGCCGCGGCTCGGGACCTACGACGCACAGGGCGCCGATGGCCAATCCATTCTTGGTGAGAAGTGGGGCTCCGGCGTAGAAGCGAGCTCCGGACCGAGCCAGTGGTGTATCACGGTAGGCAGGATCCTGGGCAATGTCCGGGAGCACGAGGGCATCCCGGGTGTCGGTGACCTCTCCGCAAGGTGCACCCTCGCGGGGCATCGAGACGACGTCGATGCCGACGCGGGACTTGAACCATTGTCGGTCCTGATCGGTCAACGAGACGGCAGCGCTCGGAAGGCCGAAGAGCTGGCTGGCCATGCGCGTGATGCGGTCGAAACTCTCACTGGCTGGCGTGTCGAGTAAGCGCAGGTCCTGTAGCGCGGCGAGCCGTACGGCCTCCTGCGGCGTGGCCTCATCAGATGGTGACATGGCAAGTTCCGGGGTAGATACGACTACGGCAGATCGAAAATGCCGGTCCGTTGAGAGGGGTGCGCTCGGATACTCAAGTGACGGCCGACGCGCGACGCACCTTGGTCGTCGAGCGGTCGACCTGCTCGGCTGCCTGGGCAATCGCCTCCATGCTGCCGGCAAGGCTGCTCGCGCCCCGTGAGGCGGTCTGCATCGAGGCCGACATCTCCTGCGTCACGGCTGACTGCTCCTCGACCGCCGCGGCAATTGCCGTGGCAACCTGATCGAGCGTGCGAATGGTGCCCTGGATCGCACCGATGGCGTCCACGGCCTGCTGGGTCGCCCCTTGCGTCGCGCCGATCTGCTGGCGGATCTGAGCCGTTGCCTTGCTGGTCTGCTCGGCAAGCTGCTTGACCTCCTGCGCGACGACCGCAAAGCCGCGCCCGGCCTCACCGGCGCGAGCCGCCTCGATGGTCGCATTGAGCGCCAGAAGGTTGGTCTGACTGGCAATCGCCTGGATCAGGGCCACGACCTCGCCGATGCGCATGGCCTGCTCGCTCAGGCCCGCGACGATCGCACCGGTCTGCTGGGCCTGCTCGACCGCCTGTCCCGCAATCTGCGAAGCGTGCTGCACCTGCTGGCTGATCTCGGACACGGAGGCCGACAGTTCCTCGGCGCCCGAAGCCACGGCATGGATGTCGCCGGAGACCTGATGCACCGTTCCAGCGGCCGCCACGGTCTGCTGGGTCACGCCGTGCACGGCATCGCTGATCGCGTTGAGGTCGAGGCTAATGGCCTGGGCCTTCTCGGCACGTTGCCTGCGTTCATGCACTTGGGCCGTCACGTCGGTGGCGAACTTCACCACCTTGACGAGCCGCCCATCATCGTCGCGGATCGGATTGTAGGTCGCCTGAATGAAAATCTCGCGTCCGCCCTTGGCGATGCGGCAGAACTCGCCCGCCTGATACTCGCCTCGGCCAAGGGCCTGCCAGAAGGCCTGATAGGCAGGCATCTCCCGCTCGCTGGGATGAACGAACAGGCTGTGTTTGTGCCCAACGATCTCGTTCAGCGCGTAGCCGAGGACGGACAGGAAGTTGGCGTTGGCGTCAAGGATGGTGCCCTCCGGAGAGAAGGCGATCACGGCCTGCGAGCGGTGCAACGCGGCGACCTGACCGTTGGTGTCGATGCTGCGCGCCTTCTGCGCCGTGATGTCGGAGGCGAACACGACGATGCGCGCGGGCTTGCCGCTGCGCCCCAGCACCGGATTGTACGAAGCGAGGATCCAGATCTCACGACCGTCCTTGGCCAAGCGCTTGAACTCGCGCGTCTGCGGCTTGCCGGTCTGTAGGTCGGCCCAGAAAGCCTGGAGTTGCGGGCTGTCACGCTCGGCTGCCGGCACGAGCACGCTGTGCGCCTTGCCGATCAGTTCCTCCCGGCTGTAGCCGACGAGGTCGAGAAAGTTGGCGTTGGCGTTACGGATGGTGCCGTCGAGATCGAGGTCGAGGCAGCCACGCGAGCGGTTGATGGCGTCTGTGAGAGCGCGAAGCCTGGACCGAAACAGAGACATGGGGGTTACCAGCGAACACCAACAGCGACCTTGCAGGTCGACACATCTAACCCGTTAGGCCTGAAACAAGCATTAAATCTGCCCCCGGTTGCGGAATGGGCAGCGTAATTCGGCTAAAATGCCGCAAACCGACATACAGATGGTGGATCGAATCTCACGGCTGTTGCACAGCCTTCACATCGTGGCTGATGGGTCGGGCCGGATCGCGAGCGTTACGGGAACGATCGGCGTTGCCTGGTCTGGGGACGCCTCGCACGATCGGGAGCAACTCCTGCGGCGCGCTGATGCTGCCCTCTACCAGGCGAAGCGAACCCGCAAAGGGACCGTCTGCACCTTTGCGCCGCCGCCGGACAGCCGGCAGGTCTGTTGATCGATAGCGCCCTGATCAGGCCTATTTGGACTTTGCGGATGTATTCCTTCGTCCGTAAAGAAGACGGGGTCGCGATCGTCGAATTCGCCCTGATCGTGCCGGTGCTGCTGATCATCTATTTCGGAGCCGTGGAAATCACGAGCGTGATGCGCAACGTGCGCAAGGTCGACATCCTGTCCCGCACCATCAGCGACACGCTGTCCCAGCGCACGATGGCGACGGCGGACGAGGTGAACGACGTGTTCCAGGTGGCGCCCACCGTGCTCGCGCCCTTCGACGGCACCGGGGTGCAGATGACGGTGAGAGCGGTCGGGGTGGTGGGCGACGCCGAGACGGGCCCGCTGCAGATCTGCTCCAGCGTGGCCGCGGCAGGATCGCCGGTCCGTGCCGCCGGGGCGCCGGCCCCCGTCGCCAATGCCGAGAGCCTGCAGCCGAAGGGGACGCGCCTGCTGCTCGTGGAGATCAGCGCCCCCTACAAGCCGGTGACTGGCTCGTCCCTGTTCGGGGATGGCGGCCCGGGCTTCCTCATCACCCGCAAGACCCTGTGGCCGGTCCGGTACGGCCGGCGCTACGCGAGCATGAGCCCCAAGGTCGTCCTGGGCAGCGGCACCTCCTGCCCGCCGCGCTGAGCGGCGGGCCCCGGCCGCGGGCCCGCGGCCATGCGTCGGGGTGCTCGACCTACTGCGTGAGCTGCGTGTCGGCCGAGCTCGGTCCGACGCCGGCCGGCACGGGCACGTCGGTGCTGCCGTAGCGGGCGTTCAGCATCAGGTTCGGGCCGTCGTAAAGGTTGATCAGACGGGCTACGATGACCGTGTAGGCCGATTGATCTGCAATCGTTCGCTTCGAATCGATGATCAGGCGCCCGACGGGCAGATAGATCGTCCCAAGTAGATTGCGCGCATCATCGCTGATGATCCTATATTCGCGTAAACCAGGCGTTTTCTGTCCTGGCAGCAGGATGTTGAAGATCGAACTTAGAGGAGGAACTGCTGCTTTTCCACTTGGGGGTGAAGGTAGCGATAAGGCGCTTGCAACGTTGCGGTCCTCGAAGAACAAAAGGCCACTCATTGCCCCATCCTTCGGCGCCGTGAGGCTGATTACGCTATCCTGATCGAAGAGGAGTCCTGGGCTGCTGCCTGAGAAGTAGAAGCCGACGTTCGAACCATTCATCGAAGCCTTCTTATCAACCACAAGAGGGCCATCCTTCATGATATAAACGCCCGATAGTAGCGTGACCTGAGCTTTCTTCGTGAGGTGCAGACCGCCGCAGTATGTTCCCGGATCCAACGTCACCGATCCGCTGACGACGTTTGACCCATACTTAGGGTTGTCAGGATCGCCCTCTCCTTTCTTAGGATTGGTGTAGTTGCTCAGATTGACACATGATCCAATTGGGGGACCAACGCGATTCGCCAAGGGATCACGCAAAGTAGGGCAGCCTGTAGCCGGAGGCGGCGTAAAGTTCGCTCTCGACCCAGAGTAGCCTCCGGCCGAACAGGTGGTCAGTGCCGTCGCCACTGCAGCATTCTCAGCTTGGATGCCAGAGGGGCTTTTCGAGTTCGAATAGATCGAACAATCGCTTGCCGTAATGCGAGCGGCGCTTTCGAGATGGAAGGCACCAGATGATGACGGGTCGAGTGCTAGGAGGCACAGACGAGTTGTGCCCGACAGCTTTGCCGTTGAGGCGACATTTACCTCTACCGTAGGCATATTGAGAATCTTGCCAAAGCTAAGAGGGATTTGCTCGGAGACAGTCACGCGAACCGACGTATGATTTGCTAAGACCTGAGCCTTAATAATCGTCGTTGAACCAATACCATTCTGCGATTGAGCGCGGGCCATGGCTTCAGCAGTTCGGATGGCTCCTGCATCATCAGCATTAGCAAGCTTGAACTGGTTCACACCCGCGATGCTCGCGCTGTCTGCTGCGCGCTGAAGCTCGGTGCGACGCTTGACCAAAGAAGCATAATCGATCGCGGCTGCGCTTAACCCGGTCAGGACCGGAAAGAGCAAGGCAACAAGGACGAGTACGCCACCGCCTTGATCAGCACGAAACTCGGATCCGCGCGCGGTCGTTTCAGGGATTGCCATGACCAGAATTTCCCCCAAAACTCCTTACCACAATCCTTATCGCGCATGACAAAGCATTTTTCCGATTGCTAAAAAGCTAAGCTGAACGAAAAAATACGTCCTGTATAACATCAGGCTTACACTGAAATCTACGTTTCAAATGCCAGTTCTATTTCTTTATGAACCAAAAATTGTACGCAGCGCAATCGTGGCGACCGATATTCACATCGAATTAGAAAAGAATACGCTGATACTTAAAGTATAAATGTCATATAAATTAGATAAAAAAGATTTATACTAGCAATAAAACACCCAAATCTAAAGATTTTTTGCTACTTACCGCGAGGCTGCAGCGATCATTGAGATTTTAGGATGCTCTAAACACATGTGCGGTTAGGATATGGCCGTAGTTACTATTGACGGATACGGAGACCAGGATGAGCGTGGGTGTCAAAGACGGTGAAGTTTCGGGTCTTACCGCCACCGAATGGGCTATCGTCGCCGCCTCCGTCGTGTCCGACCTGCGGAAGGTTCTGGAAGCCTGGCGTACCGCGTCGGGCGTCGACGGTGCCACTGTCGCGCGGCTGCACGCCGAACTCACGGCGGCAACGAGAAACAGCACGTTTGAGGGCTTCCCAATGGATCGTGAGAAGCGAGTCATCAATTTCGCGATCGGGCTTACGGATATGGCTTTCATGGCTTAGAGCGATCTTCTATTCGCTGACTATGAGTGACCATTTGAATGTCTAAAGGTTGTCGACAAGACGTGCCTTGCGCGTCGCTTGATCGAACATTGCGTTCATTGCTTCCTGTATCTCTGTCGCCGAACTTGCAGTCCGGAAATAACCTGATGAAGCACAACTTTTAAGTCGATCTGGAACATTCGGGATCAGGTTATTGACTGTGTTGTTTTCATCGCCAACATTTGTGTTGAACGGTTTAGCTAGAGGAACATAAGGAATGTAGAGTACGGAGATCGTTATGCCCCTATCTTTCAGAGGCTGACATAAACTACTATCCAGCAATTTCGGCTTAGAACCATCAAATCCATTATTATAATACTGGCCGTTCGCCATTCCATCTGTGATTAGAAAAACGAAAGCTTGAGGCTTTTGCGCGCTTGACCCGTCCCCGACATACAAAACCTTTTTGTTGATTGCAGGAATGACATTTTCGTAATGAGTCCCACCACTCCCACGAGGTACTTTTGCGCTACCAATATCCATATAGTCTTCAAGGTTTACAGGCGAAATCGAATTGAAATCCTTAGTGATTTCTGCGGCCGACTCTAAGTAACTAACAAATGGGTACAGTCCAACTCTGTACTGATTATCAAAAGTTTGGCTTGAGTTTGCTTTGCTGATTAGTTTTTGCACCGAGTCGCTTACGGTTTTAATCCGCAATTCGATATTATAATTTTTAGAAATATCAAATCCTTTGTAGCCCGGAAAATGGCAGGCAAAAGCGCAATTATTTCCAGACTTATCTTTATTATCAGGGTTTAGTTTTGCGAATTGAACTTGGGCAGCACTGGAAGTTGGGAAGCCCATCGATCCAGATGTGTCGAGCAATAGGTAAAAATCTGCAAAGCTTCCAAGTGTCAAGCTTGAAAGAGACTTACTACTAATTTGGATATCTGCCGTGTTTCCCAGCAGGCTAGCAAAAGGCGAGGCGTAGGATGTCTCATAGCTTCCTTCAGCTGTGATAGTGCCGCTTGTTCTGGACACCGCTAATCTAGGTAAAACTGATAGCTGACTCAGAAGAACTCCAGCGTTTACACGAAACGTTGCTAAGCCTCGACTCTCTCCAAGTTTCTTGGCAGAATTTGTCGGATCTGACTCACCCCTAGGATTTGTGGAAATGTAGTCTCGGGCAGTCGCAATTGCAGTTATGGTTGCGGCATCCATAGCGCGATCTAACTGTGTTCGATAATAGAGCGCCCGTGAATACTCTAGTCCGAGACCGGTAAGACCAATGAGGGGCACGGCAGCAAGGGTAAATAATACCAATACATTCCCGCCTTCCGCTTTGGGAAATTTATTGAGTGCGCGGGCGAAAAACTCGGCTGAGTGCTGTCTTACGGTAGACATGGGCAGGATCTCAGGGTTGGACGCGTGTCGGATCGAAACCCCGGGCGTCTTCGTAGTTTTACGAAGCAAGCTGTTAGCAAATCGGAAATTTCATCGTTGTGTTGTGGTGGCTGTGCCGCAGCTAGTTTTACCTCGGCACGACCTACTATGGTCAGAAACTTTTACATTTTATGCTAAGAGGGACATGAAGTATATTCATGATCTAGGGAATGATTTTAGTCTTAGATTTATCTTTTCTAAGGCAGGCAATTATTGGCTTAGTGCCAGACAAGCCGCTCTTTGCTACCCCTTGAAGAAGCCTCCTAATCGTCTCCATGGCAGAAGTATTAAGACGTCCTGTATCTGGAAATTCAGCGATGTAAGGTTCCTGCCAAGGATTTCGGGCCGGCTTCCTTAGCATAAAGTTAGGTGTTATCGGGCAAAGACGTCGTCGGCCTGGACGGAACGATTTCGGCCAAGATAGCGGATTGCTTTGATATGGCTGCCCCCTTCAGCGCCGTCCTGGACTTCGACTCACGCTTCAGCACAGCACTCGACTCCGGATCTGCAGCGAGAGCCCTCTCCTCTTCCGCGGGCCTGCTGCCCTACTTGAACGCGATCCGCTATGGCCTGCTGTTGATCGATGAGCACGGGCGCGTCATCCTCGCTTCCGGCCAAGCCCAGCGCATCCTAGGCTGCCAGGAGGCCTCAATTTTGAACGGGGCCTCCCTGCGGCAGATCCTGCGCATGGTGCGGCGCCGGACCGGAGACACGTGGGGCAAGGTGCGCCAGCAGATGCCACGCTCCGTCACCGAGCAGACATCCCACACCTTCGAGGTCACGCTTCAGGAGCGACTCTTGGAGGTGCATCTCCACCCCATCGAAGGCAATCGATGGGCCGTCGCGCTAGAGGACGTCACCGCACGCCGCGCCGCCGAGGTTCAGGCTGCCGAGATGGCCCGGCACGACCCTCTCACGGGTTTGCCGAACCGCCTTCTCCTGCGCGAGCGCCTCAAGGAGGCCGTTGTCCGCCTGCAGCGCTCCGGGGAAGCTTGTGCCGTCCTCCTCATTGATCTGGATCGCTTCAAACCCATCAACGACACGTTGGGTCATCCGATGGGGGATGCCCTGCTGAAAAAGGTCGCCGATCGCCTGCGCTCCACCGTGCGTCCGACTGATACGGTGGCGCGGATCGGCGGGGACGAGTTCGTTATCCTCCAGACTGGCGTTCGCGAAGCCGCCGATACGCAGGCGCTCGCGCGTCGGCTCGTGGACCTGATCGGACGGACCTATATGGTCGATGGGCACTTGCTCACCATCGGCGCCAGCGTAGGTGTCGCGTTGGCACCGAACGACGGCATTGAGGCCGATGCGCTGTTGAAGAACGCTGATCTGGCGCTTTACCGGGCCAAGCTCGATGGACGAGCCACCTACCGCTTCTTCGAGCCGGAGATGGATGCACGTATGCAGGCGCGTCGGCGCCTCGAACTCGATATGCGCCAGGCACTCGCTCGCCGAGAGTTCCAGCTCCACTACCAGCCGCAGCTGCAGTTGGAGGGCAATCGCCTGGTGGGTTGCGAAGCGCTGATCCGCTGGCAGCATCCCGAGCGCGGCATGGTTTCGCCCCTCGACTTTATCCCGCTGGCCGAGGAGATCGGCCTTATCGTCCCGATCGGCGAGTGGGTCATGCGCCAGGCCTGCCGTGATGCGGTCACTTGGCCCGCTCCTCTCTCGGTCGCCGTCAATGTCTCACCGGCACAGTTCAAAAACGAGCGCCTCGTCGAGATGGTGATGTCGGCCCTCTCATCCTCGGGGCTTCCAGCCACCCGCTTGGAGGTGGAGATCACCGAGGGCGTCCTGCTGCAGGAGAACGAGAAGACTTTGCAGACCCTGCACCGCCTGCGGGAACTCGGTGTTCGCGTTTCAATGGACGATTTCGGCACAGGGTACTCGTCGCTGAGCTACCTACGCTCATTCCCGTTCGACAAGATCAAGATCGACCGCTCCTTCGTCAACGACCTCTCGGGCAAGCGCGATGGCGGGGCGATCATTCGCGCCATTGCAGGCTTGGGTAAGAGCCTCGGCATGACAACCGTGGCCGAGGGCGTCGAGACGGCCGACCAGATGGAGCGCATTCGTGCGGAAGGCTGCACGGATGTCCAAGGCTACCTCATCAGCAAGCCCGTCTCCGCCACTGAAGTCCTGAAGTTCCTCTCAGCCGATCGCATCGCCTACTAAGCCGACCTCCCGTTCCTGGAGCCCCGTCGTGAGTGACCTCTACCGCCTCGTTTATGCCAGCAAAAACCTTCTGCAGGGCTCGGACGCCGAGATCACCCAGGCAGTATCTCAAATCCTCGACGCTTCTCAGCGCAACAATGCCCGTGTGAATGTGACGGGCGCCCTGATGTTCAATGCGGGTGCGTTCGCGCAGGTCCTTGAGGGTCCTCAGCACGGGGTGGAAAGCACGTTCGAGCGGATCCAATGCGATCCCCGCCACGGTGACGTGACCGTCCTGCAGTGCGGCCCGGCGGAGAGCCGCAGCTTTGCGAACTGGTCGATGGCCTTCGTCGGTCAGTCCGATGCGGGTCGCGCTCGTTGGGAGGGGATCGCGGCGACGAGCGGATTTAATCTATCGCGGCTCGACGGCGACGCCGTCTTCGCCATGCTACATGGACTTGTGCTTGACGAGGAAGGCCTGCCGCCGGTTGCCGGCACTGCACAAGAGCCGCTCAAGGCCCCTGACAAGCCCGCTTCTGGATTGGATCCAGACCAAGTTCGCGCAGAACTATCGCAGCTTGGCCAAGCTCGACAGCCCGGGCGTGACGCGTCTCTGATGCCAGCTACTCGAACGGCTGATACTCTACCCCTAGACAAGGATATGTCTGCGCATACGGCTCAGCCCAAAGCAGCAGTGACCATCCTGCGCGTTGCCCTCGCACAGGAGCGTCAGCGCACGACCGAGCTGCGCAACGAACTCGATGAGGTTCGTATCTCTCTTGCTGTCCAAGCAGAGCAGTTCGATGCCCTGAAGCAGGAGCGGGATCTCTGGGCCAAACGTGCCGAGCTACTGGCAACTGTCATCAGTGACGAGGCACACGAGCTAATTGGAAATTCCGGCTTGAAGGAAAGGAATGTATCTACATCGCAGGCTCAAAGCCCGTCGCCACCCTCAATCCAAATCGTGGCCTAACAGGTGATGAGATAGCGCGCCGTAATGGCCTGCCCCTATTCTGTGGCCCAGGATCGAAGTTAGTGCATCGTCGGTCTTGGAGTTGACCCCGTTTGTGGTCTACGGCCTATGCAAGTTCTCGGGCGATGACAGCTTGGTTGGCGAAGGCTCGGGGCGTCAAGCCGCCCAGGGCCGTGTGGGGTCGATCTTCGTTGTCGTGGCACCTCCAGTCCTCGATGCGCTCACGGGCATCGGCCAGCGACAGGAACCACGAGGCGTTCAGGCATTCCGCTCGTAGACGGCCGTTGAACCACTCGATGTAAGCGTTGTCGGTCGGCTTGCCCGGTCGGGAGAAGTCGATCTCGTGGGATTGCCCCGGTTTGGTGGACACCGACAACGCTTTCGCGTGAGGTGTTTATCCGATGCCCAAGAGCCATCCCCCATACCCCGCCGAGTTCCGCCGACAGATGGTCGAGTTGGTCCGCGCCGGCCGTGATCCGAACGATCTGGCTCGCGAGTTCGAGCCCTCCGCACAGGCCATCCGCAACTGGGTGGCCGAGGCCGACCGCAGCGAAGGACGGCGTGATGCGAAGCCACCGCCTGCCGACCCCGGCCTGACAGCGGTTGAGCGCGATGAACTCGTCCGGCTACGGCGCGAGAACCGGCAGCTGAAGCTGGAGCGCGATATCCTCTCTCGCGCGACGGCCTGGTTTGCTCGGGAGACCGGGGTTCTGCCGTCGGGGTCTTCCGGTTCATGAACGCGAACCAGGCCGACTTCCCGATCGCTGCCATGGCACGCATGCTCGGCGTGTCGAAGGCGGGATACTATGCCTGGGCTGGCCGGCAGCCCTCGGCGCGTCGGACAGCGGACGCAGCCCTGCTCAAGCGAATCCGCACCGTCCATCTCGGCTCGCACGAGACTTATGGCGCGCCACGCGTCCACGCCGACCTGCGCGAACAGGGCGAGCGGCACTCTCGCAAACGCATAGCCCGGTTGATGCGCGAGGCTGGCCTTGTCGGAGCCAGTCATCGGCGTGGTGGCCCTGTCACGACGCGGCGAGATCGAGAGGCGCGCCCGGCTCCCGACCTGGTCGACCGTAACTTTGCCGCCGCTGCCCCGAACCGGCTCTGGGTAGCGGATATCACCTACGTGCCGACTGATGCGGGCTTCCTCTACCTCAGCATCGTGCTTGACGCCTTCAGCCGCCGGATCGTCGGCTGGGCCATGGCCAATCACCTGCGTTCGGAGTTGGTTCTGGACGCTTTGGAGATGGCCGTGACACAGCGCAGGCCCCGCGACGTGATCCATCACTCGGACCAAGGATCGCAGTACACGTCGCTGGCCTTCGGCAGCCGCTGCCAGGAGGCGGGCGTGCGACCCTCGATGGGTTCGGTCGGCGACGCCTACGACAACGCCATGGCCGAGAGCTTCTTCTCGACCCTCGAATGCGAGTTGCTCGCCCGCCGCCGCTTCCGTTCGCAGGCCGAGGCACGAATGGCCTGCTTCAGCTACATCGAGGGCTTCTATAACCCGCTGCGCCGGCACTCGGCGCTCGGATACCGCTCGCCCGTCGTATACGAGCAGGAGACCCGACCGCACCCGTCACCTGAGACCCGGCTCAGCCAAGCCCCCTAACCGTCCACAGAAACGGGGCAATCCCACTCGACCCCGTTCAGGTAAGCCCACTGGTCGAGCATGCGCCCGGCGAACTCCGGTCCATTGTCGACCCGCAGGCTCTTGGGCCGCCCCCTCAGCCGGACCAAGGCATCGAGTGCCTCGGTCACCTGGAAGGCGCGGAAGTTGGCTCTCGGCGTGAGTGAGAGCGCCTCTCGCGTGTGGCAATCGACGACCGTCAGGATCCGGAACGGACGACCGTCGAAGAGGCGGTCGGACATGAAGTGGGCCTGTCGCAAACGCGAATGCGCCTTCGTTCACGGATCGTTAGCCATCCCTGACCAGCTTGCCGCCTCCGCCTTGGAGCCGGCCCATGATCCTGTCTACCATCGCCGCCAAGCTGAAGCAGCGCTCCAAGGCTGACTTCAAGGGCCGGCACTACGAGGCGTCGCTCATTGTGCAGGCCGTCTCCTGGTACTTGCGCTATCCGCTCAGCTACCGCGACATCGAGGAGTTGTTCCTGGAGCGTGGCCTGGAGGTCGATCACAGCACCCTGAACCGCTGGGTCTTGGCCTACGCGCCGCTGATCGAGAAGCGGTTGCGGCAGTTCCGCAGACCACACTGCGGCTCGGTCCGGATCGACGAAACGTACATCAAGGTGCGAGGTGAGTGGCGCTACCTATACCGGGCCGTCGATAAGCACGGGAACCCTGTCGACTTCCTGCTGACCGCCAACCGCGATCTCGATGCGGCCAAGCGCTTCTTTCGCAAGATGCTTTCGGCCGAGCCGTTGCTCGCCCCAGACCGCATCGGCACGGATGGCGCCGGCACCTACCCGCGGGCCATCGCCGAGAGCCGGAAGGCGGGCCTGCTGCCGGGAACGCCGATCCACTACGTCACCAAGCATCTGCAGCAGGGGATCGAGAGCGACCACTTCCGGGTTAAGCGGTCGATGCCGCGGGTGGGCGGCTTCCGCTCGTTCAACACGGCGCGGCGCACGATCCAGGGTTTCGAGGCCATGCTGTGGCTGCGCAAGGGCTTCGGCTTTGCCGGCGCATGGACCGTGCGCGAGCAGAACCGGATGCTTGCCGTCTGCTTCGGACTTTCACAGGCGAACAAAGCATGAAAATGAGGAGGTAGAGGCCGTTCTGCGCCCTATACTCAAGCTTGCGACAGGCCCGAACGGGGGAGGGGCAGGCATCCGGTTCCGTGAGAGGAAAGCTCAGGCTGAGTAAGCGCTGTTCGAATAGAACGGACGAAGCTGACGGCTGTCTGTCTCAACACCATCGCCGGTGGACTATCCACAGCAGGCGTCGTCGCACGGCTTAAGGGTCGCCGTTCCGAGTTCAGCGGGATCAATGCCGCTCTGATCGCCGGATTTGTACCGTCCCCAGGCTGCCACCTTCGAAGGTCAGGCGTTGAGGCGGCTCTGTGTGACTGGTTCGGATCTCCGCCACCGCCCCGTCGATGGCGATGAAGTTTGCGTATCCCTCCACGTGCAGGTAGCTGGCCTCAAACTCAGCCATGGCTTGCAGCCCTACCCAGTTCAAGATGACGAGGCGGCGATTTTTGAGTTCGATCAGCTGTTTATGTCTGAGTTCCTGAAGCGAACGATTGACGTGCACACCTGACAGACCAGCGATCTCGGCAAGATCTGTCTGCCTCAACGGCAGTTCAAAGCTTTGGCTTTGTGTCCGCCCGATAACGCGGTGGCGGACATACAGCTCGCAGAAGAGATGCGCTAATCGTTCGACGGCGGTACGCGTCCCGACGTTCATCAGCCATGTCTGAAGGGTCGCCTCATTCGCCAGGGCGCTCGTTTGCAAGGCGCGCGCGACGTTTGGGTGCTGTTGCAGCCTGCCGACTACATCAGGCGGGATCCATGCAATCCGACAGGGGGAAAGCGCCTCGATGGAATGGCACATCTTATCTTGGCGAAAACTCTCCAGATCACAGATGTCACCAGGGATGAGGAGCGCCAGGATCTGACGCCGGCCGCTGCTACGCAGTTTGAAGCGACAGGCCAGCCCTTCCAAGATCAGGAAAGCACCGGAGGCCTCATCACCTTCAGCAAAGAGGGTGGAGCGTGCATCAATCCGCTTGGATGATCCGCTGACCTCCTGCAGGAATGTTCGCTCAACATCCGATAGGCGGGCGAAGCCTTCGAGTTTGCGGATCGCGGGATTTTGCGATTGCACTGAGTTGGGCATTGGCAGTTTGTGCAGTTGTGCACACCCCTTTGACGCATTGGATCGACACCCAACACAGATCACAAATTTGTGAAAAGTCAAATTCAGTATTCAGGATTTTCGTCCTCCATTTGATGGATGACGTACGCAAATTTCTGTCATCCAAAATTGTCAAATTGCAGAAAATCAACCTCCTTCGCCCTCTGCAAAATCGAGGCGAGAACAGGCTTCGTGGAAAAGGATGCACGTCTATGCCGAAGGCCAAACAGGCTCTGGTCGCGGCTGGAACGCCCGTCCGGCTAGAGGTCGTGCCCTGGCGCGGCCTGCGCCGCGAGGATGCTGCCCGCTACGTCGGCGTTAGCACCGCGAAGTTCGATGAATGCGTGAAGGACGGGCGGATGCCCAAGCCCTTCAGGATCGACGGGTGCGTGATCTGGGACCTGCGCCGCCTCGATGCTGCTTTCGATGCCTTAAGCGAGCCTGCCGAGGTGAATTCCTTTGCTGATTGGTCGTGAAACCCGCCGAGGCCAACTAGCAAGCCGCCCGATCGCACTGACTGCGAGACCGAACGCAGGAATAGCCGTAACCCGGCATTCATACCCGCGAGCGCAAGCAGAGACATGAACTCACTCGTTTCTAACGTCGTCCAGATGCAATCTGCCAGCGTAACTCAGCAAATCGGAGTTGCTGTGACACGTCAGCAGATTGAGGCTCAGCGAGCTGTGGCCGACTTGGTGGCCGGGACAGCGGCAGCAGCGTCGCCACCTGCTCCTCCCGGCCAGGGTCAATTGGTTGACCGGCAGGTGTAGGCTTCAATCAGCGAATTTGTAGCGCGCGCAGAGCTTGTTGCCGTCCGGGTCGCGCAGGTAGGCGAGATAGATCCGGCCCATTGGCGTCTGACGCTCGCCTGGTGGGTTTTCGACGGAAGTGCCACCATTAGCGACGCCGGCCTCGTGCCAAGTGCTGGCTTCCTCGGGGCTGTTCATCGCGAACCCGATGGTGCCACCGTTCGCAGCCGTCGCAGCTTCCCCGTTGATCGGCTTGGTGATGACGAACCGGCTCCCTCGGTGAGCGTAGACCAAGCGGCCGAGGGCATCTGTGTTGCCGGGCTCGCTGCCCATGGCTCCAAAGAGCGCGTCGTAGAACGCCTTCGACTTAGCTAGGTCGTTGCTGCCGACGACCATATGGCTGAACATGGCATATTCCCCTTCGCGATGAAGATCCTGGGCTACCGCGCGCGAGACCCTACCCACAAGCCACAATCATGCTCGGCTTACGGCGTTAGGCGCTTCCTCGCGGCCTTGGCCAGAAAGGCAGCGTGACGCGGCAATTTCCGGTCTTAGTGTGACAGGGACACCGGACATGCCTGACTGATCCATACGGCTCTCCATAGGGAGCACGGTTGGCCGCCGGCCATATCGGGAGGTGTTGGCCGAACGGCTTCGCTCCCGCTGGCCAGCTTTTGCCGGATTGGGTCTATCGCCAAGCCTTTCCAGCCGGCTTGGGCACCATCATTTACCGCAAGGCTTGATAATCCTTCTCAAATGTAGGATTGCCTGTTGGATAAGGTATCACAACAGAAAAGTAGCATGTCAGAGAACACAGAAAATCAAAACACCGACATCGTCGACCTCGCAGGCGACATTGTCTCTGCGTATGTGTCGAACAACTCCGTTAGACCGGCCGATCTGCCGGACCTGATCCGTCAGGTTCACACGGCGCTTCAGGCGCTTGCCACCGGAGCTGCAGCAAAGTCGCCCGATGCCGAGATCGAGAAGCCGACGGCGGCCCAGATCCGCAAGTCGGTGACGCCGGGCGGCCTGGTCAGCTTCCTCGACGGCAAGAGCTACAAGACGCTCAAGCGTCATCTAACCGGCCATGGCCTCGATCCGCATAGCTACCGTCAGCGCTACGGTCTCTCGGCCGACTACCCAATGGTCGCCCCAGAGTACGCCGCGCGCCGCTCAGAGCTTGCGAAGTCCATTGGCCTTGGTCGGGTCGGCGGTCGTGAGGAAGACGTCGAGCCGAAAGCGAAAGCGCGTACGAAGGCTGCGTAAAGCCTCAACCGCTTGCGCTGTGACCTACAGTGCCAACGAATGACGAGCGGCTCTAAACCGTCATTAGAAAGCTGACGCATTTGGTAGCCGTCTGGTCATAGGACGCAGCATACTTTTGACCGTCTCATAAGGTCTTGGCCGGTTGATGACCTCATCGAGCCGAGACCATAGCGTCTTAGGAGAGAAAGGCTTTGCGATAACCTCGTTGACGCCCAAACGTACGGCGCGCTCAACCCTATCTTTTTGTGGCTGAGCCATCATCAGGATTATCGGAACAGTAGGAGCTGGGGAAGTTTCCGGGTTTCGGATTAGGCGGATGACTTCCTCGCCGGAGAGAATGTCGAGTTCCCAATCCAAAATTACCAAATCGGGGCGGCTCTCGGCGATGCATCCAAGAGTTTCGGCTCCATCAACAGCCTCCTGTATTCGCCTGATGCCGCTTCGTTGCAGCATATCGCGGACAATACGACGAATATAAAGGCTCTCGTCAGCAATAATGGCTGAGAGATCGGGAAAACTCGGAGCGCCGATCATAAGAGGGAACCTCGTCGACGCACAAAATTATCGCGACATTGAACCTTAGCGCTATCTGCCTTAACTTTCTCCCCGACAAAAACTGTTGAACTGCGAGCCGCATTGCCATTCTCGATTTGATGCGATGGCATCTTGGCGCGCGTTAGGTCCGGCTAACCGGCTTCAGGCACTCTCCCTGCAAGCCAAGTTGCGTACCGGCTTAGCGTGAGATGGACGATCCTACCCCGCCGGTTCCGTGAGCAGATCGGACGGCGGGGGCAGGCTTGTATCATGAGCCGTATTAGAATTAGGCGGCTATCTACGAGGCTAATTGACATCATATCAGCCTCAAGATGACTGCGCCCGCGCAGATTACGAGCGTCCCGATAAGGACAAGTTCAAGTCGCGTCATGGGTGCACACTTTGTGCACTCGCGGGAACCCTCAACGTAATCTGGGATAATCTCACGGGATAGTGAAGTTATGACGCGAAGGGTTTCGGCCTATGGCGCCCGTGGTGTGCCTCCCCTATCCCGTCCGGTCTGCAACAGCCGCCGGACCCCATGTCAGCCTCATCGAAACCTAACCTCGTCCCCGCCGATCCGAAGATCTGGCGCGAGGCCTTTCTCAACCTCCGGCCCAGCGTCGTTCCGTGCCCGGGCTTCACGCTTCAGTCCTGGGGTGGCGGGCACGAGGCGTGCGTCGACTTCCCGGATCGTTGGGCGGATGAGGCCGTGGCGCTCGGCTGGACGACGCTGGAGTGCTTCGGCGTGCACCCAGAGGCCGGCACGATCCGTGTCGACTTTTGCGGTGCCATGGTGCTCAGCGGCGAAAAGGTCTCGATGGTGCTTGACGACAGGATTGCCTTCGAGCGGACAACCTTCCGCCGCGACAAGCCCGGCCGGCCCAGCGGTGCGGTGCCGCTGTGGTTGTTCGGGCGGTGACGCGGCTCGGGGGCGCCCTATCTCAGCGGCATGTCTGACCAACCAATGACTACGGGCGACCTCTACAAGGCGAAGATCATTACAGATGCGGAACTTCAAGTCGTCGTTGACGCCTTCCTGGCTGATCCGGCGATGGCGTCCCACGTCTTCGCGAGCGGCTATCAGGTCGATGTCGTGAAAGCCGTCAACGCGAACGAATGGGCGCGGGGGCAGCTCAGGTCAGC
The DNA here is from genome assembly GCF_055361545.1 of Methylobacterium sp. TK31. Classification (NCBI taxonomy): domain Bacteria; kingdom Pseudomonadati; phylum Pseudomonadota; class Alphaproteobacteria; order Hyphomicrobiales; family Methylobacteriaceae; genus Methylobacterium; species Methylobacterium sp. TK31. The sequence goes on along the minus strand of NZ_CM143964.1, from coordinate 1,514,975 downwards.
CGGAGTGTCACCCCTTCTGAAGCGCATCGCTGCTCGCACCGCGATCCTGCTGGCCAGGGCGAAGAAGCCGTGAATGCCAACGAGAGGTCGTATCTTTTCGCCGCTAGCCTCCGACCGCTGGTCTGTCGACGTTCAGGCCCATCCAGACCAGATAGATCATTGGCACTGGGTCATTCGCCTGAACGGCAGGCATATTATCAGCGGAGGATGTTACCGCTCGGTCCGCCATGCGAGGCTGATGGCCGCCGGCAGCCTGCGGGTGAGGCAGGCTATCCACTACGGCCAAACACACCAAGAAGCCGAACAATGACCACAACGATCAGCCTCGCTGGATGTGCCTTGCGCCGCTACCACCGGTAGATCAGGCTGCCCAGGACCGTGGCTGGCTCGTTGCGGTTGCAGAAGCCGAACGAGCAGGTCTGATAGCGCCGGTCGAAGATGTTGTAGGCGTTCACCTGGGCGCGGAACCCTTTGTAGCGCGGATCGAGGGCGGCGAAATCGTAGGCCACGAGCGCGTCGTAAAGGGTCACTGCGGTGTTGCGCGCCGTGTTCAGGTCATCCGCGAAGCTCGTCCCGATGTAGCGGATGCCGCCGCCGACCTGGAGACCGCGCAGGGCTGACGAGGGCGGGAAGGCATAGGTTACAAACGAAGCGTAGGTGTCGCCAGGGATGCCCGAGACCCGGTTGCCATCGGTGGATACGGCTTCGCCGTTCGCATTGAGGGCGGTGCCGCTCTGGAACCGGATGTCGACGTGGGTGTAGGCAATCGTCAGATTGGTACCCGGCGCGATATTGGCCGTCGCCTCGGCCTCGAAGCCAGTGGAACGCACTGCCCCCGTGGCCGAAGAGAACGCGATGGCGTTCGGATCGGTGCGCAGGATGCTTGACTGGACGATGTCGAAGCCAGCGAAGGCGGCCTGGATGTTGGTGCCGGGGATCAGGTACTTCACGCCGGCCTCGATCTGGTCGCCGGTGGCAGGCTTGAAGGCCTGACCATTTCGGTCAAGGCCGACCTGCGGGGTGAAGGTGGTGGCGTAGCTTGCGTAAGGCACGAGCCCGGGTGCCAGGACGTAACCCAACCCAACGCGGCCGGTGAAGGCACTATTGTCCTGGCGGGAGACTGCGGAGTCTGTCGTGGCGCGGTTATCTTGGAAGACCTGATCGAAACGTCCGTTCACGGTCAGGATAAAGTCGCCGAACTTGGCTTGATCCTGGAGGTAGACGCCAACCTGATCCTGGGTCTGACGCGCGGCGGCTCCGAGAGCCGGGGTCGCGATGAACTGCTGGCCGTAATTGCGGGTGATCAAGTTGAGATCAGGGACCGCAACATTATCGCCGAAGTAACTTCCGAAGCGGCTGGTCAGGCTGTAGCGGGCGTAATCGATGCCACCAACCAAGGTATGAGCGACCGGGCCAGTGGCGAAATGTGCTTCGAGCTGATTGTCGAGGGTCTGTTGCACGATGCCGGAGCGGATGTAGCCGTTATCCCGGGTGCCGATCGTCCGCTCGGCATTGATAGAGGTAATGTCGACGTACTTGCCCGAGAGAAACACCCCGTAGTTCCGAAAATTCTGGCGGAAGATCAGGTCGGGCGTGAACTTGTGCTCGAAGGCGTAGCCAATCCGGTACTGGGTCTGGTCGAGGCCGGCGAAGCGCGGATCGCCCATATAGAAGTTCGTCGCGCGGAAGCCAGGGTCGTTGTAGAAGAACGTCGTGGCTGGAACGTTCCGGACTTGGTACTCGCTCAGGAACGTGAACGTCGTGTCGGCAGAGGGCTTCCAGGTGAAGGCCGGTGCGATGTTGAGCATGTCATCGTTGGTGCCGAGCCCGATGAAGCTGCCGGCCTCACGTCGTATGCCCGTGAGGCGATAGGCCATTGTGCCGCCCGATCCTTCGATCGGACCACCAACATCAAAGTTGCCTTGGAACCGGTCGAAGCTGCCGGCCTGGAACTGCACCTCGCCGAAGGGGGTGAAGACAGGGCGCTTCGAGGTCACATCGAGGATGCCGCCGGGCGAGCCAAGGCCATAAAGGCCCGAGGCTGGTCCGCGCAGGATCGTCACCGCCTCCAAGCCGTAGGGCTCGGTTTTCGGATAGGCGAAGCCGCTGCCGATGATGCGTAGTCCGTCGCGGTAGAGGCCCTGGTTGGTGAGGACGTCGAACCCGCGGATGAAGATCTGGTCGAAGCGCGGGTCGTAGCCGGACCGCGCCGAGACCCCTCCTGGGACGTAGGCTACCGCCTCGGCAAAAGTCTGGACGTTGCGGTCGTTCAGCTCCTCACGCGTGACGACCGAGATCGATTGCGGGGTCTCGACCAAGGGGGTGTTGGTCTTCGTCGCGGCCGTGGCGATCCGCGCCGTGTAGCCAGTGATGCCCGAAGGGCCGCCTCCACCGCCGCTTGTGGCCGCCGTCCCACCATCGCCTCCGCTGAGATTGGAGCTGCTACCACCGAGCGCGGGCGCGGGTGCCGTCCCTTCGACCGAAAGTTGGTCGAGTTGGACGCTCTGTTGGGCGCCTGCTGTTCCGGTGAGAGCGGTGCTGGCGAGCAGCAGGGCAAGGAGGGGGGATCGGCTAGGCATGACGCACGCTGGTAGAAGCGCCTTAAGCGGCGCAGTACGCGTTTCATCGCTACTCGCGGATTACGACGCAAGCCGAAAACGTGTTGTAAAACACACACTTAGAGCACTTCAAATCTGAAGAAGTTCTAAGGTGATGTGTCAGCCAGGTGATCTGAGCAACGCGACCTGCGCCCGAAGCTCCTCAATCTCTGCCAGCAATGCTCCGGCATCCACGGGGGCCTGTCGCAAGCCATGCCGTGGGCGGCAGCAGAGGCAGGATCTGCCCCGTTTTCAGGTTTTGTTAACCGCCTGAAGTCCGAAGCAGACCCTGAGTAGCCGGTTCTGCTCACGGACGGTCCAGGCGCCGGCAAACCCAAAGCCCTTGCGGAGCCAGAGCATGGCCTCGAAGCCCTGGATGGTCCGCCGCGCCGTGTTGAACGAGCGGAAGCCGCCGACCCGCGGCATGGGTTGTTTCACCCGGAAGTGGTCGCTTTCGATGCCCTGCTGCAGGTGTTTGGTCACGTAGTGGACTGGAGTGCGGGGCAAGAGGCCGCCGCTCCTGACAGCTGCGATCGCGGCCGGATAGGTGCTGGCGCCATCCGTGCCGATCCGGTCTGGCGCAAGAAGCGGCTGATCCACCAGCATCTTGCGGAAGAAGCGCTTGGCGGCGCCGAGATCCCGGTTAGCGGTCAGCAGGAAGTCGACAGGATTGCCGTGCTTGTCGATGGCCCGGTAGAGGTAGCGCCACTCACCCTGCACCTTGATGTAGGTCTCGTCGATCCGGACCGATCCGCAATGCGGCTTACGGAACTGGCGGAGCCGCTTCTCCATCAGCGGCGCGTAAGGCGAGCACCCAGCGGTTCAGGGTGGAGTGATCAACCTCCAACCCACGTTCCAGGAACAGTTCCTCGATATCGCGGTAGCTCAGCGGGTAGCGCAGATACCAGGAGACGGCCTGTACGATGAGCGCAGCCTCGTAGTGCCGTCCCTTGAAGTCACCCTTGGCGCGCTGCTTGAGCTTGGCGGCGATGGCGGACAGGATCATGGGGCGGCCTCCAGAATGGAAGGCGCCATGCAGGCCGTATGGTCAACGTCGGGTAAACGCCAGCGCTATCGCGTTTGCGACACGCCCACTGGCCGGCCTTGTTCAGGGCCTTCTCCTGTTCGAGCGCATTGACCAGGTCGACGGTGGCGAAGAATCGGACCTTCTTGCGATGGTGCTCGATGGCCTGCACGCCCAGGGCCGTTGTGACGTGCGTTTTGCCGGTTCAGGGCGAACTCAACGGTCGCGACGCCGTCCTCGGCCTAGGTAAAAGAGAAGTCTTACTTAATCCAAGCAGGCAAGGATTGACCAATAGGCTGAGCGTACCCCGCTTTCATGCTTCCCCAACGCGTCGCAGCAGTCGTATCGCTAAACCAGGCGACTGCTCAGTCGACATGCACGGCAAGCTTCATCTTCGGATGCACGCCGCAGAGAACGAGGAAGTTGCCACGCTGAGCGAATACCATCGTGGTTTGGGTGCCGGGTGCCTGATCGCCGAAGTCACGGCGGACCCCATCCGCCTCAATATAAGCGTGATGGACGGCCGTCGCCTCCTCGTTGGACAGCACGATAGACCCGCCGGCTTTCAATGTAACGGCCTGGAAGCCGAATTGTCGGGCTTTCTGGATGACGATACCGGCGACGTTCGAGAAGCTGGCATGTGCCTGGATACACCCGAGAACGCCAAGCAATCCTGAGATCGCAATGAAACAGGGCCTTTTTCTCCACGTACTCATCATCACGTACCACACCACGTCATAGAGCATCTTCTGCTTAGCGGGGTCTCTAACGCGCGACCAGTCCTAAAAGCGGTTTGATCTTGATCGGATTTCCAGTTTCTATATTCGTAAATGATTGCAGGTGGATCAAATCAGCAGAAATCTATTTCAGGCTCTATGTTCGCATAAACCATAGCTCAAAGAGTTCGGGATAAGGCGACGTTTTTTACTTTTTGATTGAACGCTAGCCACAGTAAACTTCACCAACGGCGTGACTGCGTCGGACGCATAGCTAAAACGGTGTCGGGCAACCAATCGTTGAACCGACATCCATCGCGCAGGCGGCAATGTCCGAAAGTATGGATTTCAGCCTGTCTGCTATCGGCCGAGCAGGCAACGAGGCTGACGTTTCACTTGCGGTAGATCCAAGGTTGGCGCTTGGCCTATGGAGCTAATCTCCGAACTTAGAACAAGGTGATACAGGCCCGCACTGTCATCTACCGAAGGCTTGCGCTTGCAGACCTTTGTCGATCACCGACAGGAACTGCACGTTCAGGCTGGTGCCGGACCGATGCCGCATGGCGCAGTCGAAGCGGCGTCCGTCCGCATCAATGACAACTTCGAAGCGGTCCGGTACTTGGGCGGGTTGACTGAGGTGCAATCGAGCGCCGCCTTCGGACAGGTCGCGGATGGAGCAGGCGATGCGCGCGCCGCCGGGCAGGTGGATCCAGGCTTGAAGGAGGACGCGAGGCCGTCGCTCTGTGCGCCGCTCCTCCATCCCGATGGTCCAGTTATCCAGCCCTGCGCTGATGCTGGACACCCCGTCGGCCGCCTGCTGCATGCTGGCCAGGATCGCGCCCGTGGCCTGCGCCTGCTCGTCCATCGCGGCGGTGACGCCGTCGACATGCCGACTGATCGTGCCGATCGCCGCCGTGATCGTCGCCAGGGTGGTGGCGACCTCGCCGGACACCGCCTGCATGCCGGCGATCTCGCTGCTAATCCGGTTCGTGGCGGCGGCGGCTTGGCCGGCCAGGTTCTTCACTTCGGTGGCGACCACCGCGAAGCCGCGCCCGGCCTCGCCGGCCCGGGCCGCCTCGATCGTCGCGTTGAGGGCCAGGAGATTGATCTGCTGGGCGATGTCCGTAATCATCGTGGCGACGCCGCTCATCGCCTGGGCCGCCCCCCGCAGCCGCTCGGTGGCGGCATCCGCCTCCCCGGCCCGGCCGTGGATGTCGTCCACCACGGTCTTGGACTGGGCCATGCTGCGGGAGATTTCCAGCGCGGAGGCGTTCATAACGTCGGCCGCGTCTGTGACCGCCTGGACGTTGTCGAGGGTGCGCTCGGCGGCCTCGACCGCGACGGAGCGCGCCGCCATGTTGGCGGTGACGTCGGTGGCGTACTTGACGATCTTGGTCAGGCGGCCGGCGGGATCGAAGATCGGGTTGTAGCTGGCCTGGATCCACACGGACCGGCCGCCCTTGCCGAAGCGCTGGAACATGCCCGTGGAGAATTCCCCAGCGCGCAGGCGGTCCCAGAAGGCAGCATACTCCGCTGTCTGGGCGTAGCCGGGCTCGACGAACTGGGCGTGCGGCCGGCCCCGGATCTCCTCGATCCCGTAGCCGACCGCCGTCAGGAAATTGGCATTGGCATCGAGAACGGTCGCGTCGGGGGCGAACTCGATCACCGCTTGCGAGCGGTTGACCGCCGCCAGCTGCGCCATCGCGTCCGCGACCTGCAGCTTCTGCGCGGTGATGTCGGTGGCGAACTTGACCACCTTGATCGGCACCCCGTCCCGGTCCCGGATCGGGTTGTAGGTAGCCTGGATCCAGATCTCGCGACCGCCCTTGGCGATGCGCTTGAACTCGCCCGAGCGGAACTCGCCGCGGCCGAGCTCCGCCCAGAACGCGCGGTACGCGGCCCCCGCGCGCTCCTCCGGGTCGACGAACAGGCCGTGATGGCGGCCCTGGACCTCGTCGAGGCTGTAGCCCACCGCGGCCAGGAAATTGGCGTTGGCCGCGAGGATCGTGCCGTCGAGGCCGAACTCGATGACGGCCTGGGAGCGCTGCAGGGCCTCGAGCTGCCCGTCATGGTCGATGGCCCGCAGGACCTCCGCGGTGACGTCGGTGGCGAGCTTGACCACCCGGGTCACGCGCCCGGCCCGATCGCGGACCGGGTTGTAGGTAGCCTGGATCCAGACCGCCCGGCCATCCTTCGCGAAGCGCTTGAACGCGCGCGTCTGCGGCTCGCCGCTGCGCAGGGCGTCCCAGAACGCGCGGTAGGCCTCGCTGGCCTGCTCCGCGGGGGAGACGAAGCGCCCGTGGGGCTGTCCCGTCACCTCGGAGAGGCTGTAGCCCATCAGGTCGAGGAAGAGCCTGTTGGCGGTGAGCACCGTGCCGTCGGGGGTGAACTCGATGCGAGCCCGGGACCGATCGATGGCCGCCATCAACGCACGTAGATCGGTGTCGAAGAATGGCACTTAGAACCTCCCGCGATGCATTGTTCGCGCCTTAAGCGCGTCTTGTTGAATAATCCTAAAAAAACTTCGAACATTTCCCAAGCGGGTCGGTGCCCAATCCCGGTTATAAGCAGCAGCCTTTTCACATATGCGTGAACTTTATCTTCGAGGCTAAACTTTTTAGGCCCTCATGTTTACATATAGGATTATTATCTTATATGCTTCGATGATCAATCGATTTGGGAGCTACGGTGCCGCCGTCTTCTCGTTGACGGACACGGCGCCGCATCGCCTCGAACCGAGGCGCGACGTGCTGCGCAGAGTCAGCGACATGGCCTGCAAATGTTTTCACGCTGATGAACTCCAGGAGCTTATCGACTTCCTGAGCGAATGCCGATCAACGTCTATGTAGTGTTGTAAGTAGCCGCTTGGCCTTTGAGCTTCCATCGGTGGCTCGTCTGACCGGGCTATGGCTGGTTCCCACCCTACATCCCTCGAAAGCAGACCGTCGCGAAAACACCCTGAACAGTCATCCCAAGGTGCCTCTCCACCGGTATACTTCTAAGACGCTAGCCTGCGCGAAGCGCATAGCTCGGTAATGTCGGGTATCCGGTCGGTTTCCTGACATTTGATCTTCGCGAAATTTTCGCGAAGCATTCTGTTGCAGACGGTGTCGGAAAAGGCTGACCGGAAATCTCCCGGCGTAAAAACCCTTTCCTCATACCTGACAACAGGCTTGCGCAGATCATCGTAGGACCTTGACGTGCTCGCTTGGCTTACGACGGGTCCGCCCCTCTTAATCAATCGGTCCAAAGCCAAGCGACCGGGTCAAGCAGAAGCTGTGATGACATTGGCCAGGAGCCGGCGCGGCGCGCGAAATCCCGGATGATCCCGGATAATCCCGCCAATTATCTCTGACTGTCGCCAGTTAGCGATGACATGGCCATCTGGGGCCGGTTCCCGAGCCGTCTTCGGAGCTGCGTCCCGAGCCGCCTTGGGCCCGTCAGCGGATCCAGACCTTCACCGCGTACTCCGCCGCCGTGCCGTCCGGGTTGATGGTGAGGATGCGGGTGGTGTCGAGACCCTCGACGCCCTCCTCCGTCTCGTAGGTCATCCGCAGGCCCGGCACCTTCCGGGCGTTGCACGGCGCCAGCGGCGAGCCCGGCGCGTAGCGCGGGAAGGACTCGGTCGGGGTGAAGCTCACCGTGCCGCGGCGCGGGGGCTCCAGGATGCGGGCCACCACCGGCCCCTGGGACGCGCAGTCGGGATAGAGGTAGGCGAAGAAGGCGATGGCCCGCGCCTCGCCCTTCGGCACGACCCGGGCCATCGGAAAGACCTGGATCGGCATGGGACTGCCTGGCGCGGGGCTGCCCGGTGCGGGTTCGCCCCGACCCGGATCGCCCCGCGAAGAATCGCCCGGCGTCGCCTCGACTGGTGGTGCCACCGGCACCTCGAGGGCCCGGGCGGCGGGCACGCTCCAGAGGACAGGGACGAGGAGGAGGGAGAACGGCGTCGGGCGCATGACGGGCTCCGGTGGGCGGGCGCCTATGGGCGGGGCTGGCCTCGCCGCCGGTCCAGGATGGCGGGCCGGCCCGTCGAAATTGCGGCGGGCCGGCGAGGGCGCCTCAGGCGACTGGCCGAAGCGCCCTGCCCTGCGGCGCCCCGAAGCGCGCGAAGCGCAGGGCCAGGGTCGGCAGGATGAGGAGGTTGAGCACCGTCGAGGTGGCGAGGCCGCCGAGGATGACGATGGCCATCGGACCCTCGATCTCGCGGCCGGGCTCGCCGGCCCCGAGGGCGAGGGGCAGGAGGCCGAGCCCGGTCACGAGGGAGGTCATCAGGATCGGCACCATCCGGTCGGCGGCCCCGAGCACCGCCGTGTCCCGGTCCCAGGCCTGCCCCTCCTCCACCACGAGGTGCTCGTAATGGGCGATCATCATGATGGTGTTGCGCAGGGAGATCCCGAACAGGGTCACGAAGCCCACGATCGAGCCCAGCGACAGCACCGCCCCGGTGGCGAAGACCGCGAGCACCCCGCCCACGAAGGCGAAGGGCAGGTTGACCAGCACCAGCATCAGGTTGCGCAGGCTCCCCGTGACGATGGCCAGCAGGAGCACGATGCCGAGGCCGGCCAGCCCCGAATAGACCAGGAGGTCGCGCCGGGCCCGCGCCTGCGCCTCGGCCGAGCCGGCGAAGCCCACATAGGTGCCGGGGGGCAGGGCGACCTCGCGGGCGATCTTGCGCCGGGCATCGGCCACGAAGCCGGCCACGTCGCGCCCCGTCACGTTGGCGGTGACCGCCTGGACCCGCTGCGCGCCCTCGTGCTGGACCTGGTAGCGGCCGGAGGTCTCGTAGATGTCGGCCACCTGGGCCAGGCGCACCACCCGGCCGCCGGAGCCGCGCAGGGGCAGGTCGCTCAGGGCCGAGAGCCGGCCCCGCGTGGCGGAATCGAGGATGACGAGGACGTTGAACACCGCGTTGCCGGCATAGGTCTGGCCGACGATGTCGCCCTGGTAGGCGGTGCGCACCACCTCCATGACCTCGATGGCCGAGAGGCCCCAGTGGCGCAGGTCGTTGAACCTCAGGCCCACATTGACCTGGGGCAGGCCCGCCGGGGAGCTCTGCTGGATGTCGACCGCGCCCCGGACCTCGGCGAGCTCGCGGGCGATGTCGCGGGCGGCGGTCTCGATGGCGGAGAGATCGGTGCCGAAGACGTTGATCACCACCGGCGCGGTGAAGCCCGAGACCGTCTCCTCGATCCGCTCGGTGAGGAAGGTCTTGAGTGAGAAGGCGGCCCCGGGGAAGCCCGCCATCACGGCCCGGATCCTGGCCTCCGCCGCCCCCTGCCCCGCCCCGTCGAGGCCAGGCTCCAGGTCGATGTGGATCTCGCTGTAATGGGTGCCGGCGGTGTCCTGGCCCGCCTCGGCCCGGCCGATCTGCGAGGCGACCGCCCGGATGCCCGGGATCTCCTTGAGGGCGGCGGTGATGCGGGTGCCCAGCCGCAGGGATTCCTGCAGCGAGGTGCCGGGGGCGGCCGCCATGTGCAGGATCAGGTGGCCCTCCTTGAGGTCGGGAAGGAAGGTCGAGCCGAAGAACGGCACCAAGGCGGCCCCCAGGAGGGTGACGAGGAGGCCGCAGGCCATGACGAGGCGCGGGAAGCGGTCGATCCGGGTCAGCAGGCGGGCGTAGAGGCGGCGCGCGGCGCGCATCACCGGCGGCTCCTCGGTCGAGGCCTCGCGCCGGTTCGTCAGCAGCCACATCGCCAGCGCCGGGGTCACCGTGAGGGCGACGGCCAGCGAGGCCACCACCGCGAGGATGTAGGCGAGGCTCAGGGGGCCGAACAGCCGGCCGGCGATGCCCGACAGGGCGAGCACGGGCAGGAACACCAGCAGCACCGCGATGGTGGCGTAGGCCACCGCCGTGCGCACCTCCAGGATGGCGTCGAGGACCACCCGCCCCTCGGGCCGCGGGCCGCCGAGGCGGCGGTTCTCGCGCAGGCGCCGGACCACGTTCTCGACGCCGATCACCGCGTCGTCCACCACCTCGCCGATGGCGATGGCGAGGCCGCCCAGCGTCATGGTGTTGAGGCTCTCGCCCAGCGCCTGGAGCGCCACCACGGCGGCGATGAGCGAGAGCGGGATCGCCAGCGCCGAGATCACGGCGGTGCGCCAGTCGTAGAGGAAGACGAACAGCACCACGACCACCAGGATGCCGCCGAGCCCGAGGGCCTGCAGCACGTTGCCGTTGGCGATGGCGATGAAGTTGGCCGGGCGGAACAGGTCGGCGTGCAGGGTCACGCCCTCGCGCGACAGGGCCGGGCGCAGCTCCTCCAGGGCGGCCTCGACCCGGGCGGTGACCGCGCGGGTGTTGGCGCCGTACTGGGCGCCGACCATGAGGAGCACCCCGGGCCGGCCGTCCACCAGGGCGGCGCCGATCGCCGGCTCGCCGGTGGCGACCACGGTGGCGACGTCCGCCAGGGTCACGCTGGCCCCGCCCTCGTTGATCAGCACCGTGCGCGAGACCGCCTCGGGGCTGAGCGACTGGCCGTCGGTCTGGAGGGCGATGCGCTGGTTGGGCGTGTCGACGAAGCCGGCCCCGCGCACGCCGGTGGCCTTGCGGGCGGCGGCCAGCACGTCGTTGACGCCGATGTTGAAGCGCACGAGGTCGTTGGGGCGGATCTGCACCTGGAGCGAGCGCACCGCGCCGCCGTAGACCGAGACCTGGGCGATGCCCGGCACGGCGAGGAGGCGCAGGCGGACGGTCCAGTCCGCCAGGGTGCGCAGGTCCATGTCGGAGCGGCTCTGGGTGGTCAGGCCCACGAGCAGCACCGTGCTGGTGGCGGAGGTCAGCGCCGTCATCGCCGGCGGCAGCACGCCTTGGGGCAGGCGGCCGGCCAGCGCCGTCAGCCGCTCGGTGACGAGCTGGCGCACCCGGTAGATGTCGCTGCCGGCCCCGAAGGTCACGGTGATCACCGACAGGCCTTGGATCGAGCTCGAGCGCAGGGAGACCACCCCCGGCAGGCCGTTGACCGCCACTTCCACGGGCTGGGTCACCAGCACCTCGACCTGTTCCGGGTTGAGGCCGGGCGCCTCTGTCTGGATCACCACGGCGGGCGGGGCGAATTCCGGGAAGACGTCGTACTGGGCGTCCGCCAGCACGACGAAGCCGTAGCCGGCCAGCGCCAGGCTGAGCGCCAGGACGATGCCGCGGAAGCGCACCGCGAAGGCGACCAGGGCCGCCTGGGGGCCGCCATGGCCCTGTGCCCCGGAACGCCCCGGCTCGGGACGGTACGCCTCAATCGTCATCGACGCCGCCCGAGACCTGGAGCTGGCTCTTCATCTCCTCGGAGAGGAGCGCCTGCGCGCCCGCGAGCACGATCTCGGTGCCGCCGGGCAGGTCCTCCACCACGTAGGCGTCGGCCGACATCGGCGGGTCGGCCTTCAGGCGGTGGCGGGCGAAGGCGTCGGGCCCCACCGCCCGGTAGATCCAGGCGCCCCCCTGCCAGTGCACCACCGCGTCCTCGGGCACGCTCAGGCCCGTGACGCTGCGGTCCGCCGCCAGGAAGGCCAGCATGCTCATGCCGGGCAGGAAGCCGCTGTCGCCCGGCACGGTGTAGAAGAAGCTCAGGCCCTGGATGCGCGGGTCCGTGCGGGTCGCGGGGGAGACGTAGGTCAGGGCGACCCGCGCGCTCTGGGGCGGCACCTCGGCGAAGGCCGCCGCCGGCGGGCCCTTCAGGCCCTCCCCCGGGGGCAGGGTGACCTGCACCAGGAAGTCGGTCCGCTCGATCAGCCGGGTGATGGTGGCCGAGCGCTCGACGATGGCCCGGCCGATCACCGGCCCCCATTCCTGCTGGGCGGTGGCCGAGAGGGTGCGCACCTGCGATTCCGCCGCCGCCAGGGCGGCCTGGTCGGTCTGGGCGGTGCCCCCCGCGGTCTCGAGCTGCACGGTGGTGGCGTATTGACCGAGCGACCTCGCCCGCTGCAGGGCGCTGCGCGAGACCTCGGCCCGGGCCTGGGCGGTCTGGAGGGCGGCCCGGGCGCTGGCATAGGCGTTGGTCAGGTCGGTGACCCGGGCGAGGTCGAGGACGCTGCCATAGGCCTGCAGCTCCTCCCGGTGCTCGGCCAGGGGCCGGGCCTCGGTGACGATGCCGATGCGGGTGCGCTCGGCGGCCGAGAGGCGCACCACGGTGCGGCCCTCCTCCACGGCGGTGCGCTGGGCCGGCAGGTGCGCGGGTTTCGCCGCCCCGGGTCTGGCCTGGAGCGCCTCGAGGCGCTCGCGCGCCGCGCCGAGGAGGGCGGCGCCCTGGGGCGAGACGGCGAGGCCGCCGAGGCCGGCCGCCGCGAGGCCGGCGAGGAGGAGGGATCGCCACGTCACCGGATGTCTCGCCCTCCCCTGCCGTTGCCGCGGCCGTGTCGCCGCCGCGTTCCGGGCCGGCATAACCTTGTCCACCGGCATAGGGAATCGGCGCGCCCGTCGATAGCGCGGGCGGATCGATAGCGGGGGATGGGTACGGTCCCTGGGCGGCGCCGGCGGCGGATGCGGGCGGATTTCGATGGCGGTGTTGCGCCGGGCGGCCTGTCCCCGCGCGGCGCGGCGGGCTATCCCCGCCCGCGTCGGCCGGCCTCGGGCCCGGCGAGCCCAGGGAGATCCGCCCCATGCGCGTCCCGGAGACGCCCGCCGGACGCGCGGCCGAGCCGGCCGCCACGGCCTACCCGCTCCTCGTGTTCACGATGCTGCTCTGGGGCGGCAACGTGGTGGCGAGCAAATGGGCGGCGGGCGAGGTCTCGCCCCAGGTGCTGACCTGCCTGCGCTGGGCCTTCGCCTGCCTCGCCCTGGCGCTGCCGGCGCGGGCCGGCCTCGTGGCGGAGTGGGACCGCTTGGCGCGGCACTGGCGCTACGTGCTGCTGATGGGGGCCTGCGGCTACACCCTCTACGCCAGCCTGTTCTACGCCGCCGGCCTGTTCACCAGCGGCATCAACATCGCCCTGTTCCAGGGGGCGATCCCGGTCCTCGTCATCCTGATCAACTATCTGGTCCACCGGGTGGCGGTGACGGGCGCGCAGCTCCTCGGCGTGGCCGTGACGCTCGCGGGCGCCGTGGTGGCGGCGACCCACGGCGACTGGCGGGTGCTCGCCACCTTCGCCTTCAACCGGGGCGACGTGCTGATGCTGGTCGCCTGCCTGCTCTATGCCGGCTACACCGTGGCGCTCTCGCACAGGCCGAAGGTCTCGGGCCTCAGCTTCTTCACGGCGGTGGCGCTCTCGGCCCTCGTGACCTCCCTGCCGCCGCTCTACGCCGAATGGGCGCTGGGCCACACGATCTGGCCGACGCGCAAGGGCTGGGCCATCGTGCTGTTCGTGGCGCTCGGGCCCTCGCTCATCGCGCAGCTCGCCTTCATGCGCGGCGTCGAGCTGATCGGCCCGAACCGGGCCGGTCTCTTCGTCAACCTGGTGCCGATCTTCGGGGCCGGCCTCGCCATCCTGCTGGTGGGCGAACCCTTCCGCTGGCACGACGCCCTGGCGCTGGCCCTCGTCATCGGCGGCATCGCCATCGCGGAGAGGCTGGGGCGCCGCCGCCGGGGTGCCTAGGCCGGCGCGGCATCGGTCGTCACGGCTCGCGCAGCGAGACCGAAGGTGGGGAGCGTCAGGCGAGAACCTGCAACCCGTGCTTCCGGACGACGCTCAGCAGCTTGAGCGCCATCCCGCTCGGCCGCTTGGCGCCGGTTTCCCACTTCTCGACGGTGCTCTCGCTCGTGTTGAGGTAGCGCGCGAAGACGGGCTGGCTGACGTTGTTGGCCTCACGGATCTGCTTGATCTGAGCAGGCTCGATGTCGTTCGGGACAGCCAGATGACGCGCATCGAAGTCGCGCATTGTCGCCTTGTCGAGGGCACCCACCTTGTGAAGCATGGCAGCAGACGTGTGGAGCGCCTCGGAGGCCGCGCTCCTGAATCTAGCTTTCGTCGCCATGGCAAATCTCCGTCAGGTCCCTGTCTGCAATGAGTTCGGCAAGCTGCTTCTCGGTCATCGCCCCGTAAGCCTTGGCGAGGGTTCGAAAGTCCTCCAGTTCGTCGTCCGCGATGTTTGCTCTGTCCTTCTTGGCGAACAGGTAGGCGAAGATCCAGTATCGACCCCCCTTGGCCAGGATGATGCTGCGATGTCGGTTCTTGTCCAGGCGCTTCTTGAAGACGCCGCCCCCCAGATCGTCGGCCTGACCTCGCGCTACATCCCGGATCGCCTCGCACAGCGCGTCGTCCCGGATGCGAGCCTTTCGGGCGGCTTTGAAGAACCATGCCGTCTTGAAGGTTCTGGGGATGTCGGCGGCCATCTTGAATCGTAGCACTAAGTGATACAGAAATCAAGGATTGGCGGCCATGTGCCTGGCTGACTTGAGGGGAGGCCGAGTGGCCTACCCGCCCCCGCCGGCTGGGCGGCGCAGCTCGAACCGGGTCTCGGATTCGGCGGTGAAGTAGTCGAAGTAGCCGCCGCGCAGGATCGGCCGCATGGCGCCGGTGTCGACGAGGCCGTCCTTGATGAAGCGGTCGTCGATGTAGATCGAGACCACCTGCCCGATCACCAGGAAGTGCGAGGCGTCGCTGCCGTCCAGCGGCGTCAGCGGCACGGTCTGCAGCCACCTGCACTCCAGGGCGGCGGGCGATTCGGCGACCCGGGGCGGGCGCACTTTTCGCGATGGCGCCGGGGTCAGGCCCGCATAGGCGAACTCGCTCTCTCCGCGCGGCAGGGGCGCCGAGGTGGCGTTCACCGCCTCGCGCAGGTCGTAGGTGGCGAGGTTGCAGACGAACTCGCCGCCCTCCTCCGCGAAGGTCATGGCGTCCTTGCGCCCGGCCGAGGAGAACATGACCATGTCGGGGCCGGATGCCACGGCGTTGAAGTAGGAATAGGGCGCGAGGTTCACCGCGCCGTCGCGGTTCATCGCGCTGATCCAGCCGATCGGGCGCGGGGCCACCAGGGCCTTCAGCGGGTTGTGCGGCAGGCCCTTGGTCTCGGCGTCGTAATGCATGGGGTGCCCCTCAGAGCCGGGTGACGATGTCGGCCAGCACCGGGCGGGGCCGGTCGGGCGGCACCTCCTGGGCGCGCCCGATATGGATGAAGCCCGCGAGGCGCTCGCCGGGCTCGAGGCCGAGGACGTCGAGGATGCGGGAATCGTAGGCGAACCACTCGGTGAGCCAGGCGGTGGCGTAGCCCGCGGCGTTGGCCGCCACCACGAGGTTCATCGCCACGGCGCCGGCCGAGAGCACCTGCTCCCATTCCGGAATCTTGACGTGCGGGCCGGCCCGCGACACCACCGCCACCACCAGGGGGGCCAGGGCGAGGCGGTTGCGCTCCAGCGCGAGGCGGGCGGCGTCGGCCTCCGGATGGTCGGCGGCATAGGCCGCCGCGATGGTCCCGCCGATGCGCGTCCGGGCCTCGCCGGCGATCACCAGGAAGCGCCAGGGGGCCAGCTTGCCGTGGTCCGGCACGCGCGCGGCGATGGTGAGGAGCGCGTCGAGCTCGGCCGCGTCCGGGCCCGGCCCGTCCAGGCGGAGGGGCGGGACCGAGCGGCGGGTGCGCAGGAGATCGAGGGTGGCGTTCATGGCGTCCCTGGAGCAGGATCGGGCGAGTGGAGGCGGGGCCTCGCACCCGGAGGGCCGGCACCCGGGCCGGGGCGGCCTTGCCGCCGCCATGGTCCGGTTCCAGAGGGCGGGCACCGGGGCGCGGCGGCCACCCGTGACATGGCGCGTCGGCGGCGGATTGGCAACGCCGGCGGAAGCGGGGAGGTGCGGGATGGCGCGGGCAGGATACGGATCGGTCTGGCTGGGCTGCGCCCTCCTCCTCGGCGGTCCCCCCGGACCCGCCGCGGCGCAGGACGGCAACGCCTTTCACAACCGGATCGGGCCCAACCTCCCCTCCCCCACCCTGTCGGCCCCGTCGATGTCCGATCCCTCGGCGCCGCCGCTGCCCAGCGCGGCGAGCGCGGCCCTGAACCTCTCGGCGGTGTTCGCCGGCGGCGACAGGCCCCTGCGCTCCGGGCTCGCCTGGCGCATCTACGAGGACCGCACGGACGGGACGAAGCCCGCTATCGTGGCCCGCTCCGAGGCGGCCGAGCCGAGCTTCACCCTGGCGCCGGGCTCCTACGTGGCCACCGTGACCTACGGCTTCGCCAGCGCCTCGCGCCGGGTCGTCATGGCGGGCCAGCCGGCCTCCGAGCAGCTCAAGGTCAATGCCGGGGCGCTCAAGCTCTCGGGCGCCATCGGCGACGTGAAGCTCAGCTCCGACCAGCTCGCCTTCTCGGTCTTCGTGCCGATCGGGACGAATTCGGAGGGGCGCCTCGTGCGCAGCGGCGTCAAGGCGGGCGAGCTCCTGCGCCTGCCGGAGGGCACCTACCACGTGGTCTCGACCTATGGCGGCTCGAACGCGATCCAGCGCGCCGACCTCAAGGTGGAGAACGGCAAGGTCACGGACGCCACCCTCAACCACCGCGCCGCGACCCTGACCCTCAAGCTCGTGGCGGCCGAGGGGGCGGAGGCCTTCGCGGGCACCGCCTTCTCGGTGCTGACGCCGGGCGGCGACACCATCCGCGAGGCCATCGGGGCCTTCCCGCAGGTGACCCTGGCGGAGGGCGACTACGTCCTCATCGCCCGCCACGACGGGCAGGTCTACACCCGCGAGTTCAAGGTCGAGAGCGGCCTGAACCGCGACGTCGAGGTCATCGCCAAGGCGGGCTGACGCCGCCTCCCGCCTCGTCTCCGGGGTGGGAGGCGCGGCCTCAGGGCGTCGGCGCCTCGCCGTGCCGGCCGTCGAGGGCGACCTCGGCGCTCGGCACGGTCTCGGCCACCGAATCCGCCCGGATGCGGTCCGGCGCGGTCGCCTCCGCCACCAGGGCGGCCAGGGTCTCGTCGAGGCCGCCGGTGCGGGTGTGCTGGCTGCCGAGGCGCCGCACCGAGACCGTGCGCTCCTCGCCCTCCTTGCGGCCGACCACGAGCATCACCGGGACCTTGGCCAGGGAGTGCTCGCGGACCTTGTAGTTGATCTTCTCGTTTCTCAGGTCGGCCTCGACACGCAGGCCGAGGCGCGTCGCGGCGGCCACGACCTCCCGGGCATAGGGGTCGGCGTCGCCCGTGATGGTGGCCACGACGATCTGCGTCGGCGCGAGCCAGAGCGGGAAATGCCCCGCGAAATGCTCGATCAGGATCCCGGTGAAGCGCTCCAGCGAGCCGCAGATGGCGCGGTGGACCATGACCGGGGGCTTCTTGCCGCTCTCGGCATCGACGTAGAACGCGCCGAAGCGCTCCGGCAGGTTGAAGTCGACCTGCGTCGTGCCGCACTGCCAGTCGCGCCCGATGGCGTCGCGCAGGACGTACTCGAATTTCGGCCCGTAGAAGGCGCCCTCCCCCGGGTTGATCGCGGTCTTGATCCGGCCGCCGGACTGCTCCTCGATCTGGGTGAGCACCCGGGTCATGACGTCCTCGGCATGGTCCCAGAGGGCGTCCGACCCGACCCGCTTCTCGGGGCGGGTCGAGAGCTTCACCACGATCTCGCCGAAGCCGAAATCCGCGTAGGTGGAGAGGATCAGGTCGTTGATCTTGAGGCACTCGTCGGCGAGCTGGTCCTCGGTGCAGAAGATGTGCGCGTCGTCCTGGGTGAAGCCGCGCACCCGCATCAGGCCGTGCATGGCGCCCGAGGGCTCGTAGCGATGGACCACGCCGAACTCGGCCATGCGCAGGGGCAGGTCGCGGTAGGACTTCAGGCCGTGCTTGAAGATCATCACGTGGCCGGGGCAGTTCATGGGCTTCAACGCGAACCAGCGCTTGTCCTCGGCCTCGTCGCCGGCGCTCTGGGCCGCGAACATGTTCTCGCGGTACCAGCCCCAGTGGCCGGAGGTCTCCCACAGGGCCTTGTCGAGGATCTGGGGGGCGTTGACCTCCTGGTAGTCGCCGCGCAGGCGCCGGCGCATGTAGGCGATCAGCTCCTGGAACACCGTCCAGCCCTTGGCGTGCCAGAACACGACGCCGGGTCCCTCCTCCTGGAAGTGGAACAGGTCCATCTCGCGCCCCAGGCGCCGGTGGTCGCGGCGCTCGGCCTCCTCCAGGCGGTGCAGGTAGGCGTCGAGATCCTCCTTCGTGGCCCAGGCGGTGCCGTAGATGCGGGTCAGCATCGGGTTGTTGGAATCGCCCCGCCAATAGGCGCCCGCCACCTTCATCAGCTTGAAGGCGGTGCCGACCTTGCCCGTGGAGGTCATGTGCGGGCCGCGGCAGAGGTCGAACCAGTCGCCCTGGCGGTAGACCTTGAGGTCCTCGCCGGGCGGGATCGCGTCCACGAGCTCGACCTTGTAGGCCTCGCCCTTCCCGGCGAAGAGCGCCCGGATGTCGTCGCGCTTCCAGACCTCCTTGGTGAAGGGGGCGTCGCGCGCGATCAGCTCGCGCATCTTCGCCTCGATCTTCGGGAAGTCCTCCGGCGTGAAGGGCTCGTCGCGGGCGAAGTCGTAGTAGAACCCGTTCTCGATCACCGGGCCGATGGTGACCTGCGTCGCCGGCCACAGGGCCTGCACCGCCTCGGCCAGCACGTGGGCGCAGTCGTGCCGGATCAGCTCGAGGCTGCGCGGATCGGTGCGGTCGAGGAACTCGATGCGGGCGTCCCGCTCGATCGTGTCGTCGAGGTCGCGCACCGTACCGTCGAGCGCCATGGCGACGGTGCGCTTGGCCAGGGACTTGGCGATGCCCTCGACGACGGCACGGCCGGTGATCGCGGCGTCGTAGCTGCGGGTGTTGCCGTCGGGGAAGGTCAGGGTCGGCATGGCCGGGGCTCCTTGGAGGCTCACTCCTGCGTACGCGGCAGGTAAGCGGGGGCGGTTCTCGGATCGGGGCGGCCGCGATGCGCCGCCGCGCCGGGCCGTTTAGACCCATTCGCAGCGGGAAGGAACGCGAATTCCGAGCGGGGCATCGCCCGCGCCGGGCCGGCGCTCCCGTCCCCGGACTGCCGACAATCGCGGGCTGCTGACAATCGCAAGTGATCCTCAATCACCATTGCCGCCCGTGCCGGCCGATCAATTGACAAGGACGGCCCGACCCGACTGATGCTGGCCCCCGGCCTTCCGTTCCGCACGGTCGAGACCAGAAAAAAATCCAAAAATCAGAGACGAGCCGGCCCCGCGGGGCAAACAGGGCTTTCGCCGGGAGACACGTTCATGCCGAGCCCCGTACCGACGGCGCACCCCGAGGGCGTCGCGATCACCACGACGGCCCACCTGCCGGGGGGACGGGCCGGGACGCAGCGATTCTGGCCGCAGGGCTGGTGGCGCCTCGTCGACATCCAGATCGGCATCATCCCGCTGCCGGTCTACCTGATCCTGGTGGCGCTGCTCTGGGTGCTGACCGCGGAGGGCGAGATCAAGGCCGACGCGCCGACGATGATCGCCGTGCTGGTGCTCGGCGGCTTCACCTGCGCGGAGATCGGCAAGCGCCTGCCGGTCCTGCGCCAGATCGGGGCGGGGGCGATCTTCGCCACCTTCATCCCCTCGGCGCTGGTCTACTACGCGCTGATCCCGGGTCCGATCGTCAAGGCGATCACCGACTTCACCAAGTTCACCAACTTCCTCTACCTCTACATCGCGGCGATCATCGTCGGCAGCATCCTGGGCATGGACCGGGCGGTGCTGATCAAGGGCTTCCTCAAGATCTTCGTCCCCCTCGGCCTCGGCTCCCTGGCGGCGGGCTGCGTCGGCACCCTGGTGGGCACCCTGCTGGGGCTCGGGGCGCACCACACCTTCTTCTTCATCGTGGTGCCGATCATGGCCGGCGGCGTCGGCGAGGGCGCGATCCCGCTCTCCATCGGCTACGGGGCGATCCTCGGGATGCCGCAGGGCGACGTCTTCGCCCAGGTGCTGCCGCCGGTGATGCTGGGCAGCCTCACGGCGATCATCCTGGCCGGCACCCTCAACGCGGTGGGCAAGCGCCGCCCGCACCTGACCGGCGAGGGCCGCCTGCAGCCCGACACCGAGAACGACATGGAGGCGGGCGCGCCCGTGGAGACCGGCCCGATCGACGCCGCCACGGTGGCGGCGGCCGGCCTCACGGCGGTGACGCTCTACCTCCTCGGCGTGATGTGCCACCACCTCACCGGCCTGCCCGCCCCCGTGGCGATGCTGTTCCTGGCGGTGCTGGCCAAGCTCGCCAGCGCGGTCTCGCCCCGGCTCCAGGCCGGCGGCTTCATCGTCTACAAGTTCGTCCAGGTCGGCATGACCTACCCGCTGCTCTTCGCCATCGGCGTCTCGCTCACCCCCTGGGACAAGCTCGTGGCGGCGTTCACGATCCCGAACCTCATCACCATCGTGGCCACCGTCGTCACCCTGATGGCGACGGGCTACGTCGTCGGGCGCCGGCTCGGCATGTACCCGATCGAGACCGCCATCGTGAACGCCTGCCACAGCGGCCAGGGCGGCACCGGCGACGTGGCGATCCTCACCGCCGCTAACCGGATGACCCTGATGCCCTTCGCCCAGATCGCCACCCGCATCGGCGGCGCCCTCACGGTGACGGGCACGCTGGTGTTCCTGAAGTGGATCACGGCGGCGCCGGTCTAGGCGCCCCCTCCTCCGTCGCCTCGCAGGCGAAGGGCGAGGGCGGTGCGTTGACCCCGCGCCAGCGGCCGTAGCGCCAGGGGCGGAACCAGGCGGCGCCCGGCGGCAGCGCCTCCGGCACCAGGTCGATGCCGTGGGTGCCGAGGGGGCCGCAGCGGCAGATGCGGGAAAACCCGATCCAGCCGCCGGCCCAGAGCCCGTGTCGCTGGATCGCCGCGTCGGTGTAGTGCGAGCACGAGGGCCAGTGCCGGCACTGGCGGCCGATCAGGCTCGACAGGGTGAGCTGATAGGTGCGGATCGCCCCGTGGGCGACGCGGCGGAGGAGCATGCTACTCGGCCGCCGCCGCCCCGGCCTCGATCCGGTCGAGGGCCTCCACCACCGCGTCGAAGGTCAGGAGCGTCGAGGCGTGGCGGGCCTTGAAGTCGCGCACCGGTTCCAGCACGGCGAGGTCCGCCCAGGCCCCCGTGGGCGCCGGGCCGTTCTCCTTGAGCATCCGCCGCATGGCGGCCCGGACCGCGCGCAGCTCGTCGGTGCTGGTGCCGACCACGTGGCGGGCCATGAGCGAGGACGAGGCCTGGCCCAGGGCGCAGGCCTTCACCTCGTGGGCGAAGTCGGTGACCGTACCGTCCCGCACCGCGAGGTCCACCGTGACGGTGGAGCCGCAGAGCTTCGAATGCGCGGTGGCGCTGGCATCCGGCGCCGGCAGGCGCCCGAGACGCGGGATGTCGGCGGCCAGTTCGAGGATGCGACGGTTGTAGATGTCGTCGAGCATGGAAGATCGATCCAGTTGCGGGTCCGCGGGGTTCATCTGCGGTTCCGCCAGGTTCCCTCGCGGCTCCGCCGGGACGGCCGGGCGCGGAGCCGGCTTCCGATCCCGGATGTCTGATCCGCGCGGCCCGCATTGCGCGACGGCGCGATAACGTCGATATAGGCCCCCACGCACCGTTTCGCGAGGAGGCGGCTCGTCGACCCGGGTCGCGCCCACGGCCGGGGTCGCGCCACGGCAGACGGCACCGTCCGGGCATCG
Organism: Methylobacterium sp. TK31; assembly: GCF_055361545.1. NCBI lineage: Bacteria > Pseudomonadati > Pseudomonadota > Alphaproteobacteria > Hyphomicrobiales > Methylobacteriaceae > Methylobacterium > Methylobacterium sp. TK31. The sequence goes on along the minus strand of NZ_CM143964.1, from coordinate 1,493,102 downwards.
GCCGAGCTTTTCCGACGGCCCCATGGTTCGACGATGTACGCAAAGCCTGACAGCCACCCGATGACGACCCGGATCGCCCGGGCGGAAGATGCCATGGATGCCGCGCTCAAATCCCTCTCCTACCGCCTGACCGAGACGGAGGAATCCGGGATGGAACCGACCCGCCAGAACGGCGCCCTCAGCGCCATGCGCAACGACAACGCGCGCGCGCCCGAAGCCCCCGAGACCGCACCCGAGATCGCACCCCTGCCCGCCTCCGCCCAGCGGGTGCCCGAGGCCGTCGCCACCGGCCGCCCGAGCCGCGAGGAGGCCGAGGCCGCCGTGCGCACGCTGCTGCGCTGGGCCGGCGACGACCCGAACCGCGAAGGCCTGCGCGACACGCCGGCGCGGGTGGTAAAGGCCTACGGCCAGATCTTCGGCGGCTACAGCCAGGATGCCGACGCGCTGCTCGAGCGGGTCTTCGAGGAGGTCGAGGGCTACTCGGACATCGTGCTGGTGCGCGACATCCCGTTCTACTCCCACTGCGAGCACCACATGGTGCCCTTCATGGGGCTGGCGCACATCGCCTACTACCCGACCAAGGGCGTGGTCGGCCTGTCGAAGCTCGCCCGCGTGGTCGACACCTTCGCCCGCCGCCTGCAGACCCAGGAGACCATGACGGCCCAGATCGCCGACGTGATCGAGAGCATCCTCAAGCCCCGCGGCATCGCCGTGATGGTCGAGGCCGAGCACCTCTGCATGGCGATGCGCGGCGTCCAGAAGGCCGGCGTCTCCACCATCACCACCCAGTTCCGCGGCGCCTTCCGCAACGACGCCAACGAGCAGGTCCGCTTCCTCACCCTCGTGCGCAACAAGTCCTGAGCCGGCCCGCGATGACGTCTGTCTCCCCATGACCCGCGCCTTCCCGGAGCCGGGCAGCCGGGCCGAGGTCGAGGAGGGGACCGCCTTCACCCCCCGCTTCGACGCCAACGGCCTCGTCTCCTGCATCGCCGTCGACGCCGCCGACGGGCAGGTTCTGATGCTCGCCCACATGAATGCCGAATCCCTGGCCCGCACCCTGGAGACCGGCGAGGCTTGGTACTGGTCGCGCTCCCGGGGCGAGCTCTGGCACAAGGGCGCCACCAGCGGGCAGGTCCAGCGCGTCGTCGAGATGCGGGTCGATTGCGACCAGGACGCCGTGCTGATCCGCGTGACGGTCGGGGGCGACGGCGGCTGCTGCCACACCGGCCGGCGCGCCTGCTTCTACCGCCGGGTCGATCACGATCCGGCGACCGGCCGCGCGACCCTGCGGCCCGCCGATGCCTGATCCCGGCGCGATGCGGACCTGTCCGAGGCGGGTCCGGCCCCGGCGCGCCGTCCGTGTCCCGTCTTCCCGGTCCCCCCGTTCCGGCGCCGTCCGGCGATGATGTGGGACGGCCTGTCCCCCGGGCCCGCCCGGGTCGAGGTCCGGCAAGTGGCGCCCGCCCGCGCGCGCTTTCCGGCCGGGGCGGTCGAGCCCGTGGCCCCGCCGCAGGCCCCCGGCCCCCGCATCGGCCTCGCGCTCGGCGGCGGCTCGGCCCGGGGCTGGTCGCAGATCGGGGTGATCGAGGTGCTGGAGGAGGCCGGCATCCATCCGGCCGTGGTGGCCGGCTGCTCCATCGGCGCCGTGGTGGGGGGCTGCTACGCGGCGGGCCAGCTCGGCCTGCTCAAGGCCTTCGCCCTGTCGTTGACCCGGCGCAGCGTGATGGGCCTCCTCGACCTGCGGCTGCGCTCCGGCCTGATCGCGGGCGACCGCCTGAAGCGGCGCCTCCAGCACGACCTCGCCGACCGCCGCATCGAGGGCCTGCCGATCCGCTTCGCCAGCGTCGCCACCGACCTCCACAGCGGCGAGGAGGTCTGGCTCACCCGGGGCTGCCTGGTGGAGGCCCTGCGCGCCTCCTACGCCCTGCCGGGCGTCTTCCCGCCGGTGCGCTGCGGCGGCCGGCTCCTCCTCGACGGCACCCTGGTCAACCCGGTGCCGGTGACGATCGCCCGGGCGCTGGGGGCCGACCTCGTGATCTGCGTCAACCTCAACGGCGACCCGCGCCCCGGCACGCGGGAGGCATCGCCCGCCCGGGTCACGGCCGAGGCCGTGCTCCCCGCCCCCCGCCGGCCCCGGCGCTGGATCCTGCGCCGTCCGGGGCCGCGGCAGGCCGAGCCCGAGCGGGCGAACGGCCTCGCCACCCCTGGGATGGCCCGGGTCATGCTCGACGCCTTCAACATCACGCAGGACCGGATCTCGCGGGCGCGCCTGGCCGGTGACCCGCCCGACATCGCCATCGTGCCGCGCCTGGCCGGGATGGGGCTGTTCGAGTTTCACCGGGCGGCCGAGGGGATCGCCCTCGGCCGGGAGGCGGCGCGGGCCGCCCTGCCCCAGATCCGCGGCCTCGTGGCGGCGGCCGCCGCCCGGACCTGATCCGGGCCCGGACCGGACCTGTCTCACGCCATGGTGATGTAGTCGCGCATGGCCCGGTGCTCGGCCTCGACGGCCTCGATCCGGCGCTTGACCACGTCGCCGATGGAGATGAGGCCGGCGAGCCGCTCCTCCTCGACCACCGGCACGTGGCGGAAGCGGCCCTCGGTCATGAGATGCATGACCTCCTCGATGCTGCAGGCGCGGGTGCAGGTGGTGACTTCGGCGGTCATGTGCTCCGAGACCAGGGCGTCGAGGGCGTTGGCGCCCTTGGCGGCGAGCGCCCGCATGATGTCGCGCTCGGAGAGGATGCCGCGCACCGCCCCGTCCGCATCGCTGACGACGACGGCGCCGATGCGCTTCTCGGCCAGGAGGTGGATGGCCTCGTCGAGGGTGCGCTGCGGCTCCACCGTGACGACGGAGCGGCCCTTCTCGGCGAGGATGCGAGCAACGGTCATGGACGTGTCCTTTCCCTGAATTCACCCGTGGGATGGGGCGGCCGGGCTTGGCCTGTCGCGGCGGGGCGCCCGGCTCGGTCTATGGCGATTGTGTGGCGTGCGCCCGCATATGGCAAGATCCCGCAGGGTCTTGCCGGGTGAATAGCAGGATAATTCAGATTTTGGGGCCGGAGCCGGGGCCGGAGCCGGGGCCGGCGATCAGCGCCGGGTGCGGTCGAGCAGCGGCAGCAGGAAGAAGCCCGCGACGAAGCCGCCGAGATGCGCGTCCCAGGCCACCGAGGTCGCCTCGGCGCCGAGCGGCAGGGCGATGATCCCGAACAGGAAGTTCGTCGCCAGCCAGATCCCCAGGAACACCACCGCGGTGCGGTTGCGCATCAGCTCCGGGATGGTCTGGAGCGGGGGTGGCGCCGGGCGCTGCCAGGGGAGGGCGCCGGCATAGACCGGCGGCGGCTGGAACACGAAGCGCGCGGCGGCCGCCATCAGGGCCGAGACGCCCGCCGAGGCCCCGATCAGGGGCGCGGTGCTCAAGGGGTCGAGGAGGACGTGGAGGATGCCGCCCGCCACCGCGCCCACGAGGGCGATCAGGCCGTAGCGCCAAGGGCCGTAGCGGCGGGCCACCGGCGAGCCGAAGGCGGCGAGCCAGACGGTGTTGAAGATCACGTGCATCCACGAGCCGTGCAGCAGCGCGTAGGTCGCGAAGGTCCAGGGCATCGCGGCGGGGTCGGCCGCCACGTAGCGCGCGAAGGCCTGCCGGGCCTCGACGACCTCGGGGTCGCCCGCCAGCGCCGCGGCCGCCCGCAGGAGTTCCTCGGCCCGGGCGGGATCGACGGCCACGCTCCAGCGCCCGGGAATCAGGGCGAGGTCGATCAGGGCGGCGATGTCCCAGGTATCCGGCAGCACGAATTCGCGCAGGGCGTGGATTCCCACCAGCACCCCGATCGACGCGGTGACCACGCCCGGCATGTTGAAGATCGGAACGCGGTTCTGCGGCGGCAGGTCGGGGCTGGCATCCATGGGGCCACCATGTCGGGGCGGGATGCGGCGCCGCAAGCCCCGCGGTGCCGGAAAGCCGCGCCGCGTGAACAATCGCCGCGCTCCGCCCGGCCTCGCGCGGAGGCGGCCTGCCTAAACTTGTCGGTGGACAACCCCCGGTCCCCGTTAACCTTGACGAAGGGTTAAGGGGGCGTCGCGAGGGTGGGCGGCATAAGCTCTGCGCGGAGCCTGGCACAGACTTCGGGAGCGGCCCAGAACCGTCCCGAAAGCGCCCGATCCGAGAAGGTCCCTCGCCGGACCGTGCCATTGTGGGACTCCCATGAAGCATCCGACCAGCCGCCTGCTCCACGCCTACTGGGACAAGCTGCGGCACGCCCGCGCCGCGCCGGAGCGCAGCGAGATCGAGCCCGGCGAGATCCGCAACCTCCTGGCCGACAGCCTGATCCTCGAGGTCGACATGGCGCGCGGGGCGGCCTCGGTCCGGCTGGCCGGCACCCATGTCTGCGCCCTGTTCGGGCGCGAGCTGAAGGGCCGGGACTTCGCCGGCCTCTGGGGTCGGCCCGACGCCGATCCGTGGCTGCTGGTCGAGGCCGTGGCCCTGGACACGGTCGGGGTCGTGGCCGGCCTGCAGGGCCTGACCGAGCGCGGCGAGGGCATCGACCTCGAACTCCTGCTGCTGCCCCTGCGCCACCACGGCGAGACCCAGTCCCGCATCCTGGGCGCCCTCAGCCCGACCTGCGTGCCGCACTGGCTCGGCATCCGGCCCCTGACGCAGATCCGCACCACCTCCCTGCGCATCCTCGGCCACGAGGCCGCCCCGGCCTACCGCGATGCGCAGGCGACCCTGCAGGACCTGCCCGAGCCCGCCAACGACAGCGCCCCCCTCCGGCGCGGCCACCTCCTCGTCCATCCCGGCGGACGCGCCTGAACCGGGCAAACCTTATCGTAACCAGCGACCGGTAGCCTGACGGGCAGTGAAGCCTCGAAACGAGTCGCCCTGTTCCCATGATCGAGGTCGCCGCCCGTCCGCCCGCGAGGCTGCCCCGTGACGTCCGGATCTCGGACCTGCGCCGGCACCACCGCGTCAAGGTCTCCATGCTGGGGCGCTACATGCTGGCGGACCGGCGGGAATACCCCTGCCAGACCGTCGACATGTCCCCGGGCGGGGTCCGCCTCACCTGCGCCGTCACCGGCGAGGTCGGCGAGCGCGTGGTGCTCTACCTCGAGCATGTCGGCCGGATCGAGGGCACCATCGCCCGCCTCATCCCCGGGGGCTTCGCCGTCCGCCTCAGCGCGACGCCGCGCAAGCGCGACAAGATCGCCTCGCAACTGACCTGGCTCGCCAACCGGGAGAGCCTCGGGCTGCCGGAGGGCCGCACGCACGAGCGCCTGACGCCCCTGGTCACGGGCGTCCTCCTGCGCCTGGAGAGCGGACGCGAGGTGTCGGCCCGGATCATCGACATCTCGATGTCGGGTGTCGCGCTCGCCACCGGCAGCACCCCGGCGATCGGCATGAGCCTGATGGTCGGGCGGACCCCCGGGCGGGTGGTGCGCCATTTCGAGGGCGGCATCGGCGTGCACTTCATGCTGCCGATCTCCGCCGACCTGTTCCACGAGGGGCTGATCCTCTGAGGTCGCCCGCCCCCGGCCCTACGGGTCGGTGAGGGGCAGGCCGCGGCTGGCCGGGCTCCAGTGCAGGTCCGGTGTCGTCGCGAACAGGCGCCGGTGGGCGATCACCGCGTAGGTGTCGGTCATGCCCGCGATGTAGTCGGCGACCCGGCGGGCGATGCGTCCCGCCTCCGCCCCCTCCAGGCCCGCCGACCATTCCTCCGGCATCGCGCCGGGCTCGTCCGTGAACCGCGCGAACAGGTCGGACACGATGTCGTTGGCCTTGGCCCGCACCGCGAGCACGCCGGGGTGGCGGTACATGCGGGCGAACAGGAAGGTCTTGATCTGCGCATCCGCCCGCGTGATCGCCTCCGAGAAGGCGACGACCGGCTCCGGCGCCGCCCGGATATCCGCCACCGAGGCCGGATTCAGCGCGGCGAGGCGCCGGGTGCTCTCGGCGATCACGTCCTCCACGAAGCGGGTGATGACGCGCCGTGCCAGCTCGTGGATCTTCCGCGAGGGCTCCAGGTTCGGGTACAGCCCCTCGATCTCGTCGAGGAGGCCGCGCAGGAACGGCACCGCGGCGAGGTCGGCGAGGTCGAACAAGCCGGCGCGCAGGCCGTCGTCGAGGTCGTGGCTGTCGTAGGCGATGTCGTCGGCGAGCGCCGCGGCCTGCGCCTCGGGGCCGGCGAAGCGGGCGAGTTCGAGGTCGTTGAGAGCGTCGTATTCGAGGATCGCGGCCGGGATGCCGCGGCCCGTCCAGCGCCGGGTCGGGCGCCCGTCCGGCTCCAGCAGCGGGCCGTTGTGCTTGACGAGCCCCTCCAGGGTCTCCCAGGCGAGGTTGAGCCCGTCGAAGCCGGCGTAGCGCCGCTCCAGCCGGGTGACGATGCGCAGGGCCTGGGCGTTGTGGTCGAAGCCGCCATGGTCCGCCATGCAGGCGTCCAGGGTGTCCTCTCCCGTGTGCCCGAAGCAGGTGTGGCCGAGGTCGTGGCTGAGGGCCAGCGCCTCGGCGAGGTCCTCGTCGAGACCGAGCGCCCGGGCGAGCGCCCGGGCGATCTGGCTCACCTCCAGGGTGTGGGTCAGCCGCGTCCGGTAATGGTCGCCCTCGTGGTGGACGAAGACCTGGGTCTTGTGCTTGAGGCGCCGGAAGGCGGAGGAATGGATGATGCGGTCGCGGTCGCGCTGGAAGTCGCTGCGCGTGGGCGAGATCGCCTCGGGGATCAGGCGCCCGCGGGTGGCCGCCGGGTCGGTGGCATAGGGCGCCCGCCAGCGCTCGCCGCGCCGCCGGGCCTCGCCCCGCCCAGTCTCATCCGCCTGCATCACGTCTCGCCGCCCCCATTCGATCGACCGGAAGAGTTCCGCCGGGCCTCGGCCCGGCCCCCGACGCGCCGTCGCGTTGCAGCATCGGCCCCCCAGGCATATCTTGTGTGTCCCACCCGTTGTTCCAACGCCGCCCCGGCCCGCGACCGGCCGGGACGGCCGGCGGATTTCGAGAGCACCCCGCGAGACTATCCCCGATGGCCGACATCACCCTGACGCCCCGCGCCGCCAAGCGCATCAACGAGATCATGGGTGCCGAACCGCCCGGCGCCTCCCTGCGGATCAGCGTGAACGGCGGCGGCTGCTCGGGCTTCTCCTACGCCTTCGACATTGAGCGGGCGCGGGCCGCCGACGACGTCGCGATCGAGCGCGACGGCGCCACCGTCCTGGTCGACCCGATGTCGCTGGAATACATGAGCGGTTCGACCATCGATTTCGTGAACGACCTGATCGGCCAGTCCTTCAAGATCGAGAACCCCCAGGCCACCGCCTCCTGTGGCTGCGGAACCTCGTTCTCGCTGTGAGTGCGGCGCGGCCCCCGCGGGGGCCGCTCCCGCGATTGCCTCCCGCGTGAAACTGCGGCACGGATGGGCCTTCTCCCCGACGCCTCCGGGCCTTTCCCCCTGAAAGCGCCTCTTCGCCAGCGATCCGGATAAGCCCATGACCTGCTCGAAAGGCCGCCCCCTCCGCGCGTGGGCGACCGGTGCCTCGGCCTGCGTCCTCGTCCTCCTCGGTGCGGGGACCGCCGTGCGGCCCGGGCCGGCCCAGGCCCAGGAGGCGGCCTCGGCGGTCCAGGACGTCACCCTGCAGGACGTGACCCTGGCCTTCGGCGACACGGTGCTGCGGGCGCCGCGCCTCACCGCCAGCGGCACCCGCCTCTCGAAGGACGAGCTCACCGCCCTGCTGAAGCCCGGCCCCGGTGAATCCTGGGCCTCCCGCCTCGTGCGCCTCGACGCCGCGAGCCTGGCGATGCCCGAGTTGCGGGTGGAGCGCACCGGCACCGCCGGGGCGACGCCGGTGGTCACCTATCGCGACGTGGTCGCCCGCGACGTCCGCGCCGGGCGCATCGCCGAACTCACCGCCGCCGGCGCCGCGATCCTCCTGGAGGGCGGTCCCCAGAAAGGCACCGGCACCTACGGCCGGATGCGCGCCACCGATCTCGACCTCACCGTGCTCGCCCGCCTCTACGGCGAGGCGGGCGACGGCAAGAGCGCCCTGCAGCGGATCTACGCCACCTTCGCGGTCGACGACGTCGCCTACGTGGATGCCCAGGGCACCGCCGTGAAGATCGCCCGGATCGAGGGCCGCGACCTCAGCGGCCGGCAGATCCCGGCGACCTGGACCGGCGCGCTCCAGGCCTTCACGGCCGTGGACTACGAGCGGCTCGCCCCCCCCGAGCGCTCGCGGCTGATGAGCCTCGGGGCCGACCTCGCCGAGGCGATCTCGGTGGGCTCCCTGGAGGCCAGTGGCCTCAGCGTCCAGGAGGCCAAGCCCCGCGACGCCTTCAGCCTCGGCATCGGCCGCCTCGGCCTCACCGGCGCCGGGCTCCACCTGGAGGACATCAGCTTCGCCGGCATCGACGGTGCCAAGGCCCGCCTCGCCCGGCTCTCCCTCGACGGCTTCTCCCTCGGCCCGACGGTGGCGGCCCTGCGCAAGCTGTCCGCCCTGACCACGCCGCCCTCGGAGGCCGAGCTGCGCCTGCTGACGCCGGCCCTCGGCACCCTGGCCCTGAAGGATCTCAGCCTCGACCTGCCCGCCGAGGCGAAGGCGCCCCGTGATCCCGCCGACAGGACGCCCATCGACAGGACGCCCGCCGGCGGCACGGGGGCCGCCCCGACCCATGTCGGCCTGCGCGACGGCTCGATGAACTTCGCGACCCCGCGCGACGGGGTGCCCACGGCCGGGCGCCTCAGCCTGTCCGGCCTGACCCTGCCGGCCTCGGCGGTGGCCGGGGTACCCGGCCTCGGCTCCCTCGGCCTCTACGGCTACAGCGACCTCGACCTCGCCCTGGTGGCCGACACCTCCTGGGACGAGGCCGCCCGCGAGCTGAAGCTCGCCGAGGTCTCGGTCTCCGGCAAGGACATGGGCAGCCTGCGCATCAACGGCATGCTCGGCGGCATCGGCCCGGAGGTCTTCAACCCGGACGTGGCGGTGTCGAGCTTCGCCATGCTGTCGGCCACCGCCAAGGCGCTGGACCTCACCATCGAGAATACCGGCCTGTTCGACCGCTTCATCGCCGCCCAGTCGAAGGTGCTCAGCCTCAAGCCCGAGGAGCTGAAGCAGGAATACGTCACCGCGAGCGTGTTCGGCGTGCCGGCGATCCTGGGCAATTCGGCGGGCGCCAAGGCGGTGGGCGCCGCCATGGGCCAGTTCGTGACCAAGCCCGGCACCCTCTCCCTCAGCCTGCGGCCCAAGAACGCCGCCGGCATCGGCATGCTGGAATTCACCGCCGCCCCGACCCCGGCGGCCCTGTTCGACCGCCTCGAGGTCAACGCCAAGGCCAATTGAGCCGCGGCGCATCGAGCCCAAAGGTCATCGGGCCCGAGGCCCGTCGGAGCCGGCCGGGCCGGGGTCACGCCGCCCGGCGGACCGGGGCGGCGGCGGCCACGCAGGCCTGCGCCAGGGCGTCGGTGGCATCGAGCAGGACCGCGCCCAGGGGCTCCGCCGGGTCGGTCAGGGCGAGCGGGATCTCGGTGCAGGCCATCACCACCTGCCGGCAGCCGTCCGCGACCAGCGCCGCGGCCGCGGCCTGCAGGAGGGGCCGGGCCTCGGCGCCCCGCCCCGCCTTGACGAGGCGGACCGCCCGCATCACCGCCGCCTGGTCCGCTGGGGCGCGGCAGGTGAAGCCGTGGCGGCCGAGATGCCGGGGATAGAGCCCCGCCCGGAGGGTGCCGTCGGTGGCGAGCAGGCCCACCGGCCCGCCCGCCAGGCCCCGGCGGGCGAGCGCCGCCGCCACCGCGTCGACGATGTGCAGGATGGGGACGGGCGTCAGGGCCTGGAGCGCCCCGTGCCAGTGATGCGCGGTGTTGCAGGGGATCGCCATGCGGGTGGCGCCGGCCGCCTCCAGGCGGCGCAGGGCCAGGGTCATCGCCGGCAGCGGGTCGGGCCCCTGCCCCAGGATCGCCCGGGTCCGGTCGGGAATGTCGGCGGCCTGGGCCACCATCACGGCGAGATGGTCCTGATCACGGGCGGCGGGCGTCGCCTCCACGAGCTTGCGCAGGAAGTCCACCGTCGCCATCGGCCCCATGCCGCCGAGCACGCCCAAGATCTCGCGTCCCGCCATCGTCCCCGTCCTCGTCGTGCGTCCCGACGGAGGGATGCGCGAAGACCGGCGCGGGGGCCAATGCCGAGTCGGAACGCCCCATGCGGGTTCGGACTAACCCGCCCCAAGCGTTATGCGGGTTCGGACTAACCCGCCCCATGGGTCTCATACGGGTCCGGACGGACCCGTCTCCGCCGCCGCCCAGATCGCCGCCACGGCGGCCCGCGTCCTGGGCCCGTGGGTCTTGGCGGCGTTGCGGTAGAGCCGGATCTCCAGGGGCACCGCGGGTCCCGCTGTGACGAGGCGCCCCTCGGCGAGTTCGCGGGTGACGAGGCTGCGCGGCACGAAGGCGAGGCCGTGGCCCTCGAGCGCCATGCATTTCAGGGCCTCGGCCATCGGGTTGGCATGGGCCACCGGCCCCGGCGGCAGGCCGAGCTCGGCCTCGGCGAGCTGGCTGACGCGCCCCAGGAAGGAATCCCGTCCGTACCCGAGGCGCGGCACCGGCCCGTTCTGCGCCAGGTCCGGGCTGCGCACCGGAACCAGCGCGTCGGCGCCGACGACCCGGTGGGGATAGAGCTCCGGGTCGAGGGGGATCGGCACGCCCGGATGGTGGAAGGTCAGGAGGAAGTCCGAGCCGCCTTCCACCAGGGCCTGGAGGCAATCGTGGAAGTCGTCCGGCAGGAGCCGCGTCGCCACCGGTCCCGTGCGCGCGGCGAGGGCCCGGAACCAGGCGGGGAAGAACGTCAGCGCCAGGGTGTGCAGCCCGGCGATGCGCACCAGCGGCTCGGCGGATTCGAGGCCCGCGCGCAGGTCCGCCCGGGCGCCGAGGAGCACCCGCACGCTCTCCTCGGCGGTGTCGCGGAAGCGGCGTCCCTCCGGGGTCAGGGTGGTGGGATAGGTGCTGCGATCGACGAGGTTCACCCCGAGCCAGAGCTCCAGGGCCCGGATGCGCCGGCTGAAGGCCGACTGGGTGACGTGGCGGGCCTCCGCCGAGCGGGAGAAGCTGCGGGTCTGGGCGAGGCTGAGGAAGTCCTCCAGCCACTTCAGCTCCACGATGTCAGTCCCACGACGCGCGCCCGCGCCGGTTCAGGCGAGTTCGCGCACCACCACCCGGCCGCGCTCGGCCGAGAGGGCGAGGCGGCCGCTCTTCAGGGCCAGGGCCTTCTCGCCGAACAGGGCCCGGCGCCAGCCGTGCAGCACGGCCACGTCGGCCGCGTCGTCCTCCGCGATGGCCTCGAGATCCTCCACCGTGGCGATGATCTTGGGGGCGACCCCTTCGGTCTCGCAGACGGCCTTCAGCAGGACCTTGAGCAGCTCGACCAGCGCGCCGTTGCCGCCCCGGCCGCGGCTGCGCTCGGGCAGCGCGATGTCCGAGAGGTCGCGGGCGAAGCCGCGCTCCACCGCCGCCAGGATGTCGGTGCCGGTGCGCGAGCGCTCGAAGCCGGCGGGGATCGAGCGCAGGCGCCCCAGCGCCTCGACGCTGCGCGGGGCCGAGGTGGCGACGTCGATCACCGCCTCGTCCTTGAGGATGCGCCCGCGCGGCACGTTGCGGCTCTGGGCCTCGCGCTCGCGCCAGGCGGCGACCTCCATCAGCACCGCGATCTCGCGCGGCTTGCGCATCCGGCCCGACAGGCGCCGCCAGGCCGAGCCCGGGTCGGCCTTGTAGGTGTCCGGCGAGGTGAGCACGCTCATCTCCTCGTCGAGCCACTCGCCGCGGTCGGTGGAGAGGAGCTGGCCCGCCAGCACCTCGTAGACCTTCACCAGGTGGGTGACGTCCGAGAGGGCGTAGCTGAGCTGGGCGTCCGAGAGCGGCCGGCGCGACCAGTCGGTGAAGCGCGAGGACTTGTCGATCTTGGCCTTGGCCACGTCGTTGACGAGCTGCTCGTAGGAGACCGAGTCGCCGTAGCCGCAGACCATGGCGGCGACCTGGGTGTCGAAGAAGGGCTGCGGCAGCAGGCCCCCGAGGAGCCAGATGATCTCCAGGTCCTGGCGGGCGGAATGGAACACCTTCACCACGCCCTCGTCGGCCATCAGCGCGAAGAACGGCGCGAGGTCGAGATCGGGCGCGAGCGGGTCGACGAGCACCCCCGTCCCGTCCGGCGCCGCCATCTGGATGAGGCAGAGCTTCGGATAGTAGGTCGTCTCGCGCATGAACTCCGTGTCGACGGTCACGAAGGAATGGGCGGACAGGCGGGTGCAGGCCTCGGCCAGGGCCGCAGTGGTGGCGATCAGATCCATGAATCGGCTATACCGAAGGTTCTCGTCCCAGGCGAGGGACGCCGGACCCGGTCACCAGAATTCGCGCCCGCGAATACCTCTAGGCGGCGACCTCGCGCGGCCCGTCGCGCGTCTTGACCGGGCGCCGCCGCGCCGCCAGCGCCCGGACATGGGCCGCGCGCTCCCGGCGCTGCGCCTCGGCCCGGGCGAGGAGCCAGTCGAGGATGCCGGCCTCGATCCGCGTGGCGCTGGCCGGGTCGGTGAGCCGGCGGATGCGGTCGGCGCGAAAGCCCCGGTAGCCGCCCCGGCCCCGGTCGATGCCGCCCAGGAGCGTCCGGCCCGGCCCGAGCTTCAGCTCGCGCGCTTCCACCCGCCGGGTGCTCCAGGCCCCGCGCGAATCCTCGTAGACGATCTCGAAGGTGCCCTCGAGGGGCAGGACGCGCCACCGGCCCTCCTGCCGCTCGCCCGTGGCGGGCGCGGCGGCGGCCCCGGAAGCGGCCGCGGGAGCCTCTACCCCGGTCTGCCGCAGAATGTCGAAAAAAGCGTTGGAATTCATGGGACTAATATGGGAATCGCCGGGTGATTCCGGAAGGGTTCCGAGGCCGCGCCGGCCGGGTTTCGGCGGCCTTCGGGCCTCCCCCGCGCATCGCCGTCGCCTTGACTTCACCTCTCCCGCGTGAATGGTGCGCCGCTCAATCCCCAAAGCCCGTGATCCGTCAGCCCGTTATGCAGCAGCCCGTCATGCACCGTTACCGGACCCATACCTGCGGGGCGCTCCGGCCGTCCGATGTCGGCCAGAGCGTCCGCCTCTCCGGCTGGTGCCACCGCATCCGCGACCATGGCGGCGTGCTGTTCATCGACCTGCGCGACCATTACGGCCTGACGCAGTGCGTGGTGGATTCGGATTCGAAGGCCTTCCAGGCCGCCAACGCGGCGCGCTCGGAATGGGTCATCCGCATCGACGGCCGGGTCCGCACCCGTCCCGCCGGCACCGAGAACCCGGACCTGCCCACCGGCACGCTGGAGGTCTACATCGACGACCTCGAGGTGCTCGGCCCCGCGGGCGAGCTGCCGATGCCGGTCTTCGGCGACCTCGACTACCCGGAGGAGACGCGGCTCAAGTACCGCTTCCTCGACCTGCGGCGCGAGAAGCTGCACGCCAACATCATGAAGCGCGGCGCGATCATCGACAGCCTGCGCCGGCGCATGCGCGAGGGCGGCTTCTTCGAGTTCCAGACGCCGATCCTCACCGCCTCCTCCCCGGAGGGCGCGCGCGACTACCTCGTCCCGTCCCGCGTCCACCCGGGCAAGTTCTACGCGCTGCCGCAGGCCCCGCAGCAGTTCAAGCAGCTGACGATGATCGCGGGCTTCGACCGCTACTTCCAGATCGCGCCGTGCTTCCGCGACGAGGATGCCCGCGCCGACCGGTCCCCGGGCGAGTTCTACCAGCTCGACATCGAGATGAGCTTCGTCACGCAGGAGGACGTGTTCCAGGCGGTGGAGCCGGTGCTGCGCTCGGTCTTCGAGGAATTCGCCGAGGGCAAGCGCGTCACCGGCACCTTCCCGCGCATCCCCTATGCCGAGGCGATGCTGAAATACGGCGTCGACAAGCCGGACCTGCGCAACCCGCTGATCATCGCCGACGTGACGGCCGAGTTCGCCCGCGAGGACGTGGCGTTCAAGGCCTTCAAGGGCGTGATCGCGTCCGGCGGCGTGGTCCGGGCCATCCCGGCCACGGGGGCCGCGACCCAGCCGCGCTCGTTCTTCGACAAGCTCAACGACTTCGCCCGCGCCGAGGGCGCCCCGGGCCTCGGCTACATCATCTTCGAGGACGACGGCGGCACGATCACGGGCAAGGGCCCGATCGCCAAGTTCATCCCTGCCGACGTGCAGGCGGCCCTTCGCGAAAAGACCGGCACCGGGGCCGGCGACGCGGTGTTCTTCTCGGCCGGCACCGAGGCCAAGGCGGCGGCCCTCGCCGGCAAGGCCCGCATCCGCATCGGCGACGAACTCGGCCTGTCCGACAAGGACCAGTACGCGTTCTGCTGGATCACCGACTTCCCGATGTACGAGTGGAACGAGGACGAGAAGCGGATCGACTTCTCGCACAACCCGTTCTCGATGCCGAACTTCGACCGGGAGGCGTTCCTCGCCCTCGACCCGGCGGATGCCGAGACGATCCTGAACATCAAGGCGTTCCAGTACGACATCGTCTGCAACGGCACCGAGCTGTCCTCGGGCGCGATCCGCAACCATCGCCCCGACGTGATGGAGAAGGCCTTCGGCATCGCCGGCTACGGCGTCGAGGTGCTGGAGGAGAAGTTCGGCGGCATGCTCAACGCCCTGAAGCTCGGCGCGCCCCCGCACGGCGGCATCGCGCCGGGCATCGACCGCATCGTCATGCTGCTCTGCGGCGAGCAGAACCTGCGCGAGGTCGTGCTGTTCCCCATGAACCAGCGCGCCGAGGACCTGATGATGGGCGCCCCCGCCGAGGCCACGCCGAAGCAGCTGCGCGAGCTCCACATCCGCCTCAACCTGCCCGAGAAGGGCGCCTGAGGCGACGAGACCGGCCTTCCCCGCGCGGGGAAGGCCCCGACCCCTGAGGCGCGCATGAGCCACCTCCTCCGTCCGGCCGAGGCACTGGTCCGCGCCGTGGCGATCCTCACGGCGCAGGGCTTCGCGGTGGTGGCCCGCAACACCCGGGGCGACAGCGTCTACCTCAAGCCCGAGGCCTGCGCCTTCGCCCTGCGGGTCTCGAACCATGCCCGCACGCCGAAGCAGCGCAAGAACCATCCCGACGCCATCACCAGCCTCGTCCTGCGCGACCCGACCTCCGAGGGCGCGCTGGCGGAGGCGGTGGCCGTGGCGGTGCGGAATTTTGCCGGTGAGCGGGCGAAGCGCGAGCGGGCACATCCGGTATGATCGGGAAGCCCGAGGCGTGATTCCCGACTCACCCACGCGTTGAGGACGACTCCTCGACGGGTGTCGCGTCTCGGCGATGGCGAGATGCGGACGACCAGACCGATGACGAACGCCAAGCAGATCAAACAGATTTTCGGACCCCTGGCAGCGCAGTATGACGACCTGAAACAGATCGGGTCCCACTATCTCTGGCTTCGTCCGGTTCGCCACGTGGCCCTGCGCGTCCTGATCGACCGCAGTTCACACAAGGACTTCTGTACGCCGCAATGGACGATGTTGCAGACCTTCATGCCGGGTTCCGATCTGCTGACGAGCATCGGCTATTCCGGCTACCTGCATCGTCCTGCATCGTCCCACGTGGTGGCATGGGACTGGTCGGACCCGACGATGATCGAGGATCTGCTCTCGGTCATCGCGACGGTCGCACTTCCCCGGCTTCGCGCAATCGATTCGCTGCCGGCCTTCTGGGCGGTCTACACCGACGGCACCGATCGCAAGGTGCCACAATGGCCGGAAACGCGCCTGATCTTCCACATCGCTCTCGGCGACCTGGTTGCGGCGCGGGCGCTCTACGAAGCCCTGGAGCCGGAGCTTCGCGAAAACCGGTATCCCGATGTCCCCTGGGTTCAGAAACGCCGCCGGATGGTCCTGAGCGTCGCCGAACCGCTCCTGGCCGACGACCGGGCCGCCCTCGCGACAATCCTGCACGGCTGGGAGGCGGACAACATCCGCGGCACCAAGCTCGAGCCTTACTGGGAGCCGACGCCGTTCCCGCTGGAGGACGCGTCGGCCTGAGGCTTCAGCCCTCGGCCGGTGCGTCGTCGCGAAAATACGGCTCCACGGGGCCCTTGAGCTTCACCGTCATCGGGTTTCCGGCCCGGTCCAGGGTCTTGCCGGCAGAGAGGCGGACCCAGCCCTCGCTGACGCAGTATTCCTCGACATTGGTCTTCTCGACGCCCTTGAAGCGGATGCCGATGCCGCGCTCGAGCATCTTCTCGTCGTAGTACGGGCTGTTGGGATTCACAGCGAGGCGGTCGGGGGGCGTATCGGACATCGTCGCGGGCCTTGGATCGTTTCACGTCGTGTGGGGCGGGAGCGCAAGCGGGTACGGGATTCGGCGTCCTCCCGCAACGCCGGGCCGATTCCGGAGTCCTGGCAGGAACACGATCGCCCGGCGCAGGACCATGGTCCGCCTCCACGATGGAACAAAACGCTCCGATCGTCAGCGTCGGACCGCGATCCGGGCGCGACAGGGAGGCCCCGCCGTAGGAGTTTGTGCCGATGGGGAAACCGGCCCGAACGGCGGGCGGGCACGGTCGATCCGGGGCTTCTCGCGCGGGTTGCGCCCATCCGGCAGCCGGTGCAACAGGGGCCCGCAAGCGAAGATCCCGCCGATGATGGGAGACGCGCTCCGACGCCGGGGCAGCGCGCAATCCTCAGGAGGACGACCATGGGCGACAATATGTCCGACGATCTCAAGTCGGGAGCGCTCGTCTATCACCGACTGCCGCGGCCCGGGAAACTGGAGATCCAGGCGACCAAGCCGCTCGGCAACCAGCGCGACCTCGCGCTCGCCTACTCGCCCGGCGTCGCCGCCGCCTGCATGGCGATCCACGAGGATCCGCAGGAGGCCGCCACCCTCACCATCCGCCAGAACCTCGTCGCGGTGCTCACCAACGGCACCGCCGTGCTCGGCCTCGGCGACATCGGACCGCTGGCCTCGAAGCCGGTGATGGAGGGCAAGGCCGTCCTGTTCAAGAAGTTCGCCGGCATCGACGTGTTCGACATCGAGGTCGCCCAGCACGACGTCGGCAAGCTCGTCGACGTGGTCTGCGCCCTGGAGCCGACCTTCGGCGGCATCAACCTCGAGGACATCAAGGCGCCGGAGTGCTTCGAGGTCGAGGAGCAGTGCCGGGCCCGGATGAACATCCCGGTCTTCCACGACGACCAGCACGGCACCGCGATCATCGTGGCGGCCGCCGTCCTCAACGGCCTCGAGCTCGCCGGCAAGCAGCTCTCCGACGTCCGCATCGTCACCTCGGGCGCGGGCGCGGCGGCGCTGGCCTGCCTCAACCTGCTGGTGTCGCTGGGCGCCCGCGTCGAGAACATCACCGTCACCGACATCAAGGGCGTGGTCTACAAGGGCCGGCCCGAGCTGATGGACCGCTGGAAGGACGTCTACGCCCAGGAGACGCAGGCCCGGACGCTCGCCGAGGTCATCCCCGGCGCCGACGTGTTCATCGGCCTCTCGGCCGGCGGCGTGCTGAAGCCCGAATACCTGGAGAAGATGGCCGACAAGCCGCTGATCATGGCGCTGGCCAACCCCTATCCCGAGATCATGCCGGACTTGGCGCAGGAGAAGCGCCCCGACGCCATGATCTGCACGGGGCGCTCGGACTTCCCCAACCAGGTCAACAACGTCCTCTGCTTCCCCTACATCTTCCGGGGCGCCCTCGACGTCGGCGCCACCTCGATCAACGAGGAGATGAAGCAGGCCGCCGTGAAGGCGATCGCGGCGCTCGCCCGCGAGACGCCCTCCGACGTGGTCGCCCGCGCCTATGGCGGCGAGGCCCGGCCCTTCGGCCCGCGCTCGCTGATCCCGAGCCCGTTCGACCCGCGCCTGATCCTGCGCATCGCCCCCGCCGTGGCCCAGGCCGCGATGGATTCGGGCGTCGCCGGGCGCCCCCTGGAGAACGTCCAGGCCTATACCGACAGCCTCGACCGCTTCGTCCACCGCTCGGGCTTCATCATGAAGCCGATCTTCTCCAAGGCGAAGGAGAACCCCAAGCGGGTCATCTACACCGAGGGCGAGGACGAGCGCGTGCTGCGCGCCGCCCAGGCGATCTGCGAGGACAAGGTCGCGCGGCCGATCCTCGTCGGCCGGCCCCGCGTGATCGAGACCCGGATCAAGCGCTTCGGCCTCTCCCTCCGGCAGGGCGTCGATTTCGACCTCATCGATCCCGAGGACGATCCGCGCTACCGCGACTACGTCGCCACCTACCTGGAGGCCGCCGGACGGCGCGGCATCACGCCGGACGCCGCCCGCACCCTGGTGCGCACCAACAACACCGTGATCGGCGCCATCGCGGTGCGCCGCGGCGAGGCGGACGCGCTGATCTGCGGCCTCGAGGGCCGCTTCGAGACCCGCCTGCGGGTGATCCGCGACGTGATCGGTCTCGCCCCGGGGGTGCTCGACTTCGCCGCCATGAGCCTGATCGTGACCAAGGAGGGCGCCTACTTCCTCGCCGACACCCATGTCCGCACGGATCCCAGCGCCGAGGAGATCGCCGACGTCGCCGTGGCCTGTGCGGAGCATGTCAGCCGCTTCGGCCTGACCCCGAAGATCGCGCTCCTCAGCCATTCGGATTTCGGCCAGTCGGATTCGCGCTCCGCGGTGAAGATGCGCACCGCCCTGGGGCTGATCCGCGAGCGCCGGTCCGACCTCGAGGTCGACGGCGAGATGCAGGCCGATTCCGCCCTCTCGGAGATGATCCGCGACCGGGTGATGCCGGCCTCGCGCCTGAAGGGAGCGGCCAACGTGCTGATCCTGCCGAACCTGGATGCGGCCAACATCGCCTTCCAGTTCGCCAAGGTGCTGGCCGACGCGCTGCCCGTCGGGCCGCTGCTCATCGGCCCGGCCAAGCCCGCCCACATCCTGTCGCCCTCGGTCACCGCCCGCGGCATCGTCAACGTCACGGCCGCCGCCGTGGTCGAGGCGCAGGCGGCCGATGTCGGCGCCAGCCCGGTCCTGGCCGAGCCCGGCGTCGGGCCGACCTCGGCGTAGGCGGGGGGCGGGCGCGGCTTCCGGCAAGGGGGAGACCCGCGCGCCGGACGCAGGGGCGGCGGCCGATCCGCCGCCTCGCCCCGGCAGCCCAAATGCGATAGCCCTGCGCGTGAGGGAGCGTGCGACGGCCGGGCGCGAGTCCGGTGCGTCATCGCGGGCACGGGAGACACGGGATGCAACTCGGCATGATCGGCCTCGGCCGGATGGGCGGCAACATCGTCCGCCGGCTCCTGCGGGACGGGCATCAGGCGGTGGTCTTCGACCAGAACCCGGAGGCGGTTGCCGCCCTGGTGGCGGAGGGCGCGACGGGGGCGGACAGCCTCGAGGACTTCGTCGCCAAGCTCTCCGCGCCCCGCGCCGCCTGGGTGATGCTCCCGGCGGGCGCCATCACCGAGGCCACGGTGAAGACCCTCGGCGGCCTGATGGCCGCGGACGACATCGTCATCGACGGCGGCAATTCCTTCTACAAGGACGACATCCGCCGCGCCGCCGAACTGAAGGGCGCCGGCATCCACTACGTCGACGTCGGCACCTCCGGCGGCGTCTGGGGCCTGGAGCGCGGCTACTGCATGATGATCGGCGGCGACACGGCCGCCCTGGAGCGCCTCGACCCGATCTTCCGGACCCTGGCGCCCGGCCTCGGCACCATCCCCAGGACCCCGGGCCGCGAGGGCCGCGACCCGCGGGCGGAGGCGGGCTACATCCATGCCGGCCCGAGCGGGGCGGGCCACTTCGTCAAGATGGTCCACAACGGCATCGAGTACGGCCTGATGCAGGCCTATGCCGAGGGCTTCGACATCCTCCGGCACGCCAATTCCGAGGACCTGCCCGAGGCCCAGCGCTTCGACCTGAACATCGGCGACATCGCCGAGGTCTGGCGCCGCGGCAGCGTGGTCTCGTCCTGGCTCCTCGACCTCACCGCCGGGGCCCTGGCCCAGGACGAGCACCTGGAGAACTTCTCCGGATTCGTCGCCGATTCCGGGGAGGGGCGCTGGACCCTGAACGCCGCCATCGAGGAATCGGTGCCGGCCAACGTGCTCTCGGCCGCCCTCTACGCACGCTTCCGCTCCCGCGAGGAGGCGAGCTACGCCGACAAGCTGCTCTCGGCCATGCGCAAGGGCTTCGGCGGGCACCAGGAGCCGAAATAGCGCCGCAGCGCTCCGGGGCCGGGGCCTCCCCGGCCCCCCTGCTCCTGTGCCCTCCGCTCCTGTGCCCCCTGCCCCGACGTCCCGTCCGCATCGAGGTCCCGCGCCCATGATCCCCCTGCCCGAGGCCGCCGAGATCCTGCCCGATGCCGCCGCGGTGGCGGAGGCCGCCGCCGAACGCCTCGTCGCCCTGTGCGGCTCGGCGCCGCGCCGCGAGATCGCGGTCTGCCTCTCCGGGGGCTCGACGCCGAAGCGCCTCTATGCCCGGCTCAGCCAGCCGGCGTACCGGGCGCGGCTGCCCTGGGAGCGCCTGCACTGGTTCTTCGGCGACGACCGGATGGTGCCGTGGACCGACCCGGCGAGCAACGTCCGCATGGCGCGCGAGGCCTTCGGCGACGCGCCCATCCCCGAGGGCCACCTGCACGGGATGGAGACGGGCGGCACGCCGGAGGCGGGCGCGCGCGCCTATGCGGAGACCCTGCGGGCGTTCTACGGCGCGGCCGTCCTCGACCCGGCCCGGCCCCTGTTCGATCTCGTCCTCCTCGGCCTCGGCGAGGACGGGCACACCGCCTCGCTCTTTCCGGCCAAGCCGGCGCTGGCGGAGCGCCACGCCTGGACGGCGCCGGTGCCGGAGGCGGGGCTCGCCCCCTTCGTGCCGCGCATCACCCTCACCTTCCCGGCCCTCGCCTCGGCCCGCGAGACCCTGGTCCTCGTCACGGGGGCCGGGAAGCAGGAGCCCCTGCGCCGGCTCGCGCGCGGCGAGGACCTGCCCGCCCGGCACCTGCGCAGTGTTGGCCGGCTCGTCTGGCTGGTGGACCGGGAGGCGGCCGGGGCCTGATCTACGCGAAATCAGAGCGTCGCCGCCCCGAGTCATCGCTTCACTGACAAAAAGGATTGATTTGTCGGTATCGGTGAGCGAACACTTGCCGATTGCCGGAATCTCCCGGTTTCGCAACGCTGTGCCATGGGCGTGGAGTCTTCCGACGGCCTGTCCCGCCGCCCTGCCCGGCGGCCGCGCCGCGCATCCCATCACCGGATCGGGCCGCTGCGCTCGGTCTCCGAGGCCGCGCCCCATCCGATCCTGCGCGGCATGCGCGCCGGTGCCCTCGCGGGCCTCGCCCTCGTGGCCGTGCTCGGCCTGCCGGTCCTGCTGATCCTCACCGTGAAGACGCCCTACCCGGTCGCGGACGAGGCGCCCGCCCCGGCCCGGGTCTGGGCCGCCGAGCCGGTCGCCCGGGCATCCGCCGAAGCTCTGCCCGTACCGTCGCCGGCATCCTCGCCCACCCCCCTGGCGACTGCGGCACCTTCGGCGAACGCCAGGCCGGCCCCGATCGTCACGGCCGTGGCCGAGCCGGCGGCGATCCCCGCCGCCCCCGCGTCCGGCGGCGCCCGCGCGGAGCGTCCGGCCCTCAGCCTCGACCTGATTCCGGTGCTCGACGACGAGAGCGGCGACCTCACCATCGAAGGGCCGGCGGCGCCCGCGGCCCCGGTGGTCAAGCCGGCCCGGCCGGCCCGCGCCGCGGCGGCCAAGCCGCCCAAAGCCCCCTGAAACGGCCTCCCCTCCGGCCAGGCCGAAGGCCGCCATCCCGAACCGGTCGGGCGGAGGCCCACGCATGACGAACCCGCCGCGACGCAGGTCGGGCGGGTCGAGGTCGTCGGACGTCCCGGGTGGGGTCAGGCGGCGCGCCGGACCGGAGCGCGGGTGTTGTCGTTGAGGGCGACGAACATGCCGGCGGAGCCCGTATCGGCGGCGACCGGCGGCGCGGCCTCGTCGTCGATCAGCAGGGCCAGCATCGGGCCGATGGCGACGGCGGCCAGGCCGAGAACGAACAGAGACAGCATCCTGGAACCCCGGTGACGGTGCGCATTCTCCTTATCGCACTGCACAACGGAATTTGGTATGCCTTATACCGCACTGCGGTCATGCGGCCGGAGCCGGGCTGACGGACGCACATCCGGGCCCTGCCGGGCGGGCCGGCGCGGGCCCTGCCGGGGAGGTCGGCGCGGGCCTACCGATGCACCGGTTCGCCGACGATCGGCGGCAGCGGCAGCAGGTAATATCCGCCGACCAGCAGGATGGCCGAGAGGACGAGGCCGAGGGACGAGACGTACAGCACGGTGAAGACGTCGCGGTTCAAGTCGGCCGTCTGCAGCACGACGATCGCGAAGGGAATGCTCACCAGTGCGAGGAGGACGGAGAGGGCCATCTCGGAACCTTTGGCGGGGGAAGGCGGACCGAGCCGGCTCGGAATCGCCCGGGGCGCGGACGGCATCGAGCCGGGCTCAGGGCCCGGCTCGAGCGGAGGATGTCGCACCGGCCGGTCCCGGCGGGAGGCCGGGCGGCGCCCCGGCCCGCGGGCCGGAGCGCCGCCCGGGATCAGGCGTGGGCCAGCACGCCGGCCGGCTGCACCACGCCCTGCGCGGCGTGGTGGCGCTTCAGCATCGGCCGCAGCACGGCGATGGCGAGGAAGGCCGCCACGAGGTCCATCACCGCCACGGTGTAGAGCACCGTCGCCCAGGTGCCGGTCGCCTGCATCAGCAGGTTGCCCACCGGCACGAACAGCGCGGCGAAGCCCTTGGCGCAGTAGAGCACGCCGTAGATCTTGCCGATGTGCTTGGAGCCGAAGGTGTCGGCGGCGGTGGCGCTGAACAGGGAGTAGACCTCGCCCCAGGCCAGGAACACGATGCCCGAGAGGATGACGAAGGCCCACGGGTTGGTGCCGAAATAGCCGAGCGCGACGATGCCGAGGCCCTCCATGGTGAAGGCGATGAACATCGTCTTCTCGCGGCCGATCCGGTCCGAGACGTAGCCAAAGAGCGGGCGCGAGATGCCGTTCATCACCCGGTCGAGCATCAGCGCGAAGGGCAGAGCGGCCATGGCGAAGAAGTACAGGTTGACCTGGAACTCCTTCACGCCGAGGTCCTGCGCGATGACGCCGAGCTGGGCCACCGCCATCAGGCCGCCCGTCACCGTGCAGGTGAACATCAGCAGCATCACCCAGAAGACCGGCGTGCGCAGGGCTTCCCGCAGGGTGTAGTCGCGCCGGGTCTGCAGCACATTGGTGGAAAAGGTGACCTGGCCCTTGGCGGGCGACCGCAGGCCCAGGGCCGCCAGCATGATGATGCCGCCCTGGATCAGGCCGAAGATGAAGAACGCCTGGGCGTAGCTGCCCTGGGAAATCATGTTGGCGATCGGGATGATCGTCAGCGCCGAGCCCGCGCCGTAGCCGCCGGCCGTCAGGCCGACCGCGAGGCCGCGCTTGTCCGGGAACCACTTGAGGGCGTTGTTGATGCAGGTGGCGTAGACGCAGCCGACGCCGATGCCGCCCGCCACCGAGCCGGCATAGAAGCCGCTGAGCGAGGTGGCGTAGGAATTGATCACCCAGGCGAGGCCGGTCATCAGGCCGCCGAACAGCACCACGCGGCTCGGGCCGTACTTGTCGATGAAGTAGCCCTCGATCGGCGTCAGCCAGGTCTGGACCACGACGAAGATGGTGAAGGCGACCTGGATCGCCGCGCGATCCCAGCCGAAGGTCTTCTGGATCTCGGGAACGAAGAGCGTCCAGGCATATTGTATATTGGCCGCCGCGACCATGCAGGCCACGCCGAGGATCAATTGCAACCATCGATTGACGGATGGCTTCGTCATAGGGGGCGCGGCAGCAGTCATCGCCATGAGCTCGTTTCCTCGTTCTGCTTGAGACGGGATGCGTTTTGCTGAAGATCCCGATTGAAATGTTCGATTGCGGCCCGCACGCCTGAGGCGAATCCTGTGGTTCACTTGTCGGGCAGCGCACCTGCATTATTTGGTATGCCACGGATCGGTGCAAGCAGAATAATTCTACACTGGACCGCGATTTTTCGGGATTAAACACGGTGCCGGCGCGTTTATCGCCTCGGACCCAGTCCTGGCCCGATTCGTTCCTGATCAGGGCGCGGCCGATCGACGGATGATCTCCGGCGGCGTCGTGACTTGCTGTCCTGTGCCTGTCCCCGGGCGCGCCGTTCCTTGGCGGGACTTGGACGATGCCAGGATCTTGTTGCGGAGCGGGATCGACAGCGTCCCGCTCCGGGCGGCCCGGGTTCCTATCGTGGCAGGCGCAGGAGGCGCGGCCGCCAGATGCCGAGCACGACATTGGCCGTCGCCACCGCCAGCAGCACCCAGAGGGTGTTGCGCTCCGGCCCGAGGGTCGCCGCGAGCGTGGCGGGGTCGACCCGGCCGGCCAGCGCCAGGGCGCTCTGCTCCGCCTCCTGGCGCATCGGCCCCTGCACGTAGACCAGCACGCCTTCGAACATCAGCACCCCGGTGGCGAGCTTCAGCCAGGCCCAGCCCGCGTTGAGGAAGCCGCGGTTCAGGGTCATGGCCAGCAGGCCGGAGACCAGGGTCAGCGCGAGGCTCGGCAGGACGATCCAGGTGGCGACCGCCCCCATGGCGGCCCGCGCCGCGGCGTAGCCGTCCAGGGCGCTCGGCGGCGGCGCCACGCCGAGCATGACCACGAGGGCCGCCATCGCGCCCATCAGGCCGGTCGCCCCCATGGTGTGGAGGAACTTCATCAGGCGTCGCTTCATGCGTCCGGCTCCCATCGGGACCGGCCGATCCTAAGCCGGACAGGCGGAGTCGCGGTAGGCGGGTCGGACAGGCGCCGCGATCCCGGCCCTCAGCCCTCCCGGTCGGGCGCCACGTGGATGCGGGCGCCGGCCTCGGCCAGGCGCCGCAGCTGCTCGCGCGGCTCGGGCGAATCCGTCACCAGGGTCCAGTCGCGCGGAAGCGGCGCCCAGGCGGTCTGCTCGGCGCGGCCGAGCTTGCCGGCATTGGCCAGCACGATCACCTCGCGCGCCTGGCGCATCATTAGGGACTTGAGGGCGACCTGGTCGAGGCTCGCCTCACACAGGCCGCGCCCGGCCACGACGCCGTCGGCGCTGAGGATGGCGCGGTCCGCCGTCATCAGGCGCAGGGCCTCGATGGCCAGGGGCCCGACGGTGCTCATGCTGGTGGCCCGCAGGGCGCCCCCGAGGACGACGAGGTCCAGGTCCGGGGCCTCGGCCAGGAAGGGCAGCAGCGCGAGGTTGTTGGTGATGATGCGCAGCCGCCGCTTGGCCAGGAGCTGGCCGAAGGCCGCCACGGTCGAGCCGGCATCGAGGATCAGCGTGTCGCCATCCGCCACGAGATCCAGGGCGGCGCGGGCGATCGCCCGCTTCTCGGCGCCGTTCACGGCGAGCCGCTCGGTGAGGGTGGTCTCGGGCGGGTGGCGCGTCAGGATCGCCCCGCCATAGGTCCGGCGCACGCCCCGGTTGGCCGAAAGGTGCTGCAGGTCGCGGCGGACCGTGGAGGCGGAGACCTTCAGGCGGGCCGCGACGTCGTCGACGTCGATCTCGCCGACGCTCAGCGCCTCCAGCAGCAACGCCCGACGCTCCTGGCTGCGCATCGACATGGGGTCCTGGCCTTCCCGGATTCGGTCCCTCGTCATGGCCGAGGCCGCGGCCGCTGGCCAGGGCGTTTCGCCCGGACCAGCCATCGCGCCGCGGGACGGCCCCGGCCTCAGGCGGCGATCGATTTCGGGGCGAGGTCGACGGCCTGGCGCAGCGCCTCGATCAGGCTGCGCTCGTCCGCGATGCCCTTGCCGGCGATGTCGAAGGCGGTGCCGTGGTCGACGGAGGTGCGGATCACCGGCAGGCCCACGGTGATGTTCACCCCCGCCTCGAGCCCCAGGACCTTGATCGGGCCGTGGCCCTGATCGTGGTACATCGCCACCACCATGTCGTAGTCGCCCCGCCCGGCGAGGAAGAACAGCGTGTCGGCGGGCAGCGGCCCGCGCACGTCCCAGCCCTTGGCCTGGCAGGCCGCGATGGCCGGAGTGATCTTCTCCGCCTCCTCGCCGCGCCCGAACAGGCCGTTCTCGCCCGCATGGGGATTGATCGCGCAGACGCCGATCTTCGGATCGGCGATGCCCGCCTTCACCAGCACGGCGTGGCCGCGGGCGATGACGCGCTCGACGAGGCCGGGCTCGATCTTCGCGATGGCGTCGATGAGGCCGATATGGGTGGTGACGTGGATCACCCGCAGCTTGGGCGAGACCAGCATCATCGAGACCTCCGGCGTGCCCGTGAGATGGGCGAGGAGCTCGGTATGGCCCGGAAACCGGTGGCCGGCGGCGTGCAGCGCCTCCTTGGACAGGGGCGCCGTGCAGATGCCCTGGGCCTGCCCGGCCTGCACGACCTCCACCGCCTTCTCGATGTAGCGGTAGGCCGCCTCTCCGGCCGCCGGCGAGACCTGCCCGAACGGCAGGTCGGCAGGCACCACCTTGAGGTCGAGGCACTGCACCGCCCCGCCGTCGAAATCCGCCTCCCCGGCCGCGGACAGAGAATCGACCGCGAGGCCGGAGCCGACGATCCGGCCGGCCTGCCGCAGGCGCTCGGCATCGCCGATGACCAGGGGCCGGCACGCGGCCTGGACCTCGGCATGCCCGAGGGCCTTCATGATGATCTCCGGCCCGATGCCGGCGGGATCGCCCATGGTGATCGCGAGGGTGGGACGGGTCATGAGGCGGGTCCTTCGGTTCTGGCGGCGCGCAGGCGCTCGCAAATGCGGATGAGGGAGTCGGCGTCGCCGAAGGCGCCGGCCTTGGTGGCGACCGGCACGGCGAGACGCCCCAGGGTCAGGCCCAGGGAGACGCCGGGCTCGATCTCGTCGACGAGGCGGATGCCGTCGACGCCGAATCGCGCCAGCAGCGCGGCGGCGGTCTCGCCGCCGGTGGCCGCCACGGCGCCGATCCGACCCGCCACCGGGTCGAGGGCCTCGGCGAGGCTTCGCGCCAGGCGCGGGCCGAGGGTCATGTCGGGTTCGTCCGCCATGGCGATCTCCACCAGGGCGTCGCCGCCGGCCTCGAGGATGGCGGCGACCCGCTCGGCGAAGGCCGCCCGATCCGCGCCGCCGCCGAGCAGCGTCTCGGGGCTGACGGGCAGGTGGGTGACGCCCTCCCGCACCGCAAGCCGGCGGGCGGCCGCCCGGCTCGTGGCCGCCAGGGACCCGACCACGATCAGGCTGCCGAACCGGCTCGGCGCGAGGGCCGTGACGACGGGCCGGCTCGCCGGTGCCGTCGGGCAGGCGGCGAGGGCGTGCGCGAGGCCCGCGCTGCCGACGAAGAACGGGGCCGGCGCGATGCCCAGGCCCGCCGCCGCGATCCGGTCGAGATCCGCGTCGGTCTCGGCGTCGCAGACCGCGACGGCCGGGCCCGCGGTGGCGATCCGGGCGAGGGCGCCGGCGAGGTCGGGCCCGCGCACGGCCGCGAGCGGCACCGTCTCGCTGCGGATTCCGGCGGAGGCGAGGACGGCTCCGAGGTCGGCGCTGGCGTAGGTGTGGTCGCGCCGCCAGACCTCCGCCTCCTCCAGGGGGCGGCCGTCGACCCGGACCCGGCCCCCCAGGGTGGTCCGACCGGTGGCCGGGAAGGCCGGGGCGCAGATGCCGAAGGCGGACCCGTTCCGGGCCGCCAGGACCGCCATGGCGGCGGCGGTCTCGGCGGCGGGCTGGCCCCGGAGCGTCGAGTCGATCTTCTTGAACAGGAGCCGGTCCGGTTCGAGCCAGCGTCCGAGCAGGTCGGCGTGCCGCGCCGCCGCGGCCTCCCCGGACAGGCCGCGGCTGTCGGCGTCGTAGGCCAGCACCGCGAGGTCCCGGTCGGCGACGCCCGCGGCGGCCCCCCAGGTCACCGCCGCGTCGAGGCCCCGCCGCCCGAAGGCGATGGCGCAGTCGGCCGCCCCCGTCAGGTCGTCGGCGAGGATGAGCCAGCGGCGGGCCGGATCGGCGGAGGCCATGTCATCGGCGGAGGCCATGTCAGCGCCCGGCGACGGGCTGCGCGGGCGCGACGCCCTCCGGGGCCTCGGTCTCGGCCTCCACGTCGCCGCCGCCGAAGCGCCGGGAGGCCCAGGCCGTGGCGATCGGCACGAGGATCGCCGTGACCACGACGCAGGCCGCCACCAGGATCGTCGCCGGCCCGGCGGCGTCGGCATAGGCCGGGTTGGCGGAGGCGACGATCGCCGGCACGGCGGCGGCGTTGCCCGCCGTCGAGGCCGCGGCGATCCCGGCGACCCCGGTCCCGCCCGTGAGCCGGTCGGCGAAGAACAGCGGGATGCCGGTGACCACCACCACGGCGACGCCCATGGCGAGGCCGAGGAGGCCCGCCTGCCAGACCTTGGTCAGGTCGAGGCCGGCCCCGAGGGCGAAGGCGAAGAACGGGATCATCACGGGAATCGCCCGGCCGAGGAAGGCGCGCATCTCCCGGTCGAGATTGCCGATGATCATGCCGACGAGGAGCGGCAGGATGGCGCCCACCAGGGTCTGCCAGGGAAAGGCCGAGAGGCCGGCAACCCCGAGGGTCACCATGGTGAGGAAGGGGCCGCTCTCCAGGGACATCACGGTGTAGGCCCCGACGTCGCGCGGGCGGCCGTACTGGCCCATCAGCGCCATGTAGAGGCCCCCGTTGGTGTCGTTCATCGCGGCGACCACCGCCAGGGTGGAGAGGCCCGCGAACATGCCGGCCGCGACGGGCGCCTCGCCGAGGACCTGCCCGAAGACCAGCCCGAGGAGGATGGCGATGCCGACCTTCACGATCAGCAGCGTGCCGCCCTTCTTCATGATGTAGGGCGTGGCGCGGAAATCGATGCTGGCGCCCATGCAGACGTAGAAGACGGCCAGGATCGTCAGGGCGCCGGAGAAGAGCGCGCCCGTGAACGAGCCGAACAGCTTCGGGGTGCCGGGGAAGAACGTGGCGATCAGGGCGCCGGCCAGGAGCGGCACCACCATCATGCCGCCGGGCACCGCCTCGATGGCCCGCTTGATCGGAATCTGCATGCGCGTCTCCTCCGTGCGCATTTTGCGCAATTTTTTGAGTTTTAGTGATCTCGCGCGGATACCGAGTGAGTATTCGGCGGAACGACCCGCGTCATTCTGCGCATATTGCGCATGAGGTCAACAAAATTGCGTGATACGCGCAACCGTGAGCGGATGCTCCCCGGGGCGGGGCGCTCCATCGCCCGGGCTGCCGGATTCCCAGCGTCCGCCTTGGTGATCGGCCGCCGGGAGGGCAAGATCGGTCCGGTCCCAGGATCGACTTGGTCCCGAGATCGACTTGGTCCCGGGATCGACTTGGTCCCAGGACCGACCTGATCTTAGGACCGGCCTCCCCTCCCCTCCCCGCCCCGGACGGGCCGCGTTCCCGAAAAAAACCGAAGGTCCCCGCCGTGACCCCATCAGACGAGGCATCGCCAGCCATGACGACATCCCAGGCCCCGGGTTCTCCCGCCGGGACCGGCCGCGTGCCGAAGGTCGTGATCGTCGAGTTCATGGACGAGGCCGCCATCGCGGCCGAACTCGGCGGGTTCGCGACGCTCTACGACCCGGCCCTGGTCGACCGTCCGGAGGACCTGCGGGCGGCCCTGGCAGATGCGGACGCCCTCGTGGTCCGCAACCGCACCCAGGTGACCGCGGCGCTCCTGGCCGCCGCCCCTGGGCTGAAGGCGGTGGGGCGCCTGGGCGTGGGCCTCGACAACATCGATCTCGCCGCCTGCCGGGACCGCGGCGTCGCCGTCTATCCCGCCACCGGCGCCAACGACGTCGCGGTGGCGGAATACGTGATCGGCACCGCGATGCTGCTCCTGCGCGGCGCCTACGGTGCCAGCGCCGCGGTGGCGGCCGGGACCTGGCCGCGCAACGCCCTGATGGGCCGGGAGATCTCCGGCAAGCGCCTGGGCCTCGTCGGCTTCGGCGCCATCGCCCGCGAGACCGCCCGGCGCGGCCTCGCCCTCGGGATGCGGGTCTCGGCGCACGACCCCTTCCTGCCGGCCGACGACCCGGCCTGGCGGGTGGATGGCGGTCCGGTCGCGCCAGCCGATCTCGACAGGCTCATCGCCGGCAGCGACGTCCTGTCCCTGCACGTGCCGCTGACGCCCGAGACCCGGGGGATGATCGGCGCGGATGCCGTCGCCCGGATGCCGGCCGGGGCGGTGCTGATCAATGCGGCGCGGGGCGAGGTGGTCGACGGCGCGGCCGTGGCGGCGGCCCTGCGCGCGGGGCATCTCGGCGGGGCCGCCCTCGACGTCTTCCCGCAGGAACCCCTGGATGCCGCTGCGGGCGCGCCCTTCCGCGACGTGCCCAACCTCATCCTGACGCCGCACATCGCCGGGGTGACCCGGGAGTCGAACGTGCGCGTGTCCCGCGTGACGGCCCAGGCTGTGCGCCGCCACCTGTCCGGGGTCCGGACGCCATGACCATGACGGGCCTCGACGCCGTCGGCGATCTCGCGGGATGGCGGGACGCATGACCGGCCCATCGCGGATTCCCGCGCGTCGGCGTATCAGGCGACGGGACGGGATGTGCGCGGTGGGCTTTCGCGCCGGAAGCCCGCGGAAGGGCGCTTCCTAGAGGATGGCGGTGATGAAGGCGGTAACCTGCGCATGAGCGTTCGCGACCATCTGGGCCACCGGCTCGTCGGACAGGTAGATGCGGCCCGCCGTCAGGGCCGCGGCGACCAGCCAGAACCCGATCACGGCGACGTTGCGCGCCCGGCGGTCGCCCGCGGTGGGGGCGCCCTGGCAGGCGATCTCGACGGGCTCGCCGAAGGGATCGTAGGCCATCGCCCGGCTGTCGGAGGGGGGACTCATCCGTGTGAATGTCGGCCTTCGCCCCTGCCCGATCAATGGACGGGTTTTGCGAAGATTCGCGCCACGGGAGAGCATTGTTCTCGCAGCCCGGACCGGGGCAGAATTTCCTTCCGAATGCCGCGTGGAAAGGCAGCATGAGCGCCGAGAGCATCACCACCGTTCCGGCCGGGGCGGACAGGCCGGGGGCCGCGGGCGGGCGGATCGCCTCGCTCCTGCCCGGCATCCTCGTCTGCCTCGCCGTCACGGCGGCGGCCCTGGCCGTGCAGGCCCTGGAGGAGCACGCCACCGGCCATCCCTACGTCGAGGCGCTCGTCATCGCGATCCTGCTCGGGATCGCGCTGCGCACCCTGTGGAGTCCGGGCGCCCGCTTCCGGGCCGGCATCGCGTTCTCGGCCAAGCAGGTGCTCGAACTCGCCGTCACCCTGCTCGGGGCCTCGATCAGCCTCGGGGCCATCGTCGCCTCCGGCACGAGCCTCCTCGTCGGCATCGTCGCCACGGTGGTGCTGGCGATCGTGGCCAGCTACGGCATCTGCCGGGTGCTCGGCCTGCCGCCCTGCATGGCGATCCTGGTGGCCTGCGGCAACGCCATCTGCGGCAACTCCGCCATCGCCGCGGTGGCACCGGTGATCGGGGCCGACAGCAAGGACGTGGTCGCCGCCATCGCCTTCACGGCGGTGCTCGGCGTGCTGATGGTGCTGGGCCTGCCGCTCTTCATTCCCCTCGTCGGCCTGTCCGCGCACCAGTACGGCACGCTGGCGGGGCTCACCGTCTACGCGGTGCCGCAGGTGCTCGCCGCCACGGTGCCGGTCGGCATCCTGGCGACCCAGGTCGGCACCCTGGTCAAGCTCGTGCGCGTGCTGATGCTCGGGCCCGTGGTGGTGGCCTTCTCGTTCATCGCCCCGCACCTGCCCCCGGAGGGCGCCTCGGCCGGAGTGCGGCCCGGCCGCCTCGGCTTCTTCAAGATCGTGCCCTGGTTCATCCTCGGCTTCCTGGCGCTGGCGACCCTGCGCTCGGCCGGGCTCGTCCCGGACGCGGCCTCCCAGCCCGTGACCCGCCTGGCGGGCCTCCTCACCGTGGTGTCGATGGCGGCGCTGGGCCTCGGCGTCGACGTGCGGGTGCTGGCGCGGGTCGGCGGCCGGGTCACCCTGGCGGTGACGGGCTCCCTCGTCGTCCTCCTCGCCGTCAGCCTGTCCCTGATCTGGGCCCTGGGAATCGCCTGAGCGCTCGCCCGGGCCGGCTCCCGCCGCCGCCCGCTCGGGCGGAGGGCCTGTCTTAGGCGAAGGGCTTGCTTCAGGCGAAGGGCTTTCTTCAGGCGAAGTGCTTGGAGAGCTTCAGCCCCTGGGCCTGGTAGTTCGAGCCGGCGCCCGTGCCGTAGAGGGTGGCGGGGCGCTCCACCATGCGCTCGTAGACGAGGCGGCCGACGATCTGGCCGTCCTCCAGCAGGAACGGCACGTCGCGCGAGCGCACCTCGAGGACCGCGCGGGCGCCCGCGCCGCCGGCGGCGGCGAAGCCGAAGCCCGGATCGAAGAAGCCGGCGTAATGGACCCGGAACTCGCCCACCAGGGGGTCGAACGGCACCATCTCGGCGGCGAAGTCGGGCGGCACCTGCACCGCCTCCTTCGAGGCCAGGATGTAGAACTGGCCGGGATCGAGGATCAGGGCCCGGGACGGGTCGGCCTGCAGGGGCTCCCAGAAATCCGCCGCCCGGTGGGCGCCCGGAGCGTCGACGTCGACGAGGCCGGTATGGCGCCGGGCGCGGTAGCCGATCAGGCCGGAGAAGCCCGAGAGATCGATGGAGACGCCGATGCCGCCCTGGAAGGTCGGGCTCGGGGCGTCGACCAGGGGCGAGGCCGCGTGCAGGGCGGCGAGCTCGACGTCGGTGAGGCGGGGCTCGCCGCGCCGGAAGCGGATCTGCGACAGGCGCGAGCCGGTGCGGACCTTCACCGGGAAGGTGCGGGGCGAGATCTCGGCATAGAGCGGCCCGTGATAGCCGGCCTCGACCTGGTCGAAGGCGGCGCCCCGGTCGGTGATGACGCGGGTGAAGACGTCGATGCGGCCGGTGGAGCTCTTCGGGTTGGCGCTGGCGGCGAGGTCGCCCGGCAGGGCGAGGTGCTCCTGCAGCTCGGCGATGTAGACGCAGCCCGTTTCCAGCACGGCCCCGTTCCGCAGGTCCATCTCGTGCAGCGCGAAGGCCTCGATGCAGGCCGAGACCGTGCGGGCGCCGGGCAGGAAGCTAGTGCGCACGCGGAACACCCGGGCGCCGAGGCGCAGGTCGAGGCTCGCGGGCTGGATCTGGTCGGGGGCGTAGGGCGTGTCGGGCCGGATCGCACCCGCGCGCGTCAGGGCCTCGATTCCGACCGCGGCCAGAATCCCGTGCTGGCGGCCACCCGCCCCGTCCTGCATCGCGGCCAGAATCCCGTCTTGCATCCGTTCGCACCACCCGCTCGTCCATCGGGCACCGCCCCGGACGCGGCCGGGGCGGGACCGCCGCATTCTGCACGCATGCGGCCGGATCGCCTAAGGTCCGGTTAAGCCTCCGGTTCCCGCTCGATCCGCAGGACGATCCAGGCGAGGACGAGGCGCGCGATGGCACCCATGGCGATCAGACCCGCGAGCGCGCTGGCCAGGATCGGGAATCCGGCGGGCCAGGCCGCCAGGGCGACGGCGAACAGCACCGCGCCGAGGCCGGCGGCCGGCCCGAAGGCCAGCACCAGGGAGGGCAGGCCCGCGATCCGGGGCGGCCCGCCCCCGCGGCGGGCGAGCCAGGCCCCCGCCGCCTGCGCCAGCCCGTCGAGGCCCAGCGCCACGGCGAGCGCCAGGGCGGCCCAGCCGTTGCGCTCCGGTGCGGTCCAGGCGAAGGCACCGGTCAGGCCCGCGAGCGCGAGGCCGGCGAGGAGCGCCCGGCCGGCGGACGGAAGGCGCGGGCGCGAAACGGTCTCCTCGACCACGG
The DNA here is from genome assembly GCF_055361545.1 of Methylobacterium sp. TK31. Classification (NCBI taxonomy): domain Bacteria; kingdom Pseudomonadati; phylum Pseudomonadota; class Alphaproteobacteria; order Hyphomicrobiales; family Methylobacteriaceae; genus Methylobacterium; species Methylobacterium sp. TK31. Next base: position 1,459,359 of record NZ_CM143964.1, on the reverse strand, counting down.
GACACGGACCTCGATCTTGCGCGGGCACCCCCGCATTCGCCACGATTGACGCGGTTTTGCGAGGGCCGTACCACGACGCCCTGTGCTTGTCGCGAACGCAGCGCGCTCGGGGTTCAGGTCCGGCCAGGGAGGCATGACGGGGATGTACAAGGCTCAGACGCGCGGGATCAGCGTGACCGTGATGCCACGCTTCGTCGAGGAAGAATCGTCGCCGGCCGAGAGCCGCTACTTCTTCGCCTACACGGTCGAGATCGTGAACAACGGCCCCGAGCAGGTGCAGCTGCGCTCGCGCCACTGGCGCATCGTCGACGGGCGCGGCGAGACCCAGGAGGTCCGCGGCGCCGGGGTGGTCGGCAAGCAGCCGGTGCTCGAGCCGGGCGAGTCGTTCAGCTACACCAGCGGCTGCCCGCTCACCACGCCGGACGGCCTGATGGCCGGCAGCTACACCATGGCGACCCATGGCGGCGAGAGCTTCGAGGCGGAGATCCCGGCCTTCTCGCTCGATTCGCCCCACGTCCGCCGCAGCGTGCATTAAGGTCATGTCGGCCGAAGGCCCGCGCCCGGAGACCCTCGACTGGCTGGCGCGGCTCGTGGCCTTCGACACCGAGAGTTCGAAGTCGAACCTCGCGCTCATCGACAGCGTGGCGGCCTCCCTCGAAGACCTCGGCGTGCCCTTCGTCCGCGTGCCCAACGCGACCGGCGACAAGGCGGCCCTGTTCGCCACCATCGGGCCGATGGCCGACGGCGGCATCGTGCTCTCGGGCCATACCGACGTGGTGCCGGTGACGGGCCAGGCCTGGAGCGCCGACCCCTTCACCCTGCGGGTGGCGGACGGGCGCGCCTACGGCCGCGGCGCCGTCGACATGAAGGGCTTCTGCGCCCTGGCCCTCGCGGCGATCCCGCGCTTCCAGGCCGCCGACCTCAAGCGCCCGATCCACATTCTCCTGTCCTACGACGAGGAGACCACCTGCCTGGGCGTCGCCGACACCATCGCGCGCTTCGGCGCCGACCTGCCGCGCCCGGGCGCGGTGATCGTCGGCGAGCCCACCGACCTCGAAGTGGCCGACGCGCACAAGAGCATCGTCACCTACCTCACCACCGTGCACGGGCACGAGGCGCATTCGGCCAAGCCGATGCTGGGCGCCAACGCCGTGATGGCGGCGGCCGACCTCGTCTCCGAGCTGAACCGGATCGCCGACGCGATGATCGCGCGCGGCGACGCCTCGGGGCGCTTCGACCCGCCCGCCACCACCGTGCATGTCGGCACCATCGCGGGCGGCACGGCCCGCAACATCCTGCCCAAGGTCTGCACCTTCCACTGGGAGTTCCGCGGCCTGCCCGATCTCGACATGGGCGAGATCCCGGCCCTGTTCGAGGCCAAGGTGCGCAGCGTGCTGCGCGACCGGCTCAACCGCTACGGCGATTACGGGCGCATCGAGACGCTGGAGGAGGTCTCGGTGCCGGGCCTCGCCCCCGAGCCCGGCTCGGCGGCCGAGCGGCTGGCCCTCCGGGTGGCGGAGCGCAACCACACGATCTCGGTGCCCTATGCCACCGAGGCCGGGCGCTTCCAGGTCGCCGGCATTCCCACCGTGGTCTGCGGCCCCGGCTCCATCGACCAGGCGCACCAGCCGGACGAGTACATCACCCTCGCGGCGCTCGCGGCCGGCGAGGCCTTCATGGACCGCCTCGCGGCGGCCTGCGTGACGCCATGACCGCCTTCGTGCCCCGCACCATCGCGGCGGACGGGCCGGTGAAGCTGCGCCCGCTGGAGCGCGAGGACCTGATGTTCGTGCATCAGCTCAACAACAACGACAGCATCATGCGCTACTGGTTCGAGGAGGCCTACGAGTCCTTCGCCGAACTGGCGCAGCTCTACGAGCGCAACATCCACAACCAGACGGAGCGGCGCTTCATCATCGCCAATTCGGAGGGGGCGCCTGCCGGCCTCGTGGAGCTGGTGGAGATCAACCACCTGCACCGGCGCTGCGAATTCCAGATCGCGATCCACCCGGCCTTCCAGGGCCAGGGCTACGCCCCGCGGGCCACGCGCATCGCCATGGACTACGCCTTCAGCGTCCTGAACATCCACAAGCTCTACCTGCACGTCGACAAGGACAATGCCCGCGCGGTGCGGATCTACGAGCGCTGCGGGTTCGAGCCCGAGGGCATCCTGAAGGACGAGTTCTTCGTCAACGGCAAGTACCGCGACGCGGTGCGGATGTGCCTGTTCCAGCCGGCCTATCTCGCGCGCCGGGGCGGCGGCGACATCGCCGATCCGGTCCTGAAGGCCTGAGCGCGACGCGCGGCGCCGGACCTCCGCGAAGAGGCCCGGCGCCGTTTCCCATCAGGCGATCGGATCACCGGTGCGCCGGGGGTCAGTTGCGGCCCGCGCCGCCCTGCCCGCCGGTGCGCTCGCCACCGCCCATGTTGCCGCCACCCATGCTGCCGGACTTGCCGCCCTGCGCGCCGGCATTCATGCCGCGCTCGGAACCGCCGGTTCGGCTGCCGGTGTTCATGGTGCCGCGCTCGGCGCCGCCCGAGCGGTCGGCCGCGTTGCGGACGCCCGAGCCCTCGGTCCCGCGCTCGCGGTTCGTGTCGCGCTCGGCCGAGGCACCGTTGCGGCCCCCCTGCTGGCGGCTATCGGCGTTGCGGATGCCGTCCCGCGACTCGCTCTGGGTCGAGCGGACGTTGCGCGTGTCGTGCCGCTCGTCGGTGCGGGACGAGACGGCCTTGCCGCGGAAGCTGCGCTCCTCGAAGCGGGCGCCGACGGTGCCGCCCCGGCGCTCGGTCACCGTCAGGCGGCGATATTCCGGCGAGCCGTAGACCACGCGCTGGCCGCGCACCACGACGTAGCGGGTGCCGGGACGGCGGGTGGTGGTCTCCTCGATCCGGACGAGGCGACGGTACTGGGGCGAGCCGTAGAGGACCCGTTGGCCCCGGATGGTGACGTAGCGCCGGCGTGAGCGCTCGATCACGCGGTCGCCGCCGCGATGCTCGATGGTGACGAGGCGCCGGTATTCCGGCGATCCGTAGACCACGCGCTGGCCGCCGATGAAGACGAAGCGGCCCGAGCGGCGCCCGCCCTCGAAGCGCTCGCTGCGCGTGTCGACCGAGACGCGGTCGCGCCGCTCGCGGCCGCCGACCCGGTCCTCGCGGGACGACATGTCCTGACGTGACGAGGTCCGGGTCGCCCGGTCGCCGCGCGCGCCGTCGCGGTCGCCCCGGTCCGCGCTGCGGGACTGCGAATCCTTGTTCTGCGAATCACGAGCCTGCGGATCCCGGCTCTGGGAATCCCGGGCCGCCGTGTCGCCGCGGCCGCCGCTCTCCGTGCGGCCACCCTCGCGGCGTCCGCCGGCCTCGGCCCGGCCGCCCATCTCGCTGCGGGCGCCGCCCGAAGCGCCCTCGGCGCCGCCCTGGCTGCGGGCGGCGGCCCCACCACGGCCCCCGCCGGCCTCGCCGCCACCGGCCGCGCCGGCCTGGCCCGCGCCCTGGGCGTAGGCCGAGGTCGTCATCAGCAGTGCCGTCAGACCAACGACGAGATTCTTGCTGACCAGATTCTTGCCGACCGTAAATTTCTTCATCGACGTTCCTCCTGAGCTCTTGTTGAGCACTCTTGAGAAACCCGAAACGTCGAAACCTTAGAAACGGTTCAAATACAAACCTCGGCTGCAGGGGCGAGAATTTGCAGCGTCTTGTTCTACATTATGGTCAAGCTTGGCGTTGCTGCCGCGACCTGTGCCGCGGCAGCCCGCATCAGTTGCCCGACTGGGCCGCGACTTCGGCCTCCACCGCCGCCGGGTCGAGGTCGTAGCGCCGCGAGCAGAATTCGCAGGTGATGCCGATGCGGCCGTCATCGGCGATCATGTCCCGGCGCTCCTGGGGCGAGAACGAGGTGATCATGCCCATCACCCGCTCGGGCGAGCAGCGGCACTGCTCGCGCACTCCTTGCGCCTCGAACACCCGCACGCCGCGCTCGTGGAACAGGCGGTAGAGCAGGCGCTCGGCCGAGACCTCCGGGTCGACGAGCTCGTGGTCCTCGATGGTCGAGACGAGGCTGCGCGCTTCGACCCAGGCATCGTCCTCCGGCACCCCGTTCGCGTCGAGGTGGACGTGGCCCTCGGGGATGTCGCCCGGGGGCAGGTCGGCGAGGCGGGCCCGGTCGATGGATTGGGGCAGGAACTGCACCAGGAGGCCGCCGGCCCGGTAGGTCCGGCCGCCGCCGGCATAGTGCTCGGCCACCGCGAGGCGGACTTGGGTCGGGATCTGCTCGGACTGGCGGAAATACTGGTGCGCCGCCTCCTCCAGGCTCTGGCCCTCGAGGGCGACGACGCCCTGGTAGCGGCTGCTGGTCGGTCCCTGGTCGATGGTCATGGCGAGGTGGCCCTGCCCGATCAGGTCCCGGTCCTGCAGCGGCCCGGCGCCGAGGGCCTCCACCCGCGCGGTGTCGAAGCGCGCGGTGGCGCGCAGCCGGTCGGGCGCCTCGAAATCGACCACGATCATCTCGACCGGGCCGTCGGTCTTGGTCTGGAGCTGGAAGCGGCCCTCGAACTTCAGGGACGAGCCGAGAAGGACGGTGAGGGCCGCCGCCTCGCCGAGGAGGCGCGCCACCGCGTCCGGATAGCCGTGGCGGCGCAGGATGGTATCGACGGACGGGCCGAGGCGGACCACCCGGCCGCGCACGTCGAGGGCCTCGACGGCGAAGGGCAGCACGACGTCGTCGTCGCCCTCGATTAGGAGCGGGGCTCCGTGTCCGGCGGTGGTTCCAGCAGGCATTCCAGAAGTCATGGCAGCTCCGATCGGGCTCGACGAACGCGAGGGCCGGGCCACGGACCGCGCGACCCCTGGGGCGGGGTCAGGGTCGGGTCATGGGATCGCCGAGCGGAATCGGCGGCGCACCGGTCAAAACGGCCGCGCTCGTCGCGCGGCCGCACCCGGCCCTCGTCAAGGATGAAGCCTATATAGGCATCCGGACGCGGCGGCGCGACGGGGCGGGTCCGCCTGGCGCGCACGCAGGCCCGGCGGGGCGCGTGCAGGCCGGGCGCGGCCTCAGAGCCCGTGGGCGTGCAGGCACCAGGCCAGGATGCCCTTCTGGGCGTGCAGGCGGTTCTCGGCCTCGTCGAAGATCACCGATTGCGGCCCGTCGATCACCTCGGCGGTGACCTCCTCGCCGCGATGGGCCGGCAGGCAATGCATGAAGATCGCGTCCTTGGCCGCGGCCGCCATCAGGCGGGCATCGACCCGGTAGGGCACGAGCAGGTTGTGCCGGTGCTGGTCGTCCTCGTCGCCCATGGAGACCCAGCAATCGGTGACCACCGCGTCCGCCCCGTCCACCGCCTCGTAGGCATCGGTGGTGACGTTGACGGCGGCGCCCTGCGCCTTCGCCCAGTCGAGGAGCGGCTGGGGCGTCGACAGCTCCGGCGGCGCCGCGATGTTGAGGGTGAAGTCGAAGCGCGCGGCGGCGTGCACCCAGGAGGCGAGCACGTTGTTGGCGTCCCCCGACCAGGCCACGGTGCGGCCCCGGATCGGCCCGCGATGCTCCTCGAAGGTCAGGAGGTCGGCCATGATCTGGCAGGGGTGCGAGACCTTGGTCAGGGCATTGATCACCGGCACGGTGGCGTACTCGGCCAGCTCCAGCATCAGCCCGTGGTCGAGGATGCGGATCATGATCGCGTCGACGTAGCGCGACAGCACCCGGGCGGTGTCGCCCACGGTCTCGCCCCGGCCGAGCTGCATCTCGCTGCCGGTCAGCATCAGGGTCTCGCCGCCGAGTTCGCGCATGCCGACGTCGAACGACACGCGGGTGCGGGTCGAGGGCCGGTCGAACACCATCGCCAGGGTCTTGCCGATGAGGGGCCGGTCCTCGGCCAGCGTGCCCTTGCGGCGGCGCGCCTTGATGCGGGCGGCGGCGTCCAGCACCGTGCGCAGCTGCTCGGACGAGAAATCCTTGAGGTCGAGGAAGTGGCGGGTTCCGTGGCCGGTCCCGTTCAGTGTCGTGGTCATCGGTCCGTTCTTCGTGTGCGTGGTCCCGGTTTCGGCAGATCCGGTCGGGCTTCGATGGGTCCGGCGCCGCGGCCGGGTTCGTGCGGCCGCCCGGCCGGTGACGCGTCGGGCTACTCGGCGGCGCCGCGCAGGCGCGTCCCGAGCCGGCCGGACGCCGTGTCGAGGCGGGTCACCGCCTCCGCCACGTCGGCCTCCGTGATGATCAGCGGCGGCAGCAGGCGCACCACGTTATCGCCCGCCGGGATCACCAGCAGGTGGGCGTCGCGGGCGGCGGCGGCGAACTCGGTGTTGAGCACGTGGAGCTTGAGGCCGAGCATCAGGCCCTCGCCGCGGATGTCGGCGATGACGGTCGGGTGCCGGTCCTGCAGGGCGGCGAGGCGCTGCTTCAGGATGATGCCCATGCGCTGGACATGGTCGAGGAAGCCCTCGGCCAGGATCACGTCGAGGACGGCGTTGCCCACCGCCATGGCCAGCGGATTGCCGCCGAAGGTGGTGCCGTGGCTGCCCGCGGTCATGCCGCGCGCGGCGTTCGCCGTGGCGAGGCAGACGCCCAGGGGGAAGCCGCCCCCGATGCCCTTGGCCGCGCTCATGATGTCGGGGGCCGCCCCCGACCATTCGTGCGCGAACAGCTTGCCCGTGCGGCCGACCCCGGTCTGGACCTCGTCCATGATCAGCAGGATGCCGTGTGCGTCGCAGAGCGCGCGCAGGCCGCGCAGGCATTGCGGCGGCACCGGGCGCACGCCGCCCTCCCCCTGGATCGGTTCGATCAGGATCGCGGCCGTCTCCGGGCCGATGGCGGCGCGCAGGGCCTCGTGGTCGCCGAAGGGCACCTGGTCGAAGCCGTCGACCTTCGGGCCGAAGCCCTCGATGTACTTCTGCTGGCCGCCGGCCGCGATGGTGGCCAGGGTCCGGCCGTGGAAGGCGCCCTCGACGGTGATGATCCGGAAGCGCTCCGGATGGCCGTCGGCGGCGTGGTACTTGCGCGCCATCTTGATGGCGGCCTCGTTGGCCTCCGCACCGGAATTCGCGAAGAAGGCCACGTCCGCGAAGGTCGCGTCCACCAGGCGCCGGCCCAGCCGCTCGCCCTCCGGGATCTCGAACAGGTTCGAGGTGTGCCAGAGCTTCTGCGCCTGCTCGGTCAGGGCCTGGACGAGGTGCGGATGGGCGTGGCCCAGCGCGTTCACCGCGATGCCTGCGCCGAAGTCGAGGTATCGCTCGCCGCCGCGTGCCTCGAGCCAGGCGCCCTCGCCGCGCTCGAAGGCGATGGGGGCCCGGGCATAGGTCGGCAGAAGGGCGGATGTCACGATCCCGTCTTCCCGTCATGTCTCGCGGGCACGCGAGACCGCGACCGCACCAAATGAAAGTGCCGCCTCGAACGGGGCGGCACGCGCGCGATTACTAGAGAAAAGCTCAATTCTGTCAACGACAGACCGGGTTCACATCCCTGACATGCCTGCCAATTAGGCTGTTGCGCGCGCCATGCGCGGCCCGCCTTGCGCCGTCGTCGCGGAAGTGCTCAGAGCCGCGTCACGCCGGCCGGACGACCCGCGGCCGCCCAGCAGAGGAAACCACGCAGCATGAGCACCGTCACGGAACGCCTGGAGGCCCTCGGCCTGACCCTGCCCAAGGCCGCGGCCCCGGTCGCGAACTACGTGCCCTTCGTGCGCAGCGGCAACCTCGTGGTGATCTCCGGACAGATCTGCTTCGGGGCCGACGGCCGAATCGCCGACGCGCACAAGGGCAAGCTCGGGGCCGAGGTCTCGGCCGAGGACGGCATCGCCGCGGCCCGGCTCTGCGCCCTGAACGTGCTGGCCCAGGTGCAGGCGGCGGTCGGCGACCTCGATCGCGGCGTCGTGCAGTGCATCCGCCTCGGCGGCTTCATCAACGCGGTCCCGACCTTCGCGGGGCTGGCCGGCATCATGAACGGCGCCTCCGACCTGATGGTGGAGATCCTCGGCGACCGCGGCCGCCACGCGCGCTCCACCGTCGGCGTCGCCGAACTGCCCCTCGACGCGGCCGTCGAGGTCGAGGCGATGTTCGAGGTCAAATGACCCCGAACGCCCCCGACTGGCTGACCGCCCGGCCCATCGCCCATCGCGGCCTGCACGACCGGGCGGCCGGCCTGCCCGAGAACACCCTGGCGGCGGCCGAGGCGGCGATGGCCGGCGGCTATGCCATCGAATGCGACGTGCAGCTCAGCGCCGACGGCGAGGCGATGGTGTTCCACGACGAGACCCTGGGCCGCCTGACCACGGAGGCGGAGGCGGTCGGCGCGCGTCCGGCCGCCGCCCTCGCGGCCCTGGCCGTGGCGGGGAGCGCCGAGCGCATCCCGACCCTGCCGGACTTCCTCGCCCGGATCGGGGGACGCACGCCCCTCGTGATCGAGGTGAAGTCGCGCTACACCGGCGACCTGCGGCTCGCCGAGCGCGTCGCCGCCCTCGCGGCCGCCTATGACGGCCCGGTGGCCCTCAAGTCCTTCGACCCGCAGGTCGTCGCCGCCCTGCGGAGGCTGGCGCCCGGGCTCCCGCGCGGCATCGTCGCCGAGACGCGCCAGGACGACCCGGCCTACGCGACGCTGGCCCCGAGCCTGCGGCGCTCCCTCTCCGACCTGCTGCACTTCGACGAGACCCGGCCGGACTTCCTGTCCTGGCGGGTGGACGACCTGCCCTGCGCGCCCACGCTCCTGTGCCGGCTCCTCGGGCGACGCCCCGTGATGACCTGGACCGTGCGCAGCCCGGAGCAGCGCCGCCACGCCGGGATCCATGCCGACCAGATGGTGTTCGAGGGGTTTTGCCCCTAGAAGCCCAACACCCCCTGCGACGGCGCGGGGCACCGCGCCGCCCTTGGCCCGCCGGGTCCCGGGGACTAGATTGCCCGGCGATGACGAACCCCGGCGAGACCCATCGGCCCGGCGACGAATCCGGCGCTTCGGCCGAGACCGTGACGGAACTGCAGGTGCGCGCGGTGCCGGGGCTCGCCGGGATCGCCGCGGCCGAGTGGGACGCCTGCGCCACCTCGGCCGAGACCCTCTCGGGGGGCGACGAGACCCACAACCCCTTCACCTCGCACGCCTTCCTGTCCTCCCTGGAGGATTCGGGCTGCGTCTCGCGCAAGACCGGCTGGCTGCCCCTCCACGTGGCGGTGGAGCGCGAGGGCCGCCTCGTGGGCGTGGCCCCCTGCTACCTGAAGTCCCACAGCCAAGGCGAATACGTCTTCGACCACGGCTGGGCCGACGCCTACGAGCGGGCGGGGGGCAGCTACTACCCCAAGCTCCAGGTCAGCGTGCCCTTCACCCCCGTCACCGGCCCGCGCTTCCTGATCGCGCCGGGCAGCGACGTGAACGAGGCGGCGTCCGCCATCGTCGCCGGCCTGCGGGCGCTGCGCGCCGAGACCAAGGCCTCCTCGATCCACGTCACCTTCATGCAGGAGCGCGAGTGGGCCCAGGCCGGGGCGCTGGGCTTCCTCCAGCGCGTCGACCAGCAGTTCCACTGGGACAATGCCGGGTACGGGACCTTCGAGGACTTCCTCGGGGCCCTGGCCTCCCGCAAGCGCAAGGCGATCCGGCGCGAGCGCCGCGACGCCCTGGCGCCCGGCATCACCATCGAGCACGTCACCGGCGCCGACCTGACCCCCGCCCACTGGGACGCCTTCTACGCGTTCTACGCCGATACCGGCGCGCGCAAGTGGGGCCGGCCCTACCTGAACCGGGCGTTCTTCGGGCTCCTGGGCGAGCGCATGCCCGAGCGGGTGCTGCTGGTGATGGCCAGGCGCGAGGGCCGCTACGTCGCCGGCGCCATCAACCTCATCGGGGACGTCGCCCTCTACGGCCGCAACTGGGGCTGCGTCGAGGACCACCCGTTCCTGCATTTCGAGGTCTGCTACTATCAGGCCATCGACTTCGCCATCGCGCGCGGCCTGAAGCGCGTCGAGGCGGGTGCGCAGGGTGAGCACAAGCTCGCCCGCGGCTACCGCCCGGTCCTCATGCACTCGGCCCACGACATCGCCGACCCGGCCCTGCGGCGCGCCGTGGCCGATTACTTGAGACGCGAGCGCGAACACGTGCTGGAGGCGGCCGAAGTCCTCGACACGCTGACGCCGTTCCGGCGGGAAACCTCGCCCGAACCCGATGGACCCTCGGACCGGCCGGCATCCGACTTGCCTGAGGCCGCACCGGAGGCCGAGTTACCCGATCCGAACGTGTCCTCCGATCCGAAACCGCCCGCCGACGACGCGCAGACCGCCCCGCGCGGGGCGCGAGAGCCCAAGGACGATCCGTGAGCCCCATCGACCGCATCAAGACCTTCGCCGACGACCTCGTGGCGATCCGCCGGGATTTCCATGCCCATCCCGAACTCGGCTTCGAGGAGGTCCGCACCTCCGGCATCGTCGCCGCGGAGCTGGCCCGCTACGGCATCGCCGTCCATCGCGGCATCGGCGGCACCGGGGTGGTGGGCGTGCTCGAGGGCCGCACGGGCTCGGGCCGCCGCATCGGCCTGCGCGCCGACATGGACGCCCTGCCGATCGAGGAGGAGACCAACCTGCCCTACCGCTCGACGGTGCCGGGCAAGATGCACGCCTGCGGGCATGACGGCCACACCACGATGCTGCTCGGCGCCGCGCGCTACCTCGCCGAGACCCGGGACTTCGACGGCACCGCCCTGTTCGTGTTCCAGCCGGCGGAAGAAGGCCAGGGCGGCGCCCGCGCGATGATCGCCGACGGCCTGTTCGAGAAATTCCCCTGCGACGAGATCTACGCGATCCACAACCAGCCCAACGGCCCGCACGGCAAGATCAAGCTGCGCCCCGGCCCGGCCATGGCGGCGGCGGACTTCTTCGACATCCGCATCACCGGGCGCGGCGCCCACGCGGCCCAGCCGCAACAGGGCATCGACCCCATCGTGGTCGGCTCCACCCTGGTCCAGGCGCTCCAGTCGATCGTCTCGCGCAACGCCGACCCGCTCAAGAGCGCGGTCCTCTCCGTGACGCAGTTCCACGCGGGCGCGGCCTACAACGTCATCCCGGAGGGCGCGCACATCACCGGCACCGTCCGGACCTTCGACGCGGACCTGCGCAGCCTGGTCACCACCCGCATCCGCGAGATCGCCGCGGGCATCGCGACCGCCTACGGGGCGACGATCGACGTCGACATCCGCGACGTGTTCTCGGTGCTGATGAACAGCCCGGAACACGCGGCCGCCGCCGCCGACATCGCCCGCGAGCTGTTCGGTTCGGAGGGCGTCGATGACCAGTCGAAGCCGCGCATGGGCAGCGAGGATTTCGCCGACATGGTCGCGCGGGTGCCCGGCGCCTATGCGTGGATCGGCTCGACCCCCGGCCCCGGCCTGCACAATGCGAGCTTCGACTTCGACGACAGCATCATCCCCCTCGGCTCGGCCTTCCTCGCCCGCCTCGTGGAGCGGCGCACCGCCGCCTGACGCAGCGCGGACCCGGGCGGCGGGGTCCGAGGCGCGGGTCCCCGCCGCCTCGTCCCCCTTGCCCGCCCGACCCCCTTTGCCCCTCACACGGTTCGCCCCGCCATGGACAGCCTGCACGACCTGATCCCGAGGGCGGCCGACGGGGCGCCCTACCCCCTGGCCCAGCACCGGGGACAGGTGATCCTGATCGTCAACACCGCCTCGAAATGCGGGTTCACGCCGCAATATGCCGGGCTGGAGGCCCTGGCGCAGAAGCATCGGGCCGAGGGCCTCGTGGTGCTGGGGTTTCCCTGCAACCAGTTCGGCGCCCAGGAGCCGGGGGATGCGGCCGAGATCGCCCGGTTCTGCAGCCTGACCTACGACGTCAGCTTCCCCGTCCTCGCCAAGGTCGCGGTGAACGGCCCCGCGGCCGACCCGGTCTTCGCCCATCTGACCAAGGCGAAGCCCGGCCTCCTCGGCAGCCGCGCCATCAAGTGGAACTTCACCAAGTTCCTGATCGGGCGCGACGGGCGGGTGATCGCCCGCTACGCCCCCTCGACGAAGCCGGAGGCCCTGGAGGCCGCCGTCGCGGCCGCCCTGGCGGAGCCCGCACCGGCGCCTTGAGGGCTCCGAGAGCGCGGGCCGGATCGGGCACGCCCTCGTTCCGCCGGCCGGCCGGGACGGACGGTGCGCCATTCCCAGCCAGCGGGCGCGATCGACGGGCAGGGTTAGGAAAGTCCTGCCGGAATCCCGCAGGGCGAGGAACCGCCTGAATCGACACAGGGAGGGCGACAGAAGCCGCGCCGCCCGTCGCTGTCCCGCGGCGCTTCCGGACCCGCACGGCCGACCCGCCGACCCGCCGACGCGCCGACTCGACGATCCGGTGAAGAGTTCGTTAGCCGGCGTTCAGCCTTGGTATGCCAAAGGCTCCCGAAGGCATTGCCGGATCGTCCCGGAATGGCGTGCGATCCAGGGGAGGCGGGGAGCGGGCATGGCGGCAGGACACGGGCGACGGGCCTCGGCCAACGGGGAGGCCGGCATCACGGCGTTGCCGGGCCGGGCGATGCCCGAGGCGGTGCGGGCGCATCTCGGCTCGGAACTCAAGGCCTTCTACGCCGCGATCCTCGCCGAGGAGCAGCCGGCGGCCCTGCTCGCGCTGATCGACCGGCTGGAGGCGCCCCCGGCCGCGGCCGCGGATTTCCGCGCCGGGCTGCTGGAGGCCCTGCCGGGCCTGCGCGCCTTCGCGCTGTCGCTCGCCATCGCACCCAACGCCGCCGACGACCTGGTGCAGGAGACCCTGCTCAAGGCCTGGGCGAACCGCCACCGCTTCGAGCCCGGCAGCAACCTGAAGGCCTGGCTCTGCACCATCCTGCGCAACCAGTTCTACACCGAGTGCCGCAAGCGGAAGCGCGAGGTCGAGGACGCGGACGGGGCGATGGCCGCCCGGATCGTCGCGCCGGCCGCGCAAGAGGCGAGCAGCGACCTGCGCCGGGTCTGGCAGCATCTCGGACGGCTGCCGGCCGCCCAGCGCGAGGCCCTGGTCCTGGTCGCGGCGCAGGGCATGACCTACGAGGCCGCCGCGGAGCTGATCGGCTGCCAGGTCGGCACCATGAAGAGCCGGGTCAGCCGGGCCCGGGCCTTCCTCATCGGCTCCCTCGGGATGGAGGCGCGCGGCGCGGCTCCGTGAGCCCGCGCCGACGTCCGGCGGAGGCGCCCCCCGGACCGGGGCCGGTCCTTCCGCCGTCGGGATCGTCCGGCTCGCGGCCGGCGGCGGTTCGACCTTTGCATCGCGGCGCAGATCGGCATGGATCGGTCCGGCCGATTTCGCCGTTGCTTCTGCCGCGCGCGGCATTCCGTCGATGTCATCGCCACCGATCGCAGGGATCGATCCATGATGAACGCCCGGACCTACCGCGTGACCCTGGAGACCCGCGACGGGCGTCGCGTCCTGACCGCCGCGGCCGAGCGCGAGGCCGCCCTGATGGCGGAATCGGTCCTGCGCCTCTATGCCGGCCAGACCCTGACGGTGGGCTTCAGCGTCGCCTGCGCCGACCCGGAGGCGCGCCGCCGCATCGCCTATTACCTGACCGACGTCGCCCTCGAACTCGAGCTCGCCTGAGCGCGACCTGCCCCTGCTCCGCCCGGCGGCCGGAGCCGGAAGCCCTGCGGGGGCCTCCACGCGTGTGCGGGCCCCGTGCGACGGGGCCCGCCTGCCGCTCGGATCGTCCGTAAGACCCGATGGCGCTGGACGAAGGAATTCCGGGTATGCGAGAACGCGGCGCCCGAGGCCGAGGCGGGTCGCGGGAGGTCAAGGGCCGGCCAAGATCGAAGCCCCGGTGTAAGGCTCCTGCGATGCGCGGTGCGGATCGTCCGGGCGGGCGGTCCGCCTCCGAGGCGGAATCCGGAGACGGGAGCCCTGGATCGGCCGAATGGAGAACCCAGGCATCCGGTCCGGCGCGCCGGTCCGCCGCGCGGTGTGCGAATGGCGCGGTCTCTTCGTCAATACAGGCATGTGCAGGCCTGCCGATCGGGCGATCCGCGCAGGTGTTCCGTAGGACCAACGATGCGATTCTTCGTCAACAGGGACGTGAGTGCAGGGATTCACTTCTGGCTGGCGCCCGACAATCCGCGTGCGATCAGCAAGGTCTTCATCTCCGTCAACGGGCGCCGGACCGCGGAGCTGTCGGCCTGGATCACCGACGACAACATCCGGGCGAATGGCTGGCACGCGACCGGTCAATGCGTCTACATGATCACCGAGAAGGAATTGCCGGAGCTCGCTTCCGCGAACCGGATCGAGATCTTCGATGCCGACACGAACATTCTCATCTACCGGGCCGTTCGCGAGAAGGTTTTCCTGCCGGCTAGGCTGATCAACCTCACCACGACCGTTCAAAAGAACACCTTCGTCGAGCAGAACCTGTTCGATCTGTTCCAGTACAGCTACTTCAACGTCGACCGGCTCTCGGAAGAGGTCGTGCAGAGCATCATGCAGGGGCCTTGGCTGACGTCGTCGCTCATCACCGGGGCCGTGATCTTTCCCCGTTACGAAGTGTTCTTCCAGGATGACACGTGCGTGAGCGGCGTCCTCATCCAGGACCCCTTCGTGGAAATGGCCGCCCGCATGCGGTGGCTTCAGTCGAAGAAGGCGATCGCGGACGACCCCGCGCAGAACTGGCGCCTGGGCGGGATGCTGGAATCGGTCCGCTTCGCGGCGGAGTACGACCTGTCGAACAGCCGGAACATCAAGCGCTTCCTGCGGATGCTGCCCGAGCCGTGCTACCGCCTGCTCTACAACCCGCTCTGCCGGCAGTTCGGAACACGCTCGCCGAGCGACCCGTTCGCACCCGGCAACTCTATCGTCGCCATGGAGATCATCTCGCGGATCAAGGTCGTGGGGCACAGCGATTACACGAACGAGTATTATACCGCGCTCCTCGACCGCCTGGGGGTCGCTCCCGTCGAGATGGCGCATCCCCAGCCGTCGGAGGACCTCCTGTCGCTCGCGACCCTGCTGAGATCGGTCGACGCCGCGCGGGATATGGTCGCGTTCGACACGGTGATTTCCGATGCCGTTCGGCATGCCGTCGGAAAGAGCTGGCAATGATCGACGCCGGGATCGCCGTTCGACGCCGGGCGGAGCGTGCCGGTCGGGGGCGGCCCGCAGGCATCCTAGCAGCCCGGCATCCCACCCATCCCGTGCCCGCGAAATCCTGAAGGCCCCGTCCGAGCCATGTCCGAGGACGATGTTCATCGAGGTGTCGACGGATGGCTCTTTCTCGTCGGCGGTACCAACAAGGTTCTCGCCCAGACCCGAAAAAATCCCCTCATCGACATCCAGCTCGATGCTTGGCGGGATGTCTTCGCGCGTCGCTATCGCGCCTGCAAAAAAGCAGGGTGCGCTTATTTCACGATGATCGCGCCGGAAAAGATCTACATCTACGACGATAAGCTCGGAGATCTGTCAATCGATCCGCGATCCTCTCTCTGCAACCGCCTGCACAGGAGGCTGCTGTTCCATCCGATCCTGCGCCGATCCTATATCGAATTGTCTCCGCACCTGCGCGCGCATCGCTCGGACGGCGATCTCTATCAGAGGACGGATACGCATTGGACGCTGGCGGGCTGCCAGATCGCCTATCGGCAGATCTGCCGAGCCTGCCGGGCCAGGGCGGTCGAAGACTTCCACCTTAGGGAGCGCCATGAGGAGCGGTCCGCCGGTGATCTCGGTTCGAAGTTCGAGCCCGCGATCTCGGAAGACCGGACTTTCTACCGCCTGCAATCGGATTCGACGCGGGTTCACGCGAACGCGAAGGCGTTGCTGTACGAGTCGCGGCAGACCGCCTCGCACAGGGGAATCCATCACGTCTACCGCAACCCAAGTGCGCGCGCGGATCCCCGGACGTTGATGCTGGTCGGTGATTCCTATTCGGACTTTCCCGCCGCGAGCTTGGTCGTCATGCTGGCCGAGACCTTCCGGGAGGTGCACTTCATCTGGTCACCAGCCGTGGATTGGGCCTATTTCGCCCGGGTGAAGCCGGACATCCTGATCGGCCAGATCGCGGAGCGGTTTCTTCGCCAGGTGACGGCGGACACCTACGCGGTTGAGCCGTAGGGCCCCTCGCCCGCAGGCGCCGGTCCATCACCGGCTGCGCCGCGCGCGCCTGCCGGACGGCGGCTGACGCCCCGCGTCAGGCGTTGGCGGAGGCCGGGGCGGCGCCCAGCGCGTCGGGGGCCGGGACGGCCCGGGACTGGACCTCGATGAACACCCGCGTCACGTCGGGGCTGCGGGCCTTCAGCCGGGCCTCGACCCGGGCGACCATGGCCTCGATCTGGCCGGCGGTCAGGCTGTCGTCCATGTCGAGGCTGACATTGACGAGGACATCGGAGGGGCCGAGGTGCTGGGTCAGCACGGTGTTGACGTGGTGCACCCCCGCCTCGTCGCGCACCACGGCGCGGATCGCCGCCACCAGCTCGGGATCGGCGGCCTCGCCGATGAGGAGGCCGTGCGTCTCGACCATCAGGAATGCCGCCATCCCGATCAGGATCAGGCCGATGCCGATGGAGGACCAGCCGTCGAGGGCCGGCATGTCGAGGACCCGGGCCAGGATCACGCCGGCCAGCGCCACCACGAGGCCCATCAGGGCGGCGACGTCCTCGGCCAGCACGGTGAACAGGGCCGGGTCCTTGCTCCGCCGGATCGCGGCGAGCGGCGGGCGGCTGCCCTTCTCGGCCCAGAACGCCTTCATGGCCACGAAGCAGGAATAGCCCTCGGCCATCACCGAGAAGCCCAGGATCGCCACGTTCACCCAGAAGCCCGAGATGGGGTAGCCCCAGACCACGGCATCGGCCGAGGGCTCGGGGTGCTGGAGCTTGTGGATGCCCTCGTAGACCGCGAAGGCGCCGCCGCCGAGGAAGATGAACAGCGCGACGATGAAGGCGTAGAAATAGACCTCGCGGCCGTAGCCGAACGGGTGCTTCTCCGTGGCGGGGCGCTGCGCGCGCTTCATGCCGATCAGGAGCAGGATCTGGTTGGTGGTGTCGACCACCGAGTGGACGCCCTCGGCCAGCATCGCCGAGCTGCCGGTGAGGAAGGCTCCGACGAACTTGGCCGCCGCGATCGCGAGGTTGGCCCCCGCCGCGGTGTAGATGGCGCTGGTGCTCTCGTGGGCCATGCGGCGGGGATCTCTCGGGCTCTGGAGCGGGACGCGCGGTCCCGGCGGGCGTCGCCGCGGACCGCGCGTCCCGCCAGGCGTCGCGGGTCAAGCGTCGCCGTTGGGGGGCAAAGCGCAGGCAACGCGCAGGGCAGCCGGAAGGTTCGCCGTCTCCGGATGATTCGCGCGCCGCGTTCGTGCCGCGTCCGGCACGGGGGCCGGATCGATTCCGCCCCAGGTGGACGCGGCGCGCCGGTCTGTGCATCGTGCGCGCCGATCGCACCCGCCAGACCCGGAGCCGGCCGCCGTGACGGACCTACCCCAGACCCTCGCTCCAACGCCCGCCTACGACCCCGACAACATCTTCGCCAAGATCCTGCGCGGGGAGATCCCGGCCGAGCGGGTCTACGAGGATGCCGACACCCTCGCCTTCATGGACGTGATGCCGCAAGGGGACGGCCACACGCTGGTGATCCCCAAGGCCCCGGCCCGCGGCCTCCTCGACGCCGACCCGGATTCCCTCGCCGCCCTGGCGCGGACGGTGCAGCGGGTCGCCCGCGCGGTGAAGGCGGCCTTCGCGGCCGAGGGTCTGACGGTGTTCCAGTACAACGAGCCGGCGGGCGGGCAGACGGTGTTCCACCTCCACGTCCACATCGTGCCGCGCTTCGAGGGCGTCCCGCTGCAGCGCCACGGCGGCGGCATGGCCGACCGGGCGGTGCTGGCCGAGCACGCCGCGCGCATCCGGGCGGCGCTCGCGGCGGGCTGAGTCAGGCGGCGCCGCTCACCGGCGGGCTGGCGAGGAGCCGGCGCAGGGCGGCGTTCTCGGCCTCGAGTTCGCTGATCCGGCGCACCAGGGCGAGCATCGCGGCGTCGTCCGCCGGGGGCGGGGCCGCCGCGGCGGGCACGGGCACGGGCGCCGGCGCGGCCTCGTCCACGAAGGTGATGCCGATGCCGTCCGCCCGGCGCCAGCACAGGGAGGCGCGGTAGGTCCGGTCCTTCTGCGGGATGTAGAGGTCGAAGCTCTCGGGCAGCGTCGAGGTCTCGGTGAGGGCCAGGCGGGCGCCGGAGGGGGACAGGTCCCGCACCAGGCAGTCCATGGTCGAGGCGCCCTTGTTGAAGATGATCTGCCCCTTGAGGAAGGTCCTCAGGCGCGATTCCCTGCGATGCTCCGACATGCTGTCCCGCTCCGGCATGCTGCCGCGTCTTCCGTCATCGGCCCGGCTCCGACCCCGGACCCATCGGGCGCCACCCTGGCACGGCGCCCCTTAAGGAATGATCGCCGCGATGCGTGGGCGGGCAGGCGCCGCGGGCCTCATGCAAAGCGCCGCGAGCCTCATGCAAAGCGCCACGGGCCTCAGTGCAAGCGGGCCTCAGTGGAAGCGGCTGTCCATGGTCTGGAACAGGTAGAAGCCGTTGAAGCGGACGGCGGTCTCGGCCGCGCGGTCGTCGAAATCGGCGGGGGCGTCGCCGGCCGTCGCGAGCTTGCCGCCGAAGGCCCAGCGGCCGTTCCCGAGGAAGGGCGGCACGGCACGGCTCTCCGGCACGGCGCAGCACAGGCCCTCGACGCTCCTGAGGCAGAAAACGTTGTAATTCTGCATCGGTCAATCTCCGATTCGCCCACCCAAGCTACGCCCTAAGCAGGCAATCGGACAGCACTGTGTCGATCAGGTCTCCGGAACGTTGCGGGCCAGCTCCTCGAGCCAGGGCGCGGCGCTTCCATCGGAGGGCGCGCGCCAGTCCCCGCGCGGAGACAGGGCGCCTCCCGCCGAGACCTTGGGGCCGTTGGGCAGCGCCGAGCGCTTGAACTGGCTGAAGCCGAAGAAGCGCTTGAGGAAGACGGCGAGCCAGCGCCGGATCTCGGGCAGGTCGTAGGCGCCGCGCTCGGCAGGCGGAAAGTCCGGCGGCCAGGCGCCGTCCTCCGCGTCGTGCCAGGCGTGGAGGGCCAGGAAGGCGATCTTCGAGGGCGGGAAGCCGTAGCGCAGGGTGTAGAACAGGGTGAAGTCCTGCAGGGCGTAGGGGCCGATCACGCCTTGCGTGCTCTGCGGGGTCTGGCCCGCCGCCACGGGCACCAGCTCGGGCGAGATCTCGGTGTCGAGGATCGCCCGCAGGGTGACGCCGACCTCGGGCGCGAACTGGCCCGAGCCGATGACCCAGCGGATCAGGTGCTGGATCAGGGTCTTGGGCACGCCGGCATTGACGCCGTAATGGCTCATCTGGTCGCCGACGCCGTAGGTGCACCAGCCCAGCGCCAGTTCCGACAGGTCGCCGGTGCCGATCACGAGGGCGCCGTTCTGATTGGCGAGTCGGAACAGGTAGTCCGTGCGCAGGCCAGCCTGCACGTTCTCGAAGGTGACGTCGTAGACCGGCTCGCCGCGCCCGAACGGGTGGTCCATGCCCTTGAGCATCACGGTGGCGGCCTCGCGGATGTCGATCTCGCGGGCGGTGGTGCCGAGCGCCCGCATCAGGGCATGGGCGTTGGCCTTGGTGCCCTCCGAGGTGGCGAAGCCCGGCAGGGTGTAGGCCAGGATGTTCTCCCGCGGGAGGCCGAGCCGGTCCATGGCCTTGGCCGCCACGATGAGGGCGTGGGTGGAATCGAGGCCGCCCGAGACGCCGATGACGACCCGCTTCGTCCCCGTCGCCTCCAGGCGCTGGGCGAGGCCCGCCACCTGGATGTTGTAGGCCTCGTAGCAATCCTGGGCGAGGCGGCCCGGATCGGCGGGCACGAAGGGGAAGCGCTCGACCGTGCGCTTCAGCCCGAGGTCGCCGGCCGGCGGGTCGAGCCGGAAGGACACCCGGCGGTAGGGGGCCTTCAGCGGCGCGGCCCGCCCCGAATCGTCGAAGCTGCCCATCTGGAGCCGCTCCTGGGCGAGGCGGCCGAGATCGATGTCGGCCAGGGTCATCACGGGCTCGGGCGAGAAGCGCGGCCCCTCGGCGAGGCGCACCCCGTTCTCGTCGATGCTGGTCTGCCCGTCCCAGGACAGGTCGGTGGTGGATTCGCCGGTGCCGGCGGCGGCGTAGACGTAGGCGCAGAGGCAGCGCATCGAGGCGGCCCGCGACAGCATCGCCCGGGATTCCGCCCGGCCCACCGTGATCGGGCTGCCCGACAGGTTGGCGAGCACGGTGGCGCCGGCGAGCGCCGCGTCGGTGCCGGGGGAGGCGGGGACCCAGAGGTCCTCGCAGACCTCGATGCCGAGGACCAGGTCGGGGATGTCCGCGGCGGCGAACAGGAGGTCGGTGCCGAAGGGGGCCTCCAGGCCGGCGACCCGGATGGTCTCGCCCGCGATCCCGGCGCCGGAGGCGAAGTGGCGCTTCTCGTAGAACTCCCGGTAGGTCGGCAGGAAGCTCTTCGGGACCACCCCGAGGAGGCGGCCGCGGTGGATGGCCAGGGCGCAGTTGTAGAGCCGGTGGCCCCAGCGCAGGGGCGCGCCCACGACGAGGACGGGCTGGAGCGCGGCCGAATCCGCCACGAGGCGCGCGACGGCCGCCTCCACCGCGTCCAGCACCGTCACCTGCAGGAACAGGTCCTCGATGGCGTAGGCCGAGACGCAGAGCTCCGGGAACACCGCCACGGCGACCCCGGCGCCGTCGCAGGACCGGGCGAGGGCGAGGATGCCGTCCGCGTTGCGGGCCGGGTCGGCCGGATGGCTGCGGGTGGTGCAGGCGGCGACCCGGGCGAAGCCGTGCCGGTAGAGCGAGCGGAAGCCGGGATCGGCCGGGGCGGGCGGGGTCGCCGAGGGGTTGGGCAAGGGGCGGGGCTCCGGGCTGGTCGCACCGGTACCTTAGCCCCTGGCGCCATCCGCCTCCAGCGCAAGGGTTAAGCGGCGGCCCGAGCGGGCCGGGGCGAGGGGGCTCCGGGTTCGGAGGGCTCGATGCGGGGGGCTGGTCGACGTGGTCGGGCCTCGGTCGCGGGGGCGGATCAAGCGTCTGTTAACGACGATGCCCCTAACTCAGCGCTGAACCGCGCCGCTCCCGGCGGCGGACCCGTTTTGAGTACATCCGGCCAATCATGCGCGCATCGGGACGGCTCCCCTACTCCCACCGTGATCCTTCGCGCCCCGTTCGCGGCGGCGACCGTCTCGGCCTGTCGATCGGCGCCCTGGCGCACCGGTTGATGAACCTGCGGGCGACCCTCTCGCGCCGCCTCGCCGGCCCGCCGCAGCGGCCGGACTACACGGTGGCGGCCACCCGCCCGACCCCGAGCTGGATGACGAGCCCGCAGGCCCTGGTCGGCCGGGGCGAGGTCGGCCTCGCCTTCCGGCCCGCCCCGGCGATCCAGGCCTGGCCCGCCCAGGTCTTCGACGACCGCGCCACCCTCGACATGATTCCGCGCCGCGCCGCCCCCTCGGCCGGGTTCGACGACGGCCCGATGGAGGCCGACGCGCCCGCGCCCCGCGTCCTGATCCGGACGCCGCGCCGCCCGGCCGCGATCATGCCCGAGGCGGGCGAGGCCCAGGCCTCCGCCGCCCCGGCCGGCCCGGCCGTGCGCTACACCCGAACCCCCGATCCGGTGCTGCACGAACGGCGCCAGCGGGCGCTGGACGCCGAGCGCGCCGCCCGTGCCCAGGCCCATGCGGAGGCCGAGGCCGAGGCCCTGCGCCTCCAGGCCGAGCAGGACGCGCTGCGCCGCGACGCCGAGGCGCGCGAGCAGGCCGCCCTCGCGGCCGAGGCCGAGGCCGAGGCCCTGGCCGCCCAGGTGCCCGAGCCCCTGTGGCGCCAGCCCTTCGTCGCGCCCCCCGGCGTGCGCTTCTTCCGCAGCCCCGACCGCCGCCAGGGCCGCCCCAACGCCGAGGCCCCCGCCCCCGAGCCGGAGCCCGCTCCGGCCGAGCCCGCCCGCCCCGAGACCGTCCTCCCCGAGACCGTCCTCCCCGAGACCGCCCTCCCCGAGACCGCCCTCCCCGAGACCGCCCTCCCCGAGACCGCCCTCCCCGAGACCGCCGTGATCCCCGACGACCGCGACTGGTCGGACGTGCCGGACTGGTCCGAGGTCCATGCCTGGTTCGACGGGCGCGACGGCGCCGCCCTCGACGCCTGGTCGGCGATCCAGGCCGAGCCCGCCCCGCTGCCGGCCCCCGAGGCCGTCGCGATCGCGGCCTGCGACGTCGCCGTCGCGGCGACCGAGACCGAAGCCCTGCCGGCGGACGCCCCCGCGAGCGCCGAGGCGCCGGCCCGCGCCGCCTATCGCCTGGAGCACCTCGTGCGCTTCGAGCCCTTCGGCCCGCCGCGTCCGGTCGAGGGCCAGGACAACGCGCTTCCGGGCGCGGCGCCCGCCCGCCCGGCCCCGCTCCACGCCATGGCCGCCCGCGCGGCGATCCGCGCCGGCCGGCCGGCGGTTCTGCCCGTCGCCGCCCCGATGGCTGCCGAGGCCGCCGCTCCGGTCCCGGTTCCCTCTTCTGCCCCCTCCTCGGTCCCGTCTTCGGCCCCCTCCCCTGCCCTCTCCCTCGCCCAGCCGCCGGCGATGCCGTTCGTGCCCGTCGCCCCCTTCGCGCCGGTCCCCTTCGCGCCGGTCCCCTTCGTGCCGGCGCCCCGGGCGGCCGAGCCGGCCTTCGTGCCGACCCCGATCCCGGCGCGTCCGGTGCTGCTGCGCAACCCCAAGGGCCTGTCCGTCCCCGAGCCCGAGCCCGAGGCGGCCGTGCCCGACGCGTCGGCCGCTCCGGTCGAGGCGCTCGCCGCCGAAAGCCCCGCCCCGGAGGCGGAGGCCGTCGCGGTGCCGGAGGCTCCGGCCGTCCACATGCCGCGCGCGATCCTGCCCGAGCGCCCCCTCCTCATCCCGGCCGGCCGGCACGTGCCGATGTCCTTCGTGGAGAACGCCGATTACGAGCACCCGTCCCTCGACCTCCTGGCCGAGCCGCCGCTGAACGACACGGAGGAGGTCGACGCCGACGTGCTGGAGCAGAACGCCCTCAACCTCCAGCAGACAGTCCAGGATTTCGGCGTGCGCGGCGACATCCTCGCGGTGCGCCCCGGCCCGGTGGTGACCCTCTACGAGCTGGAGCCGGCGCCCGGCACCAAGTCGAGCCGCGTGATCTCGCTCTCGGACGACATCGCCCGCTCGATGTCGGCGGTCTCCGCCCGCGTCGCCGTGGTGCCGGGCCGCAACGTCATCGGCATCGAACTGCCCAACGACACCCGCGAGACCGTGTACCTGCGCGAGCTCCTCGCCTCGGCCGATTTCGGGATGAGCAAGCACAAGCTCGCCCTGTGCCTCGGCAAGAACATCGGCGGCGAGCCGATCATCGCGGACCTGGCCAAGATGCCTCACCTGCTGGTGGCCGGCACCACGGGCTCGGGCAAGTCGGTGGCCATCAACACGATGATCCTCAGCCTCCTCTACCGGATGAAGCCGGAGGAGTGCCGCCTGATCATGGTCGATCCGAAGATGCTGGAACTCTCCGTCTACGACGGCATCCCGCACCTGCTCTCCCCCGTCGTCATCGACCCGAAGAAGGCGGTCATCGCCCTCAAATGGGCGGTGCGCGAGATGGAGGAGCGCTACAAGAAGATGTCCAAGATCGCCGTGCGCAACATCGACGGCTACAACGCGCGCATGGCGGAGGCCCGGGCCAAGGGCGAGGTGATTACCCGCGAGGTCCATACCGGCTTCAACCGCGAGACCGGCCAGGCCGTCTACGAGACGGAGGAGATGGACCTCTCGGCGCTGCCCTACATCGTGATCGTGGTCGACGAGATGGCCGACCTGATGATGGTGGCGGGCAAGGACATCGAGGGGGCGATCCAGCGCCTGGCGCAGATGGCGCGCGCGGCCGGCATCCACCTGATCATGGCGACCCAGCGTCCCTCGGTCGACGTGATCACGGGCACGATCAAGGCCAACTTCCCGACCCGGATCTCCTTCCAGGTGACGAGCAAGATCGACAGCCGCACGATCCTGGGCGAGATGGGCGCCGAGCAGCTGCTGGGCCAGGGCGACATGCTGTTCATGGCCGGCGGCGGGCGCACGACGCGCGTGCACGGGCCGTTCTGCTCGGACGCGGAGGTCGAGAGCGTGGTCGCCCACCTCAAGCGCCAGGGCCGGCCCTCCTACCTCGAGGCCGTCACGGCCGACGACGGCAGCGGCGACGAGAAGCCCGCCAAGGGCTCGAAGGCGGACAAGGCCGACCGGGCCGAGAAGGCCCAGGCCGCCGAGATCGAGGACATCGACGCCCCGATCTTCGACGCGGGTGCCTACGCGGGCAGCGGCGGCATCGATCCCGGCGCCGAGCTCTACGACCAGGCGGTGCAGGTGGTGATGCGCGACCGCAAGGCCTCGACGAGCTACATCCAGCGCCGTCTGCAGATCGGCTACAACCGCGCCGCCTCGATCATGGAGCGGATGGAGATCGAGGGCATCGTCGGCCCGGCCAACCATGCCGGCAAGCGCGAGATCCTGATGGAGGGCGGCCACGCCGCCTCCGGCATGATGGACTACGACGACTGAGACGCCGTGTCCGGGTGGGGCCGCCGCCGCCCCACCCGTCGCATATTCGCCACAGGGCGGGCTTCTAAGCGGGCACCACCCGCACGCCTTCGCATCGCCTTCAAGGGAGCGTCCCGATGATCGGCCGCCGTCACCGCCTCGCCGCCGGTCCGTTGCTCGTCCTGGCGGCCAGCCTCGCGCAGCCGCAGCCCGCCGCCGCCCAGGTCTCCTCCTTCCTCGACGGCCTGTTCGGCCGCAAGGAGCAGCCGGCCCCCGCGCCGGAGCCGGAGCCCGCCCCGGAGGCCGCGCCCCCGGCCGCCGCCCCGAAGAAGCCCGTCGCCCAGGCCCCGAAGGCCGCCAAGCCGTCCGACAAGGCGGCCGCGGCCAAGGGAGACGGCAAGGCCGAGTCGAGGGCCGCCAAGGGTGAGGCGAAGGCGGAGGCCAAGGGCGAGGCGAAGGGCGCCGATCCGAAGACGGCCGCCAAGGTCGCGGCCGTGGGCGCGCCCACCGCGGCGGCGGCCCCGGAGGCGGACGACGCCACCGTGATCGCGCAGGCCAACGCCTACTTCAACGGCATGACCACGCTCACGGGCAACTTCGTCCAGGTCGGCCCGGACGGGCGCCGCATCGGCGGCAAGCTGACCCTCGCCAAGCCCGGCCGCCTGCGCTTCGACTACGACCAGCCCTCCCCCCTGGAGATCGTGGCCGACGGCACCTCGGTGGCGGTCAAGGACCGCAAGCTCGGCACCCAGGACCTCTACTTCATCTCGCAGACGCCCCTGAAATTCCTGCTACGCGAAAAGATCGACCTCGCCCGCGACCTCTCCGTCACCGACGTGGCGAACGATCCGGGCGGCCTGCGGATCTCCCTGGAGGACCGCTCGACGCTCGGCGGCACCTCGCGGATCCAGCTGTTCTTCGACCCCGAGGTGAAGACCCTGAGCCAGTGGCGGATCACCGACCCGCAGGGCTACCAGACCACGGTGCAGCTCGCGAACCTGCAGAAGGGCCGCCCCGTCGAGGGCAGCCTGTTCTTCATCAATTACGGGCGCACCGAGGATAAGGCGGCCGAGCGCCAGATCCGGGCGCAGTAGGCCGCCGGTCTCGAGGCGCCCCCGGCGAGGCCGAATTCCAGGGCGCCGGTTTTGCCGCCCGCGTCGTCATTCCGAGTCGCCGAGGGCGAGCCCGGAATCCAGGACCGCTGCCGTGCCCGATATGGCACCGTCGGCGGTTCTGGATTCCGGGCCCTGCTTCGCAGTCCCGGAATGACGGTGTGGTTCGTGTGCGATTCGGCCCTGTGAGCGCCGCCGGCTGTCGCGCACCCGGCATTGCCCACCCGACCTTGTCGGGCCGGGGCGGATGCGGCTAAGCGTCGGGCTCGCTTGAGGACGAGCCATGCACGACATCCGCGCCATCCGCGAGAATCCGGACGCCTTCGACGAGGCCCTGCGCCGCCGCGGGCTGGCACCGCTCGCCGCCGAACTGATCGCCCTGGACGACGCCCGCAAATCCGCGATCTCGGCCGCGCAGGGCAACCAGGAGCGCCGCAACGCCCTGGCCAAGGAGATTGGCGGCGCCAAGAAGGCCAAGGACGAGGACCGGGCGCAGGCGCTGATGGCCGAGGTCGCCCGCCTGAAGGACGAGGCCCCGGCCCTGGAATCCGCGCAGGCCGAAGCGGGCAAGACCCTCGACGACCGCCTCGCCGCGATCCCGAACCGCCCGAACCCGGAGGTGCCCGACGGCGTCGACGAGCACGGCAACGTCGAGTACCGCCGCTTCGAGGCGCACCGCCCCCAACTCGCCACGGGAAAGCAGCATTTCGAGATCGGCGAGGCCTCGGGCCTGATGGATTTCGAGGCCGCCGCCC
Source organism: Methylobacterium sp. TK31 (assembly GCF_055361545.1). Classification (NCBI taxonomy): domain Bacteria; kingdom Pseudomonadati; phylum Pseudomonadota; class Alphaproteobacteria; order Hyphomicrobiales; family Methylobacteriaceae; genus Methylobacterium; species Methylobacterium sp. TK31. Next base: position 1,433,010 of record NZ_CM143964.1, on the reverse strand, counting down.
GGATGTCCGGCGCCCGCTTCGTGGTGCTCAAGGGCCAGCTCGCCCGCCTGGAGCGGGCGCTCGGGCAGTTCATGCTCGACCTGCACACCGGCGAGCACGGCTATACCGAGGTGGCGCCGCCGATCCTGGTGCGCGACGAGGCGATGTTCGGCACGGCGCAGCTGCCGAAGTTCCGGGACGACCAGTTCCAGGCGGGCGAGCACTGGCTCATCCCCACGGCGGAAGTCCCCCTCACCAACCTCGTGCGCGAGAGCATCCTGCGCGAGGAGGAGCTTCCCTTACGCTTCACCGCCCTCACCCCGTGCTTCCGGGCCGAGGCCGGCTCGGCGGGGCGCGACACCCGCGGCATGCTGCGCCAGCACCAGTTCAACAAGGTCGAGCTCGTCTCGATCACCACGCCCGAGCAGTCGGCCGAGGAGCACGAGCGCATGCTCGGCTCGGCGGAGGCCGTGCTGAAGAAGCTCGACCTGCCCTACCGGATCATGACGCTCTGCACCGGCGACATGGGCTTCGCCTCCCAGAAGACCTACGACATCGAGGTCTGGATGCCGGGCCAGGAGACGTTCCGCGAGATCTCGTCCTGCTCGGTCTGCGGCGACTTCCAGGCGCGGCGGATGAACGCGCGGGTGCGCGCCCGGGATGGCAAGGCGGTGAATTTCGTCCACACCCTCAACGGGTCCGGCGTGGCCGTGGGCCGCGCGCTCATCGCCGTGATGGAGAACTACCAGAACCCGGATGGCAGCGTCACGGTGCCGTCGGTGCTGAAGGCCTATATGGGCGGGATCGAGCGGATCGAGGGGTTCAAGAGCTGATGCGCATTCTCGTCACCAACGACGACGGCATCCACGCGCCGGGGCTCGAGACCCTGGAGGGGATCGCCCGGGCCATCTCGGACGACGTCTGGGTGGTGGCGCCGGAGACCGACCAGTCCGGCGTCTCGCATTCCCTCTCGCTGAACGATCCCCTGCGCCTGCGCCAGGTGGCCGAGAAGCGCTTCGCCGTGAAGGGCACGCCGTCCGACTGCGTGATCATGGGCGTGCGCCACATCCTCAAGGACCACGGGCCGGACCTCGTGCTCTCGGGCGTCAACCGGGGCCAGAACGTCGCCGAGGACGTGACCTATTCGGGCACCATCGCGGCGGCCATGGAGGGCACGATCCTCAACGTGAAGTCGATCGCGCTCAGCCAGGCCTACGGCGCCGGCGGCCGGGGCGCCATCAAGTGGCACTGCGCCGCCGAGCACGGGCCCGGGGTGGTGCGCCGGATCCTCGACATCGGGATCGAGCCCGGCATCGTGATCAACGTGAACTTCCCCGATTGCGAGCCCGAGGAGGTCCAGGGCACGGCGGTGGCCGCGCAGGGCTTCCGCAACCAGGCGCTGCTCGCCATCGACGCCCGCCAGGACGGGCGCGGCAACCCCTATTTCTGGCTCGCCTTCGCCAAGGCGACGTTCCAGCCCGGCCACGGCACCGACCTCAAGGCCATCGCGGAGAAGCGCATCTCCGTCACGCCGCTGCGCCTCGACCTCACCGACGAGCCGAGCCTGACGCGCTTCGCGCAGGGGTTCTCGGAGTCGGGACCCGCGCGCTAGCCCGAGGGACGCGGGACCGATCGAGATCCAGCCATGATGCACGAGGGCTCGATCGAGGATGCCGCCTTCGTCATGGCCCTGCGGGGCCGGGGCGTGCGCGACACCGACACCCTGCGGGCGATGGAGCGGGTGCCGCGCGAGCGCTTCGCCCCGGCCCATCACCGCGACCTCGCCCGGCGCGACCTCGCCCTGCCGCTGGCCTGCGGGCAGACCATGACGGCGCCGACCACCGTGGCGGCGATGCTGAAGGCCCTGGCCCTGGCCCTGCGCCCCGGCGCCCGCATCCTCGAGATCGGCACCGGCTCGGGCTACGTCACCGCCCTGCTGCTGCGCCTCGGCGCCGCCCATGTGCGCAGCCTCGAGCGCTACGCCACCCTGGCGGACGACGCCCGCGACAACCTCGTGCCGGAGGACCGGCTGCTCGTCGAGATCGCCGTCGGGGACGGGCTGAATCCGGCGACCCTGCGCGGGGCGGAGCCCTTCGACCGTATCCTCCTCAACGGCACGGTGCCGGCGATTCCCGACCACCTCGCCGGCCTGCTGGCGCCGGGCGGCCGCCTCGTCGCCCCGGTCGGGCGGCCGGAGGCGGCGGGCCTCGTCACCTGGACGCGGGGACCGGACGGCACCCTGGAGGCGCGCCCCGGTGCGGCCGTCCGGCTGGCGCCGCTCACCCCCGGGCGCGCCCGCGTCCTGTAGGGCGAAAGGTTCCCGCACGCGTCCCTTCGTGGCGCAAACGTGGTGAATCGGAACGGTTGCTTAACCTGAATCCGGTTTGAATGACGTCATCAAGTTGCGTCAGGCAAACAGGTGCGTCGATGCGGGTTCGCGGGACTGGTCGAGGGTTGAGGACGCTGTCGCGTTTCGCGCTCATCGGCGTGATTGGAGGCGGTGCGGCCGCCTGTTCTTCGGATGCGTCCCGGTTGGGCGATCCCTTCGGCAATCCATTTGCCTCGAACCTGTCGAGCGAGCCCGCCGCGACGGGCAGCCTGCCCGACGGCGAGATCGCCCCGGCGCCGGTGGTGCGCACCAGCCGCATCCAGTCCCAGGCCCTCGGGGCCCCGGGCGCGGCCTCCTCGCCGGCGGCGATGTCGCCCCGCCCGATGGCGGCGGCTCCCGCCCCGGCCCGGCCCCAGACCACCCGCCTCGCCTCCACCGAGCCGGTCCCCGGCGGCATGACGGGTTCGGCGGTTTCGGGCATGAACCCCGACGCGGCCCGCATGAGCACCCGCGCGGTGCCCGCCGCGCCGGCCCCGAAGGTGATCGACCGGACCGCCGAGAAGCGCGCCGCCGACGCCCGCCGCGAGGCGGAGGCCCGCGAGGCCGCCGAGGCCAAGGTGGAGGCCAGGCGCCAGGCCGAGGCCGCCAAGCTCGCCGAGGCCCGCAAGGTCGTGGAGGCCGCCAAGGCCGCCGAGACCCGCAAGGCCGCGGAGAAGGCGGCCAGCGCCGCCAAGGTCGCCGAGACCAGGGCCGCCGAGGCCCGCAAGGCCCATATCCGCCCCGGGCAGGCCGTGGCCAAGGCCGAGGACAAGCCGGTCCGCAAGATCGAGATCAAGGAGGCCAAGGCCGAGGTGAAGGCCGACGCGGCCAAGGACGCCGCCAAGAAGGCCGACGCGGCCCGCAAGACGGCCGAGGCCGAGGCGGCCAAGCAGGCCAAGGCGGACGCGGCCAAGGATGCGGCCCGCAAGGTCGCCGAGGCGAAGGCCGCGGAGGCCGCCGCCAAGGAGGCGGCCAAGGCGCCCGTGAAGGTCGCCGCGGTCGAGGCGCCCAAGTCCGAGCCCGCCAGCACCGGTTCCGTCGCCGCCCCCGCCGTGGAGCAGTCGTTCCGCTGGCCCGCCAAGGGCCGGGTGATCTCGGGCTACGGCACCTCCGGCAACGAGGGCATCAACATCTCGGTGCCCGAGGGCACGGCGGTGAAGGCGGCCGAGGACGGCACCGTGGCCTATGCCGGCTCCGACGTGAAGGGCTACGGCAAGCTCGTCCTGGTGCGCCACTCCAACGGCTACGTCTCGGCCTACGCCCATAACGGCGAACTCGACGTCCGCCCCGGCGAGAAGGTCAAGCGCGGCCAGACCATCGCGAAGTCCGGCGCCTCGGGCAACGTGACCTCGCCCCAGCTCCACTTCGAGATCCGCAAGGGCGCGACCCCGGTCGACCCGATGCCCCACCTCGCCAGCAACTGACCCTCCGGTCGGAGCATTCCAGACACCGAAACGGCGGCCCCTCGGGGCCGCCGTTCTCGTTCCGGGCCGATGATGCCGGCCTCACCGGCCGGTGCGCACCCGGGTCCAGCTCCGGGTGACGAAGCGCTGGGTGCGGTCGTCCCAGGCGGTGTTGCTGGAGAGGCGCTGCATCGTCGCCTCGTCCGGGTAGATGCCGGGATTGGCCAGGATCTCGGGCTTGACGAACTTCCGGGCCGCCGCGTTGCCGCTGGCATAGGAGACGAAGTTGGTGTTGGCCGCCGCCACCTCGGGCCGCATCATGTAGTCGAGGAAGAGGTGGGCCTCGGCCGGATGGGGCGCGTCCTTCGGGATCGCGAAGGCGTCGAACCACATCAGCGCGCCCTCGCGGGGGATGACGTAGCCGATCTCGACCCCGTTCTTGGCCTCCTCGGCGCGCTTGCGCGCCTGCATCACGTCGCCGGAATAGCCGACCGCGAGGCAGAGGTCGCCGTTGGCGAGCCCGTTGATGTATTCCGAGGAGTGGAACTTGCGCACCGAGCCCCGGACCTTGAACAGGGCGTCGGTGACCTGGGTGATGTCGTCCCAGCGCTTGGAATCCGGCTTGAAGCCGTAGAAGGGCAGCAGGCTCGGGATCAGGTCCTCGGGCGAATCGAGCAGCATCACCCCGCAATCCTTGAGCTTGGCCATCAGGCCCGGATTGAGGACGAGGCTCCAGGTGTTGAGGGGCTGGCTCGCCCCCAGGCGCTCGCGCACCTGGGCGAGGTTCACGCCGATGCCGGTGGTGCCCCACATGTAGTCCACGGCGTAGGTGTTGCCGGGGTCGTAGGTGGCCAGCCGCGCCGCGATCTCGGGCCAGGCATGGACGAGGTTCGGGATGCGGGCCTTGTCGAGGGGCTGGAACACGCCCGCCCGGATCAGCCGCTGCAGGAACGGCCCGGAGGGCGCCACCACGTCGTAGCCCGAGCGCCCGGCCAGCAGCTTGGTCTCGAGGATCTCGTTGTTGTCGTAGGTGTCGTAGACGACCTTGATCCCGGTCTCCCGGGTGAAGGCCTCGAGCATCTTCGGGTCGATGTAGTCCGACCAGTTGTAGATGTTGACCACGCGCTCGCCCTTCGGCGCGGGCGTCTCGGCCCGGGCCGCGGGCAGGCCGAGCGCCAGGGCGGCGAGCGCCCCGGCGATCAGCCCCCCGGACAGGAGCGCGCGGCGGGTGCCGGCTCGGATCATGCCTGTCCCTTCGCGGCCACCACCACGATCTCGACGAGGTATTCGGGGGCGGCGAGCCTGGCCTCCACCGTGGCGCGGGCCGGCGGGTTGTCCTTGGCCACCCAGGCGTCCCAGGCCGCGTTCATCTCCGCGAAGGTGGCGATGTCGGCCAGATAGATCGTGGCGGTGAGGATGCGGCTCTTGTCGGTGCCGGCCGCCGCCAGCAGGCGGTCGATCTCGCCCAGGATCTCCTGGGTCTGGGCGGTGACGCCGGCGCCCACCACCGTGCCGGCCACCTGGCCCGCGAGGTAGACCATGTCGCTGTAGGTGACGGCCTGGCTCATGCGGGGACCGGATTCGAAGCGCTGGATCGTCATGGTGGGGAAACGTGCCTCTTCGGGTGTCGGCCGCGGGATGCCGCGAGGCACCCCTGGGATGCCCCCTGGCATCCCGGCTCGGGGCAAGCGTTGTGCCGCGCCGGGGACCCGGAGGTAAAGGGGGCCCGGCACCCGGCGCGCAAGGCGATCCGGCCATGCCGGACGGTCTTCGCGTGCCACGCGACAAAGTCGCGTCGTGCAGCGCAACTCATCCCACGGATGCGGCGTTCTCACCCCATGCGTTAAGGTCAAGGCTAGACAGCCGGCCTCTGCCGCCAGTGACGTCCGACCCAGAGGGTTCGGCCAAGTTCGAGGATCAGCTCATGGGTATCATCTGGACCATCATCATCGGCTTCCTGGCCGGTGTCATCGCCAAGTTCATCATGCCGGGCAGCAATGAGCCCGCCGGCTTCATCCTGACCACGATCCTCGGCATCGTCGGCGCCTTCGTCGCCACCTTCCTCGGCCAGGCGCTCGGCTGGTACGGTCCGAACCAGGGCGCGGGCCTGATCGGCGCGGTCGTCGGCGCGATCGTCGTGCTCGCGATCTACGGCTTCATCCAGGGTCGCCGCTCGACCACCACGCTGTAAGTCCACGCGACAACCCAAGACCGCACGAGAAAGGGGCGCCTCACCGAGGCGCCCCTTTTTCATGTCCGGAGGATTCCTGTCCGGAGGACAAGCCGCCCGATGCCCGATGCCTTCGGGCCTGGAAGCCCCGGGGCATCGGGCGCGCGGCCGCTCAGGCCTCCGTCACGGCCTTGACGGCGCAATGGCCGGTGGCGCCGCGGATGGCGAGGCCGGCGCCGACCACGAGGGCCGCGAGGCTCAGCCACTTGTTCGGACGCGGCTGCGCGGCGGCGGCGGCGATGCCGAGGCCGAGCACCACCGAGACGGCGCGCTCCGTGGTGGTGAGGTTCGGGGTGCCGCTGAAGATGTCGTGGATCATCGCGTTGGCCATGCTGGCGTCTCCTGTGCTGCGTCGCGGGGCGAACGCGGCGGAGGAACGGGCGTTCCACCGCCAGGGTGCGGCGCGGCACGGAGCCGCCCCGATCCGCCGACCTGCTCCGAGACCTGCTCCAAGACCTCCTCGAAGACCTGCTTGGAGCCCCCTGCTAAGGTCTCGCCCGCGATCCCTGTGCATATCGGAATTGTAATTCGTCTGCGGCATTGCTCCTGGTTGTAGAAGGGCCGAGACCCGCGGAGCCGCCACAGAATGCGGCTCGGGGGGATACGACATGGGTATGAGGACTGGATTCGCCGCGGTGCTGATCGCGGTGAGCGTCGGGGCATGCGGCAGCATCACGCGCGGCACGACGGAGAAGATGGCCTTCCTCTCGGAGCCCTCCGGCGCGACGATGACGACCACCAGGGGCTACGCCTGTCCGGCGACCCCGTGCTCCCTCGAGGTGGAACGCTCGGACGAGTTTGACGTGACCTTCGCCAAGCCCGGCTTCCAGCCCGCGATCGTCCCGGTCCGCACCAAGGTGGTGGGCGCGGGCGCTGCCGGAATGGCGGGCAACGTGCTCGCAGGCGGCGTGATCGGCATCGGCGTCGATGCCTATACGGGGGCGGCCCTGGACCATACCCCGAACCCGGTCAGCGTGTCGCTGGTGCCCGAGGCGCTCCCTACGGCCCAGCGCGCGCGCCGCCGCCGCGCCCCCGACACCTGACCGATCAGCGCGGATAGGCGGTCAGGCCGCCGGCCCGGGCGGCGGCGGCCTCGGCCTTGCGGTGGGCCTCCGCCTCGGCCGCGCAGGCGGCCGCCTCGAGATCGTCCAGGGGGGCCGTCCCCGCGCAGCGCGCCCGCAGGGCGTCGAGCTCCTCCTCGGTGAGGCTCTCGATGCCGATGTAGCGGTTCTGCGCGGCGCTGGCCCGGATCAGCTCGTCGAGCTTGGCCTGGATCGCCGCGCCGTCGCGGTTCTGGGTGTTCTGGATCAGGAACACCATCAGGAAGGTCACGATGGTGGTGCCGGTGTTGATGATGAGCTGCCAGGTGTCGGAGAAGCCGAACAGCGGCCCCGTCACCGCCCAGACGAGGATCAGCGCGATGCTGACGGCGAAGGTCGCCGGGCGTCCGGCGGCGCGGGCCACCTTCGAGGCGAAGGCGGTGAAGAGCTGGGCCGATTTCAGGCTCCCGACACGCATGAGACCTCCGCGATCGTCATGGCCGCGCTGACCGGAGGAAGAACCCGCGATGGCGGGAAACCGTTGCCGCGCCCCTAACGGGCGTTGGGCAGGCGCACGGTCACCCCGGGCCTGGCCGCCGGGCTTTCCGGGCGGTCCGGCGGCGCGCCGCCCCAGCGCGTCGCCTCGATGCGCGCCGTGCCCCATCCGGTGGCGACGGCGATCGAGAGGGGCAGCAGCAGCGTCCCGTCGAGGATCGGGGCGAAGCGCACCCGCATGTCGTCGTTGGCGGCCATCCGGCGGACGTTGCTCCCGCCGGAGCGGTGCCCGGAGATCGGCACCCAGCGCACCCGGCAGTCGAGGGCGGGCCCCCGATAGGCGCCCTCCGTCACCGTCACCAGGCTGCCGCGCGACAGCACGAGGTCGGCCCGGCTCGCCCCGTCGAAGACCGGAATGCGCCGGTCGCACAGGCCCGGATCCAGGGGGGCGGCCCCGAGGGGGATCGTCAGCATGGTCAGGGGATCGACCACGCCGACCTTGTCCTCCGGCGCCACCGGGACCCGGTCCTCGCGCGGGGCCGGGGGCGGCTCGACGCTGGCGCTGCGCACGCGCCCGCCGGCGAGGTCGAGCGCCACCGCGATCGGCTTGCCGCCGTAGCGGCTGTCGATCCGGAAGGTGGCGGTCACCGCGCCGGCGCGGGTCGTCGACCCGGCGACGGCGGCCTTGCCGGCCCCGTCGAAGAAGAAGCCGGCCAGGCCGCGCAGGCCCGCCTCGAGTTCGAGGGCATAGCGCTCGTCCGCCCGCTCGACCACGAGGGTGGCCTCGCCCGCCGGCAGGTTCAGGAAGCTGAGGCCGTAGGCCGCCGTGAAGCGGCGCGCGGGGGCGTCGCCCACGGCCCGGGCGCCGGCCGCGCCGGCCACGAGCGCGGCGCCCGCCAGGGCCAGGGCCTGCAGGGCCCGGATGTGTCTGTGCCGGGGAGCGGACACGGAAGATCGCCTCATCGCGCCGCGGGCGGCGCCCAGCCTGTCATATCGGCGTTGGGCACGCGTAGTATGCGCGCTTCGGCACGTCGCGTGCCGCCGCGATCCGCGGCCAGAACCTTCGGCCGAAATACCACGCCGATCGAAACATCCCGTATCCCGCATGCCGCCGGGAGCCGCCAGGACACGACGCCCTTGGACCGACCCGCCCGATACGCCCTGTATTTCACCCCCGCCCCCGGCTCGGCGCTGGCCGCCTTCGGCGAAGCCGTCCTCGGCTCCGGCCCGGCGCCCGGCCCGGAGGCGCTCCGGGCGATCCTGGCCGCCAACACCGCCGAGCCGCGCCTCTACGGGTTCCACGCCACCCTGAAGGCGCCGATGCGCCTCGCCCCCGGCGCGACCGAGGCCGATCTCCTCGCGGCGGCCGAGGCCCTGGCGGCCCACCGGAGCCCCCTGCCCGTCGGCCCCCTGCGGGTGGCCGCCCTCGGGGCCTTCGCCGCCCTGGTACCGGCCGCAGCCCCGCCGGATCTCGGGCTCCTCGCGGCCGAATGCGTCGCCGCCCTCGACCCCCTGCGGGCGCCCCTCACCGAGGCCGAGCGCGCCCGGCGCCGGCCCGAGCGCCTGGACCCCCGTGGGCGCGCGCTGCTGGAGCGCTGGGGCTACCCGCACGTCTTCGAGGCCTTCCGCTTCCACATGACGCTCACCGGCCCCCTCGGGGCGGAGGACAGGGCCACCGCCCTGCCCCTGCTGGCCGAGGCCGCCGCGGGCCTGCCCGACCTCGCGATCGATGCGCTGAGCGTGGTCGTCCAAGAGGGCGCGGCGCCGTTCCGCCTCCTGCGCCGCCTCCCCTTCCCCGCCTGACAGGATCGCCCGATGGTCTCCGATCGCCTCGGCCTCGAACCGGCCGTCCACCCCACGGCCCAGCTCTCGGATTGCCGCCTCGGCCGCTACACCGAGGTCGGGGCCCGCACGCGCCTCAGCGAGACCAGCCTCGACGACTACTCGTACATCGTCGAGGACGGGCAGGCGAACCACACCACCATCGGCAAGTTCTGCTCCATCGCCTCGCACGTGCGGATCAACCCCGGCAACCACCCGATGGAGCGGGCCTCGCAATCCCACTTCACCTACCGGGCCAGCGCCTACTGGCCGGGCGAGGCGGACGACGCGGCCTTCTTCGCCCGGCGCCGGGCCCTGCCCGTCACGATCGGGCACGACGTCTGGATCGGGCACGGGGCCGTCATCCTGCCCGGGCGCAGCGTCGGCACCGGGGCGGTGATCGGCGCGGGCACGATCCTGACCCGGGACGTGGCGCCCTACACCATCGTGGTCGGCAATCCCGGCCGCGTGGTGCGCCGCCGGTTCCCGGAGGCGGTGGCCGAGCGCCTGCAGGCCCTGGCCTGGTGGGACTGGGACCATGCCCGGCTGGGCCGGGCGCTGCCGGATTTCCGCACCCTGTCGGTCGAAGCATTCCTGGAGCGCTACGAAGCCGAGGCATAAGACTGCCGGCTATTGGTTAGCCGGAAAATAGTCATTCTCCTGTCGTGTGGGACAGGTCTACCGGCGCTCACCGTGAATCGCCGGAGGCCTCCATGCTGATCCTCGAAGGGCTTGCCCGCCATTACGGCGACCGCCGCGCGGTGGACAGCGTCTCCCTCGCCATTCCCCGCGGCCAGTTCGTGGGCGTGATCGGGCGCTCGGGCGCCGGCAAGTCGACCCTGCTGCGGATGATCAACCGCCTCGCCGAGCCGACGGGCGGCCGCATCCTGTTCGAGGGTCTCGACGTCACGGCCCTGCGCGGCCGCGACCTGCGGCGCTGGCGGGCGCGCTGCGCCATGATCTTCCAGCAGTTCCACCTCGTCGGCCGCCTCGACGTCCTGAGCAACGTGCTGATGGGCCGGCTCTCGGAGGTGCCCCGGCACCGCTCGCTGCTCAAGCTCTGGTCGGAGCGCGAGCGCGCCCTGGCCCTGGCCGCCCTCGACGAGTTCGGCATGGGCGACTTCGCCGGCCACCGGGCCGACCAGCTCTCCGGCGGCCAGCAGCAGCGCGTCGCCATCGCGCGGGCGATGATGCAGGCCCCCGACCTGATCCTGGCCGACGAGCCCGTGGCCTCCCTCGATCCGCGCAACACCCGCATCGTCATGGACGCCCTCGCCGAGGCCAACCGGCGCCACGGCCTCACGGTGCTGTGCAACCTGCATTCCCTCGACCTGGCCCGCGGCTATTGCGACCGCCTCGTCGGCCTCGCCGACGGCCGCCTCGTCTTCGACGGCGCCCCCGCCGACCTCACCGAGGCGGTGGCCCGCCAGCTCTACGGGCTGGAGGCGGGCGAGGTCCTCGACGCCCCCGAGCCGGCGCGGACCCGGGCCTATCCCGCCGCCCTCGTCGCCTGATCTTCGTCGTCCACCCTGTTCGGGAGATTCCCATGCTGACCCGTCGATCCCTCGCCGGAGCCCTCGCGCTCGCCCTCCTCGCCGCACCCGCCGCCGCGCAGGACTGGAAGGCGGCCTATCCGGAGCTCACCCTGGCGGTGATCCCGGCCGAGAACGCCTCGGGCACCAGCGACCGCTACGCGCCGATGACCGCCTACCTGTCGAAGGCCCTCGGCGTGCCGGTGACGCTGCGCATCGCCAACGACTACGCCGCCGTGATCGAGAGCCAGCGCGCCGGCAACGCCCAGCTCGCCTTCTACGGCCCCGCCTCCTTCGCCCGCGCGGTGATGACCGGCGTCAAGATCGAGCCCATCGTCAACCAGCGCCACGACAACGGCGCCTCGGGCTACACCTCGGTGATCTACGTGCGCGCCGACAGCCCGTACCGGACGATCGAGGACCTGAAGGGCAAGAACCTCGCCTTGGTCGACCCCAACTCCACCTCCGGCAACCAGGCGCCGCGCTACTTCCTGCACAGGGCCGGCCACCCGGTCGACACCTTCTTCGGCAAGACCGTCTATGCCGGCAGCCACGAGAACGCCGTCCTCGCCCTGGTGCAGGGCACCGTGGACGCGGCGGCCAACCTCTACAATTCCGACACCGACACCATGGTCACCCGGATGGCCGCCAAGGGCATGCTCAAGAAGCCGGACGGCACCCCGATGGGCCAGGGCGACTTCCGCGTGGTGTTCCGGTCCGACTTCCTGCCGGAGGGGCCCTTCGCCATGCTGGCGAGCCTGCCCGACGACCTGAAGGCCAAGATCCGCGACGCCCTCGTGGCGATGCCCAGGGCCGACAAGGCCGCCTTCGACCGGCTCTCGGACGGCAAGGACCAGGGTTTCACCCCCGTGACCCTGAAGGACTACCAGCCGATCCTCGAGATGCTGAAGTTCAACGACGACCAGCGCCGCAAGTCTTGAGCGGATTTTCGATCTTGAGCGGATTCGGCCCGGGGTCGCCGGGGGGCGGCGATGCCTGAGCGGATCACGCCCCTGCCCCCGGACCGGGCCGCCGCCCTGGCGGGGGCCTACGCGGCCGCCGTCACGGCGACCCGGCGCCGGACCTGGGCCGGCCTCGCCGGGCTGGTGATCCTCACCGGGCTCGCCGCCCGGGCCGCCGAGGTGCGTCCCCTGGTGCTGGCGGCCCATCTCGGCCGCTTCACCGACTACATCGCCCAGATCCTGCCCCCCCTGACCTGGGCGAACCTGCCGGGGGACCTCTCCGAATGGTACTGGGGCGGCCCAAAATGGCTCGGGCTCCTCGGCGAGACCCTGCTGATGGCCTATCTCGGCACCCTCCTGGGGGCGGTCGGCGGGTTCCTGCTGTGCTTCTCCGCGGCCGCCAACGTGGCGGGCAGCCGGACGGCCTGCTTCCTGGTGCGGCGCGGGCTGGAATTCTGCCGCACCGTGCCGGAGATCGTGTTCGCGCTGATCTTCGTCATCGCCTTCGGCCTCGGGCCGATGGTGGGGGTTCTCGCCCTGGCGATCCACACCACCGGGGCGCTGGGCAAGCTGTTCTCGGAGGTCGTCGAGAACATCGACATGAAGCCGGTGGAGAGCCTCACCGCCGCCGGGGCCGGGCGGATCGAGACCCTGCGCTTCGCCGTGCTGCCGCAGGTGCTGTCGAACTTCGTCTCCTACGGGCTGCTGCGCTTCGAGATCAACGTGCGCGGCGCCGGCGTCATGGGCTTCGTCGGGGCCGGCGGCATCGGCCAGGAACTCCTCGTGGCGATCCGCAACTTCTACTACGCCGACGTCAGCGCCATCCTGGTCCTGATCATCCTCACCGTGATGGCGATCGACCTCGGCACCGAGCGCCTGCGCCATCGCCTCCTCGGAGGCCTGCGATGACCGGTCCCGAATGCGGTCCGGCCGAGATCGCCGCCCTGCGCCGGCGCTTTCCCAACAGCTTCCGGCCGGCCTGGCGGGGGCGGCTGCTCGCGGTCCTCGCGCTCGCCGGGCTCGCCGCCCTGGCGGGCTACGCGATGGTCCGCCTCGATTTCTCCGCCGGGCGCCTGCTTGCCGGGCTCGGGCGCCTCGGCGAATTCAGCCGGCTGATGTGGCCGCCGGAGACCGGCGGCCGGGCCTGGACCTTCCTGCAGTCCCTGGCCGAGACCCTCGGCATCGCCTTCATCGGCACGCTGACGGCCGCGCTCCTGGCCTTTCCGGTGGCGTTCCTCGCCGCCCGCAACGTCGTGCCGAACCCCTTCGTGCACGCCGCCGTTCGGCGCGGCCTCGACGTGGTCCGCTCCGTCGACGTGCTGATCTGGGCGCTGATCTGGATCAACGTCGTCGGGCTCGGCCCCTTCGCCGGGGCGCTCGCCATCGCGTGCGCGGATTTCGGGGCGCTCGGCAAGCTGTTCTCCGAGGCGGTCGAGACCGTCGACGGCAAGGCCGGCGAGGGCGTCTCCGCCTCCGGCGGCGCCGAACTGCACCGCATCCGCTTCGGGTTGATCCCGGCGGTGCTGCCGGTGCTCGGCAGCCAGGTGCTGTACTTCTTCGAATCGAACACCCGCTCGGCCACCATCATCGGCATCGTCGGCGCGGGCGGCATCGGCCAGTATCTCAGCGAGCTGATCCGCGTCCTCGAACTGCGCCAGGTCGCCTTCCTGATCCTGATGATCCTCGTGACCGTGGCCCTCATCGACGCCGTCTCGGGCCGCCTGCGCCGGGCCCTGATCGGCGGGGCGGCGCGGTAGGGGCGAGGCCGCGAGCGATCCGCTCCCGGCCCCGGGCGGCTACGGCGCCGTGCGGAGGGTCGGCGGCCCGAGATGCTGGAGGTAGTCCGGCTTGCCGAGGCTCACCCCGGCGCTGCGGAGGATCCCGTAGGCGGTGGTGACGTGGAAGAAGAAGTTCGGGAGCGCGAAGCCGGTGAGATAGGCCTGCCCGGTGAAGCGGTATCCCGTGCCGTTCGGGAAGTTCAGCTCCACCGCGCGCTCCGCCCCGGAGGCCAGTGCGGCCGGGTCGATGCTCTCGACGAAGGCGATCGTCCGGGCGCAGCGCGCCTTGAGCTCGGCGAAGGTCGTCTCGACGTCGGGCATCGCGGGCGCCTCGATTCCGGCGAGCCGGGCCATCGCGTTCTTCGCGCTGTCGGACGCCATCTGATACTGGGCCGGCAAGGGCTTCATGTCCGGGGCGAGCCGCCGGGCGAGCAACTCCGCCTCCGGCTTCTCCGAGGCCGCCTTGTCGAGCCAGGCGCTCATGCTGTGGAGCGCGTTGACGAAGACCGGGACGCTGACGTCGTGGATGCTGATGCTCATCCGGAAACGCTAGGGCACGACTCGCCCGGGACGCGGTGAGAAGGCGCACATGGCCGGCCGGATCGGAGCCGGAATCGCCGGTCCGCGACGAAGGCCCGGCCCTCCCTCCGGCCCGGAGAACCCCTCACTCCACCACCAGCTCCACCCGGTCGGCGGCGAAGAGGCTGCGGGTGGCCTGGATGCGCGTGCCCGCGCCGTCCACGTTCACGCTCGACAGGGCGATCAGGGTGCGGCCGGGGGCGATGTCCAGGCGCTCCGCCTCCTCGGGGCTCGCCGGGCGCGCGCCGATCCGGGTCGAGAGCCGGGTGTAGTCGGCCACCCCGAAGCCCGCATAGGCGCGGGTGAGGGAGCCGCTGGCGGCGTAGGCCGCGTCGAAGCCGGCAAAGCGCGGCAGGGGCAGGCAGGTCCGGGCCGTCGAGATCGGGGCGCCGTCGGCCCGGTGCACGGTGAGGAGCTGGAGGATCGGCGCGCCGGGCGCGAGCCCCAGGGCCTCGGCCCAGTCCGCATCCGCCGGCACGGTCGCGGCGGCGATCAGGTCGCCCCAGGCCTCGCGTCCGGTGCGCGAGACGATCTCGGAGAACCGCGTCCGGGGGCCGATCGGGTAGGGGATCGGGCCCTGCTCCACGAAGCTGCCCCGCCCTTGCGTGGTGCGCACCAGCCCGCCCTCGGCGAGGACGCCCAGCGCCCGGCGCACCGTGTGCCGGTTCACGCCGAAGCGCGCGGCGAGCGTCGATTCGGCCGGCAGCTGCGCCCCGGCCCCGAGGGTCCCGTCGCGGATCTCGGCCGCCAGGGTGTCGGCGATCTGCCGCCAGACGGCGAGGCCGCCCCCGCGCTGGAGCGCCGTCACGCGGGTGTCGCCCGCCTCGGTCATGGTTTCCTCGCCTGGGTCGCTGGCATGACGTCCTTGAAAGCCTCCCGGAAAGCCCTTGCACCCGATCGTCCACTTGTCTATACATCTAGACATGTTTGGAGACCGACCGATGCCGAGCGCCAGCCAAACACCACCTGAGCCCGGGATGCCAGACCTCGCCGCGCGCCGCCGCGCGATGGCGCTGGCCGGTGCGGCGACCCCCGGTGAATTGCTGGCGGCCCTGGCGCGGGCCGGCGCCGCAACCGAGGCGGAGGATCTGCGGGCGCCGGAGACGGGCCTCGTCATGGTCCGCGGGCGGATCGGCGGCGACGGCCGGCCCTTTAATGCCGGCGAGGCCACGGTGACCCGGGCGGCGGTGCGCCTGCCCGGCGGCGAGACCGGCTTCGCCTACCATCTCGGCCGCGACCGGGCCCGCGCCCGCCTCGCCGCCATCCTGGACGCGCACTGGCAGCGCCCGGAGACGCGCCCGGCCCTCGAGGCGGCGCTGGCCGAGATCGCCGGCCGCCGGGCGGACGCCGCGCGGCAGGCCGCCCGCAAGGCGGCGGCCACCCGGGTGAACTTCTTCACCCTGGCGCGGGGAGAGGATTGATGGCCGACCCTCTCGCCCGCGGCTTCGCCGATCCCGTCCACGAGGGACAGGCCGTGTTCCGCGCCGCCATGGAGGCCCTGAGCCGGCCGGGCCGGATCCGCCCCCTGGCCAGCGCCCTGGCGCCGCCCGCCCCCCTCACCCCCGAACTCGCGGCCCTGGCCCTGGCGCTCACCGATGCCGACACGCCGGTCTGGCTCGACGCGCCGCTGCGGGCCGAACCGGCGGTCGCCGCCTTCCTGCGCTTCCACACCGGGGCGCCCCTGGTCGCGAACCCCGGACAGGCGGCCTTCGCGCTGATTGCCGATCCGGTCCATTGCCCGCCCTTCCCGGATTTCGCGCAGGGCACCCCCGCCTACCCGGACGCCTCCGCCACGCTGATCCTGGCCGTCGACACCCTCTCGGACGAGGATGGACAGATCTTGTCTGAACAGGGTTTCGCGGGACCCGGCATCCGCGGCACGGCGCGGCTCGCCGCCGGGCCCCTGCCCGCCGACTGGGCCGCGCGCTGGGCCGCGAACCATGCGGGCTTCCCCCTGGGTATCGACTGTCTCTTCGTGGCGCCGGGCCGCCTCGCCGGGTTGCCGCGCTCGGCCCGGCCCGTCGCCGCCGAAGCTTTGCCGGGTTCGGAGGCTCTGCCATGTACGTAGCGGTGAAGGGCGGCGAGGCCGCCATCGACAACGCCCACCGGCTCCTGGCCGAGGTCCGGCGCGGCGACCCGGCCGTGCCCGAGCTCACCGTGGCGCAGATCCGCGAGCAGATGCGCCTCCTCGTCGACCGGGTGATGACCGAGGGCTCCCTCTACGATCCGGATCTGGCCGCCCTCGCCCTGAAGCAGGCCCGGGGCGACGTGGTGGAGGCGGTGTTCCTGGTGCGGGCCTACCGCACCACCCTGCCGCGCTTCGGCGCCACGGAGCCGGTCGACACCGGCGCGATGACGCTGGCCCGGCGCATCTCCGCCACCTTCAAGGACCTGCCCGGCGGGCAGGTGCTGGGCCCGACCTTCGACTACACCCACCGCCTCGTGGATTTCGGCCTGGCCGACGGAGATTCGCCCGGCCGCTGCCCCGATCCCGCCGCCGAGGCGGAGCCGGAGGCCGATGCCGACGCCTGCCCGCGGGTCACCGACCTCCTGGGCCAGGCGGGCCTGCTCGAACCCTCGCCCCCGGACGCGGGCGCCCCCGTGGGCGACCTCACCCGCGAGCCGGTGGACTATCCCGCCGACCGCGCGGTGCGGCTCCAGGGGCTGGCCCGGGGCGACGAGGGCTTTCTCCTCGCCCTCGGCTACTCGACGCAGCGCGGCTACGGCCGCACCCATCCCTTCGTCGGCGAGATCCGGGTCGGGGCGGTGGAGCTCGACTTCACCCCGGAGGAGCTCGGCTTTCCGGTCGGCCTCGGCACGGTCGAGCTGACCGAGTGCCAGATGATCAACCAGTTCCACGGCCACGGCGCGGTGCCGCCGCAATTCACCCGCGGCTACGGCCTCGTCTTCGGCCAGGGCGAGCGCAAGGCCATGGCGATGGCGCTGGTGGACCGCTCGCTGCGGGCCGCCGAGCTCGGCGAGGCCGTGGCGGTGCCGGCCCAGGACCAGGAATTCGTGCTGGCCCATTGCGACAGCCTCCAGGCGACGGGCTTCGTCGAGCACATGAAGCTGCCGCACTACGTCGACTTCCAGGCCGAGCTCGAACTGGTGCGGCGCCTGCGCGCCGAGCACGCCGCCCCGGCGGCCGCGCCGGCCGCGCCCGAACCGGACGCAGACGAATTCCCCCTGCGGGAGGCCGCCGAATGAACCCGCCCAATCCCGCCGCGGCGCCCGCCGCGGCCGCCGTCACCGTCCCGGCCGGCGCCGGCTACAATTTCGCCTATCTCGACGAGGGCACGAAGCGGATGATCCGCCGGGCCATCCTCAAGGCCATCGCGATCCCCGGCTACCAGGTGCCCTTCGCCGCCCGCGAGATGCCGATGCCCTATGGCTGGGGCACCGGCGGCGTGCAGGTCACCGCCGCGATCCTGGGCGCCGCCGACGTGCTCAAGGTGATCGACCAGGGCGCCGACGACACCACCAACGCGGTCTCGATCCGGCGCTTCTTCACCGCCACCGCGGGCATCGCCACGACGACCCGGAAGGCCGAGGCCACGGTGATCCAGACCCGCCACCGCATCCCCGAGGCGCCGCTGGCCGAGGGGCAGGTCCTCGTCTACCAGGTGCCGATCCCCGAGCCCCTGCGCTTCCTCGAGCCGCGCGAGACCGAGACGCGCCAGCTCCACGCGCTCGCCGAATACGGCCTCATGCACGTGAAGCTCTACGAGGACATCGCCCGCCACGGCCACATCGCCACCACCTACGCCTACCCGGTGGAGGTGGCCGGCCGCTACGTGATGGACCCCTCCCCGACCCCGAAATTCGACAACCCCAAGATGGACGACTGCCCCGCCCTCCAGCTCTTCGGGGCCGGCCGCGAGAAGCGCATCTACGCGATCCCGCCCTACACGCGGGTGCGCAGCCTCGACTTCGAGGACCATCCCTTCCGGGTCCAGAGCTTCGACCGCCCCTGCGCCCTCTGCGGCGCCGAGGGCGTCTATCTCGACGAGGTCGTCCTCGACGACGTCGGGGGGCGGATGTTCGTCTGCTCGGACACCGACTACTGCGAGACCCGCCGCGCCGACGGCCAGAGCGGAGAGGCCGCGTGATGGAACCGCTCCTGACCGTCGACGGCCTGACCAAGCGCTACGGCCGCCGCCTCGCCTGCGACGGCATCGGCTTCACCCTCGACCCCGGCGAGGTCCTGGCGGTGGTCGGCGAATCGGGCTCCGGCAAGTCGACCCTGCTCTCGCTCGTCGCCGGCGAGGTCGCGGCCGATGCGGGCTCCGTCGCCTACCGCATGCGCGACGGCGCCACGCGCGACCTCGACACCCTGAGCGTGGTCGAGCGGCGCGCGCTGATGCGCACCGACTGGGGCTTCGTGCGCCAGGACGCCACGCAGGGCCTGCGCATGGCGGTCTCGGCCGGGGGCAATGTCGGCGAGCGCCTGATGGGCGTCGGCGAGCGCCATTACGGCCGCATCCGCGCCACCGCCCTCGACTGGCTCGCCCGCGTCGAGATCGCCCCCGACCGGATCGACGACCCGCCGACGCGCTTCTCCGGCGGCATGCGCCAGCGCCTGCAGATCGCCCGCAACCTCGTCACCGCGCCCCGCCTGGTGCTCATGGACGAGCCGACCTCGGGCCTCGACGTCTCGGTCCAGGCCCGCCTCCTCGACATGATCCGGGGGCTGGTCGCCGAGCTCGGCCTCGCGGTCATCATCGTCACCCACGACCTCGCCGTGGCGCGCCTGCTCTCGCACCGCGTCCTCGTCATGCGGGCGGGCCGGGTGATCGAGACCGGCCTGACCGACCAGGTCCTCGACGATCCCCAGGCCGCCTACACCCAGCTCCTCGTCTCCTCGGTGCTCGCCGCATGACGCCTCCGCCTTCCGGTTCGCCTTCTCCCCTCCCTTCGCCTCCCCTCCCTCCGCCCCCCCTCCCTTCGCCCCCCCTCCTGGCCTTCGAGGACGTGGGCAAGAGCTTCACCCTGCACCTGCGCGGCGGCGCCGTGCTGCCGGTGATCGCCGGCGCCACCCTCGCGGTCCATCCGGGCGAGTGCGTCGTGCTCGGCGGCGCCTCCGGCGCGGGCAAGTCCTCCCTGCTGAAGATGGCCTACGGCCATTACCGCTGCGCCGCCGGGGCGATCCGGGTCCGCGATCGCGCCCGCATCGTCGACCTCGCCACGGCCGCGCCGCGCGAGATCCTGGGCTTGCGCCGCACCACCCTCGCCTATGTCTCGCAGTTCCTGCGGGTGATTCCCCGGGTCGGCGCCCGCGCCGTGGTGGAGGCCGCCGGCCTCGAGGGCGGCCTCGACGCCGCGGCGGCCCGGACCCGGGCGGCCGACCTCCTGGCCCGCCTCGACCTGCCCGAGCGCCTCTGGGCGCTCCCGCCCGCCACCTTCTCGGGGGGCGAGCAGCAGCGGGTGAACATCGCCCGGGGCCTGATCGCCGACCGGCCGATCCTGCTGATGGACGAACCCACCGCCTCCCTCGACGCGAAGAACCGCGCCGTGGTGGTGGAGCTCATCGCCGAGAAGCGGGCCGCCGGCACCGCCATCCTCGGCATCTTCCACGACGCGGACGTCCGCGAGGCGGTGGCGACGCGCATCGTCGACGTCTCGGCCTTCCGCGGGGCGCTGGCGGCATGATTCGGGATCGGGAACAGACGCGCATGACGGACCGGGTCCAGATCCTCGAGAACGCCCGCCTGGTCCTGCCCGACCGGGTCGAGGAGGGCTGGCTTGCCGTGGTCGACGGGCGCATCGCCGAGATCGGCACCGGCCGCGCCCCCGAGCGCGGCCTAGACTGCGCCGGCGACACCGTCATCCCGGGCCTCGTCGAGCTCCACACCGACCACCTGGAGAGCCACTACGCCCCGCGCCCCGGCGTGCGCTGGCATCCCCTCGGGGCGGTGCTGGCCTACGACGCGCAGATCGCGGCCTCGGGCATCACCACGGTGTTCGATTCGCTGCGCGCCGGCACCGACCCGGACGGCAGCGGCCTCGGCACCGAGCTCAACCTGCTCGCCGGCGCCCTGGCGGAGGCGCAGGCGGCCGGCCTGTTCCGGGCCGAGCACCGCACGCACCTGCGCTGCGAGATCCCCTCGACCGACGTGGTCGAGACCGTGCAGGCCTTCGCCGAGCGCTACGCCGTCGGCCTGCTGTCGCTGATGGACCACACGCCGGGCCAGCGCCAGTTCCGTGACGTCGACAAGTACTACGTGTATGCCGGGCGCGGCGGCCGCTCCCTCGAGGAGATAAAACGCAGCACCGCCCGCAAGATGCGCGACGGCCGCGCCCTCAACGCCGTCAACCGCCCCGCCCTGGTGGCGCTCGCCCACGCGCGCGGCATCCCGCTCGCCAGCCACGACGACACCACCCTGGCGGACGTCGCGCTGTCGCGGGACGAATCGGTGGTGCTCGCCGAGTTCCCCACCACCCTCGAGGCCGCCGAGGCCTCGCACGCGGCCGGCATCACCGTGATGATGGGAGCCCCCAACCTGATCCGGGGCGGCTCGCATTCCGGCAATGTCGCGGCCCACACCCTGGCGGAGGCCGGCACCCTCAGCATCCTGTCCTCGGACTACGTGCCGGCGAGCCTGCTGATGGCGGCCTTCGGACTGCCTGAGCGCGTCCCGGGCATCACCCTGCCGCAGGCCGTCGCTACCGTCACCGCCAACCCCGCCCGCGCCACCGGCCTGGTCGATCGGGGCCGCCTCGAGCCCGGCCTGCGCGCCGACCTCGTCCGCGTCCGCCTCGCCCGCGGCGTGCCGGTGGTGCGCCAGGTCTGGCGCGCCGGCGAACGGGTGGTGTGATGCCCGGCGGCTTCGTCCTCGTGGTCGGCCCGAGCGGGGCCGGCAAGGACACTCTCCTGCGCCTGGCGCGGGACGCGCTCGGCCCGGATCCGCGCTTCGTCTTCCCGCGCCGCCTCGTCACCCGGGCACCGTCGGCGCACGAGGACAACATCGCCCTCACGGAGGAGGCCTTCGCCGAAGGCGCCGCCGTCGGCGCCTTCGCCCTGCACTGGCGGGCGCACGGTCTCGGCTACGCGATCCCCGGCGAGACCCGAGACCAGGCGCGGTCCGGACGGGTGGTGACCTGCAACGTCTCCCGCCGGATCGTGGGGCTGGCCCGGGAGACCCTGCCGCATGTTGGCGTCGTCGCCATCACGGCAACGTCCGAGGTGCTGGCCCGGCGCCTCGCCGCCCGCGCCCGGCCCGAGGACGGCGACCTGCGCACGCGCCTCGACCGCGTCGTCCCGATCGAGGCCGATTACACGATCTGGAACGATCGCGATCCGGAGAGCGCCGCCGCCATGCTGGTCGCGCACCTGCGGGAGCGGGCGGCCTGACCTTCGGCCGATCGCGGGTTCCGTCGTTGTCCAAACGAGAAGAGCGCGGTCCCGTCGGGGCCGCGCTCTTCTCGTTTCAACGGTTCGGCCGAGCGCTCGCGCACCCGGCCGGATCTGGCGGCTCACGCCTCCTGGCGGGGTCCGCGGGCGCGATCCTGCTCGGCGTTGCGCTCGGCCTTGAGCTTCTCGGTGATGTCCTCGCCGGTCTCCTGGTCGACGACCTTCATCGAGAGGCGGATCTTGCCGCGGTCGTCCTGGCCGAGGAACTTCACCTTGACCTTCTGGCCCTCCTTGACGACGTCCGTCACCTTGGCGACCCGCTGCGCGGCGAGCTCCGAGATGTGGACGAGACCGTCCTTGGCGCCGAAGAAGTTCACGAAGGCGCCGAACTCCATCGTCTTCACGACGGTGCCGTCATAGATCATGCCCGGCTCGGCCTCCGCCACGATCGAGCGGATCCAGTTGTAGGCGGCCTTGATGGCCTTGCCGTCGCTGGACGCGATCTTCACCGTGCCAGTGTCGTCGATGTTGATCTTGGCGCCGGTCTTCTCGACGATCTCGCGGATCACCTTGCCGCCGGTGCCGATCACTTCCCGGATCTTGTCGGTGGGGATCTGCATGGTCTCGATGCGCGGGGCGTACTCGCCGAGCTCGGGACGGGCATCGGTGAGCGCCTTCGACATCTCGCCGAGGATGTGGACGCGGCCTTCCTGCGCCTGGTGCAGGGCGACCTTCATGATCTCCTCGGTGATGCCGGCGATCTTGATGTCCATCTGCAGGGAGGTGATGCCGGACTCGGTGCCCGCCACCTTGAAGTCCATGTCGCCGAGGTGATCCTCGTCGCCGAGGATGTCGGACAGCACGGCGTAGCGCTCACCCTCGAGGATGAGGCCCATGGCGATGCCCGCCACCGGACGGCGCAACGGCACGCCGGCATCCATCAGCGACAGCGAGGCGCCGCAGACGGAGGCCATCGAGGAGGAGCCGTTCGACTCGGTGATCTCGGACACGACGCGGATCGTGTACGGGAACTCGTGGGCCGGCGGCAGCACGGGATGCACGGCGCGCCAGGCGAGCTTGCCGTGGCCGATCTCGCGACGGCCCGGGGAGCCCATGCGGCCGGTCTCGCCCACCGAGTAGGGGGGGAAGTTGTAGTGCAGCAGGAAGGTCTCCTTGTAGGTGCCTTCCAGCGCGTCGATGAACTGCTCGTCCTCGCCGGTGCCGAGGGTGGCGACCACGAGGGCCTGGGTCTCGCCGCGGGTGAACAGGGCGGAGCCATGGGCGCGGGGCAGCACGCCGACCTGGGACTCGATCGGGCGCACGGTGCGCACGTCGCGGCCGTCGATGCGCGAGCCGGTGTCGAGGATGTTCCAGCGCACGACCTTCGACTGCGCTTCCTTGAACGCGGCCTTGACCTTCTCGGCCGGGAACTTCTCGGCGCCCTCGGCGCAGAGGGCGGCCATCACCTTCGCCTTCACGGCGTCGACGGCGGCGTAGCGCTCCTGCTTGACGGTGTTCTTGTAGGCAGCGCGCAGGTCGGCTTCGCAGACCTCCAGCACGGCGGCTTCCACGTCGCCGTTCTCGGGCGCGGAGAAGTTGCGGGGCTCCTTGGCGGCCTTCTCGGCGAGGCGGATGATCGCCTCGATGACCGGCTGGAAGTGCTTATGGCCGAACATCACGGCGCCGAGCATGACCTCTTCGTCGAGCTCCTTGGCCTCGGACTCGACCATCAGGACGGCGTCCTGGGTGCCGGCGACGACGAGATCGAGGGTCGAGGCCTCGAGGTCGGCCACGTGCGGGTTCAGGGTGTACTGGCCGTTGGCGTAGCCGACGCGGGCGGCGCCGATCGGGCCCATGAAGGGCACGCCCGACAGGGTCAGGGCGGCGGAGGCCGCGACCATCGCGAGGATGTCGGGATCGTTCTCGAGGTCGTGGGTCAGGACGGTGACGACGACCTGGGTGTCGTTGCGCCAGCCCTCGACGAAGAGGGGGCGGATCGGGCGGTCGATGAGGCGGGAGACCAGGGTCTCCTTCTCGGACGGACGGCCCTCGCGCTTGAAGTAGCCGCCGGGAATGCGGCCGGCGGCGTAGGCGCGCTCCTGGTAGTTCACGGTCAGCGGCAGGAAGTCGATGCCGGCCTTGGGCTCCTTGGCGGACACGACGGTGGCCAGCACCGAGGTCTCGCCGTAGGTCGCCATCACGGCGCCGTCGGCCTGGCGGGCGACCTTGCCCGTCTCGAGGACGAGCTTGCGGTCGCCCCACATCAGCTCTTCGCGTTGGATATCGAACATATGTCTAGCCTTCCTGCGGTCGGGCGAACCCGGCGCCGCCAGGGGCAAGATGGCGGGGGGCGCCGCATGCCGCGCCCCCCGCGATCCTGTCCCCGGCGCATCCGCCTTCAAGTCGCCCGGGTCTTCGGGTGGCCGGACCCATTCCGGCAGCCCGAACTGTCAAAACGCGGCCCCGGGCCGGGCCCGGAACCGCGTGGGAGTCGCCGTGCTTAGCGGCGGATGCCGAGACGCTCGATGAGGCTGCGGTAGCGGGCCTCGTCCTTGCGCTTGACGTAGTCGAGCAGCGAGCGGCGCTGCGAGACCATCTTCAGGAGACCGCGGCGGGAATGGTTGTCCTTGCCGTGGGTCTTGAAGTGGCCGGTGAGGTTGGTGATCCGCTCGGTGAGGATCGCCACCTGGACCTCCGGAGAACCGGTGTCCTTGCCGCCGGTCGCGTATTCCTTGATGAGCGCGGTCTTGCGCTCTGCCGTGATCGACATCGCAGTGCCTTTCGGTACGGGTTTTCGGAAAGGGCGGCCTCGTCGCGAGGACCGCGCCACGCTCGTGGAAGGCCGGTGCCGGGATGTCGTCCAGCACGGTCAGGCCCACAAGCAGCTTGTGCCCCGGCCCCGTTCGCACGGGTCGGAGCGGCGCGGACCATACACGAAACCCGCCCCGGCGCCAGCCCTCGGGGTGTCGCGGTCCCGCGCGAAGACGTTTCGAGGGGGGCTCAGGCCGCGGCGGCCTCGGTGCCGGCCACGGCCCGGATGTCGCTGGCCAGGGCCTCGATCCGGACGGGGTCCGAATCCCATGCGAACATGAAGCGGGCGCCCCCGCCGATGAAGGTGTAGAAGCGCCAGCCCCGGGCGCGCAGGGCCTCAAGGTGATCGGGTGCGGCGCGCAGGAACACCGCGTTGGCCTCCACCGGGAACATCAGCGCGAAGGTGGTCACGTCCGCCACGGCCGCGGCGAGGCGCTGCGCGCAGGCATTCGCGTGGGCCGCGTGGCGCAGCCAAGCCCCATCCTCCAGCACGCCGACCCAGGGGGCCGAGAGGAAGCGCATCTTCGAAGCGAGTTGCCCGGCCTGCTTGCAGCGGTATCCGAAATCCTCCGCCAGCGCGGCATCGAAGAACAGGATCGCCTCTCCGGCCGCCATGCCGTTCTTGGTGCCGCCGAAGCAGAGGAGATCGACGCCCGCCTTCCAGGTCATGTCGGCAGGGCTGCAGCCGAGGCTGGCGCAGGCATTGGCGAAGCGCGCCCCGTCCATGTGCAGGCGCAGACCGAGGTCCCGGCAGGTGGCGGCGATCGCCCGGATCTCGGCGAGGCTGTAGAGCTGACCCGTCTCGGTGGGCTGGGTGATCGTCACCACCCGGGGCTTCGGAAAATGGATGTCCGAGCGACCCGTGGCGACGTCCCGGATCAGGGCCGGATTCAGCTTGCCGTCGGGGCTCGCCACCACCAGAAGCTTCGAGCCGTTGGAGAAGAATTCGGGGGCGCCGCACTCGTCGGTCTCGACATGGGCCGAGGCCGAGCAGATCACGCTGTGATAGGATTGGCAGAGGGAGGCCAGCGCCAGGGCGTTGGCGGCGGTGCCGTTGAAGGCGAAGAACACCTCCGCGGCGTCCGTCTCGAACAGGCTCCGGAACGCATCGGCCGCCCGCTTCGTCCAGGGATCCTCGCCATAGGCCGGGACCGAGCCCCGGTTGGCCGCCTCCATCGCGGCCCAGGCCTCGGGGCAGATGCCGGCGTAGTTGTCGCTCGCGAATTGCTGGGGCTCGGGGGGCATGGTTCGCTCTCGTCTGGCATGGTCCGCATCCGGAGCGCGGCGATCGACCGAGACAGAGATATGGCGAAGCCCGTTTGTTTGCCGGTCCGGCCACATCCCCGCCGTTTGCCGGAGGGCGCCACCTTGCCCGGGAGAGCAGGTTGGCGTCGGGGAACGCCCCGACTCTTGATGCTGGCGGGCGTCCTACCAGAGGGGCAGCCCGCTGACAACACGGACAGGTTGCTACCCGTCTCCGTCCATGCTGTCCGACCGGGATTGGTGCTGTCGGAAACTCTGGCGTGGGACTTGCGCCGATTGGCGGGCGAACCACCCCCATGCGAAGGTCCGGCCGATGACGGGCAATAGCCTCACCGCACGCAAATCCGTCGCCGACATCCTGACGGCCGACGCCGAGGGCGTCGAGGGCGCACGCCTGCCGCGTTCCCTCTCCGCCTTCGACCTCGTGGCGCTCGGCGTCGGCGCAACCATCGGGGCGGGCATCTTCGTCCTGACCGGCACGGCGGCGGCGAACTATGCCGGTCCGGGCCTGACCCTGTCCTTCGTGCTCGGCGGCGTCGCCTGTGGATTCGTCGCCCTCTGCTACGCCGAACTCGCCGCGATGGTGCCGGCCCCGGGCAGCACCTACACCTATGCCTACGCAACCCTGGGCGAGGCCTGCGCCTGGATCATCGGCTGGGACCTCGTCCTCGAATACGCGATGAGCGCCGCCACCGTGGCGGTGGGCTGGTCGGGCTACGTCCGCTCGCTCCTCGGCGATGCCGGTCTGCGCCTGCCTCCGTCGCTCACGGCGGCCCCCTTCACCCCCCTGCCCGGCGGCGCAACCGCATGGTTCGATCTGCCGGCGGCGGCCATCATCGGCGCGCTGACCCTGCTTCTCGTGCGCGGCAACCGCGAATCGACCCGGGTGAACGCCGTGATGGTGGTGATCAAGGTCGCGATCATCCTGGCCTTCGTCGGGGTGGGTGCCGCCCACGTGGATGTGGGCCTGTGGTCGCCCCTGGTGCCGGAGAACACCGGCACCTTCGGAGCGTTTGGCTGGAGCGGGGTCCTGCGCGGGGCCGGCGTGGTCTTCTTCGCCTTCATCGGCTTCGAGACGATCTCGACGGCGGCGGGCGAGACGCGCCGCCCCCAGCGCGATGCTCCGATCGGGCTCCTCGGGTCACTGGCGATCAGCACGGTACTCTACGTGGCGGTAGCGGCGGTGCTCACCGGCCTCGTCCCCTATCGGGCCCTCGACGTGCCCGATCCCATCGCCAAGGCGGTGGAGGCGATTGGCTTCGGGGCCTTCGCGGTGGCGATCAAGATCGGGGCCATCCTCGGCCTGACCACGGCGGCGCTCGCCGCTCTCTACGGGCAGGCCCGGATCTTCTACGCGATGGCGCGGGACGGGTTGCTGCCGCTGGCCTTCACCCGGGTACATCCGCGCTTCCGGACGCCGGCGACCAGCCAGATCGCCATCGGCGCGGTGACCGCCCTGGTCGCGGGCCTGGTCCCGATCGACCTGCTGGGCGAACTGGTGAGCATCGGCACCCTCTTCGCCTTCCTGGTGATCTGCACGGCCGTGCTTGTCCTGCGCCGGACGGACCCGGCGCGGCCCCGCCCCTTCCGGGTGCCGGGCATGCCGGTGGTGCCGGTCCTCGGCATCCTGTCCTGCCTCGGGCTCATGCTCGGGCTACCCGGGGACACCTGGCTGCGGCTCGCCCTGTGGCTCGTCTTGGGCTTGGCGATCTATTTCGGCTACGGCCGACGGGCGGCGCGCCTGCGCCGGATGCGCGCGCCGGGCCAGCAGGTGGTCCCGGCGCGCTGACACTCAGGAGTAGTGACGCGGGCTCGGACGGCCGGAATAGCGCCGGCGCAGGTAGGAGACGAGCTTGGGGAGCAGGAAGGCGACGAGGAGCTTGCGCATGAGAAAACCTCCGGTTGGGTTGGACGGCCTGGAAGCCGCCGCGTCGCAAACCCAATGCGGGGTCGGGCCCGGGCGTTCCGGAGCCGGCTGAATCAATCCGCGGTCGCTGATCGGTGGAAGCGTGCCGCGCCGCCTCAGCGCACGATCACCGCGTGCACGCAGTAGCCCGCGAAGCGCTGATGCACCCGCGCCTCCGCGCCGAGCGCCGAGGCGACATCCGCGATCGTCTGCGGCAAGGCTGCCCGCGGCATCACCGAAAATGCCGCCAGCCAGCGGTTCAGGACAGCGCGGACGGGTCGCGGCAGGCCGGCCTGACCGCCGAAATCCACGACGTGGAGCTGGCCGTCCGGCGCGAGGTGTCCGGCGGCCTCGGCCAGCACGCGCTCCCAAGGCGGGATCATCGACAGGGCGTAGGAAATCACGATCCGGTCGAAGCGCGACCGTCCGAACAGCACTTCCGGATCGAAGGCGGTGGCGTCCCCGCATGCGAGGCGGATGCGGGGTTCGAGCCCGGCGCGGGCCACGCTGCGGGCGGCCGTCGCGAGCATCGCCGCCGAGACGTCGAGCCCGTGGCAGGCCGCTTCGGGATAGGTCCGGGCGATGCGCACGAGGTTGCGCCCGGTGCCGCAGCCGATCTCCAGCACGGCGCCGCCCGCCGGTACGGCGAGCTCCGCGATGACCCGATCGCGCCCGAGGAGATAGAACTTGCGGCTGGCGTCGTAGAGATGGCGCTGGCGCCGGTACATCCGGTCCATCGCGTCCGCGGCGTCGCTCACGCGGCACGCAGGCGGTAGAGGTGGAAGCCGCCGTAGATCGCCGAGCGGTCGCGGAGCACCGCGGCCCGGCTCTCGGCCTCCGCATAGTCCCAGGCTCCCAGAATCGCGCCCGGCACCCGGCCAGGCAGGCAGCGCTCGTCGGCGGCCGTACGGAAGATGACCCGCGCGCCCGGCCGGGCGGTGCGGGTGATCTCGGTCCACAAAGCGGTCAGGTCTGCGTCGCTCATCCAGTCCTGCGCGTCGAGGAGCACGTAGGCATCGGCGCTCCGGTCCGGGCTGGCGGCCAGGAATGCGGTCATCGATTGTTGGCGGTAGCTCACCCGCCCGGCCCGGGCCCGCAGGGCCTCGAAGTGACGCGGCTGCAGGTAGGGCGGCAGCGCGGCGTCGGGACCCGGCGCGTAGCCGCGGCCGAAGGCCTGCCAGGCGAAGTAGTTGTCGGCGAGGTCGAAATCGCAGGCGAGGCGCTCCAGACGATGGCGCAGGACGTCGACCATGCCGCCCGGCCGGTCCTGGGCGAGGGCGCGGTACTGGGCCGGCGGGATTCCGAGGCCGTAGAGGGAGGCCGGACGCCGGATCAGCCAGCGTATGAGGCGCTTCTCGAACAGCGGCGCGACGTGCGCGTCGAACAGGACGCGTTGCTCGGCCCTGTCGCGGGCCTTGAGGACGGCGGAGAGGTCGCAGCCATAGAGGCGGGCCAGCCGGTGTCCGGTCCCGATGAAGCGTCCGAGCAGGCCGTGCCGGAAGACGTTCTCGGAGAAGGCGGCGATGCGCCGGCGTCCGTCGAGGCGCCGGGCCTCCCAGTAGGCCCGCGCGGAGGCATCGAGGTGGGGCGCGATCTGCGCATCGTACGCAGCGATGTTGTCGGCCGTGTCGGCGCGCCCGAAGAAACGCCGGTAGGCCGCTGAATCGGGCAAGCGCGTCAGGGCCGCGAGCTTGAGCCGTCCCAGGGCGACATGCGCCCCGTTGAGATCGACCGCGCTGATTCGCGCCGGATCCGCGGTGAGGTAGGACAGCACGTTGCAGCTGCCGGAGGCGATGGCGACGACATGATCCTCTGGCCCCAGGGCCAGGGCCTCCATGTCGACCGCCGGATCCTCCCAGATCTGGGGGTAGACCAGCCCGCTGAAGGCCAGCGTGAACAGCCGCTCCGACAGGCCGGCGCGGGACAGGGCCCGGCTGCGGTGCACGGCCTGGGTCAGGCCGAGGCTGGTTTCGCGGCGAACCGCCCGTGCGGCAGGATTCATGCGGGCTCTCGGGCTGTCCATCGGGGATGATGGACGCCGCCCCTACGCCCCGCGCATGACCGGCCGGTGACAACCCTCACAGCTCCAGGGTGAGCGTCACCGGCGCGTGGTCGGAGGGACGGTCCCAGCCCCGGACGTGGCGGGCCACCGTCATGTCGCGCACCGTGCCGGCGAGGTCGGGGGAGACCCAGGCATGGTCGAGGCGCCGGCCCTTGTCGGCGGCCGCCCAGTCGGGGGAGCGGTAGCTCCACCACGTGTAGATCTTCGTCGGTTCCGGCACGAGCAGGCGGGCGGCGTCGATCCAGCCCGCCTCGCCCCGGAGGGTCTCGAGCCGCTCGGTCTCGACGGGCGTATGGCTCACCACGTCGAGGAGCTGCTTGTGCGACCAGACATCGTGCTCCAGGGGCGCCACGTTGAGGTCGCCGACCAGGATCGCCGGGCCCTTCACCCGCTGTCCACCCCAGGCGCGCAACGCATCGAGGAAGTCGAGCTTATGGGCGAATTTCGGATTGAGATTCCGGTCGGGGACGTCGCCGCCGGCGGGCACGTAGAAATCATGCAGCGCGATCCCGGCCGCCTTGCCCGCTTCCGGGCCCAGCACCGCCGAGATGTGGCGCGCGTCCTGGCGCTCGCAGAACGCCATCACGTCCCGGGTGACGAGGGGGAAGCGCGAGAGGATCGCGACGCCGTTATAGCCCTTCTGGCCGGCGAAGACGACGTGCTCGTAGCCCGAGCCGCGCAGGGCCTTGAGGGGAAATGCATCGTCCGGACACTTCGTCTCCTGCAGACAGAGGACGTCGGGCTGCGCTTCGGCCAGGAAGCGCAGGACCGAGTCGATGCGCAGGCGCACCGAGTTGATGTTCCAGGTGGTGACGGTCAGGCGCACGGCGTTCGGCTCGCGTGAAACTGGAAAATGTTTAAAGGATCGTGCGCGCGTCGGCGCGGCGGGCCGGCATAGACCGGATCGCCGCGCCCGTCGCCGGAAAATGCTGCGCTGGGAGCTCGCGATCTGTGCGGGCTCCGGGCGAGATCGAGGGATCGTCACCGTGTCGCGCATCCGTTCCGCGCTCTTCAATGCCTACTGGGCCGGCTGGACCGCCCTGTTCATCATCCCGCTGGCGGTCCTCGCCCTGCTGGGCGCGCCGGCGCGGCCCATCCGCGCCTTCACCAGGCTCTGGTCGCGGGGCATCCTGTTCGGCCTCGCCCGCATCGTCGGGCTCACCTACGTCGAGGAGGGCCGCACCCGCATCCCGGAGGAGCCCTGCCTCATCGTGGCCAACCACCAGTCGGCCTGGGAGACCCTGGCCTTCCTCGTGCTGGTGCCGAACGTCGCCATCGTGGCCAAGCGCGAGCTGGTGGCGATCCCCATCGTCGGCTGGTTCCTGCGCCGCTCACCGATGATCATCATCGATCGGGCCAACGGCACCCAGGCCCTGCGGGTGATGATCGACGAGAGCCGCGCGGCGATCGCTCAGGGGCGCTCGGTGCTGATGTTTCCCGAGGGGACCCGTGGCGGCATCGCCGAGCCGGTCCAGTTCAAGCGCGGCGTCGAGCTGCTCTACGCCAAGCTCGGCCTGCCGGTGCTGCCCGTGGCGGTGAATTCCGGTCTGTACTGGCCCCACGGGGGCGCCCGTCACAGTCCCGGTGCCGTCACGGTGAGCTACCTGCCCCCCCTGCCCCCGGGCCTGAGCGGCGCCGAATTCATGCGCGGCACGCAGGGGGCGATCGACTCCGAATTGAATCGCTGGCGTGACCCTGCCGCGCCGGCGGCCTCGACGCTGCAGGCCGAGGCTTCCTAAGGGGGCGACCCCTACGGATCGAGCCCCTCGGCCTTGCGCTGGGCCGCCCGGCGACGTTCGACGCGGGCCACCGAGAAGATCGAAGCCTCGTAGAGCAGCAGCATGGGGATCGCGAGCGAGAGCTGCGAGATCACGTCCGGCGGCGTCAGCACGGCGGCGGCCACGAAGACGAGGACGATGGCGTAGCGCCGCTTCTCGCGCAGGAATGCCGTGTCGATCACGCCGATCTGCCCGAGCAGGGTCAGGATCACAGGCAGCTGGAAGGCGATGCCGAAGGCGAAGATCAGCGTCATGATAAGCGAGAGATACTCGTCCACCTTCGGCAGGAGGGCGATCGTCGCCTCGCCCGGCTGCCCGATCTGCTGCAGCGAGACCGAGAACTGGATCAGCAGCGGCATCGCCAGGAAGAACACCACCAGGGCGCCGAGGATGAAGAAGATCGGCGTGGCGATCAGGTAGGGCAGGAAGGCTTGGCGCTCGTTGCGGTAGAGGCCCGGGGCCACGAAAGCGTAGATCTGCGTGGCGATGACCGGGAAGGCCAGGAAGCCGGCGCCGAACACGCTGAGCTTGATGTTGGTGAACACCTGCTCGAGGAAGTGCGTCGCAATCAGCTTGGCGTTCTCGACCCCCACCACGGAGACGTAGGGGTAGACGAGGATGTTGTAGATGTGCCGGGAGAAGAAGAAGCACCCGAAGAACATCACCACGAAGGCGGCCAGCGACTTGATCAGCCGCGACCGCAATTCGATGAGATGATCGAGAAGCGGGGCCCGTGAGGCTTCGATCTCGGCTTCGTCGGTCTCGTTGATCATCGGCCGGAATCAAGCTGGGGTTTGGCCGGCGTCTCGGGACGAGGCGACTCGGTGGGCGTGGCTGGCGGTTCGGCGGCCCAGGTGTGGGTCGCGCCCGGCGCGGGTACCTCGGGCACGGGACGCGAGGGAAGGTCGGGCAACGATTCCACCGAGGCGGCCGCATGTGCGCCGGGCTCGGGCGAGGCCTGGATCGTATTCTCGCGCTCGGCCAACTGGTCGGCGACGTTGGCGAGGCCCTGGGCCGGCGACGGCGTCGTCTTTGTCTCGGCCCGGCCATCGACGGCGCCCTTCAGCTCGTCGCGGATGGTCTGCACGGGATTGAAGGTCGGCCCCATCGTGCTCGCCGAGCGCTTGACCCCGTCCACCTCGCGGCGGATCTCGTCGAACTCGGCCTCGCGGATCGCCTCGTTGAACTGCGACTGGAACTCGCCGGCCATGCGCCGCATCTTGCCGGTGATCTGGCCGACCGTGCGCAGAGCCTTCGGCAGATCCTTCGGGCCGATGACGATGAGGGCGACGCCGCCGATCAGCATCACCTCGCCCCAACTCATGTCAAACATGGTGTCGACTGTCCCGCGACCGTACGCCGCCCATCAAACGGCGCGCTGCCATGGCAGGTCACGGCGCCTTGCGCCAGACCCGCCATCGGCCGCAGCGCCCCGGTTTCGCGTCGTGGGTCAGATGACCTTGCGGTCGGCCGACACCGTATTGGCGGTGGCGGGCTCGCCCTGGTGAGGCAGCGTCCGCACCGGCTCGCCCGCGCTCGGCGGCGGCACGGCCGTGGTGGTCGGCGTCTCGTCCTCGGCCATGCCCTTTTTGAAGGCCTTGATGCCCTTGGCGACGTCGCCCATCAGGTCCGAGATCTTCCCACGGCCGAACAGCAGCATCACGATGCCGGCGACGATGATCCAGTGCCAGATACTCATGCTGCCCATGGCAACCTCCCGCGCCGCAGCTCGAACACTGCGCGGCGCCGTCTCGTGTGTCGATTGAGGGCGAACCTAAGGATCGGGCACCCCGAGCACAAGAAGTGCGGGTGACGCGCGCTCCGTTCCGATCGCCGCATCGCGGACATGCAAGTTTCCCGCCCGCCGCCGGTTCATAGACCAGCGGCGTGCCATTGTCGCCTGATCGAACGGAACGCTCAGGCGGCCAGGGACAGGGCCGCCTCGAAGCGGGCGCGAGCCTCGTCCACGTCGAAGGCGTCGCTCTCGGCGGGAAGCCGGGCCAGGGCGCCCTCGGCCCGGCGCAGGGCCGCGCCGGCCAGGACGGGTGCGCCCTCGGCGACGCCGCGCATCTCGTCCGGATCGCCGTTGCAGTGCAGGCCGACGTCGATCCCGGCGGCGAAGCACGCCTCGGTGCGGGCCCGGAACGTCCCCTGGAGGGCGTGCATCGAGAGGTCGTCGGTCATAAGGAGGCCGTCGAAGCCGATGGCGCCGCGGATGATGTCGCGGATCACGATGGCCGACTGCGTGGCCGGATGCGCCGCGTCGAGGGCGGTGAGGACCACGTGGGCGCTCATGGCCATCGGCAGGTCGGCGAGCGCCCGGAACGGCACGAAGTCCTGGGCTCTCAGGGTGGCGAGGTCCGCCTCGACCACCGGCAGGCCTTTGTGGCTGTCGCAGTCCGCGCGGCCATGACCGGGGATATGCTTCATCACCGGCAGCACGCCGCCCTGCATCAGGCCTTCGGCCACCGCCCGGCCGATCTCGGCCACCCGGTCGGGCGCAGTGGCGTAGGCGCGGTCGCCGATCACGTCGTGCGCGCCGGCCACCGGAACGTCGAGGACGGGGGCGCAGTCGACGTTGATGCCGACGCTGGAAAGGTCATGGGCCATCAGCCGGGCGCCGAGATGCGCGATGGCCGCGGCAGAGCCGTTGAGGCCGCCGAAGCGGCGCCCTGCCGGATAGGCCGGCCAGTGCGGCGGCCCCATGCGCTGGACCCGACCGCCTTCCTGGTCGATGAGGATCGGGGCGTCCGCCCGGCCGACCGTGGTCCGCAGCGCGTCGGTCAATGCCCGGACCTCGTCGGGCGTGCCGATGTTGCGCTTGAACAGGATGAAGCCCCAGGGCGCCACATCCCGGAAAAAGGCAGCTTCCTGGGCCGAGAGAGTCTTGCCGGCGCAACCAAGGATCAGGGCACGGGAGGTCATGATCGGGGACGCATCCTGGGTGGTTTGCTCGATGGCTCGAGCGAGCGCGGCGGGACGGTTGTCGAGAGGGATTCGGCGACGAATCGACACCACGCCAATCGGGGCAGGATGCGGCCGGAAAACGTCGGAGGGAACGGGGGATGCCCAGGAGGCCGGCAGCGTGGCGTGACGGCCACAGGGCGCGTCGCGTGCCGAACCCACTCGGATCACCGGCGCGTGGGGCGACCGGGCGCGCAGAGGCGCCGAGGTCGACCGATCTTGTCGTCGAATCTCAGTTCTTGGCGACGAAGCACTGCCCGCCCGCACCCTGGAGTTGGGTGCAGAGGGCGGCCGCCTCGGTCTTGCCGAGAGGCCCGACGCGAACACGGAAGATCGTCTTGCCGTTGACTTCTGCCTGGCGGATCAGGGCGGGCTGACCGGAGAGCTGGCTGTACTTGCCCTGCATCTGACGGAACGCGGCCTGGGCCTCGCTCTCGCTGGTGCGCACGCCGAGCTGGACGGCGTAGCCGCCGCCCGAGGACGCTGCGGCGGGGGGCGTCGCCGCGACGGGCGGCGGGGCGGCGATGGCGGAGGTCGCCTCGGGCGCCACGGCGGCGACGCGCTGCGGCGCCTTGACGCGCGGAGCCGGGGCGGGTGTGGGCTCGGGCGGCGTCGCGGCGGGCGCCTCGGCCACCGGGGTCGTGGCCGCCGGCGGCGGCAGCCGGGTCGCGCGCTGGCGCAGGGACGGGCTCGCGGCGGCGCCGTCACCGGCGGCACCCGGGAGGGTCATGGTCGGGATCACCGAGGTCGGTGTCGCGGTCGCCTCGGCGGACGCCTCCCGCTGCGGCGGGGGCGGAGGCGTATCGGGCTTGACCGAGACGGTGCGGACCCGGCGCGGTTCGCCGAGGGAATCGGCGAGACCGCCCTGCTGGGCCGGCAGCGAGGCGGCCGGTGCCGCACTGCCGGGAGTCGCCCCGCCTTCGCCCGTCCCGAGGGCCGCGCGGGCGGCCTGGGCCACGTCGAGCGGCTGCTCCTCGCGGTTGACGATCCGGATCTGGCCGTCCTTGGCGGTGCGCTCGTAGATCTGCTTGTTCTGGTCGGGGATCTCGACGCCGTCGGACTTCTGCGGCGCGATCTTCAGGGGCGCGGTGTCGGCCAGGATGGTGGGGACGCCGCTGCCCCCGGTGGAATGGCCGTGCAGGCCGCGCCAGGCCAGGGCGCCGGTGACGCAGAGGGCGAGGACGCTGAGACCGGCACCCACCGATACGAGGCGGCTGCGCTTGCGCGGACGCTCCAGGGGGCGGACGCGGTCGTCGGCATCGTTGGGAGCGAATTCGGCCGCGTTCGGGTCCGGGTACCCGCCCTGCGCATCTCCGTACGCGCCGTGGTCGACGGAGGCGAGATACTGATCGAAGGCGTCGGTGGGCGAGGCCGGCTGCGGAGCGGGCTGATGCGCGTGCGTCGCAGCCTGAGGCGCATGGGTCTGGGCAGTCCGGGCCCGGGCCGGCGCATCGACGAAGCTCGGCTCGATCCGACTGCGGGCAGCCGCGTCGGCCCGGGAATCACGGGCCTGGAGCAGGGCACGGAACGGGTCGTCCTGCCCGACGATGCGGGCGAGTTCGGCCAGGGGGTCGGCTTTGCCCGCGCCCGGAGCCGGAACGGGGGCGGCTCCCGAGACGGGGGCCTGGGCCGGCGCCGGAGGCTGCTGCAGATCCCGCGCAAAGGCGTCGAAATCGACCGTCGCCCGCGAAGCGTTCGTCGTCATGGCAGCATCCCTCTTCACGCCGAGATCACCTCACCGCATTTCGTCCGGCGCGGTGACGCCCAACACCGCGAGGCCGGAGGCGACGACGCCCCGCAAAGCCTCAACGAGGGCCAATCGAGCCCGAGTGGAGTTTCGGTCGGCAGGATTAATAAACCGTAATTGCGGCAAGTCTTTGCCTTTGTTCCACAAACCATGCAGCGACGAGGCCAGTTCGTAGAGGTAGAACGCTACCCGATGCGGTTCATGCGCGGTCGCCGCCGCCTCGATGACACGAGGGTACTGCGTGACGAGTCGCATGATTTCGATCTCGCCCGGGTCGGTGAGCAGCGACAGGTTCGCTTCGCCGAGCAGGCCGACGCGCGAAAAGTCCTCGCCCGGCATCGCCTCGCGGGCTTGGCGGAACACCGAAACGCAGCGTGCATGGGCGTACTGCACGTAGAAGACCGGGTTCTCCTTCGATTGCTCCACCACCTTGGCGAGGTCGAAATCGAGGGTGGCGTCGTTCTTCCGGTAGAGCATCATGAAGCGGACGGGATCGCGCCCGACCTCGTCGACGACCTCGCGCAGGGTGATGAACTCGCCGGCGCGCTTCGACATCTTCACGGGCTCGCCCGCGCGCAACAGCCGCACGAGCTGGCACAGCTTCACATCCAGGGTGGCGTTGCCGTCGCTCACCGCCCTCACGGCGGCCTGCATGCGCTTGACGTAGCCGCCGTGGTCGGCCCCGAGCACGTCGATGAGGTCGGTGGCGCCGCGGGCGATCTTGGTCCGGTGATAGGCGATGTCGGAGGCGA
The DNA here is from genome assembly GCF_055361545.1 of Methylobacterium sp. TK31. Taxonomy (NCBI): domain Bacteria; kingdom Pseudomonadati; phylum Pseudomonadota; class Alphaproteobacteria; order Hyphomicrobiales; family Methylobacteriaceae; genus Methylobacterium; species Methylobacterium sp. TK31. Next base: position 1,396,189 of record NZ_CM143964.1, on the reverse strand, counting down.
AGTAGGTGAAGGAGCCGTCCGACTTCAGCAGCGGCCGGTCGACGTCGTCGCCGAACTCGACGGTGCGGAACAGGGTCTGTTCGCGGTCTTCCCAATCCTCGGGCAGCTGGCCCTTGGGTGGCGGCAGGCGCCCTTCGTAGACGAGGCCCTTCTCGCGAAGCTCCGCCAGCAGGGCCGGGACCTCCTCCTTGAGGGTGGCCTCCGAGAAGAACACGTCGTGGTGGATGCCGAGACGGGCGAGGTCGTCCCGGATCAGGTCCATCATCGCCGCGATGGCGAAGGCCCGCACGGTCGGCAGCCAGTCCGCCTCCGGCTGGTCGAGGAGGGCGCGGCCGTGAATCTCGGCCAGACGGGCACCCACGGGCACGAGGTAGTCGCCGGGATAGAGCCCCTCCGGAACCGGACCGACGGGCTCGCCGAGGGCCTCGCGATAGCGCAGGAAGGCCGAGCGGGCGAGCACGTCGACCTGAGCGCCGGCATCGTTGATGTAGTATTCGCGCGTCACGTCGCGTCCGGCCGCCACCAGAAGGTTGGCGAGCGCGTCGCCGAACACGGCGCCGCGCCCGTGGCCGACATGCATCGGTCCGGTCGGGTTGGCCGAGACGTATTCGATGTTGACCCGGCCCCCCGGCATGGCGCCGCGCCCGTAGCGCGCGCCCTCGGCGAGGGCCGCCCGGACGACGGCGTGGAAGGTGCCCGGGGCCAGCCGCAGGTTGATGAAGCCGGGGCCGGCAACGGTGGCCTCCGTCACATCCGGGTCGGTGCGCAGGGCCGCAGCCAACGACTCGCCCAGGGCTTTCGGGTTGGTCTTCGCCTCCTTGGCCAGCACCAGGGCGGCGTTGGTGGCGAGGTCGCCGTGACTCGGGTCGCGCGGCGGCTCCACCACCACGCGGGCGAGGTCGAGCCCCTCGGGCAGCTGCCCCGACCGGATCAGGGCCTGCACGGCGCCGCGCACGCGGCCCTCGAAGGTGGCGAAGATGTTCATGGTGCCGTAAAAATCCGTGTCCGGGGCTCGGCGGGGCCGTCCGTCCCGCGGGGAACGCTCCGCCCCCTCGCCCAGGCCGGGGCATAGCAAGCAGGCTCACGGGTGTCACGGCAGGGCTGGTCGCCCCGCGTCGTGAAGCCTTCCTTTCCCGGCACGGTTACCGGCCCGTTGGCGCGATCGCTCTGTTTCGCACCATCGCCGAGACGGCCGATTGGGCCTGTCGCGCGAGTGCCGCAATCGCGCCCGCGAATCGATAAAATTGCGCGGATCGACTTCAGCGCGGAACAGGTCCCGCGGCGGCACCCTGGCGGCATAGGACGTGAGGACGCCGCCATGGACCGGACGAAGATGATAGCGCTGATCCTGCTCGCGGTACTCGCCATGCTGACGACTGGCCCCTCGCAAGCCCAGACCCTGGCCGCCCTGCCCACGCCCTCCCCCGCCGCGCTGACCCTGGCCGCGGCCCGTCCGTTGCCGGCCTGGGCCGCCTTCTGCCAGCGCTACGCCGCCGAATGCGCTATCGACGCCAACGAGCCGAACCGCATCGCCCTCACCCCGGCCATCTGGAACACCATCGTCTCCATCAATCGCCGGGTGAACAAGTCCCTCGCTGCCGTGACCGACCAGGAGCACTGGGGCGTGCCGGACCGCTGGGATCTCGCCGAGGACGGCTCGGGCGATTGCGAGGACTTCCAGCTCCTCAAGCGCAAGCTCCTGGCCGAGACCGGCCTGCCGCGCCGGGCGATGCGGATGACGGTCGTCATCGACGAGAAGGGCGAGGGCCATGCCGTGCTGACCCTGGTCACCGACCGCGGCGACTTCATCCTCGACAACAAGACCAGTGACATCCTGGCCTGGTATCGGACCGGCTACGTCTTCATCAAGCGCGAGTCGGCCGACACCGTGGCATGGGTCTCGCTAGGCGGAGTGACCTCGCCCGTCACCACCGCCAACCGCTGAGAGCGCAAGGCGCGACGGGTTCGCGTCCCTCTCCCATCGAGACGGCGAGACGCGGAAACATCATTTCTCCTGTGGAACTGGTGTGGAACCAATGCGTTCGCCTGCGCGTTAACGCGGGTTTAACTTTCCGATTGAGCCCGGATCGTTCCCGTGTAAACCTTGTCGCTCCACCAGGGGATGGCAGGGCGACCGGCATGCGGCACGCGATACTGCGAAGCGTCGATGGATTGCCGCACGGGGAGCGTGGTGCCCTCTGGCGACGCCTCGGGCGCACCGTGCAGTTCGGTCTCATCGGCACCATCCTGCTGATCGGCGGTGCCAGCACCGAGGCCCAGACCGTCGCCGCCCTGCCCGCTGCGCCAGCTCTCGAGGAAGGTCCTCCGGCCCGTCCCGTCGCCGCCTGGACCGCCTTCTGCGCCCGGATGCCCGACGAGTGCACGGTCGACACGACCCAGCCCGCCGTCATCGCCCTGACGCCGCGCATCCGTGACCTCCTCAACCGCGTCAACCGTCGGGTGAACGCCCGGATCAAGCCGATCACCGACCTCGCGCATTGGGGCGTGGTCGACCGCTGGGACTATCCCGACGACGGCTTCGGCGACTGCGAGGACTACCAGCTTCTGAAGCGCCGGATGCTGGTGGAGCGCGGCCTGCCCCGCCGCGCCCTGCGGATGACCGTGGTCATCGACGAGATCGGCGAAGGCCATGCGGTGCTGATGGTCCGCACCGATCGCGGCGACCTGATCCTCGACAACAAGACGAACGCGGTCCTGTCGGGCCCGCGAACCGGCTACACCTTCATCAAGCGCGAAGGCCAGGACGGCCTCGCCTGGGTCACCCTGAACGGCGGCGCTTCGCCGGTGGCGACCGCCAACCGCTGAGAGGGGCGTCGCTGAAGAGCGCACGAAAAAGGCCGCCCCGGAGGCGGCCTTTCTGTTGGGTCGATGCAAGGAGCCGGCGGCGGTCCCTCGGCCGTGCGGCCAGGCTCGCTCAGACGCCCGCGATCAGGTGCGCGAGATCGAGGGCGACACGGCCGGACATCAGGCTCCAGCCACAGGCGATCATCGTGGCGATCATCACGAAGGGGATCGGACGGCGCTCCAGCCGACGCCCGCGCACGGTGTTGCGCAGGATGATGAAGGGTGCGCCGAAGGCCAGCATCGGTAGGGCCGCCACGGCCGTGACACCGCCGCGCTCCAGTAGGCTGAAGCTCGCGCGGCGCTCCGTGAACAGCTCGAAGGCGCTGGCGAGCAGGCCCGAGAGGGCGAGGCCGACGCAGAGGGTCTGCAGGGAGTCGAGGGCCGAGGGGCTGAGAGTCATGACGCGTACGCTCCACCATCGAGAGGCGATGTGGCGCGCAGTGTGCCGCGTCGTTTACGAAACGTTAAGGGTTTCCTGCCGTCAGGGTTAAATCCACGCACAGGCTCGTGCGGACGCAGAATTCCCCCGACAGGCGCAGAGCCCTCAATCCTCGAGGTCTATGTCCAGGATCGCCATGGCGAAGTTGAACGAGCGGTCGCCGTCCTCGTCGTCCACCGAGACCACGCCGAGGAATTCCTCGCCGATATAGACCTCGGCCGAATCGTCCTTCTTGGGGCGGGGAACGAGGCGGATGTTGGTGTTGGCGAAGGTCCGGCGGAGGTAGTCCTGCACCTTCACAATGTCGGTCTTGTTCACGCTGATCGCCTCTCGCGTTCGGGTCGGTCGGGGCCTCCGGCTCATGGCCGGTCGCGCGGCGGACCGGAGGACCTGCCGTTGGCGACCGGGGCCGGGCTGGCCCCCGCTTGCCACGCCACCGGGGGATGGGCAAGCCAGGGCGCCGGGCGGGCTCACCCGCGTGGCGGCGTCCGGTTCAGATGCCCTCGGCCATGTGGATGAACTGATCCATGGCGACGAGCTGGTCCATGGCGCGCGACGGCTCGGCGCAGCCGGCGGTGCCGACCACGCGGGCGGGTACGCCGACCACGGTGGTGTTGGCCGGCACCGGGCGCAGCACCACTGAGCCGGCGGCGATCCGGGCGCAGGCCCCGACCTCGATGTTGCCCAGGATCTTGGCCCCGGCACCGATCATCACGCCATGCCGGATCTTCGGGTGACGATCGCTGCCCTGCTTTCCGGTGCCGCCCAGGGTCACGGCATGGAGGATCGACACGTCGTCCTCGATCACCGCCGTGGAGCCGACCACGAGTCCGGTGGCATGGTCGAGGAAGATGCCCCGCCCGATCCGCGCCTGCGGGTGGATGTCGGTCTGGAACACCTCCGACGAGCGGCTCTGGAGATAGAGCGCGAGGTCGCGCCGCCCGGCGGTCCAGTACCAGTGCGCCAGGCGGTGGGCCTGGATGGCGTGGAAGCCCTTGAAGTACAGGACCGGCTCGATCGCGCGGCTGGTGGCCGGGTCGCGGTCGAGGACCGCGGCGATGTCGGCGCGGAAGTCCTGACCGAGGCTCGGCTCCGCGGTGATCGCCTCGAAGAAGCCGTGTGCGATCAGTTCGGCCGGCAACGAGGCGTGCCCGAGACGAGCCGCGACACGGTGCGCCACCGCTCCCTCGAGGGAGATGTGGTTGAGGATCGTCGCCACGATGAAGGAGGCGAGTTGCGGTTCCTCGCGGACGATCGCCTCGGCCTCGGCCCGAAGGCGCGCCCAGGTCGGATCGCACACCGCCAGCGGCTCGGAGCCTTTCGCGGCGATGGGGAACGGGCTGGCGGACATCGGGTCCTCCTCTGGACCGGGCGCGTCGCGTTGCGTTGGACCGGAGCGCGACGCGATGCGCGGATCGCGCCGCATTGGCGGGATTCCACTCCCGCCCCGCGGCATTCCGGGATGGTTATGCCTGTCGTCATGCGGTCAGACAGATGAAACGCGTGCCCAACCGGACGTCCCATAGCTTGGTGTGCATCGCACGGCCGATCAAGCCCATGCGGTTTCCAAGGGAGCCGCGCGGCAACGAACCGTCAGGCGCTGCGCCGGTGATCGAGGGTACCGAAGCGGGCCTCGATGGCCTCCGCCAGACGGTCGACCATCACGTCGACGGGGACGTCGGAGGTGTCGACCACGGACGAGGCGCGGGCATAGAGGGGCTCGCGGCTGGCGAGCACGGCGCGCAGTTCCTGCATCGCCGAGGGGTGGTCGCCGGTGGTGGTCAGTTCGCCTTGGTCGCGCACCCGCTGCATGTGCTCCTCGGGGCGGGCCCGGAGCCAAATCGTGAAGAAGGCCTGCAGCAGCAGATCGTAGGTCAGCGGCTCGGCGACGATGCCGCCGCTGGTGGCGAGAACCAGCGGGCCGGGATGCTCGGTAAGCCGGCGCAGGGCTGCCTGCTCCAGGCGGCGGTAGCCCTCCTGGCCGTAGATCGCGAAGATCTCCTTCACCGAGAGTGCGTTCTCGCGCTCGATCTCGGCATTGAGCTCGACGAAGGTCCAGCCCAGGCGATCGGCGACCCGGCGGCCGAGGGTCGATTTGCCGGCGCCGCGCAGGCCGATCACCGCGACCCGCGGCTGTGGCGCCTCGCCGCTCGCCGAGGATTGGCCCGACAGGATACCCTTGGCCAGGGCGATCTGCTCCGGCGAGGCATTGCCCAGGAGGTCGCGGATCACGTGCCAGTCCGGCAAGGTCTCCTGCCCGGCGATCAGGTCGTCGAGGCGCACGCCCATGGCGTTGGCGACTCGCCGCAGCAGGATGATCGAGACGTTGCCCTGCCCGCTCTCGAGCTGCGCGATGTAGCGCTCGGACAGACCGGAGGTCTGCGAGAGGAGCTTGCGCGACAGGCCCCGCACGGTCCGGGCGTGACGAACCCGCCGGCCCAGGTCAGCCAGGAAGGTCGATTCTTGTTCTACCGCGCCGGCCATGCCGTCGTCCGTTTCCTCAGTTCGCGTCCGGACCGGAAGGCCACACGCAGGTTGCTGCAACAGAATGTCGATTGCGGACTTATGGTCACAGATACGGAAATAGTGTGCCCATCAACCGTGGTTCGGTCACCCCGGAAAGCCGACACAGCGGATATTCAACGCCGGAACGACGCTCCTGGGTTGTTGCGATGATCGTGCCGGAACGGGTCCAAGCACGTCGCTTCGCATTGCACCATGTGAGACGAGGCGCGTCCCGACGCAAGCGGCTACGGACACCAGAACGGGGGAAACCCGTGAATCGGCCCTATCTCTCGCGCCATCGGGGGGAAGGCCAGGCGGACCCGGAGGTCTTGATCGGGGGAGTCTCGACCCAGGGGGCCTTGCGCCGAAACGCCGCGCGGTCGCCGGCGGGTTACTGCGCGGCCGGCGCCAGCGCCGAGGCCTCGAGAACGGTGCCGGCCACCGGCGCTTTCTTCGCGACGGTCGGGCGGCCGACGGCGGCGAGGGCGACGGCCGAGGGCCGGCGGGGCGGCAGAGGCACCTCGACCGATTCCGTGAACACGGCTTCGACCTGGGCGCCGGCCTGGGTCATCCCCGGGACGATGCCGGGGTGGGGACTGATGGCGGCCGTAGAGGCCGGGGGCACAGCGTCGGCCGGCGTCAGCGTCGCGACCTCGACCGTACCGAGACCGGTGAGTGAGGCGGGCCGGCGCGGTGGCAACGGTACCTCGACCATCTCGATCGGAACGCCGTTGGCTGTGGGGCTCGGCGCGTAGGCGAGTGCGGTGTTGGCGGCGATGACGGCGGGGCTGTCGGTGCGGGCGAAGGCATTGGCGAAGGCTTCGCCGGACTTCGGCGTTTCGAGGTCGTCGGGAACACCGGTCTCGATGCCGAGGCGCTTGGCGGCGTAGTAGTAGCCGCGGTTGTAGAAATTGTAGGCCTGGGCAATGTCGCCCTTGGCGGCCCGGTAGGCGCCTGCGAGGTAGGCGATGCCGTAGCGCAGGTTGACCCGCGGATCGAACAGCCCGGCCGCATCACCCTGGTAGCCGAGGCCCTTCGCGGTGGCGTGCTTGATCTGCATGAGCCCCAGTGCGCTGCCGCCCTTGGCATTCGGGTTGTAGTTGCTCTCGCGCTTGACGACCTGGTGGACGAAACTCGACGGAACGCCGTTGGCCTTGGCCTGCTGCTCGATCAGCGCATCGATGTTGTCCCGCGCCGCCGCACCCTGGGCCAGAGCCGCGCCGGGCGGGAGCATCCCGCACGGCATGGCGACCGCGGCGACGGCGAGGAGCAGGAAGCGCTGGTTCATCGGAGACCCGGATCGTCCTTGTTCTTGGACGGTCAAGGTCCGGGCGAATTGAGGCCGGAAAGCGGCTCAGACGGGTCCAGCGTGGCCGTTTCCCCATGTGCTGTGTCGCACATGGCACAGTGAAGGCCGGTAGGATCGGTTTGTACCCAGAGCGATTCGCCAACGTTGCCAAGGACCTCACGGATCTGCGAGGCCGTCGGCGGATGGGTGGCGTCAGCGCCGCAAAATGAAATCGTCGACGGCTTTCGCGAACCCATCGGCGTCATTCGTGGCCGTAACGGCTCGCGCTGCGGCCTGGACCGCCGGCGCCGCGTTGCCCATCGCCACGGAAAACCCGCTGCGGGCGAACATCGGTATATCGTTGGCAGCGTCGCCCAGGGTCGCGATCCGGGACCGGTCGATGCCGAGGTGCCGGCTCATGGCGTCGACGAAGGCGGCCTTGCCGGAGCCGGGCGGTGTCACGTCGAGATAATAGGCCTGCGATCGGTGGACGTCGGCGCGTCCCGCCAGCGCTGCGGCGATCTCGGTCTCGCACGCCTTCAGATGGATCGCATCGGCGCTGACTCCGACGATCTTGGCGGCGTGATCCAGCAGGGCCGCAAGGTTCGCGACCACGTTCGGCTCGGCCTGCAGGGTCCGGCGCTCGAGGTCGGTGTAGGGGCCATGCGGGTCGGTTAGGTTCCATTGACCGTGCGCGAACACCCAGATGTCGAGGCCCTTCGCCGCGAAGCGCCGCGCCGCTTCGCGGGCGGCCTCCGCCGGGATCAGCGTCTCGGACAGGATGGTGAAGTCGGGTGCGACCAGGGTGCTGCCGTTATAGGCTCCCATTGGGAGGGTCAGGCCAAGTTCTGTCGCCAGAGACTTCAGGCCCACGGGCGGCCGGCTCGACGCGAGGGTGAAGGCGATTCCCGCCGCCTCCAGGCGCCGCACGGCTGCCCGTGTCGCGGGCGTCAGGCTCTTGCCGGTGGTCACCAGGGTGCCGTCCACATCCGAGATCACCAGGGCGATGTCGGCGTGTTTCGTATCGGAGGACAAGGTCATGGACTTCGGCAGGGTCTCAGAGTTGCGGGGCACCCTCTCCCAATCCCAACCGGGCCACGATCGTTGCGACGATGGCCTCGGGTGCTGCGTCGATGCTCACCGCCAAGGCCTTCTCCCCCAGCACCGGCGGCTCCAGGATCGCGAACTGAGTGTCGAGGAGGCCTGCCGGCATGAAGTGCCCCTGCCGGCGCGCGAGACGCGCCTCGATCAGGGCCCGCTCGCCCTCCAGGTAGACGATCCGCACGTCGGTGCGGCCCCGGACCAGCACGTCGCGATAGGCTCGGCGCAGGGCCGAGCAGACCACCACGCCGGGCCTGCGCTGCTGCAATTGCGTATCGATCCAGGCGCCGATCGCCGCGAGCCAGGGCGCACGGTCGTCGTCGTCGAGGGGGTGCCCAGCCCGCATCTTGGCCACGTGCTCGGGGCTGTGGAAGCTGTCGCCGTCGACGAAGTCCCAGCCCAGATGCTCGGCGAGACGGGACGCCACCGTGCTCTTGCCCGAGCCCGAGACGCCCATCACCACGAGGACCATGGGCGTGCCGCCGGGTACCGGATTCTGACCTGATGGCATCGCGTGTCCTCTCCCGGCGGCCGTATCCAAGTGACCGACCCTGGCCTTCCAGTCGGTCTCGGCGTCTTAGCAGGCCAGGGGAGATGGGATTGTGCGGAAACATGCCCGCCGGCGGTTTGCTTCCCGAGACGTCTCAGGGCGCGAGCGCCGCCAACGGACAGGGAGCGGGCAGAATGGGATCGAGGGCCCGCTCGCGCAGGCGCTGGGGACCGAGGGTCATCGCGAAGAAGTCGTAGTACCCGCGCCGGTCGTTGGCGAGGAGGAACTGGAAGTGCATCCGGAACGGCCGCCAGCGCACCTTCCTGTAGGTCTCGATGCTGATGATTTCCCGGAACCGTGCCGAGCGTACCAGGGGGTTGGCGATCGACCTGCCCTGGAGGTCGAGGTCGAGATGTTCCACCGGATTGAAGCCGGGGAAGTTCATCCAGTCCTGGGGCGCCTGGAAATCAGCCCAAACGAGGCGCTGCGAGGTCACCAGGCTCGCGACGTCCGCGCGCAGGCCCTTCGCCGTGCCCTGCATCGCCACCAGGGGCAGGCCGGACCCGAGTGTGACGAGGGCGAGCGTGGAGGGACCGGTACCGAGGCACGGGTCGCGGGCGAGCACCCGGGCCGTCACCTCCACGGCGCTCAGGCCCCCGGAGGAGTGGCCGAGGATCAGGATCTCGTCGGGCGGGTCCCCGGCCGCCGCCATGCCGGCGCAGCGCGCGAGGACATGGTCGGCGAAAGTCTCCAACCGGCACGCGTAATCGGGCCTCCGCCCTTGGCCGTGCTGCCAGTTGAAGACCCAGTCGTTCAGGAGTTGCCAGAAGAAAATTCGATTGAGGAAAGCCTCCATCGCCTTGATCCAGACGATGCCGATGAGGAGGCCCGCCGGCAGCGTCACCCAGAGCGGCCAACCGAGGCTGTGTCCGAACGCCGTTCCGAGATGGGCATGCACGAAGGCTGCGATGGCCAGGGTGCAGAGGGCGAGGAGCAGGACCATCACCAGCGGATAGAGGATGACGTTGCCGTATTTCCAGTTCAGCCGGTAAAATCGCACCATCAGGCCGGAGAGGATGGTCTGAAGTGTTCCGACGACGAGGAGGCAGACGCTGACCGGGCGACTACGGCGAAAATCCTCCCGGACGAGGTCGTCCCACAGGAGGACGTCGTATGTGGTCTCGGCCCCCCGCGTCTCGGGCTGGGCCGCCACGCGCCAGCTCTGCACCAGCCCGTCGGGGCTCAGCGTCGCCCCCGAAATCCTGCGCCTGGGCTCGCCGAAGCGCTTGGCGTAGCGGGCCAGCTCGCGCACGAACAGCATGCGGTAGCGGCTGCTGCCCTCCGGGTCGTAGCCCGGAATATAGAAGATGTGCCGTCGCACGACCGGACCCGGAACGCCCTGGGCTAGACCGGGGGGCGTATAATCAAACGATGATGTCATCGAATCCGGTTCTGCCGAAATCCAAGTTATGTAAATCAAGCCGCGTGGTTCTAACGAGAGCGCATATCGCGGTGCGCCTTTCAAGCACCTTCCGGATCACAGTTTGTACGGGGAAAGGCGTGTGTAGTGGGGATGGCCGCCGGAGGCAGGATGCTCGCCGTCGGACTGTGACCCCACCGCCACGGACAGCGACCCGACGATGGTCTAGGCAGCCCATGAGAGAAACCGACAGGCGATCCTGCATGCGCGCACTGCCTTTGGCCCTCTGCACCGTTCTGGGGACCGCCCTGACGGTGTCGGGCTGCACGTCCCTGCTTCCCGCCGCCGGACCGACGACGGGTGCGGTGGTGGAGGGGGCCGACATCGCGACCAGCGAGGGCACGTTCGCGCGCTACGAGATCGTCGACCTGTCGGCGGCCACCATCGAGGCTTTGCGGGGGCGCGCGCTGGACAGCCTGCTGGCCTCCTTCGGCGACCGGCGCCCCTCCCTCGAGGCCGTGATCGGGGTCGGCGACTACGTGGCCGTGTCGGTCTGGGAAGCGGGCTCGGGCGGCCTGTTCTCCGGGCCCCTCGTGGCCGACCGCTTCTCGGCCGGGTCGAAGTCCGCCCTCATCCCCGAGCAGGTGGTGCCCCGCGACGGGGCCATCAGCGTGCCCTATGCCGGGCGCATCCAGGTGGCCGGACGCCGGCCCCAGGACGTGCAGGCCCTCATCGAGACCGAGCTCGCCGGCAAGGCGATCCAGCCCCAGGTGCTGGTCTCGGTCACCAAGGCGGTGTCCCAGACCGTCACCGTCACCGGCGAGGTCGTGGCCGGGGCCCGCGTGCCGCTCTCGGGCAAGGGCGACCGCCTGCTCGACGTGGTCGCCACCGCCGGCGGCGTGCGCGCGCCCGTCAACGAGACCTTCGTGCGCCTCTCGCGCGGCCCGCAGACCGCCACGGTGCCGCTGACCACCGTGGTGTCGAACCCGGCCGAGAACATCTTCCTGCGCCCGGGCGACACCCTGACCCTGGTGCGCGATCCCCAGACCTTCCTGGCGGTGGGCGCCCTGGGCAACGCCACCGAGATCCCGTTCCAGGCCGAGGGCATCACGCTCGCCCAGGCGCTGGCCAAGGCCCGCGGCCTGTCCGACTTCCAGGCCGATCCCTCGGGCACCTTCATCTTCCGCTTCGAGCCGGCCGCGGTGGTGCGCCGGCTGAAGCCCGGCAGCCCGCTGCTCGGCACCCCGCTGGTGCCGGTGGTCTACCGCATCAACATGCGCGATCCCAACAGCCTGTTCCTGACCCAGGCCTTCCGCATGCGTAACCGCGACCTCGTCTACGTCTCCAACGCCCCCTTCACCGAGGTCCAGAAGGTCCTCTCCGTCTTCTCCACCATCACCGCGCCCGTCTCCGCCGGCGCCTCTCTCTACGCGACAACCCGATAAGGTGTGATCCGCGGATGCGGACGTACCGCGTATGCGGCCCACGCCCGCGCCGATGGTCCCTCTTGCGTTCTCGCGCGGCATCGCGCACGGGTCGCTCGGCCCGATCGATGCCGGAAGGTACCGGGACATGGATCCGGTGCGCGCGCCGAACCTTGGCGGCTGACCGATCCGCCTCTATCTTCTAGCGAGGTCGACCGAGGCGTGAGACGGGGCGGGATGAGGTTCAGACGCGCGGCCCGGCGCTTCGGGCGCGCCGGCGGCTTGGCTGGCAGCCTGTTCCTCGCCGCCGTGATCGCCGGCACCGCGTCGGCCCGAGCCGACGTGGTGATCGGCGTCGCCGTCCCGCGCTCCGGCGCCTACGTGGCTGTGGGCGAGCAGGTTCTGCGCGGGGTCCAGGCCGCAGCCCGCGACGCCAATGCCAAGGGCGGGCTGGACGGCCAGACCATCGTCCTCGACGTGCAGGACGACGCCTGCGATTCCAACAGGGCCGTGGCAGTGGCCAACCACTACGCCACCCAGGGCGTCCGCCTCGTGGTCGGCCACGTCTGCTCGAACGCGTCGCTGGCGGCCTCGGAAGTCTACGCCGCCAACGGTACGGTGATGATCACGGCCGCTTCGGTCGCCGCCAAGCTCACCGACCGGGGCCTGCCGACGATCTTTCGGGTCTGCGGACGCGACGACGATCAGGCCAAGCTCTCGGCCACGGTGCTCGCGGAGCGGTTCCGCGACAAGAAGATCGCCATTCTCAACGACCTGACGCCAGGCTCGCGCAACCTCGCCGCCGCCACCAAGGAAAACCTCAACCGGATCGGCATCAACGAGGCCATCGCTACCGCCTTCGCGGCGGGCGATGCCGATGACGCGGCCCTGGCCGACCGCCTCAAGGAGGCCGGGATCGCGGTGGCGTATTACGGCGGAGACGCCCGCGAGATGGGCCGCCTCGTACGGATCTCGGCCGAGCGGGGCTTCAAGCCCCAATGGTTCGGCACCTCGGCCATCGCCACCCAGGAATTCGCCACGATCGCCGGGCCGGCCAGCAACGGCGTTCTGATGACCTTCTACCTCGATCCGCGCCGCAAGCCGGAGGCCGCTGCCGTGGTCGCCGCCTTCAAGGCCGAGGGCGTCGACCCGGAAGGGTCGACGATCTACGGCTACGCCGCGCTCCAGGCGCTCGTGGCGGCCGGCAACTTCGCCCATACGACGGAATCGAAGCGGATCGCCGCCACCCTGCACGCGGAGCGCTTCGACCTGGTGCTCGGTTCGGTCGGGTTCGACGGCAAGGGCGACGTCACCGCCCAGGGCTACGTCCTCTACGTCTGGAACGACGGCACTTTCACCTACGCCAAGTAGTTTTGCACCTACGCCGAGTGGTTTTTCCGGCGCCGCGCGGTTTTGCCGAGGCCAGGTGGCTTTCGCGAGCTCGTGTCCGCTGCGATGTGGTCCGGGCGGTCGCGACGTATCCGAACGTTTCGGGATCGTTTCCGGTCCTTCGTCGTTCGTGAACGGCGGACGTTCTGGCCGCGGACCGATCGCGCCGCAACGGGACGATTCGAGATCTTTCAGCGAGGCGTCATGCCCCCATCCTCCGTGCTCCCGGTTCCCGGGCGCCGTGCTCTCCTCTCTACAGGCCTCGGTGGCGCGGCGGCTCTCCTGGCGGCGCCCGCACGCGCCGAGGCGTCGCCGGACGTGCGCTGGCGTCTCGCTTGTGCCTTTCCCAAGAATCTCGACATCCTGTTCGGCGCCACCGAGATGCTCGCCCGCATCGTCGCGGAGGCCAGCGACGGCCGCTTCCAGATCCAGCCCTCGGGGCCCGGCGAGCCGGTACCGGCCGAGGGCCTCCTCGACTCCGTGGCCGCCGGCACCGTCGAGATGGGCTATGGTCCTGCGACCCTGGGACTGGCCAAGGACCCGACCTTCGCCCTGGCCACCGCTCTCCCCTTCGGCCTGAACGCACGCGGTCAGAGCGCCTGGTGGTTCCAGGGCGGTGCCGCCGAGCTGTTCGGTGAGATCTTCGCCAAGCACGGGCTGGTCGCTGTGCCGGCGGGGAATACCGGGGCCCAGATGGGCGGATGGTTCCGCCGCGAGATCAAGGCGCAGGCCGATCTCCAGGGCCTGAAGATGCGGATCGCCGGCCTCGGCGGGCAGGTGCTGGCCAAGCTCGGGGTGGTGCCGCAGGCGACCCCGGGGCCGGACATCTATGCCGCTCTCGAGGCCAAGACGATCGACGCCGCCGAGTGGATCGGCCCCTACGACGACGAGAAGCTCGGGCTTCAGAAGGTGGCTCCGACCTATCACTATCCCGGATTCTGGGAGGGCGCCTCGATGCTCCATCTCTGGATCCAGGCCGATGCCTGGAAGGGGTTGCCCAAGAACTATCGGACGATCGTCCAGGCGGCGGCGGCCCAGGTCCATGCCGACGTGCAGGCGAAGTACGACGCGCGCAACCCGCGCGCCCTGCGCCGCCTCGTGGCGGGCGGGGCGCAGTTGCGCCCGTTCCCGCAGGACGTGATGGAGGTCGCCCTGAAGACCGCCAACGACGTCTATGCCGAGATCGGCGCCAGGAACGCCGATTTCAAGCGGGTCCACGAGGCGATGAAGACCTTCCGGAACGAGGAGTACCTCTGGTTCCAGGTGGCGGAGTACACCTACGACAACTTCATGATCCGCGCCCGTGCCAGAGGATGACAGGGCCGGACAGAAAAAAGGCCGCTCCGAAGAGCGGCCCGAAGTCTAGGGAGGAAACGCCCAAGGAGGGCAGCAGGACCGCGACGCCATCGCGTTCCCGCAATGCACAATCTGAACCTCTCATGCGGAAATGCAAGGCGGATAGGGCAGGATCCGTGTCGCTTTTCGTGCCCCTGCACACGTTGCCCCATTTCTGTATCCAAAATGACGCACCCGAGCAGCCGGCAAATGCTGGTCCTGCCCGGTATGTCCCGATCCAAATGATGATGGGTCAAGGATTTGGGCGAATTCAGTTTTCGCGGATTCCTCTGCTGAATCCGCAGGGATCCGCCACGTTCCCCCGGTCTTTTCTGCCTGGGGTGCCGCGCGGGGCGACCACCCCACCTTTCATGACGAACCAGGAGGCGATGAGCGGCGATGGCGATTCAGGCGGGACGGATTCGGGTCCTCAAGGAGGCCGAGCACCGGGCGGAGGGACGCTACGTCCTCTACCTCCTGCAGCAGGCGAATCGCGCGCATGAGAACCCGGCGCTCGAACTGGCGATCGGGGAGGCCAACCGGCTCGGCCTGCCGGTGCTTGTTTGTTTCGGGCTGCTCGACGGCAAGAACGGCTTTCCCGAAGCCAATGCCCGGCACTACGCCTTTCTGCTCCAGGGACTCGCCGATGCGGCGGCCGGCCTGAAGGCCCGGGGCATCGGCTTCTGCCTGCGCAAGGCCTCCCCCGCCCGGGTCGCGATCGATCTTGCCGGCGAGGCCGCCCTTCTCGTCCTCGATCGTGGTTATCTCGCGATCCAGAAGCGCTGGTACGACGAGATCGTCGAGGCCGTCGACACCCGGATCGTCCAGGTGGAGGGGGACGTCGTGGTGCCGATCGAGGTCGCTTCGACGAAGCACGAATATGCCGCCCGCACCCTTCGCCCCAAGCTGCACAAGCATCTCGACGACTACGTCGCGCCCCTGACGGCCCGGAAGGTGAAGCACCCGGCAGGGCGCGGTCTTCCGAAATCCGAGGTCGACATCGCTGACCCGGAGGCGGTGCTGGCCGGCATGAGCCTCGACCGCATCGTCGGTCCGGTACGTCGCTTCACCGGCGGCGAGACCGAGGCGCGCCGGCGTCTCAAGGCCTATCTCGAAGGCCCCTTCGCCGATTACGGCAGCGATCGCAACCGGCCGGAAGCCGGGGCGGCCTCGCACATGAGCCCCTACCTCCATTTCGGCCAGATCTCGCCCGTCGAGATCGTGCTGGCGGTCCGCGCCGCCAAGGCCGGCGGCCGCGAGGACAAGGCGTCCTACGTCGAAGAGGTGGTGATCCGGCGTGAGTTGGCGATGAACCACGTCCACTACACGGAGGGCTACGACAGCTACGCGCGCGCCGTTCCCGAATGGGCGCGCAAGGTCTTGGCCGAGCATGCCGACGACCCGCGGCCGAAGACCTACACCGAGGCCGAGCTCGCCGAGGGCAAGACGCACGACGTCTACTGGAATGCCGCTCAGGCCGAGATGCGCGAGACCGGCTACATGCACAACCATCTGCGCATGTACTGGGGCAAGAAGATTCTCGAATGGTCGCCCAGTCCCGAGGAGGGCTTCGCCCGCACCCTGCGGCTCAACAACCGTTACTTCCTCGACGGGCGCGATCCGAACTCATTCACCAACGTCGCCTGGGTCTACGGTTTGCACGATCGCCCCTGGGCCAGGCGCAAGATTTTCGGGACGGTGCGTTACCAGAGCGAGAATTCCCTGCGGAAATTCGATGCCAAGGCTTATCTCCGGACCGTCGAAGATCTCTGCCGAGCGGAAGCGGGGGATGAGGGCTGACGCCCGTCGGGGTATGCCCCTTGCCTGCGGCCCCATCCGAAGTCCGTTCCCCCAATACTGGCGCCGAGCCGCGGATCGCATGCCCCCAACCCGCTCCCCCAAGGTGCTGCGAGCCCGTGTCGTGCAGGTCAAAGCCCTCCACACCAAGGTCCGGTCCGGGATGACCCCGCGCATGCGGCGCCTGCGCGGGGCCACCCGCGACGCGTTCGGATTGTGGCGCCACCGCCTGCTGTTCCTGATCGGCGGCATCGGCGTGGGGCTCGCCGCCGTGGTGATGGCGGCGCTGGCCGATGCGGCGCAAGGGGGCTTCCGACGGGTGCTCGGCCTCTCCCCTCTGGTAGCCCTCGGCCTGACGCCCTCCGGCTTCGCCCTCTGCGCATGGCTCGCCCGCGAGGTCTTTCCGAACGCGCAGGGGTCCGGCATTCCCCAGGTGATCGCTGCGCGCGAGACTGGCCAGAGGGCCCTGCGTCGCGCCCTCGTCTCTCTCAAGGTCGCGGCGGGCAAAATCGTGGTGATGAGCCTCGGCCTGCTGTTCGGTGCTTCTACGGGACGTGAGGGGCCGACGGTGCAGGTCGGGGCCGCGATCATGGCGGCGGCCGGCCACCTCACGCCGGAGCGGGTGCCCGGGCTCATCCTCGCCGGCGGGGCGGCGGGCGTGGCCGCGGCCTTCAACACGCCGCTCGCCGGCATCGTCTTCGGCATCGAGGAGCTCGGCAGGGCCTACGAGGCCCGCACAGGTGGGCTCATCGTCGCCGCCATCGTGGCGGCCGGGCTCACCGCGATGGCGCTCACCGGCAACTACACCTACTTCGGCACCTCCAACGTCGCCTTGCCCTTCGGGCCGGGCTGGATCGCCGTGCCGGTGCTCGGGGTCTTGGGTGGCCTCGCCGGCGGCGGCTTCTCCCGAATCGTCCTCCTGTTCGCACGCGGCCTGCCCGGGCGCCTCGGGGCTGCCATTTCCGCCCGTCCCGTCGCCTTCGCGGCGGCCTGCGGCCTCGGGGTCGCCCTGTGCGGACTCGCGTCCGGCGGAGCGGTCTACGGCACCGGTTACGAGGAGGCGCGCGCGCTCCTGCACGGCACCTCGGAATCCCACGCCGACTTCGCGCCGCTGAAATTCATCGCCACCCTGCTCTCGGCGATCAGCGGCATCCCCGGCGGCCTGTTCGCCCCCTCCCTCAGCGTCGGAGCCGGGCTTGGCGCCGCCTTGCAGGGCTGGTTCTCCGGCGTGCCGGTGTCTGCCCTGGTACTCGTCGGCATGGTCGCCTACCTGACCGGCGCCCTGCAGGCGCCGATCACCGCCTTCGTCATCGTCACCGAAATGACTCAGGACCACGCCCTGATGATCCCGCTCATGGTGGCGGCTCTGATCGCCGACGCCGTCTCGAAGGCGGTCTGCCGCGAGGGGCTCTACCATGCTCTGGCCCACATCCTCCTGGAGCGGGCCGCCGCCGAGGAGCGCCCTGCTGTCCCGGCCCGGCCTTGAGCGGCCTCGTAAAACAGCCGAGCTTGGGCGGAACGCATGGCTGCGCAGGCGGTTATCGGTCGGTTCCGCGAGCTGGAGTGTTGCGCATGACCCTGTTGAAATGGGCTCTCATCTGTTTCGTGATCTCCCTCATCGCGGGCGGCCTTGGCTTCACCGGCATCGCCTCGGGTGCCGGCTCCCTGGCCCGCATCCTGTTCGGCCTGTTCCTGGTTGTTGCCATCGTTATCGTCGTCGTGGCCTTCGCCATCGGGCAGGCGGTATTCTAGGGCGGCATCGGTGCCGGAGCGGATCGCCCTCGTCACCGGAGCGACCTCCGGCATCGGCACCGAGACTGCCCGCGGTCTCGCTCGCGTTGGGTTCCGCGTCGGCCTCGTCGGCCGGGATCCCGAGCGCACCGAACGCACGGCCGCCGAGATTCGGGAGGCCGTGCCCGGCGCCTCGATCGACGGCTTCGTGGCCGACCTCGCGTCGCAGGCGGAGATTCGTCGCCTCGCCGCCGAAGTCCGGGCTTCGTATCCGCGTCTCGACGTTCTGGTGAACAATGCCGGCGCGATCTTCGACCGTTACGCCACGACGGTGGACGGGATCGAGAGGACTTGGGCCCTCGACCATCTCGCCTATCTTCAGCTCAGCCTCGAACTCCTCGACCTTCTGAAGGCCAGCGCGCCGGCACGGATCGTCAGCGTTGCCTCGAGGGCCCATCGACGCGGGCGGATCGCCTTCGACGACATTGGCCACGCGCGCCGTTACAGCCCGATCGCCGCTTACTCACAAGCCAAGCTCGGCAATGTGCTGTTCAGTGCCGCCCTCGCGCGGCGGCTCTCAGGCAGCGGCGTCACCAGCAACGCTCTGCATCCAGGTGTCATCGCCAGTGGATTCGCATCGGGAACGGGCGGCTGGCTCGGCCTCGGCTGGCGCCTGATCCGGCCCTTCCTGTCGAGTCCAGAGGACGGGGCCACGACATCGCTGCACCTCGCGACCTCTCCCAGGGTCGAAGGCGTCAGCGGGCTCTACTTCGAACGCTGCAAGGCCGTGCCGTCCTCGGCCCTGGGTCGGGACACAGCGCTTCAGGAGCGGGTCTGGGCCGTCAGCTTGGCACAGTTGGGCTTAGCCGATCCGGTGCGGCTCTAAGAGAGGCCATGGGCGGCGTTCGTGCTTAAACTGTTGAAATCGTTTTCATGCACTGGACGCATGCCCGCTCCCCCACGGAAGCAATTGCATGGTGCGGTGCGAGATGGCATTTGAACGCCATGCACCGCGGCGATGGCGTCGCCGCGGTGTGCCCTTCTTGGGCGTTTCCTCCCTAGACTTCGGGCCGCTCCCTCACCGGGGCGGCCTTTTTTCTGTCCAGTGGATGGGCGTTTTATCCGCCCCTTGGCGCGCCGACAAGCAAAATTGTGCGCAATCACACGACGAGACGCAGACATTATTCTGCGCCGGCCCTCTCGGGCCGGCTTTCAACTCCTGCGATCACCCAGCCGGGGGCTGTGCCAGGAAGGCGCCGGACAGGGCCTGTTCGATCAGCGTCCGCGTTTCGGCAACGCCGTAGAGAGCGATGAACGAGCCGAAGCGCGGCCCCCGCGCCTCGCCGAACAGCACGTTGTAGATCGTGCTGAACCACGCCTGCGATACGCCGGGGCGCCCGTCCGGGCTCTTGGCCTTGCCCGACATGTCGGGGAAGTGCCGGCGCCCGACTTCGTAGACCACAGCCTGCAGGCCTTCGGGATCGACAGAGTTCTCGTGCGTGGCAAGCGTGGCGGAGAGATCCTCCAGCGCCGCCCGTTCCGCCTCGGTCGCGGCGCGATAGGTCTTGGCCGGCCTTACCAGATCGCGGAAATACGCCAGGGCATGCCCGACCAGGCGGGCGAGCACCGGATGGGTCTCCGGCCCGACATCCGGGTCGTAGCGGCGGATGAAGCCCCAGAGCACCGCCGGGTCCTCGGTGTTGGCCACCGCCGCGAGGTTCAGGAGCATGGCGAAGGTCAGCGCACCGCCCTTGCCGACCGCCTCGGCTGCAGGCGGATGTCCGGCATGCAGGTGCCAGACCGGATTGCCGAGCTTCTGCGCCGGCTCCTGGCCGGGGAACTTCTCGAGGAAGCCGAGATAGTCGTCGACCTGTCGCGGAATCATCTCCACGAACAGGCGCTTGGCCTCTCGCGGCTTGTTGTACATGAACAGCGCCAGGCTGTCGGCGGTGCCGTAGACCAGCCAGTCGTCGATCGACAGGCCGTTGCCCTTCGACTTGGAGATCTTCCTGCCGTCCTTGTCGAGGAAAAGCTCGTAGTTGAACCCCTCCGGCGGCTCGCCGCCGAGCGCCCGGGCGATCTCGCCGGAGAGCTTGACGGAATCGATGAGATCCTTGCCGGCCATCTCGTAGTCGATGCCGAGAGCCACCCAGCGCATGGCCCAGTCGGGCTTCCACTGCAGCTTGGCATGCCCGCCCGTCACCGGGGTCTCGTACCGTTCGCCGGTCTTCGGGTCGCGCCAGACCAGGGTGCCGGCCGCGACCCGGACCTCGTCGATGGCCACCTGCATCACCTCCCCGGTCACCGGGTGGATGGGCAGGAACGGCGAATAGCTCGCCGAGCGCTCGGCGCGCAGCGACGGCAGCATGATCGCCATCACGGCGTCATAGCGCTCCAGAACCGTGAGCAGGGCCGTGTCGAACACGCCCGAGCGATAGCATTCGGTGGCCGAGCGGAACTCGTAGTCGAAGCCGAAGGCGTCGAGGAAGCGGCGCAGCTCGGCGTTGTTATGGGCCCCGAAACTGTCATGGGTGCCGAACGGGTCCGGGACGCGGGTCAGCGGCTGGTTCAGGGCACCGATCAGCAGGGGCTTGTTCGGTACGTTGTCCGGCACCTTTCGCAGGCCGTCCATGTCGTCCGAGAACGCGATCAGCCGGGTCGGCACGCTGTCGTTGGTGAGAACCCGAAAGGCGTACCGGACCATGGAGGTCCGCGCGACTTCGCCGAAGGTGCCGATATGCGGCAGGCCCGAAGGCCCGTAGCCGGTCTCGAACAGAACCTCTGATTTCGGGCGGCGTTCCAGCCGCGCCACGAGCTTGCGCGCCTCCTCGAAGGGCCAGGCCGCGGCGGTGGCGGCCGCCGCGATGAGATCGGGGTCGGAGGGAAGCGGGGACGGCATGGGACAGCGTCAGTTCTGCGAGGATGGTCGGGACGGGCGATCGAGAAGGCCGGCACCGTAGGGAGGGCGACCCGGAGGGTCAACGCGGCAGCCCCGTCGGGACCCGGCTGGAGGAAACCCGGCCGGAACCCGCTGCGTCCTCACGGCGCCCTGCCGCTTTTCGTGTTCGAGCGTCTCATGCAGCGGCCGCCTCTTCGCAGGGTCGCCGTGATGTCGGCCCCGATCACGGGCCGAGGCCTCGCCCGGAGGTTCATCGATTCGAACCGCGATGCCGCCAGCGGAACTCCGAACGGCAGGGGCCAGGCCCGGCACGGGCACATGATGGCGTGCCCAAGCCCGAGACGGCCACACCATCCATCTCCCGGGTCCACCGCCAGTCCGGCGCCGTCGGACCGGCCGGGCCGCACAACACCGGCGGCGTGCGCAGCTCTCGGACGCAGGACGCCTCGAACCTGGACCGCGATCTGCTGCGGATGCAGCCGGCGCAGACCTGAAGCGTCTCCGGCGCCGTCCTGTTTCACATCCTTGCCGCGTGCACCTGCGAGACATGCTCCGATCCCGCTGCGCGGCCCCGGCCGGCGCGTCCGAGAGCATTCATGACTGCAAGCCCCACGATCACGAGTCCCACGATCACGAGCCCGACGACGGCACGCGCCATACCAGCCGCGGATCTCATGAGTAAGGTCAATGCGCCCGAAATCCGGGCCACCCGGCTCCTGTTCCTCATCGTCGGCTTCGGTGTGGCGGCCTGGGCACCCCTGGTACCCCTCGTGAAGGGGCGGGCGGGGCTCGACGACGGCACCCTCGGGCTGCTCCTCCTCTGCCTCGGCATCGGTTCGCTGGCCACCATGCCGGTGGCGGGCGCCCTGGCCGGGCGCTTCGGAACCCGCCCCGTCCTGGCAGCCGCCGTCCTCGTCACCGGCGCGGCGTTGTTGACCTTGTCCCATGCCGCCGGCCTGTCCGTCCTCGCAGCCGCCCTGACCACGCTCGGGATCGGCCTCGGTCTCCTCGACTGCCTGATGAACCTGCAGGCGGTGGCTGTGGAGCGCCGGGCGCAACGGCCGATGATGTCGGGCTTCCACGGCCTCTACAGTCTCGGCTGCATCCTGGGCGCGGCCGGCTTCAGCGTCCTCCTGAGCCTCGGCCTGTCGCCGCCTGCCGCGACCCTGGTTGTCGTCATTGCCATCGCGGCCGCCTTCCTGGCCGCCCTGCCCGGTATCCTGCCTGCGGTGGCGGACGGTCCCGGCGGCCCGGCCTTCGCCCTGCCGCGCGGCCCCGTGCTCGGCATCGGGCTCCTGTGCTTCGTCGTCTTCCTTACGGAGGGCTCGGCCCTCGACTGGAGCGGCGTCTTCCTGATTCAGGAACGCGGCCTCGATCCGACCCGGGCCGGCCTCGGCTACGCGGCCTTCTCGCTGACCATGACGGCGGGCCGCCTCGCCGGCGACGCCCTCGTGCGCCGGCTGGGACGTCGCCGCATCGTCGTCCTGGGCGCGCTCCTCGCGGCCGGCGGCCTCGGCCTCGCGACGGCGGTGCCCCTCTGGCCGGTGACGCTCGTCGGCTACGCCCTGGTGGGGGCCGGCTGCGCCAATATCGTCCCGGTTCTGTTCACCGCCGCCGGCCGACAGGAGACCGTACCGGCCAGCCTCGCGATCCCGGCCGTGACCACCTTGGGCTATGCAGGCGTGCTCGCCGGCCCCGCCGCCATCGGGCTCCTCGCCCATGCGACCAGCCTGACCCTGGCCTTCCTCCTGGTGTCCGTCCTTCTCCTCGCCGTCGCGGGCGGCGCCGGGCGAGTGCGCGTCTGAGGGGACGGTCAGGGATTCGGCCAGGAGAAGCGGATGTTGCCGTCGCGCAGGCCGGCGAGCACGACCTCGATGCCGCCCGATCGGATCATCCATTCGAGCCGGTGATCGCGATACGCGCGGCGGCGTCCGCCGGTGGTGTAGAGGTCGGCCGCCTCCGCCATCCGGGCGGCGGCCGCGTCGAACTCCGCGAAGGTGGACGCCACCGAGGGGCGGGCGCTCACCCGGGCGTGCCAGTGCGCCAGCGGCGTGCCGGGCGCGGGCCCGAGGCCGTAATGCACCGAGCGGTTGACCATCGGAGCCGCCGCCGCATCGGCCCAGCCGAAGCGCGCGCCGCCGAACCAGTCGGCGCTGCCGAGGCGGTCCGAGAGCCAGGCCTGAAGCACCGCCGTCTGCGCCGCCGCCTGGGCGCGCAGGTGCGCGGCGAGGTCCCCGCTGGCCCGGCGGAACCATAGCACCTCGCCGAACCCCCAGTTCACCGCCTCGTACTGGGTGTCGCAAACCTCTTCGGTGATCCGCGCGAAGGCCCGCGCGGCGGGCTCGGCCGGCAAGAGCGGCGGCTCCGGCCAGCGCTCCTCGACATATTCGAGAATCACGGTGGATTCCCACACCGTCGCGTCCCCGTCACGGAGCACCGGCACCTCGGTGCGGGGATTGGTGGCCGCGAAGGGGCCCTCCGCGCTTCCCGTACCGAAGCTCTCCGGTAGCTCGGACGTGAACGGCACGCCCTTCTCGCGGAGCGCGATCTTGACCTTCTGGGCGTAGGACGAGAGCGGGTGCTCGTAGAGCAGCATGGCGAAGAGTTCCTCGGAATTTGCGGGATGCCTGTCGCCCCAACGCCCGAAGGCTTGGTGGAGAAGTCTTGGTGAAGGCAGCCGGGATGCTGGACCGGCCCCTAGAACGGGCTCACCGGGAAGAACCGCAGGTACAGCTCGGCGTATTTCCCTTCGTCCCAGAGGCGCTGGAGCGCGTCGTCGAGGGCCCGCGACAGGGCCGGGTCGTCGGGGCGGGTGACGAGGCCGATGCCCTCGCCGAAATAACGGTTCTCTAGGTAGTCGCCACCCGTGAAGGCGCAGCAGCCCGCGGCGTCGACGCCGCCGATCCAGAGGGCGAGGTTGAGGCCGTCGGCGAAGACGTAGTCGACCTCGCCCCGGCGCAGCGCTCCCTCGGCGCTCGCGAGGTCGGTGAAATCCTTGCCCGCCGCCCTGGGGAAGAACGTCTTGAGGTAGGCGGCGTGCGCGCTGCCGCCGACCACGCCGACGCTGCGCTCGGCCAGGGCGGCGGCGGAGGGGGCGGGCAGGCCTCTGTCGGAGCGGGCGGCGAAGCGGGCCGGCCAGCGGAAATACGGTCGGGTGGCGAGGAAGCGTGCGCGCAGGGCCGGCGTGAGCGGGATCGCGGCGGCGACCACGTCGCCCTGCCGGTCGGCCAGGGCGTCGAGGAGGGTGTCGAAGCGCCGGGCCTGCACCGTGCAGGTCATCGCCAGGCGCTCGCAGACCGCGCGGGCGAGTTCCACCACGAAGCCCGTGGGGGCGCCGTCCGGTCCGGCGAAATGCAGGGGCGGGAAATCGTCGTCGGTCAGGAAGCGGACCGTGCGCGTGCTCGGCTGGGGCTCCATGCGCTCCTGGCGCGCGCGCGGATTCCAGAAGTTCGGGATCGTCACCCCGTCCGCCCGGGCCGGCGGGGGAGCGGCGAGACCGCACAGCGCCGCCGCCAGTGCAAAAGCGGAGACCCGGCGCCGGAACCGGCTTGTCTTTCGGCGTCCGAACGCAGAAGTTGCAGGCGTGGCGCGCGGGTTGCGCGTGGAATCGGACTGGCTCACGGCCCTCCCCTAGCACATCCGCGGGCCGCCGGGAGGCCGTGCGCGGTGTCGCTCCTCGGTTTCAGCGCTCCCGACGGGTGGCCCGCCCCGCTGCCGCCCGAAATCGGATTCCTCGCGCATCAGGGCTTCGACGCCGACCGCCTGGCCCGGGCCGCCGCCCTGGCCCGCGCCTGCGGCAGCGACGCGGCCACGGCGCTGATCCACGCCGACCTGATCTCCGAGGAGGCCTATTACCGCGCCCTCGCGGCCGCCCTGGGAACCGCGTTCCTGGCGGGCGATATCCAACTCGGCGACGCCACCCGCTTTCCCGACAGTCTCGTGGCCGGCCTCGCGCCCCTGACGGCTCCGCGATCCCTGGCCTCCTCCGGACCGGCCACGGTCCGCGCGCCGCGCGGGGCGGCCATCGCCGCCCTGCTGCGGACGGGCACGCGCTCGGCCATCACCACCCCGCGCGCGCTGCAGGCGGCGGTGTTTTCGGCCAACCCGGCCGGCATCGCCGCATTCGCCGCCGATACGCTGCAGCGCCACCGGCCCGACTGGGCCCTGGGGGCGGGCAGCCAGGCGCCGCGGCTCGCCATCGTCGGCCTCGCGCTCGGAATCGCCGGCCTCGCCGCGGGGTTCATCCCCGGCCCCGTCCTGATCGCCGCCTGGACCCTGGTGCAGCTCGGCTTCCTCGCCATGGTGACGGTCCGCATCGCCGCCGTCAGCGTCGAGGCCGAACCGCCCTTCGAGGCGCCGCTGCCGGATACCGCCCTGCCGGTCTACACCGTGCTGGTGGCGCTCCACCGCGAGGCCAGGGTGGTGCCGCGCCTCGTGGCGGCCCTGGCGCGCTTCGACTACCCGGCGGCCAAGCTCGACATCAAGCTGGTGATCGAGGCCGACGACCGCGAGACCGATGCCGCCCTCGCGGCGGCGCGCCTTCCGGCCCGGTTCGAGATCGTCCGGGTGCCGCCGGGCCTGCCCCGCACCAAGCCTCGGGCCCTCAACGCCGCCCTGCCCCTGGCGCGCGGGGCCTGCCTCGTGGTCTACGATGCCGAGGACGTGCCCGATCCCGGCCAGCTCCGCGCCGCCGCGACCCGCTTCGCCCATGCCTCGGCCGCGACGGCCTGTCTGCAGGGCCGGCTCGTGATCGACAACATGGATGACGGCCGCCTCACCCGCTGCTTCGCCATCGAGTACGCCGCCCTGTTCGATGTCCTGATCCCGGCCCTCGCCTCCTGGTGCGTGCCGATCCCGCTGGGGGGCACCTCGACGCATTTCCGCACCCGCATCCTGCGCGAACTCCACGGGTGGGATGCCTGGAACGTCACCGAGGACGCCGACCTCGGCATCCGCCTCGCCCGGGCGGGCTACCGCGTCGGCGACCTGCGCAGCGACACCCTCGAGGAGGCGCCGCGCGCCCTCCTGCCCTGGCTGCACCAGCGCACCCGCTGGATGAAAGGCTTCCTGCAGACCAGCCTCACCCATTCGCGGGCGCCGCGCCGCACGGCGCGGCAACTCGGGCCCCTCGGCACCCTCTGCGCCGTCGCCCTGGTGCCCGGAACGGTGATCTCCGCCCTCGCCTATCCGTTCCTGATGGGCCGCGCCGCCTACGACTTCGCCGCGTTCGCGGGGCGTGGCTTTCCGGCGCCCGGCGGGTTCTGGTCGAATTTCCCGACCGGCACCTCGGTGACGCTGTTCCTGGCCGGGCTGCTCGCCATGCTGCTGCCGGCGGCACTCGGCTGCGTCCGGCGCGGCTGGTTCGACCTGCTCGTCTGCGTGCCGTGGATGCCGCTCTACTTCCTGCTCGTGAGCCTTGCCGCCTGGTCGGGCCTGTTCGAACTCGTCCGCGCGCCCAATCGCTGGCACAAGACGGAGCACGGCCTCGCCCGAACCTCCCGCACCGGCGCGTTGCGTACGGGATGAGGATGAATTCGACCGGCGCCTCGGTCTCGAAATTGAGAATTGTTAAATATTAACGCTGGTCTGCGGGCCCTCAGCTCAAAAGCGCAGCCCAGACGCGCCGAACCGCAGCTGCAACTGCGGCGAAGGTCGATCCGATCATAAGTATCAAAAAGATAATGAGTAGCGTGAACCGGTTTTCCGATTCTGGAACGCTATCTGTTTCACTTCGGGCCATCGCAGCTCTCCGGTCTGGTAACTGCGAATATATCGCAATCGGTTTGCCAATGCGATGTGAACCCTTGGTGGCCTATCCCCTATTGGTAGAACACAACGTCGTGATCCGGTCGCCCGGTCGCGGGCCGCGCGACAGGGTCGGATCAACCCAGGTCCAGGGCCTCGAGCGTCTCGGCGACCCTCCGGCGCGCCGCCCCGGCCAGGGGCAGGATCGGGCGCGGCGGCTCCGCGCGGCAGAGCCCGAGTAGGTCGGCGCAGGTATAGATCACGCGCAGGCTCGAATAGGTCCGGAACAGGTCCCAGAGCGGTTCCAGCCGGGCATTCAGGCGCCGCGCCTCGGCGGCGTCCCCGGCTGCGACCGCCCGGACGATCGCCAGGGCGGGCTCCGGAAACAGCCCGGCGGCGACGCTGTACCAGGCCTCGCCGCCCGCCAGCAGCGTCTCGACGGCGTTCCAGTCGCCGCTGTAGCCGAGGGAGAACCCGGCCGGTACCACGGCGCGCAGCGCGCCGAGATGCTCCGCCGCCCCGCCCGGCTCCGGGGCCGGGCTCTTGATCGCGACGATCCCCGGAACCTCCGCGAGGCGGCCGACGAGGGCCGGCGTGAAGCGGAAATGGGTGGTGCCCGGGTTGTCGTAGAGGCAGAGCGGCAGCCCGGATTCCCGCGCCACCGTCTCGCAATGCACGAACACCTCGTCCTCGGTCAGCGGCGTGTAGGACATCGCCGCCAGGAGCCCGGCCGCGGCCCCGGCCCCCCTGGCGTCCTGGGCCATCCGCACCGCCTCGTCGGTGCGCAATGCGCCGACGCCGACGAGAACCGGCACGCGGCCCGCCGCCGCCTCGACGGCGGCCTCCACGGCCCGGCGGCGCTGGTGGCGCGCGAGGAACGCATAGGTGCCGGTGCTGCCCAGCAGGCCGATCGATCCGACGCCGGCCGCGACCAGGGGATGCAGCAGGGCGCGCAGGGCGCCGAGGTCGACCTGACCGTCGGCGTTCGCGGGCGTGATCGGAAAGGCCGACAGGACGGTCATGGTCGCTCCAGGGGCAGGCGGACGGGGCGGCGGCGGCCCCCGGTCGTCCGCGGCGGCTGACGGGATTTCGGCGCTCAGAGCATTTTGCCGAGTTCGGCCGCCGCCTCCTCGGGCGGGCGGGCAAGGTTCAGGGCATTGAGGAAGCGGTTCTGGCCGTTCATCACGTAGACGAGGGCGGTGTGCTCCATGGTGTAGTCGCCGTCCTTGGTCGGTACCTTGCGGACATAGGCGCGGTAAGCCTTCACGGCCGCGTTCACCTCTTCGGGTGAGCCGGTCAGGCCGACGATGCGCGGATCGAAGCTCGCCAGGTAGGTCTTCAGGGCGGCGGGCGTGTCCCGCTCGGGGTCGACGGCGATGAACAGCGCGCGGGTGTCCCGGCCCTTCGGCCCGAGGGCCTGGAGCACGTCGCCGATCTGCTGCAGCGTCGTCGGGCAGACGTCGGGGCAATGGGTGAAGCCGAAGAACACGAGGTGGGTCCGGCCCGCATAGTCGCGCTCGGTGACGCGCTGCCCGTCCTGGTTGGTCAGGGTGAAGGGACCGCCGACGCTGCTCGTCCCGGCCTCCTGGGTCTTCGGAGCGAGCACCACGAAGGCGGCGACGCAGAGCCCGACGAGGCCGATCGCGAAGGCGAGGAGGGGCAGGAGCGTGCGACGCATGGAAGACGGCCTTGCGGTCGAGGAAGGTGCCGGCTTCAGACCACAGCCGCCGAGCCTGGGCAATCCGCCAAACCGCCGCCGCCCAACCGCCGTCGAACGGGCTCAGCCCGGCTGCGGCTCGCCCGCACCCGGCTCGCCCGCACCCGGCTCGCCCCTGCGCCGGTCCACCGCCAGGGCCGCGCTCTCGCGCCTGAGCGGCCGGCCGACCGGACAGGCCTCCTGCACGAAGCCGTTGAGGGTGTTGAGCAGGCTGTCCTCCACCTGCCGGTAGAACACGAACTGCCCGCGCTTCTCGCCCACGATCAGGCCTGCCGATTCGAGCACCGAGAGATGCTGCGAGATCGAGGGCTTCGACATCGAGAACCGCCCGGCGATCTCCCCCGCACTGAGTTCGGTGTGGGCGAGATAGGCCAGGATCTTCCGGCGCACGGAGGAGGACAGGGCTTCGAAGACGCGCTGCATGGACGCAGGGTTTAAGCGATGAGCTAACCATTGACAAGTCCAGATGCAACGGTGTTTAGCTTATTGCCTAAACATCGAAGCAGGCTGCGCCATGGCTGAACCGTTCCGCTGCACCTCCACCGCCCGCATGGTCGCCGAAGCGGACACCTCCGCCGCCGAAGGGCACCTGGAATGGGCCCCGGCCAAGTCGCTCTGGATCACCGGGATGGTCGGCACCGCCCTGTTCCTCGGGCCCGTCCTCGTCACCCCCGGGGCCGTCGTGCTGTTCGCGCTCACCACGGTCGTCACCCTCTGCGCCGGCCATTCGGTCGGGATGCACCGGTTGCTCGTCCATCGCAGCTTCTCGGCCCGACCCTCCGTCGCGTATCTCCTGATCTATCTCGGGACGCTGGTCGGCATGGCCGGGCCGGTGGGGATGATCCGCCTTCACGACATGCGGGACTGGGCGCAGCGACAGGCCGAATGCCACGCCCTGCACGCCAACCGGCTGCCGATGCTGCGCGACGCCCTCCTGCAGATGCACGCCCGCCTCGTCCTGACGCATCCGCCCCGCTTCCAGCTGGAACCGCGGGTCGCGCAGGACCGGGTGCTCCGGTGGCTGGAGGCGACCTGGATGTTGCAGCAACTGCCCTGGGCCGTGCTGTTCTACGCCTCGGGCGGATGGCCGTGGGTGATCTGGGGCATTCCCGTCCGCATCGCGGTGTCGCTGACGGGGCACTGGCTCGTCGTGCACCTGACCCACCGCAACGGTCCGCAGGGCTGGGTGGTCGACGGCGAATCGGTCCAGGGGCACGACCTGCCGGCCGCGGCCTGGCTGACCTTCGGCGAGGCCTGGCATGCGACGCACCATGCCTGGCCGGACTCGGCGCGCCTCGGAACCGAGCCGGGCCAGGCCGATGCAGGCTGGCGTCTCCTGCGCGTGCTGGAGCGCCTGGGTCTGGTCTGGGACCTGAAGCAGCCGGGCAACCTGGAGCCCCGGGCCGGGGTGCGCCGGGTCGCGACGGCGGGGGCGCAGCCGGAGCCGCCGCCCCGCGCGCCCTCGGCGCTCAGATCGCGAGCTTGTCCGGCTCGATGGCGGCGATCGCCTCCCGGGCGCCCAGGCGGCGCAGGGCTTCGCCCACCATGAGGAGCGCCGGTCCCTCGTGACCGGACGCTTCGACCCGGTCGGCGAGGTCGCGGGCCGTCCCCTCCACCACCTGCTGGTGCGGGCGGGTGGCGTTGAAGACGAGCAGCGCCGGGGTCGCAGGGGCGAGGCCCTCGGCGATCGCCCGCTCCAGCAGCACGGCGAGGGTCTTCTTCGGCATGTAGACCACGGTGGTGACGCTCGGGTCGGCGAGCGCGCCCCAGTTCAGATCCTCGGGCAGCGCTCCGCGCCGGTCGTGGCCGGTGACGTATTGCAGGCGGCGCGCCGCGTCGCGGTTCGTCAGCGAGACGCAGAGCGAGGCGGCCGCCCCCTGCGCGGCCGAGACGCCCGGAACCACGCTGACCGGGATGCCGGCGGCCCGGCAGGCCTCGATCTCCTCGCCGGCCCGGCCGAACACCAGGGGGTCGCCGGACTTGAGGCGCACCACCTGCTTGCCGGACTTGGCGAGCTGCACCATCAGCGCGTTGATGTCGTCCTGGCGGCAGGACGGGCCGTGCCCGGTCTTGCCCACCAGCATGGTGCGGGCCTCGCGGCGGGCATAGTCGAGGATCTCGGGCGCCACGAGGTCGTCGTACAGGATGACGTCGGCGTTGCGCAGGCTGCGCAGGGCCTTGAGGGTGAGGAGCTCGGCATCGCCCGGGCCGGCGCCCACCAGCGTCACCGCCCCGCCCTTCGGCGCCGCCTCGGTCTGGCCCAGCAGCTCGGCGAGATCCTGGTCCGTCGGCACCCGGTCGGGCTCCGCGAAGGCGCGATCGGTGAAGCGCTCCCAGAAGGCGCGGCGGTCCGAGAAGCCGTGGAAGCGGCTCGTGACCTCCTCGCGCCAGTCGCGGGCGGCGCCGATCCAGGCCTTGAACCCGCGCGGCAGCATGCCCTCGATCCGGGCCCGCACGGTCTGGCCGAAGACCGGGGCAGCGCCCTCGGTCGAGATGCCCACCACCATGGGCGAACGGTTGACGATGGCGCCGAACTTCACGTCGCAGAGATGCGGCCGGTCGACCGCGTTGACGATGGCACCGG
The DNA here is from genome assembly GCF_055361545.1 of Methylobacterium sp. TK31. Classification (NCBI taxonomy): domain Bacteria; kingdom Pseudomonadati; phylum Pseudomonadota; class Alphaproteobacteria; order Hyphomicrobiales; family Methylobacteriaceae; genus Methylobacterium; species Methylobacterium sp. TK31. The sequence goes on along the minus strand of NZ_CM143964.1, from coordinate 1,365,460 downwards.
TCTTCCGGGCCGCGGTCACGAAGGCGATGCAATCGTCCTCGTCCTCCATGGCGCCGATGCAGAAGGCGGCGCCCGTCAGGTCCTCGGGCTGCCACTGGCGCAGGTGCAGGGTCACGGAGCCCGCGACGATCTCGGCCGGCACCGCGCGCAGCTCCTCGCTCGGCTCGGGGGCGTAGACGTCCACATGGGCCCCGGCGGCGGCCAGCAGCTTCACCTTCCAGGGCGCACCGCCGTTGGAACCGGCCAGCACCGCCCGCTTGCCGTGCAGCGGCACGAAGACGGGCAGGACGGCCAGGGGCTCCAGCCCTGCGGGGGCTCCGCCACGGACCGGATCGATGCCGGCGGGCCGGGTTTCACGGGGGGTGCGGGGCGTGCTCATGGGACTCGGGACATGGGTGTCGATTGGGCCGAAAGTGAGCCTATGCGGCGTTGCGCGCAAGCACCTCGGGCAGCAGCTTGCGGATCTCGGGGATGCACGAGCCGCAATTCGTGCCGGCCTTGCAGGCCGCACCCACCGCCTCGACGGTGCCGGCCCCCGCGGCGATCACCCCCGTGATGACGTCGAGGCCGACCCCGTGGCAGGCACAGACGGTCGGCCCGGCCGACGCGGTCTCGGCCCGGCCCGACAGGAGGGCGCGCCGGGCCGGGGGCGCGGGCTCCGGCTCGGCGAACAGGCCCTTGGCCTCCTCCCAGCCCGGGCGGGCCTCGGCCGGGCCCAGCGCCAGGCAGGCCACGAGGCGGCCGGCCTCGTAGACGGCGCAGCGGTAGCGCCCGCGGGCATGGTCGGCATATTCGGCGAGTTCGTGGCCCTGGAACAGGCCGCGCATCATCAGCGCCACGGCGCGCGAACTCTCCTGCGTGGCGAATTGCAGGCCCGAGCCGCCGGAGATCGTGGCCCGCGCCCACCACCAGCCCTCCGGCAGGGTGTGCGCGCCGCGGGTGAGCAGGAAGCCGCGGTTGCGGTAGGGCACCGGGGCGATGCCGGCCGGCGTCGCCTTCAATTCGGGCTGGCCGGAGACCGGATCGGGCACGCCCCGCACCAGGGCGCCGACCCGGGCATCCGAGGCGGTGGCGGCGCTCCAGTGGAAGGCCGCGAACAGGTTGCCCGGCCGCACGGCGTCGGTGACCATCGCCTCCAGGGTCGCGGTGCCGTGCGGCGTCGCGATCCGGGCGAGATCGCCCTCCTTCAGCCCGAGCGGAGCGGCGTCGTCCGGATGGATCTCCACGAAGGGCACGGAGCGGTGGGCCGAGAGGCGCTGGCTCTTTCCCGTGCGCGTCATCGTGTGCCAGTGGTCGCGGACCCGGCCCGTGTTGAGGACGAGGGGGTAGGCCTCGCTCACCGCTTGCGCCAGCGCCGGGGCCTGCACGGCCACGAAGCGGGCGCGCTTGTCGAAGGTGTAGAACTGCCCGTCGGCGAAGAGCCGCGCCTTGGCCTTGCCGCGCTTCGGCAGCGGCCATTGCAGCGGCGGCGTGGTCGCGTAGGCCGCATCGGCCATGTCGCTGACGGCCCCGATATCGAAATCGCGGGTGCCGTTGTTCTCGAAGGCCGAGAGGCTGGCATGCTCGCGGAAGATCGCGGCGCTGCCCGAATAGGCGAAGGCCTCGCCGTGGCCGAGGCGCTTGGCGACGTCGCAGACGATCTGCCAGTCGGCCCGGGCCTCGCCGGGGGCCTTCAGGAAGCTGCGCTGGCGCGAGATCCGGCGCTCGGAATTCGTCACCGTGCCGTCCTTCTCGCCCCAGGCGAGGGCCGGCAGCAGCACGGTCCTGCCACCCGTCGCCCGGGCGCTGTCGCTGTCGGCCACCGCCTCCGAGACCACGTAGAGGTCGAGGGACTTGAGGCTCTCGCGGATCAGGTCGGCGCGCGGCATCGACACGATGGGGTTGGTGCCCATCACCCACAGGGCCTTGATCTTGCCGCGCTCGATCGCCTCGAACAGGGCGACCGCCTTCATGCCCTCGCCGGTGATGATGTTGGGCGCGCCCCAGAAGCGGCGGACGCGGTCCACCTCCTCGGGGGTGAAGTGCATGTGGGCGGCCAGCATGTTGGCCAGCCCCCCGACCTCGCGCCCGCCCATGGCGTTGGGCTGGCCGGTCAGCGAGAACGGCCCCGCGCCGGGCAGGCCGATGCGGCCGGTGGCGAGGTGGCAGTTGATGATCGCGTTGCCCTTGTCGGTGCCTTGAGCCGACTGGTTCACCCCCTGCGAGAAAGCGGTGACGACGCGCTTCGTCCGGGCGAACAGCTCGAAGAACCGCGCCACGTCGGCCTCGGACAGGCCGGTGGCGGCGGCGGTGGCGGAGATCGTCGGCGCGATGGCGCGCGCCCGCTCGAGGGCGCCGTCGAGGCCGGTCGTGTGGTCGAGGACGAAGCGGTAATCGAGGGAGCCCGTGCTGGCGAGGTGCACCAGCAGGCCGGAGAACAGGGCGGTGTCGGTGCCGGCCTTCAGGCCGAGGAAGAGGTCCGCCTCCTCGCCCGTCTGGGTCCGGCGGGGGTCGATCACCACCAGCTTGGTGCCGCGTTTCGCCCGCGCGTCGACCATGCGGCGGAACAGGATGGGGTGGCACCAGGCGGTGTTCGACCCGACGAGGACGATGAGGTCCGCTTCCTCGAGGTCCTCGTAGCAGCCCGGCACGGTGTCCGAGCCGAAGGCGCGCCGGTGGGCGGCCACCGCGCTCGACATGCACAGGCGCGAGTTGGTGTCGACGTGCGGGGTGCCGAGGAAGCCCTTCGCGAGCTTGTTGGCGACGTAGTAGTCCTCGGTCAGGAGCTGGCCCGAGAGGTAGAACGCGATCGCGTCCGGCCCGTGCTGCTCCGCGATCCGGCGCAGGGACCCCGCCACGGTGCCGAGGGCCGATTCCCAGCTCGTGCGGACGCCGTCCACCTGCGGGTGGAGCAGGCGGTTGTCGAGGGAGAGCGTCTCGCCCAGCGCCGAGCCCTTGGAGCAGAGGCGCCCGAAATTGGCCGGGTGTGCGGTGTCTCCGGCGATGTCCGCACCCCCCTGCCCGTCCGGCGTGGCGAGCACGCCGCAGCCGACGCCGCAATAGGGACAGGTGGTCTTGACGGGGGCGGCCGGTGCCTGGACGTGCGCATTCATGGCGGAATCCTCGGCGGGTTTTCTATGGTCGTGGATGGAGGCAAGAGACGGGCCGGGGCAGACCGCCCACCCTCTCCCCTCTGCGGGAGAGGGTGCCTGCGGAGCAGGCGGGAGAGGGGCCCGCGCGACCAATTCGGAAAGGGCGGTGCTCCCCTCTCCCGACCCGCATGCGCGGGCCACCCTCCCCCGCAGAGGGGAGAGGGTTGAGATGGCGCGCTCAGTACACGTCGGCCTGATAGCGGCCGGTCTTCTTGAGATGGGCGAGGTAGGCCACGGCCTCGTCGGGGTTCTTGCCCCCGTGCGTGCCGGCGACGTCGATGATCGCCCGCTCCACGTCCTTGGCCATGCGCTTGGCATCGCCGCAGACGTAGAAATGCGCGCCGCCCTCGAGCCAGGTCCACAGCTCCGCGCCGGTCTCCCGCATGCGGTCCTGGACGTAGGTCTTCTCGGCGCCGTCGCGGGACCAGGCCAGCGACAGCCGCGTGAGCACTTTCCTGTCCTTAAGGGCGTTCAGCTCGTCCTTGTAGAAGAAGTCGGAGGCCTGCTTCTGGTGGCCGTAGAACAGCCAGTTCCGGCCCGGCGCTCCCGTCGCGTCGCGCTCGCGCAGGAAGGCGCGGAACGGCGCGATGCCGGTGCCGGGACCCACCATGATGACGTCCTTCGCGAGGTCCTCCGGCAGGGCGAACCCGTGCGCCTTCTGCAGGTAGACCTTCACCTTCATGCCCTCGGGCATCCGCTCGCCCAGATGGGTCGAGGCGACGCCGAGGCGCAGGCGCGAGCGGTGGCTGTAGCGCACCGCGTCGACGGTGAGCGAGACCCGGCCCGGATCGGCCTTCGGCGAGGACGAGATCGAGTAGAGCCGCGGCTGCAACTCGTCGAGGGCTTCCAGGAACACCTCGGCATCGGGGCGCGCGCCGGGGAACTTGTGGAGGGCGCCGAGCACGTCGAGATGGGCGGCGTCGCCGTCCGGGTCCTCGCCGGCGGCGAGCGCCTGCGCCTTCCGGCGCGCCTCCCCCGAGGTGAGGAGCGAGAGGAGCTGGTAGAGCCCGTCCGGCGCACCGCCCAGCGCGTAATCGGTCAGGAGCCGGTCGCGCAGGGTCTTGCCGCCGATCCTGCGCTCGGGCCGTGCGCCGAGCTCGGCGATGACCGCGTCGACCAGGGCCGGCGCATTGGTGGGGAACAGCCCGAGGGAATCGCCGACCACGTAGTCGATCGGCGTGTCCGTCAGGTCGATCTCGATGTGCCAGGTCTCCTTCTCGCCCCCCGGCGCGTTGAGGCGCGTACGGGAGACGAAGGTCGCCTCCACGGGGTTCTCCCGGCAGAATCCGAGCGGACCGAGTTCGGGGGCGGCCTTGGGCGCAGCGTCCTCGGACGCCTTCGGCGCTCCGCCGCCGGCGGCGCCGAATTCCTCCTCGAGCTTCTTCAGCATCCGGAGCGTGTCCTTGCCGCCCGGCTGGCACAGGTTCAGGCGCTCCTCGTTCTTGAGGAAGATCGCGTTGGCGTAGTCGGCACAGTTGTAGCCGCACTGACCGCAATCCTGCTGCGCCATGGCGGCCATCAGCTTCTGCGGCTCGGGCCGCTCCTTGGCCATCTCCATGCGCTCGGGCAGAGGCAGCGAGGGATCGTGCCAGGGCGCGTCGTCGTTGTCGGCGAGCCTCACGCCGCCGGCCGGCGCGTCGCCCGGTGCCAGCGCCGTGGCGCCCTCGACGGCGGGGCCCAGCAGCGCCGCGAAGTAGCCCGAGAGCCAGGCACGCTGGTCCGGATCGAAGGGGGCGGTCTCGGGGATGAGAACCAGGGGGGGCGTGACGTGCTCGCTCATGCGGCGGCCTTCAGGACGGGTTGCTCTTCGGCGATGTTGCGCAGGGATTCGGGGCCGGTGCGGGCGGTGAAGGCCTGGAAGCTCTCGTCCGGGCCGGTGCGGCGGGCGAGGTAGCTCCGCAGCAGAGCCTCAATGCGGGCCGGGCAATCCTCGGCCCTCACGGCCTTCCAGATCTCGGTGCCGATCTTCGGGCTGTCGCCGAAGCCGCCGCCGACGACGATGTCGTAGCCCTCGACGGTGTCGCCCTCCTCCGAGACCACGACCTTGGCCCCGATCAGCCCGATGTCGCCGATGTAGTGCTGGGCGCACGAGTGATGGCAGCCGGTGAGATGGACGTTCACCGGGACGTCGAGCTCCGTCAGATGGGCCTCGATGTAGTCGGCGATGACCAGGGCGTGGCCCTTGGTGTCGGAGGCGGCGAACTTGCAGCCGCGATTGCCCGTGCAGGCGACGAGGCCGGCGCGGATGCTGGAGGCCTCCGTGGTGAGTCCGAGCGCCGCGACCCGCGCCTGGACCTCGGCCACCTTCGCGTCGGGCACGCCGGAGAACAGGAAGTTCTGCCAGACGGTCATGCGGATGGCGCCGTCGCCGCATTCGGCGGCGATTCGTGCCAGGGCGCGCATCTGGTCGGTGGTCATCTTGCCGACGGGCAGGATCACGCCGATCCAGTTCAGGCCCTCCTGGACCTGACGGTGCACGCCCACATGGGCGAAGCGGTCCATGCCGCCGCGGGGCGCGACGTGGGCGGCGTCGACCCGGTCGAGCTTGGTCCCCAGCACCTCCTCGACGGCGGCGAGATACTTGTCGAAGCCCCAGGCGTCGAGGACGTACTTCATCCGGCTCTTGTTGCGGTTGGTGCGGTCACCGTTCTTGATGAAGACCCGCAGGATGGCGTCGGCGACCCTGTTGCAATCCTCCGGCTTCAGCACGACGCCGGTGTCGCGGGCGAGATCGCGGTGACCCGAGATGCCGCCCAGCACGAGGCGCATCCACACGCCCGGTGCGACGCTCGCCCCCTCCAGCACCCGCACGGCCTGGAAGCCGATGTCGTTGGTCTCCTCCAGCACCGGCATCACGCCGCCGCCGTCGAAGGCGACGTTGAACTTGCGCGGCAGGCCGAAGAGCGAGCGGTCGTTGAGGATGTGGTTGTGCCAGGACTTCGCCAGGGGCCGCGTGTCGAGCAGCTCCTGCGCATCGATGCCGGCCACCGGCGAGCCGGTGACGTTGCGGATGTTGTCGGCGCCCGCACCCCGGGCGGTGAGGCCGAGATCGATCAGCCCGTCGAGGAAGGGCTGGCCGTGCTCCGGGATGATCTCGCGGACCTGCAGGTTGGCCCGGGTGGTGACGTGGGCATAGCCGCCGCCATGCGCATCGGCCAGATCCGCGATGCCGGCGAACTGCCAGTGGTGCAGGATGCCGTTGGGGATGCGCAGGCGGCACATGTAGGAGTTCTGGGCCGGGGCCACCCAGAACAGACCGTGATAGCGCCAGCGGAAGTTGTCCTCGGGTTTGGGCGCCTTGCCCGTGGCGGCCTCGGCGATGAGCCGGTTGTGGCCGTCGAAGGGGTTCTCGGCGCGCTTCCACTTCTCCTGCTCGCAGAGCTTGCCGCCGGCCTTCACCGTGGCGTCCTGCGCCTTGATGTGGATCGCGTCGGGGCCGGTCGGCTCGGCCGGCGGGGCGGAGGCGCCCGGCCCGAGGGCCAGGCCGCCGGTCAGCCGGGCGGCACTGATGCCGGAGGCGAAGCCTTCCAGATAGCGCTTCTGCTCGGCGTTGAATGCGTCGGCCATGGGCGGGCTCCTCACGCTGCGAGGGGTTGGGAGACGGGCGCGGGGCGCCCGAACAGGAGGTCGTCGCGGTGATCGGCGATGGAGCCACCGGTGCGGATGAGCTCCTTGCACCAGCCCTGCTCGCCGATGTCGCCGACGAAGACCGCGCCGATGAGCCGGTCTTCGGCGACGACGAGCTTGCGGTAGAGGCCGAGGCCGGGATCCGACATCAGCACGGTCTCGGCCCCCTCCGGCGCCTCGATCTGGCCGGCGGAGAACACCGGCAGCCCCGAGACCTTCAGGCTGGTGGAGAGGGCGGTGCCGAGGTAGCTCGCCTCCTCGCCGACGAGGTGGCGGCTCAGGGCCTCGGCCTGCTCGTAGGCGGGCTCGACGAGGCCGTAGACCTGGCCCCGATGCTCCGCGCACTCGCCGAGCGCGTAGATCCGGGCATCGGAGGACTGCATCCGGTCGTCGACCGTGATGCCGCGCGCGGTCTCGATCCCGGCGTCCCGGGCCAGCGCCACGTTGGGACGCACGCCGACCGACATCACCACCAGGTCGGCCGGCAGGACCGTGCCGTCGGCCAGGACCAGGCGCTCGACCCGGCCGTCGCCCTCGACCGACGCGGTGTCGGCCTTGAGCAGCACCTTGACGCCGCGGGCCTCCATGGCCCGCTTCACCAGCCCGGCGGCGGCATGGTCGAGCTGGCGCTCCATCAGCCGGTCCATGACGTGCAGGAGCGTGGTGTCGACGCCGAGCCGCGCGAGGCCGACGGCGGCCTCCAGGCCGAGGAGGCCGCCGCCGATCACGATGGCCCGGGCGTGCGCCACCGCCGCCCTGCGGATGGCGGCGACGTCGGCGAGATCGCGGAAGGTCAGCACGCCGGGCAGGTCCATGCCGGGCTTCGGCAGGCGGATGGGCAGGGAACCCACCGCGAGGACGAGCTTGTCGAAGGGCAGGACATGGGCCTCCCCCACCATCACGAGGCCGTTCTCGCGGTCGATCTCGGTGACCGGCGCGCCGGTGATGAGCCGGATGCCGTGGTCCGCGTACCAGTCGAGGCCGCGGAAGGCGCAGGCGCCCTCGTCGACCTCGCCGCCGAGCAGGGACGAGAGCAGCACGCGGTTATAGGCCGCCTGCGGCTCGGCCCCGACGACGGTGACGTCGTACAGGCCCGGCGCCCGCTCGGTGAGGCGTTCCAGGAAGCGCAACGACGCCATGCCGTTGCCGATCACCACCAGCCGTTCCCGCATCGTCCGAGACCCGTTCCTCAGGCAGCGATGGCGGGCTTGGCGTGGCGCGCGTAGAGGAATTCGAGCACCTCGGCGCGGGCGTGGGTGTAGGTCGCGTCCTCCACGAGATCGAGGCGGCGGCGCGGGCGCTCGAGGTCGACCCGCAGGATCTCGCCGACGGTCGCGGAGGGGCCGTTGGTCATCATCACGATGCGGTCGGAGAGGAGCACCGCCTCGTCGACGTCGTGGGTGATCATGATCACGGCGTTCTTCAGCCGGGCATGGATGTCCATGAGCGAGTCCTGGAGATGGGCGCGGGTGAGGGCGTCCAGCGCCCCGAAGGGCTCGTCGAGGAGCAGCACCTTCGGCTCCATCGCCAGGGCCCGCGCGATGCCCACGCGCTGCTTCATGCCGCCCGAGATCTCGCTCGGGCGCCGGTCGGCGGCGTGGGTCATGTTCACCAGCGACAGGTTGTGGTCGATCCAGGCGTTGCGCTCGGCCCTCGACTTCTTGCCCTTGAAGACCTTGTCGACGGCGAGCGCCACGTTCTCGCGCACGGTGAGCCAGGGCAGGAGCGAGTGGTTCTGGAACACCACGGCGCGGTCGGGCCCGGGGCTGTTCACCTCCTTGCCCTCGAGCAGCACCCCGCCGGTGGAGGCCTTGAGCAGGCCGGCGACGATGTTGAGCACCGTCGACTTGCCGCAGCCCGAATGCCCGATCAGCGAGACGAACTCGCCCTTGTCGATCTTCACGCTGACGTCGCGCAGGACCTCGTTGGTCCGGCCCGAGCGGGTGAAGCTGATGCCGACGTTCTCGATGCTGAGATAGCTCATGGGATTGTCTCCTCAGGCCGTCGCGGTGCCGCGGGTGACCAGGGTGCCGACGAAGGCGACGAAGCGGTCGAGGATGAAGCCGATGATGCCGACATAGACGAGGGCGACGATGATCTCGGAGATGTGGGAGGAGTTCCACGCATCCCAGATGAAGAAGCCGATGCCGACGCCGCCGATGAGCATCTCGGCCGCCACGATGGCGAGCCAGGACAGGCCGACGCCGATGCGCAGGCCGGTGAAGATGTAGGGAGCCGCCGAGGGCAGCATGATCTTGGCGAAGAACTCCAGCGGGTTGAGGCGCAGCACCGCCGCCACGTTGCGGTAATCCTGCGGGATGTTCCGGATGCCCACCGCCGTGTTGATGATGATCGGCCAGATCGAGGTGATGAAGATCACGAAGATCGCGGAGGGCTGGCCGTCCCGGAAGGCGGCGAGCGAGAGCGGCAGCCAGGCCAGCGGCGGAATCGTGCGCAGCACCTGGAAGATCGGGTCGAGGCCGCGCATGGCCCATTCCGACTGGCCGATCAGGGTGCCGGTGAGGATGCCGGCGACGGTGGCCAGGGCGAAGCCGAGGGCCACGCGCTGGATGCTGGCGGCGATGTGCCAGAACAGGCCCTTGTCGGTGCCGCCGTTGTCGTAGAACGGGTGGGCGATGATGTCCCAGGCCTCGGTGACGACGCGCGAGGGCGGCGGCAGGCCGGCGCCCGGGCGCGAGCACAGCATCTCCCAGATCACCAGGAAGGCGATCAGCACCACGATCGGCGGGATCAGGTTCTTGGCGATGGTGTTCAGGGTGGCCATCGTGACGAGGGGCGCCCGCTTCGGCTTGGCCGGCGCGGCGGCGGCCGGGCTGGCCGCGAGGGTGGTGGTGTTGGCCATCACGCGATCCTCTTGATGCCGAGGCTGGACAGGTAGGCGGCCGGATCGGCCGGATCGAAGACCTTGCCGTCGAAGAAGGTCTCCTTGCCGCGCGAGGTCGAGGCCGGGATCGCCGTGACGCCGAGGGCCTTCGCCGCCTCGCGCCAGAGGTCCTCGCGGTTCACCTTGGCGACGAGGGCCTTGGTGTCGGTCTGCGCGTCGAACTTGCCCCAGCGGATGTCCTCGGTCAGGAACCAGAGGTCGTGGGACTGGTAGGGATACGACGCGTTGTCGTTCCAGAACTTCATCACAAAGGGGCTGTTCTCGACCACGCGGCCGTCGCCGTAGTCGATCGTCCCCTTGATGCGGCCGGCGACGTCCGAGACCGGGACGTTCATCCACTGGCGCTTGGCCGCGATGGCGGCGACCTCGTCCTTGTTCTCGGGCTTGTCGCACCATTGCTGGGCCTCGAGCACGGCCATCAGCAGCGCCTTGGTGGCGTTCGGGTATTTCTCCGTGAAGGAGGCCCGCATGGCGAAGGCCTTCTCGGGATGGTCCTTCCAGAGTTCGCCGGTGGTGAGCGCGGTGTAGCCGAGGCTCTGCTGCACGAGCTGGGCGTTCCAGGGCTCGCCCACGCAGAAGCAGTCCATCGTGCCGACCTTCATGTTCGCCACCATCTGGGGCGGCGGCACGACGATGGTCTCGATGTCCTTGTCCGGGTCGATGCCGCCGGCGGCCATCCAGTAGCGGATCCAGAGGTCGTGGGTGCCGCCCGGGAAGGTCATGGCCGCCTTCACCGACTTTCCGGCGGCCTTCTTCTTCTCGATCGCCGCCTTGAACACCTTCGCGTCGAGGGCGACCTTCTGGTCGAGGTACTCCTTGGCCACCGAGATGCACTGGCCGTTGGTGTTGAGCCGGGCCAGGATGTGCATCGGTACGGGCACGTTGTTCTGCGTCACCCGTCCGGCCGAGATGAGATAGGGCATCGGCGTCAGGATGTGGGCGCCGTCGATGCCGTTGCCCTCGGAGCCGAGCACGAGGTTGTCGCGGGTGGTGCCCCAGGAGGCCTGCTTGAGGACCTCCACGTCGGGCATGCCGTGCTTGGCGAAGAAGCCCTTCTCCTTGGCCACGAAGAGCGGGCTCGCATCGGTCAGGGCGATGAAGCCGAGCTTGGCCCCCTTCACCTCGGGGCCGGCGCCCTGCGCGAAGGCTCCGCCCGGCAGCGCGGTGCGGGCGAGCGCCGCCAGGGACAGCGTCGCGGCGGCACCCTTCAGCAGATCACGGCGGTTGTTGCGGAAACCGTCAGTCATCGAACCCGACATCCTCGAAAGCAATGGGCATCCATCAAAGAAAAAACCGCCGACCAAGCACATCCATCGAACGCAAGATCTGCGTTCCGTGGGGGACTCGGGTCAGCGGCTCTGCCGACGGATAAGGCTCGTCATCGTTGGCGAGCCCTCCGACACCTGCACGGGGCGTGCCAAGTCGGGTCGGCGCGTCGGGCCGGGGCGATGCGGGCGATGTCGGAATCGTTCCAAGGTCTTCGGGACGCAGCCGTTTGTCGAGAATGCCTCACCGTCCGAGCCCGGCTCCGGGGCCGGACGAGGCCGCGCCGATCGAGCCGGTCGGGCGCGCCTCCCCGTGTGTCTGCCTCGTCGCGCGCCAGCTGCCGCACTGCACAATTCACAGGCAGGCTGCCGGAACGGGCGGCAGCGCCCCGGCTCAGTCGCCGACCGCTGCAGCGTACAGGTCGGGTCGGTAGATCGCGCGGGCGCGGGCGGCCAGGGTCGGGTTGGGGAGGATCTGGCCGGCGGCGGCCATGCGGTCGAGAAGCCACTCCGCCTGTCCGGGCCGCGGCCGTTCGGCCTCCGCTCCGAACACCACGAACTGCTCCGCCCGCCGCTCGGTCCCGTCCGGGTCGATCACCACGGTGCCGGCCAAGGCCCGATGGACGAGCCCCGGGTCGATGCCGAGATGGCTCGGATGGGCGAGCAGGCTCGCCAGTTCGCGCCGATTCTCGGGGGCGGCGCACCAGTGCCCCGCCCGCCGCACCGCCCGGACCAGGGCCGCGCACGTCTCCGCCGCATAGGCCGGCAGGGCCAGCACCTTTTCCGGGCAGTCCGGCGCCAGCTCGCAGCCGAGGGCGGCGATGCGGCCGTAGCCCTCGGCCACCGCGACGCTGTTCCAGGGGCTGCCGACGCAGAACCCGTCGATCTGACCGGATTGCAGGGCCTCGGCGATCCAGGGCGGGGGGATGACCACCAGCCGGGTCGCGGCGTCGAGGTCGAGGCCGCCGCGGGCGGCGAACATCCGGAGCTGGTAGGTATGGCACGAGAAGGGGTGCACGGTGCCCAGGGTCAGGGGCCGGCCCTGCGCGGCCCGCCCGCGTGCGACGCGGGAAAACGCCTGCGCGATCGTATCGAGATCCGCGGCCTCCGGCGCCATCTCGGCCCAGAGCGGGCGCGAGACCGTGACCGCATTGCCGTTGAGGCTGAGCCCCAGGGGCACCACGAGGTCGGTCTCGGGACCGCTGATTCCCAGCGCGCTGGCGATGGCGAGGGGTGCGAGCATGTGGGCCCCGTCGAGGTGGCCCAGCGCCAGCTTGTCCCGGAGCGTCGCCCAGGAGGGCTCGCTGACGAGGTCCACCGCCAGGCCCTCGGCGGCGGTGAAGCCGCCCTCCACGGCGGCGATCAGGGGCGCCGCGTCGATGAGCGGCACGTATCCGAGGGCGAGTCTCATCGGGGCGGGCCTCTCATCCCAGGAGGTCCGCCGCCGTCACGATGGCGCGGGCGATGTCGGCGATCTTCCGCTTCTCGTTCATGGCCTTGCGCCGCATCGTCCGGTAGGCTTCCTCCTCGGAGAGGCCCTTGGCGGTCATGAGGATGCCCTTGGCCCGCTCGATCAGCTTGCGGTCGGCGAGTTCGCCCCGCGCCTCGGACAGTTCGCGCTGCAGCCGCGCGAAGGCGTTGAAGCGCAGGATCGCCACGTCGAGGATCGAGCGGATGCGCTGCGGCTGCAGGCCGTCGACCACGTAGGCGGAAATGCCCGCATCCATCGCCGCCTGCATCATCGGCACATCGGAGCGGTCGACGAACATCGCCACCGGCCGCTCCACGTGCCGGGACAGGCCCGACATCTGCTCCAGGATGTCCCGGCTCGGGCTTTCCAGATGGATCACGACCACATCCGGGTTCAGCGCGGCCACCCGGGCCGGCAGGTCGGGGGTGTCGGGCAGAACCACGACGCGGGTCGAGCCCGCCGCCGTGAGCCCCTCCTCGAGGATCGCGGCGCGCGCCCGGCTCGGATCGATCACGGCGACGGTCAGGGTCGGCTCGGTCATCGGGATCTGAGGGTGGGTCGGGATGGAGGAAGGGGTTCGGTTCGCGGCCGTTGGCTGGGGACTGCCATGTTCCGTCGGCGGGCGACAGGAAAACCTGCGCGATGATCCGACGGGTGAGGGCCCGGCACGCAAGCGGCGTGCCCGAACGACCGTTACCATCGCGAGAGGAAACAGCCCAGGTTCTGCCGCAAACGGACCGGCTAATGCCGTCGGCCATCGAACCGATCGCCGAATCGCACAGTGAGGTGACCCGGATGTCAGCGTGCACGCCCCCCGCTCCCTCGGCGTTCGACACGGGCACCGCACGCGGCGTCACCCCGCCCCTCCTGCCCACCCTGATGATGGCGGTGATCCTCGGCGCCGCCTCTTATCTCTGTCACGAGCCGGGTCGCGAGCCGGCGGCCGTGGCGCCGACAGCCTCGGCTCCGGCGACGGCGGTCGCGACCGCCCCCCAGGCGGTGGCGGCGACGCCCTACATCCCGGCGCCCCTCGCCTTCCAGACCCAGTTCCCGATGGTGGTGCTCGCTCAGGCCGAACCCGCTCCCGCGGTTCAGGCCCACAAGGCGCTTCCTCGGGCGGCGGCGCGCCTCGCCGCGCCGCGCCGGCTCGACGCGGCGCGCGTCGCCGGCAAGGCCCCCGCGCCCACGGCCACCGACAAGCCGCTGCCCTTCATGCCGGAGGCCGAGGCCGACGGCACGGTCGCCGCCGCGGACGACGGCATCCTGCCCGAGGTCGCCCTGCCCTTCGCACCGACGATCCGGGCCGTGACCCGAGCGGGCGCCGCGGCCGGTGCCTTCGTGGGCGCCGGCGGAGCGGCGATCGGGGCCGAGACCGCCACCCTCGGGGCCGCCGTGTCGGGCTGGGTCGAGCGCCTGCGCTGAGGCCGGGCGCCGTTTCGGGCGGCAGACACGCGGCAATTGCCGCGCCGACCCTGGACCCTGCCCGGTTCGGGGACTAGGTGGACGCCAGCGATGACGCACCGCCGCGCGCCGCGTGACGGTCGGCTGCGCGGATACGAGGACCTGGATGGCCGGACGGATCGAGGATTATGCACTCGTCGGCGATGGCCGTACCGCTGCGCTGATCGCCCGCGACGGCAGCGTCGACTGGCTCTGCTGGCCCCGCTTCGATTCCGCCGCCTGCTTCGCCGCCCTGCTCGGCACCGAGGACCACGGCTACTGGAAACTCGGTCCCGTCGATGCGGCGACGACCACCCGGCAGTACCGCGAGGGCAGTCTCGTCCTGGAAACCCGGCACGAGACCGCCGGCGGCGCCGTGCGGGTGACCGACTACATGCCCGCCAACGACGGCGCGCACCTCGTCCGGATCGTCGAGGGGATCGAGGGCTCGGTGCCCATGCGGATGCGCCTGCGCGTGCGCTTCGATTACGGGCTCGCCGTGCCGTGGGTCTCGCACAACGAGCTCGGCGATCTGCGCGCGATCTCGGGGCCGCACAAGGTGGTGCTGCGCACCCTCGTGCCGACGTTCGGCCAGGACCAGACCACCGTCTCGGAATTCACGGTCGAGGCGGGCCAGAGCGTGGCCTTCACCCTGAGCTACGGCGCCTCCCACGAGGACGACCCGGCGCCGATCCAGCCCCGCAAGGTGCTGTTCGAGACCGACCGCTACTGGCGCGACTGGTCGGGCCGGGCCGCCTCCGGCACCCCGTGGGACGCGATCCTGAAGCGGTCGCTGCTCACCCTGAAGGCGCTGATCTACCAGCCCACCGGCGGCATCGTCGCGGCACCCACCACCTCCCTGCCGGAGGATCTCGGTGGCGTGCGCAACTGGGATTACCGATTCTGCTGGCTGCGCGATTCCACCTTCACCCTCATCGCCCTGATGGATGGCGGCTACCTCGACGAGGCCCGCGCCTGGCGCGACTGGCTGGTGCGCGCGGTCGCGGGCAATCCGGAGCAGGCCCACATCCTCTACGGCATCGCCGGGGAGCGCATGCTGCCCGAGATCGAGCTCGACTGGCTGCCCGGCTACGAGAACTCGAAGCCCGTGCGCATCGGCAACGCGGCGGTGGAGCAGTTCCAGCTCGACGTCTACGGCGAGATCTTCGACGCGCTCTACCAGGCGCGCCAGCGCGGTCTCCAGGGCGACGCGGACGGCTGGCGGGTGGGCGAGGCGCTGCTGCGCCATCTCGAGAAGGTCTGGTGCACCCCGGACGAGGGCATCTGGGAGGTGCGCGGCGGGCGCCGGCACTTCGTGCATTCGAAGGTGATGGCCTGGGTCGCCTTCGACCGTGCCATCCGCTCCTTCGAGGAGGCGGAAGGGCACGAGCAGGACGAGATCCGCGCCACCGGCGTGAACCACCGGCCGAGCCGGGCCCGCGACGTGCCGGTGGGGCGCTGGCGCGAGATCCGCGACCAGATCCACGCCGAGGTCTGCGCCAAGGGCTTCGATCCCGAGCTGAACAGCTTCGTGCAATCCTACGGTTCGAAGCGCCTCGACGCGAGCCTGCTGCTGATCGCCCATATGGGATTCCTGCCCCAGGACGATCCCCGCGTGGTCGGCACCGTCGATGCCATCGGCCGCACCCTGATGCGCGACGGCTTCGTGCTGCGCTACGACACCGAGAACCAGACCACGGACGGGCTGCCCGGCGACGAGGGCGCGTTCCTGCCCTGCTCGTTCTGGTATGCCGACAACCTCATCGGCCTCGGCCGCTGCGAGGAGGCGCGTGCGCTGATCGAGAGGCTGATCGGCGTCTGCAACGATGTCGGATTGGTGGCGGAGGAGTATGATGTGCGGGCACAGAGGCTCGTGGGCAATTTCCCGCAGGCCTTCAGCCACGTCACGCTGGTGAACACCATTCTCAACTACAGCCGGGCCAAGGGTCCGGCCAAGGAGCGGAGCAGTGGCTCCGCGGATGCCGGATCCCCGGGTGCGGCCACGGCCGCGCCCCAACGGCGCGACGCCTGAGCGTTCGGAACGCGGTCGGCGAACAAGCCCAGAAACGAAGGACGACGAGCAATGAGCGGAGCAGACACCAAGCCGAACGCGGCCCTGAGCGAGATCGACAAGCTCAGCATCGACACGCTCCGGACGCTCGCCATCGACGCGGTGCAGAAGGCCAATTCCGGCCATGCCGGTGCCCCGATGGCGCTGGCCCCCGTGGCCTACACCCTGTGGAACCACTACCTGCGCTACGACCCGGCGCATCCGCACTGGCCGAATCGCGACCGCTTCGTGCTCTCGGCCGGCCACGCCTCGATGCTGCTCTACGGGCTGATTCATCTCGCCGGCGTCGTCGAGAAGGATGGCGGCAACGCCCCTGCCCTCACCATCGACGACCTCAAGAACTTCCGCCAGCTCGACAGCCGGACCCCGGGCCATCCCGAGTACCACTTCACCACCGGCGTCGAGACCACCACCGGCCCGCTGGGCCAGGGCGTCGCGAACTCCGTCGGCATGGCGATGGGCGGCCGCTTCCTCGGCGAGCGCCTCAACCGGCCCGAGCTGCCGCTGTTCGACTACAACGTCTACGCCATCTGCTCGGACGGCGACCTGATGGAGGGCGTCGCCGCGGAGGCCGCCTCCATCGCCGGGCACCTGCGCCTGTCGAACCTGTGCTGGATCTACGACAACAACACCATCACCATCGAGGGCCACACCGAGCTCGCCTTCTCGGAGGAGGTCGCGGCCCGCTTCCTCGCCTATGGCTGGCAGGTCCTGCGGGTGGCCGACGCCAACGACGTCCACGCGGTCTCGTCCGCCCTGGAGACCTTCCTCCAGTCCAGCGACCGCCCGACCCTGATCGTCGTCAACTCGATCATCGGCTACGGCGCGCCCAAGAAGCAGAACACCGCCAAGGCCCACTCGGACGCCCTCGGGGAGGACGAGGTCAAGGGCGCCAAGCGCGCCTATGGCTGGCCCGAGGACGCGCAGTTCCTGGTGCCGGACGGCGTCTACGACAACTTCCGCAACGGCATCGGCAAGCGCGGCGCCGAGCTCTACGCCACCTGGGACGGCTTCTTCCGCGAGGCGAAGGCGGCGGACCCGACCCATGCCGAGGAGCTCGACGCCTTCCTGGAAGGCCGGCTGCCGGAGGGCTGGGACAAGGACATCCCGGTCTTCGAGCCTGACGCCAAGGGCCTCGCCACCCGCGAATCCTCCGGCAAGGTGCTGAACGCCATCGCGCAGCACGTGCCGTTCATGCTCGGCGGCTCGGCCGACCTCGCGCCGTCCAACAAGACCAACCTCACCTTCGAGGGGGCCGGCTCGCTCACCCCCTTCGAGCCGGGCGGCCGCAACATCCATTTCGGCGTCCGCGAGCACGCGATGGGCTCCATCGTGAACGGCCTCGGCCTCGTGGGCCTGCGGGCCTACGGCGCCACCTTCCTGGTCTTCGCCGATTACATGCGCCCGCCGATCCGCCTCGCGGCGCTGATGGAGGTGCCGGTCTTCCACGTCTTCACGCACGATTCGATCGGCGTCGGCGAGGACGGCCCGACCCACCAGCCGGTGGAGCAGCTTCTGACCCTGCGGGCGATCCCCGGCCTCGTGACCCTGCGTCCGGCGGATGCCAACGAGGTCGCGGAGGCCTACCGGGTGATCATGGGCCTGAAGGACCAGCCGGCGGTGCTGGCGCTGAGCCGCCAGCCGCTGCCGACCCTGGATCGCTCGAAATACGCGGCCGCATCCGGGACCGCCCAGGGGGCCTACGTGCTCGCCGATTGCGAGGGCACGCCGGAGGTGATCCTCATCGGCACGGGGTCCGAGGTGCAGCTCTGCGTCTCCGCCTACGAGGCGCTGACGGCCGAAGGCGTGAAGGCCCGCGTCGTCTCAATGCCCTCCTGGGACCTGTTCGAGCGCCAGGACGAGGCCTACCGCAACAGCGTGCTCGTCCCCGAGGTGCTGGCCCGCGTCGCCGTCGAGCAGGGCTCGGTCATCGGCTGGGACCGCTACGCGGGCTCGGCCGGCACGATCATCGGCATGCACACCTTCGGCTCCTCGGCACCGATCAAGGACCTGCAGACGAAGTTCGGCTTCACGCCCGAGAAGGTGGTCCAGGCCGCCCGCGACCAGATCGCCCGGCATCGGAAGTAGGCGGCGCAGGGTCTCGGGACCCTGCTCGGAACGTGATCCTCCTCCCCGCGCGGGGCGGAGAGGTGCATGATCGATGACGGATGAGGCGACGCTGCCTGTCGTGCGCGGCGTCGCGATGACGGACGACGAGGAGTTTACATGAACCCGCTCAAGGCTCTCTTCCCCGAACAGGGTCAGGCCGTGTGGCTCGATTTCGTCGCCCGCGGCTTCGTTGCGCAGGGCAAGCTCAAGGCGCTGGTGGACGAGGACGGCCTGCGCGGCGTCACCTCGAATCCCTCGATCTTCGAGAAGGCCATCGGCGGGTCGTCGGAATACGACGACGCCCTGAAGGCCGTGATGGACAAGGGCGATGCCCGCGTCATCGACCTCTACGAGGGCTGCGCGGTGGCCGACATCCAGGCCGCCGCCGACGTGCTGCGCCCGGTCTACGATGAGAGCGACGGCGCCGACGGCTATGTCAGCCTCGAGGTCTCGCCCTACCTCGCCCTCGACACCGAGGAGACCCTGGCGGAGGCCCGCCGCCTGCACGAGCTGGTGGCCCGCGACAACCTCATGGTGAAGGTGCCGGCCACCCGCGAGGGCATCCCGGCGATCCAGGCCCTGACCGCCGACGGCATCAGCATCAACGTCACCCTGCTGTTCTCGGTCGGGACCTACGAGGCGGTGGCCCGGGCCTTCATCGCCGGGCTGGAGGCCTTCGCCGCCAAGGGCGGGAACGTCTCGAAGGTCGCCAGCGTGGCGAGCTTCTTCATCAGCCGCATCGACGTCGCCGTCGACAAGGCCCTCGACGAGAAGGGCGGCTTCGACGACCTCAAGGGCAAGGTCGCCATCGCCAACGCCAAGCTCGCCTACCAGCGCTTCAAGGCCATCCATGCCGAGCCGCAATGGCAGGCCCTGGCCGCCAAGGGTGCCAAGGCGCAGCGCCTGCTCTGGGCCTCCACGGGCGTGAAGAACAAGGCCTATTCGGACGTTCTCTACGTCGAGGCGCTGATCGGCCCCGAGACCGTCAACACCATGCCGCCGGCCACCATGGACGCGTTCCGCGATCACGGGACCGTCAAGGCCGCCATCGAGAGCGATGTCGCGGGCGCGCAGGCCGTGATGGCGCGGCTCGCCGAGGCCGGCATCGACATCGAGAAGGTCGGCGACACCCTGGTCGAGGAGGGCGTCCAGCTCTTCATCGACGCCGCCGACAAGCTCCTCGGCGCAGTGGCGAGCAAGCGGATCGACTTCCTCGGGACGAAGCTCGATGGGCAGACCCTCGTGCTCGGCGAGACGCTCGGCGCCGCCGCCAAGAAGGCGGTCGAGGAGTGGCGCGCGTCCGGCAAGATCCGTCGGCTCTGGGCCCACGACAAGACCGTCTGGAGCGGGGCCGACGAGGACCGCTGGCTCGGCTGGCTGCGCATCGTCGAGGACGAACTCGAGCACGTCGCCGATTACGAGGCCTTCGCCGAGGAGGTGCGGGCGGGCGGCTTCAGCGACGTCGTCGTGCTCGGCATGGGCGGGTCGAGCCTCGGCCCGGAGGTGCTCGCCGAGACCTACGGTGGCCGCGAGGGCTTCCCCGCCCTGCGCATCCTCGATTCCACCGATCCCGATCAGGTCCGCGAGACGGAAGCCGCGATCAGCCTGCCGACCACTTTGTTCATCGTGGCGAGCAAGTCGGGCTCGACCCTCGAGCCCAACGTTTTCCGCGATTACTTCCTCGGCCGGATGAAGGAGGTCGTGGGGAGCGAGAAGGCCGGCGCCCACTTCGTCGCCGTCACCGACCCCGGCTCGGCCATGGAGAAGGCCGCGAAGGCCGACAACTTCCGGCGGATCTTCTACGGCGTCCCGCAGATCGGCGGACGCTACTCCGTGCTCTCGGCGTTCGGCCTCGTGCCGGCGGCGGCCTCGGGCATCGACGTGAAGGCCTTCCTAGACACGGCCCGCACCATGGTCCGCTCCTGCGGCCCGGCCGTTCCGCCGGCCCAGAACCCGGGCGTGCTCCTCGGCACCGCCCTGGGCGCGGCCGCGCTCACCGCCGGCCGCGACAAGGTCACGATCGTCGCCTCGCCGGGCATCGACACGTTCGGCGCCTGGGCCGAGCAGCTCATCGCCGAATCCACCGGCAAGGAGGGCAAGGGCCTGATCCCCATCGACGGCGAGCCGGTCGACGTGCCGGCCGTCTATGGCCGCGACCGCTTCTTCGTCTACCTGCGCCTCGACGGGCGTGCCGATCCCCACCAGGACGAGGCCGTCCGCAACCTCGAGCGCGAGGGGCATCCGGTGGCGCACATCACCCTGGCCAACGAGGAGCAACTCCCGCAGGAGTTCTTCCGCTTCGAGATCGCCACGGCGGTGGCGGGCGCGATGCTCGGCATCAATCCCTTCGACCAGCCCGACGTCGAGGCGAGCAAGATCGAGACGAAGAAGCTGTTCGATGCGGCCGAGAAGAGCGGCGCCCTGCCGGGCGAGACCCCGATCTTCGCCGACGAGACGATCGCCCTCTACGCGGATGCGGGCAATGCCGGCGCCCTGCCCCAGGCGGTCGAGGGCCTGGACGCGGCGATCGCGGCGCATCTCGCCCGTGCCAAGGACGGCGACTACGTGGCCCTGCTGGCCTACGTGGCCCGCAATCCCGGCCATCAGGCGATCCTGCAGGAGGCCCGGGTGGCGCTGCGCGACACGCGCCGCCTCGCGACCTGCCTCGAATTCGGGCCGCGCTTCCTGCACTCCACCGGCCAGGCCTACAAGGGCGGTCCCGATACCGGCGTCTTCCTGCAGATCACCGCCGACCCGTCGGCCGATCTCGCGATCCCCGGCCGCAGCCTCGGCTTCGGCACGGTGGTGGCGGCCCAGGCCCGGGGCGACTTCGCGGTCCTGGCCGAGCGCAGGCGCCGGGCCCTGCGCGTGCACATCAGGGGCGGCCAGGTCGAGGCCGGTCTGAAGCGCATCGCCGCGGCGATCCGGGCGGCGCTGTAGGATCGGACGGCGGGCTCACCGGCAGCCAAGCGAACCCGCAAGCAAGCGAACCCGCGAGCAAGCGAAGACCCGGCCGTTTCCAGGAGGGAGCGGGCGGGTCTTCGGCTTTCGGGCGGTCCAGGACGCTCGCGATCAGGTGCGCGCGCGATCAGGTGCGGGGGACCCGTTGGCCTACGACGCGAAGCCGTTGTCCCGGCCCCAGATGATCGCCTCGCCACGGCGGTGGATGCCGAGCTTGCGGTAGAGCGCGGCCGCGTGATTGCGCACGGTGTTGGGTGTCAGGCCGAGGCGCTTGGCGATGGCGCCGTCGCCGAGGCCCTGGCAGATCAGGCGAAGCACCTCCGCCTCGCGTCGGGTCAGATCGGGCCTGGCCGGCGCGGGATCCGACGCGCGCGATTGGCGCAGGTTGCCGAGCTTCTCGATCAGGCCCCGGCTGAACCAGGAAGTGTCGGCCATCACGGCCTCGATCGCGTCGAACAATTCCCGCTCGGAGCGCTTGCGGTCGCTGATGTCCTGCAGCACGGCGAGGAGGCAGGCCTCCTCGCCGATGGTGACGCTCTCGGCAGAGACGAGGCAGTCGAGGTCGACGCCGTCGTGGCGGCGCAGGCAGGCCTCGAAGCCGAGGACGCTTCCCTGCGCGGAGAGTTCGGCTCCGAAGCGTTCGCGCTGGACGCGATCGGCCCACAGGCCGATCGCGTCCAGCGCCTGGCCGATCACGGCGTCCTCCTCGTGGCCGAAGGTCCGGCTGAAGGCCTGGTTGATCCCGAGGACCGCGAGGCCGTCGGCCCGGCACAGCAGCGTCGGCACGGGGGTCAGGCGGAAGGCGGTGGCGAAGCGCTCCTCACTGTGGCGCAGGGCCGTCTCCGCCTTCTTGCGCAACTCGAGATCGGCGAAGGTGAAGAGCATGCAGGGCTCGTCGCCCATGTCGATGGGCTGGCCGGCCACGATGACGAAGCGGGTGCCGCCGTCCGGCAGGCGCAGGCAGGCCTCCATCTGCGGGATCGTCTCGCCGGCATTGAGGCGGGCGATGGCGAGGTCCCGGCTGCGGGCCTCGTTCAGCACGTCGATCTCGTAGACGCTGCGCCCGATCACATCGGCGCTGCGGTAGCCCGTCATCTCCAGGAAGCCGAGATTGACCTTCACGTGGCGCAGGTCCGACAGGCGGCAGATCACGGCCGGTGCCGGGTTGGCGTTGAAGGTCTTCTCGAAGCGCTCCTCGGCCTCGAATTGCGACGTGACGTCGGCCAGGATCAGCACGAGGCAGTCGGGCGCGCCGGCCGCGTCGGTGATGACGAGGCTGCGCACGCGCTGGGTCGCGTTGAAATCGGGTCGGTCCGTGCGCCGGACGTTGACGATGACCTCGTCGAAGGTCTCGCCGGCCAGGACCCGCTCGATCGGCATGCGGGTGATGACGTGGTTGTTGCGGTAGCGCAGGACGAACGTGTCCCGGAACGCCGAGACCGTCCCGCCGAGTTCGGCGAGGTCGGTGGCCCCGTGCATCGCCAGGGCCGCCGCGTTGGCCCAGGTGATGCGCTGATCGGGCTCGATGAGGATGACGCCCTCGGAGAGGCCGGCGATGATCTGGTGCAGCTGAGATCGGTCGACACCCGTCGTCAAAGGTTCTGGCATCCTG
Organism: Methylobacterium sp. TK31; assembly: GCF_055361545.1. Lineage (NCBI taxonomy): Bacteria > Pseudomonadati > Pseudomonadota > Alphaproteobacteria > Hyphomicrobiales > Methylobacteriaceae > Methylobacterium > Methylobacterium sp. TK31. The sequence continues at coordinate 1,342,868 of NZ_CM143964.1, read as the reverse complement.
CGTACGGAGCGGCGCTCGCGCGATCGGCGGCGCCTGGGTGCGTCGGCGCCCCTGTGCGAACGAAGCTGTCCACCGGGAGGCAAACGCGGGAGCCCGCGACTCGTTGCCGATTCGGCCCCGCCGGGGAAGCGTGGCCGCTGCTTTGCATGCAATATTCCTGCTCATTTCGTAAGCGGGAGGTTGCAATGTGCCAGGGTGACGATCCGAGTTGCGGCCATTTCGCGGAGCATCGCCGCCGCTTCCTGGGAGACCTCGCGCCGGAGCGGCGGGCCTTCCTGAAGAGCGGCTTCGTTGCCTCGGGCGGGGCGGCGGCCCTGATGGCCGGCGGCCTCACCCTGCCGGGGCCGGCCCTCGCGGAGGCGAGCGCGAAGCGAGCCCTGAAGCAGACGGCGCATTACCACCTGCCCGCCACCGCCGAGACGGTTCACTGGGGCTATTTCAGCCGCAGTCTCAAGCCCCAGGTCGAGATCGAGTCCGGCGACTACGTCACCATCGAGACCCTGACCCACCACGCCAACGACGATGCCGAGCGCATGGTCACGGGCGATCCCGGTGCGGAGAGCGTCTTCCTCTGGACCAAGGACAAGAAGGGCGTCCCCCGGCGCGGGGCCGGGCCGGAGGACACCAAGTTCGGACCCGGCGGCGGCCTCGGCGTGCACATCTGCACCGGCCCGGTCGCAATCCGGGGCGCCGAGCCCGGCGACGTCCTGGAGGTGCGCATCCTCGACGTGGCGCCCCGCCCCTGCGCCAACCCGGCCTTCAAGGGCCGCACCTTCGGCAGCAACGCCGCCGCCAACTGGGGCTATCACTACAAGGACATGATCACCGGTGATCGGCCGCGCGAGGTGGTGACGATCTACGAGGTCGACGCCACGGGGGCCCGCGATTGGGCACAGGCGGTCTACAGCTTCCGTTGGCCCGGCGTGACCGACCCTGCCGGAATCGACCACCCCACCATCGACTATCCAGGCCTGCCGGTGGACCACGCCAGGACGACGCGCAATTTCGACGTGCTCAAGGGCTTCCGGGTGCCGATCCGCCCGCATTTCGGCACCATGGGCCTCGCGCCCAAGGAGGCCGAGATGGTGAACTCCATCCCGCCCAGCTATACCGGCGGCAATATCGACAACTGGCGCATCGGCAAGGGCGCGACCCTGTACTATCCCGTCGCCGTGCCGGGGGCCCTGTTCTCGGTGGGCGACCCGCATGCGAGCCAGGGGGATTCCGAGCTCTGCGGCACCGCCATCGAGTGCTCGCTCACCGGCACCTTCCAGTTCATCCTGCACAAGAAGGCGGATCTTCCGGGTACGGCCCTCGAGACCCTCGATTTCCCGATGATCGAGACGGCCGAGGATTGGGTGCTCTCGGGTTTCAGCTACCCGAACTACCTCGCCGATCTCGGACCCGACGCGCAGAACGCGATCTTCGCCAAATCCTCCGTCGATCTCGCCATGCGCGACGCCTTCCGCAAGATGCGCCAGTTTCTCATGCACGGGCATGGGCTGACCGAGGACGAGGCGATCTCGCTGATGTCCATCGCGGTGGATTTCGGCATCACCCAGGTGGTCGACGGGAACTGGGGCGTCCATGCCATCGTGAAGAAGGCGATCTTCCCGGTGCGGACGACCTGAACCGCGGGCATCGCCCTCGTCAGAGGCGACCGACGCGCAGCGACAGCGGCCAGCGGATGGCTCTCTGCGCGTCGGGGTCGCCCCAGGCCGCCGCCAGGGCTTCCCCGAACGCCACGATCGGCGCGCGGCCGATGGCCCGCTCCGCCGCCCGGACGGCCGACCACGTCTCCGTGTAGCCGATCAGGTCGGGCAGCCGCCAGTTCAACGCGATCGCGAGATCCGGCATCCCGATCTCCGGAAACGGGAACGGGAGCGATCGGTAGCCGTCCTCGACGTGGCGCCGCTCCGGCGGCCAGTAGGGACCGAGAGTCCGGCGGTAGAAATGCTGGATCACGGCGTCGACCGCGGCATCGTCCACATGCAGCACGCCGTAGCTGATCAGCGCCAGGATTCCACCGGGACGCACAACCCGTCGAACCTCGGCGTAGAACGCCGTGAGATCGAGCCAATGCGCGGCCTGGGCGACGGTGACGAGATCGGCGCTGGCCTCCGACAGGCCGCTCCGCTCGGCGGGAGCGGTGCCGTAGGTGACGCGGGCATGCGGCGTCGCGTGGGCGGTCTGCTCCGCGCTGGCATCGGTGGCGACCACGCGCGCGAACCGATCGGCGAGCAGGACGGAAAGCTGGCCGGTGCCGCAGGCGCAGTCGAGGGCCAGGGCGTGCCCCGGTGCGGCCTCCGCGAGCGCGTCGACCAGCGCCCGCGGGTAGGTCGGCCGGTGCGCCGCATACCCGGCCGCATGGGTCGAGAAATGATCCTTGAAGGTCGTCATCGGCGACAGCGCCCGCGTGATCGAGGCTCCACCCCGCTCAGGAACCCCGCCCGATCGAGGCAACCGGCGGTTCGCGATCACCGTGCGCCGCTCTCGCGGGGCGCCCCATGCGGTCGGGATCGTTCGCCTGCCCGGATGCGAATGTCGGGCGCGGTTCCCGAGGGGGCCGCCCCGGGCGAGGACGACGCGCCGCGAGCCAAAGGCCTTCCGGGTCGGCGCCCGGACGACGGGGGCTCGGGGCGTCGGCCTCGATCCGAGACCTCAGCAGCTCAGGCGGCGCCCTTCGCGACGGCCGAAGACCCGGTAGTGCGCGGCGCCGGATTCCATCTGGCCGCGGTTCACCGCCCGGCGGACATCCGGGTTGCAGCGCAGGTATTCCGCCTCGTCGAAGCCGTAGTCGCGCCGGCCGCGGCCGCGATCCCGGAAGTCGTCGTCGCGGTCGCGATATCCGTCGCCCCTGCCGCGGTAGCCGTCGTCGCGGCCGCGATAGCCGTCGTCGTATCCGCGGTAGGGCTGGGCGAGGACAGGGCTCACCGAGCCGAGGATCGTCAGCCCCAGAACCGCTGCTGCACAGAGTGACTTCATGTCCAAGTTTCTCCTTACCGGACGCGGAAAACGGTTGCGCTTGCGTTTTGGTTCAATCCGCCTCGACGATCCGGCCCTCGAGTCCGAACAGGCGACCGAGGCCGCGCACCCGGTTGAGGATTCGGTCCCCGGGCAGGGCGCTCTGATCCGCCGGCAGGGTCAGCGTCACCCGGCCATCCGCGATGGTGACGGGACTGCGTCCGAGGGCGCCCGCCATTCCGGCCGAGAGCGGGAAAGCGAGGCGCAGCAGGGCTCCGAGCAGGCGGGCGCGCTCGAACAGGCGAGGCCCGGCGAGGTTGCGCAGCATCGGGCTCGCCTTCTCGGGCGCGATGCCCTCGTGACGGAAGTAGATGGCGAGGGCGAGATAAGCCCGGCCCGGGTGGTCGATGCCGACGAAGGCCGCGTGGGTGATGACGTTGACGCTCTGCTCGCCCCGGTAGTCCGGATGGGCCCGCCAGCCGATATCGGACAGGAAACACGCCGCGTGGCGCAGGCGCCGCTCGTCGGCGGTCTCGGGCTGTTCGAGGCTGGCGATGAAGCGGTCGCTCCAGGCGATGAGGTCGCCGGCATGGCCCGGCGAGCGGGCGCGCAGCGCATTCAACTCGGCCGCCGCCGCGAGCAGGGGGTCGGCGAGACGGGCGTCGCGGTCGAGCTGCTCGTAGAGCAGGCCTTCGCGCACGCCGCTGGCCGAGATCGCGAGCTCGCGCGGGCGGCCGATGCGGATGATCTCCTCCAGCACCACCGCACCGTAGGCCAGCAACGGCCGGCGCGCCTCGGAAACGCTCTCCACATCCTGCAGCAGGGCGGCGTCGGTGCGCTCCACCACTTCGAGGAAGTTCAACTCGTCCGAGGGCTCGACGCTGTAGCCGTGCATGACGTGGAGCGGATAGCCCCGGGCAGACTGGTGCAGGCGGGCGAGCGCACGCCAGGTACCGCCCACCGCGTAGAAGCTGCGTCCGCGCAGGGTCTCCAGCTGTGGCGCGGCCTTCTTCAGGTTCTCGCGGACGATCTTGAGCGCCTTCTTGACCGAGCCCCCGGACAGGTCCTGGAGGGCGAGGCCGCCGAGCGGCATGGTCACGCCCATGCCGACCGTGGCGCCGCGCACGTCCACGAGTTCGAGGGAGCCTCCGCCGAGGTCGCCGACGACCCCGTCGGGGGCATGGAAGCCCGAGATGACGCCGAGCGCTGAGAGCTCGGCCTCGCGCCGGCCGGAGAGCAGCTCGATGCGCTGGCCGCAGGCGGCTTCCGCAGCCGCGAGGAATTCCCGGCCGTTCTCGGCGTCGCGCGCGGCGGCGGTCGCCAGCACGAAGATCCGCGAGACCCGCATGGTGTCGCACAGCACCCGGAAGCGCGCGAGCGCCACGAGCGCGCGGCGCACCGCCTCCTCGTTGAGGCGGCCGGTGGAGAGCACGTTCCGGCCGAGGCCGCACAGCACCTTCTCGTTGTAGAGCGGCGTCGGCGCCCGGGTCAGGCCGTCATAGGCGACGAGCCGCACCGAATTCGAGCCGATGTCGATGATCGCCACCGGCTCGATGTGGTCCCCGGCCCCCGGCAAGGGGTTCCCCTGGAAGGGCCTAGGGCGGGCTGGGTCGAGGCCCATGCGGGCTCCTCTGGACGGTCCGTCAGCCACGCTGCGCGCGTCGGCTCAGGGCGCGCGGGCTCGACTTCTTCGACGACTTGCCGCGCCCGGACAGGCTTGGATTCGTCATGAAATACTTGTGCGCATTGAACGGCTCCTCCCCCTCGGCCGGTTGGATCCGTTCGCTGGCACCCGACGCCAGTACACGCCAGCTCTGGCGGTTGTCGAGGAGGTTGGCCAGCATGATCTGGTCCAGCACCTGCTGATGCACCGTCGGATTGGTGATCGGCAGGAGCGCCTCGACGCGGCGGTCGAGGTTCCGGCTCATCAGGTCGGCGGACGAGATGTAGACCACGGCCTTGGGGTGGGGCAGCCCGACGCCGTTGCCGAAACAGTAGATGCGTCCGTGCTCCAGGAAGCGCCCGACGATCGACTTGACCCGGATCGTCTCCGACAGCCCCGGGATGCCCGGCCTGAGACAGCAGATGCCGCGCACCACGCAGTCGATCTGAACGCCGGCCTGGGAGGCGTCGTAGAGCGCGTCGATGATCTGCTGGTCGACCAGCGAGTTGCACTTGATCCAGATCGCGGCCGGCCGGCCCGCCTTCGCGTGAGCCACCTCCGCCTCGATGTTCTCGAGGAGTCGCGGCTTCAGGGTGAGCGGCGAGACCGACATCCGCTCCAGCTCGGCGGGTTCGGCGTAGCCGGTGATGAAGTTGAAGATCCGGCTAACGTCGCGGGCCACCGCCGGGTCGGCGGTGAAGAAGGACAGGTCGGTGTAGATGCGGGCGGTGATCGGGTGATAGTTGCCGGTGCCGACATGGCAGTAGGTGACGAGGCGGTCGCCCTCGCGACGGACCACCATCGACAGCTTGGCGTGGGTCTTCAGCTCGATGAAGCCGAACACCACCTGCGCGCCGGCCTTCTCCAGGTTGCGCGCCCAGCGGATGTTGGCCTCCTCGTCGAAACGGGCCTTCAGCTCGACGAGGGCCGTCACCGACTTGCCGAGCTCGGCGGCTTCCGCCAGCGCCGCGACGATCGGCGAGTTCGAGGAGGTGCGGTAGAGCGTCTGCTTGATCGCCACCACGTTGGGGTCGCGGGCGGCCTGGGCGAGGAACTGCACCACCGCGTCGAAGGATTCGTAAGGGTGGTGGACGATGAAGTCCTTCTGCCGGATCGCCGCGAAGACGTCGCCGCCGCTCTCGCGGATGCGCTCGGGGAAGCGCGGGTTGTAGGACTTGAACTTCAGGTCCGGCCGGTCGATGCCGACGATCTGCGACAGCTCGTTGAGGGCGAGCATGCCCTCGACGAAGATCACGGCGTCGCTGCCGATCTCGAGTTCGTCGGCCACGAAGGCGCGCAGGTCCTCGGGCATCCCGGCCTCGACCTCCAGCCGGATGACGACGCCGCGGCGGCGCTGCTTCAGCGCCGTCTCGAAGTGCAGGACGAGGTCCTCGGCCTCCTCCTCGATCTCGAGGTCCGAGTCGCGGATGACGCGGAACGCGCCCTGCCCGCGCAGGGCGTAGCCGGGGAACAGCCGGCCGGTGAACAGGACGATGACCTGCTCGATGGCGATGAAGCGGGCGGTCGCATCGTTCTCGGCATCCGGCAGGCGCACGAAGCGGTCGAGCACCGCCGGCAGGCGGATGAGCGCGCGCAGGGTGCGCCCGTCGCGGGGGCGCACCAGCATCAGCGCGATGGTGGAGCCGAGATTCGGAATGAACGGGAACGGATGCGCCGGGTCGATGGCGAGCGGCGTCAGAACCGGGAAGACGTGGTTGAGGAAGTAGTCCTCCAGCCACGCCCTGTGCTCCGGCGTCAGGCCGGCGGGCTCCGTCAGCTCGATGCCGACACCGAGGAGTTCGTGGCGCAGCTCGCGCCAGCGCGCCTGTTGGTCGAGGGCGAGGTGCGAGACTTCCGTGCCGACGCGGGCGAGCTGCTCGGCCGGGGTCAGGCCGTCCTGCGAGGGCAGGACGAGGCCGGCGCGGACCTGGTCGTGCAGGCCGGCGACCCGCACCATGAAGAACTCGTCGAGGTTGTTGGCCGAGATCGAGAGGAAGCGGACCTGCTCGAGGAGGGGATGGTTGGCGTTCGAGGCCTCCTCCAGCACGCGGCGATTGAACTGGAGCCAGGACAGCTCCCGGTTGACGAACCGCTCGGGGGAGTGGCGCAGGGCGAGCCCCGCCTCCCGCACGGAGTCGCGCGCTTGCGCGCCGGGCCCCGCCTCCGCGGGCGTGGGCAGGTCGCCGGCCATGGGCAGGTCCAGGTCGGCATCGGGCAGAGCGTCCGGCACCGCGGGCGGCGGAGTCTCCGACGACGGCGCCACGGCCTCGGGCGCATGGTCGGCGGAGGCCCTGGCGCCGGGGGGCTTCGCGGCAGGCGTCCTTGTACCGAGTGGCTTGGCATCGAGTGGCTTGGCATCGGATGCCCTAGCGGCCGGGGCCTTCGCGGAAGGGGCTCTGGCGGCCACGCTGGCGGAGGCGGTTCGGCGCACGGCAGGCTGGGCGCGGGCCTGGGTGCCACGCGGGGTGGCCGTCTCCACTGCGGTTGCGTCCGGGTCCATGTCCGCCAAGTGCGTCTCTCCTATGGGTTGTGTGACCGGCTCTAGCACGGGGCGGGCCGGTGTTTTTGACAGTTCGATGACAATCACGGCCGCGCGATCCGGTGGATCACGGGCCGTCGACGTCCTCGTCCCCGCTTTCGTCGCCCTCGGTCTCGTCCGTTCCGAAGCCGAGGCGTTCCAGCACCGCCAGCGCCAGGGGCTTGGTGATGCGCCGGCCCCGGCTCAGGGCATCCCGGTCCAGGGCGGTGACCACTTCGCGGGCCCGCCCGAGGGAACGGTCGATCCGCAGGGCCAGCGCCTCGACGATGGCGAGATCCACCACCAGCTGCCGGTCGACGAACAGCTTGACGAGGACGGCGCGCAGCAAGGCGTCGTCGGGCGGCAGGATGGTGGCGCCGGGCGCGAGGCGCAGTCGCGAGCGCAGATCCGCCGTGGTCAGGCCCAGCCCCTCCACCGAGCTGGCCGAGGTCAGGAGCACCGGGCAGCCGCGCTCGCGCGCGAGGTTGAGGAGGTGGAACAGGGCCGCTTCATCGCGGGGCGCACCGCCGGCCGCACCGGCCCGGTCGATATCCTCGATCACCACGGCGCCGTTGGACAGGAAGCGCGGGACGGTGTCGGCGGTGATCTCCGAGGCCTGCGCCGTCCAGGCATGGGAGCGCGTCGCCCAGATCGAGGCGAGGTGGCTCTTGCCGCTGCCCGGCGGCCCGGTGAGCAGGCACACCGTGTCGGGCCAGTTGGGCCAGGCCTCGATGAGCGCGTAGGCGGCCTCATTGGCCGGTCCCACGAGGAAATCCTCGCGCCCGTAGCGCGGGTCGGCCGGCAGGTCGAAGGCCAGCTGCTTCGGGGGGACGGTATCGCGGGTTGCCATTCAGGGTTCGGGCTTGGACAGGAGCACGGGCGCGTCCGCGTAGTAGAGCGGGCTCTGCAGGTAGCGCTCCAGGACGAAGCGGACCAGCACGCCGATGGAGGCCGCCACCGGGACGGCGAGCAGCAGCCCGAGGAAACCGAACAACGAGCCGAAGGCGAGAAGGGCGAACATCAGCCAGACCGGATGCAGGCCCACCGATTCGCCCACGAGCTTGGGCGAGATGATGTTGCCCTCCAGGAACTGCCCGACCACGAACACCCCGATGGTCAGCCCGATATGCAGCCAGTCGGAGTCCGGCCAGAACTGCGCCAGGGCGACGCCGGCCGAGAGCAGGAACCCGGTGAGCGTGCCGACATACGGGATGAAGGTGAGGAATCCTGCGATCAGGCCGATGAGCACGCCGAAGTTCAAGCCGACGAAGAACAGGCCGACGGCGTAGAAGGTGCCGAGGATGAGGCAGACCAGCGTCTGCCCGCGGACGAAGCCCGTCACCGCCCCGTCGATCTCGCGCCCGAGGCGCCGCACCACCGGGCGATGGCGCGGCGGCACCCAGCCGTCGAGGGTCGCGATCATCCGGTCCCAGTCGACGAGAAGATAGAAGGCCACCACCGGCGTGACGACGAGGAGCGATGCGATGGAGATCAAGGCCTGGCTGCCCGACCACAGGGACTTCAGGAAGGTCAGGAACCAGGTGCCCCCCTGCCCCACCAGGGTACCGACCTGGGATTGCAGGTCGGTGAGCACGTCGGCCCCGCCCACGCGCTGCAGCAGCGGGCCGGCCCGCTCGGCGAGGATGCCCTGGAGCCGCGAAACCATCCCCGGCAGGGTCGCCACGAGGGCGGAGACCTGATTGGCGGCGAGCGGCACCACGAGCAGCAGGGCGACCACGAGACCGACCACGAAGACCGCCAGGATGAGGAGCGAGGCCGAGAGCCGTCCGAGCCCGAGGCGCTCGAGGCGGTCGGCGATCGGGTCGAGGAGGTAGGCGAGGGCCAGACCCGCCACGAAGGGCAGCATCACGTCGGCGAGCAGGTAGAGCAGCAGGACAAGGCCCACGAGGGCCATCAGCCCGATCATCGCTCTGCCGCGCATCGGCCGTTCCCCGTCCACGTCGTCCGTCACCCAACAGTGGGAACGGGAGGGGACGCGGTCAAGGCTGCGCTGCGCAGGCCGAGGTTCCCCCTCACCCGCGTCGGCACCCCGGTCGACGCCGCCGCGAATACCCGATCCCCGCGATGACGGACTCGCGGAGGCGCGCGGGAGCGGTTAGAGGTCGCGGAACACGGACCCTCGGAGAGCGGCGCGGATGACCGGCGAGCCCAAAAACGGAATGACCTACGCGCAGGCGGGTGTCGACATCGATGCCGGCAACGCCATGGTCGAGACGATCAAGCCGCTGGTGCGGGCCACCCGTCGGCCGGGTGCGGATGCCGAGATCGGCGGATTCGGCGGGTTGTTCGACCTGAAGGCCGCGGGCTTCCGCGACCCGATCCTGGTGGCGGCCAACGACGGCGTCGGTACCAAGGTCAAGATCGCCATCGAGACGAACCGCCACGACACGATCGGCATCGACCTCGTGGCGATGTGCGTGAACGACATCATCGTGCAGGGCGCCGAGCCGCTGTTCTTCCTCGACTATTTCGCCACCGCCAAGCTGGTGCCGGGGGTCGGCGCCGACATCGTGCGCGGCATCGCGGCCGGGTGCCGTCTCGCCGGCTGCGCGCTGATCGGGGGCGAGACCGCCGAGATGCCGGGCCTCTACGACGGCTCCGACTACGATCTCGCCGGCTTCAGCGTCGGGGCGGCCGAGCGGGGCACCCTGCTGCCGCGCGGCAACATCGTGCCCGGCGACGTGGTCCTGGGTCTGCCCTCCTCCGGCGTCCATTCCAACGGCTTCTCCCTGGTGCGCCGGATCGTCGAGAGGAGCGGCCTGTCCTATGACGATCCGGCGCCCTTCGAGCCCGCCCGGACCCTCGGCGAGGCCCTGCTGGAGCCGACCCAGATCTACGTGAAGCCGCTGCTGGCGGCCCTGCGCACCACGGACGGCATCAAGGCGCTCGCCCACATCACCGGCGGCGGCTTCCCCGACAACCTGCCCCGCGTGCTCCCCGACGGTGTCGGCATCAGCATCGATCTCGACGCGATCATCCCGCCGCCGGTCTTCGGCTGGCTCTCGGACGTCGGCGAAGTCGCCGAATCCGAGATGCTGCGCACCTTCAACTGCGGCATCGGCATGGTGGTGGTGGTGTCGCCCGAGAGCGTGAGCGCCGTCTCGAAGGCCCTCGACCTCGGGGGGGCCTCCCCGGTCCGCCTCGGCCGGATCACCCCGCGCGGGGCCGAGCCCGTGACCTTCGAAGGCCGGCTGGCCTTCTGATGGCGCCCGCCCGCCCGTCATCGCCCGGACGCAGGACCCGCGTCGCCATCCTCATCTCGGGCCGCGGCTCGAACATGGCCTCGCTGATCGCGGCGGCCGAGGCGCCGGACTACCCGGCCGAGATCGTGCTGGTGGCGGCCAACCGGCCCGAGGCCCCCGGCCTCGCCTACGCGTCCGGGCGTGGAATCCCGACGCGCGCCCTCGACCACAGGGCCTATCCGAGCCGGGAGGCCTTCGACGCGGCGCTGCACGCCGAACTGGAGGCGGCCGGCATCGACCTCGTGTGCCTCGCCGGCTTCATGCGGATCTTCTCCGCCGCCTTCGTCGAATCCTGGGCGGGGCGGATGATCAACATCCACCCGTCGCTGCTGCCGCTGTTCAAGGGCGTACATACCCATGAGCAGGCGCTCGCCGCAGGGGTGCGCCTGCACGGCTGCACCGTGCACTACGTTGTCCCTGAGCTCGATGCCGGCCCGATCATCGCGCAGGCCGCCGTTCCGGTCCGCCCCGGCGACGATCCGGAGGCCCTCGCCGCCCGAATCCTGGTGCAGGAGCACCGGCTCTACCCCCAGGCCCTGGCCCTCGTCGCGGGCGGGCAGGCGCGCCTCGACGGCGCACAGGTGGTGTTCTCGGAGGGCGTGCCGGATGCGGAGGGTGCGCTGCTGAGCCTGTAGCCGGGCAAACGCCGCGGCCGGCTCATGCGTTCGGCAGGTGGGTCGCCAGGGCTTCGAGAACGGCCATGCGTACGGCCACGCCCATCTCGACCTGCTCGCGGATGAGCGACTGCGCTCCGTCGGCAATCTCCGAGGAAATCTCGACGCCACGGTTCATGGGGCCCGGGTGCATCACCAGGGCGTCGGGCGCGGCCAGCCGCAGCTTGTCGGCATCGAGGCCGAAATAGCGGAAATACTCCTTCACGGAGGGCACGAAGGAGCCGTTCATGCGCTCGCGCTGCAGGCGCAGCATCATGACGATGTCGCAGCCCTCCAGCCCCTTGCGCATGTCAGTGAAGACCTCGACGCCGAAGCGCTCGATGCCGGTGGGCAGCAGGGTCGAGGGAGCGATCACCCGCACCCGCGCGCCGAGCGCCTGGAGCAGGATGAGGTTCGAGCGCGCCACGCGGCTGTGCAGGACATCGCCGCAGATCGCGACGCGCAGGCCCTCGATCCGGCCCTTGTTGCGGCGGATGGTCAGGGCGTCGAGGAGGGCCTGCGTCGGATGCTCGTGGGCGCCGTCGCCGGCATTGACCACCGCGCAATCGACCTTGCGGGCCAGCAGGTGCACGGCGCCGGCCGCGTGGTGACGCACCACGATGATGTCGGGCCGCATGGCGTTGAGCGTGGCGGCGGTGTCGATGAGGGTCTCGCCCTTCTTCACCGAGGACGAGGCCACCGACATGTTCATCACGTCGGCCCCGAGGCGCTTGCCGGCGAGCTCGAAGGAGCTCTGCGTGCGCGTCGAGGGCTCGAAGAACAGGTTGATCTGTGTGCGGCCGCGCAGGGTGGTGCGCTTCTTCTCGACCTGGCGCGAGAGCGCGACGGCGTCCTCCGCCCGGTCGAGCAGGATCTCGATGTCGGGTCGGGAAAGCCCCTCGATCCCGAGCAGGTGCCGGTGGGGGAAGCTCTGGGGCGCGGCTGTCATGCTGGGTCCAGGGCTATAGGCCGGGCCCGAGGGACCAGCAAGGGGGCCGGCAGAGGGTCTCGGCGCCTGCCGGCCCGCACGGGCTCAGCCCCCTCCCGGCGCGACCAGCGGGCGCAGGGATTCGGCCAGGTCCGTGAGGCTCAGGCCCCCCTTCTGCAGCACCCGGTCGGCGCGCCCGGCGAGCCGCCTGCGGTCGTCGGCGGTGATGTCTTTGGCCGTCAGCACCACGACGGGGATGTCGCGCCATTCCGCCCGCTCGCGCAGGGCTCTCAGGAAGCCGAAGCCGTCCATCTCCGGCATCATCAGGTCGAGCAGGATGAGGCAGGGCTTCTTGGCCGCGGTCGCCTCCAGGCCGGCCACGCCGTTCTCGGCCGCGGCGACGCGCCAGCCCTCGCGGGTCAGCATCGCGGAGAGGCGCTCGCGCGCGTCCGGGTCGTCGTCGATGATCAGCACCGGACCCTCGTGCTCGGAGGGCTTGAACCGCTCCATGGCCGACTTGAGCTGGCTCCACTCGATCGGCTTCTGGAGGTAGTCGGTCGCGCCCAGCGAGAAGGCGAGGTTCTGCTCGTCGAGCACTGTCACCATGATGATCGGGGTCACGCCGAGTTCCGGGTCGGCCCGCAGCGTCCGCAGCACCGACCAGCCGTCCATGCGCGGCATGGTCACGTCGAGGAGGATGACCCGCGGTCTGAGTTCGCGGGCCCGCTCGACGCCCTCGCGCCCGTCGCGGGCGGTGGCGACGGTGAAGCCGTCGCGCTCCAGGAAGCGCGCCAGGAGGTCCCGCGTCGCCGCGTCGTCGTCGATGATGAGGACATGGCCGCCGGGGATCGGCCGCGCCTCGCCCTGGCGATGCAGGACGTCATGGTCGTGGTGGGCCACCTCGATCGGATTCGGCGCCACGTAGCTCGCGGGGACCGCCAGGGTGAAGGTGGTGCCGGCGCCCTCCTCGCTCTCCACTTCGATGCGCCCGCCCAGCATCTCGGCGAAGGCGCGGGTGATGGCGAGGCCGAGGCCGGTTCCGCCGAACCGGCGGGTGGTCGAGGCGTCGGCCTGGGTGAAGCGCTGGAACAGCTTGGCCTGCTGCTCGGGATTCATGCCGATGCCGGTGTCGGTGACCCGGAAGGTGAGCCAGTCGACCCCGTCGCGGGTCGCGCGCGAGACCGCCAGGACGATGCGCCCGCCCTCGGTGAACTTGGCCGCGTTGCTCAGGAGATTGATGAGGCACTGGCGCAGCTTGGTCTGGTCGGTCCGCGCCTCGCCGAGCCCGTCGGCCATCTCCAGGGCGAGGGCGTTGCCCTTCTTGTCGACCAGCGTCTCCACGGTGGCGGCGACGTCGCGGACGGTCTCGGCCACCGGGAAGGTCTCGGCGAAGATCTCCATGCGCTCCGCCTCGATCTTCGAGAGGTCGAGCACGTCGTTGATGAGGCCGAGCAGGTGGCGGGCATTCGCCTCGATCTTGCGCATGTCGGCGAGGAGCCCCTCCTCGCCGAGGTCCTCGATCTCCTCCTGAAGCATCTCCGAATAGCCGATCACCGCCGAGAGCGGCGTGCGCAGCTCATGGCTCATGTTGGCGAGGAACTGGCTCTTGGCGCGGTTGGCCTCCTCGGCCGCCTCCTTGGCGGCCTCCAGAGCGAGTTCGGCCTCCTTGCGGGCGGTGACGTCGGAATGGGTGCCGACCCATTCGCGGATACTGCCGTTCTCCTCCAGGATCGGGACGGCGCGGGCCGACATGATCCGCCACACCCCGTCCTGGCGGCGGACGCGGTGCTCGATCTCGTAGGGCGAGCGGGTCTCCAGGGCCTGGGTCCAGGCCGTGCCGGTGCGTGCGCGGTCTTCGGGATGGATGGAACCCAGCCATCCGTCTCCGGCCGCCTCCTGGGGCGTCTGGCCGGTGAAGCGGGTCCATTCGGAGGGCGTCACCTCGAAGCCGCCCTCGGGATTGGTCGTCCAGACGATGGCCGTGGTGGCCTCGGTGAGGGAGCGGAAGCGCTCCTCGCTGTGGCGCATCCGCTCCTCGGAGAGCTTGCGCAGGGTTTCGTCCGAGACCACGAGGCCGACGCCGTCGGCCTGGACCCGCCCCGCCGCCGCGGCGCCGGTGCGGCCGCGCAGGGGATAGAAGCTCATCTGGAAGTGGCGCACCCCCCGCGGGGCGCTCGGCGTCGGAACCGCCACGTCGACATTGGTGGTCACCAGGCCCTCGTCGCGGGCCGCCTTGAGTTTCGGGATCAGCTGTTCCCGAAGGGTCTGCACGTTCGCCCAGATCGGTGCGCCGAGATCGGCGCCGAAGCCGCGCTCGTTCATGGTGGCGAGCGCCCGGTTCATGTGCTGGATCGTCAGGTCGCGGTCGAGGAAGCCGAGGCCGACGGGGGCATTGGCGAAGACCCCGTCGAGGAGGGCGGCCGTGCGCTGCTCGTCGCGCCGGCGCACCAGGGCGAGGCGTCCGAGGAGCCCGACGGCCCCGAGCGCCGAGGCGATCGACACCAGCAGCAGCACCAGTGAGAGCACGCGGTGGCGCGCCTCGCTGGCGGCGAGGACGTCATTGGCGTGGTTCTGCACGGCCTTGGCGGCGGCCCGCACGCCGTCCATGGTGCGCTTGCCCTCGCCCATCCGGGCGAGCGAGACGGCCGCGTCGTAGCCCTGGTTCCGACGCAGATCGATGACGTGCGCGGCGTAGCTGCGCTTGGCCTCCACGAAGCGGCGCAGGTCGCGCATGTGCTGGGGACCCTGCGCGTCGGTCTCACGCGTCACGGCCTCGATGGCGTTGAGCTGGCCGTCGATGGTGTTCTGCGCCGCCTGGTAGGGTTCCAGGTAGGGCTCCTCGCCGAACAGGACGTAGCCGCGCATCCCCGTCTCGAGCTCGACCATGTTCGAGAGCAGACGCTCGCTCTCGGTCAGGATCGCATGCTGGCGCGCGCCCTCCATGCGGCTCGCCTCGCCGGCGAGGTAGTTCCCGACGCCCGCCGCCACCGCGACGCCGATGAGCACCAGGGCGAGGGGCGAGCTCGGCACGCCTGCGAGGATGCGCGGCTTGCGCCAGGCACGATCGGGACCCTTCGGGGAGGCGCTGGTCATGCGATGCGGTTCATGGAGTTGGCGCCCTGGGGCGGGAGGGAAGTCCGGCGTGGTCGCGACGGCGACGGAACGCAGTAGCAGGATCGGCGTCCCGACGCTCGCAAACGCGCCGGCTCCGCTTCCGTTCATCCAGGCTCCCGCCGCACCGCACGCGAGGCTCGCTCAATCGGCGCCCTCGTCCGGAATGGCGAGGCGCATGCCGCAGGCCTTGCAGTGGACCGCATCGCTCTCGTGGCGCTGCAGGCCGCAGGCCGGGCAGGGAAACCGCACCTTGGGCGGGCGGAACAGCACCTGGGCGAGGCGCAGGAACAGCGTCACCCCGAAGATCATCACGGCGACCGAGATCAGGCGTCCGGTCGGACCCGGCAGGGTGATGTCGCCGTAGCCGGTCGTCGTCAGCGAGGTCACGGTGAAGTAGAGCGCATCGATGGCGTTGCCGATCGCCGGGTTGCTGCCGTGCTGGGTCGCGTAGACGATCCCGGTCATCACGAAGACGAAGACCGCGAGGTTGGTGGCCGCCAGGATGGCGTCCTCGTTGGCGCGGAAGATCGTGCTGTCGGTGCGCAGCCGGTCGAGGAGCTGATAGGTGCGGAGCAGGCGCAGGGTCCGCAGGATGCGCAGGAACCCGACCCCCTCCCCGATCACCGGCGCGAGGAAAGAGATCACCGCGGCGATGTCCGCCCAGGTCGAGAGGTGCAGGAATTCCCGCGCCCGGTTCCGGCTGATTGCGAGGCGCGCCAGGAAGTCGAGGAGCACGACGAGGCCGAGAGCGACGTCGATCCCTTCGATCCAGGCGTGGCGCGGCAGGAACGAGGTCACCACGACATAGACCACCGTGGCGGCGTCGAAGACGAGGAGGCCGTAGCGGAAGCGGTGGGCGCGGTCCGTGGAGCCCTCGTAGAGGGCGGCGATGCGCGCGGTGAGCGTGGTCATGGCGGACGGACGGTTGGGTTCTCGGCGCTCAGCGCCGGAGTCGGTTGCCGAGGACGAAGCCGAACAATCCCATCAGGATGATGCCGGCGGCCCCCTCGATGCCCACCAGCAGGTTGGTGACCCGGCCCACCGGCTTGACCCCGATCTCGGGCGGGTTGGCGGTCATCATGTTGAGGGCGCTGTAGCTGACGAGATCGAGGGGATTGTAGGTCGCCCGCCCGTCGCCCCCCTCGGGGATGAGGCCGCCGGTGAGGCCGTAGAGGCCCGCGAACACGAAGATGAGGATGACGAAGGCGCGGGCGATGCGCGACAGGCTCTCGCCATAGTCGCAGAGCCACTCCACGAAGCGGTCGGCGACCCACTGATAGCCGTGCCGGGCGAGGTCCGGGCCCGCGCGCCGCTCCCAGGCCGCCCGGGCCTGGGCCCCTGCGTGGAACCGGCCCATCCGGCGCCCGCGCTTGTAGGCCCAGCTCGCCGCATCCTGGCTGCCGATGCTCTTGAAGTTCTGCTCCAGGGCGAGATAGCTCGCCTGGGCCGCCACGTAGTCCCGGGCGATCTCCTCGCCCACAGCGCCGCCGAGCTGGTCCACCCGCATCCGCGTGCCGTTGAGCCAGGCCCCGGCGAAACGGGCGTGGCGCAGGTCGCAGGTGGACAGGTTGAGCCGCACCAGGCTCGTCTCGGACAGGTCCGCCTCCGACAGGTCGGCCCCGTCGAGCTTCACCCCGGTGAAGTTGGCGCCCCGCAGGCGCGAGCCCCTGAGCTGCGTCTTCTTCAGGCTGGCACCCTCGAAATCCGCATAGGTGAGATTGACGCCCACGAGCTTGACCTCATCGAGGCGGGCGCCGCGGAAGTGCGTGTAGTCGGCATCCGCCCCGGTGAAGTCGGCGCCCCAGAGGTCGGCCCCATCGAAGTTGGCCCCATCGAGGAGCGTGCGGCGGAGCTTGGCGAAGCGCATGGCGGCGCCGCCGAAATGCGCATCCTCCAGCATGGCGTCGTCGAAGCAGGCCTCGCCTCCGGCGACGCCCGTGAACCGGGCGCCGCTGAGATCGGCGCCCGCGAAGTTCGCCTCCTCCACCGTGGCGCCGGCAAAGAGCGCAGAGCGTCCGAGGACACCCGCGAGGGTGGCGCCCGCGAGATTCGCCCCGGTGAGGTCCGTGTCTTCCAGGTGTGCGTCGGTGAGGTCCGCCCCGGCGAGGGCGAGGCCGGCCTGCTTCGGGTCCCACCAGGCCGGCGGTTCCGGGGCCTCGGTAAGCCGGGCCGCGAGGGCGTCGCGCCCCAGGGGCAGGCCGCCGAGGTTGTGGGATTCTCCGTCCGGCACGCCTGCGAGACCGCCGGCCTCGAAGCGGGCGAGCAGAGCGTCGACACGGATGCGCGCGGCGGCGGCCTCGTCGGCGTCAGGCTGCACGACCGGCCTCCCGGCCCATGCGGGCACCATTCCGGACCTCAGGCGTTCCGCAAGGCTTGGCCACGGGGTGCCGGCGACGGCGCGGGAGACAAAGTGTGGCGGGGACGTGGATGGCACTCGGCCTGAAGGCCTTGGGGATGCTGCTCGTGGTGGCGACGCTGCTGCCGTTCATTCCCAGCAATTCCGGCTTCATCCGCACCTTCGATTTCCCGCGACTGCAGATTGCGGCCCTGATCGTGCCGGTGGTCCTGGGCCTGCTGCTCGTGGCTCGCGACGCCACCGGGGTGACGCTCGTCGCCGGCCTCCTCGCAGCCCTAGCCTACCAGGTGGCCTGCATCTACCCGTTCACGCGGCTGGTCTCGCCGCAGGCGGTCGCGGCCGAGCCGGGGGCCTGCCGCTCCGAAGCCGGCGTGTCGATCATGATCGCCAACGTGCTCGAGTCCAACCGCGCCTACGCACCGATCCTCGAACTCGTCGCGGCGCAGGATCCCGACCTGCTGCTGCTCGTCGAGACCGATGCGGCCTGGGCGCAGGCGCTCGAACCCCTGCGGGCGCGCTATCCCCACGTGCTGGCCCAGCCCCAGGGCAACACCTACGGCCTGATGTTCTATTCCAAGCTCGTCCTCACGGACCCGCAGGTGCGCTTCCTCCTGGAGGAGGACGTCCCCTCCGTCCGCACCGGCGTGACCCTGCGCTCGGGCCAGACCTTCACCTTCTTCGGGGTGCATCCGCGCCCGCCCCATCCGGGCCAGAGCAGTGCCGCGCGCGACGCCGAGCTCGTCCTGGTGGCGCGCGAGGTGAAGGCGGAGGGGCGTCCGGCGGTGGTCGCGGGCGACCTCAACGATGTCGCCTGGTCCAGGACGAACGACCTCTTCCAGCGGATCAGCGGGCTCCTCGACCCACGCATCGGGCGCGGTCTCTACCCGACCTTCAACGCGAAATGGCCGCTGCTGCGCTGGCCCCTCGACCACATCTTCTTCAGCGACGACTTTCTCCTCGGCCGGATCGAGCGCCTGGGCCCTATCCAGTCCGACCACTTCCCGATCCTCATCAGCCTGTGCCGCAGCGAGCAGGCCCCGCACCGGCAGGCGGCGCCGGAGGCCACGGCGGAGGATCATACGGACGCTCGGAAAGCCCTGGAGGCCGCGCCCTGAGAGCCGGCGCCGCGGTTGCGCGCTCAATGCTGCGCGACGCCCGCCGCCATGTTGATCGCCAGCGCCAGGACGCTGGTGTTGAAGAAATAGGCGTAGATCGTCTGCACCGTCGCCACCCGGCGCATCGCCTTGCTGGTGATGTCGGTGTCCGAGGTCTGGGACGTCGCCCCGATGGTGACGGAGAAATAGAAAAAATCCCAGAAGTCCGGATTCTCGTCGCCGTTGAAGTCGAGGCCGCCGCGGGAGGTGTCGTCGTCGGCGCCGTAATAGAGGTGCGCGTAGTGCACCGTGAACACGACCTGCACGAAGAGCCAGGCGCAGATCATGGTCGCGGCGGCGAGGGCCAGATGGCTCAGGCGATAGGCTTCGCTGCCGTTGCCGCCGAGGACGAGCATGGCCACGGCACCGAAGCTCGCCGCCGCCGCCAGGATCGCGAAGAGCGAGACCGTGAAGGCGCTGTCGTCGAGGCGCGAGGCCTCTGCCCGCAGGGAATCCTGCGACTGATGGGCCGCCTTGCCGACGATGAGCCCGCAATAGACGAGGACGCCGAGGCACCAGCCGATGAGGAGCCGAACCGACAGATCGGCGAAGGGCAGGACCAGGGCGAGCACCAGGGTGAGCCCGACGCTGACGAGGAGGCGCGGCCGGAGCCAGAAGGCGTTGATGGGATTGAGCATGCGCCGCCTCGACGGAGTGAGCCCTGCTCCTGCGCCCGCAGGTGCCCTATCCGCAAGCCTTGTCGCAGCGTGGTCCCCCGACCCGAACGAACCGGGCGATCCAGGGCCGGATCGGCAGAAAGAGGCGGTAGGCCACCTCGCCCAAGCGGAGCACGCCCGGCAGGCGGGCGAGGCGCGCGAGGAGGCGCCAGCGCGGCAGGACGGACCAGAGCGCGGCGAAGCCGGCGGCGCCCGAGACCAGGGCGCCATCCGGGGACCGAACATGGAAGCGGGCTCGGGCCGCATCCCGCGTGAGGCCGGACCCGAGTTCCGCCGGACCCTCGGCACCGACGTCCATCCAGGCGACGCGCTCGGCGCCTTCGGAACGCCGGTACAGCCGGATCTCGGCGGCGCAGAGGGGGCAGGCGCCGTCGTAATAGACCGTCAGCGCAGGAGTCGCAGTCTGGATGGTGGACATCCTCGGGAGATAGGGCGCTGCCCACGACGCGACACGGCCGCGGATCGCTCCGCGGCCGTGTCGGATTCACTCAGGTGCCGGCGTCAGCGGCGGGCGAGGGCCTTGAGGGCGTTGCGGCCGGCGTACAGGGCCTGGGAGCCGAGGCCCTCCTCGATGCGGATGAGCTGGTTGTACTTGGCCAACCGGTCCGACCGGGCGAGCGAGCCGGTCTTGATCTGCCCGCAATTCGTCGCGACCGCGAGGTCGGCGATGGTCGAGTCCTCGGTCTCGCCGGAGCGGTGGGACATGACGGCGGTGTAGCCGGCGCGCTGGGCCATATCGACGGCCGCCAGCGTCTCGGTGAGCGAGCCGATCTGGTTGACCTTGACCAGGATGGAGTTGCCGGTCTGCTCGGCGATGCCGCGCGACAGGCGCGTCACGTTGGTGACGAACAGGTCGTCGCCCACGAGCTGGCACCGGTTGCCGACCCGGTCGGTGAGCAGCTTCCAGCCCTCCCAGTCGTCCTCGGACATGCCGTCCTCGATCGACAGGATCGGGTAGGCGTCGACGAGGCCGGCGAGGTAGGCGACCTGCGCCTCGATATCGCGGGTCTGGCCCTCGCCCTCGTAGTGGTAGGCCCCGTCCTTGAAGAACTCGGTGGCGGCGCAGTCGAGGGCCAGGACCATGTCGGTGCCGGGCTTGAAGCCGGCGGCCTGGATCGACTGCATCACGAAGTCGAGGGCGGCCTCGGCCGAGGGCAGGTTCGGGGCGAAGCCGCCTTCGTCGCCCACGTTGGTGTTGTGGCCGGCCTTCTTGAGGGCACCCTTCAGGGTGTGGAACACCTCGGCGCCCATGCGCACGGCCTCGGCGAGCGAGGACGCGCCCACCGGCATGATCATGAATTCCTGGAAGTCGATCGGGTTGTCGGCATGCGCACCGCCGTTGATGATGTTCATCATCGGCACGGGGAGCACCCGGCCCTGCGTTCCACCGATGTAGCGGTACAGCGGCAGGCCCGCGGTCTCGGCGGCCGCCTTGGCGACGGCCAGCGAGACGCCGAGGATCGCGTTGGCGCCGAGGCGGCTCTTGTTCGGCGTGCCGTCGAGCTCGATCATCGCCTCGTCGATGGCGATCTGGTCCTCGGCATCCATGCCGCCGATGGCGTCGAGGATGTCGGACTGCACGGCGTTGACAGCCTTGCGCACGCCCTTGCCGCCGTAACGGCCCTTGTCGCCGTCGCGCAGTTCCATCGCCTCGTGCGCGCCGGTGGAGGCGCCCGACGGTACGGCCGCACGGCCGAAGGAACCGTCCTCGAGCAGCACGTCGACCTCGATGGTCGGGTTGCCCCGGCTGTCGAGGATCTCACGGGCGGCGATGTTGGTGATCGCGGTCATGCAGGCGCCTTCCGGACGTTTCGGCTTGTCGAGGCCTCAATCCGCATGAGGCCGGGGCCGTCCCGGACGATGCCCACGTGGCCGCGTCCGGGACGGGTGATCCCGCCGAGGCTTATCCGCCAACGCCTCGCGTCCGGCAAGCGCCCTCGGTAGCCTGTCACCTCCGGGCCGACAGATTTTCCCGTATCCGGTCCGGGCCGGATCGCGTCAGCGGTCGCCGGCGCCCGACAGGAGCAGTTCGATCTGCGCCATCCCGTTCTCCCGGGCCTTGGCCTCCGTGGGATGATTGCGGTCGGAGCGCTGAATCAGCTTCCCCTTCCGGCGAATCGCCCACTGGTATGGACTGCCCGGCGCCTTGGGCGGCTGGATCTCCAGGGTGTAGGGGTAGGTAGCCGTGTTATCGTCGCTCATGCCCCCCATATGGCACGCGGACCCCGCGCCTGCCACTCGCCGACGACACTTGGGTGGCGAATTGGTTGGATTTCGGCATAAGGCCTGACGCTCGCGACGAGGTCCCCGTCCCGTCTCCGGAAGATATTGCCCATGACGCAACCGCCTTCAGGCGCCGAGAGCCTGCAACTCGGACAGATGACGCCCCTGCCCGGCAGTCCGGACGAGGCCCGCCTCGACCGCGTGCCGAACCCCCATCCCGGGACCGACTATCTCGCCCGCTTCACGGTGCCGGAATTCACGTCGCTCTGCCCGGTCACCGGCCAGCCGGATTTCGCGATCCTGGTGATCGACTACGTGCCGGATCAATGGCTGGTCGAGTCGAAGTCGCTGAAGCTCTATCTGACGGCCTTCCGCAATCACGGGGCTTTCCACGAGGATTGCACGGTGGGCATCGGCCTACGCCTGAGGGAGTTGCTGGCGCCGCGCTATCTGCGGATCGGCGGCTTCTGGTACCCGCGCGGCGGCATCCCCATCGACGTGTTCTGGCAGACGGGCGAGCCGTTGAAGTCCGTCTGGCTCCCCGATCCCGGCGTTCCGCCCTATCGGGCGCGCTGACGCCCGTTCCCGAGGGCGGTGGCGGGTTCGCGTCAGGCTGCTTCCACCATCCGCGTCTCGATGGTGGGCCAGGCTGCCTGCGCGGCCAGGCGCAGGCGTAAGCCGCGGCCGATCCGGCACCGTTCGGCCTCGACCATCGGGCCGTCGGGCACGATCGGGCGACAGCGGCCGGGCGGTGGATCGTCGATCCCGTCGACGTCGCGCTTCCAACCCTGCGCGGTACCTGTTCCGAACCACGCGCGCGAACCGCTGTCGAAGTACGATTCGGCCGGCAACCCTTCCGCCAGCAAAATGTCGTGCCGATCGAGCTCCACATGCCAGTAGGTCACCTTGCCGACCGGTTCGCGGCAGATCGCGATCCCGTCGATGAGGTTCATCACGGGAACCAGGACGCCGCCCCTGTTCTCGGCGTCGGCGCCGACCAGCACCGGGTGTCCGGGCGAAAGACGCAGATCCCGAGCCGGTACGGCCCGCCCCCTGGAATCCGTTCCGAAGGCGCCTGCCAGGATGCGCACGGGCCATTGCGTGGACGGCATGGGATACGCGTCCGGCAGGACGTCGCGTCGGCCAATCCAGCGGATCGCACGGCGTCCGCCCGTGGCGGTGATCGCCATATCGCTCAGGCGCAGATCCTCGATGGGTACCGCGCTGGCGATGTCGTCCCGGACGACCGCGATGCGCGTTCCCGTGGTGAAGCAGACGGGATCGGCAAACCTGATCCTGCCGATGTTCGTCAAGGTATCCACGGCGCCCGTGGTTTTGTCGGTGACCGTGGCGAAGGTGGCGCTGGTCCTGTCGATCTTGAAGTTCGCACTGGATCCCGTGACGACGAAGACATTGTCTCCGCCGCCACCGTCGACCACGTTGCTGTTGCCGTTGCCATAGATGACGTCGTTGCCGGCGCCGGTGACGACCTTGTCGATCCGCGTGCCGAACGCGATACTGATGTTGTTGGTGATGGCGCTGTTGGCGCTGGCTGTACTGAATGTGCCGGGATTGAGGTTGATCCGGGCATTCGTGCTGAAGCCGGAGACATCGAGCGTGTTGTCGACACCGCGATTGTAAAGCGTGACGAAGGGGGTGCTGTTCTTATTGAAATCGAAGAAATCTCGGGAGGCGCCGACGATGTTCGTATGGAAGCCATAGGTCTGGCCACCCGCAAAAGTGCCGCTCTTCGACTCGCCGTAGAAGCGCTGGATGGCCACGATGTCGAGTGCCATCGGCGTCTGGGCCCAACCACCCTGCCAATCGGCGGTAACGGGCGCCTGCGATGCGAACACCGCGTTTGGGTCGCCGTTTCCGAGATAGGACATCAGGGTCCAAAGGTTCTGATCGTAGGGACCCCGCTGCGCTTCGAAGGTGCCGCCGTTGTAATATCCTCCGTGGCCAAGACCGATGGTGTGACCAATCTCATGGGCCACATTCCCCATAAGACCTGAGTTTACGATATCGAAGCTGCCCCATGCATTGTCCGGCGCTTCGAGAGCGACGTTCATTTGACCTCCCCGGGCATTGGGTGAGGTTTGAGACGGAATATCCTCGCTTCCGATCGGCTGGCGGCCGTTGTTCGGAATGAAGGTGGCACCGCCGCCCTCTCCAGTCGTCGTGAACAGCACATTTGCTGTCGCGGCCGTGGGTACATATTTGAATTGAATGTCTGCGATGTCCGACCAAAGCGTCAGGCCGGCGGTATAGGCAGCCTGTGCTTCAGGTGGAAGATTGGCGCTGAAGGAATAGGTAACCGTTCCGCCTGGGGTTCCAGCTAGACTTGTTGATGAGAGGGGTTTGCCTTCGCTGTCGTTGTTCCACTTATTCATCCAGACGTCGGTTGTGCTGAATTTTTTGTAGTTCCAGGTATAATAGGTGTCTTTTCCGAGCTGTCCGTTCTCTTCGAGGCCTGACAGAAACGTGACTTCGTCGCGCTGGCCTTCATCGAGGTCCGTCAAGGTGGCCATTCCACTTCCCCGCTGCTGTGGAAGGCCATCAACCCTCCCCTGCGGAGCTTGTGGAACGAAGCGCGAAAGTTGATACGCGTCCGCTCACAGGATGCCTTCGGCCGGCTTGGCCAACGGCTGGTTCCCGGCGCGGAAGCCTCCGGCCGCTCTCACGCGAGGACATGGTACGGATGTGACGGCGGAGGTGAGACCGGTGCCCTACCGATCGAATCACTGAGTCCAAGTCCAAGCCGCATGATCGCGTGCGTTGATACAGGCCGCCGACGACGCGTGCCGACCTCCAAAACAAATCCAGGGCAGTCGACGAAGTCGACCGCCCTGGATTTCGGCAAACATTATGCTGTCTCTGACAAATCAGGGCCGACTTAGTAGCCGTAACCGTAGGCCGGGCAGGCATAGCCGTCACGATAATAGGCATCACGTGCTGCACCGGCGGCGATCGCACCGGCC
Organism: Methylobacterium sp. TK31; assembly: GCF_055361545.1. Taxonomy (NCBI): domain Bacteria; kingdom Pseudomonadati; phylum Pseudomonadota; class Alphaproteobacteria; order Hyphomicrobiales; family Methylobacteriaceae; genus Methylobacterium; species Methylobacterium sp. TK31. The sequence continues at coordinate 1,318,374 of NZ_CM143964.1, read as the reverse complement.
GCGAGGCCGGCGATGCCCAGACCGACGGCTGCGCCGGTTCCGCGTGCCGAACCCCCATCCCGGGACCGACTATCTCGCCCGCTTCACGGTGCCGGAATTCACGTCGCTCTGCCCGGTCACCGGCCAGCCGGATTTCGCGATCCTGGTGATCGACTACGTGCCGGATCAATGGCTGGTCGAGTCGAAGTCGCTGAAGCTCTATCTGACGGCCTTCCGCAATCACGGGGCTTTCCACGAGGATTGCACGGTGGGCATCGGCCTACGCCTGAGGGAGTTGCTGGCGCCGCGCTATCTGCGGATCGGCGGCTTCTGGTACCCGCGCGGCGGCATCCCCATCGACGTGTTCTGGCAGACGGGCGAGCCGTTGAAGTCCGTCTGGCTCCCCGATCCCGGCGTTCCGCCCTATCGGGCGCGCTGAGCGGTCCGCGTCCGCCCTATCGGTCCTCGACGAGGGCGCGTCGAAGCTGTTCGATGAGCTCGCCCTGCGCTTCCGTCGGGCCGCCATGGACGGACCCGACCGTCTGCAACATGTCGACGAGCTCTGCGGTCTCGGATCGCGTAAGCCGGTCTTTCAGGAGCGGAGCCAGGGTCTTGATGACCGCCCACGTTTCCGGGGCTTGGTCCGCCGCATGGCGAATCACTGCCATCCGCGTGGCGAGGTCCTCTTCCGATGTTTCGGTCACGGAACGCATTCGAGACAGTATCTCACTCTCCTGTTCGGGTGTCGGCAAGCCGCGCTTGCGTGCGACCAGCATCATCAGCACGCCCGCGGCATCCGCTGGATCCCGCAGGGATTTTAGCGGCGCGAGACGGGTTTGGATGTCGCTAGCCCTGAGGCGCCGGCTCCTGCGCCAGTCGTGCAGGGCGTGATCGAGATGAGCCCACCCGTCGCCGTAGCGGAGCCAGTAGGTCATCCCCGTGAGGAGAACGCTCGCGACCGCGAGAAGGATTGGCATCGGAGGTCGCCCGGTGGTGTGCGCCACACCGTTCCATGCAACCGAGTCGATAGGTTTGCAACCTTCGATTTCGTCTGCGGGACAGGCATGGCCCCCTGACCGGAGAAATCCCCCACCCACGAGAAAGGGCAGCCGGCTCGCGCCGACTGCCCTCCTGAAAGACCGGACCGGAAGGCTTAGTAGCCGTAACCGTAGGCCGGAGCACCGTAGCCGTAGGCCGGGCGGGCATAGCCGTCACGATAATAGGCATCACGGGCCGCACCGGCGGCGATCGCACCGGCCGCGAGGCCGGCGATACCGAGACCGACGGCTGCGCCGGTTCCGATCCCACGACGGCGGCCGCCATAGGCGTAACCACGACCATAGCCGCGACCGCCGTAGACATGCCCGTGGCCGTAGCCACCATGGCCGTAGCCGTAGCCACGCGGGCCGGCTTCGGCCGAGGTCGCGGCGGCGAGGCCGCCGAGCGAAAGGGTCAGAGCGGAGACGAGGGCGAGCTTGCGCATGGTATCCTTCGGCGTTCGAGAACGTATTGGATATTCCAACGTCACGCTGACGCGATCGTTCCCGGAAGCCCCATCGGGCACGCGACACGCGGCCCGGATCATTCGTCTTGGTGAATCGATCCGGTCCGACGGCCTCCCGTTCCGCCGCGCCTGGATTGGCCGATCCGCGCGCAGGAGCTTGGCTTGTCCCGGACGACCTAGCCGGCCGGTCGCGCCTTGGCCAAGCGATCGAAGGCCTGCAACTCGGCGAGCAGCGCCGGCATCGCCTTCAACGGCACCATGTTCGGGCCGTCGGACGGGGCATGGTCCGGGTCGGGATGCGTCTCGATGAACAGGCCGGCGACGCCTACCGCCACGGCGGCCCGGGCGAGCACGGCGACGAACTCCCGCTGCCCGCCGGAGGTGGCGCCCTGCCCGCCCGGCTGCTGCACCGAGTGGGTCGCGTCGAACACCACCGGAGCGCCGTGCGTGACCCGGGCCATGATCGGCAGGCTGCGCATGTCGGAGACCAGGGTGTTGTAGCCGAACGAGGCGCCGCGCTCGGTCACCAGGACGTTGGGATTGCCCGCGCCCGTCACCTTGGCGGCCACGTGCGCCATGTCCCAGGGCGCCAGGAACTGGCCCTTCTTCACGTTCACCACCCGCCCGGTGGCGGCGGCCGCGAGCAGCAGGTCGGTCTGACGACAGAGGAAGGCCGGGATCTGGAGCACGTCGATCACCTCGGCCGCGGGGGCGCATTGCGCCGCCTCGTGCACGTCGGTGAGGACGGGCAGGCCGAAGCGCTCCTTGATCTCCGAAAAGATCGGAAGCGCTCCCGTCAGGCCGAGCCCGCGGGCGGTGGCGCCCGAGGTCCGGTTCGCCTTGTCGAACGACGCCTTGAAGACGAGGCCGATCCCGAGCCGGTCGGTCATCGCCTTGAGGGCGTCGGCGATCTCGATCGCGTGGTCGCGACTCTCGAGCTGGCATGGGCCGGCGATGAGCGCGAAGGGCAGGTGATTCGCGAAGGCGACCGAACCGGCGCTGACGGTGGGGGCGGAAGGAGAACTCTCGGGCATGGCGCCCGGTCTAGCCCGGCCGGGCGCCCGCGGGAAGGCCGGCGCGACGGCGAAGCACGCTCCGGGTGCTCGGCACCAGCACGCAGCGGGTGCGCGGCGAGGCGAAGGGATCGGCGTCGGGGGCGGTCTCGCACCGCAGGGCCGCACGACCCACGAGGCCCCGCTGCGGCAGCCCCGTCACCAGGGCCTCCTGATGCAGGGCGAGGGCGAGGGCCTCGACCGCCTCGGGCTTCGCGCCGGCCAGCGCCCCGGCGGCGAGGCCGATCACCTCGTAGTACCGGCGACCCGGCTCGCGCTCCAGGGCCGAGAAGACCATTCGGCGCATCCGGCAGTCGAGGCTCATGCGCTCGGCATCGGCCGCGCGGAACACGGCCTGGGCCCCCTCGCGCCCGGCAAGCGACGCGCCGGTGGCCCGGATCATCCGCGCCGTGAGGGCATCGCAGGCATCGGCCGCCGCCGCGGGCGCCGCGACGCCGAGGGCCAGGGGAAGCAGGATCGCGGCGAGCCGGGAGGAAAGCGTCATGGGGCCGATCTAGCGCAGGGGACGTCCACCGCCCACCGCCTACCGCCGCGGAACGATCGAACCCGTGGTTTCGCCCTGGCAGGCTTCGTGGGCGTGGGAGCGCAGGATCCGGGGCAGGTGAACCGGATGGGCACCGGCCTCGTCCTCGAAGGTCCCGGTGAGCGCATCGGCACCGGCGACGCCCTGGAAGTGGAGCGGCCCGGCTTCGGTCTCCACCGCGAAGCTGAGCGCCTTGGTGGCGTCGTCGAGCGTCATGTCCGCGGCCGCGCGGGGACCGGACTGCTCGGCCCCCTCGTAAGTCAGTCCGTCGCCGTTCGGCGAGCGACGCAGGATGATCCGCTGGCCGCTGCGCGTACCGGTCTCCTTCAGGGTGCAGAGGTCGGCATAGACGAAGGTGCCGGACGCCCAGGCGGTGCGCGCCTGGGCCGGGGCCGTCTCGACGAGGAGGAGGCAGAGGGCCAGGCCCGGCAGGACCTGCGCGCCGGTGCACTGTAACCGCCTCGCGGTCACCGTCTTCGGGGTCGTCATCGCGTCACCTCCCGGATGCGTGCCGCATTATCCGGCGCGGACGTTTCCGGATTGCGACAGGAGTTCAGGCCGCCGGGCGCGCGCGGACCCGATGCTCGGCCTCCAGGGATGCAAGAAGGATGCAGAGGGCGATGCCCTCGGCCGCCTTCGTCACGTCGCCGAGGCTCGGGAAGGTCGGGGCGAGGCGCAGGACGCTGTCCTTCGGGTCGCGGCCGTAGGGCGAGGTCGCCCCGGCCGGGGTCAGGGCGATCCCGGCTTCCTTGGCGAGCCGGACCACCTCGGTGGCCGTCCCTTCGCGGGCCTCGACGGTGATGAAGTAGCCGCCCTCGGGCCGGGTCCAGCGTGCCGCGCCGGTGCCGGCGAGATGCCGCTCCAGGGCTTCCTGCACGGCCGCGAACTTCGGCGCGATGAGGGCGCGGTGGGCATCCATATGGGCCCGAAGCCCAGCGTCATCGCGCAGGAACCGCACGTGGCGGAGCTGGTTCAGCTTGTCGGGGCCGATGGTCTGCTTGGCGGCGCGGGCCAGGAACCAGCGGGTGTTCTCGGGCGAGCCGGCAAAGACCGCGAGACCGGCGCCCGCCAGGGTGATCTTCGAGGTCGAAGCGTAGAGGAAGGGCCGGTTCGGGTAACCGGCCTCGGCACACGCCGCCAGGATGTCACGCACCGGGTGGCGATCGGCGGTGAGGTGGTGCACCGCGTAGGCATTGTCCCAGAACAGGCGGAAATCGGGCGCGCCGGTCGTCATGGCGGCGAGCCGCCGGACGGTCTCGTCGGAGAAGATCTCGCCCGATGGATTGGCGTATTTCGGCACGCACCACATGCCCTTCACGGCCGGATCGGCGACGAGCGCCTCGACCACGTCCATGTCGGGCCCCTGCCCCGTCATCGGCACCGGAATCATGCGGATTCCGAACTCCTCGCAGAGGGCGAAGTGGCGGTCGTAGCCCGGTACCGGGCAGAGAAAGACCGGGGTCTCCTCCTGCGACCACGGCCGCTCGGAGCCCGGCACGCCCTTCAGGAGCGCCCACACGATGGTGTCGTGCATCAGGGCGAGGCTCGAATTGCCGCCGACCACGATCTGGTCGGCCGGCGCATCGATGAGATGGGAGAACAGCGCCCGCAACTCGGGCAGGCCCTGCTGGCCGCCGTAGTTGCGCGCGTCCTCGCCGGCCGCGGTGGTGTAGTCGCCGTTGCCCGGCAGGGCGAGCATGCCGGTGGAGAGATCGAGCTGCTCGGGCGCCGGCTTGCCGCGCGTCATGTCGAGCTTGAGGCCCCGGGCCTTGAAGGCATCGTAGGCGCTCCGGGCCTGCGCGTGCAGGTCCGCGAGGTCAGCCGTGCTGCGGTCGGCGATCGTCGTCATGGCGGGTCAGGTCCGGGTGGGGCCGCGCGGGCGGTCGAAAAAGCGCGCGCACCATGACGTCTCGCACCGTCCGCGTCACCCCGCACGGGCGCGGGGCTCGCGGCTTCAGGGTTGCGTGGCATGCCAGGCGGCGAGGCCCTGCAGGTCGCGGGAAACGCCCGCGCCTGGACGGCACTGCCCCGCGGTACGACCTTTGGCCACGCATGCAGGTTGCCGGCCGCCGGGAATCGTCCGTTCGGCACGCGAAAGCGCCGGCCCTCGGGGAGGACCGGCGCTTCGGCATCCCATCGGGGGACTGAGAGCGGGCCTGCCGCCCGCTCAGGCTCAGCCCGCCTTGTTCAGGGCCACCGCGACGAAGCGGGTGACGCCCTTGGCGCTCTTGACCCGCATCAGCACCGCCTTGCGGCCGCTCGACTCGGCGGAGCGGACGCGCTCGGCCACCTCCGAGGGCTGCGAGACGCTGGAGCCCGCGACATCGAGGATGATGTCGCCCTGCTCGATGCCCTTGGCCGCGGCCGGACCGTCGGGGTCGACCTCCATCACCGCCACACCCTCGGAGCCGGCACCGACCTCGGAGGCCGGGGCGAGGCTGAGGCCCAGCCGCGGCTGTCCGTTGGCCGAGGAGCCGCGGTCGGTGCTCGCCACCTTGGTGTCGTTGGGCAGGACGCCCAGTTCCACCGTCGCGGTGTCGGACTTGCCGCCGCGCAGGTAGGTCAGCTCGACCTTGGCCCCCGGCTTGATGCCGGCGATCTTGCGGGACAGCTCCTTGGCGTCGTTGATCGGGGTGCCGTTGACCGATTCGATCACGTCGCCGGACTTCAGGCCCGCCTTCGCCGCGGGCGTCCCCGCCTCGGCATGGTCCACCAGGGCGCCCTTGGCCTTGTCGAGGCCGAGGCCGTCGGCGATGTCCTTCGTCACCGGCTGGACCTGCACGCCGAGGTAGCCGCGCGCCACCTTGCCGTCGGCCCGGAGCTGGTCGACCACCGCCTGCACGGTCTCGGCCGGGATGGCGAAGGCCAGGCCGACGCTGCCGCCGGAGGGCGACGCGATCGCGGTGTTCACGCCCACCACCTCACCGCCGACGTTGAAGGTCGGGCCGCCGGAATTGCCCTTGTTGATCGGCGCATCGATCTGCAGGAAGTCGTCGTAGGGCCCGGCGCCGATGTCGCGGCCGCGGGCCGAGACGATGCCGGCCGTCACCGTGCCGCCGAGGCCGAACGGGTTGCCGATGGCCACCACCCAGTCACCGACGCGGGGCGCCGACTTGCTGAGCGAGACGTAGGGGAAGGTGCCGCCCTCGGTGATCTTGAGGAGCGCGAGATCGGTCTTGGGGTCCTTGCCGATCACCTTGGCGTCGAGGGTGCGGTTGTCGTCCAGAGTCACCTGCACGGTCTTGGCCTTGTCGACCACGTGGTTGTTGGTGACGACGTAGCCGTCGGCCGAGATGATGAAGCCGGAGCCCATGGCGCCGCGCTGGCCCTGGCGCTTGGGCGCACCGAAGCCCTGGCCGGGACCACCCTGGCCCGGGCCGCCCTGGCCGAAGCGCTTGAAGAACTCGCGCAGCTGCGGCGGGACCTGCTGGTTCGGGCCCTGACCCGGACCGTCCTCGTCGTCGGAATCGGCGCTGTCGTCGAGCTTCACCTTCACGGCGACGACGCCGGGCTTCACCTTGTCGACGACGCTGGCGAAGGAGCCCGGCGGATGGTCGGGGGTCTCGATCGGGTTCTTGGACAGGGACTGGGCGTAGGCCGGGGTGGCCGGCTGGGTCAGGCCGACGCCGGCCGCGCCGGTCGCCACGAGGGCGGCCACGGCGACGGAGGCGAGGGCGTTGCGGCGCAGGCGGTTGGGCTGAGCGGTCATAGGGGTCTCCGGAACGGGGGGCCGCCATCGGCAGGCCGTGATCCGGTTTGTAGGGGGCGCCGCCTGACCCCGGCGTGGCGTGAAGATTACGGTTTGGACAGGTTCGGGTCCGGTGGCGGCAGGGGCACGAGGCCGGCCCGCGCGCGCAGGTCGAGAAGCAGGCCCGCCGGGTGCGTGTCGAGAACCGGCGTGACGGGCAGGCCGGCGGCATTCAGCAGGCGCGCCGCCCAATGGTTGCAGACGTTGGCGTAGGAGAAGCGCCCCGCGCCGTCGTAGAACAGGCTCGGTCCGTAGAGACCTGGGCCGCCGGCCACCGGCTGCCCGTCGGCGACGCGGAAACTTCCCTCCAGGCGCGCGAGCAGGTGCGCGAGGCCCTGCTTCGAGACCTGCAGCGGCACGAGATCGGAATACGGGAAGCTGTCGCGGGCCGTCCGCTCCAGGCCGACCACCTGGACGACCCCGTCCCGGCCCCCAGGCGTGAACAGGGCCGCGAGGGCGAGGCCGAGATCGAACTGGGCGAGCGTCGGGGTCGACCGGTAGAAGCGGGCCTCGCCCCAGCCGAACTCGATCTCTGGATAGGCACGGAACCGCGTGGCGATGCTGGCGAGGGCCGGCCCGCTGCCCGCTCCCGTCAAGGCCGCGCGCGGCAGCACGAGGCCGGAATGCCAGCCGTGCGACACCAGCGCGATGGCGACGCCGTCCCCGACGGGCGCCGGATAGAGGCCCGGGTCGCCCGGACGCGCCGTCAGCAGCGCGGCGAGGAGCAGCCATCCCACCACGAGGGCCGGGAGGGCGCCGAGGCCCGCGAGAACCGTTGCGATCCGCGAGCGGCCCACGTGTCCGGCCCCGCGCCCGGTCAGGGCGCCTGCCAGACCTGGCCGTGATAGTCGAACCGGTCGGGCTGGCTCGCCAGGGCGGCGAGACCCGTCAGCGCCGGGTCGTGCACGGCGATGACGCTGGTCGGGATCGCCTGCATCTGCGCGACGAAGGGCGGCTTGTTCTCGAAGGCCGCACGGAAGGCGCCGCGCCGGAAGACCTCGATGATGCGGGGCGCGATGCCGCCGCCGATATAGACCCCGCCGGTGGCCAGGAAGGTGAGCGCCAGGTCGCCGCAGACGCGGCCCAGGAGCTTGGCGAACAGGTTGAGGGCGGCCGCCGCGTCCGGGTCGGTGCCGGCGAGCCCCGCCTCGGTGATCGCGGCGGGGTCGAGCCGCGGCCCGTCCGCACCGGTCCGGAGCCGGTGCAGGCCGGCATGGAGCCGGGTCAGCCCGGGCCCGGAGAGCAGGGTCTCGACGGTGATGCGGCCCTCCACCTTCTCGAGTTGCGGCCAGAGAGCGAACTCGGCCGGTGAACTCGGCCCGAAATCGACGTGACCGCTCTCGGTGGAGACGATGACGAGGCGCTGTCCCACCGGCAGCAGGGCCGCCGCGCCGAATCCGGTGCCGGGACCGAGGACGAGGCGTGCGCCCTGGTCCCCGGACCGGCCCTCCTCGCGATCCGGGCCGATGGGGGTCAGCTCCGAGGGGCTGATCCCTGCGGCACCCGCCGCCACGGGCACGTAGTCGTTCACGACCACGGAGCGCGACAGGCCGAAATCCTGTCCGATCCGGGCGCCCTCGATCACCCAATGGGCATTGGTCAGCTGGACCGCCGGTCCGTCGACCCGGGCCGCCACCGCCAGGATGGCCGAGCGCGGCGCGGCGCCGTTCCCCTTGGCCAGGGAGGCGCGGATGGCGCCGCTGGGGTCGGCATGACCGGCCGTCGCCTCGTGCGAGAGGAGGACCGGCTTCGCCCCCGCTTCGGGGACCAGGGCGAAGCGGGCGTTGGTGCCGCCGATATCGCCGACGAGGACGGGAAATTCGAACATGCGCGCCGCTTCCGTCTGGAGCCCGGGAGAGAACGGGGGTTGAGGGGATCGATCGAGGGACGCCGCTCAGGCGGCCGGCAGGGCGTCGGGGTCGATCTCCGCCCCGTCGGCCCAGGCGTAGAGCAGGCGGCGCACGTCCTCGGGATCGATGAGACGGCGCGCGGCGATCGTCTCGGCCCCGCCGATGCGGACGCTGACGCCGCCATCCGCGTTGACCACCGCGAAGGCCTTCTCGTCGGTGAGATCGTCGCCGAGGAAGATCGCCCGCCGGCCGGCATAGGGCAGGGTCTCGGCGAGCGCCCGGATGGCATGGCCCTTGGTGGCGGAGGCGGGCACGATCTCGCCGACCGCCTTGCCGAGCTGGAGCCGGTAGTCGGACCCGAGCGCCTGGGCCGCGGCCTTCACGGCTTCCTCGGCGGCGGCCGCATCGCTCGGCGTGGCGAGGCGCCAGTGCACCGCGACGGAGGCGCCCTTGTCCTCGATCAGGACGTGTTCGAGGCCGGCGACGGCCGCGTGCAGGGCCGGCACCTGGGCACGCAGGTCCGGATGATCCCCGGCGGAGCCGCCCGAGACGACGCCGTCGACCCGGCGCTCGACCCCGTGCAGGCCGGCGATGTCGAAGCGTGCGGGAGTCAGGAAATCGTCGATCACCCCGATGGGCCGGCCCGTGACGATGGCGAGTGCGCCGCCGAGCCGGGCGCGCAGGCGCTCCAGGGCCGGGGCGAGGGCCGGGTCGACCCGGACCTGGTCGGGCTTGGGCGCGATCTCCACCAGGGTGCCGTCGAAGTCGAGATAGAGGGCGAAGGCGGTCGGGTCGGTCACGCGGGATGTCCCTTCGTCTGATCCGGGCCTGCGCTAGCATGCCCTGCGCCAGGGGAAAACGCGGGACGGGGAAATCCGGAGACGGGAACACGGGGCGGGCGCAACACCCTGCCCTATCTGTCCGGACTTCCGATCCCCGCACGGCAAGGTCCCGATCGCATGTGGCCCACCCCGATCCCGCCCGGCCCGAACGAGGAGAGCGTCTGGGACTACCCGCGTCCGCCCCGGCTCGAGCGGGTTCCCGACCGGCTGCGCGTGGTGCTCGCCGGCCGGACCATCGCCGATACCGGCGCCGGGTTCCGGGTGCTGGAGACCAGCCATCCCCCGACCTACTATTTTCCACCCGGCGATGTGGTGGCCGGCGTGCTCGGGCCCGCCCGCCGGGCCGGCATCTGCGAGTGGAAGGGACGCGCTGTCCTGTACGACGTCGCGGCGGACGGCTTCCGCGCCGAGGGCGCCGCCTGGGCCTATCCGGACCCGACGCCGGATTTCACCGCGATCACCGGCTACATCGCCTTCTATGCCGGTCCGATGGAGGCCTGCTTCGTCGGAGACGCGCGGGTGACGCCGCAGCCCGGTGGGTTCTATGGCGGCTGGATCACGCCCGGCATCGTCGGCCCGTTCAAGGGCGGTCCCGGCAGCATGGGTTGGTGAAGGCTGCGCCGGATCGCACCGGTATCCCGCCCGGAGCGGGCGGCGATGTCCGATCAGGAGCCGTCGCCGCCTTCAGGACGCGCGCCGCAGGGTAATGCGGGTCAACTCGGACGGGCGGCCGAGGCGGAGCGCGAACCCGGCCCACAGGCCGGTCCCGTTGTTGACGTAGAGGGTCATGGCGCCGACCCCGTAAGCGCCGGAGACGAAGCCGTTGTTGCCCCGCGCCACGAGCCGGTCCAGCCCGACGATCATGCCGCCGTGCGTATGGCCGGACAGCTGCAGCGCCACGCCGCGCGCGGCGGCCCGTGGGGCGTTCGCCGGCTGGTGATCGAGCAGCACGATCGGCGCGCCCGCGGGCGCGCCCGCCAGCGCGGCGTCCAGGTCGGGGCCCGGATGGCCGGTGGCGGGCGCCGAGCGGTCGGTGACCCCCGCCAGCACCAGCGCGCCGTCGCCCCGCGTCAGGACGGCATGGGTGTTGGCGAGGATGTGCATCCCCATGCCGGCGAAGTGGCGCATCCAGGCGTCGACGTCGAAGAAGTACTCGTGGTTGCCGGGAATCGCCCAGACGCCGTCCCGTGCCGTCAGGGCGCGCAGGGGCTCCACGTCGGCCCGCCGCGCCGCGAACGAACCGTCGATGAAATCCCCCGTGATCAGGATCGCATCCGTGCCGAGTCCGTTGGCCCGCGCGACGACCGCCTGCGCCCAGGAGGCGGGGAACAGGCGGCTGATGTGAAGGTCGGTCAGGTGGAGGATCGTGTAGCCCTCGAAGCCGGGCGGCAGGTCCGTGATCGCGACCGTGACGTCCTTCAGGGGCGGCACGCGCACGGCCTGCGCGACCGCGACCGCCGCCAGCACCGCGGCCGTCAGCGCCGTCGTCAGGCGCCATGCGGTGGAGACCTGCCAGCCGGCGCCCGGCAGGATGCGGGAGGCCAAGGCCGCGGCATCGAGCGCGACCAGCAGGAGCGCCATGAGGACGATCGCGCCGAACGCCCCGCTGAACAGCATCACCAGAGGCCGCGGAAATTCGGGCGAGAAGACGGAGCCGGAGGAGAGGCGGCTCCACAGGTGGTACTGCGAGGCCACCAGCAGGATCACGGTGAGACCGAGCTTGAGCGCAAGCGGCCAGGGCAGCGGCCAGACCCCCCGGGCGATGACGTAGAGGCAGGGCAGGCCGAAGATCAGGTGGATCATGGCTCCTCCATGGACCGAGGCACGGGCCCAGCGCAAAGCTTTCCGCTCTGCGTTGCGGGGCCCGCAGGACGCTCCCGGCGCGCAGGGCAGGCACCGGGAGGGCAGCTTCGCGTGGCCTTCGAGGCGGGATGGCGTGTGGGGGCGATCGCGTCGGCCTGCCGGCGCACGCCAGGGTTTGCGCCGTCCGGCTGCGCCGCTATGCCAGGGCCGGTCGGCGGGGCTGCCGGCCGGGGACGGAGCAGGTGTGATGCACGGTGAGATCGCAAGCGAGCCACGGGCCCTCGGGCTCTGCCCGGACCGCCTGGAGCGGATCGACGGCTGGATGCGGCGCCTCGTCGACGACGGCAAGGTCGCGGGCCTGTCGGTGATGCTGGCCCGCGGCGGGAAGACCGCGTTCTTCCGCGCTCAGGGCCGTGCCGACATCGCCCGCGGCACGCCCTTCGCGCCCGACACCATCGCGCGCATCTACTCGATGACGAAGCCGCTGACTTCGGTGGCGGTGATGATGCTCTACGAGAAGGGCCGCTTCCAGCTCGACGACCCGATCACGCGCTTCCTGCCGGAATTCTCGGACCTTCGCGTTCTCACCGGCGGCAACCGGGCGAAGTTCGACAGCGAGCCGGCGCGGCGCCCGATCACGATCCGGGACCTCCTGACCCACACCTCCGGCCTGACCTACGGCTTCATGGAGGCGACCCTCGTCGATGCCCTCTACCGCCAGAACGGCGTCGATTTCGGCGAGGCCCAGGAGGCGAGCCTCGCCGAGGTGGTGGGCCGCCTCGCCCGGCAGCCGCTCCTCGCCCAGCCCGGCGCCGAGTGGAACTACTCGGTGGCGACCGACGTCCTCGGACACCTCGTGGCCGTGGTGTCGGGGCAGGATTTCGCCGATTTCCTGCGGCGGCGGGTGATCGAGCCCCTCGGCATGGTCGACACCGATTTCTTCGTGCCCGCCGACAAGCTGCCGCGCCTGGCCGCCAATTACAGCCTGTTCCGGGACCGCACCCTGAAGCTCTACGACGACGCGGTGGGCAGCCGCTTCGCCCGTCCGCCGGCTCTGGCCTCGGGCGGCGGCGGCCTCGTCTCGACGGCCTCCGACTACATGCGCTTCTGCCGCTTCCTGCTCGGCCGCGGCGAACTCGAGGGCACCCGGCTGCTGGGGCGCAAGACCGTCGACCTCATGCTGATGAACCATCTCGACGGGGACCTGGCCGCCATGGGCCAGCCGCGCTTCTCCGAGACCGCCTATACGGGTATCGGCTTCGGCCTCGGCGTCTCGGTGATGCTCGATCCGGCCCGGGCCCAGATCGTCGGCACGCCCGGCGAGGTGGCCTGGGGCGGGCTGGCCAGCACCGCCTTCTGGGTCGACCCGGCCGAGGATCTCGCCGTGGTGCTGCTGACGCAGCTCATCCCCTCCTCGGCCCTGCCCCTGCGGCGCGAGTTGCGCGTGCTGACCTACGCCGCCCTGGTGGATTGAGGGACACCCGAAACGCGAAACGCCGCCGGCCCGAGGCGGGACGACGGCGGTTCGTAGCTCCTTGCGCGCTGCGCCCGCGCGCGGGCGCAGGCCTACTCGGCGGGCGCTGCGGCCGGGGCGGCCCCGGGCTTGGCCGCCGGCTTCGGCGCCGGCGTCTTGGCCGTACCGGTCGCGGCGGGGGCGCCCGCCCCGGCGGCCGGCGCCTTGGGCGCCCATTCCGCATCGGCGCGGGGGCCGCCCGGACCGTTGGTCGGGCCGGTGAGCTGGCCCGGCACCACGTCGTTCACCCGGTTCCAGGTCTGCGAGCCGCAGAGGAAGCCCAGCAGGCAGCCCCGCACCGACAGCTCGGTCGGCTGGTCCGACCACATCGTGACGTCGTAGAACTTGCCCTCGTCGGCGTTGTAGATCTTGCCGCCGTAATGGCCGTCCGGCTGCGGCTTCAGGCCCATGATCAGCTGGAGTCCGAGGGACGGACGGGTCTGCTTCTTTGGATCGGGATTCTTGAAGTCGATGCGGGGCTGGCCCTGGTCGTTGAGGGGCACCTTCAGCCAGACCACGTAGCCGCACAGGTTGGTGTTCTGCGGTCCGCACTTCTCGGTGCGGATGCGGGCGCGCCCATCCTCGGTGAGCCAGGTGCCGCTGGCGTCGTTGGGGGCGGCAGCCAGTGCGAGGCCCGGCAGAGCGGCGGCAACGAGCCCGGCCAGGGGCGCCAGCCGGCGCAGGGCGCCCGCGATGGTGGATCGATTCGTCATGCTTCCAACAACCCTCATGCGCTCGCCCCGTGGCGACCCGCCCTCGTCCGCAGGACGGCAAGCGCTTGTCACGTGATGCCTCGCCATCCGATGCGAAGGTGACGGGATCATGGCCGGCGCGGCACGAATCCCGCAGATTCCGCGTGACGACGCGGTGTCGTCTACCGTTCCGGAGCCGGCAGGAGACGAAGTCTTGCGGATTGTTGAAGTCGTGGTGGACCGGCGAAATCTTGAGAGACCGGCGAAGTGTTCAGGTATCGGCGAAGTCTCGAGCGCTCCGCACATTGCCGAGAACGTTCGCTCATGCCGGCGAACGGCCCCGCGAACGATCGGCCAAGCTCCGCGTTTACGGCCGTGCTTCTTGCGGATGGCGGGCGGATCGATGACGGATGGACCGGTCGGGATGGGGCGGCGCTTCGAGGCCGCGGACATCCGTCTCGGCGTGGCGCTCGCCCGGGACAAGGATACCCGCCGGGTGCGGGCGCTGGCGGCGGCGAGCGAGGCCGGCGGCTGGAAATGGCTGCTCGCCCTCTCCACCGGCACCCTGGCGCTCGGGGTGCTGCGGCGGAATCCGCAGCTCGCGGAGGCCGGGCGGCACATGCTGCTCGCCGGAATCCTGGCCGCGGGCACCAAGACGACGATCAAGCGGGTGGTGCACCGGACCCGGCCCAACGTGTTGATGGACAAGGGTCTTTACGAGAAGGGCTGGTTCGGGCCGAATGTCGGTCCCTGGCAGTCCTTCCCCTCGGGTCATTCGGCCCTGAGCGTCGCGGTGGCGGCCGCCGCGACCCGGGCCTATCCGGAGATCCGCGGCGTCGCGACGGCGGCGGCCCTCGGAGTCGTGGTCGTCCAGGTCCTGCGCGGCGCGCACTTCCCGGTGGACGTCGCCGCGGGGGCGCTGATCGGGTTTTCGGCCGAGGCGGTCGGGCACCGGATCGGTCTCGGGCGGGAGGTCGTTTCGGGCCTCGCGACGCCCGGTATGCCAGCATGATCGCGTCGAGGTCGCGCGGCATCGCGTGCCGGGAACGCCGCGACGCGACCTCCGGTTGACGCGGCATTCCATCGGAGATGCCGCGTGACCGACAACCCCCTGACGACCTATCCCCGCCCGCCCTTCGAGGCCCAGCCCCAGAGCTTTCCCGGCAAGACCGGGAAGATGTCGCCCGAGCCGGATCACGGCGAGGCGAGCTACCGGGGCTCGGGCAAGCTGACGGGCCAGGCCGCGCTGATCACCGGCGGCGATTCCGGCATCGGTCGGGCGGTGGCGATCGCCTTCGCCCGCGAGGGCGCCGACGTGGCGATCGCCTACCTGCCCGAGGAGCAGGCGGATGCCGAGGCGGTGGCGGGCTGGGTCGAGAAGGCCGGCCGGCGCGCCCTCCTCCTGCCGGGCGACCTCAAGGACCCGGCCCATGGCCGCGACCTGGTGGCGCGCACGGTCGCCGAATTCGGCCGCCTCGACGTCCTGGTCAACAACGGTGCCTTCCAGCAGCCGAACCAGGGCCTCGACGCCATTGAGGACGCGGTCTTCGAGGACCATTTCCGCACCAACGTGTTCGGGCCGTTCTACGTGACCAAGGCTGCCCTGCCCCACCTGAAGCCCGGGGCCTCGGTGATCTTTACCTCCTCGGTGAACTCCAAGCACCCGATGCCCTCGCTGATGGCCTACAGCGCCACCAAGGGCGCGCTCAGCAACATGGTGCTCAGCCTGTCGCAGCTGCTGGCCGAGAAGGGCATCCGGGTGAACGGCGTGCTGCCGGGGCCGATCTGGACGCCGTTCATCCCGGCCGGGATGAGCGAGGATGCGGTCAAGTCCTTCGGCAGCCAGGTCCCGTTCGGGCGCCCGGGCCAGCCGGCCGAGCTCGCCTCCGCCTACGTGATGCTGGCCTCGGCCGAGAGCAGCTACACCTCCGGCGCCCTCGTCACCGTGGCCGGGGCGATGCCGGTCCTCTGAAGGCCTGCGGCCGGCCCCGGCCGTCGCGCCGGGGTCGACCGGAAGGATGATGCCGAACGGTTCGGCCGGTTCGCGCGTTCCTGTGGCCTCGGAGGGGGAGGAGCAGGATGCGCACCTGGAGGGCGATGGACCGGGCCCCGCATGACGGCCGCTGGATCATCGCGATCCACCGGGCCGACCCGGACCGGCGCGCGGTGATCCGCTGGGACCCGGCGGGCCTCGGCGATCCCCGGCCCTGGCACGTCGCCTCCTGCCAGCACAGCTACCCCGCCGAGGCCTTCACGGACTGGATGGACTTCCCCGATTGTCCCCCGTCCGCCGAGGACCGCGAACCCGGCACCGCAGGAGGTCACGATGGCGCGCGAAGCGATGGGTCCCCTGACCCTGGACGTTGAGAGCTGCCCCGAGGACGCCACCCGCTACCGCTGGACCGTCCGCGCGGCGGCCCATGTGGTGCGCAGCGCCCCCTACTCCCTGCCCGACGCGGAGGCCGCCCTGCACCAGGGCCGCGCGGCGATGGCCGAGGCGGCCGCCCTCAGCCGCGACACCGAGATCCGCGCGCCGGACTGAGTTTTCCGGACGGACGGCACGGAACGCCCCTCGGCGAGATTACGAGAAGGGGCGCTGGCCGCCGATCCCGGCCACTCTTGCGGCCATCAAAGCTGCGCTTGAAGCTCAAGCAATCGAGTTCGTTGATGACGGGCAGACATTAGGCATCTCGCTAGCAAAGCTCGCTGGCGCGTAGCCTTCGCGCTAGACTAAGAGCCTAGTCGGTGATACTCGTTGACATATGGTGCACTAGTAGGGAATCCGACCGTCGGACAGACGGAAAGTCCCAGGCCAGCACTAGTCCTAGCCCAGTTCGGAACCGAACGGCGACGCTCGTAACGCTGCCGCCGGCCCCGAAAAGGGTCAGACTATGTTGTCATCCACCACCTACCTCTCTGTGGTTTGCGAGCCACGGTCAGGGTTAGTCAAAAACGCTCGGTTGAGCGTTCTTAACAGAAGCCGTAGGCGCGTCCCCCATGGACATCTCGCCTGCGGCTTCGTTCGTTTGAGCCTCGGCATCACCATTATCGGCGTCTGCTTCGACTGCGTTGTTGGGAGCGACGGGATAGATACCATCCGCGCGACGCTCGATCACCTTTTCCTGCTGAAGCGTCCAGAGCGTTCCCCGAATACTGTTCAGCTTAAAGCCCGTAAGTCGCTGAAGGTCTCGCGTTGAAAGGCCAGGCCGCTCGACAACCAGTTTGTGGATCGTAGGCTTCACACTACCCGGCGTCGCTCGCTTCTTGTCTTCAGCCCCCGATTCCTGTGACCAGCTGCCAGTATGATCAGACGATTGATCTGACTCCGCTGGGCTCGATCCCATACCGGTGAGAGTATCAGTCAGCCCCGTTAAGCGCGCCTTGAACTCAGCCATTGCCTCGGCGCGACCAACCTCACGCCCTCTCTCATACGCTTCGTCGAGAAGCTTCTTGTGAGCAAGGCCAGCCTGTTCAAGAAGCCCGAAAAAGGTTGCGACAGCCGACACGATTGATCCTCCGAATCGTCATATAGCATGCCTTCTGATGCCATTCAACATTGCATCTTCAGACACACGATAGAGCGCGAACATATAGCGAGCGCAAGAAATGTTTGCAGCCTGTTGGTTTAATCACGGCACACTCGCGGTGCGCGCTGATAGTTGGACGCATCAGAGGGAGGCCTTCTCATGCTAAGAAGACGTCTAACGAGAGGCGAAGTCTCTAGGGCTGATGCCCTGTTGGCCGATGTGAGGCGCATGGTGACGGACGCGGCCAGGAGCGATCCGGGCCTGCTATTTGCGCTCCGGCGACGCCTGTTCATCCGTCTGATGTACTAGGAGCGCGGTACGCCAGGCAGTGAAGCACAAGGCGCGGAGGCGGACGCTGCGTGATGTGCGGCGAGTTGATGGACATGAAGGGGTCGGAGTTGGTTTGGGCTGACCCAGTAGACGGGAACACGGCCGAGAATATCCAGCTTGTACACCATATGTGCCGCCAGACGGATCAGGCAGAGCAGGGGTTCAGGTATGGCCGGATGCATGATCAAAATCGAGAACCGGCACACCGGGTCTAGAAGCTCGAAGCCGGCTGGAAGCCGCGAGGAAGCCATGATCTGGGTCGCTCGGCAGCTTGAAGCCACCGCCGATAATCCTGAGACCTATTGCCTGAGCGTGGAGCCGGAAAAGTTCTACAAAAGCACCGCCGACCTGCCATGGCAGGAAGGCTATGGCGACTGGGAGTAGGCACCCAGCACTCAGGCGAATTTGCTACCTAACATCGCGCTGACGCGCCTCCGATCCGGCACCTGCCTCGCGGCGGGGTCGCGTGACGCCGACCGCCCGTCGGCGCGCGCCCGCCGGACTTATGCGACCAGCCGCTGCACGGCCGCCATCACCGCCTCGGGCCGGTAGGGCTTGGCGAAGAACACCCCGCGGGCGGGCAGGCGGTGCGGCTCGGGAATGCGCTTGCCCGACACGACGATGATCGCCACCGGCGGCCAGCGATCGCGGATCGCCTGGGCGAGCTCCAGGCCGTCCCCGCCGTCCGTCGGGTCGATGTCGGAGAACACCAGCCGGATGTCGGGGCGCATCTCCAGAAGCCGCAGGGCGTCGTCCGCCCCGCTGGCCTCCAGCACCTCGAGGCCCGCCGCCTCCACCAGGTCCACGGCCTGCATGCGCAGGACCGGCTGGTCCTCGATCACCAGCGCGGCGCCCCTTCGCGCCGGCGGCCCGTCCGATCGTGCGCCCACGGCCACCTCCTCAAACATGCTGCAGCTGGGCGAGCGGCGCCCGCATCGTCGCCTCGAACCCCGTGGGGGGATAACGGAGGTCGACGTCTCCGGCTCCGTCCAGGCCCATGCGGATCAAGCGCGAGCCGAAGCCCTTGCGCCCGGAGGTCGCCGGCGCCACCGGGGGCGGCCCGCCGCGCTCGACCCAGTCCAGCACGACGCTGCGCTCCGCGTCGGGGCCTTCCAGGCGCCACGTGATCAGGACCCGTCCCTCCGGGGCGGACAGAGCACCGTACTTGGCCGCATTGGTCGCCAGCTCGTGCAGCAGCAGCGACAGCGACAGCGTCGCCCGCGGCCCGAGGTCGAGCTCCGGTCCGGAGACGTCGACCCGGTCGCCCTGCCCGGCCGCGCCCAGGACGGCCTCGACCACGTCCCGCGCCGGGGCCGCCGTCCAGGTCTGGCGCAGCAGCACGTCATGGGCGGTCGCGAGCGCGTGCAGCCGCTGCTCGAACGCCTCCACCGGCGCCCGGTCCGGCACGCTCCGCAGGGTCTGCGTGGCGATCGAGAGCACCATCGCCATGGTGTTCTTCATCCGGTGCGAGATCTCCTGGTTGAGGACGCGCTGGTCCTCCTCCGCCCGCACCCGGGCGACGCCCGCCTCCAGCCGCTCGGCCACGTTGCGCAGGAACGCCAGTTCCTCGGCCAGCCAGGCGCGCGGCTCGACGTCGTGGACGATGAACACCGCCACCGTGCGTCCGCGCTCGCGGACCGGCATGTGGACGAAGGCGTTGACCGAGAAGGACTGCCAGAGGGCGGCATCGGCGCGGGTGCGCGGGTCGGTCGCCACGTCGTCGACCACCAGTGGCTCGCCCCGCCGCAGGGGCGCGCGGATGTCGCCGAAATCATCGTAGCGGTGCCGGCCGGCGACGCTGCCCTGGCCGGGCGCCGTCCAGTCCGGCTCGATCTCGACGTACTCGACGTCGCCCACGACGCGGCCGAAGCCCGCGCGGGTGACCCCCAGCGTCGTCCCGACGATCTCGGTGGCCGCCCGGGTCATCTCCGGGGTCGTGGTCAGGTTGCTCAGCCGGTCGCCGAGCGCCAGCTGCGCGGCCCGGCGTGCCTCGGCCTGCACGCGGTCGGTCACCTCCAGGAACAGGGCGGCGAACCGCTTGCCGCCGACGGAGAAGGCCCGCCCCTCGTACCAGCGGTCGAGGCTGCCGACCCGGCGCAGGAACGCCACGGATTCGCCGGTCTCGACCACCTGGACGAACTCGTCGATCCAGGCCTCCTCGATGCCGGGGAACACCTCACGGACCGTGCGGCCCGTCGCGGAACGGGCATCGATGCCGAGGAGGTCGCCCCAGGCGCGGTTGACCTCGATGTAGCGCCAGTCGGTCGCCCGGCCCGCGGCGTCGCGGACCACCTCGCCGACGATGAAGCCCTCGCTCAGCCGCTCGAACAGGCTCCGCCAGTAGGCCCCGACCTCGGCCAGCTCCGCCTCGCCGTCCAGGCGGTCGTAGACCGCGGCCATCAGGCGGGCCAGCGTCTCGAAGAACGCCAGCGCCTCGCCGTCGAAGACCGGCACCCGGGTCGAGGCGAAGGCGATCACCGCGGTGAGTTCGCCCCGACTGACGACCGGGAAGCCGGCATAGGCATCGAAGCCGAGCTGCCGGGAGAGGGCATCCTGGGCCTCGTCGCCCGCCTGGATGGCGGTCCGGATCACCGGGCGCCGTGTCGCGGCGACGACCCCGCAGGTCGGATCGCCGAAGGCCCGGCGCTTCAGGAGCGCCTGCGCCTCGGGCGTGATGTTGACGGCATGGGACAGGCGCAGGTGGCATCCGTCCGGGGCGATGTCGTAGAGCAGGGCCCGGTCGAACCCGAGCACGTCGGCGCCCTCCGTGAGGATCGGTTCGAGAACCGCGGTGGGGTCGTCCGTGAGGAGCAGCGCCGCCGAGGTCTTGGCCAGGACGTCGAGACGGCGGGCGCGACGCAGTTCGGTCTGCTGGACCGCCAGGAGCGTGTCGCGGTCCTGGACGGCGCGGCGCATGCCCAGCTGCGTGACGACCTGGGCGGCGAGCGTGCGCAGGTCCTCGATCTGGTCCCCGGTCAGGCCGCCGGGCCGGGGCACGGTGTCGATCACGCAGAGCGAGCCGAGGACCTGCCCCTCGGGCGTGCGCAGCGGAGCGCCGGCGTAGAAGCGGATCCACGGCGCGCCGGTGACGAGGGGATTGGTGGCCGTGCGCGGATCGGCCGTGAGGTCCGGGATCACGAGCACGTCGGGCTCGGCGAGGACGAACTTGCACACCGAGCGGTCGAGATCGGTCTCGCAATGGGGGAAATTGCGCCGCGCCTTGAACCACTGGCGGTCGGCGGCGACGAAGCTGACGAGACCCACGGGGGTCCGGCACAGCCGGGTCGCCAGGCGCACGATGCCGTCGAAGGCCGGTTCCGGCGGCGTATCGAGGATGCCGTACTCGGCCAGAGCGTCCAGCCGAGCTTCGGAACCGACGAGGCGGTCGGTGAGCGAATGCAGATCCATGCCGCGGTCGTCGGCCCGGTAGCGGACGGCCGGGTGCGTCCACCCCTCCGTGGCCAGCGCGACCGGACGATCCCGCGCTCTGCCCTGGGTGGCTGATAGCACCCGGGCGGCGGGGTGGAAACCGACCGGCGCGCGCCGTGGCCCTCGCGACGGGGCCTTCGCGACGGGGCCTTCGATATGGGGCCTTCGAGACGGCCCCCGCGAACCGCCCGGCACGCACGCTGCGGCTCGCGGGGGCCGCCAACGCCGGAGCCCCGGCCCTGGCGGCGTGGCTTAGCTGCGCGGTGGGCGGCTTGGCCTAGCCGTTCGACCGCGCGAGGGCGGGCAGGTCCGCCCCGGCCTCGATCGCGGCCGCCGGGGGGAGGCGTCCGAGGCCGAGCAGGTGCAGGAAGGCGGTGAAGGCCGTGTTGCGGCCGATGCTGCAGGCGGCGGTCACCCGGTCGCCCGTGACGTAGTAGGCGATGAAGTCGAGGGCGTCGGGGTCGCCCTGCAGGACGATCCGGTCGAACCCCTTGGCGTAGCCGCCGTAATCGAGCCGCTTGTCGCCCTGGTTGCTCCAGAAGAACGGCGCGCCCGCGAAGGCGTCGCCCCGGCCGAGGATGGCCCGGGCCACGTGCGTGCCGTGCTGCTGCGCCAGGCGCCAATGCTCGATCCGCGCCGTCTCGCCGCTCGCCGTCTCCGGGAAGGCGGCGATGTCGCCCGCGATCCAGACGCCCTCCGCGAGCGTCAGGTCGCCGCCGACCGGGAGGCCGCCGCTCGCGTCGGGCGCGACGCCCGCGACCAAGCCGGTCTCCGGCTCGGCGCCCGCGCCCACGAGGACGAGGTCGGCGGGTAGGCGCCGTCCGTCCTCCGTCTCGACGGCCTCGACGCGGCCGGTGCCGGCGATCCGGGCGACGGAGCCGGTCGCGAAGGCGACGCCGTTGCCGGCGTGGTAGCGCTTGAGCGCCGCGCCCACCGCCTCGCCGAAGCGCTTGGCGAACGGGACGTCCTCGCGCGCCAGCACGGTGACGGAGAGCCCGCGCTTGTTGAGGAAGGCGGCGGCCTCCAGGCCGATGAAGCCGGCGCCCACCACGACCACCGATTTGGCCTCGCCCGCCGCCTCGCTGAGGCGGACCGCGTCGTCGAGGCTGCGCAGGGTGAAGACCCCGTCGAGGTCCCGGCCGGGAAAGTCCGGCAGCACCGCCCGGCTCCCGGTGGCGACCAGGATCGCGTCGGCCGTCAGGGTGCGGCCGTCCGCCAGGGTGACGCTGCGCCGGGCGGGATCGACCCGGGTCGCCGCCCCGGTGATCCGCTCGACCCCGTTGGCCCGGTCGAAAT
Source organism: Methylobacterium sp. TK31 (assembly GCF_055361545.1). Taxonomy (NCBI): domain Bacteria; kingdom Pseudomonadati; phylum Pseudomonadota; class Alphaproteobacteria; order Hyphomicrobiales; family Methylobacteriaceae; genus Methylobacterium; species Methylobacterium sp. TK31. Next base: position 1,296,265 of record NZ_CM143964.1, on the reverse strand, counting down.
CGGGCTCGATCCACGTCTTCTCGGGCGGGGTCGGCTTGGCCAGGAACTGCTTCGAGAGCTTGGTCCGGTCGTAGGGCGGGTGCGCCTCGCGGCCGACCATCGTGATGCGGCCGTCATAGCCCTCGCGGCGCAGGGTCTTCACGCAGGCCACGGCCGCCGCGCCCGAACCGACGATGAGCACCTGCGCCACGGGGGCGCCCTGCGTCTTCTTCGGCGCAGGCTCCGGCGTCAGGGTCGCGACGGCCTCGGCCCCCTCGATGCGGACGGGATAGCGCGTCAGGGCCTCGAGGGCCGGCGGCTCCTCCAGGCTCCCGTCGGTGAGCGCGAAGGCGGCCTTGTGCCAGGGGCAGTAGAGGCGTCCGCCGCAGATCTCGCCCTTGGCGAGCGGCGCCCCGAGATGCGGGCACTTGGCCTGGAACGCCCGCACGCCGGAGCCGTCGCGCACGAACAGCACTTTCTCGTCGCCGGCCGTGCCCTCCGCCATGCCTCCCATCGGGATCGCGTCGAGGGCGAGGCGGATCTCGGTTCCGGACATGGCTGGTATCCCTCCCGGCGCGCGCCGGCGCGCCCGGCCGATCAAGTCGCCGAGCCCGTCCCGGTTGCACCGTGCGACATCGCGGGCCCGGCCTACCCGATCCGCACCGTGCGCCGCAGGCGCCGCCAGCCCAGCACCACGCCCGAGAGGGCGATCGTGGCGCCGAGGCCGTTGAGGAGCCACATCACCGCGTCCCAGGCCGGGCGGGCCTGGAACAGGTTTCCGAAGTCGAGGCGGTGCGGCGCCTCGAACAGCCAGCGCTGGAGCCGGCCGCTGGCGTCGAGGCGGTCGAGGAGCGCGCCGGTCTCGGGGTCGATGTGGAGCCAGGTCGCGGCCGGGTCGTCGAAGCGCAGGCGCAGCACCGGCAGCGGCCGGGTGTCGTGGTGGGGATACCAGTAGGCGTCGTAGGCGGTCAGGGTCTCGGCCCCGGCGAGGCGGGCCTGCGGCAGGGCGCGGGCGGCGGCCGCGCGCAGGGTCGCCTCCGTGGGCGCCGGGACCGCGACCCGGCGACCGCCCGCCTCGGCGGCGACAAGCACGGGCCGGCCGTCCACCTGCGTGAACCGGATTTCGACGAGCCCCGGCCGGGCCAGGCCGTCGAGGGCGGCGCGCCCGACCGGGGCCGGGGCCCCGGCATAGGCCTCCCGCATCGGTGCCGGGGGCGTGCGGGGCGAGAACCAGTGGTTCGGGTTCATGGAGAGCCAGCCGCTGGCGACGAAGGCGAGGAGGCTCAATCCCCCGAGGGTGCCGAGGAGGTGGTGCCAGCGGGCGAACCCGCGATAGGGCGTCACCGCCCCGGAGGCGTAGGGCCGGCGCAGGCGCAGGCGCCAGATCCCCAGGGCGAGGCCGCTGAGCACCCCGGCGGTGGCGATGCCCGAGACCCACAGCACGCTGCCCCGCCAGAGCTCGCCCCGCGCCCGCAGGGGGGTCGGGTAGAACCAGTGCGGGATCGCCCCGAGCCAGTTCCACAGGCGCTCCCGGCGGGTGGTGTCGAGGACGACCGCGCCGGTGCGGGCCGAGACGTAGAGCTCGGTGCCGGCCGCGTCGCCGAGCGCCACCACGTGGAAGGGCCGCAGCGGGTCGTAGCGGTCCCGCACCGTCCACTGGTCGCGGGTCACCGCCCGCACGGTGGCGCCCGGCCCGAACGGGGCCCGGGCCGCCGCGGCGTCGACCGGGCCGAGGGCCTGCCCGGTCTCGGCCGAGACCGTGTGCCGGGCGCCGTCCCGCGCGGTCACCTGATAGACCGGCGTACCGCCCCGCATGGACAGGTCGAGGCCGCCGGGGGCCGGCGCGAGCCCCGCCCGCGCCAGGGCCTCGTCCGGCCCGAGCAGGACCCGGTCGAAGGCGATCGGCGCGAGGCGGGACAGGCGCTCGGCCTCGGTCAGGGCCGGGAAGGCCACGTAGAGCATCACCAGCCCCGACAGCACCCAGGCGGCGAGGAACAGCCCCGTGGCGATGCCGAGCCAGCGATGGCCGAGGATCAGCCAGCGCTTCAGGGTTTTGAGCCGCATCAGAACCGCACGCTGTAGGCGATCTCGACGGAGCGCGGCCGGCCCAGAAGCCAGTTGGTGCCGACCCCGTTCACGGCGTTGCCGCTGATCGCGTAGACCGTGTCGAACAGGTTGTAGGCGCGCAGCGACAGGCGCGAGTCCGGCGTGACCTGATGGTCGAGCCCGGCATTGACCAGGGTGTAGGCCGGGCGCGGGGCCTGGTTGCCGAAGTCGCTGAAGGTCTCGCCCACGTGCTGCAGGCCGACCCGGGCCTCCCAGGCCGGGGCGAAGGCCCAATTGACCCAGAGGTTGCCGACCCGCTCCGGCACGTCGATGGGCTGGCGCCCGGCATAGGACACCACCGTGCCGCCGACCGCCTGGTTGAAGTCGTCGTACTGGGCGTGCAGCAGCGCCAGGTTGGCGTCGATGCGCCAGGCCTCGGCGAGGTGCAGGCTCAGGGCCGCCTCGACGCCGAGGGAGGATTGCCGGCCGACCTGGGTCGAGAGCGTCGGCTGGCCCGGCACCGTCGAGATCAGGTTGTCCTTGACGATGCGGTAGCCGGCCAGCGTCCACTCCGCCCGGCCGCCGAAGGCGACGCCCTTGGCGCCGATTTCGACCTGCTCGCCGGTGGAGAGCCGGAAGTTGGCGAGATTCTGCGACAGCGAGATCAGGCTGCCCACCGGGTCGGTGGCGGTGGCGTATTGCGCGTAGAGCGCCAGCAGCGGCGTCGGGTTGTAGACGGCGCCGAAGCGGTAGCTGAGCGCCCGGAAGTCGCGGTCGAAGCCGGCGCCGGTGACGAGGTCGGTGCGGTGGAGGACCGGCGCGTCGTAGCGCACCCCCGCCAGCAGGGAGACCTGGTCGGACAGGATCAGGCGGTTCTCGGCGAAGACCGAGGCCTGGGAGGTGCTGGTGGCGTAGGCGGGCCGGGCCCGGCCCTCGGCGGGGAACAGGCCCGGGTCGTAGACGAAGGGATCGACGCTGGTGCTGGTGTCGAAGAAGAAGTTGTTGGTGTGCCGGAAGGCGATGTGGTTCACGTCGAACCCGGCCAGGAACTCGTTGCGGAACCCGAACAGGGTGCCGCGGAAGGTGGCGTCGAGGCGGTTCCCGACCTGTTCCTGCTGGTGGTAGATCTCGAGATAGTCGGAGCGGTCGATCCGCCCGGTATCCCGGTTGAAGGCGTATTGCTCGACGTCCCGCCACTGGCGCCGGCTCTGGAGCCGGTAGGCGGTGTTGCGGACCGTGACGTCGGCGCTCGGCGTCCATTCGGCGCGCAGCTGCGTCCAGTTGTCGGTCCAGAGGATCTGGGCGTCGCGGACGTTGTAGTTGTTGAACCGGAGGGATTCGAGGATGCGCCCGTTCACCAGGGGCGTGCCCCAGTAGCGGGCCGGCTCCTGGTACCCGAAATCATGGCTCAGGGTGACGGCGAGGTCCGGCGTCGCCTGCAGGGTCAGGGCGCCCGAGACCGCGAGGTTGCGGAAGCTGCCGTCCGGCGAAACCCAGCCCTCGGCGCGGTTGCCGCTGACGTTGAGGCGGTAGGCCAGGGCCTCGCCGATGGGTCCGCCGGAATCGAGGGCGAGGCGCGCCAGCCCGTCCGAGCCGAGAGCCGCGCGGGCCTCGTTGAAGGGCGTGAACAGCGGCTTCTTCGTCACCACGTTGACCACGCCGCCGATGGCGCCGTCGCCGTAGAGCACGGAGGCCGGCCCGCGCAGCACCTCGATGCGCTCGACGTTCCAGGTGTCGAAGGGAAACGTCACGGTGCCGGCGCCCACGAACAGGCGGGTGCCGTCGTAGAGCTGCTGGATCGAGTTCGGGCCGGCAAAGCCCCGGGCCGTGAAGGCGCCGTTGCCGTTGCCCGGCGCCGCCACCGTGGTGATGCCGGTGGCGTTCTGGGTGACGGCCTCGGCAACCGTGTTCTGGCCGCGCAGGCGGGTGGTCTCGCCCGCGATCACGTCGATGCTGGCGGGGGTCTCCAGGGGCGTGAGCCCGAGGCGGCTGGCGCTGCGGCCGGGGCTGCGCAGGTTGAGGCCCTCGGCCGGCGGCGGCCCGCCCCGCCCGGATCCCGCGACCTCGAGGGTCTCCAGGGTCACGGCCGGCTGGGCCTCCGGGGCCTCGGCGCCGGCCGGCATCGGCAGCAGGCCGCCGAGCAGGGCCGCGAGGGATAGGGACGTGAGGGGCCAAGCCCGGTGACGGGGCCAAGTGAGGTGACGGGGCCAAGCGAGGTGACGAGGCCAAGACTGGTGACGGGGCCGGGCATGGCGCCGGTGCGGCCGGCGGCGGTTCGCGGGGGAGAGCGGGATCGGGGCGACGGGCATGGGACAACCGGAAAGGCGCGCGGGCATCGGCAGGCGCCGAAGTGCCGTCTCCACTAGTGCGAATGTTATAACATTACAATCGCTGGTGGGAGCCCCACGCGACTCCGTCCACGGCGCAGCCGTCACCGGACCGCACGGCGCGGCCGGAGGGAGCAGGCGGGGGCGGGACGCGTGGGCGGAGACGGGCATCGACGGGACGGCTGACGCGACGGGTCGCGTGAAGTGGCACGTCACCGCGAACGAGGCCCAAGCCCGGGGCCGCCGCGAGGACGGCCGAGCGCTTCGACACCCACCAGGACACCCCGCCCGATGCGTTTCGCGTGTGACCACGACTGACGGCAGGTCTCCTGGCTCGCGGGTCACCGCCCTCTCATCGTCTTCCCAGGCCGGACAGGCCCAGTGACGTGTTGATGAGGGGCTCGCCGCTCACAGTTGCGGGGGCAGCCGCGGCCTCGGGCTCTCGCCCTCACCGCGTTCCCTTTTGATCCTCGTTAACGAGGAACCGTCCCGGACAGGCTAGGCGGTTTTCGGGGGGGCGGTCAAACCGCCCCGGCCGCCGGCCTGTGGGAAAGCGGGCGGGCGATGCCGCCACGGGGACGAATCCCGCCCGGGGACGAATCCCACCGTGAAGCGTTGGCCCCGCGTCGACGCAGCGGGCTGTGACCGAGCCGAAGGAGCAGGAGGCACGATGTCGGATGACGGAATCACGTTCGAGCGGATCCGCGAACGCGCCCATGAGATCTGGGAGCGCAACCACCGCCCCGAGGGATTCGAGGTCGAGTTCTGGCTGATGGCCGAGCGGGAGCTGCGCGCCGAGCGCGCCCGCAACGAAGCGCGGACGGCGGTGCCCGAGCCGCAGGAGGGCGCCGGCTCCTGACGCGGCAGGGCTTCGGGACCCGGCCATGCGCGCGGGGTCGGCCGCCGGTCGGGCGACCCCCGGTGCCGATGCGGCCTGAACGGGCAGGATGCGCAGAGCTTGACGGGCCCATGCCAACAAAGAGGCTTCCGCTGTCCTGACTCCGGCCTTATGCCGAAGCGCGATGCGTCGCGCGATTCGATTGAGACTTCCAGGGAAGTTGCAGACGCTGGGGGCTCGATTGAATCTCGCGATCCATAGTCCGATTTCGCGTCCGGCCGTCGATGAACTGAAGCAGGGTCGACCTGTCGGTGTCGCGAAGTCCGCGCCCCTGTATTCCATTCAGATCCTGCGATGCATCGTGGCATCGTTCGTGATCATGGACCACGTGCTTCTGAATTTCACGGCCGAGACTCTCTACGGGTACGATCTGAAGAGCATCGCCTGGATGTTCGGTGATCTCGGCGTCGAGACCTTCTTCGCCATCAGCGGTTGCCTGATGATGGTCACGTCGGAGGACAAGTTCGGCCAGGCGGGCGCCCAGGTCGGGTTTCTCAAGAAGCGCTTCCAGCGGCTGATCCCGCTCTACTGGCTCATCTCCGCGCTGCTCCTGTTCGCCATCGTGCGCAAGCACGCTCTCCCGCCGCTGAACGAGATCGCCGCGTCGTTCCTCTTCCTGCCCCTGGTCAATTCCGCCGGCGAGGTCCGGCCGATCCTGACGCAGGGATGGACGCTGAACTACGAGATGCTGTTCTACGTCATCTTCGCCTTCAGCCTGCTGTTCGCCAAGCGGACCGGAATCCTCGTCCTGTGCGGGGTCTTCCTTGCCCTGTTCGGCATCGGCCTGTTCGAGAAATCCCTGCTGGACACGCGCTCGCCCGCGACCACGCTGCAATTCTGCACCGACCCGATCATCCTGACCTTCCTGGGCGGTGCCATGGCGGGCCTGCTCCGCCCGACGCTGGCCGCCCGCTTCCCCGCCGCCCTGCCCGCCCTGGGGCTCGCCCTCCTCGCCGCGGCTTTGCTCTGCCTGGTCGGCGGCGCCGCGATCCTGGCGGACGATGCGGTGCCGCGCCCGGTCGCCGTGAAGTGGGGCGTGCACGCCGCGGCGGTCCTGGCGGTCCTCGCCTGCCTGATTCCCCACAGGGCGCCGGAGAGCCTGATCGCCAGGAGCCTGAATCTCCTCGGCGACGCGTCGTTCTCCACCTATCTCGTGCACACCTTCGCCATCCGCTGGGGCTTCATGCTGGTGGCGGCTTTGTCGATCACCAGCGACATCGCGAAGGTCGTGCTGCTGCTGGTCTTCGCGAACCTCCTCGGGCTCGCCGTCCACCTGGTCCTCGAGCGGCCGCTGCTCCGCGCGGTCCGGTTCAAGCCCTTCGCCACCTTCAAACCCTTCGCCACCTTCAAGCCGTTCGGCCGACGCGGCTGAACGGCGCCCGTCCCGCGGCCCGCGAGGCACGCTCAACGCCCATCCGCGCGATGGTCATCCCGCTTCACGGGCAAGTCTCGTCTTTGGCAAGTCTTGTCTTCGGCAAGTCTTGTCATGGGCGCGCCCCGTCATGGGTAAAATGTCTCACGAGTAAGACGTCTTATGGGCACGATGTCTCATGGGCACGGGGTCTCATGGGCGAGATTTCACGGGCGCGTCTTTCGGCGGATACGGCTTCGGCCCGGGCCGAGGGGCGGATGGACTTGACGGCCGCCTTCGATGTGCAACGATAGTCTGCCCGATGGCGTTGAGGGGGGCAGATTCCAGCGCGTGCCGCGCTGATGTCCGCCCCTTGGGAAACCCTCGATGAACCGGTCGCCCGATCAGGCGCATGATCCCGAGCGTCTCGTGGACGCTCCGCCGGCCCGGTCCGTCCGGGTGGCGCTCGGCCGTCTCCTGCACGGCGTCTCGATCCTGGCCGCCCTCGGCCTTGGCGTGGGACTGACCTTCGCCTGGGTGATCTTCCTCTGCTGGGCGGCTTATGGGTTGCTGTGGCTTGTAATAGGATGACGACCGCAGTGCAGCTTGAATGCTGCAAAGCACAAATCTGCTCTTTATTTCTGCTTGTGTCCTCCAAATACCTAGGTAGTCTCGCCAGCGTTGGTGTTGGTGCGCACATGCTGTTGATCTGTTTCGCCTCGCTCGGAGCCGCCGCAAGCCAGGCCGTTCGCCTGCCCGGATTGTTCGTGATCGTCTCGCTGCTGGCGGTCGCCATCGGCGTCGAGGGCGCCCTCGAGCATCGCGCGATCGGGATCGTCCTGGCGGATGCGATCTGGATGCTCGTGGCGGTCGAGGCGACCTATGTCGCGACGTCCCTGCTCTGGAACTCCGAGCCCACGCCCGTCTCGCCCCGGAAGGCGTGACCGTCCGACACGGGCGGGCGACGCGACTCGCGATGAGTCAGCGTGGCAAGGTCAACGCGAAAAGATCCGGGTCCTGATCAGCAGCCGCAGCAGGAGCATGCCGGCCAGGGTGCCGAGGAGTGCTCCCATGCCGCTCGCCGCGAAATCGACGACCTGGGCGGTCCGGCCCGGAATCCAGGACTGGCCGATCTCCAGCACGCCCCCGAGGGCCACGAGCGGCAGGGCGATCCGCCACCAGCGCCGCGCGCCGTAGCCGAGGACGAACAGCCCGGCCGTCCCGCAATAGGCGACGGTGTGCTCGATCTGCCCGGGCAGCGAGGTGCGCGCCTCCCATTCCCGCGGAATCCACGAGAGCCAGACCAGGGCGGCGACGCTGAGCCAAGCCGCCACGCGGAACAGCTTCGGATAGGCGGCGTGGATTCGCGACATACCTGCTCCCGTCCTCCGGCCCCTGCCCGGCCGCTGCCTTGCCCGGCCCTTGCCTTGCCCAGCCCTTGTCTTGCCCGGTCGCGCCGGGGCCGCGGCCACCGCAGCGCAGCGCGGGCCCTGCGACGTCCTACAGGATGGGGAGCGGATGCGGATAGGGGATCGGGGGTGACGGCTCGCTGAACGGCGGAGCGGACATGCACCGCCGCGGCGAACCCCGCAGCCGCTGAGACGAAGTCTCACGCGCGGTGCAGCGAAACGCTGCCCGGTTCGATCTTCGAAGATGTCGTGAAGTAGAATGGCGCGCCCGAAAGGATTCGAACCTCTGACCCCCAGATTCGTAGTCTGGTGCTCTATCCAGCTGAGCTACGGGCGCCTGCGACCGGTGGGCGTTGCCGCCGCCCCGGTGTGAGCGGGTGTTTAGAGGCTCCCTTTTGCGCTGGCAACCCTGGCCGGGCAGATTTTTCGCGCCGGGCGGAATCCCGTTCTGTCCGGGCGCGACCGCGCGGGCGCCGGGACCGCAGCCCTGCCCCGGGCCGCGTCGGGGCCGAGCGCTCGACCGAACTGTAACCGGGGATTTGGAAGTTTTCTCGCGATCAGCGACGCATTCGGAGGCGATCCTGGATATCCGCACCGATCAGGTCCGGTCCTGTGCTTGGGCTGATCTTGTCATGTCATCCGCCAAGACCTGTCACAACAAGATGGAACATTTATGACAACGCGCCGGCTTGGCCATTCGCGTCCGAATGCCTGAGCTTTGGTTTGAATTTCTGGGCTCTGTTTCGAGTTCCTGGGCTCCGGCCTGGAACGCTTTGCCGTCCTGCCGAATTGAGAGGGACTTTCGCCCGTCGCGGAGTCGCAGACGGATCGCAGCGTCCCAGACTCAGAATTACCAAGGAGAATGCCGTGAAACGGTCCCTGACCACCCTCGCCATCCTGACGGTCCTCGGTGCGGGTTCGGCCTTCGCCCAGACCACCGTGACCGGCACCCCGGCGCCGGACGCCAAGTCCAGCGCCACCTCCGGCGGCCAGGAGGCCGTGACCCGGCCCAACACCGACAAGCCGGACGCGACCAAGCCCGCCACCGCCAAGGCCGCGTCCAACGCCAAGCTCGAGGAAGGCGCCAACAGCTTCACCGAGGCCCAGACGCACCACCGCCTCACCGAGGCCGGCTACAAGGACGTCAAGGGCCTGACCAAGGACGACAAGGGCATCTGGCGCGGCGAAGCGGTGCTCGACGGCAAGCCGGTCAAGGTCGGCGTCGACTTCAAGGGCAACGTGGCGGCCCAGTAAGCCCGCCCCGGCCCCTCCCACCCTCGTCCGCCCACAGGAGTACCCCATGGCCCATCAGACCATCACCGCCCTGTACGACGACTACAACGATGCCAGCGCGGCCGTCTCCAAGCTGGAGGCCGCCGGCATCGCCCATTCCGACATCAGCATCGTGAGCAGCAACGAGGGTGACCGGCATGCCGGGCGCCTGCGCGGCACCACCGACCTCGACGCCCCCGTCCACGGCGACACGCCCGAGAAGGCCTCCAGCGGCGCCGGTGCCGGTGCCACCGTCGGCACGGTCCTGGGCGGCGCGGCCGGCCTGCTGACCGGCCTCGGCCTCCTGGCGATCCCGGGCGTCGGCCCCGTGGTGGCGGCCGGCTGGCTCGTGGCCACGGTGACGGGCGCCGGCATCGGCGCCGCGGCCGGCGGCCTCGCCGGCGGCCTCACGGGGGCGGGCCTCAGCGAGACCGACGCCCACACCTACAGCGAGGGCGTGCGCCGCGGCGGCACCCTCGTCACCGTCCGGGCCGACCAGACCCACGCGGCCCGGGTGATGGACATCCTCGAGGAGCACGGCTCGATCGACGTCGACGAGCGCGCGCAGAACTGGCGGGCCGAGGGCTGGACCGCCCCGCAGGCGGCCGCCGCCACCTCGCCGGACGCGATCCCGGGCAACGCCCTGGGCGGCACCGTCGAGGGCCGCAACCGCGTGCGCGCCTACCCGACCACCCCGGTCTGAGCCTCCACCCCGCCGCCCGCTCCGCGCGGGCGGCCCGCAGGCCGCACGAGAGACCCCGGCGCCTTCGGCACCGGGGTTTTTCGTGTTCGAAGAGGCCGGGACGATGCTTCGGAGGACGGACGCGGATGCGCGCCCGGGCCATCGCCATGGGCGGGGCCGGTCTCTCGACGAAGTATCGGGTAAAGGTGGGTCCCGGAGCCGAAGCTCCGGGTTCTGTTTCGACGGTTACCCTACCGCAAGATGCTTACGCCGCGAGGCGGGCATCCATGACAACGTTATCGTTGGCATTTAGAGTTTTGGCCAAATGCCCGAAACAGGGGTTGCCTGCGTCGAACCGGTCGAGTCCTTACCGACAGCCGCATCGTCCCGCACCGAAGTGTGAGCGAACTCGCGATCCCTTTACCGCCCAGTCGATCCTATTTCGCCCCCATCAGAAGACCACCATCGAGCACGGGCCTGCCGCAGCGGATGGGCTTGTGGTGGAGGCGCCGGAGTACTGCCCTCCGGGTCCTGAAACGTTATTACGAACCGGTCATCAACCGCAGGCCCGATATAGGCGAAAACGCCGCGCGGGTCCAGCCGGCGCGCTATCCCGCCGCACCCGCCGGAGGCTCCCCTGCTGGCGCCGTCTCCCGTGCCATCTCCCGCGCGAACCAGTCGGCGTAGGGCGTGGTGCGGGCCATGTGGCGGTTGAGGTCGGGCGCGCCGTCGTCCCACCAGACCGGGCCGCGCTCGCCCAGGCCCCGCTTGGCCGCGTCGACGGCGCGGCGGGCCGCGGCGACGGCCTCCGGGTCCTCCGCCGCCTTGCCGGCCTTGACGGCCCGGCGGGCATCCATCAGGGCGGCGACGAGGGTCTCGCGCGTGGCCGGTTCGAGATCGGGCCGGGTCCGGCGCCAGAGACGGCCGCGCACCACGAGGTAGCGCCCGTCCGGGGTCACCAGCGGCGGGGGCTCTGTCCGCGGCGCCGCGTCAGGCCGTGGCGCGGCTCTATGCCGTGGCGCAGTTCTATGCCGTGGCGCGGCCTGGGCGATGGACCTGCTCCTCGATCAGGGCCTCGACGGCCGCGATGGTGTTCTCGAGATCGGCGACGCGGCGCAGCACGCTGTCGGGCGGCAGCATCTCGATCCTCGCGGCTTCGGTGATGAGGGTCCTCTGAGCGTCCTTGAGGCGTTCGAGGAGAGATTCCAGGTCTGACATCGTTCGCCTTTAGCGGATGCCAGGGGCCCGCCGCAATGCACATCGGCGCAGGTGGGCCGAGATATCCTTGGGTGATCTGGCGGCTATTGTCCGGTCGCGCGCCGAAATCCGGCGCGCGACCCGAGGTCTGGGTTCGGGTGTAGATCTCAGTTCGGGTGCAGATTTCAGTTCGGGTGCAGATTTCAGTTCGGGTGCAGATTTCAGTTCGGGTGGAAGACCACCTTCACGCAGCCGTCCTGCTTGTCGCGGAAGGTCTTGTAGAGGTCCGGACCGTCGGCGAGGTCGGCCGACCGGTGTGTGATCAGCGAGGTCATGTCGAACTTGCCCGCCTGGATCAGCTTCGTCAGCGTCTCGAGGTAGCGCTTCACGTGGGTCTGGCCGCTCTTCAGGGTCAGGCCCTTCTGCACGATCGAGCCCATGTTGACCGGCACCGGCCCGCCATAGACGCCCGGCACCGAGACGATGCCGCAGGGGCGCACGGCCTTGATCGCCTCGGCGAGCACGTAGGGGCGCTCGGTCGAGGTCAGCTTCTCCTGGAGGGTGCTGAGCACCCCGGCGATGCCGTGGCCGGCCGTGGCCTCCATGCCGACGCAGTCGATGACGCCGTCGGCGCCCTCCCCCTTGCTGATCTCCAGGATGCGCTCGAAGACGTCCTCCTTCATGAAGTCGATGACGTCGGTGGCACCGTACTTGCGGGCGAGCGCGAGCCGCTCGGGTACGGTCTCGATCGCGATGATCCGCTCGGCGCCCATGATCTTGGCCGACTGGATCGCGAACAGGCCGACCGGTCCGGCGCCCCAGACCGCGATGATCTCGCCGCCCTTGATCTCGCAATGCTCGGCGCCCTGCCAGCCGGTGGGCAGGATGTCGGTGAGGAACAGGACCGACTCGTCGTCCATGCCCTCAGGCACCTTCATGGGGGCGACGTCGGCCATGGGCACGCGCACATACTCGGCCTGGCCCCCGGCATAGCCGCCGGTGAGGTGCGAATACCCGAACAGGCCCGCCGTGGTGTAGCCGAACTGCGCGGCCGCCATCTCGGCGTTGCGGTTCGAGCGCTGGCAGACCGACCAGTTGCCGAGCAGGCACTGGCGGCACTCGCCGCAATTGATGTTGAAGGGCACGACGATGCGGTCGCCCTTGCGGAACTTGGTGAAGCCGGTCCCGACCTCGACCACCTCGCCCATGAACTCGTGCCCGAGGACGTCGCCCGCTTCCATGGTGGGCATCTGCCCGTCCATCAGGTGGAGGTCGGAGCCGCAGATCGCGCAGGACGTCACCTTGATGATGACGTCGCGGGCATCCTCGATCCGCGGATCGGGGACGGTGTCGCAGCGGATGTCGCCCTTGCCGTGCCAGCACAGTGCCTTCATGGCGGATCTCCAGTCGCCCGGGGGCCGGAATGTCCGGCGCGCGGTCAGAATCGGGTATGGGGGAGGCGGTGGCCGGGAATGGGCCTTCCGGAGGAGAAGATGCCCCGGCGGCGCCTTGTTCCCCGGCGGGGCCTGTCTCGGTTCCCCGGCGGGGCCTGTCCCGGTTTCCCTGGCGGGGCCTGTCCCGGTTTCCCTGGCGGGGCCTGTCTCGGTTTCCCTGGCGGGGCCTGTCTCGGTTTCCCCGGCGGGGCCTGGCCGGTGGAACGGGGGCGGCGTCCGCCCCGTTGGCCCCGCGATCCGCGCCGGGCTCCGGGCCCGGCCGGGTGGCTTGCCCGGGAAGGCCGCATGCTGCTCCTCGTCCTGTTCCTCCTGTTCCTGGCGACCCTGGTGCTGATGGTCGTCCAGCGGCGCCATATCGGCCGGCTGACGTCGTTCGCGACCCTGCTGGCGACGGTGATGCTGATGATCTGGATGCAGGACAACGGCCTCCTGCCGGGCACCCGGGGGCGCTACAGCGACGACCGCCCCCACACGAGCCTCGATCCGCCCCGGCCCGCAGCGCCCGTGCCGGCGGCGCCCATTCCTGCACAGGCCATTCCTGCACAGCCCAATCCTGCACACCCCACGCCCGCAGCGCGCGCGCCCTGACGGGCCGGGCCGTCACAGCCCGGCCCCCGTGTCGCTGGATCGCGCAGGGAGGCATGGACCGTTCCGGCCGATCGTGCGTTCACCGCACGGCCCGAGCACGCGTCTTGCTCGGGGGTCCGAGTTCGTTTCATGAGCTCGGGTCCCGCATGGGCCGTCCGGGATGCGATCTGCCGGGCGGAATCGGGGCCGACGACGATCGAGGGGTAGAGGGGCCATGGCGAAAATCCTGCTGGTGGAAGATCACGAGGAGATCTGGGACTTCCTGTCCCGCCGGCTGAAGCGGCGCGGCTACGACGTGATCCTGGCGCATGACGGCGAGTCCGGCGTGCAGCAGGCGCGCACCGGCCAGCCCGATGTCATCCTCCTCGACATGAACCTGCCGATCCTGGACGGCTGGTCGGCGGCCCGCGTGCTGAAATCCGGCAGCGACACCAAGGGCATCCCGATCATCGCCCTGACTGCGCACGCCATGTCGGGCGACCGCGACAAGGCGATCCAGGCCGGCTGCAACGACTACCACCCCAAGCCGGTGGATTTCTCCAAGCTGCTCACCCAGATCAATGCCGCGGTCGGCCCCCAGGCGCCCGCCATCGCCTGAGGCGCCCGCCTCCGTTCGAGGCGTCTCTCCGGACCGCCGCGCGCGCGTCCGGCGCGTCGGCCGCCGCGTCGCTCACCCCAACGAGACCCATCCCCAGCATGAGCGACGATCCCATCACCGCCCGCCTCCTGAGGCAGGCGATGCCGGTCTTCACGACCCTGGCCTCGTGCCTCCTCGTGATCACCATCGCGGCGGCCCTGTATCTCGGGCGCGACATCTTCGTGCCTGTGACGCTCGCGATCCTGCTGAGCTTCGTCCTCGTGCCGGGGGTCCGCCTCCTGCGCCGCATCCGGGTGCCGCGCGCGCTCGCCGTCCTCGCCGTGGTGCTCACGGCCTTCGGGGCGCTCCTCGGGGTGTCGCTCCTGATCGCCAACGAGGCGGCCCAGCTCGCCTCGGACCTGCCGCGCTACCAGGTGACGATGCGCGAGAAGATCGCCTCCCTGAAGGAGGCGACCGCCGGCAGCGGCACCCTCTCCCGCATGGTCGACATGGTGCAGGACCTCAGCGCCGAGCTGCAGCCGGATCCGAACGCCACGACCCCCGAGGGCAGCGCGGGCAGCCTCGCCCATCCGCTCCACGTGCAGATCGCCACCGCCAAGGCGGGGCTGCTCGGGACGCTGGGCGCCGTGGCCGGGCCGATCCTGCATCCCCTGGCCACCACGGGCCTGATCCTGATCTTCACGATCTTCATCCTGCTGCAGCGGGAGGACCTGCGGAACCGCGCGATCCGCCTGGCGGGCTCGGGGGATCTGCGCCGCACCACCGCGGCCATCGACGACGCGGTGGCCCGCCTGAGCCGGTTCTTCCTCGCCCAGCTCGTCCTCAACATCGCCTTCGGCGTGGTGATCGGCTTCGGCCTGTGGTGGATCGGCGTGCCGAACCCGATCCTGTTCGGGGTGCTCGCCGCGATCATGCGCTTCGTGCCCTATATCGGCGCGGCGATCAGCGCCCTCCTCCCCCTGATCGTGGCCGCCGCCGTCGATCCGGGCTGGAGCATGGTCATCGCCACCGCGATCCTGTTCGTGGTGGTGGAACCCATCGCCGGCCACGTGGTCGAGCCGCTGCTCTACGGCCATTCCACCGGGCTCTCGCCCATCGCGGTGATCCTGGCCGCCACCCTCTGGGCCTTCCTGTGGGGGCCGATCGGCCTCGTGCTGGCGACCCCCATCACCGTCTGCCTCGTGGTGCTGGGGCGCCACATCGAGCGGCTCTGGTACCTCGACGTGATCCTGGGCGACCGCCCGGCCCTGTCGCCCCCGGAGATCTTCTACCAGCGCATGCTGGCGGGGGACCCCGAGGAGGCGATCGACCAGGGCCGGATGTTCCTCAAGGCGCGCGCCCTCGTCACCTACTACGACGAGGTCGTGCTCGCAGGCCTGCTGATGGCACAGGAGGACCTCTCGCGCGGCACCCTCGACCGGACCCGCCAGGACGAGGTCGGCGCCGCCCTGCGCGCCGTGGTCGCCCGCCTCGGCAGCGTGCCGGGGGGCCGCGGGCTCCGGTCGGGCTCCGGCTCGGCCGGCAATTCCGAGACCTCGGCGGCCATCGCGGCGATCGGCCCCGACCGGCAGGTCGCCGCGGTGGTCCTGCGCCCCGACGACCTCCCGGCCCGCTGGCGGGCGCCGCGTCCGGTGCTGTGCGTGTCGAGCCGCGGGCCCTTCGACGAGGCCGCGACCCTGATGCTCGGCCAGATCCTCGACCGGCACGGCCTCGGGGCGCAGGTGATGTCGATGGCGCAGCTGCGCCGGGGCGAGACGCCGGACGACCTCTCGGGCATCGCCCTGGTCTGCTTCTCCTACCTGGAGCCCGTCAGCCTGTCGCAGATCCGCCTGAACGTGCGCCAGGCGCGCCGGGCCATTCCGGGCGTCCGGGTCATCGTCGGCTTCTGGCGCGAGCGCGATCCGGCCTCCCTCGACCGGCTGCGCCGCACCCTCTCCGCCGACATGCTGGTGACCACCCTGAACGGGGCGCTCGACGCGGCCCTGACCTTCGCCAAACGGGGGTGAGGCCGGGCCGGGCCGGGAGGGGGCATTTGACATCCCCCTGGCCTTGACCCACTTCTCCCCCGCGCCGACCCCCTCTCCGGACGGGTGGCGACGCCCCCCGCACAATCTGCGTACGGTCGTCGCTGCGGGTCAGGCCCTGACGAGAGGCTAGTACCAGCACATGAAAGTCGTCGTCGTCGAGTCGCCGGCCAAGGCCAAGACGATCAATAAGTATCTCGGCCGCGACTACGAGGTCCTCGCCTCGTTCGGCCATATCCGCGACCTTCCGGCCAAGGACGGCTCCGTCGATCCGGAGGCGGACTTCCACATGCTGTGGGAGCTCGACGACCGCGGATCGAAGCGCGTCTCCGACATCGTCAAGGCGCTGAAGGGGGCCGACGGCCTGATTCTCGCCACCGATCCGGATCGCGAGGGCGAGGCCATCTCCTGGCACGTGGTCGAGGCGCTCACCGCCCGCCGCGCCCTCAAGGGCATGCCGGTGGAGCGCGTGACCTTCAACGCGATCACCAAGGCGGCGGTGGAGACCGCCATGCGCCAGCCCCGGCAGATCGACCAGGCCCTGGTCGACGCCTACCTGGCGCGCCGGGCGCTGGACTACCTCGTCGGCTTCAACCTCTCGCCGGTGCTGTGGCGCAAGCTGCCGGGCGCCCGCTCGGCCGGGCGCGTGCAGTCGGTGGCTTTGCGCCTCGTCTGCGAGCGCGAGCGCGAGATCGAGGTCTTCAAGCCGCGGGAATACTGGTCGCTGGTGGCGACCCTGGTGACCGAGACCGGCGCCAGCTTCGAGGCCCGCCTCACCGGCGCCGACGGCAAGCGCATCCAGCGCCTCGACGTCGGCAGCGGCGAGGAGGCGGCGGCGTTCAAGCGCGACCTCGAGCTCGGCACCTTCTCGGTCGGCAGCGTCGAGGCCAAGCCCGCCAAGCGCCACCCCGCCCCGCCCTTCACCACCTCGACCCTGCAACAGGAGGCCTCCCGCAAGCTCGGGATGGCGCCGGCCCAGACCATGCGCGCCGCCCAGAAGCTCTACGAGGGCGTCGAGATCGACGGCGAGACGGTGGGCCTGATCACCTACATGCGGACCGACGGCGTCGACATGGCGCCGGAGGCCATCGCCGATGCCCGCCGGGTCATCGGCCAGGAATACGGTGAGCGCTACCTGCCGGGGAGCCCCCGCAAGTACAGCGTCAAGGCCAAGAACGCCCAGGAGGCGCACGAGGCCGTGCGTCCCACCGACATGGGCCGGCTGCCCAAGACGGTGGCCCGCACCGTCGATGCCGAGCAGGCCAAGCTCTACGAGCTGATCTGGACCCGCACGGTGGCGAGCCAGA
Source organism: Methylobacterium sp. TK31 (assembly GCF_055361545.1). NCBI lineage: Bacteria > Pseudomonadati > Pseudomonadota > Alphaproteobacteria > Hyphomicrobiales > Methylobacteriaceae > Methylobacterium > Methylobacterium sp. TK31. Next base: position 1,279,133 of record NZ_CM143964.1, on the reverse strand, counting down.
TGGAATCGGCCGAGCTGGAGCGCACCACGGTGGACGTCGTGGCAGGGGTCGGGCCGCGCAAGCTGGAGCTGCGCGCCACCGGCCAGGTGGTGAAGTTCGACGGCTTCCTCACCCTCTACCAGGAGGGCAAGGACGACGAGGAGGACGAGGACGGCCGGCGCCTGCCGCCGATGAAGGCGGGCGACCCGCTCAAGCGCGAGCGCATCGCCTCGACCCAGCACTTCACCGAGCCGCCGCCGCGCTATTCCGAGGCCAGTCTCGTCAAGCGCATGGAGGAGCTCGGCATCGGCCGGCCCTCCACCTACGCCGCCGTGCTGCAGACCCTGCGCGACCGCGAATACGTGCGGATCGACAAGAAGCGCCTCGTGGCCGAGGACAAGGGCCGCCTCGTCACCGGCTTCCTCGAGAGCTTCTTCAAGCGCTACGTCGAGTACGACTTCACGGCCGACCTCGAGACGCAACTCGACCGGGTCTCGAACGCCGAGATCGACTGGCGCGAGGTGCTGCGGGACTTCTGGCGCGACTTCTCCGCCGCGATCGCCGGCACCAAGGAGCTGCGCGTTGCCGAGGTGCTCGACGCCCTCAACGACCTGCTTGGCGCCCACATCTTCCCCGAGAAGGCGGACGGCTCGAACCCGCGCACCTGCCCGACCTGCGGTTCCGGCCAGCTCTCCCTGAAGCTCGGCAAGTTCGGCGCCTTCGTGGGCTGCTCGAACTATCCGGAGTGCAAGTACACCCGCCAGCTCGCCGCCTCGGGCGTCGAGGGCGACGGCGAGGGCTCGTCCGAGAACGGCGGCCAGCCCGGCACGCGGGTGCTCGGCAACGACCCCGTCTCCGGCCTGCCCGTGACGGTGCGCGACGGCCGCTTCGGCCCCTTCGTCCAGCTCGGCGAGGCCTCGACCGAGAAGGAGGCCCCGAAGCCCAAGCGCTCGTCGATCCCGAAGGGCACCAGCCCGTCCTCGGTCGACCTGGAGATGGCCCTGAAGCTGCTCTCCCTGCCGCGCGAGGTGGCCCGCCACCCCGAGACCGGCGAGCCGATCCTGGCCAATCTCGGCCGCTTCGGACCCTACGTGCAGCACGGCAAGATGTACGCGAATCTCGGGCGCGACGACGACGTGCTGGAGATCGGCGCCAACCGGGCCATCGACCTCATCGTGGCCAAGGAGCAGGGCGGGGGTCGGCGCGGGCCGGCGGCCGATCCGGGCCGTCCCCTCGGCGAACACCCGGAGACGGGCAAGCCCATCGTGGTCAAGTCGGGCAAGTACGGTCCCTACGTCACCGACGGCACCACCAACGCGACCCTGCCCAAGACGCTCGCCGCCGAGGCCATCGACCTGCCCCAGGCGCTGGAGCTGATCGCCGCCCGGGAAGCCGCGGGCGGGGGCAAGAAGAAGGCCCCGGCCCGCAAGGCGGCGGGCGCCAAGGCCCCGGCGAAGAAGGCCCCGGCGAAGAAGGCGGCGGCCAAGACAGGGCCGGTGAAGAAGGCTTCCGCGGAGACGGGGGAGGCGGATGCGGTGCCAGCCGAGGCGTCGGCCCCCAAGAAGGCAGCTGCAAAGACAGCGGCTCCGAAGAAGACGGCTCCGAAGAAAGCGGCGGCCAAGAAGGCGGCGACGCCCGACGCCGACACGCCCGCCGCGGCACGCCGGAAGGCCTAGGACCGGTGGCCGGGGTGCCGGCCGCTGTCACACCGGTGCCATGCGGGCCGGCTAGCGGGAGAGGTCGCCACCCGCCGTCCCCTCGCCTACACGGACCCGCCGCATGACCGAACCGACGCGCACCCGCTCGCAGGCCGCGGAGGCCGCCGAGGATCGCGGGTCGAACGACAGCGCGAATCCGACCTTCGGCGACGTGGTGGCGGCCCGCTTCGACCGGCGCGACCTCCTGCGCGGTCTCCTCGGCGTCGGCGCCATCGCGGCGGTGGTGACGCCCCGCGCCCTGGCCGCCGGCGCTGCGCAGGCGGCGGAAGCCCCCGGCACCCGCTTCCCCTTCGCTGAGATCGAGGCCGGATCGGACGCGCACCATCACGTCGCCGCCGGGCACGACGCCGAGATCCTGATCCGCTGGGGCGACCCGGTGCTGCCCGGCGCGCCGGCCTTCGACCCGCGCAACCAGACGGCGGCCGCGCAAGCGCAGCAATTCGGCTACAACAACGATTTCGTGGGCTACTTCCCGATGCCGGGGGCGGCCGACCCGGCGTCGCACGGCCTCCTGGTGGTCAACCACGAATACACAAACGAGGAACTCATGTTCCCCGGCCTCGGCCGCCAGGACGGCAAGGCGGTCGACTTCAAGGGCATGACCCGGGACCTCGTCGACATCGAGATGGCGGCCCATGGCGGCTCGGTCATCGAGATCCGGCGCCGGGACGGCCGCTGGACGGTGGTGCCGGATTCGAAATACGCCCGTCGCATCACCGCCACGACGCCGATGGCGCTGACCGGCCCGGCCGCCGGCAGCGACCGGGTGAAGACCGCCGCCGACCCCGGCGGCCGGTCGGCCCTCGGGATGATCAACAACTGCGCCGGCGGCACGACCCCCTGGGGGACGTGGCTGACCTGCGAGGAGAACATCAACTACTACTTCTCCGGCGCCTTGGCCGAGGGCTCGCCGGAGGCCGCCAACCACAAGCGCTTCAACCTGCCGGCCGGCGCCTATGCCTGGGGCCGCTACCACGAGCGCTTCGACGTCGGACACGAGCCGAACGAGCCCAACCGCTTCGGCTGGGTGGTGGAGATCGACCCGTTCGACCCGACGAGCGTTCCGAAGAAGCGCACGGCCCTGGGGCGCTTCAAGCACGAGGGCGCGGCCGGCATCGTCGCCAAGCAGGGTCAGTACGTGATCTACCAGGGCGACGACGAGCGCTTCGACTACGTCTACAAGTTCGTCACCCTGGGCCGGGCCGACAGCGGCGACCGCGACCTTCTCGATTCCGGCACCCTGCATGTCGCCCGCTTCGACGCCGACGGGCGCGGCACCTGGATGCCGCTCGTCTTCGGCCAGGGGCCGCTGACGCCGGAGAACGGCTTCGCCTCGCAAGGAGACGTGGTGATCGGCGCCCGCCTCGCCGCCGACCGGCTCGGGGCCACCAAGATGGACCGGCCCGAGGACGTCGAGGCCAACCCGAAGACCGGCAAGGTCTACGTGATGCTGACCAACAACGGGAAGCGCAGGGCGGATCAGGTCGATGCCGCCAACCCGCGCGCCGACAACCGATTCGGCCACATCGTCGAGCTCACCCCCGACGACGGCGACCATGCCGCCACCGGATTCGCCTGGGAGATCCTGGTCCGCTGCGGCGATCCGAGCGTCGCGGCGGTGGGCGCCACCTTCTCGTCGGCCACCACGGCGAACGGCTGGTTCGGCATGCCGGACAATTGCTCGGTCGACGGCCTCGGCCGGCTCTGGGTCGCCACGGACGGCAACGCGCCCTCGCGGACAGGGCGCAACGACGGCATCTGGGCGGTGGAGACGGAAGGGCCGGGCCGCGGCACGGGCAAGCACTTCTTCCGCGTGCCCCACGGCGCCGAGATGTGCGGGCCCTATTTCACCCCCGACGACACCACCTTCTTCGTGGCCGTCCAGCATCCCGGCGAGGCCGACGAGGAGGACCCGAAGGCGGTGCCCGCCACCTTCGAGGCGCCCGCCACCCGCTGGCCCGACTTCGACCCGGCGATGCCGCCGCGCCCCGCCGTGCTGACGATCACCCGCCGCGGCGGCGGTCACGTCGGGACCTGAGGCGCCCCATGGCGGACGCCTCTCCGCAGCGATCGTCCGATCGCGCCACCGTCAGGCCTTCTTAACCACCCTCATACCATGTCATGGGGTGGTACGCCCTGTGCGGCGGGGGCTTCCGGCTCCCGCCCCGCGGAGCGGGAACCCCTTTCTGTTTCCGGTTTGTTCCGGTATGGTGAGAGGATGAAGGCGAATGCTGCACGGTCTCCCTCTGCGATCCGGCCCGCGAAGCCCGCGGCCGCACCATCACCCGCGCGAGGCGCTCCGGTGAGCGACCCCGCACGCGATCTCTTCGCCGGCGGCAAGGCGCCCCTGCCGAAGCCCAGCGGGCGCCGCAAGCTCGACGCCGCCGTGGCGCCGATCGCACCGCCGCCCGCCTCGGCGGAAGCCGGCTACGACGCCTCCACCATCGAGGTGCTGGAGGGGCTGGAGCCGGTGCGGCGCCGCCCCGGCATGTATATCGGCGGCACCGACGAGCGCGCCCTGCACCACCTCTTCGCCGAGGTGATCGACAACTCGATGGACGAGGCGGTGGCGGGCCATGCCAGCTTCATCGAGGTGGAGCTGGAGGAGAGCGGCCACCTCGTCGTCACCGACAACGGCCGCGGCATTCCTGTCGACCCGCACCCGAAATACGAGAACAAGTCCGCCCTCGAGGTCATCATGACCGTCCTGCATGCGGGCGGTAAGTTCGACTCGAAGGTCTACGAGACGTCCGGAGGCCTGCACGGCGTCGGCATCTCGGTGGTCAACGCCCTCTCGGACGAACTCGAGGTCGAGGTCGCCCGCGGCCAGACCCTCTACCGCCAGACCTTTTCGCGGGGCCACGTGCAGGGTCCCCTGGAGACTGTCGGCCGGGTGCAGAACCGGCGCGGCACCCGCGTGCGCTTCCACCCCGATGCGGAAATCTTCGGGGCGCTGAAGTTCGACCCCCGCCGCCTGTTCAGGATGGCGCGCTCCAAGGCCTACCTGTTCGGCGGGGTCGAGATCCGCTGGCGCTGCGCCCTCGCTCTCCTGGAGGGCATGGACGACGTGCCGGCCGAGACCGTGCACCGCTTCCCCGGGGGCCTGCGCGACTATCTCGCCCGCGATCTCGAGGGCAAGGAGCTCGTCACCGACGCGATCTTCTCCGGCAAGATCACCAAGCCGGGCGGGCACGGCTCCCTGGAATGGGCCGTGGCCTGGATGGTCACCGACGACGGCGTCTCGGCCTCCTACTGCAACACCATCCCGACCGCGGAGGGCGGCACCCACGAGAGCGGCCTGCGCGTCGCCCTGCTGCGCGCCCTGCGCGAGCATGCCGAGCGCGTCGGCCAGGCCAAGCGCATGACGGCGGTGACCACCGATGACGTCATGGCGACCTGCGCCTCGATGCTCTCGGTCTTCATCCGCGAGCCCGAGTTCCAGGGCCAGACCAAGGACAAGCTCGCCACCGTCGAGGCCTCGCGCATCGTCGAGACCGCGATCCGCGACGCCTTCGATCATTGGCTCGCCGCCTCCCCGGCCCAGGCCAACAAGCTGCTCGACTGGGTGATCGACCGGGCCGAGGAGCGCCTGCGCCGGCGCCAGGAGAAGGAGGTTGCGCGCAAGTCCGCCACCCGCAAGCTGCGCCTGCCGGGCAAGCTCGCCGACTGCTCCAAGGCCGGCATGGCCGGCTCGGAGATCTTCATCGTCGAGGGCGACTCGGCCGGCGGCTCGGCCAAGCAGGCGCGCGACCGCGCCACCCAGGCGATCCTGCCCCTGCGCGGCAAGATCCTCAACGTCGCCTCGGCGAGCCGGGACAAGCTCGGCGCCAACCAGCTGATCTCGGACCTGACCCAGGCGCTGGGGTGCGGCACCGGCACCGGCTACCGCTCGGAGGACCTGCGCTACGAGAAGGTGATCATCATGACGGACGCCGACGTCGACGGCGCCCACATCGCCTCGCTGCTGATCACGTTCTTCTACCGGCAGATGCCCAAGCTGATCGACCGCGGGCACCTCTACCTGGCGATCCCGCCGCTCTACCGGATCAGCCAGGGGGCCAAGACGGCCTATGCCCGGGACGACGACCACAAGGCGCAGCTGATCAAGACGGTGTTCAAGAACGGCAAGGTCGAGATCGGCCGCTTCAAGGGCCTCGGCGAGATGATGCCGGCGCAGCTGAAGGAGACCACCATGGACCCCAAGAAGCGCACGCTCCTGCGGGTCGAGGTGCTGGACGAGGCCCGCGATTCCACCGGGGACGCGGTCGAGCGGCTGATGGGCAACAAGCCCGAGGCGCGCTTCACCTTCATCTCCGAGCGCGCGGCCTTCGCCGACGGGGCCGAGCTCGACATCTGAACGCCGATCGCCCGCGCCTTCGGGATTCCGGGGGCGCGGGCGACGATCTGCGGTTCCCGAGCGGGCGTCCGCCTCGAAGGGGAGCCCAAACGCAAGAAAGCCCGGCCGCGAGGCCGGGCTTTCTTGTTGACCGGGGCCCGCGCGACCGGATCGATCGCGCGGGAGGCCGTTGGTTCAGATCCTAGTAGGAGCCGAACTTGTAGTTCAGGCCGGCGCGGACGACGGCGAACTCGGTGTCGCGCACCTGACGGCCGCCGCTGACCAGGACGACGCCCGGGCTGGTGGTGGTGACGACGTTGCCGACGTTGTTGACCGCGAAGGCGCCGTTGTTGCGGTTGCCCTGGTCGAGGTTCACGTACAGACCTTCGATCTTCAGCGTGACGGCCGAGGACTTGAAGAAGTTCAGGAACGAGTCGGTGGGGAGCGCGTACTCGACGCCGCCGCCGGCAGCCCAGCCGGTCTGGAAGTCGTCGCGGCTGGAGTTGGTCAGACCGAAGTCACGACCGCCGCCCGAACCGTAGGCGAAGCCGCCGGTGCCGTACACGAGGGTGCGGTCGAAGGCGTAGCCGAGGCGGCCGCGGACGGTGCCGAAGTAGTCGAGGCCCGAGACGCCGGCCGGGTTGAAGACCTGCTGGGCGGCCAGCGGGCCGGTCGAGGAGAAGCGGTTCCGGTCACGACCGAAGTCGACGTACTGGGCGTCGGCCTCGACACCGATCACGACACCGGAGCCCGGGGTGAACTGGTAGTTGTAGCCGACCTGACCACCGCCGACGAAGCCGTCGTTGCTGCGGCCGTTGCCGAAGGCGACGACAGCGGTCGAGCCCGGCAGGACGAGCGTGCTGGCGCCGTTCACGCCGATGACGGTCGCCTGGTTGTTGCTGGAGGCGTCGAAGCCGTAACCGGCGTTGAAACCAGCGTAGAAGCCGGTCCAGGTGAACACCGGCACCGGCACGAACACCGGGGGAGCCGCGCGGCGCGGAAGGTCAGCGGCCGAAGCGACGGCAGTCAGGCCGGCGAGCACGGTGGAGGCGAGAAGCAGTCTTTTCATTGGTTTACCTGGTCCTGGTTGGCGAGAGCCGGCGCGCTTGTAGTCCCTGGCCGACGCGAGGTCTGTCGCTTTCCTGCAACAAGGCCACCTATTAGGCCCCCAGATGTCAAAGAAGGGTAAAGGTTAGCGGCGGGTCATCATGACCTTTGCGCATCGGTGCCATCACGCACATTCAGCGGAAATAGATCAGCGCTGCATTGTAAGCCGATTGTTGAAATCAAGGCCCTTCGCAACACTTTCTTGAGATCCGATCTCTCGGCAGAATTATGCTTCTGTCCGCGCCGCACCGGAGTTTTCCTGCATCCTGCGGATCGCCGCTTGCCGGATGTCGGCAACGCGACGCGGTCGCCGGGGTGACGTCGCGCCGTGCGGGTCAGGCGGCCCGTGCGGATGCGGCGCGATCGCCGAGGCGGGCGCGGCCGGCGGCGGCCGGGCCTCAGGCCTGCCTCAGGTCGGCAGAGGCGAGCGTCCGGGATAGGCGATCACGGCAACCGGGAGGTTGAGGCCGTCTTATGAAGGGCCCGGACGAGCCCCAGAGGCGAGGGGGGCGGCCTCGGCCCGCGACATCGGCGGCTCCGTACCCGGGCGCTCCACGAGGATCGCCAGCCCCTGCCCCCTCGCCCGGGGCGACGGGGCGTGGCTCCCAGCCGTCGGCGCCGGAACCGGGAGACCCGTCACGAGAGGCCGGGCGCCCGACCGGGGCGAGCCCGCGCCCTCACTCGGCATCGCAGGGCGCGGGCGTCAGGCGCGGGCCAGCAGGGTGGCGAGCGCCGGCGACAGGCCGATGCTGGCGAGCGAGGGAGCCGTACCCGCCGCGCGCCCTCCCCCGGCGGCGGCCAGCACCGCGCGGGTCCCGGCTTCCACCGAGCAGAGCACCGGTGCCGGGACGGCGGGCTGGATGCGGGCCTCGAGCCCGGCCAGGGCCGCGCCGCCGAGGATCACCGCCTCGGCGCCGTCCTCCCGGACGCAGGCGGTGCAGGCCGCCGCCAGGAGGCCGAGGGCCGCCTCCGGATCGGCGGCGATCTCGGCGCCGGTGGGCGCCACCGTGCGCACGCCGGTCAGGCGCCCGCCGAGGCCGAGGCCGGCGACGAACTCCGTGAGCATCGGCCCCCACAGGACGCCGCCCGTGACGATGGCGAAGCGCCGGCCGTCCGCGCCGGCGGCCCGGCAGGCGGCCTCCGCCATCCCGACCACCGGCACGGGGGAGACCTCCCGCAGGGCGGCGAGGCCGGGATCGCCGAAGCAGGCGAGATAGACCGCGTCGCAGCCGGCTCCGTGTTCGGCGAAGGCGTCGAGGGCCGCGTGCCCGGCGATCGCCGCCGCGGCGCGGCTGGAGATGTAGCGCGCTCCGAACCGGCCGGTGGCGGGCACCAGGGCGACCCCCTCCCCGGCGATCGCCCGGACATGGCCGGCCACCAGGTCGGTGACGGAGGCGGTGGTGTTCGGATTGATGAGCAGGATGCGCACGGGCGGGCCTCGGTCCGGGTCGGGATCGCGACGGCCGAGGCAAGGGGCCGGCCAGCGGTTCCGGTCGCCGGACGCATCGGTCATGAGGCGCATCGGCTTGCGGATAAGCCGTCCTGTGCGGGTTCCTCTCGATTGACAAGGCCGTGCAAGGCCCTAAGTGTCCCCCGCAACGCGTGTGCGCGGCGGGTCGTGTGTCGAAGCCGCCCCTGATGCCAGCCGTCGCCGTGTCGATGTCCTCCGCGCCGGTTGGTCCATTCCCGCGCGCAACGGTTCTCATAGAATATGTCTTTTGCCGACCTCGGATTGAGCGACAAGGTCCTCCAGGCCGTCACGGCGGCCGGTTATTCCGAGCCCACGCCGATCCAGGCCCAGGCCATCCCCCACGTGCTCGCGCGCCGCGACGTCCTCGGCATCGCCCAGACCGGCACCGGCAAGACGGCGGCCTTCACGCTGCCGATGCTGACGCTCCTGGAGAACGGCCGGGCCCGCGCCCGCATGCCGCGCACGCTGATCCTGGAGCCGACCCGCGAGCTCGCCGCCCAGGTGGTGGAGAATTTCGACCGCTACGGCATCAACCACAAGCTCAACGTCGCCCTGATCATCGGCGGCGTCTCCTTCGCCGAGCAGGACGCCAAGCTGATGCGCGGCACCGACGTGCTGATCGCGACGCCGGGCCGCCTCCTCGACCATTTCGAGCGCGGCAAGCTGCTGCTCACCGGCGTCGAGCTCCTCGTCATCGACGAGGCCGACCGGATGCTCGACATGGGGTTCATCCCCGACATCGAGCGCATCGTGAAGATGGTGCCCTTCACGCGCCAGACGCTGTTCTTCTCCGCCACCATGCCGCCGGAGATCGAGCGGCTGGCCGACATGTTCCTGCACACGCCGCAGCGGATCGAGGTGGCCCGGCCCGCCTCCACCGCCTCGACCATCGTGCAGAAGCTCGTGGCGACGAGCTCGGAGGGGCACGAGAAGCGCGACCTGCTGCGCCGTCTCATCCGCGGCGAGGCCGAGCTGAATAACGGCATCATCTTCTGCAACCGCAAGCGCGACGTGGCGCTGCTGCAGAAGTCGCTCGCCAGCCACGGCTTCAACGTGGCGGCCCTGCACGGCGACATGGACCAGCGCGCCCGCACCATCGCCCTCGACGGGTTCCGCTCGGGCGAGGTGCCGCTCCTGGTGGCCAGCGACGTGGCGGCGCGCGGGCTCGACATCCCGGCCGTGAGTCACGTCTTCAACTTCGACGTGCCGCACCACCCGGAAGACTACGTGCACCGCATCGGCCGGACCGGCCGCGCCGGGCGCGCCGGCCATGCCTTCACGCTGGTGAGCCGGGCCGACGAGCGCTCGCTCCACGCCATCGAGGCGCTGATCGGCCAGCCGATTCCCTGGGCCGAGGGCGACCTCGCCTCGGTGCCCGAATCCGCCCCCTCCGCCGAGGGCGGCGAGTCGACGCGCACCCGCTACCGCGGCAAGTCCGGCCGGCAGGTCCGGGGTGGAGAGGGCCGCAAGCCCGAGGGCCGGAGGTCCGAGGGACGCGCCGCATCGGCCGGACGGGCGGAGCCGAGGGCCGAGGGCGCCCGGTCCGACGCCGCGAGGCCGGAGGCCGGCGACCGGCCCGAGATGGCGGCGGAGGAGCGCGCGCCGAAGCGGGAGGGGCGCCGCGACGCCCGCGGCGGACGCACCGCGCGCCGCGGCCCGTCCGAGCGTCCGGCTCCGGAAGCGGAGGCCGCACAGGATCTCGCGCCCGCCCCCGCGGCGCAGACCCAGCCGCGTTCGCCCCGGCCCGAGCGGAATTCGGAGCGGTCCCGCGAGGAGCGTCGGCCGCCTCGTCGCCGCGGCGAGGAGGACGAGGGCGAGACGCCGGTCGGCCTCGGCTCGCACGTGCCGGCCTTCCTGTTGCGTCCGGCCGTGGTCAAATCGTCCAAATAGACCAGTACTGCCAGTAGAACGGCACGCTAAGTCGTTCGTCCACGTCGACCTTAACCGCATCTCCACGAACGTGACCGCATGATGCTCGTCATGGGGACGCTCCGGGATCGCGCCGGGTGGACGGGACGGTTGGACGAACGATGGCTGGCAGTCATGGCGACAGCGACCGGAGCTTTGCGCTCGCCGAGCGTGCCAACGCGCTGCTTCGTGATTATGGCCCGTCGGCCGAGCCGCGCGCCTATGCCGTCTGGTACGCCTACGTCTCGGGCACCCAGCCGCACATGAACGACGCCGTGAAGCGCCTCACGGCGGCCGCCGGGCGGCTGACCGAGGCGGATGTCGACGGCCTCTACGGAACCTACCTCGATCCCGCGCGCCTCTCGTCCGTCACCGAGCGGGCGAGCAACAGCGTGCTCTCGGAGATCGCCGGGGTGATGGAGGTGCTGGACCTCTCCCTGGGCTCCACCGCCCAGTACGACGCCTCGCTGCGCGACCTGGCGAAGGACCTCGACGGCACCGTTCCCACCGCGGCCAGCGTACACAAGGTCGTCGCCGCCCTGGTGGCGACCACCCGCGAGGTCACCGCCAACAACCGCACTCTCGAGGCGCGCATGCGCGAGAGCCGGCGCGAGATCGAGACCCTGCGGGAGACCCTGGAGGCGACGCGCCTGGAGAGCCTCACCGACCCGCTCACCGGATTGTCGAACCGCAAGCAGTTCGAGGACAGCCTGTGCCAGCTGGTGCAGGGCGCCTCCGCCTCCGCCCCGGCCTGCCTGATCGTCATCGACGTCGATTCTTTCAAGCGCTTCAACGACGTCTACGGCCACATCACCGGCGACCAGGTGCTGCGCCTCGTGGCCATGGTCATGCGCGAGCACGTCAAGGCCCGCGCCGTCCTCGCCCGCTTCGGCGGCGAGGAATTCGCCATGCTGCTCCCCGGCACGGACCGGGCGGCGGCCTTCGCCATCGCCGAGACGGTGCGGACCAGCGTGATGGCGCGCGAACTGGTGAAGCGCTCCACCGGCGAGTCGCTCGGCAAGATCACGATCTCCCTCGGCCTGGCGGTGCACCGCCCGGGCGACACGGCGGTCTCGCTGCTCGAGCGCGCCGACCAGTGCATGTTCAGGGCCAAGCGCGACGGCCGCAACCGCACGGTCGACGACGCCGACAGGGACCTGTCGAGCGTCGCCTGACCTCGGACTCCGTGGCCCCGACCCCGCGCTCAGGCGCCGGCGTGGACCGCCTCGGGGTTCACGGGGGTGATCGCCACGGACTCGCCGCAGCCGCAGGCCGAGGTCTGGTTCGGGTTGTTGAACACGAACTGGGACGAGAGCTTGTTGGTCTGGAAGTCCATCTGCGTCCCGAGCAGGAACAGCAGCGCCTTCGGATCGACGAAGACGGTGACGCCGCGATCCTCGACCTTGTCCTCGCCGGGCTTCTGCGCCTCGGCATATTCCATGGTGTAGGACATGCCGGCGCAGCCGCCGTTCTTCACGCCGACGCGCAGGCCGGCGATGGGGCGGTCCGCATCGGCGATGATGGCCTTGATGCGTGTCGCCGCCGCGTCGGTCAGCGACAGGACCTTGAACTTCGATGCCATGATGTCTCTCCGACGGCCGGGTTCAAGGCCCGGGCGGGTGAGGGTGATTGAACCCGGTTAAGATAAGGATTGCGGAGCCCGGGGTCCATGGCCGGCCGCGCGGGAAGCGACGCCCTGTGGTAGGGTGGCGCGAGGGAAGGCAAGGAAGGATCGTCATGGCAGACGCCGCACGCCTCACCATGACGCCCGAGGATTTCTTCGTCTGGCAGCGCGACCAGGACGAGCTCTACGAACTCGTCGACGGCCACCCGGTGCCGCGGCACCGGATGATGACCGGGGCCAGTATGCAGCATGACCGGGCGACGGTGAACCTCATCGTCAGCCTCGGGACGCAACTGCGCGGGACATCCTGCCGTCCGACCACCGCCGACATCGCGCTCCGGACCAGCATCCGGGGCTTGCGCCGGCCGGACGTGATGGTCGAGTGTGCGCCCCTGATCCAGGACACCTACGAGGCGCGCGAGCCGAAGCTGGTGGTCGAGGTGGCATCGCCCTCCACCACGACGATCGACCAGACCCGCAAGGTCGAGGAGTACAAGCGCCACCCGACCCTGGCCTACATCCTCTTGGTCGAGACGCTGAAGCCGCAGGCCCTGCTCTACCGGCGCCTGGGAGACGGATGGGACATCGAGACCTTCGAGGGTCTCGAGGCCGTCATCGACCTGCCCGCCATCGGCGCGACGCTCGCGATGGCGGATATCTATGACGGGCTGAGCTTTCCGCCACGCCGGGATCTCGCTGCCGAGGCCTGAGCCTCCGCTACCACATGTCCAGGGCGACGCGGGCCTCGTCGGACATCCGGCTCTGGTCCCACGGCGGGTCGAACACCATGGTGACGGCGCAGGACTGCACGCCCGGTACGGCGGCGACCGCCGTCTCGACCCAGCCCGGCATCTCGCCGGCCACGGGGCAGCCCGGGGCGGTCAGGGTCATGTCGATGGCGACCTTGCGGTCGTCGGCGATGTCGACCTTGTAGATCAGGCCGAGCTCGTAGATGTCGGCCGGGATCTCGGGATCGTAGACGCTCTTGAGGGCGACGACGATGTCGTCGGTCAGGCGGTCGAGTTCCTCGGGCGGGATCGCCGAGTCGCTCGCGATGGTGGGGGTGTTGGCCCCGCCGGTGATGGCCGAATCGGTCATGGCTCTGTCTCTCGTCTCGGGTCGCCTGCGCCGCGCGGCGCCGCCGACTGAAAAATCGTCAGGCGAACATCATCTCGGCCTTGGCCAGGGCCTCGGCGAGGGCGTCCACTTCCTGCGTCGTATTATACAGGCCGAAGGAGGCGCGACAGGTGGAGGTCGCGCCGAAGCGGGTGAGGAGGGGCATGGCGCAGTGCGTGCCCGCCCGGATCGCGACGCCGTAGCGGTCGATCACGGTGGCGATGTCGTGGGCATGCGCCCCCTTCATCTCGAAGGCGATGACGCCGCCCTTGCCCTGGGCGGTGCCGATCATCCGCAGGGAATTCATGGCCCCGAGGCGCTCCTGGGCGTAGCCGAGCAGGGACGCCTCGTGGGCGGCGATCTTCTCGCGGCCGACCCCCATCATGAACTCGAGCGCGGCGCCGAGACCCACCGCCTCGATGATCGCGGGCGTGCCCGCCTCGAAGCGGTGCGGCGGGTCGTTGTAGGTGACCGAGTCCTGGCTCACGGTGCGGATCATCTCGCCGCCGCCCTGGTAGGGGGGCAGGCGCTCCAGCCAGTCCTTCTTGCCGTAGAGCACGCCGATGCCGGTGGGGCCGTAGACCTTGTGGCCGGTGAAGACGAAGAAGTCGCAGTCGAGCGCCTTCACGTCGATGGGCTGGTGGACGGCGCTCTGGGCCCCGTCGAGGAGCACCGGCACGCCGTGGGCATGGGCGATGCGGACGATCTCCCGGGCCGGCGTCACCGTGCCGAGCACGTTCGACATGTGGGTGATCGCCACCATCCTGGTGCGGGGCGTGAACAGCTTTTCGTACTCTTCCAGCAGGAAGTTCCCCGCGTCATCGACGGGAGCCCACTTGATGACGGCGCCGCGACGTTCGCGCAGGAAATGCCAGGGCACGATGTTGGAATGGTGCTCCATGATCGAGAGGATGATCTCGTCCCCCTCCCCGATCAGGCCGGCCCAGCCCATGGACGAGGCCACGAGGTTGTAGGCCTCGGTCGCGTTGCGGGTGAAGATGATCTCGTCGGTGGAGGCGGCGTTGAGGAATTGCCGCGTGGTTTCGCGGGCGCCCTCGAACCCCTCGGTGGCGGCGTTCGCCATGAAGTGCAGGCCGCGATGGACGTTGGCGTAGCCCGTCTCCATGCAGGTCACCATCGCGTCGATGACCGCACGCGGCTTCTGGGACGAGGCCGCGTTGTCGAGATAGACCAGCGGCCGGCCATAGACCTTCTCGGCGAGGATCGGGAATTGGGCCCGGATCGCCTCGACGTCGTAGGGCTGGAGATCTGCGGGCTGGGTGAGGACGGGTGCGTTCATGCCTGGACCTGTTTCGTGTCCGACCCTCCCCCCTCTGCGGGGAAGGGTGCCTCGCGGAGCGAGGCGGGAGAGGGGCAGCGCTGCCGCTCGATCGCGTGTTCCACCGTGTCGATCACGACGCTGAGATGACTGACAACCAAGTCGTTCGGGAAACGAAGAACTTGAAAGCCTTGGTGGTCGAGCCAAGCATCGCGCTTCGCGTCGCGTGCCCGCCGGAGTTTCGTTTCATGCGGTTCGCCGTCGAGTTCGACGACCAGCCGTGCCAACGGACAGAGGAAATCAACGATGTAAGGCGCGATAGGCACCTGCCGCTTGAATTTATGGCCGTTGAGACGACCACTTCGAACCTGCTCCCAGAAAAGGGCCTCGGCCCTGGTCATCAGGCGCCTCTGCTCCCGAGCAAAGGCGCGCAGATGGGGTGAGATCTCGTTCAGCTTTAGCGGTCTGTCCATCGATCTAACCCTCACCATCATCCTTCTCCCCTCTGCGGGAGAAGGTGGCCCGCGGAGCGGGTCGGATGAGGGGAGCGGCCTATCCGAAGCCGTCGACCCCTCTCCCGCCTGCTCCGCAGGCACCCTCCCCCGCAGAGGGGGGAGGGTTTCGTCAGCCGCGCGCCGCGAGCCACGCCTCGATGGTGCCGACCAGCGCCTCGCGGGCGCCGTCGTGGCTGACCGACTCGATGGCCGCGCCGAGGAAGGCCTGGACCAGCAGGCTCTCGGCCTGGGCCTTCGGCAGCCCGCGCTGCATCAGGTAGAACAGCAGGTCCTCGTCGAGGGCGCCGCAGGTGGCGCCGTGGCCGCAGGCGACGTCGTCGGCGAAGATCTCCAGCTCGGGCTTGTTCATCATCTGGCCTTCGTCGGACAGGATGAGGCAGGCCGACATCATCTTGCCGTCGGTCTGCTGGGCCGCCTGCTGGACGATGATCTTGCCCTGGAACACGCCCGTGGCCTCGCCGTCCACCACGGTCTTGAACAGCTCGCGGCTGACGCCGCCGGTGGCGGCATGGTCGGCCAGGAAGGTGGTGTCGGCGAGCTGGCGGCCGTTGAGCATGGCCGCCCCGTTCACCACCGCGCGGCCGTCGGCCCCGGCGAAGTTCAGGTAGACCTGGTGGCGCGAGAGCACGCCGCCGACGACCACGTTGACGGTCTCGACCGCCGAGGCGGCGCCGAGCTTCACCGAGAGCGTCGAGAGGGCCACGGCCTCGCGGCCCTCCGCGTTGAGGCGGGCGTGCCGGAAGGTGGCATTGTCGGCCACCGTCACGTCGAGGGCGTCGTTGGGCTGGTAGGCGACGCCGTCCGGCCCCTCGTGGCTCTCCAGCACCATGACCTCGGCACCCTCCCCCAGCACCACGAGGGCGCGGGTGGCGGTGGAGAAGGCCTGGGCGCCGGAGGCGACGAAGCGCAGGTGCAGCGGCGTCTCGACCTTGGCGCCGGGCTCGACGGCGATCAGCGCGCCATCCGCCAGGAAGGCGGTGTTGAGCTGGTAGATCGGGTTCTCGGAGGCCTGGCGCACCGGCGTCAGCCGGTCGAGATGCGCGTGGCCCTCGGTGAGCGCCCGGGTCAGCGGCGTGACCGTGACGCCGGCCGGGATGCGACCGAGATCGGATTCGGCCTCGATCAGGTGGCCGTTGACGAAGGTGAGGCGTACGGCCTCGATCCCGGCAAAGCCCTTGGCGCTGGCCACGGCGGCCTGCGCGACCTCGGCCGAGGGCATCTCGGCGGGGTGGGCGGCATCGCGAAACGCCGAGCGCAGGTCGGTGTACTTGAAGGCCTCGACGCGACGGGTCGGCAAGCCGACCGCCTCGAAGTAGCGGAACGCCTCCTCGCGGGCGATCGAGACGCCCGTGGGGTACTTCATCCTGGTGGCTTCGAAGAGCTTGGACAGCCCGGTCTCGGCCGCGGTGCGGAGGGGGGTGATGTCGGCCATGGTCAGGCAGCCTCGCCCGTCCGGTACTCGGCGTAGCCCGAGGCCTCAAGGGCCTTGGCGAGGTCCTTGTCGCCCGATTTCACGATCTGGCCCTGCGACATGACGTGGACCACGTCCGGCACGATGTAGTCGAGCAGGCGCTGGTAGTGGGTGATGACCAGGAAGGAGCGGCCTTTCGCACGCAGGGCGTTGACGCCCTCGGAGACGATGCGCAGGGCATCGATGTCGAGGCCGGAATCGGTCTCGTCGAGGACGCAGAACTTCGGCTCCAGCAGGGCCATCTGCAGGATCTCCATGCGCTTCTTCTCGCCGCCGGAGAACCCGACGTTGAGGGCGCGCTTGAGCATGTCCTTGTTGATCTCGAGCTTCTCGGCCGCCCCGTTCACCCGGCGGATGAAGTCGGGGGTGGAGAGCTCGCCTTCGCCCCGCGCGCGGCGCTGGGCGTTCAGGGTCGCCTTGAGGAAGGTCATGGTGCCGACGCCCGGGATCTCCAGCGGGTACTGGAAGGCCAGGAACACGCCCGAGGCGGCGCGCTCGTCGGGGCTCATCTCGAGGATGTTCTCGCCGTCGAGCAGGATCTCGCCGTCGAGGACTTCATAGTCCTCCTTGCCGGCGATGACGTAGGAGAGGGTCGACTTGCCCGAGCCGTTCGGCCCCATGATGGCCGCGACCTCGCCGTCGTTCACGGTGAGGTTGAGGCCGTTGAGGATCTGCTTGTCCTCGATGGCGACCACGAGGTTCTTGATTTCGATCATGAAAGGTTAGTCCTAGAAATGGTGCCGACGATGGCACGCGGCCGGATCGTCAGAGAAATTTTTGAAGCGCAGCGATCACGGCGACGGCTGCCGCGATAATCGCTCCGAGCTTCACGGTCATTCGGAGTTCAAGTTCTCGGAGCGAGCCGTCGATCTCCGCCTTGAACGATTTCAGGTCCGCCCGCAGGGCCTTTTCCATATCGACCAGATCCGCTCTGGTCGCGGAATCGGCGAGGATCATGTCCCGCGCCAGCTCGGCATGGGCGATGGCCTGTTCGCGTCCGACCCCCACCTGTTCAAGGCGTTGGGTGAACTTGAGGGTGTCGAACGCGAAGGCCATGGCGTTTTCTCAGCCCACCGAGCCTTCAAGGCTGATCGAGATCAGCTTCTGGGCTTCGACGGCGAACTCCATCGGCAGCTGCTGCAGCACGTCGCGGACGAAGCCGTTGACGATGAGCGCGGTCGCCTCCTCGTTGGAGAGGCCGCGCTGCTGGCAGTAGAACATCTGGTCTTCCGAGATCTTCGAGGTGGTGGCCTCGTGCTCGAACTGCGCGGAGCTGTTCTTGGACTCGATGTACGGCACGGTGTGCGCGCCGCACTGGTCGCCGATCAGGAGCGAGTCGCAGTTGGTGAAGTTGCGCGCGCCCGTGGCCTTGCGGTGTGCCGAGACGAGGCCCCGGTAGGTGTTCTGCGAGCGTCCGGCCGAGATGCCCTTCGAGATGATCCGGCTGGTGGTGTTCTTGCCGAGATGGATCATCTTGGTGCCGGAATCGACCTGCTGCATGCCGTTCGAGACCGCGATCGAGTAGAACTCGCCGCGGGAATTGTCGCCGCGCAGGATGCAGGACGGGTATTTCCAGGTGATCGCCGAGCCGGTCTCGACCTGCGTCCACGAGATCTTCGAGTTGGCGCCGCGGCAATCGCCGCGCTTGGTCACGAAGTTGTAGATGCCGCCCTTGCCCTCGTTGTCGCCCGGGTACCAGTTCTGGACGGTGGAGTACTTGATCTCGGCGTCGTCGAGGGCGACGAGCTCGACCACGGCGGCGTGGAGCTGGTTGTCGTCGCGCTTCGGAGCGGTGCAGCCCTCGAGATACGAGACGTAGGAGCCCTTGTCGGCGATGATCAGCGTGCGCTCGAACTGGCCGGTGTCGCGCTCGTTGATGCGGAAATAGGTCGACAGTTCCATCGGGCAGCGCACGCCCGGCGGGATGTAGACGAACGAGCCGTCGGAGAAGACCGCCGAGTTCAGGGTCGCGAAGAAGTTGTCGGTCACGGGCACGACCGAGCCGAGGTACTTGCGCACTAGGTCGGGGTACTCGCGGATGGCCTCCGAGATCGGCATGAAGATCACGCCGGCCTTCGACAGCTCGGCCTTGAAAGTGGTGGCCACCGAGACGGAGTCGAACACCGCGTCGACCGCGACCCGGCGCTCGGGGGCGATGCCCTCCAGCACCTCGACCTCGCGCAGCGGAATGCCCAGCTTCTCGTAGGTCTTGAGGATCTCGGGGTCGATCTCGTCCAGCGACATCGCCGCCGGGCGCTTCGGGGCCGCGTAGTAGTAAATGTCCTTGTAGTCGACTTTGTCGTAGGAGACCCGCGCCCAGTCGGGCTCCTGCATGGTCTGCCAGCGCTTGTAGGCGTCCAGGCGCCAGGCCAGCATCCACTCGGGCTCGTCCTTCTTGGCCGAGATGAAGCGGATCACGTCCTCGGAGATGCCCTTGGCGGACTTCTCCATCTCGATCGTGGTCTCGAACCCGTACTTGTACTGGTCGAGGTCGATCGAGCGGACCCGGTCGATGGTTTCCTGCACTGCAGGCATTACACGTCTCCTGACATGCCCGGCGTCAAGGGCCGGGTGTGGGTCGGATGGCTTGGGAAGGCGGCACTCACGCCGCGTGCCCCTGCCGTCGATATAGGGTCTCCACCAAGCGTTCGCAGGCGGCGCGACACCGCGCTGCGTCGCTTTCGGTGCTGTTCCACCCGAGGCTCACGCGCAGGGCCCCTGCGGCCAGCGCAGGGGTGACGCCCATGGCCGCGAGGACCGGCGAGCGGGCGACCTTGCCGGAGGCGCAGGCCGAGCCGGAAGAGATCGCGACGCCCGAGAGGTCCAGCCGCATCAGCGCCGTCGGGGCGTCGAGCCCCGGGACGGCGAAGTTCAGGGTGTTGGGCAGGCGCGGGGCGCCGGCACCGAACACCACGAGGTCGGGTGCGCAGGCGCGCAGGCCGTCCTCGATGCCGTCGCGCAGATCCGCGAGGTGCTCCGCCCGCGCGGGATCGGCGAGGTCCGCGGCGACCCCCAGCCCGACGATGCCGGGCAGGTTCTCGGTGCCGCCGCGCAGGCGCGCCTCCTGGCCGCCGCCGCGCAGGAAGCCCGCGCCCAGGGTCACGCCCTCGGCGAGCACCAGGGCGCCGACTCCCTTGGGCGCGCCGAACTTGTGGCCCGAGAGGCTGAGGGCGTCGAGGCCGAGGGACGCCATGTCCAGGGGGATCTTGCCGACCGCCTGGACCGCGTCCGAATGCACCAGTGCGCGGCCATGCGCCCGGGCCAGGGCGACGATCGCCGGGAGCGGCTGGATCACGCCGGTCTCGTTGTTGGCGGCATGGATCGAGATCAGAACGTCCGTCCCGGCATGCCGGGCGAGCAGGGCTTCCAGGGCGCCGAGATCGATCACGCCGGCCGTGTCCACCGGCACCCGGTCGACCGCCTCCGCCGGGAAGCGGTGCCCGGCCGAGACGCAGGGATGCTCGGTGTCGCCGATGAGGAGGCGCGTCGGTGCGGGACGTCCCGCCCGCGCCAGGGCACCGGAGAGGACCGCGTTGGCAGCCTCGGTGCCGCCGCTGGTGAAGATCACCCGGCCCGTCCCCGCCCCGACCCGCCGGGCCACCGCGTCCCGGGCATTCTCCAGGGCGGCCCGGGCCGCCCGGCCCTCCGCGTGGATCGACGAGGGGTTGCCGGTCAGGGTGAGCGCCCGCGCCACGGCAGCCGCCACCTCCGGCCGAACCGGTGAGGTCGCGTTGTGGTCGAGGTAGGCGCGGGGCGAAGTCATCCGGGAAAAACCACTGGCAGCGTCAAGGTCGAAAACGACAAATCCTTGCTTTTGCCCCCCACGATCATGCTAAGGCCCGGACACGATACGTGTTCCGGTCGCCTCTCGTGCGGGGAACGCGCCGGTCCGAAGCTGGCTCGAACGACGCTTGTTTAGAACGATTCTAGTTCGCTAGAATTATTCTAAGAGCGCTTTTAGGTTCGTGGCCGGACGAGTCAAGGCACGCCTCACGGCTTTGCCCAGGCGTCGGATGCGCGCGAGTTCCCGCCGAGCCGGCGATCCACCGCGCGATGCCCGCCCGGGCCATCCGCTCAGGAGTGTTGGTTCCCATGCCCGAAGTCATCTTCACCGGTCCCGCCGGCCGTCTCGAGGGGCGCTACCAGGCGCCCAAGAAGAAGGGCGCGCCGATCGCGATCGTGCTGCATCCGCACCCCCAGTTCGGGGGTACGATGAACAATCAGATCGTGTACAATCTTTTCTACACCTTCGCCAATCGCGGCTTCGCGGCCCTGCGCTTCAACTTCCGCGGCGTCGGCCGCAGCCAGGGCGCGTTCGACCACGGCACCGGCGAGCTCTCCGACGCGGCCTCGGCCCTCGACTGGGTGCAGTCGGTGAACCCGGAGGCCCGCGCCTGCTGGATCGCCGGCGTCTCGTTCGGCTCGTGGATCGGCATGCAGCTGCTGATGCGCCGCCCCGAGATCGAGGGCTTCATCTCGATCGCCGCGATGGCCAACCGCTACGACTTCACCTTCCTGGCGCCCTGCCCGTCGTCGGGCCTGTTCGTGCACGGCTCCGAGGACCGGGTCGCCCCGGCCCGCGAGGTGATGCCGGTGATCGAGAAGGTGAAGACCCAGAAGGGCGTCATCATCGAGCACCAGATGGTGGAGGGCGCCAACCACTTCTTCGACGGCAAGGTCGACGAGCTGACCCAGACCGTCGACACCTATCTCGACAAGCGCCTCGGCCCGAAGCCCGAGGCGGCCTGAGGCGCAGGCCGCGCCGCGGCGATCGGTGGAAGAATCCCGGCGGAGCCTTCGGCTTCGCCGGTTTTTTCCGGGGACGGCCGGCTCTGCCCGATGTCAAGTTCGCAGGATGCCGGTGGGGCCTACGCCTTGATGAGGGCCGTGAAATCCGACCATTGCTCGACGCGGAAGGCCCGCAGATCCCGGACCGAGCGCGAGAACCACGTGAGCCCCTTCAGGGCCGCGATGGCAGAGAACAGCCTCGCCAGATCCTCGTCCTTGCTGGTGTAGAGGCTTACCTGCACCCAATCGAAGCCGTGTCCCGAAAGCGTCGTGCGAATGTCGCTGTAGGCCTGCGAAACGCCCCTGGGATGGTGGGCTTGCGCCTCCGCGACCACGAGGTCGAACGCGATGGCGAACATCAGCGCTCCCGGGGATCGTCCAGGATGTCGGCGAGCCGGTAATCGACTTCCTCACGCGTCTCCAGCACACGAATCCGCATCGTCCGGTCGCCGTCCGGAAGCGGATCGCCCACGCTGACGATCTCATAGACGGGACCGACCTGCCCGAAGCGGCGCCAGGTTCCGACCAAGCCCTGGACGTTGGGGAATGAGGCGGGCGCCATGTCGTTCATCCCGGTATCCTACAGCGATTCCGGCGACCGCCTAGCGGAGAACGAAGACGGGTCTCGTCCTCACGCCTTGGCGTGCACCACCGGCACGGCGGGCGCGCCCTCCCACTCGGAATGGGCCGGGATCGACTCGCCCTTCATGACGATGGTGAGCGGGCGCAGGCGGGCGTAGTCGCCGACCTTGGTGTCGTAGAGCACCGTCGAGAAGGCGCCCACCGAGACGCCGCGGCCGACCTCGACCCGGCCGACCTTCATGATGCGGTCCTCGTAGAGGTGGGTCTGCAGGGCGGAGGTGCGGTTGATGGTGGCGAAGTCGCCGATGGTGACGCAGTCGAACTCGGTGATGTCGGTGGTGAGCATGCATACGCCCTGCCCGACCTTCACGCCGAGGAGCCGCAGCATCCAGGGCAGGAAGGGGGTTCCGACGAGGTGCTCCAGCAGCACCTTGCCGGCGAGACCCCAGTACAGCACCGCGACCGCCTCGGTGCGCATGGCCCACCACGACCACATCGGCTGCATGCCGGGCTTGTAGACGCCCATCAGCAGCCACTTCACCGCGATGACCGTGAACGACTGGATGAAGGCGATGGCGACGGAGACGGCCACGAAGCTGATCGCGAGGCCGGTCCAGTCCTGGGCCAGGATCGCCGGGTAGAAGTAGAAATCGATCGCCGAGATCGCGAGGGTGATGAACAGCATCGGCGAGAACGAGGTCGAGAACGCCTCGAAGATGCCGCGCCGGAGCTTCGGGCCGATGCCGGGCTCGTAGGTCTGGGTGTTCGAGCCGAGATCGACCCGCTGCCGCGAGGGCAGCTTGATCGGCGGCGAGCCGAACCAGGTGTCGCCCGGCGTCATCAGGTGGTTGGCCGGAGGCTTCGACTTGATGCCGATGAGCACGTCCTGCGGGATGACGGCGCCCGGCGGCACCACGGCGTCGTTGCCGACGAAGACGCGCGGGCCGGTATGGACCTCGTGCATCGTCATCCAGCCGCGCCGGATCTCCTCCTCGCCGAACACCACCTCGTCGGCGATGAAGTTGCGCGCGCCGATATCGGCCAGGTCGTAGCGCCCGGCGAGGTTGGTGGAGATCTCGGCCCCCTGCCCCATCCGGGCGCCCATCAGGCGGTACCAGGCCCGCATGTAGACCGTGGCGAACAGGGAGGAGAGCGTCTCCAGCGTCACCTCCGCGGCCAGTGCCACCGCCCACTTGCGCATGTAGAAGCCGCTGTAGATCGAGTGGGTGCCCGAGGAGACGCGGGGCAGTACGACCCAGCGGATCGCCGCGATCAGCAGCACCGTGCCCGCCGTCATCAGCATGGCGGTCGGCCAGGTCAGCAGCGGCAGGTACCAGTGATAGTCGATGTCGGTGATGTCGCCGAGGGAATCGCTGAGCTGGTCGAAGATGTAGAAGGCCGGGAAGATCGGCAGCAGGCCGATGGCGGGGATCGCCGCCAGCAGGAAGGTGTAGAGCGCCGCGAAGGCGAAGCGCCGCCCGGGCGAGGCCGTGGCGGGCGCGGGCAGCGCCTCCGGGTCAGCCTCGCCGACCTTGCGCCCGGGCGAGCCGTCCCAGATCTCGGCCGCACCCACCCGCGTGCCGGTCGGGATGGTGGTGAGGTCCCCGATCTCGGCATGGTCGCCGATGACCGTGTCTGGCCCGATGACACAGGAGGCGCCGATGGCGACGTCGGCGCCGATGCGGACGCGCCCGATGATCAGCGCGTCGCCCACCACCTCCGCGTTGGCAATGACGAGGCGCCCGCCCAGCGAGGCGCCGGGGCCGACGCTGAGGAGGTCCGGCGCGCCGATCTCGGCGTCGGAGATCAGCGCGTCCTTGCCGATGTCGGCGCCCAGCAGCCGCAGGTAGAATACGATGGCGGGCGAGCCCTGGAGCCATTTGATGTGGACCAGCGGCGTCAGCCGCTGCGCCAGCCACCAGCGGTAATAGTAGACTCCCCAGAGCGGATAGCGCCCGGGTTTCGTGCGCCCGAGGATCAGCCACTTGGCCGCCACCGCCACCGCCGCCGTCACGGCGTTGATGCCGATATAGACCAGGAGCAGGACGGCGAGTTCGCCGAAGAACCCGAGCCCGCCGCCGGTGAGCAGCAGGTAGGTCACGAAGATGCCGAGCCATTGCGCGGTGGCGAGCGCGATGACGAAGGGCAGGGCCGCGGCTTGCGCGAGGCCGCAGAGGAAGCGCCGCTGGAGCGAGGGAGCCGGGAAGCTGAGATCGCGGATCGCCATCTCGGTGCCGACGCCGCCGGTGCGGGCGATCAGCGTGTCGGCCATGGCCCGCAGGGTGCGCTGGCCGTAGACGTCCTGCAGGGTGATGGCAGCCAGGGCCGGCACCTCGCGGACCGCGCCGACGAAGCGGGCGGCCAGCAGCGAGTGGCCGCCGAGATCGGCGAAGAAGTCGCCCTCGAGGGGAATGGCCTGGTTGCCGAAGATACGGTTGGCGGCGGCCAGCAGCGCCGCCTCGGTCTCGTTGCGCGGCGGCTCCTGCTCGCCCGACGTGTCGGCCACCGTGAGGGTGGCGATGCGCAGGGCCTTGCGGTCGACCTTGCCGGAGGTCAGGCGCGGCAGCACCTCCACCGTCTCGAAATGGCCCGGCACCATGTAGGGCGGCATCTGCTCGGCGAGCGTATGGCGCAGGGCGGCCTTGTCGATCTCGGTGCCGCGCTCGGGCACCAGGAAGGCGACCAGGCGGTCGACTCCGTCATCCTGGCGCAGCACCACCGCCGCCTGGTTGATGCCCGGCAGGACCTGGATGCGCGACTCGATCTCGCCGAGCTCGACCCGGAAGCCGCGGATCTTGACCTGGTCGTCGATGCGGCCGTGGAACAGGATGTTGCCGGCGGCGTCGAGGGACACCGCGTCGCCGGAGCGGTACAGGACTGGGTCGGTCCCGTCCGAGGCGTAGGGGTTGGCGATGAATTTTTCCGCCGTCAGCTCGGGGCGCTTCAGGTAGCCCTTGGCGACGCCGGGGCCGCCGATCAGGAGTTCGCCCTGCTGCCCCCGCGCGAGGAGCTCGAGCGCCTCGCCCGCGACATACACCGAATAATTCGGGATCGGGCCGCCGATGGTCACGGGCGTGCCGGGCTGCATCTCTGCCGCGGTGGCCACCACCGTGGCCTCGGTCGGGCCGTAGGTGTTGAAGAGCTTGCGCGCCCCGCTCGCCCAGCGGGCGACCAGCGGCTCGGGCAGGGCCTCGCCGCCGAGCAGCACGAGGCGCACCGTGGGCAGGTCCCGGGAGATCATGGCGAGCAGCGTCGGCACCGTGTCGAGGACGGTGACGCCGGCCCGGGCGATGATGTCCGGCAGGCTCTCGACGTCGCCCATCATGGCCGGCGAGGCCACGAACAGCGTCGCGCCCACGAGGTAGGGCACCCAGATCTCCTCCATCGAGAGATCGAAGGCGACGGAGGCGCCCTGGAAGACCACGTCGTCCGGCCGCATGCCGTAGAGCGCGTTCCCGGAGCGCAGGAAGTGGCAGATGTTGGCGTGGCTGATGACGATGCCCTTCGGCACGCCGGTCGAGCCCGAGGTGTAGATGAGGTAGGCCGGGTGCTCCGGCGTCAGGCCCGCCGCGCGCGGGTCCGGGAGCGCGGCCTCCGCCGGCGTCGCGGCGGCGAGCCCGGCCACCGTCAGGCTCGGGGTGCCGGCGGGTGCCTGCGGCTCCAGGGCCGGCGAGACTAGGAGCGCCTTGGCCTGGGCGTCGTCCAGGCAGACCGCGACGCGGTCGGCCGGGGCCTCGGCGTCGAAGGGCAGCCAGGCCGCGCCCGACAGGGCGATGCCGATCTGGGCGATGAGCAGGTCGGGCCCCCGCGCCATCCAGAGGCCGACCACGTCGCCGGGGCCGATGCCGCGATGGGCGAGGCCGCGGGCGATCGCCCCGGCCTGCGCCTCGACCTCCGCGTAGGTGAAAGCCGGATGGCCGCCGTCGGGGCCGGTGCGGGCGCCGTCGACGAGGGCCGGATGGTCGGGCCGCGCCCGGGCGCTCGCGCGGAAGATCTCGCTGAGGGTCTCGTCGCGGATGAGGTCGGGGCGGACCTCGCCGCGCAGGACCGCCCGCGGGCCGGCTGCTTCCGTCGAGGGACTCGTCTCCTGTGGCCCGCGCGCTGCCGCCCGGGGCCGGGTCGTCTCGGCGAGACTGGTCATCCGCTGCTCCGCTGCCGGCGCCCGATCGATCGGGTGCCGTCCTCCTGGCCGGGTAGGCGCCCGGATCGCGCCGAAATCACGGCGCGTCTAGCACGTTTGGACGGCAGGCTTGAACCGAGATTGAACGCGTAGGACTGGCAAGTGGACCGCCAAAGCAGACCGCCAAAGTGGACTGGCAAGTCAGGCCCAGCGCCACCCGGCCCGGTCGAGGACCAGGACGCTGCCCTGGCGGATTCCGATGCGGGGCGCGTCGCGGATGCCGAGATGGCCCCGGATCACCAGGATCGCCCGGGCGACGCCGCCATGGGCGACGATCACGGTGGGCCGCGTCAGCGCGGTGATGGCGGGCGTGACCCGCTCCACCAGCATGGCGTAGCTCTCCCCGGTGCCGCCGGGGGGACGATAGCCCCAGCGGTCGCGGTCGCGGGCGAGCGCCCCGGCGGAATCCCAGCGCCGGATCTCGGCCCAGGTCGAGCCCTCCCAGGCGCCGAAGCTGATCTCGGTCAGGCGGGGATCGAGGCGGTAGCCCTCCGGGTCGAGGCCGAGGGCCGCGCGCAGGGTCTCCATGGTTCGCCGGGTCCGGGTCAGCGGGCTCGCGACGAAGTCCATGCCGGCGAGGTCGGCGCCGCCGGTGGCCCCGGCGAGGCGGTCGCCCACCGCGCCGGCCTGGCGCAGGCCCTCGGCGTTCAGGTCGATGTCCCGCTGTCCCTGGAGCCGCCCCTCGGCGTTCCAGTCGGTCTGGCCGTGGCGGATGAAGTAGATCGGGTTCACGGCCTCAGGCCCGCCGCTCGCCGGAACGGCCGAGCCGGGCTATCCGTTTGCGCACTCACATCCTGGCCCTGCACATCCTGGCCCTGCATCTCGGCGGCCGCCCCGGTCCGCCCGTCACCGAGGGAGCGAGTCTCATCATGTCGAAGCATCACGGCAAGCATCGCCGGGGCCAGAGGTCGGAAGAAACCGGGGCTTCGGCGTCGCAGCGTGACGTTTCGCACCGCAAGGACGGCGCGCACCCCAAGGCCGATCGGCATCGCAGGAAAGACAAGGCACGCCGGGCCGGGCACCCGCCCTCCTCCGCCCACTGGGCCCGCGAGGCCGAGAGCCTGGCCCGGGCGGCCGTCGAGACCGTGGACCACCGCCTCGCGCCCGCCGCCCCAGGCATCGTCACCGTGCCGCCGGGACGCCGCTGCGACCTCGGCGCCATCGACCCGAACGTCGATGGCGGCCTCGACAAGGACGAGGCGAAGGCGGCGCTCGTCACCGAGCGCGCCCGCATCGTCGCCCTGCAGGAGCGGCTCTACGCCGAGCACAAGCGCAGCCTGCTCGTCGTCTTCCAGGCCATCGATACCGGCGGCAAGGACGGGACCATCCGCGCCGTGTTCGAGGGCGTGAACCCGCAGGGCTGCCGGGTGTGGTCGTTCAAGGTGCCGAGCGCCGAGGAGAGCGACCACGATTTCCTCTGGCGCTACCACGCCAAGGCGCCGGCGCGCGGCATGATCAACGTGTTCAACCGGAGCCATTACGAGGACGTCCTCGTGGTGCGGGTGAAGGACCTCGTGCCCGAGCCGGTCTGGCGGGCCCGCTACGCCCAGATCAATGATTTCGAGCGGATGCTCGCCGCCTCCGGCACCACCGTGCTCAAGTTCTTCCTCCACATCTCGAAGGACGAGCAGAAGGAGCGGCTGGAGGCCCGCATCGCGAACCCGGACAAGCACTGGAAATTCGACCCCGCCGATCTCGTGGAGCGTCGATCCTGGGACGCCTACCAGGCGGCCTTCGCGGATGCGCTGTCCGAATGCTCCACGCCGCAGGCGCCCTGGCACGTAGTTCCGGCCAATCGGAAGTGGTATCGCAACCTCCTCGTCGCCCGCACCATCGCCGACACCCTGGAGGCGATGGACCCGCAATTTCCGGAGGCGAAGGCCGGGATCGCCGGGACGACCGTTCCGGATTGACCCGGTGCGGCGATGAACCCAAAGGTTGTATCCGGAGTCTCGCGGGGCCCGCGCGACCGATGGGAGCCCAGGCATGCTGACCGTCCGTGACGTCGCCGTGTCGGGCTACCGGTCGCTGCGGGCGATCCGCTTCCCCGTGGGGGGCCTCTCGGTCTTCATCGGCGCCAACGGCGTCGGCAAGACCAACCTCTACCGGGCGCTGGAATGCCTGCAATCGGCCGCCACCGGCACCCTGATCCGGAATCTGGTGGCCGAAGGCGGCATGGAATCCGTGAGCTGGGCCGGCACGCGCAAGGTCCACGAGTCGGCCCGGATCCGCTGGAGCGTCGAACTCGCCGACGACGTTACCGGCTTGGCCTACGATTATGCCGTCGAGGTCGGCTGCAAGCCGCCCAAGGCCGCGGCCGGCTTTCCCCTGGAGCCCGAATTCAAGACCGAGCGGCTTCGCCTGATCTCGGCCCGGCGACCCGCCACCCTGCTCCACCGCGACGGGCCGGGCGGCTTCCTGCGCGACGGAGAGGGGTGCAAGCGCAGTCTCGGGGACGATCTGCTGTCGTCCGAGACGGTGCTCGGCACCATCCAGGATGGCGGCGCCTATCCGGAACTGCATCATGTCCGCAGCGCCCTGACGGCTTGGCGCTTCCACCACGATTTCCGGACCGATGCCGCCTCGGCGCTGCGTCGCCCCTGCCTCGCGGTGACGACCCCGACCCTGTCGTCGGACGGCTCGGACCTCGCGGCCGTGTTCGCGACGCTCGCGCATATCCGGCAGGACACCGTCGACCTCGCGGCGGCCGTGGACGACGCGTTCCCCGGCGCCCGCCTCGACCTTCCGGTGCCGGGGCGCCAGGCGCGGTTCGGGATGGTGTTTCCCGACTATCCGAAGCGGGTCTTCGAGGCGGCCGAACTCTCCGACGGGACGCTGCGGTTCCTGGCCCTCGCCGGCGCCCTGCTCGCCTACCGGCTGCCGCCGTTCATCGCCCTCAACGAGCCCGAGACCAGCCTGCATCCCGACCTGCTGGAGCCCCTCGCCCGCATGATCGTGACCGCCTCCGGGCGCACGCAGGTCTGGCTGGTAACCCATTCCGAGCGCCTGGCCGAGGCCATCCTGGCGCAGGGCGGGACGCGCCCCCACCGGGTCGTCAAGCGCGAGGGCGCGACCTGGATCGACGGCCTGAAGCTGTTCGGCGCCTTCGACGAGGACGATTGAGGCGGCGCGCCGCCGACCGTCACTCCTTGTCGAGGCTGAGGTCCGGGGCTTCGGGGTTCTTCATGCCGACGACGTGGTAGCCGGCATCGACGTGCAGGATCTCGCCGGTCATGCCCTTGCTCATGTCCGAGACGAGGTAGGTGGCGGTCTCGCCGACCTCCTCGATGGTCACGGTGCGCCGCAGGGGGGCGTTGTACTCGTTCCACTTGAGGATGTAGCGGAAATCGCCGATGCCGGAGGCGGCCAGCGTCTTGATCGGGCCGGCCGAGATCGCGTTGACGCGGATCTTCGAGGGGCCGAGATCGGCGGCGAGGTAGCGCACGGAGGCCTCGAGCGCGGCCTTGGCGACGCCCATGACGTTGTAGTGCGGCATCCACTTCTCGGCGCCGTAATAGGTCAGCGTGAGCAGCGAGCCGCCGTTCGGCATCAGCTTCTCGGCGCGCTGGGCGATGGCCGTGAACGAGTAGCAGGAGATCAGGAGCGACTTGGTGAAGTTCGCCTCCGAGGTTTCGACGTAGCGGCCCGTCAGCTCGTCCTTGTCCGAGAAGGCAATGCAGTGGACCACGAAGTCGATGCCCTCGGGGAACACCTCGGCGGTGGCGGCGAAGACCGCGTCGATCGAGGCCGGATCGGTGACGTCGCAATGCCCGACCACGTGGGCGTCGAGGTCCCGCGCCAGGGGCTCGACGCGCTTCTTCAGGGCGTCGCCCTGGTAGGTGAAGGCGAGCTTGGCGCCGTGGGCGGCCGCGCTCTTGGCGATACCCCAGGCGATCGAACGGTTGTTGGCGACACCGAGCACCAGGCCGCGCTTGCCGGCGAGGAGACCGCCGACGTGATCGTGAACCGGGTGCGTGTCCGCCATGTGTCACCTGAGCGAGAGCCGTGGCGCGTGCCGACAAGGCCCGTCGGGCGACGGATCGGCGTGTTCGCGCCGGGCATCCTTAGCGGAGGCGCGCCTGGGACGGAAGTCCGGCGCCTGACAGCGCCGGAGCGCCGTCGCACCTCCGGCGAAGGCCCGGATCGGCCGACTCCGCCGGCCGCCCGGTCAGCCGGCCTTGGCCGCGCGCCGGGCCCGGGCGAACTCGGTGAGCGCCGGGTCTTCGCCGCTGGGCAGCATCACGGCCGTGACGGCGAGGAGGTCGCCCCGCGTCCCGTCCTTCTTCGGCAGGCCCTTGCCCCGGAGGCGGAAGGTGCGGCCCGAGCCCGTCATCGGCGGGATCTTCATCTCGACCGCGCCCGTCAGGGTCGGCACCCGGATCGGGCCGCCGAGGATCGCGTCCTCCAGGGGGATATCCACGCTGCCGCGCAGGTCCGCGCCGTCCACGGTGAAGCGGGCATGGGGCAGGATGCGGATGGTCAGCAGGGCGTCCCCCGGCGCGCCCCGCAGGCCGCCGGGATTGCCGAGGCCGCGCAGGCGGATGGTCTGGCCGTCGACGACGCCCTTGGGCACGACCACGTCCACGTCGCGGCCCCCCGGCAGGGACAGGCGCAGCTTCTCCTCGCTGGCGACCTGCTCCAGGCTCACGCTGAGCTCGGCCGCCACGTCCTCACCCTTGACCGGGCCGCGCTGCGGGCCGCCCGGGCCGGCGCCGGCCGCCCGGAAGGCGTCGCCGAACAGGTGGGAGAAGATGTCTTCGCCGATGCCGCCGCCCCCGGAGGGACCGCGGCCACGCGCGGCGCTCTCGAAGTCGAAGCCCCCGCCGCCGCCGCCGCGACCGCCGCCGAAACCGCCGAAGCCCTCGAAGCCCGTGGCGCGCGGCTTGCCGTCCGCGTCGATCTCGCCGCGATCGAACTGCGCGCGCTTGCCCGCATCGCCCAGGATTTCATACGCACTGTTGGCCTCCGCGAAGCGGTCCTTGGCCTTGGCGTCGTCCTGGTTGCGGTCGGGATGGTAGGCCTTCGCGAGCTTGCGGTAGGCCTTCTTGATGTCGGCTTCGCTGGCGCCCTTGGGGACACCCAGCACATCGTAGGGATTTCGCATCGGTCTTCAGGATTCTCGGTGCCGCCTGGAGACGGGCACGGGCCCGGCCCCTTCGGATTCGTCTGTCATGTGGACGGCCTGTTGCTTCTCTGCAACGGTCTCGCGCGAGAATTCGCTGCGATTGGCGCGGCGTCAACGCTTCTGTTCGCACTGCGATCCGAACGGACCCGAAACCGCCCCCGGCGATGGCCTCAGGAGGCCGCCTTCGCGGCCCGCACCCGGGTCAGGGTCCAGTCCCCGCCGGAGGGCTTGCAGCCGGTACCGCGCACGAAGCGGCTGCCCGCCGGCGAGATCACCGAGGCGAGAAAGTCGCGGCAGACGAGATCATTGGCGACGTAGGGCAGGCCGGTGGGATTCACCGAGCCGCGCAGGGTCGTCTCCGGGTTGTCCCACTTCACGGGGCGGCCGTTGCCCTGCGGATCGAGGGCCACCGCCAGGGCTGCGTTGGCGCGCCGCCAATCCTCGGCGCCGAGGTCGTTCCCGAAGCCGAGCGGGCGCTTGTCGATGCTGCCCGTGCTGGTCGGCTCGTCGGGCAGCGCCGGGCTCGCCGGGTCGCCGCGCTTGGCCGCCTGCGCGACGGTGCCGGACGCCGCTGCGGTCTCCTCCGCCTGGAAGGTGATGATCGGCAGCCCGCAGCCGCCGAGGCCGAACAGCAGGCCGAGGCCGACGGCCTGCGCGGCGCGCTGCGGCACGGTCCTCGACCGGCGACGGACACGAATTTCTGGGACGGCCTGGGCTTTACAGTCGCGCCGACGCATTACACCTGATCTCAAACGACGTGTTGGGCCGAAAACGTTCGTGTCCCACGTCGGTGCCCCCGACCCGGATCTCACCACAGGATTACGCCTTGGAACGGTTAAGGATCGATGATCCCGCGTCCCGGAGCTCTGCCGGGGACGCCCTCGGGCCGGACGGCGACTTCACCCGCGCTGCCGATCCCTGGGCGCTGTTCGCGGCCTGGATGGCGGAGGCCGAGGCCTCGGAACCCAACGATGCCAACGCGATGGCACTGGCCACGGCCGGGGCCGACGGCCTGCCGGACGTGCGCGTGGTGCTGCTGAAGGGCGTCGATGCGCGCGGATTCGTGTTCTACACCAACGTCGATTCCGCCAAGGGCGAGGAACTGCGCGCGAATCCGCAGGCCGCCCTGGTGCTGCACTGGAAGAGTCTGCGCCGGCAGGTCCGCGCCCGCGGCCCGGTGAGCCGCGTCACGGCGGAGGAGGCGGATGCCTATTTCGCCAGCCGCGCGCGCAACAGCCGCCTCGGCGCCCATGCGAGCCGCCAGTCGCGTCCCCTGGCCGACCGGGCGACCCTGGAGCGCGAGGTCGCGGCCCTGGCCGAGCGCTACGGCGAGGGCCCGGTGCCGCGCCCGGAGAACTGGACTGGCTTTCGCATCGCCCCGGTCTCGATCGAGTTCTGGCAGGACGGTCCCTTCCGCCTGCACGACCGGGTCCGCTTCACCCGCGACGGCGGTCCCTCCGACGGCGGCGCCTGGCGCGGGGCGCGGCTCTATCCGTGACGCCCGCGCCGCCGTGCTGCGTCGCGGGATGACCCTGGATTTTAGGACCCGCGCCGCTTAGACCTGAGCGTGGCGCGGGGGTTTCTCGGCGGCACGGCGGTCTCGCCGGCCGGAGGCCTCCCGATCCTGAAGGAACGGTCTTGGCCTCATCCAACGAACGCCGGCGCATCATGCTGCTCACGGGGGCGAGCCGTGGCATCGGCCACGCCACCGTCAAACGGTTCTCGGCCGCCGGCTGGCGGGTGATCACCTGCTCGCGCCACGCCTTTCCGGAGAACTGCCCCTGGGAGATGGGGCCGGAGGATCACCTCCAGGTCGACCTCTCCGATCCGCAGGATACCCTGCGGGGCATCGAGGAGGTGGCCGGACGCCTCGCCGCCGAGGGCGGCCTCCTGCACGCGCTGGTCAACAATGCCGGCATCTCGCCCAAGGGGCCGCAGGGCGAGCGCCTCGGTGCCATCGCCACCGATTTCGGAGCCTGGCAGCGGGTGTTCCAGGTCAACCTGTTCGCCCCCCTGCTCCTGGCCCGCGGCCTCTGCGAGGAGCTGACCCGGGCCAAGGGCTCCATCGTCAACGTCACGTCGATCGCGGGCTCGCGCGTGCATCCGTTCGCGGGTGCCGCCTACGGCACCTCCAAGGCGGCCCTGGCCGGCCTGACCCGGGAGATGGCGAGCGATTTCGGGCCCCTCGGCGTCCGCGTGAACGCGATCTCGCCCGGCGAGATCGACACCGCGATCCTGTCGCCGGGCACGGACAAGATCGTGGCCGGAATTCCGCAGCGCCGGCTCGGCACCCCCGACGAGGTCGCCAAGGCGATCTACTTCCTGTGCACCGAGGCCTCCTCCTACGTGAACGGTGCCGAACTGCACATCAACGGCGGCCAGCATGTCTGACCGGGGGGCGCGCCGCGCGCTTCTCACCGGGCTCCTGGGATCCGCGATCGCTGCGGCCCCCGCCTGCGCGGAGCCGTCGGTGACGATCCTCGACCTGCCGTTCCGGGCCCGGGCGCTCCGGGGGCCGGGCAGCGAGGTCGCGATCGCGGTGGCGACCTCCGGCCTGCTGCCCCTCGCCCGGCCCCGCAGCGCCGATCCGGCCGCGGTCGAGCCGGAAGCGCCGATCGCCGTGGTCTGGGGCGATGCCGGCGGCGCGGCCCTCAGCCTCGTCGAGGGGCAGGTGACCACCACCCTGCTCGGTGCCGAGGCGGTGGAGGGGCTGGCGGCCGCCGAGACCCCGCGCGGCGCCCTGCCCGGCTCCCGGCGCGCCGTCTCCGGCCCCTTGAGCGCGCATCTGGCGAACCCCGTGCCGGCCCTGGCCGGCGGCCCCGAGCAGGCCGGAAGCCTCGTCCTCCGCGAGCGCCAGCCCGTGGCGATGGGAGGCGACCCGAAGCCCGTGCCGGTGGCGACCACCACGCTCACCCCCGCTCCCGACACGGCCTTCGCCCTGCGCCGGCCCCGGATCGGGCGTCTGGACGGCAGGCCCGTCGTCCTCGCCGTCACCGTCGCCCCCACCGGCGGGGCCGCCCTCGCCCTGTACGGCAAGGCCGAGGCGGGGACGGACTGGACGCTGCTGGCGCGCAGCCCCGAGCAGGCCCCCGGCCCGGGCGGCCAGCCCCTGAAGCCGGCCGCGCTGGCGGATTTCTCCGGGACCGGCCGGCCGCAGGTCGCGGCCGTGGCGGCTCCCGACGGCGCCGGCCGGCTGCAGGTCTGGACCCCCGAGGCCGGCGCCCTGCGTCTCGCCCGGGAGATGCCGGGCTACACCAACGTCTCCCCCGGGGAGGGCGAGGCCGATCTCGCGGCCCTGGTCGAGCCGGAGCGCGAGGGCGCCCCCGACCTCGCCCTGCCGATCGCCGACCGGAGCGCCGTGGCGATCCTCTCCCTCAAGGAGGGCATCCGGGAGCGCGCGCGGGCCGCCCTGCCCGGTCTGGCCGCCTTCGGCCTCGCCAGCCTCGGCCGGGGCCCGGCGACCCGCCTCCTCGTCGGCCTCGCCGACGGGCGCATCGCCGTGGTGACGCCGTGAGCGGCGCCGATCCGGAGGCGGCCGAGTCCCGCCTGTTCCCGACGCGGCCCTTCGTCGGCACCTCGATCGCGGTCCTGCGCGACGACCGCGTGCTCCTCGCCGCCCGCGCCAACGAGCCGATGCGCGGCGTCTGGACCCTTCCGGGCGGCCTCGTCGAGGCGGGCGAGCCCCTGGCCGAGGCGGCCCTGCGCGAATTGCAGGAGGAGGTCGGGCTGTCGGCCGAGGTGGTCGGCGTGCTCAGCCCCACCGAGATCATCCTGCGCGACCCCGAGGGCCGCGTGCGCCATCACTACGTCGTCCATCCCCACGCCGCCCTCTGGCGCGGCGGCGAGCCGGAGGCCGGCCCGGAAGCCCTGGGCGTCCGCTGGGCCACCCTCGCCGAGATCGAGACTCTGGCGACCACCCCCGGCCTCGCCGATACCGTCCGCGAGGCCTTCGCCCGGGCCGCCCGTCGCATGGAGCCGGCGGCGTGAGGGGTCGCGGTGCGGGACTCGCGGTCGCATCCGGCCTGGCCGTGCTGATGGCCCTGCCGGATTCCGGCTTCGCACAGCAATCCCGGGGCGGCTCGACCCGGGCGGCCCCGAAGCCGGCCGAGAAGGAGAAGGAGCCGCCGCCCCCGCCCGAGCCGCCGCCGGCGCCCTACGATCGGGACCTGCTCCGCCTCTCGGAGGTCATCGGCTCGCTGGCCTTCCTGCGCGAGCTCTGCGCCGCACCGGATGCCGCCGAATGGCCGGCCCGGATGAAGGCCCTGATGGAGGCCGAGGGCGTGACCCCGAGCCGGCGCGACCGCCTCGCCGGCGCCTACAATCGCGGCTACCGCGGCTACAGCCTGACCTACCGGGTCTGCACCCCCGCCGCGACCGAGGCGGCCGCCCGCTACGTGGCCGAGGGCGAGCGCCTGTCGCATGCCCTGGCGAGCCGGTTCGGCGGGTAGTGATGCCGGTCCGCCACAGGGTGCGGGCGGTACGCGAAAACGAAGAATTTGAGCGCCCGCGTTAACCGCTTCGCAATTCCTGGCTTTGCGATCTCCACCGATCGCCCTATCCTCATGGTTACTCGCCGGGGTCGTTCACCGGCGCAAACGATGATGTGGCCCATGCACATGGATACGGTCTCCGCGCCCTTCGAAGCGGATCTCGACGACAAGCGCGTCGCCCTGGGCTACGTCTCGGAAGCCTTCGCGGAAGGCTGTCTCGACGGTCTCGACGGCGACTGCATGGCCCAGGCCGCCCTGTTCGCGGCCTTCCAGGAACTGGTCACCACCTACGGCGAGGAAGCCACCGCCCGCTACGCCGAGGGCTTCCCGGACCGCATCCGCGGCGGCGCCTTCACCACCAGCCCGCAGCATTGACGACACCGCCCGTCGACCGCTGCGGCGCGACGGTGTGACGACCACGGGGCAGGCGCCGGGCGCCTGCCCTTTTTGCTGCGCGACGGCGATCAGGCCGGCAGCAGGGCCTCTTCGAACAGCACCGCCTCGCCGCGGGACGGCGCGGTGAGCGCTCCCTCCCACATCACGCTGTGGCCGCGCACCAGGGTGCCCACCGGCCAGCCCGTCACGGTGACGCCGTCATAGGGCGTCCAGCCGCATTTCGAGGCGATCCAGTCGTTGCGGATGGTCTCGCGGCGCTTCAGATCCACCACCGTCACGTCCGCGTCGTAGCCCACCGCCAGCCGGCCCTTCCGGGCGATGCCGAACAGGCGCTTCGGGCCGGCGCTGGTGAGGTCGACGAACCGGGCGAGCGACAGCCGGCCCGCCGCGACGTGGTCGAGCATGATCGGCACCAGGGTCTGAACCCCGGTCATGCCCGAGGGGGAATCCGGGTAGGGCTTGGCCTTCTCCTCCAGGAGGTGCGGCGCGTGGTCGGAGCCGAGGATGTCGGCGACGCCCTGGGACAGCCCGTGCCAGATGCCGTCGCGATGGTCGGCGCCGCGCACCGGCGGGTTCATCTGCACCAGCGTGCCGAGGCGGGCATAGGCCTCGTCGCCGTCGAGGGTGAGGTGGTGCGGCGTCACCTCGCAGGTCGCGACGTCCTTCGCCTCGGCGAGGTAGGCCATCTCCTCCTTCGTCGAGATGTGCAGGATGTGGATGCGGGCACCCGTGGCCCGGGCGATGCGCACGAGGCGCTGCGTCGCCTTCAGGGCCGCCTCGGGCGAGCGCCAGACCGGGTGCGAGGACGGATCGCCCGGCACCCGCCGGTCCTTCTGCGCCCGCAGCATCGGCTCGTCCTCGGCGTGGAAGGCGGCGCGCCGGCGGGTCCGCTTCAGGATTTCGGTGACGCCGGCATCGTCCTCCACCAGCAGCGAGCCCGTGGAGGAGCCGACGAAGACCTTGATGCCGGCCGCGCCCGGCAGGCGCTCGAGCTCGGGAACGAGGTGTGCGTTCTCATGGGTGCCGCCGACCCAGAACGCGAAGTCGCAATGCATCCGGTGGTGCGCCCGGGCGACCTTGTCGGCCAGGGCCTCGGCGCTGGTGGTGAGCGGGTTGGTGTTCGGCATCTCGAACACCGTGGTCACGCCGCCCATGACGGCGGCGCGCGAGCCGGATTCCAGATCTTCCTTGTGGTCGAGCCCCGGCTCGCGGAAATGCACCTGGCTGTCGATGACGCCCGGCAGCAGGTGCAGGCCGGTGCAGTCGCGCCGCTCCGCGGCTTGCACCGCCGCGAGGTCGCCGATGGCCGCGATACGCCCGGCGCGGATGCCAAGATCGGCGCGGTGCGCGCCGTCCTGGTTCACCACGGTGCCGCCGGTCAGAAGGAGGTCGAAGGGCTGGTCCATTCCGAATCTCCTGGGGCCGTCCACGTTCCGGACGCGCATTGAGACGGGGTCGCGGGCGGCTTATGTCAGGCCCGGACGGGGCGCAATGCCGCTGCCGCTCGTGAAGGAGTCGCCATGCCGATCGCCCTGCTGCCGGACCGCGCCGTCGTCACCCTCTCGGGCGAGGAGGCCACGAGCTTCCTGCAGGGCGTGGTGACCTGCAACGTCGAGACCCTGGAACCCGGCGAGGCGCGTCTCGGCGCCCTGCTCACCCCCCAGGGCAAGATCCTGTTCGACTTCCTCGTCGCCCGCACCTCGGAGGGCTTCCAGCTCGATGCCGCCGCCGAGCGCGCGCCCGATCTCGCCAAGCGCCTCGGACTCTATCGTCTGCGGGCCAAGGTGACGATCGCCCTCGACCCCACCCTCGGCGTCGCGGCCGCCTGGGACGGCGCCGAGACCGCGGCCGATGTCACCCGCCTGCGCGACGGCCGCCTCGCGGCGCTGGGCGAGCGCCTGATCTTCCGGCTCGGCGCCTTCTCGGCGGACGCGACGGAGGCCGACTACCACGCCCACCGCATCGCCCTCGGCATCCCGGAGGGCGGGCGCGACTTCCCCTGGTCCGATGCCTTCCCGCACGAGGCCCTGATGGACCAGCTCGGCGGCGTCGATTTCTGCAAGGGCTGCTATGTCGGCCAGGAGGTGGTCTCGCGCATGCAGCATCGCGGGACGGCCAGGACCCGAATCGTCCCGCTGGTCGCGGTCTCGGACGAGCCGCTGCGGACCGGGACCGAGATCACCGCCGGGCAGCGCGCGCTCGGCACGGTCGGCAGCGTGGCGGGCGGGCGCGCCCTCGGCACCCTGCGCCTCGATCGCCTGGCCGACGCGCTGGCGGCCGGCGAGCCCCTGCGGGCGGGCGCGGTTCCGGTCGGCGTCGAGAAGCCGGCCTTCGCGACCTTCGCCTTCCCCGAGGCGGCGCCGGCCGGCTGAGCGCGCCCCGCGATCGACGCCGCCGCCGCGCCCGGCTAAACCCTCGCCGATGCTCACCGATGCCTCCGGTCTGATTCACCACCCCGACGGCTGCGCCCGCTGCTGGTGGGCCGGGCTCGACCCCGTCTACGTCGCCTACCACGACACCGAATGGGGCGTGCCGGAGCGGGACGGCCGCGCCCTCTACGAGAAGCTGATCCTGGACGGCTTCCAGGCCGGCCTGTCCTGGATCACCATCCTGCGCCGCCGCGAGGGGTTCCGCCGCGCCTTCGCGGGCTTCGATCCCGAGGCGATCGCGCGCTTCACCGAACCCGACATCGACCGGCTGATGCAGGATACCGGCATCATCCGGAACCGGGCCAAGATCGTCGGCACCATCGCGGGGGCCCGGGCCTATCTCGGCATCGAGGCGCGCGGGACGGGCTTCTCCGCATTCCTCTGGGATTTTGTCGATGGCACGCCGATCCAGGGTACGGCGCGGGACCGTCGCGGCATCGCCACCGAAACCGAGATCTCGAGAAAGCTGTCCAAGGCCTTGAAGGCGGAGGGATTCTCGTTCTGCGGGCCGACCATCGTCCACGCCTTCATGCAGGCGGTCGGCCTCGTCAACGATCACCTCCGCGGCTGCCACCGGCACGGGCCCTGCGCCGCCCTCGGCAACCGCGCCGGCGGGAGCCCGGCATGAGCGTCGACCGTGGCCGCGCCTGGCAGCGGATGCTGTCGGGACGGCGCCTCGACCTCCTCGACCCGGCCCCCCGCGACATCGAGATCGCCGACATCGCGCATGGGCTCGCCCGCGTCGCCCGTTGGAACGGGCAGACGGCCGGGCCGCACGTCTTCTCCGTGGCCCAGCACGCTTTGCTTGTGGAGGCCATCGGCCGGACGCAGTCCCCGGACTCGACCGGTGCCGACTGCCTCGAATTGCTGCTGCACGACGCGCCCGAATACGTCATCGGCGACATCATCTCGCCCTTCAAGGCGGCGATCGGCGATTCCTACAAGGCGGTGGAGCGCCGGCTTCTGACCGCCATCCGCCAGCGCTTCGGCCTCGCCGAGCCGGGCGCGGACCTGTCCGCCCTGGTCAAGCGGGCCGACGGCATCGCCGCCTATCACGAGGCGACGCGCCTGGCCGGGTTCTCCGGCGGGGAGGCCGATGCGATCTTCGGCGCCTGCGGTGCCCTCGCTCCCGAGGCCGAGGCGTTGCTGGCGCCCTGGCCCACCGCCGTGGCGCAGGCCCGCTTCCTCGCCCGCTTCCATGCCCTCGCGCAGCCGGATCCCGCCTGATGCCGCATCTCCAGGTCTGCCCCCTGTCCCGCCTGCCCGAGACCCTGGACGTGTCCGGCGCGACCCACCTGATGACCCTGATGAAGGTGGGCACCGCGATCGCCCGGCCGGAGGGAATTGCGGAGGGGCGCCACTGCGTCGTCGAGGTCAGCGACATCGTCGCCCCGATGGACGGCCACGTCACGCCGGGCGAGGCCCATATCGCCCAAATCCTCGCTTTCGCCCGGGCCTGGGACCGGTCGAAGCCCCTGC
Source organism: Methylobacterium sp. TK31 (assembly GCF_055361545.1). Classification (NCBI taxonomy): domain Bacteria; kingdom Pseudomonadati; phylum Pseudomonadota; class Alphaproteobacteria; order Hyphomicrobiales; family Methylobacteriaceae; genus Methylobacterium; species Methylobacterium sp. TK31. The sequence goes on along the minus strand of NZ_CM143964.1, from coordinate 1,239,140 downwards.
TGATCCACTGCTACGCCGGGATCAGCCGCTCGACCGCGGCGGCCTACATCGCCGCCTGCGCCCTGGCACCGGCGCGCGACGAGGCCGAGATCGCCCGGTCCCTGCGGGCGGCGGCCCCGTCGGCGACGCCCAATGCCCTGTTCGTCGCCCTCGCCGACCGCATGCTGGGCCGGGACGGACGCATGGTCGCGGCGATCGCGGAGATCGGACGTGGAGCCGAGGCCTTCGAGGGGAAACCGTTCCGCCTGGAGCTCGCACCCGACCTTCAGGTCGTCGCCTAGGTCTCTGACAGAAAAGCGGTCTCAGCGATGTCGGCGGCGCTTGCGACCCGTGCGAAGGCGGGGGCGCCGGAGGTGTGGCGCAAACGCCGCCCCGGACGACGAAACGACGATCCCCGGGCCGGATCGGGTTGTCGGCTTCCGGGCCGGAGGCTTAGACCGTCAGAATCACGGGGTAGTTTAGAATGAGTGTCACGCGACCCGCCGTTGCGTCGACGTCCGGAGCGGACGAGGCAGCCCTCGACCTGCCCTTCGAGAAGGCCTTGGAGCAGCTCGAAGACATCGTGCGCCGCCTGGAGAAGGGGGATGTCCCCCTCGACGAGTCGGTGGCGATCTACGAGCGGGGCGAGGCGCTGAAGCGCCATTGCGAAGGCCTGCTCCAGAAGGCCGAGGCCCGCATTCAGAAGATCACCCTGGGTGCGGACGGCAAGGCGGCAGGGGTCGCGCCGCTCGACGTCGACTAGGGAGCGTTCCCGCTCCCGAACGAAATACTCCATTGGCGGCAAGCGATTGCGCGCATGTTTTCCCTCCGGGCGTGAGGTTGGTTCGGTGTCACGGCAAGAAACCTCGCAAGACAAGATTCCGCAGGCGTCCGGTCCTGGGGGGTCGGTGAGTTCGTCGGAGGCGACGGCGATCCTGGACGGTCTGGCGGAGCCTTCGGCGCTGCGGCTGTTGCCGGAGAGCGAGCTGCAGGCGGTGGCCGATGCGGTGCGCACCGAGATGATCGACGCGGTCTCGGTCACGGGCGGGCATCTTGGCTCCGGGCTCGGCGTGGTCGAGCTCACGGTGGCGCTGCACCACGTGTTCGACACCCCCGACGACCGCATCGTCTGGGACGTCGGCCACCAGGCCTACCCGCACAAGATCCTCACCGGCCGGCGCGACCGCATCCGGACGCTGCGCCAGCCCGACGGCCTGTCGGGCTTCACCAAGCGCTCGGAGAGCGTCTACGACCCCTTCGGGGCGGCCCATTCCTCCACCTCGATCTCGGCGGCGCTCGGCATGGCCGTGGCGCGCGACCTCGACGAGGCCTCGGCCCGGGCGCAGGGCGGGCCGGCGGGCAAGCGCCGCAACATGATCGCGGTGATCGGCGACGGCTCGATGTCGGCGGGCATGGCCTACGAGGCGATGAACAACGCCGGCGCGCTGAAATCCCGCCTCATCGTCATCCTCAACGACAACGACATGTCGATCGCGCCCCCGGTGGGGGCGATGTCGGCCTACTTCGCGCGCCTGGCCTCGGGCGGCACCTACCAGTCCCTGCGCGAGACCGCCAAGCAGCTGGGCCGGCTCCTGCCCAAGGGCCTCTACCAGCGCGCGGCCGCGGCCGAGGAATACGCCCGCTCCCTGGTGGTGGGCTCGGGCACGATGTTCGAGGAGATGGGCTTCCACTATGTCGGGCCCGTCGACGGGCACAATCTCGACCACCTGCTGCCGGTGCTCAAGAACGTGCGCGACTCCGAGCAGGGCCCGATCCTGCTGCACGTCGTCACCCAGAAGGGCAAGGGCTACGCGCCGGCCGAGGCCAGCGCCGACCGCTACCACGGCGTGGTCAAGTTCGACGTGCTCTCCGGCGTCCAGGCCAAGGCCAAGCCGAACGCGCCGGCCTACACGCGGGTGTTCGGCGAGAGCCTGATCAAGGCCGCGGACGCCGACGACAAGGTGGTGGCGATCACGGCGGCGATGCCGGGGGGCACGGGCATCGACCTGTTCGGCAAGGCGCATCCCGAGCGCACCTTCGATGTCGGCATCGCCGAGCAGCACGCGGTGACCTTCGCGGGCGGGCTGGCCACGGAAGGCTACAAGCCGTTCGTGGCGATCTACTCGACCTTCCTGCAGCGGGCCTACGACCAGGTCGTGCACGACGTGGCGCTGCAGAACCTGCCCGTGCGCTTCTGCCTGGACCGGGCCGGCCTGGTGGGGGCGGACGGGGCGACGCATGCGGGCGCCTTCGACCTGGCCTATCTGTGCTGCCTGCCGAACATGACGGTGATGGCGGCCTCGGACGAGGCGGAGCTGGTGCACATGGTGGCGACGTGCCACGCGCACGACACGGGCCCGATCGCGCTGCGCTACCCGCGCGGCGAGGGGGTGGGCGTGGACCTGCCCGAGCGGGGCTCGGTGCTGCCGATCGGCCGGGGCCGGATGGTGCGGGCGCCGGAGGGCGCGCGGGTGGCGCTGCTGAGCCTGGGCACGCGCCTGTCGGAGGCGCTGAAGGCGGCCGACGCGCTGGAGGCGGAGGGGATCGCCGTGAGCGTGGCGGATGCGCGCTTTGCCAAGCCGTTGGACGAGGCGCTGATCCTGGATCTCGCCGCGCGCCACGAGGTGCTGGTGACGCTGGAGGAGGGCTCGGTGGGGGGCTTCGGCGCCATGGTGCTGCACCTGCTGGCCGAGCGGGGGGCGCTGGATGCGGGCCGGGTCCGGGTGCGCACGCTGACGCTGCCCGACAGCTACCAGGACCACAACACGCCCGACGCCATGTACGCCGAGGCCGGCCTCGACGCCGCCGGCATCCTCAAGACCGTCAAGGACGCCCTGCCCGAACGGAAGGCGCGCGGCGCCAAGCTCGTCAGCGTCGTCCAGAAGTAGAACCGACTGGAAGCCTCCCGCGGAGCCGAAGGCCCCGCGGGAGAGCGCTGCAGAACTACCGCAGGCCTACTTGATCACCGCGCAGGCGATGCGGGCACCGGCGCCGCCGATGGGCTGGGTGGTGTGATCGTCCTCGTTGGCGTGGATGATCAGGGCCGAGCCGTCGCCGTCCTTGAGGGCGCCCTCGCCGGTCAGCGGCGTCTCGCTCGACACCTCCGCGTTCACCGAGCCGTCGGCATTGGCGAAGACGTTGGGCAGGTCGCCCTCGTCGGGACCTTCCGGGTTCAACAGGCCGTGCTTGCTCTGGTCGTGATTCACGTGGGCCTTCGACTTCTCGAACTTCGCGGTGTCCGAGCAGTCGCCCACGGCGTGGAAATGGATGCCGTGCCAGCCCGGGGGCAGGCCGCCGGGCTGGATCGTCACGCGCATCACGAGGGAACTCGCGCCGTCGCGGATCATGATCTTGCCGATGGTCTCGCCCTTCCCGTTCTGGATCGGGCTCTCGAAGGTCTGCGGGGCCGCGGGCGGCGGCGCCTCGGCGGGCGCGGCCGGGGCGGGCTGCGCGAGGGCAGTCTGGGCGGCGAAGGCCGTGCTCGCCACGAGGGCGAGGACCGACGGAAGTCGTCTCATGAAATGGCTCTCCTCTCCACGCCGGGTACGCCTGTGGAGCGTCAACGAAGATGGTCCCGGGGCGATCCACGGCAATGCCGGGGATGCGCGACCTTTCCCATGCCGGGGGCGGCGAGGCCAGACGGCGCGACCCGGGTTCGGCGCGAATGCCTGTGTCCGGCGGCACGCCGATGCTTGCGCCGCGTGGACGAACTCTTAAGGTTTCGCTAAGTTTCGCCTGACGAGGCCGGTGCTCGACCCTGATTCGCCAAGTCTCTCCCGGTGGATGGGCTCAAGATCCTGACCCGGCATCGACAGTGATCGCAGCATGAAGACGCGTTGGGAGGTTCCCATGACGTTCACCGTCCCTCGCCGCCTCGGGTTCCTCGCTCTCGTGATCGGTGTCCTGCCGACCCTGGCCCTGTCGGAGACATCGTCCACGGCCGGGCGGACATGGACTGATCCGCCGGCCCGCAGCGCCGCCGAGACCAAGCCCGCGCCGGCGCCAGCGGCGTCCCCGGACCCGTCCAGCGAGGCTTCCAAGGCGGCCCCCGTCGAGGCGAAGCGCCCGACGCGCGCGGTGGTCCGGGCGTCCAGGACCGCGCGCCGGTATACCGAAGCACGCGTGCGGGTCACGCACCCTGCGGCGTCTTCCTCGGCGCCGCGCCGTCAGGCCGTGCGGACGGTCGCGCGCGCCCCGGCCGTCCGGCGCGTCGCCCAGCGGCCGGCCCCCTACGCGGCGCGGCCGCCGGTGGTTCGCTACAGCTACGGCGTCGTTCCGGACTCCACCGGGCCGTTCGTCTACGAGGACGACCGGGCGCGCCGGATCCGGCAGGCCCAGGAGGCCGGCTACCTCGTGGTGCGGTCCCGCAGCATCGAGTTCCCCGACGGCCGGCGCCTGCGCACCTACCGCCCCTACGAGGAGGAGAGCGACGACTGAGGGGCCGAGCGGCCTCCGGGCGTCGCGCACGAAAAAACCCCGCCGGGGCTACCGGCGGGGTTCGGGTCGGATCGGGTGCGGAGCGGTGGATCAGCGCAGGCGGCCCGGCCGGGCGGGCTCGAACACGATGCGGCGGTGGAAGGCGCACCAGCTCTTGCCGTCCGGCGCCGGGGCGCCGCAGCAGACGGCGCGGTCGTTGGGCTCGCCGATGATGAATTTACACACGAAGGCACCGGACTGCGCGAACGGCACCCGCAGCTCGGCGGAGGGCTCGGCGATGGCATCGGCCTCGCCGACCTGTGACATGCGGACAAGCTGGTTCATGGATCGGATGACTCGCGGACTGGCTTTCGCGGGCAAGGCCCTGCGGATTCTGACGGATCGGGAGCGCGTCGCCTTCCGGAGGGCCTCTCCCCTGCATGGACTCAGCGGGCGGCCCGCGAACATGAATGGGGAGACTTGCGGACCCTGAGCGGGTCGAAAGCGCGGCCGAACCGGACGCGACAGCGTCATGATGCTGTTATATCTGGGGTTTGCCCCTCGGCAAACAAGTGCTGACGCATGTGTGTGTTGCAACGCACAGCTTTCCGGCCGCTCCGCGCAAGGCGTCGCGGGCAGGACCGGACCCGTCACGAAGCAGCGCATCGTTTCATCCCGGGCCGCGGCGAAGAATCGGGCGCTGTCATCGTCCTGTGACGGGACCGTCATAGCAGCGGAGCGTGCCGGGCGTCGCGGCGGGATCACCCCGCCCGCGCGATCGCCCCGCCGAGGGAGCCGACCCATGGCCGATGCGATCGCCCCCGGACTTCGCGCCGCGTCGCCCGAGGCCGGATCGGGGCGCCGCCCCGGCCCGAACCTCGACGGCGGCATCCATGTCGCGGGCCTCGTCGCCTTCGCGGTGGTCCTCCTCGGCGGGCTCGCCTATGCCGGATACAGCCTGATCCACGACATGAACGCGGTCGGCGAGACGCCGCTGGCGATCGGCGCCTTCGCCCTCCTGGCCCTGGCGCTGCTCATCGCCCTGGCCTTCGAGTTCGTGAACGGCTTCCACGACACCGCCAACGCGGTGGCGACGGTGATCTACACCCACGCGCTGCCGCCGGTGGTGGCGGTGATCTGGTCCGGCGCCTTCAACTTCCTCGGGGTGATGCTGTCCTCCGGCGCGGTGGCCTACGCCATCGTCACCCTGCTGCCGGTGGAGCTGATCCTGCAGGTCGGCTCGGCCGCCGGCTACGCGATGATCTTCTCGCTGCTGATCGCCGCGATCCTGTGGAACCTCGGCACCTGGGCGCTCGGCCTGCCGAACTCCTCCTCCCACGCGCTCATCGGCTCGGTGATCGGCGTCGGCCTCGCCAACCAGCTGATGGCGCCCGCGGGCCAGGGCACCTCCGGCGTCGAGTGGGGGCAGGCGGTGAAGGTGCTGGAGGGGCTGCTGTTCTCGCCCGTCCTCGGCTTCGTCCTGGCAGCCCTGCTGCTGCTCGCCATGAAGGCGGTGGTCAAGCGCCGGGACCTCTACGAGGCTCCCCGGGGCGAGGCCCCGCCCCCGCTCTGGATCCGCGGCCTCCTCATCCTCACCTGCACCCTGGTGTCGTTCTTCCACGGCGGCAACGACGGCCAGAAGGGCATGGGCCTGATCATGCTGATCCTGATCGGCGCCGCCCCCACCGCCTATGCCCTGAACCGGACCATGTCGGACGACACGACCCCGGCCTTCGTGCAGCAATCGAAGGACGCCAGCGCGGTGTTCGCCGCCCGGGCCGGGACCGCGCCGCGTCCCGACGCGGCGGCTGCCCGCGGCCAGGTCAGCGAGGCCCTGCGCACGAAGGCGCTGAACAGCCCCGCCGTCTACGCGGCGCTGGCCGCCCTCTCGGACGACATCGCCGCCTCGGTGCAGCGCCACGGTGCGATCCGCCAGGTGCCGGCCGCCGCGACCCCGAACCTGCGCAACGACATGTACCTCGCCGCCGACGCGGTGCGGCTGCTGCCGGCCGCCGGCGCCGGCCTCCCGGAGGCCGAGGGCAAGACCCTCAAGGCCTACGAGGGCCTGCTCAACGACGGCACCCGCTACATCCCGACCTGGGTGAAGGTCTGCGTCGCCCTCGCCCTCGGGCTCGGCACCATGGTCGGCTGGAAGCGCATCGTCGTCACGGTGGGCGAGCGGATCGGCAAGACCCACCTCACCTACGCCCAGGGCGCCTCGGCCGAGATGGTGGCCGCCGGCACCATCGGGCTCGCCGAACTCTACGGCCTGCCCGTCTCCACCACCCACATCCTGTCGAGCGGTGTCGCCGGCACCATGGCGGCCAACGGCTCGGGCCTGCAGGTCGCTACCGTGCGCAACATGGCCCTCGCCTGGGTGCTCACCCTGCCGGCCGCCATCACCCTGGCGGGCGGCCTGTTCTTCATCCTGCGGCACGTCTTCTGATCGGCAGGGCCTTCTTCCGACAGGAGTAAGGGGCGTCGCCCGACGGGAAAGGCATCCCCTCGTCCTTGCGGAGAGCGACCGGGGACGGGGGGACGGCCCCCGGTCCGTGGCGGCCGGCGGAGCCGGCTTCGCCGAGGCGCTGCCCTACAGACCCCCTGCCCCGCCGAATCCCCGCGATCCGGCGGCCATCGCGCTTTCTTGAGGTCGCGCGGCGCTGCGTGTAGGTCGGGGGGCAGGCTGAACCCGGTCCGGACGGCCGCAAGGGACCCCATGCGCGTCTTCGTCACCGGCACCGCCGGCTTCATCGGCTACCACCTCGCGCGGCGCCTCCTCGCCGAGGGCCACGCCGTCACGGGCTTCGACGGATTCAGCGACTATTACGACGTCGGCCTGAAGCGGGCGCGCCACGCCGAGCTCGAACGAGATCCGTCCTTCACCCCCGTCGAGGCCCGCCTGGAGACGCCGGGCGCCCTGCTGGAGGCGGTCGGCCGGGCCGAGCCCGAGATCGTCGTACACCTCGCGGCCCAGGCCGGCGTGCGCTACAGCCTGGAAAATCCCGGCGCCTACGTCGAGGCCAACCTCGTCGGCACGGCGAATCTCATCGAGGCGGTGCGGGCCCATCCGGTGCGCCACCTCCTGTTCGCGTCCACGAGCTCGGCCTATGGCGGCAACACCGCCCTGCCGTTCCGCGAGACCGACCCCGCGGTGACGCCGCTGACCCTCTACGCCGCCTCCAAGCTCGCCGGCGAGGCCATGGCCCATGCCTACAGCCACCTGTTCGGCATCCCGACGACGGCCTTCCGGTTCTTCACGGTCTACGGTCCCTGGGGCCGCCCGGACATGGCGCTGTTCCTGTTCACCCGGAAGATCCTGGCCGGCGAGCCGATCACGGTCTTCGCCGGCGGCGCGGCCGAGCGCGACTTCACCTATGTCGACGACCTCGTGGCGGCGATCCGCGGGCTGATGGACCGGCCCCCGCCCCGCCCCGGCGACGGGCAAGGCCCGGCCTGCCCCGGCGACACCCTGAGCCCGGTGGCCCCGTTCCGCCTCGTCAATATCGGCGGCGGGCGCCCGGTCCGGGTCGACGCGATGATCGACGAACTGGAGCAGGCCCTCGGCGCCCGCGCCGAGCGTGTCCTGCAGCCCCTGCCGCCCGGCGACGTGCCCCGCACCGATGCGAGCACGGACCTGCTGCGCGCCCTGGTCGGGCACGTGCCCGAGACGCCGATCACCGTCGGCATCCCGGCCTTCGTGGCCTGGTACCGGGCCTATCACGGGGCCTGAACCGCCCCGATCCTCCTCACAGCCCGGCCCCGGCCGGCTCCGCCGCGATGGCGTCACAACCGACGAGCCCGATGAGCCCCAGACCCCTTCCGCCGCGGCGCGGCCCCCGATCCGGCCCGCCCCGCCGCCTGCCCGGATGCCGGCCATGACGCCGGCCATGACGGCCCTGCGCTCCACCGCCCTGGCGGCGGCCGGGCTCCTCGCCTTCCTGGCGTTCTGGGAGGCGATGCCGCGCCTCGGCCTGATCAACCCGGCCTTCCTGCCGCCGCCGAGCACGATCCCGGCGGCCTTCCTGAACGAGGTCCGCCTCGGCGTCTGGGGCGAGGCCGTCCTGTCGAGCCTGAGCCACTACGTCGCCGGCCTCGCCGTCGGCGCCGGGGCGGGCATCGCGCTCGGTCTCCTCAGCGGGATGTTCGGCTGGTTCGAGGCGGCGACCGCCTGGATCGTGCGCCTGCTGCGGCCGATCCCCGGCCTCGCCTGGGTGCCGTTCGCCATCATCTGGTTCGGCGTCCAGCCCGAGGCCGCCGTCTTCATCATCGCCATCGGGGTGTTCTGGATCGTGTTCTTCGCGACGCAGGGGGCGGTGCGCGGCGTCGACCGCGACCTCATCGAGGTGGCCCAGGCCTTCGGTTTCGGCTCGCCCTGGTCCCGGCTCACCAAGATCCTGCTCCCGGCCGCGACGCCCGGCATCCTCGTCGGCCTGCGCACGGCTTTGGGCCAGGCCTGGATGGCGGTGGTGGCCGCCGAGATCTTCGGCGTGCCCGGCGTCGGCGCCCGGATGATGCAGGCCTCGAGCCTGCTCTCCACCGACATCGTCGTCGTCTACATGCTCACCATGGCCGCCCTCTACGGCCTGTTCGATACGGCCTTCGTCGCCCTCCAGGGGTGGCTCCTACGGTGGCGCGCCTGAGATGCCCGAATCGATCACCTCCGAGCCGATCATTTCCATCGCGGGCCTGAGCCTTGCCTACGCGCGCGCCGGCACCCGGACCGTCATCCTGCAGGACCTCGACCTCGACGTCGCCCGCGGCGAATTCCTCGTCATCGTCGGCGAATCCGGGGTCGGCAAGTCCACCGTCCTGCGGGTGCTGATCGGGCTGGCCCAGCCGAGCTCGGGCAGCGTGCGCCTGCGGGCCCGCCCTGACTGCCGCACCCCGATGGCGCTGGTGTTCCAGGATGCCCGGCTCCTGCCCTGGCGCCGGGTCGTCGCCAACGTCGCCTTCGGGCTCGAGGGCAGCGGCCTGTCCAAGGCCGAGCGCCTGGCCAAGGCGCAGGCCATGCTCGACCTCGTGGGCCTGAGCGACCTCGGCCAGCGCTGGCCGCACCAGCTCTCCGGCGGCCAGCGCCAGCGCGTCGCCATCGCGCGGGCGCTGGCGGTCGACCCGGACGTGCTCCTGATGGACGAGCCCTTTTCGGCGCTGGACAGCTTCACCCGCGAGGGCCTGCAGGACGAGCTGCAGCGCATCCAGGCGACGACGGGCAAGACCATCCTGTTCGTCACCCACGACATCGACGAGGCGGTGACGCTCGCCGACCGGGTCGTGGTGCTCGCCGGCAGCCCCGGCCGGCTGGCGGCCGAGATGCCCGTGACGGTGCCCCGGCCCCGCCGCCGCCGCGACGCCGCCCTGCAGGAGGCCGCCCGGCAATTGCGGATGGAACTGTCGAACCGCTCGGCGGAACTCTAAGGTCAGGGGGACGCGGAGCGGTGCGAAAAGGGTCGCGGCCGCGGCCGTTGCCATCGCCCGCCCGGGGCTCTACCCCGCTCAGACCACCCGTTCTGTTCGAGGACCAGGCCGATGCGCCGCCGCACCCGCTCGCTGATCGGCACGATCGTGATGCTGGCCTTCATCATCATCTACGCGCCGCTCGCCATGGCGCTGGCCGACAGCCGGATCTCCGAGACGCCGGCCCCCGTGCAGGCGGTGCTCTACGCGCTCCTCGGCATCGCCTGGATCTTCCCGCTGATGCCGCTGATCAGCTGGATGGGCAAGAACGACGTGAGCGAGACCGACGTCGGGGATCGGCGCTGACGGCCCCGGACGCGGGGAGCCCCCCCGGACCGGCCAGAAAACCTCGGCCGGCGTCGGGTTTTCGCCGCACTCGCGGGCCAGAAGCGCACCGTATCCTTCGTCAAAAGGCCGTCGTTCCGCTCAATGCCACGCCTGTGCACGCCCTCGCTCCTGCTCGGCCTTGCGATCCTGTCGGCCCTCCCCCTCCTGACGGCGCGTTCCGCGCAGGCGCAAGGGGCGCCGCGCTCGGTCTCCGACTGTGAGCGCCTGAAGAACGACCTCGCCTACAACCAGTGCCTCGCCATGTTCGGCCCGGCCGCCAAGAACGTCGCCGGCGGCGTCTCCGCCGGGGCCGCCTCGGCCTCGGCCGAGGTCGCCAACGCGCTCGCGGCGATCCCGCAGAGCATCGCCGCGAGCGCCGCCGCGACGGGGGCCGCCATCGCCTCGATCGGGCACCGCACGCGGCGCGGCCGCCACGCCCGCCACGGCCGCCAGAGCGCCAGCTTCGCCATCGCGGGCGGCGAGAGTCGCTCCTACCGCCGGTATCGCCGCCGGCGCTGAGCGCCGCCGTCGCGCCGCCTCAGCCGACATTGAGCCGGCGGCCCCGGTTCCAGGCCAGGAACGGCACCCCCGAAAGCATGGCGGAGAGCGCGGCCTCGGTCTGGTGATGACCGTTCACCGAGACCCGCGGCAGCGCGTGCAGGTGGTCCGCATGGGCCGCGAACAGGTGGCCCGGCCTCGTCGTCACCGCCGTGGCGAAGCCGAGGTCGCGGGCCAGGGCGAAGTCGCGCGGGCCGGCCGAGGTCGGATCCCCCACCGGGTAGGACAGGTGCGCCACCGGGCGGCCGAGTTCGGCCGCGATCCGGGCCCGCCCCTCCCCGATCTCCCGGCGCGCGACGGCCTCGCCGTGCTTGGCCAGCATCGGATGGCTGACCGTGTGGGCGCCGAAGGTGACCAGCGGGTCGCGGCCGAGGGCGCGCAGCTCGGACCAGGACAGGCAGAGGTCGGCGGCCATGCCGCCCGGCGCCAGACCCGCTTCGGCGCAGAGCGCGGCGATGAGGGCGAGGAGCCGCACCTCCGGCCCCGCGCGCAGGTCGCGGTAGACCCTGTCGAAGGCGGCGGATTTCTCGCGGGCGTCGCGGGCCGGCAGGTCGAGGCCGGCCCCGGGCAGCCGGACCCGGTCGAGGCGGCCGATCGCCGCCTCCAGTTCGAGCCACCACAGGCGCCCCCGCCCGCTCGCGAAGTCGCTGGTGAGGAACAGCGTCCAGGGCGCTCCGTGACGCCGCAGGATGGGGGCGGCGTGCTCGGCATTGTCGCGGTAGCCGTCGTCGAAGGTGAGCACCACGAAGGGGCGCCCGCCCGCCGCGAGGCGCTCCGGCACGGCGTCGAGGCCGACGATCTCGAAGCCGCGCCGGCGCACCAGCGCCAGGGTCCGCTCGAGGAAATCGGGGGTGATCGCCAGGAGCCCGTTGGGTGCGTAGGCCCCCGGAGCCTCGGGGCGGACGTGGTGGAAGGTCAGGATCAGCCCGCACCCGCGCGCCACCGGGCCGAGCCAGAGATCCGCCCGGCTCGCCGCGATGGCGCGGAAGCCGGCGGCGAACAGGCGGTGGCGCCGGCTCAAGGGGGGCGTCGGGGTCGCGGAGGAATCGGGCGCGGACATGGTTTATCCGTTTCGGCGGCCCCGCAGGGGAACACGCCAACCGGCAAGGTTTCGTTACCCACGCGCGCAGACGGCGGATGACGGCCGGTGCGGCGTCACCGGTGGGTTAAGGGCTGCGGGTCCAGGGTCGGGCGACGATCGGGCGGGCCGCGGCCCGCCGGCCACCGAGGATGATGGCATGGCTGTTCTCGCCGACGAACTGACCGGAGCCGGAGCGATGCGCGCGCGGGTGCAGCAGGGCCTGGCCGCGGAGGTCTTCCACGACCTGGCCGCCGCCGAGGCCCTGTGGCGCGGCCTGGAGGCGGATCCGGCCGTGCTGGCGACGCCCTACCAGCGCTTCGACTGGGTCGCGGCCTTCACCCGGACGATGCCGGGCGCGGACCTGCGCATCGTGGTCCTGCGCGATGCGGGCGGGCGCCCGCGCGTGCTCCTGCCCCTGGCGGTCGCCCGCGAGGGCGGGGCGAACGTGGCCCGGGTCGTCGGCGGCAAGCACGCCAACTACCACATGCCGCTCTTCGCCTCGCGCGAGGCGGCCGCGATGCCGCCGGAGGACCTCGCCGAGGCCCTGCGCCGGCTCGGGCGGGAGACCGGGATCGACGCCTTCGCCCTCTCGCACCAGCCCCGCTTCTGGGACGGCGCCGCCAATCCCCTGCACCACCGGGCCGAGCCCGCCCCGAGCGACGGCTACGGGCTGATCCTCGGCCCCGATCCGGACACGACGCTGAAGCGCGTCTTCAGCAGCGACGCCCGCAAGAAGCTGCGCGCCAAGGAGCGCAAGCTCGTGGAGGCCTTCGGCCCGGTGGCCTGCCGGCGCGCCGAGACCCCGGAGGAGGCCGAGCGCTTCCTCGCGGCCTTCTACGGGCAGAAGGCCGCGCGCTTCGCCGCCCTGGGCCTCGCCGACCCCTATGCCGACCCGGCGGTGCGGGCCTTCCTCGCCCGGGCGGCCTCGCCGGCGGGCGGGTCCGTCCTCGAGGTGACGGCCCTGGTCGCCGGCCGGACGGACCGCGTCTTCGCGGTCTTCGCCGGGGCGGTCGACGCGCAGCGCTACAGCGGCATGTTCACCGCCTTCGATGCCGACCCGGCGGTGAGCCGGTCGAGCCCCGGCGACATCCTGCTGCACCACCTCATCGGCGACCAGACCGCCCGGGGCCGGCGGAGCTTCGACCTCGGCGTCGGCGAGGCCCGCTACAAGAGCAGCATCTGCGACGAGACCATCGAACTCGGCGAGGTCGCCCTGCCGGTGACCCTGCGCGGCCAGGCCTTCGCCGTCCGGACCATCGCCGCCGCCCGCCTCAAGCGCCGGATCAAGCGCGACCCGCGCCTGATGGCCCTGGTGACCCGCCTGCGCCGGCGCCGGGCCGCCCCGGCGGAGTGACGATCGCGCCCCGGACGCCCGGCACCGCCCCCCGCGGAGGCGAGGGGCGGTGCCGGGGGATCGAATGGTCGTCTCGGGGCAGGCGTCTCGGGCCAGGCGTCTCGGGCCAGGCGTCTCGGGGCAGTCGTCCCGGATGGACCGGTTCAGGCGGCCGAGCGGCGCAGGGGCATCGCGTCCTCGGTGAAGACGGGCGCCTCGGGGGCGTGGGCGGCGACGGCCTGGTCCTGGGCCACCAGGATCTGGGCGGCGCCCGAGGCTTCGGCCAGGGCGTAGAGGTCGAGGAGGTCGGCATCCTCGGGGTCGCGGTCCGAGGCGATGACCACCGTGTCCATGCGGGCGCCCGCCACCGCGAGGATGTCGCGGGCGGTCCGGGCCTGCGGCGTGCCGAGGCGGCAGACCACCCAGTCATAGGCCTGGGCCAGGGCGTCGAGGGTGATCGCCAGGGCCTGCGGCTCCTCGGCCAGGACGGCGGCGTCGACGAAGCCCCGCGGGATCGCGTGCAGGCGCGAGCCCGGGATCGACTGGATCACGTCGACGAAGGCGGCCTCGCCCGCCACGAGGTCGGTGAGGCCGACATCGTCCGCGCCGCAGGCGGGACCGTTGAGATCGACCACCACCACGCTCGCATCGGCCGAGAGCCTGCCGCCGAGGCTGACGGCGAGGCCGGCTTCCTGGTGCCTGGCCGGCACCGCCTCGACCACCAGGATGGCGCGGCCCGCGCCGGACAGGGCAGGCCCGGCGCCCGTGCGCAGGCGGGCGACGAGCGGATCGAGGGCATAGGCGCCCGCCTCGGCGGGGGCCGGAGCAGGGGCCGCCTCGGGCCGGACCGGGGCCAGGCTCGGCCGGACGGGCGCCGCCTCGGGCGGCGCGACCGGCGCGGCGGCGCCCGGGCCTGCGCTGACGACGGCGGCCGGATGGGCCGTGGCGACATCGCCCGGGCGGGCCATGGCGAGGGAGGCCTCCGGGAAGGCGAAGGGCTGGTGGACGTAGGCCGGGCGCTCGGCCGCGGTCTCGGTCTCCTCCTCGCGCCGGCGCCGGCGGCCCGAGCCGTCCGGATCGCCGAGGAGGTGACGGGCGATGACGCCGCCCATGGAGAACAGCAGGCCGAGCACCGCCGCCAGGAGCACGATCGGAAGCTTCTTGGGGAAGGACGGCGTCTCGGGGGTGATGGCGCGCGAGACCACGCGGGCATCGGCCGGGGCCGCGCTCTCGGCGTCGCGGGCCGAGGCCTCGCGGTAGCGGGCGAGGTAGGATTCGAGCTGTTCGCGCTGGGCCTTCGCCTCGCGCTCCAGGGCCCGCAGCTGGACCTCGCTGGAATTGCCCTTCGAGACCACGTCGCGCTGCGCGTCGACGGCCGCGCTCAGGCTCTCGACCCGGGCGGCGGCGATGCGGGCATCGTTCTCCAGGGTGCGGACCACGCGCTCGGCGGTGGCCTTGATCTGGGCGTCGAGGTCCGAGATCTGCGCGGTCAGTTCCTTGATGCGCGGATGGGCCGGCAGCAGGGTGCGGGATTCGAGGGCGAGCTGGTTGCGCAGGGTGATGCGCTGCTCGACGGTGCGGCGGATGATCTCGTTGTTGGCCACGTCCGGGATCTCGAAGGCGCGGCCGTCCTTGATCATCTCCTTGATCAGCTTGGCGCGGCCGGCGAGGTCGGCCTTGGCGGTCCGGGCCTGGGAGAGCTGCGTCGACAACTCGCCGAGCTGCTGGGCGCCGAGGGGCTGGCCGGCGGCGCCGCCGGTGGCGATCAGGCCGTGGCTGGCCCGGTAGGTCTCGACCTTGGCCTCGGCCTCGGCGACGCGGGTGCGCAGGGTCTCGATGTTGCCGCCGAGCCAGGTCGAGGCGTAGCGGGCGGTGTCGGTCTTGGCCGCGTCGAGGGACGCGATGTAGAGCTCGGCGATGGTGTTGGCCGCCTGGGCCGCGAGATGCGGGTCCTTGGAGCGGAACTCCACCGTGAGGATGCGCGACTTGCCGGCCGGGTAGACGGTCAGGCGGTCGAAATAGGTCTCCAGCATCCGCTCCTCGGGCGGGCGCTCCATCGGGTTCTTGGCCAGCCCGATCATCATCAGGGCCCGCTGGAGCGGGCCGAAGCCGGAGACGCTGGGGTCGAACTCGGCGTTGCCGGCGAGCGACAGCCGGCGGATCGCCTCGCGGGCGAGGTCGCGGGACATCACCACCTGGACCTGGCTCGCCACCGCCTGCTCGTCGATCGGCTGGGGCTGCTCGCCGCGCTCCTGGGCCGTGCGGGTATAGGGGGTGTCGCGGCTCTCCAGCAGGATCTTCGCCTCGCCGGTGTAGCGCGGCGAGACCACCTGCACGAAGACGATGGCGGCGATGGTGGCCAGGGCGGTCGGGACGACGATCCAGCGCCAGGACCGGCGCAGCAGGCCGGCGAGCTGCGACAGGCCCAGGCCCTCGCCTTCCGGTCCCGCGCTTCCGGCGGGCGGCGCATCGCGTGTGGGCTCGAACGGCGAAGAGCGGGGCATGGCTCGATCTTTACGCAAGGCAAGGATGTCGACCGCGAGATGGCCGGCTTTCCACGACTAGACCGGTTTAAGGTTGACCGGACGTTAAGAACCGCGCGTTTCGCCGGCGCCGATGCGGGACGTCAGTCTTCGTTAACCATATCGGCCTAACCGTCGGTCGGAATTCTCCTCACGACGGCAGTAGTGATGAACCGGCGATCACTCCTCTTAGCTCTTTCGTCGAGCCTGGCGCTCGGCGGCTGCCTGCGCCCGGACTTCCGGACCGATCAGCTCGACGCGACCGGGACCGGCTCCATCGGCGCGCGCTACACGCTCTCCGCCGGGGACCGCCTCCGGGTCATCGTCTTCGGCCAGGACAACCTCTCGAACATCTACGCGGTCGACGGCGCCGGCAACATCGCCATGCCCCTGATCGGCCTCGTGAAGGTCGGCGGGCAGCCGACCAGCCAGGCGGCCCGGACCATCGAGGCCAAGCTGGCATCCGGCTTCGTGCGCGAGCCCCACGTCACCGTGGAGGTCGACGCCTACCGGCCCTTCTACATCCTGGGCGAGGTCACGACCTCGGGGCAGTACCCCTACGTCAACGGCATGGCCGTCGAGACCGCGGTGGCGATCGCCGCCGGCTTCGGTCCCCGCGCCGCCCGCGACTACGCGGTGCTCACCCGCGAGGGCCGGGACGGCCTCGTCTCCGGCATCGTGCCGATGACCTATCCGGTGCGCCCGGGCGACACCATCGTGATCAAGGAACGGTTCTTCTGAGAGCCCGCGGGGCCGAAGCCCCGCGGATGCGAACGATCCTGCCGCGTCGGTTAGGACTCGCCTAACCGAACCGAGAACTATCTCGCTGATCCGGCCATTCGCACGCGGCCGCGAGGAGACGGGATTAACGGTCTGCGCACCTGTCCCGCGCCAAGGTCTCCCGACGGACGAGCGGCCCGGCCGCTCGCGCTACGGTGCCTGGAGCAACTGTCGTGAGTGCGTTCACCCTGGGTCCGACCGCCGCCGACGGCGCGGCTTCGTCGATCAACGCCGCCTCGGGCGGTCTCCCCGTCCAGCGCATCCTGCACGTCTTCCGCGCCCCCGTCGGCGGCCTGTTCCGGCACGTGGTCGACCTCGCCCGCCTCCAGGCCGCGGCGGGGCATCAGGTCGGGATCGTCTGCGACGCCTCCACCGGCGGCGAGCGCGCCGCCCAGGCCCTGGCCGACCTCGCGCCCTGCCTCGCCCTCGGCATCACCCGCCTGCCGATGCGGCGCAACCCGCACCCTTCCGACCTCGCGGCCCTGCGCACCATCGCCCGGCGCGCCGCGGCGGTGGGAGCCACCGTGCTGCACGGGCACGGGGCCAAGGGCGGCGTCTATGCCCGCATGGCCCCGGTGCGCGGCGCCGCGCCGATCCGCGCCTACACGCCCCACGGGGGCAGCTACAACTACAAGCCCGGCACCCTGCGCCACCGGTTCTACATGGGCCTGGAGCGCCTGATGGGCCTGCGCACCGACGTGTTCCTGTTCGAGAGCGAGTACGTCGCCGGGCGGCACCTGGCCTATGCGGGCGACCCGCGCCGCATCACCCGGATCGTCCACAACGGCATCGGCGAGGCGGAATTCGCCCCCATCGTGCCGGCCGAGACGCGCTTCGACCTCGTCTATATCGGCGAATTGCGGGACGCCAAGGGCGTGCCCTTCCTCCTCGACGCCCTGCTGCGCCTGCGCGCCGCCGGCCGGCCGCTGCGCCTGCTCATGGTCGGCTCCGGCCCCGATTCGGCGATCCTGGCCGACCGGGTGGTGGCGATGGGCCTCGGCGAGGCGGTGGCCTTCGAGCCGCCGCAGGCGATCCGCCCGGTCCTGGCCCGCGGCCGGCTGATGGTGGTGCCCTCCCTGGCCGAGTCCCTGCCCTACGTGGTGCTGGAGGCGGCCGCCGCCTGCCAGCCCCTCGTGGCCACCAATGTCGGCGGCATCCCGGAGATCTTCGGGGCCGCCGCCTCCGAACTGGTGCCGGCCCGCGACGGCAAGGCCCTCGCCTCCGCCATCGCGCGGGTCCTCGACGAGGAGCCCGAGGCCTGCCGCCGGCGCTTCGAGAGCCTCGCGGCCTCGGTCCGCACCCGCTTCTCCATGACCCGCATGGGGTCGGACGTGCTCTCCGGCTACGCCGCGGCCCTGCGCGCCCGCTCCCTCGGCGCCGGCCACGCCGTCGCCCCGACGGTCCCCTGATCCATCTCCGCCCGCCTCCCCTCCGACCCCGACCCCCGTTCCCAGTTCCAAGACGCGTACCCCGAGACGCGTACCCGAGCCCGGAAGTCAGCCATGAGCGCCTTCGATGTCCGTGACCTGCTGGATGCCGCCGGCCGGTTCGCCCCCCAGGCCGACGGCGCCTCGGCGGCCGCGCTGCCGCCCGCCGAGGCGCGGGTGCACCCGGCCGCCGCCAAGCGCCTCTCGCCGGTGGTGCTCGCCGGCTGCGTCCGGATCGCGGACTTCGTCCTGATCGCCGGTCTCGGCATCGTGATCCAGCGGCTGCAGCTCTCCGGGATCGTGCCGCTGTCGCCCCGCTACCTCGCCGCCGCCCTGAGCCTCGCCGCCCTGGCGGTCTGCCTGCTGCAGGCCTCGGGCGCCTACGGCATCGCGGCCTTCCGGACCCTGCGCGGATCGGCGCTGCGGCTGGTGGGCGCCTGGTCGCTGGCCTTCCTCCTCGTCGCCACCGCGATGGTGTTCGCCAAGATCGCCGACCACTATTCCCGGGTCTGGATGGCCAGCGTCTTCGCCTCCGGCCTCGCCGCCCTCCTCGCCGGGCGCTTCGCCCTGGCCCGCTTCATCACCGCGCAGATGCAGCGCGGCCATTTCGACCGGCGCACCGCCATCGTCGGCGGCGGACCCGTGGCCGAGGACCTGATCCGCGCCCTCGACGCCCAGTCGGAATCGGGCGTGCGCATCGTCGGCGTCTTCGACGACCGCGGCGACACCCGCTCCGACACCGTGGTGGCGGGCTACCCGAAGCTCGGCACCGTGAGCGACCTCGTCGCCTACGCCCGCACCACGCGCCTCGACCTGATCATCTTCACGATCCCGATCGCCGCCGAGGACCGCATCCTGCAGATGCTGGCCAAGCTCTGGGTCCTGCCCATCGACATCCGCCTCTCGGCCCAGGCCTCGAAGCTGCGCCTGCGCCCGCGGGCCTATTCCTACCTCGGCGCGGTGCCGGTGCTCGACATCTTCGACAAGCCGATGGCCGACTGGGACATCGTCGCCAAGAGCATCTTCGACCGGGTCGTCGGCTGCGCGATGCTGCTGGCGCTCGCTCCCGTGATGCTCGCCGTCGCCCTGGCGGTACGCCTGACCTCGGCCGGGCCGGTGCTGTTCCGGCAGAAGCGCTACGGCTTCAACAACGAGCTGATCGAGGTCTTCAAGTTCCGCTCGATGTACGTGAACCAGAGCGATGCCGGGGCCGCCCGCCTCGTGACCCGGGACGATCCCCGCGTCACGCCCGTCGGCCGCTTCATCCGCCGGACCTCTCTGGACGAGCTGCCGCAGCTCTTCAACGTCATCAAGGGCGAGCTCTCCCTGGTCGGCCCGCGCCCGCACGCCCTCCAGGCCAAGGCCGCCAACACCCTCTACGACCAGGTGGTGGACGGCTACTTCGCCCGCCACAAGGTCAAGCCCGGCATCACCGGCTGGGCCCAGGTCAACGGCTGGCGCGGCGAGACCGACACCAGCGACAAGATCCAGAAGCGCGTCGAGCACGACCTGCACTACATCGAGAACTGGTCGATCCTGTTCGACGTGAAGATCATGCTCGCGACCCCGGTCTCGCTGTTCCGGACCAAGAACGCCTACTGATCCGGGAAAGCCCCCGAACGCAAAGAGGGTCCCTCAACGGAAAAAGGGCCGCCCCCCGCGAGGGAGGCGGCCCTTTTTCCGTTCGGTCGCGAAGGGCGGAGCGTCGCCCTACGGCAGGGAGCCGGCCTTCTTCTTGGCCTCGGTCATCGTGTCCTCGCAGCCCTTCATGTCGCCGGCCTTGTCCTGGGCGCGGGCCTTCTTGATCAGGTCGCGGGCCTCGGCCACGCCGCCGGCGCTGGCCGTGGTCGACGGGTCGGTCGGCTTCACGTTCGGGGCCGTGTCGAGGGCCTTGGACGAGTGCGACGAGGTCGGGCCGCCCGGCGGCTCCTTGCCGGTGACCTGCTCGGCGCCGGTGCTATCGAGGCGGCGCTCGATCGTGGCGATCTGCTCGGAGCAGGACGAGGCGAAGGCGGGTCCGGCCGCGCCGAGGAGGACGAGGGCGGCGGGCAGGACGGTCATGATCCGCATGGATGGGCTCTCCGGGGTAGGGCGGGCGCGCGGGTCGGCGGCCCGGATCGGGGTGTCGCGAGAAAAGCGCCGGCTGCCGGACGGGGTTCCTTACCGAACCGGCCTCCCCCGGTGGCTCCAGCGTCGCAGGCTCGGGCGGAGCCAGCGGTTCCCCGGTCCCGCGCCACCCCGGCGATCGGGTCCGCCGCGCGGCTCCGACCCGCCCCCGCGGGGGGCACCATCGTCCTGCCCCCAAGACGCGCCGGCAGGTCCCTCCGAACGGTATATTTCGTGGATCTTCGCAATATCCCGCTTTATAGTTCTGGTACTCCATCAATTTGTTTCGCCAACTACGTTTAAGAGTTCGGAAAACAGTCGCGACGCAGAAGTCTTCTGGTCCCGTTTCACGCAACGACCGGCTTCATCTGCATGCGCATCACCCTTGGGCACAAGCTTGCGGCGGTCGTGGCACTGCTGAGCCTGGTCGCCGTCGGCATCTCCATCTTCGCCCTGCGGCAGGCGAATCTCGAACAGCAGCGCGCCGCCGCGACGGAGGCAGTCTGGAACGCCGGGCTTCAGGCCCGGGGCCTGGCGCAGTCCATCGAGCATGCGGTGGTGCAGGCCACCGCCATGTTCACGGCCGCGGACACGGGCGAGGCCAAGGCCCGTCTCTCCGCGCTGCAGGGCGCCCTCGCGCAGGTCGAGCAGGCGCGTGGCCCGTTTCTCGTCGCCCTGGACGGGCAGCTGTCACCGGAGCGCAAGCGCACGCTCGACCTCGCGGTGACGGAATTCATCGCCTATCAGACGGATACGGCGGAGCTCGGGCTCACCATCTCACCGAGGGCCGCCCTGATTCAGGCCAGCGACGCGGCGACGGTCAAGAACCGGGAAGCCATGGTGGCGGAGATCAATGCGCTCGGGGACGAGGTCCTGGCGCGCCTCGAGTCCCAGCGCGCCGAGGTCGCCCAGGCGCAGCGCCGGGCAGGCCTGACGCTTCTCGTCGTGCCGGCCTGCGCCCTCGCCATCGGCCTCGTCGCCGCCTTCTGGATCATCGCGACCCAGATCCAGGCCCCCCTCCATCGCCTCAGGGGGTCGATGCAGGCCCTCGCCGCCGATCGACTCGATGGGGCGATCCCGTTCACGCGCCGTCGCGACGAGGTCGGCGAGATGGCGCACGCCATCCGGGGCTTCCAGGTCGCCCTCCTCGAGAAGCGGCGGCTCGACGCGCATGCCGAAACGCGCATGGCCGAGGACATCCGTCGCGCCTCCGCCCTCGCCGAGGCGACCCGCACCTTCGAGAGCGAGACCGAAGGCGCCGTCGCGGACCTGGCCGTCTCGGCCGAGGCCCTGCAGGCCGCGGCCGATACACTCTTCGGCACGGCCGGCGACACGACGGCACAGACCGCCCGCGTCGCGACCGCGTCGGATCAGTCGGCCGGCCTCATCGACAGCATCGCCGGCGCCGCCGAGGAGCTGTCCAATGCGGCGCGGGAGATCGAGGACCGGGTGCGGCAGACGAGCGAGATCGCATCCGTGGCCCTGTCCGACGCAGGCGGCCTGGAAACGACGGTGACGGACCTGTCGCGGGCCGCCCGGGAGATCGGAGCCGTGGTGACGCTGATCCGGAGCGTGGCGGAGCAGACCAACCTGCTCGCCCTCAACGCCACGATCGAGGCGGCCCGCGCCGGCGAGGCGGGGCGCGGGTTCGCGGTCGTCGCGGCCGAGGTCAAGGCACTGGCGAGTCAGACGGCTCTGGCGACCGATCGGATCGCCGGTCAGATCGAGGCGATCCAGACCGCCGCCGACGGAACGGCGGGCGCGATCGGTTCGATCGGCCGGACGATCGCGCAGATGAGCGGGATCGCGACCGGGGTCGCCGCGGCGGCCGACCAGCAGGGGCAGGCCAGCCTCGCGATCGCTCGGGCCATCTCGGGAGCGGCGGCGGATGCCCGCACCGTGTCGGACAGCATCGGTGGGGTTCGGAAAGCCGCCGCGTCGAACGAGGCGCAAGCCACGCAGGTCCGAACCAGCGCCCTCCGGGTCAATGCGGGCGCGCACGGCCTGCGGGACGCGATCGAGACCTTCCTCGCCCGGGTCCGGGCTGCCTGAGGGGGCCGGCCGGATCCCGGCGGCGCGCGCCGCCGTCCGGCACCGGGGCGCCGGGTTCAAAACGAAGGCGCGCGGGATCGTGTCCGATCCCGCGCCCCCGCCCGCCCGTCCTGTCCGGTGCGCCGGACTACCAGGTCACGCGCACGCCGCCATAGGCCGAGAGCGGCTGGACCAGGGTGGTGGTGCGCGGATCGTTGATCACGAAGTTGCCCGCCACCGGGCCGGTCTCGGCGAAGGTGCCGAAATTGGCGTAGCGGTTGTTGAACAGGTTCGTGACCAGGGCGAAGACCTGCACGTTCGGGCTGATCTGGATGCTCGTGTTCAGGTTCGCGGTGAAGTAGGGCGGCAGCTTGCGGTTGATGTTCGACTCGTCGCCCCGGTAGTAGGACGAGGAGAAGGCCGACAGGTTCATGCCGAAGGTCCAGATCGGCGTGATCAGGTAGTTGAACCCGGCCTTGAACTGGTGGTTGGGGATCAGCGGGACGTTGTTGCCGCGCCGGACGTTGATGAGGCCGTCATCGGCGAGCGGGTTGTTGGGCGAGGAGAGCTCGCCCTCGAACTGGAAGGTGGCGTCGATCAGGGCGTAGTTGCCGTAGAGGCTGAGGCGCTCGCCGACATACTCGCCGGAGACCTCGATGCCCTGGCGCTGGGTCGCCGGCACGTTGACGAAGTAGCCGCGCGCGGCATTGCCCGGCACCGCGACCTGGAGGATATCGTTGCGCAGGTCGGTGCGGAAGGCGCCGATCTTGTAGTTGAACAGGCCGTTCTCGTAGAAGTTCGGCACGGTGCCGCGGAAGCCCACCTCGTAGGTCTGGCCGGTGACCTGCTTGAGCGGCGGGTCGGCCACGAGCGAGTTCGGCAGCAGGCAGGGCCGGTCGGGATTGGCGCAGGCGAGCTCGAGGGGCGTCGGGGCGCGGTTCGACTCGGAATAGCCGCCGTAGAGGTTCAGCCAGGGGAAGAAGCGGTAGGTCGCACCCACCACCGGGTTCACCTTGGTGAAGTAGTGCGTGCCCGTCACGTCGGGCGAGAAGCCGGTCTGGTCCTGGGTCGAGATGCGGGCGAAGTTCAGGCGCGCGCCGGCGGTGAGCGACAGGGCGTCGGTGACGTCGAAGGTGTCGAGGGCGTAGAGGCCCATGTAGAGGTTCGAGCCCGTGACGTTGCTCGGCGCGATGCCGAGGGCCGCCGCCGTGCGGATCGCCTCGGTGCCGAGGCCCGGGATCGTGCCGTAGTTCGGGTTCAGCGGATCGGTGGTGACGCTGAGGTCCGGGTTGATCACCCCGAGGGTGCTCGACGCCTTGTAGGTGTAGTTGGCCGCATCGATGCTGCCGCCGACCACGAAGGTGTTGTTGTGCCCGAAGACCTGGTCGCGGTTGGCCGCCTGCAGGGTGCCGCCGTAGCCGGTGGCCTCGGTGCGGATCGTGTCGAGGGTGCCGTAGGGCACGCCCGTGGTGAAGGGAATGCGCTGGCCCTGGCGGCCCAGGATCGTGAACTGGTCGCGGAAGGCACGATCGCTCAGGGCACCCCGCTCGAAGCCGTCATCCTCGAAGCAGAGGAAACCGCGGTTGCTGGAGCGGGTGCTGCACTGCTCGAAATTGCCGTCGTTGCCGTCGATCACGAACTGGCTGAGGCGGCGCACGTAGGCGTTGCCCTGCAGGTCCCAGGTCGGCGAGATCGCGACCTTGCCGGTGACCTGGATCTGGCCCTGCTCGGTGGAGATGGTCTGGGGCGAGGTGAAGATCGCCCGCTCGTTGACGTGGGTGAAGTCCACCGGCGTGGCGGCGGCGGCGCCGAAGAAGGTCTTGGCGCCCGACGCGATGATGTGGAACTCGGAGTCGAGGGACTTGTGGCCGAGGTCGGCATAGACGCGCCCGATCTCGGAGGGCGACTTGATGCGCCAGCCCTCGTCGCGCAGGCCCTCGCCGGCGAAATAGAAGCTCCAGGGGCCGATGACCTCACCGTATTGCAGCGAGCCGAGGATGCGCCCGTTGGAGCCGCCGCTGACGGTGATCTCCTTGCCCTGCCAGGTGAAGCCGTTCTTCATCTCGATATTGACCGCGCCGCCGAGGGCGTTGAGGCCGAAGATCGGATTGCCGGTGACGACGTCGATCCGGTTGATCGCCACCGAGGGGATCAGGTCCCAGTTCACGACGTCGCCGAAGGCTTCGTTGATGCGCACGCCGTTCTGGTAGACGGCGAGGCCCTGGGGCGCGCCCTGGAGCGGCGAGGCGTCGAAGCCGCGATAGGTCAGGGTCTGTCGGAAGCCGTTGCCCTGCCCGTCCGACAGGTTCACGCCCGGCGTCTTGCGCGCCAGGGTGAAGGTCGGGTCGAGGGTGGCGCGGTCCTGGGCGAAATCGGCCGCCGTCACGGTCTCGACGGTGTTCGGGATCTTGTAGAGGGACTGTCCGCCGCCGCCGCCGGTGGCGCCGACCGGAGTGGTCGCCACCACGTCGAGCTCGCTCAGCGTCACCGATTGCTGGCCGCCGGCACCCTGCGCCAGAACGGCGCCCGGCAGCAAGGCCACCGACAGCAGCAAGCTGCTCCGCAGTGTCCGCTTCGTCATCCCCAGTCCCCCAAGATCGTCTTCGCGTGCCTGCCCCTTGGCCGAGGCTTCGAACACAGTCTTGCGAGGATCGCGGAGTGAGAACAATCGCACGCCGCGCCGATTCAGCGCTTTTGCGCGCCGGCTGCTCGATTGGTGGTCCGGCGTGGCGCTGCGGACACGATTTTTCTTACGATTTCAACGGTTTGGGGAGAGTTCAGCAAGTCACCCGGGAGAAAGTGGCAATGCCGTCCGGGGTCGGCCGCGGCCCGGACGACGCCCCGCCCTCAGAGGCGGGCCTGGATCTTGCGCGCGATCTCGCCGAGGCGCTGCTCCAGCAGGGTCGGGACTTCGCAGACATAGGTCAGGGACGAGCTGCGCTCCTGGAAGATGCGCCGGTCCCAGGTGAACTTGGTCTCGAGCTCCGAGGCGTCCTTGGGGATGTCGCGGGCATCCTGGGCGCTCGGCGCGTCCTTGGTGGCGCTGATCTGGTCGGCCTCCTGGCGGATGCGCTCGGCCATGCGGCGCTGGCCCTGGGCGTAGCGGCCGATGCCGGCGACGACCTTGTTGCGCTCGCCGTTGATCACCTCGAACACCCCGGCGAAGACCCGGGTGAGGCGCTTCTCCTTCTCGGCGCCGGCCTTGGCGACGAAATCGTCGAGGAGCGGGTCGACCTCGGACAGGGCCGTGCGGCGCGAGGCGATCTTCTGGGCCAGAGCCGCGGCTTCGAAATCGTCGCCCCAGGGGCCGGCGGCCTCGAGGTCCGGCCCGGTCCAGACGGTGCCGGGGCTCAGGGTCGAGACCTTGCGCTGGACGCAGGGCCAGTCCGGATCGGATTTCGGCTGGGCCAGGACCGGGCCGGCGCCGACGGTCAAGAGGGCGAGGCCCGCGAGGGCGCGGAGGCTGAGCGTGCGAGAAATCATCAGGAATTGTCTCCGGCCGGGCCGCCGCGCCGGGCCATGATGCCACGGCCGGGATCGTAGGCGACGACGGCGAGGGTGAAGAAGGCGAGCGTGGTGCCCACGACCACCGCGCAGGCGATCGGCTCGAACTGCCCGTAGAGGGCGAAGCGCACGAGCTGCACCGCGTGCGAGAAGGGGTTGAGCTGGCAGATCCAGTACAGGGTCTCGGAGGATTCCCGGATGCGCCAGAGCGGGTAGAGCGCCGAGGAGGCGAAGAACATCGGGAAGATCACGAAGTTCATCACGCTGGCGAAGTTCTCCAGCTGCTTGACCATGGAGGAGAGCAGCAGGCCGATGGCGCCGAGCATCAGCCCCGAGGCGATGAAGGCCGGCAGCGCCGCCAGGTAGCCGAGGGCCGGGATGTCGAGGTCCCAGAACCACGCGATGGCCAGGAAGGCGTAGGCCTGCACCACCGAGACGGTGACGCCGGCGATCAGCTTGGCGAGCAGCAGCAGCCAGCGCGGATAGGGGCTCGTCAGCAGCACCTTCATCGAGCCGACCTCGCGGTCGTAGACCATCGAGAGCGAGGATTGCATGCCGTTGAAGAGCTGGATCATCACCGCGAGGCCGGGCACCACGTAGACCTCGTAGAGCACGTAGGTCTGGTAGGGCGGCTCGATCGAGACGCCGAGCGTGTTGCGGAAGCCCGCCGCGAAGATGAATAGCCAGACCAGGGGCCGGACCAGGGCCGAGAAGAAGCGTTCCTTCTGGTTGAAGAAGCGCAGCAGTTCCCGGCGCACGATGCCGCCGAGGCAGATCAGGTAGCCGACCGCGTCGAGGCGCCCGAGATGGGGCACGGAGCGTTCCGCCAAGCCGGGTGTCGCTGGAGCCGAAAGGGTGGGCGGTGTCGTCACGGGAGGCGTCATCGGGCAAACCGCTCGGTCTGGAAGGACGCGACACGCTCCCTCTCCCGGAAGGAGAGGGCTGGGGTGAGGTGTGGTCCACCTCCGGACAGGTCACGCACCTCACCCTGTCCCTCTCCTTCCAGGAGAGGGGACCCGCCCTCGATGCGCTGCGATGAGCGATCAAACATCATGCGGCCTGCCGCGCGGGTTCGGCGACGAGGCGGCGGAAGGCCGCCTCGAGGGTCTCGTCGCCCTGCGCGATGGAGCCGGCGGTGCCGCGGGCGACGATGCGGCCCCGGTGCAGCACGACCGCGTCGTCGCCGGCGTCGATCTCCTCGAAGATATGGGTGGCCCAGAGCACCGACAATCCCTCCTCCCGCACCAGGGCGCGGACGATGGCGACGATGTCGGCGCGCGATTCGAGGTCGAGGCCGACGGTGGGCTCGTCGAGGAGCAGGAGCCGCGGCTCGTGCACCAGGGAGCGGGCGATCTCGATGCGCCGGGACTGGCCGCCCGAGAGGGTGCGGACCTTGTCGTCGCGCCGGTCGGCCAGGCCGACGCGGTCGAGGAGCGCGGCGATCCGCGCCTTGGCGGCCTTGCGGGCGATGCCGTGCAGGCTGGCGTGGTAGAGGAGGTTCTGCGCGACGGTCAGGTCGGTGTCGAGGGTGCGGGCCTGGAACACCACGCCGAGGCGGGCCAGCGCCCGGCTCGGCTCCCGGTCGAGGGCATGGCCGAGGATCGAGACCCGGCCGTCCTGGTTCGAGTAGAGCCGGGTGATCACCGAGAACAGGGTCGTCTTGCCGGCCCCGTTCGGCCCGAGGAGCGCGGTGAAGCGTCCGCGCGCGACGCTGAGGGAGACGTCGGACAGGGCCGCCCGCGCGCCGAAGCGGTGGCTGACCTGGGCGACCTCGAGGGCGGGGCTCGTGGTTACGGCACTCGTGATCACGGCACTCATGGCTTCAACGCCCGCTTGGCGTCGCCGACCGCGTCCAGGCACTCGTCGAACTCGCCCTCCCCCATCTCGCGCTCGGCCACCCGCAGGGCCTTCTTGAGCTTGGGCCGGACCGCCTCGGGGGCGGGTCTATCGAGTTCGGCCCGGATCATCGCGATGCCCTCCGCGCAGGCGGCCTTGTCGTCCGCGCGGGCGGCGACGCTCCCGAGGGCGAGGAGGACGGAGAGGGCGAGAACCGGGGGAGCGCGCATCGACGGAGATCCTACTTCACGATGAACTTACTTCACGATGAACTTGCCGGTCATGCCCTTGGATTCGAGGCCATGGACCGACCAGGGATACTCGCCGGGCCGGATCGTCACGAACTCGATCGCGATCTCGCCCGGATCGTCGAACTCGAAATGGTCCGGCGGGCCGCTGCCGTGGATCTCCAGGTGCTGGATGACGATCTGGTTGAACCAGATGTTGCGGAAGAACTCGGTGGCGTAGAACTTGTACTCCTGCCGGCCCTTGGCGACGATCCGCAGGCGGTAGGCCTTGCCGGATTCGAGCTCGATCTCCTTGTTCTCCACGACGAAGTCGTTGCCCTCCTCATTGCCGAGGACGAGGTCGGGCAGGTTCTGGCGCTTCTTCGTCAGGTCGAGGGCCTGGGCCGGCGCCAGCCAGGCCGAACCCGTGGCGAGGAGCGCCGCCAGGGCGAGGGCGGTGCGCCGCATCGTTCGCGTCATTCGTTGTCCTCCCGTTGGCCGCCCGAGGGCGGTGCCGCCTTGGAGCGGTCGTCGTTTTCGATCTCGCGGAGCCCTCCTCCCCGCAGGGGCAGGGCTCTCGCAGAGGGTGGTGCGGCGTCATTCCGGGGCGCCGATGACGGGGTGCTCCATGAGGCGCCTCGGCTCGCGAATCCGGCTTCTGCGACGGCCCTGCCCCGAGGGGGAGAGGGACGCACTCAATTCGGCGAGACTGCGACCCCCCAGGGCAGCAGCCCCACGGGGATGCTCTTGACCACCTTCTCGGCCGCCACGTCCACGACCGAGATGTCGTTCGAGGAGCCGTTGGTGGAGAACAGCAGCTTCTGGTCCGGCGTGAAGGCGAGCTGCCAGACGCGCTGGCCCACGGGGAGGTACTTCTCCACGGCAAAGGTCTTCGCGTCGATCACCGCGATGCGGTTGGCCGGGCCGAGCGCCACGAAGGCCTTGGCTCCGTCCTTGGTGATGCGGATGCCGACGGGCTGGATCGCCTCGTCGTTCACGCTCGGGATCTTGAATGTGATCTTCTTGATCACCCGCCGCGCGGCGACGTCGATGACGCTGATGGTGCCGCCGACCTCGGCCGAGACCCAGAGATACTTCCCGTCCGCCGTGAACTCGGCGAAGCGCGGGCGGGCATCGACCAGGATGTTGTCGATGACCTGGAAGGTCGTGGTGTCGATGAAGTGGGCCATGTTGGTGGTCTCGGACGTGTTCACCAGGATCTTGCCGTCCGGCGACAGGCCCATGCCCTCGGGCTCGACGCCCACCGGCACCTCGGCCATGACCTTGTTCTTCTCGACGTCGATGACGGTGACCTGGCTGTCGTCCTCGTTGGCGACGTAGAGCAGGTTGCCCTGGGGACCGAGGATGAACTGCTCCGGATCGGGGCCCGAGCGCAGGGAGCGCACGACCTTGCCGGTGCTGGTGTCGAGCACGTCGATGCGGTCGTCGTCGCTGGCGCAGACGAACAGTTCCTTGCCGTCCTTGCTGGTGGTGACGCCGCGCGGGCGCCGGCCGACCTTCCAGGTCCCGGTCACCGCCATCGTCTCGGTGTCGATGACGCTGACCGAGTTGCCCTTCTCGTTGGTCACGTAGACCGTGTAGGCCTGCGCCGGAGTCGCCAGCGACGTGCCGGCCAGCATCGTGCCTGCCAGCAGCGCCAGGCCCAGGATCGTTCCGGACGCGTCTGCCCTGAAGCCGCGGCTCATGGGTTCCTCCTCGGGGCCATCGCTGTGTCGTGCGCGATTGATTGGGCGTTACTATAGTGCAGCCCCCTCCCACGGGGAGCAGGAGACTGCAAGCGGGTGGGGATCGTGTTGCCGCAGGTGGCCCGGGCGATCCCGGCCTCGCGCGAACGTGACGGGATCGGTCGGGGCGCCGGTTCAGCCGGGAAACGTGCTCAGTCGGGAAATTTGCAGGTGGTCTCCGGCAGGTCGATGCCGAGGGTGTCCAGCGGCGTGCGCTGGTGCGTGAAGCCCTGCTCGGGCGCCACCGAGACCAGGGCCTTGGGCTGCACCACGATGAGGGGCTGGCGCAGCTGGTGGTCCCAGGGCCGGTAACTCAGGGAGACGCCCTTGTAGGCCGGCAGGCTGAAGGCCGGATCGGCGAAGTAGGGGGCGAGCACCGCCGGGTCGGCGGTCTTCTTCTGGGTCGCCGCTTCGCCCACCGAGCGCACGGCCGCCCAGGCCTGGTAGTCGAGGGGCCGCATCAGCCGGCCCGACTGCCGGCGGAAGCGGTTCTGCGCCTGGGCCGCGCCCCAGGTCTCCAGCATCGGGTGCCAGGTGGTGGCGATCAGCCCCTGCGTGCCGGCCACGGGACGCGGATCGACGGTGCGGAACGGGACGTAGTCGCCCCAGTCGCCGGCCTCGTCGGCCACCACCGCCATGTCGTAGTCGAGCCCCCGGGTGAAGACCATCGCCTCGGAGCGGGTGGGCGTGTCGCCCCGCGCCTTGGCCAGCGGCCCGAAGGTCCAGGGCTTCTCGGCGTTGATCTTCAGGGCGAATTTCTTGGCGGAGTTCTTGAACGCCTCCGCATAGAGCCGGTCGTTCTCCTGCGGGCCCACGATGAGGAACATCTTGCGCCAGCGCATCAGGGTGAAGAACTGCGCCAGGGCGTCCGTCTGCATCGCCCGGCTCGGCAGGACGTGGAAGACGTCGCGCCGGCAATCGGCCCCGCGCAGGCGGTCGTCGGGGGCGGCGATGTTGAAGATCGTGACGCCCTGCCCCTTCAGCGCATCCGCGATGGCGAGGAGTTCGGCCGCCGGCAGCGCCACCACGAGGTAGCGGATGCCCCGCCCGGCGAGGTCCCGGGCCGCCGCCACCCCATCCTTGTCTCCCTCGAGGGCGACCTCGTCGAGGACGTAGGTCTGCTTGGTGAAGCGGCCGGTGTTGTTGTTGTCCTTGACCGCCATCCGGGCGCCGGCGACGCCCTCGTCCTCCGGCACCGCCTCGGCGTCGTAGGAGGAGGGGGCGGGCTCGGGCCGGTAGATCAGGCCGATATGGGTCTCGCTCGGGGCGATGGCCGGCGCGGCCGGCTCCTGTGCCGAGGCCGGGGCCGGGGCGAGGCCGCACAGCCCGAGGCTGAGGGCGAGCGGGGCGAGGAGGAGGCGTGCGGGGCTGAGCATGTGGGGGTGAGGCTAACAACATTGCGCCGCCGCGCTCAATCGCGGATTGCTAAGCGGTTCCTAAGGGCGCCCGGCCGAAACCTCGGACGCAGCTCCGCAACGGGGCGGCGGCATTTGCGCGCCGGACGGTTTCCGGGCAGATCTCGGGGAACTGATGAAGCCGGCGGGATCGTGCGGGCGTCCGGCGCGTTCCTGTGGTCCCTCCTGGTGCCGCCCCCAGCGGAGAACTTCGCCCATGGCCCCGTCTCCGGTCCGCTCAGCGCTCGGGCTCGCCGCCCTCCTCGCCGCCGGCGTCCTCGCGGGCCCCGCCCGGGCCGCGCCCGAGAAGGCCGCGATCTTCGGGGTCGAATTGTTCGATCCCGGCGTGGTCGGCGGCCGCAAGGCCCGGCCCGACGAGGTCCGGCGCCTCGGCCTCGTCACGGACGAGCTGCGCAAGGCGCTGGCCGACAGCGTCGAGCCCGTGGACGTCGCCCCCCAGGCGGCCGAGATCGCCAAGCAGGCACCCCTGTACAAGTGCGACGGCTGCGCGGCCGCCATCGCCAAGACCCTGGGGGCCGACCTCGCGGTCTCCGGCTACGTCGAGAAGGGCTCCAACCAGATCTTCAACCTCACCGTGACCATTGCGGAGGCCGCCACCGGCAAGGTCATCCGCGGCGGCCGGGTGGTGATCCGCGCCGACACCGACGACACCTGGACGCACGCCATGCGCTGGGTGGTGAAGAACCGCCTCCTCACCGAGCCCCTGCCGAACCGGTCCTGACCGGTCGGGCTTTCGAAAGGCGGGGGGTTTCCCTTATCCCCGCCCATGCGCTAGGCCCGCGTTCAGGCCGGAAGCGCCAGCTTGAGGCCGAACTTGCCCCGGCCGCGCCACCCTGGGCGCGGCGCTTCCCGACCCGGGCGTCGTCGATGGTCTCCCCCGAGGCCCCCGAGCAACCGAAACCCGCGCTGATGTCCGTGCCTCGCGTCTCCCCATCCGTCGATTTCCGGTCCTTCGCCGTCGATTCCACGGCCCTCCGGCTCCTCGTGAGCGTGCGGGATGCCGGCGAGGCGGACCTCGCCGCCCAGGCCGGCGCGGACCTCGTCGATGCCAAGGACCCCGACCGCGGCGCGCTGGGCGCCCTCCCCGCCGGGACCGTCCGCGCCATCGTGGCGCAGGTGGCCGGCCGCGCCCGCGCGAGCGCCGTGGCGGGCGAGCCGGACCGGGCTGAGCTGGTCCCCGCCATCGCCGCCATGGCGGCCACCGGCGTCGACGTCGTGAAGGTGGCGGTGGGAGGCGATTGGTCCGAGGACGACCTCGCCCGGGCCGGGACCGCCGCCTCCGGCCGCCTGATCGCGGTGCTGTTCGCCGAAGACGGGAAGGCCGCCGGTCTCGTGCCGCGCCTGCGCCGCGCCGGGTTCCTCGGCGCCATGATCGACACCGCCGGCAAGGACGGGCGCCGCCTCACCGACCACCTGGCCCCGGCGGCGCTCGCGGCCTTCACCCGCGCCTGCCGCGACCACGGCCTGGTCTCGGGCCTTGCCGGCTCCCTGGCGCTCGCCGACATCGCGGACCTCGCCCCCCTCGGCCCGCATTACCTCGGCTTCCGCGGCGGCCTCTGCGTCGGGGGCGACCGCCGCCGGGCCCTCGATCCCGTCCGGGTCGCCGAGGCCGTGCGCCTGATCCGGGCCTCGGCCCGGCGGGACGCCGCCTGATGCGCGTGCCGGCCGCCCCGACCGTGGTGAAGCTCGGCGGCAGCCTCGTCGCCGATGCCCCCCGGCTGCGGGCCTGCCTCGCGCACCTCGCCGACGGCGCGGCGGCCCCCCGCGTCGTCGTCCCCGGCGGCGGACCCCTCGCCGAGGCGGTGCGGAGCGCCCAGGCCGCCCTCGGCTTCTCCGACGCCCTTGCCCACCGCCTCGCCCTCGACGCCATGGGCCGCATGGCCGAGATCCTTTCGGAGCTCGAGCCGCGCCTCGTTCCCGCCCGGGACCCGGAGGCCATCGCCGCCGTCCTGGCGGCCGGCCGGGTCCCGGTCTGGGACCCGGTCGCCCTGCGGGACGGCCATCCCGACATCCCCGAGACCTGGGACGTCACCTCCGACAGCCTGGCGCTCTGGCTCGCCGGCGCGATCGGCGCCCCGCGCTGCTGCCTGGTGAAATCCGCCGACCGGCCGGCGGGGACGGACTGGGCGGAGCTCGCCCGGAGCGGCTTCGTCGACGCGGCCTTCCCGGCCTTCGCGGCGCGCTATCCCGGCCGCATCGAGATTCGTGGTCCCGGCCTCGATTCCGCGAGGGCCGCCGCATGAGCGCGCCCGAGCATCTGGTCTTCATCACCGGCCGCATGGCCAAGGCGCGCCTGGAGAAGGTCGCCGCCACCCTGCCGCCGGAGCGCTACGCCTGGAGCATCGCCGATGCCGGCGTGAAGGTCGCCGCCCTGATGACGGAGGAGATCATCCGTCGCCGGGTGACGATGCCCGAAGGCGCCACCCGCATCGTCCTGCCCGGGCGCTGCCGCGCCAATCCGGAGGCCCTGGCCGCGCATTTCGGCCTGCCGGTGGAGCGCGGCCCCGACGAGATCGTCGACCTGCCGGCCTATCTCGGCCTCGCCGGGCGCACGGTCGATCTCTCCCGCCACGACCTGCGCATCTTCTCCGAGATCGTCGACGCCTCGAAGATGACGCCCGAGCAGATCCTGGCCAAGGGCCTCGACCTCGCCCGGCGCGGCGCGGACGTGATCGACCTCGGCGGCCTGCCGGACACCGAGTTCCCGCATCTCGAGGATTGCGTGCGCCTCCTGAAGGGCGCCGGGCTCAAGGTCAGCGTCGATTCCTTCTCCCTCGACGAGCTGACCCGGGGCGCCCGGGCGGGGGCCGACTTCCTGCTCAGCCTCAACGAGCAGACCCTGGATCTGGCCTTCGAGACCGACGCGGTGCCGGTGCTGGTGCCGGTGCGCCCCGACGACCTGCCCTCCCTCGACCGCGCCATCGAACGCATGGAGAAGGCGGGTCGGCCCTACATGGCCGACCCGATCCTGGAGCCGATCCATTTCGGCTTCGTGGACTCGATCACCCGCTACCACGAGACGCGCAAGCGCTGGCCCGGCATCGAGATGATGATGGGCACCGGCAACCTCACCGAGCTCACCGAGGCCGACAGCCTTGGCGTCACCGCCCTGCTGGTGGGGATGTGCTCCGAACTCGCCATCCGCAACGTGCTGATCGTCCAGGTCTCGAACCACACCCGCCGGACGGTGGAGGAGCACGACGCCGCCCGCCGGGTGATGTTCGCGGCCCGCGCCGATTCGGCCCTGCCCAAGGGCTACGGCCGGAGCCTTCTCGCCCTCCACGACAAGCGGCCCTACGTGCAGACCCCGGACGAGATCGCGATGCAGGCGGCCGAGGTGAAGGACCCGAACTACCGCATCGCCGTGGCCGAGGACGGCATCCACCTCTTCAACCGCGACCTCCACGCGACCGGCACCGACGCGATGGCCTTCTTCTCCGATCTCCAGAGGACCGGCAACGTGGCGAGCGACGGCGCCCACGCCTTCTATCTCGGCGGCGAGCTGACCAAGGCCGAGACCGCCTGGCGCTTGGGCAAGCGCTACGTGCAGGACGAGCCCCTGGCCTGGGGGGCGGCGGCCGATGCCGAGGCGGAGGACACCACCGCCTTCAAGAAGGCCGGGCACACGAAGCATTCCGGCCCCGCCGCGGCCGAGATCGCGGCCCGCGACGCCACGCCGCCCGAGGCCGGCGCGGCGGCCCCCGAGACGACGGGACCGGGCGAGACCCGGGCCGCCGACGCGATCTCGGAGACGCCCGCCGAGGGCGGCGGCCGCATCGTCTGCGGCAAGTTCGTCCCCGACGAGCCGGCCCCGGCGGACCGGGTCGCCCCCGCGGGAAAGGGCTGATCCCGTGCCGCTGATCCTCGAGACCGTCGTCACCACCACCGCCCGCGACGGCACGCTGCACCTGGTGCCGTTCGGGCTGATCCAGGACGGCCAGGACTGGATCCTGGCGCCGTTCCGGCCCTCGCCCACCATCCTCAACCTCGCCGACAACCCGGTCTTCGCCGCCTCCAGCCCCAGCGACGTGCGGGTGATCGCCGGGGCGGTGACCGGCCGGCGCGACTGGCCGACCCTGCCCTGCGCGCGCATCGCCGGGCGCCGCCTCGCCGAGAGCTTCGGCCATGCCGAGTTCGAGGTCGCGGCGATTGAGGACGATCCCGTGCGTCCGCGCTACCGGGGACGGATGGTCCATGCGGCGGCGCATATCCCCTTCATCGGCTACAACAGGGCGCAGGCGGCGGTGCTGGAGGCGGCGATCCTCTCCACCCGCCTGCACATGCTGGAGCCCGACAAGATCCTGACCGAGATGCGCTACCACGCCATCGCGATCGCCAAGACCGCCGGGCCCGCCGAGCGCGAGGCCTGGGACTGGATCGAGGACAAGGTCGCCGCGGCCCTCGGCCGCGACGACCGCATCCTCGAGCGTTCCCCCCCAGCACCGTAGAATGTGCATTTCCGAGGAGACGAAGACCCGATGAAGTTTCTTAACTTGGCGACCGTGGCGGCCTTCGCCCTGGTGTCGTTCGGCGCCCAGGCGCACGGCCCGACCCGCAAGAAGGTCGAGGAGACCGTCGAGATCAACGCATCCCCGGACAAGGTCTGGGCCGTGATCGGCAACTTCCAGGACATGAGCTGGCTGCCGCCGGTCGAGAAGACCGAGGGCAAGGGCGGCAACGAGGTCAAGGCCACCCGGACGCTGACGCTCAAGGGCGGTGCCACGGTGGACGAGGAGCTGTACAAGTACTCCGCCGAGAAGATGAGCTACTCGTACCGGATCACGAAGGTCGACGTGAAGACCCTGCCGGTGAACGACTACTCCTCCACCCTCAAGGTCGAGGATGCCGGCGGCGGCAAGTCCAAGGTCGCCTGGGACGGCGCCTTCTACCGCGGCTACATGAACAACGATCCGCCGCCCGAGCTGAACGACGAGGCCTCGCAGAAGGCCGTGCGCGGCCTCTACCGCACCGGCCTCGATGCCCTGAAGGCCAAGATCGAGAAGAGCGGTTCTTGATCGCATCGCGAACGGGGACGGGCCGGCGCTTCGCCGGCCCTCTCCTCCTGAGCCTGGTCCTGCTCGGCGCCCCGGCCCGGGCCGACGAGGCCCTCGTCACCGCCCAGGGCGCCAACAGCCTGGCGATCGTCGATCTCGAGGCGGGCAGCGTGGCCGCGCAGGTGCCGATCGACGGCGCGCCCGCCGGAATCGCCCTCTCCCCCGACCGCCGGACGGCCTTCGTCACCCGCCCCGAGGGGCCGGGCCTCGCCGTGGTCGATCTCGCCAGCCGCACGGTGACCGGCACCCTCGCGCTGCCGGGCGGGCCGCTCGGCATCGCGGTCAACCCGAAATCCGGCGCGGTCTACGTCGCCGACTGGTACGGCAGCCGCGTCTTCGTGGTCTCGCCCGACGGCGCGCGCCTCGACACCGAGATCCAGGTCGGCGCCTCGCCCTCCGGCCTCGCCGTGACCCCCGACGGCGCCACCCTCCTGGTGGCCAACCGCGAGGGCGATTCGGTCTCGGTGGTCGACGTCGCCAGCGCGCGGGAAATCCAGAGGATTCCCGTCGGGCGGCATCCCTTCGGCATCACCCTCGATGCCGAGGGCACCCGCGCCTACACCGCCAACGTGACCTCGAACGACGTCTCGGTGATCGACGTGCCCGGCCGGCGCGAGCTCGGCCGGGTCACCACCGGCGAGCGGCCCTACGTGGTGGCTCTGGCCGGCCCGCGCGGCTTCGTCACCGACCAATATTCGGGCACCGTCACGGTGTTCAACCTGAAGACGCTCACCAACGTCGCGGCGATCGAGGTCGGCGACCACCCGGAGGGCATCGCCGCCGCCCGCGACGGCCGCAGCCTGGTCGTGGCGAACTGGGGCTCGAACACCCTGAGCGTGATCGACGCGACCACGCTCAAGGTGACGGGCGAGATCAAGGTCCCGGACGGGCCCCGGGCCTTCGGGGATTTCCTGCGGTGAGCGTCGGAGGCCGGGTGCGCCGCGCGTGAGGCGCCGGATCGTGCGAAGAGTGCACCCTGGCTGTTCGCCCGGAAGCGGCCGTTCGCCGGGCTCGACGCAATCACGGCCTGTGGGGGTTGTGCGAGGCGATTGGTCCGGCGCCTACGGGCGAGCGTACCGCCCTGCCTGCGCCTGAGGTGCCGTGAGCGTTTTCCCAAAGCGGCCCTGCGCGCAGAAACGGTCGTGGAGTCGTCTTGCCCCCGATGCCGGCGACACAGGCGCCGGGGCGCGTGTCTCCCGGAGGTGGATGCGTCGCCAGCGGGGTTTCCTGGCTGGCTTTTGCGGACTGGACTCCTAAATCCTCGCGCTCTGCTTGAGGACATACCCATGCTGTCGCGATCTGCCCTGTCCGGCTTTTCCGCCTTGATGCTCGTCGCGAGTTCGGCGCATGCGCAACAGCCGACGGGTCAGGCGGAACTGGACTGCTCCCGATTCACGCACAACCCGGACGGATCGTGGAGCGTGAAACAGCCCCTCGAACTCTTCAGCGAGATTGGTCGTGTCCGGATTCTTCCCGGCCCGCCGTTCAAGCCCGGCATGTCGTTCGGAGGGCTCGACATCGCGGGGCTCCTCGATCAGCAGTGCCGCTGAACGTGCGGCCATCCGTTCGCTGCCGTGATGGCGCAGGGGCGTGCGCGGCCCTGATCGACGAGGCCGGCGCGACACCGATTCAGGATCACGGGTTCGGTCGGCCCGCACCGGTCCGCATGCTCGAATGCCGCCGACACAACATCAAACCAGCCCGCCAGAAACCAGCCCGCAAGGCCGGATCGCGCGCATGAATCCTCTTCACGCATCCAAGCGTCGTGTCCTGATATCGAACCTTGGCAGTCTTGGTGACATCATCCCTTTCCTGGGTCTCGGCAAGAGGTTGCTCGGGCGCGGCCACGACGTCTCATTCGCCACGACTTCGAACTATCGTGCGCAGATCGAGGCGAGCGGTCTGACCTTCCGTGCCATCGGCTCGGCCCGGCGTATGGAGGACCTGCACGCCGATCCTGACCTCTGGCACCCAAAAAAGGGGATGAAGCTGATGTTCGACCTCGCGGTCGAACTCGCCGAGCCCAGCCGGTCCCTCGTCGAGGAGGGGCTGCTGCGGTCACGCTCGGAGGGCGTGCCCTTCGTTGCCGTCGGCGGAATGCTGAGTTTCGGCCTGCGGCTCGCGCGCGATCTCCAGCGCTTTCCGCTGATGACACTCTACCTGTCGCCATTCCTGATGCGCAGCCGCTATCAGCCCCCGGTTCTGCCAGGGCTTCCCCTCCCATCGTGGCTCCCGGGACCGGCGATCCATCGTATCCAGCGCCTCGCCGAGCGGTTCGTCGTGGATCCCGAGCGCCTTCCGGCCCTCAATGCGCTCCGCGTCAAGCTGGGGCTGGAGCCGATCCGCAATCTCTCGGACTGGCTGCCGTCACCCGACCGGCTCTGCCTGACGGCGCCGCCCTGGTTCGCGCCGCCCCAGCCCGACTGGCTGCCGCAGACGCGACAGACGGGGTTTCCCCGCGTCGAGGCTGCCGGTTTCACGGGCGAGATGAGCTCGGAACTCGTCGCCTTTCTGCGGTCGGGAGAGAAGCCTGTCGTCGTGACCTACGGATCGACGATGCGGCACGGACGCGATTTCTTTCGCACGGCGTCGCGGGTCTGCGCGGAGGCGGGCCGACGGGCGGTGCTCGTCACGGGCGACGCGGAATCCGTCGTCGAACCGAGGCGACCGGACCAGTTCGTGGAGCGCAGCGTGCCGTTCGGCGCCTTGCTGCCCCATGCCGGCGCTCTGATCCACCATGGTGGAATCGGGACATGCTTCGAGGCCTTCGCTGCCGGGATACCCCAGATGGTGGTTCCGAATGGCTTCGATCAACATGACAATGCCGCGCGCATCGCGAAGCTCGGTCTCGGTGTCGACCTCTCCCGGCGGGCCTTCACCCGCCGAGGCGTGTCGACGCTCTCGCGGATGATGACCGATCCGGAGATCCGCCGGAGCTGCGCGGACGCCCGAAGACACTGCGCGCAACAGGACGGAATCGCCGATGCCTGCACCCTGGTCGAGGCCATGCCAGAGGCCATGTCAGAAGCCATGTCAGAGGCCAAGTCCGAGGGCGCGGGGGGACCGCTGCGCGGCGATCACCTGGAACGGGCGGAGCCGGTCGCCTAGCGCGGGCCGTGCGACCTGGACCGGCAGATGTCGACCCTGATGCGGGATCGCGGTGCAACCTCCGGCGAACCGAGGGCAGACATCGTCTCACGGCTTCGCTCTGAGGCGGTCATGCTCGTCGTTGGCCGCCTCGATCGCCGCGCCATTGTCGAGTGCCCAGGTGCAGAGCGCCTCGAAGGGTTGGCGCAGGGAATGGCCGAGCGGGGTGATCGCATACTCGACGCCGATCGGGGCGGTCGGCAGCACTGTCCGAGTCACCATCCCGTTGCGCTCCAGCCGCTTCAGCGCGTCCGCCAGCGCCTTGTGCGTGATGCCGTCGAGCCGCCGCTTGATCGCATTGAACCGTGCCGGCCGCGGGCAGAGCACCGTGAGGATCAGGATCGTCCACTTATCGGCGATCTTGTCCAACACCGGGCGGACCCGCGCCATGTCGGCGAGCGCGCACGCGGACAGGGCATCAAGATCGGTATCATCGGCCATATCTAGGCTATCCTAAGTGCGTTCTTGATAGCAGATATATGCTGTGTATCTCTTGCGCGGTCGCAGATGAAGGGATGCCGCGATGGCTCGCATGGTGGACAAAGTTGCGCTCGTCGTCGGGGGAGCGAAGGGCATTGGTCTCGCGGTCGCCGAGCGGCTGGCGATCGAGGGCGCGTCGGTCGTCCTCACGGGGCGGCGGGCCGACGAGGTCGAGGCAGCGGCGACGCGGATCGGGCGCGGTGCGCAGGGTCTCGTCGCGGACGCGGCCCTGCGGGAGGATCTGCACCGCGTCGTGGAGACGGTGCGGGAGACGCATGGCCGGATCGACGCGCTGGTCCTCAACGCGGGCCTCTCGGAACCGGCGACCCTGCGCGACGGGACACCCGAGCATTTCGACCGGCACTTCGCGGTCAACGTCCGTGGGGCGGTCTTCGGGTTGCAGGCGGCGCTGGCCGCGATGGGGCGGGGTGGGTCGGTCGTGCTGATGGGGTCGATCGCCGACGCCGCAGGCATCACGCCCTACGGGACCTATTGCGCGACGAAGGCGGCGCTGCGCTCCTACGCGCGCACCTGGACAGCAGAACTGGCCCCGCAGGGCATCCGCGTGAACGTGGTGGCCCCCGGCCCGACCGACACCGCCATGATGGCGGGCGTACCTGAGGAGCAGCGGGCCGCACTGATCGCGCCGATCCCACTGGGCCGCATGGCGCGTCCCGAGGAGGTGGCGGCGGCCACGCTGTTCCTCCTAAGCGACGAAGCGAGCTTCGTCGCGGGGGCCGAACTGTGCGTCGATGGCGGGATGCGCCAGATCTAGCGTCTCGATAGCAGGTTCGGCCTGTCGGCTTCGGCCGGTCGGCCTGCCCGAAGCAGACCATCTCGCAACCACCCGACCCAGACAGAGCCCATCCTCCACCCAGCTGCCGCGGAGCGGAGCTTCCGGGGGGCGCGCACGGACGGGACCGGGCGTCAGGCGCCGACCGCGAGAGCCTGCGACTCCCTGCCCCTCAGGCCGCCGCGGGCGGCTCCGGGGCGTCGGGCTCCTCCGGCGAGTTCAGGATGTCCTCCAGCTCGTCCACCAGCATGTCGATCTGGTCCTGGGTCGCCAGCACCCGCAGGGTCTGGCCGGATTCGGTGGCGAGGGCGAGCTCGATGCCGCCGCCGGAGCGGGTGGCGAGGATGCGGGCGAGTTTCTGCGGCGTGCTCATGCGTGGGGTCTCTCCAGGGGATCAGGACGGGTCGGCTGCCAGCAGCGCCACGGCGACGGCGGGGCCGCAGGTGGAGGCCCAGTCGGCCCCGGCCTCGGCGAGCCGGCCTGCGATGAGGTCCGTGAGGGCCAGGGCCGGCCGGCCGAGGCGGGCGGCCAGGCGCTCGGCGAGGAAGCGGCCGGCGCCGCACACCACGACGGGCGCCTCCGCCGGCAGCGTCCGGCGCGACAGCACCAGGGCCGCCGCATCGTGCAGCAGCCGGAGCTGGCACTCCGCGAAATGCGCCGCCAGGGCGCGCCACTCGGCGGCGCTGCCCTCGTCGCGGTCGCGGCCGACGATGCGGGCGAGGCGGGTCTCGCTCTCGGAGATCGACTTGCCCTTGAGGTCGACGCTGTGCTGCTGGTCGGCGCCCTCCGGCAGGTCGCCGAGGATGCGGTGGATGTCGGCCGCCGTGGCGAAGGTCTCGGCCATCAGCCCAGTGCGCCGGCCCCGGAACGGGGCGTGGTCGGCGAGCGCCACGAGGTGCGAGCGCACCACGCCGGTATAGACGAGCTCCCCCGTCTCCAGGCGCTCGGCGTCGCTGTAGCCGGCCGCCGCCGGTGCGCCGGCCGCGA
This sequence comes from Methylobacterium sp. TK31, assembly GCF_055361545.1. NCBI lineage: Bacteria > Pseudomonadati > Pseudomonadota > Alphaproteobacteria > Hyphomicrobiales > Methylobacteriaceae > Methylobacterium > Methylobacterium sp. TK31. The sequence continues at coordinate 1,197,938 of NZ_CM143964.1, read as the reverse complement.
TCGGGATGAGGTCGGCGGTGGTGGAGCCGACGTCGACCAGGAGCCCGTCGGCGACGTGGCGGCCGATCAGGGCGGCGGTGGCGTGCCAGTTCGCCGAGGCGATGTCGGCGGCGTGCGCGGCGGCGGCGTCCGGCGCGAGCAGGCCGGAGCGGCCGCCATAGATCCGCACCCGGCCGGCGAGATGCGTCGCGGCCCAGGCGGAGATCTGCCGCACGCCGTCGGTGCGGCCGTCGAAGCAGTCGGTGAGTTCCCCCGTCATGGTGACGACGTGGTCGGCCGGTTCGCGCGTCCAGGCGGGCAGCTGCGCCAGGGTCTCGTCCAGGGCGGGAAGCCCGCGCCAGAGGCGGCACGGCGCCTGGACCACGGCGGCGACGCGGCCGTCGCGGACCAGGGCCGCCTTGACATGGACCCCGCCGAGATCCCAGCCGATCACCGGCGTGCCGGGGGTTGCGGCAGGGGATCCCGAGGCAGGGTGTCCCGAGGCGGGGTATCCAGATGCAGGAGATCCAGATGGTGATGTCACGGGCGGGCCTGAACGCGGGAGAGAGCCGGAGGGCGGACGAATTCGAGATCATCCCGGTGATCGACCTGCGCCACGGAGCCGTGGTGCGGGCGCGGGCCGGGGACCGCGCCTCCTATGCCCCGATCGTCACGCCCTTGGCAAAGGGATCGGCCCCGGCGGAGGTGGCCCGCGGGCTCCTGGGCGCCGTGCCGGCCCGGATCCTCTACGTGGCCGACCTCGACGCGATCATCGACGGAGCCGCCCCCGACACGGCGAGCCTCGACGCCATCGCGGCCGCCTGCCCCGGCACCACCCTCTGGGTCGATGCGGGATTCGCCGATGCGGCCGGGGTCGAGGCCTTCCTCGGCACGGGCCTCGGCCGGCCGGTGATCGGCAGCGAGAGCCAGGCGGATGCCGGCCTCGTGCGCGCCCTGGGGGACCGGGCGGTGTTCTCCCTCGACACGCGGGAGGGCGAGCGGCTCGGTCCGGCGGCGCTGCACGAGACGCCGGCCCACTGGCCGCGCGACGTCATCGTGATGACGCTGGGCCGGATCGGCGTGGGGGCCGGGCCGGATCTCGACCGTCTGGCGGCGGTGGCGGCCGCGAGCCCGGGCACGCGCCTCTACGCGGCGGGCGGGGTGCGGGACGCGGCGGACGTCGCGGCCCTGCGGCGGGGCGGCGTGGCCGGCGCCCTCGTGGCCTCGGCGATCCATGACGGGACGCTGCGGGCTTGAGCGCCCGCGCAAAGGAGAGGGGCGGCCCGAAGGCCGCCCGGTCCCGAACAAAGAGGGGCGGCCCGAAGGCCGCCCCGTGTCGTGTTCATCGTCCGAGGAAGATGGAAGCCAGTCGCTGGAGCAGGCCCCGCGGTGCGGGCGGAGGCGCGCTCTGCCCAGGACTGCCCCCGATCTAAGCGTTCGACGCGAAGGGGTGCGAAGCGGAGTTGCGCTGCTCGGTGACGACGGCAGCGGTGGGCTCGCCCTTGACGGCGCGCTCGATGGAGAGCTTCACGGCGTCGTAGTTGTACTTCTGGATCTTGGCGTCGTCGGCCGCTTCCCAGTGAATGAACACGCCGACCAGGATGAACAGGTCGTCGGCCTCGTCGGCGGGAATCGTGCCTTCGGCCACGCAATCCTGAACGGCCTTGGCAACGCCGTGCTGGGCGGGGCCGAACATCTGGACGGCCTGACGGGCGTCGTTGATGGTGACCTTGTTGAACATCAGGGTGTTGGGCTTGCAGGGCAGGTTCGGCGCGATGACCGCGAGCAGGCTGGTGAAGCCGTGCTTGTTGTTCACGAGGCCGTTGCAGAAAGCGGCTTCGGCCGGCGAACCGCGCGGTCCGATGATGAGATCGATGTGGGCGACCTCGTTGCCATCACCGACGAGGGCCTCGCCGACCAGAACCTTGTTGATCTTCGCCATGTGGGGTTTCTCCCAAAGTCTTGAAAAGACGTGACCGCCCCCGAGCTTCAGGCGCGGTCGGCAGCTATCCTTGTTCACGGCGTCCAGTCCATCGAGGGACCGGACCGGTTAGCCCGGATCGCGGCGCGGACCCTACTCTGGGGCCTTGCCGGGAACAACCCTGCGCGGGGCGTGCAGCCTGGCAATTTATTCATCGCCCGCCGGAACCTTCACGAACGGCGAAGAAATCATGCTTGGACGGTCGATGTCAGGCCTTGGTCGCGAGCAGGCGGGCGAGGAACAGGGTGGCCACCGTGAAGTCCGCGCTGGTGCCCGGATTGAGTCGGGCCGCCTTCCAGGCCCTGTCCCGTTCGAGCAGGACGTCCACCGGGGCCGTGGCGAGGTCGAGAGCGAGCAGCGCTTCCGCCTCGGCGCGCAGGGCTTCCGCCCGCTCCGGGCCGTGCTTGCGCGCCACGTGGCTGTCCGGCACCCGGGCGAGATAGGCGAGGTAGACGGCGGTGGTGCACCAGGGCGGCGCCAGGGCCCGCGCCCGGGCTTCCGCCAGGGCCGGCAGGCCGATGGCGAACAGGTCGGCGAATCCAGTGACGTAGGCCCGCGCGATGGCGTCGCGCGGGGCGGCCTCCGCCATGGCGGCCCGGAGCGAAGCGGGGGCCGCCGGATCGGTGACGTCGTGGCGCTCGGCCCGGCCGAGGCCGCCCGGATTGGCCCGGCGGATCGCCGCGAAGACGTCCCGCGCATCCGCGGCGTCGAAGCCGTCGAGCACCGCCCCGAGGGCGGCGCGCAGGGGCGGGCCCGCCTCCGCTGCCCGGGCGAGGGGCGCGCAGAGCAGCAGGATGCCGAGATTGGTGTTCTGGCCGACCCGCTCCATCGTCGCCTCGACCGCCCGGAGCACCCGCCGGCCGACCGGTGCCCCGGCCTCGGCGAGGGCGGGGCTGGAGATCTCCGCGCTCGCCACGAAATCCGCCACCGCCATGCGGTGGCCGTCGGCGAAGGCGTGGACGTTGCCGGGCTTCAGGGCGTCGAGCTCGTCGAGGCAGCTCGCCCGGTAGGCGGCGGCGACGGCCTCGGGCGCGCTCATCCGAGGGCCGCGACGAGGCGGGGCGGACGGGCGGCCCGCACGGCGTTGAGGAAGCCGCGGGCGACGGCGAGGGCGATGTCGACCTCGGTGACCTGCTGCAGCCCGGACCAGGCCGGCATCGAGTTCACTTCGAGCACAAGGTAGCCCCCCTGCCCGTCCTCGACGAGGTCGATGCCGGAGTAGTCGACGCCGACCGCGGCGGCCGCCCGCTCGGCGAGCTCCGCGGCGGCGGGCGGCATCGCCCAGGCCAGGGGCCGGCCGCCGCGATGGACGTTGGTGATCCAGCCGTCGCCCTCGCGGATCATGCCCGCGATGGCGCGGCCCTCGCAGACGAAGACCCGGTAGTCGCGCCAGAGGCCGTCGCTGCGGGCGATGTAGCGCTGGAGGTAGTAGACCCGGGACACCGCCTCCTCGTCGGGCAGGTCCTCCGGGCGCTCGATCAGCTGCAGGCCCTCGCCCTGCGAGCCGAAGAGCGGCTTCAGCACTAGGGGACGGCCGGGCCGGGCCTCCCGTGCCACGATCTCGGCGGCGGCCTCGCGCTTCGAGAGCACGTAGGTCTCCGGAGTCGGCAGGCCGGCGCGGTCGACGAGCAGGCTCGTCATCGCCTTGTCGACGGAGCGCTCGATCGCGCCGGGGGAATTCCACACGAGGGTGCCGGCCGACATCAGGGCGTGCAGCACGCCGAGGCGCATGGTGGTCGCCTCGAAGGTGCCCCCCGCGATGGTGCGCAGGAGGACGCCGTCCGGCAGGGTCTCGAAGCCGGGCACCCGCAGGGGCTCGGGGCCGCCCGTCACCACCGCGACGTCGGCCATGGAGAACAGCACCGGCGCGGCGCCGAGCTGTTCGAGGGCGGCCCTCAGGCGCGCCTTGTGCCAGTTGCCGTTGTCGGCCGCGAGCCCGATCCGCATGCTTTCTCACACCCTCAACGTCGGTTCCTTCTCCCCCCTGCGGGAGAAGGTGGCCCGCGTCAGCGGGTCGGGTCGGGACGAAGTCCCGCAAGAGGGGAGCGCCAGATCCGGATCCGTCGCCCCCTCTCCCGGTCGCTCCGCGACCACCCTCCCCCGCAAAGGGGGGAGGGTTCATGCGCCGGCGCCTTACCGGAACGAGGCCTCGACCAGCTCCGGCATCAGCTGGCCACCGCGGAAACTCCTGCCGGTGGTGACGGAGGTGACGATGACCTCGGCGGGGCTGAAGAGCGCGCCGTCGATCTTGTAGAAGTCGCCGTTCACCCGGGCGAAGATGTCGGCGAAGGGCGCGCCGTGATCGGCCGAGTTCGACGAGGGCACCTGCTCGGCGAGCTGCTGCGCGTCGGCGTCGTCGGCCTCGACGAAGAGCTGCACGCGGCCGCCGTAGATGATGGCGTCGTTGGTGCGGCCCATGGCCTGGATGAAGTCCGGGTGCTGCGGCGAGAGCGGGGCGGAGCCGATGCCGTCCACGATCTTGTGCAGGTCGAAGCCGACGGTGTGGGCCTTGTGCAGGGCGACCTCGAGGACGCGGGCGACGACCTGGGTCGAGCCGGCCAGGCTCTGGGTCGGGGCGTAGATGAAGGTCAGCTGCTCGGGGGCCAGGCCGGTGGCCTCGGCCACCTTGGCGACGACGGAGGCCGGCGGGCCGCCGGCCGCCTCCAGCACCAGGGCGGTCTGGGTCGCGGTGTCCTTGTAGCCGAGCTCGCCGTAGAGGTCCTCCACCACCGCGACGGCGCGGCCGGGGCCGGAGCCGAGGGCGAAGAAGCCGGAATCCCCGGTCTCGTCGGCCAGCGACCAGCCGGCATACTGGCTGCCGAGGCAGGCGATGACCGGATCGGCGGCGTGCACGATCACCGAGTAGGGCCAGGACGCGATCGGGCCGGAGGGGGCGATCGAGACGGTGCCGAGGCCGCCGAGGCAGATCTCGGCGATGCGGCGCCCGGCCTCGATGGAGCCGCGCACGCTGGCGCCGGCATCGACCATGCGGGCGCCGTTCTCGGTGGTCACGGACAGCCGCAGGGCCTCGGCATCGGCGACCAGCCGCTCCACCAGGGGGGCGGTCAGGGCGTTGACGCTCGGAAACGGGAATTTCGCGCCGCTCGGGCTGGTGGTCATGGGTGTCCCTCCGTCAGGGCGAGCAGGGTCCGCAGTTCCGCGGCCCGGCTTCGCAACATCGCTCTCGTGGCGGCCGAGTCCGGCCCTGTGGCGAACAGGGTGCACAGCGGCGCGTGGCGCGCCACCGTGGTGCCGGGTCTTGGGCGGTCGCGCACGAAATCCGGCCAGGAGATCGGCGGCATCGGCGCGTAGCCGCTGGCCGCGTAGCAGATTTCGGACGCTGCCGCATCCATTGGTGCGGGGTCCGGATCGGGCAGGCGGCCCAGGCTCGCGGCGATGTGCTGGGCGAGGAGCGGCGTCGGGCGCCGGTCGAGCACGTCCAGGGTGGCGCCCGGGCGGGGGTTGATCTCGGTGAGCCACCAGGCCTGCCCGTCCACGAGGAAATCGGCGCTGGCGAGGCCCCTGAGGCCCGTGGCCGCGGCCAGGCGCGCGACCCCGGCCGCCATCGCCGCCGACAGCCCGGGCGCGAGCACCGGCGGCTCGTGGCGCGCCCGTTCCAGGGCACCGGCATACCGGAAGGGCTGCAGGGGCGACGGGGCGCCCCACTGCTCGGTGACGCCCGCCACCCGGATCGCGGCGCCGTCGGCCAGGATCGCCAGCGACACGGCCCGTCCCGGCACCCGCGCCTGGAAATAGGCCCCCGCCGGTGCGGGCCCGCCCGGCGCCGGCCGGATATGCGTGCCCCCCGAGCCCCCTGCCCGCTTGAGGAGCCAGGCGCTGCGGTCCGGCACGGGATCGCGGCTGACGGCCGGGTGCGGAACGCCGTGATCCCGGCAGAGCGCCGCGAAGGCGTCGGGGTCCTTGAGGGCGGCCACGCAATCCGGGCCGGCGCCGAGGAGGCGGTGGCGCTGCGCGAGGGCCCGCATCAAGTCGGGGGCGGCCTCGAAACCGCTGCCGAGGACGAGGCCCAGGGGCGGCGCGGAAGCCTCGGCCGCGAGGGCGTCGAGGGCGTCGAGAACGGCCTCGCCCCCGAGGCGGCCTGCGCCGAAGCGCCCGTCCGCCGGCCGATAGCCCGCGGCCAGGGCCTGCGTGTCGGCATCGCCGAACAGGTCGAGGACGAGGGGGATCAGGCCCGCCCGCCGTGCCGCCTGGGCCAGGGCGCGGCCGGACTGGGCGGCGATGAGGAGGGGTCGACCGGCCGGCGCCGGGGCCGGCCCGGACGGGCCGGCCGTCAGCCCGCCACCTCGACCGCCAGCGTGTAGGCGTCGCGAAAATCGAGGCAGAGCGGCTCGTCGGCCTCCAGCATCCGGCGGAACAGGCGGGACTCGGTCTGGTACTTCACGTTGCCCACCGCCAGGGCGCCGATGCCGACGCCCCGGCCGGTCGGCAGGGGCACGTCGATGGCGTTGACGTCGATGCCGGCGATGCCGGCGGGCGGCACGGCGTTGACGTCCGAGGCGACGAGCAGGTTCGGGGCGGATTCGAGGTCTTCCGCCGTGAGGATCGGGATGCCGGCCGGGCCGGCCGAGAGGATGACATCAGCATTGGCGATGGCGGCGCGCCGGGCCGCCACGGTGGAGCCGTCCACCGCCTCGACCGCGACGTCGAAGCGCCAGCGCATGGTGTTGGCGATCTTGCTGACGCGCTCCTCGCCGTCATGGCCGACGAGGACGGCCCTGGCGCCGTGCAGGGCGCCGATCACCGCGGCGACGTAGGCGACCACCCCGGCGCCGCCGAAGATGACGATGCGCTTGCCCTCGAGGCCGGTGTCGAACTTCGCCTTCAGGGCGCGGGTCACCTCGGCCACCATGGCGGCGCCGGTGGTGAAGGAGCCGGCCGGATCGGCGAAGATGTGGTTGGCGAAGGGCGGCACCAGGGCCTTCTTGGCCCGGTCCACCATGTCGAGGGCCTCCTCGGCGTTCTTGCCGCCGATGAAGATCCCGGTGCGCACGCCGTCCTGCGGGCTACGCGAAAAGATCGAATCCTGGACCAGCGTCGTCACGTCGGCGAGCGTCGCATTCGTGTAGGTGGCGATGGTCTCGAAGCCCGCATCCACGGCCATGTTCACGTCGAACGGGCTCATGTGCTTCAGGGGCGTGATCATGTGCAGGATCGAGCGGGCCATCGTCGGACTCCCTTCGTGCTGTGACGCGGCCCGATCGTGCGCCGAGGCGTCGAATTGTCAAAGCCGTCCCGGTGCGGGCGGCCCGAAGCTCGGATCTACAGGACGTCGTCTTAAAGCGCGGTGACCGTCGCGCCGGTGTTGCGGCCCCGCGCCACCAGGAATTTCAGGGGGCCCGGCCGCTGCAGCATGCCCACCAGGGCGCGCGCCTCGGCCTCGGAGGGCACCAGGGCGAAGCCGGTCGGCCCCCACGAGCTCTGGCCGTAGCCGGCGATCCCGAGTTCGGCGATGGCGGCGAGCGCCTCGGCCACGGCGGGGCTGGCGAAGCGTCCGCCCTGGTGGGGGGCGAAGTGGTCGCCGATCAGCTGCTGGATCCGGGTGATGCCGGCGCCGAACCCCTCCGGCTCGGCGGTGACCGCGGCGGGCAGCACCTGCATCAGCACGATGCGGCAGATCTCGGCGGCCTGGGCTTCCGGAAAGCGGGGCAGGTCGCGGAAGGCCGCGACCTCGCGGGTGCCGTGGACGCCGGTCATGCCGGTGTCGAGGATCAGCACGACGCGCCAAGCCTCCGGATAGGCCAGCCGGGCGATGACCGGGGGCGGGTTGCCCTCGGGGTCGCGCCCGCCATCGACGATGAGGCCGCCCCGCGTGAAGGCGGCGAGGCCCACGCCGGAGCGGTTGCCCCGGTCGAGGGCGTTGGCGAAATCCTCCGGCGCGAAGGGCCGCCCGGCGAGGCCGGCCAAAGCCGCCGCCACGCTGAGCGCCAGCTGGGTCCCGGAGCCGAAGCCCGCATGGGCGGGGATGGCGGATTCGATGTGGAGCGCGGCGTGCCCGGCGATGCCGAGATGGCCGGCGGCCGCCAGGGCGTAGGCGGCGGCGCGGCGCGCCTCCGGCCCGGTCACGTCGAGGCGTTCGGCCGGCCGCGCCGTCAGGGTCACGGCGGGAGCGTCGAGGGCGAGGCCGATGCTGCCGAAGCGCCGGCCGAGGCCGCCATGCAGGTCGAGGAAGCCGAAATGCAGGCGGGCCGGGGCGTGCACGCGAAGGCCGGTGCCGGGCTCGCCGGGCCCGCCCGGGATCCGCATCACGTCGATCCCCTCCATCGCGACCCGTCCTCTCCGTTCCGTACGGCCTCGTGCCCCGGCGGGCCGCGAATTCCGCGCCGCCGGCTTCTCCCACGGAGCGCCGACCCGTCGCAAGCGCGTCGGGCAAATCTCCCGGCGCGGTGGCGGGGTCCCGATTCGCACGCGGCGGGTCTGGGGGGTTGCCTGGGCGGCGGCGGCGATGCAAACGTGCCGCCCCAACGATATGGACTGGCTCAGTCCCGCCGCGCGCGACGCCGAATACGGTGCGCGCCGGGCCCTCGATTTTCCAAGGTGCAACGCATGGCGGCCTGGGTGAAGGGTGGTGCGACGGATGCGGATGCGGCGGTGGAGGCCGCCGCCACGCTCCTCGCTTCAGCGCAGAATGCTGTCCTGGCAGGCCTCTGCGCCGAGTTGAGCGCGGTGCGCGCGGCCTACCACCTTGCCGATGCCATCGGCGCCTCCGTCGATCCCGTGGCCGGCCCGAGCCTCTATGCCGAGCTCGGCCCCTTGAGCCACGGCGGCGCCATGACGACGACGCCGGCCGAGGCCGTCGGCCGGGCCGATGCGGTCCTCATCGTCGGCAACGCTCCCTGGGACCGCGCGATCGTCCAGGACATCGCCGGCTCGCAGGCGACCCGCGGCCGCGCCGCCGGCTCCGAACGGACGATCCTGTCCCTGGGCGGCCCGCGCAACGGCGCCACCCGGCACGTGGCCTATCCGGCGGAGACGGGCGGCCTCGCGGTCTCGATCGCGCACCTGCGCGCCTTCCTGAAGGGCCATCTCGCCGGGGAGGCCGCCTATGCCGACCTCGCCAAGCGCCTCGCCGCCGCGCAGTACGGCGTCGTCCTCTACGACCCGGCCGAGATCGGCGAGCTCGGCGTCGAGATGCTCCAGGGCATGATCAAGGACCTCAACGAGGTCACGCGCTTCTTCGGGCTCTCCCTCTCCGACCCGTTCCAGGGCCGCGCCCTCCTGCAGCTCGCCGCCTGGACCACGGGCCAGGCGCCCCGCGTCGGCTTCGGCCGCCACGTGCCCGAGCACGATCCCTGGCGCTTCGACAGCGCCCGCCAGGTCGCCGCCGGCGAGGCCGACGCCGCGCTCTGGCTCGCCTCCCTCCCCGCTCCCCGTCCCGACTGGCTCGGGTCCCTGCCGAGCATCGCCATCGTGGGCGTCGGCAGCCCGGACGCCAGCGGCGACGCCGCCGACGTGGTCTTCGCCGTGGGCGTGCCCGGCGAGACCGCCGGCGGCAGCCTGTGGGACGAGCGCCGGGCCGCGATCGCCTATGCGCCGGCCTCCGGCCAGACCGCCGAGCTGAGCGCGGCCGGCATCCTCACCGCCATCCAAGACCGCCTCACGCAGAAGAAGGGCGCCGCATGCTGATCCGGATTCACGGAGGCCGGGTCGTCGACCCGACGGCCGGCCGCGACGCGGTCGGCGAGGTCTGGATCGAGAACGGCCGCGTGGTGGCCGCCTCCGACCGCGCGCCCGACCGGACCATCGACGCCACCGGCTGCGTCGTGATGGCCGGCGGCGTCGAGGTGCACTCGCACATCGCCGGCGGCAACGTGGTGATGAGCCGGCTCCTGCTGCCCGAGCTCTACGCCAGCGAGGCCGCGCCCGAGGGCCACCCCTTCGCCCATGCCGGCGGCTCGGCCGCCTGGATCGGCGCGAACTACGCGCGGATGGGCTACACCCTGGCGGTCGAGCCCGCGATGCCGCCCGCCAACGCGCTGGCGACTCAGCTCGAACTCGCCGACATCCCGCTCCTCGACCGCGGCGCCCTCACGGTGATGGGCAACGACGACCACCTGCTCCAGCTCCTGCGGGCGCGCGAGGGCAAGGCGGCGGTGCGCGACCTCGTCGCCCTCTCGGTGGCGACCTCGCGGGGCCTCGGCGTCAAGTGCATCAACGCGGGCGGCGCCTCGGCCTTCAAGGACGGGATGCTGAAGCTCAGCCTCGACGACGAGATCCCGGTCTACGGCCTCTCCACCCGCAAGATCATGGGCGCCCTCCTCGACGCGGTCGAGGAGATCGGCGTGCCGCACCCGCTCCACGTCCACTGCAACAACCTCGGCATCCCGGGGGCGGACGAGTCCTTCGTGGACACCCTGGAGGCGGCGGAGGGCCGGCGCATCCACTTCGCCCACGCCCAGTTCTACGCCTACGGCGTCGCCGATCCGGAGAACCCCCTCACCGGCGGCTTCCGCTCGGCGGCCGAGCGCATCACGCAGGCCATGGAGGCACACCCGAACGCGACCTACGACGTCGGCCAGGTCGCCTTCGGCCAGACCGTGACGATCTCGCTGGACATCCTGCGCCAGTTCGCCGGCCGCAAGGGTGCCAATCCGAAGAAGTGGATCGTCAACGCGGGCGACGCGGAGGGCGGCGGCGTGGTGCCGTTCCTGTACAAGCCGCGCGGGGCGGTGAGCTCCCTGCAATGGGCGATCGGCCTCGAGCTGATGCTCCTGTCCAAGGAGCCGGAGCGCACCATCCTGACCACCGACCACCCGAACGGCGGCCCGTTCACGGATTACCCCCGCATCATCCACTTCCTGATGGACAAGGAGGAGCGCGACCGCGAAATATCCTCCCTGCACAAGGTCATCGCCGAGCGCTCCGGCCTCGGCGCCATCGAGCGCGAGTACAGCTTCTCGGAGATCGCCCAGCTCACCCGCTCGGGCCCCGCCAAGCTCCTCGGCCTGGCCGATCGCGGCCACCTGCGCGAGGGGGCCCGCGCGGACGTCGCGGTCTATCGCGACGATCCGAACCGCACCGCGATGTTCGCCCGCGCCAGGCTGGTGCTCAAGGACGGCGAGACCATCGTGGAGGACGGCGAGGTCGTGGCCTGGCGTTCGGGCCGCACCCTGGAACTCGCCGTCGAGTCCGACAAGGCGATGGTGGCCCGCTCCGAGACCTACCTGCAGGACCGCTTCGGCACCGGCCTCAAGAGCTTCGCGGTGCCCGACGAGGCCTTCCCGAAGCCGGATGTGTTCGCGGAGGTCGCATGTCGGTCGTGAGCAAACTCGGATGTGCGCTCTGCGCGACGCGTGAGGACCGGTGACTGAGATGACGGACCTCACCCTCAACGGCATCCCGGTGATCGACACCTTCGCGGAGGCGTTCGACGTCGCCGGCACGGCCATCGTCATCACCAACGACACGCCCAAATGGGCGATGATCGCCGCCACCGTGATGACGGGCTTCGCCACCTCGGTGATCGGCTGCGGGGCCGAGGCCGGGATCGACTGCGAGCTCTCCCCGGAGGAGACGCCGGACGGGCGCCCCGGCGTGCGCGTCCTGCTGTTCGGCTTCGAGCCGAACGGCCTCAAGGACCAGCTCCTCAAGCGGGTCGGCCAGTGCATCCTCACCTGCCCGGGCACCGCCTGCTACGCCGGCGTCGACGGGCCGACGAAGATCAAGCTCGGCGGCGCGATCCGCTATTTCGGCGACGGCTTCGCGGTGGCCAAGCGCCTGACCGACCCGGTGACCGGCAAGGCCCGGCGCTACTGGCGCATCCCCGTCATGGACGGCGAGTTCCTGTGCGAGGACTTCGTGCGCGCGGTGGACGGCGCGGTCGGGGGCGGCAACCTGCTGTTCCTCGGGCGCAAGCACGCCGACACCCTGAAGGTCGCCGAGATCGCGGTCGAGGCCGCCCGCGCGGTGTCCGGCGCGATCCTGCCCTTCCCCGGCGGCATCGTCCGCTCCGGCTCGAAGGTGGGCGCCCGCACCAAGGGCATGATGGCCTCCACCAACGACGCCTATTGCCCGACCCTGAAGGGCCGGGCCGGCACCGAACTCTCGGCCGAGGTCGGCGTCGTGCTGGAGATCGTCATCGACGCGCTGACCTCCGACGCCGTCGCGGAATCGATGCGCGCGGCGCTGCATGCGGCGACCGAGGCCGGGGCCGCCCACGGCCTCGTCGCGGTCACGGCCGGCAATTACGGCGGCAATCTCGGCCGCCACCATTATCACCTGAAGAACCTGCTCTCGAAGGAGCCGGGCAGCAGCGAGGCCGGAGCCGCATGAGCACCCTGACCCTGCGCCAGGAGCCGCCGGAGCGGCTCGACCTCCTGCACGTCAACCCGCTCTCCCTGAGCGGCCTCAGCGAGGCCGAGGCGGCCAGACTCCCCGTCGGCACCAGCCGCCGCGGCCTGACGCTGGGCGACTGCTTCACCCTCGCGCTCGACGGCTCGGACGAGCTCGTCATCGAGGGCGGTTCGTCGCGCCTCGACCGGGTCGGCGCCGCGCTCAGCGGCGGCCGCATCCGGGTGGCGGGCGATGTCGGCCAGCGCCTCGGCGCGGGCATGCAGTCCGGCTCCGTCACCGTCACGGGCTCGGCCGGCCCCTTCGCGGGATCGGGCGCCACCGGCGGCACCATCACCATCGAGGGCGATGCCGGCGACCATGCCGGCGGGGCGGTCTACGCGGCCAAGGCCGGGCTCGACGGCGCCACCCTGGTGATCCACGGATCGGCCGGAGACTATCTCGGCGACCGCATGCGGCGCGGCCTGATCCTGGTGGGCCGGGCCGGGGCCCATGCGGGCGCGCGCATGATCGCCGGCACCATCGCGGCCACGAGCCTCGGCGACCATCCGGGCTACGGCATGCGCCGGGGCACGATCCTGGCCGGCCAGGTCGGGGCCCTGGCCCCGAGCTTCGTCGAGACCGGCACGCACGATCTCGTGTTCCTGCGCCTGCTCGCGCGCTCGCTCCGGCCCCTGAGCCCGGCGCATGCCGACCTCGCGGCCGGGGCGCTGACCCGCTACTCGGGCGATCTCGCGACCCTGGGCAAGGGCGAACTCTGGGTGGCGGCGGCCTGAGGGCCGCCCCGCCATCACGAGTCCGGTCGATCCGGCCGCCGGACTTGCACAATTCTCCCGATCGGACGACCTTCGTCGACCGCGGGATGGCACCATAGTGCCGGCCTCCCGCGCCTCCCCCCGCGCGAACCCGGCGTCACCGATGCTCATCCTGCTCTCGATCTGCCTCCTTTCGCAGCCCTCGCAATGCCGCGAGGACAAGATCGACCTCTCCTACGAGGCGCGCAGCCCCGTCGTCTGCCTGCGCAATTCCCAGAGCGCGATTGCCAAGTGGCAGGAGGAGCACCCCGAATGGCACGTCACCAAGTGGCGCTGTGCCGTCCGGGGCAGTCAGCCGCGCGACCTGTGAACGGGCGCAGGTAAGCTTCGGCCGAACCCCGCCGCCTTGCCTCTCCGGCCGACCTCGGCCTAGAGATCCTGCCGGGGACGGAACGGATCGGCGCATTCGGCAAGGCGACGTATCCGGCAAGGCGGCGCATCCAGCAGGACACGGAACGCGTCGCGACGAACGCAGGATAGGCTGGCAGAACCATGCGCTCGCTGAAGGTCCGGTTCGCGCTGCTCCTCGGCGCCACCGCGCTCCTCGTCGTCCTGGCCGCCCTCGGGGTGCTCGCCTCGATCAACGCGGCCGAGCGCACCATCGACCGGACGCTCGCGGCGCAGGGACGCCTGGAACTCCTCGTCGAATTGTCGGGGCGCATGACCCAGTACGGCCTCGCCGCCCTGGAGGCGGTGAGCAACCCGGATGCGCAGCCGGAGGGGCTGGCGGTGGCGCGCACCAATGTCGACCGGGCCCTGGTGGCGGTGGACGAGGCCCTGGGGCGCTCGATCGCCTCGAGCGACGACCCCCTCGACCGGACGCAATACGCCGCCCGCACCCGGCCCCTGGCGCAGCTGCGCGCGGCCCGCGCGGTCCTCGACCGGCAGGTGGCCCAGGTTCTGCGCCAGTCCGAGGACGAGTCGCGCAAGGCGGCGATCCGGGGCGCCCTGAACGGCTTCGGCGCCATGACCGGGCAGCCCCTCTCCTTCCTGATCGAGGTGGAGCGGCGCTCGATGATCGCCGGTTCGGACGCCGCCCGCGCGCTCTCCAGCACCCTGCGGGTCGCCTCGCTGGCCGCCGTGGCGGGGGCGCTCGCCATCGTGCTCCTGCTGTACCGGGCGGTGACCCGCCCCGTGCTGGCCCGGATCGAGGCCGTGCGCCGCGCCGCCAGCGCCGTGGGCCGGGGCGAGCTCGACACCCGCCTCTCGGTGGCCACCCGCGACGAGCTCGGCCTGCTGGTGGCGAACTTCAACCGCATGGCCGCCCGCCTCGCCCGGCGCGAGGGCCGCCTCGCCGCCGACCGCGCGGCCCTGGAGGACACCGTGGCGGCCCGCACCCTCGACCTGCGCGCCGCCAATGCCCGGCTCGAGGCGGTGGACCGCTCGCGCCGGCGCTTCTTCGCCGATGTCAGCCACGAACTGCGCACGCCCCTCACGGTCATCCTCGGCGAGTGCGACATCGCCGCCCGCGCGGCCGCGCGCCAGCGCGACGTCACTCCCGTCTTCGCCACCATCCGCAAGCGCGCCCTCGGCCTGAAGCGCCGGGTCGAGGATCTGCTGCGCGTCGCCCGCTCCGAATCGGGCCAGATCGAGCTCGACCGCCGGCCGGTGGGCGCGGGGGAGATCCTCGCCGACGCCGTCGACGGCATGGCCTCCGAGGCCGCCCGCCGGCGCGTGGGCCTCAGCCTCGATCCCGCCGAGACCGACCCGATGCTGCTCGCCGACCGGGAATGGCTGCGCCAGGTGGTCGAGAGCCTGATCGACAACGCCCTGCGCCACGCCACCGGGCTCACCCGGGTGGTGGCCGCCCTGGCGCCGGTGGAGGGGGGGCGCGTGGTCGTGACCATCACCGACGACGGGCCGGGCTTCCCGGACCTCGGCGACGGCCTGTTCGAGCGCTTCCGCCGCGACAGCCCCACGGGAGAGGCCGGCTTCGGCATCGGCCTGGCCCTGGCGCGCTGGGTCGTGGAGCGTCATGATGGCACCATCCGCCTCGGGGCGGGGCCGGGCGGGCGCGGTGCGCAGGTCGCCCTCGACCTGCCCGCGCTGTCCCCCAGCGACGCCGAGCATTCCCCCTCGCCTCACCCGACGGGCGCCCAGGAGACCGTGGCATGACGCGCGTACTGATCGTCGAGGATGACAGCGACATCCGCGCCATGCTCGCCCGCGGCCTCGAGGCGGAGGGCTTCTCCGTCGGCGTGGCCGGGCGGGTCGACGACGCCCTCGCGGCCGCCCGCGCCGAGGCGCCCGAGGCGGTGGTGCTCGACATCACCCTGCCGGACGGCTCCGGCCACGACGTCTGCCGCTCCCTGCGCGAGGGCGGCTATCCGGGGCCGATTCTCTTCCTCTCGGCCCGGGACGAGGTGCGCGACCGTGCCGAGGGGCTGGCGCTCGGCGCCGATGACTACATCGTGAAGCCCTTCGTCTTCGACGAGTTGCTCGCCCGCCTCCAGACCCACCTCCTGCGCCGCAAGGCCTCTGAGGCGCCGCGCTCGATCGTCACGGCCGGCAAGCTCATGCTCGACCTGACCATCCGGCAGGTCGGCTTCGCGGATGCGACGGCGCGCCTCACCCCGCGCGAGGCCGAGCTCCTCGCCCTCCTGATGGACAACGCCAACCACCCCGTCTCCCGGGGCGACATCTTCGACAAGCTCTGGGCCGGCCAGGGCGGCCTCTCGCTGAATGTCGTCGATGTCTACGTGGGTTACCTGCGGACCAAGCTGTCCGACTTCGTCCGCCTCGGCGGTCCGGTCATCGTCACGGTGCGGGGCCGGGGCTTCATGCTCGACCTCAAGGGACAGGATTTCCGGCACTGATTCCGGCACCGCGCGTTAACGGCGGCGGCGGATTCACGGGGGTCGCCGGGAGAAACCGGCAATTTAGCGCTTGAACTGCCGAGCCAAATTGTCGATACCAGCCCGGCGACAGAAATCACTGCGCCGTCAGTGTCTTACGATCTTCTTAGAGGCGATCGGGATGCTGCTGACGTTCAGAAGAAACTTTCAGGAGAAACACCATGACCTGGGCCGCCCCCATCGTTTCCGAGATCTGCGTCGGCATGGAAGTCACCAGCTACGAGTCGGCTGAGATCGACACCTTCAACTAAGTTTCGTCGAACCCGAGGGTCCCAAGGCAGCGTCGGTTCCACCATGCATGTCCTGATCCTCGGTTCGGCCGCGGGCGGCGGCCTTCCCCAGTGGAATTGCCGCTGCCCGATCTGCTCCCTCGCCCGCGCGGACGAGACCCGCGTCAGGCCGCGGACCCAGTCGAGCATCGCCGTCTCCCCCGATGGAGAGCGCTGGCTCCTGGTGAACGCCTCCCCCGATATCCGCCAGCAGCTGTTCGACAATCCGGCGATGCATCCGCGCAGCGGACTCCGGCACTCGCCGATCCATGCCGTGCTGCTGACCAACGGCGACGTCGACCATGTCGCCGGCCTGCTGACCCTGCGCGAGGGCCAGCCCTTCACCCTCTACGGCACCGCCGGCATCCTCGACTCGGTCAACGCCAACCGGGTCTTCGACGTGATGGCCGCGGGCGTGGTGGCCCGCGAGCCGATCGCCCTCCACCGTGCCTTCGAGCCGGTGCCGGGCCTGAGCGTCACCCTGTTCGCGGTGCCCGGCAAGGTGCCCCTGTGGCTCGAGGACGAGACCCTGGAGATCGGCGCCGAGACCGAGACCACGGTGGGCGCGATGATCGAGGCCGGCGGGCGGCGCCTCGCCTACATCCCCGGCTGCGCCCGCGTCACCGAGGACCTGAAGGCCCGCATCGGCGGGGTCGACGCCCTGCTGTTCGACGGGACCGTCCTCCTCGACGACGACATGATCCGGGCCGGCGTCGGCACCAAGACCGGCTGGCGCATGGGGCACGTGCCGATGACCGGGGACGGCGGCTCCATCGCGGCCCTCGCGGATGTCGATATCGGCCGGCGCGTCTTCGTCCACATCAACAACACCAACCCGGTGCTGATCGAGGGCTCCGACGAGCGCCGGCAGGTCGAGGCGGCGGGCTGGACCGTGGCCCATGACGGATTGACGCTGTCCCTTTCGTGATGCGGCCATCTGGCAGTTTACTGCCGACGGCATACATTGTGTCCGATTGAATTGCGTGTTTGCGTCAGCGGCCTTCACGGGACGCGGCGCGATTGATAAGAAAAGTTCCTAAAACCGCTTCCCGCTGATCCGCGAGCCACGCCATGACCGCGCCCTTCCCGACCCCGAAGACCGACGAGGCTCAGCGCCTGCTCTCGCCCGAGGAACTCGAGGCGGCCTTGCGCGACATCGGCGCGCGCCGCTACCACAACCTGCACCCGTTCCACCGCCTGCTGCACGACGGCAAGCTCAGCAAGGATCAGGTCCGGGCCTGGGCGCTGAACCGCTACTACTACCAGGCGATGATCCCGGTGAAGGACGCCGCCGTGCTCGCCCGGATGACCGACGCGTCGCTGCGCCGGGTCTGGCGCCAGCGCATCGTCGACCATGACGGCGACGCGCCCGGCGACGGCGGCATCGAGCGCTGGCTCAAGCTCGCCGAGGGCGTGGGCTTCGCCCGCGACTACGTGGAATCGACGCAAGGCATCCTGTCGGCGACCCGGTTCTCGGTGGATGCCTACGTGCATTTCGTGAAGGAGCGCTCGCTCCTGGAGGCGATCGCCTCCTCGCTCACCGAGATGTTCTCGCCGACCATCATCTCGGAGCGGGTGGCCGGGATGCTGAAGAACTACGACTTCATCACCAAGGACACGCTGGCGTATTTCGACAAGCGCCTGACCCAGGCCCCGCGCGACGCGGACTTTGCCATCGCCTACGTCAAGGAGCACGCCACCACGCCGGCGCTGCAGCGCCAGGCGATGGATGCGCTGACGTTCAAGTGCAACGTGCTCTGGACGCAGCTCGACGCGCTCTACTTCGCCTACGTCGCCCCCGGCCTGACCCCGCCCGATGCCTGGACGCCCGGCACCGGGCTGGTGCCCGAGCCGGCGGTGGCCCAGGCGTCCGGACCGCTGGCGGCCGGCACCGGCACCCTGACGGCGCACGACGTGCCGCGCCTGCCCCGCGGCGTGCGCCTGCGCCACGACGCCGTGCGCGACCAGCACGTCCTCCTGGCGCCCGAGCGCACCTTCGACCTCGACGCCAACGCGGTGGCGGTGCTCGAACTGGTCGACGGGCAGCGCAGCGTGCGCGACATCGCCGGGCTGCTGGCCGAAAAGTTCACGGCCGATGCCGCCGTGATCGAGGCCGACATCCTCGTGATGCTGAACGATCTGGCCACGAAACGGGTCCTGGAGCGATGAACGCGATCACGCCGAACGCCCCCACCCTGCCGGCTCCGGTCGGGCTCCTCGCGGAGCTGACCCATCGCTGCCCGCTGCGCTGTCCCTACTGCTCGAATCCGCTCGAACTCGACCGGCGCTCGGGCGAGCTCGACACGGCGACGTGGCAGCGGGTGCTGACGGAGGCGGCGGGCTTGGGCGTGCTGCACGTCCACCTCTCGGGCGGCGAGCCGACGGCGCGCAACGACATCGTCGAGATCACCGCGACCTGCGCGAAACTGGGTCTGTATTCCAACCTCATCACCTCCGGCGTCGGCGGCGCCCTGCAGAAGCTCGACGCGCTCTACGATGCCGGCCTCGACCACGTTCAGCTCTCGGTGCAGGGCGTCGACGCGGCCAATGCCGAGAAGATCGGCGGCCTTAAGAACGCCCAGCCGCAGAAATTCGCCTTCGCCGAGCGCGTGACGCAGCTCGGACTGCCGCTGACACTGAACTCTGTGATCCACCGGGGCAACATCCACGAGGTCGAGGGCTTCATCGACCTGGCCGTGAAGCTCGGCGCCAAGCGCCTGGAGGTCGCCCACACCCAGTATTACGGCTGGGCCTACGTGAACCGCGCCGCCCTGATGCCGAACAAGGCCGAAGTCGACCGCTCGATCCGTATCGTCGAGGCCGCCCGCGAGCGCCTGAAGGGGCAGCTCGTCATCGATCTCGTGGTGCCCGATTACTATGCGAAGTACCCGAAGGCCTGTGCCGGCGGCTGGGGCCGCAAGCTCATGAACGTGACGCCGCAGGGCAAGGTGCTGCCCTGCCACGCCGCCGAGACGATCCCGAACCTCGAATTCTGGTACGTGTCCGACCATTCGCTCGGCGACATCTGGGCGAATTCCCCGGCCTTCACGGCCTATCGCGGCACGGACTGGATGAAGGAGCCCTGCCGCTCCTGCGACCGGCGGGAGAAGGATTGGGGCGGCTGCCGCTGTCAGGCCCTGGCGCTCGCCGGGGACGCGGCGGCCACCGACCCGGCCTGCTCCCTGTCGCCGCTCCACGCCAAGGTGCGCGATCTCGCCACCGAGGAGGCGGCCGAGACGCCGCCCGACTACGTCTACCGGACCATCGGCAGTAACGTGCAGCCCAATGTGCGTACGCCGCTGAATGAGGAAGCGCCGCTTTGAAGCCCGTCACCCTTGCCGCGTTCGTGATGCTCGCGGGCGCGCCCGCGCTCGCCCAGACCGCGCCCGCCGCGCCTCCGGCGTCTGAGACGCTCGCCGTCACCCAGGCCAACACCGCGACGCCCCCGAATGCCTCGGACCTGCTCTTCGAGCAGCCGCAGATGAAGAACGTCCCCCCCGGGTCGAAGCTCACCTACGACTACCTGCGCCGCAGCGGCATCTCGAAGGGGCCGTTCGGGCCGCCGCTGAACGACACGATCAAGCTCGGTGTGGAACCCGGTAACGCCGCGGACAACCGTAATATCCGTGTGGAGATGTTCTCCGGCGCCAACCGCTTCCCGGCCGGCCCGTTCGAGGACATGCCCGGCAACCCCGTGATGACGCTCTTCCTGGAGCATCACCTGATGGACCTCGCCCGCGTGCTGATGGCCAACCCGCGCTACATCAAGAACGCCATCCGCAAGGGCCTGCGCGACAACGCCACCGTGACGCCGACGCAGATCGACTACAAGGGCCGGAAGGTCGACGCCTGGCGCATCGAGACGCAGCCCTTCGTCGACGACAAGATGAAGGAGCGCATGCGCGGCTTCGAGAACCTGAAATACACCTTCGTCACCTCCGAGGCCGTGCCCGGCGAGCTCGTTTCGATCGAGGCGAGCTCCAAGAACGCCGAGGGTGGCGAACTCCTGCAGGAGAACCTGAGCTATGATCCGAACGCTGGTTAAGCGGCTTCCGCGCCTCGCCGCCGGCGCCTGCGCCGCGGCTCTCGTGGTCGGCGCGGCGGCGGCGGCCGAGCCCGAGAACGACTACCCGACCGAGGCCCGGGCCGATTACATCTTCGGCTGCATGGCCGCCAACGGCCAGTCGCGCGAGTCGCTGTCGCGCTGCTCCTGCTCCCTCGACGCGCTCGCCTCGCTGCTGCCCTACGACAAGTACGTCCAGGCCAGCACCGTGCTCTCCCTGCGCCAGGGCATCGGCCAGCGCACCACCGCGTTCAAGTCGACCAAGGTCTTCGACGATCAGGTGGCTGAACTTCGCCGCGCCCAGGCCGAGGCAGAGATCCGCTGCTACCGCGGCGGGACCTGACCGGGACCCTCGACATTGCCGCGACGCCGCCGCCTCGAGGCGGCGGCGCAGGACCGGGCCGTGTTCGGCTCCGACCTCGGCATGGGCGTTGCTCCGACCCGGTATTGCGTTCAAAGACAGCGGCATCCCGGCCGAGGACGCGCCCCGGACGCGCCCGCCTTCGAACCCGAGCAATCCCGTGCCCCCAGACCTGCCGGCCCCGCTGACGTCGCTCCTGCCCGATCTCGGACGGCGCGTGCTCGTGATGGGCATCCTCAACGTCACGCCCGATTCCTTCTCGGATGGCGGCCGCTTCGCCGATCTCGATCCTGCCCGCGCGCAGGCCGAGACCCTCGTGGCGGAGGGCGCGGCCCTGGTGGATATCGGCGGCGAATCCACCCGCCCCGGCCACGTGCCGGTCTCGGCGGAGGAGGAGCAGGCCCGCATCCTGCCGGTGATCCGCGACCTCGCCCCGCGCCTGCCCGTCCCGATCTCGGTGGACACCTACAAGGCCTCGACCGCGCGGGTGGCGCTGGAGGCCGGCGCCCGCATCGTGAACGACGTCTGGGGCCTCCAGCGCGAGCCCGACATCGCCCGGGTCGCCGCCGATCACGGGGCACCGGTGATGATCATGCACAATCGCGAGACCATCGATCCGGCCATCGACATCGTCGCCGACATGCTGCGGTTCTTCGAGCGCTCGCTCGCCATCGCACGCGCCGCCGGCCTTCGCGACGGCGACATCGTGCTCGACCCCGGGATCGGCTTCGGCAAGAGCTGGGCCCAGCACCTCGAAGCCCTGCGGCGCCTGCCCGAGATCGTTGCCCTGGGCTTTCCCGTCCTCGTCGGCGTCTCGCGAAAGTCGCTCCTCGGGCGCCTGCACGACGCCGAGACCAAGCCGGTGGACCGCCTGTTCGGCTCCATCGGCAGCCATGTGCTCGCCGCCACGCTCGGCGCGCAGATCGTGCGGGTCCACGATGTCCGTCCGCATGTGGACGCGCTCCGGGTGGTCGACGCCGTGATGGGACACGCCGCATGAGCGACCGCATCCTCGTCGACCGCATCGCCGTCTTCGCCTTCCACGGCCTCCTGCCGGAGGAGGCACGCCTCGGGCAGCGCTTCTACGTCTCCCTCGACGTCCGCTTGGATCTCGCGGCGGCCGGGCGCTCCGACGACGTCGCCCGGACCGTGAGCTATGCCGACCTCACCGAGATCGTGACCCGGATCGCCACGCAGCGGCGCTTCGCCCTGATCGAGGCGCTGGCGGAAGCCATCGCGGCCGAGATCCTGGACCGGCACCCGACCATCACCGAGATCCGGGTGCGGGTGGACAAGCCGAGCGCGCCGGTGCCGGCCGTGATCGACGGAGTCGCCATCGAGATCGTCCGTAGCCGCGAGGCGGCCCGATGAACGCGGCA
The DNA here is from genome assembly GCF_055361545.1 of Methylobacterium sp. TK31. NCBI lineage: Bacteria > Pseudomonadati > Pseudomonadota > Alphaproteobacteria > Hyphomicrobiales > Methylobacteriaceae > Methylobacterium > Methylobacterium sp. TK31. Next base: position 1,175,928 of record NZ_CM143964.1, on the reverse strand, counting down.
TCGGGGCTGCACGCGGCCTATCTCGGCCTCGGCAGCAACATCGGCGACAAGGCCGCGACCCTGGCCGATGCGGTGGCGCGGCTCGCCGCCACGCCGGGCATTCGCGTCACCGCGCGCTCGTCCGACTATCGTACCCCACCCTGGGGCGACACCGATCAGGACTGGTTCCTCAACGCCGCGATCGGGATCGAGACCAGCTTGACTCCGCACGACCTCCTGGAGGCGGGCCTAGCCATCGAGACCGCCATGGGCCGGGTGCGCGAGCGCCGCTGGGGGCCGCGGGTGATCGACATCGACGTGCTGTCCTACGAGGGCGCGGCGATCTCGGATGCCCGCCTGGTGCTGCCGCACCGCTTCGTGCGCGAGCGCGCCTTCGTGCTGATGCCCCTGGCCGAGATCGCCCCGGATCTGCGCATCGGCCCCGAAACGGTGACCGAGGCCCTGGCCAAGCTCGACGCTGCAGGCATCGAGCGGGTCTGATCAGGGCCGGATCTCGATTCCGTCGCAGGTCGCGACCCGCTCGGCGTCGATGACGCCCACGCAGCCGTCGCTCTCCGGGAGGAAGGCGGTGCGGGTGGCCGAGTCAGAACGGCCCATCGTGCAGGCCATGGATCCAGGAGGTCGACGCCAAGACGCGCGGCCCTCGTTCGCGCCGCTGGCGGCCTGCGCCGACGTCGCGGATAAGACCTTCAGCGAGCCGGGGGGACGCTGCGCAGGTTTGCGCCTCGGATCGACGCGTGCAAGCGAGCCGGGCATACGATGGCGGCGGCGGAGCCGATCCGCCGCCTTCCGTCTCAGGGGGCCGGAGCGTCGAGGAGCTTGTTGCCCTCTTCCTCCAACAGCGGCACGTCGTAGTCGCGCAGCACCTTCTCGATGTCGGCGCGGCGCTTGCGTAGGATCGTATTGAGCGTGCGCTTCCAGTCGTTCTCCTCCAGGCGGACCCCGAGGGCGATCCGGAAGGTGAGCGGCGGGCGGTCGGGCTCCTGTAGCAGCGGCGTGACCGTCATCGGTACGCCGCTCTGCTTGGCGAGCCAACCGGCGGCCGGACCCCAGAGGATCGCCGCGTCGATGCGCTTCTCGGCCAGATCCGCGATGACCTCGGCCGAGACGGTCTGGTGCTTGCGGGCCGGATCGAGCTGGTAGGGAGCGTAGGCCTTCATCGCACTGACGAGGCCCACCTCGCCCATCCGGTTGACCGGGGGCGTGCCGCCGATGACGCCGATCGACTTGCCCTTGAGCTTGGGATCGTCGAGGCGGGCGACCCCGTCGAACTCACCCGTACGGGTGACCAGCGTGTAGGCGGAGCGGTAATAAGGGTTCGAGTGCTGGACGAGCTCGCCGCCGGCGGCCGATCCGATGATGATGTCGCACAGGCCGGTGCCGAGGGTGTTGCGGACGAAGCCGGGCCCCTGCGTCAGCCAGTAATAGCGAATCTTGACCTTGAGCTCGTCGGCGATGATCGCCGCGATCCTGTTCTCGAAGCCATCCTCCTTGCGTTCGGAGAACGGCATGTTGCCGGGATCACCGCAGACACGCAGGGTGTCCGTCGTGACGAGGTCCGGCAGCGATTGGGCCAGCGCCGGTCGCGCTCCTGCCGCGAGCAGCAGGAGCGCGAGCGCGAGACCCGTCCGGGAGCCTGGATGCGTCATCAGCCGCCCAGGCACTCCTTCTCGGCCGTCTTGGCCGCCTCGGGCTTGTCTTCCTTGTCGCTCGGGCGGATGCGCGGCATGGCGCCGGACGCACGAGCCTTCAGATACACGTACAGGTCGTCCGCGTAGCACATGACATTCTTGTTGTCGCCGAAAGCCGGCATGACCTTTTCCTGGCCTGCCTGCGTGTCGCGCTTGCCGCCGGCGAGAATGCCGATGAACTCCTCGTAGCCGATCGTCTTGAGGGAGTCCTTCAGGGCCGGCGCGTAGGTCGATCCCATGGCATCGGGGCCGTGGCAGACGTGGCACTCGGCGTGATAGCGGCGGTAGCCCGAATAGGCGTACCAGTCGAACTTCTTGCCATCGTTGGTGATGTGGAAGGTCGGGTGGCCCTCGGCGTCCTGATACTTTCCGTCCTCGACCTTCACGGCCGCGAACTTGTCGATCAGCTTGGCGTCCTTGTCCGGAGCATTCGGGTCCAGCTGATTGGCAAGAGCCGGGTCAGCCTTCTTGGCGTCCTCGGCATGAACAGCAAAAGTCGAGACGGTGGCGAGGGCGAACGCCGCCATGAGCGGACGGATGGCGGCTTTGCTGATGATATGCAACGACGTTTCTCCCAGGAACTCCACGTCGGCTGACAAGCCGCGTGTTTCACATCTTGTTCTTCCAACTCTAATCATAAAGGTGCCGGCGCGGAAACCCGCGCCGGCACCCAAGGCCTTACCGTAACGTGCGACCGATTAGTTCGGCAGCGAGAAGACGGTCAGCTGACCACCGAGGTTGGTGTAGTTCGAGAGGGCAGCGTAGCCACCCACCGCGCCGAGACCGGCGTTCGGGTCGGTCAGGCCGGCCGCGAGGCCGATGCCGGCCCAGCCACCGACACCCGACAGGATGCCGACGAACTGCTTGCCCTTGTGGCTGTAGGTCATCACGTTGCCGATGATGCCCGACGGGGTCTTGAACTTATAGAGTTCCTTGCCCGTCTTGGAGTCGACAGCCTTCAGGTAGCCTTCCAGGGTTCCGTAGAACACCACGTCACCGGCGGTGGCGAGGGCACCCGACCACACCGAGAACTGCTCGGCGTTCGACCACTTGATCTTACCGTTCACGCCGTCCCAGGCGATGAAGTTACCCATGCCGCCGTGGCTGTTGGGGGCCGGGTACATGGCCAGGGTCGCACCGACGTAGGGCTGGCCGGGGGTGTAGGAGACCCGGAACGGCTCGTAGTCCATGCAGACGTGGTTGGTGGGCACGTAGAACAGGTTGGTCTTCGGGGAGTAAGCAGCGGGCTGCTGATCCTTCGAACCCAGCGCCGCGGGGCAGATGCCCTTGGAGTTGGTGTCCTCACCGTTCTGCTCGGTGGAGTACTTGGCCTGGACGAGCGGGCGGCCGTAGTTCTTGGAGCCCTTGTCCATGTCGACCTTGGAGGCCCAGTTCACGACCGGATCGTACTTCTCGGCGACCAGGAGCTCGCCGGTGGCGCGATCGAGGGTGTAGCCGAAGCCGTTACGGTCGAAGTGGGTCAGGAGCGGACGCTCCTTGCCGTCAACCTTCTGATCCGTGAGGATCATCTCGTTGATGCCGTCGTAGTCCCACTCGTCGTGCGGGGTCATCTGGTAGACCCACTTGGCGGCGCCCGTGTCGGGGTTACGCGCCCAGATGGTCATGGACCACTTGTTGTCGCCCGGACGCTGCTTGGGGTTCCAGGTGGAGGGGTTGCCCGAGCCGTAGTACATCAGGTCGAGCTTGGGGTCGTAGGAGAACCAGCCCCAGGTGCAGCCGCCGCCGGTCTTCCACTGATCGCCTTCCCAGGTCTTCAGCGAGGAGTCCTTGCCGACCGGCTTGCCGAGCGAGGTGGTCTTCTCGGGGTCCATGATCATGTCGGCGTCGGGGCCCTGGGAGTGGCCGCGCCACACCTTCTTGCCCGTCTTGGCGTCGTAGGCGGTGACGTGGCAGTTCACGCCGAACTCGCCGCCGGAGATGCCGACGATGATCTTGTCCTTCACCGGGAGAACGGTCGCGGTGTTGGTCTCACCCTTCTTGGGGTCGCCGTTGACGACGGACCAGTTCACCTTGCCGGTCTTGGCGTCGAGCGAGACGACCGTGGTGTCGGCCTGGTGCAGGATGATGGCGCCATCGGCGTAGGCGAGACCACGGTTGACCGTGTCACAGCACATCACCGGGATGACCGACGGGTCCTGCTTGGGCTCGTACTTCCAGGCGATCACGCCGTCCTTGTCGAGGTCGAGGGCGTAGACGATGTTCGGGAAGGGGGTGTGCACGTACATCATGTTGCCGACGACGAGCGGCGAGCCCTCGTGGCCGCGCAGCACGCCGGTCGAGAAGGTCCAGGCGACCTGGAGCTGCTTGACGTTGCTGGCGTTGATCTGGTCGAGCTTCGAATAGCGCGTGTTGGCGTAGTCGACGGTCTGAAGGACCTGCTCGGCCGGGTTGGCCGTGCGCTTCAGGACGTCTTCGTTGGCGAACGCCGTGGTCGAAGCGACCATGCCGGCGCCGAGTGCGAGAAGATGTACCGCTCTCATGGATTCCTCCGACAGATCTTCCAGCCGTGATCACGCAGCAGTAGCTGCAGGATCACGCCGTGATCTGACTGTTTGCGACAGGGATAGGTTCGCCTCGGTAGCGGACGCCAAACCCTGATCACCAAACCATAAAAGGTTTGAGCAGGGTCTGTGTGGTCAGGGGCCGCTATCCCTTTGCGGCGCCCCTCGAAACCGAAGCTTGAATGAACTCTAAGAAAAATTCGGGCGGCGTCAACACGCTTGCGCGCCGTGCATCCAGGCTTCGCACAAGTCGTCGTGAACGATCCAGCGACGTTCTAAACGGCTCACGCTACGCACCATAAGATGGTGCACCGCAATATCGCGAAATGGTAAGATAAAGTGTTTTATAGATCTTTGCCGGTTCTTCATGCGGTCGACGCATGTCGGTTCAGCTTGGCCGCAGATGGCATGTCCTCGTTGACCCATCGCGATCACGTCGCGAGCCGGATCGGCGAACGGGCATGAAACAAAATGCATTGCTTGTTTTATAATGCTGGAATCGCCGCGTCGGGCGTTCCTGCGGGCGGAGCTGCGTCCGTCCGGATCGACGGGTTGTGCCCGTGACCCGATGCGCGGTCTCGCCGCATCCGGTTTCAGAACAGATGGGGGAAATCCCGCGGTCGATGCGGGCCCGTGATCGAATCAGACCGCGATCACACCGGGAAACCGCGTGGCGAGGTCGGCGCGGTTCGCTTCCACCCAGGCTCGGTCGCGCTGCCCGCGGGGCCGGTCGAGGGTGATGGTCCCGAGGAGGCTCGCTGGGCGGGCCGAGACCAGGAGCAGACGGTCGGCGATCTCCAGGGCCTCGGCGACGTTGTGGGTCACCATCAGGACACCCATCCCCGAATTCCCCACCGCCGCGACCACCAGGCCACGCAGGGCCGCCGCCGCGTTGTCGTCCAGGGAGACGAAGGGCTCGTCGAGGATGAGGATGCGGGGCTTCTGGGCCAGCGCCCGGGCGAGGGAGACCCGCCGGGCCATGCCGAGGGACAGCGCGCCCGGATAGCGCCCGCGCCAGGGCGCCAGCCCGAGGGACTCGAACAGGAGGTCGAGATCCTGCCGCCGCTCGGTCCGCGGCAGGGCGAGGCGCACGTTCTGCTCGACGGTGCGCCAGGGCAGCAGGCGCGGCTCCTGGAACGCCATGGCGATGCCGGCCTGGTCCGGCGGCGGGGTGACGCTGCCCTCATAATCGGGATCGAGGCCGAGGAGGATGCGCAGGGTGGTGGTCTTGCCGGCCCCGGACGGGCCGATCAGGCAGGTGATCTCCCCGCCGATGATCGAGAAGGCGAGATCGCGCACGGCCTCGACCGGCTCGGGGCCGGCCCCGCCATAGACCTTCCGGACGATCGCGACCCGCAGGGCCGTCGCGCCGGGAGCGGATCCACCCTCAGCGCCAGCGTCGGACATAGGCTTCGAGCCGTTGCAGGATGAGGATGTCGATGGCGATCATCACGCTCATAAATACGATGCTGTAGCCGACGATGGCCGCCACGTTCAGGCTCTGGACGAAGTAGTAGTTGATCGCGAAGCCGACACCGTTGGGTCGGCCGAGCAGTTCGATCACCAGCACGATCTTCCAGGCGAGCGACAGCCCCGAGCGCGCGGCCGCCACCGCGAAGGGTTGCAACTGCGGGATCAGCACATGGGCGATCCAGGTCCGCCGGTCGAAGCGGTAGCTGCGCGCCATCTCCTCGAGCTGTGGATCGAGGCCGCGGGCGCCCTCGCGCAGGATCACGGCGACGTTCGGCAGCTTGTTCAGCACCACGGCGACGATGGCGGCCGCCTCGTTGAGGCCGACCCAGATGTAGGCCAGCACCGTGATCACCAGGGCGGGCGTGTTGAGGAGGATGAGCAGGGGGGTGTCGAGGACGAGGTTCAGCCGGCGCGAGCGGCCGAGGGCGATGCCGAGGAGCACCCCGAGGGTCATCGCCAGGAAGAAGGAGATCCCGACCCGCGACAGGGTGATGCCGACGTTCCACCACAGGTCGCCGGTGGCGGATTCGCGCGCGAGGAAGTCGACGATCGCGAGTGGCGCCGGCAGCAGCCGCGAGCCGGCGGCGGACGCCGCGACCTGCCACCCCGCGAGGAGGACCAGCACGGAAGCGAGGCGGGTGGCAAAACCCATGGGGGTCAGGGCGTCGGGGTCGCGGCGCGCGGGGCGGCCTCAACCATTGCCGGTGCCGTCGAAGTAGAGGCCGGCGGGAAGCGTCGTGCCGGCGCCGACCAGGCGCTCGCCGCCGAGGCGGGCCATGACGGTGAACAGCTTCTCGCCGTCGCTGCGCTCCGTGGCGAGGGGGCGGCGCGGGATTCCGGCGAGGAAGTCGCGCTTCAGGGCCTGGAAGGTCGCCTCGTCCTCGGCCGCCATCAGCGGGCGAACCACGTCCCAGGCGGCGGGGTCGTTGGCGAGGATGTCCTTGGCGGCCTTGGAGGCGCGGGCGAAGCCGACCACCGCCTCGCCCTTGTCCTTTACGGTGGCGTCGTCGAGGAGGTAGCCGATCAGGGCCATCGATCCGGTGGCGCCGAAGGCGCGCATGATGTCGTCCGAGCCGATCAGGCGGCGAAAACCCTTGGGCTCCAGGCGCGCGCAGTAGGTCCAGTACAGCAGCCCGGCATCGAGTTCGCCCTGCTCGAGCTTGAGTGCCAGGAGCGGCGGCGCGCCGAAGGCGATGGTAGCCTGGGTCTCGAGGTCGATGCCGGCGGTGTCGCGGGCCTGGGCTTTGAGCAGGAGCCAGTTCTTGTCGAGGGGGCCGCCGGCGACGCCCAGGCGCTTGCCCTTGAGGTCGGCCAGCGTCCGGATCGGGCTGTCGCCCGGCACCATCAGGGAGCCCTCGGTGGTCGAGTAGGGGAAGAACCGGATCGCGCGGCCCTCGTTGCCGAGCCGGGCGGCCCAGAGCAGGTCGCCCACGATGGTGTCGACTTGGCCGCCCAGGAAGGCGATCCGCGCGGCATCGTTGCCGGCGAGCTTGACCACGTCGAGGGTGAACCCGTTGGCGCCGTCGAGCCCGCGCGCCTTGATCACCGCCGCTTCCCAGGAGACCGTGCCGAAGGGCAGGCTGCCGACCCGGAACGCCGGCCCCGCCGCCCGCGCAGGCCGGGCGAGGCTCCAGGGCAGAGGCAACAGTGCCGCTGTCGCGAGCAATCCGCGCCGTGACAGCATGAGGGACTCTCCCTGGATTCGAAGTCGAACGCTCGGGTTGTCCCGCGAAGGCCGGCGTTGGTTGGCAGTCTTCATAGGAGGTCGGGCACAGGGCGTCCACAGGACGAATTGGCAAGTCCGCCGGGCGGATGGTCGCCCCCGAACCGGCAAACCCTTGCGAATCTGCCGCGAGCCCTCGCCGAGCCGGCGCGATCCTTTGCGTGCGACCGGGCCCCGGCGCAGAGATTTGGCCACGATACTTGTTCGAGGGAGCTTGGAACCATGGCCGGCATGCGGGACGACGTGATCGACGACGCCACCGTCACGGAGCGCCTCGCGCGCGAACTCCCGGCCTGGCGCCTGGAGGAGGGCTGGATCCGCCGCACCTACAAGACCGCGGGCTGGAAGGGCACGCTCATGGTGATCAACACCGTGGGCCATCTCGCCGAGGCCGCCTGGCACCATCCGGACATCACCGCCTCCTACGCCTGGGTCGAGGTGCGCCTGACCAACCACGCCGCCAAGGGCATCACCGAGAAGGACTTCGCGCTGGCCGCCAAGATCGAGGAGGTGGTCGGCTGGCAGCCCGGCACCGAAGGCGGCGCGCTGGAGGGCACCCCCACCGATCCGCGCTTTGCCTACATCAAGTACGACAGGTAGCCCGAAGAGCCGGGGAGCGGCCGGCTCAGTCGGCCTGCTTCACCCGGCGGCACTCGGTCTTGAGATAGCTCGTCTTGCCGACCTCGTCCCGCAGGTCCGTGCGGGCGATGATCTCCTGCCAGCCATTGGTGCAGCCGAGTTCGTTGGCGACGCGGACCTTGCGGACCTCGCTGGCCTTGTCGTCGGTGCAGGCCTCGATCGGGATCCCGTTGGCGCAGACGAGGACCACGGCGATGAAGGCGTTCATGGGGTGAGCTCCGGCGATGCGATGCCGGACAGGTACGCGGCCGGGCGGCGTCCGGTCTCAACCGATCGTGAGAATGTGATCGGCGGAGAAGTCCCGCCCCTCGACCGGGTTGGCGACCCAGCGGGTCTCCCCGATCCGCATGTCGTGCCCGGCATGGAAGTGGCCCGAGACCCAGAGGTCGGGCCGGTCCGCCGCCGGTAGGTCCTCCAGGACGGTGGTGGCGTAGAAGGCCGGGACCCACCAGGGCACACCGAGGGTCTCCCGGAACGCATTGGCCGCGCGCGGGCTCGCCGGGTGATGGGTGACGCAGACGGTCGGGCCGCCATGGGGCTTGGCCAGGGCTGCCGCCAGCAGGGCGCGCTCCCGCGCGTGGGCCGCCATCGCGTCGGCGGGCGACCAGATCGTGCCGTCGCCGTTGCGGATCGAGCCGCGGTACTCGCGCGAACCGGTGACCGGGTCGGTCATCCGCGCGGCCGCGTAGGCGATCGGGTCCTCCGGCGGATCGACCACGCGACCATCGAGCCAGAGCCCGGCCAGCGACCAGTCGCTCCACAGGGTCGTCCCGACGAAGCGGACGCCGTCGAGGACGACGGTCGCCCCCCGCTGGAGCAGGTGGATCTCCGCCCCCTCCCCGTTCAGGCGAAGGACCTCGGCCTCCAGGGCGGCGAGGAGCTCGGGGGCCGTGCGCCCGTCGCCGGTCGGCGCGTAGTGTTCGTGATTGCCCGGCACGAGCACGATCGGGTGCCCCTGCGCCAGCATCATCAGGGCCGCGAGGCCCGATTCGGGCCGGCCCTCGTGCAGGTCGCCCGGGCAGACCAGGACGTCGAAGGGCCGGCTCGGGCGTGGGATGACGTCGAGGCGACGGCGCTCCAAGTGCAGGTCAGAGATGGGAAACAGGCGCATGACGGGGCTCGACGCCTCTCAGGGGATCGGATTCTCGGACGCGGCCTTCGCCGCGCGCCACTCGGCCCGCGCGGCCTTCAGGATGTCGCCCGCCGAATCCGCATTGAGGACGGCGATGCCGGCCGCCGCGATGAGGTCGGGCCAGGCCGACAGGGTCAGGGCGGTGGCGAGGCCAGCGGCGATGATCGCGAGGTTGGCGAAGGCGTCGTTGCGGGCCGAGAGATAGGCCGCCCGAGTCAGGCTACCGCCGCCCGAACGGTGGCGGGCCAGCATCGCCGCGCAGGCGAGGTTGACCGCCAGCGCCCCGAGGCCTGTGAGCGTCAGGGGCAGCGGGGCCGGCGGCGCCATCGTGGCGAACTTGATCCAGGCGGCGTAGGCGGTGGCCAGGGCCGGCAGAAGCAGGATGACGGCGAGGACGGCCCCGAGCCGGGCCCGGTTGCGCACGCTCCAGCCGATGCCGGCGAAGATCAGCAGGTTGATCGCCGCATCCTCGAGGAAGTCGAGGCTGTCGGCGATCAGGGCCAGCGAGCCGATCGCCAGGGCGACGCTGATCTCGATGCCGAAATACGCGAGGTTGAGCCCGGCAACGCGGGCGACCACCGGGCGCAGGGTGGCGGACGGGGTGGGCGTAACGGACAAAGGCGGCGTCTCGACCTGACGGGGGCGGGGGGATCGGCCCGGACCCGGGCCCGGCACCTCGCGACGAGAATCTCCATGGCGCGAGATGCCTCCGGCTGTCGAGGCTCAAGATCCGAACCGATGCTTTTCGGGCACCGGATACTGGATTTGGCCCGCCGCCTGTGCGAGGCGAAACGCCAAGCCGCACGAGACCCGCGTGCCAAACACCAAAGTCAGGGGAAACTGCCGATGATGCCCGAACTGCGCGTCCTGTACTTCGAGGATCTCGAAGTCGGCCTGTCCGAGACGCTGAACAAGGTCATCGCCTCTTCCGACGTGGTGGGCTTCGCGGAGATCACCGGCGACCGCAACCCGATCCACCTGTCCGAGCACTTCGCGGCACGCACGCCCTTCGGGACCCGGATCGCCCACGGCCTCTACACCGCCGGCCTGATCTCGGCGGTGCTCGGCACCCGCCTGCCCGGCCCCGGCGCGGTCTACATCAGCCAGACCCTGAACTTCCGCGCGCCGGTCCGCATCGGCGACACGGTCGAGGTCACCGTCGAGGTGGCCGAATTGGTGCCGGAGCGCCGCCGCGCCCGTCTGAAATGCACCTGCTCGGTGGCGGGCGAGGTCGTCCTCGACGGCGAGGCCCTGGTGAAGGTGCCGACCAAGGCCGAGGCCGATCCCCTCGCGGTGCGCATGGGCGGGCGTCCGGCGAGCGCCTGACGCCGCCTTGGCTGCCGCTCCCCGGCCCGCGCCGGTCGCCATCGACGATCCCGCAGACCCGCGCCTCGCGCCCTACACGGCGATGCGCGAGCGCGACCTCGTCGGGCGCGCCGGCCGCTTCATCGTCGAGGGCGAGGTGACCCTGCGGGTCATGCTCTCGGCCCGGGCGCGGTTCGGCCTCGAATCGGTCCTGCTCGCGCCCGAGCGCCTGGCCGGCCTGGCGGAGGCTTTGGCCCGGTTGCCCGAGGCCGTACCGGTCTACACGGCGACGAAGCCGGTGATGAGCGCGATCACCGGTTTCCCGATCCACCGTGGCGTCCTCGGCGTCGGCCTGCGCAGAACGGAGGCGCCCGACGACGTGCTCCCCCGCTTGCCGCCCGCCCCGGCGCCGGCCCTCGTGGTCGGCCTCGTCGGCCTGACCAACCACGACAATGTCGGCGGCCTGTTCCGCAACGCCGCCGCGTTCGGCGCCGACGCGGTGCTGCTCGACGCCGGGACCTGCGACCCGCTCTACCGCAAGGCGATCCGCGTCTCGGCCGGTGCCGCGCTCATCGTCCCGTTCCGGCAATTGGCCGATGCCGACGCGATCCTGGCCTTCGCGGCGCGCCACGCCCTGGAGCCCCTGGCCCTGAGCCCCGGCGGCGCCGAGACCCTCGCGGCCCTGGCGCCGCCCGCCCGCGCCCTGCTGTTGCTCGGGAGCGAGGGGCCGGGCCTGCCCCCGGAGCTGATGGTGCGCCTGCGCACCGTCCGCATCCCGATGGCGCCGAATTTCGATTCGCTCAATGTCGCGACGGCGGGGGCGATCGCGCTGCATCACCTGTCCCGATCGGCCTAGCGGGCGAGCGGCCCGCTCCGAGGGCCACCGCCACGCGCGACACTGCGCCCCCATTGCCGCGCGCCCGGCTACGGTCAAGATTACGCACCGGACCGCACGAGGTCTGGACGGACCATTCTTGCGCGCCAGATGCGCTCAAAGATGGGAGCGTGGACGAGGGAGTTGCGAGCGTTGTTGCAGTCACGGGACGGCTTGCGGACCCTGTCCGGACGCCGCGTCATCATCGTCGGTGCCGGTCCCGGCGGCCTCGCCACCGCACTCCTCCTTGCCCGGGCCGGCGTCCACGTCACGCTGCTGGAGAAGGACCCGGCGGTCGGCGGCCGTACCAAGACCGTGGAAGCCCCCGGCGGATTCCGCTTCGACATCGGCCCGACCTTCTTCCTCTATCCGCAGATCCTCGCCGACATCTTCGAGACCTGCGGCGAGCGGCTGGAGGACCACGTCAAGCTCGAGCGCCTGGATCCGCAGTACCACCTCGTGTTCGAGGCGGGCGGCGAGATCCGCGCCACGAACGACATGGACCGGCTCGAGGCCGAAGTAGCGCGCATCGCGCCGGACGACGCGAAGAACGTGCGCAAGTTCTTCGCCGACAACCGGGTCAAGCTGAAGTTCTTCAAGCCGGTCCTGGAGCAGGCATTCCACACCCTGCGGGCCATGGCCTCCCCGGCGATGATCGCCGCCCTGCCCCATCTCCATCCCGGGCGCAGCGTCGACAAGGACCTGCGGCGCTACTTCAAGGATCCGCGGGTCCGCCTCGCCTTCGCGTTTCAGACCAAGTACCTCGGCATGTCGCCGTTCCGGTGCCCGAGCCTGTTCACCATCCTGTCGTTCCTCGAATACGAGCACGGCGTCTATCACCCGGTCGGCGGCTGCGGCGCCGTCTCGGAGGCGATGGCCGGGCTCGCCCGCCGGATGGGCGTGGACATCCGCCTCGGGGCGGGCGTCGAGCGCGTGCTGTTCGAGGGCAAGCGCGCCAGTGGCGTGGTCTGCAACGGCGAGACCCTGCAGGCCGACGCGGTGGTCATCAACGGCGACTTCGCCAAGGTGATCCAGGACCTCGTGCCGCAACAGCACCGGCCGCGCTGGCGCGACGCCAAGATCGAGAAGGCGCGCCTCTCCTGCTCGACCTTCATGCTCTATCTCGGCCTCGACGGGCCGATGCCGGAGGCGCTCGGCCACCACACCATCCTGCTGTCGGAGGATTACGCCCGCAACATCCGGGAGATCACCGACGGCATCCTGCCGATGCAGCCCTCGCTCTACGTGCAGCACGCGGGCTTCACCGACGGCGGCATGGCGCCCCCCGGCCAGACCAGCCTCTACGTGCTGGTGCCGGTGCCGAACCTGAAGGCGGGCATCGACTGGAAGGGTCTGCGCGAGACCTATCGCCGCCTCGTCCTCGACCGCCTCGCCCTGCTCGGCCTCGGGGACATCGAATCGCGGATCCGCTACGAGCGCATCGTCGATCCGACCGAGTGGCGCGACGAGTTCTTCGTGCACGAGGGCGCCACCTTCAACCTCGCCCACGACCTGATGCAGATGCTCTACTTCCGACCCCACAACCGCTTCGGGCCGGGGCTCTACCTCGTCGGCGGCGGTACCCATCCGGGCTCCGGCCTGCCGGTGATCTATGAGGGCGCGCGCATCACCGCCCGCCTCCTCATCGAGGAATTGTCCGCCGGCCGCGTCGGCGCCGCCAGCGCCGGCATTCCCGCGACCGCACCCCTGGCCGCCTCGGGCGACGCCACTTGAGGCGGCGGTCGAGGCTCACGGTCGCCGTCTGCACCCTCTTCCTCGTCACGGGGGCGGCGCAGGCCGCTTCCGTGGCGGTGGAGGTCGAGGGCATCGAGCCCGGCGGCCTCCTCTCCGTCGCCCTGTGCCAGGACGGCCTGTCCGAGGCCGATTGCCGGACCGGGCAGCAGGCCGAGCCGCGGGCCGCCGCGCAGCGCTTCGTCTTCCCAAACGTGGCACCCGGGATCTACGCGGCCCTCGCCTATCAGGACACCAACGGCAACGGCCGCCTCGACCGGACCGGCCTCGGCCTGCCCCTCGAGCCCTACGGGTTCTCCGGCGAATCTTCACGATCCGCCCGCCCCGACTTCGCGCGCGCGCGCTTCACCGTGCGCGAGCCGGGCGTGGCCGTGCGGGTTCGCCTGTCGCGCGCCCTGCCGCCCCGCTGAGTTCCGCGTGAGCCCCCATTCCGAGCCGCTCCTGAGGGTGGCCGGCGCCGCCCTCGCCTATCGGGGCAGCCGCGTGCTGGAAGGCGTCGACCTCGCCCTCGGGGCGGGCGAGACGCTTGCGCTCCTCGGCCCCAACGGCGCCGGCAAGACCTCGCTGATGCGCCTCATCGCGGGGCGTCTGGCCCCCGGCGCCGGCAGCGTCCGCGTCGCCGGCGACGACCCTCACCGGACGCCGGCCGCGCGCCGGGCGATCGGCTGGGTGCCGCAGGAGATCGCCCTCTATCCCCGCCTCTCCGTGGCCGAGAACCTGTCGGTCTTCGCCCAGCTCGCCGGCATCGCCCGGCGCGAGAGGTCCGAGGCGGTGGCGAGGGGCCTCGCGCTCTGCGCCCTCGCGGAAGTGGCCCGGCGCCCGGTCGGGCTGCTCTCGGGCGGCTATCAGCGCCGCGTCAACATCGCCGCCAGCCTGATGGCGCGGCCCCGTCTCGTCCTCCTCGACGAACCGACGCAGGGCGTCGACCTGCATGCCCGGGCGGCCATCCATGCGGTGCTCGGGCGCCTGCGCGAGGCCGGCACGGCCCTCCTCGTCGCCACCCACGACTTCGCCGAGGCCGAGCGCCTCGCCGACCGGGTCGCGATCCTGGCACGGGGCCGGATCATCACCGATGGCCACCTGTCCGAACTGCTCGCTCGCATCCGCGCCGACGCCCCCGAGCACGAGGCGGCGCTCGTCGCCCCGGCCGACGCGGCGGCGGAGGCGGTGCTGCGCCGGAGCGGATTCCTTCCCGTCGACACTGGCTCGACCTGGCGGGCGCGCCGCCTCAGCGGGACGCCCCGCGATGGCGCCGACCTCCTCGCCGCCCTTCGGGACGCCGGCGTGCCCATCGCCGAGATCCGCATCCGTGCGCCCGGCCTGGAGGCGGTCTATCGCGAGGCGTTGGCGGCATCCGCGGCCGATGGCGGGGACGTCTCTCCCGAGACGGGAGCCGCCGCATGATCTCGGCCGCCTTCCGCGTGATGCTGCTCGGCCTGGTACGCGACCGGGCCGCCCTGGTCATGGCCTTCGTGCTGCCGACCGTGATCTTCACGATCTTCGCCGCGATCTTCTCCGGCGCGCTCGGCGAGCGCATCCGCATTCATGTCGGCCTCCTCGACCTCGTCCAAACGCCGACGACGCAGCGGCTGATGCAGGCCCTGGAGGCGGACCCGTCCCTCCGGGTCGGGCGCCTCTCCGCCGCCGACCTCGACGGCGCCGTCGCGGCGGTGCGTCGGGGCGAGGTCGACGTGGCCCTGGTGCTGCGCGGGGACCTCGACGCCGGTTCGACCCGCGCCGACCAGCCCGTGGTGCTGATCGAGAATCCCGCTAAGGCCCTGGCCACCCCGATCGCCCTCGGCCAGCTCCAGCGCGTCCTCAACGAGGCCCTGCCCGACGTGGTCCTGGCCCGGATCGTCGCCGACGTCGAGCGCTCGGGCAAGATCGGCCCGGACGAGCGCGCCTTCCTCAACCAGGCCTTCGCCGAGCAGCGGGCCCGCAAGGAGCCCTTCGCCTTCGCCTCCCTGGTGGAGCGGCGCAGCACCGCCTCGGGCGCCACCAACGATCGCGTCAGCTACTATGCGGGCGCGATCACGGCGGTGTTCCTGCTCTTCGCCGCCATGCAGGGCGCCCTCTCCCTCGTCGACGAGCGGCAGTCCGGCCTCGCCGATCGGCTGATGGCGGGCCCCGGCGGCCTCGCCGTGGTGGTGCTGGGCAAGTTCCTGTTCCTGGTGGGCCAGGGCCTCGTCCAGGCCGGGCTGATCTTCTCGGCCGCCGCCCTGCTGCACGGGGTCGACATCCTGCCCCATGCCGGCGCCTGGCTGGTGACCTCCCTGCTCGTCTCGGCCATGGCGGCCGGCCTTGCGCTGGCCGCCTGCGCCGCCTCCGCCACGCGCCAGCAGGCGCATCTGGCCGCCACCTTCGGCGTCCTGCTGCTCTCGGCGGTGGGCGGCAGCATGGTGCCCCGTTTCCTCATGCCGCCGTGGCTGCAGGAGGCCGGCTGGCTCACCCCCAACGCCTGGGCCATCGAGGCCTACCAGAACGCCCTCAGCGAGGGCTGGGCCGCGGCCCTGCCCGCCTGGGGCGTGATGGCCGCCGTGGCGGCGGCGGGCCTCGGCGTCGCGTTGGCGCTGGTGTCGCGGCGGGCGATCTAGGAAGGTGCGTGCGAAGACGGCGTCCGTCCACGCCGCGACCGGTTAGCGCGTTGACCGCGCGGCCATCCGGTCTAGCTTCATATAGAGAATGGGCTTTCGGACCGGCCCGGGGAGTGACACGAACATGCGGGCTGGGTCTTCGGTCGCCGTCGTCGGCGCAGGGTTGGGCGGCTTGGCGGCCGCCTGCGTGAGCGCCGCGCGCGGCCACACCGTCACGCTCTACGACAAGAACGACTGGCTCGGCGGCAAGGCCGCGGTGTTGCACGAGGGCGGCTTCCGCTTCGACATGGGGCCGACCATCCTCACGGTGCCGAAGGTGCTGGAGCGGATCTTTCAGGAGGCCGGGCGCAACATCCACGACTACCTGGACCTGCGCCGCCTCGATCCGCAGTGGCGCTGCTTCTTCGACGACAACACCCATCTCGACCTCATGGCCGACGTGCCGACCATGGCCGCCGACATGGAGCGCTTCGCCCCCGGCACCGGCGCCGGCGAAGGCTACAAGAAATTTCTCGAGATCTCCGAGCACCTGCACGACGTCTCGAACAAGTTCTTCTTCTGGAAGCCGGTCGAGGACCTCTTCGACACGATCAACATCCGCGCCAACATGAATCCCGGCACCCTGCGGGACGTGCTGTCCCTGCGCATGGGCTCCTCGGTGGCCGGCACCATCCGCTCCAAGGTGAAGGATGCCCGCCTGGCGCAGATGCTCGATCACTTCGTGCAGTATGTCGGCTCCTCGCCCTACGGCGCCCCGGCCGTGCTCTGCGCCATCGCGCACATGCAGACCGCGGAGGGCGTCTGGTATCCGATGGGCGGCACCCGTGCCGTGGCAGAGGCGCTGACGAAGCTCGCCGGAGAACTCGGCGCGACCCTCCGGCCCGGCGACGAGGTCACCGGCCTCGCCATCGAGCAGGGCGCGGTCAAGGGCGTGCGGACCGCCTCCGGCATCACCCCGTTCGACGCCGTCATCTCGAACATGGATTCGGTTCGCACCTACCGCGAGCTCGTCGGCGGCGATGTCGGCAAGTCCTACGAGAAGAAGAGCTTCGAGCCGGCCTGCTCCGGCGTGGTGCTCTACCTCGGGCTGAACAAGCGCTACGAGCACCTGAACCACCACGACTTCGTCTTCTCCCGCGATCCGGAGGAGGAGTTCGACTACATCTACCACAAGGGCGAGCCGGCCCCGGACCCGACCGCCTACCTGGCGGCCCCCTCCTCCACCGACCCGTCGGTGGCGCCTGAGGGCGGCGAGGCGCTCTACGTCCTCGTCCATACCCCGTACCTGCGCCCGCACCACGACTGGTCGAAGATGTTCCCGGCCTACCGGCAGGTCATCCTCGACAAGCTCAAGCGCACGGCCAACATGCCCGACCTCGAGGAGCGCATCGTCGTCGAGCGCCACCTCACCCCGCAGGACATCCATGAGCGCTACAAGGTGCTCAACGGTGCGATCTACGGCCTCGCTTCCCACGGCAAGTTCATGGGCGCGTTCAAGCCCGGCAACCGCTCGCGGCAGGTGCGCGGCCTCTACCTCGCCGGCGGCGCGGCCCATCCGGGGCCCGGCATGCCGATGGTGATGATGTCGGGCTGGATCGCGGCGGATGCCCTCGACACCGATGCGCGGGGCGCCGGCATCCGCGGGGAGGAGCGCGCCAGCGCCTGAAGGCCCGACCGTGTCCCGCGAGGACGGCCCCACCCGATCACCCGCCCTGTGGCGGTTCATGGTCGGGTATTTCGACCGCTACGTCCGACGCCACCTCAACGCCCTGCGGCTCGCCCGCTGGGGCGTGCCGGCCTGCGCCGACCATCCCGGCCCGGTGGTGGTCTACTGCAATCACCCGGCCTGGTGGGACGCGGCCGTGGTCATCCTGCTCGCCGGCAAGCTCTTCCCGGCGCGCGAGAGCTACGCCCCCTTCGACGCGCGGATGCTGGAGAAATACGCGGTCTTCGCCCGGATGGGCGCCTTCGCGGTGGACCTCGACTCGGCCCGCGGGGCGGCTCAGTTCCTCAAGGCGACCCGGCGAATCCTGGGGGCGCCGAACCGGATGATCTGGATCACCGCCCAAGGGCGCTTCCAGGACGTCCGCGCCCGGCCCCTGGCGCTGCGCGCCGGCGTCGGCCGCCTGCCCGAGATCGCGCCCGACGCGCTGTTCGTGCCGCTGGCCCTCGAATACGCCTTCTGGGAGGAGCGCGGCGGCGAAGCCTTCGCGGCCTTCGGGACGCCGGTGACGGGCGCCGCCCTTCTCGCCCTGCCGCGGACCGAGCGCCTGGCCCGGATGGAGGCGGACCTGACCGCGACCCTCGACCGGCTCAGCGCCGACGTGGTCGCGCGCGAGGCCGGACGCTTCACGCCGCTCGCCTCCGGTGCCAAGGGCATCGGCGGGATCTACGATCTCTGGCGGCGCCTCGGCGCCGTCCTCACGGGCCGGCGCTTCGAGCCGGCCCACCGCCAGAAGGGAGATCCGGTCCCGTGATGCTCGGTCTCGCGATCCTGGCCCTGGCCTGCGCGGCGCTGCCCGCCCTCGTCGCCTGGGTGAATCTCTCGATCCTGCGCACCCCCGAGCCGGACCTCGACGTCCGGGCCCGGGTCTCCGTGCTGATCCCGGCCCGGAACGAGGCCGCGGTGATCGCCGCCACGGTGCGGGCCGCGCTGTCGAGCGCCGGCGTCGCCCTGGAGGTGCTCGTCGGCGACGATCATTCCACCGACGACACCGCCGCCATCGTGTCGGCCATCGCGGCCGAGGATCCGCGCCTGCGCCTCGTTCCGATCCCGCCCCTGCCCGAGGGCTGGACGGGAAAGAACCACGCCTGCGCGCGGCTGGCCGAGGCCGCGACCGGGACGCATCTCCTCTTCGTCGACGCCGACGTGAGCCTGGCGCCCGCGGCGGCGGCGGCGCTCGCGGCCCATGCGCGCCGGACCCAGAGCGCCCTGGTCAGCGGCGTCCCGCGCCAGCTGATGGGCTCGCTGGGCGAGCGCCTAACGGTGCCGATGATCAACTTCCTCCTCCTCGGCTACCTGCCGATGGCGATGATGCGGGCTTCCCTGCGTCCCAGCCTCGGGGCCGCCTGCGGTCAGCTCGTCCTGGTCGGGCGCGAGGCCTATGCGGCCACCGGCGGTCACGGCGCCGTGCGCACCAGCCTGCACGACGGCGTCGTGCTGCCGCGGCGCTTCCGGCAGGCCGGCTACCGGACCGATCTGGTGGCCGGCTACGCCCTGGCCACCTGCCGGATGTATCGCGGCTTCGATCAGAGCTGGGCCGGCTTCTCGAAGAACGCCCACGAGGGCATGGCGACCCCGCGAGCCCTGCCCGTCTGGACGCTCCTCCTGGTCGGCGGGCACGTGCTGCCTTGGCTGCTCCTCCTGGCCGCGCTGTTCGGGCTCGGGTCGGGCCACGCCGTATTCCTGGCCTTCGCGGCCGCGCTCGCCTCCCTGGCGACCCGGGCCGCGATCACCCTCGTCACCCGCGAGCCCCTGGGCACGGTGCTCCTCCACCCGGCGACGGTCCTGGTCGCTCTGGCGATCCAGTGGACCGCCCTCCTGCGGCGCAAGGCCAGCGGCACGCCCCTGTGGAAGGGCCGGAGCTACCCGATCGGCGGCCCTTGAGTCTCCGCCGCGATCCAGGCCGCGGTGTCGGGGTCGGACCCCATCACGGGCAGGTGCAGGATGATCGGCGTCTCGTAGGGGTGGCGGGCCTTCAGCGCGGTGCTCAAGGAATCCGCCAGGCCGTCTCGGGTCTTGAGGATCGCCACGACCTCGGATCCCCGCTCCACCGCGCCCTTCCAGGCGTAGACGGAGAGCATCCCCGGCAGGACGTTGACGCAGGCGGCGAGGCGCAGCCGCACCAGCGCCTCTCCGACATCCAGGGCGGTGCCGGCATCGGGGAAGGTGGTGTAGACGAGAAGCGGCCGCTCCATGCTATGGGTCTCCGACCAGGGCTACGCCGCTCCACCGGCGGGAGCGGGCCGGCGGGAATGCCGGCAGGACTGGGATCGAGACGCTGGAGCGAACGCTCCGCGTCGGCAAGGTGGTCGGCAAGGCGGATGTGAGCCCATGGCCCGGCGTTTCGAACGGCTCGCCTTCGTCGCAAGTCCCACGGAGGACGCCCGCCAGGCGGCCGCGACCCTGATGCGGCGCTACGACCACGTGCCGCCCAACGAGGCGGACGTGGTGGTGGCGCTGGGCGGCGACGGGCTGATGCTCCAGACCCTGCATCGCTTCATGCATGCCGGTACGCCGATCTACGGCATGAACCGCGGCACCGTCGGCTTCCTCATGAACGAGTTCCGCGAGGACGGGCTGATCGAGCGCCTGGAGAACACCAAGCGCAGCATCATCCACCCGCTGATGATGGAGGCCGTGGATACCGAGGGACGCCGGCACCAGGCCCGCGCCCTCAACGAGGTCTACATGCTGCGCCAGACGCACCAGACCGCCAAGCTGCGGATCTCGATCGACGGCCATGTCCGCCTGCCGGAGCTCATCGCCGACGGCGTGCTCGCGGCGACCCCGGCTGGGTCCACCGCCTACAACCTGTCGGTGGGCGGCCCGATCCTGCCCCTCAACGCCCGGCTCCTGGCCCTGACGCCGATCTCGGCCTTCCGGCCCCGGCGCTGGCACGGGGCCCTGCTGCCGGACTACGCCCGCATCCTCATCGAGGTGCTCGACGCCGCACACCGGCCGGTGGCGGCGGTGGCGGACCACACCGAGTTCCGCCGGGTCTGCACGGTGGAGACCTGGCTCGACCACGCCACCAACCTGACCCTGCTGCACGATCCCGGCCACAGCCTCGACGAGCGCATCCTGCGCGAGCAGTTCGGCTGAGCGCCCCTCAGGCGGCCAGGCGCGCCCGGTCTTCGCGATAGCTCGCGATCAGCGCCTCGGGGATCGCATCGAGCACGACTTCGGTCGCCAGGGCGCGGCTCCGGGCGCGGCTGCCCTCGAACTCGGCGAGCAGCGCGTCGGAGAGTCCGTCGAGGATCAGGCCCACCGGGTCGGTGCGCGCCGTCTCGACGTCGGCCGGCGCTTCGGCCGCCGCGATCTCCGGGATCTCTTCCGCCACGGTCACGGCCGATTCCACCGATGCATCCGGACCCGGCAGCTCCGCCTCGGCGGGCAGTGCCTCGGCAGCGAGATCGACGGCCACCGGCACGGTCGTTTGCGGGATCGTTTGCCGGGCCTCTTCCGAGGTCGCCTCCCAGGCCCCGTCCACGGCCGCTTCCTGGATCGCCGCGACGGTCTCGGCGACGGGTTCGGGAGCGCTCTCCAGGGCCTGGTATGCCTCCTCGTCGGCGAGGACCTGGCGCTGGGCCTCGCGCCACTCGGCATCGAGGATCTCGCGCTCGATCCGCAGGATCTCGCTGCGCTCGGCCTCGGCGGCGAGTTCGCGAGCGAGCACCCGGGCCTCGTCGCGGGCGGCCTCCGCCTCGAAGCGGGACAGGAGCGCCATGACGCTCTGCGCTTCGGTGAAGGGCATCGTCTCGCAGGCGGTCAGCGCCCGCTCGATCATCAGGCGCGACAGGCCGGCTCCGGCGCTGGCGATGGCGCCCTGCCCGGCTTCGCGCCAGGCCGACAGCGCGGCGCTGAAGGCCGGCAGCAGCACCGGCGGCAGGCCGGCCTTGCGGTGCAGGGCCGCGAAGGCGGCGGTCGAGGCGTCGTGCATCAGTCCGGCCACCCGGCGGACCGGAAGGCCGGCGAGGTCGGCCAGCGCCATCTCGGCGAAGGCCATGTTGCCGGAGAGGATCGCCCGTAGCAGCAGGCCGGCATTGAGCTGGCCGCAGGCCTTCAGATGGGCGACGAGGCGGGCGAGATCGACGGGATGGGCCTCGGCGCAGAAGGCGAGCGTCGTGCGCTCCTGTGCCTCGCGACTGGCGCGCGCGCTGCGGGCCGGCGTGAGCCAGCCGGAGGACACCGCGAAGGCGGAGAGCGATTCGGCGAGACGCGTGGTCACGCTCTGGCGCACCTCGAGGGGCAGGTAGGGCCGGGCCAGGACGGCCTCGCGCAGGGCGGCCACGTCTCCGTGGCGCTCCACCATCCGCATCAGGCTGCCGGTGGTGATGTGGGCGGTGCGGTTGCGGACCAGCACGACCAGGGCCTCGGGTTCGGCGATCTCGGCGAGCGCCCCCGCGACGGCCGGCGACAGGTCGAGCCGGCTCGCGATGGCGCGGCGGGCGGCGAGGCACCCGATGGCGACGCCGTCGACGAGGTCGGCATCGCTCAGCACCGGCGAGCGGGCCAGCACCAGGGTGGCGATCTCGGCCTGGTCGCCGGCCAGAGCCACGATCAGGGTGCGGGGCGCGTTCGCGCAGGCCGCGCAGGCCTCGGCCAGCGCCCGACGCACCAGGCTGGAGGGATCGTCGAGGAGGGCGAGGAGTGCGGCTTCCGCCTCCCAGGCCACGTCCTCGCCGAGGCCGTCGTAGAGGTAGGCGCGGGCCAGGGCACCCGCGGCCTCCGCCCGTCGCGCCGCGGAGGAGTGCTGCGTCCAGGCGAGGAACTGGCGGATGATCATGAGCCGCTCCGGATCGTGAAGAGGGACAGGTCGAGGGGGGCACCGGAGCGGGCCGGCTGGGCGGAGGCGCCGAATTCCGCCGGGCGGCGCGGCGGCAGCGGCGCTCCGACGAGGGCCGCCGTCGCGGCGGGCGCCGGATTCGCGGCGGCCGTCGGGGCGGCGATGGCGGAGGCGATCGTTCCCGTCCCGCCGTCGGTGCCGTCCGAGCGCGGAAAGTAGGTCGGCGCGGCGCGGGCGGCTTCCGGCCGGCTCGCCTCCTGCCCGGCGCCGCGCCCCTGCCAGAGGCGGGCGACGCCGGCCGAGACGCCACCCTGCTGGCGCGGGTCGGTCTGGAACATCGAGCGCAGCCCGCCCTCGTTGAGGGAGGCGTAGGCGGTGGTCCCCTCGGGCAGCGTGATCGTGGCGGCCGGCGTGGCCGGCGCGGTGCCGGCGCGGGCAGTGGCGAGATGGGCGTAGAGTTCGGCCGCGCCGCGCGGGCGCCCGGTTCGGTCGTAGAACAGGCCGCGATTGGCGGCGGCCGCCTCCGGCATGTCGAGGGCGGCGGCCCGGGCCGGGCTCGCCTGCGCCGTGGCGATGAGGGCGGCGGCGCCGCGCGCGCCGAGGACGTGGGCGGCGTAGAGGTCGCCGCCCGTGGGCTCGCGCCCGAGGGCCGCGGTCAGGGCCTCGCGGTTCCGCTCGGTGAGGGCCCCCGCCATGGTGGCGGCGATGCGAGGATCGCGGCGCAGGTCGAGGATGGTCTGCTTGGCCGCCGGGTCGCTCACCGTGTAGGTGCCGTCGGCCGCCTTGGTGATCGCGTCGGCATAGGTCCCGAGGCCGAGCCGGGGCCCGGCGGTCTTCATCGTGCCGAGCCAGGTCTGCTCGATGAACTGGAACAGACCGGTGGCCGAGGAGGTGGCGGCCTTGGCGGAGGGGTCGAGGGAGGATTCCCGCTGCGCCGTCGCGAGCAGGTAGTCGAACCCCGCGCCGGACGTCTGCGCCCCGTCGCGGATCGCATCGACGACGCCGCCCGACCCACCCGTGCGCGCCGCGGCGCTGTCGCGCGGACCCAGGTCCCGGCTGGCGCTGGAATCGCGGGCATTGGCGGGCGGCGTGGTGAAGAGGAACATGGCCATCCGGCTGGGGGCGGACCCAGGCGCCGCCCCGACGGCAACTTTGTTCTCCCTATGGTAAAGGAAGGTTGAAGAGCCGGTTGGCCGACGCGGGCCTCTTTCAGGATTCACCCGTCGCCGAAAGATCTTCGGCGAAGGTCAGTCCCTCGTCGGCCCAGCCCGTGAGTCCGCCGAGCATGAGCTTGACCGGTCGGCCGAGTTCGGCGAGCCGCAGGGCGGCGCGGTCGGCTCCGTTGCAATGGGGACCGGCGCAGTAGACCACGAACAGCGTGTCGACGGGCCAGGCGGCGAGGCGCTCGGCCGTGATCAGGCGGTGCGGCAGGTGTACGGCCCCCGGGATGTGGCGGCGCCGGAACGCCGCCTCCGAGCCGACCGCGTGCAGCAGCACGAAATCGGGCGGGCCTGCCTCCAGGGCGGCCGCCACGTCGGCGCAGTCGGTCTCCAGGGCTAGGCGGCGGCGGAAGTGGTCGCGCGCGATCGCGGGCGGGCAAGCGGGAATGGCGGTCACGGGGCTCATCGTCGGTCTCCGTCTCGGGGCCGCCCAGAGCTAGCAGTGGGCGCGACGCTTGGCGGCGGGCCGAATTGCCAGTTAGCGTCGCGATCATGCCAAAGCCGCAGGCCCGCCTCTCCCCCGCCGACCGCCTCGTGGTGGTGTTGGCCTATGACGGGCTCTGCACCTTCGAGTTCGGCGTCGCCGTGGAGATCTTCGGCCTGCCGCGCCCCGAGATGGGTCCGGACTGGTACCGCTTCGCCGTGGCCGCGGTCGATCCGGGTCCGCTGCGGGCCGAGGGCGGCGTGCGCCTGCTCGCGGATGGCGGTCTCGACCTCCTCGATCGGGCCGGCACCATCGTGGTGCCGGGCTGGCGCGGGGCTGAGATGCCGGTGCCCGAGGCCCTCGCCGCCGCCCTGCGCAGGGCCGCCGCCCGCGGGGCGCGCGTCCTGTCGATCTGCTCCGGCGTCTTCGTCCTCGCCGCCGCGGGCCTGCTGGAGGGGCGGCGCGCCACCACCCACTGGCGTCACGCCGCGGCGCTGGCCGCACGCCATCCCGGCATCCGCTTCACTCCCGACGTGCTCTACGTGGACGAGGGAGCGATCCTGACCTCCGCCGGTTCGGCCGCCGGGATCGACCTCTGCCTGCACCTCGTGCGCCGCGACTTCGGGCCGGGCGCCGCCAACGCCGTCGCGCGGCGCCTCGTCGTCCCGCCCCATCGGGACGGCGGCCAGGCCCAGGTCGTCGCGGGGGCGGTCCCGACGCTTCACGAGTCGGGGCGGATCGGGCCGCTGCTCGACGCGATGCGGGCGGCGCCGGCCCGCGACTGGCCGGTCGCCGATCTGGCGGACCGTGCCGGCATGAGCCCCCGGACCCTGCTGCGCCGCTTTTCCGCCGCCACCGGCACGACGCCGGCCCGCTGGCTCCTCGACCTGCGGCTCGCCCGGGCCCGGGACCTGCTGGACCAGGCGGACCAGCCACTTCAGGCCGTCGCCGAGGCGGCGGGCTTCGCCACGGCCGCGGCCCTGCGCCAGCACTTCCGGCGCCGTTTCGCGGTGACGCCCGCGGCCTATCAAGCCGGCCGTGCCCCGCGCCTCGAAAAGGCGTGAACGGACACCGCCAACACACGGTCCGGAAACACAAAAACGCCCCGGAGGGCGTTGCATCGTCTCAATCTTGGTTGGGAAAACTGGAGCGGGCGAAGGGATTCGAACCCTCGACCCCAACCTTGGCAAGGTTGTGCTCTACCCCTGAGCTACACCCGCTCACACCCATCCTGGCGGAGGAATTCCTCGTGCCGGAAAGGTTCGTCGTCTCAACGAAGCAAAAAGCCGCCTCTCAGCGGCTGTCGCTCCGGTCGTCTCGTTCGGTCTATTGGAGCGGGCGAAGGGATTCGAACCCTCGACCCCAACCTTGGCAAGGTTGTGCTCTACCCCTGAGCTACACCCGCTCACAACCGCGCCACTGGTGGGAAAGACCCGCCGGCGGCCCCGGACGGCGTCTCTAAACACCATTCCGCCGGGCGTTGCAAGCGCTGAATCCGGGCGCCGGACACCGGGGCCGTTTGCCGGCGTCATGACGGCCGTCAGGCCTGCCAGTGGGCGGCCGGGGGCAGGCCCTCGCGGATCTCGCGCAGGCGGGCGCGGGTGGCGGCGGTGGTTTCGGCCGGCAGCGCATCAAGGGGGAAGAAGCCGCAGGCGGCGATCTCGCGGTCGGGGTGCTTCGGCGCCCGCACCGAGAAGCCGGCGGCCACGTAGAGTGCGACGTGGTCGCGCCCGGCCGCCGTGAGGTTGTGGTAGAAGCCGTGCAGCCGCATGGGGCGGCCGGGATCGACCACGATCTCGGCCTCCTCGCGGAACTCGCGGATCATCGCCGTCACCGCACTCTCCCCCGCCTCGATGCCGCCGCCCGGCAGGTGCCAGCCCGCCACGTAGGTGTGGCGCACGAGGCAGACCCGGCCCTCCGCATCGATGGCGGCCCCGCGCACGCCCAGGGTCATGCCGCGGGTCGCGAGCGCGCCGTAATGAACCAGGCGCCGCATCCAGGACCGGTCGAGGAGCATCCGGCTCAGACGACGTGCAGGCGGATGGCGCCGAGGCCGTCGATGGCGGCCGTCATCGTCTCGCCGCGCCGGACCGCGCCGACGCCCGAGGGGGTGCCGGTGAAGATGAGGTCGCCGGGATGCAACTCGAAATAGGTCGAGAGCAGCGCGACCTGCTCGGGGATCGACCAGATCATCTCGGAGAGGTCGCCGCGCTGGCGCTCGCCCGCATCCACCGCCAAGATGATGGCCCCCCGCACCGGGTGACCGATGGCCGAGGCCGGGTGCAGCGGCCCGATCGGCGCCGAGGCGTCGGCAGATTTTGCGAGGTCCCAGGGCCGCGCCAGGCGCTTGGCCTCGTCCTGCACGTCGCGCCGGGTCATGTCGAGGCCCACCGCATAGCCGTAGACGTGGTCGAGGGCGGAGGCTTCCGGGATGTCCCGGCCACCGAGGCCGAGAGCCGCCACCATCTCCACCTCGAAATGGTAGTTCTCTGTGCGCGGCGGATAGGGATGGTCCACGGGGGCGTCGCCGGTCACGATCTGCAGGGCGTCGGCGGGTTTCATGAAGAAGAACGGCGGCTCGCGGTCGGGGTCCTTGCCCATCTCGCGGGCGTGGGCGGCGTAGTTGCGGCCGACGCAATAGACCCGCCGGACCGGGAAGAGGTCGTCGCTGCCGACGATCGGGAGGGCGGTGCGGGGCGGGTTCGGGATCACGGACAGCATGGGTCTCTCCAACCTCTTCTCTCGGCCGCTGCGGCACGGCGCCCGGTCGCTCGCCCTGCACAGGACGGCGCGCCATCCCTATCATAGGCGGCAGGCCCGGCCGCGCCATCCCGCCGCCGCCCGTGGCCTGCCGTTGTGAGATCCGTGGTGACCGACCCTTCCCGCCTGCTGGCGTACCTCGCCGCGCATCTCGGCACTGACCATGTCCTGACCGACCCGGCCGACCTCGCGCCTCACCTGGCCGAGACCCGCGGCCTGGAGCGCGGCCATGCCATCGCGGTGGTGCGGCCCGCCGACACCGAGGCCGTCGCCCTCGTGGTGCGCGCCTGTGCCGAGGCGGGGGTGCCGGTGGTGGCGCAGGGTGGGAATACCGGCCATGTCGGGGGCGGCCTGCCGCAGGGGGGCATCGTCCTCTCCCTGGCGCGGCTGAACCGGCTGCGCGCACTCGATCCCGTCAATGCCAGCATCACGGTGGAAGCCGGGATGGTTCTGGCCGACGTGCAGGCGGCGGCCGCGGAAGCCGGGATGCTGTTCCCGCTCTCCCTGGCTTCGGAGGGCTCGTGCCGGATCGGCGGCAATCTCGCCACCAATGCGGGCGGCACCGCGGTGCTCGCCTACGGCAATGCCCGGGACCTCGTCCTCGGGCTGGAGGTGGTGCTGGCCGACGGCCGGATCTGGAACGGGCTGAAGGGCCTGCGCAAGGACAATGCCGGCTACGACCTCAAGCACCTGTTCCTCGGCTCGGAGGGAACCCTCGGGCTGATCACCGCGGCGGTGCTGAAGCTTTATCCCCGGCCGGTCTCGCGGTCCGTGGCCTTCGTCGGCCTCGCCTCGGCGGAGGCCGCCCTCGCCCTGTTCCGAAGCCTGCGGGCCGAGGCCGGCCCGGCCCTCACCGCCTTCGAGTACATCGCGCCCTTCGGCCTGGAGATCGTGCTGCGTCATCGGGCCGGGGCCCGCCGGCCGCTCGCGGGCTCGCACGCGGCCTACGCCCTGGTGGAGCTGTCGACGACCCGCCCCGGCGACGATGCCGGCGCCCTGCTGGAGTCGCTCCTCGTTCGGGCGCAGGATGCGGGGCTTCTCGAGAATGCCGTCCCGGCGGCGAGCGAGGCGCAGGCGAACGCCTTCTGGGACCTGCGCGAGAGCCTGTCGGAGGTGCAGAAGGCCGAGGGCGCCTCGATCAAGCACGATGTCTCGGTGCCGCTCTCCCGCCTGCCGGAATTCCTCGCCCGGGCGACGCGGGCCTGCGAGGCGGAGATGCCGGGCCTGCGGGTCTGCGCCTTCGGGCATTTCGGGGACGGCAACATCCATTTCAACCTGAGCCAGCCCGTGGGTATGGACCGCGCCGCCTTCCTCGCCGCCTGGGAGCGCTTCAACCGGATCGTCCACGACATCGTCGCGGCGCTCCAAGGCTCGATCGCGGCCGAGCACGGCGTCGGCCTGCGCAAGCGCGCGGAGCTGGCACGCTACGCCGACCCGGTCGCCCTCGACCTGATGCGAAGCCTCAAGGCGGCCTTGGATCCCGCCAACATCCTCAACCCCGGCAAGGTCTTGGACTCGGGAAGGGGGTCGCCGGAGCAGGTTCACCGGACGAAGGGCGCGGCCGGTCCGGCATCATTCGGTTTTTCGGAAGGCTCAACAAAAAATTAGCCGGAACCCGACCTGTCGTCGCCGGATTGACGTTGTGCGACGCACAAGGACTTGCCAGATTATGGACCGCAACGCGCCATAAATCGGCTCGGCTGCGGGCGGAAGAGGTTGCACGACAACGACGGACAGCTGGTTGCAGTGCGGTGGGTTAGCCCGGTCTTAACCCTTGCCGCTTCTCTTGGAAGAGAGATCAGATCGGCCGTCGCGATCGAAGACCGAGCAGGAGACACGTTCGATGCCGACTTCCCAGGCGAGAGTTCCCACGGCGGAGGCGAGCCGCTACCTCAAGCAGCTCTGCCGCCACTGGAGCCACAAGTTCCCGGTGGAAGCCACCGAGGATGCCGGCCGCGTGCCCTTCGGCGAGGACCGGGTCTGCACCTTCGAGGCCGGCCCCGACGCCCTGCTGATGCGGGTCGCGACCCCCGATCCGGCCGCCCTGACGCGCCTGGAGAACGTGGTGTCCGATCATCTCCTGCGCTTCGCCTTCCGCGAGAACCTCGGCGAGATCACCTGGTCGCGCGCCGCCTGAATTCCTGCCGCGGCCGGTCGGCCCGTTCCGCGTCGGCGGAGGGTTGACCTGTCGTCCCGGGACCTGATCTTGAGCGCGAGACGCGTCGGGACGCACCGGGAGACAGGCATGGACGGGATCGCGCAGACAACGAGCGGGGCTGCCCCTGCACAGGGTACGCGGCACGCCGAGCGCCTGGAGCGCCTGGCCGAGGTCGCCGTGAAGGTCGGCCTGGGCCTCCGGCCCGGACAGGAACTCGTGATCACCGCCCCTCTGGAAACGGTGCCGCTGGCCCGGCTGATCACCGAGCAGGCCTACAAGGCCGGCGCCTCGCTGGTGACCACCTTCTACACGGACGACGCCGCCACCCTGGCGCGGTTCGCCTACGCGCCCGACGCGGCCTTCGATACCGCCGCCGGCTGGCTCTACAGCGGCATGGCCGAGGCCTACCGCAACGGTGCCGCCCGCCTCGCCATCGCGGGCGACGACCCTTCCCTCCTCGCCGGCCAGGACTCGGCCAAGGTGGCCCGCGCGAACCGGGCGCGCTCCAGGGCCTACGTGCCGGCCCTCGAGCTCATCGCCAACTTCTCCACCAACTGGACGATCGTCTCGGCAGCGACGAGCCCCTGGGCCCGCACGGTGTTCCCCGACCTGCCGGAGGCCGAGGCCGTGTCCCGTCTGTGGGATGCGATCTTCGCGGCCTCACGGGTCGACGGCCCGGATCCGGTGGCGGCCTGGGAAGCGCACAACGCCGCCCTGCACGCCCGGATGGACGCGCTCAACACCCATCGCTTCGCGGCCCTGCGCTTCTTCGGGCCCGGCACGGACCTCACCGTGGGCCTCGCCGACGACCACGAATGGTGCGGCGGCGCCTCGGCCTCGCGCAGCGGCATCGTCTGCAACGCCAACATCCCCACCGAGGAGGTTTTCACCACCCCGCACAAGGACCGGGTGGACGGCACCGTTACCAGCACCAAGCCCCTCTCCTACCAGGGCACCCTGATCGACGGCATCCAGGTGCGCTTCGAGGGAGGGCGCATCGTCGAGGCCACCGCCCGCACCGGCGGCGACGTGCTCGCCAAGGTGCTGGAGACCGACGAGGGCGCGCGTCGCCTCGGCGAGGTCGCCCTGGTGCCGGCCTCCTCGGCGATCTCCGCCTCGGGGCTCCTGTTCTACAACACCCTCTACGATGAGAACGCCGCGAGCCACATCGCCCTGGGCCAGGCCTACAGCAAGTGCTTCCGCAACGGCGGCGCGGATTTCAGCGAGGACGACCTCGCGGCGCGGGGCGCCAATCGCAGCCTGATCCACATCGACTGGATGATCGGCTCCGACCGGATCGATGTCGACGGCCTGTCCGCCGAGGGCCGGGCGATCCCCGTGATGCGGGCCGGCGAATGGGTCGCCTGAACCGGCACCTCCAGCCGGACTAGCTCCGCAGTCATTTGCGTGCGCCCCCATCGTGTGCGGGCGCACGCCGATCTGGTCTGCTGGATTGACGTGGGCAAATTTCCCACGCAAGGTTGGGACGTGGTCGCACCGGCCACGGACCTGCAGCCGCCCTGACGGGCCGATGCTCCGAACCCACTTCCTGAGCCCACCGTTCGGGAAACCGTCCGATCACCGCGCCGCGCGTTTGCCGGCACGCGCGGGCGGCGATCGAATCGGCCGATCCCGACGCCGCCCGGACGCACGCTCGTGCCCCGGAACGGATGAACGGGGATCGACCGGCGGATCGGATCCATCGTCCGGGCTCGCGATCTCCCGCGGGAGACAACGAGGATCTCATGACCAAGACCTATCTGCTGGCCGGCCCGATGGCCGCGGTGCTCGCCGGGGCGGCCTCCGCCGCCGACCTTCCGCGCCGCGTGGCGCCGCCGGTCTTCACCGCGGTGCCCGTCTTCAGCTGGACCGGCTTCTACGCGGGTCTCAACGCCGGCTACGGCTTCGATGCCAGCGGCAGCAGCGGCGCCACCGTCATCGGCACCACGGCCGCCTCGGGCATCATCGCCAACGGCGCCGCTCCAGGCCTCGTCGCCTTCAGCAACCGCAACGCCAACGACGGCTTCACCGGCGGCGGCCAGATCGGCTACAATTATCAGCTCGCGCCGGGCTCGGGCTTCGTCGTCGGCGTCGAGGCCGATGCGCAGTATCTCGGCTTCGGAACCAGCCGCAACACGGCATCCTTCGTCGGCACGCCCAATGCCGACCTAACCTTCGTCAACCCGAACGGCCTGTCGAACCTCGATTATTTCGGCACCGTACGCGGTCGCCTCGGCTACGCCTTCGACCGGACCCTGGTCTACGGCACCGGCGGTTTCGCCTATGGCGGTGGCGGCGGCTCCAGTTTCGGCCTGCCCAACAGCACCGGGGACACGTTCCGCACGGGCTGGGCCGCCGGCGGCGGCATCGAGTACGCCCTGCCGACCGACTCGTTCCTGAACTTCTTCCGGTCCTCGGCCGTCACGCTGAAGGTCGAAGGGCTGTATGTCAGCCTCGACCGCAACAGCAGCAACGGCGTGTTCGCCTACTCGAACTCCACCGGGACCCAGTACAGCGTTTCCGGCACGGATTATGCCGCCGCCACGGGCTATGCCAGCCGTCGCTCCGACGAATTCGCCGTCGTCCGCGCCGGCCTGAACTACAAGTTCGGCACGTACTGAGGCATCGGACGGACCTCCCTTTGGCCTGAGCATCCCCAGCCCGATCAGACTGGCCGCTCAGTCAAACGGCACCCCGGGAGCGATCCCGGGGTGGTGCCGCTGCGGAAAGCCTTTCAGAAACCCGGGGCCTTGGCGGCGCCGAGGATGCGGGTGGGGCGCCCCTCGTTGCCGCCCTGGAGCACGACCACGTAGGAATCGGCCTCGGCGATCTGGGCCGCGTGGCGCGGCACTTCGTAATGCGCCGCATGGCCCGTCCAGGGGCCGATCCGGTGCATTCCCCGCACGACGTTGATGTAATCGAAGGCCTGACCCTTGTTCTCGCCGCCGCCGATGGCGATCCGGCGGCGGCGCATCACCGGCAGCAGCCAGAGTTCGGCCTTGGCGTCCGTCACGCTGCTCGCGCCGACATCGATGAAGATGCGGTCGCCCTCTTCCCAGCTTCGGACCGATACCTGGACCGGACTCCCGGCCCGGGCGCGGCGCAGGGCCCGCTCCAGCGAATTGCGGTCCGAGCGGATCATCGAGGGCTCGCCGTTGACGATGGCCTGCGGCGTGAAGACCTGCCGCTCGCCGCGCAGGGACGCGTAGGCCCGCTGCCGCGCCGTGAAGGCGGGCTGGGCGTAGACGTCCTTCCAACCGAGATAGTCCCAATAGGTGATCGGGAAGGTCAGGGCGATGATGCCGGGGTCGCGGGCGAACTCGCCGAGCACCCGCGAGGCCGGCTGGCAGGAGGCGCAACCCTGGCTGGTGTAGAGTTCGATCACCACGGGCATGCGCTCGCCCGCCGAGACCCGGGCGGCAGCCGACACCAGGACGCCGGCCGCGACGAGCAGGGCGAGGCGCAGGCCGGCGGTTCGGCGCGGGAGGGGCGTGGCGTCGCGGCTCATGAACTCAGGATACCGCCGCCCGGCCATTCCCGGTCATCACGGTCGCTCGATCCTCGCCCGCTGCGTCCGGTCCGGGCGTCTGCGCCGGTTTCGGCTTCGGAAGCATCGCGGGGCGCCAGCGCCGGTGCATCCAGAGCCACTGCCCGGGATTCTCGCGGATCCAGCCCTCGATCACCCGCGTCATCGCCTGCATGGCACCCTGGACGTCGATGGCACCGGAAGCGTCGCGCGGAAGCTCGAGGGGCGGCGTCAACTCGAGGTGGAAGCCCGAGCCGTCGCGCCGGACCACCCGCGCCCCGTGGACCGGACACTCGTAGTGCCGGGCGAGCTTACCCAGCAGCGGATTGACCAGGACGGGCTTGCCGAAGAATTCCACCACGACGCCGCGGGTGAAGTGCTGGTCGATGAGCTGGCCGAGATGGCCGCCGCGCTCGACCACGCCCTGCATGGCAAACACCGCGCCCTGCCCCGCCGCGGCCAGACCGCCCATGGTCTGGCGGCGGACCTCCTGAACCAGGCGGGCGGACGCCGCGTCGTTGGGGGGGCGGAAGATCGCGGTGGCGTCCAGGCCGAACCGGGCCGCGCAGATCGCCGGCAGCTCCCAGTTCGCCAGGTGGGCCGAGAAGATCAGGCCCGGCTTGCCGTCGTCGCGCAGGTCGGCGAAGTGGCTCTCGCCCGCGACCGTGATGCGCCGGCTGGCGGTGAGATCGGCCGGGTCGATGTCGATCAGCGTGTGGAGATGGGCGTATTCCGCGCCGGTGCGCCCAAGATTGTCCCAGGCTTCCAGGGCGAGGGCTCGGATCGCGGCCTCGTCACGCTCGGGAAAGGCCGCCCGCAGGTTCGCCATCGCGATGCGGTGGGCGGGCAGGAACGGACCCACGGTCCGGACGATCCGGCCGCCGAGCCGGCTCGCGCGCTCCGCCCCGAGGCTCCGTGCCAGCCAGAACAGCCCCCGGATCAGGGGAATCATCGCGAGCCCGGCGAGGCGTGGCAGGTTGCGCTTCAGGACGAGGGCGAGGCGAAGCAAAACGAATCCCGTGACGCGGGACGTTCCGGCGACGACCCTGGCTCCTGGCATAATTCATTTTCACGCGGGTGGGCACCCGTGTGCGCTGCAACTCAGAGCGTCACGAGAATCCTGTCAGAGCGTCACGAGGATTTTGCCGAATACCTTCCGGGATTCCAGGCGCTCCAGCCCCTGCGCGAAATCCACCAGGGGCAGCACCGTGTCGATCACCGGCGTGATGCCCTGCGCCATCTTGGCCATCGCGTCGCGGATGTTGGCCATCGAGCAGCCGAACGAGCCGGTGATGCGGTATTGCTGCTGGAACAGCTGCATCAGGTTCATGGTGGTGGAGACGCCGGAGGTGGAGCCGCAGGTGACGAGGCGTCCGCCGCGCTTGAGGCAGAGCAGCGAGCCGTTCCAGGTGTCGGGCCCGACATGCTCGAACACCACGTCGACGCCCTTGCGCTTCGTCAGGCGCCGGACCTCGCCCTCGAAGCGCTCCTCGCGATAGTTGATGACGTGGTCGGCGCCGAGCGCCTTCGCCTTCTCGCCCTTGGCATCGTCGCCCACCGTGGTGAACACGGTGCAGCCGATGGCCTTGGCCATCTTGATCGCGGCGGTGCCGATGCCGGAACCGCCGGCATGTACGAGGATGCTCTCGCCGGGCTCCAGGCGGGCATTGTCGAACAGCATGTGCTGCACGGTGCCGAACGCCACGGGCGCGCAGGCCGCATCGGTGAAGCTCACGCCGTCCGGCATCTTGATGACGAGGCGCGCCGGCATGGTCACGCGTTCCCGGGCGAAGCCGTCGATGTGGAAGCCCATGACGCCGGAGACGTCCTCGCAGAGGTTGTCGCGGCCCTCCCGGCAGGCCTTGCACCGGCCGCAGGTCTGGGCGCCGTACATCGCCACCCGGTCGCCCGTCGCCAGCCCCTCGACCCCCGCGCCGACGCAGACGATCTCGCCCGAGGCCTCGGCGCCGACCGCGAGCGGCAGCTTGCGCTTGGCGAAGGCCATGCCGCGGAAGCCCCAGACATCGATGAAGTTCAGGCCCACCGCACGCACGCGGATCTGGACCTCGCCGGGGCCGGGGGCGGCGGGCTCCGCGACGTCCTCGAGGCGCAGGTCGCGGTCACCGTGGAGCTGGAGGGATTGCATGAGGCTCGCTTCCGTTCGCGGGGCGCCGCGGAGGCCCTCGCGAGGGCCGGGCGTTCATGCGCCCCTCGCTAGCCTTCGCGGGACGAGGCATCAACCCGCCGGAGCGGTCTCACTCCGGTGACAGGTAGCGCCGCCGGGCCCAGCCGAGGATCGGGCCGGCCTTGACCCGGCACCAGGTCAGGCCGCTCGGGGTCTCGGCGGTGCAGCCGAAGCCGCGCAGGCGGGTCCCCATCGGGGCCTGGCCGAGGGCGGGCGCGGCGGCATCGGGCGTCTCGCGGATGCTTAGGGTCTCGCCACGCGGCAGGCCGTCGACCCGGAAGGCTTCGGCGGCGGCGGGACCGGCGGCGAGCAGTGCGAGGACCAGCGCGGCGCGGATCGGGGACATCGGGCGAGGGGACACGAAGCGAGGGGACACGAAGCGCGGGGACATGGTCGGTTCGGCCTCAGGAGCGGTGGACGCCCATCATCGCGGTGAGGCCGCCGTCGACGGGCAGCACCGCCCCGGTGATGTAGGCGGCGCCCTCACCCATCAGGAAGGCCGCCAGAGCGGCGACGTCCTCTGGCCTGGCGAAGCGGCCGGCGGGAATCTGACGCTCCATCGTGGCGCGGTAGGCGGCGTAAGGGGCCATCATCCCGGTATCGATGAAGCCGGGCGCGATCACGTTGACGGTGACGCCGCGCTTGGCCGACTCGACCGCCAGGGTGCGGCAATAGGCGACCAGGGCGCCCTTGGTGGCGGCGTAGGCCGCGTTGCCGGGATTGGCCTGGAGGGCGGCCACCGAGCCGATGGCGACGATGCGTCCCGAGCGCGCGCGGATCATGCCCCGGATCAGGGACTTCGCCAGGCGCGTGAGCGACCAGAAGTTCACCTGCATGGCCGCCTCGGCCCGATCCTGGTCCAGCATCGCTGCCAGCGCGTCGTAGGATTGGCCGGCATTGTGGACGAAGCCGTGGAAGCCCTCGCCGGCCTCGAGGCCCTCGCAGAACGCCTCGATGGCGGCACGGTCGGCGAGATCGAGGGCCTCCGCGGTGATCGTGCGGCCGGGATGGGCCGCCGACAGCTCCGCCACCAGCCGCTCGGCGGCCTCGGCGGAGGAGCGGTAGGTGAAGGCCACGTCGTGGCCGGCGGCGGCCAGCGCCCGCACGATCGCCGCGCCGAGGCCGGATGCGCCGCCGGTGACGAGGACGCGACGAGCGACCCCCGCACTCATGCCGGCTCGTCCGCCAGAACGAGGCAGGTGTTCTGGCCGCCGAAGCCGAACGAGTTCGACAGCACCCGGCGCACGGGCACGTCCCGGGCCTCGGCCACGATGTCGAGGGGGATGGCGGGGTCGGGCACCGCGTAGTTGATCGTCGGCGGGATGCGCCCGTGGGCGATGGTGAGGAGCGAGATCACCGCCTCCACCGCGCCGGCGGCCGTGAGGGTGTGCCCGATCATCGACTTGTTGGAGGAGACCGGCAGGGCGCGGATGCGGTCGCCGAACACGGCGGCGCAGCTCATCGCCTCCATCTTGTCGTTCTCCGGCGTCGAGGTGCCGTGGGCATTCACGGTGTCGATGGCGTCGGGGGCCGTGTCGGCATCCTGCAGGGCGGCGCGGATCGCCGCGATGCCGGGGGCGCCGTCGGGGCTCGACCGGGTGCGGTGGAAACCGTCCCCCTTCTCGCCGCAGCCGAGCACGTAGCCGAGGATCCTGGCGCCCCGGGTCCGTGCCGCCTCGGCATCCTCCAGCACCAGCGCCCCGGCGCCCTCGCCCATGACGAAGCCGTCGCGGTTCTTCGAGAACGGCTTCGAGGCGGCTTCCGGCGGGTCGTTCTGGGTGGACAGGGCCGAGAGCAGCGAGAATCGGATCAGGGATTCCGGATTCACCGAGCCGTCGGTGCCGATGCACAGGGCGGCGGTGACCTCGCCGCGCCGGATCGCCTCGACGCCGAGCTGGATCGCGGTGGCGCCGGACGAGCAGGCGGTGGAGAGCGGGATCGGCGAGCCCTTGGTGCCGAACCGGTCGGCGATGTGGTCGGCTACCGTGCCGAAGATGAAGAGGTCGTGCCAGGGGTCGAAGCGCCGGCTCGCGGCGGCGCGCTGCAGATCCGCGTAGGTGATCGGGCCGCTCTGACCCGAGGCCTCGGCCAGGGCCTGACGTTGCGGCCACTCGATCTCCACCGGGGGCACGGCGATGAACAGGGCGCCGGGGAAGTCGCCGGGGCGGCCGATGCCCGCCTGCGCGATCGCCTCGTCGGCGGCGGCCTCCGCGAAGCGCTGCGACAGGGCCGGCGCCACCAGGGGATCGGTGTCGAGGAAATCGACGGTGCCGGCGATGCGGGTGCGCAGGCCCTCCGTGGGGAAGCGCCGGATGGCGTGGATGCCGGACCGGCCGGCGGTCAGCGCGGCCCAGTTGTCGGCCTGCCCCTGTCCCAGGGAGGTGACGATGCCCAGGCCGGTGACCGCCACCAGCGGCCGGCCCTTCGCGTCCCGAACCCTGGTGTCGCTGAGAGGTTGGTTCGTCATCGCGCCGTCTTACACTCTATTTCGTCGCGACCGGAGTCCGGGATCGCCCCGTGTCAGGCCGCCGTCACCCGGATCACGCCCTCGCCGCGGCGATGGCCCACCACCGTCACCGCCACCTCGCGCAGGCCCCGCTCGGCGACGAGCGCCGCCGCCAGGGCGGCGCCGAAGGGGGCCACCGTCTCGAGGGTGTGGCCGGCGAGGTCGCCCAGGGCCGTCACGGCCACGCCCGGCGCGAGGCGCGCCAGGGCCGCACCCTCTTCGGCCGTGACCGGGGCGACGCCGGTGGCGCCGGCGAGCACGGCGTCGGGCGCCGCGACGCCCGCCGCCGCCCAGAGGGCCGCGAGGCTGGCCTCGGTGCTGCCGGGGGCGCGCTGCGTGCGGTCGCTGCCCACCGGGCCGAGGCGGGCGAGCGCCCGCGCGCCGCGCGCGGCAGCGTGCTCGGCGGCCTCCAGAACCAGGAACGCGGCGGCGCTTCCCAGGATGAAGCCGGCCTCGTCCTCCGGAACCCGGTCGAAGACCGGGCGGAAGTCGCGGGCGCGCAGGAAGCCGCCCATCTCGTGGATCACCATCACGTCCGGGCGCTCGGCGCTGTAGGAGCCGCCCACCAGCATGCAGTCCACCTGCCCGGAGGCGATCCGCGCCTGGGCGATGCGCAGGGCGTCGGTGCCGGCGGCCTCCTCGCCCATGAAGGTGCGCGAGGCGCCGGTGACCCCGTGGACGATGCCGATATTGCCGGCGAGCAGGTTCGAGAGCTGGGCCAGGAACAGGGTCGGGCGCAGGTCGTTCTGCAGGTGCTCGTTGAGGTAGGCGCCCGGGTCGACCGCCTCGCGCAGGCCCGTGAGGATGGCGCCGTCCACCGCCGTGTCGCGCTCGCCGCCGCCGGCCGAGACCACGAGGTGCATGCGCCCCTTGAGGTCGGCATCGCCCTTCACCCCGGCGGAATCGAGGGCGAGACCGGCGGCGTAGACGCCGAGGCGCTGCCAGGGCTCCATCTGGCGCTGGTCGGATTTCTTCGGGATCTGTCCGTCGAGGGCGAGGGGCGCGACCGGATGCACCGTGTAGGGCGCGAAGGTCTCGGTATCCGTGCGCGCCGGCGCACCCGCGTCGAAGGCCGCCAGATGCGCCGCGAGGCCCTCGCCCGCGCAGGAGACGAGGCCGATGCCGGTGACGACGACGTCGCGAAGTTCGCTCATGCGGTCATGCTCATGCGGGCTCGCCCGCGAGATCGAACAGCCCGATCCGGCGGGCCCGCTCGCGCATCGGCGCGTCGAGGCCGGCCGGGAACGGCATGGTGCGGAAGCGCAGCTCGGCATTGGCCAGCGGCTTGCCGTCGTGACGGATCGCCGCCTTGGTCACCGCGTAGCCCGAGCCGTCATGTTCGAGGCTCGCCTCGATCTGCAGCTCGGCGCCCGGGCCGACGAAGGAGCGGAAGCGCGCCTTGTCCACGCCCATCAGGAACGGCATCTGCCGGAACCCCAGATGGGCGAGCACGAGGTAGCCCGAGGCCTGCGCCATGGTCTCTGTGAGCAGCACGCCCGGCACGAGCGGGTGATCGGGGAAGTGCCCCTCGAAGACCGGGCTCTCCATCGGCACGCGGGCCAGAGCCTCGATCCGGCCGGTCTCCCGGTCGAACCGGGTCACGGCGTCGATCATCTCGAAATATTCGAGGCGCATGGCGTCCAGGGTCCCGTGCGGGCGGGTGTTTCGAAGAGGCCGCGCCGGTCGCCGAGGGTGTTCCGGGCGGCTCGGATTCAGGCTTTGGCGGCCTTCTCGGCCACCAGGGCGTCGATGCGGGCGCAGAGGTTCTTGAGGACGAAGTACTCCTCGGCCGGCACCTTGCCCTCGTTGACCTCCTGGGTCCAACGCTCGAGCGGGAGCTTGATGCCGAAGGCCTTGTCCACCGCGAAGGCGATGTCGAGGAAGGCGAGCGAATCGATCCCGAGGTCGTCGATGGCGTGGCTCTCGGGCGTGATCGTGTCGCGCGGGATGTCGGCGGTGTCGGCGATGATGTCCGCGACGCGGTCGAAGGTTGCGGTATGGGTCTGGTCGGACATGCGTTCTCGCCGTGTGACTGGGTATCCCACCGGGTTCGGCCCGAGCCGATCGGGGGCCGGAGCGATCCGGCGCATGGTGCCCGGTGCCCCCGGTCGCGCAGCATGCCCCTTCGGCCGGCGTTTCCGCCGCCCTGGACAGTGAAGGCGGTCCCTTACACGAGGGGTGTAGGAGGGGCAACCTTGGCCATCACGGCGTCGCGATCGGGCGGCCGCCTCCATTCCGATCCTGCGGCGATGGACTAGATGGACGCTGAGGACGTGCCGCCGCGGCCGGTCCCCACGAGGTCGATCAACACGATGGCACAACTTCCCTCCGTGACGCCGGCCGGAGCGCCGCCGGCGGGCGCGCCCGACCCGCGCCTGTCCCCCGACCATCCGCCGCGTGCGGGCGCGCACCCGCTGTCGGGGCCGTCGCAGAGTCTGGCCCGCCTCGCCCTGATCCTCGCCCTCGCGGGCCTCGGGATCTGGGTGCTGCACCACTTCATCCCGGCCCTGGTCTGGGCCGTGATCCTGGCGATCGCCCTCGGGCCCCTCTACGCCCGCGCCGAGCGGCGCTGGCCACCGGGCCGGCACAACATCCTGCTGCCCCTGCTGTTCACCGCGGCGGTGGCCCTGGTCTTCCTGATCCCCCTGGTGGTTCTGGGCGTGCAAGCGGCGCGCGAGGCCCACGACGTGGTCGCCTGGGCGCGCTCCTTCGAGAAATCCGGCATCCCGGTCCCGGATTTCCTCGGCCATCTCCCCTTCGGCGCGGCGCAGGCGCAGGCCTGGTGGGCGGAGAACCTGAGCCATCCGGCGGCCGGCTCGGAACTCCTGCACCGCTTCGACAACTCCTCGGTGATCGGGGTCACCCGCAGCCTCGGGGCGCAGATCGTCCGGCGGGTCGTCCTGTTCGGCTTCACCCTGGTGGCGCTGTTCTTCCTGTTCCGGGACGGGCGGGCGGTGGCTGCCCAGGCGCTGACCGCCAGCGCGAAGCTGTTCGGGCCCCGGGGCGAGCGGGTGGCGCGGCAGATGGTGGCCTCGGTCCACGGTACCGTGGACGGCCTCGTCCTGGTCGGCCTCGGCGAGGGCGTGCTCCTGGGGATCGTCTACTACTTCGCCGGTGTGCCGCACCCGGTGCTGCTCGGGGCGCTGACGGCCGTGGCGGCGATGATCCCGTTCGGGGCGCCCCTGGTCTTCGGCATCGCGGCGGCGATCCTGCTCGCCAACGGCGCGGTGGTGCCGGCGGTGGTGGTCGTGGTGGCGGGCTTCGTCGTCACCTTCGTGGCGGACCACTTCGTGCGCCCGGCGCTGATCGGCGGCACGACCCGCCTGCCCTTCCTCTGGGTGCTCCTTGGCATCCTCGGCGGCGTCGAGACCTTCGGCCTCCTCGGCCTGTTCCTCGGTCCGGCGGTGATGGCCGCGCTGATCCTGCTCTGGCGGGACTTCACGCAAGGCCGGCCGGAGGAGGCACCCCGGGCCTGAGCCCGGGGCGCGCCGCGCCTCACGCCGGGCGCGGCAGCTTGCAGCTGTCGAGGGCGTTCAGGGCCTTGGTGCGGGCCGAATCGTTGAAGTAGCCGGTGCTGCGGTAGGCATCGAGCTCGCCCTTGTCGAGGCTCGCGAGCGTCTGGTTCGCGTAGCAGCCGCAGGGGCGCGCGAGGGAGACCTCGGAGACGTTCTGCAGGCGGGCCTGGGTCACGGTGCAGGCGTGGCGCACGCGGCCCGTGAGGTTGCCGGTGGAGGCCGTCTTCAAGGCCGGATCGGGGGTGTAGCCCTCGAGGGACGCGGTCGGGCCGGACTTGTTGGCGTTGCAGGCGGCGACGAGCGAGAGCAGGCCGGCGGCGAGCAGGAGCCGGCCGGTGCGCGGGGCGATGGAGCGCATGGAATGATGGGTCCGTGAAAGCGATTCGGGAACGAACCGGTTTCACGTCCGTGCCCCCGCCGCGCAAGGGCGCCGGGGCCACACTGGGACGGCAAACGCCGGAGCTTCCGCGAAGCTCCGGCGCGCCGCGGGCTTCAGCCGACGATGTCGGAATCCTGGAAGAACTGGGCGATCTCGGCCTTGGCGTTCTCGATGCTGTCGGAGCCGTGGACGGTGTTCTCGCCGACCGACTCGGAGAAGGTCTTGCGGATGGTGCCCTCGTCGGCGTTGGCCGGGTTGGTGGCGCCCATCACTTCGCGGTACTTGGCGACGGCGTTCTCGCCCTCGAGCACCTGCACGACGACCGGGCCGGAGGTCATGAACTCCACGAGCTCGCCGAAGAACGGGCGCTCCTTGTGGATCTCGTAGAACTTCTCGGCCTGGGCGCGGCTCATCTGGATGCGGCGCTGACCGACGATGCGCAGGCCCGCCTTCTCGATCACGGCGTTGACCGCGCCGGTCAGGTTCCGCTTCGTCGCGTCGGGCTTGAGAATGGAGAAGGTGCGCTCGGTGGCCATGGTCCGTCCGGTTGTGATCGCTCAGCCGAAAATGGCTTCGGCGCCGGGCTTATAGCGGGCGGACTCCCGACCCTCAACCCGAGGCGGATTCGTGGGGGATAACCGGGGCCACGGCACCGGTTTCCCGGCCGCCATGGCTTTGGCGCAACAGCGCCGGAAAATCGCCCGAATGCGGACGCCTCCTGTGGCCAGACGATCACGGCCCTCCCCCGACGGGGCCGACACCGATCCCTGCCGACCCTCTGGCCGCCGGCGTCCCGCCGCAGCCACGCCACATGGAGACCAGGACATGCGCGTCGCCCTCACCGCCGCCTTCATCCTCGCCGGCCTCGCCCCCGCCTCCGCCGCGCCGGCCCAGGACCCGTCGGGCACCTGGCTCACCGGGGACGGCCGCGCCAAGGTCCGCATCGACCGCTGCGGTCCGGGTGCCGCCAACATCTGCGGCAAGGTGGTCTGGGCCAAGACCGCGACCAACGAGGACGGCAGCCCGCGTACGGACATCAAGAACCCCGATCCGAAGAAGCGCAGCCGGCCCGTGCTCGGCCTGACGCTCCTCGACAACCTGAAGCCCGAGGAGACGAAGTTCTCCGGCGAGATCTACAACGCCGACGAGGGCAAGATGTACCAGGTCAGCCTGGAGCGGGAGAGCAGCTCCGAGCTCTCGGTCTCCGGTTGCCTTCTCAAGGTCCTGTGCGGTTCGCAGACCTGGACCCGGGTGCCCGACGTGAACCAGCAGGCTTCCGCCGCCACGCCCGAATCGGCCCCGGCCCCGCGCCCGGCGCCGAAGGCCGCCAAGGCCGCGCCCGCCAAGGCCGCCGCCCCGGCCGAGTGAGGTCGACACATCGAGGGGGGGCGGCCCTGGATCGAGGCGCTCTCGCTCAGACCGCCGCGAAGCCCCTCTGCACGGCCGGCCGCTCCATGACGCGGTCGAGCCAGGCCCGCACGTGGGGCACGGCGGCGAGTTCGATGCTCTGCTTCTCGTGGTACTTGGCCCAGGGCAGGATCGCGATGTCGGCGATGGAGAAGTCGCCCGCCACGTAGTCCCGGTCCGCGAGGCGCTTGTCGAGCACGCCGTAGAGGCGCTGCGCCTCCGCGGTGAAGCGGTCGATCGCGTAGGGGATCTTCTCCTGCGCGTAGATCCGGAAATGGTGGACCTGGCCCAGCATCGGCCCGAAGCCGCCCACCTGCCAGAACAGCCATTCGTCCACGGCCACCCGGGCGCGCTCGTCGGCGGGATAGAGGCAGCCGGTCTTGCGGCCGAGATACTGCAGGATCGCGCCCGACTCGAACACCGTGATCGGCTCGCCCCCCGGGCCGTCCGGGTCGACGATGGCGGGGATCTTGTTGTTGGGCGAGATCTGCAGGAAGTCCGGGGCCATCTGGTCGCCCCGACCGATATTCACCGGCACCACCCGGTAGGGCAGCCCGCACTCCTCCAGCATGATCGGGATCTTCCAGCCGTTCGGCGTGCTCCAGGTGTGCACGTCGATGGGTTTTCCCGGGGCGTGTGCCATGCTGATGTTTCCGACCCTGTTCAGGCCCGCTCGATTCGCCGAAACAATCCGGAACGCGAGCGGAAGGTTGCAGACTCCGTGCCATCGGCACGGGCGGTGGCGGGAGCAGTGGATCGCACGCCTACCCGCACAGATGGCGCTTGCCCTCGCCCACGGTTGTGGCTGTGATGCGGACGGCCCGCCGGATGGCGGCGCCCAAACGTCCCGGGGGTCGTCATGCTGTCGTTCCGTTCGCGCCGCGCCAATGCTTTGTTCGCGGGCTTGCTGCTTCTGGCAAGTCCCCTGGTTGTGACAAGCTCCCTCGTCTCCGGCGGTGCGCTGGCACAAGCCGCGGCGGCGCCCAAGCCCGCCAAGGAACTCAGCGTCGGCCAGAGCGCGGCCCGCGAGCGCCAGAAGAAGTGCGGCGCCGAGTGGCGCGCCCTCTCGGTGGCCGACAAGGCCGCGCAGGGACCGAAATGGCCCCAATATTACAGCAAGTGCGTGAAGCGACTGAAGCAGGTGAACGCCTGATCCGACGCGCCGCCCGCGGTCCGTCCCGGGCGGTTCGGGGCCTTTCGCGAAGGGCCGAGGAACGTAAGCCTGACCGTCCCGGTTTCCGTTCCTGACAGGATGATTCCGGACGGACGCGACGATGCGGGAACGGCAGGCGCTGCAGCGCGCGGTGGCGGTGATGGCCCTGGTCCCGGTGGTCTCCGGCTTCTACGGCGTGCTGTTCGGCCTCAACGGGATCGGCCGCGGCGGTCTCGTCGACGTCTCCGCCGACAGCCACTTCCGCTACCTGTCCGGCCTGCACATGGGCATCGGCATCCTGTTCTGGACCTGCGTGCCCGGCATCGCGGGCAAGACCACCCTGTTCCGCTTCCTCACCCTGGTGGTGGCGCTCGGCGGCCTCGCGCGCCTGCTCGGCTGGGCCCTCACCGGCCTGCCGTCGTTCCTGATGCTGGCGGCGCTGGCCGTCGAACTCCTCGTCACCCCGCTGCTCTGCCTGTGGCAGGCCCGGGTCGCGGCGCGCGCCGCCGACGCGATGGCCCGCGGGGTCACCGTGTGAGCACGCTCGCCGACCGCCGCCCCCGCCTGCCGGAGCGGGCGCTCGCCGCCCTCGAGCGCGTGGTCCCGAAGCCCGCCGCCTGGGCCTTCGCCGTGCGGATCTGGCTCGCCATGGTGCTGGCGCTCTACGCGGCCTTCTGGCTGCAGCTGTCGAGCGCCTCCTCCGCCGCCGTCTGCGTCGCGATCCTGGCCCAGCCCAAGCGCGGCCAGGCCCTGTCGAAGGCGTTCTACCGCTTCCTCGGGACCCTCGTGGGGGCGGCCGTGGCCATCGTCCTGATGGCCCTGTTCGCGCAGGACCGGGTGGTGCTCCTCGTCGCCTTCGCGACCTGGCTCGGCGTCTGCGTCTTCACCGCCCACTTCCTGCAGGACACCCGGGCCTACGGCGCCATGCTGTCGGGCTACACCGTGGCGATCATCGCCATCGCCCATATCGACACGCCCCAGAGCACCTTCGATGCGGCGGTCGACCGGGTCGCGGCGATCACCCTCGGCATCGTGGCAATCACCTTCATCAACGACGCCCTCGGCTCGCCGAGCATCTGGCGCAGCGTCCGCGACAGCCTGGGCGACGCCCTGGCGGAGAGCCGCGCCTTCGCCCGCGAGACCCTGACCCGGGGCGATCCGGGCTCCGAGCGCACCGCCGCGCTGATCCGGAAGATCGCCGCCCTCCGGGGCGATGCCAGCGCCATCGCGGGCGAACTCGACGACGGGCCGGACCGGGCCGCCGGCGCCCGCAGCGCCATCGCGGCGCTCTACGTGATGGCGGCGGCCGCGCGCCACCTCCGGGCGGCCCTGGCCCGGCTGTCCGCCCCGCCGCCCGCCGTGGCGGAGGCCCGCGACCTCTGCCTCGCCCTCACGGAACCGGAGGGCGAGCCGGACCGGGCCGTGGCACGGCTGTCGGATCTCGTCGACGAAGCCGTGCGCACGGGCGACCAGCCCCTCGACGCGATCCTCGCCCTGCAGCGCGCTCTCGACTTCGCCCGTGCG
The DNA here is from genome assembly GCF_055361545.1 of Methylobacterium sp. TK31. Classification (NCBI taxonomy): domain Bacteria; kingdom Pseudomonadati; phylum Pseudomonadota; class Alphaproteobacteria; order Hyphomicrobiales; family Methylobacteriaceae; genus Methylobacterium; species Methylobacterium sp. TK31. The sequence continues at coordinate 1,130,957 of NZ_CM143964.1, read as the reverse complement.
GCCCGGTTCGCCGCGGACGGTCACCGGGTCCTCGCCTGCGGCGGGCGCCCCTTGCGCGACGTGACGCTTCCGACCCACCGCGACGTGCCCGAGGCCCTGCGGGGTGCCATGCGGGTGGTGATCGCCTTCGGCCTCACCGCACTCCTCCTCGTCGCGACGGGCTGGCCGGCCACCTCCTTCGCCCTGGTCCAGGTGGCGGCGACCTGCTCGCTCTCCTCGATCACGCCCGACCCGCGGGTCTTCGCCAAGGGCGTCCTAATCGGCATGCCGCTGGCCGCCCTCTGCGCCGGGATCGTCCTGTACGGGGCGCTCGCCGGCGTGCAGGGCTTTCCCCTGCTGGCGATCGCCATCGCGCCGGTCGTCTTCGCCGCCTGCTTCCTCAGCCTCAACCCGCCGACCTTCGGCATCGGCTTCATCCTGCTGGTGTTCTTCCCCGTGCTGCTCTCGCCGGCCAATCCGCAGAGTTACGATCCGCAAGGGTTCCTGACCAACGCCTTCCTGGTGATCTTCGCGGCGCTGATCCTGTTCTTCACCGTCCGGGTCATCCTGCCGATCTCGAACGCCCGGCACCGCGCCTTCGCCCTCGATTCGGCCCGGCGCGCCCTGGTCGATGCGCTGGCGGGGCGGGGCGGCGACGCCACGACCCGGACCAGCCTCAACAGCGACCGCCTGCTGCAATTCGCCCGCTGGAGTTCGGGCAGCGCCGCCGTGCGGCGGGCGAGTCTCGACCGGGCCTTCGAGCTCGCCCGCATGGAATCGGCGGCCGCCCGGGCCCATGCGCAGCTGCGCGGTCTCGCCCGGGACGGCGCCCTCGCGGCGGCCGCGGACCGGGCCCGCGCCGCCCTCGCGAGCGTCGAGGCCGCGCGCATGCGCGCGGCCGCCGCGGCGCTGCTGGCTGCGGGCCGCGAGGCCGCGCCGGCCACCCGCCTGCACCTCGCCCGTGCGGTCAGCGACCTCGCCACGGCCGCCCTCGTCGCCGAGGGCCAGGGGCGCTTCCTGCGCCGCCTCGGCATCCGGGCCGCCTGATGCGCAGCGACCTCGATCTCGGCGGCGTGCTGCTCTCGCCCTTCGTGGCCTATGCCGCCGGGGCGCTGGCGATCCTGGTGATCCTCCGCCTGCTCTTCGCGCGCCTGCGCATCGCCCGCTACGTCGCCAACCCGCCCCTGGCGGAGGCCGGCCTCTACGTCTGCATCCTCGCCCTCCTGATCGTGTTCCTGTGACGATGGCCCAAGATCCGCCCGCCGAGACCGCCGCCGCAGGACCGGAGGCCCGCTCCCGCGCGCCCGAGCCCGACATCAGCCCACGCGCGCCCGGGCGCGGACGCCGGGTGCTCCGCCTGCTGATCACCGGGCTCATCCTGGCCTGCGCCTTCGTCGCGGCGGCCCTCGTCTGGCAGTTCTACGTCACCGCCCCCTGGACCCGCGACGGGCGGGTGCGCGTGCAGGTCGCCAGCGTGGCGCCTCAGGTCTCGGGCCAGATCACGGAGCTGCGCGTCGTCGACAACCAAGCCGTGAAGAAGGGCGACATCCTCTACGTCATCGATCCGTTCGATTTCGAGGTCTCGGTGACCTCGGCCCAGGCCGAGCTCGACAACCGGGAGGCGGACCTCCAGGTCAAGCAGACCCAGGCCGCCCGGCGCGAGGCGCTGACCACCCTCTCGACCTCCGTCGAGGAGAAGCAGCAATTCGCCGGCACCGCCAAGATCGCCCAGGCGGCGGTGGCCTCCGCGAAGGCGCAGCTCTCGCAGGCCAAGATCAACCTCCAGCGCACGCAGGTCCGCTCGCCTGTGAACGGCCGGGTGACGAACCTCCTGCTGCGCCCGGGGGACTACGCCACCACCGGCACCGTCAACATCGCCATCATCGACACCGATTCGTTCTGGATCGACGGCTATTTCGAGGAAACCAAGATGGCCCAGATCCACGTGGGCGATCCGGTCTCGGCCGAGCTTCTCGGCTACGATCCGCTGATCCGCGGCACGGTGGAGAGCATCACCCTGGGCATCAGCACCGCCAACGCCACCGCCAGCACCCAGGGCCTGCCCAATGTCGACCCGGTCTACACCTGGGTCCGCCTCGCCCAGCGCGTGCCGGTGCGCATCCGGATCGAACAGGTGCCCGAGGGCGTGACCCTGGTCGCCGGCATGACCGCCACCGTCTCGGTGGGCGAGCCCGGCACCCACCGCCAGGACTGGCTCGCCCGCCTGCGCAGCCGCTTCACCGGGGCGGCGGCCCCCACCCCGTAGGCTGTGGCGCCGGGCCGGCCGGTTGCAGGGGCGGTCAAGGGCCTGGGCGGCAACGAGAATTCTAGGCTGTGCCGATGGGAATGAATACAGTCGCGGAATCCCACAAATAGGCTCTTGACGCATCCCCGATCTGGTCGCACCTTGATGTGGTGCTTCGACGGCAAAGCACAGCTCAAGCAACGAGGAGGCCTTGATCGGATAACGATCACGACCGACCGGACGCAGGAGATTTGGGTATGACTCCACCCCAGCAGGCGGCTGCGGCGATCATCCAGGGCTGATTCGACCTGGACGTTGAGCAGCGCACACGCGAATTACGGGACGGAAGCGGTCTCCGGGGCGCAGAAGCGGCCAGCACGGCACGACTTCAGACATGCACCAGGCCCCACCTCGGCCGCTTCCGCCGCCAGTTTTCTTTTTCTCCAGGCAGGCGGGCGCGCTTCGCGCCGGACGTTCACGCTGCATCTCTCCCGAGGCCTCGCCGCTGCGCTTCCGCGCGAGCGGCCCGACCCATGAGTGGGAGCGTCTCAGCAAGAGTGTGGCCGCAAACGGACCGGTTCGCCACCCGGTCCCGGCCGCGGATGTCCGCGGCGCGGGACCCGAGCCCGGTCGTTACTCAATCCCCAGCTTCGCCTTCAGCAGGGCGTTCACCGCCGCCGGGTTGGCCTTGCCGCCGGTGGCCTTCATGGTCTGGCCGACGAACCAGCCGAGGAGTGTCGGCTTCTCGCGGGCCTGCTGAACCTTGTCGGGGTTCTTGGCGATGATCTCGTCCACGGCGGCCTCGATGGCGCCGGTATCGGTGACCTGCTTCATGCCGCGCGAGTCGACGATCTGGCGCGGATCGCCACCCTCGGACCAGACAATCTCGAACAGGTCCTTGGCGATCTTGCCCGAGATCACGCCCTCGCCGATGAGGTCGACGATGGCGCCGAGCTGATCGGCCGACACGGGCGTCGCCTCGATGCCCCTGCCCTCCTTGTTCAGGCGCCCGAACAGCTCGTTGATGACCCAGTTCGCGGCGGCCTTGCCGTCGCGGCCCTTGGCCACCGCCTCGAAGTAGTCGGCCGAGGCGCGCTCGGCGATGAGCACGCCGGCATCGTAGGGCGACAGCCCGTAGGATTCGATGAAGCGGGCCTTCTTGGCATCCGGCAGCTCCGGCAGGCCGGCGGCCAGGGCGTCGACATAGGCCTGGTCGAATTCCAGCGGCAGCAGGTCCGGGTCGGGGAAGTAGCGGTAATCGTGCGCCTCCTCCTTCGAGCGCATGGAGCGGGTCTCGCCCTTGCCCGGATCGAACAGGCGGGTCTCCTGGCTGATCGTGCCGCCATCCTCGATGATCGCGATCTGGCGCCGCGCCTCGGTCTCGATGGCCTGGCCGATGAAGCGGATCGAGTTGACGTTCTTGATCTCGCAGCGGGTGCCGAGCGGGTCGCCGGGCTTGCGCACCGAGACGTTGACGTCGGCGCGCAGCGAGCCCTTCTCCATGTCGCCGTCGCAGGTGCCGAGGTAGCGCAGGATGGTGCGCAGCTTGGTCACGTAGGCGCGCGCCTCCTCCGAAGAGCGGAGATCCGGCCGCGAGACGATCTCCATCAGGGCGACGCCGGAGCGGTTGAGGTCGACGAAGCTCTGGGTCGGGTTCTGGTCGTGCAGGGACTTGCCGGCATCCTGCTCCAGGTGCAGCCGCTCGATGCCGACGGTGATCGATTCGCCGTCGGTCAGGTCGACCAGCACCTCGCCCTCGCCGACGATCGGGTCCTTGAACTGGCTGATCTGGTAGCCCTGCGGCAGGTCCGGGTAGAAGTAGTTCTTCCGGTCGAACACCGAGCGGTGGTTGATCCGCGCCTTCAGGCCGAGGCCGGTGCGCACGGCCTGGGCGACGCACTCTTCGTTGATGACCGGCAGCATACCGGGCATCGCCGCGTCCACCAGGGAGACGTGGTCGTTCGGCTCGCCGCCGAACTCGGTGGAGGCGCCGGAGAACAGCTTGGAGCGGCTCGTGACCTGGGCGTGGATCTCCATGCCGATCACGACCTCCCAGTCGTGCAGGCCGCCCTTGATGAGCTTCTTGGGGTTCACGGCAGCGGTCATGATGGCCCGGATTCAGCGTTGCGGGGCGCGGATGCGCGCCGGAAAAGTGGAAGTGCCGGCCGGCGCGGTCAAGCGCGCAGGCGGTAGAGCTGGTGCGCCAGGAAGCCCAGGGTGCCCCAGGCGAAGCCGGCGATCCAGCGCACGGGGAAGAAGGTCGGCCCGTCGTGGCTCACCGGCGCCGGCCAGGGAATGCCGATCGCGGTGAGGCCCCACGACACCAGCACCGAGACCGCGAAGGCCATCAGCGACACGAGGATGACCTTGACGAACTGGTCCGACTTCCAGCCCATCACCAGGGCGATGGCGATCAGCACCGGATCGAAGGCGGCCCAGATCCAGACGTCGAAGGGATAGACCGGGACCGTCATCGGGCCTGTTCCCAGGGTGAGGTGCGCCGTCCGGCAGACGACCGCGACCGGCTCCCTCTCCTGGAAGGAGAGGGTTGGGGTGAGGTGTGGTCCACCTCCGGACAGGTCACGCACCTCACCCTGTCCCTCTCCTTCCAGGAGAGGGGACCCGCGCTTCCCATTGAAACCCTGCTCATGCCCACCACGCGGCGGGCAGCTTGGTGCGTCCAGCTGCGTCCTCGATCACCTGGGCGGCGGCGAACAGCGTCTCCTCGTCGAAGGGTCGGCCGATGAGCTGGAGCCCGAGGGGCAGGCCCTGGGCGTCGAGGCCGGCCGGCACCGAGATGCCGGGCAGGCCCGCCATGTTCACCGTGATGGTGAACACGTCCTGCAGGTACATCTCGACGGGGTCGCCCGAGCCCTTCTCGCCGATGCCGAAGGCGGCCGACGGGGTCGCGGGCGTCAGGATCGCGTCGATGCCGGAGGCGTAGGCCTGCTCGAAGTCGCGCTTGATCAGGGTGCGGATGCGCTGGGCGCGGACGTAGTAGGCGTCGTAGTAGCCCGCCGAGAGCACGTAGGTGCCGATCATGATGCGGCGCTTCACCTCGCGGCCGAAGCCGGCGGCGCGGGTGTTCTCGTAGAGGCCAGCGATGTCCTTGCCGGGCACGCGCAGGCCGTAGCGCACGCCGTCGTAGCGGGCGAGGTTCGAGGAGGCCTCCGCCGGGGCGACGATGTAGTAGGCCGGCAGGGCATATTGCGTGTGCGGCAGCGAGATCTCCCGCACCGTGGCGCCGGCATCCTTCAGCATCGCCGCGCCCCGGTCCCAGAGCGCCTGGATCTCGGCGGACATGCCCTCGACCCGGTATTCCTTCGGGATGCCGATGGTCAGCCCCTTCACGCCGCGGGCCACGGCGGCCTCGAAGTCCGGCACGGGCAGGTCGGCGCAGGTGGTGTCGCGCGCGTCCTGGCCGGACATCGAGCCGAGCAGGATCGCGCAGTCGCGCACCGTGCGGGCGATCGGGCCGGCCTGGTCCAGGGAGGAGGCGTAGGCGACGGTGCCCCAGCGCGAGCAGCGGCCGTAGGTCGGCTTGATGCCGACCGTGCCGGTGAAGGCGGCGGGCTGGCGGATGGAGCCGCCGGTATCGGTCGCGGTGGCGCCGAGGCAGAGATGGGCGGCCACCGCCGCCGCGGAGCCGCCGGAGGAGCCGCCCGGCACCAGCTTGGCGTCCGATCCGGCGCGGCGCCAGGGCGAGACCACGTCACCGTAGGCGGAGGTCTCGTTGGACGAGCCCATGGCGAATTCGTCGAGATTCAGCTTGCCGAGCATCACCGCGCCGTCGCGCCACAGATTGGCGGTCACGGCCGATTCGTAGGCCGGAACGAACCCCTCGAGGATCTTCGAGCCCGCAGTGGTCGTCACGCCCTCGGTGCAGAACAGGTCCTTGATGCCCAGCGGGATGCCCTCCAGCGGCCGGGCCTGCCCGGCGGCGATCCGCGCATCGGCCGCCTCCGCCATGGCCAGGGCCCGGTCCGGCGTCTCGACCAGGTAGGCGTTCAGCGCCCGGGCCTTCTCCATGGCGTCGAGATGCGCCCGGGTCAGGTCGGCGGCGGTGAAGTCCTTGGCCTTGAGCCCGTCGCGGGCCTCCGCCAGGGTGAGTTCGTTCAGAGAGGTCATGGGTTGCGAGAGTCCTGGGCGCTCGTCCTGTGGGGTCCCGGGGCTCCGCCGTCGCCGCCGGTCGGGCGCCAGGCGGACCGTCCCTCGGGGCGGCCGGGTGTGCGGGTCGGCGGCGGGCGCGCCTACTCGACGACCTTCGGCACGAGGAAGTAGTGGTCCTCAGTCTCAGGGGCGTTGGCCACGATCGCGTCGGCCTTGGCCCCGTCGGTGACCACGTCCGCGCGCTTCTTCATCGCCATCGGGGTGACCGAGGTCATGGGCTCGACCCCCGTCACGTCCACGGCGCCGAGTTGTTCGACGAAGGCCAGGATCGCGTTCAACTCGCCCTGCAGGGGGGCGACCTCGTCCTCGCTCACCGCGATGCGCGCCAGATGCGCGATGCGCCTCACCGTCGTTGCGTCGACCGACATGCTGTCTTCGGATCCTCAGGCACCCATCGCGGTCCGGCGGGGTTCCGCGGGCGATGGGGCGTCGGGCCGGGCTATAGCACCCGCCTCTGCGGGCTCGCAACGCCGGGGCCGCGCTCAGGCCGCCGCGGCGCCCGGAGGCCGCCAGCGTCAGGCGATGGCGTGGTGGGGCAGGATCGGCGACTCGATGAGGATGCCCGCCCGCGCGGGGGAGACGTCCGCCTGCCGGAACCCGACGAGCAGGATCTCGCAGGCCAGCGCCAGCATCAGCTTGTGCCGCAGGGGCATCCGGCGGCGCGCGGGCCGCGGCTGGGGCATCGGGTCGGTCATGCGGTCGATATCCGGCGTCTTAACGATGGATTAACGATGCTCTGGCCGATCCGGTCCCCGCAAGGCTATGACAACGCTTCTTTAAGGTTAACCCCGGTCCGGAGATCGATTTCATGTGGGAGACGGTGTTCTCGCCCTGCGCGCCGGGTCCGGTGGCGACCGAGGCGGCCCTCGACCGGGCCGAGGCGGAACTCGGCTACGGGCTGCCCGAGAGCTACCGCGCCTTCTGCCGGACCCTCGGGGCAGGGCTCGCCAACGGCTACTTTCGCGTGGCGGTCCCGAGCGAGGCCCCGGAGACCGACCTCCTCGCGCAGTCCGAGCTGATCGCCCACAGCATCGCCTCCGTCCTCGGCGACCGTCCAGAGCACCGCTTCGAGGTGGAGGGCGACGATCCGAGCGTCGTCGAGCGGGCCGGCTTCTTCGGCCGCTCGGAGGCCGGCGTGTTCCTGTTCTGGGACGTGGTGCCGGGGCGTGACGAGTACGAGATCTGGGTCTTGGGCGCCGACCTCGAATCGGTGCGCTTCGGCGGGGCCGACCTCGTCGACCTGATTCGGCGCAGCCAGGGACCGGCGGTGCGCGGCATCCTCGGCATGGGCGCCGAGCCCCTCCCCGCCAGCTTCGTCGGCGACGGCACCGAAGGCTCGGCCGGCCTGCACTGATTCCCGGGCGGCCCGGATCGGCCACGGATGCCCCCTTTGGCGCGCGGCGGGGTTTGCCGATCGAGAGTACGACTCGCCGGCCGCCGGGAAGGCTTGCCGCCAGGAAGGCTTGCCGCCCGGAGCCGGATCGCGCAGGAGAGGCGCCATCACGGGAGAGCGACGGACATGGACGAGGCCGAGATGCGGGCCTTCGCGGAGGCGTCGCAGGGCGGGCCCCGTCTGATCGGGATCGACCTCGGCACCAAGACGATCGGGCTCGCCCTGTCGGATGTCGGGCGCCAGATCGCCTCGCCCCTGGAGACGATCCGGCGGGTGAAGTTCACCCCCGACGTGAAGCACCTGGCAACCCTGTGCGAGCGGCACGGCGTCGGCGGCCTCGTCATCGGCCTGCCCCTCAACATGGACGGCAGCGAGGGGCCGCGGGTCCAGTCGACCCGCTCCTTCGTGCGCAACATGAAGCCGCTCCTGCCCCTGCCCGTGCTCTACTGCGACGAGCGCCTCTCCACCGCCGCCGTCACCCGCGCGCTCATCGCGGCGGATGCCTCGCGGGCCAAGCGCGGCGAGGTGGTCGACATGCTGGCGGCCGCCTACATCCTGCAGGGCTGCCTCGACCAGATGCGCCGCGCGCTGGGCGAGGAGGAGCCCGACGACGAGGCGTGACGGCCCTCAGCCCACCAGCGACACCGCGCCGCTGCCGTGGCGCTCGATGCGCCCGTCGAGTTCCAGCTCGAGCAGGGTGGTCTGGACCACGCGGACGCTGAGTCCGGCGCTGCGCGCCAGCTCGTCGGTCCCGATCGGGGTCGGGCTGAGATAGGCGATGAGGCGGGCGCGGTCGTCCGTGGGCTCCGGCGCCGCGAAATCCTCGGCGGGCATCGGCAGGACGATGCCGTCGACATCGAGCTCGTCCCAGAAGATCGGCGCATCGGCGAGGTCCGGCCGGTCGACCGCCAGGGCCTCGGACCGGCGCCCGTCGGCGCCCCCCGCCAGCAGCGGGGCGATGACGTCGATGACGTGGGCGGCCTCGGAGACCAGCGTCGCGCCCTGGCGGATGAGGTCGTTGGTGCCTTCCGCCCGCGGGTCGAGGGGCGAGCCCGGCACGGCGAAGACCTCGCGGCCCTGTTCCAGGGCGAAGCGGGCGGTGATCAGCGAGCCCGAGCGGCGGGCGGCCTCCACCACGATGGTCCCGTAGGCGAGGCCGGAGATGATGCGGTTGCGCCGGGGGAAGTCGCGCCCGCGCGGCTCCCACCCCATCGGCATCTCGGCCAGCACCGCCCCGCCCGCCTCCAGGATCGCCTCGACCAGGGCGGCGTGGTTGGCCGGGTAGATCCGGTCCTGTCCCCCCGCCAGCACCGCCACCGTGCCGGGCACCAGGGCCGCCCGATGGGCGCGGGCGTCGATGCCCCGCGCCAGCCCCGAGACCATGACGAGGCCGGCCTCGCCGAGCCCGCGGGTGAGGCGCTCCGTGAAGGCGAGGCCCGCGGCGGACGCGTTGCGCGAGCCGACCAGGGCGATGGCGGGACGCTGGAGGATCGCGGCCTCGCCCCGGATCGCGATCAGCGGCGGGGCCGAGTCGGCGGCCTGCAGCAGCTTCGGATAGTCCGCCTCCCCGAGCGCGACGAGGCGGGCACCAAGGCGACCGGCTGCGGCGATCTCGGCCTCGGCCTCCGCCCGGCTCGGCGGCTTGATGCTGCGGCCACTGCGGCCGGTGAGGATCGGCAGGGCCTCGAGGGCCGGGCCGGCGCCGCCGAAGCGGTTGATCAGGGTGCGGAAGCTGCGCGGGCCGATGCCCTCGCTGCGGATCAGGCGCAGCCAGTCGAGACGCTGGGCATCGGTGAGCTGCATCGCCCTCCCCCTTCCGGAGCGGGCGCCCGGGCCTCAGCCCTTCTGCCCGATGCGCCCCTCGGTCCCGTCGATCAGCCGGCGGATGTTGGGCGCGTGCTTCCACCATAGCAGGACGGCGAGCAGGAGAAACAGCATTGCAACCGCAGGCTGTCCCAGCGCCCACAGGACGAGGGGCGTCAGGGCCGAGGCCGCCAGCGCCGCGAGGGAGGAGTATTTCAGGGTGAAGGCGAGGCCGAGCCAGATGGCGGCGAAGGCCAGGAGGCCCAGCGGGCTCAGCGCCAGGAGGACGCCGAGGAAGGTCGCCACGCCCTTGCCGCCCTTGAAGCCGAGCCAGACCGGGAACAGGTGCCCCAGGAAGGCGCCGAGGCCGGCCACGAGCGCCGCCTCCAGCCCGAAGCGGCCGGCGAGCAGCACCGCGAGCGTGCCCTTCAGGGCGTCCCCCAGCAGGGTCGCGGCCGCCAGGCCCTTTCGCCCGGTGCGCAGCACGTTGGTGGCGCCGATGTTGCCGGAGCCGATCGCCCGTACGTCGCCGAGCCCCGCATAGCGGGTCAGGATCAGCCCGAACGGGATCGAGCCGAGAAGGTAGCCCCCCGCCAGCCCTGCCAGCAGGAGGGGCCAGGATGTTTCGTCGAGGGCGATCACGCGGCGGCCTCGGTCTCGGCGGGCGCGCGGAACACGACGCGTCCCGCCACCATGGTCAGGATGGCGGCCCCCTGGAGGCGCGCCTCGTCGAAGGGCGAGTTCTTCGAGCGCGACTTCAAGGTTCGCTTGTCGAGGACGTAGGGCAGGTCCGGATCGATCAGCACGAGGTCGGCCGGCGCCCCGGCCGCGAGGCGGCCGGCCGCGCGCCCGAGGAGGGCCGCCGGGTTCGCCGTCAGGGCCGCCAGCAGGCGCGGCAGGGCGACGTCGCCGGTATGGACCAGCCGCAGCGCCGCGCCGAGCAGGGTCTCGATGCCCAGCGCCCCGTCGGCGGCCTCGGCGAAGGGCAGCCGCTTGGTCTCGACGTCCTGCGGGTTGTGGTCGGAGACGACGACGTCGATCACGCCCGCGTTGAGGGCCGCCACCAGGGCGAGCCGGTCGGTCTCGTGGCGCAGCGGCGGCGAGAGCCGGCAGAAGGTGCGGTAATGGCCGATGTCGCCCTCGTTGAGGACGAGGTTGTTCACCGAGGCGCCACAGGTGACGGGCAGGCCGTCCGCCTTGGCCCGGCGCACGATCTCGACCGAATCGGCACAGGAGATCATCGCGGCGTGGTAGCGCGCCCCGGTGAGGCGCACGAGGCGGATGTCGCGCTCCAGCATCACGGTCTCGGCCTCGCGCGGGATGCCGAGGAGCCCGAGGCGCGAGGCCATCTCGCCCTCGTTCATCACGCCGTCGCCGACGAGATCGGGCTCCTCCACATGCTGCATCAGCAGGGCGCCGAAGTCGCGGGCATAGGTCAGCGCGCGGCGCATCACCTGGGCGTTCGCCACCGCCTTGAGGCCGTCGGTGAAGGCCACGGCGCCGGCTTCCTGCAGCAGCCCGAACTCGGTCATCTCCTGGCCGGCCAGCCCCTTGGTGATGGCGGCGGCCGGCAGGACGTGGACGCTCGCCGTGTCGCGGGCCCGGCGCAGCACGAAGTCAACGATGGCCGGCCCGTCGATGACCGGGTTGGTGTCCGGCATGCAGACCAGGGTGGTGACGCCGCCGGCCGCCGCCGCCGCGCTGGCGCTGGCCAGGGTCTCGCGGTGCTCGGCGCCGGGCTCGCCCACGAAGGCGCGCAGGTCGACCAGGCCGGGGCTGAGGACATGGCCGCCGCAATCGATCGTCTCGGCCGCGTCCGGCACTCCGGCGACGGGTCCCCAGCCGACATCCTGGATCAGGCCGTCGCGCACGAGGACGTGGCCGGGTCCCTGCCGGCCCGTCGCCGGATCGCAGAGCGTCGCGTTGGTCAGGAGGATCGGGCGCACGTTCATCACCCTCTCCCCTCTCCCGCAGAGGGGGGAGGGTTCAGGGTCGGCGCAGACAACATGAGATCGTCGGATAAGCGAGGCACCTGAAAATCCTTGCTCTGTCGCGGTCTTGGATCGTTTCACCGCGTTTCGGCCGCCCACGGCGCGGCGTCAAGCGCAGGGAGGCCGATACGAAAAAGGCCCCGCCCTTTCGGGCGAGGCCTCACAATCGCGATTGCGATTTGCGGAACCGGTCGTTTCTTACGCGGCCAGCGAGCGCAGGACGTAGGGCAGGATGCCACCGTTGCGGAAGTATTCGAGCTCGTCGAGGGTATCGATGCGGCAGGTCAGCGGCACCTCGCGCTTGGTGCCGTCGGCCGAGGTGATCTCCGCGATCATGGTCTGGCGCGGCTTCAGGTCGCCGGACAGGCCCCGGATCGAGACCGTCTCGTCGCCCTTCAGGCCCAGCGAGGCCCAGGAGGTGTCGCCCTGGAAGACCAGGGGGACGATGCCCATGCCGACGAGGTTCGAGCGGTGGATGCGCTCGAAGCTCTCGGCCACCACGGCCCGGATGCCCAGGAGCTTGGTGCCCTTGGCCGCCCAGTCGCGCGAGGAGCCGGTGCCGTATTCCTTGCCGGCGAAGACGACGAGCGGGGTCCCTTGCGCCTGGTACTTCTGCGCGGCGTCGTAGATGAACATCCGCTCGCCCGAGGGCTGGAACAGGGTCCAGCCGCCCTCGACCACGTTGCCGGACTCGTCGCGGACCATCTGGTTCTTGATGCGGATGTTGGCGAAGGTGCCGCGCATCATGACTTCGTGGTTGCCGCGCCGGGTGCCGTACTGGTTGAAGTCCTGCACCCGGACCTGGTGCTCCTGCAGGTAGGCGCCCGCCGGGGAGTTCGCCCGGATGTTGCCCGCCGGCGAGATGTGGTCGGTGGTGATCGAGTCGAGGAACAGGCCGAGGATGCGGGCGTCGACCACGTCCTCCACCGGGGCCGGGGTCTTCTGCATGCCCTCGAAATAGGGCGGGTTCTGCACGTAGGTGGAGGTCGAATCCCACTTGAAGGTCTCGGCCTCGGTGACCTCGACGGCCTTCCAGTAATCGTCGCCGCCGAACACGTCGGCGTAGCGGGACTTGAACAGGGTCGAGGTGATGTTGGCCTCGATGAACTCCTGGACCTCGGCGGACGAGGGCCAGATGTCCTTCAGGTAGACGGGCTGGCCGTCCGACCCCGTGCCCAGCGGCTCGGTGGTGATGTCGATCTGCATCGAGCCGGCGAGCGCGTAGGCGACGACCAGCGGCGGCGAGGCGAGGTAGTTCGCCCGCACGTCGGGGTTCACGCGGCCCTCGAAGTTGCGGTTGCCCGAGAGCACGGCGGCGGCGACGACGTCGTTGTCGTTGATCGCCTTCGAGATCGGGGCCGGCAGGGGGCCCGAGTTGCCGATGCAGGTGGTGCAGCCGAAGCCGACGAGGTTGAAGCCGAGGGCGTCGAGGGGCTTCTGCAGGCCGGCGCTCTCAAGGTACTCCGCCACCACCTGGGAGCCGGGCGCCAGGGAGGTCTTCACCCAGGGCTTGGAGCGCAGGCCCTTGGCGACCGCGTTGCGGGCGAGCAGGCCGGCGCCGATCATCACGCTCGGGTTCGAGGTGTTGGTGCAGCTCGTGATGGCGGCGATGACCACGTCGCCGTGGCCGATGTCGAAGTTGGCGCCCTCCACCGGGTAGCGCTTGGCGATGTCGGCCGCCTTCTTGAACTCGGTCTCCATCGACTGCGCGAAGCCGGGCTTGGCGCCGTCGAGGAGCACCCGGTCCTGCGGACGCTTGGGGCCGGCGAGCGACGGGCGCACGTCGCCCATGTCGAGTTCGAGCGTGTCGGTGAAGACGGGGTCCGGCGTGGCCGCGTCGCGCCACATGCCCTGCGCCTTGGCGTAGGCCTCCACCAGGGCGATCCGGTCGTCGGCGCGGCCAGTGACCTTGAGGAAGTCGATGGTCTTCTGGTCGATGGGGAAGAAGCCGCAGGTGGCGCCGTATTCGGGGGCCATGTTGGAGATCGTGGCGCGGTCGGCCACCGCCATGTCGTCGAGGCCGGGGCCGTAGAACTCCACGAACTTGCCGACCACGCCCTTCTTGCGCAGCATCTGGGTGACGGTGAGCACGAGGTCGGTGGCCGTGGTGCCCTCGGGCAGCTTGCCCGACAGCTTGAAGCCGACGACCTCGGGGATCAGCATCGAGAGGGGCTGGCCGAGCATCGCGGCCTCGGCCTCGATCCCGCCGACGCCCCAGCCGAGCACGGCCAGGCCGTTGACCATGGTGGTGTGCGAATCGGTGCCGACGAGGCTGTCCGGATAGGCGAGCTCGGTGCCGTCCGAAGAATCGGGATCCTGCTTCGTCCACACGGTCTGCGACAGGAACTCGAGGTTCACCTGGTGGCAGATGCCGGTGCCGGGCGGCACGACGGAGAAGTTGTCGAAGGCCGACTGGCCCCATTTGAGGAAGGTGTAGCGCTCGCCGTTGCGCGAGTATTCCAGCGCCACGTTGTCGGCCAGCGCCTTCGGGGTGCCGAACTCGTCGACGATCACCGAGTGGTCGATCACGAGGTCGACCGGCACCAGCGGGTTGATCTTCTGCGGGTCGCCGCCGAGCGCCACCATGGCGTCGCGCATCGCGGCGAGGTCGACCACCGCGGGCACGCCCGTGAAGTCCTGCATCAGCACCCGGGAGGGGCGGAAGGCGATCTCGGTCTCGGTCTTGCCCTTGTTGCCGAGCCAGGCGACGGTGGCCGAGATGTCGTCCTTCTTGACCGAGCGGTCGTCCTCGAAGCGCAGCAGGTTCTCGAGCAGCACCTTCATGGAGAAGGGCAGCGCGGTGGCGTCGGCGAGGCCGGCCTTCTCGGCATGGGGAATCGAGTAGTAGGTGTAGGACTTGTCTCCGACGGTGAGGGTCTGGCGAGACTGGAAGCTGTCGAGCGATGCCACGGCGTTGTAATTCCTCGCGAGCGGTTGGTCGAACACGCGCAGGCATAACCTGCGCCACGAAAACACGTGTTCGGCTGGGAGCGCTGTGAAGCGCGCGCCGCCCCGGGGGTGCCCGGGTGAGGATGATGCGCGAAGGGCGATTTGGACGCCCTGAAACTCGCGCGGCGCAGCCTGCGCGCGTTATAGAACACTTCGAAACTGGCCGCTACCGGGGGCCTGACAGCGCGCGGGATCTGTTCGGAAGGCGCGACTACGCCGCGACGAGATGCGCGAAATCCGCGCCCTCGGCCACGTGCCGGGAGGCATCGAGGATCTCGATCCCGACGACGCGTCCCGCCGCGTCGAAATCGAGCACGATGCCCGGACGCACTTCCTCGCTTCCGGCGATTCGCGCGTCGGCGAGCTGCACGTAGAGGGCGTCGGCCTCGGCATCATATCGGGACTTCATCGGCTCCAGGCCTCCGGCCACGATCCAGGAATGCGGTGATGACGTGAAAGGTCGAGGCAGATCGTACCACGAAAACCACGCGAAGCGTGCGGCCCTCCCGCTCGGGCACGGTGCGAAAGGCGCGCGTTCGGTCCGGATGTCCAGGGTCGGTTTCGAAGGCTTCTGGGGCGAGGATCGTGCGCTCGACCCAAGCCGGCTCCAGCTTGCGCAACGCGAGCTGGTCCCGCGCGTGCCGCGTGTAGGTGAAGATCGGACCGGGCATGGGACCCGCGCGTGCGGCGACCGGACAGCAGCGACCGGAAAGGAGCCGATCAGTGCCGATTACGACCGAAGCCCCCGAATTGCACGCGAAAGTTGTCGTGCGTCGGGCCGGGTCCGATCCGGATCACCGCCGGAATTCCCGGCCCGGACGGCGCGACCACCGACGCATCCTTTTCGCGCTCCTGGGTCTCGCCACCGAACGATCCGCGTGCGATGGGCGAAGCGCCGAGGGAGCGGAGACCCCCGCACTTGGTTTGGCCGGCCCGGCAGGCGCATCTCTCAAGGCTCATGATTCAGGACCCCCCGTGCGGCTGACCGCCCAAGACCTCGCCGTCCGCCGCTCCGGCCGCCGCATCTTCTCGGGCCTGTCCTTCGCCCTCGGGCCGGGCGAGGCCCTGATGGTCACCGGGCGCAACGGGGCCGGCAAGTCGACGCTGCTCGCGGTGCTGGCGGGCCGGCTCAAGCCGGAGGCCGGGACGGTCGCGGCGAGCGGGGTCGGCGAGGCGACCCTGTCCGAGTGCCTGCACGTGGTCGGCCATCGCGACGGGCTGAAGAGCCCGCTGACGGCCGAGGAGAACCTCGCCTTCGCCCGCGACCTCCTCGGCGCGCCGACGGCGAGCCCGCGCGCGGCCCTCGAGGAACTCGGGCTCGGCCACGCCCTGCGGCTGCCCGTGGCCTATCTCTCCGCCGGCCAGCGCCGGCGGGTGGCGCTGGCCCGCCTCCTCGTCTGCCGGCGCCCGCTCTGGCTCCTCGACGAGCCGACCGCGGCCCTCGACGCCGCCTCGCAGGATGTCCTGGCCGGGATGATGGCGCGCCACCGCGCGGCGGGCGGCCTCGTGATCGCGGCGACGCACCAGGCCCTCGGCCTCGCCGACGCGCAGGAACTGCGGATCGAGGCGCCCGTGCCCGCGGCACCGGCCGCGGCCCGGGCGGCGGCGGCCGACGAGGTCTGGTGGTGATGCGCGCCCTGAGGGCCCTCGTCGCCCGCGACCTCGCCCTCGCCGCCCGCGTCGGCGGCTCGGGGGCGCTCTCCCTCGTGTTCTTCCTGATGATCGTCGCCCTGGTGCCCTTCGCCCTCGGGCCCGACCTCAACCTGCTGTCGCGGATCGGCCCGGCGATCCTCTGGCTCGCCGCCGTGCTCTCGACCCTGATCGGCCTCGACCGCCTGTTCCAGGCCGACGAGGAGGACGGCTCCCTCGACCTGATGACCGGCTCGCCGGCCCCCCTGGAGGGGGTGGTGCTCGCCAAGGTGCTGGCCCACTGGCTCACCACCGGCCTGCCGCTGGCCCTGGCCTCGCCCCTGTTCGGGCTCCTCGTCGCCCTCGACGGCCGGGCGATGGCGGCCACCGCCCTCACCCTGCTGGTCGGCACTCCGGCCCTGACCTTCGTGGGCGCGGTGGGCGCGGCGCTCACCGCCTCCATCCGCCGCGGCGGCCTCATCCTGGCGGTCGTGGTGCTGCCGCTGATGATCCCGACGCTGATCTTCGGCGTCTCGGCGAGCGAATCGGCCCTCGGCGGCACCGTCCCGTTCACGACACCCCTGGCCATCCTGTGCGCCCTCAGCCTGATCGCGGGCGTGATCGGGACGCTGGCCGCCGCCGCGGCCCTGCGCTGGTCGGAATAGGGGTTCAGGCGGTGGTCGAGCGCGGGCCGCCCGCCGCGCGTGCCAGTCTGTCCGGACCCGTCGTCCCGCTTCGGCCGGGAGCCGCCGGACCGCGCATCGGCCGGTGGGCGGGACCGGCGATCCGCAGGGCGATGCCGACGAACAGGGCGATCATGCCGGCTTCGAGGAGCAGCATCGGCAGCCAAGCGTCGTCGAGGGGAACGGAGGCGAGATCGAGCGCCTCGCTGGCCGCCACGGCCCCGATCGCGCCGGCGGTGAAGACCGGCAGGGAGCTGCGGCCGAGGCGGCACAGGAGATGGTCGCGCGGCACCTGGTGCAGCAGGCGGATCAGCGGAGCCCGCGGCAGGGCCATCACCACGTAGGTCAGGGCGAGGAGGTGCAGCAGGCGCAGGGGCGACTGATAGGTCTTGCTCGCGCCGAACCAGAAGCCGTCGTTGCGCGTCGCGGCCCAGTCCGCCGCCAGCGGCCACAGGCGCACCACGATCACCGCCAGGACGAGGTAGCCGACGAGGTAGGCCAGCGCGAGCCCGGTCAGCCACCGGCTGCGCGGCAGGGCGACGCCGCCGACCATGCCCTGGCCGATCGCGATCCCGATGGAGAAGACGAGGATCCAGGGCAGGACCGTCAGGACGAAGGGCGCGCCCGTGAGGCTGTTGTTCACCACCAGATCGAACGCCCCGGCCGCGAGCCAGAGGAGCAGGGCCGGTGGCAGGGGCGCCCAAAACCGCCATCCGGCCAGGCGCAGGAGGAGGGGCGCGACCAGCATCAGGGCGACGTAGAGGCGCAGGACGGCGGAGTAGCCCACCGTCTGGCGCAGGGTCAGGGCATGGCCGAGCACGCGCGGAAAGCCGTGGTCCCGCAGCAGGCCCAAAGCCTCCGCGTGAACGCCCGCGACGCCGCGCAGGGCGAGGAATGCGGCCAGGAGGCCGAGCGTCGACAGGATGATCACGAGGTCGAAGGCGTAGATCCGGACGGCCCGCCGCCAGAGATGGGCGACGATGTCCGGGAGCCGGCGCCGCGACGCCTGGCTCGCCGCGAGGGCGACGGAGATGCCGCTGAGCAGGACGAAGATGTCGGCGCTGTCGGAGAAGCCCAGGCGGGACGGCGAGACCGCCGCGAGGGCGCCGTCCTGGATGTGGTTGACGAAGATGTTGATCAGGCAGAGGCCGCGGATGGCGTCGATCGTCGCCCGTCGCTGCGGCATGCCCTCGGTCCGATGCGGTTCACACGCAGCGGTGATAGCGTCCGACGCTTAAGGTTGTATTGCAACCCCATGGCGCAGGGCCGGGGCGATGCCCGGCCGAGCGCCTGGCCCGACGACCGGTGCGCCTCAGGCCGGATCGGCGTCGATCCGCATGCGCAGGATGGCGTAGGGCTGCGCCTGCAGGTCCTCGCCGCCGTTGTATTCCGGGCGCCGGTTCACCTGGGCGGACGAGATGTGGAGCCAGCGGTCCGGGGTGATCCAGAACGTGTCGGCCCAGATCAGGCGCGGGTCGGAGGCGATGATCTCCACCGTACCGTCGGGGTCGCGCCGGCCGACCGCGTTGAATTCCTGCATGGCGAGGTAGACCCGGTCCTTCGAATCGGTGGTGAGGCCGCCGGTCATGCCCTTCTCGCCGAGATCCGCGACGCCGGCCGCCACGCCTGCGTCGCTGGTCTCGGGGTCGAGGAGCGCGGCGGTCTCCACCGCGTAGAGGCGCCGCCCGATCAGGGGGGCGTAGTACAGGCGCCGGCCGTCGGGGCTGAGCGCGATGCCGTTGGCGCCGCCCTGGACCGGGCGCGGCGGCCCCTCCCCCTTGCGCTGCACCACCGGGCGGTCCTCGACGATCTTGAGGAGCCCCTTCTGCGACTTGGTGCTGGCGTGACCCGCAAGGCGGCGCACCACCCGGCCGCTGGCGAGATCGACCGCCAGGATGGCGCCCTCCCCGTCCTGGCCCTGGTCGGTGATGTAGGCGCGGGCATAGCCGTCGCGGATGTCCACCCGCAGGTCGTTGAGCGACGAGGTCGGGGTGATGCCGGCCTCCAGCGGCACGACGCGGCGGATGCGGTTGCCGGCGAGGTCGATCTGCACCAGCTTGGCGCCGCCCTTCACCGGCGGGCCGGAGCCGTCCGGCAGGCCGGCATCCAGGCACCACAGGGTGTCGTCGCGGTCGAAGACGCCGTTGGGCACGTGGAACAGGCGCGCCTGCGGCTGCTCCGGGTCGGGCTGGTTCGTGGCCATGTCCGGGTAGGGCCGGACCGCGCCGTCCGCCAGCACCTCGCCCAGGGTGTAGGGCACCTTGGCGTTGAAGCGCGGCATCATCACGAAGCGCCGGCCGCCGGCCGAGATGGCGAGGCCGGTGGGGGTCGAGGGCGCGTTCGCCGTGAAGGCGAGTTCGAGCCCGCCCGCCGCCCGGCGGGTGGCGACCTCGGGGGGCGCCGCCGCGGCGGCCTCGCCGGGCAGGGAGAGGGCCGCCGCACCGGTGAGGCCGGCGGCGAGGAGGTCACGGCGAGCGAGCGTCATGGCGCAATCCGGTCGAGCGGGGACGAGGGAACGGCGGGTCAGCCCCGGGCGGGGCCGCGCACCTTGAGGTCGATGGCGAGGACATGGGCGCCCGCGCCGATGAAGAGGCGCCGGCCGTCCGGGCCGCCGAAGGCGACGTTGGCGGCGTCCGTGGCGGTGGCGATGCGCCCGAGGGCCGTGCCGTCGAGCGCGTAGATCCGCACGCCGTCGAAGCAGGCGGCGTAGACCCGGCCGTCGGCATCCACCGCGAGCCCGTCCGGCACGCCGGCCTCCACGGTGGCGAAGGGTTTCGGTGCGCCGAGGCCGCGGCCCTCCCGCACCGGGAAGACCAGGACGGTGCGGGCGCCCTCCGGGTTCTTCAGGGCGGCGCTGGTGTCGCTGACGTAGAGGCGGCTGCCGTCCGGGCTGAAGGCGATGCCGTTGGGCTGGCCGACGGCGTCGGTCATGGCCTCGACCCGGCCGGACGGGTCGATCCGGTAGACCCGCCGTGCCCCTTGCGCCGGCGTCGCCATCAGGCCCTCGTCCGGCATGGTGATGCCGAATACGGGGTCGGTGAACCAGATCGCGCCGTCCGGCGCCAGGGCGGCGTCGTTGGGCGAATTCAGCGGCCGGCCCCCGAAGGCGTCGGCCAGCACGGTGAGGCGCCCGTCCGGCTCGCGCCGCACCACCCGGCGCCCGCGATGCTCGCAGGTGACGAGGCGGCCCTCGCCGTCCAGGGTGTTGCCGTTGGCGTTGTTCGAGGGATCGCGGAACACGCTCGTGCCGCCGTCGTCGCCGATCCGGACCATCCGGTTGGCCCGGACGTCGCTGACGATCAGGCCGCCGAGCCCGGGCGCGTAGCACAGGCCCTCGCACCAGCGCCCGCCCGCATAGAGCGTGCGCAGCGGCGCGCCGGGATCGAGCACGTCGCGCAGGCGCGGATCGTCGACCCGGACGATGGGGGCCGCCGCGGCCGGCCAGCCGCGCAGGGCGAGGGCCGTTCCCGCGCCGGCGAGCAGCGCGCGTCGTCGTATCGTCGGCATCGATCCTCGATGGGCTAAGGGCACGACGGCCGCGCCGCCCCGGTGCGGGGACGGCGCGGTGCGGGTCAGCGGGCGGCCGGGGCCGGGGCGGTCGAGCCGGTGGCGTCGCTCGCACCCGGCTTGAAGCTCCACAGCTCCGTCGGCAGGGCCGCCGGCGCGTCTGGCTTGTAGAAGGCCGAATCCTGGATGTGCGAGGTGGTGACGTAGAGCGTCCCGTCGGGCCCTTCCGCGAAGGTGTCGGGCCAGCGCAGGCGCTTGTCCTGCACCACGGTGGCGAGCGCATTGCCCTTGGCCGAGAGGTCGCGGACCTTGATCGAATCGTCCTGCGGCGAGGTCACGTACATCCGGCCGTCCTTGCGCGAGATGATCAGCCCGTCGGCCGGGCCGTTCTCGCCCACAGTCTCGATGCGGCCCGACACGCTCTTGTCGGCCAGCGCCGTCGGCATCAGCGCGGAGGTGATGCTGCCCGCGAGCGTCTCGGTGGGCAGGCTGTAGAGCGTCTTGCCCTTGATCGCCTGCCAGTAGAGCGTCTTGCCGTCGGGCGAGAGGGCGATGCCGTCGGCGGCGAACTCGACGCCGCGCCCGTCCGGCCGGCGCAGGGGCTTGCCGTCATAGGTCACGGTCACGCTCTTGTCCGCCTGCGTCGAGGGATCGCCGTCGAGCACCCGGTGGGCCCGGCCGCTGTCGAGGTCGACCACCACCAGGGCGCCCTTGGCCCCGGAATCGGTGAGGTAGGCGGTCTTGCCGTCGGGGGAGAAGCGCACGTCGTTGAGGTAGGAGCCCTGGGGCGCGACGCTCTCGTCGAAGGCGATGGTGCGCGCGGGCTGGTTGGTCTTCAGGTCGATCTCGACGAGCTTCGGGCCGCCGGGCACCAGGGCCGCCATGGCGGGGGCGGCCGGATCGAGCACCCAGAGGTTGCCGTTCGGACCGGCTACGACGCTCTGGACGCAGACCCAGTGGTCCTTGGCCGTGACCTCGTCCTTGCGGGCGTTGCGCCAGGCGTTCCAGGCCGCATCGGGGAACGGCACCACCTTGCCGTCCTTCAGTTCGGCCACCGAGACCTCGGTGTCCTCGGTCCAGCGCGGGAAGTTGACGAAGATGCGCCCGTCCTTCGAGACGGTGACGCCGGTGACCTGATGGTCGAAGCTCGCCACCTTGGTCAGCGTCGCGGCCGGCGCCGCGGGCGCGCCCTGCGCCAGCACGGAACCCGGCAGGAGGACGGCGCCCAGCAGGGCCGCCGCGAGGGTCCGCGTCCGTCCGGCGCGGAAGCCGGATTGCGGGAGCCCCCGAATCGGACGTGTCGGGTGGTCGGACTGGCGTCGCGTCATCGGCCCTCTCGGCATGGAAACTCTCTCGGTCGGGAATCTCGGTCGGGAAACTCGGCGTCGGGGCCCTGCGGTCCCGCGGCGCACGTGTTCGTCGACGGGGCAACGCACGAGGCGCCGGCCAAGGTTCATCGCTCGCGCAACTCGTGAACGGGCGGCCGCGCCCGCATCGCCCAGGCGCTCCGCGATCCAGGCGCGGGGGCGTGGCGATCCCGGCCCCCGCGGCCGTTTCGGTCACGGCCGCGTGATAGACAATTCCGGAATGCGAGGAAGTTCCGGATGTTCTGACTTTAAACCGCTCAAATCGGCACAAAATTGCAAAAGGTCCAGTACCGTTAAATTCGGATTCAGGTTTCCTATTCAGAAAGTTCAGGAACGGAACCGGGCGTCGCCGGTCACGGATCGGCCGCTGAGTTCAAGCATGGGGATCGCAATGTTCGGGGCAGGCCTTCGGGCGACACTGGATGCCCTCGACCGGTCACAGGGTCGGATCGAGTTCGGCATGGACGGGACCGTCCAGGGCGCGAACCAGATCTTCCTTGATCTCGTCGGCTATACCCTCGACGAGGTCCGGGGCCGTCCGCACAGCCAGTTCGTGCCCGCCGAGGAGCGGGATTCGCCCGCCTACCGGCAGTTCTGGGACGCCCTGCGCCGCGGCGAATTCCAGGCGCGGGATTTCTGCCGGGTCGCCAAGGACGGGCGCCGGATCTGGATCCAGGCGAGCTACAACCCGATCCTCGACCGGCGCGGCAAGCCGATCAAGGTCGTCAAGTTCGCCACCGACATCACCGCCCAGACCGAGCGCAACGCCGGCAACGAGGCGCAGATCGCGGCGATCAACCGCTCGCAGGCGGTGATCCACTTCACGCCGGAGGGCATCGTCACCGACGCCAATCCGAACTTCCTCGAGACCCTGGGCTACCGCCTCGAGGAGATCCGGGGCCGCCACCACAGCCAGTTCATGGCGCCCGCCGAACGGGACAGCCCGGCCTATGCGGCGTTCTGGTCGGCCCTTGCCGGGGGCGCCTACCAAGCCGGCGAGTTCCGCCGCCTGGCGAAGGGCGGCCGCGAGGTGTGGATCTACGGCGCCTACAACCCGGTATTCGGGCCCGACGGCCGGGTGATCGCCGTGGTCAAGTTCGCCAGTGACGTCACCGCTGAGGTCGCCGACCGGTTGCGGCGCCACCAGGGCCAGCAGGCGATCGACAAGGATCTCGGGCTGATCACCGGCTCGATCTCCGACGTCAGCCATCAGGCCAGCCTCACCGCCGAGGCGGCGGCCCAGACCTCCGGCAACGTCCAGGCGGTGGCGGCGGGCGCCGAGGAATTCTCGGCCTCCATCGAAGAGTTGAGCCGCCACGCCGTCGAGGCGAAGACCGCCGCCGACGAGGCCGTGATCCGGGCCGGGGAGGCCTCCGGCATCGTCGCGGGCCTGACCTCGGCCGCCGACAAGATCGGCGAGGTGATCTCGGTGATCCGCTCCATCGCCGACCAGACCAACCTGCTGGCGCTCAACGCCACCATCGAGGCGGCCCGGGCGGGCGAGGCGGGCCGGGGCTTCGCCGTGGTCGCCGCCGAGGTGAAGGCCCTGGCCAACCAGTCGTCCCGCGCCACCGAGGAGATCGGGACGCAGATCGCGGCGGTTCAGACCTCCACCAACCAGGCGGTGAGCGCCATCGGGGCCGTGGCCCAGACCATCGCCCATCTCAGCGAGATCTCGCTGAGCGTGTCCTCGGCGGTGACCGAGCAGGCCGCGGTGACCCGCGACATGTCGGTCAACATGCAGAACGCCGCCAGGAGCGTCGAGATCGTGCGTCAGAACGTGGACGGGATCGCCGCCGCCGCGAGCGACGTCGACGGCTCGGTGCGCAAGGTCGGCACCGCGGCCCGTGCCCTCGCCTGACGAGACCGCGGGCGGAGGGTAACGCGCCTCCCCGCGCCGTCCTATTCCTTGCGGAGACCGGCCCCGGGCTGCGTCACCGAGGGTTCCGAGCCCGAGCCCGGCACCCGGCCGCGCAGGGCCGCCGGCGTCCCCGCCCGGCCGGCCTCGTGCCGGTCGAGGCCGGGCACGACGCGCTCGGTGATGTCCACGCAGCGGCCGACCAACCACGCCATCCAGTTCATCGCCAAGCTCCCCGTCGAGACCTCGGACTTAGATCGTGTCTCGCCGCGCCAAAGCGAGGGGTCGGGGCGGAAATATCCGCGTGCCGGTGGGGACGGCAGGCGTCGGGCGAAATCTCTTCGCGCGACGTTCCTTCGGGCCAGACCCCGTCGGCCGTGACCCCGTCACTCCAGATCCTGCAGGTGGCGGGTGGCGATGACGGAGGCGGCGGTGCGGTTCTCGACGCCGAGCTTCTCGTAGATGCCCTCCAGGTGCTTCGTCACCGTGCGCGGGCTCAGGCCCAGGATCTCGCCGATGTCGCGGCTGGACTTGCCGCGCGAGAGCCAGAGCAGCACCTCCGCCTCCCGCCCGGTGACGCGCAGGCGCAGGCGCAGGCGCTCCAGCCCCGCCTCCGTGCTATCGCGGGACAGGCGCAGCAGGATCTCGTCGCCGGTGCCGCCGATGAAGCTGAAGGTGTAGGCCGTGCCGGCGCGGTCGGCGAGCGTGAGGGCCGGCCCGCCCGCGCCGGCGAGGCAGGCCCGGAGCCAGGCGGCCCCCTGCGGCGGCAGGCTCGCGGGGGCGCCGGGTTCGGTGAAGCCGCCGAGCAGGCGGGCGGCCTGGGGCGTGCCCCACAGCACGGTCCCGTCCCGGTCCACCGCGAACAGGGTGCGGCCGGTGGTGTCGAGGGCGGCCCGGGCGCTCTGGGCCGCGCGGGCCCCGGCGAGGTGGACCCGGATGCGGGCCAGGATCTCGTCGGGCGCGATCGGCTTCGTGACGTAGTCGACGCCCCCCGCCTCCAGGCCCTTCACGATGTGCTCGGTCTCCGACAGCCCGGTCATGAAGATGACGGGCACGTGGGCGAGGTGGCCCCGGGCCTTGAGGCGGCGGCAGGTCTCGAAGCCATCCATGCCCGGCATCATCGCGTCGAGCAGGATCACGTCCGGGGTGATCTCGTCGACCAGCGCCAGGGCGAGGTCGCCGGCCACCGCCACCAGCACGGTCGCGCCCGAGCGCTCGATCGCCTCCGTCAGGAAGCTCAGGGTCTCGGGGGAATCGTCGACCACGAGGACGATGTCGCGCTGCGCCTCAGCCATCGGAGGCCGGCTCCATCAGGCCCTCGATCACGGTCCGGGCCCGGCGCAGGTCGAAGACCGCGGTGAGCGACCGCATCTGCGCGACGAAGGCCGTCGGCGGCGCGGGGCCGCCCGCCATCTCGGCGAGCTTCGCCTCGATGCCGCGGACGTGGCCGATGCGCACGAGGCGCAGGAGGTCGGCGAGGTGCTCCGGGCGCGGGTCCGGCGCGGCGGATGCGGGGGAAGACTGCCCGGGGACTTCCAGCGAAGGGACTTCCACCGCAGGGACTTCCGCCGCGGTCCAGTCCAGGCCGAGGAGGCCGGTGACGCATTCGAGGAAATCGCGCAGGTCGAAGGGTTTGGCGATGATCGCGTCGTGGGGCGCGTCGCTGCCGCGGACCGGGCTGATCTCGTGCACGTTGGCCGACATCATGGCGATGCGCGCCGTGTGGCCGGCCTCCCGCAGGGCCTTCGCCAGCACCCAGCCGCTCATGCCCGGCATGGCGATGTCGAGGAGGAACAGGTCCGGCGGCCGCGTCGCGGCCAGCGCCAGGCAGGCCGGGCCGTCGCCGGCCTCCAGCACCACGAGGCCGAGGGGCTCGAGGATGTCCCGCATCAGCCCGCGATGGGCGGCGTCGTCGTCGGCGACCAGGATGGTGCGGCGCGCGCCCGCGTAGCTCCGGGCCGGGGCGCTGGCCTGGGCGAGGACCGGCTTCGGACGCGCCACCGAGGCGAGCATCAGGCGGACCCGGAAGCGGGTGCCGCGCCCGACCTCGCTCTCGACCGTGATCTCGCCGCCCATCACCTGGGCCAGCAGGTGCGCGATGGTCAGCCCGAGGCCGGTGCCCGGCGTGGAGCGGGCGGCGGCCAGGGAGCCGCGCTCGAACGGCTCGAAGATCCGCTCCAGGTCGTCCGGGCGGATGCCGAGGCCGGTGTCGCTGATCGTGAACACCGCGATCTGGTTGCGGTAGGTCAGGTCCAGGGTCACCGTGCCGGCGGGGGTGAACTTGATCGCGTTCGACAGGAGGTTGAGCAGGATCTGGCGCAGGCGCTTTTCGTCGGTGGCCACCACCGCCGGCAGGGTCTCGGGCCGGGTGAAGCGGAACGCCAGGGCGGCGCCCTGGGCCTGGAGCCGGATCATGTCGACGATCTGGTCGAGGAAATCGGCGAGCCGGACCTCGTTGCGGTGGATCTGCAGGCGCCCGGCCTCCATCCGGGAGATGTCGAGGAGGCCGTCGATCAGCCCCGACAGGTGCTGGGCCGATCGCCGGATCACCCGGATGCCGTTCTGGCGCGGGGCCGGAATCGAGGGGTCGCCCTCGAGCAGCTGCGCGTAGCCGAGCACGGCGTTCAGCGGCGTGCGCAGCTCGTGGCTGATGCCGACCACGTAGCGGCTCTTGGCGAGGTTGGCGGCTTCGGCGATCTCCTTGGCCTGCTGCAGCTTGGCGTCCGTGACTTTGTGGGCCTCGATCTCGGCCTGGTAGAGCCCGGTCTGGCGGGCGGTCTCCTCCAGGGCGACCCGGCGGCTCTCCTGGGCCAGTACGAACAGCCAGGCGACGATGCCGAGGATCACGATCAGGATCAGGAACACGCTGGTGAGCGCGGCGCCGAGCACCTCGCGGTGCTCGGGATGCTCGGCGCTGGCGCCGGCATGGACGATGCCGAGGATCAGCGCGATCGCCGCCACCAGGGTGAGCATCAGCGCGAGGTAGCGCCCCAGGGGGGCGCCGATCCAGGCGGCGGTGCGGGCCGGGGCGACCCGGGCGAGCAG
Organism: Methylobacterium sp. TK31; assembly: GCF_055361545.1. Classification (NCBI taxonomy): domain Bacteria; kingdom Pseudomonadati; phylum Pseudomonadota; class Alphaproteobacteria; order Hyphomicrobiales; family Methylobacteriaceae; genus Methylobacterium; species Methylobacterium sp. TK31. The sequence continues at coordinate 1,104,338 of NZ_CM143964.1, read as the reverse complement.
GCTCTGGGCCTGGGCCTCCAGGCGGCCGTGCGGCTTGCACAGGTCGCCGCAGCGCGCGTCGAGGGAGCAGCACAGGGAACAAATCGGCCCGGCATAGGCGGGGCACTGGGCCATGTCCTCGGGCTCGAACGGGTGCTCGCAGACCCGGCAGGTGATCTCGGACGCGCCCTGCCAGTCGGTCCGCGGGGTGCGGGCGAGGTAGTAGCGCCCGCCCGTGGCGAGCGCGATGGCGGGCGCCCCCAGGCCCGCCACGGCCAGCGCCAGCATCGGCGCGAAGGGCACGGCCGTCCCCCCGAGCCAGCCCGCATGGGCGGCGAAGCCGGCGAGGATCGCCAGCGCCATCGCGCCGGTGCCGACGGGGTTGATGGCGTAGAGATGCGCGCGCTTGAACTCGATGCCGGGCGGCGACAGGCCGAAGGGCTTGTTGATGGCCAGGTCCGCCGCCAGGGCCCCGACCCAGGCCGAGACCACCACGGCGTAGAGCGACAGGGTGCTGACGATGGTCTTGTCGATGCCGAGCTCCATCAGCAGGAGCGCGATGGCGACGTTGAAGACGAGCCAGACCACGCGGCCCGGATGGCTGTGGGTCAGGCGCGAGAAGAAGTTCGACCAGGCGATGGAGCCCGCATAGGCGTTGGTGACGTTGATCTTGAGCTGCGAGACCACGACGAACAGCGTCATCAGGGCGACGGCGCCGATCCCCGAGGGCAGCACGTAGCCGAAGGCCACCGCGTACATCCGCGTCGGCTCCCCGGCATGCTCGGCGGGCACGCCGTGCGCCAGCGCGAGCACGGCCAGGAACGAGCCGAGCAGGATCTTGAGCATCCCGGGCAGGATCCAGCCGCCCCCGGCGCCCAGCACCGCCGCCCACCAGCGGCCCTCGCGGCCGGGCTCCCGCGCCGGCACGAAGCGCAGGAAGTCGACCTGCTCGCCGACCTGTGCCAGCAGCGCCAGGAGGATGCCGGAGGCCAGCCCGAAGCGCGGCCAGTCGAAGCCGCCGAGGCCGTCCGCGCCCGGATGGCCGAGCCAGGCCGTTACCGGCGCGTCCCCGGCCCAGGCGATGCAGGCCAGGGGTAGGAGGTTGAGGACGATCCAGACCGGCTGCGTCCAGAGCTGGAAGCGGCTGATCATCGCGATGCCGTAGACGACGAGCGGGATCACCGCGAGCGCGCTGACGAGGTAGCCGAGGCTCGGCGGCAGCCCGAAGCAGAGCTCCAGGGCCAGCGCCATGATCGCCGCCTCGATGGCGAGGAACAGGAAGGTGAAGCTCGCGTAGATCAGCGAGGTCACGGTCGAGCCGATATAGCCGAAGCCGGCTCCCCGGGTGAGCAGGTCGATGTCGACCCCGTAGCGGGCGGCATAGAGGCTGATCGGCGTCGCGGTGGCGAAGATGATGGCGCCGACCACCAGGAGGGCCGCCAGGGTGTTGGTGAACCCGACCGTCAGCACCAGGGTGCCGCCGATCGCCTCCAGGGCGAGGAAGGAGAGCGACCCCAGGGCGGTCTGGGCGACCCGGAAGCCCGACCAGCGCCGCGCCTTCTTGGCGGTGAAGCGGAGGGCATAGTCTTCCAGCGTCTCGTCGGCGACGAGGCGGTTGTAGTCGCGCCGGATCGGCAGGATACGCTGGTGCTCGGTCATCGTGTTCGGCGCGGACGGTACCATGCCGCGCGGGGTCTGGCGCGGCATCCCGGCCCGTCCGGGACCGTGGCGCTCCGTCGTCCCCAGCTTAGCAAGGACCGTGCCCGTCGATCGTGCGCCCGAGCGGAGGCGCGCTCCGGCCCGGCAGGTGGCGCGCGGGCCCGGGGACCGGAAGTCCGGAGACTCGCGGGGAAGTTCGTCAGCATGGGCCTGTGCGCGGGCCGCCGACATACGCAAAACAGCGTATAGGCCGCACTGCACAACGCGGCCTAGCCTCCGCTCCGTCGATCCGCGGCCGTTCCAGGCGCCGTGCGACGACGGACAGGGGTTTTGGGCACGATGGCAGAGGACAAGGGCAACGGCCTGCAATCGGCGCTGCGGCGCAGGCTTCTCATGGGGCTGGCCGGCGTTCCGGCGATCGCCCTGATGCCGCGCATGAGCTTCGCGGCGGCGCCGCCGACCTCGGCGGTGAACACCACCGGCCTCGCGGTGACCGACACCGAGGTCACGGTGGGCATCCTGCACTCGGCCACCGGCACGATGGCGATCTCCGAGACCGGCTCGATCCAGGCCGAGAAGCTGGCGATCTCGCAGATCAACGAGGCGGGCGGCGTGCTCGGCCGCAAGATCAAGGTCATCCAGGAGGACGGCGCCTCCGACTGGCCGACCTTCGCCGAGAAGGCCAAGAAGCTCCTCGTCAACGACCATTGCGCCGCCGTGATGGGCTGCTGGACCTCCGCCTCGCGCAAGGCCGCGCTGCCGGTCTTCGAGCAGTACAACGGCCTGCTGTACTACCCGACCTTCTACGAGGGCCTGGAGCAGTCCAAGAACGTCATCTACACCGGCCAGGAAGCCACCCAGCAGATCCTCGAATCGCTCAACTGGGTCGCCAAGGAGAAGGGCGCCAAGACGTTCTTCTTCATCGGCTCGGACTACATCTGGCCGCGCACCTCGAACAAGATCGCCCGCAAGCACATCGAGAACGTGCTCAAGACCAAGGTCGTCGGCGAGGAATATTTCCCGCTCGGCCACACGCAGTTCAACTCGGTGATCAACAAGCTCAAGCTCACCAAGCCGGACGTGATCTTCACCGACGTGGTCGGCGGCTCGAACGTGGCGTTCTACAAGCAGCTCAAGGCGGCCGGCATCGACCTGTCGAAGCAGACCCTGCTGACGATCTCGGTGACCGAGGACGAGATCGACGGCATCGGCGGCGACAACATCGCCGGCGCCTATTCCTGCATGAAGTACTTCCAGTCGCTCAAGAACCCGAACAACGAGAAGTTCGTCGCCGCCTTCCACAAGATGTGGGGCGAGAAGACCGTCATCGGCGACGTGACCCAGGCCGCCTATCTCGGGCCGTTCCTGTGGAAGATGGCGGTGGAGAAGGCCGGGTCCTTCGACGTCGACAAGGTGGCGGCCGCCTCGGCCGACATCGAGTTCAAGGAAGCCCCCGAGGGCTACGTCAAGATCCACCCCAACCACCACCTCTGGTCGAAGACCCGCGTGGCCAGGGCCCTGCCCACGGGCCAGTTCGAGGTGGTCTACGAGAGCCCGAACCTGATCGAGCCGAACCCCTTCCCGAAGGGCTACCAGTAGGACTTCGGGTCCCGGTGCGCGTGTCCTCTCCGTCCAGGCAAGGCCCGGAGGGAGAGGGACTGCCGGACCATCCAGGAACACCGTCATCCCGGGGCCGCGCAGCGGAGCCCGGGATCCAGACACGCAGGGTCCGCAAGGTTCTGCACCGGTGGCGGCTCCGGAGTCCGGGCTCGCCTGCGGCGCCCCGGAATGACGGTGTGGCAAACGCGAGCGCTCTTTCGGAAGGGCGAATGATTGCGGCCCGATGCTTGCACATCCCGCGGCGGCATCCTTCGGAGAACGAACCCATGTTCGGTGATTATTCGCTCGGGGATCTCAGCTCGATCTTCGTCATGCAGGGCTTCGCCGGGCTGATCCTGTTCTCGGTCTACGTGCTGATGGCCCTCGGGCTGGCGATCATCTTCGGCCAGATGGGCGTGATCAACATGGCCCACGGGGAGTTCATGATCCTCGGCGCCTACATGACCTATCTCTGCTCGGGCTTCTTCCAGACCCACCTGCCGGCCCTGTTCCCGGCCTACTTCTTCGTGGCGATGGCGCTCGCCTTCCTGGCCTCCGGGGCGCTGGGGATGCTGGTGGAATGGGCGCTGATCCGCCACCTCTACAAGCGCCCCCTCGACACGCTGCTGGCGACCTGGGGCCTCTCGCTGATCCTGCAGCAGGCCTATCGCTCGATCTTCGGGGCCCGCGAGGTCGGCGTCGAGCTGCCGTCCTGGCTCATCGGCTCGGTCCAGGTCACCGACACCATCGAGATCCCGATCAACGGCATGTTCGTCATGGGCGTCACCACCCTGATCACGGTCGGCGTCGCGATCCTGATGTACCGCTCGCGCTTCGGGGCCCAGGTCCGTGCCGTGGTGCAGAACCGCCCGATGGCCGGCGCCGTCGGCATCGACACCGAGCGGGTCGACCGCCTGACCTTCGGCCTCGGCTGCGGCATCGCGGGCATCGCCGGCTCGGCCTTCACCATGGTGGGCTCCACGGGGCCGACCTCGGGCCAGCTCTACATCGTCGACACCTTCCTGATCGTGGTCTTCGGCGGCGCCGCCTCGCTGCTCGGCACCATCGCCTCGGCCTTCTCGATCTCGCAGACGCAGTCGACCCTGGAATTCTTCCTCTCGGGCTCCACCGCGAAGGTGATCACCCTGCTGGCGGTGGTCGGCATCCTGATGCTGCGGCCCCAGGGCCTCTTCACCCTCAAGGTCCGGCGCTGAGGAGCCCGAACGTCATGACCCGCTCCACATCCCCCACCCCCGTCGTCAACGACAACCCCTTCATGAAGCCGATGGAGTGGGTGAGCCTCGCGCTCCTCGTGGCCGTGATCTTCATCCTGCTGCCGCTGCTGCTCGACGCCTTCCGCCTCAACCTCGTCGGCAAGTACCTGACCTACTCGTTCGTGGCCCTCGGCCTCGTCATCTGCTGGGGCTTCGGCGGCATCCTGTCCCTCGGACAGGGGGTGTTCTTCGGCCTCGGCGGCTACCTGATGGCGATGTATCTCAAGCTGGAGGCCTCCAGCGTCGAGAACACCAAGATCCAGTCGACGCCGGGCATCCCGGACTTCATGGACTGGAACCAGATCACCGCCCTGCCCTGGTTCTGGAAGCCGTTCCAGAGCCTGCCCTTCACCCTCCTGGCGGTGCTCGTGGTGCCGGCCTTCTTCGCCTTCGTCATCGGCACGGCGATGTTCCGGCGCCGCGTCGGCGGCACCTACTTCGCCATCATCACCCAGGCCATCGCCGCCATCCTGACGATCCTCATCGTGGGCCAGCAGGGCTATACCGGCGGCATCAACGGCATCACGGATCTGCGCACCCTGCACGGCTGGGACATCCGCACCGACAGCGCCCACAACATCCTCTACTTCGTCAATGCGGGCCTCCTCGTCGGCTGCATCCTGTTCGCCCAGATGGTGAAGAAGTCGAAGCTCGGGCGCATCCTGCTGGCCATGCGCGACAAGGAGGACCGGGTCCGGTTCTCGGGCTACCAGGTGGCGAGCTTCAAGACCTTCGCGTTCTGCCTCGCGGCCGTGTTCGCCGCCATCGGCGGCGCGATGTTCACCCTCCAGGTCGGGTTCATGTCGCCCTCCTTCGTGGGCATCGTGCCCTCGATCGAGATGGTGATCTACGCCGCCGTCGGCGGGCGCCTGTCGCTGTTCGGCGCGGTCTGGGGCACGCTCCTCGTGAACTGGGCCAAGACCAGCTTCTCGGAGAGCTTCCCGGAGCTCTGGCTCTTCGGCCTCGGCGCGCTCTTCATCGCCGTGGTGCTGGCCTTCCCCAACGGCCTGGCGGGCATCTACCGCACCTATGTCGAGCCCCGCCTGACCCGGCGCGTGAAGGCCCTGGAGCCCGCCCCCGCCGTCGCCCTGCCGCACGCCGCCGAGTAGGATTCCCGATGAACGCCGCCATCCTGCCCTCGCACATCATCGGCGCCGACCCGGCCGAGAAGACCTTCCTGCTGGCCGTGGAGGCCCTCACCGTCTCCTTCGACGGCTTCAAGGCGGTCAACGACGTCTCGTTCTACGTCGACCCCAACGAGATCCGGGTGATCATCGGCCCCAACGGGGCCGGCAAGACCACGGTGCTCGACCTGATCTGCGGGCGCACCAAGGCCAGCGCCGGCTCGATCAAGTACAAGGGCCAGGAGCTGACCAAGCTCTCCGAGAGCGCCATCGTCCAGGCCGGGGTGGGGCGCAAGTTCCAGACCCCGTCGATCTACGATGACCTGACGGTGTTCGAGAACCTGGAGATCTCCTATCCCCGCGGCCGCTCGGTTTTCGGGGCCCTGACCTTCAAGCGCGACGCCGAGGTCCGCGACCGGATCGAGGAGGTCGCCAGCATGATCTTCCTCAAGGACCAGCTCCTCGAGCGGGCCGAGTTCCTCAGCCACGGCCAGAAGCAGTGGCTCGAGATCGGCATGCTGCTGATCCAGGACCCGGAACTGCTGATGCTCGACGAGCCGGTGGCGGGGATGAGCGTCGGCGAGCGCATCAAGACCGCCGAGCTCCTCAACCAGATCATCCAGGGCCGCTCGGTGCTGGTGATCGAGCACGACATGAAGTTCGTCGAGGACATCGCCCACCGGGTCACCGTGCTGCACCAGGGCAAGGTCCTGTCGGAGGGCTCGATGGAGCGGGTCAAGAACGACCCGAAGGTCATCGAAGTCTATCTCGGCCACTGAGAGGAAACGGCGCCATGCTCCAGACCACGCCCGTCCCCTCCCCGAGCCCCTCCCCCGTGCCGCCCATCCAGGCCGGACTCCCGCCGATGCTGGCGATCGGCGACCTGCACGCGGCCTACGGCCAGAGCGAGGTGCTGCACGGCCTCGACATCGCGGTGGCGCCCGGCGAGATCGTCGCCGTGATGGGCCGCAACGGCATGGGCAAGACCACGCTGATGAAGACCCTGATGGGCATCGTGCCGCTGAAATCCGGCTCGATCCGGGTCGACGGCGCCGAGGTCGGCGGCCTCAAGAGCCATCAGCGCGTGGCGCAGGGCCTCGCCTACGTGCCGCAGGGGCGGATGATCTTCTCCGCCATGACCGTGCAGGAGAACATCGAGACCGGGCTCACCGTGACCAACGAGCGCCGGGTGCCGCAGGACCTCTACACGATGTTCCCGGTGCTGCTGGAGATGAAGGGCCGGCGCGGCGGCAACCTGTCCGGCGGCCAGCAGCAGCAACTCGCCATCGCCCGGGCGTTGGCGAGCCGGCCCAAGGTCCTCCTCCTCGACGAGCCCACCGAGGGCATCCAGCCCTCGATCATCCGCGAGATGGGCCGCACCCTGAAGAAGATCCGCGACGACCGCGGCCTCTCCATCGTGGTCTCCGAGCAGGTGCTCAGCTTCGCCCTCGACGTGGCCGACCGGGTGCTGGTGATCGAGAACGGCCACATCGTCCACGAGTCCCTGCGCGCCGACATCGACGAGGCCCAGGTCGCCCGCTTCCTCTCCGTCTGACGGGGTCCGGCATGCCGAAAGGGGCAGAGATGGTCGATTACGAGATCTTCGAGCTCGGCGACTTCGTCCTCCAGTGCGGGAAGACGCTGCGCAGCGCCAGGCTCGCCTACAAGACCTTCGGCACGCTCAACGCGGCGAAAGACAACGCCATCGTCTATCCGACCTGGTACTCGGGCCAGCACACCGAGAACGAGTGGCTGATCGGCCCCGGCAAGGCCCTCGACCCGGAGCGGTACTTCATCATCATCCCGAACATGTTCGGCAACGGGCTCTCGTCCTCGCCGAGCAACACGCCGGCCCCCTGGAACGGGCCGCGCTTTCCCAACGTCACCGCCTACGACAACGTCACGGCCCAGCATCGCCTCGTCACCGAGCATTTCGGCATCGAGCGGCTGGTCCTCGTGACGGGCTGGTCGATGGGAGCGCTCCAGACCTACCACTGGGGCGCGCTCTACCCCGACATGGTGCCCCGCATCCTGCCGTTTCAGGGTTCGGCCAAGTGCTCGCGGCACAACTTCGTCTTCCTCGAGGGCGCCAAGGCCGCTCTGCAGGCGGATGCCGCCTACGCGGAGGGCTGGTACACGAGCCCGCCGAACCGGGGCCTGCGCGCCTTCGGCCGGGTCTATGCCGGCTGGGGCCTGTCGCAGACCTTCTACCGGATCGAGGCCGACCGGACCCATATGGGCTACGCCTCGCTGGAGGACTTCCTCGTCGGGTTCTGGGAAGGGCTGTTCTACACCCGGGACGCCAACGACCTGCTCGCCATGCTCTGGACCTGGCAGAACGGCGACATCAGCGCCAACGACCGCTTCAAGGGCGACTTCAAGGCCGCGCTCGGCGCCATCCGCGCGAAGGCGATCCTGATGCCCGCCTCCACCGACCTGTACTTTCCCCCCGAGGACAACGCCATCGAGGCGGCGGCCATGCCGAACGCGGAGCTGCGCGTCATCGACACCTGGTGGGGCCACTTCGCGGGCGGCCCGGGCACGAGCCCCGACGACATCGCCACACTCGACGCGGCCCTGAGGGAGCTGCTCGCAAGCTGACCGGCCCGGGGCCGGAGCGCGTCGCGCCCGGCCCGACGATCACCGGCACATCACCCGCCGACGGATCTCACCGCCGGCGCGAACGGGGACGCATGTCCTCACGTCTGGCAAGGGAGCAACGACCCAGCATGCCCGAGACCCTGATCAAGGTCGATCTGACCCAATCGGCCTACGACAACGACATGGTGCACAATCGCTGGCACCCCGACATCCCGATGGTGGCCATGGTCAAGCCGGGCGACGACTTCATCGTCGAGACCTACGACTGGACCGGCGGCTTCATCAAGAACAACGATTCGGCCGACGACGTGCGCGACATCGACCTGTCGATCGTGCACTTCCTCTCCGGCCCGATCGGCGTCGAGGGTGCCGAGCCCGGCGACCTCCTGGTGGTCGACCTCCTCGACATCGGCGCCAAGCCCGAGAGCCAGTGGGGCTTCAACGGCTTCTTCTCCAAGAAGAACGGCGGCGGCTTCCTCGACGAGCACTTCCCCCTGGCCCAGAAGTCGATCTGGGACTTCGAGGGCATGTTCACCAAGTCGCGCCACATTCCCGGCGTGCGCTTCCCCGGCCTGATCCATCCCGGCCTGATCGGCTGCCTGCCCGATCCGAAGATGCTGGAGACCTGGAACACCCGCGAGAAGGCGCTGTTCGACACCGACCCCAACCGGGTGCCGGCGCTCGCCACCCTGCCCTTCGCGCCCACCGCCCATATGGGCCGGCTCAAGGGCGAGGGCCGCGACAAGGCGGCGGCGACGGGCGCCCGCACGGTGCCGGGGCGCGAGCACGGCGGCAATTGCGACATCAAGGACCTGTCGCGCGGCTCGAAGATCTACTTCCCGGTCTACGTGCCCGGCGCGGGCCTCTCGATGGGCGACCTGCATTTCAGCCAGGGCGACGGCGAGATCACCTTCTGCGGCGCCATCGAGATGGCGGGCTGGGTCCACCTCAAGGTCAGCCTGATCAAGGACGGCATGGCCAAGTACGGGATCAAGAACCCGATCTTCAAGCCGTCGCCGATCACGCCGAAGTTCGACGACCACCTCATCTTCGAGGGCGTCTCCGTCGACGAGTACGGCAAGCAGCACTACCTCGACGTGACGGTGGCCTACCGCCAGGCCTGCCTCAACGCGATCGAGTACCTGAAGAAGTTCGGCTATTCCGGCGCCCAGGCCTACTCGATCCTCGGCACGGCCCCGGTCCAGGGCCACATCTCCGGCGTCGTCGACATCCCGAACGCCTGCGCCACCCTCTGGATTCCGACGAAGATCTTCGACTTCGACATCAATCCGGGTGCCGACGGGCCGACGAAGTTCCTCGACGGCTCGATCCAGATGCCGCTGTCGCCGGACCTCTGAGACCCGGCCCGCGCCCGGGGCCGGCGCCGATCCCCCTCCCCCCGGCAGGGGGATCGCAGTTGCCGGTTCGCGAGCCGGGACGTCGCCCGTCGCAACCTCTCGTCCCGGGGCCGCGCGGCGGAGCCCGGGATGACGCGGCGGGTCGCACGCGAACGCGCGAACGTCCGGATTCGTGAGTCGCACGACGCTCGCCGCGTTCCCTCACGCAGACATCACCGAGAGGCCCCGATGCCCGTCTACGATTACAGTTGCGATGCCTGCGGCCCGTTCACGGTGCTGCGCCCGATGGCCGAGTTCCGCGATCCGCACGATTGCCCGGATTGCGGCACCGCCTGCGGCCGGGCCTTCCTCACCGCGCCGAACCTCGCCTCCATGGATGCCGGCCTGCGCAAGGCGCACGCCACCAACGAGCGCAGCCGCCACGCCCCCCGCAAGGCCTCCGGTCACGGCCCCGGCTGCGGCTGCTGCGGCAAGACCGCGAAACAGCCCGCCGCCGCCAAGAGCTTCCCCAACGCCCGGCCCTGGATGATCAGCCACTGAGCCGAGCCCGAACGGCCCGCCTGCGCACCGGAGGACGGGTTCGAAACCCCAGGAGGATCACGCCATGATGCACGGAGACATTTCGTCGAGCCAGGACAGCGTCGGCGTCGCCGTCGTGAACTACACGATGCCCCGCCTGCACACCCGGGCCGAGGTGCTGGAGAACGCGGGCAAGATCGCCGACATGGTGGTCGGCATGAAGTCCGGCCTGCCCGGCATGGACCTGGTGATCTTCCCCGAATACTCGACCCACGGGATCATGTACGACGCGGCCGAGATGTACGAGACCGCCACCACGATCCCGGGGCCGGAGACCGACATCTTCGCCGCCGCCTGCCGCAAGGCCAAGGTCTGGGGCGTGTTCTCGCTGACCGGCGAGCGCCACGAGGAGCATCCGAACAAGGCGCCCTACAACACCCTCATCCTGATGAACGACCAGGGCGAGATCGTGCAGAAATACCGCAAGATCATGCCCTGGACCCCGATCGAGGGCTGGTATCCGGGCGACCGGACCTACGTCTCCGACGGGCCCAAGGGCCTGAAGATCAGCCTCATCATCTGCGACGACGGCAACTATCCCGAGATCTGGCGCGACTGCGCCATGCGGGGCGCCGAGCTCATCATCCGCTGCCAGGGCTACATGTATCCGGCCAAGGAGCAGCAGGTGCTGATGTCGAAGGCGATGGCGTTCGCCAACAACACCTACGTGGCGGTGGCCAACGCCGCCGGCTTCGACGGGGTCTACAGCTATTTCGGCCATTCGGCGGTGATCGGCTTCGACGGCCGCACGCTCGGCGAGTGCGGCGAGGAGGCGATGGGCATCCAGTACGCCGCCCTGTCGAAGTTCCTGATCCGCGACGCGCGCGCCCACGGGCAGTCCGAGAACCACCTCTTCAAGCTGCTCCACCGCGGCTATACCGGCATGATCGCCTCGAAGGAGAACCGGCACGGCCTGTCGGAATGCCCCTACGACTTCTACCGCCGCTGGATCGAGGACCCCGACGGGACCCGCGACGCCGTGCGGGCCATCACCCGCCAGAGCGTCGGCACCGAGGAATGCCCGATCGAGGGCATCCCCTTCGTGGGCAAGGGCGAGGGCCCGCCCGACCCGCGCTGAGCGCCGAGCGCACGCGTCTCGCCCGATCCGGATGCCAGGGCCGGTCCCGCCGCCGCGGGGCCGGCCCGCGTCGTTCCGGCGGCGGCGCCGCATTGCCGTTTGACCCGGGCGGGCGGCCCCTCTACCGCCCATGCGAGGCCCGCGCGCGCCCTTGAGCGAATCCCGGAAGGAGGGACGTCCCGGCATGAGACAGCCCGAGACCGACGCGCGCCTGCGCCGCGCCGAGGACCTGGAGCGCGAGGCCGCGCGCCTGCGGGCCGAGGCCCGCCGGGCCGGCGCGGTGTCCGAGGGCCAGGGCCAGGGCCAGGCCGAGGGCGGGCGGCGGGCCGACCCGGTGCCCCACCGGCAGGCGATCCTCGACAGCACCACCCGCTTCGCCATCGTGGGCACGGACCGCGACGGGGTGGTGTCCGACTGGAACACCGGGGCGGCGCGCATCTTCGGCTGGAGCGCCGCCGACATCCGCGGGCGCAGCATCGCCGAGCTGTTCGTCCCCGAGGACCGCGCCATCGACCGGCCCGGGATCGAGATGCGCTGCGCCCTGGAGCAGGGCCGGGCCGACGACGAGCGCTGGCACCTGCGCGCGGACGGCTCCCGGTTCTGGGCCTCCGGCGAGATGATGCCCCTGCGGGACGCGGACGGCCATCACATCGGCTACGTCAAGGTCGTCGCCGACCGCACCGCCGAGCACCGGGCCGGCGACGCCCTGCAGGATGCGGAGATGCGCCTGCGCCGGGCCCAGGAGGCGGGCGGCATCGGCGTGTTCTCGGTGGGCATCGACGACGGCCTCCTGCACCCGACCCCGGAATTCTGCCGGCTCTACGGCCTGCCCGAGGCCGCGAGCTACCCGGCCGTGGCCTTCGAGCGCCTGATCATCCCGGACGATGCGCACCTCGTCTCCACGGCGGAGAGCCGCCGGCTGGGCGAGCCGCCGCGGGACGTGGAGTACCGCATCCGCCGGCCCGACACCGGCGCGCTCCGCTGGATCGCCCGCCGGGGCGAGATCGAGCGCGACGCCGCCGGGCGGCCGCTGCGGTTCTCGGGCGTCGCCCGCGACGTCACCGAGCAGCGCTCCGCCCGCGACGCGCTGGCCACCAGCGAGGCGCGCTACCGCGCCCTGTTCGAGGCGGTCGACGACGGCTTCTGCATCATCGAATTCTTCGACGGACCGCACGGCCCCGCGAGCGACTACGTCCATGTCGAGGCCAATGCCGGCTACGAGCGCCACACCGGCATCCCCGACATCGTCGGCCGCACCCTGCGCGACCTCGCGCCGGCCGAGGCCGAGGGCTGGCTCGAACTCTACGGCGGCGTCCTGCGCACCGGCAAAGCGATCCGGTTCGAGCGGGCCTTCCCGCTGGCCGGGCGGTACATCGAGGTCTCCGCCGCCCGGATCGAACCGGCGAGCCGGCGCCAGGTCTCGGTGCTGTTCCGGGACATCTCGGACCGCCGCCGGGCGGAGGACGCCCTGCGCGCCAGCGAGGCCCTGGCCCGGGAGAACATCGAGCGGGTGCAGCTCGCCCTGGCGGCCGGCGCCATCATCGGCACCTGGCTCTGGGACCTGCCCACCGACCGCTTCAGCGTCGACGAGGCCTTCGCCCGCAGCTTCGGCCTCGACCCCGCCGCGGGCCGCGAGGGCCTGAGCCTCGCCCAGGTGGTCGAGACCGTGCATCCGGACGACCGCGCCGGCCTCGCCGCGGCGATCGAGGCCGCCATCGCCCAGGGCGGCCCCTACGCGCACCAGTACCGGACCCGCCGCGCCGACGGGCGCTACTACTGGCTCGAGGCCAATGGCCGGGTCGAGCACGGCCCGGACGGCACGCCCCTGCGGTTTCCCGGCGTGCTCATCGACATGGAGGAGCGCCGTGCCGGTGAGGCGGAGCGCGCGCGAGTCACCGAGCAGCTGCGCAGCCTCAACGAGACGCTGGAGCAGCGCGTCGCCGAGCGCACGGCCGAGCTGATGCGGGCCGAGGAGGCCCTGCGCCAGAGCCAGAAGATGGAGGCGGTGGGCCAGCTCACCGGCGGGCTCGCCCACGACTTCAACAACATGCTCGCGGGCATCGTCGGCTCCCTCGAGCTGATGCAGACCCGCATGCTCCAGGGAAGGGTCGGCGACCTGGAGCGCTACATCGGCGCGGCGCAGGGGGCCGCGCGCCGGGCCGCGGCCCTGACGCACCGGCTCCTCGCCTTCTCACGCCGGCAGACCCTGGCCCCGAAGCCCACCGACGTGAACCGCCTCGTCGAGGGCATGGAGGAGCTGGTGCGCCGCACGGTCGGCCCTGCGGTGTCGGTGGAGGTGGTGGGGGCCGCCGGCCTGTGGCCGACCCTGGTCGACCCGAGCCAGCTGGAGAACGCCCTCCTCAACCTCTGCATCAACGCCCGCGACGCCATGCCGAAGGGCGGGCGCATCGTGGTCGAGACCGGCAACCGCTGGCTCGACCCGCGCGGCGCCCGCGAGCGCGACCTCGATCCGGGCCAGTACGTCTCCCTCTGCGTCTCGGACAACGGCACCGGCATGACGCCCGACGTCGCCGCCAAGGCCTTCGACCCGTTCTTCACTACGAAGCCGCTGGGCGAGGGCACCGGCCTCGGCCTGTCGATGATCTACGGCTTCGCCAAGCAGTCGGGCGGCCAGGTGCGGATCTATTCCGAGCCCGGCGCGGGCACGATGGTGTGCCTTTACCTGCCGCGCCATCTCGGCGAGGCGGAGGGGGCTGAGACGGTGCCGGACCTGTCCGAGGCGGCCCGGGCCAAGCTCGGCGAGACCGTGCTGGTGGTGGACGACGAGCCCACCGTGCGGATGCTGGTCACCGAGGTGCTGGAGGATCTCGGCTACGCCGCCATCGAGGCGGCCGACGGCGCCTCGGGCCTGAAGGTGCTGCAATCGGACGTGCGCATCGACCTCCTCGTCACCGATGTCGGCCTGCCCGGGGGCATGAACGGCCGGCAGATGGCGGAGGCGGCCCTGGTCTCGCGGCCCGGCCTGAAGGTGCTCTTCATCACCGGCTACGCCGAGAACGCCGCCCTCAACCACGGCCACCTCGCCCCCGGCATGCAGGTGCTGGTCAAGCCCTTCGCCCTCGAAGCCCTGGCCACCCGCATCCGGGGCCTGATCGAGGGCGGCGACTGAGACGGGCGCCGGTCGCGCGTGCCGGCACCGGTATCGGGCGGGCCCGCGCGGCGCCCGGACCCGTCGCGGCGCGCCCTGGCGGAGCGGGCGCCCTCAGGCGGCCCGCACCGTCGCGAGGAAGCGATGCACCTCCGTGCTCAGGTGCTCCGACTGGCGGGACAGTTCCCCGGCGGCGCCGAGCACCTGTCCGGCGGCCGCGCCGGTCTCCTCGGCCGCGCTCGCCACGCCCGTGATGTTGCTGGTGACCTCGGTGGTGCCCGCCGAGGCCTGGGCGACGTTGCGCACGATCTCCTGGGTGGCCGCGCTCTGCTGCTCGACGGAGGCCGAGATCGCCGCCGCCACGCTGTTGATGTCGCGGATGCGCGCGGTGATCGAGCCGATCGCCGAGACCGCCTGCCCGGTGGCACCCTGGATGTGGCCGATCTGCTGGGAGATCTCCCCGGTGGCCCGGGCGGTCTGGTTGGCGAGTTCCTTGACCTCGGCGGCCACCACCGCGAAGCCGCGGCCGGCCTCGCCGGCGCGGGCCGCCTCGATGGTGGCGTTGAGCGCCAGCAGGTTGGTCTGGCTGGCGATCGTCGAGATCAGGCTCACCACGTCGCCGATCCGGCTCACCGCACCGCTGAGCTCCTGGACGAGGCCGGCCGTCGCATCGGCCTCCGAGACCGCGGCCTGCGCCAGCGAGGCCGAGTTCGTGACCTGGCGTCCGATCTCCTGGACCGACGAGCCGAGCTCCTCGGCCGCCGCCGCCACCGTGTTGACGTTGACCGCGGCCTCCTCGGCGGCGGCCGCCACGCTGGTGGATTGCGAGGCGGTCTGCGTCGCCGTCGCCGTCATGGTCTGGGCGGTCGCCTGCAGCTCGGTGGCCGAGGAGGAGACCATGCCGATGATCCCGCCGACGGCCTGCTCGAAATCCTGGGCCATCCGGCGCATGCCCGCCTTGCGCTGCTCCTCGGCGCTCGCGCGGGCCGCCACGGTCTCCTGCTCGAGGGTGCGGGTGTGGATCAGGTTCGTCCGGAAGACCTCCACGGCCTCGGCCATCGCGCCGAGCTCGTCGTGCCGGCCCCGCGACGGGACGGCGGTCTGCGTGTCTCCGCCCGAGATGCGGCCCATCGCCTGGGTCATGCGCTCGATCGGCCGGGCGATGCCGAAGAAGGAGAAGAGCATGGCCGAGACGGCCGCGACGATGCCGACGACGAGCATCACGACCGAGACCTGGGTCGCATCCGCCTGCTGGCGGCGGACATCCGCGCCGGCGGCATTGCCGGCCGCCACGTTGATGTCCACGAGGCGGCCGGCCGCCTCGGCGACCGCCCGGTAATTGGCGTGGTTGCCCTCGCGGAAGAAGGTCAGCACCCCGTCCCGGTCGCTGATCTTCAGGGCGCGGAGTTTCTTCCAGTCGGCCAAAAGGATCGCCATCTTGGCGACCAGGTCGTCATAGGCGGCCTTCTCCACCGCGCCGCTGATCAGCGGCTTGTAGTCCTCGACCGCCTTGGCGCGCTCCTGGACCAGCTCCTGCGCCAGCTGGAGGTCGGTCTGCTCGGTGGCGCTGTCGGGGGCCGTCAGGAAGCGCAGCTGGGCGGTTCTGACCCGGAGGACCAGACGGTTGATCCGGTGGGCCTGATCGATCGACGGCATGGAATTGGTGACCAGGATTTCGGTGGCGGCGCCCATATCTTTGATCTTCAACAGCGTGACCACGCCCTGTGTCGCGGAGATCGCGACGAAGAAGCTGAAAAGGCCGATCAGGATTGTCTTGATCGTGAGGCGCATTGGATCATTCCGGCAAGAGGTCAGTCTATGCCGATTGATGAACCAATTTCACTAAATTTATCTGAAGATCGAAAATGGAGATATTCTTCAATACAGTTGGGTGTTGGGTCGGTGAATTGAACAAGTCTTGGGCCGATCGGAGCGTCGGCGCCGGACTGGTCCGTACCGGATGGTCGGGCGTTCGGTCCAGGGCGCATCGGACGGCGTTTCAGCGCTGCCCCGTCAGGCGCCGCAAGGCCGCCGCGTGCAGCTCCGGGTTGGCGGCGGCGACGACGCGGCCGTCGAAATCCGGGGTCAGGGGGCGCCCGGCCCAGTCGGTCATCACGCCCCCGGCGCCCTCCACCTCGGGCACGAGGGCCATCACGTCGTAGACCTCGAGGCCGGCCTCCACCACGAGGTCGCAATGGCCCGAGGCGAGGAGGCCGTAGGCGGAGCAGTCGCCGCCGAAGCGGCGCAGGCCCACGGCGGCGCTCAAGGCCGCGAAGGCCTCGGCGTCGGCGCCCCGGAACAGGTCGGGCGAGGTGGCGAGCAGGCGGGCCTGCGCCAGGATGCGCCCGCTATTGGCGAGGTGGTGGGCGAAGGCCATCAGCCCGTCGGGCGTTGCGTCGAAGCCCGCCGGCGCGGCGCGGGTCGAGAACATGGGAGCGGCCTCGGTCGAGGGGGGAATGCGGGCGCGGGCGGGCGGTGGTCACAGCAGCCGCAGCCAGCGCGGCCAATCGGGATGGTGGAACAGGGTCCGGGCCCGCGCGAGCTTCCAGGTCCCGTACTTGTAATAGTCGAAGTCGAGGGTCGAGACGCGCTCCTGGATCATCGCCCAGGTGGCCCATTTGAGGTCGCCCAGCGCCTTCAGCACCTCGGTGCGGGCGTGGATCTGCGGGGTCCAGCGGCCCCAATAGGCCTCGATCATCTCGCGCTCGACATCGGCCGGGAAGGCCATCTCGTCGAACCACAGGGCGAGTTCGTAGGCGCGCTCGTTGTTGGAGGCGTACTCGAAGTCGACGAGGCGGACCCGGTCCTGCCCGTCGAGCATGAAGTTGCCCGCCAGGGTGTCGTTCATGCAGGGCACGAGGTCGAGGCCCGAAGCGCACAGGGCCGCCTTGGCCTGCCCGTGGCGCCGCATCAGGAAGGCCGAATCCTGCGGCACCCGGCCGCCGACCGCCGCGACCTGCCCGACATGCTCCTCGATCATGTCGAAGATCGTCTTGGTCAGGGTGAGGGCCGGCGCGTCGTTGAAGGCGCGCAGGGCCCGCACCGCGTTGCGGCGCACCGCGGGGCGCAGGAAATCGAGGTTCGAGGAGGCCCGGAAGTCCTCCAGGAAGGCGAAGATCTCGACGCCGTCCTCGGGCAGGTAGTCGAGTACCGCAACCCCGAAGCCGCAGGCCTCCGCCCGTCGGCTCGCCTCGTGGGCCGCCGCCCGGGCGATGAACATCTCCGTGCCGCGCCCCGGCACCTTCAGGAAGACGTCCGTGCCCTCCCCCGCCTGGACCCGCCAGTTGGTGTTGCTGAGGCCGCCCGAGACGGCGCGGTAGCGCAGGGGCACGCCCGCCCAGCGCGGCACCCGGGCGAGGATCGCCTCGAGCGCCTGCTCGGCGGCGCTCCGCCCCTCGCCCATCCGTGTCCAGCTCATCGCGTCCTCCCCGCCGCCCGGTCCGTCACAGCCGGCGCAGCCAGAGCTCGAAGTCGCGCGCCGCCATCGTGGTGCGCGCGTGCAGCAGCCGCCACTGGCCGTACTTGAAGAACTCGATGCCGGGCCGGCGCGACGTGACCGCCCGGGTGACCCCCCACAGGCCCCACATCAGGTCGTCCACCGCCCCGTAGAGGCGGCAGCGGTGGAGCAGCGCCTCGGTGCAGCGCCCGGCATAGATCTCGATGGCCTGGCGGCGCTCGGGCTCGAAGGCGTAGGCCTCGTTGAGGAGCGCGCCGACCTCGAACCAGGGGTCGAAGTCGCCCGCGAGGTCGAAATCCACGAGCCGGACGCAGTCCGGGGCGAGGCTTTCGCCGTCGAACCGCAGCATGAGGTTCGAGGCGGTGCCGTCGTTGCGGCTGAACCGGCGGTCGAAGCCCGCCGCCGCGATCGCCTCCCGGATCAGGGCGGCATTCGCCAGGAGGGCGTCGAGATCGTCGGGCAGGGGCGCAGCGCAGGCCCGGGCCTCGGCCGCCAGGGCGGCGATCCGCCCGAACGGACAGAACTCCCGGCCCAGGCGATCCGCCCCGTGCAGCCGGCGCAGGGCGTCGAGGACCTGCGCCATCGTGCCGGAATCCTGCAGGTCGCCGACCCGGGCGTAGCGCCAGGGCTCGGGCAGGTCGGCCAGGACCAGCACGCCCTCGGCCTGCGCCAGCAGCGCCGGCCCCAGGCCGAGCGCCCCGGCCCGGCCCGTCGCCTCCGCCAGGCCGGGCCCGATATCGGCGTCCATGTCGGCGTGGCGGACCTTGACGAAGACCGGATCGGCTCCGTCGCGCCAGACCCGGGCGCAGTCCGAGGCCACCGCCCGGTGGGTCGGCGAGGCGACGGGCGCCGCCGCCAGGGCGATCCGCGAAGCCCCGCCGCTCCAGCCCGGGACCCGCGCCAGCGCAGCGCCGATCCGCTCGGCGAAATCCGGTTCGGGAGGCGTCATCCTGTCGGCTCCGATCGCGCGGCCCGCACCGGGTCGCCGCCGTGGCGGCACAGCCGCTCGGCCGCCTCCCGCATCAGGGCGAGGCCGGCGGCGAGGTCGGCCGGGTCGGTGGCCTCGGCCTCGTTGTGGGCGATGCCGTCGATGCTCGGCACGAAGACGAGCCCGGTCGGGCAGATCCCGAGGAAGCTCAGCGCGTCGTGTCCCGCCACCGTGTCCATCCGCAGGGTCCCGAGCCCTCGCGCCGCGGCGCAGGCCGCGACGAGCTCGCAGACCGCCTCCGGCAATTCCCGGATCGGGCGCTCGCTCCGGCCGGCGATCGTCAGCCCGGTGCCGGCCCGGCCGGCGGCCTCGCGCAGGAGCCGGTCGGCCCGCTCCCCGGCCTTCGCCAGGATCGCGTCGTCGGCGGACCGCAACTCCACCGAGATTTCGACGCGCGCGGCGACCACGTTGGCGGAATTGGGCGCGACCTGGACGCGACCCACCGCGGTATACAGACGGCCGGGCCACGCCTCCGCCAGCGCCCGGACGTCCGCGATGGCATAGGCGGCCGCGAGCAGCGCATCGCGCCGGCGCTCCATCCGGCCCGGCCCGGTATGGGCCTGGACCCCGGTGAAGACCGCCTCGATCTTGGTCGTCCCCCAGTTGCGGGTGACGATGCCGATGGTCCGCCCCGCCTCCTCCAGCACGGTGCCCTGCTCCACGTGGATCTCGAGGTAGCAGGCCGGGCGCGGCGGCGGCACCGCCCCGCCCGCGCCGTCCCCAGGCTGATGCCGTCGTCGTCGCGGCAGGCCAGCGCCTCCGCCACCGTGTGCCGGCCGAGATAGGTGCCGCTGCCGAGGAGGCTCGGACGGAAGCGGGCCCCCTCCTCGTTGGTCCAGTTCACGGCGCAGAAATCGGCGGTGAAGGGGGCGCCCGCGCGCCGGGCCGTCATCAATCCGGCACCCACCCGCAGGGCCGCGGCGACGCCGTAGGTACCGTCCAGGCGGCCGGCGCGGCTCTGGCTGTCGAGGTGCGAGCCCATCATCACGAGGGGCGCATCGCCTTGATCCGACAGCGAAAACAGGCCGAACTGGTTGCCTACCGCATCGACCCGCAGGGTGCCGCCGGCCGACCGGACCGCGTCCGCGAACACGGCGCGGGCGGCGCCGTCCTCGGGGCTGGCGCAGAGGCGGGTCACCCCGCCGCCCGGGGTGGCACCGCAGGCGGAGAACCGGGCGAGCAGGTCCTCGAGCGCGCGGGCCTCGCCTGCATATCAGGTATGGATGGTCTCGATCTCATGCCGGGCGAACGCGTCCTGGAACGCCTCCGGCGGCGGCCTGTCCGTGACGATGCTCAGCTTCTCGCCGAGGCCGAAGGTGCAGAGATTGGCCTGTCGCCCGAACTTGCGCGAATCGGCGAGCAGGACCGACCGGCGCGACTGCCCCCTCAGCGTCCGGCGCAGGACCGACTCGTGCTCCTCGTAATCCATCCAGCCATGCTCGAGATCGCAGGCGGCGATCCCCATGAAGGCGATGTCGAAGAAGTAGCGCTGGGCATAGGCCACGGTCTCGTAGCCGACGAGCGCGTTGTCGTTGCTCCGCAGGGTGCCGGGCGTCAGGTTGACCCGGGCTGGGCCGCCTCCGAGATGCAGCGCCACATCCACGGAGTTGGTGGTAATCGTGAGGTTGCGCCCGGTCAGCCGCCGCGCCAGCGCAAGCGTGGTGGTGCCGGTGTCGATGAAGATCGACATGCCGTCGAGCACTAGGGCTTCGGCCAGAACCGCCACCCGCCCCTTCTCGCGCGTGTTGAGCTTGCCGCGCTCCTGCAGCGGACGCTCCTGGTCGAGGCGGGGCGGCACCGCGCCGCCGTGGATGCGCCGGAGCAGGCCGCGTTCCTCGAGCACCTTCAGATCGCGCCGGATGGTCTCCTCCGAGACCTTCAGGAAGAGGGCCACATCCGCGACGCCGACCCGGCCCGTCCCATGGAGGCGGGACAGGATTTCCTGATGGCGATGATCCGTCAGCATGCTCGATGGCCGTCCTACCGTTCACCCGATGATAACGATGATCCGAGGTCGCGGTCGCACAGGAATGCGGACGCGGGAAACGGTATCCCATGCTCGTTTGCGTTGTAATGCAACTGCAATCATTCATGGGTCCCGGCGCAACACTCTCGGCGGGTATGACTGCTCGGGCAGAACCCACACGCTCGGGCACGCTTCCCCAGGCCGCCGCCCCGCTCCGCGGTGCCATCGAACCGCCGATCTCCGGCGCCGTGGCATCGCCTAGGCGGTCCATCCGGTCGCCATTCCCACGGGGGCTGGGGCGTGATCGTGGATGGACGTCAATCTCGATCCTTGGCGTTTGTGGGATTTGTGATTTGTCTGTCCGATGTCGAGGCACCTGCCTCCGGCGTGATCTGCCGCGCGGCGATGCCCGGCGCGGATCACCCTGCCGGACCCTCAGCCGCCGAGGTTCGGGGCCCGGCGGTGATGGGTCGCCTGCTCGTAGGCGTCGGCGAAGCCGAGGAGGTCGGCCTCGCTCCACATCCGGCCGACGAAGATCAGGTTGAACGGCGCCCCCGAGGCGTAGAACCCGGCCGGCACGGTGACGCCGGGCAGGCCCGCGATGTTGATCTCGCAGACCGTGGTCTCGTTGATCGCCCGGCCGCCGTGCAGGGGCGGAAGTTCGTCGCGCATCTGCGGGAAGACCAGGGGCACGTTGGTCTTGCCGAGCATGACGCAGCCGGCGGCCCGCATCCGGGCGACGACGGGCGAGTCGATCTCGGGCACGACGTCGACGCCGCCGGGCCGGGCGCTGAGGAAGTGCCAGCCCGCCGTGGTCGGCAGGCCGGCCATGTCCATCGGGTCCTTGATCACCACGGGCACGCCGGCGAGCGGTCCCAGTGCCTCACCGGCCGCATGCCGGGCATCGATGGCGCGGGCATCGGCCAGGGCGTCCGGATTCCTGATGATGAGGGCATCCCGGGGCGGGGCCGGATCCGCGACCGGACGGTGACACCGACGCGGCCGGTCTGAGCGATTCAACACCGGAGCGATCCGGCACACGGCGCCGGATCGCCCCCGGGGGCCGAGGGCGCTCTCGGATGCGAATCGGGTATCGTCTGGCCCGTCCCTTGCTGGGGATTGGGTGGGGAGACAACGCATGGACGTCGAGCTGATCCGCCTGACCAAGCGCTACGGCAATACGACCGCCGTGGACGGTATCGACCTGAAGGTCCGCTCGGGCGCCTATTGCTGCCTGCTCGGCCCCTCAGGCTGCGGCAAGACCACGACCCTGCGGATGATCGGCGGGCACGAGACGGTGTCGGGCGGCGACGTGGTCATCGGCCCGCATGCCGTGGGCGATGCCACCCCGGCCGAGCGCGGCACGGCGATGATGTTCCAGAGCTACGCCCTGTTTCCCCACTTGAATTGCCGCGACAACGTCGCCTTCAGCCTGAAGATGCGAGGCATCGCGAAGGCCGAGCGCCGCGCCAAGGCGCTGGCGATGCTCGACCTCGTGCAGATGGCCCATCTGGCGGAGCGCTTGCCGGCGCAGCTCTCCGGTGGCCAGCAACAACGCGTGGCGCTCGCCCGCGCGCTGGTCACCGGACCCAAGGTCCTGCTCCTCGACGAACCGCTCTCGGCCCTCGATCCGTTCCTGCGGGTCCGGATGCGGACCGAGCTGAAACGGCTCCAGGCCGAGCTCGGCATCACCTTCATCCACGTCACCCACAGCCAGGAGGAGGCGATGGCGCTCTCCGACCTCGTGGTGGTGATGAACGGGGGGCGCATCGAGCAGGCGGCCACCCCGCGGGACGTGTTCGAGCGCCCGGCCACCGCCTTCGTCGCCCGCTTCATCGGCGGCCACAACATCATCCGCCTTCCCGATGCGACCGAGGTGGCGGTGCGTGCCGACCGGATGCGCCTCGGCCCGCAGGCCGGTCCGGAGGCGGTGCCGGCCCGCGTCGTCTCGGTGGAGTACCAGGGCACCAGCGTGCATGTGGGCTTCGAGGCGGACGGTCTCGGCGGAGACCCCGTCACCGCGCTCACGGCCGTGATCGACGACCGCGCCTATGCGGGCCATCCCCTGGCGCTGGGCCAGACCGTTCCGCTGGGCTGGGACGCCGACGCCGCCCACCGCCTGAGCGCCTGATCCGTTTTTTACCGCGTAGAGGAACCCGCATGACGACTCCGATCAAGCTGAGCCGCCGCACCCTGCTCCAGGGCGCGGGTGCCACCGGACTGGCCCTCGGCGCCGGTCCGATCACCGGCTTTCCCAACGTGATCGCCGCCGAGCCCGTGACCCTGCGCTACCTCGGTACCGCCGTGAACCAGTCCGGCGACATCGCCCGCAAGGTGAAGGAGGATCTCGGGATCACCATCGAGTACATTCCCGTCGTCACCGACGAGGTGACGAAGCGCGTGGTGACGCAGCCGAACTCCTTCGACCTCCTCGACACCGAGTTCTTCAGCCTCAAGAAGCTCATCCCCTCGGGCAACATCCAGGGCATGGATGCCCGCCGGATCAAGCAGGCCGACAACATCACCCCGGTCTTCACCAAGGGCGAGGTTGGGGGAAAGAAGATCGGCGACCAGGGCACGGCACCCAAGAAGGTGTTCTACCTCGAGGGCCAGAACGCGAAGACCTTCGCCGGCTCGCCCACCGAGTGGATCACCCTGATCCCCACCACCTACAACGCCGACACGCTCGGCATCCGCCCGGACCTGATCAAGCGCCCGATCGCGAGCTGGAAGGAGCTCCTGAACCCCGAATTCAAGGGCAAGGCCTCGATCCTCAACATTCCCTCCATCGGCATCATGGATGCCGCCATGGTGATCGAGGCCACGGGCGACTACACCTATCCCGACAAGGGCAACATGACGAAGGCCGAGATCGATCGCACCATCAAGCTGCTGATCGAGGCCAAGCGCGCCGGCCAGTTCCGCGCCTTCTGGCAGGACTTCAACGAATCCGTGAACCTGATGGCGTCCGGCGAGACCGTGATCCAGTCGATGTGGTCGCCCGCCGTCACCAAGGTCCGCAGCCAGGGCGTGGCCTGCACCTACCAGCCGCTCAAGGAAGGCTACCGCGCCTGGGCCACCGGCTTCGGCCTGCCCAAGACCCTGACGGGCCGCAAGCTCGACGCGGCCTACGACTTCATCAACTGGTTCCTCTCCGGCTGGGCCGGCGCCTACCTCAATCGGCAGGGCTATTACTCCGCCGTGCTGGAGACGGCCAAGGCGCACATGGAGCCCTACGAGTGGGCCTACTGGATGGAGGGCAAGCCCGCCGAGAAGGACATCAAGGGGCCGGACGGCAGCGTGCTGGAAAAGGCCGGCGCCACCCGCGACGGCGGCTCCTTCGAGACCCGCATGGGCAGCGTCGCCTGCTGGAACGCCGTGATGGACGAGAACACCTACATGGTCCGCAAGTGGAACGAGTTCATCGCCGCGTGAGCGGGGCGTGCGACCTTGCCCTCTCCCCCCTGCGGGAGCGGGTGGCCCGCGAAGCGGGTCGGGAGAGGGGGGCGCGCTATCCGAGGAGGTCGCTCCCCTCTCCCGCCTGCTCCGCAGGCACCCTCCCCCGCCGAGGGGGGAGGGATCAGAGTCTCACGAGGGTTGAGCCATGACCGACATCGCCCTCCCCGCGATCGCGAAAAGCCCGGCCGCTGCAGCCTCCGCCACCAGCCTCACGGCCAAGACCCGGCGGCGCCAGGCGCTGGCCTATGTCCAGGCCGCACCGATGGCGCTCGTGTTCCTGGTGTTCTTCGTGGTGCCGCTGGCGCTGACCCTGATCGTCAGCTTCTGGGAATACAACGAGTACGAGATCATCCCGTCCTTCACGGTGCAGAACTACATCGACGTGTTCGACGGCTGCCTCAACACGGCGGATGCCTGCACGACCGTGCGGACTTACCTCTCCACCCTGAAATTCTGCGCGCTGACCTGGGCCTGCACCCTCGTGATCGGCTTCACGGTGGCCTACTTCGTCGCCTTCCATGTCCGCTCGCGGACCATGCAGATGGCGCTGTTCCTCGTCTGCACGATTCCGTTCTGGACCTCGAACGTGATCCGGATGATCTCCTGGATCCCGCTGCTCGGCCGCAACGGCCTCGTCAACGACACGCTGATGGGGATGGGGCTGATCAAGTCGCCGATCGAGGGCCTGCTCTACTCCGACTTCTCCGTGGTCCTCGCCTTCGTGCACCTGAACACGGTCTTCATGATCGTGCCGATCTTCAACAGCATGGCGCGCATCGACCGCTCGCTGATCGAGGCGGCCTATGATTCCGGCGCCACCGGCTGGCAGACGCTCTGGAACGTGGTGGTGCCCCTGGCCAAGCCCGGCATCGCCATCGGGTCGATCTTCGTGATCACCCTCGTGATGGGCGACTTCGTCACCGTCGGCGTCATGGGCGGCCAGCAGATCGCCTCGGTCGGCAAGGTCATCCAGGTCCAGATGTCGGCCCTGCAACTGCCGGCGGCGGCCGCCAACGCGGTGGTGCTGCTGGGTGCCGTGATGCTGATGATCGTGGCCATGACCCGTCTCATCGACCTGCGCAAGGAACTCTGATCGTGAGCGACCGCCCCCGCTCCCCGGCCTTCTACGCCCTGGCGGCGTTCTTCGCCCTGTTCGTCGCCTTCCTGTACGGGCCGACGCTCACGATCCTGGTGCTGAGTTTCCAGGGTCCGCAGGGCGGGCTGACGTTTCCGATGAATGGGATCTCGACGCATTGGTTCGGCAAGCTCTGGGCGGGTCTCGGCATCGTCGACATCTGGGGCGCGTTGTGGCGCTCCCTGCGTCTCGGCCTCGTGGTGATGCTGCTCACCGTCGTCGTGGCGTTCTTCGCAGGGTTGGCCTTCCGCAAGCGCTTCCGTGGCGAGGGCGCGCTGTTCACCATCGCGGTCGCGAGCCTGATCGTGCCCTCCATCGTGGTCTCGCTCGGGATCGGGCTGGAATTCCGGCTGCTCGACGAGGCGGTGAAATGGGCCGCGGCCGAGACCGGCTGGGGCTGGCTCCAGGAGCACGGGACCCTGATGGGGCTCTACACCTCGGCGCTCGGCGCGCACCTGACCTGGACCCTGCCCTTCGGCCTCCTCATCATGTTCGCGGTCTTCAACCGGTTCGACCCGGCCTACGAGGAGGCGGCCCGCGATCTCGGCGCCACGGGGCCCCAGACGCTGCGGCACGTGGTGGTGCCGATCCTCGGCCCCTCGCTGGTCGGCGTCGCGCTGTTCGGCTTCACCCTGTCCTTCGACGAACTCGCGCGAACGAGCCAGGCCATCGGTGGTCGCAACACCCTGCCGCTGGAGTTGCAGGGCCTGACCACCACCGTCACGACGCCGGAGATCTACGCGCTCGGCACCCTCACCACCGGCCTGTCCCTCGCGGTGATCGGGCTGGCGCTCGGGGCGAGCCTGTATCTCCAGAAGCGGAAGGCGAAGGCGGGCTTGCGGCTGGGGTGAGTCCCCATCCTTCTCCCCTTCGCGGGAGACGGTGGCCCGCGTCGGCGGGGCGGATGAGGGGTGCGTGTGATCCGGATCGTCCGCCCCCTCCTGGCCGCTCCGCGACCACCCTCCTTGCCATCTCAGGGCTATCGCATTTGGCGGATTGCCGGTCGTAATGCCTCTGTCAGCACAACGTCATCCCGGGGCCGCGCAGCGGAGCCCGGGATCCAGAAACGCAGGTGGTGCAAGGTTGTCCACTGTTGGCGGCTCTGGATTCCGGGCTCGCCTACGGCGACCCGGAATGACGTTGTGTTGCCATATGCGATCGCCCTGCCGCCCTGCGAAGAGAGCTTCCGTTCTCACGCCACCGCGTCCGCCAGCACTGCCGCCTTGTCCGTCTGGAACGCCGCGTGGGCCGCCTCCGTGCGCCAGCAGGCGGCCCGGTGGCCGGGCTGCACATCGACATAAGCGGGCGCCTCGACCCGGCAGCGCTCCTCGGCGAGGAAGCAGCGGGGGGCGAAGGGGCAGCCCGGCGGGCGGTTGGCGAGGTCGGGCGGGCTGCCGGGAATCGTCTTCAGGCGGGTGCCCTTGGCGAGCGCCCCGTCGGCGCGGCTGCGCAGGAGGCCGATCGTGTAGGGGTGGTGCGGATTCAGCACCACGTCGCGGGCGGAGCCCTCCTCGACGATGCGGCCGGCATACATCACCGCGATCCGGTCGGCGACCTCCACGGTGGCGCCGAGGTCGTGGGTGACGAAGAGCGTCGAGAGGCCGAGTTCCGCCTGCAATTCGCGCAGCAGCAGCAGGATCTGGATCTGCACCGTGGCGTCCAGCGCCGTGGTCGGCTCGTCGGCGAGCAGCACCTGCGGCCGGCAGGCGAGCGCCAGCGCGATCATCGCGCGCTGGCGCATGCCCCCCGACATCTCGTGCGGATAGGCGTCGAGGCGCCGCTCCGGGCTCGGGATGCGGACGCGCTCGAACAGGGCCAGGGCGCGCTGGCGGGCCGCCGTGGCGCTGATCCGCTCATGCTGGCGGATCGCCTCGGTGATCTGCCGGCCCACCGTATAGACGGGATCGAGGGCGAGCAGCGGTTCCTGGAAGATCATCGCCACGGCCCGGCCGCGCAGGGCCCGCAGGGCCTTGGGCGACATCGCCATCACGTCCGCGCCGCCGACCCGGATCGTGCCGCCGATCCGGGTTTTTCGCTCCGGGTTCAGCCGCATGATCGCCCGCAGGGTGACGCTCTTGCCGGAGCCGGACTCGCCGATCAGCGCCACGGCGTGGCCGCGCTCCAGGGTCAGGTCGACCCCATCCACGGCCTCGACCACGCCGCCGAAGACCACCGTCAGGCCGCGGATCGCGACGGCCGGCTCGGATGCGGACGCGCTCATGCGGCCACCGTCAGGCTGGGCGACAGGGAATGGCCCGAGCCCGGCTGGCGGGCGAGGCAGGCGACGCGGTGGTGCGGGTCGAGGGCGTCCAGCGGCGGGACCGTACCCCGGCAGACCTCTTCGACGAGGGTGCAGCGGGGATGGAAGCGGCAGCCCTCGGGCGGGTTGATCGGGTTCGGCGGATCGCCGGCGAGCGGCGCCACCTGCGTCCGCGCATCCGGGTCCATCGAGGGCATCGAGGACAGGAGCGCCGCGGTATAGGGGTGCGCCGGCGCCGCCAGCACCGTATCCGCCGGGCCGATCTCGACCACCTGGCCGAGATACATCACCGCCACCCGGTCGCAGATGAAGCGCACCACGTTGAGGTCGTGGCTGATGAACAGGTAGGTAAGGTTGAACTCCTGCTTGAGGTCCATCAGCAGGTTCAGCACCTGTGCCTCGACCGACTTGTCGAGGGCCGAGACCGCCTCGTCGAGCACCACGAGGCGGGGTTCCAGCGCGAGCGCCCGGGCGATGTTCACCCGCTGGCGCTGGCCCCCGGACAGCTCGTGCGGGTAGCGCGCGGCGAAGCGCGCCGGCTCCAGCCCGACCCGGGCGAGCAGGGAGCGGGCGCGCTCGATGGCCTGGCGCTTCGGAACCCCGTGCACCTGGGGTCCGAAGGCGATGGAGCCCTCGATGGTCATGCGCGGATTGAGGGAGGAGTAGCTGTCCTGGAACACCATCTGGGCCTGGGCCCGGAAGTCACGCAGGGGCAGCGCCCGGCCGCCGATGCGCTCGCCGTCGAACAGCAGGTCACCGGAATCGTGCTGGATCAGGCCCATGATCAGCCGGGCGGTGGTGGACTTGCCGCAGCCCGATTCGCCGACGACCCCGAGGGTCTCGCCCTTCAGGATCTCGAAGTCGACGCCGTCCACGGCGCGCACGACCGCCTTCGTGCCGCCGAACCCCTTCTTGACGGGAAAGTGCTTCACGAGACCGTCGACGATAAGGAGGGGCTGGGCCGGGCCGCCCCGGTCGCGGGCGATCGGGACGGTGGCGAGGCCGATGGGCGTGCTCATGCCTTCACCTCCATGGCGGATCGCAGGCCGTCGGAGAACAGGTTGAACGAGATCGAGACGATGAAGATGGCAAGCCCCGGCAGGGCCGCGACCATCGGGTTCACGTAGATCGCCGTGCGCAGGGTGTTCAGCATCAGGCCCCATTCGGGCTCCGGCGGCTTCACGCCGAGGCCCAGGAAGGACAGGCCGGAGGCCAGGATCATCGATACGCTGATGAGGCTGGTGGCGTAGACGAAGATCGGCCCGAGCACGTTGCCGAGCACCTGCACCCGCAGGATCGTCAGGGTCGAGGCGCCGGAGAGGCGGGCCGCGTCGACGTAGTCCCGGGCGCGGATCTGGGTGGTCACGCTCTCGGCCACGCGGGCGATCTGGGGCACGAACACGCAGGTCAGCGACACGATCGAGTTGAAGATGCCCGCCCCCAGGGCGCCGGAGAGCGCGATGGCGAGCAGGACCGAGGGGAAGGCGAAGAACACGTCCACCGTGCGCATCAGCACGGTGTTGACCCAGCCGCCGACGTAGCCGGCCAGGATGCCGATGCCGGACCCGATCACGAAGGCGAGGATGACCGGCGTGACGCCGATGAACAGGGACAGGCGCCCGCCCATCATCAGGCGGCTGAGCATGTCGCGGCCGAGTTCGTCGGACCCCAGGATGTAGGTCGCGTCGCCGATGGGCTTCAGGCGCCGCAGCATCGAGCCGCGATAGGGGTCCATCGGGGTGATCCAGGGCGAGAGCAGCGCCACCGCCACGATCGCCAGGATGACGCAGGCGGCAGCCATCGCCACGGGATCGCGCAGGAGCTTGTGGCCGACCTGCCCCCAGAACCCCCGCGAGGGTACGAAGGCGTCGGGCGCCGCCGGTGCGGGGGCGGCCCCGCCGGCGATGTCGAGGACCGGCGCGGCGGCCTGTGTCGCGAGTGCCATCAGCCCCTCTCGATGCGCGGGTCGAGCGCCGTCTGCACGACGTCGACGATGAGGTTCAGGGCGACGAAGAACATCGCCAGGACGAGGATCGAGCCCTGGAGCAGGGGCAGGTCGCGCTGGAAGATCGCGGCGTTGAGGAGGAAGCCGGTACCGGGCCAGGCGAACACCGTCTCGATCAGGATCGAGCCGCCGAGCAGGTAGCCGAGCTGCAGACCCATGATGGCCAGCGCCGTGGGAGCGGCGTTCTTCACCACGTGCTTGAACACGCCGAACTCGCTCAGGCCCTTGGCCCGCAGCGCGCCCACGAAATCCTGGGCGAGGATGTCGCCCACCAGCGCCCGGATGGTGCGGGCGATGACCCCCATGGGGATCACCGACATCGTGAGGGCGGGCAGGATGATGTAGCGCAGGTGATCGAGATCGGGCCGCCAGTTGCCCGAGCCGTCCGGCCCGGCACCGGTGGGCGGCAGCCAGCCGAGCTGGGCCGAGAACACGATGACCAGCACCATGCCGAGCCAGTAATGCGGCACGCTCACGCCGAAGACCGAGACCGCCGAGGCGAGCCGGTCCAGGATCGAGTTGCGGAAGTAGCCGGCCACGAAGCCGAACAGGCAGCCGAAGGTGAAGCCGATCAGCGTCGCCACGAAGGCGAGGATCAGGCTGTTGACCACGGCCCGGCCGACCTCCTGCACCACGGGGCGGCCCGTGGCGATGGAGATGCCGAGATCGCCCTGGAGCACGTGCCAGAGCCAGATCACGTACTGCACCGGCAGCGGCTTGTCGTAGCCGTAGGCCGCCCGCATGGCGTCGATGGTCTCCTGCGTGGCGTCCACCGGGAGCACGGCGCTCAGGGGATCGCCGGGGGCGAGGTGGACCAGCATGAAGCAGACGACGCTCACGCCGAGGGCCACCGGCGTGACGGTCAGCAGGCGCTGGAGGATGAACTTCAGCATGATGCGAAGCCTCGGAACGCATCGTCACCCGGCGACCATGCGGCCGAGGTCTTCGATCGTGAGCACGAAGCACCACGGGGCTCCCTCTCCTGAAAGGAGAGGGATGGGGTGAGGTGTAGTCCATGTCCGGAGAGGTCACGCACCTCACCCTGTCCCTCTCCTTCCAGGAGAGGGGACCCGCGCAGCCCGCGCGAAGTATGAACACGACCACCGCGAGGGGGAGGGTTCGTGCGCGCGCACATTCGCATCACCCGCTCCGTCACTTGCCCATTGAGATCGGCGAGAAGTCCTGGAACCAGTTCTGCGCCTGCACGAAGCCCTTCACCTTGTAGCTCATGGCGCGCGGGTTGGTGTCGTGGGCCACCATCAGGAACAGGGCGTCGTTGACGTATTTCTCGTGGACCTTCTCAAGGACCCTGGTCTGCTCGGCCGGGTCGAAGGTGGTGCGGACCTGGTCGAAGAGCTTGTCCATCTCGGGGTCGCAGTAATGGCCCCAGTTGGTGCCGGTGGGCGCGGCCAGGTTGCACTGGAGATGGCGGATGAAGCCCGTGAAGGGGTCCTGGATGAAGTAGGAGAAGTTCATCCCCGTCGCCTTGCGCGACATGTCGGACTTGGCGCCCGCGCGCCACAGGTTGATGAGCGTGTTCCACTCGACCACCTCGAACTCGACCTTGATGCCGACATCCGCGAGGTTCTGCTGGATGAACTCGTTCATCGGCAGGGGCTGCATCTGGCCCGAGCCCGAGGGTGCGATCAGGATCTTGGTGACGATGGGCTTGTTGGGGCCGTAGCCGGCCTCAGCCAGGAGCTTCTTGGCGGCCTCCGGATCGTAGGTCGGCTTGAAGCTCGGGTTGCCGAACCAGGCCGAGCCCGGCGGCATGAAGCCCTGGGCCGGGATCATCAGCCCGTTGAGCAATTCCTTCATGCCCTCGCGGTCCACCGCGAGGTTGGCCGCCTTGCGCACGCGGATGTCGTTCCAGGGCGAGCCCTCCGCGCGGGAGAGGTGCCAGGTCCAGTTGTGCGGGTAGGCATTGGTGACGATCCCGAAACCGGCCGCCTTGAGGGAGGCCACCGCGTCCGGCGGAGGCGCCTCGATCCAGTCGACCTGGCCGGACCGGAGCGCCGCCACGCGGGCATTGGCCTCGGGCAGCGGCACGAGCACGAGCTTGTCGAGCTTCGGCACCCGGCCCTTGTCCCAGTATTCCTTGTTGGGCACCATCTCGGCCCGCTCGCGCGGGGCGAACAGGGTCAGCTTCCAGGGGCCGGTGCCGGCCGGAGTCTTGGCGAAGGCGTCCCAGCTCTTGCCGACCTTCTCCCACTGGGTCGGTGACGAGATCATGATCCAGGCGATCTGATAGGGCAGCGTCGCGTCGGGGTTCTTGGTGATCACCTCGAGGGTGGTCGGATTCACGGCGCGGTAGCTCGCCACCGCCGGGATGCGCGAGCGCCCCTGGGCGGACTGGCGCGGGTCGAATTGCGGCGCATCGGTCTTCAGGAGCTTGTCGAGGTTCCACACCACCGACTCGGCGGTGAAGGGCGAGCCGTCGTGGAAGGTCACGCCCTCGCGCAGCTTGAAGGTCCATTTGGTGTTGTCGGCGGGGTCGACGGTCCAGCTCGTGGCGAGGCCCGGTACCAGCACGGAGGGCTTCGTGGCCGAGGAGAGGTCCCAATTGATGAGGCCGTCATAGACCGTGTAGCCCGTGAACCGCATGCCCTCGCCGCCATTGTCGGCCTGGCCCGTGGTGAGGGGGATGTCGGAGGCGGTCATGCCGATCTTGAGCACGCCCTGGGCGAGGGCCGCGGGCATCATCGCCCCCGACAGCAGGGCGGCGGCCAGGAGGCGGGATTTCGACCGGCGGGAGACGGAAGCGAACATGCGGCGACAGGTTTCCAGGGGCTGCGGACGGCTTGACGAAGCCGTGAATGCAATCCCTCGGCCAACGCGCCCGAAATTCTCAAGAACCGGGTGCGTCCGTGCCCTGCGCGCCTGTTGTGCCTCTGCTTTCCAGACGCGCAGGTGCCCTGCCGCAAGAATAATCAGGGCGATCCGAGGTGGGTCGCCGATGCGAAATCTGCTTGAAAGACGTGCAGGCGACGCTGGAATCTCTCCGGAATCTCTTTGGGAAGCCTGCGCTGTAGGCATTCCGGCTCGGCTACGCTCCGAGACCGCCCGGTCGCTCAGAACGACAGCTTCAGACCCCCGACGAGATTGCGTGGGGCTCCGGCGAAGATCGCCCCCGTCGTGCCGGCGAGGACGGCCGCGCCGTTCTCCAGGCCGGTGGTCCGGCTGAGGGTGCTGGTGAGGTTCTGGGCAGAGCCGATATAGGTCGTGTCGAGGAGGTTGCGGACCTCCAGGTAGAGGCTGAGGCGCTTAGCGTAGCCACCCGCCAGCGCCGTGGCGTAGTGGATGTTGGCGTTGAGCACGGCGTAGCCGGGCGTCCGCAGGAGGTTCCCGTTGTCGATGAAGACGCCGTCCTGGACCACGGTCTCCAGGAAGGCGCCGAGGCCGTCGAGGGGACCGCCGACCTGGTCGTAGCCGACCCGCGCGAGGAGTTGGTGCGCGGGCACGCCCGGGATCGCCCTGCCCGCCCGGTCGAAGCGCGCCGTGAAGGGACCGGCGCTGAGCTGTTCGAAGAAGCGCGTGTAGATCTGGTCGTCGAAGCTGTAGGCCAGCGTCCCGCGCCAGCCCGGCGCGAAGGCCCATTCGCCGCCGAGTTCGACGCCGCGATGCTCGGAGGCCGGGGCATTGACGAAGTAGTTCAGCCGGCCCCCGCCCGGCGACTGCGACAGCAATTCGTTGCGGAAGAACTCGTAGAAGCCCGTCAGGCTGATCCGCAGGGATTCCGCCGGCGTCCAGTCGGCCCCGAGGTCGAAGCCGAGGTTCTCCTGCGCCTGGAGCTGCGTGTTGTTGCCGGGCAGCCCCGCGCTGGTGACGAACAGGTTGCTGCCCGTCGGCGTGGCGTAGCCGGTAGCGATTCGCCCGCGCAGGCTCCAGGCCTCCTGGGGCCGGTAGACGATGGCGAGCTCCGGCGCGACGTTGAGGAAGCTGCGCGCCGCGTCGACCGCCGAACTGGTCCGCCCGGCCTCCGAATAGGCGTAGGCGAGGTTGCGGCCGGTGATCGTGGTGTTCGTCGCGCTGAGCCCGACGAGTCCGGTCCAGTGCTCGGAGAGCGCCACCTCGGTGCGGGCCCGCCCGCCGAGATTGGTCTGGTCGCCGCGCAGGTCGCCGATCAGGGCGCCGAGCGCCGGTCGCCCCGCCCCCGGTGCCCGGTTGAAGGTCGTCACGTGGTTGTCGAGGATCTCGGAGGTGAAGGCCACGTAGCCCACGGCCGGCAGGCCCATCAGGTCGTAGCGCCGGGTCAGGTCCGTGAGGAAGGTCAGGGACGGATAGCTGCCGCGGACGGCCGCGGTGTAGAACGGCTGATCGAAGTTGCGCTCGTCGAAGCCGAGCTGGGTGCGCCAGGACGTCTGCGCGTCGAGGTCGTGCTCCCAGCGCAGGGCCACGACGGTGCGCCGGTCGTCGCGTCCGAACCCGCCCTCTGCGGTAGTCACCGGCACCGTGGCGCCGAAGGTGCCGTTGCGCAGGAGGTTCGTCAGGGTGCAGCCCGGCGCGGCGGTCGCGGCGCGGGCGCAGCCGCGCTGGTAGGGGTTGATCCGGTACCCGTCGAGGGCGGCGCGCGCCGCCAGATCGGCCTCCAGCTGGTTGTTGATCACCTTCAGGGTGAAGCGGTTGTCAGGCGTCGGCGTGAAGCTCGCGAGCAGGTTGACCGTCTGGGTGTCGTAGGCGGTGTGGTCGAGGTAGCCGCCGGCGCGGACGTCGCTGGCGAACAGGCTGATCTCGACGGGGCCGCTGACCCCGCCCACCGTGAAATAAGTGCTGAGATAGCCGAAGCTGCCCGCATCGGTGCCGATCTCGAAGCCGTCGATCTCGCGGCCCGTCCGGGTCCGGAAGGCGAGTGCGCCGCCGGTGGCGTAGTTGCCGAACAGCGCCGATTGCGGGCCTCGGAACACGTCGATGCGGCTGTAGGCTCGGGGATCGACGAGGTCGAAGCGCGAGGCGCCGTCCGGCTGGGTCAGGACGAAGCCGTCCTCCAGCACGACCATGTTGCGGATGACGCCGGTGGAGCGGGCATTGTTGCCGCGGATGGAGATCACCACGTCGCGCCCGCCATTGCCCTGGCGCGCGGAGACGCCGGGGCTGTCCGTCAGCACCGAGCCGATGCTCGTGGCCGGACGGTCGTCGATCGTACCGGCACGGCCCACCCGCGTGGCCGCAGCGCCCAGGGGCTGCTCGATCACCGGTGGACCCGAGCCGGGGGGCGCCGCGACGCCGAAGGGCACGGACGCCGGCACCGGCCGCCCCTCGGCCGTGACCGTGAGTTCCTCAAGGCGCACGCCCGCCGCGTCCTGAGCGTGCAGGTCGATGGACCACGGCAGGGCGGCCACGGCTCCGAGCCAGAGGCACCGGGCCCGGCGCAGGATGGCCGGGCGGTACAGGGGGATGACAGCGGCCATGCCGATTGCGACCACGGGAGTGCGTGCGGATGACGCCGCGTCGGGCGAGGAGGATGCGCGGTCGCCCGGACGCGTCCCGCTTCCGTCACCCTCGATCGTCGGTGGGACTTATAACCCATCCGGCCTCGGCCGGCGACGGGGCCGACACCCTGCGGTCGTCACCTGTGGCCCCCATACCACGCGGGGCGCCCGACCCGGCCTCGCCCCGCCGCGACGGTCTCATCCTGCGCCCGCCTCGCGGTCGAGCAGCGCCCGCTTGCGCGCGACGCCCCAGCGATAGCCGGAGAGCGCCCCGTCCGAGCGCACCACCCGGTGGCAGGGAACGACGACGGCCAGGCGGTTGGCTCCGCAGGCCTGGGCCACGGCGCGCGTGGCTTTGGGTGCGCCGATGGCCCGGGCGATTGCGGCATAGGTCGTGGTGGTTCCGACCGGAACGGCGCGCAGGGCCTCCCAGACCCGCTGCTGGAAGACGGTGCCACCGATGTCGAGGGGCAGGTCGAGACCGCGCCCGGGTGTCTCGACGAAACCGACGATCGCCGCCACCCAGAGGTCGAAATCCGCGTCCCCCGGTGACAAATCGGCCCGCGGGAAGCGGTCCTGGAGATCGCGCACCAGGGCGTTGGGATCGTCGCCGAGGAGGATGGCGCAGACCCCCCGCGCGGTCGCCGCGACGAGGAGCGCGCCGAGGGAGCACGCGGCCACCGCGAAGCGGATGGCGGTGCCGGGACCGCCCTTCCGGTAGACGGAAGGGCTCATGCCGAGCCGCCCGGAGCCCTGGGCATAGAACCGGCTCGAGGCGTTGTAGCCGGCCGCGAACACCGCCTCGGTCACCGTCTCGGCCTCCGGCAGGCGCCGGGCGATGCGCTCGGCGAGCCGGGCCGCCGCATAGGCCTTCGGCGTGATGCCGGTGACCCTCCGGAAGACGCGGTGGAAATGGAAGGCACTCAGGCCCGCCGCGGACGCCAGGGCATCGAGGGCCGGCATGGTCTCGGCCGCGTCGATCAGGCGGCAGGCCCGGGCGATCGCCGCCGCCTGCCGTTCCGCCAGCGGGGCCTCGTTCGGCCGGCAGCGCCGGCACGGGCGGAAGCCCGCCGCCTCCGCCGCCGCGCAGGTGGGGTGGAAGCTGACATTGTCCGGGTGCGCCGCCCGCGACGGGCAACTCGGTCGGCAATACACGCCGGTGGTGCGCACCGCATAGACGAACCGGCCGTCCGCGTCGGGATCCCGAGCCGCGAGCGCGGCCCATTGCTGGGCGCTCGCGCTCTCGGATGGGTCGGAGGCCTGGGGCCGGGGATCCGCTTCGGCGCGCTGCATCTGGGACGTCCTCCGTCGTCGGCCGCCGGAATCCGCAGGAACCGGCTCGGTCACGGACTTCTGACCCGAATGGCATCCGGGGCGCATCCCGATCCTTGCTTTCAAATCCGCGCCACGTCGATTCCTGTGCAGCCGAGGGCACAAGATCCTGCGCGGGGATCGTCGCCCTTCTTCGAGCCGCAGGTGCCCACCCCTCGCCGCGTCGCCGACGCTCGGGCCGCGAGAGGCGAGGAGTCCCGATCTCGATCGGCCAGATCGTCAGTGGCGGCCGAGAAGGACTCCCCGGAGGGGTCGGTGGCGGAAAGCGGGCGCGTCAGATCTTGCTGACGAGGAGGCCGAGGCCGAAGCCGACGAGGCCGGCGACGAGCAGCGAGGCGTGCGGCCACTCGACGGAGCGCTCGTGAACCTCGTGCAACTGGCGCTTGCCCTGGTCGTAGGCGTCCTCGGCATAGTCCGAGACCTCGTCGGCCACAGTCCGGACGGCGTCCTTGGCCTGGCCGTAGAGGTTTTCCGCCGAACCCTGGGCTTCGCGCAGGCGTCCCTTCACCGAGTCCTCGTGTGATCCGACTAGGTCGCCGAGGGCGCCCTGGGCCTTGCCGGCGAGGTCCCGGGCGGCGCCCGTCACGCGGTTGGTATCGACCATGATGTTCTCCAATCTTTGTGCGCAGGAAGGTCGCCGGGCCGGACAGGTGCCGGGGCGCGTCGGTCACCGTCCACGAACGGGTTGTGCGCAATCCTGTTCCGGTCGCGGCCGCGATTTCTCGGCAGGATGCCTGGTACGGATGCACCAGCCGGCCGGCGCCGGCGATCAGGCCGGCCCGGCAGTCCTGCGCCGTCCGCATCGTCAGCGTGAGGCCGACCCCCGATACGCGGCTGGTAAAGTCAGCCTGCGACGACGACGCCGCGACCATGGGTTCAACTTTTGTTCAATCGCCATTCACCGGTCTTGCACCGTATGGCATCTGACCATCTGGAATGGTTCAAGACGCCTCGGTGTCTCGAATACCGGAGCTTCGATTTGCCGACTTCCCCCGAGAAGCCGAAGACATACGGCCCGAAGACGCCCGTCACCGGCAGCGGTCCTTCGGGTGTCATCGATCAACATCACGACATCTTCTTCGCGGCCGTCGAGACCACGCGGATGCCGATGATCGTCACGGATCCGCATCAGGCGGACAACCCGATCATCTTCGTCAACCGCGCCTTCGAGCGCATGACCGGCTACACCCGCGACGAGCTGATCGGCACGAACTGCCGCTTTCTCCAGGGTGCGGAGACGGACCGCGAGGTGGTCGCCGAACTGCGCCTCGCCATCGAGGAACAGCGCGAGTTCTCGACCGAGATCATCAATTACCGCAAGGACGGCTCCTCGTTCTGGAATGCCCTCTTCGTCTCCCCGGTGTTCAACCGGTCGGGCGACCTGGTCTACTTCTTCGGCTCGCAGCTCGACGTCTCGCGCCGGCGCGACGCGGAGGAATCCCTGCACCAGGCCCAGAAGATGGAGAGCCTGGGCCAGCTCACCGGCGGTATCGCCCACGACTTCAACAACCTGCTGCAGGTGATCTCCGGGCACAACGAGGTCATGCTCGCCCTGGTCGACCATCCCGACATCGACATCGGGCGCCTGCGCCGGGCCGGAGAGGCGGTCCGCGACGCCTCCGAGCGCGCCGCCAAGCTGACCCACCAGCTCCTCGCCTTCTCGCGCAAGCAGCGCCTGGAGGGCCGGCTCCTCAACCTCAACGGCCTCGTCCACAGCATGAGCGAGATGGCCGAGCGCACGCTGGGGGACCACATCACCCTGCGCCAGGACCTGCTGACCGACCTCTGGAACACCCGCATCGACCCGACCCAGGCCGAGGTGGCGCTGCTCAACGTGATGCTGAACGCGCGCGACGCGATGCCGGACGGCGGCACCGTCACGGTGAAGACCGAGAACCTCCTCGTCGAGGACGAGGATGCCGCCCTGTTCAAGACCGTCGGGCCGGGCGCCTACGTCGTGGTCTCCGTCACCGATACGGGGAGCGGCATGCCGCCCGAGATTCTGCACCGCGTGATGGAGCCGTTCTTCACCACCAAGGGCGAGGGCAAGGGCACCGGACTCGGACTGGCGATGGTCTACGGCTTCGCCAAGCAGTCCGGCGGCTCGGTGAAGATCTACTCCGAGGTCGGGCACGGCACGACCGTGCGCCTGCTGTTCCCGGCGAGCGACCAGAAGATCGAGGAGGAGCGCAAGGCCTCGCAGCGAGCCGCGGACCGGCACGGGACCGAGACGGTCCTGGTGGTCGACGACCGGGCGGACGTGGCCGAGACCGCGGGCATCATCCTGGAGGATTTCGGCTACAAGGTCCTCGTGGCCGACGGCCCGAGAGCCGCCCTCGAGATCCTCGACGGCGAGCGGCGCATCGATCTCCTGTTCACCGACCTGATCATGCCGGGCGGGATGAACGGCGTGATGCTGGCCCGCGCCGCGCGCGAGCGCCAGCCCCGGATCAAGGTGCTGCTGACCACCGGCTATGCGGAGGCGTCCCTGGAGCGCACCGATGCCGGCGGCACGGAGTTCGAGATCATCAACAAGCCCTACAAGCGCCTGGAGCTGGCCCGGCGCGTACGGCGCGTGATCGACGGTCCCACCGGCGTCGGCTGAGGCGGCGCGGACGCCACGGCCGCGGTCGGGGGGCGGGCCTTTCCCCCGGCTCCCTCAGTTCTGCCCGGGGCCCCGTGCCAGCCCGGCCAGGGTGAAGAGGTCCACCGACAGCTTGGCGCCGACGACCAGGGCGTCGGGAATGTTCTTTCTGTAGTACGGGAACCGGGTCTGGTCCGGGTTGAGGATGTATTGCAGGTTCGGCGTCAGCCGGATCGCGGGCGTGACCTGGATGCCGTAGTTCAGCTCCATCATGACCTGCTGGCGGGGGATCGTCCGATCGAGGCCGAGCGCGGTCTGCGCGAGCGTGATGTTCGACAGGGCGAGCGGGCTGAAGCGCTGGGTGTTGATCACGAAGCCGAGGGTGTCGAACGGCCGGTTCGCGAAGGTGCCGGTCTGGAGGGCGCCGATCTCCAGGAAATAATCCTCCACGAGGCGGCCGGAAGTGCCCGCCATGGCGACGCCGAACAGGGTCAGCCCCTGGATGCCGCCGGGATCGGGCCGCCAGACCATCTGGTCGAAGCGGGCATAGACGCCCGAGCGTCCGAACCGGGTCGCCGGCGCGAGACCGGTGAGCACCGCCCGCTGGCCGGTGACGTCGCGCACCGGGTCGGCGTAGTCCGAGGCGTCGAACCAGCCGCCGATGCCGTAGTTGCGCGGCAGGGGATCGTTGGCGAAGGTGGTGGAATAGCCGAGCTCGAACGGCAGGATCGCCCCGGTGGCGCCGCGGGTGGAGAAGTCGAGGCCGTTGTCGCCGGGCTGCTGGTGGCGCGGATTGACCTCGTAGACGCCCGCATGGACGAACACCCGGTCGGTGAGCCAGGCCTTGGCATGGGCGCCCCAGCTCGAGACCGGCCAGAAGGTGAAGTTCGAGGTCTTGAACACGAAGGTCGGGTTGCCGCAGGCGGAATTCGACTGGAAATTGCAGTAGATCGGCGAGTTCAGGAAGGCGATGTTCGCCACCAGCCGGCCGAACTCGACCACGAGCCGGTCGTCGAACAGCTTCTGCTCGTAGCTCAGCAGCGTCAGCCGGGTGGTCTGGCCGCCGCCGAAGATCTCCTGCACCGAGGTGTTGTTGCCGATGTAGTCGCCCGCGAGGTTGTCGCCGTGGCGGTTGGTGACGGCGACGTGGAGGGCGCCGCCCGCGATGCCGGCGAGGCGGTTCAGGTCGGCGTCGATGCCGAAGAAGAGCTGGCCGGCATAGGCCGCCCCCTGGCGGATGCCGCCGACCGGGTTGGCGGCGGCCTGGCCGGTGTAGTTGGCGCTGAGCGCGAGGCCGTTGCCGAGGTCGAACACGCCGGCGGGCAGGGTCGCGGGGGTCGCGCTCTGGCCGAGGGTGTCGGCGGCGCCGGCCGCGCTCTCGGCGCCGGTGATGTCCTGGCCGTCCGGCCGGGCCGGCGGGCGCCGCAGGGCCGGGCGCCGGAGCGGGCCGGGCACGCCGATCCCGTCGGCCTGCACCGCCAGGATCTCCTGCCCTCGCGTCTTCAGACTTGGCGTCTCCTGCTCTCGCGTCACTTGCGCCCGCGCATCCGGGGCCGGCGTCAGCGCTGCCAGGCCGAGGCCGAATGCGGCCGCCCTCCATCCCTTGCTCATCCGCCATCCCCCGTCGGTCGTCGTCTTCGCGTTCCCGGTCTTGGCGCCGGGTGATCGTGGCCGGCCGTCCCGCGGCCGGATCGGTCCCCCGCGCGGGGGAGCGGCCTCAGGCGGCGCGCTTCTTGAGCAGGCCGACGAG
This sequence comes from Methylobacterium sp. TK31, assembly GCF_055361545.1. Taxonomy (NCBI): domain Bacteria; kingdom Pseudomonadati; phylum Pseudomonadota; class Alphaproteobacteria; order Hyphomicrobiales; family Methylobacteriaceae; genus Methylobacterium; species Methylobacterium sp. TK31. The sequence goes on along the minus strand of NZ_CM143964.1, from coordinate 1,063,613 downwards.
CAGCCCGGTGACGAGGGTGCCGGTCGCGAGGGCGATCAGGGCGCCCGGGACATTGGTCACCGCATTGGGGATGGGCAGGACGAACAGGCCGCCATGGGGCACCTTCAGTTCGACCCCGAGGCTCAGGGCCACGGCGCCGGCCAGCGCCGACCCCGCCACCATGGAGGGGATGACCCGCAGGGGATCGGCCGCCGCGAACGGGATCGCCCCCTCGGTGATGAAGGCCGCGCCGAGCACGGCGGCCGCGCCGCCGGCCTCGCGCTCGGGCTTCGAGAAGCGGCCCGGGAACAGGCGGGTGGCGAGCGCGATCCCGAGCGGGGGCGTCATGCCGCCGATCATCACGGCGGCCATGGGCGCGGTGATGCCCGACGCGATCAGCGCGGCGGCCGAGGCGTAGGCGGCCTTGTTGACCGGGCCGCCCATGTCCACCGCCATCATGCCGCCAAGCACCAGGCCGAGCACCACGGCGCTCGTCCCCTGCATGCCCTTCAGCCAGTCCGTGAGCGCCGCCAGGATCGCCGCCACCGGCACGCCGACCACGTAGACCATGAGCAGGCCGGTGATCGCGGTGGCCAGCAGGGGCAGGATCAGGACGGGCTTCAGCCCCTCCAGGTTCCGGTGCAGGCGGATGTGGCGGTTGAGGAAGGCCGTGGTCGTGCCGGCGATGAAGCCCGCCGCGATGCCCCCGAGGAAGCCGGCCTGCAGGTTGGCGGCGAGCATGCCGCCGATCATGCCCGGCGCGATGCCGGGCCGGTCCGCGATGGAGAAGGCGATGTAGCCGGCCAGCACCGGCACGATCAGGGCGAAGGCCGCCTTGGCGCCGATCTCGCCCAGGGCGAAGCCCAGGGTGCCGGCCTGATCGGGCTTCATCGCGTCGATGCCCCCGATGGCGAAGGCCAGGGCGATGAGCAGGCCGCCCGCCACCACGAAGGGCAGCATGAACGAGACGCCGGTCATCAGGTGCTTGTAGGCGCCCGCCTTCGTCTCCGCCGGCGCGGGCCGGGCCGGGCCGTCGGCTTCGGCGGGCGCGGGTCCGGCGGCGGGCTGGTGCTGCGCCTCGGCCAGCGCCGTGGCGAGCAGCCCCTTGCCGTCGCGGATCGCCGCCTTGGTGGTGGTGGCGTAGAGCCGCTTTCCGGAAAAGCGCGTGCGGTCGACGCCGGTATCGGCGGCGATCAGCACGATGTCGGCGGCTGCGATCTCGGCGGCCGTGAGGGCGTCGCGGGCGCCGACCGACCCTTGCGTCTCCACCCGGACCTCGTGGCCGAGGGCCTCGGCCGCCGCCTGGATGCCCTCGGCGGCCATGAAGGTATGGGCGATGCCGGTGGGACAGGAGGTGACGGCGACGATCCGCCGGCGCCCGCCCGGCGCCGTATCCGTCCCCGCCTCCCCCGAGCCGGCGAGGAACCGGTCGAGCACCGCGTGGGCGTCGGTGAGCACGTCCTCGATGCGGATGCGGGCGCGGCGCATGGCGCCGAAGCGGCCCTCGTCGAGATCGCCGTCGCCCACCAGCAGCACCACATCGGCGGCCGCGATGGCGCCCGCGCTCAGGGCGTTGCCGGTCACGCCCTTGCCGCGCAATTCGAGGTCGAGGGGCTGGTCGCGCCGGCCCGCCGCCCGGCGCAGGGCCTCGCCGGCCAGCACCGCGTGCAGGCCGAGATCCCCACCGCCCACCACTGCGAGCACCTGCGTCATGGCTTCCTCCCGTCTCGTCGTGTCCCGGTTCGCCGCTGCGTCCGGGTGATGATCCGAAGTCCGGTGCCTCAGGCCCGGACGTCGACCGGCGTGATCCGCACCGTCTCGGCGATGGCCAGGACGGTGGCGCGCGCGGGCAGGTTGGCGCCGGCCAGGCCGAGCTTGCCGGCGGCGAAGGCCAGGGCGAGGCGCGCGGCCGCGGCCGCGTCGAGGTCCGCATGCAGGCCGGCGACGAGGCCGGCCACGAGGGCGTCCCCGGCTCCGACCGTGCTGGTCACCCGGGTCGGAGGCGGATGGGCGTGGAGCGTGCCCTCGGCCGTGGCGAACAGCGCGCCCTCGGGGCCGAGCGAGACCACCACCAGCGGGATGCCGCGCGCCACGAGGCCATGGGCCGCCTCGACCACGTCGGCCAGGGCCGGCAGCGAGCGCCCGGCCCAGTCCTCAAGCTCGTGCCGGTTGGGCTTGACCGCGAAGGGGAGCGCCCCGGCCGGGGCGGCCAGGGCCGCCGCCAGGGCGGGGCCGGAGGCGTCGAGGACGAGGCGGGCGCCGGCCGGCCGCAGCTCGGCGGCGATCTCCGCGTAGATCTCCGGCGCGACGCCGCCCGGCAGGCTGCCGGCCAGCACCACCAGGGTGCCCGGCTCCACGGCCCGGCGCAGCACGTCCCGGACGGCCGCGAGGGCGTCGGCACCGACCGTGAGACCCGGCAGGTTGACGTCGGTGGTGTCGCCGGTGCCGGCGTCGAACAGCTTCAGGTTGGTCCGCGTCTCCCCGGGGATCCGGACGAAGCGGTCGTCGATGCCCTTGGCCGCCAGCAGGGCCTGGAACGGCGCGGCATTGCCGTCGCCGAGGAGGCCGGTGGCCGCCACAGGCACGCCCCAGTCGGCCAGGCAGGCGGCGACGTTGACGCCCTTGCCGCCGGCATCCGAGCGGGTCCCGCGGGCCCGGTGGACGTGGCCGGGCCGCAGGTCGTCGAGGATCACGGTCCTGTCGAGGGCCGGGTTGAGGGTGAGCGTGACGACGCGGGTCATGCCGGCTCTCCGTCGCCGAGGGCGGCCAGCGCCCGCACCGCCGCCGCGTCCTCCTGGGCGCAGGCCCGGGCGGCCAGGGCCCGCAGGGCGCCCATCTCGCTCGCCCGCAGCCGCGCCTTCACCGAGGCGACGTCGCGCGGGGTCATCGACAGCTCGTGGACGCCGAGCCCGGCGAGGAGGCAGGCGCCGAACGGGTCGCCGGCGATGCCGCCGCAGACCCCGACCCAGCGCTTGTGCCGGGCCGCGCCCTCGCAGGTCATGTGGATCAGGCGCAGCACCGCCGGATGCAGGGAATCGGCCTCGGGCGCGAGCTCGGTGTTCTGGCGGTCGATGGCCAGAGCGTACTGCGTCAGGTCGTTGGTGCCGATCGAGAAGAAGTCGCAGTGCCGGGCGAGGGCATCGGCCTGGATCGCGGCGGCCGGCACCTCGATCATGATGCCCAGCGGCAGCTCCGGCGCGTCGAGTTCGGCCCGGATGCGCGCGCAATGGGCGCGCAGCGCCAGCACCTCCGGCACCGAGGTGATCATTGGGAACATGATCGAGAGCGGGGCGTCCTTGCCGGTGGCCGCGCCGGGGGCGAGGCCGTCCCGGGCCGCCCGGTAGAGGGCCCGCAGCTGCGGCTCCATCAGGTCGGGCCGGCGCAGGAGCAGCCGGGCGCCGCGCACGCCGAGGAAGGGGTTCTCCTCCCGCGGCAGGTGCAGGTGGGCCACCTGCTTGTCGCCGCCGATGTCGAGGGTGCGCACGATCAGCGGTCGGCCCGCGAGGGCGTCCAGCATCGCCCGGTAGGTGGTGTACTGGTCGTCCTCGCTCGGCGTGTCGCCGCGCTCGAGGAACAGGAACTCGGTGCGCATCAGGCCCACCCCCTCCGCGCCCTGGTCCAGGGCGAAGGGGACCTGCTCGGGGTTGTTGACGTTGGCCCCGATGGCGACCGCGTGCCCGTCGCGGGTGCGGGCCGGCAGGGCGCGCGCCCGGGCCTCCTCGTCGGCTTCGGCCTGCCGGCGCGCGCGCCAGGCCCGGGCCGAGGCGAGGTCGGCCGTGCTCGGGTCGAGGTAGAGGCGTCCGGTGCCGCCGTCGAGGATCGCGGGGGTGCCGTTCCGCAGGGCGAGCAGGCCGGGGCCGCCCGCCACCAGGGCGGGGATGCCGAGGGTGCGGGCCAGGATCGCGGTGTGCGAGGTCGGGCCGCCCTGGGCGGTGGCGAGGCCGATGACCCGGGCGGGGTCGAGCCCGGCGGTGTCGGACGGGGCGAGGTCGGGGGCGACGAGGATGCAGGGCGCGTCCGGCAGGTCGTGGCCGCTCTTGAGCGACGGGTCGATCTGCGCCAGCACCCGGCGGCCGACGTCGCGCAGGTCCGCCGCGCGCGCGGCCAGCACGGGATTGCCCAGGGCCGAGAGCCGGCCGGCCATCCGCTCCACCGCCTGGTTCCAGGCGAAGGCGACCCCGTGGCCCTCCACCATGAGCTGGCAGGCCAGGGTGATCAGGTCGGTATCGGCGATGAGCTCGCCCTGCGCCCGGAAGATGCCGGCATCGGCCTTGCCGAGGCGGCGCTCGGTGTCGTCGGCCAGCGCCCGGAGCTGGCCCTCGGTGGCGGCGAGGGCCGCGTGCAGGCGGTCGCCGCCGGAGGTCAGGGGCTCGGGCGCGTCCGGGACCACGAGTTCGGCCTGGCTCAGCACGTGGATCGGGCCGATGGTCAGGCCGGGGCTCGCGCCGATGCCGGCCAGCACCCGCGGCGCGTCGGCGGGGTTCCAGCCGGCCACCGGACCGGCGGCCCGGGCGGCGGCGTCCGCCGCGGCCTTGGCGGCCGCCTTCTCGCCGGCGCTCAGGCCCGTCACCGCCGCGCAGATCCGCGCGAGGGCGCCGGCCTCGTCGTCGCCCTCCGCCGAGATCGTCACCGCGTCGCCGCAGCGTAGGCCGAGCTGCAGCAGGGCGATCAGGTTCTTGGCATCGGCCACCTCGGCGCCGTGGCGGACCTGGATCCGGGCGGCACAGGCGCGGGCGGTCTCGACCCAATGCGCGGCCGGGCGCGCATGGAGGCCGGTGGGGTAGTCGACCGTCCAGTCGAAGCGCTGCCGGAGGTCGCCGGCCGGGCCGGCCGCCCCGGGGGCGGGCGCGTCCTCCGTGAGGGCCGCGGCGATCGCCTCCTTGCGGGTGGTGGTGCGCAGGGCGGCGAGGCGCGCCTCGTCCTGGATCAGGCGGGTCAGCCGGCGCAGGATGGTGATGTGGGTGTCCGATTGCGCCGCGATGGCGACCACCAGATGCGCGACCTGGCCGTCGTGCCACTCGATCCCGCCCGGCACCTGCAGCACCGCGAGCCCGCTGGCGCGGACGTGGTGACGGTCGTCGACCATGCCGTGCGGGATCACCACGCCGTGGCCCAGATAGGTGTTCGCTACGCCCTCGCGCCGCAGCATGCTCGCCTCGTAGGGAGGCTCGATGCAGCCGGCCGCCACGAGGAGCTGCGCCGCCTCGCGGATCGCCGCCTCCTTGCTGGCCGGGGCGGCGGCGAGCTGGATCAGCAGGCGCGGGGGCAGGGTCGGCGTCGGTGCGAGCATGGCGTGCTCCTCCGGTGGACGGGTGTGGCCGCGTTGTTCGTTGCGCCTATGAAAACGTTTTCACGACCCCTGTCAACGCAAATCGGCGCAATAATGCCGGATCCCCGCTTGCCGCAGTGGGGCCTGAGTGTCAGAACGGCTGTATGACGCTGAAAACGTTCTCTCCACGATGAGTGCCAGTATTCGCGACGTGGCGCGGGCGGCCGGCGTCTCGACGGCCACGGTCTCCCGGGCCCTAGGCCGAGGGCCGGTCAGCGAAACCTTGCGCCAGCAGGTCGAGGCGGCTGTCCGGTCCACCGGATACCGGCCCAACCTGTCCGCCCGGCGCCTGCGCTCGCAATCGACGCAGACCATCGGGCTGATCGTCGCCGATATCCGCAATCCGTTCTTCACGGCGGTGAGCCGGGCGGTGGAGGATGCCGCCTATGCCGCCGGCATGCGGGTGATCCTGTGCAACACCGACGAGGACCCGGAGCGCGAGCGTCTCTATCTGCGCCTCATGGAGGAGGAGCGGGTCACCGGCGTGATCTTCGCGCCCACCCGCACGACCGCCGAGTCGCTCACGGCCGACAGCCTCGACGTGCCCGTGGTGTTCATCGACCGGACCGGCCCCGCGGGCCTCTGCGACAGCGTGGTGCTCGACAACGCGGCGGCGGCCGCGACCCTGGCCGATCATCTCCGGGCGCGGGGCTATCGCCGCATCGGCGGCCTGTTCGGCTCGACGAGTTCCACCGCGCAGGAGCGCCGGGCCGGCTACGAGGCGGCGATCCGGCGCCACGGCGCCGAGCCCCTCGTCCGCGTCGCTCCGCCCACGGCGGAGGCGGCCGAGGCGACGCTCGCCCGCTGGCTCGCCGAGCCCAACCGGCCCGACGCGCTGATCCTGTCGAACGGCCTGACCCTGATGGGCGCGGTGCGGGCCGCGCGCACGCTCGGCCTGACGGTCCCGGACCAGCTCGGCCTCGCCGGTTTCGACAACGACCCCTGGACCGACCTCGTCGAGCCCGGCCTGACGGTGATCGAGCAGCCGGTGGCGCAGATCGGCGCCCAGGCGATGGCGCTGCTGTTCGACCGGCTGAAGGCACCGGCGGAGGCGGTCCGCAAGGTCACGCTGAGCGGCCGGCTCGTGGTCCGGGGCTCGTCGGGGCGCGGCTAGGAGCGGGGCGACGGCGGCACGGTGGGGGCCGGCGCTTCCGGTCGTCGGGCGGCCATCGTCTTCAGGCGGCCATCCCGGTGTCCGTGGTCGCCGCGGGAGCGGGACATCGTCCTCGGCGACCGTCCGTTCGGATCCCGGCCGCGCCCTCGCGGATCGGGACGGCAGGGCGCCCGCATCCGCCCGCACGACGGGGGGGGCGCGCCGGACAAATCCCGGGTCGCGCGACGACACGGATTCACCCGCGGTCCGGCGATCCGGCCGGAGCGTCCGAAACGAGCCGGACGAGTTTCGGGGCGTGAGGCTTCAAGGCGCGATGCTCCCTCTGGTCGCGGGCCGGGCGGCACCCGGTGACCATGCCGGCGTGGAGCCTCAACGTCGTGCAGATCGTTGCTGTCGCCAGGGTTTCACTCTCGCTCAGGATGGCAAACTGGAGGAATTTCTTGGCACCGTGAGCATCTGCCGGGCACTGAACATCGACGAGGTAGACGAGCATAAAGCAACGACAGTTCGTTCCGATTGGATAATGTCGTTGCAGACGTCATGTCAGGTGATTGCGTTCCATCACAGTTTGGTGGCACGCAGGAAACGCTTCTCTGTATCGCGACATATGCGTTTCGAATTTGTGCAAAAAGCTTGCATTTACATTCAAAAGCTGCTGACGAGCCGCGCTTTACGGGTTGTCTGACCAAAGATCGAGTTTACGGCATCTTGGATCTCCATTGCCGAACCCGCAGTCCCGCAGTAACCGGTCGAGGCGCACGTCTGCCGCGTCCGGGGAACACTGGGAATTAGGCAGTTGACCCGCTCGTTCTCTTCCCCGATCTTCGGATCGTGCGGCTTGGCGAGGGGGACATGAGGGATAGACAGCACCGGTATGGTGATCCCCCGATCCCGCAGGGGTGTCCATAAGGTTCTGTCGAGCGGCTTCGGCTCCGAGACGTCGAAGCCCCGGTACCCTGGGAAATGGCAGGCGAAGGCGCGGTTGTTTCCGGACTTGTCCTTTGGCCTGCCCCCATTCGGTGGCCGTTAGGCAGGGTCAGTCAACGGCCGCTGCCCGGACGCCCCGCTCGGCGATGCCGTGCGCGGCCGTATGCTGGCAGGCGCCAGCGTGAGCGTGCAAAACTGTTGTCTCCAGATCACGGGCCGTGGCTGGGAAGAGGCGATGGCCCTGCGCATCGGCCAAGCCTACCAGTCGGCGACCACCGGGCACCTGCGCGGTCTCGCCCCTCCGGCCTGAGAGCCATGGCCTCGCGCGGTCGTTCACCAAGGGGCCGGACGACCATGGCCTCGGGCAGGACACCGCCGCGCAGCTTCGATGCGCCGGTATCCCACAAGCGTCCCGCCGCGGAAGACTCCATCGCGTCTTGCCGGAATCGATCCACCCCGATTCTGCAGTCGAGGCCGCCCGTGGGCGTGGCCTGATCTCCGATCTTGGTCAGCAAGCCAAGTCCGCACCGGATCGGGCGTGCACGGAAACTTTCGGCGCCGTCGATTTTGTTCTCTGCCAGGCTCAAACATCGGTGTTTTGAAGGTATAGATACAGGTTACGGCGCCGTGATTTGCAATCGTATCGGATCGTTCGCGAGGAATTATTGTTATTTCTGGTTTCTTATCGAATAAGGCGCATTCCTCTCACCGTGTCCCCCGCACCCGGAGAGGAGCGCCATGCTGAGATCCGAACCCGGCGGCCCCGTGATCCGGGCCTGCGTCACGACGCTGGCGGCCCTGGCTGCCGGCCTCGTCGCGCTGCTCTGGGTCTGTGCGGCGGCCGGGCCGGGGCTCGGCCGTCCGCTGATGCTGGCGCTGCCGGCGCCGCTTCCGCCGGTGCGCCTGCTGACGCCCCTGATCGGCCTCCACCTGGTCGGCCTGTGCTTCGGCCTCGGCGGGGCGACGATGCTGGATTTCTGGATCCTGCGCTGGATGCGCGAGGGCGCGATGCCGGCCGAGATGGAGCGCAGCTTCCACTTCATCAGCAAGGTCGTGACCATGGGTATCGCCCTGCTCTGGATCTCGGGGCTCGGCTTCCTCGGCCTCTAGGCCATCGAGGCGCCGGAGAAGCTCGCCAATCCGAAGATCTGGGCCAAGGTGGTGGTGGTCGGCGTGCTGACGGTCAACGGCGTGCTGATCCACGCCCTGGTGCTGCCGAGCGTCCTGCGCGACGTGCGCCGCCCCATGCTCGACGGCGTCTCGCGCCTGGCGGCGGGGATCTTCCTGGTCTCGGGTGCGGTCTCCGGCGTGTCCTGGTACTTCGCCTTCGCCCTCGGGCTGCTGCGCGAGTTCAACGGTAAGGTCTCGACCGGCCTGCTCCTGTCCTTCTGGGGGCTCGGCGTGGCCCTGGCGACGCTGGGCGCCTTCGCCCTGCGGGAATCGCTGATGCGGATGGCGGCACGGCGGCGGGCGCGCACCGTTCCGGCGATCGAATGGGTAGCCACCCGGCCCGGCGCGCCGTTCTCCTCCGTGCGCCTGCGCCGGATCCCGGACGGGCTGATGGTGCCCGTCCGCGCGTCCCGCTAGTGCAGTGACTCAGACGGATGGTTCAGGGGATCGGCTGACGGCGGCGAGGATGTCGGTGGCGGGTTTGGTCCAGACGAAAGGTCTGGCGCGCCGGTTGTGCTCGGCGATGTAGCGTTTGATCGCCGCCTGCAGGTCGACGACGCCGGTGAAGGAGCCGCGCCGCAGCCGACGACGGGTCAGCGCTGAGAAGAAGCCCTCGACGGCGTTGAGCCACGAGGCCGAAGTCGGGGTGAAGTGGAACGTCCAGCGCGGGTGGCGAGCCAGCCAGGCGCGCACCTTCGGATGTTTGTGGGTAGCGACGTTGTCGAGGATCGCGTGGATCGCCTTGCCGGGCGGGACGGCGGCCTCGACGGCGTTGAGGAACCGGACGAACTCACCGTTCCGGTGGCGCTGCATGCAACGGCCGAGCACGGTACCCGCCAAGACATCAAGGGCAGCAAACAGTGTCGTCGTGCCGTGACGGGTGTAGTCATGGGTCTGGGCGGCCGGATGGCCGGGGGCGAGTGGCCGGTCGAGGCGGGTCCGCTCCAGCGCCTGGATCTGGCTCTTCTCATCGATGGACAGCACCACCGCATGGGCCGGCGGATCCATGTAGAGGCCGACGACATCCTCGACCTTGGCGGCGAAAGCGGGATCGCGCGAGCGCTTGAACGTGCGCAGACGATGCGGCTGGAGGCGGTGAGCGTCCCAGATCCGCTGCACGGCCCGTAACGAGATCCCGACAGCACGAGCTACGGCACGACCAGTCCAGTGAGTGACCTCGCCCGGCGGCTCCGAGCAGGTCAGCGCCAGGACCTCGGCTACCGTCTCGGTCGAATGGGGCGGCGTGCCGGGTGGACGTGTCTTGTCGCGTAGCAAACCTTCGACACCCGCCTCGGCGTAGCGCTGCTGCCAGCGCCACGCGGCCGGGCGGCTGACGCCCGCCCGCCGGGCGACGTCCTGGACGCTCAGGCCCTCGGCTGAGAGCAGGACGATGCTGGCGCGCTGGGTGTGCTTGAGCGGACGGGAGCGGTCGCTGGCGATCGCAGCCAACCGTTCCGCGTCGATCGCATCGAGGAGCACGCATACCGTCTGAGCCATCGCCCAGACTCGCACGGCTCATCGTACGCGTGAATCCTCCGTCCGCGTCACTGCACTAGGCTCTCCGGCCGGCCGATCGTGCCCGACCGCCCCCGTCAGGTCCGGGCGTCAACGCAGCAACACTTCGCAGCGTGATCGTTTCCGCTGTGACCGCGTGCGGGTCCAGCGCGCGATGGCAGCGATTCGGTGTGCCGGACGGGGTGCGAATGCTTCGGTCCTGCTGGGTACGCACTGTCCCGACGAGAACCGGATCATGCCGGCCTCGATCGAAGTCTATCCTTCGCGGGTCGGACTCGACATTCGACCGATGCTTGTTCTTTACATCGTCATGATAAATCCAAATCAACTAAGCTGTTAATAGTTAATCGTATTAAGTAGTTTTGTGAACTACATCGCAAAGGTTCGGCGGTCTATTCCTGCGGCTGTCCAGCAGAGCGGCGCAGCCCTCTGCTGATGAAGCAGGATCAGCCGCAATGTCGTTCAGGTTCGGTGACCCTTCGAGGACCATGCGCGTCCTGGCCGGCGCGGCCCTGATCCTCGCCTCCGGGCCGGTCCGGGCCGGCGGACCTGTGGCGGGCGCGCCGCGGAGCGATCTCGAAACGCTGCTCTGGCCCATCCCCGGCGCTTTGCGCCGCGACCAGGCCGGGCAGGCCCTCACCGCCGGCCGCCTCGGCGACCGGGTGGTGGTGGTGAGCTTCCTAACCACCGGATGCGGGATCGCCTGCGTGATCCGCCTGCGCGAGATCGCCGCCCTGGAGCGGAGCCTGCCCGCTCCGCTGCGGGCGCGGGTGGCCGTCCTCGGCGTCAGCCTCGACCCGGCGCGGGACCCGCCGGAGGCTCTCCGGGCCTTCGCCGACGGCCTCGGGCTCGATCCGGCGCGGTTCGCCCTGGTCGACGGCGATCCCGATACGGCGGCGCGCCAGCGCGCGGCCCTGCGCTACCCGGCCGACCGGAGCGAGCCGCCCGACACCGTGCTGGTCTTCGACCGGACCGGACAGCTCGCGATGAGCTACGGCGCCAACCCCGTCGACCGTCCGCGCCTCGCCCGCGACCTCGCCGACATCGACTGCTTCGCGCAGGGCGTCGGGCATCCCCCGACCGCCGCCGCGCCCGCCCTCTGACGTTTCTCCCGAAAGGCCCCCGATGCTCCGCTCGACCCGTCCGCCCGGCTCCCGTCCCGGCTCCGCCCGCTGGCGTGCCCTCGCGGCCGCCACGTTCCTGACCCCGGCGGCCTGGGCCGGCGCCGCGCCGCCGGCGGGCGCCGCGCAGCTCCCGGTGGTCCCCACCCCGGTGGCGGACCCGATCCTCGCCGACCTGGCGATCCCCGAGACCGCTCCGACCCAGGGCATGTGGTCGGGCGTGAAGGCCTGGCCCCTCAACGCCATCCACATGACCCTGCTGCCCACCGGCAAGTTCCTGACCTTCGGCACCCCGCTCGGCGATGCCGGCACGCAGAACGGCCGCACCTTCGACGTCTGGGACCCCAGCAAGGGGCCGGTCGACGGCAGCCATGTCAGCTTCCAGGAGCCCGGCTTCGTCAACAGCTTCTGCGCCACGACCTCGTTCCTCGGCGACGGCTCGCTGCTGGTGGCCGGCGGCATCTTCGAGGGCGGCACCGACAAGAGCAGCGCCCTCCTGAACCCCGCGGGCACCGCCGTCGGCACCATCAACGCCAAGCTCGCCAACGACCGCTACTACTCGACCATGATCACCCTGCCCGACGGCCGGCCGCTGATCATGGGCGGCTCCTATCCGTACCAGGGCGGCTTCGCCGACCCGCAGGGCAGCATCGACCGCGGCCTGATGACCGGCATGACTCCGGAACTCTACGACGGAACGAAGTGGAACAGCCTGTTCGGCGCCACGAGCCGCGACGCCTTCGGCCCCGACAACAGCCGCTGGTGGTACCCCCGCGCCTGGGTCGCCCCGAACGGCCGGGTGTTCGGCCTCTCCTCCGAGAAGATGTGGTTCCTCGATCCGGCGGGGAACGGGTCGGTGACGCCGATGCCCTTCAAGGAGCCGCAGCGGAACGCCAGCAGCGCGGTCGACGCGCCGAATGTCGGCCCGGTCTCGACCGCGGCCCTGTACGACACCGGCAAGATCCTCCAGGTCGGCGGCAACAGCTACGACAACGGCAACGGCTTCCTCTCCAGCAGCCGCGCCACCCTCGTCGACATCAACGGCGCCAACCCGGTCCTTACCGAGGCGCCGCCGATGCGCTTCGGCCGGGCCTGGGCCAACGCCACCGTCCTGCCCACCGGCACGGTGGTGGTGACCGGCGGCAGCAAGTTCAACGACAGGGCCGGCGACGACACCGTGCTGGCCACCGAGCTCTGGGACCCGAAGACCAACGCCTGGACGCTGGGCTCCTCGAACGCGGTCTATCGCGGCTACCATTCCTCGGCCGGCCTGATGCAGAACGGCACGATCCTGATCTCGGGCGGCGGCGCGCCCGGCCCGATCGCCAACCTCAACGCGGAGTTCTACTATCCGCCCTACCTGTTCACCACGGTGAACGGGAAGGCGACGCTGGCGCCCCGGCCGCAGATCGTCAGCCTGAGCAGCACCAAGCTCGCCCACGCCCAGTCGATGCAGATCGAGCTGACCTCGCAGAACGGCCTGGCGCAGGTGGTGCTGGTGGGGCTGACCCAGGTCACGCACAGCTTCAACAGCGGCCAGCGCCGCGTGCCGCTGAGCTTCACCCAGGCGGGCGCCCTCGTCACCCTGCAGACGCCGGCCTCGGGCAACCTCGCGCCGCCCGGCTACTACCAGATCGTCGCCGTCGACCAGAAGGGCGTGCCCTCGCCGGGCGTGATCGTGGCGCTCGGCGCCGACGTCGCCGCGCCCTCGGGGGCCGCGACCGTCCCGTCGAACGGGGCCGCCGGCCCGGTGGACATCACGGGCTGGACCCGCTGCTCGGCCGAGTACGAGACCTGCACGGTGGCCGACGGCCCCAGGACCGTCCGCTACGGCGGCAACGGACAATACGTCACCAAGACCGTGACGGGGGCCACGCCCTGCACGAACGCGGCCTTCGGGCGGGATCCCCTCCCCGGCACGGTCAAGGCCTGCGAGGTCGCCACCGCCGCCACGACCGGCGGCACCGGCGGCACGGGGACGGGCGGCACCGGCGGCACGGGCACCGGCGGAACAGGCACGGGCGGCACGGGCACCGGCGGGACCGCGGGCGGTACGACCGCGACCGGCCCCTTCACGGCGCCGGCGACCGGCGCCTTCGCGGCCATCGGCATCGAGGCGAGCCGGATCGCCGCCGCCGCCGACGGGACGACGGTCACGGTCAACCGGAACGACGGGAAGGTCTGGCAGTACCAGGCCGACGGCGTATGGCGGAACCTGCCCGGCCCGATGAAGGACGTGGCGGCGGTGAAGGCCAACAGCCTCTACGGCATCGGCGCCGACAACCAGGTCTGGCGCTTCGACGGGACCCGCTGGACCCCGGTCGGCGCCGGCAACAGCGTCACCCTCGCGGCGGCGGCCGACGGGACGGTGGTGGCGGTGAACCGCGCCGGGGAGATCTGGACGAAGCCCACCGACGACGCCCAGCGGAACTGGCGACGCCAGCCCGGGACCGCCCGGAAGGTGGTGGTCATGAACCGCCGGAGCTTCTGGTCGATCGGCCTCGACAACAACATCTACCGCGGCGACGGGACCGGTGCCTGGGCCCTGGTCGGCCGCGATGCCCTGGATCTGGCTGCCTCGTCGGACGGGGGCGTGGTCACGGTGAACCGGAACAGCAAGGCGATCTGGCGCAAGGCGGGCGACGACACCGTCGAGGCCTGGACCCTGATGCCCAACGTCACGGCGAACGCGGTGGCGACCCCGAACGCCAAGCGGCTGCTCTCCATCGGCCTCGACGGGAAGATCTACCGCTACTGACGCGTCGCCGCCGCGCGCCCCGGCGCGCGGCGGTCCCGCCCCACCTTGCCCGACAGGCGATCCTGTGTGATCCGCGGGTCGGGGCGGCGGCTGGAACGGGATGCGGGCGGTATGGTGGTTCTCGGCCCGGCGCTCCTCGCGGTGCTGCTCGCCCTGCCGCTGACGGTGCCGATCGCCGTCATCGACCTGCGCCGCCACATCATCCCCGATGCCCTGAACGGGGCGCTCTTCGGCCTCGGCTTGGCCGTGCTGGCCAGCCGGGTTCCGGCCGGCGCGATCCCGGCCGAGATCGGCCTCGCACTGGTCGAAGCCGTCTTCGCCTACCTGCTCCTGGCCGGCCTGCGCGCCGCCTATGGCCGGCTCCGGAACCGCACCGGCCTCGGGCTCGGCGACGTCAAGCTGGTCGCCGCCGCGATGCCCTGGATCGGCCTCGCGCAGCTGCCCCTGATGATCCTCGTGGCCAGCCTGTCCGCCCTCGGCGCCTTGGGCCTGCTGCGCCTCGCCGGGCACCCGATCGGGTTGCGCACGCGGCTGCCCTTCGGCCCCTTCCTGGTCCTCGGCCTGCACGGCGCCCAGCTGCTGCGGCCGGATCTCTGAGGGCCCGGATCAGTCCGCGCCCAGCGCCGCCGCGATCCGGGGGCAGGCCGGGTGCCCGGCCGTCGCCTCTGAGGGCGGGACGGCGCGGACCCATTCGAGGATGCCGATCCCGGCGGCGGAGGCCGTGGTGGCGACCAGGGCGGTGCGCCCGGCCCGGGCGCCGGCCGGGCCGGCGACCGAGACGCCGATGCGCAGGACCTGGCGCGGCGACGGGCTCCCGGCGGGCGGGAGGGCCGCGCCGGGGGCCGCCGCGCGCCGGCGCAGGCCGGCGGCGTCGAAGCGCCCGTTCGGGTTGTGCACGGTCACGGCCGGGCGCAGCAGGGCCGCGAAGGCCGGCGTCATCGAGGGCAGCTGGTCGATCTCGTCGGCGTGCCGGAACGGCCCGTTGCGCGGGCCGGCGGCGAGCCCGCGGGCCTGGTACTGGGGCGCCTCGGCGCCGCCGCCGGGCTCGGGCGTGTCGTCGGCATCGCGAAAATCGACGATCTCGGCCGCCAGGGCGGGGGCGTCCCGGTCGGGAATGCCGAGGGCGCGGAACGCCGCCTCCAGCTGCGGACGCGCGGTGGTGTTGAGATCGATCAGGGCGCCCTCGTCCCGCACCGCGATCCGGGCGATCCGGCCCCCCGGCAGGGGGCAGGCCACGGCGCGGCCGTCCTCGGGCAGGCCGAGGGGCACGGCACGGTAGATGCGCTCGACCACGAGGCCGTAGGCGACGAGCCGGGCGATGCCGTCCGCCAGACCCTGCAGGCGCAGGCCGTCGGCCCGTGCCCCCGCCAGGGTGGTGCCGGTCTGCAGGCGCAGGGCCGCGGTGGCGGCCGCCGCCGAGACCACCACGAGGATCACGAGGACGGCCGGCAGGACGAAGCCCGCCTGCGCCGCCCCGCCGCGGGCACGGAGCCGCCTCACGGCCGCACCGCCACCGGGACGAGGAGCGGCGCCCAGCGCCGCCGGTCGCCCGCGGGAAAGCCGATGCGGATCTCCACGAGGTCCGGGCTCGCGTCCCGGCGCGACCACGCGGCGAGCCATTCCGGCGGCCGGCGCGGGGCCGGGCTGCCGAAATAGCGAAGGTCGAGGCTGGCGAGGCCGCCGAGGAGGCGCTCGGGCGCCGCCGCCCCGGCATCCCCGGCCGGCGCCCGGACGGGCCGGCGCCCCTCCACGAGGTCGAGGCCGCCGGGTCCGGGGACCGCCCGCAGATCGAGGCGCTGCTCGGCGTCGCGCTCGACGTCGCGGTTGGCGGCGAGCAGGCCGGAGACGCCGTCCGGGCCTCCGGCGAAGGCCGGCAGGGTCCCGTCGGGACGGCGCCCGGCGAGGTCGCCGAGGGTGCGGCGCAGGTGGTCGCGCACGGCCTGGACCTCCTCGGCGGCGGCGTAGCGCGCCGAGACCCCCGCGATGGTGCCCGTCAGCGACAGGGCCTGGGCCAGCATCAGCCCGATCAGCGCCGCCAGCGCGAGGGCGACCAGCATCTCCACCAGGGTGAAGCCCGCGCAGGTGGGGTCGGGGGCGAGGGCGGGGGCCGGCTCAGCCACCGTAGCCGCTCGCCACCAGGGTGACGTAGACGGGCCGCCCGTCCGGGCCGCCGCGGGTCAGGCGCACCCGCCACAGGGGCGGCAGGCGCGACCAGCCGAGGCCCGGGCCGATCTCGGCGACGCTCAGGGTCCAGGGCTCGCCGTTGGAGAAGGTGCCCCGCTCCAGGCCGGGGCGCAGGCCGGCGGCCACGCGCAGGGCGACGATCCCCTCCGCCTCGTCGGCCACGATCTCCGCCGCCGCGACCCGGCCGAGGCCGGCGCCGGTGCTGCCGCCGACCTGGAGGGCGAGGACGAGGCCGAGCGCCACCAGGGCGAAGGCCACGAGCACCTCCACCAGGGTGAAGCCCTCCTGACCCGTCCGGCCCTCGGCGCCGGCGCTCACGGGCTTGCCTCCACCCGATGGGCGAGGCCGATCAGGGTGCCGACTACGAGGACCTGGCCGGCGCGTCCGCGCGCCAGGGTGATGCGGCCGCCGCTGGCGCTGCCGTCGGGCCGGAAGCGGATCTCGCCCGGCACATCGTGCCTGCCGCGCGGGACGTCGACCCGCACGGCGGCCTCCACCGGAATCGGCGCCGCGCCGGGGCGGGAACTGAGGAAGCGGTTGGCGGCGGGCTCGAAGGCGAGGCGCGTGGTGCGGCCGGTGCGCAGGGCCTCCCCGCGCAGGAGGTCGATCTCCGCCCGCAGGGTCTCGGCGCTGCGCGCCAGGCGGCGGGCCGGCAGCACGGCGTCGAGGGCGGGACCGGCGGAGACCGCGGCCAGGGCCAGGATCGCCAGCACCACCAGCATCTCCACGAGGCTGAAGCCGCCCTCCCCGCTGCCGCGCGCCATCAGTTGCTCGACGCGTCGGCGTCCTCGCCGGTGCCGCCGGGCTGGCCGTCGCGGCCGAGGGTGTAGACCTCGAAGGGGGCGCCCGAGAGCCCCGGGCTGCGGTAGAGGTAGGGCCGGCCCCAGGGGTCGGTCAGGCCCTTGGCGTCGCGCAGGTAGGGGCCCTGCCAGTTGACGCCGCCGGGGGGCGAGACCAGGGCGGCGAGGCCCTGGCGCTGTTGGGGATAGCTGCCGGCATCGAGGTAGTAGAGTTCCACCGAGCGGGCGATGTTCTTGGCCTGCACCTTGGCGGCATCGCCCTTGGCCCGGCCGAGATAGCCGAGCACCTGCGGGGTCACCATGGTGGCGATCATGCCGATGATGGCCAGGACCACGAGGAGCTCGACCAGGGAGAAGCCCGCCTCTCCCGCGCGCGCCGGCGCAGCCCCTCGCCTCTTGCCCATTGCCGTCGTCCCCGTCGTCGTCGGCGCGACCCTAGGACGGGCGGGTAAAGATTGCCTTCCTAGCGGAGGTTGCCGCAGGTTACGGGCCGGGTCGCCCTACCGGGCGAGATCGCCGACGCTCAGGATCGCGCCCATCACCGACATGATCAGGCCGCCGATCAGGCCGCCGAGGATCACGGTGACGAGGGGCGTGAGCAGGGCGAGCAGGCGGTCGATGCGCTCGCGGGTCCGGGTCTCGTGCATCTCGGCGGCGTGGATCAGCACCGGGCCGAGGCGGTTCACCTGCTCGCCGCTGGCGATGAGGTTGAGGGTCGAGGGGGCGTGCGGGCGCAGCAGCGCGAGGCCCGAGGCGAGGCTGGCGCCCTCGGTGAGGCGGCGGGCCGCCTGGTCGAGGGCGGCCCGGAACAGGTGGTTGCGGGCCAGGGGCCGGGTCGCCGCCACCGCCTCGGGGATCGGCACCGCCGCGTTCAGGAGCGTGCCCATCACCCGGCAGAGCCGGCCGAGCTCGGCCCCGACGACGATCTCGCGCACCAGCGGCAGCCGCAGGGCCCAGCGGCTGCGCGCCGCCGCGAAGCCGGGATGGTTCCAGCGCCGGGCGAGGAGCAGGACCAGCAGGCCCATGCCGGCGAGAAGATGGGGCCACCAGGCGGCGAGGCCGTCGCCGAGGGCCCCGGCGGCGCGGATCGCGAAGGGCGGCGGCCGGCCGGTGCCCTCGAACATCGGTGCCAGGGCGGGCACGAGGACGCCCACCACCATCGCCACGGTGCCGAGCGCCATCAGCAGCAGCAGGCTCGGATAGACCATGGCCGAGGAGAGGTGGCACCGCACCGCGTCGCGCCGGGCGAGGGATTCGGTCAGGCTCGCGATGACGTCGACCAGGGTGCCGGTGGCCTCGCCGGCGCGTACGGCATCGACCATGTCGCGCGGGAAGGCCGCCGGATGGGCCGCCATCGCCTTCGAGAGGGAGGCGCCCGCCACCACCCGTTCGAGGAGGTCGCCGAGGACGGGCTTCAGCGCGGCCGAGGCCTGGCGCTGCACCAGGCGCAGGGCCTGGTCGACGGTGAGCCCGGCGCCCAGCAGGGTGCCGAATTCCTTGAGGAAGCCGATGCGGGCGGCGTCGTCGACGCGGTCGCGCCCGAACAGGTCGCGCTTCCAGAACGGCACGCCCCCCGCCGCGGCGGGCGCGATCGAAAAGACCCGCAGGCCGTCGGCGCGCAGGTCCGCCACCGCCCGCTCGCGCCCCCGCGCCTCGATCCGCCCGGCCCGCACCCGCCCGGCCGGGTCGTAGGCCCGGTAGCTGAAGGCCGGCATCAGACCCGGTCCTCGAAGATCTGCCCCTCGAACACCCGGCCGATCTCCTCGAGGGTGGTCTCGCCGGCCAGCACCCTGGCGCGGGCGGTCTCGGCCAGGGTCGCCATGCCGGCGGCCCGGGCGCGGGCCGTGAGGGCGCCCTCGTCGGCGCCGGCGCAGATCAGGGCGCGCAGCTCCGCGTCGAGGGTCATCACCTCGGAGACGACGCTGCGCCCGCGATAGCCCGAGCCGTTGCAGGCCGGGCAGCCGCAGGCCCGGCGCAGGCGCAGGGGCGGGCCCTCGGCCGGGTGGCCGAGGCGGATACGCTCCTGCGGGGTCGCGGCGTCCTCGGTGGCGCAGGCGGCGCAGACCCGGCGCACCAGGCGCTGGGCGACGACGCCGTTCAGGGTCGCGGCGATGAGGAAGGGCTCGACGCCCATGTCGACGAGGCGCGTCACCGTGGCGGGGGCCGAGTTGGTGTGCAGGGTCGAGATCACGAGGTGGCCGGTGAGCGAGGCCTGCACGGCGATGCGGGCGGTCTCGGCGTCGCGGATCTCGCCGACCATGACCACGTCCGGGTCCTGGCGCAGGATCGAGCGCAGGGCGGCGGCGAAGTCGAGCCCGATGCCCGGATGGGCCTGGACCTGGTTCACCCCCGGCATCCGGTACTCCACCGGGTCCTCGACGGTGACGACCTTGAGATGGCTGCCGTTGATCCGCCGCAGGGCGGCGTAGAGGGTCGTGGTCTTGCCGCTGCCGGTGGGTCCGGTGACGAGGACGAGGCCGTTGGGCCGGCGCGTCATCGCGTCGATCTCGGCGATGGCGTCGCCGTCGAAGCCGAGCCCGGCAAAGTCCTCCACCCGGCGCGAGCCGTCGAGGACGCGCATCACCACGCTCTCGCCGTGGGCGGTGGGCAGGGTCGAGATGCGCAGGTCGATGTCGTGGCCCCGGTCGGCCACCTCCATGCGCCCGTCCTGCGGCAGGCGCCGCTCGGCGATGTTGAGGCCCGCCAGGATCTTGATCCGGGTGGTCAGCGCGAGCTGGACCGACTTCGCCAGGCGCTCGGATTCCACCAGGACCCCGTCGACCCGGTAGCGCACCCGGACATCCGCCTCCTCGGCCTCGATGTGGATGTCAGAGGCCGAGAGCTCGAAGGCCTTGCGCACCAGCCGCGCGGCGAGGCGCACGATCGGGGCCTGGCTCGCCACGTCCTGCAGCCGGGCGAGGTCGCCGTCGAGGACGGCGCCGTCGGCGTCCTCCGCCTCGCCGTCCCCGTAGACGGCCCGGTGCGCCCGCTCGAAGGCGCCGGGGCCGACGAGGCGCAGGGCGATCCGCCGGTCGGTGAGGTGGGCGAGCGCGGCCGGCGTCTCGGCGTCGAAGGGGTCGACCACCGCGACCGCGAGCTCCCCGTCCCGGTCGGACAGGGGCAGGATGCGCGCCCGGGCGGCGTAGTCCCCCTCGATGACATCGGGCAGCACGGGCTGGGCCGGGACCTCGTCCTCGCGCAGGAAGCCGAGGCCGGTGGCGTCGGCCAGCGCTGTCACCAGGGTGGCCTCGTGCAGGAGGCCGCTCTCGGTCAGCAGCACCGGCAGGGGCCGGCGGCCCGGACGGTCGAGGGCGGCCAGCGCCTGGTCGAGGCCGGCGGCGTCGAGGGCCTGGGTCCGCACCAGGTAGTCGAGGAAGTCGCGGGCGGCGTCGGTGCCGTCGCGGCCGGGCGCGCGGCGGTCGGGCCGCGGCTGGCGCGGACGGCTCTTGGCGGCCCAGATCGAGAGCATGCGGGAGGTCCGGTTCCACGGCAGGTTGAGGCGGGAGGCCGGCGACCCGCGCGACTTAAGGCAAATGAAACCACCGGAACGGTAAAGATTGCGTCTCGCCGCCCCGCCCCGCGCGGCCGATTCCGGAGCGCCCCGTTAAGCGGATACGTCGCCGGCCTGGCCGAGGCCGGCCACAGGATCGAGGCGGCCCTGGCCTGGTGGGCCGCCGAACTCGGCGGCGTGGTGGGGGCCGAGGGCCGCCCCGCGCCGGCCCGTAGCGACCTCGCCCTGCATCTCGGGCCCCCCGGCGCGGACCAGGCCCTCGTCCTGATCGACCGGCGCGGCGCGCCGCCCCGGCGCTACACCCTGGCCGCCGGGGGCGACGACCTGTCCGAGCGCCTCGCGGCGATCCGGGGCACCGGGCGGAAAGCCGTCTCGGTCGCCGTCCTGGTCGATCCGGCCGCGTGCTTCCTGCGCAGCCTGCACCTGCCGGCCGCCGCCCTGCCCCGGATGCGGGAGGTGCTGGCCCAGGAACTCGAGGCGGCGACGCCGTTCCGGGTGGCGGGCATCCATGCCGACTGGTTCGTCGAGGGCGAGGACGAGACCGGCCTGCGGGTGCGCCACGTCGTGCTGAAGCGCGCCCGCCTCGACCCGATCCTGGCCGTGCTGGCCCGGGCCGGGCTCCAGGTCGAGGCCGTCAGCGTCGGCACGTCCGAGGACCGGGCGCTGCCGGTGGACCTCCTCAGCGGCGGCCGCCGCCCGATCCCGCGCCTGCTGCGGGGCCTGACCTGGGGCGACGGCGCCGCCCTCGCCCTGGCGGGCCTCCTCGCGCTCGCGGCCTTCGGGCTCTGGCGCGCGCACCAGGAGGCGACCCTCGGCGCCCTGGAGACCGCCACCTTCGCGGCGCGCCGGGCCGCCCCGCCGCGGCTCGCGCCGCCGGTCCAGGCCCTGGCCGGCGCGCTGGCGGCGGAGCGCGCGGCCCGCCCGCCCCTCGCCCTCCTCTGGTCCGCCCTGGCCGCAGCCCTGCCGGCGGGCGCCTTCGCCGAGGCCCTGCATCTCGGGCCGGAGGGCGCGACCGCGACCCTGCGGACCTCCGACCTCGACGCCACCCTGCGGGCCTTGCGGACCGCGCCCGGCCTCGGCCCCGTGGCCGTGCGCGAGCAGGACGCCGCGACCGGGCGCCTCGTCGTCGGTCTGCTGACGCGACCCTGGACCGACCCCGCCGGCGGCCCGACGCGGCTGCGTCCATGATCCGGAATCGCCGATGACCCGCGACCTGCCCGGCCTCCTGCGCGGCCGCCTCGGTGCCCTGTTGCTCCTCGGCCTCGCCGCGGCTGCCGGCACGGGGCTCCTGGCGCAGGCCTGGGGCGAGGTCCGCGAGGCGGACGAGCAGATCGCCGACAGCCGGGCGCTCCTCGCCCGCACCCGCGCGGCGGCGGACCGGCCGGCCCCGCAAGCACCCCTGTGGGGGGCGGACGAGGCGGCGCTCCTGGGAGCCTTCCGGACCCGGCTCGACGGACTCGCGGCGGACCGCGCCGTCCTCCTCGACGAGACACGCCTCGAGCGCGACGCCGACCGGCCGACTGCGCCGCGCCTCGCCGCCGCCCTGCGCGGCACCGCGGAGGGCCTGCACGGCCTCCTCCTCGCCCTGGAGACCCAGGCGCCCCTGGCCGTGGTCGAGAGCGCCGACCTGTCGGCCCTGCGCCCGGCCGATCCCGAGACCGGCAGCCCCACGGTGATGCGGCTCTCGCTGTTCCTGCGCGGTGCCCTCGCGGCGGCCCCCGACGGTGCCGCAGTGGCCCCCGACGGGGCCGCGGAGGCCCCGGCCGGGGCTGCGGAGGCCCCGCGATGAGCGGTCTCGCGATCTCGGCGCGGACGATCCACCCGGCCTGCCTCGGGCTCCTCGGCCTGGCCGGGCTCGCCGCCCTAGCCGCCGGGCTCTGGCCGGTGGACGCCTCCGCGCCGCCGGCGCCGCCCGGCCCGCCACCCCTCGACCTCGCCGCCCTCGCGGCGGCCGAGACCGGCGCGGCCGTGGCCGCACCCCTGTTCGACCCGGAGCGCCGGCCCTGGACGGCGCGGGGTAGCCGCGCGGATCTCACCGCCGAGGCGTCGCCGCCGACGATGCTGTCGGTGCGGGGCATCCTGATCGAGGCCGGCGCGCGCCGCGCCCTCGTGGCGGACGGCACCGGCGCCCCGGCCTGGCTCGCCCCCGGCGAGGGACAGGGCGCCTGGCGCCTCGTCTCGGTGGAGCCCGAGGCGGTGGTGGTGGCGGATGCCGGCCGCCGGTACACCCTCGCCTATCTCGGCGCCCCGGTCGCCCTGCGCCCGCCGCCGCGCCATCCGGGACCGGACGCCCCGGGCCTGCGCCCGAGCCTCGGCCCCGGCGAAGCGCCGCCCCGGCCCGAGGCCGCCCCGGTTCCGCCGCGCGCCGCCGCACCGGTGCGGCGCATCGCGATCGACCCGTCCGGGCGCTGAGCGGACGACGCGCGCGTCGAGATGCAACGGCTGACGGGGTGACGGTGCGGGCCGGCCCCCGGACTTTCACCGGGAGGCAGACGTCCGGCTGTCGATCCATGGCGGCCCCCAGGCGTCCAGCCCGTCGATCAGCCCCCTAGGCCCGGATCCGCGACGCCGGCTCGGGTCGCGGACGGACCGTCGTGGCGATCGCGGTTACGTCTTGTCCGGCTCGGTCGAGGGAGCGGCAATGGCGCCGACGCCGTGACCCAGGTCCAATCCCCGATGGGGCG
Source organism: Methylobacterium sp. TK31 (assembly GCF_055361545.1). Lineage (NCBI taxonomy): Bacteria > Pseudomonadati > Pseudomonadota > Alphaproteobacteria > Hyphomicrobiales > Methylobacteriaceae > Methylobacterium > Methylobacterium sp. TK31. The sequence goes on along the minus strand of NZ_CM143964.1, from coordinate 1,040,521 downwards.
GGACGCTGCTCGGCACGATGGGGGCGGCCGAGGGCTCGTCCCGCACCTGTCCGAGACCCGCTTCCACCTCTTGGAGAAGGTCCGCCAACTTGTACGGCTTGCTGAGAAGGCGCGTCCCCGGCGGCAACGCGCGCTGAAGGTCGGCCCCGGCTCCGGAGGTGACGATGATGCCGACACCAGGCCAACGGTGGTGAACCAGGTGGGCGAGGGCGACGCCGTCGCCCACGATGCTGCGCCCGGTGATCAGCATCCGCACGTTGGCCGGTCCTCGAAGCACCGCCAGCGCTTCGGCGGCGGTACGGACCTCCAAGGCCTGATAACCAAGATCCGTCAGCATGTCGGCGGTGACCATGCTGACGATCGAGTCGGCCTCCGCGAGGAGGATCGCCAAAGGCTTGGTGTCTGACACGAACGTGCTCCGCGAGTTCAGGGCGGGAGCACTCTCTACTCTCAGGCACTGGCGGCCGGGACCGAAGCCAGTGATGGTTTTTCATACTCCGATTATCGGCCGGGCGCGATGGCAACGGGGTGTGGCAGCTTACGCCCCATCACGGTCGCGGGTCTTCTTCCATCGAGCGGCCACGAGGCGGGCCTTCGCCCGGGTCTGCGAAGGGTCGGCCCCTGCCGCCACGACAGCCCGGCGAACGACGCTCAGGCCCGCGCGACGGCCGCGCCCCGGCTCAGTCCATCGCGCGGCGCAGAATGCCCGGCGGTCCATCGGGCGTGGCGGCGAGCGGCCGGGGGGCCGGCACGGGGCGCACCGGCATCATCGCCCGGACCTGCTCGCGAAAATCCTGGCTGATGCGGTCGGCATCCGCGGTGCCGCGGATGACGCGCGGGCGGATGAAGATGATCAGCTCGGTGCGCACCCGGCTGTCGACCCGGTTGCGGAAGGCCGGCCCGATCAGCGGCAGGTCGCCCAGCACCGGCAGGCTCTCGTTGGTGATCAGCGCCTTCTCCTGCACCAAGCCGCCGATGGCGAGGCTGTGGCCGTCCTGCACGGCGATGCTGGTGGCGACCCGGCGCTGGCGGATCGTCGGCGAGTTGATCGAGGAGGTGGTGGTCGGCACCACGTCGCTGACCTCCTGGTTGATGTCGAGCACCACGAGGCCGTTCTTGTTCACCCGCGGCGTCACCGAGAGGATGACGCCGGTGTCCTTCATCTCGATCTGGTTGAGGATCGGCGCCCCCGCCGCCAGGGCGCTCTGCCCCGTCTGCTTCACGATCGGCACCTGGTCGCCGACCTGGAGCTTGGCCGTGCGGTTGTCCATCACGGTGAGGTTGGGCGAGGAGATCACGTTCACCCGCGTGATGCCCTGGAGGGCGTTCACCACCACGTTGAAGTCGGTGGCGTTGAGGAGGTAGTTGAAACCCGGCACGCCCCGGGTGGCGGCCGCCACCAACCCGGCGGTGCCCCCCGTGGCCATCGCCGCGACGGTGTTCGCGGGGGCGAGGTTGAACTGGCCCTGGCCGCCGTTCTTGAGGAACCACTGCACGCCGAAGCGCAGCTCGTCGTTGAGCGTGACCTCGGCGATGATCGTCTCCAGCAGCACCTGCGTCGGCATCGCGTCGAGGCGGGTGAGGATCTTGAGGATCTTGTCGTACTGGTTGCGGGTGGCCGAGATGACGAGGCTGTTGTTGGCCTCGTCCGGCATGATGCCGATCTGGTCGCGGCGCGGACCGGCCTGCGCGGCGGCCATCCCGGGCGGCATCGCCCCGGCCCCGTAGGCACCGGCCTGCATCCCGCCCTGCCCGCCGGGATCGAAGCCGCCCGCCCCCGCGCCGACGCCGAAGCCGGCATCCGCACCCATGCCTCCTGGATTCATGCCTCCCGGATTCATGCCTCCCGGATTCATGCCTCCCGGATTCATGCCTCCCGAGCCCAGACCGCCGGACCCCATGCCTCCGGACCCCAGGCCTCCGGATCCCATGCCCCCCGAACCCATGACGCCAGAGCCCATGCCTCCGGTCCCCATGCCGCTGGAGCCCATGCCGCCGGAGCCCATCCCGCCCGCGCCGGGCATGCCGAACCCGGCGCCGGCCCCCGGGCCGCTGCCGTCGCCGAAGCCGCCCGGGCCGAACGCGCCCCCGCCGCCGCCATAGGCGCCGAAGGTGCTGCTGATCGCGGCGCTCACCCCGGTCTCGGCCGCGACGACGCCCTGCAGCACCACGGCGAGGTCCCGGGCCGAGCGGTTCTGGATCCGGTAGACGAAGAGCTGGCGCTCGCGCTCGGCCGCCATGGTCTCGAGGCGGCCGATCCAGGCGCGGGCGCGGTCGAGATAGGCCGCCCGCGCGCTCACCACCAGGATGGCGCCGAGGGCCTCGTTGGGCACGAACCGGATGATGTCGCCGGTGCCGGCGGTCTCGCTGCCGAAGATCTGGACGAGGTCCCGGGCGAGGGCCGCGGGATTGGCGCTGCGCACCGGGATCATCGCCGTCGACATGCCGCTCATCCAGTCGACGTCGAACACCGCGATGGTCTCGCGCAGGGCCTGGATCTGGGCGCGGTCGCCGGACAGGATCAGCATGTTGCGGGTCTTGTCCGCCCGCAGGATCACGTCGCGGGGCGCCACGGCGGACAGGATCGCCTGCATCTCCGCGGCGGAGATCCAGCGCAGGGGAATCGCCTGGGCCCGGGCGCCGGGCTCCCCGGCGAGGTCCGGCACGCTGCGGACCGGCAGGATGCCGGGCGGGCCGCCGCTGGGCACGATCTCCACCGTGGCGCCGCGCCGGCGCAGGGCGGCGCCCCGGGCCGCGAGGGCGGATTCGAACATCGCCAGCAGGGTCTCGCGCCGCACGGCGCCGGCGGTCTGCAGGGTCACGCTGCCGGTGACGCGCTCGTCGATCGTGTAGTTCCAGCGCAGGGTCTGGGCGAGCACGGCCTGGGCCGCCACCGGGATCGGCACCTCGACGAGGTTGAGGCTGACCGGGCCGCCGGGCAGCGGACCGGCGACCACCGCCTCGCCGCCGATGAAGCGGTCGCTGCCGCGCTGGACCAGCGGGGCGCTCCGCGCCGGTGGAGCGGCCGAGAGGGCATCGGGCGGGACCATACCGGATTCCGGGCGCCCGGTTTCCGAGAACACAAGGCCGGCATCGGCCGCCCGGGCGCCGGTCCCGGCCACCGACTCGGCCAGGAGGCCGAGCACGAGGCCGATCCGGAGGGCCTGGCGTCCCAGAAGAGTTGCCGGTGTCGCCATGTCCCCCGGCGCCTGAAAGTCTGAAAAGTCCGTATCGGGAGCAGGGATAATGGATTTATGGTTAAAGTTTAATTAATCGACGGTATCTCCATCCTGATGCAGATGTTCTACAGATCGATCTATCGATCGATCGTCGCCGTGACGGCGTGTCATGTAAAGATTTGCGCATCATACAGACGATGTTTAGGCGTCGATGCCATCTGATGCGGATCTGTTCCAGACGAAAACTCCCGTCATCTGGCCACGCCCGGGACGAGTCCCGATCTCGGCTGCCCGTATTGCGACGACAACGGTCGAGGGCCCCTGCCTCAGGCGTCGAGGGATCGGCGCGACGACCAAGCCTTCGCCGGCGTCGCGCCGTCGGGCCGTAGATGCGATGGCTCGGAGGGGCAATGGCCCGGGGATGCGTCCGGTCGAACGAAGGCCCGGGCGGGCGCCGGTCCATGCCCGTGGGAGGCGCTGTATCCCGACTGGGATCGATGCCTGCGGCCGGTGGCGTCTCGGGTCGAGCCATCCGGCCCGCCACGGCCACCGCCCCGCAGTGGCCTCGCCGTCGGCGCGGTCCGGGATGCCGGGCCGGCCGGCCCCGGGGCCGGTTCAGGTCGCTTTGGTGGCGTGCGGGTACGTGGCCGCGATATCCTCGAACGTGATGACGGTCCCGAATTTCGAGGCCTGCGAGCCGTACTCCGGCAGCTTCGACGCGCTGCACAGCAGCACGGTGGCCGCCGCCGAGTGCGGCAGGACAGCCTTCGGTGCCGACCTCACCCAGCACTCGGCCCGGGTGGCATAGTTCGCTGCCTGATCCCTGTCGCTAGGAAACCTGTCCTTTGGCTGCTTGATCTCGAAATGCATCGCGAAGCGGAAGCCGGCGCGATTTTCGAAGATCGCGAGGAGGTCGGTTTCCTGGCCGCTGCATCCCCGGCATCGGCACGTCTCGGTGAAATGCGACCGCCACCACGTCGCGGCGCCTTTGGCCCGTCGCATCCGCATCTCGTCGTGCAGCAGCGATGCCTCGTCTGCAAATGCCGCGAACGTGGTTCGACGCAGCACCCAGGCGCGAAATGCCGGATCTCCGATTAGGCTCTCCGCGAACGGTTGTGCGTAGGTCAGTTCGAGCGATCCGTACGACATCGAGGACTCGTGCTGCTGTCGCGCGTCGCAATCGAGGATCTGTCGATCGTCGCGCGTTGTCGATGCCGGCGGGTCGTCGAGGTGTCCGTACACCTCGGAAACGACGAAGGCGGCCCGAGGGCCGCCTTTCGTGAACCATTCATCCCGTTTGGGAAAAATGGTGGGCGCGACAGGGATCGAACCTGTGACCCCTACCATGTCAAGGTAGTGCTCTCCCGCTGAGCTACGCGCCCTCACCGGGGCCGCTCGGCCGCCGGTGGAGGGGGCTATAGCCTGGGGTTTTGAGGGGCGCAAGGGCTCTCGCGCGGTGAATGTGCGGCCGCGTCCCGGGCGGCCGCCGGTTCGTGCGTCGGCGCTGCGCGGGCGTCGGAAATGCGCTAAGGCCCCCCTGGCCCGGTGGGGTGGCGACACGCGACAATCCGGTCGGCCGTCCCTCGCGACCGGGCGACGGGGCAGCGGGCGGGGCATGCGGGTCAGCGACGGGCGCGATCGGGACACGGGCCGACCGGGGCGGGGCGATCCGGCCCGGCCTGGGCTGTCCGATCGTGTCGCTCCGGGACCGGTGCGCGCCTTCGCCGGACCTTGGCCGGAGCCGGTCCGCCTCGGCCCCGTGATGCGCGCCCGCGCCACCGGGGATTCGGTGCGCCCGGATCATGGGCGCAAAAGTAGGCTTAAGAATAGGCGCAAGAGTGGGCGCGAGAGATGAAACCCCTGACCATGTCCGCGCCGCCGCTCACGGCCCTCCTCCCCCGTCTCCGCAGGCGCGGCACCCGCACGGGACCGGCGCGGCGGGCCTTCACGGCCGACGGCCCCGCCCTGGACCTCGATCTCGCGGAGACCGGTCTCGGCGGCACCTGGGCGACGATCCGCTTCCGGGACGTCGGGAGCGGCGGCGTCTGCCGGCTGGTGCTCAGCGCCCGGTTCGCCGGGCCGGACGGCGCGCTTAGGCTCCTGGCCCTGTCCGAGGAGGCGGAGGGCGGGGATCGCTTCACCTGGACGGGCCGCCTGCCCGAGGGCCTGCTCGCCCTGCGGCTGGCGCCCCTTGCCCGCGAGACGCCCTTCCACCTCGACGGCTTCACGATCCGGCGGGGCCGGCGCCTCGGCCTCGTCGCCCGGGCCCTGCGCCGGAACCCGGCCCTCGCCGCCCGCGCCGTGTACTGGCGCGCCCTCGGCCTCAAGGTGCGCGGGCGCGCCCTGCTCCTGCGCGCGCTGCACGACCGGGCCGAGACCGGCTACGCGGCCTGGATCGCCCGGTTCGACACCCTGACCGAGGCGGACCGGCGCCGCATCCGCGACGCGGTCGCCGCCTGGACCGACCCGCCGCGGATCTCGGTGGTGATGCCGGTCCACGACCCCGCCCCGCGCGTCCTGGAGGCTGCCATCCGGTCGGTCCGCGCCCAGCTCTATCCGAACTGGGAGCTCTGCATCGTCGACGATGCCTCGACCGATCCGGCGATCCCGCGCCTGCTCGCCCGCCACGCCGGGCAGGATCCGCGCATCCGCGTCCTGCGGCGCCCGGAGAACGGCCATATCGCCCGCGCCACCAACGACGCCCTCGCGCAGGCCGGCGGGGCCTTCGTGGCCTTCCTCGACCACGACGACGTGCTGGCCGAGAGCGCGCTCTATCACGTGGCGGCCGCGATCCGCGCCGCGCCCGACCTCGTGCTGATCTACAGCGACGAGGACAAGATCGACGCCCGCGGGCGCCGCTTCGAGCCGCACTTCAAGTCGGGCTTCGACCGGGAGCTGCTCTACGGCCAGAACTACATCAATCACCTGACGGTGATCCGCGCCGAGGCGATCCGGGCCGCCGGCGGCCTGCGTCCCGGCTTCGAGGGCAGCCAGGACCACGATCTCCTGCTGCGGGTCACGGCCCGGCTCGCGCCCGAGCGCATCCGCCACATCCCGCGGGTGCTCTACCACTGGCGCGCCGCCGGCGGCTCGGGAACCTTCTCCGACCGGGCCCTGGAGCGGACCGAGGTGGCGCGCCTGCGCGCGCTGGCGGAAGTCGCCGCGCCCCTGGGGGCGACCGCCACCCGGGGTCCGCTCGGATTCAACCGGCTGGTGCGCCCGGTGCCGGAGCCCGCGCCCCTGGTCTCGGTCATCGTCCCGACCCGGGACCGGGCGGACCTGCTCGCCGTGGCCCTCGCGGGCGTGCTCGAGGCGACGGACTACCCGGCCGTCGAGGTCATCGTGGTCGACAACGAGAGTCGGGAGGCGCGCACGCGCGACCTCTTCACGCGCCTCTCGGTATACGAGCCGCGCGTCCGCATCCTGCCGGTGCCGGGGGCGTTCAACTTCTCGGACCTCTCCAACCGCGGCGCGGCGGCAGCGCGGGGCACGCTCCTCCTGTTCCTGAACAACGACATCGAAGTGATCGAGCCCGGCTGGCTGCGGGAGATGGTATCCATCGCGCTCACCCCCGATATCGGCGCGGTGGGCGCCAAGCTTCTCTACCCGGACCGCACCCTCCAGCATGGCGGAATCGTGCTCGGCATCGGTGGCGTGGCCGGCCACAGCCATCCCGGCCTGCCCGAAGACGATCCCGGTTACTTCGCCCGAATGGTGCTGACCCAGGAGGTCTCGGCCGTGACCGGCGCCTGCCTGCTCCTCCGGGCGGAGGTCTTCGCGGAGAGCGGCGGCTTCGATGCCGATGCGCTCACGGTCGCCTTCAACGACGTGGATCTCTGTCTGCGGTTGCGCGCCCAAGGTTATCGCAATGTCTGGACGCCCTACGCCCGGTTGATTCATCACGAATCGAAGAGCCGGGGGGCGGAGGATACGCCGGAGAAGCGGGAACGCTTCGAGCGTGAGGTCCGGGTGATGCAGGAACGCTGGGGCGCGGACCTGCGCGCCGATCCCTATTACAACCCGAACCTTTCGCGCGACGCGGCGCGCTACCGCCTTTGATGCTGCGGCGCGGCGGCGCTGCGTCGCACCGCAAAGTCGCCGCAATCCGCCGTTTAATCCCTGCCTCTGGCGCTGCGAACGACGCCCGTGCCGCCGCGGACCTTTATTCGCCGGCTTTTCTTGGACGTGGTTTTTAGGGGGATGAGGGTCATCGGCATCCTCCTGGATTCTTGATCCCCTCGCTTCCGAAGCAGGAAAGCGATGGGCTTGCCGCCGCGATACGGGACGCCAGGGGGCGGGATCGGGCTACGATGCTCGACGGATGGCAATTGTTTAAAACCAACCGTTCAAGAGCGAGAGAAACTTGCTGGTCGCTAGGGTGAATTGCTCCTTTGTCTTGCCCGAATGATTGATGAATACGTGCAACAGGGTCGATGTTCCTGATCGGTGATTGCCCTGATTCCAGGTGCTCCGGTTGGACAGTAGCCTGGAGCCATACTAAGGATCGGGCTGGTTGCCGCCGGTGGTGCAAGTCGATCCTGTCCCCCCGTTCAAGAGCGTGTGCGAATCGAACGTGACACAACGTACAGACATCGCGATCATCGGCCGTGCCTGCCGGCTTCCCGGCGCCTCGAGCGTCGACGGGCTTTGGCAGCTCCTCACCGAGGCGCGATGCGCCGTCGGCCGTATCCCGGATGACCGCTGGTCGCTGGAGCGCTTCGGGCACCCGCGGGCTCAGGAGCGGGGCAAGAGCTACACTTGGTCCGCCGGTGTCCTCGACGACATCTGGTCGTTCGACCCGGGCGTCTTCGGCATCTCGCCCCGCGAGGCCGAGCAGATGGACCCGCAGCAGCGCCTGCTGCTGGAACTGACCTGGGAGGCCCTGGAGGATGCGGGACTGCGTCCATCGGACGTGGCCGGCAGCCAGATCGGCGTCTTCGTCGGCGCCTCCTCCCTCGATTACGGCAACCTGCGCGTCCTCGACACCTCGTCGGGCGATGCCTACGCGGCCACCGGCAACACGCTCTCGATCCTGTCGAACCGCATCTCCTACATCTACGACCTGAAGGGCCCGAGCTTCACCGTCGACACCGCCTGCTCGTCGTCCCTCGTCGCGCTCGACGCCGCCGTGGCGGCGATCTCCAGCGGACGGATCGACACCGCCGTCGTCGCCGGCGTGAACCTCCTGGCGAGCCCCTTCAACTTCATCTGCTTCTCGAACGCGCAGATGCTCTCGCGCACCGGCCTGTGCCAGGCCTTCTCGTCGAGCGCGGACGGCTACGTGCGCTCCGAGGGCGGCGTAGTCCTCGTGCTCAAGTCCGCCAAGGCGGCCCTGCGGGACGGCAGCACCGTGCGCGGCGTCATCGCGGCGAGCGGCGTCAATTCGGACGGTCGCACCACCGGCATCTCCCTGCCGTCGGGCTACGCCCAGGGCGCGCTGCTGGAGCAGGTCTACCGCGAGGCCGAGATCGACCTCGACTCCGTGGTCTTCGTCGAGGCCCACGGCACCGGCACGCCGGTGGGCGATCCGATCGAGGCGAGCGCCATCGGCGGAAAGCTCGGTCGTCCCCGCAAGGCGCCGCTGCCGATCGGGTCGATCAAGAGCAATATCGGCCATACCGAGCCGGTCTCGGGCCTCGCCGGCCTGCTCAAGGCGAGCCTCGCCCTGGAGCACGACCTGTTCCCGACCTCGCTGCACGCGGCCGAACTGAACCCCGAGATTCCCTTCCAGGAACTCAACCTGTCGGTGACGAACAAGCCCCTGCCGCTCACCCGCGACGGCAAGGCGCGCTTCGCTGGCGTGAACTCCTTCGGGTTCGGCGGCACCAACGCGCACGTCGTGCTCACGGACGGGCCGCCGGTCCGTGCCGCCGGTGCCTCCGAGGCGACCCGCACGCCGGAGGTGCTGCTGCTTTCGGCCCAGAGCCGGGCCGCCCTCAACGAACTCGCCCTCGACTATGCCGAGCGCTTCGACGGCGCGGACAAGGCCGAAGCCGCCCGGATCGCGGCGGCCGCCGCCCATCGCCGCGAGCGCCTGTCCTCCCGTCTGGCCGTGCCCCTGGAGGCCGATCTGCCGGCGGTGCTGCGCGCCGTCGGCGAGGCCGAGGATGCGCCCGACGCCCTTCTCGGCACGGCCGTGGATCGCGCGGCGGAGGTGGCCTTCGTCTATTCCGGCAACGGCAGCCAGTGGGCCGGCATGGGCCGCGAGGCCTATGACGAGAACGCCGCCTTCCGCGAGGCCTTCGACCGCATCGACGGCCTGTTCCACGCCCTGTCCGGCTGGTCGCTGAAAGAGGCTCTGTTCGCCGAGGATCTGGAGGAGCGCCTGGCCCTCACGCGGGTGTCGCAGCCCCTGATCTTCGCCATCTCCAGTGCCTCGACCACGGCCCTGCGGGCCCGCGGGCTGAAGCCGAGCTACGTCCTCGGCCACAGCGTCGGCGAGATCGCCGCGGCGGAAGCCGCCGGCATCCTCAGCCTCGAACAGGCCGTGAAGGTCATCTTCTACCGCAGCAAGCACCAGGAGACGACGCGCGGCTTCGGCACGATGGCGGTGCTGCTCGCGCCCGCCGACGAGATCGAGCTGTTCCTCAAGGATTATCCGAGCCTCGATATCGCGGCCTACAACAGCCCGAAGGCCATCACGGTGGCGGGCCCGGTGGACGACATCGACGCGGCGATGAAGGCGCTGTCGCGCAAGCGCCGCCGCGGCCGCAAGCTCGATCTCGAATACCCCTTCCACGGGCGGCTGATGAACCCGACCGAGAAGCCGCTGCTGCGGGATCTCGCCGGGCTGAAGCCCCATCCTGCGACGACCCCGATGGTGTCGACCGTCACCGGCAAGGTGCTGGCCGGCGACCAGTTCGGGGCCGGCTACTGGTGGCGCAACATCCGCGAGCCGGTGCGCTTCTGCGAAGCCGTGCAGGAGGCCACCCGCCAGGGGGCCCGCGTGTTCATCGAGGTCGGGCCGCGCGCCACCCTGCTGTCGCATATCGGCGACGCCATCGAGCCTCTCGGCATCGAGAACGCCACCATCGGCGTCCTGCACCGCAAGCCGGCCGGCGGCGATCCGATCGCCCGCACCGTCGCGGCCGCCCTCGTCCAGGGGGCCGCCGTCGACGAGGCCACGGTGTTCGGCGAGAACCCGGTCGGCGACGTCTCGCTGCCGCTCTATCCCTGGCAGCGCAGGACCTTCCGCCTCGCCGAGACCACCGAGGGCGTCGGTGCGGCCACCCCCCGCTCCTACCATCCGCTCTACGGGTCCCGCGTCGCACCGGACGGTCTCGAATGGCACGGCCATGTCGACATCGCGACGGTGCCGGAGCTCGACGATCACCGCATCGACGGCCAGGCGATTCTGCCCGGTGCGGCCTTCATCGAGATGGCGCTCGGCGTCGCCCGCGAGGCGATGAAGACCGACAGCGTGGTCCTCGCCGAGTTCGAGATCCAGTCGCCGATGGTGTTCGGTGAGGAATCCCTGCGCGAGGTCGCGGTCCGCGTCGCCGGTTCCGGCAATGCCATCCAGATCCTCAGCCGGCCGCGCCTGACCCAAGCCGCCTGGCAGCTTCATGCGGCGGCCAAGATCATCGACGGCAGCTTCCCGGCGCCGGCGCCGGTGGACATGCACGTTCCCGCCGAGCACGCGGTGGCGGGCGAGGGGCTCTACCGCCTGGCCGCCGCCTCCGGCCTCGGCTTCGGTCCGAGCTTCCGCCAGGTCGCCGCGAGTGCGCGCCTCGACGAGACCACCATCGTCTCCGAATTGCTGCCGGCCGAAGCCGACGCCCGCTTCGGGCTCGTGCCCGCGCGCCTCGATTCCTGCTTCCACGGGCTCATCCTGCTCTTCGCCGGGCTGATGGGCGAGGGTTCGACCAAGGCCTACGTCCCCGTCCGCTTCGGCGAGATCCGCCTCGTGAAGCCCGGCGCCGTCATCGCCCGGGCGATGATCCGGACCCGGCGCGCCAACGAGCGCAGCATCCTGGCCGACTTCACCCTGGTGGATGCCGAGGGCGAGGTCATCGCCACCCTGCGCGAGGGACGCTTCCAGGCCCTGCGCGCCAAGAACGGCAGCGACCTCGCGGCCTATGCCATCGCGCAGCGGCCGGAACTCGCCACCGAACCGACGGCCATCGCGATGGAGCGTGGAAAGCGCGTCGCGGACGCGATCCGTCCGGCCTGCAAGGCCGCCGTCGCGCCGGCCGAGGCCCCCCTGGCACCGGGACACCTTCTTCTCGAGGGCTGGGCGACCTCGATGACCTACCGCCTCGCGGAGGGCCTGCAGCGTTCCGGGACCGTGGCGATCGACGAGCGGGTGCCGGAGGCGATGCGTCCCTGGCTCCTCAACGCCCTCTACGCCCTGGAGAGCAGCGACCTCGCCACCCTCGACGGCGAGCGCTGGACGCTGCGCAAGGACGTGTCCCTGCCGGCGCCCGACGAGATCATGCGCTGGATCGCGGCGGATCACCCCGAACTCTCGGCCGAACTCGTGCTCACCGCCGATATCGGCGCCGTCGTCGGCCGGCTGCTCTCGGGCGACCTGACCGAGGCCCCGACCCTCTCGCAGAATGCCCTCGACGCCTTCGTCCTGCGCAGTGCAACGGCACGGGCCGCGGCCGACGTGATCGCGGATCTCGCCGAGTCGGGCCGTGCCGCCTTGCCCCGCGACCGTGCGCTGCGGGTGCTCCAGGTCGGATTCGGGCCGCTCTCGGCTCAGGCCGCCGCCTTCACGGACGGCATCGAAGCGCAGCTCACGGTGTTCGAAGCCGATCGTCGCCTGGCCGAGCGGGCGCGCCTTGCTCTGCCGCGCGGCATCACCGTCATCGAGGATAGCGCCGAACTGACGCCCGGCAGCTTCGACGCGATCCTGGCGAGCAACGTCCTGCACCGTTCCGAGCGGGCGCTCCTCGGCAAGGTCGCCGATGCCCTGGCGACGGGCGGCTTCCTGGTCGCCGTCGAGCCCGGCGCCTCGCTGTTCCGCGACCTCGTCTTCGGCCTGACCCCGGACTGGTTCGAGGCCGGCGCCGACCTGCCGGTGGGCCGCCTCGACGACATCACCGGCTGGCAACGCGCCCTGAGCGACACGGGCCTGGTGCGCGTGGCGGTCGATCGCGCGGTCTCTGCCAATGGCGACGACCTCCTGTTCATCGCCGAGGCTCCGGTCCGCGCAAGACCGGCCCCTGGTCAGACCTTCGCCTTCGTCATCGGCTCGCACGACGCCTTTGCGGCCGAGACCGCGTCCTCGCTGGCGACCCTGCTGGTGGCGAGCGGCGTCCACGTCTCGATCATCCTCGATTCCGAGCAGTCCCTGCTCGAACTGGAGCGCGAGACGCCGGACACGGTGGTGTTCCTCGCCGGCGCCTTCAACCATTCCGGCGCGGCGGCCGATCGTCTGCGCGAGCGCTGTCTCAGCCTGAAGCGCTGCGTCGAGCATCTCGGCAGCCGCCAGACCCGGCTCTGGGTGGTCTGCCCCGGCGCGACCCGCGATGCGGGTGACCCGACCGGGTCGGTGGAGGCCGGCGTCTGGGCCTTCAGCCGGACGCTCGCCAACGAGGTGGCGAACCTCGACGTGCGCCGGATCGATCTCGCCGAGGCGCTGTCCACCAAGGCCGCCGCGGAGCGCCTGCGCGACCTCATCCTCTCGGGCACGCTCGAGACCGAGATCATCCTCGACGCCGACCGCACCCGGGTGATCCGGTTCTCGCCGGGTCAGCTCTCCCGCCGTCCCGGCGCCGACGCCGTTCCGGCCCCCGCCGCGCGCCTGGAGCGCAGCAACACCGGCGGTCTCAACGAGATGGCCTGGGGACCGGCGACGCGCCGGGCGCCGGGGCGCGGCGAGGTCGAGATCGCGGTGGAGGCCACCGGCCTCAACTTCCGCGATGTCCTCTGGGCCCTGTCGATGCTGCCGGAGGAGATTCTCGAGGACGGCTTCGCCGGACCCCGCCTCGGCCTCGAAGTCGCCGGTCGGGTCCTCTCCGTCGGCAAGGGCGTCGAGGCCTTCAAGCCGGGCGACCGGGTCGTCGCCTTCGCACAGTCGGGCTTCGCGACCCACATCGTCGTGCCCGAACTCGTCGTGGCCCCGAGCCCGCCCGGCCTCGATCCGCAGGCCGCCGCCACCGTGCCGGTCGCCTTCCTCACCGCCTATTACGGTCTCGTCAGCTGTGCCCGCCTGCGCCGCGGCGAATGGGTGCTCGTCCATGGCGGCGCCGGCGGCGTCGGCCTCGCGGCCCTGCAGATCGCCAAGCTCAAGGGCGCGCGCGTCATCGCCACCGCCGGGTCGCGGGAGAAGCGCGCCCTCGTCAAGGCGCTGGGTGCCGAGCACGTGCTCGACTCGCGCTCCCTCGCCTTCGTGGACGATGTCCGCCGGATCACCGGCGACGGCGTCGGCGTGGTGCTCAACAGCCTGTTCGGCGAGGCGATGGAGCGCAGCCTCAACGTCCTCAAGCCGTTCGGCCGCTTCATCGAGCTGGGCAAGCGCGACTACGTCGCCAACACCCATATCGGCCTGCGCCCGTTCCGCCGGAACCTGTCCTACTTCGGCGTCGACCTCGACCAGGTCCTCCAGCACCAGGGCGAGGACGGAGCCCGGCTGTTCCGCGAGGTGATGTCCCTGTTCAAGGAGGGCGGCCTGAAGCCCCTGCCCTTCCAGCCCTTCACGGCGGACGAAGTCTCAGACGCCTTCCGGCTGATGCAGCAATCCGGGCATGTCGGGAAGATCGTCATCGCGCCGCCGAAGCCCGGCAGCGTGATGCAGTCCGAGAAGTCCGCCTTCACGATCTCGTCCGAGGGCGTCCACCTCGTCACTGGCGGCCTCGGCGGCTTCGGCATCGAGGCGGCCCGCTGGCTCGCCGACCGGGGCGCGAAGCACATCGTCCTCGTCGGCCGCAACGGGGCCGCGAGCCCCGAGGCGAAGCAGGTGGTGGCCGATCTCGGCGCCCGCGGCGTCAACGTCGCCGCGATGGCCTGCGACATCACCAGCCGCAAGGCGGTGGATGCGCTGCTGACCGAGGTGGAGCGCAAGGGCCGGTCCCTGGCCGGCGTGATCCACGGGGCGATGGTGCTGCAGGACGGCCTCATCGCCAACATCGACGCCGCCGCCCTCGACACCGTCATCCGCCCGAAGGTCATCGGTGCCGAGCACCTCGACGCGGCGACGCGCGGGCGCACGCTCGACTACTTCGTGATGTTCTCCTCGGCCACGACCTTCATCGGCAATCCCGGCCAGGGCGCCTATGTCGCCGCGAACGGCTTCATGGAAGGCCTTGCCCGGCGTCGCCGCAAGCTCGGCCTGCCCGCGCTGGCCGTCGCCTGGGGAGCGATCGGCGATGTGGGCGTGCTGGCGCGAAACCGGGCGGTGATGGAGACCCTGGCCGGCCGCGTCGGCGTGACCCCGATGGATGCCCGCCACTGTCTCGACCTCATGGCCGACGCGCTGGAGGGCCAGGGGACGAACTCGGACGACGCCGTGATCGCCATCGCGTCGATGCATTGGGGCAAGGCGCGCGAGCGCCTCGCCACTATGAAGAGCCCGAGCTATGCCGAACTCGGTTCGGACCAGCAGATGGAAGCCGGCACGGTGGCGGCCATCAACATCGGCATGCTGCTGAAGACGCAGGACATCGACACGGTGCGCAAGACGGTGGCGGACGCCATCGTGGAGGACATCGCGAGAATCCTGCGCCTGCCCAAGGACGACATCAGCCGCGTGCGCCATCTCTCCGAGATCGGCCTCGATTCGCTGATGGGCGTGGAACTCGGCGCCAGCCTGCAGGAGCGCTTCGCCCTCGAGGCGCCGCCCTCCGGCATCTCCTCCGGCCTCACCGTGAACGAACTCACCGAGACCCTGATCCAGTCGATCGCGGCACCGGTGGACGAAGCCGCGGCGGCCGTGATGAGCCTGGCCCAGCGCCATGCCAGCGAGGGCGTGGACGTCCGCACCCTCGAGCCGTTCCACGCGATGGTCGAAGAGAACAGTCTCGCGATCAAAGAAATCCTTCCGTGAGCCATTTCCCCTTGAGGCATGCCGCATGAGCAATTCCGCGAGACCGGACGGCGGACGCGCGGCCCTGGCAGGCTTCGTCACGAACCGCCTCGGGCGCAACGCCAACCGGACGGCTCCCGCCCGTCCGGCGCAGCGCCCCTCGGGTGACCCCTCCGTACAGAACTTCGAGTCGCTGCCGGGCTACCGGGAACTGCGCCTCCAGCGCTCGGCCGCCGACCTGATCGGCCTCGGCAATCCGTTCTTCCGGGTGCACGAGACCAGGGCCGGCGCCACGACGCGCATCGCCGGCAAGTCCTTCGTCAACTTCTCGTCCTACGACTATCTCGGGCTGAACGGGCATCCGGACGTCAATGCGGCCGCCGCCCGCGCCATCGAGACCTACGGCACCTCGGCCTCCGCGAGCCGGATCGTGGCCGGCGAGCGCCCCGGGCACCTCTCCCTCGAGAAGGCCCTGGCCGATCACTACGACACCGAGGCCTGCGTGGTGATGGTGAGCGGACACGCCACCAACGTCACCACGATCGGCGCCCTGCTGGAGCCGGGCGACGTGATCTTCCACGACGCCCTCAGCCACAACAGCATCGTCACGGGTGCCCAGCTGTCGGGCGCGCAGCGTCGCTCGTTCTCCCACAACGACCTCGACGCCCTCGAGACGCTGCTCGGCGCCACGCGCCACGAGCATCGTCGGGCCCTGATCGTCGTGGAGGGCCTCTACAGCATGGACGGCGACGCGCCGGACCTCGCCGCCCTCATCGCGCTCAAGCAGCGCTACGACGCCTGGCTGATGGTCGACGACGCCCACGGGCTCGGCGTCCTCGGCCGCACCGGCATCGGCCTCGCCGAGCATTGCGACGTCGATCCGCGCGGGGTCGACATCTGGATGGGGACCCTCTCGAAGACGCTCTCGACCTGCGGCGGCTACGTCGCCGGACCGGCGCCGCTGATCGAGTACCTCAAGTGCACCGCCGGCGGCTTCATCTACAGCGTCGGCATCTCGCCGCCGCTCGCCGCCGCGGCCGAGACGGCGCTCAAGATCATGCATGCCGAGCCGCAGCGGGTGGAGCGCCTGCGCCAGAACGGTCACCTGTTCCTGTCCTGTGCGAAGAAGCACGGTCTCGACACGGGGACGAGCCTCGGCCTCGCGGTGATCCCGGTCATCGTCGGCGATTCCCTGAAGTCGGTGACGCTGTCGGACCGCCTCTACAAGCGCGGCATCAACGTGCAGCCGATCATCCACCCGGCGGTGCCGGAGCGGGCCTCGCGCCTGCGCTTCTTCATCACCTCGGAGCATACCCCGGAGCAGATCCGCGAGACCGTCGATGCCGTCGCGGAGGAACTCGCGGCCATCGAGAAGGGCGGCTCGCTGATCGAGCAGCTGATGGCCAAGCGCGGAAAGCCGTAGGGCCCGACGCGAACACCCGGGCCGCGTCCCGGGGGCGGACGCGAGGCGCGGTGGAGAGACCCACCCGCCATCCATCGATATGCATCCTGTCGAGGCACCGGCGTCCTGCGCCGGTGCTTTTTTGCGCCTGTCCCACGAATGCGGCGGATTGCCCTCGACCCCTGAGCAGGCGACACTGGCCTCGCTATCTGTGTCTCATCGCAACCGGAACCCGGCCCGGAATGCGACGTTCGTCCTCAGCCCGTCGGTCAGGAGCCCGTCATGAGACAATCGACTGTCGCCTCCATCGCGCGACGTCTGATCAAAACCGTTGCCGAGGCCAGCCGCTCGCTGATCGGTGCGATCCTCGAAGGTCCGATGCCCGCGCCTCAGCCCGTTCCGGTGCGCGTGCGCGCCGACCGTCGCCGCTGAACCCGCCAGATGCGGCGCCGCTCAGGCGCCCATCACGGTATCGAACAGAAGCTTCACGTTCAGCACGACGATGACGGTCGCGATGGCCCAGGACAGGATCCTCAGCCAGGGCGGGATCGCGTGGACGCCCATCTTGCGCTTGTCCGAGACGAACCCGACCAGCGGGATCACGGCGAACGGGAGCTGCATCGACAGCACCACCTGGCTGAGCACGAGCAGCTTCGCCGTGCCCTGCTCCCCGTAGAGCGCCGTCACCCCGACCACCGGCACGATCGCGATGGCGCGGGTGATCAGGCGCCGCGCCCAATCCGGGATGTGCAGGCGTAGGAAGCCCTCCATCACGATCTGCCCGGCCAGTGTCGCGGTCACGGTGGAGTTGAGGCCCGAGGCCAGCAGAGCCACCGCGAACAGCGTCGAGGCGATGCCGGCTCCGAGCAGGGGCGAGAGCAACTCGTAGGCCTGTTCGATCTCCTGCACGTCGGTGCGTCCCTGCGTGTGGAACACCGAGGCGGCCATGATCAGGATCGCGGCGTTCACGAACAGGGCGAGCATCAGCGCGATCGTCGAGTCTGTCACCGCGAAGCGGATCGCCCCACGCCGGCCCGCCTCGGTGCGCGGATAGGCGCGCGTCTGCACGATCGACGAATGCAGGTAGAGATTGTGCGGCATCACGGTGGCGCCGATGATGCCGATGGCGATGTAGAGCGCGGCCGGGTTCCGCACGATCTCGGCGGAGGGAAGGAAGCCGCCGAGCACCGCCTGGATCGGCGGCGCGGCCAGGGCGATCTGGATGCCGAAGCTCACGAAGATCACCAGCAGCAGAGCGATGACGAAGGCTTCCAGGGCACGGAAGCCCCGTCGCATCAGGAGCAGGATGAGGAAGACGTCGAGCGCCGTGAGCGTGGCGCCGACGACCAGGGGCAGGCCGAACAGGAGCTTGAGGGCGATCGCGGTGCCGATGACCTCGGCGAGGTCGCAGGCGATGATCGCGGCCTCGCAGGCGATCCACAGGACGAGACTGACGGGCCGCGGATAGTGGTCGCGGCAGGCCTGGGCGAGATCACGCCCCGTGGCGATCCCGAGCCGGGCGGACAGGGCCTGCAGCACGATGGCCATCAGGTTCGAGAGCAGGATGACCGACAGCAGCGTGTAGCCGAACTGTGCCCCGCCCGCGATGTCGGTGGCCCAGTTGCCCGGGTCCATGTAGCCGACCGAGACCATGTAGCCGGGGCCGATGAAGGCCAGGAGGCGGCGCAGCCAGGTCCCGTCGGCCTGGACGGGGACGCTTCCGTTCATGCGCCCGAGGCTGGGCTGGGCGTGCGTCTCCTGGCTGAAGCGCCAAGCCCCTTCCGCGGACGAGGTCTTCTGCGCCGAGACGGGACCCGGCGTCGTAGCGTGTTCGTGTCGAGCCATGCCTGCGCGTGTTTCCGACGAAGGAAGAACCGGTCGCCGCGGGGCGACCCCCCGCGTTATAGCAGGGGCTATAATAAGAGCAAACGGCTAAGTTCGTCGGCGTCCGTCGTTAGGTCGGCTTCGGCGCGTGCTCAGGAGGCCAGGGATTGCAGACTGCGATCGATGTCCGCCACGCCGTGGGCAGCGGTCTGCATGCTCATCGAGATCTCGTTGGTCACGGCGCTCTGCTCTTCCACCGCCGAGGACACGCCCGTGACGAAGCCCCGGACGGCGTCGATCGATTGGCCGATCGCGGTCAGGGTGGCGACCACGTCGCCCGAGACCGCCTGCATCGTCTTGATGTCCTCGGCGATGCGGGCTGTGGCGTTCGTGACCTGGTTGGACAGGTTCTTCACTTCGCCGGCCACCACGGCGAAGCCGCGGCCCGCCTCCCCGGCCCGGGCGGCTTCGATGGTCGCGTTGAGCGCCAGCAGGTTGATCTGCGCTCCGACGCCCTGGATGAGCTGGACGATGCCGTTCATCGACGTGGCCGCGCCCGCGAGTTCGCCGGTGGATCTTTCCGCCCGCTGCGCGCGCAGGTCCATCTCGTCGACCTCGTGGCGCGATCGGGCCAGGCTGCTGGCGATCTCACTGATCGAGGCGTTCAGCTCCTCGGCCGCCGCCGCGACGGTCTGGACGTTGACCAGGGTCTGGGACGAGGCGCCGGCGGCCCCGATCTGCGAGCGCATGCGGGTCGTGATGTCGGTGGCGTACTTCACCACCTTGAACGGCTTGCCGCTCGTGTCGAAGATCGGATTGTAGGAAGCCTGGATCCAGATCGCGCGTCCACCCGCGCCGACGCGCTGATAGATGCCGGACTGGAACTCGCCCCGGCGCAGGGCCGCCCAGAAGGCCTGATACGCGGACGAGGCGCCGTAGGACGGATCCACGAACATGCGATGGTGCTGCCCCCGGATCTGGTCGAGGGGATAGCCCAGCACCGACAGGAAGTTCGCGTTGGCGTCGAGGACATGCCCCGCGAGGTCGAAGTGGATCACCCCCTGCGAGCGTCCGATCGCCTCGACCTGCCCCCGCAATTCCGCATTGCGCAGTTTCTCGGCGGTGATGTCGGTGGCGAACTTCATTACCTTGATGGGACGTCCCGCCGGATCGAGAATCGGGTTGTAGGTCGCCTGGAGCCAGATCTCGCGGCCGTCCTTGCCGACGCGGCGGAATTCGCCGCTCTGGAACGCGCCCTGCGCGAGCCCTGCCCAGAAGGCGCGGTAGCCCGCGCTGTCCCGCTCGGGCTGATCGACGAACATGCGGTGGTGCCGGCCCTTCACCTCGTCCAGGCCGTACCCGACCACGCCCAGGAAATTCCGGTTGGCGGTGAGGATCGTCCCGTCGAGATCGAATGCGATCACCCCCTGCGACCGGTCGATCGCCTCGATCTGGCTCAGGGTATCGGCGCTGCGCAGCTTCTCGGCGCTGATGTCCGTGGCGAACTTGACGACCCCGATCGTGCGGCCGTCCCGGCCCTGGATAGGGTTGTAGGTCGCCTGCAGCCAGATCTCGCGACCGCCCTTGCCGATCCGCCGGTACTCGGCGCGCTGGAACTCGCCCCTGGCCAGGGCCGCCCAGAAGGCTCCGTAGGCCAGGCTCTCGCGATCCGCCGGATCGACGAACATCCGGTGGTGCTGACCCCGGATCTCCGCCAGTGTGTAGCCCACGGTCCGCAGGAAATTCTCGTTCGCCGTGACGATCGTTCCGTCGGGAAGGAATTCGATCACCGCCTGGGACCGATCCAGCGCCTGAAGCTTCGCGGTGGTGCGCGAATTGAAGAACGTCATCGGCGGTATCCCTGGAGGTGAGGCGTTCCACTGCCATTCGGACACGTCAGCGCCGCCCGGTGGACCGCGAGACCGGTCCGGCCACTGGTGAAGGAGGGGGCTCGCGTTTCCACAGGCGGATTGTGCTGTCGATCCGACCGTCCGACGCGCTCGACTTCCTCGAAGCCTGTCGTGCCTTTGACCGTCACGGCTGCGGCTGACTTTCTTGCTTGGTTGTATTGCTTGTGACAGAAAGAGTTTAAACCATCCTTAAAACCCGATAACATCTCTGTGATCAGGCGCCGTGATTGGTAGTCCTGATGAATACCATAGATGAAGATCAGTCGTGCACCTCCTGCCGATGGTCGAGGCGCAACCCGTACCCTTTGCCAATAGTGATCCGCTCAGCCCCGCCGCGTTGCTCAGTCGCTCCGCCTCCGATCTTTGGACACGTGATGGCTCGCGCGGCGCGCAGGATCAGGGCTCGATCGGAGACTGATATTCGCAGAGCTTTTCGGGAGGCTGGACTGCCCTTCGCCAGTGTCGGTTTCGGGCGGTATGGCTGTCCCCCGAGGTCGGCGGGATGAAGTCAGGAACCTCTTCGGAGCGATACCGGTCGCCTTCCCGTGCGGGATGGGCGTGGGTTCGGGTGAGAGGCGGCCGGCGGGCGCGATCCGACCGGGGGTCGCCCCGGGTCATCGACGGCCGCTGGATGCCGTTCGTCTCGGTTGTTTGCCGCCGTTGCGCCGGGTCCGCGATGATGTGTACCTGACGAGGCTGCAGCCGACCGGTGATGCGGCCAGGATCGTCGAGGCGACGCAAGCGGAGCCGGCAGGTATGAATTGGCAGCGTCTCGCCCCGGCCGGCACCCGTCAGCAGATGGTGGTGACGGCGCTCGCCGGCCTCCTGCTCGGGCTCGGCGGGGTCACGGCCGGCACGACGATCGTCAAGGCGTCCGAGCGGGGCGGCCTGTTCGATTTCCTGGAGACGATCTTTCGCGGCCCGGAACCGGCCCCGACGGTGACGATGCCCGCGCGACGCCCGGCGCATTACGCCTCGCTGCCCGATGCCCGCCGGGTCACCGCGGCGCGGACGATCCGGCAGACGCCGAGGCCCGTCGTCGAGGTGACGGCCCGACCGGCCCGGGTCCGGCGCCCCAGGGGAGCGGCGCCGCTGACACGGGTGGCGCTCGCTCCGGAGGCCGGCGGCCGCCCGGCGCTGACGGGCGCGCGCACCGTCTGCGTGCGGTCCTGCGACGGCTACGTCTTCCCCCTCGGTCGCCTCGGCGCCCGCTCCGACCTGCCGGTCCACGAGGCCGCCTGCGCGGCCGCCTGCCCGAACACGCCGACGCGCCTGTTCACCCTGGGCTCCGGCGAGATGGAACTCGACCGCGCCGTCGGCCTCGACGGGCAGCCCTATCGCAGCCTCGCGGTGGCCAACCTGTATCGGACGAAGCGGGTGGAGCATTGCAGCTGCCAGCCCGAGCAGGGTGTCGCCGCGCCGCTGCCGATCCTGCAGGACATGACCGTGCGCGCCGGCGACGTCGTCGCCACCGAGGCGAGCGCCGCCGTCGTCACGCCGGTTCGCTCCGGTGGCTTCGGCGTGGTCGACTTCCGCGAGGCCCGGGGCCTGTCGCGCCGGGCGCGGCGCGACATCGACGCCAAGGTCGATGTGGTCCGCCGCGAAGCCGATGCCAGGGCCTTCCGCCGGGAGCTTCGCAACGCAGACCGCCCGAACCGCGTGCGGGTCGCGGCGTCCGGCGGCTTCGAATCCGTGGCGCCGCCGATCGAGGTCGAGCCGCGTTTCGTCGCGGTACGGGCCCCGACGCGCGTCGTGATGGCATCGCCCTTCGTCTACTGAGGCGGCCGCCCGCCCGACGGCGTGCGTTGTCCCCGGTCCGGCGATGGCGTACGGCCGGGGCCGGTCCCACGCGGTCAGGAGCCGGCATGAGCGAGACGCAGTCCGACCCCGTCTTCGACGGCGCGTTGCCTCCGAGCGGCGAAACGGTGCGGCTCTCGCCCCTGGTCCGGCGACGGATCGCGCCGAACGGCGGTCCGTTCACGGCCACCGGGACCTGCAGCTACATCGTCGGACAGGAGGCCGTCGCCGTCATCGATCCGGGCCCGGCGGACGAGGGGCACATCGCGGCGCTCGTCGAGGCCTGCGCGGGTGCCGTCGTCTCCGCCATCCTGGTCACCCATACGCACCGGGACCACTCGCCGGGTGCCCGCCTGCTTCGGGCGCGCACGGGGGCACCGATCATCGGCTGCGGGCCGCACAGGGCGGCACGCGACCTCTCGGAGGGCGAGATTCCCCATCTCGATGCCAGTGCCGACCGCGATCACCGCCC
Source organism: Methylobacterium sp. TK31 (assembly GCF_055361545.1). Lineage (NCBI taxonomy): Bacteria > Pseudomonadati > Pseudomonadota > Alphaproteobacteria > Hyphomicrobiales > Methylobacteriaceae > Methylobacterium > Methylobacterium sp. TK31. The sequence goes on along the minus strand of NZ_CM143964.1, from coordinate 1,017,966 downwards.
CGACCGCCACCTGCGCGGCGGCGAGACCGTCACGGGTCCGGGCTGGACCCTGGAGGCCCTGGAGACCCCCGGGCATACCATGAACCACCTCGCCTTCTCGCTGCGGGAGGAGGCGGCCCTGTTCTCCGGCGATCACGTCATGGCCTGGTCGACCACCATCGTGGCGCCCCCCGACGGGGCGATGCGCGCCTACATGGATTCCCTCGAGGCCCTGCGCGACCGCGACGAGACGATCTACTGGCCCGGCCACGGCGGTCCGGTCCGCGATCCCCGCCGCTTCGTGCGCGGCCTCGCCACCCATCGGCGCCAGCGCGAGAACGCGATCCGCAGCCGTGTGGAGGCGGGCGACCGCGACATCCGCGCCATCGTCGCGGCGATCTACCAGGGCCTGAACCCGGCCCTGCACGGCGCGGCCGCCCTGTCGGTCTTCGCCCACCTGGAGGATCTGGTCGAGCGCGGGATCGTGCGCAGCGACGGCCCGGCCCGGCTCGACGGCCGCTACGCGCCGGCCTGATCTCCGGTCACTTCACCGCGATGGCGAGGTTGGCGACCTCGTCGAGATAGGCCCGGATGCGGTCGGCATTGTTGCCGAGATCCCGGGTGCCGAGGCGCGAGGCCGAGCGTACGTCGATGCGGGCCCCGTCCGCCCGCGGATGGACGCGCACGGTGACGTCGTCGGCGAGGTTCAGGATCGGGCCGCGCGAGACCGCCTCGATCCGCCCGTTGCCGATGCGGCCGCCGGGGCGGATCGCCTCGACGATCTGCCAGCGCCGGTTCACCGCCGCCTTGCGGGCGAGCTCGAAGGCCTCGTCGGCGTCGAGATCGAGGGTGAGCGGGGCGATCTGCGGGTAGGCGGCGCGCTGGGCGGCCCGCGCGGCGGGGCCGGGATCGGGCGGATAGCGCCCCTCTCGCGCCGCGAAGGCCACGCGCGAGCGCGAGAAGGCCGGCGGGTTCTCGGTGTCGGTGGTCACGTCCGCGATCGCCGGGAGCCGCAGGCCGCGCAGGGCCGCGAAGGCCGGATAGGCGAGGACGAGGCTCGCCAGGAACAGCCCCGCCAGGGCCGCGCCGAGGCCCCGCGCGCCCTCGCGCCAGACCTGGACGAAGGCGACCAGGGCGATCAGCACCGCGAGTCCCGCCAGCACGAGGCCGGCGCCGAGGGTCGCCAGGGCCGGACCGGCCTCGGCGCGGGGATCGCGCACCAGAACCAGGGCGAAGAGGCTGACGAGGACGGCCAGGACCGCGACGGTCCGCGAAACCGGGCCCGCGCGGGTGACGGGATCTTCATAGGGCAGACGACGCATGCTGTGACGAGATTCGCTGTCTGGAAGATCCGCGGGGCCGTGGGAGGGAAGCTTTACCGGGCCCCGCCCCGCGGCGCCACCCGGGCCATGCGTCGCGCAGCTTCCGGGGGACGCGGTCCGTCTGCTATAGCCCCGCGACGATGCCCGCGCCCCCGCCCTCCCCGATTCCCGCCGAGGCCGCCGATCCGTTGCGGGTCTGGTTCCGCTTCATCCGCCTCAATCGCCGGGTCACCGCGGCGATGGCCGGGGAACTGCGCGGACTGGGCTTGTCCATTCCGCAGTTCGATGCGCTCTCCACCCTCACCGAGCGGGAGGGAATGACGCAGCAGGACCTGGCGGAACGGCTCTACGTCACGAAAGGCAACGTCTCCGGCCTGATCGACCGCCTGGTCGAGGCGGGCCTCGTGGAGCGTCGTCCGATCCCGGGGGACCGGCGCTCGCATGCCCTCTACCTGACGGCCGCCGGGGCCGACCTGGCGACCCGCGGGATCGTCGCTCAGAAGGCCTACGTGGCCCGCACCCTGGGCCAGTTGCCGGCCGGGGACATCGCGGATTTCGAGCGCCTCGTCCTCAAGTGGCGCGATCTGGCGCGCGAGCAGGCCGCCCCGGGCGGAACGGATTAGAGCATTTTGAAGCGAGGTGGATGCCGGCTCGCGTGAAGACAATGCGACCACGCAATCAGAGAAAGCATGTCCGGTGATCCAGGGATCACCGGACATGCTTTAGAGACCGAGCAGCGCCGGCAGGTCCGCGGCCGAATCCAGGATATGGTCGGCCAGCGGCGCCATCTCGGCGCGGGCCGCCGGACCGAGGGGGCCGCTCAGGACCGCGATCGAGATCGCTCCGGCGGCCCGGGCCGCCACGAGGTCGTAGGGCGAATCCCCGACCATCGCGATGCGGTCCGCCGGGACCGCGAGATGGTCGGCGAAGGCCTGGACCATGCCGGGTTCCGGCTTCGATCCATGCCCGGAATCATAGCCCACCACGAAGCCGCAATGGCGACCCAGGCCGAGGGCCGCGCATTGTGCCCGGGCCGAGGCCTCGGCGTCGTTGGTGGCGATGCCGAGGGCGTAGCCGGCGGCGGCGAGACGCGCGGCGAGATCGGCCGGCGTTCCGATCGGGGTCAGCGCGACCAGGCCCGCTGCCCGGAACAGCGCATCCATCTCCCGGTAGAGCGCCGGGCCTGCGGGGCGATCCAGCACCTCGGCCCAGAGCGGGCCGTAGCCCGCCGAGGAGCCGGCGATGAGGGGCGAGGTCGGCGCGAAGCGCTGCCCGGCCTCGTCGTAGTGGCTCACCCGCATCAGGGCCTCCAGGCGAGCCCGATCGCCGCCCGACAGGTCGGACATCACCGAATAGGCCGCCGGGCCCCAGGTGCGGTCGAAGTCGACGAGGGTGCCGTCCTTGTCGAACAGGATGCCGCGGATCGCGCGTCCGAGGGGCTCAGGCCGCATCACGGACCTTCTCGACCTCGATGACGACGCCCTGCGGCGTCATGCGCTCGCGCGCCACCATCCGGTCGCCGGGCTCGAAGACGCCGAGGGCGACGTCGCGGTCGGGCAGGACCACGGTGGTGGTCTTGTTGAGGTGGACGAGGACGTGGCGCTTCTGGGCCAGGGACGAGGCCGCCCAGCGCTTCAACTGGCCGTAATAGGGTTCGCGCCGCCAGGCGTTCGGCTGGCCCGGATCGACCTGCACGTTCATGTGGCGCGAGACGGGATCGAGGCTCAGCACCAGCTTGGCGCGCTCGGGCTTCCATTCCGGGCCGAGCCAGGCTTCCGTCATCCAGAGGCAGTGGAAGGCGCGGCAATGGTCGGGCCGCGTCGCATGGATGGCGCAGCCCCTACCCTGCTTCGTGTGCCGGCACCATTGCCCGGCGACGGAATCCACCGCCGGCACGTCGTAGACCTTGCAGCAGAGGGTGCAGGTTCCGCAGGCGCGGCCCGGGGCCGGGTGGGCCACGATGGTTGCGGGGTCGAGCATGGCTTCGGGTCCGGTTGCGACGTCGCGCGGGTTTATACCGGGGGCGCCCCTCGTTACAGTCGCGCACCCATGTCGGCCATCGGCCAACCGTCAGGCAAAAATATGCTCTCGAACCTCGCGACCCGCGACGTCGAAACCCTGATCCACCCCTACACCAACCTGGAGACCTTCCGCGAGACGGGCCCGCTGGTGATCGAGCGCGGACACGGGGTCTGGGTCTATGACAGCGACGGCCGGCCCTATCTCGAGGGCATGGCGGGCCTGTGGTGCACGGCGCTCGGCTATTCCAACGAGGAACTGGTGGAGGCGGCCAGCGAGCAGATGGCGCGCCTGCCCTTCACCCACCTGTTCTCGGGGCGCAGCCACGATCCCGCGATCGAACTCGCCGAGACCCTGAAGGAGCTGATGCCGGTTCCGACCTCGAAAATCTTCTTCACCTCCTCGGGCTCGGAGGCCAACGACACGCAGGTCAAGCTGACCTGGTACATGAACAACGCGCTGGGCCGGCCGCGCAAGAAGAAGATCCTCTCGCACATCAAGGGCTATCACGGCGTCACCGTGGCCACGGCGTCGATGACGGGCCTGCCGGCCAACCACGCCGACTGGGATCTGCCCCTGCCGGGCTTCCTGCATGTGGGCTGCCCGCACCATTACCGCTTCGGGCAGGAGGGCGAGAGCGAGGAAGCCTTCACCACGCGGCTCGCTGTGGAACTGGAGGCGGTGATCCTGCGCGAGGGCCCCGAGACCGTGGCGGCCTTCGTGGCCGAGCCGGTGCTGGGGGCCGGGGGCGCCATCCTGCCGCCTGCGGGCTATTACGCCAAGATCCAGGCCGTGCTCGACCGGCACGACGTGCGCTTCATCGCCGACGAGGTGATCTGCGGCTTCGGGCGGCTCGGCACCTGGTTCGGGTCGGAGGCGATGGGCATGCGGCCGGACAGCCTGTCCTTCGCCAAGGCCCTGACGTCCGGGTACCTGCCGCTGGGCGGCGTCTCGGTGGACGAGCCGCTCTATCGTCTCATGGTGCAGCAGAGCGCCAAGCTCGGCACCTTCGGCCACGGCACCACCTATTCCGGGCATCCCGTGGCCTGCGCCGTCGCCCTCAAGACCATCGCGATCTACAAGCGCGACGGCATCATCGCGGGCGTCGCCGAGAAGGCGCCCCAGTTCCAGGCACGCCTCGCGGCTTTGGGCGACCACCCCCTCGTCGGGGAGGCCCGCGGCATCGGGCTCATCGGCGGCATCGAGCTCGTGGCGGACAAGGCGTCGCGGCGCCAGTACGAGCCGAAGGCCGGCGTGGCGGCGCGCGTGGTCGCCTTCGCGCAGGCCGAGGGGCTGATCGTGCGCTTCCTCGCCGGGGACCGCGTCGCGGTCTGCCCGCCCCTGGTGATCGCGCCGTCCGAGATCGACACGCTGTTCGACCGGCTGACGCGCGCCCTCGACCGCACCCTGGCCTGGATCTCGGAGCAGAAGCTGGAGGCGGCTCCGCTCGTCAGGCCCTAAGGATTAAGACAGCATCTCGAAGATGGTCTTCGCGATGCATCATGTCCTTCGCACTGCAATCGTGGCTCTGCTTAAGTGTTTCGCGGACGGGATTAAATCTCGCGCCGACGTCCGTCGAGAGATCGTGAGAGCCTTAAGCTTTCATTCAGGTACGACGCGGCTGTATGGTCCTCACGTCGTTCGATATGCGTCCGGGTGGAGCCTTTCGGTGCCCGTGAGACGTGCATGGCTCAAGATCAGGCACGAGAACCTGAGCGGGTCCGTCGAACACAACAGGACACCCGTCGCATGTACCCGCGCCAGCAGACCTCAAGCACCGCTCGACGTTCGGACCGTTCCACGATCATTGTCGATCACCAGGCCGAAACATTGCGGCCGGTGGCACTTCCGGCGCTCGCCGCTGCCGTACGGGTCGTCTCGACCGCGCAGAAAGCGACCCGCACGGGTCGCGTGAGCAGCCCGCGCTCCGCGCGCTTCGAGCACGAGGACACGCCCCTCGGCTGAAATCCCTGCTTCGGTTGTGTCGCGAGGCACAATTCCGCGGTTTTTCGTATTCCTTCCGCAACGTCTCGGCCCTATCCGTCGGCACGGGCGTCGCATGCTCCTCGATTTCGTCACCATTGACGGCGAGAGGAGCGTGCCGCGCCCGTCGCGCGACCGAGGAGCCTGACGATGCTGATCCTGCCGAGCCGCCGGCAGTTCCTGACCGGGCTCGGAGCGAGTGCGGGCGTCGTCGGGTCGACCGGCGTCTACGCGTTCGGCATCGAGCCGCTCTACCGCCTGGTCGTCACGCCCTACGCGCCCGTCCTGCCCAACTGGACGCCCGGCCTGAGCCTGCGTGTCGCCGTGCTGGCCGATTTCCACGTCGGCGAGCCGTTCATGCCGCTCGACCGGATCGCCGAGATCGTCGACACCACGAACGCGCTGAAGCCCGACCTGATCCTGATGCTCGGGGATTACCCGGCCGGGCCGAGCGTGACCTACCGGAAGATCCCCCTGACGGACTTCGCCCGCGTGGTCTCGGCGCTGCGCGCGCCGCTCGGCGTCTACTCGATCCTCGGCAACCACGACTGGTGGGACGACAAGCAGGCCCAGGCGCGCCTCGACGGGCCCGTGGCGGCGCAGCGGGCCCTCGAGGATGTCGGTATCCCCGTCCTGGAGAACGAGGCCCTGCGCCTCGAGAAGGACGGGAAGCCGTTCTGGATCGCCGGGGTCGGCGACCAGATCCCGTTCCTCCTGCGGGACATCGAATGGGGTCGTGACGATCTGCCGGGCACGCTCGCGAAGGTCACCGATGCCGCGCCGGTGCTCCTGATGATCCACGAGCCCGACCTGTTCATGCAGGTGCCGGCGCGGGTGGCCCTGACGCTGGCCGGCCATACCCACGGCGGACAGATCCGGATGTTCGGCTACTCGCCGGCGATCCCGTCGGTCCACGGCAACGACTTCGCCTACGGCCACGTGGTGCGGAAGGGCCGGCACATGATCGTCTCCGGCGGCTTCGGCGTCAGCCGCATCCCCGTGCGCCTGGGGGTGCCCCCCGAGATCGTCCTGCTGAATCTCGGAAGCCCGTCCGATCCGGCGGGCAAGACCGTCCAGGGCGCGGGGCTCGCCCACGGCTGAGGCCCGGGCCGGCACCGCATGCGGGATCGGCCCGCGGCGGCACCGGCGACGTCCTACTTCTTGCCGGCCTTCGGAGCGGCGATCACCATGCCCTTGGTCGAGGGCGCCGCCGCGATCGTCTTCGTCACGGGCTTCTTCGGCTTCTTCGCCTCGCGACTTCCACGCTTCTGTTCCGTCGCCATGCCATGTCTCCTCCCGGTGTGGGTGAGGGATCATGGCAGCCTTCCGGGAATAGGCCACCGGAATGTTTTGCAACGCCCGGCCCGGCGGGGTGCCGGGCCGGGCTCCGGCCTCAGAGCGGGATGTTGTCGTGCTTCTTCCAGGGCTGCTCCATCTCCTTGGTGCGCAGCATGCTGAGCGCCCGGGCGATGCGCTTGCGGGTGGAGTGCGGCATGATCACCTCGTCGATGTAGCCCCGCTCGGCGGCCACGAAGGGCGACAGGAAGCGGTCCTCGTACTCGCCGGTGCGCTCGGCGATCTTCTCGGCATCGCCGATCTCGCTGCGGAAGATGATCTCCACCGCGCCCTTGGCGCCCATCACGGCGATCTGCGCGGTCGGCCAGGCGTAGTTGAGGTCGGCGCCCACGTGCTTGGAGGCCATCACGTCGTAGGCCCCGCCGAAGGCCTTGCGGGTGATGATGGTGACGAGCGGCACGGTCGCTTGACTGTAGGCGAAGAGCAGCTTGGCGCCGTGCTTGATCAGGCCGCCATATTCCTGCGCGGTGCCCGGCAGGAAGCCCGGCACGTCCACGAAGGTGACGATCGGGATCGAGAAGGCGTCGCAGAAGCGCACGAAGCGGGCCGCCTTGCGGGAGGCGTCCGAGTCGAGCACGCCGGCCAGCACCATCGGCTGGTTGGCGACGAACCCGACGGTGCGGCCCTCGATGCGCCCGAAGCCCGTCATGATGTTGCGGGCATAGGTCGCCTGGATCTCGAAGAAATCGCCCTCGTCGGCCACGCGCCGGATCAGCTCGCCCATGTCGTAGGGCTTGTTGGGATTGTCCGGGATCAGCGTGTCGAGGCTCATGTCGAGGCGCAGGGGATCGTCGAAGCTCTCGATCTCCGGCACGCCGTCGATGTTGTTGGCGGGTAGGAAGTCGAGCAGCCGACGGATCTGCAGGATCGCCTCGACGTCGTTCTCGAAGGAGCCGTCGGCGATGGAGGACTTGGTGGTGTGGACCTTGGCGCCGCCGAGTTCTTCCGCCGTCACGACCTCGTTGGTCACGGTCTTCACCACGTCGGGGCCGGTGACGAACATGTAGCTCGTGTCGCGCACCATGAAGATGAAGTCGGTCATGGCCGGCGAGTAGACGTCGCCGCCCGCGCAGGGGCCCATGATCACCGAGATCTGCGGGATCACGCCCGAGGCCGCGACGTTGCGGCGGAAGACCTCGCCGTAGCCGCCGAGCGCCGCGACGCCCTCCTGGATGCGGGCGCCGCCGGCATCGAAGATGCCGATGATCGGCGCGCGCATCTTCAGCGCCATGTCCTGGACCTTGACGATCTTGGCCGCGTGCGCCTCGGAGAGCGAGCCGCCGAACACCGTGAAGTCCTTCGAGAACAGGAACACGGTGCGGCCGTTGATGGTGCCCCAGCCCGTGACCACGCCGTCGCCGGGGATCTTCTGCTTCTCCATGCCGAAATCGGTGGAGCGGTGCTGGACGAACATGTCGAACTCTTCGAACGACCCGTGGTCGAGGAGGAGCTCGATGCGCTCGCGCGCCGTCAGCTTCCCGCGCTTGTGCTGGGCGACGACGCGGTTCTCGCCGCCGCCGAGGCGGGCCTGGGCGCGCCGCTCTTCCAGCTTCTCGAGAATGTCCTTCATGGGGGTGCGCCTCGTGGCTTGTGCTGGCGTTTCCGGCCACGAGCCGCCAGCCCCTCTCGCGGCGAGCTTGGCGGTCGGCCTCGATCGGCCATAGCACAGGGATTTCGCCACGAAAATCAATCGTTGGTCGTGCGCGGAGCCGTTCAGGTGGAGGTCGGAGCGAGGGAGCGGGAGGCCGCCGAGGCGCCGCCGGCCGATCGCGACGTCCGGCCCACGAGGCGGGCGCTCGCGACGGCGGCGCACGCGAGCAGGACGCCGGCAGCGACATCGACGAAGTAGTGGCCCCCGTCGATCGGGGTCGCGGCGATCAGCATCGCGTTCAGCGCCAGGCCGGGCCAGCGGGTGAGCCGGGACAGCCAGAAGTAGCGGATGAACACGACTCCGAGCGCCGCGTGAAAGCTCGGGAACGTGATGATGCCCTCGACCTGGTCGAGGGCGATGACCCGGAGCGTCCCATCGCGCAGGCCCGAGAGAGGAGCGAGATGAACGTAGGCGGCGGCCGGCTGCAGGCCGGGAAAATCCTCCGGCGCCAGCCCGAGATGCACGAACATCGCCATCGCGGGCATGAAGCCGGAGACGAGGACGGCGACCAGCCCGGCGATCACGAAGGCCAGCACGAACTCCTGCAGCGCGGCCAGCCGGCCGCTGAAACCGAGCACGATCACCAGGAGGATCGTCTGCGGCATCAGGCTCCGATAGGCCAGCGACAGGACGAGCCCGAGCTCCGGGCGATCGTTCAGGGCCCGCAGGTAGGCCAGCCAGTCGAGGCCGAGCGAGCGGTCGAGGGCGAGGAAGCTCTCGTCCCAGAGCGGACCGCCCCCGGCCGCCACGGCGTAGGACAACAGGCCGGCGCAGGCGCTGAAGGCGATGACCTGCGCGAGGCAGGTCAGGGTCGCGGCCAGGCGCGGCTCCGGCCGACGGGTCGCGTAGAACGTGGCCAGGAGTTCGATCCCGGCGCAGCCGAGAGCGGGGGGCAGCGCGCTCGCGAGATCGAGGGCGAGGCCCGCCGCGCGCATCCAGGCTGCGGTGAGGATCGCGCAGGCCAGGATCGCGAGCCAGAGGCGCGCGCGCATCGACCGGGGAACGGGCGGCACCCAGCTCCGCCGTGGGACTGCGCCTTCCTCGTTCTGCCCGGACATCGCGCGTCGCTCTCGTGTCCGGAGCGGCGTAGCATCGGGGGACTTAACGGATTCCGTGCGGGTCTCGCGCCCCCGCGGGCATCAAACCGGCCCCGCGAGGGCGGCGAGGCGTGCCGCGGCCTCGAATTCCGCCTGCCGGAGGGCCTGGCGCGCTTCCGCCTCCGCGTCGCCGCCCCAGACGCTCGCCTGATAGGTCTCGTCCACATGGGCCGCGGCCCAGGCCGCGGCCGGGCTCAGATGCGCCCGCAGCACCGCCAGGGCGAGGACGAGCGATCCGGTCAGCGTCGTCAGCGTGTGCAGCGCGGCGAGCCTGAACGGGCCCTCGGTTTCCACGATGGCCCGGCGCAGCGCCGCGACGGTGGTGTCGGGCTGGGTGACGTGCATCACGCCCTCGCCGAGGATGAAGCGGGCGCCGAGCGCCGCGTGCGCCCAGTCGAGGACGGGGTCCCAGGCCTCGGCCTGTGCCCGGACGAGGCGGTCCGGCTCGCCGGCCCGATAGGCGAGCAGATCGGTTCCCGCATAGGCCGAGAGGTCGTCCACCACCGCGTCGCGGCGCGGCGCAACACCGTCGATGGCGGTATTGGCGAGCCGCGTCAGCGGCATGGTGGCGGGATCGATGACCGCGACCTGCGCGCCCCATTCGGCGGCCACGGCCTCGGCCAGGCCCGGCGTCGGCAGGACCAGGGCGTTGCGGGCCGGCGTGTTGGCCGGGCGGCCGTCGAGGGTCAGGCGAAAGCCGCCCGCATCCGGGGCGAGACCGGCCCGCTCGTAGAAGCGCTTGGGCAGCGCGGGCTTGGACGGGCCGCGGGCCGCGCGGGTCGGGTCGGGCGGGGGGGCGCCGCCGGGGCTGCCAAGCCAGTCGGGTGTCGGATCGTCGCTCATGCGGCCTCAGATAGGGTATCGGCGCAGCGGCTGCGAGCGCCCCTGTGCGCTCAGGGCCGGACCGCCGGAGCGCGGGCGGGCCCCGGGAACAGCGCCTCGAGATCCGCCGCGGTCTCGACCACGATGGAGGCGCCGGCGCCGAAGAGCGCCCCCACCGGATGGTAGCCCCAGGACACGCCGACCGCGGCGGTGCCGGCATTCACCGCCATCGTCATGTCGTAGGTGGTGTCGCCGATCATCACCGTGGCGCCGGGCTCGGCACCGGTCTCGGCCATGGCCCGCATCAGCATGGCGGGGTCCGGCTTCGAGGGCGCGTCGTCGGCGCTCTGGGTGGTGGCGAACCACCCCTCCCAGCCATGGGTCTCGATGAGGCGGTCGACGCCGCGCCGGGCCTTGCCGGTGGCGATGCCGAGCCGCACGTCGTCGCGCGCGTGGAGGCGGGTCAGCAGCTCGCCCATGCCGGGGAACAGCGGCTCCTCGTAGTTCGGGTCGATGCGCAGGATGTTGAAGGCGCGCTTGTAGCTCTCCGAAAGGCCCTCGATCGGCCCGTCGTCGCCGACCAGGCGGCGGAAGGCCTGTGGCAGGGACAGGCCCACCACCGAGAGCGACTCGCTCCGGCTCGGCGCCGTCAGGCCGTGTTCGGCGAAGGCCATGACCTGCGCCGCGACGATGAGATGCTGGCTGTCGACCAGGGTTCCGTCGACGTCGAAGACGATGAGCTTCAAGGAAGCGACCTCGCCATGCGGGTGGCTCTCCTCACGGCTGGCGGGCGGGCGCCGGCTGCGGCTGCCCGGTGCGGGGCCGGTCGTAACCGAGCTTGCACCGGACGAGGAAGCGGCGCCGCGCGCCGCCCCGCAGACCGCGGGCATGGGACATGCGATTGCAGGCCGCGTAGGAGGGCCGGCGCGACCGTCCGGTCTGCGCGGCACCGCGGCCGCCGCTCGTGCCGGAGACCTGACCGGTCCCGGGGGCCCGGGCCGCGCCCTGGGCCGCGGGCTGCGTGGCGGCCGGGGGCGTCTGGGGCTGACCCGGCGGCTGGGTCTGGGTCTGAATTTGGCCCTGCGGCCGGTTCTGTGCGGGCGGCCCGGCCTGCGCCAGCGCCCGGATGCCGAAACCGGGGCCGGCCCCCCAACTCGAAAGGGCGAGGAGCGCACAGCCGATCACGGTCGCGGGCGTCAGGATCGTGTCTCGATGCATCGTGGCGCGACAGTCCTTGGCCGGCGGCGAGGCGCCGACCGGGATGGATCGAGAGGATAAGGCATGGCGGGCGCTTGCCAAGGTCCAACCCGGGCGCCCGCCCCGCCTCGTCCTCCGGCGAGGTGCCGCACCTCCCGACGGGCGGCGGGGACATTCAGGCCTCGGGCGCCTCCACGATGGGGTCGTAGCGAGACGCGTCGAAGCCGAGCAGGTTCCAGCTCTGCGCCATATGCGGCGGAAGCGGGGCCGTGACGTCCACCGGCTGCCCGGTGCGCGGATGCGGGATCACGATTCTGCGCGCGAGCAGGTGCAGGCGGTTCTGGATGCCGCCCGGCAGCTCCCAGTTCTCGATGCTGAAATATTTGGGATCGCCGACGATGGGGTGCCCGATATGCGCGGCGTGCGCGCGCAGCTGGTGCGTGCGCCCGGTCACCGGCTTCAGCGACAGCCAGGACAGCTTCTGCGCCGCGTTGTCGACCATGGCGTAGTAGGTCAGGGCGTGCGCGGCCCCCTCATCGCCGTGCTTGGCCACCCGCATGCGCGCATCCGCGTCCGTGGGCTCCTCCTTGGCGAGGTAGGTCGAGATCCGGCCCTGCGCCACCCGCGGCACGCCGGCGGTGAGGGCCCAGTAGACCTTGCGGGCCGAGCGCGAGCGGAAGCTCTTGGCCAGGGTCGCGGCGGCGAGCCGCGTCTTGGCCACGATGAGGCAGCCGGCCGTATCCTTGTCCAGGCGATGCACGAGGCGCGGCTTCTGCCCGTCCTTGCCGGTCAGCGCCTCGAGGAGTCCGTCCACGTGGCGCACGGTGCCGGAGCCGCCCTGCACCGCGAGGCCGAAGGGCTTGTTCAGGATCATCATCTCGGCATCCTCGTAGAGGATGAGCGAGCGGATGAAATCGGCGTCGGTGGCGTCCTTCGCGGCCGAGCGGGGCCGCTCGCCCTGCGCCTCGAGCTTGAGCGGCGGCACGCGCACGCTCATGCCGGGCTCCAGCCGGTCGTTGGGCTTGGCGCGCTTGCCGTCGACCCGGAGTTCGCCCTTGCGCACGATGCTCTGGACGCGGGTGAAGGGAAGCTGGGGGAAGCGGGTCGTCAGGAAGCGGTCGATCCGCATCCCGGCCTCGTCTTCCTCCACCGTGAGGGTCTGGACGCCGGAGGCCAGGGTGGCCGAGGCGGCCGCGCGCTGCTCGCGCCGGGTCGGTCCCTCCGGCGCCGGTGCGGTCTCGCGCGAGGGGGCGCCCGGGCGCCGTGCCGGCGCCGCGCCCGCCGGCGCCGGGCGCTCGGCCCGGGTCCGCGGTGCGCGCCGGGGCGCCTCCTCGAACGCCTCGGGGGCATCCCGCGGGGCCGCCTCGCGGTCGCTCGCCTCCTGGCCGGGGCGCCAGGGCGCGTGCTTGGCCGCGGCGTCGCCGCGGCCCTGCGCCGCGCGCTGGGCGGCATCGAGGGCGCTGGTGCGCGGACCCGTGCGCTCGCGGTCCGGCCGCCGGAAGGCACCCGGCTTGCCCGGCCGGGGCGAGCGGCCGGGAGGGGCGCCGCGGCCCGGACCGGCGCCCTTGCGCCCGGAGCCGCCGCGTGAAGGTGGTCGTGTGGTCATGGCCTGCTCGTAACACCGGCCGGCGCCGCCACAAAGGGCGCGGGGCCCGGGGCGCCGTCGCGGGCGCGCTTTTCCCGCCGTTCGCCCGCCGTCAGGCCGCGCGCCGGGCCGCCTCCAGGGTCAACCCGGTGCCGACGGAACCGAAGGTGTCGCCGTCGACCACGCGCGCGTTCGGCACGCCGGCGGTCAGGGCGGCGCGGACATGGGGCAGGCCCGTGGAGCCGCCGGTGAGGAAGATCGCGTCGATGCGGTCCGCCGTCAGGCCGGCCTGCGCGAGGCAGCGGGCGATCCGCTCGGCGATTCGGCGGGCGAGTTCGTCCGTATGGGTGACCAGGCCCGTCCGGTCGATCTCGGCGCCCAGATCCGTCTCGACCCAGTCCAGGTCGATCCGGCCCCGCCCCGCCTCCGAGGTCGCGATCTTGGCGCCCTCGACCTCCATCGCCAGGGAGTGGCCGCGCTCGGCCTCCACCACGGTGTGGAGCCGCGCCAGGAGCTCGGGGCGCTGCGCGTCGCGGCGGACCTCCTCGATCTCGCGCAAGGTCCTGGCGTTGTAGAGGCGGTTGATGCTCGACCAGGTGGCGAGGTCGTGGAAGTAGCCCGAGGGCACGTCGATGTCGCCGCGATTCATCGCGCTGCCGAGGCCGAGGAGCGGCATCACGGTGCCGAGGCTGAGACGGCGGTCGAAGTCCGTCCCGCCGATGCGGACCCCGTCATTGGCCAGGATGTCGCCGCTGCGGTCGGGCCGCGCGTGCCGCTCCGGAGAGAGCCGCACGATCGAGAAGTCCGAGGTACCGCCGCCGATATCCGCGATCAGGGCGATTTCCTCCGACCGGACCTGCTGCTCGTAGTCGAGGGCCGCCGCGATCGGCTCGAACTGGAAGGAGACGTGACGAAAGCCGATGCCGAGGGCGATCGCCCGCAGGGCATCCTCGGCCCGGGCGTCACCCTCGGGGTCGCCGTCGACGAAGTGGACCGGCCGGCCGTGGACCACGGTGTCGAGGACGCGGCCGGTCTCGGTCTCCGCCCGCGCCTTCACGGCCGCGAGGTAGCGCCCGATCACGTCCCGGAACTTGATGCGCTCGCGGCCGACGGGGGTCGTCTCCTCCAGAAGGGAGGAGCCCAGCACCGACTTGAGGCTGCGCATGAGCCGGCCCGGCGTTCCCTCCAGGTACTCGGCCATGGCGGCGCGGCCGACGAAGGGGGCCTGCCCCGGCGGGAAGAAGATCGCACTGGGGATCGTGAGGTGGCGCCCCTCCAGGGGCACGAGCTGCGGGCGCTGTCCCGTGACGAGGCCGAGGGTTGTGTTCGAAGTGCCGAAATCGAGGCCGCAGGCCGCCATGGAGGTCTCCGGACGTCAGGTCCGCTGGTAGGAAGGGCCGCCGGCCTACAGGCTGCTGTGCGCCCGGTCTACCGCCCTCGTCGCTCGCGCCCGGTTTCCCTCCGGCACCGGAGCGGGGGCGGCGAGGGGTCGCCTGCGCCGTCCGCTCGCCTCGGCGTTGCCGATCGCGCGGAGCCTCAGCCCTCCCCGAGATAGCGCAGGCGCAGGTGACTCAGGAAATCTTCCGCGCCGAGGGGTTTGCCGGAGGCGGCGACCAGCAGGTCATCGGTTTCGAGGAGGCAGCCGCGGCCATGGACGGCCTCGCGCAGCCAGCCGCGCAATCCTGTGAAATCGCCCCTGGCGAGATCGGTCGGAAGGTCGGGCATCCGCTCCCCGGCGGCACGAAACAGCTGGGCCGCCGCCATCGCGCCGAGGGTATAGGTCGGGAAGTAACCGAAGCTTCCGCTCGGCCAGTGGATGTCCTGCAGGCAACCCTGCCGGTCGTCCGGGACGGTGAGCCCGAGGAGATCGCGCAGGCCGTCGTTGAAGGCCCCGGGCAGGTCCGCCACCGCGAGGTCGCCCGCGATCATCGCCGTCTCCAGGGCGTAGCGCAACAGGATGTGGGCCGGGTAGGTCACCTCGTCGGCATCGACCCGGATGAGCCCCGGCGCGACGCGGGTGTAGTGGCGATGCAGGTTCTCGGCGCTCCAGGCGGGCCCTTCCCCGCCGAAGGCCTCCGCCAGCACGGGCGCGAGATAGGCGCAGAATTCGGCCGAACGGCAGGCCTGCATCTCCACCAGCAGCGACTGGCTCTCGTGCAGGGTCATGCCCCGGGCCGTCCCCACGGGCTGGTGATGCCACGCGGCTGGCAGGCCCTGCTCGTAGAGGGCGTGGCCGGTCTCGTGCAGTACGCCCATCAGGGCGCCGGAGACGTCGGCGACATCGTACCGGGTGGTGATCCGGACGTCGTCGGTGGCGCCCCCGCAGAACGGATGCAGGCTGACGTCGAGCCGGCCCCGTTCGAAATCGAAGCCGACGGCCCGCATCAGGCGCACGCCGACCGCCTTCTGCGTCTCGACCGGGAACGGGCCGGGCAGCGGCAGCGGCGCCGGCTCCCCCGCCTGGCGGTCGCGGGCCGCCGCGATCAGACCCGGCAACGTCGCGCGCAGATGCGCGAACAGCGGGTCGATCGCGGCGCGACGCATCCCGGGATCATAACCGTCGAGGAGCGCGTCGTAGGGATCGAGGCCGAGGGCGGCGCCCTTCGCCTCGCCGACCGCCCGCTGCAGGCGCAGGGTCTCGGCCAGGGCCGGCGCCAGCATCGCGAAATCGGATTGCGCCCGGGCCTCGCGCCAGATCATCCCGGATTGCGACGACGCCTTGGAACTCGCCGCCACGAGATCGGCCGGCACCGCCGAGGCATGGAGATAGGCTCGGCGCATCTCGCGCAGGTTCGCCCGCTCCCACGCGCCGAGGCCCGGGGATTCGTCGAGGGCCTGGGCGATCAGGTCGCCGGTCTCCGCCGCCGTCAGGATCTCGTGGCCGATGACGGCCAGTTGCGCCAGCTGCTCGGCCCGCATGGGGGCCGCACCGGTGGGCATCAGCGTCTGCCGGTCCCAGTAGAGAAGTCCGGCCGCGTCGCCGAGGACGCCGAGGCGGGTGAAACGGGCGGAGAGTAGGGAATAGGCCTGCATGGTGTGCGGGTGCTTCCTCGCGTGTCCCTGGCCCGCGCCCGGCACGGCCGGGGCCGGCGGCAGAGCGGACGTTTCATGGGTCTAGGCCCCGCGGTCGGCGCGATACCGTCGCGGCGTCGTGCGTGACCCCACCATGCCGGCGGCTCGGGTGCAAGGTCGGTGCAAGGTCGTTGCAAGGTCGGCTCCTGCGCGTACCGCCGACCCTGCTCCGCCCCCTGCGCCCGAAGCTTTCTCGGTCCGATCAGGCAGACTCCGATCAGGCAGATTCCGATCAGGCAGACTTGGCCACTGTTCGAAACAGGTTCGCCTGCGCCGGCCGGCAATTAACACCGTGTTAGCCGCAGGGCTTCAATCTGATCGACATGGATAACCTGCCTCTTCCATTCAGCCACGACTCCGCTGTCTTCGACTTCAGCGAGCTCCCGGTGTCGTCGGGCACCCGCCCCGTCATGGCCCCCGGGCCCGCAGCGGTTCCGGATCCGGAATCGGACGGATTGGAACTGAGGCCCATCCTCCGGAAGCTGTTCCCGTGGATCAGCGCCCAGGTGGTGGCGGCACTCGGGCTCGGCACCTGCCTCGCGCAGGCGATGCCGCCGGCCCCCTCGAAGCCGATGCTCGGCGACGACATGAATTTCGCCCTGCGCCTCAGCGAGGCGTCCGACGCGATCGGACCCGTGCCGCACGCGATCCGCGACGGTTTCCACCTCCGGATCGGCTCGATCGACTGACGCATCTTCGCCCCCCGCGACGCGCGGGCAGGCGCGCCCGGCCGCGCCAGGGCTTTTCGCCGAAGGCCTTGTCGCGGAAGAGCTTTTCGTGGAAGGCCTCGTCGCGCCGAGGGTGGCCGGCCATCGTCGGGCCGGGTCGCCCTGCGGACCCGGCCTCCGGGGCGATCGACCGGATGCCGGGTCGGTTGCGTCGACGAACGTCCTGGCGCCGGCCGTACCTAGTGAAGGTCGTAGTGGAAGGCGAAGTTCGACGCCGTCAGGCTCTCCGCGACCACGCCCTTCAGCAGGATATGATCGGCGGGGCTGAAGGTGATCAGGGTGTCGTGACCCGTGGTCTGCATCATCCCCTTCAGCTGCGCGAAGTTCGACGCCAGGGTGGCGTTGAGATCGATCACGTCGTGACCGACGCCGGTTCCCGCATCGAAGCCGGTCACCGCACTGCCGCCGAACGCCTTCTCGAAGACCAGCGTGTCGCTCTGTCCCTTCAGGGAGATCGACTCCGCGGGTCCATCGACCTTGAAGGCAAAGTTCGAGCCGTTGACCGTCACCATGTGCGAGCCGTCGGCCTTCGTCACGTCGAGGTAGAGGCTCTTCGCATCGGTGCCGTACTTCTCGTGGTAGGCCACGTAGTCCCGGCCGGTGACGCCGTTGGCGTAGACCTCGTAGGACTTGTCGGCGTGCAGGACGGTCTTGTTGATGAGGGTGCCGGCCGCGTCGTAGGTCTCGGTGGTGGTGTCGAGCCCGACGACCTTCTTCATCGCCAGGCTGCCATCGGCCCGGAACTGCTCCTGCAGGACGACCTTGCCGGCGCTGTCGGTGCTGGTATGGGCCGAGGTGTAGTCCCGGCCCGTGATGCCGGCGAGATAGACGTCGGTGGACTTGTCGGCGTGCAGGATCGTTTTGTTGGTGAGAACACCGGCCGCGTCGTAGGTCTCGGTGGTGGTGTCGAGCCCGACGACCTTCTTCATCGCCAGGCTGCCATCGGCCCGGAACTGCTCCTGCAGGACGACCTTGCCGGCGCTGTCGGTGCTGGTATGGGCTGACGTATAGTCCCGGCCCTTGATGCCGGCGAGATAGACGTCGGTGGACTTGTCGGCGTGCAGGACGGTCTTGTTGGTGAGGGTGCCGGCCGCGTCGTAGGTCTCGGTGGTGGTGTCGAGCCCGACGACCTTCTTCATCGCCAGGCTGCCATCGGCCCGGAACTGCTCCTGCAGGACGACCTTGCCGCTACTATCGGTGCTGGTATGGGCCGAGGTGTAGTCCCGGCCGGTGATGCCGCCGAGATAGACGTCGGTGGATTTGTCGGCGTGCAGGATCGTCTTGTTGGTGAGGGTGCCGGCCGCGTCATAGGTCTCGGTGGTGGTGTCGATCCCGACGACCTTCTTCATCAGCAGGCTGCCGTTGGCCCGGAACTGCTCCTGCAGGACGACCTTGCCGGCGCTGTCGGTGCTGGTATGGGCGGAAACGTAGTCCCGGCCCTTGATGCCGGCGAGATAGACGTCGGTGGACTTGTCGGCGTGCAGGACGGTCTTGTTGATGAGAACGCCGGCCGCGTCGTAGGTCTCGGTGATCTTGTCACCGTTGGCGGCGGGCGGTGAAGTGGGCGGCGTGGGAGCCGGCACGACCGGCGCCGGCGCGACGGGGGCGATCTCGACCGGCACCGGATTGGCGATCGGGGTCGGCTTGGCGGAGTTCAGGCCGACCGAATCTGCCGAGACCAGGGAAGCGCCGATGCCGCCCGACACGGCCGTGAGCGTCTCGACGATCGAGGCGCCACCCGTCGGTGCGGTCGTGATGTATTTCTCCCCCGAATTCAGGGTCATGTTCCAGTTGTTATACAGGTGCGTTGCCTTGGAGGGCGCGTAGAATGTGTTGTTGTAATGATAGTCGCCGACCTGCTTGAAGAAAGAGTCGCCGGTATTCATGTACATGACGTTGTCGTGGAAGGAGAGTTCGCCCTTCTGGGAGGGCGCATCCAGGAAGACGCTGGCCATCTGCTTGGCGCTGTTGTTCTGGTCGATGATGGTGTTGTTGCTGGCGTCGACATTCTTGAACGTGCTGGCGAAGTTTCCACCGCCGTTGTGCAGCACGAGGAAGCCGGTGTTGTTCAGGCTGACGTTGTTCGAGATCGAAATGTTGGTCAGGGTGCTCTTGAACCCGCCGGCCTCGATGAAACCGACGCTGTTCTCGACCCAGTTGTTGTGGATCTTGATGTTGTCCATCGAGCCGAACAGCTCGATGCCGCCGCCATCGTTTTTGTAGTCGAAGCTCGGCGCCTTGGCGTTGACGATCTTGGTGTACGAGACCTCGTTGTTGCTGTTGGCGATCATCACCCCGACGGCGCCGTAATCGTCGTCGTAGACGTTGGCCGTGTTCTTGATCATCTTCAGGTCGTGGAAGTAGCTGCGCGTGACGAGGTTGTCGGTGCCGACGAGCATCACGCCTTCGCCGACGTTGCTCGCCTCGACGTTCTGGATCGTGATGTGGCTGGCGGACTTGCTGACGTTGACCCCGGCCTGTCCGGCGCCGGTGATGTTCAGCCCGTCGATGACCACGTACTTGGCGTTGCCGACATAGATCCCGTCGGAATAGCCCGTGGCCGTGTTGGTGATGGTCGGGGCGGGGCCGCTGCCGTAGCTGGTGAAGGTGATGGGGGCCTTCTCGGTGCCCGATGCGCTGATGGTGAGCGCGCCCATGCCGGCGGCCGAGGTGGTGTAGGCGGTGCCGGCCTTGAAGGCGACGGTATCACCGGCCTGGAGCTTGAGCTTGTTGACCGCGTCGAGGCTGGTCAGGGGCGCGTCGGCCGAGAGGCCGCTCTTGTTCGAGCCGCCCGTGAAAGAAGAGTCGACGTAGTAAATCGTCATCGCGTTTATGGCCTTCCGGCAAGAACATCCGTGATGACCCCCTTATACAAGATACAACTTGCCCTATTTTCAGGAAAACCAGTAAAATTCGAGCTCTCTTTTCAGATTGTGTTAACGATCGTGCGGCGACGACGGGTAGGCGCGATCGCGCGCCGGCCCCGAGGCCGACACGGGTGTTCGCCCGATGGGTCCGATCGGTGCGGCGAAGCTTCAGTCCTGCTCGGACCGGCGCTGCCGGCGCAAGGCTTCCCAATGGGCGAGGCGCTCGGTGTAGCGGCTCTCCATGCCCCGCTCCGTGGGGGCATAGAAGTGCTGGCGACCGAGCTTTTCCGGCCAGTAATCCTGGCCCGAGAAGGCGTCGGGCTCGTCGTGGTCGTAGCGGTAGCCCTCGCCGTAGCCGATCTTGCGCATCAGCTTCGTCGATCCGTTGAGGATGGTCCGGGGCGGCGGCAGGGAGCCGTGCTCCTTCGCCACGCGCGTGGCGGCCTTGTAGGCCTCGTAGACCGCGTTCGATTTGGGCGCGCAGGCGAGATAGACCGTGACCTGGGCGAGCGCCAGTTCGCCCTCCGGCGAGCCCAGGAAGTCGAAGGCGTCCTTGGCGGCGGTGGCGACCACGAGGGCCTGCGGATCGGCGAGCCCGATATCCTCCACCGCCATGCGCACGAGGCGCCGGGCGATGAACAGGCGGTCCTCGCCCCCGTCGAGCATCCGGCAGAGGTAGTACAGAGCCGCATCCGGGTCGGAGCCGCGCACGGTCTTATGCAGCGCGCTGATGAGGTTGTAGTGCCCCTCCTGGGACTTGTCGTAGATCGGGGCGCGCCGCTGGATGATCGCCTGCAGCTGATCGGCGTCGAAGATCTCGCCCGCCTTGGCCGAGCGCCAGACCTCCTCGACGAGGGTGAGCGCGGCGCGCCCGTCCCCGTCGGCCATGCGGACCAGCACGCCCCGCGCCTCCGCGTCGAGCGGCAGCGTGCGGCCGGTCAGGGCTTCCGCCCGCACCAGCAGCTTGGCGATGGCCGCGTCGTCCAGGGCGCGGAACAGCAGCACCCGCGCGCGCGACAGGAGCGCGGCGTTCAGCTCGAAGGACGGGTTCTCGGTGGTCGCGCCCACCAGCGTCACCGTGCCGTCCTCCATGACGGGCAGGAAGGCGTCGAGCTGCGCCCGGTTGAAGCGGTGGATCTCGTCGACGAAGAGCAGGGTGCCCCGGCCCATCGCCCGGCGCCCGCGGGCCGCCTCGAACACCTTCCGGAGTTCGGCGATCCCTGAGAAGATCGCCGAGATCTGCTCGAAATGCAGGTCGGTCTCGTGGGCCAGCAGGCGTGCCACGGTGGTCTTGCCGGTGCCGGGCGGCCCCCAGAACACCAGCGAGCCGAAGGACCGGGCGTTCAGGAGGCGGGTCAGCGCCCCGTCCGGCCCGGTCAGGTGCTCCTGCCCCACCACCTCGTCCAGGGTCTTCGGGCGCAGGGCATCGGCGAGGGGGCGGGGGGCGGCCTGGGAGAGGCCGGCGGAGGCGAAGAGGTCGGACATCCGCGCATCAAAGACGCGGGTGCCCGCCGCCCGCAACTGGGAAATGCGCGCCCTCCCCGGCCGGCGACGGGTCCGGTCGGGGCGTCAGCCCCCGAACATCGAGGTCATCACCTCGCCGCCGCGGTTGATCGAGACCTCCCACATGTTGAGGCTGTTGCGGGTGATCCGCTCCAGGTCCTTCGTGGTGGCGATCGGCATGCCGTTGATCGCGACGATCATGTCGCCCTTCTGCAGGCCGGCCCGCGACGCGATCGAGCCCTCGTCAACGCCGGCGACCGCGACGCCCTCGGCGGGGAAATCCGCCTGAAGCTCCTCGGCCACCGCCGGCGAAGTGTTCACCAGGGTCGCGCCGAGGAAGGGCGAGCGGGTGCGCACCTTGAGGGTGTCGCGCGGGCGGGTCTCGGGGGCGGGGCTGAGCTTCACCGCCACGGTCGAGCGGCCGCTGCCGCGCAGGATGCCGAACTGGGTCTGGCCGCTGAGACCCTTCAGGGCGAAGCGGTAGCCGAAGGCCTCCGGATCGTCGACGCTCTTCCCGTCCACCGTGAGGATGAGGTCGCCGCGCTTCAGGCCGGCCTCCTCCGCCGGGCTCTTGGCCTGGAGGCTCGCCACCAGCACGCCGGTGGGATGGTCGAGCCCCATGCTCTCGGCGATGTCGGGGGTCACGCTCTGGACCCGCGCGCCGAGCCAGGGGCGACGCACGGCGGTGGCCCCGCCCTTGGCCGTCTCCACCACGGCGCGGACCATGCTGGCGGGAATGGCGAAGCCGATGCCGTGGCTGCCGCCGGATTGCGAGTAGATCGCGGTGTTGATGCCGACCAGCTGGCCCTGGAGGTTGACCAGGGCGCCACCGGAATTGCCGGGATTGATCGCCGCATCCGTCTGGATGAAGAACTGGTAGTCGGAGGAGCCGACCTGGGTGCGCGCGAGCGCCGAGACGATGCCTTGCGTCACGGTCTGGCCGACGCCGAACGGGTTGCCGATCGCCATCACGAAATCGCCGACCTCGAGAGATTCGGAATCGCCGAAGGCCATCGGGATGAGGCCGCCGGACGGGCTCTTGATCTTGACCACGGCGAGATCGGTGCGGGGGTCGCGCAGCACGATGGTGGCCTCGAACTCGCGCCGGTCGGCGAGGGCGATGCGGACCTCGTTCATGTTCTCGATGACGTGGTTGTTGGTGATGACGAGGCCGGATTCGTCGACGATCACGCCGGAGCCCAGGGACTTCTGGGCCCGCTCGCCCGGTGCGCCGCCGCGCCCGCGGCCGCCGCCATTGTCGCCGAAGAAGCGCCGCATGAACTCGTCCATGGCGCTGCGGCTCTGGCCCCGCGTGTCGACATGCGAGGCGTAGACGTTCACCACCGAGGGAGCGGCGCGCTTCACCACCGGCGCGAAGGAGAGCTGGACCTGGCCCTTGGCCAGAGGGACCGCTTTCTCCGGGACCGCCTTCTCGGGGGCATCCGGCGACTTCATCATCTGCGCCGTGGCGGGCGCGGCGGCGAGCGTCGCGGTCAGCAGCGGAACGAGCAGAAGGGATGTGCGCGGCATGGAAACTCCCGGAACCTGGGCGTGGCGGCCCTGCCCCGATCTGGGGCGCGGCCGCGACGGATTGCGGGATATCTAGACGGGTCGGGCCGCCGGCGCGAGGGGCGCCGGGGGCCGGGTCTCTCAGCGCCGGGCGAGCGAGCCGGTGAAGCGGCCGGCCCGCTTGGCGAGGGCGGCAAAGCAGCTCAGCGAGGCATCGGCGGCCCGCTGCATCTCGGTCACCTGGAGGCGGAGCGCATCGGCCGGGGTCTTGGCGCCCGAGAGCGCCTGCCAATGGGCCACCGCCGCGGCGCTCTCGCCCCGCAGGTAGGTCAGCAGCGTGGTGTTCACCTCGCCGAGCTCACCCATCACTTCGGAGATCCGCGGCGCTTTCGCCAATTCGGTGCGCTTGCCGACGGAAGCCTGCACGCCGGTGACCGCGGGGAGCGCCGCCGACGGGCCGTCGGACATCGTCTCGGGCGAGGCCTGATCGGGCAAGTCCTGATCGGGCGAGGCCTGATCTGGCAAATCCTGATCGGGCAGAACCTGAACGACGGCCTCGACGGTCTGCGTCGCAACCTCGAGCGTCTCATTCGCCGCCGCCGCCGATGCGCCGACCTCCTCCGGCACCACGGTGAGGTCCTCTGCGCGTTCGGAGGTCTCCGACCCGGTGCTCACGGATTCGTCGGCGGCCGGGGCGGTCTCGCCCTCCCCGCCGCCGGCCGCCGCCAGGGCATCCGGCGAGACGCCCTCGAGAAGCGTCTCGTGAACGCTCGGCGCCTGTTCGGGTCCGGCCGGGAGGTCGTGGTCACCCGCGCCGGCGCCGTGCACGATGTCAGCGGTCATCGATCCCTCCTCCGGGATGCCTGCCGTCCCTGGCTGCGTTGCGGATCGGTCCTGCGCTCGGGAGGGCGTCTTGCGCCGTCTTGCCATGGCTCTGTCTCCTTGCCGTTTCAGGCGAAAGAATAGCCCGAATCGGCGGGATGGTGTGCGGGCCGACGCCGCACCCCGGTACCGCCCCGGGGGGGCGGTCCGGAATCGTCACCCGGGTCCCGGACTTGCCCCGGGTCCGTGACTTGCCGGAAGTCCTGGACTTGCCGGAAGTCCTGGACTTGCCGGAGGTTCCGGACTTGCCGCAGGTGCCGGACTTGCGCGCCGCGCTCAGGCGGACGGGCGCAGGGTGTTCTGGGCCAGCGTGCCGAGGTCCTTGGCCTGCGCCTGCAGATTGGCGATCCGGCTGCGGAAGAATTCGCTCTGCAGTTCCATCGCCTCGCGGATATCCCGGGTGCGCACCAGCTTCTGGGCGAAGTCGAAGGTCGCGGCGGCGTTCTCCTGGACCTGATCGAGACCCTTGGCGACGACGGTCTGCATCGATTCCTGAACCGACTTCGACGTGGTCTGCATCTGCTCGGCGGTCTTGAGAGCGTTGCCGAAGAGGGTGCTGACGGCGGTGCGGGCCTGATCGACGCTCTTCTCGGCGAGCGTGCGCATCTCGGCGGGGATCTCGAAGGTCTGACCGTTCATGTCCGTTCTCTCCACTCACGACCGAATCGTTCGGTGCGTTGCGAGAGATTTATGTTGCGGTGCAATATGGAGGTCAAGACGCCTGACCCGGAAAGTTGCAGAATTGTGCCAATTTTCCGGTTTGCCTTCAAGCCGCGGAATCGATGCCCCTCGGGTTCGCACCCGCGGAGCGTCCGGTCCGGGCGCCGAGGATGCGCTCGTAGACCGTGATCAATGCGGCCGCGTGGGCGTCCAGGGTCATCGGGGCCGCCCAGTACCGGGCATGGGCCGCGGCGCCGAGCCGGGCGGTCAGGCCGTCGTCGCGGAATGCCGCCGCGGCCTTCGCCCAGGTCTCCGGTTCCGGCGAAGCGGCATAACCGTTCACGCCGTCGGCGACCTTCTCGGAGGCGCCGGACCGCGTCGAGGCGATGACCGGGATGCCGTGGGCCAGGGCTTCGTAGACCGTCAGCGGCCCGGTCTCGTACCAGCGCGACGGGGCGGCGATCGCCCGGGCACGCCGGCGCAGGAGCGACCAGACGGCGTCCGGTTCCTGCCAGCCGATGAGCTCGACCCCGGGGCGGGCCCGCAATTCGTTCTCCAGGGGGCCGGCTCCGATGAACAGGGCCGGAAGTCCGGCGGCGCCTGCGGCCGCGGCCACCAAGTCGGCGCCCTTCTCCCGCGTCAGGCGCCCGACATACGCGATGGCATCGCCCCGGGCCGGATCGGCGGGGGCCTGCCGGCCCACCCGCACCGGGTTGTCGACCCGGTGGTGGGTGAGCGCCAGCCCCTCCAGCAAGGCGCCCATCCGGGCGACGCTCGCGTCGCAGACATGGATGACGTCCAGCCGCCGCCGCTTCAGGGCGGCGCGCAAGGAGACCGAGCGGCCGACGCGCACGAGCTTGTGGAGCCGGCTCCGGCCGTCGCAGGGCGCGGCGATGCAGGCGGCCGAGAGCGGTGTCAGGGTGCAGGGCTCGGCCTGGTCGAAGCGGTAATAGACCCCGTTCGGGCAGGCGAGGAAGTAGTCGTGCAGGGTCGCCACCACCGGGACGTCGCGGGCGAACAGGGCGGGGAAGACGCTCGGCGATAGGCTGCGCGTCCACTGGTGGAGGTGGATCAGGTCCGGCCGCACCGGCAACCCGTCGAGGGCGGCCCCGAGCCGGGCGGCCGCCTCCGCGCTCCAGAGCCCGTCCAGGGCGGCGCGATGGGCCGGGCGCTGCCAGATATCGGTGTTGCCGAGGCTCAGGCGGCGGATCCGGGGATGGTCGAGGAGCGGATCCACCGGCCCGTCGATGGCCTGGATGTACGTGACGTCGATCCCCGCCTCGGCGAGGCCGCGGGCGGATTCGACCGCGACCTTCTCGGCGCCGCCGCTCGCCACCGCGAACTCGGCCAACACGACGATCTGCATGGAGAGGCCCGACGATCTGGCAATGCCCAAGGAATCCGCAGCGGTCCGCGCGAGAACCACCGCAGACGCGTGGATTTACCGGAGATCAACGCACGTTCGGTAAAGATCCGCGAAGACCTCGTCGTTGGCCGGGACTGTCCACCATGCACCTCGTCCTCGTCGTCGACCATGCCTTCATCAATGGCGGCCAAGCCAAGGTGGCGCTGGATGCGGCGCTCGGCCTGCGCGCGCGGGGCCATGGCGTCACGGTCTTCGCCGCCGTCGGTCCCGCCGATCCCCGCCTGGAGGCGGCCGGCATCCGTGTGGTCTGCCTCGGCCAGGATGATATCGGCACGACGACGAACAAGCTCGCCTTCGCCGCGCAGGCGATCTGGAACCGACCGGCGGCCCGGCGCCTGGCGATGGAGCTGCGCGGGCTCGACCCGCGGGACACCGTGGTCCACGTCCATGCCTTCGCCAAGGCGCTCTCGCCCTCGATCGGGCGCAGCCTCGCGGCCTCCGGGCTGGCGCTGCTCTACACGATGCACGAGTTCTTCCTCGTCTGTCCGAACGGCGGGTTCTACGAGTATCCGGCCGCCCGGATCTGCCATCGCACGCCGATGTCCCTCGGCTGCCTGACCACGAACTGCGATGCGCGCAGCTATCCGCGCAAGCTCCTGCGGGTGGTGCGCCACCTCGGCCTCGAGCATGTGGCCGGCCTGAAGGCGCTGTTCCCGCACATCGTCACCCTCAGCGCCCTGCAGGAGCGGGTCGTCGCCCCGCATCTCCCGAGCTCGACCCGCTTCCACCGGGTCGACAACCCGATCGCGGTGGCCCAGGCGCCCCTCCGCTCCGGGCCGCCGGGCGATTTCCTGTTCGTCGGGCGCATCTCCACCGAGAAGGGCGCGCCGATCTTCGCCGAGGCGGCGCGCCGCGCCGGCGTCCGTCCGGTCTTCGTCGGGGACGGGCCGGCGCGCGCGGATCTCGCGGCGCGCTATCCCGAGGCGGTGATGCTGGGCTGGCGCGACGAGGCCGGCGTCCAGGCCCTGATGCGGCAGGCGCGCGCCCTGGTCTTCCCGAGCGTCTGGTACGAGGGCCAGCCCCTCACCGTCTACGAGGCGCTCGCCTGCGGCGCCCCGGTGATCGTCAGCGACGCCTGCGCCGGGCGCGAGGCGGTGGAGGACGGCGAGACCGGCTTCTGGTTCCGCTCGGGCGATCCGGATTCCCTCGCCGCCCACCTCGTCCGGCTCTCCGACGACGGTCTCGCCGAGCGGATGAGCCGGGCCGCCTACGAGCGCTACTGGGCCGCACCGCTGACCCCGGACGCGCATCTCGACCGCCTCACGCAGGTCTACGACTTCGTCCTGCGGGAGGCCCGGACGGCGGGCGCCCGCACAAGCCGGGCCGCAACCCGGACCCAGGTCCCGGCGGCCCCCTGAGGGAGGATCGCGCCGCGCCGGGGCCGGCTCGGTCGCCGCCGGGCCGTTTCGCATCCGGGGCCGTGTGCCCGGCGCACCGTCCGGTCCCCGCCATGGAAACCGGACGCGCCCGCGGCGTTGTCAGGGACGACGTGCCGACGAAGGCGCTGACCCGCGAGCCGAAGGAGTGCCCAGGATGGCCGATCATCAGAAGACGCCGGAGACCGACACCATCTCCACCACCGGCCAGGCGGCCCCGAAGGGGTCGGACAAGAACCGCCCCGAGAACCAGAAGGGCGAACTCGACGCGCGCCTCGACGAGGCGCTGGAGGAGACCTTCCCGTCGAGCGACCCCGTCTCGGTGAAGGTCACCAAGTAGCGCGACCTCGACGACACCCTCGTGGAATACCGGAACGCCGGGGCGATCGGATCGCCCCGGCGTTCCGGTATTTGGGTGCCAGGCTCAGGCGGCTTCGAGCAGGCGGCGGGCGATGACCTGGGCCTGGATCTCGGCGGCGCCCTCGAAGATCGACAGGATGCGCGCATCGCACAGGACGCGGCTCACCGCGTATTCCAGAGCAAAGCCGTTGCCGCCATGGATCTGCAGGGCGTTGTCGGCCGCCGCCCAGGCCACGCGGGCGCCGAGGAGCTTGGCCATGCCGGCCTCGAGATCACAACGCTTGCCTTCGTCCTTCTCCCGGGCCGAGAAATACGTCAGCTGGCGGGCGATGTTGATCTCCACCGCCATCATGGCGATCTTGTCGGCCACGCGGGGGAAGTTGATCAGGGCCTTGCCGAACTGCACCCGGTCCTCGGCGTAGCGCAGGCCGAGGTCGAGGGCGTTCTGCGCCACGCCGATGGCGCGCGCCGCCGTCTGGATGCGGGCGGATTCGAAGGTCTGCATGAGCTGGGCGAAGCCCTTGCCCTCGACCTTGCCGAGGAGGTTGCCGGCCGGCACCTCGAAGTTGTCGAAGGCGAGCTCGTATTCCTTCATGCCGCGATAGCCGAGGACGTGGATCTCGCCGCCGGACAGGCCCTGGACCGGGAAGGGCTCGGCATCGGTGCCGCGCGGCTTCTCGGCGATGAGGAGCGAAAGACCCTTGTGACCCTTCTCCTCGGGCTTGGTGCGCACGAGGCAGGTCATGATGTCGGCGCGCACGGGGTGGGTGATCCAGGTCTTGTTGCCCGAGATCTTCCAGACGTCGCCGTCCCTGACGGCCTTGGTGCGAAGGCTCGCGAGGTCGGAGCCGGTGTTCGGCTCGGTGAACACGGCGGTGGGGAGCGTGTCGCCCGAGGCGATGCCGGGCAGGAAGCGGTGCTTCTGCTCCTCGGTGCCGCCGCACAGGATCAGCTCGGCGGCGATCTCCGAGCGGGTGCCGAGGGAGCCGACGCCGATATAGGCGCGCGACAGCTCCTCGGAGACCACGCACATGGAGATCTTGGGCAGGCCCATGCCGCCGTACTCCTCCGGGATGGTCAGGCCGAAGACGCCGAGCTCGGCCATCTTGGTGACGATCTCCATCGGGATGTAGGCGTTCTGGCTGTGCCATTCGTGTGCGTGCGGCACGACCTCGGCGAGGCCGAAGCGGCGCATCTCGGAGCGGATCGCCTCCATGTCCTCGTCGAGGCCGGACTTGCCGATGGTGGCCGCGCCGCCGTTGTCGCGGATGCGGGCCACGAGGGCGGCACGGTTCTCGGGGGTGTTGCCCTCGGCGATCAGGGTCTCCACCGCCGGCGTGCGGAACTTGGCGACCTCGCGCGCGGCTAGGCCGAGGGAGCCCGTGGGCCGCACCATCTCGCCCTGGCTCATCGGAATGCCGGAGAACATCTGGTCGAGGTATTCACCGAGGCCGATCCGGACGAGGAGGCTCTCGGTCTCTCCGAAATCACTGCTCTCCGTCAGGCGCTGGGCGTAGGCGCCGAGCTCGCGGACGCCCTCCGCGTAGGTGGCGATCCAGGCGAGGCCGTGCGTGGCGTGCTGCTGCGTCTCCATCTTCTCGGCCGAGATCTTGCCCTCGTCCGACAGGATCGTGGTGCGCACCCGCCGGGTCGCCTCGGCGACGAGGCCCTTGGCGGCCTCGGCCGCCTCGCGGGCCAGGGTCACGAGGTCCTGCGGTTCGGTCGAGACGACGGGAGAGGCTGACATGGCAAACTCGCTGGCGAGGGAATGAGACTTTGCAGTCCATTATAGGCAGGTTTGTCGCCCCTGTAGAGGCGTCTCGCCGCAGTGCGGCACTATCCCGCCTGAATTCATTATCCGTCAGGGCAAAAAACCCTGATTCTTCTTTGTCGTCCGCGGCGTGATGAATTTTATTGAGATGTTTCTCAAAGAAAAAGTCGTCTTCGGGCGGTCATGGGCTTACCCGCGGCTGGCGAGGGCGACCCCGAGCGTGGCGATCGCCATGCCGCCCATCTGGATCGGCGCCAGCGCTTCCCCGAAGAGCGCATAGGCCATCGCCGCCGAGACCGGCGGCACCAGGAACAGCAGGGAGGCGACCCCCGCCACGGCGCCGCGGCGGATCAGCATCAGCAGCAGCAGGATGCCGCCGACGGAGTTCACGAGGACCGACCAGGCGAGGCCGAGCCACAGGGGCGTGGACGCGTCGAAGCCGCCGGTTCCGAAGAGGAGAGCGACCGGCACCGCGAGACAGGCGGCGCCGACGAACTGGACGGCGGCGTTGCTCAGGAGGTCCGCACCGGCGCCGTGCCGCTTCTGCCAGAGGGTACCGCCGGTCATCGCTACCATCGCGAAGAGGCAGGCGGCCAGGGCCGGAACCGGAATTCCGGCCGAGTCGGCTGCGCCGATCTTCGGCGCCAGGACGAGAAGCGCGCCCGAAAAGCCGGTGCCGATGCCGAGCCAGCGCCGCCGGCTCACGGGCTCGCCGAGAACCGGGCCCGCCAGGGTCGCGGTTAGCAGGGGCTGCAGGCTGCCGACCAGGGCGGCGATGCCCGCTGGCAGGCCGTGCTGCACTGACCAGAACACGCCGATGACGTAGATCCCCTGCATCAGCACGCCGGCGAGCCCGGCATGGAGCCAGCCGGGCCGTTCGCGCGGCCAGCGCGCTCCCCGGATCAGGGCGAGGCCGCCCAGCACCAGTGCGACCGCGACGACCCGGACCGCCACGAAGGTGAAGGCCTCGGCATGGGGCGAGACGAAGCGGGCCGCGACGAAGCCCGTCGCCCAGATCACAACGAAGAGGGCTGGGACGAGGAACGGGGCTGGCGCGGGCATGACGGGGGCCACGCATCACAGGGTCGCGGAGATTTCAAGCCGGCCGGGCGGTGCCGCCCGCGCGGCACGTTGCGCGAACCGGCCGCGTTGCGTTTAGAAGACACGCCCGCCTCCCGCCCCGTTCGAGGACGAACCCCCGCCCCGTGAGACGTCTCCGCAAGCCTTTCGAGATCGCAGGCGTCGCCGCCCAGCGCTTCGTCGCCCATGACGGCTGGGCCATCGCGAGCCACATCGCCCTGTCGAGCCTGACCGCCCTGTTCCCGTTCCTGATCCTCCTCGCCGCCCTGGCGGGCCTGTTCGGCACGAAGTCGCTCGCCGACGAGGCCAGCGTCCTGATCTTCGATGCCTGGCCGCGCGAGGTCGCCAAGCCCATCGTCAACGAGGTGCACCGGGTGCTCACCGAGCAGCGCGGCGGCGTGCTCACCCTCGGCGCGCTGCTGGCGCTGTACTTCTCGTCGTCGGGCGTCGAGAGCCTGCGCGTCGGGTTGAACCGCGCCTACGGTCTGCGCGAGGTGCGGCCATGGTGGCTGACGCGCCTCGAATCCATCGGCTACGTCGTCTGCGGCGCCTTCGCCATGCTGGCCTTCGCCCTCCTGGTGGTGCTGGGGCCCCTGATCTGGCGCAAGGTCATCAACGTGGCGCCGGGCCTCGAGCCCTTGAGTCTCACGGTCGCGATCGGCCGCATCGGCATCACGGCCTTCCTGCTGCTCACCGTGCTGGTGATCGCCCACAAGTTCGTCGCCACCGGGCGCCGCACGGTGCTGGCCGTGGTGCCCGGCATCGCCGTGACGCTGCTGCTGTGGTTCCTGGCCGGCCTCGGCTTCGGCTATTACCTCGACCGCTTCTCCAACGCCTACGCCTCCACCTATGGCGGCCTCGCCACCGCGATGGTGTTCCTCGTCTTCCTCTACTGGCTCGCCGCGATGTTCCTGTTCGGGGGCGAGATCAATGGCACCGTCATTGCAGCGCGGCGTGTGCGGCTCCAGGCGCGGATGCAGCAGAAGCAGGCGCGGGCCCGGGGGCTCTGAGCCCGCTGCTTCATCTGCGCGCAGGGCGTGCAATGACATCCGCCTGTGACCCTGGCGGCCTAGTGTCCCGGTTCGGGCGCGGGCAGTGAGGGCGAAGGCGGCAGCGCGGCGGCCGGCCCGGGGGAGCTTCGATGCGGATCAGGTTCGGTTGCGAGATGGGCTATGATTTCCCACAGCCGACCCCCGTCATCGCCCGTCTCAATTCCTATTCGGCCAAGGGCCTCGCCGCGGTCCCCCCGGACGTGCTCGCCCTCGATCCGCCGCTGCCGGTCCGCACCTTCCGCGACGTCTTCGGCAACAGAACCGTGCGCTTCGTCGCTCCGGCGGGTGTCCTGACCCTGAGCGTGCAGGCGGAGATCGAGGACGACGGCGACCTCGATCCGGTGGTGCCGGAGGCCGAGGAGCATGCGGTCGAGGATCTGCCGGAGGAGGCGCTCCCGTTCCTCGTCGGGAGCCGGTACTGCGAGTCCGACCTGCTCTCGAGCGAGGCCTGGGCGCTGTTCGGCGACCTCGCCCCGGGCTGGTCGCGGGTGCAGGCGATCTGCGACTATGTCCACCAGCATATCACGTTCGGCTACGGCTACGCCCATGTCGATCGCACCGCCGCCGATGCCTTCGCGAGCCGGCGCGGCGTGTGCCGGGACTACGCCCACCTGTTCGTCGCCTTCTGCCGGGCGCTGAACATCCCGACCCGCTACTGCACCGGCTATCTCAGCTTCATCGGCGAGCCCGAGCCGCACGCCCCGGGCGACTTCGCCGCCTGGACGGAGGTCTATCTCGGCGGCGCCTGGCACGTGTTCGACCCGCGCAACAATGCCCCCCGGCGGGGCCGGATCCTGGTGGCGCGCGGACGCGATGCGGCGGACGTGCCCCTGACCCACACCTTCGGCCCGAACCGCCTGACGAAGTTCCGGGTCTGGGCGGAGGACGCGACGGCGGTCCCGGCCGAGTGATGGCCCCGCGCCCAACCGGTCCCGTCCCGGCGACTCACGGCTGAGCCCAGGCCGGTGCTCGCCGGCATGAGGAACGACATCCAAAATCTCTGCCAAGCCACTCGGGCGCCGACAAAAAACCCTCGCCCGGACTGGCGGGCGAGGGGTGATGCGTCGGGGTCTGGAGGGGCGTGGCTCAAGCCGCGAGCGGCAGGCCTTCCGATTCCTGGGCCGCCATGAACTGCGCCCGGGCGAGTTCGGCGAAGCGGCCGTTCTGGGCGACAAGGTCGTCGAAGCTGCCCGATTCGACGATCCGGCCCTCGTGGAAGACGAGGATGCGGTCGGCGTTGCGGATCGTCGCCAGGCGGTGGGCAATCACGAAGGTCGTGCGGCCCTCCATCACGGCTTCCAGGGCCCCCTGGAGCTTGCGCTCGGTGGTCGCGTCGAGGGCCGAGGTGGCTTCGTCGAGGATCAGCACCGGCGGGTTCTTGAGGAGCGCGCGGGCGATCGAGAGGCGCTGGCGCTCGCCGCCGGAGAGCGAGCGTCCGCGCTCGCCGATCACCGTGTCGAGCCCGTCCGCCTGGCGGGCCATGAACTCGGTGGCCTGGGCACGCTCGAGGGCGTCGAGCATCTCGGCATCCGTGGCGTCCGGGCGTCCGACCTGGAGGTTCTCGCGGATCGAGCGGGCGAACAGCATCGGCTCCTGGAAGACGACGCCGATGTTGTGGCGCAGAGACGACAGGCCGATGTCGCGGATGTCGGTGCCGTCGATGCGGATGGCCCCATGGTCCGGGTCGAAGGCGCGGTGCAGCAGGCCGAGGGTGGTCGACTTGCCGGAGCCGGTGGTGCCGACCAGGGCGACGGTCTCGCCGGCCCGGGCCGTGAACGAGACGTCCTCCACGGCCTTGCGGCGGGCATTGTAGGAGAAGCCGACGCCGTCGAAGGCGACCTCGCCGTCGAAGCGCGCGACCTGCTGGGCGCCCGGGCGGTCGTGTACGGCCGGCGTCGTGTCGAGGATCTCGAAGAACTCGTCGATCTTGGGCATCTGCTGGAACAGGCCGTTGATGCAGGTGGCGACCTGGTCGAGGCGCGTCACCAGCATGGTGGCGAGGCTCATGAAGGCCACGACCTCGCCGACGCTGGCCTGGCCGTGCTGGTGCAGGGCGATGCCGGTGATGAAGATCGCCGTCATGGTCAGGGTCGCGGAGGCGCGGGTGGCCACGTTGGCCAGCGCCCACCAGGACAGGACCGGGATCTGCGCGGCCAGCAGGTTGCGGATGATGTCGTGCATCGCATCCTTCTCCGCCTTGGCGCGGGTGAAGGACTGGATCACGGCGACGTTGCCCAGGGCGTCGGAGGCGTGCTCGGCCAAGCCGGACTGGTAGGCCTCGACCCGGCCCTGCAGGGTCTCGGTGCGGCGCATCACCATCGTGGTCAGCGCCGTGAAGGCGAGCACGAGGACGACGAGGATCGAGCCGAGCTGCCAGTTCACGAACAGGGTCATGGGCAGCAGGACGATCAGCGAGACGAAGGCGACGAAGTGGTCGCGGAAGAAGCCGAGCCAGAGCCAGAACATGCCGTTCGAGCCTTCCAGCATCGCCTTCAGGACGCGGCCGGAATGGTTCGAGGAATGGAACGCCAGCGGCAGTTCGAGCACGTGCTCGAAGTAATTCGCCATCGCCGTCAGGCGGTTGCGGTGGGCGAGCCGGTCCGCGTGCAGCGCGATCGTGACGCCGGCCGCGATGGTGAACAGGCCGAAGGCCACCCAGGCCCCGATCAGGGGGGCCAGCGTCGTGAAGGCGTTGGAGCTGGACTTGAGGTGGGTCAGCTGGTCGATGATGCGGCCCATCAGCAGCGGCTCGGCGAACGCCGCCACGGCCAGGGCCACGTTGGCGCAGGCCAGGACGGCGGCCAGGCGACGATCGGTGCCCAGAAGACCCATCACGCGCGCGTACAGACGAACCAACGACATAATACCGTGTGCTCCGATGCCGGACCGGGTCGCGACCGCGCTTCCCGGGAGAGGCCGCCAAACCCTTGGCGTGCCGTGCCTTATGTCGTGGCCTCCCTGAACGGGGCATGACGCGATCGAGCAGCGTTTGGCCAGGGTTTTTACGGTTCGTTCAACCTGAATCCCTAATCGTGGGGACGGCGCCTCGTCCTGCGGCGCCAACGCGGCATGCGGGCAGCCGCTCAGGCTCGAGTGACCATGGATCTCGCAACCGGTATCGGCCTCGTGGGCGGCTTCGCCGTCGTCTTCGTCCTGATCATGATCGATGGCGGCAACTTCGCCGCCTATTTCGACAAGCACGCCGTCATCGTGATCTTCGGCGGCGCCACCGCCGCCACGATGATGCGCTTTCCCTTCTCGACGATGATGCACGGCCTGCCGATGGGCCTGCGCTACGCCTTCTCGATGCGCGCCATCAAGCCGCGCGACCTCATCGAGGAGATCACCAAGATCGCCGACGTGGTGCGCAAGTCCGGCCCGATGGCCCTGGAGAACATGGAGATCTCCGACCCCTTCCTGGCGCAGGGCGCGCGCTACATCGCCGACGGTTACGATCGCGAGTTCATCCGCGACACCATGGAGCGGGACCGCGACAACTTCCTG
Source organism: Methylobacterium sp. TK31 (assembly GCF_055361545.1). Lineage (NCBI taxonomy): Bacteria > Pseudomonadati > Pseudomonadota > Alphaproteobacteria > Hyphomicrobiales > Methylobacteriaceae > Methylobacterium > Methylobacterium sp. TK31. Next base: position 983,165 of record NZ_CM143964.1, on the reverse strand, counting down.
ATGCACCTCGACGAGGGCTCGAAGATCTATCGCGCCTTCGGCGACTGCGCCCCGGCCTGGGGCATGATCGGCACCATCCTGGGCATGGTGACGATGTTCGCCAACATGTCGGACCCCTCGAAGCTCGGCCCGGCCATGGCGACCGCCCTCCTCGCCACCCTCTACGGCGCGCTGATCGCCAACATGATCACCCTGCCGCTGGCCGACAAGCTCCACGTGAAGCTCGAGGAGGAGGATGTCTCGCGCTCGCTGATCATCGACGGCATCCTGCTCATCCGCGACGCCAAGAGCTCGTCCCTGGTGCGCGAGATGCTGATCGCCTACCTGCCGCACAATCATCGCGACGAACTCGTGGCCGAGCCGGCGTGATGGCACGCGCCCCCAGCACGCGCGACGGCGCAGATGGCTAAGAAGAAGCGCGGCGGCGCCCATGGCGGTCACGGCTGGTTCGTGACCTTCGCCGACCTGATGGCCCTTCTCATGAGCTTCTTCGTGATGATCGCCGCCTATTCGACCCAGGACCAGAAGAAGATGCAGGCGGTGGCCGGCTCCATGCGCGACGCCTTCGGCGTGAACAAGGAGTCGCGCTTCGCCGGCATCATCGAGAAGGACGGCCTCGCGCATGCCGACAAGGTCAAGTACAAGCGCGACATCCCGCCCGAGCTCGCCAGCGACCACACGACTCCGCCGGCCGTCGACGGCAATGTCGACGAGGGCATGCCGGACAAGGGCTATCCGGACGGTGCCGGCCTCGCCGCCGCGAGCCTGCGCCAGGCGCTCCAGGACATGCCGGAGATCGCCGAACTCTCGAAGAACATCATCGTGGCGCCCTCGCAGCGCGGGGTCGACGTCTCGATCGTCGACCAGGACGGCGCCTCGATGTTCCCCGACGGATCGAGCCGGCCCAATGCGCGGACCCGGCGCCTCCTCGAACGCATCGCGCTGACCCTGCGCAAGATGCCGAACCGCATCGCCATCACCGGCTACACCGCGACCGACCGTCCCGGCACCCGTCCCCCGGCACCGCTCTGGGAGCTGTCGTCCAACCGGGCGATCAGCGTGCGCGAGATCCTCGCCGGCAGCGGCGTGCCGGACGACCGCTTCGCCTCCGTCACGGGCAAGGCCGACACCGAGCCGCTGTTTCCCGACAATCCCTACCTGCCCGCCAACCGCCGGGTGACGGTGACGCTTCTGAGCGAAACCTCCCCCATGCCGCGGATGAAGGGCTTTCCCTGATCGGCGAAGCGCCGGACCCGGGCGGCCGGTCCTGTCGACGCCGGGCGGGGCTTATTTCGCCAGGAGGAGCGCCCAGTAGACCTTGTACTTGGAGTCCGGTGCATAGGCCGTGGCGATGCCCATGCGCTGGGCGTCCGGCGCCAGCATCGCGGCGTTGTGGGCGGGGCTGTCGCGCCATCCCGAGAAGGCTTCGGCCAGGGTGTGGTAGCCGGCCGAGAGGTTCGCCTCGGCCGAGTGGAAACCGAGCCGCTCCACCGCGTTCTTGACGGTCTGCGCCCGGCTCGGCCGGTCGGCGGTGGCCATGGCGGCCGCTTCCGCCTCGGCCAGCTTCTGCAGTTCGGGGTCGAGGCGCAGTTTGCCCGCGCCGCTGCGGGCGCGATAGGCCGAGATCATGTCGCGGGCGGTCGCCGTATCGACCTGGGCCGACTGCGTGGTCATCGGCCAGTACAGGCTCGGCAGAGTGGCGTTGACGGGCTCCGGAGTGGCGCAGCCCGTCAACAGCGCCACACCGCCGGCCGCCAGGCCGGCCCCGAAACCCCGTACCGATCTCCGCCCCACGTCCCGATCTCCTAAAAAATCCCGCGTCAGCTTCCCGCGCGCCGCCGGGCCGCCTCCGCCGAGCGCATCGGCTCGACCTCGTCGAGCCGGTCCTCGGCGCGCTGCGGCGAGCTTTGGTCCCCGGAGCGTTGCGGCTGCGTAAACACGCTGGCGATCTGCCCCACGGCGCTCTGGAAGGTCTCCAGGCCCTGCACGGTGACCACGCTGGAGCCCGGTCCCAGCGCCGGGATCATTCCGGCCTGCGACAAGGTCTGAAACACCGCAAGGTTCAAATCGTTCTGCACTTTCAGGCTGAGGCTGACGTCGACGATCATGACGATCAGCTCGAACTCCAGGAACGGGTCGCCGATCTTGCGGAAGACCACCCGGGGGCCCGGCTCCTTGAGCACGTCCGGCTGCGCCTGGGCACAGCCCATCAGCAGTTCGGCCGCGTGGACGGGGTCCTGGTTGCGCAGGACGCTGACGGTGATGCTCACGCGCCCGGTGCGGTCGCCCCGCACCCGGTTCTTCACGATGCCGGAGATCAGATTCGAGTTCGGCACGATCACGGCCGAGCGGTCGAAGGTCTGGATCTCGGTGGAGCGCACCGAGATGCGCTTCACGATGCCCTCGCTGTCGCCGATGAGCACCTGGTCGCCGACCCGGATCGGGCGTTCCCAGAGCAGCAGCAGGCCCGAGACGAAGTTGTTGACGATCGATTGCAGGCCGAAACCGATACCGACCGAGAGGGCACCGGCCACGATGGTGAGCTTCTCCAGGCTCAGGCCCAGATAGGAGAACGCCAGCGCGAGGGTGAGCAGGAAGCCGATATAGCCCGCGATGGTCGAGATCGAATTGCGCAGTCCGGCATCGAGATCGGTGGCCGGCAGGTAGGTCTGCTCGAGCCAGCGCTGGATCGCGCGCGTCACCGCCATGCCGAGAAGGAGCAGCCCGATCGCCAGCACGATGGTGGAGAGCGAGATCGTGACGTCGCCGACCTTGAAGCCGAAGAAGGCGGTCCGCACCGAGGAGAACACGTCCGTCGAGTCGAGGCCCCAGGGCGCGAGCGCCAGCAGGGCCGCCACCATGACGAGGACGACGCGGGCGAGGCCGGTCGCCAGGACGGCGATCTGGTTGATCGAGCGCTTGCGCAGGCCGGTATTGGCCTGGAGCGCGGTGGCGATCTTGGTGTCGTCGCCCAGCGTCCCGCCGATGAAGGTGTCGGCGCTGGAGATCAGCAGGAACAGCAGGACGAACAGGCCCGCCACCCAGACGAGCTGGTCGATGAGGAAGGCCGCGAAGGCGACGTAGCCGACGAGCGGCGCGATCGCGATCGTGACCGCCGCCGCCCAGCCGAGGAGACGGGCCGGGCCGCCGATGCCGGTGGTCGCCTCCGGCGCCACGTAGGGTCCGAAGCAGGCCTCCTCCTTCTCCGCCGTGTCGGCGAAGCGGTGCAGGCCGATGGCCAGGATGAGGGCCGTGGCCAGAGCCCCGATGCCGCGCGTGGCGATGGAGACCGGGAGGGCGGCCGAGATGCCCGAATTGAGGGCCTCGATCGACTTGACCACCGTGATCACGATGGCGATGCCCACGGCCAGCCGGGTCACCCGGGCGGCGGCGGTGTCGTCCATGCTGGTCACCCGCCAGGAGGGCTTGTCCGGCGAGAGCAGCGCATCGGCCAGGGCCTCCACGAAGGCGATGAAGGCGAGGCCGCCCAGGATGGCGCCCGCCACCGGCAGCAGGCGTAGGGGCAGGAGGTCGGTGGCGTCGAGGGCGTAGTAGACCGCGTAGCTGCCGATGAAGGCCGGGATGGTGCCGAGGAGGAACACCCGCCAGGCGGCCATGAGCTTGCGCCGCTGCGAGGGGGCGACGGCCTTCGCGTCGCGGCGGCCGAGGCGCGGCGCGATGTTGCGGCGGCCGAAATACAGGGCGATCGAGATGCCGAAGGCGATCCCCAGCAGCAGCAGGTTGCCGATGGTGCCGTTGCGGCCGAACAGCGCCGCGGTATCCTCCACCGCGCTCTGGAGCGCGCGCAGGTCGCGGGGAATGTCGGCGGCGATCCGCATCCACAGGTCGGGACTGACCAGGGCGGTCGAGCGCTCGAACAGGCCCCGGGTGAAGGCCGCCCGCCGCCGGTTCGAGACCTGGTCGACGATCTGGTCGGTCTGGACGAGGAGCGATTTCGCCAGCCGCTGGGTCTCGTCGATCTCGGCGACGGCGTGTTCGCGCTCCGTCCGCTCGCGCGCCACGTCCTCGCCCTCCTCGCCCTCCTTCGGCTTCGGGCCGAGCTGGGTCAGGCGCTCGCGGGCGGCCTCGAGGCGCGGCGTGGTGATGTCGATGACGTGGCGGATCTTGTCGGCGATGGCCTCGATGCCGTCGCGGGCGCGGGTCAGGTCGCCGCTGCCGACGTTCGGACCGGTCAGGATCTTTTCGCGCTGCTCGAGATCGGCCTTGGCGGCGTCGAGCTGGTCGCGGACGTTCTGGATCTGCTCGGAGACGACCGGTTTCGGGGCCGGTGCCTTGGCGGCCGGCTTGGCCTCCGCGGGCGCGGCGGGCGGGGCGCCGGCCTGCACGGGTTTGGCCGGCGCCGTGGCGGCCGGGGCGGCGGGCGCCCCCTGCCCCACCGCGCCGACGGGCGCCAGGACGAGGGCGCCGAGCCAGGCGGCGATCACGGCCGCTTTCCGGATGCCGCGGGTCGTCTGGCCTCTCGGGATGTCGCGCATGATGATCCTTTCGTCCCGCGCCACCGCGCGGTCCTGGCGCGCCGCCGCGCCTCGCCTCGTCGGGCCACTGGCAACCCGCATGCCCGAAGCGCGCGGGCAGGACCTGCGCGTTCCGGGGACGGGGAGCGACCGGGGCCCGCCCCATCGCCGAGCAATGGGGCGAAAGGCTGACGACGCGCCATATTCGGGCCGAAACGGGTGCGGCGGGCCGAGAAGGCCCCCCCCCGAGCCGAGGGCCTGTGGGCGCGACCTCGTGGAAAGCGGTTGCGACCTTCACAAGCGTGTCACGCTGATATTAGACTAAGCCCCGATGGACTTGGCCTTTTCGTTCCCGTGCGAGGAGGTGGCGACGACCATCCGCGCCGATGAGCGTCGCCACGAACCGGGCGTTTTCGCCCGATGCGACGGCTTTTGGCCAATGACCGCTTCTCCCGCGCCTCGCCGGCGCCCTTGCGGAGGCCGGTCCCTGCACCCGTCCCGGTCCGTGCGGCGACGCCCCGGGATGCGGAGATGTCCGATCTTTCACCAACCTGGGACGATGCGCCGGCCGACCCCTGCGCGTTGTCCCTCCGTTGACCCGTCGAGAGGGTAGCGCCGATGCTGGATCTCCAAACGCTCGTCCTGAATGCGGATTACCGGCCGCTCTCCTACAATCCCCTGTCGCTCTGGTCCTGGAAGGACGCGTTCACGGCGCTGTTCCTCGACCGGGTCACCCTGGTGGCCAGCTACGACGTCGAGGCGCGCTCGCCGTCCCGGTCCCTGCGGGTCCCCAGCGTCGTCGCCCTGAAGAGCTACGTGACGCTGGCGCGCAGCCCCGCCTTCACCCGCTACAACATCTACCTGCGCGACACCTTCTCCTGCCAGTATTGCGGCCTGCGGCTGCCGGCCGGCGGACTGACCTTCGACCACGTGGTGCCCCGGTCCCGCGGCGGCCTGTCGAGCTGGGAGAACGTCGTCGCGGCCTGCTCGCCCTGTAACCTGCGCAAGGCCAACCGCACCCCGGCGGAGGCGGACATGCCGCTCCTCCACGAGCCGCACCGGCCGACGCGGCACGAACTGCACCGCCGCCAGCCGGAATTCGACCATCGGGAGTATCACCACACCTGGCTCGACTACCTGTACTGGGACACCGAGCTGGAGAATTGAGGCGGGTCAGGGCACGGGAAAGCGCGGCGGCGGCTCGTTGTAGAGCGGCAGCGCCAGGGATCGCGGCGCGCGCGGCACCGGAGCCACGAAGAACGGCCGCACCCGCGCGGCGTAGGCCGGATCGCGATAGGCGATGTGCGCCGGCGGAAGCGGGCGCCGAGAGATCGGGCCGGGCTCACCGCCCGCATGGACGGGCCCCGCCCCCATGGACACGGCCGCGGCGCTGCCGAGGAGGACGAGGCGAAGCATGAATGAACTCCGGGCGGTGGGCCTGATCGCCGGGGCGATGATCCCAGTCTGACTGTACGAGCGAGTTCTTGGGAGCGTTAGAACTTCACGGCGGCACCGGCACGCACGGTGTTGACGGCAATGCGGTTCGCGGCGCTCTTCTGGAAATCATTGAGCATCACGTACTGATATTCGCCGCGCAGAATGATGTTGCTCGTCAGGGCGAACTCCAGTCCGGCGCCTAGAACGAAACCGCCCATCGTCTTCGTCTTGGCGTTCCGGACCGTTCTTGTGGCCGGGGTGCCGTCTTCGGGATTGTTTGGATCGAAGCCGTTCGCCGTATAGCCAAAATTCTTTACTGCCACGGGGTTGCCGGCGGTCAGAGCCTGATTGGCCTTATAGGCGACCGTATCGTACCCGTAATATTGAATCGCGACCGACTGCTCGGTTTGAACACGCCCGATCGCCAGGCCACCGGTCACGTATGGGAGGAAGTTCCCGATCGCGTAGCCGCCGCGCGCACGGATCGTTCCATAGTCTTCGATCCGGGAGGTTGCCGCACCGTTCAGCGACACGGTCTCGATGTAACCGTCGGATCCCGACTTGAAGCGACTGATGTAGTCTTGCGTCGCAGCGGTCCGATCGAAGCGCGTGTAGTCGGCTTCGATACCGATCACGGTATCGTCGAACTGATAGTTGAAACCGGCGAAGGCGCCGTAGCTCGCACCCTCCGTGTCGCCGCCACGCGACGCGAGCATGGTCGATGCGTTGAAACTCGACTCAGCGTTCGAGTAGCGCAACGCGTTCGCGATCAGGGGCGTATAGGCATTCTTGAAGCCGGCCGATGCCGACGAGTACCCCCCGTGTCCGCCGAAATAGACACCGTTCCAGTCGATGACCTGGACCTCCGGCTCGTAATCCGAGCCGCGCAGAACGCCATAGTCGAGGTCGGCGCCCTGCGCCGGCGCGACGACGCCGAGCGTGAATCCGGCCAGGAGCGCGAGGGAAACGGTACGCATCGATGTCGTCCTCAAGGTTTCAGCCCGATGGGTCAGATGGCTGAGCCTGTAGTTTCTTTTTACTTGAGTAACCTTAACGGTCCGTTGCCCGCCGAGGGTCTTCCACGGGGACGGGTTCCGCGACGCGACCCGTCCCCGGGGTCTTCCGCCTACTCGTAGGGGTTGCGGTTCCAGCTCGGGATCGGCAGGCCGGCCAGACGGCCCGGACCGCCCGCGAAGCTGTAGCGCAGACCGACGCGGACCTCGTGCGAGGCCAGATCCTTCAGGCGCGAGTCGAAGCCGAAGGTATCGAGGCCCGTCTTGGCGCGGCCGAGGTCGACGTAGCGGTAGCTCGTATCGAGGCTGAAGCCGCCGCCGATCTCGTAGGAGACGCCGCCGGTCAGGGCCCAGGCCAGGGACGTCACCGACCGGCTCGGGCGCCGGACCGCGTCGCGCGGGCCCGTTCCCGCATTGCCGTCGCAGAATTCGACGGTGCAGGTCGTCTGGGTGTAGGCCTTGCCGAAGTGCTTGTCCGCGAAGCCGATGCCGCCGCCGATATACGGGGTCAGACCCCACCAGGTGCCGAGATCGGCATAGACGTTCACCAGGCCGGTGAGGACGTCGATCTGTCCCGCCTCGACGTTGGAGCCGGTGACGAAGTTCGATCCCGACGAGTAGGCGCTGTAGCGGGACGGCATGCGCTGATCGACCGTCGCGTCGACGCGGAGCCAGTTGTTGATGCGGTAGCCGACGCCGCCGCCATAGCCGGGCACCGTCTCGAGGTTCATGCGCGTGAGGGGATTGAACGGGCTGCCATCCGCCGGCGCCGGGGTCGCATCGCGCGGACGGGCATAGTCGCTCACGGTGGCGTCGACGCGCAGGTACCAGCCCTCCCCGATGGCGACCGGCGGCGGTGGTGGGGGCGGCGGCAGGAGATCCGCCGCCTGCGCGGCCGTCGCCAGACCCTGCGCGACGAGGGCCAGTTTGAGGGCCGTGACAATGCGGGAGTTCAGGACGGCCATGACGCTCTCATACGCTGGAAGATACGGGGCGGGCCAAGGCGTGACGGGGACGCCTCGAATCATCGCTCAGGGGCCATCCTCCCCCGGAAGCGTTAGAGAGGACTTAACCCTAACGCCTTGTGATCAGAGACTTTCCACCGCCCTGCCCGGCTGTCCCGAAACGGAGAACGGCCGAGATGCGCGAGGCGCATCCCGGCCGTTCCGTCGAAGCTGCCGTCCCGCCCACGCGGCGGGGAGCCCCGTCGCGCGTCGCGCGTCGATCGGCTTCAGTACTTGCGCACCAGCGGTGCCGGCTCGGGCTGATACTCGGCGACCGCCGGGGCGACGACGCCTCCGAGCAGCCAGCGCATGCCGATCCGGACGTCGTGGGAGGTGATGTCCTTGATCTTGTAGACCGCACCGCCGCAGCCCGGATCGTTGATGCAGGTCACCGGGTTCGAGGAGACGTGGCCGAGATTCATGTAGCGGTAGCCGAGCTCCAGCCTGAGGTTCGGGGTCACGCTGTAGCCGAGGCCGGCCATGGCGGCCCAGGCGAAGCTGGTCGTGTTCTTGTCGCGGGCGTAGCCGTAGCCGCCCGTCGCGCCGCCGAAGCCGGAATCGTTGAAGCCGCTCAGGTGATGGAAGGCCGAGCCGACGCCGCCGCCGACGAAGGGCGTGATGCCGTACCAGGTGCCGAGGTCGATGTAGCCGTTGGCCATCACGACCACCGACGAGAGGTTGGCGTTGTAGGAATTCACGCCCTTGCAGCCGTAGGGACCGTCGCCGCCGTAGCAGGTGGTGTCGAAGCTGTCCTGGAACCGGAACTTGCTGCCGCCGCGGTACTCGGCGGTGATGTCGCCGTGGAAGTAGCTGCCGAACTGGTAGCCGACGCCGCCGCCGGCGAAGAAGCTGTCCTCGACCGCCTTCTGGTCGTAGCGGTAGCCGTCGGGGAGCGAACCCTTCAGCACCGTCGAGATCGCGCCGACGCTGGTCGCGCCGACGCCGACATCGCCGCGCAGGTACCAGCCGCCGCCGATCTCGACCGGCGGGGGCAGCGGCTCGGGCGGCAGGGGCGGGAGCAGATCCGCCGCTTGGGCGAGGCAGGGCGCTGCCACGCTCGCAATGAGCGTGATCGAGCGCGCCAAGGCAGACAGCTTGGTGCGGCGCATCGGATGTCCTTCAATCGACCGTGTGCCGGAAGCTCGAAACGCCGGCGGGATGACGGGGACATGATGGGCGGCAAGGGTTAAATCGGGTTTAACGTTAAAACTTATCCTTGCCAAAGCGTTGATGACGGCATCGCAACGTCAGATATGTCTTCGGGAAGACAGGCAGCCTCCTCCGGGCATGTGATTTCGGCCGATCAGGAACAGGACGCGCGTGCCCAGCAGACCAGAGGATGTCCGCCGATTGGCCGGGGCGCTGCCGGAAGTGGACGAGGGCGCGCATAACGGCCACCCCGATTTCCGTGTGTTCGGCCGGATCTTCGCGACGCTCTGGGTCGAGGAGGAGCGACTGGTGCTACGCCTGTCGCGCGCGCAGCAGGCCGAGTGGATCGAGGCCGAGCCCGACCTGTTCGAAGCGGTCGAGGGCGCCTGGGGCCGGCGCGGCTGGACCAGCCTCACGCTCTGGGAGGCGGACGAGGCGGTGCTCGCCGCCGCCCTCCTGGCCGCCTGGCGGGAGGTCGCGCCGGCCGCCTACGACCGGATCTGAGGTCCCCGGTCGATCGCGGGTCGGCGTCGCGGCGGCCCGGCCCGTTCCGGCGGGACGGCGTTCAGGCAGCGGCCTTGGCCACGGCCTCGACCACATCGTCCACCACTTCCGTCACGAGGCCGCGGTCGTCGCCCTCGGCCATCACGCGGATCACCGTCTCCGTGCCCGAGGGGCGGATGACGAGCCGCCCGGACTTGCCGAGCCGCTCGCGCGCCTGCGCGATGGCGGTCACGACCGCGACGGCGTTCAGCGGTTCGCCGGAGCGGTAGCGCACGTTCTTCAGGATCTGCGGCAGCGGTTCGAAGCAGTGGCAGACCTCGCTCACCGGGCGCTCCTGGCGCTTGACCACGCTGAGGAGCTGCAGGGCGGCCACGAGGCCGTCGCCGGTGGTGGCGTAGTCCGACATGATGATGTGTCCGGACTGCTCGCCGCCGAGATTGTAGCCGTGCTCGCGCATGTACTCGAGCACGTAGCGGTCGCCGACGGCGGTGCGGGCGAGGTTGAGGCCGATGCCGCCGAGGAAGCGCTCGAGGCCGAGGTTGGACATGATGGTGGCGACCAGGCCCGGCTGCGTCAGGCGGTCGTCCTCCTTCCAGGACCGGGCGACCACGGCCATCAGCTGGTCGCCGTCGACCGACTGGCCCTTCTCGTCGATGATCAGCACGCGGTCGGCGTCGCCGTCGAGGGCGATGCCGATATCGGCGCGCAATTCCCGGACCTTGGCCGCCAGGGCCGCGGGCGCCGTCGATCCGACGTCCCGGTTGATGTTGAAGCCGTCGGGCTCGACGCCGATGGCGATCACCTCGGCCCCGAGCTCCCACAGCGTCTCCGGCGCGACCCGGTAGGCGGCGCCGTTGGCGCAATCGACCACGATGCGCAGGCCGTCGAGGGTGATGTTGCGCGGCAGGGAGCGCTTGGCGAATTCGATGTAGCGGGCGTGCACGCTCTCGATGCGCTTGGCGCGCCCGAGGTCGCGCGGGCTCGCCAGGCGCTTGTGCAGCTCGCCGTCGATCAGGGCCTCGATCTCGCGCTCGACGTCGTCGTTGAGTTTGAAGCCGTCCGGCCCGAACAGCTTGATGCCGTTATCCTCGAACGGGTTGTGCGAGGCCGAGATCATCACGCCGATATCGGCGCGCATGGAGCGGGTGAGCATCGCCACCGCCGGCGTCGGCATCGGGCCGAGCTGCAGCACGTCCATGCCCATCGAGGTGAAGCCGGCGATCAGCGCGGTCTCGATCATGTAGCCCGACAGGCGCGTATCCTTGCCGATCACCACACGATGGCGGTGGTCGCCGCGCTGGAAGATCAGCCCCGCGGCCTGACCGACCTTGAGCGCGAGTTCGGGCGTGATCACGCCGTTGGCCCGTCCACGGATGCCGTCCGTGCCGAAATACTTGCGCGACATGGTCTTCGCGTCCCGTCTTCTGTTCTCGGTGTAGGGAAGCTGACTCCGCCTCACGACGCAATCCTCCGCTTCGCCGTCGGCGATGATGCTTCGGGATTATGTCCGTTCCGGCTCCTGAAGATCCGGTTGCCGGGCCTCGCCGGAGTGAGGACAAACCCGCCGTATCGTTAGGGAGGTCTTGATACGAACGAGCCCGCCGGGGGCGGGCTCGTCGTCGCGTTCGGGCTGTCTGCGTTCGGAAGCTCAGGCCTGGGGCTGCGGCTCCAGACCGTCGCTGCCGCGCGGGCGGCCACGACCGGTGGAGGGCACCGAGGAGCCCCGCAGCGTGGTCGGGCCGTCGCCGGCGTCGCGGATCGGCGGCTTGCCCGCGATGAGGTTCTTGATCTCGTCGCCGGAGAGCGTCTCGTATTCGAGCAGGCCCTGGGCCAGCGCCTCGAGATCGTCCTTGTGCTCGCCGAGGATACGGCGGGCTTCCTCGAGACCGGTCTCGACGAGGCGGCGGACCTCCGCGTCGATCTTCTGGGCGGTCGCCTCCGAGACCGTCTGCTGACGGCCCATCGACATGCCGAGGAAGACCTCGTCGTTGTTCTCGCCGTAGGCCACGGTGCCGAGCTCGGGCGAGAAGCCCCAGCGGGTGACCATCATGCGGGCGAGGCGGGTGGCCTGCTCGATGTCGGACTGGGCGCCCGAGGTCACCTTGTCGGCGCCGAAGGTCATTTCCTCGGCGATGCGGCCACCCATCATGATGGCAAGGCGCGAGGTCATCTGCTCGTAGGACATCGAGAGCTTGTCGCGCTCGGGCAGCTGCATGACCATGCCCAGTGCCCGGCCGCGCGGGATGATCGTCGCCTTGTGGACGGGATCGGTGGCCGGCACGTTGAAGGCGACGATGGCGTGGCCGCCCTCGTGGTAGGCGGTCAGCCGCTTCTCGTCCTCGGTCATGACCAGGGTGCGCCGCTCGGCGCCCATCATCACCTTGTCCTTGGCGTCCTCGAACTCGTGCATCGTGACGATGCGCTTGCCGCGACGGGCCGCCAGCAGGGCGGATTCGTTGACGAGGTTCATCAGGTCGGCGCCGGAGAAGCCCGGGGTGCCGCGCGCGATGACCTTGAGGTCGACGTCCGGCGCCAGGGGCACCTTGCGGACGTGGACGCGCAGGATGCGCTCGCGGCCGACGACGTCGGGGTTCGGCACCATGATCTGGCGGTCGAAGCGGCCCGGGCGCAGCAGGGCGGGGTCGAGCACGTCGGGACGGTTGGTGGCCGCGATGATGATCACGCCCTCGTTCGCCTCGAAGCCGTCCATCTCCACGAGGAGCTGGTTCAGGGTCTGCTCGCGCTCGTCGTTTCCGCCGCCGAGGCCGGCGCCGCGATGACGGCCGACCGCGTCGATCTCGTCGATGAAGATGATGCAGGGCGCGTTCTTCTTTGCCTGCTCGAACATGTCGCGCACGCGGGAGGCACCGACGCCGACGAACATCTCGACGAAGTCCGAGCCCGAGATCGTGAAGAACGGCACGTTGGCCTCGCCCGCCACCGCACGGGCGATCAGGGTCTTACCCGTGCCGGGGGGGCCGACGAGCAGCACGCCGCGCGGGATGCGGCCGCCGAGACGCTGGAACTTCTGCGGATCGCGCAGGAATTCGACGATCTCCTGCAGGTCCTCCTTGGCTTCCTCGACGCCGGCGACGTCGTCGAAGCTCACGCGGCCGGAGGCCTCGGTGAGGAGCTTGGCCTTCGACTTGCCGAAGCCCATGGCGCGGCCGGCGCCCGACTGCATCTGCCGGGACAGGAAGATCCAGGCGCCGATGAACACGAGGATCGGCAGCCAGCTCACGAGAAGCTGGATGAACCACGGCGTGTTGTCCGAGGGCGGACGCGCGGTGATCTGCACGCCCTTGCTCTGCAGCTTGGACACCAGGCTCGGGTCGTTGGGGGCATAGGAGGTGAAGTTGCCGCCGCCGACATAGGTGCCGCTGACGTCCTGCCCGGAGATCACAACCGTCTGGATCTTGCCGGAATCGGCATCGTTCAGAAGCTGGCTGTAGGCGATCTCGGAGCCGCCACCGCGATGACCCGGATTCTGGAACAGGGTCACGAGGGCGAGCACGAGCAGGAAGATGACGACCCACAAGGCGAAGTTGCGGAAGTTCGGGTTCATCGATCAATCCCTGGAGGCATCGGGGCCCGCCGCGCGAAATGGGGCGGGTCGCTCCTGACGCTCCCCGCCAATGTAGGCAGCGAGTCACCCCTTGCCAAGTCGAAGGGGGAGGCCGTGCCATGGCCACACCGCCGCGGCAAGGCCGCATCGGCCGCGAAGGTTACGGAGATCCCCTCCCCCGCCGCGGTGGCGCCGGGATCAGGACGAGGTCGCCGGTCCGGGTCACCGCGAACAGGATGTCGCGCAGGGTCCGGCGCACCGGCGCACCGGCGTGCAGGGCCGGCCGGAGCCCATCGAGCACGAGGCTCTCCAGGCGCTCCAGCCGCTCCCGGCCCCCCGGGGACATCCGCTCCGCCGCCAGGCTGGCGACACGCAGCAGGACCGCGTCCGGCAGGGCGCGCAGACGGCCGCCGTCGAGCCGCAGGCCCGGGGCGGGCTGCGGACGGAGCGCGCCCGCGAAGGCCGCCTCCGCGAAGGCCGCCAGGGCGGCCTCGTCGCGGGCGCAGCGCTCGGCGAGGCGGCAGAGCCGGTCCGGGCTCAGGCCTTCGCGATCGAGATCGGGCAGGAGCCGGCGCAGGCGGGCGCGGGCGAAGCGCTCGTCGCGATTGGACGGATCGCGCGCGAAGGTCAGGCCGCGCGCCTCGCAATAGGCGACGAGATCGGCCTTCGGCACGCCGAGGAAGGGCCGCGCCAGGCGAATGGATCGTGCCAGGACGCGCTCGGGGCGCATGCCGGCGAGGCCGGCCGGTCCGCTGCCGGCCAGGAGCCGCATCAGGACGGTCTCGGCCTGGTCGTCGCGGGTGTGCCCGGTGAGGACGAAGGCGGCCCCGAGGGATTCGGCATGGGCGGCGAGGAGGTCGTAGCGGGCGGCGCGGGCCGCCGCCTGCAGCCCGTGTGCCGGCTTCGGGCCGGTCCAGAGGAGGGTTCGGTGCGGGAAACCGAAGGTCCCGGCGAGGCGCGCGACGGCCTCGGCCTCCGCGGCCGCATCCGGCCGCAGGCCGTGATCGACGGTGGCGACGTGGACGGCGTCGGGATCGCTCGCCGCGGCCGCGGCCATCAGCGCCGTCGAGTCCGGGCCGCCGGAGACCGCGAGGAGGACCGGGGTCCCGGTGAGGTAGGGCCGGAGCGCGGCCTCGACCGCGCCGTCTCGCGGGGTCAGGCGGCGCAGCGGGCGCGCTTCTGTTCGCGGGTCACGCCCTGGCGCACGCTGGCGCTGGCGGAGGGGAACTTGCGCTCCAGTTCGGCGAGGGTCGCGCAGGCCTGCTCGCGGGCGCCGAGCGCGTTCAGCGATGCGCCGAGCTTCAGCATGGCGTCGGGGGCCTGGGCCGAGCGGGCGTAGTCGGTGGAGACCTTCAGGAACTGCTCGGCCGCCTCGCGATTGCGGTTGCGCTGGAGGTAGCTCTCGCCGAGCCAGTAGGTCGCCGAGGGCACCAGCGCGTCGCGCGGATGCGACTGGATGAACTGGCGCAGGCCCATCTCGGCCTGCTCGTACTGGCGCTGGAGGATATAGGCGTAGGCGGCCTCGTAATCGGAGCGCGCGTCGCCCGAGCCCGTGGCGGCGACGCTGCCGGCGCGGGGCGGGGTCGGCAGGGCGCCGGTGGTCGGCACGCGGGCGGGCGGCGACAGGTCGACCGGGCCGCCGAGACCGGGCGGCGTCAGGCCGGGCTCCTCGTCATCCGCCTCGACGACGGTCGGGGGGACGCTGCGGGCACGGGGCGCTTCCGCCACCGGGGCGCTCGGCGTGGTGGTGCCGAGCTGGATCGGCGCTCCTGGCTGATTGGGATTGCGGTCGGGATCGAAGGCGTCGCTGCGCTTCTGCGGCTTGGCCGGGGCCGGGTTGGTGCCGGCCGGGGCGCCCGGGCGGCCCCCCTTCGCCTCCTGCAGGCGGAACTCCACGTCCTCCTGGAACTTGCGGAGCTGCTCCTTGAGCTGCCGATTTTCGTATTGCAGCGTCTCGATCTGCCCGGCGGTCTGGCGCGACTGGTTCTCCAGCCGGTTCAGCCGGACGACGAAGTCGGAGGCATCCTGCGCCGCCGCCGGAGCCGAGGTTCCGCACAGGATCGCTCCCGAGACGAGTCCGGCGGCAGCGGCGAGGCGGGTCGCGAGGAGAAGGCGGGCAAGCATGGCGGTCGGCACCGGTGGTCGAGGGGCGGAGGTTCGCGCGCGAGGGGCGCGGCCCGCCGATAGCAAATGCTGCCCCACGCGGCAAAAATGCGGCCATGCCGCGACGCACCGCTCCGCGGGCGGGACCCGGCGGGCCGTCGCGGCACCCCGGATCCCGTCCTTCGCCGACCTCAGGAGCCGGCGCCGCGATCCAGCACGGTGACGGCGCGACGGTTCTGCGACCAGCACGAGATGTCGTTGCAGACGGCCACCGGACGCTCCTTGCCGTAGGAGACGGTGCGGATGCGCCCGGTCGCGATGCCGCGGGAGCTGAGATAGTCCTTCACCGACTGGGCACGGCGCTCGCCGAGGGAGAAGTTGTACTCGCGGGTGCCGCGCTCGTCGGCGTGGCCCTCGATCAGGAAGGTGTAGCGCGGGTAACGCTGCAGCCAGCTCGCCTGCTTGTCGAGGGTGGCGGTGGCGGTGGGGGTCAGGTCGGTGGAATCCGACTCGAAGAAGACCCGGTCGCCGATGTTCACCACGAAATCCTGGGCGCTGCCGGGGGTGTTGGCGCCGCCGTTCAGGCCGCCGCCGGCGCCGAACCCGGAGGCATCGGCGAGGTCCTTGTCGTTGGTACAGGCGGCGACGCTGAGAGCGGCGCAGAGGGCGGCCGCCAGCGGAAACACGCGGAAGCGCGCAGTCATGGACATGATCCTGTTCTCCTCGGGCACGCCCGCCGGATCGGTGACGACCGGACCGGCGACGTCGCCTCGTGGGGCCCCCTCGGGGCCACATCGGCGGTTCTTATGCGGTCTCGGTTAAGCGAAGGTTCCATCAACCTTGAGCGGACCCTGCCGAAACCGGGCAAAGTCTCGCAAAACCCAGTCTTCACGCCGGCCGGCCCGGAAGCAGTCCAGCGACGGCCGGTGTGACACCGAGACTGGAATCGGCCCCGATTGCGGCATCGGCGCGACGCGAAAACGTCACTCGCACACGTGCGGCCAAGCCGTGGCCGCGGTGCAACATGCCGGGCCGCCCGGCTCAAGGGCGATCCTGCAGCACCCGGATCGCCGCGACGGCGCTGGCGGCGGACAGCCGGGCGGCGGCCAGGGGCGCGGCGAGATCGGCTCCCTGCAGACAGGCCCGCTCCATCTCGGAACAGCGGATCGAGAGATCGAGGAAGCCGAGGGACCCGCTCACGGAGAGGAGGGTGTGGGCGTCCTGTCCCAGCACGTTCCGTTCGGCCACCGGGGCCTGCAGGCGCTGGCCGATCTCGGCCCTCAGGCGATCGAGGAGATCCATCAGCCGGGTCCGGCCGAAGATGCCCTCCAGTTCCGTCAGCGTCCGGAGGTCGTAGACCGGGGGCGCCCGAAGGTCCGGTGCACCCGGGGTCTCGGACACCCCGGCCGCTGGGGTCGAATGGTCCGGCATGGATTCGTCCAGAGTGCTTCGGGGCACGAGACTGCGCTTTGGCGCCGCTTCTGTTGATCGAGGGTTAACCAATATCGGACTAAGTCGGACCTGCAAAGAGTTGGTGCGATCCATGCCTCGGCGTCAGATCCTCGTAGTCGAGGACAACTACCTGCTTCTCGAGATGTTGACCGCCCTGTGCCAGCGCAACGGCATCGCCGTGGCCTCGGTCTCCAGCGGCGAGGCCGCGGTGGCGGCCATCCGTCAGGCCGGGAGCGCCGGGACCGGTGGAGCGTTCGGGCTCCTCCTCACCGACATCAACCTCCCGGGGCTCATCGACGGCTGGGCGGTGGCGCAGGCCTTCCGCACCTTCAACCCGCATCGCCCGGTGATCTATTCGTCCACCAGCGGCTTCAACGACCGGCGCGCCGTGCCGGACAGCGTTTTCCTGGGCAAGCCCTTCCGGATCCAGGACGTGGTCGACCTGGCCGGCCTGATGATGCAGGAAGCCGACCCGGCCTCCGAGCCGCCGATCCTGCGCGCGGCGGGCTGAGAGGTTCGCCGCCGTCAGGCCCTGAACAGGGCTCGGACGGCCGCGTTGGCCCGCCATCCCTCGACCCGGATGCAGCCGAGCGCCTCCGGCGCGTGGCGTCGGTAGATCGCGAAGCTCGCCGCGATGAATCCCGGAAGGTCGTAGAGCTTCGGGTCGCTCCGGCGTGCCCGGTCCTTGAACAGCATGGCGCCCGTCAGCCCGTAGCGTGCGGCGAGGTCGGGGTAGAGCGGCCAGACCACGTCGGCGGCGAGCTCGTCGGGGAGATAATCCTCGACCCGGGCCGGGATCGGCTCGAGGCCGGCTTCCGTGGCGAGGCGCCGGGCGAGGTCGGCCAGCACGAACAGCTTGGGATGGTTGAGGACGTGCATGAAGCAGCCGCGCCGGGACCAGCGGGCGAGCTCCGCCTCCAGCGGGAAGGCGATGTCGCGGGCGCTGCCGAGGAGCTCGGCCGCCGCGACGTTCCAGGCCTCGTAGAAGCCGAGCCTCGTATAGATCGAATCGCGGAACAGTCCGGCGGTGTCCTCCGGTCCCAGTCCTTCGAGGTAGGCGCACAGGACGATGGCCGAGTGATAGGGGCCGACCGGCGAGGCGATCAGGCGCGAGGCGGAGAGCGCGCCGACATCGCCCACGAGCACCATGTCGGGCTGGTAGCCGGGGAACAGGATGGTCGGGTAGAGGCGGATGCGCGGGTCCTGCGCGCCGAGTACGTGGACGTTTCCGCCGTCGACGAAGCCCTCGGGAAAGAACTGCGTGAAGACGTGATCGAAGGGGGCGAGATGGGCCTTGAGCCGGTCGAGGCTGCCGTAGCGGCGCCCGAGGCCGTCGAAGGGAACGAGCTGGACCCGGGCCCGGGGGAGCAGGAGGCGCAGGGAGCGGGCGATGCCCTCGGCCTGGCAATTGCCCATGACGGCGATCCGCGGCCCGTCCCGCGACGGATCGCTGGCGTCGCCGCCGGGCCGGCGCCATGCTCCCGCCCAGGATCGCCACGATGAGACCGGGCGTGCGAGGGAGGCCGCCCGCGCCGCCAAGGAACCCGGGATCGCCGTCTTGGTGGTCTTGCGCGGCAATGGCGTGAGCGATCGAATGGAGATGCCGCCGTGGTGACGAACCCTTACGCCGATCTACCGGCCGAGCGATTCTGGCGCAAGGTCGTCGCCGGCGTGCCGCCCTTCGCCCTGGCCCCGGGCCCGAGCGGCCGCTTCACCATCGCCCCCGACGCCCGGGTGGCGACCGCCGGCTCCTGCTTCGCGCAGCACGTCGCCCGGGCCCTGACCCAGGCGGGCTTCGGGCACTACCTCGCCGAGGCGGCCCCCGACGGTCTGGCGCCCGAGGCCGCCGCCGACCGGCAATACGGCACCTACTCGGCCCGCTATGGCAACATCTACACCGCCCGTCAGCTCCTGCAGCTGTTCGATCGCGCCTACGGCACCTACGCCCCCGCCCTCTCGACCTGGACCCGTCCGGACGGGCGCCTGGTCGACCCGTTTCGCCCGGGCATCGAGCCGGCGGGCTTCGCCGACCCGGACGCGGTCGAGGCCGATCGCCGCCGGCACCTCGCGGCGGTGCGGACGATGTTCGACAGCCTCGACGTCTTCGTCTTCACCCTGGGCCTGACCGAGGGCTGGGTGCACCGGCCGGACGGGGCGATGCTCCCGCTGGCCCCCGGCGTCGTCGGCGGCGCCTTCGATCCCGAAACCTACGCCTTCGTCAACGCGGGGGCGCGTGACGTGCGCGACGACATGCTGGTATTCCTGGAGCGTCTATTCGCGGTCAATCCGCGTGCGCGGGTGATCCTGACGGTCTCGCCGGTGCCCCTGATCGCCACCTACGCGGACCGGCACGTGCTCGTCTCGAACACCTACAGCAAGGCCGCCCTGCGGGTCGCCGCCGAGGAGGTGGTCGCGGCCGAGCCGCGGGCGGTCTATTTTCCGGCCTACGAGATCGTCACCAGCACCGCCAACGCGGCGCGCTACTACGACGACGACCTGCGCTCCGTCACGCCCGCGGCCGTCGCCCACGTGATGCGGGTCTTCCTCGACGCCTTCACCGCCCGGGCGAAGGCCCCGATCCTGACCCAACCCCTCGGGATCGAGTACCGGCGCGCGGCCAGCGTGATCTGCGACGAGGAGGCGATCGAGCGCAGCCTGGCGTGAATCCCTACTGGAGATGCCGGGCGTAGGTGTCGCCCGCCGCCCGCTTCAGCTCGGCGCCGGCCTCCCGTCCGATCCGGGCGGCGTCCGCGACGGCGCCGGAGCGCTGCACCGCCCAATGGGCGCTGCCGTCGGGCAGGAACAGCAATCCGTCGAGGTTGAGGGTGTCGCCGGTGATCCGCGCCAGGGCGGCGATCGGGGTCCGGCAGGAGCCGTCGAGCTCGGCGAGGAGGCCGCGCTCGGCATCGAGTTCGGCGGTGGCGCGGGCGGAGACCAGGGGGGCGAGGAGCGCGCGCACGGCGGCATCGGCCTCGCGGCACTCGATGCCGAGAGCGCCCTGCGCCACGGCCGGCAGCATCTCGTCGACCGCGAGGACGCTCCGGGCCATGTCGGCCATGCCGAGGCGCTCCAGGCCGCAGAGGGCCAGCAGGGTGGCGTCGCAGGTGCCCTCCTCCAGCTTGCGCATCCGGGTATTGGCGTTGCCCCGCAGGGGAACGATCCGCAGGTCGGGCCGGCGCATAAGCACCTGGGCGGCCCGGCGCAGGGACGAGGTGCCGACCCGGGACCCGGACGGGAGCTCGGCGAAGCCGGCGGCCCGCGGCGACAGGAAGGCGTCGCGCGGGTCGTCGCGCTCGAGGATGCAGGCGATGACGAGCCCGTCGGGCAGCCAGGTCTCCACGTCCTTCATCGAATGGACGGCGACGTCGACCACGTCGGCGTAGAGCGCCTGCTCCAGTTCCTTCGTGAACAGGCCCTTGCCGCCGATCTCCGAGAGGGGGCGGTCGAGGATGCGGTCCGCCACGGTGTTGACCACCACGATCTCGGTCTCGAGACCCGGATTGGCCGCCACGATCCGGTCCCGGACCATCCCGGTCTGGGCCAGGGCCATCGGGCTTCCGCGGGTGCCGATGCGGAGGGGGCGTTGAATCATGGGCGAGGATCGCTCGGAAGACAGGGGCGCCGGGAACGGCCCGGCCTGCGTCGATCCTAGGTACGCAGTCCGCGGGCGGATGTCACCGGGAGCCCGCGCGCGGGCTTCGGAAGGCGTTCAGTATTCCGAAAGCACGCGCGCAGGTCACGGGACTCCGGGGCCTTCGCGTTAGGCGAGGCTTAGCCCTGTTCGTACGACCCTCGGTTCAGGAGTCCGGCATCGGCCCGGTCGGCGGACGCTCAACCATGACGCGCAGCAAGCTCGAAGCCTACTACGAACGGGAGTTCGGTCCGCGCGACCGCGAGCCGGACGAGGTGGCGGACGATTCGCCGGTCCGGCGCCCGGCCCGGCCGGAGCGCGGCCCGGTCCGCCGCCGCGGGTTCGGCATCGGCCGGATGCTCAAGCTCACCCTGAT
Organism: Methylobacterium sp. TK31; assembly: GCF_055361545.1. NCBI lineage: Bacteria > Pseudomonadati > Pseudomonadota > Alphaproteobacteria > Hyphomicrobiales > Methylobacteriaceae > Methylobacterium > Methylobacterium sp. TK31. The sequence continues at coordinate 962,456 of NZ_CM143964.1, read as the reverse complement.
GCTCGGCCCGATGACGATCCTGCTGGGGGCGAGCTTCCTGATGGATTGCGAGCGGGCGGCGGCGCGCGGGTCCTGGGTTCCCGAGATCCTGCGCGGCACCGCCTGCGCCCGGCGCAACCTCGCCGGCCGCGTCCTGCATCTCGACGGCGATCTTCGGACCGTCGCGAACAGCCTGCGGTAGCCGGGGATGATCGGGCGCGGGACGGACCCATGCGGGAGGGCGCGGTGAAGGCCGGCGCGGAGATGCTGGGCCCGGAGGCGTTCGACGCGGCCGCGCGGAGACCCGGCGAGAGGACGGCCGACGGGCCGGAGCCGGTCGGGCAGGCCCGGCAGGCGACCATCCGCGACGGGATGCGCACGCCGCGACCGGTGCGCAGCTTCCGCGAGACCGCGTTCGAGGCGGAGCCGGCGGCCCCACGCTTCACCCTGGGCTGGGCGCCGTCGCTCGTCCTCAACCTCCTGCTGCTCGCCGCGCCCTTCGGGCTGGTGATCGCGCTGCCGCCGGTGATGGCCTGCCGCGAGCGCGCCGAGCAGTTCGGGTTCTTCGCCGGCGAGACCCTGGCGAGCTGCTCCGAGCGCGGCATCCGCACGCGGATCGGCCGGCTCGACGACCGCATCAAGATGCTGGTGCGCGGCTCCGGCCGGTGAGGCGGCCTGTCAGAAGGCCTGGAGCGCGAGTTCGGTGTGCTCGACGCTGGGCGGCGCCTCGAAGCACGGCGAGACCATGGCCCGGTAGTCCTTCCAGGCCTGGGACCCGGTGAAGTCGACGGTGTGGTTCTCCAGGGTCTCCCATTCGATGAGCAGGCGGTAGCGCTGCGGCTTCTCGATGGAGCGGCGCAGCGCGAAGCTGCGGCAGCCCTTCGCCGCCTTGAAGATCGCCGCGGCCTTGGCGATGCCGGCCTCGAACTCGGCCTCCATCCCGGTCTTGACGTCGATCTGCGCGATTTCGAGGATCATGGGAGTCTCCGGCCGTACGGCGTGCGGGGGATCAGCGAAGGAATCGGTGAGGGGATCAGCGGAGGGGGCGGCCGAGGGCCTGGGCGAGCAGGCGCTGCGGGCTGCGCTCGGGGCGGGCCTGGTCGGCCACCGCGAGGTAGGCGGTCTGCTCCAGCATATACTGGCCGCCCATGGCGCCGTGCATCACGAGGTCGGAGAAGGTCACCCAGGTCTGGCCGGGGGCGAAGTGCACGTCGGCCTGGGGCGCCGTCTCCTGGTAGCCCAGGTCCTGCTTCAGGGCGTCGTGCAGGTGCAGCATCAGGTGGTCGTACTCGCTCCGCCGCGCCTTGGTGATCTTCAGCAGTGCCAGCATCCGGGCCGAGAGCGGCGAGTATCCGGGCAGGCGCGGCAGGAACTTCTGCGCCATGCTCGAGAAGTCCTCGCCCACGCGCCAGTGGCGGGGCTGGCCGTTCGGGTTGATGTTGCGGAAGATGCGCAGAATGCGCTTCTCGCCGATGGGGTTCGACGGGAAGGCGTCCACGTGCAGGCGGGTGTCGTCGCGCCGCCAGCTCAGCTTGCGCCGGTCGACGTCGAAGGGCCGGTAGGAGGTGCCCGCGAAGGAGACCTTGCCGGCATAGGCCGGCAGGTGCTCGGCGACCAGCGCCTCGGCGAAGCCGCGGTAGCGGATCAGGACCTGGCGCAGGGCCTCCTGCTCCTCCGGCGTGCCGGCCGCGCCCCGCAGGGTGGCCTCGGGCCCGCGGATGTTGACGTTCTTGGCCTTGCCGTCGGCGAAGGGGCGCTCGACGAAGCGCTCCTCGAAAGGGCTGAAGGGAAAGTCGAGGTCGGGGAACATCAGCACCGCACCGTCCTCGAGGGCCTCCACCAGGGAGGGCGTGCCGGGAGGCGGCCCGGCGCGGGAGACGGACACGATCGGGCTGATCATCGGGCGGGGATCCTCGAAAACCGCGGCGGGACCGGCGGTTTAGCCCAAGCACGGGCGCCTGACCACGGGCGCGGCGCAGCGTCGCCGACCTCACGCTCCTGCCTCACGCTCCTGCATCCGACCTTCCCCGCGCGACGGATAGCGGTGCGGATAGCGGTGGATGACGGATCTTGCCTGTTGTCACGACGCCCCGGCAGGCCCAACCCTGCGACCCTGTCCGGCGCAACCCTGGCGTGACGGTCGCGTTGATGGAACAGTCGCGGTTCCGGCCTCTCGGAACCCCGCGGCGATGAGGATGCCGACGATGGCGACGTTGAAGGAATTCGAGGAATCCCTGCGCGAGCACGGCATGCACATGGCCCTCGCCCTGCTGGAGCGCTTGCGCGAGCGGGACCGGGCCACACGCACGATCAAGCCGGCCCGGCGCCTCACCGGCCAGAAGATGACCCCGGAGCTCGCCCGCGCCATCCTCGACCTGCACGCCTCCACCGGCATGACCCAGCAGGAGATCGCCTTCAAGGTCGGCGTGAACCAGGGCCGGGTCAACGAGGTGATCAAGCGCGGCAAGTGGCTCGACGACGATCCGAACGCCCCCGAGGCCATCGCCCGCGACAGGGCGAAGGCGCGCCTGCGCGCCGATCCGCCGGCCCAGCGGCCGGTCGCGCGCCGGGCGACGGGAAAGCCGGCGGCCAAGCGCCCGAAGGCCGAGGGGCCCGCGCGCCGGCCGAGCCCGCAGGGCCAGCTGATCTTCGGCGACCTGTGACCGTCCGCCCCGCCTGAGGGGTGCGGGGGGCATGCGGCCCGACCTGGAACACGGGATCGCGCCGGGCCCGAGCGCGTTGATGCGCCATGCCGAACCGCGTATCCGCCCTCGCCCTCGCGCTCTCCATCGGCACCGCGCCGGCCCTGGCGCAGCGGGCATCCACGACGACCCTCTCCTGCGGTCAGGCCAAGGCGATGGTGGACCGGAGCGGCAGCCTCGTGCTCGGCACCGGCGGGCAGACCTATGACCGCTTCGTGCGCGACCGCAGCTTCTGCGAGGTCACCGAGATCACCGTCCCGGCCTTCGTGCCCGCGGGCGACACGCCGCGCTGTTTCATCGGCTATCGCTGCAAGGAGCCGAGCCGGGGCGACTGGTTCGACGAGGGATTCTGACGTGTTGGCGATGGGCCGGCCGCATGCCCGGCAGGCCCGCGACGTGAGAACGCCCCGGCCTCGCGGCCGGGGCGCTCCCGAAGTGCATCGGCGCCGATCAGGCGGCCTGCTGCACCGAGCCCTCGATCACCGGGGCCTGCGGGGCGCGGCCGGTGGCGATCTGGATCTGGCGCGGCTTCTTCGCCTCCGGAATCTCGCGGACGAGATCGATGTGGAGGAGGCCGTTCTCCAGGGCGGCGCCCGTCACCTGGACGTAGTCCGCCAGCTGGAACCGGCGCTCGAAGGCGCGGGCCGCGATGCCCTGGTGCAGGAACTCCGCCGGCTTGGCGGCGTCGGACTTGCGCTCGCCCCGCAGCGTCAGCGCATTCTCCTTGACCTCGATGGCGAGATCGGAATCCGTGAAGCCGGCCACCGCCACCGTGATCCGGTAGGCGTTCTCGCCGGTGCGCTCGATGTTGTAGGGCGGGTAGGTCGGGGCCGCGTCGGCGCTCACGAACTGGTCGAGGGCCGAGAACAGGCGGTCGAAACCGACGGTGGAGCGATAAAGGGGAGCAAGGTCGAACTGACGCATCACATATTCTCCGTAAGAAGCAACATGCTGGTTTCGGGTCCGCCCGGGGGCCGGACCAGTCGCACCGCCGTATTGGCCGGTGCTCGCCTGATATCGGGGCGGGATTTGAGCCTCGCAAGAGCCTGGACTGCCGCCAGGTCCAAAAATTTCGCTCCCTTTCTCTGCGCGAGACTTCGCCGATGCTGACCCTGCGTTCCACCCCCGACAATCCGGTTCCGCCGGGCGGCGCCCTGAAGGCGGTGCGCACCGAGGACGGGATCACGCTGCGGGCCGCCCATTGGCGCCCGACCACCCGCCTGGTGAAGGGCACGGTCTGCCTGCTCCAGGGCCGGGCCGAGTTCATCGAGAAATACTACGAGACCATCGCGGACCTGCGCGGACGGGGCTTCGCCGTCGTCGCCTTCGACTGGCGCGGCCAGGGGGAATCCCAGCGCCAGGTCGACGACCCGCACCGGGGCCACGTCGCGCATTTCGACGATTACCGGCGCGACCTGAAGGCGATCGAGGAGGCGATCCTGCGCCCGCTGATGCCCCATCCGCATCTCTGCCTGGCGCATTCGATGGGCGGCGCCGTGGCGCTCACCGGTGCCCATGACGGCTGGCTGCCGTTCCGGCGCATCGTCACCGTGGCGCCGATGCTGTCGATCCGCATGGTGCGCTGGCCGGCGGGCGCGGCCTTGCTCGCGCGCGCCCTGCACGGGATCGGCTGGGGCCGGCGCTACATCCCCTTCGGCTCGGCGGTCTCCATCGCCACCAAGCCCTATCCGAACAACCGCCTCTGCCGCGACCCGGAGCGCTATGCCCGCAACGCGGCCGCCGCCCGCGACGTCGGGGCCGGCGCCGTGGGCGATCCGAGCATCGCCTGGCTCGCCGGCGCCTTCCGGGCCATGAAGCGCCTCGCCGACCCGCGGGTGCCGGGCCGGATCGCGACCCCGACCCTGATCGTCGCGGCGGGGGCCGACCCCGTCTGCGGCACCCGGACCACGGAGCGGTTCGCCCGCGGCCTGCGCGCCGGGCACATCCTGGTGCTGCCCGATGCCCGCCACGAGATCCTGTCGGAGCGTGACGCCATCCGGCAGGATTTCTGGGCGGCCTTCGACGCCTTCATGCCGGGCTCGGACGCGGCCGAGCCGGCCGAGCGGGCGCGGGTTGAGGCCTGAGCCTCACGGATTGAGGCGGCGCAGGGCCGCCTCGTGCAGGCGGCGGTCCCCGGCGGCGACGATGCGGCCGCCCCCGGTGGCGGGGCCGCCGTCCCAGGTCGTCACCACCCCGCCGGCGCCCTCGATGATCGGGATCAGCGCGACGATGTCGTAGGGCTTGAGCCCGGCCTCGACCACGAGGTCGACCTGCCCGGCCGCCAGCATGCAATAGGCGTAGCAGTCTGTGCCGTAGCGGGAGAGGCGCACCGCGCCCTCCAGGGCGAGGAAGCGCTCGCGCTCCTCGCCCTCCGCGAACAGGCGCGGATCGGTGGTGGCGAGGATCGCCTGGTCGAGGGCGGTGCCGCGCCGGGTCAGCAACGGGCGCGCGCCGCGGGGGGCGCGCAGGTGAGCCTGGGCCCCGTCCCCGGAGAACAGCTCGCCGAGATAGGGCTGGTGCATCAGGCCGCGCACCGCCGCGCCGTGATGGGTCAGGCCGATCAGCGTGCCCCAGGTCGGCAGCCCGGCCACGAAGGCGCGGGTCCCATCGATGGGGTCGAGCACCCAGACGCATTCGGCCTCGAGGTTCTCCGAGCCGAATTCCTCGCCGAGGATGCCATGGGTCGGCAGCTGGCGCCGGATCATGCCACGCATCGCCACCTCGGCGGCCCGGTCGGCCTCGGTCACCGGGTCGAAGGCGGCCCCGCCGCGGGCCTTGTCGTCCATGCCGAAGGCGGCGCGGAAGAACGGCAGGATCGCCTGCCCCGAGGCGGCGGCGAGATCGTCCATGAACCGCGCGAGATCGACGACGCTCATCGGCACTCCCCCTCGGGCCCGGCCCGGAACAGCGCGGAGCGAAGCGGACGGAGGGGCCGCCGGTCAAGCCCAAATCGCCCCGGCCCCAGGCCTTCAGACCGGCATCGGCTGCGCCCGGGCGAATTCGGGCTCCGGTTCCGGCTCCGCGGCGGCCGGGGCCGAACCGCCGTGCGCGGCGGCGACCACCGCCTCCACGGCGGCCTTCAGGGACGTGACGTGGATGTCGGCATCCACCGCCCGGCGCCGGGCCGCCGGGTCGAGGCCGGCATCGTCCGCCTGCCACAGGCCGAGGACGAACGGGACCCCCGGCAGCGTGCGGCGCAGGCGCTCGGCCAGCCGGCGCAGGTGGGTGGGCTCGCCGCTGATCGCCATCGACACGATGCAGACGAGCCGGGCCGGGCCGGGATCGAACGCCGCGATCCGTGCCCGCGCCACGTCGGCGAAGGGCACCACCCGGGCGCCGATCCCGCGCTTGGCCAGGAGCTGGGCCAGGATCGCGCAGGCGGATTCGTCGACGAAGCTGCGCCCGGCCACGCACAGCACCGTGCCGTCGGCTCCCCAGGCCTCCGGCACCGGGTCGGGGCGCGGCGCGTCCGGATCGGCCTTGGCCTCGGTGTCGCTGCGCAGGTCGTCGCGGTCGGCCATCTCCTCGATCAGGCCGCCGACGCTGGCACGGATGTCGCTCTTCTGCTCGGTGGTGAGCACCCCCCGGGTGGCGTCCCGGGCGGCGAGCTCGAGGCCCTTCACCACCACCTCGTCGTAATAGGCGGTCAGCGAGCAGGTCTTCAGGATCAGGTCGGCATGCTCCTGCGCCTCCTCCGGGTCGTCGGCCAGGATGCGCTGGTAGAAGTTCTCCACCGGGGTCAGGGCCGGCCGGTCGCCGAACAGAACGTCGAGGAATTCGAGCTTGTCGACGTGGCGCCCGAGCACCACGAGGCAGACCGTCAGGGGCGTCGAGAGCAGCAGGCCGACGGGTCCCCAGAGCCAGGTCCAGAACAGGGCCGAGACCAGGACCGCGAAGGGCGACATCCCGGTGGACTGGCCATAGAGCATCGGCTCGATGAAATGCCCGACCAGGGGCTCCAGGACGAGGAACAGGATCAGCGTCCCGATCACCATCGACCAGCCCGGATCGACCGCGGCGGCGAGCGCCAGGGGAAACAGGGCCGACACGAAGGCGCCCACGTAGGGCACGAAGCGCATCAGCGCCGAGAAGATCCCCCACAGGACCGGGTTCGGCACGCCGAGGAAGTAGAGCCCGATGCCGACCACGAGCCCGAACGAGGCGTTGAGGCCGAGCTGGACCAGGAAGTACCGGCTCAGGCGCTTGGTGGCGTCGTCCATCGCGACCGTGGTGCGGTGGAGGTCGCTGGAGCCGGCCAGGCGGATCATCCGGTCGCGCAGGTCCTCCCGCTGCATCAGCAGGAAGAGCAGCACCACGAAGACGATGCCGATGGTGGCGAGCGGGTGCAGGATCGGCGAGAGCAGCGTGCCCGCCAGGGTCACCGGCCCCGGCGCCCGCTCCTTGACCTCCACCAGGACCGCCTTCTCCGGCGGGGCGGGGTTGGCGCGCGAGTCCGATCGGGGCTCGGGCTTGGGCTCCGGCTTCGCCTCGTCGTGGCTCTCGTGCATCGTGCGGCCGATGCTGGCGACGTAGCCGGCGAGGCGCCCGGCAGGGGTGTCGTTGAGGCCCTCGATCTTGCGCTCGATGGTGCTGCGGTAGCGGGGCACGTCCTTGGCGATGTCGGCGATCTGCACGCCGATCAGCGTCGCCAGGGCGGCGGCGGTGCCCAGCGCCAGCAGGACGGAGGCCGCCACCGACAGGAAGCGGCCGAAGTGCCAGCGCCGCAGCAGGTTCACCAGGGGCCCGAGGACGAAGGAGAGCAGGATCGCGATGGCGATCGGGATCAGGACGTCGCGGCCGACATAGAGCCCGACCATGATCAGGGCGGCGACGATGATCGGCGAGGTCAGGGCCTGGGTCGGGGTTCCGGCCGCCGCGATGCGCGTCGGTCGCGGCGGGACGAGGGACGGCTTCGGGTGTGATCGCAGGGCCATTCCGAATTCCGTGTTCCAGACGCGACGCGCGGAGCCCGCGCCTCCGCCGGCACCGCTGCGTTGAGAACGAAGCGCCCGCGAAAATCGATCCCTCCGGACGGCCCGGTCCGTCGCGAAACCGTGATCGCGGCGCGCGGGGCCTGCATCGAATGCATGGCTTGAACGCCAGCGACGCCCAGGCAACCGGAGGTTCGGACCGCGAACCGGACCGGGCCGCGCACGTCGTCCGCCGGGCAGTGCCAGGACTTCGCCCGCGCCGATCGAGAGCAGGACAGGGCCTCCGGCCCGCGATACAGGGCGCCATCTTGCGCCCGGGGGACGACGACGTCCTTCATGGGTCGACGGCTCCGATGTCGCGCGCTTGATCTTGATGAGAGCCGCAGAATCCTTCGCGGATTCCCGCTGATCGCCGACCGGAACCGCAGGATAACAAAGGATAGATCCCGCCTATACCCGCACACCGACTGCAAAGGCGGTGCCCTTTAATCGAATGATAAGTGAAATCTGGCAAAAGCCTCCAGGAACCACGACTTTTCGGTTCCGACGACGGCTGGAGGCAGTTTTGCATACGATGGCGATTGATGCCGGCGCCGCGCCCGATGCCACCAACCTGCGTGGCATCGCCAGCGAGATCGCGGAACTCCAGCGCATCTCGTCCGACAAGAGCCGGCGCATCCAGGCGATCACCGGGCAGGTGAAGATGCTCGCCCTCAACGCCCTGATCGAGGCGTCCCGCGCCGGCGAGATGGGGCGCGGCTTCTCCGTGGTGGCGCAGGAGGTGCGGGCGATCGGCACCGAGGTCGAGAACGTCGCCCGGGCCCTCGAGGTCGAGCTGTCGAACCGGATCGCCGGCCTGCAGGTCCGGGTCCGGAGCTTCGCCGAGGACTCGCAGACCGAGCGCCTGATCGACCTTGCCCTGAACGCGGTCGAGCTCATCGACCGGAACCTCTACGAGCGGACCTGCGACGTGCGCTGGTGGGCCACCGACGCGGCCCTGGTGGCCTGCGCCGCCGCCCCGACGCCGGAGGCGGCCACCTATGCCACCCGGCGCCTGGGCATCATCCTCGATGCCTACACGGTCTATCTCGACCTCTGGCTCTGCGACCTGCAGGGCAACGTGATCGCCCATGGCCGGCCCGACCGCTATCCGGGCCTCGTCGGGCGCAATGTCGCCGACCAGGACTGGTTCCGGCGCGCGGCCGCCCTCCCGGACGGGGATGCCTACGTCGCCGCCGACGTGACCGGACAGCCCGGCCTCGGGGGCGCGCAGGTGGCGACCTACTGCGCCAGCGTCCGGGCGGACGGGGACAGCCGGGCCCGGCCGATCGGCGTCCTGGCGATCCATTTCGACTGGCAGGCCCAGGCCAGGGCCATCGTCGACGGCGTGCGGGTGGCGGTGGAGGACCGGGCCCGCACCCGGGTCCTCCTCGTCGATGCGCGCCACCGGGTGATCGCCGCCTCGGACGGGCGCGGCGTGCTGGAGGAGACCCTGCCGCTGGCCGTCAACGGGCGCGCGAGCGGCGCCGACCAGGACGCCCGGACCGGCCGGATCGTCGCCTTCCACCGCACGCCCGGCTACGAGACCTATGCGGGGCTCGGCTGGTACGGGGTCATCGTCCAGTCGCCGACCTGACCGCCCCTCAGACCAGCACCGGCATCGCGGGTTGCGCCGTGATGCCGAAGACGCGGGTGTAGCGCGCGATCTCCTCGGCCGGGCCGATCGCCTTGGAGGGGTTGTCCGAGATCTTCACGGTGGGCCGGCCGTCGGCGGCGATCACCTTGCAGACGATGGAGATCGGGTCGAGCCGGCCGTCCGGCACCAGCCCGCGAAAGTCGTTGGTGAGCAGCGTGCCCCAGCCGTAGCCGATCCGCATCCGGCCGTGGAAATGGGCGTGGATCGCCTCGATGGTGTCGACGTCGAGCCCGTCGGAGAAGATCGCGAGCTTGTCGCGCGGGTCGGAGCCGCGCGAGCGCCACCAGGCGATGGCCTCCTCGCCGCCGGCGATGGGCTCCTTGGAGTCGATGCGTATGCCGGTCCAGGCGTTCATCCAGGCGGGGGCGTTGGCCAGGAAGCCCGTGGTGCCGTAGGTGTCCGGCAGCATCACCAGGAGGTTGCCGGCATAGTCCTGCTGCCAGTCGGCCAGCACGTCGTAGGGCGCGCGGGCGAGGCCCGCATCGTCATCCGCGAGGGCGGCGTAGACCATCGGCAGTTCGTGGGCGTTGGTGCCCACGGCCTCGACCTCGCGCCGCAGAGCGATGAGGCAGTTCGAGGTGCCGAGGAAGCGGTCGCCCAGGGCTTCGTGCATGGCCTCGACGCACCAGTCCTGCCACAGGAAGCCGTGGCGGCGCCGGGTCCCGAAATCCGCGATGGAGAGGTCGGGCAGGCGCTGCAGCCGCTCGATCTTCTCCCAGACCCGGGTCATCGCCCGGGCATAGAGCACCTGCAGGTCGAGCTTGCCGAGCTGGCGCACGACGCCCCGGGTGCGCAGCTCGTTGAGGATGGCGAGGGCCGGCACCTCCCACATGGTGGTCTCGAGCCAGGGCCCGTGGAAGGTGAGGACGTACTGCCCGTCGCGGGCCTCCAGGTCGTAGTCGGGCAGGCGGAACGCCTCGAGCCAGTCCATGAAATCGGCCGAGAACATCTGGCGCTGGCCGTAGAAGGTGTTGCCGCGCAGCCAGGTGGATTCGCCCCGGCTCAGGTGCACCGAGCGGGCATGGTCGAGCTGCTCACGCAGCTCGCCCGCATCCACGAATTCGGCCAGCCGCACCTGCCGCGAGCGGTTCTGGATGCCGAAGGTGACGCGGGCGTCGCGATGGCGGCGGAAGATCGTCTGCGCCATCAGGAGCTTGTAGAAATCCGTGTCGAGCAGCGACCGAACGATCGGGTCGATCTTGAAGCTGTGGTTGTACACCCGCGTGGCAAGATCGAGCATGGTTCGGATCACGGCTCCCCTGGTGGCGCTCCCGGCACCCCGCGCGGCGCAGAGGCGCATGGCAGCGCCGGGTGAGTCAATCGGTCGTCATACATGGCGGGGGGCGGGGGCGAGACGACGGCCCGGACGCGCAGGGCGATGCCGGATGGTGCCGGGTCGTCTCCAGGTCGCCGCTTTGGCCGTAATCCTGGAAATCCGTATCGAGCCCGTGAACGAGCTTGTCGAGGTCCGAATAGACGAAGCGCAGCAGGCCAAGGGGCTTCGCGCCACAATGACGGGGGGGCTGCCGGCACCATGCCTCCGCGCGATCGATCGCGGCGACGAAAAAGGGCGGCGTACCCCTCGGCACGCCGCCCTCGAAAACAATGCCGGGCCCGGGGCTCAGGCGAGATCAACCTTCTTGGTCTCGGTCTTGGGCGACTCGCCGGTCAGCGCGGCCTTCACGTAGCCGTAGATGTGCAGCATCGTGGCGTTCGGGCTGTCCCAGTACTCGCCCTTCTCGGGGTGCACGCGCAGCAGGGCGACCTCGGGGTCGTTCTTGCCATTGGGGAACCAGGTCTTCAGGCTCTCGCTCCACTTGTCGTCGATGACCGCCTGGTCGGTGACGATCTCGGCCTTGCCGGCGATCGAGACGTAGGTCTGGCTCGACGGGTCCGAATAGGCGAGGTTGATCTGGTTGTCCTTGCTGATCTCGGCGGTCTTGGGCGAGTGCAGCTTGGTGAAGAACCACAGGTCGCCGTTCTCGTCCGCTTCCTGGCACCACATCGGGCGGCTGTAGAGCTTCCCGTCCTGGTCAGCCGTGGTCATCATCGCGACCTTGACGTCCTTGATGAGGGCGAACAGCTTCTTGGCGCCCTCGTGGTCGCGGTGGTTGCCCTGGTGCATGGGATCGCAGTCTCCAACTCGTCGTAAAGGCATTCCGGCGCGGTCGTCGCCGGCCGGGTCGTGTGCTCAACGAGCCAGGGCCGCATTGGTTTCGGGATGGCGCGCGGCCTGGGTGGCCGGACGGGTCGTCTTCCGGCGCATGGCGCCGAGCCGTCCGAGGCGGCGGTCGTCGAGGACGATGCCCGGCTCGCCGATCGCCCGGATCACGTGGCAGTTCCGGCCGCGGCCCTTGGCGTCGTAGAGGGCGGCATCCGCCTCGGCCAGGAGTTCGGCCGGCGAGGTCGTGCGTCCGGCCGACGCCAGGGCGACGCCGATGCTGACCGTGACGAAGGCCTGGCCGTCGCCGCGGGCGGCGTGCGGGATCTCCAGTCCGGCGATGCCGGCGCGCAGGCGCCGGACCACGCGGGCGACGGCGCGGGCATCGCAGCCCCGCATGAGGATGGAGAATTCCTCGCCGCCGTAGCGGGCCACGCAGTCGCGCCCGCCCCGCGTCTCCCCCGCCAGGGCCTCGGCGATCCGGCGCAGGCAGGCATCGCCGGCCGGGTGGCCGTAGGCGTCGTTGAAGCGCTTGAAGTGATCGACGTCGAGCATCAGCAGGGCGGTGCCGCGCGCTTCCCCGGCCGTCTTGGCCAGGGCCGAATCCAGGGCGCGGCGATTGGCGAGGCCGGTGAGGGCATCGGTCTCCGACAGGGCGGTGAGCACGCGCCGGTCCTGCTCGAGGCCGGCCGAGCGCAGGATCTCGCGCAGGGAGACGAGATAGGCCCGCCGCCGCACGCCCTCGATCTGATGGTTGCCGTAGAGGACGAAGAAGCCGCCGGCCAGGGTCTGGAAGGCGAGGCAGAGGGCGAGTTCGGGGGGTAGGTCGGTGCGCAGGGCGATGCTGGCGAAGGAGGCCGCCGCGCTGAGGCCGGTGAGGATCAGGGCGTGGGGGAAGCGCAGCACCAGCATCATGGTGGCGAACACCATCATCAGCGGGTACTCGATGTAGCAGATGGCGGTCATCGTCTCCCGCTCCAGGCTGAACAGCAGGATCGGCACCGCCGTCATCAGCAGCATCGTGGCCGTGACCATGCGCTCGCGCCGCGGTCCCGGCATCCGGGTGACCGACCAGGCCAGCATCAGGCCCAGCGGCGTCACCAGGAACAGCCGCAGGGCCAGCCCCAGGGACAGCATCTCCGGCATCAGCAGCGCGGTCGTCAGGTTGTAGGCGTTGTGGAAGACAAGCCCGATGAGGATCGTGCGGCGCAGGTGGAGCGCCCGTTCGCGGCCGGTATCGATCTCGTAGCGGGCGGAGACCGGCCGGGAGAAGCGCAGGAGGTACCGGCTCATGGTGAGGTCGCGATCGGCGACCTCACCGCGCGGGCGCAGCGTCGAGGCCCGTGCGGGCGCCGAAGACCGGGAGCGCAGACCGGGAAGCACGCGAGACCAGGGGAGCACGATGGAAGGATCCTGCAGCGGTCGAGGCCGCCGGCGGGCGTCCTCTCTTGTGCTGCTTCGAACGTCGCGGAGCGCCGGGAGGACGCAAAATCGGACCCCTCCCCTCGACTCATGCCTACCGGAATCTGAACGAATTGAACGAAACCGGGGCGCCGACCCGGCCCGGTCCGGGCCGGCCGCGGAGCCCGCCGCGACCAGGGGTCTCGCCCCCGACGGAGCCGGGAAGCGCTTGCGCTCGGGCGGCGCCTGTGCTGTCGCATGGGTTCGTCGCGGGCGGCCCGGCCGGGGCCGCAACACCCGCGATCCCCCGATTGTCGCCGCGCCTCGGCTCCCGCCGGACGCGGCAAGGAGCCAGACCCTTGGCGATCACCCGTGACGACGTCCTCAAGGTGCTCTCGACCGTGACCGTCGATGCCGCGGGCACCACCCTGCCCGCCTCCGGTCGCCTGTCGCAGGTGGTGGTCGATCCCACCGACCGGGTGATGTTCTCGATCCTGATCGACCCCAGCGAGGCCGAGCGCTTCGAGCCGATCCGGCGCCGGGCCGAGGGCGCGATCCTGGCCACGCCCGGCGTTTCCGGCGTCTTCGCCAGCCTGACCTCCGAGCGCGGGCCGAACCAGCCGGCCCAGCACGGTCCCCAATCCGCGGCCCCGCAGCCGCCCTCCCCCGGCCGCCCCGCCGCCCCGCCGCCGCCGCGGACCGGTCCCGCCCTCCCGGGCGTGCGCCACATCGTGGCCGTCGCCTCCGGCAAGGGCGGCGTCGGCAAGTCGACCACGGCCTGCAACCTCGCGCTCGCCCTCTCGGCCCAGGGCCTCAAGGTCGGGCTGCTCGACGCCGACATCTACGGCCCCTCGGTGCCCAAGCTGTTCGGCCTGTCGGGCAAGCCCCGCGTCATCGAGGAGCGCCTGCTCGCCCCGATGGAGGGCTTCGGCATCAAGGTGATGTCGATCGGCTTCCTGATCGAGCCCGAGACGGCGATGATCTGGCGCGGGCCCATGGTGCAGTCGGCCATCACCCAGATGCTGCGCGAGGTCGCCTGGGGCGAGCTCGACGTGCTGGTGGTCGACATGCCCCCCGGCACCGGCGATGCGCAGCTCACCATGGCCCAGGCGACCCCCCTCTCCGGGGCGGTCATCGTCTCGACGCCGCAGGACCTCGCCCTGATCGACGCGCGCCGCGGCGTCACGATGTTCCGCAAGGTCGCGGTGCCGATCCTCGGCGTGATCGAGAACATGGCGACCTTCGTCTGCCCGCATTGCGGCACGGCCTCGCACATCTTCGGGCATGGCGGCGCGCGGGCCGAGGCCGAGCGGCTGGAGGTGCCGTTCCTCGGCGAGGTGCCGCTGAACATGACGATCCGCGAGAGCTCGGATGCCGGCCGCCCCGTGGTGGCGGTGGACCCGGACGGGCCGCACGCGCAGGTCTATCGCGGCATCGCCGCCAAGCTCTGGGGCAACCTGACCGGCGGCCCGGCCCCGCGGGCGGCCCCCCGCATCGTCATCGAGTAGCCGCGATGCCGCCGGTGCTGGGCGTGATCCTCGCCGGCGGGCTGGCGCGCCGCATGGGCGGGGGCGACAAGCCCCTGCGCCTTCTCGGGGGCCGCAGCCTGCTCGACCGGGTGCTCGCCCGGTTCGCGCCCCAGTGCGCGGCCGGCGTGATCCTCAACGCGAACGGCGATCCGGGCCGCTTTCCCGATTTCCCGGGCGCGATCGTGCCCGACGGCGTGCCGGACAATCCGGGCCCACTCGCGGGCATCCTCGCTGGGCTGGAGCACGCGGCCGCCCATCATCCGGACGTGCGCCACGTCGCCAGCGTCTCAGGCGACGCGCCGTTCCTGCCCCGCGACCTCGTCGCCCGCCTCGCCGGGGCGGCCGGGGCGGACGACGCCATCGCCATGGCGGCCTCGGGCGGGCGCGAGCACTTCACGGTGGCGCTCTGGCCGGTGGCCCTGCGGGCGGACCTGCGCGCGGCCCTGGTGGAGCGCGGCGAGCGCCGGGTCGGCGCCTTCCTGAGGCGCCACGGCGCGGTGGCGGTGCCCTGGCCGGCGGAGCCTCACGACCCCTTCGCCAACATCAACGCGCCGGAGGATCTGGCGGCGGCCGAGACACGCCTCGCCGAGACACGCCTCGCCGGAACCGAGGACGCCTGACGCGTCAGGTCGGCGCACTTTTGATCGCGGCGCGCGCCCGCCAGCGCGGATAGAGCAGCCCGAGGGCGAGGCCGCCGAGGACGAGGCCGGCGGCGCCGAGCTTCCAGCCCGGCAGCGGCTCGCCGAGCCAGAGGGCCGAGGCTCCCATGCCGAAGACCGGCACCAGCAGGGCCATCGGGGTGATCAGGGCGGCGGGGTGGCGCGCGAGCAGCCAGCCCCAGACCGCGTAGCCGAACATGGTGTTGCCCACCGACTGCCAGACCACCGCGGCCCAGGTCGTCAGGTCGGCCCGCAGGAGGCCGTCTCGGATGGCGTCCCAGCCTTCGAGGAGGAACGAGGCGGCGAGGAGCGGCGGCGCCGAGAACAGGCTCGCCCAGACGACGTAGGGCAGCATCGCCCGCACGCCGCTGCGCTTGGCCGCCATGTTCCCGCCGGCCCAGCTCAGGGCGGCGCAGGCCACGAGCCCGAGGCCGAGGGGCGTCGTCGCGGCATCGGTGTGGGCGGCGATGACGGCGAGGCCCGCCGCCGCGAGGCCGAGGGCCGCCCATTGGTGGCCGGACACCCGCTCGCCGGCGAGGCGGACCGAGAGGCCGATGGTGAAGAAGACCTGGATCTGGATCACCAGCGAGGCGAGGCCGGGGGCGATGTGGCCGCGCAGGGCGATGAACAGCAGGCCGAACTGTCCGGCCCCGATCAGCAGGCCGTAGGCGGCGAGGTTGCGCCAGGGGACCGCCGGGCGGCGCAGCAGGAACACGCCCGGCAGGGCGGCGAGCACGAAGCGCAGGGCGGCGAACAGCAGCGGCGGCAGGTGGTCGAGTCCGATCCGGATCACGACGAAGTTCGTGCCCCAGACCGCCACCACCGCGAGGGCGAGGAGGACGTCGCGGAGCGGGAGGGTGCCGGTCATGGAAGGCTGCCGGTTATGGGAAGCTGCCGGTCATGGGAGGGTGCCGTTCATGGCCCGCCGTTTCCCAGGCGGCGGGCGCCGTGCCAAGTCTCGCATCGCCCCGAAACGAAAGAAGTGTCCGCACGTTCGCGCGGACACTTCCCTCGGACGTCGATCGATCGGCTGGCCGGGATCAGGCGGCGCCGACGGTCGCCTTGACGATCTTGTCGGGGGAGCGCGGCGGCTCGCCCTTGTTCAGGGTGTCGACCACGTCCATGCCTTCCACGACCTTGCCCCAGACGGTGTACTGCTTGTCGAGGAAGCGGGCATCGCCGAAGCAGATGAAGAACTGCGAGTTGGCCGAGTGCGGGAAGTTGGTGCGCGCCATCGAGCAGGTGCCGCGCACGTGCGGCTCGGCGTTGAACTCGGCGTTGAGGTCGGGCAGCTCGGAACCGCCCGAGCCGGTGCCGGTCGGGTCGCCGGTCTGGGCCATGAAGCCGTCGATCACGCGGTGGAACGGCACGCCATCGTAGAAGCCCTGCGCGGCGAGCGTCTTCAGGCGCTCGACATGGTTGGGGGCGAGGTCGGGGCGCAGCCCGATCACGACGCGGCCCTTGGTGGTCTCCAGGATGATGGTCTCGGTCTCTGCCATGGGTCTAGACTCCTTTTCCCTTGGGTCCTTGGTAGATGAAGCGGAGCGCGATCGGGCGCCCCGCAATGGCCGCGCCGAGGCCGGGGGTGATCCGGACGGGCGTGCAGCGCCGGATCGCCGCCAGGGTCGCATCCGTGAGGATGCGGTAGGCGCGGGTGTCCGAATCCTGCGTCGAGAAGGTCACCCGGGGCGTGCCGATGACGGAGCCGTCCCGGCGCAGGGAGAAGCGGGCGGTGATCTCGGTGCGCTCGAAGCGGGCCAGGCCCTCCGGGATCTCCCAGCACGCGGCGAGCGCGGGATAGAGCTCCCGAAGCGTGTCGGCCGGCTCCCGGGTATCGGGAAGCCTCCTGCCATCCGGGGGCTTTTCGCCGTCGGCCATGCCGTTCAGCGGAACCTGGACGGTGCCCCGCAGGGTCTCCGGCAGGGTCAGCGGGCCCGTGGTGGGCGCCGCCCGCACGGGGAGCCCAACGGCGAGGAGCGCCGCGAGAGCCCCGAGATGGGCGCCGCCCCGCAAGCTACTTGGCTCCCTGCGCCATCTGCATCTTCACGATCTTGTCGGGGTTCTGCACCGCCCCGCCCGGCGCGCCGGGGGCAGCCTTCTTGATCGCGTCGACCGTCTCCATGCCCGAGGAGACGAGGCCGACCACGGTGTACTGGCCGTTCAGGAACGGCGCGTCGCCGAGGCAGATGAAGAACTGCGAGTTGGCGGAGTTCGGATCGGAGGAGCGGGCCATGCCGACGGTGCCGCGCTTGAACGGCGCCTGCGAGAACTCGGCCGGAATGTTCGGCAGGCTGGAGCCGCCGGTGCCGTTGCCCTTCGGGTCGCCGGTCTGGGCCATGAAGCCGTCCATCACCCGGTGGAACTTCAAGCCGTTGTAGAAGCCCTGCTTGATCAGGGTCTTGAGCTGGGCGACGTGCTTCGGGGCGATCTCCGGGCGCAGCTCGATGGTGACGCGGCCGTCCTTGGTGTCGAGGTACACCGTGTTCTCGTCCAGCGCCCAGGCCGCGGGGGTTGAGGCGAGGAGGCCGGCGACGGCGAGAAGGGCGATGCGGCGATTCAGTCCAAAGGCCATAGGGTCAGCATTCTTTCGTTGAGCGTGACGACGGGACTCAGCCCGCGCGAAAGCGCTGCGCGAGGCGCTCGGCCACCAGAGGCGGCACGAAGGGCGAAACGTCGCCGCCCATGGCGGCGATCTGGCGGACGAGGGTGGCGGTGATCGGGCGGACGCCGGTGGAGGCGGGCAGGAACACGGTCTGCACCTCCGGCGCCATGGCGCCGTTCATGCCGGCGAGCTGCATCTCGTAGTCGAGGTCGGTGCCGTCGCGCAGGCCGCGGATGAACACGGTGGCGCCGACCCGCCGCGCCGCCGTGACCGCGAGGTCGTCGAAGGTCACGATCGTCAGTGCCGTGCCCTCGGCCTGGGCCAGGGGCTCGCAGGTGGCGCGCAGCAGCTCCGCCCGCTCCTCGGGCGAGAACATCGGCGCCTTGCCGGGATGCACGCCGATGGCGATGACGAGGGTCTGCACGAGCCGGCACGCCTGACGGATGACGTCGAGGTGTCCGTTCGTGACCGGGTCGAACGAGCCGGCGTAGAGGGCGGTGCGGATCATCGCGGCCCGGGGTAGAGCATTTCGACCCGAAACGGAACCTCCGGCCCGGACACGAAAACGGCGTAAGCCTCCCGACGCGGCGCGGACGGCCGTGAGGTCGCCCGCGCCGGGGCGTGCGATCAGGCCTGCACGGCCTCCTCGCCGCCCTCGCTCTCGTCCTCGCCCTCGATATGCTCGACGGACACGACCTTCTCGGTCTTCTCCGTGTTGAACACTGTCACGCCCTGCGAGGCGCGCCCGACGATGCGGATGTCGTCCACCGGCACGCGGATGAGCTGGCCGCCATCGGTGACCAGCATGATCTGGTCGGAGGGCTGGACCGGGAAGGAGGCCACGAGATTGCCGTTGCGGGCATTGACCCGCATCGCCGTGATGCCTTTGCCGCCGCGGCCCGAGGTCCGGTACTCGTAGGACGAGGTCCGCTTGCCGAAGCCGCGCTCGGACAGGGTGAGCACGAACTGCTCGTAGGCGCCCATCTCGTTGTAGCGATCCAGCGAGATGGTGCTGGCCTCGGCCACCCCCTCCTCCGCCTCGGGGCTCGCGCTCTCCTCGCCCTCGATGCCGTCGCCGATCACGGCGCGGCGCATCTTCAGGTAGCCCGCCCGCTCCTCCGGGGAGGCGTCGAAGGCGTTGAGGATCGTCATCGAGATGACGCGGTCGTCCTTGGCGAGGCTGATGCCGCGCACGCCGGTGGAATCGCGGCCCTTGAAGACGCGGACGTCCTCGACGGGGAAGCGGATGCACTGGCCGGCCTGGGTGGTGAGCAGGACGTTCTGGTCGGCGCGGCAGATCTCCACGTGGACGATGTGGTCGCCCGCATCGAGCTTCATGGCGATCTTGCCGGCCCGGTTCACCTGCACGAAGTCCGAGAGCTTGTTCCGCCGCACGCTGCCGCTCGCCGTGGCGAACATGACGTCGAGGGTCTCCCAGGAGGCCTCGTCCTCGGGCAGCGGCATGATGGTGGTGATGCGCTCGGTGCCGGCATCCATCGACAGGATGTTGACCAGCGCCTTGCCGCGGGCGTTCGGCGCCGCCATCGGCAGGCGCCAGACCTTCTCCTTGTAGACCTGGCCCTGGTTCGAGAAGAACAGCACCGGCGTGTGGGTGTTGGCCACGAACAGGCGGGTGACGAAATCCTCGTCGCGGGTCGCCATGCCGGAGCGGCCCTTGCCGCCGCGGCGCTGGGCCCGGTAGGTCGAGAGCGGCACGCGCTTGACGTAGCCGGCATGGGACACGGTGACGACCATGTCCTCGCGCTGGATCAGGTCCTCGTCCTCGACGTTCGAGTCCCAGTCGAGGATCACGGTGCGGCGCGGGGTGGCGTAGGCCTCGCGGACCTCCGCGAGCTCGTCCTTGACGATGCCCATGATGCGCAGGCGCGAGCGCAGGATGTCGAGGTAGTCGGCGATCTCGTCGGCGAGCTTCTTCAGCTCGTCGCCGATCTCGTCGCGGCCCAGCGCGGTGAGGCGCTGCAGGCGCAGATCCAGGATGGCGCGGGCCTGCACCTCCGAGAGGCGGTAGGTGCCGTCCTCGGAGACCCGGTGGCGCGGATCGTCCACGAGGGCGATGAGCGGCGCGATGTCGTGGGCTGGCCAGTCGCGCGCCATCAGCGCGTCGCGGGCGGTGTTGGGATCGGGCGAGGTCCGGATCAGGCGGATGACCTCGTCGATGTTGGCGACCGCGATGGCGAGGCCGCACAGGACGTGGGCGCGCTCGCGGGCCTTGTTGAGGAGGAACTTGGTCCGCCGGGACACCACCTCTTCGCGGAAGTCCACGAAGGCCTGGAGTAGGTCCTTCAGGTTCATCAGCTCGGGGCGGCCGCCGTTCAGCGCCACCATGTTGCAGCCGAAGGAGGATTGCAGGGGCGTGAAGCGGTAGAGCTGGTTCAGCACCACGTCCGCCATGGCGTCGCGCTTGATCTCGACGACGATGCGCATGCCGTCGCGGTCGGATTCGTCGCGCAGGTCCGAGATGCCCTCGACGCGCTTCTCCTTCACCAGCTCGGCGATCTTCTCCATGAGCGTCGCCTTGTTCACCTGATACGGGATCTCGGTGAAGATCAGCGCCTCGCGCTCCTTGCGCAGCTCCTCGACATGGGACTTCGCCCGCATGATGATCGAGCCGCGGCCCGTGGCGTAGGCTTGGCGGGTGCCGGCGCGGCCGAGGATCGAGCCGCCGGTGGGGAAGTCTGGCCCGGGCACGTACTCGGTGAGCTGCTCGATCGAGAGGCCGGGATCGTCGATGAGGGCGACGCAGGCCTCGATCAGCTCGCCGAGATTGTGTGGCGGGATGTTGGTGGCCATGCCGACCGCGATGCCGCCGGCGCCGTTGACGAGCAGGTTGGGGAAGCGCGCCGGCAGGACGGTCGGCTCCTCGTGCTCCCCGTCGTAGTTGGCCTGGAAATCGACGGTGTTCTTGTCGATGTCGGCGAGCAGCGCATTGGCGGGCTTGGCCAGGCGCGATTCGGTGTAGCGCATGGCCGCCGGGGGATCGCCGTCCACCGAGCCGAAATTGCCCTGCCCGTCGATGAGCATCAGGCGCATCGAGAAGTCCTGCGCCATGCGGACCAAGGCGTCGTAGATCGATTGGTCGCCGTGCGGATGGTACTTACCGATCACGTCGCCGACGATGCGGGCCGACTTGACGTATCGGCGCTCGGGCAGGTGCCCGCTCTCGTGCGCCGCATACAGGATGCGCCGGTGCACGGGCTTGAGGCCGTCGCGCGCATCCGGCAGCGCCCGGCTCACGATCACGCTCATGGCGTAATCGAGGTAGGAGCGCTTCATCTCGTCGGTGATCGACACGGGCTTGATGTCGGAGGCGGGCGGCGGCGTGCCGGCGCCCGGAATGTCGTTCTCTGCCAAGGTCTTCGGTCTCTACCTGTCCGGGGTCCGGAGCGTCGGCGGCAAGGGTCGGGTCCGCCCGCTCACGGCGTTGTCGCGCGCGTGTCCGGCGGTTGGGCCGGACCGTGCTGTGTGCTGCCCGAACCTATAGCGCATCTCGTCGGTCCAGGCCAACAAATCGCGCCTTAACCCCCTGGTAACGAACGGTTTGCCCCGCGCGGCCGGACGCTCGCGCCGGCCTCGGTTCCTAGAGGAACTTCGCCGGGTCCGTGCTCGGCGGGGCCGGCTTCACGTCGGTGCGGTTCCACCAGCCGCCGCCGAGCGCCTGGAACAGGGCGGCGGTGTCGGCATACTGGTTGGCGCGCGCGCCCGCCGAGGTGACGAGGGCCGAGAGGTAGGATTGCTGCGCGATCAGCACCTGGGTGCTGTTGAGGGCGCCGGCCGCATATTGCTTGCGGATGAGGCCGAGGCTCTCGCCGGTGGCCCGCTCCGCGGCTGAGGCCGCCGCCACCGCCCTGGCGTCGGACTGAAGCGCGCGCAGGGTGTCGGCGACGTTCTGGAAGGCGCCGATGACCACGGCCCGGTACTGGGCCTGGGCCTCGTTGAGCGTCTCCTCCGCCGCGCGCTGGCGCCGGAACAGGGTCCCGGCATCGAAGATCGGCTGCGCCACCGTGCCGACGATGCCGTAGAACGAGGCGGCCGAGGTCGCGAGCTGCGCGATCCGCACCGCGCTGGCGCCGCCATTGGCCGTGATGTTGAACTGCGGCAGGCGGTTGGCCACCGCGACCCCCACCGCGGCGCTCGCCTGCTGCACGTTGGCCTCCGCGGCCTTCACGTCCGGGCGCTGCTGCACGAGGCGCGAGGGCAGGCTCACCGGCAGGTTGGTGGGCAGGCGCAGGGAGGCCAGGGTGAAGGTCGGCGCGATCTCCTCGCTCGGCAGGCGCCCGACCAGGGCGGTCAGCAGGTTGCGCTGCTGGGCGAGCTGCTTCTCCAGAGGGGGCAGCAGCTGCATCGAGACCGCCAGGGCGGCCTGCTGCACCACCACGTCGGCCCCGGCGATCTGCCCGAGGGAGAGCTGCTTGTTGTAGAGGTTCAGGACGTCGGTCTGGGCCTGGATCACCTTGCGGGTGGCGTCGATCTGGGCGCGCAGCGACGCCTCCTGGATCGCCGCCAGGACGACGTTCGTGGTCAGCGTCAGGTAGGTCGCCTCGAGCTGGAAGCGCTGGTTCTCGGCCTGCGCCTCCAGGGACTCGATCTGGCGCCGGTTGCCGCCGAACACGTCGGGCGTGAACGAGACCGTCACCTGCGGCGTGTACAGGCTGTAGAACAGCTGCCGGGTGTCGTTGAGCGGCCCCTGCAGGGCGCCTCCGGGGGCCTTCTGGCGCGAGCCGAGGCCGTTGGCGGCAACGACGGGAAACAGCGTGCCGCGCTGCGCCTCGACGTTCTCCTGCGCGATCCGCAGGGAGGCCTGCGCCGCGTCGAGGTTCGGGTTGTTGGCGAGCGCCTCCGCCACCAGGCGGTCGAGGGCGGGGGAGCGGAACAGCGTCCACCACTGGCCCGGCACGTCGGCGCCCGACACGAAGGTCTGGTCAGCCGAGCCGCCATGGACGGTGCGGATGTTGTCGGCGGCGGTGGGGTTGCCCAGGGGCTCGCGGGTGTAGCGGGTCACCGGCGGATCGGCCGGCGGCACGTAGTCCGGGCCGACGACGCAGCCGCCCAGGCCCGTGACCGCGAGGACGAGCAGACCCTCGCGGAGGCAGCGTCTCCGGCCCCGTCCGGCGGGTGCCGCGTTCTGGGGGGATGCCACCATCGTGCCGAGAAATCCTGTCGCCGTCCGGCGCCGTAGAGGCGCCGGGGCGGGGCCGAAGTCAACGCGGCCGGCGGCGCGCGCGCGGGTCCGTGATCGGCCCATCACGCGTGCTCCGCCTGGGCCGCCGCCCGGGTGGCGGCCTCCGTCGGGATCGTGGCCGGAACGCGCCGGGAGAACAGGGCGATCAGGATCGGGACCACCACGAGGATGAGATTCGGCGCGAGCAGGATGCCGCCGACCACCACCAGGGCGAGCGGCTTCTGGACCTGCGAGCCGATGCCGGTGGAAATCGCCGCCGGGAGCAGGCCGACGCAGGCGGCGACACAGGTCATCATGACGGGGCGCATGCGCACGTTGGCGGCGTGCCACACCGCCTCGGTTCGGGCCCAGCCTTCGTCGATGAGCTGGTTGTAGTAGGAGAGCAGGATCACGCCCTCCATGGTCGAGATGCCGAACAGGGCGATGAACCCGATCGCCGCCGAGATCGAGAACGGCGTCATCGTCAGGAACAGCGCGAAGATGCCGCCGATCATCGCCATCGGGATCACGCTCAGCGTCAGCACCATGTCGGTGACGGAGCTGAAGTTGACGTAGAGCAGCAGGGCGATGAGCGCGATCGTCACCGGGACCACGATGGTCAGGCGCTGCACGGCATCCTGCAGGTTGGTGAACTGGCCGACCCATTCGAGGTGGAACCCGGGCGGCAGGGTGACCTCCTCGGCGATACGGGCTTGCGCCTCCAGCACCGCGCCGCCGAGATCGCGGCCGCGCACCGAGAACTTGACCGGGATGTAGCGCTCCTGGTTCTCGCGGTAGATGAAGGCCGCGCCGGAGACGAGCTCGACGGTGGCGATCTCCGAGAGCGGGACCTGGATCACGCCGCCCGCCGGGTTGGCCGCCCCGACGGTGATGTTGCGGATGGTCTCCAGGCTGCGGCGGTACTGTGGCGCCAGGCGCACCCGCATGGGGAAGTGCCGGTCCGAGCCGTACTCGTAGAGGTCGCCCGCGGTCTGGCCGCCGATCGCCGCCTGGACGGTGGTGTTCACGTCGCCCGGCGACAGGCCGTAGCGGGCGGCCTTGCGCCGGTCGATGTCGATCCGCACCGTGGGCTGTCCGAGGGAGGCGAAGACCGCCAGATCCGCGATGCCGGGCACCTTCGCCAGGGTGGCCTTGATCGCCTCCGCGGTCCTGGTCAGGTCGTTGAGGTCGTTGCCGTAGATCTTGACCGAGTTCTCGCCCTTCACCCCGGAGGCCGCCTCCTGGACGTTGTCCTCGATGTACTGGGAGAAGTTGAACTCGATCCCCGGGAAGGCCTCGTCGAGCCGGGCCGAGAGGTCGCGCACGAGCGTCTCCTTGTCGAGGCCCTTGCGCCAGGTGTCGAAGGGCTTCAGGGGCGCCAGGATCTCGACGTTGAAGAATCCGGTGGCGTCCGTCCCGTCATCGGGGCGGCCCTGGTGCGAGAGCACGGTGACCACCTCCGGCACCTCGGCGATGATCTTGCGCAGCCGCTCCACGTAGGCGTTGCCGGCCTCCAGGGAGATCGAGGCCGGCATGGTGCCGCGGATGTAGAGGTTGCCCTCCTCGAGCTTGGGCAGGAATTCGAGGCCGAGGCTGCGGGCGGCGAGCCCCGAGACGCCGAGCATCGCCACGACCACGAGGAGCGACAGCACCTTGTTGCGCAGGCCGAAGCGCAGGATCCGCACGTGGCCGAAGCGCAGGAGCCGCACGATCAGGGTGTCGCGCTCCTCCACGTGCTTGGGCAGGATCAGGGCCGAGAGGGCCGGCGAGACCGTGAAGGTGGCGATCAGGCCGCCGAGCAGCGCGTAGGCGTAGGTCTTGGCCATCGGCCCGAAGATGTGCCCCTCGACGCCCGTCAGCGTGAAGAGCGGCAGGAAGCCCACGATGATGATCGTGGCCGAGAAGAAGATCGCCCGGTTCACCTCGGCGCCCGCGATGGCGATGGTGCCGAGGCGCCCGGCCAGGCCGCCCGGCGGGGCCTGGCCCGCCCCGTGTTCCGGTTCGGCGAGGTGCCGGAAGACGTTCTCCACCATGATCACGGTGGCGTCGACGATGAGGCCGAAATCGATGGCGCCGAGGGAGAGGAGGTTGGCCGAGTCGCCGCGCAGCACGAGGATCAGGATGGCGAAGCCCAGCGCTAAGGGAATCGTCGCCGCCACGATGATCGCGCTGCGCAGGGAGCCGAGGAACAGCCACTGCACCACGAAGACCAGCGTCACGCCGAAGACGAGGTTGTGCATCACCGTGTGGGTGGTGGTGTGGATGAGCCCGCTGCGGTCGTAGATCCGCTCCACCCGTACGTCCGGGGGCAGGATGCCGCTGGCGTTGATCTTGTCGATCTCGGCGTTGACGAGGCGCAGGGTCGGCAGGCTCTCGCCGTCGCGGCTCATCAGCACGATGCCCTCGACGATGTCGTCGTCGCCATCGTGCCCGACGATCCCGAGGCGCGGCGCGTGCGAGACCCGCACCTCGGCGACGTCGCGCACCAGCACCGGCACGCCGCCGACCTGGGTCAGCATGGTGTCGCGGATGTCGTCCATGTCGCGGATGAGGCCGATGCCGCGCACCACCGCCGACTGCTCGCCCACGTTCAGGGTCTGGCCGCCGACATTGATGCTCGAATTGTTGAGGGCGGAGACGAGCTGGACCAGGGTCATGCCCTGCGCCTGGAGCCGGTTCAGGTCGACGGCGATCTCGTATTCCTTGGTCCGGCCGCCGAAGGCCGTCACGTCGACGACGCCCGGAATCGCCTTGAACCGGCGCTGCAGCACCCAGTCCTGCAGCGTCTTGAGATCGGTGGAGGAGTAGCCCGGCGGCCCCGTCACCTTGTAGCGCATGATCTCGCCGACGGGGCTGGTCGGCGAGATCTGCGGCTGGGCGCCACCCGGCAGGGGCGGCAGCTGCGACAGGCGGTTGAGCACCCGCTGCAGCGCCTCCTGGTAGGTGAAGGCGTAGGTGAACTGCACCTTCACGTCCGAGAGGCCGAACAGCGAGATGGTGCGCACCACGGTGGCGTTGGGGATGCCGGCGAGCTGCACCTCCAGGGGAATCGTGATGTAGCGCTCGATCTCGTCGGCCGATTGCCCGGGATTCTGCGTGATGACGTCGACCAGCGGCGGCACCGGGTCGGGATAGGCCTCGATGTTGAGCTGCGTGTAGCTGGCATAGCCGAGCGCCAGCATCATCAGGAACAGCAGGCAGACCAGCACGCGCTGGCGCAGGGCGAAGACGATCAGGCTGTTCATCGCAGAGGATTTCCGGCCGCGGCCCGAGAACGAGAACGAGGAAGGGGCCTTAGGCCCGGCGGGTCAGGACGCCTTGTCACCGCTCGTCGCCCGATCCATGAACACGGCCCCGCGCGTGACGATCGCCTCCCCGACCGCGACCCCGGCGGTGACCTGCACCATGCCGCGGGCCGTCAGGCCGAGGGTGACGTCGCGGGCCTCGATGGCCCCGTCGGGCCGCGCGATCCAGACATGCGCGCGGGCGCCCTCGTACACGATGGCGGCGGCGGGCACGGCCGGCGCGGTCTGCCCCGGCCCGGTGAAGATCGTGAAGCTCGCGAACATCTCGGGCTTGAGGACCTGATCGGGGTTCTCGACCTCGCTGCGCACCGCGAGGCGGCGCGTGGCCGGGTCGAGGCTGGCGGACAGGTAGTCGACCCGCGCCTTGAAGATCCGGTCGCCGAAGCCCGCCACCGTCGCCTCGACCTCCTGGCCGATCCGGATGCGCGGGATCTCGCTCTCGCGCACGTTGGCGACCAGCCAGACCGTGGAGAGGTCGCCGATCACGAAGACCGGATCGCTGGAGGTGGAGAGGTACTGGCCGAGGCCGACCTTGCGCTGGACGATGGTGCCGGCGATGGGCGCCCGGATCTGGGTCTCGGGGCTGAGGGTGCCCTTCTTCTCGAAGGCCGCGATCTCCGCGTCGGTCTTGCCGAGGAGGCGCAGGCGGTTCTTCACCGCCTCGAGGCCGGCCTCGGCGGTCTTCAGGTCGCTCTGCGCCCCGATGACGTCGTTCTGAGCCGACTGGTAGTCCTTCAGCGCCACGGCCTTGGCCTGGAACAGCTCCTGCTGGCGCGCCGCGATGGTCTGGTCGAGCTTCAGCAGCGCGGTGGCCTTGGCGAGGGTGTTGAGGGCGGTCTGGTAGTCGTTCTGGGCCTGGACCATGTCCGAGGCCTCGAGGGTGAGGAGCACGTCGCCGGCCTTCACCGCGTCGCCGGCGCGCACCAGCACCCGGGTCACCCGGCCGGCATAGGGCGAGGTGACCGGGACGTTGTCGTCGTCGTTGAGGGCGATGCGGCCCTCCGCCATGCCTTCGGGCCGGAAGTTCACCGCCGCGACGGGCACGATGTCGAGGGCGGCGCGCTGCGCCGGGCTCGGCCGGAAGAGCCGGGCCGGCCCGCCCTCGCGCGGCTCACCGCCCGCGGCGGTCTCGGCCTCGCCCGCCCCGAGGCGATCCCGAATCGCCGTGCTCAATCCCGTGAAGACGCTCATGACCGGGCCGGGCCAGAGACTGGCGGCCACGACTACGCAGATCAGCAGTCCGAGAGGCGCGAGAATGGTCGCGAAGGTGCGCTGTGTCCCGGTCATGTGCCGCGGGCGTGCTTTCAGGTTGATCGCCGGATCTCAGGCCGTCAGTGCTCGGGAGGCGTGCACGACCTGATCGGGCGATCCGGATGGCGAGGATCGAGGGCGGGATGTCTTCGTGTATACGGATTTCATCAAATCGAGACCGTACCGGCTCGAAGAACGGACCGGTCGACGGCACCGGGCGCGACTGTCTAAGCCCTGATGCGCCCCGTTTGTGTGACGCCATTCGTGGCAAATTTTCGATTGGGTCTCCGCTCCCGCTGCCGCGACGGGACTGCCGCGGGCGCGCGGTGCCGCCGGGTCTCGACCCCGTCGGCGCCCGCGACCGGGCGCAGTGAGAAGGCCAAGCTCAGCCGCGAGTCAATCGGCCGGCGCGGCCGCGCGCGGAGCGGTGACGGCGGTCCCTTCGGGCAAGGCCCGTCACTGACGATTTCGTGTTGATCCGGTCGGCCGCGGCCGGCCCTTCGCGACGCACGAGGGCGCCGCGGCCCCACGCGGACGTAGGGTCACCCAGGCGCTTTCGCGCGCCGTCATCGATGGTCAGGATGTTGGAAATCTCATTGTGGGGGGCAATGAGTCCGAATGGTCGGAGCGAGAGGATTCGAACCTCCGACCCCTAGTCCCCCAGACTAGTGCGCTAACCGGGCTGCGCTACGCTCCGACGCCCCTCGCGGGGTGAGGGGTCTTTAGCTTTCCGGTCTTCGGGGCGCAACCCCAAAACATGAAGCCCGGATGCGGGGTCCGCATCCGGGCTCGGTTCGGGCTCAAGCGTGGGAGGGCGCCGCGTGCGGGTCGTGCTTGTCCGGCGTGGTGTTGTGCGGGTCCTTGCCGCGCTTCTTGGCGAGCCAGATCAGGAAGTTCCGGATCACCACGTAGAAGACCGGCGTGAGGAAGAGGCCGAACACCGTGGCGCCGATCATGCCGAAGCACACGGCGGTGCCCAGCGCCTGGCGCATCTCGGCGCCGGGGCCGGTGGCGATCACCAGCGGCACTGTGCCGAGGATGAAGGCGAAGGCCGTCATCAGGATCGGGCGCAGGCGCAGGCGGCAGGCCTCGACGGCGGCGGCCACGGGGCCCTTCCGCTCGGTCTCCTCCAGCTGGTGCGCGAACTCTACGATCAGGATGGCGTTCTTGGCCGCGAGACCGATGAGCACGATCAGGCCGATCTGGGTCAGGATGTTGTTGTCCTGGCCCCGCAACTGCACCCCGAACAGGGCCGCGAGCACGCCCGTGGGCACCACGAGCAGGATCGCCAGCGGCAGCGCCCAGGATTCGTACTGCGCCGCGAGCACCAGGAAGACGAGGAGCACGCCGAGCGCGAACACGTAGATCGCCGTGTTGCCCGCGGCCTTCTGCTGGTAGGCGATCTCGGTCCAGTCGTAGGAATAGCCGTCCGGCAGGGTGTCCTTGGCAAGGGCCTCCATGGCATCCAGCGCCTGGCCGGTGGAGATCCCGGGCTTCGACGTGCCCTGGACCGGAACCGAGTAGTACAGGTTGAAGCGCTGGACGATCTGCGGGCCGGTGATCTCGCGGATCGTGGCCAGGGTCCCCATCGGCACCAGGGCGCCGGTGGAGGAGCGGACCTTCAACTGCTCGATGTCCTGCTTCGAGACGCGGAAGGGGGCGTCGCCCTGCACGCGGACCTGGTAGATGCGGCCCAGGGTGTTGAAGTCGTTGACGTAGGCCCCGCCGAGCGCCGTCTGAACCGTCGAGAAGACGTTGCCGAGCGGCACATTGAGCATGCGCGCCACCGTGCGGTCGATGTCGAGATAGAGCTGCGGCGTGTCGTTGCCGAAGGTGGTGAACACCCGCTGCACCTCGTTGCTCTGGTTGGCCTTGCCCAGGACCTCGCCGACGGCGCCGAGCAGCGGGCCGATCGCCGAACTCTGCCGGCTCTCGATCTGCATCTTGAAGCCGCCGCCCTGGCCGAGACCGCGCACCGGCGGTGGCGGGATGACGATGATGCGGGCTTCCTGGATGTCGGAGGTGGCCTTGATCACATCGTTGGTGATCACCGCCGCGCTCCGCCCGTGGGTCGCGCGCTCCTTGGCGCCCGCCAGGGTGATGAACATCACGCCCGAATTGGTGGTGTTGGTGAAGGTGGCGCCGTCGAAGCCCGCGATGATGACGGTGTTGGTCACGCCGTCGATCTTGCGGGCCGCCGCCGCCGCCCGGTTCACCACCTCGGTGGTGCGGTCGAGGGAGGCGCCCGAGGGCAGCTGCACCACGCCGATGAGGTAGCCCTGGTCCTGGTCGGGGATGAAGCCCGTGGGCGTGGTCTGGGCGAGGTGGAGCGTAGCGGCGATCACGCCCGCATAGACGATCAGCATCGCGATCAGCCCGATCGCGTAGTTGGTCAGGCCGTAGATGATCCGGCCGTAGGTGTTCGAGAGCCAGTCGAAGCCCTTGTTGAACATGTCCGCGAGCCAGGCGACGAAGCGGAAGAGGAAGAACTTCGGCTTGGCGTGCTCGTGGTGGGGCTTGAGGAGCAGCTTGCAGAGCGCCGGCGACAGCGTCAACGAGTTGAACATCGAGATGATGGTCGAGGCCGCGATGGTGAGCGCGAACTGCTTGTAGAACTGGCCCGTGATGCCGGGGATGAAGGCGGTGGGAATGAACACCGCCGAGAGCACGAGCGCGATGGCGATGACGGCGCCGCCGACCTCGTCCATGGTCTTGTGCGCGGCGTCGCCCGGGGACAGGCCCTCGGCCATGTTGCGCTCGACGTTCTCCACCACCACGATGGCGTCGTCGACCACGATGCCGATGGCGAGCACCAGCCCGAACAGCGTGAGGTTGTTGAGCGAGAACCCGAAGGCCGACATGGCTGCGAAGGTGCCGACGAGCGAGACCGGGATCGCGATGACCGGGATGAGGGCGGTGCGCCAGCTCTGGAGGAAGACCAGCACCACGATCACCACCAGGGCGACGGCCTCGAAGAGCGTCTTGTAGACCTCGTGGATCGACTCCTCGATGAACTCGGTCGGGTTGTAGGCGATGCGGTACTCGATGTCGGGCGGGAAGTTCTGCTTCAGGTTGTCCATCACCTTGCGCACCGATGCGGCGGCGTCGAGGGCGTTGGTGCCGGGACGCTGGAAGGCGCCGATGCCGATGGCGGGCGTGTCGTTGAGGAACGAGTTGGTGGTGTAGTCCTTCTGGCCCATCTCGACGCGGGCGATGTCCTTCACCCGGACGAGACGTCCGTCGGAGGCCTTGACGATGACGTCGGCGAATTCCTCGGGACTCTGGAAGCGGCCCTGCGACTGCACGATGAGCTGGAAGGCCTGCCCCGTGGCGGCCGGCGGCGAGTTCAGGGCGCCGGCCGCCACTTGCACGTTCTGCTCGGACAGGGCCGTGATCACGTCGGAGGTGGTCAGCCCGTAGGCCGCGAGCTTGTTCGGGTCGAGCCAGACGCGCTCGGCGTACTCGTTGCCGCCGAAGATCGTGATGTCGCCGACGCCGTCGAGGCGCAGGAGTTCGTCGCGGATGTTCAGGTAGATGTAGTTGGCGAGGTAGTTCTGGTCATAGGTCTTCTTCGGCGACAGCAGGTGCACCACCAGCATCAGGTCCGGCGAGGCCTTGCGCACGGTGACGCCGAGGTTGCGCACGTCGGGCGGCAGGCGCGGCTGGGCCACCGAGAGACGGTTCTGGACGAGGACGTTGGCGATATCGAGGTTGGTGCCGACCTTGAAGGTCACCGTCAGCAGCATGTTGCCGTCGTTGGTGGACAGCGACGTCATGTAGAGCATGTTGTCGACGCCGTTGACCTCCTGCTCGATCGGGGTCGCGATGGTGGCCGCCACCGTCTCGGCGTTGGCGCCCGGGAAGCTCGCGCGCACCGTCACGGTCGGCGGCACGATCTCGGGATACTGCGCGACGGGCAGCGACAGGTAGGCGACGTAGCCGAGGATGAGGAAGACGATCGACGTGACCGACGCGAAGATCGGCCGATCGACGAAGAAGTGGGCAAAACGCATCGCTTGAACCTCTCGCCGCATGCGGCCCGCAGGGGCGGGTTCGAGGCGGCACCGTTTCTTCGTCAGCGGTCTGTGGGTCGCGTCCCGGCCGCGACCGGCCGGGGATGTCTCGTGTCGGGACCGGGTCGGTCTCGCCCGATCAGGTCTTGCTGGGCGGCAGGGTCGAGGCTTCGGCCGCGACCTTGGCGCCGGGGCGTACGCGGCTGACGCCGTTCACCACTACGTTCTCGTCGCCCTTCAGGCCCTCGCGGATCACCCGGTAGCCGTCGACCTTCGGACCGAGCTTGACCTCGCGCAGGGCGACCGTGCCGTCGTCGGCGACGATGTAGACGATGCGCTTGTCCTGGTTGGCCGAGACCGCCTCGTCGGGCAGCAGGATGCCCTGGAACGGCTTGGTGGCCGGCAGCGAGACGACGCCGAACAGGCCGGGCTTGATGAACCCGTCGGGGTTCTCCACCGTGGCGCGCAGCAGCACCGTGCCGGTGGCGTTGTCGACCCGGTTGTCCACGAAGTCGAGGGTGCCCTTGCGGGTCGGCTTCGCCTCGCCGGTGAGCGCGATCATGATCGGGACGCCCTTGCCCTTCTGCGTCTCGCCCATGCCGATGCCGAGGCTGCCCTGGTATTTCAGGAACGAGCGCTCATCGACGGTGAATCCGAAATAGATCGGGTCCAGGGAGACGATCGTCGTCAGCAGGGTCTGGTCGGTGATGACGATGTTGCCCTCGGTGACCAGGCGCCGGCTGATGCGGCCGGAGATCGGGGCCTTCACCTCGGTGAAGTCGTAGTTCAGCTGGGCCTGGCGCAGCTGCGCGTCGGCGCTGTCGACGTCGGCCTGCGCGGTCTGCGAGGCCTGGCGGCGCTGGTCCGTCACCTGCTCGGAGATGTTGCCGGACTTGCTGAGGGTCTGGGCGCGGTCGAGGTCGGTCTGCGAGAAGTTCAGCCGGGCCTTGGCCGAGACCAGGGCCGCCTGGGCCTGGTCGAGGGCCGCCTTGTAGGGCCGCCGGTCGATGACGAAGAGCAGGTCGCCCTTCTTCACCGTGGCGCCGTCCGTGAAGTTGACCTTGTCGAGGTAGCCGGTGACGCGGGCCCGGACGTCGACGATGTCGACCGGGTCGAAGCGGCCCGTATAGGTGTCGGTCTCGACGATCTGGCGCACCACCGGCTTGGCGGTGGTGACCTTCGGCGGAGGACCGCCGGGGGCCTGGGCCTCGGCGGGGGAGACGAGGGCCGGCGCGACGAGCGCTGCGGCCGCCAGCCCGAGAGCCGGAAGAAAACGGAAGAAGGAGCGCATGCGCATCTAATTATTCCCTACGCTGCGCCAGCTAGAGGTCCGGGCCGGATTGTGTCGTGCGTTGCCACACATGTTCTGTTCATCTTCAGACTTCGACCGGTTCGCCCGAACCGGCCCAGTCCTTGAACCCGCCGGCATAATGCGCCTCGATCGGCAGGCCGGCATTCTGCGCCGCCGCCAGCGCATGGACCGAGCGCACGCCCGACATGCAGGAGAAGACCGGGCGCCGGCCGTCCTCGGCGATCAGCGCC
This sequence comes from Methylobacterium sp. TK31, assembly GCF_055361545.1. NCBI lineage: Bacteria > Pseudomonadati > Pseudomonadota > Alphaproteobacteria > Hyphomicrobiales > Methylobacteriaceae > Methylobacterium > Methylobacterium sp. TK31. Next base: position 929,506 of record NZ_CM143964.1, on the reverse strand, counting down.
GCGATGGCGCCGGTGTCGAAGGTCGAGAGCGGGTGCGGCACCGCGCCGGGGATGTGCCCCTGTGCGAACTCGTGCGGTTCGCGCACGTCGATCACCAGCATCGAGCGGTCGGCGAGGCCGGCCTTGATCGCATCCCGGTCGAGGTCGACAACCTTCATCCGCCCATTCCCATCTCGGACCGCCCCGGCGGGTCGGCCGCTCGCTGACGAGTGTTCATATGCGTCAGGTATCAGGACCGCAAATCACCCGCCCCAGGGTCTCCTCCACCGTGGCGAAGTGATTCGTCCAGTTCGGCAGGGCGGCCTCCGCCACCCGGGCCGCGAGGTCGGCGCGCAGGGGCGAAGCCGGCGCGGAGAGATCCTCCACCGTCCGGCGCCAGCCCGGGCCGTCGAGGGGATCCAGGAAGCGCGCGAAACCGGCGCCGATCTCCCTGTGGACGGCCAGGTCCGAGGCCAGCACCGGAAGCCCGCAGGCGGCGGCCTCCACCACCGGCAGGCCGTAGCCCTCCGCGAAGGAGGGCATCAGCAGGGCGGTGGCCGAGCGCAGCAGGGCCGCCAGGCCGTGGCTCGACAGGCCGCCCACCTCGCTCACATGGGCGCGGATGGCGGGGCAGCGCTCCAGCATGTCGATGATGTTCTCCGCCTCCCAGCCGCGCCGGCCGACGAGGACGAGGTGGGGCGTGTCCGGCCCGTGCCGCTCGGCGAGATCCCGCCAGAGATGCAGCAGCGCCAGGTGATTCTTGCGCGGCTCGATGGTGCCGCAGGCGACGAAGGTCGGGCGCCTCGGCGTGAAGGACGGCCCCTCCCCCGCCGGCCGGAACACCGGCTCGACCCCGAGGAGCGCCACCGTCACGGGCCGGGCGGGCAGGCCCCGCGCCGCGCAATGGCGGGCGAACCGCGCGCCGACATCGCCGGAATTGACGAGCACGTGCGCGGCGTGGCGGGCGACGGTCTCCATCCGGACCCGGTGCCGCTCCGCCTCCCCGGGGCGGCCGTATTCCGGATAGTCGATGGGAATCAGGTCGTGGACGAAGAAGACGGGGCGGATGTCGCGCCGGTCGTAGAGCCAGTCGAAGCGCCCCGGCTTGTCGAGGCGCAGGTGCGAGGTGTGCAGGTAGACGGTGCCGGGGGGCAGGATCTCGGGGCCGCGCGCGCGCAGGACCGTCGCCGTGGTCCGGGCCTGGATGCGCCGCCTTTCCCCGCTGCCGCCGCGCTTCGCGAGGCCGGCCGGCAGGCCCGCCTCGGCGTCCGACCCGAGGGTCGCGGCGAGCCGGCGGTAGACCGGGTCCTGCGTCGCGTCGCGGTCCTCGACCCAGCCCGCCGCCACGGCCTCGACGATGGCGCGGGCCTCGGCCCGGCCCAGCACCCGCGGGCCGAACGCCGTCGAGACCAGCCCGAAGCGGTCCCCGTCCTGGGCCAGGACGTGGCGGGCATAGGCGAGATCGACCCGGTCGATGCCGCTCGGGCTGGCATGCCGCAAGCGGGTGATCAGGCGGGTCAGGTCGAAGGCGAGGCTCGGGACGGGCATGATCCTCCGGTGGCGTTCAGGTGCGGAGCCGTATGGCCTCTCTCCGCCTCGCGCCTATATGCGCACGCCTCAGCCCGAGGCTACCCGCGGCCGACGCCGCCAACGAGAGCAACGCTTCGTGTCTCCCGGATACCTGCCCTTCGCCGGCGCCCTCGACCTGCCCGCCTACACCTGTGACAATTGCGGGTTCTGGCAGCGCCATTTCGAGCGGCCGCCGGCCTGCCCGATGTGCCTCGACGCCCGCCACGTGGTGCCCCAGAAGGGCTGGCAGTTCTGGACCGAGCGCGAGGCGCAGGCGCGCTTCCCCTGCCACTGGGAGGAGCTGGAACCCGGAATCTGGCGGTTCTGGAACGATCCCGTCTCGGGCATCGGCCCGAGCGCCTACCTGGTCCAGACGCCGTCCGGGAACATGGGCTTCGAGGCCTGCCCGGTCTTCAGCGAGGCCGCCCTCCAGCACATCGCGGGGCTCGGCGGGATGCAGGTGCTGTCCTCCTCGCATCCGCATGCCTACGGCGCGCTGGTGCAGCTGCAGGACCGCTTCGACCCGGAACTCTGCTTGCCCGCCGCCGACTTCACCTGGAGCGCGGCGCTGCAGGTCTCCTGGCCCTACGACGACTTCCTAGAGCCCCTCCCCGGCCTTGAGCTCCACCGCACCGCCGGGCATTTCGACGGCCACGCGGTGCTGTTCGATCGCGCGCGCAAGATCCTGTTCTGCGGCGACGCCCTGAAGTTCGAGCTCGACCCGCAGGATTTCCGGCGGGCGCTGACCATCTCGGCCCACAAGGCCTTCGTGCGCGGGGTGCCGCTGACCACGAACGAGCTGCGGCGCTACCGAGACGTCTTCGCCCAGCTCGACTTCACCCAGACCTGGACGCCCTTCGAGCCGGCCGCCAATTGCGGCCGGGCCGAGGTGCTGGCCCTGATCGACGGCATGCTGGCGACCCGCCCGCACGCCGCCCCGGTGCCGCTCGACACCCTGAGACGCTGAGGGCGCGTCAGCCCCGCGTCGCCGCGGTCTGGCCGAACATGACCTTCTTGGCCTCCTCGCTCATGGTTTTCCCGAAATCCGGGTTGACCTCCGGTGCGCGGGCATAGGCGGCCTTCGTGCCCGCGCGCTCGGCGATGGCGTGGAACCAGCGCTGGAGGTTCGGAAAGTCCTCGAGGCGCTGGCCCTGCTTCTCGTAGGGCACGATCCAGGGATAGGAGGCCATGTCGGCGATCGAGTAGTCGGCACCGGCGACGTACGGCCGGTCGGCGAGGCGCCGGTCGAGGACGCCGTAGAGCCGGTTCGTCTCCTTGACGTAGCGGTCGATGGCGTAGGGCACCTTTTCCGGCGCGTACTGGGCGAAGTGGTGGTTCTGGCCGAGCATGGGGCCGAGGCCGCCCATCTGCCAGAACAGCCACTGCAGCGCCTCGGCGCGGCCGGCCACGTCGCGGGCGATGAAGCGCCCGGTCTTCTCGGCGAGATAGAGCAGGATCGCACCGGATTCGAACAGCGAGACCGGAGCGCCGCCGCCGGCCGGGGCATGGTCGACGATCGCCGGCATGCGGTTGTTCGGGGCGATCGCCAGGAAGTCCGGCTTGAACTGGTCGCCCTTGCCGATGTTCACGGGCTTCAGGGTGTAGTCGAGCCCCGCCTCCTCGAGGAACATCGTGACCTTATGGCCGTTCGGGGTCGGCCAATAATATAGATCGATCATCGCGGTCTCCGGGCTGTGCGCCCGGGCTCCGCCCGGTCGCCTCGACGCCGAGGTGGGGCTCGGAGCGGGCAGGGTCAAGCTTGTGGCGCCGGGTCGCGACGGATCGCTCAAATACGCAGCAGTTTCGCAAGCGGGTCTTCAGCGGTGTGTGGTTGCCTCGGTGAAACGAGGGCGGCGGCATGATCAGCGCGATTTCGGCGAGCAGCGGTGGCCTCCAGGCCGCGACCCAGCGTTACGCCACGGTGGCCGAGGGCATCGCGGCGATCGGCACAAGCCTGCCGAGCGCGACCCAGGTCGATCTCTCGACCACCGCCGTCCAGCTCATGCAGGAAAAGGCCAATATCGGGATGAACACCGCCATCCTGAAATCCACGCTCGACTCCGAGCGTCGGGTCCTCGACATCCTGGCCTGAGGACCGGCGCCCCTCGAAGACATTCGAAGGATCGACGCCCATGACGATCACCGTTCCGATCACCCAGGTCGGCATCCTCCGGGCCACCGAGATCGTGCACGACGCCCGGAACGACGCCGCCCGGCGCCACGAGACTGAGCCGCGCACCGTTTCCGTCGAGGTGGAGCGTGCGCCTGCGGCCGAGCGGGACGGGATGCCGGGCCAGGGCCGCGTGGTCGACGTGCGCGTCTAGGGCCTCTCCGATGTCGCGGGATCTCGCCGCAAGCGGCTCGTATCGCCGCCTGCTGCGCCCCCGGGAAGGACTGGAGCGGTCAAGACGGGCGGTCGTGACCCGGATCTCGGCCGATTCAGCGTCAGCCAGAGCGACTTCGGACGCGTACAGGTCGCCCAGAGCTGAATGCGAGACAGGACAGTTCTCGGAGAAGGATCAATTCGGCCTCGGCCGACGGCGCTCCACCGCTCGTTCGAGGGGCTCGGTGGAGCCTCGCGGTCGGACGGCACTCAGCCATCGTTCGCCGTCGTGCCGGGAGCGCGGGTCTTCGCTCGGCGCGATGGTCCGATGGAAGCCGGTGACGGCCGCCTCAGGCGGCCTTGGTCTTGTGTGCCGGGCGCTGCGCGGGGGCGTCGGCGTCGCGGCCCTTGGCGGCGATGTCGCGCAGCATCTTCACCATGGCGTCGGTCTGGTCGTCCGTGTTGTCTTCGAAGGACGCTTCGGCGTTCCAGTCCTCGCCGCGGCGCAGCATGATCACGGCGCCGGCCGCGGCGGCGCAAAGACTTCCTGTGAGGGGCGCGCACATCAATGCGGTCCAGATGCCGTACGGCAACAGCAGCGCCGTCGAGATGATGCCTCCGCCGATGGCGGACAGTAAGATCAGAAACATCGATCGACCCTCGTTCGAACCTCAATACCATGGTTCGCCCCCGAGGATGGGATTGGTTGCCGTCATCGTGACCGCCGCCTTAACGCTCGGCGTCGCATTGTTGAGACTTTCGCGGTGTTGCGCCGATCCGACGGCCAGCGGCGTCCCTCACGACCAGACCCGCAGGATGATCAGGAGCCCGACCGGAACGACGAACATCAGGGCGATCGCCCATTGGATGTCGTTGCGGGCGCGTTTGACCTCGCCTTCCAATGCGTCGATGCGCGCCTCCAGGGCGCGTATTTTCGCATCGTTCATATCCGGCTCCGTCGGTTCGGTTCACTCCGGCGATGGTGGCGGGGCGCGGTCGCGGCTGTCCAGAGAGGCGCGAGGCCGCGCGGGCGGCTCAGGGTTGCGATGTCTCCTCCGGCACGGGCCGGACGTTCCGCTCGATCCGCTTCAGGAGCTGGATCGCGCGACCGAGGGCCAGCATCACGAACCCGCCGATCGTGCCTCCGAGCGCCGGACCGAGATAGGCACCCCCTTCGGAGGCCGGCGCGCCGGAGGAGGCGAGCAGGAAGAAGATCCCGAACGCGATATGCAGCGCCCCGGCAATGTAGAGAGTGAGTTTCACGAGGCGCCCCGTTGCTGTGACGATGGTGTGGGGGCGCGGCGGCCTGTGGCGTTGCCTCGCCCGACGGTTCCGGGACGAGAACCGGGGAAAGCGCGGGTCTACCCGCCGGGCGAGCCGCTCACTGGATCACCTCGCCGTCGGGCTTCAGTCCCCGCAGCGCTTCCCCCAGCACTTGGTAGAGGGTCGACAGGGCCTCGTGCCCGAGGGGAATTCCGAACCGATCGCCATCGACGGTCTTCAGGATGACGATCCCGACATCCTCCCCCATCAGGATGCCGGCCCTGGCCTCGCAGAGCGGAAACATGAACGGGCCGTCGCCGTCGAACTCGACCTGCTCGGCCGTCTCCAACGCGAAGAACTGTTCCTGATCCGAAGTGCCGTCGTCGGCCATGCCCGTCCCTTGCTTTCCTGTGCCGTGCAACGCGACCGTGTCCCGGCGGGCGGCTCCGCGCAACGACGGATTTCAGGAAATCTTCGGCGCGTGAGCGCTCTGTCGGGGCGCCGGGCCGGGAATTCCGCGCCGCCGGCTCGCAAACCGGCGAACGCGGACCTGTCCACCGACGGGCGTGTCTTCGTTCCCGGGCCCGCGGGTCGCGAGCCCGGCCTCACCGGGTGGAGGGAAGAGCGTCCGGTCGACGCCCTCCCGAGGGTCGTCTCAGCCCAGGATCCAGTGCGCCAGCAGCATCACGGCCGAGCCGGCGACCGCCATGCCGAGCAGCGTCACGCTGCTGACCTGATCGACCTTGTCGACCGTGTTCCCGACCCGATGCTCCCGCTTCATGGAGGTGCTCTCGGGCCCGGCCCGGTTGGCGTCGGCGTTGAGGACGGGATCGGTGGTCTGGCGCGGATTGGCGTCGAGATGGGTCAGAGTGGTCATCGGGTGTCCTGTGCGTGGTGAGCGATGCGGTCGAGGGCCTGATCGGTGATCGCGCGGCGCGGCTTCAGGAGAACGAGCCGAAACCTTCGAAGTCGGACGCGGGCAGGACCGAGGCCGGGCTGTCCACGATGGCTCCGGCGGCCGGCACGGCCTGCTCGTCGTGCACCAGTTCCAGCCGCTGGTTGCTGTTGGCCGCGGTCGCGGCGAAGTGCGCCTGCCGGGATGCGTTCGCCCAGGCGGACTCGTCGGGCGTGATGTGGTTACGCATGCGGGAATCCCGTTGGTATGCCAGGGCTGTTCGGATGCGAGCAGGGAATGCACCGCACTGGCGGGCGTTCCTCGCGCGCCTGGGTCCAAAGGGTCGCACGAGCGCGGCGCATGCCGGACGAGCAGGGCTCGGCGACCGGAACCGACATGCGGGCATCCGGCCGAATGGGTTCCTCGCGAATCGGAGAGGGCTCGGGGTTGGATCGCTTGGGAACATCTCGACCGCTGCGACGGTCTCGGTATCGGTCACGCCCTCCGCGTTCCCGATGTCGCCACCGGTCTGCGCGCATCGTCGAGCTCGGCGGTCGTGGCGGCGGAGGTCGACGCCTTCTGATGCAAACCGCCAGCGCTGCGGGAAACGTCATGGAGCCGAGCGCCGCGACCCGGTTCGCCGCCAACGACGCTGCCTCGATCATCACGGGAAGTGCGGCGACCATCCGGTGTTGCTCTCCCCTGTTTATTAAGTTTTTGGGCTTTTAGAGGATCAAGATTTCATCCTCATCCCAAGAGGCCTCCTCCTCTTGGGCGTCCCGGGCAAGATTCAAAACTGAATCCGTGCCAAACATAAGAAAGCGCGGTCGTGGACGCTCTCCTTGTCGACGACAGTCAGACGATGCTGCTGCGGCTCAAGTACCTTCTGGAGCAGGAGCACGGGGCCTGCGTCACGGCGCTGACGAGCCCGGACCAGGCGCTCATCGAGGCGCAGACGCGGGCGTTCGACCTCATCCTGGTCGACCACCACATGCCGGTCATGGACGGCACCACCTTCATCCGGCGCATGCGCGCCATCCCGCATTATGCGCAGGTGCCGATCGTCATGGTCACCAGCGACGTGACCGACGCGGTCCGGTTGGCGGCCCTGGAAGCGGGGGCCTTCGATTTCCTGGACAAGCGCCTGAAGGGCCTCGAGCTGAGCGTCCGCCTGCGCAACCAGGTCAGGCTCGCGGCGGCCGTCCGCCGTCTCGACGATCAGGCGGCCTGGCTGGCCGGTGAGATCGAGACCTCGGTGCGTCACCTGCGCGAACGCGAGGAGGAGATCATCTTCCGCCTCGCGCTCGCGGTGGAATACCGGGACAACGACACCGGCAATCACACCTGGCGGGTCGCGCGCTACAGCCAGATCATCGCCGAGGCCTTGGGCCTATCTCCCGAGCTCTGCCACCGCATCTACCTCGCCGCCCCCCTGCACGATGTCGGCAAGGTCGCGGTGCCGGACGGCATCCTGCTCAAGAAGGGAGCCCTGACGCCCCAGGAATTCGCGGTCGTGCGCACCCATACGGCGATCGGCCGGCGCATCCTGGACGACAGCACGTCGGAGCTGATCCAGCTCGCGGCCGAGATCGCCGAGGCCCACCACGAGAAATGGGACGGCAGCGGCTACCCCAAGGGACTGGCAGGCGAGGCGATCCCACTCTCGGCGCGGATCGTGGCCGTGGCCGACGTGTTCGACGCGCTGACGACGGTCCGACCCTACAAGGCGGCCATGCCCGCGGAGGAGGCTCTGTGCTGTCTGCGCGCGGACAGCGCCCGGCATTTCGACCCGGATTGCGTCGCCGCCTTCGTCGCGCGCTGGCCGGACGTGCTCGCGGTCGGCGCGATCGCCACCGGTACGCGGGAGACGACGTTCGGCCGCCCCACGGCGCCCTGGGCCCGCGTGCCGGAACTGCTGCGCGAGGTGCAGGACGAGAGGCGCCTGCAGCCGGCCTAGCGAAGACCGACGACCCGGTCTTCGGGGAAGCCCTTGACCCGAACGGGACCGAAGTCGGTGCGAGCCGCGGCAGAACCGGCGACGGCCAGGAACGCGTCGCGAACCCGCTCCGCGAGCGTTTCGGGAGGGTCGGTCCCGAACGCCACCGGCCGGCGTTCGCCATCGGCCAGATCGCCCCGCACGCCGGTTGCCATTTGGCCGCCGAAACCGTACTTCCCCTCTACGCGCAAGCGTGTCGGGGTGTAGCGCAGTCTGGTAGCGCATCTGGTTTGGGACCAGAGGGTCGTAGGTTCGAATCCTATCGCCCCGACCATTCTTTTCGCCGAGGCTCCCTGGAGTTGGACGACCCGATGTCGAGCGCCCGCATCTACCAGCCCGCGAAGGATCCGACGCAGTCCGGGACAGCGCGCGCCAAGGCCTGGGTGCTCGAATTCGACCAGACGGCGCCGCGCGAGACCGACCCCCTGATGGGCTGGACCGGCTCCTCCGACATGCTGCAGCAGGTCCATCTCGAATTCGAGACCCGCGAGGAGGCCGTGGCCTACGCGACCCGGGCCGGCCTGTCCTACCGGGTCGAGGAGCCGCAGAAGCCGATCCTGCGCAAGGGTCTGTCCTACTCGGACAATTTCAAGTTCAACCGCACCGCACCCTGGACCCACTGAGGGCGCCGCCTCCGGCGCGTCAGAGCTGGATCAGGATCGTGACGGCTCCGAAGATCAGGACGGAGCCGACCGCGGCGGCGAGCAGGATCAGGGCGGCGCGCGATTCGCGCAGATCGTCGTTCATCATGGCCCCACGCTAGCGCCTGCGCCGGACGCCGCCAATCTTCTCATGGACCGGCGCCCCGGCGCGGGCCGCACTTTCAGAAGAAGATCGGCCGCGCGCTGGCATGGTGCTCGGCCAGCACCGCGTCGTTGGCCGGGTCGATTTCCTTCAGCACCGCATCGTAGCCCCAGAGATCGGCCAGGTGCTGGAGCACCCGCTTGGCGTCGTCCTTCTGCAGGGTGATGCGGTTCAGCGCGCGGTGATGCACGATGAGTCGCCGGTCCCCTTCGAGGTCGACGTCCACCACCTCGATGTCCGGGTCGAGCCAGGCGACGTCGTATTGCCGGGCGAAGGAGCGGCGCATCTTGCGGTAGCCGCGCTCGTCGTGGATCGCCTCGACGTAGAGGTCCGACTCGTCGGGATCGTCGACGACGTGGAACAGCCGCATGTCGCGCATGAGCTTGGGCGAGAGGAACTGGGCGATGAAGCTCTCGTCGCGGTAGTTCGCCCAGATGTCGCGCAGGGTCGCCATGGCGTCCCCGGTGCCGGCGATCTCGGGGAACCACTCCCGGTCCTCCTGCGTCGGCTGCTCCACGATGCGGGCGATGTCCTGCATCATGGCGAAGCCGATGGCATAGGGATTGTGGCCGTTGTAGCCGCGCTCGTTGTAGTTCGGCTGGCGCACGACGTTGGTGTGCGATTGCAGGAATTCGAGGTAGGCCGCCTCGCCGATCAGGCCCTTTTCCGAGAGGGAGTTCATGATCCGGTAGTGGCAGTAGGTGGCGCAGCCCTCGTTCATCACCTTGGTCTGGCGCTGCGGATAGAAGTACTGCGCCACCAGGCGGACGATGCGCAGGATCTCGCGCTGCCAGGGCCGCAGCCGGGGAGCCGCCTTCTCGAGGAAGTAGAGGATGTTTTCCTGCGGAAGTTCGAGGAGCGCCTTGCGCCGCTCCGCGGCAAGGTCGGGGCGGGCGCCGGCGACCTTCTGCGGCAGGGTGCGCCAGAGGTCGTTGTAGATCTGCTCGCCGTGCTCGGCGCGCTCGCGCTCCCGGCGCTGCTCGGAGGCGAGGTCGGGGCGCTTCTTGCGCGGGTAGCGGTGGACGCCCTGGCTCATCAGCGCGTGGGCGGCGTCGAGCACCGCCTCGACGGCGGCGTGGCCGTAGCGCTCCTCGCAGCGCGAGATGAAGCCCTTGGCGAAGTCGAGATAGTCGAGGATGCCCTCGGCGTCGGTCCACTGCTTGAACAGGTAGTTGTTCTTGAAGAAGTGGTTATGGCCGAAGGCCGCGTGGGCGATGACCAGCGTCTGCATCGTCGCCGTGTTCTCCTCCATGATGTAGGAGATGCACGGGTCCGAGTTGATGACGATCTCGTAGGCGAGCCCCATCATGCCGCGCCGGTAGCCGGCCTCGTGCTGGGCGAAGTGCTTGCCGAAGGACCAGTGCTTGTAGAACAGCGGCATGCCGATCGACGCGTAGGCGTCGAGCATCTGTTCGGCGGTGATGATCTCGATCTGGTTCGGGTACCAGGACAGGCCGAGTTCCGCGCCGGCGATCGACTCGCAGGCGTCGTGGATGCGCCGGATCGTGTCGAAATCCCAGTCGTTCCCGGTGAAGAGCGGCTCCTGGCCGCCGGAGATCCGCTGGGGCGTGGGGCGGATGATGCTGCCGACCATAGGATGTAGGCCTTCCTCGGAGGGTTCGTGTCCCGCGCGGCGCGCGGCCTCAGGCCTCGGCTTCCGCCCGGGCGTCCTTGCGCCCGAACAGTTCGCGGAACACCGGGTAGATGTCGCGTCGGTGGTTGACCTTGCGCATGGCGATGGGCGCGCCCGTCTTCGCCAGGCTCTCGTAGGTTCGCCACAGGGTGGTGCGGTGCTCGACGAAGCCGGCCCGCGGGCCGTTCTCGTCGCCGACCTCCAGGTAGGCGAAGTGCTGGCAGGCCGGCAGGATGTGGGCGCGCAGCAGCTCCGTCGAGGTCGGACCGTCGCTGGAGACGTTGTCGCCGTCCGACGCCTGCGCCGCGTAGATGTTCCAATCGTTGGGATCGTAGCGCTCGGCGATGACGCGCTTCATCTCGACCAGCGCCGAGGAGACCAGGGTGCCGCCGGTCTCGCGCGAGCCGAAGAACGTTTCCTCGTCCACCTCCGTCGCCTTGTCGGTGTGGCGGATGAAGACGATCTCCACGTGCCTGTAGCGCCGCGTCAGGAAGATGTGCAGCAGGATGTAGAAGCGCTTGGCGAGGTCCTTCATGTGCTCGGTCATCGAACCCGAGACGTCCATGAGGCAGAACATCACCGCCTGCGCCACCGGGCGCGGATAGGTCTCGAACCGGCGGTAGCGCAGGTCGAGGGGATCGACGTAGGGAATGCGCTTGGTGCGCTCGCGCAGGGCCGAGAGCGTCAGCAGCAGCTCCGGCAGGTCGGGATCGCTCGAGGGTGTCGCGGCGATGCGCGCCTCCAGGGCGGCGATCTCGTCGGGCTTCGGCCGCTTCAGGGCGATGCGGCGCGACATCGAATTGCGCAGGGTGCGCGTCAGGGCGAGGTTGGCCGGCGAGCCGGAGATGGTGTAGCCGGCCCGGCGCAGGCCTTCGGTCTCCACCACCGAGAGCCGGCGCTTGGCGAGATCGGGCAGTTCGAGGTCCTCGAGGAAGAGCTCGAGGAACTCCTCCCGGGTCAGCACGAAGCGGAAGGCGTCCTCGCTGTTCTCGGAGCCCTCGCCGCCCTCCCCCGAGCCCTTGCCGCCGCCGCCCGACGGCGGACGCTCGATTCGGTCGCCCTCCACGTAGGTCTTGTTGCCGGGCAGGATGTGGTCGTGCAGGCCGGTGCCGGGCTGGCGGGCGAAGCGCGGCTCGCGGACCCCGTCGGCCGGCACCGAGACGCGGCCGTCCTTGCCCAGGTCCTTGATGTCCTTCTCCCGCGCGGATTCCCGCACGGCGCGCTGGGCCACGTCCTTCACGCGGCGCAGGAAGCGCTGGCGGTTGGCGAGGCTCTTGCCCCCGGGATTCAGACGGCGGTCGACGATGTGCATCCGGTGTGTGTGCCTTCGCCCTCAAGACCAATGTGGGATCGACGGAGCGGGGCGGCCACCGTGGCGGCCGCCCCGTCACCGTGCGGACAAGGCTTGGTCGATGCCCTAGCCCGCCTGCTTCACCCGCATGTACCACTCGACCAGGCGGCGGACCTGCCGCTCGGTGTAGCCGCGGGCCACCATCCGGTCGACGAACTCGCCGTGCTTCTTCTCCGTCTCGCCGTCCTTCTTCGAGCCGAAGGAGATCACCGGCAGCAGCTCCTCGACTTGACTGAACATGCGCCGCTCGATGACCTCGCGCAGCTTCTCGTAGCTCGTCCAGGAGGGATTGCGGCCACCGTGCTGCGCCCGGGAGCGCAGGGCGAACTTCACCACCTCGTTGCGGAAGTCCTTCGGGTTCGCGATGCCGGCCGGCTTCTCGATCTTGGTCAGCTCCTGGTTGAGGAGTTCGCGGTTGAGGAGCTGCCCGGTCTCGGAATCCTTGAAGTCCTGGTCCTCGATCCACGCATCGGCATAGTCGATGTAACGGTCGAACAGGTTCTGGCCGTAATCGTGGTAGGATTCGAGGTAGGCCTTCTGGATCTCGTGGCCGATGAACTCCGCGTAGCGCGGAGCCAGCTCGGTCTTGATGAACTCCAGGTAGCGCTTCTCGGTCTCGGGCGGCAGCTGTTCGCGCCGCAGGGCCTGCTCCAGCACGTACATGAGGTGGACCGGATCGGCCGAGACCTCCGTGGTGTCGTGGTTGAAGGTCGCCGCCATCACCTTGAAGGCGAAGCGGGTCGAGATCCCGTCCATGCCCTCGTCGACGCCGGCGGCGTCCTTGTATTCCTGCATCGAGCGGGCGCGGGGATCGACCTCGCGCAGGGACTCGCCGTCGTAGACCCGCATCTTCGAGAAGGCGTTCGAATTGGCGTGCTCGCGCAGGCGCGAGAGCACCGAGAAGCGGGCCAGCATCTCCAGGGTGCCCGGCGCGCAGGCGGCCTCGGAGAGCTCCGAACCCGAGACCAGCTTCTCGTAGATGCGCTGCTCCTCGGTGACCCGGAGGCAGTACGGCACCTTGATCACGTAGATGCGGTCGATGAAGGCTTCGTTGTTCTTGTTGGTCTTGAAGGTCTGCCACTCGGACTCGTTCGAGTGGGCCAGGATCACGCCCGTGAACGGGATCGCGCCGATGTTCTCGGTGCCGACGTAGTTGCCCTCCTGTGTCGCGGTGAGCAGGGGGTGCAGCATCTTGATCGGGGCCTTGAACATCTCGACGAATTCGAGGACGCCCTGGTTCGCCCGGTTGAGGCCGCCGGAGTAGGAGTAGGCGTCGGGATCGGACTGCGAGAGGGTCTCCAGGCGCCGGATGTCGACCTTGCCGACGAGGCTGGAGATGTCCTGGTTGTTCTCGTCGCCGGGCTCGGTCTTGGCGATGGCGATCTGGCGCAGGCGCGAGGGCCGGACCTTGATGACCTTGAACTTCGAGATGTCGCCGTTGAACTCGTCGAGGCGCTTCAGAGCCCAGGGGCTCATCAGGCCGGTGAGGCGCCGCCGCGGGATGCCGTAGCGCTCCTGGATCTCAGGCCCCATCGTCTCGGGGTCGAACAGCCCCAGCGGGCTCTCGAAGACCGGGGACACCTCGTTGCCGGCCTTCAGCACGTAGATGGGGTGGGTCTCCATCAGGGCCTTGAGGCGCTCGGCGAGGGAGGACTTGCCGCCGCCGACGGGACCGAGCAGGTAGAGGATCTGCTTGCGCTCCTCCAGGCCCTGCGCCGCGTGGCGGAAGAACGAGACGATGCGCTCGATCGTCTCCTCCATGCCGTAGAACTCGGCGAAGGCGGGATAGACCCGGATGGTCCGGTTCATGAACACGCGCCCCAGGCGCGGGTCCTTCGCTGTGTCCACGAATTCCGGCTTGCCGATGGCCTCGAGGATGCGCTCGGCGGCGGAGGCGTACATCAAGGGTTCGTCGCGGCACGCTTCGAGATACTCGGAGAGGCTCATCTCCGTATCGCGACGCGCCTCGTAGCCACGGGCGAAGCTCTGGAACAGGTCGTTCGTCGACGGCATAGGCTTTCCGATCCCCTCACGACAGCGACAGCTTCATCCTGTCTCGCCTTGGATGCAACTGACAGGCCCAGTTTTGTCGCAGCGCATTCACGACGGAATTTGGGCGTGTGATGCGTGCCACAGTGCAACACTCGGACCGGTCACCCGGGTTCGGGGCCGGGGCCGCGGACGCCGGTGCGCCGCGGCCCCGGGGGAGGCTCACAGGTCGGTGGACTCCTTCTTGGCCGCGTCGGGCTTGGCCGCATCGGGCTTGGCCGCCCCCACCGTGATCTTGATGTTCTGGGTCTGGACGTTGCCGTCGGAATCCTTGACGTCGACCGTCACCTCATCGCTGCCGGTGAAGCCGTCCTTGCTCTGGTAGAACACCGCCTGGACCGCGGCCTCCTTGCTGGGGCAGCGGTACTTCGCCGGCGTCTTGATCTTGCCGACCTTGGTGATCAGCGAGCCGTTCTTCGGCGCGCCGCTGACCCGGATCTCCGGCATCGGACCGGTGGAGCAGTCCTTCTTCAGGTTCGGCACGATGGCGAGGCGCACGCTCTTGCCGCTGGCGGCGGTCTCGCTGCGGGTGACCGTGGTCTGCGCCAGGGCCGGCCCGGCCAAGAGGGCGCCGGCGGCCAGGAGGGTGAGGGGACGGGCGAGCAGCATGCGGGACGAACTCCGATCACGCCGGGCGATCCGCGCGGGACGCGGAGGATTCGGTCCGGGTGCAGCGGATGTGGGGATCGCGGGCGCGGGCGTCGAGTGGGCGCGGGCCGTCTCGGACGTCCCGAGTCCTTGGGGCTCCCCGTCCTCAGACGTCGCCTTCGATGTCCCCGGCCGGTTCCGGCGGCAGGCGCAGGCAGGCAAGCGCCGCGCGACAGGCCCGCAGGTCGTCCAGGGCCGCTTCGAGCACCGCCCGCTGCGCCTCGGTGAGCGCGTCTTCGGCATGTGGGCCTGCAAGCGGGCCGGCCGCCGGCGCCTCGTGCTCGGCATCCTGGAGCGAGGGGGCGGCCGCCACGACCTCGCCGCGCCCCACCGACTGGACGAAGCGCAGGCCGCGCTCCCGCAGCACGCGCTGGGCGCCCTTGATGGTGTAGCCCTGCCCGTGCAGGAGGCGCTTGATGCCCTTCAGGAGATCGACGTCGTCGGGGCGGTAGTAGCGCCGGCCGCCGGCCCGCTTGACCGGGCGGATCTGGGTGAAGCGCGTCTCCCAGAAACGCAGGACGTGCTGCGGCACGTCGAGTTCGTCGGCGGCTTCCTTGATGGTGCGGAAGGCGCCCGCGCTCTTCTCGGGGGCCTCGCGCACCGGCGTCTCCCCGTCGCGAGGGTCTGACTTCGTTTCGTCGATCCGCGCGGCGAGGGACATGGCGGGCCTATTCGTCGTCGTGCTCGGCCGCGCCGTTCAGGCCGTTGATCCGGGCCTTGAGCACGTTCGAGGGCTTGAACACCATGACCTGGCGCGGCTCGATCGCCACCTCGACGCCGGTCTTCGGGTTGCGCCCGACCCGGCGGCCCTTGCTGCGCACGACGAAGGAGCCGAACGACGAGAGCTTCACCGTCTCACCGCTCGCGAGGCAGGCGCAGATCTCGGACAGAACCGTCTCGACCAGGGCGGAGGACTCGGTCCGCGAGAGGCCGACCTGCTGGTAGACGGCCTCGCTCAAATCGGCGCGTGTGACCGTCTTTCCTGTCATGCGACATTCCCCAAGGCGATTCGAGTTTTCTTAGTATCTCTATGATTGCGCACGCTAATCGGCGTTCATCCTGCGGTCAACCTTGCGTGAGGTCCCGTTTTCGGAACGCCCCGCCCCTACCAGCGGATGAGGGCCGCGCCCCAGGTGAATCCGCCGCCGATCGCCTCGATCATCACGAGGTCGCCGGGCTGGATCCGGCCGTCCTTGCGGGCGACGTCGAGGGCCAGGGGGATCGAGGCGGCCGAGGTGTTGCCGTGCCGGTCCACGGTCAGCACCACCTTCTCGCGGGCGATGCCGAGCTTGTCGGCCGAGGCCTCGATGATCCGCCGGTTGGCCTGGTGCGGCACGAACCAGGCGAGGTCCTCGGCCGTGGTGCCGGACGCCCGGAAGGCGTCGTCGATGACGTCGGTGACCGAGCCCACGGCGAAGCGGAACACCTCCTTGCCGGTCATGCGCAGGTGGCCGGTGGTGCCGGTGGAGCCCGGGCCGCCGTCGACGTAGAGCTTCTCGCGGTGGCGGCCGTCCGAGCGCAGGCTCGCGGTGAGCACGCCGCGGTCGGCGCTGGTGCCTTCCCCTTCGCGGGCCTCCAGCACCACGGCGCCGGCGCCGTCGCCGAACAGCACGCAGGTGGTGCGGTCCTCCCAGTCGAGGATTCGCGAAAAGGTCTCGGCGCCGACGACCAGGGCGCGCCGAGCGCTGCCCGTGCTCAGGAACTTGTCGGCCACGGTCACGGCATAGACGAAGCCGGCGCAGACCGCCTGGACGTCGAAGGCGAAGCCGCCGCGCAGGCCCAGGGCCGCCTGGATCTCGGTGGCGGTGGACGGGAAGGTGTGGTCGGGCGTCGAGGTGGCGCAGATGATGAGATCGATGTCGTCGGCGGTCAGGCCCGCCTCGTCGAGGGCGGCCCGGGCGGCGCGGGCTCCGAGGACCGATGTGGTCTCGGTGGCATCCGCGAGGTAGCGCTGGCGGATGCCGGTGCGCTGCACGATCCAGTCGTCGGAGGTGTCGACGGTGCGGCTGAGCTCCTCGTTGGTGACGCATCGGGCCGGCAGGGCGGAGCCGCAGCCGACGACGACGGAGCGCAGGACCTTTCCGGAATGGGCCGTCCCGGTCGTGACCGTCATGGGACCGTCCTTCTGTTCGCGGACCGGCTCACTCACGATGCGACCGCGGCCGGCGTCAGGTCGAGCATGTCGCGGATGGTGCGCATCAGGTCGTGCCGCGCCATGTCGTGGGCGAGGTCGACGGCCGCCGCGAAACCGTGCGCGTCCTCGGAGCCGTGGCTCTTGATGACGATGCCCTCGAGGCCGAGGAACACGCCGCCATTGGCCCGGCTCGGGTTCATCTTGTCCCGCAAGGCCGCGAAGGCGTGGCGGGCGAAGAAGTACCCGATCTTGGCCGAGACGGTCCGGCTCATGGCGGCGCGCAGGTAGCTGCCGATCTGCTTGGCCGTGCCCTCGGCGGTCTTCAGGGCGATGTTGCCGGTGAAGCCCTCGGTGACGACGACGTCCACCGTGCCCTTGCCGAGGTCGTTGCCCTCGACGAAGCCGTGATAGGCGAGGTTCGGCAGGTCGGTCTCGCGCAGGTAGCGCGCCGCTTCCTTGACCGCCTCGTTGCCCTTCATCTCCTCGGTGCCGACGTTGAGGAGGCCCACGGTCGGCCGGTCGAGGTCGAACACGATCCGGGCCATGGCGGAGCCCATCACCGCCATCTCGACGAGGTGCTCGGCATCGGTGCCGATGGTGGCGCCGACGTCGAGGACCACGCTCTCGCCGCGTACCGTCGGCCAGAGGCAGGCGATGGCCGGGCGCTCGATGCCCGCCAGGGTCTTCAGGCAGATCTTGGACATCGCCATCAGGGCGCCGGTGTTGCCGGCAGAGACGGCGGCATCGGCCTCCCCGTCCTTCACCGCCTGGATGGCGCGCCACATCGAGGACTTGCCGCGCCCGGAGCGCACCGCCTGGCTCGGCTTCTCGTCCATGGCGATCGCCATGGTCGTGTGGCGGATCTCGACGGCGCCCTTCAGGCGCGGCTCGGCGGCCACCAATGGCGTGAGGATTGCTTCATCCCCGAACATCAGGAACGTCATCTCGGGATGGCGCTCGCGGGCGATGGCGGCGCCGGGCACCACGGTCGTAGGGCCGTGGTCGCCGCCCATGGCGTCGAGCGAGATGCACACTCTCTGGGACATGGTGGGTGGCCGGTGGCCTCTGATACGCGGAAGGGGTCTGCCTCCCGGCGGGGAGGCATCACGGTGGACGGGGTTGCTGGCGGACGACCGGCCCCCTGCCCGGCGCGGCGGAAAATAGCGATTGATGCCCGGCGGGCAAACGAAATCTGAACCTTTCGCGGAACGCCGTCCCGGCGAAGGCCCGGCCGGCTCAGTCGTTGGCCGGCTTCAGGCCGCGCAGGGCGGCCAGCGGCGGCTCGTCCATGTCCTCGATATGGGGCTCGAAGGCGACGCCGGGCTTGCGCGGATAGGGGTCGAGCCCGAGGGCCAGGAACTCGGCCGTGATGGTGCCGAAGTCGATCTTGCCGCCGACGATCGGATCGGGAACGTCGGCATCCTCCGCATCGGTCCCGGCGAGCCGGTCGGTGTCGGTGAACAGCAGGTCCACCGGCTCCGAGACGGGGCCCTCGAACGGTTCGAGGGACACCGTGCAGACCTGCGTCACCTGGGCGGTCACCGTGCCGCGCACCCGGAAGGCCGAGGCCGGGCCGCTCGTCTCGAAGGTGCCCATGAGGTCGCAGATGGCCGGGATCCCGAAATCCGCGGCGAGCGCCGCGCATTCCTCCGGGCTCGCCGTGACGACGAGGCGGCCGTCGCTGCGGCGCAGGCGGTCGACGCTGACGACCCGCGAGAGCGGGCCGGGCTCGTCGCGGCGCAGGGTGTCGTGGCGAGGCTTGTCGTGAGGGGGCTTGTCGTGACGAGTCATGGAACTGTCCGTGTCGTGGCGCCCTCCGGCCCGGCAGGCGGAGCGGCGAAGGTGTGCGGCGGCGGGAAGGCCGGGCCGAGGCCGATCAGGCCGTCGAGGTCGGACCGGGCCAGGGCGGCATCGCTGGCGACGACGTAGCGGGCGAGCCCGGCGGCCGCCTCCGGCGCGTCCAGGCCGAGGGTGTTGCGGGCGAGCGCGGCCGTCAGGGCCGTCGCATCCCCGGCATCGAGGGCGGCATCGTAGCCCTCGGCACGGCCGTAGAAGGCCGAGCCGAGCTTCTTCATGCGCTTCGGCACCCCGAAATCGCCGATGCCGGATTCCCGCAGCGACGAGTCGAGCTGCAGGAACACCGAATTCACGAGGTCCTGCGCCACGTCGGCGGCCGGTTCGGGCAGCCGATTCAGGCGCCGCAGCACCAGGATGACGTGCAGGATCAGGCACTCGAACCGGCCCTCCAGCGTGTCCGGCACGCCGAGACGCAGGTAGAGGTCCGGATGCCGCGCCGCCTCGTTGACGCGGCCGTGCAGCGTCTCGATCACCTGCTCGCGCGGGCTGGAGCGCCCCCAGCCGCGCAGCCGGTCGAGGAGTCCCGTCATCATGCGCATCTCCCCCGGCCTGCGGCCTCGGAACCACTGCAGACGGCCGGCGGGTGTGGCCGGGCTTGCCTTGTCAAAACCATAACCCCGCGTTACGGCAGCGAACGGTCAAGGTGCAACCTCCATCGGGATTCTTCCGCCCTCGGTGCCGGGTCGGCATCGGGGCCGCGGGATGACTTCCTGGAAGATGCCCTCGCGGAGGACGCCTTCCGGGAGTCGCCTTCACGGAAGACGCGTTCAGTTTCTCACTGTCAGCAAGGGTGGCCGATGTCGCGCCGTCTCGTCTCGTCGCTCGCTCGCCTCGTCGTCCTCGGCGTGATCGGAGCCGGTGTGTCCGGCTGCATCGGCGAGGACATCCGCCACGGCTACCAGATCGACCAGGCGGCCCTCGCCACGGTGAAGCCTGGCATGAGCGCCGAGCAGGTGCTGCAGATCCTCGGTACGCCCTCCACCGTCTCCACCGTCGGCAACAAGTCCTGGTACTACATCAGCCAGAACACGCGCCGCACGGTCCTGTTCCTCGGCGAGCAGGTCGAGGATCAGAAGGTCACCGCCGTCTATTTCACCCCGGCCTTCAAGGTCGAGCGCGTGGCGCTCTACGGCCTGCAGGACGGCAAGGTGTTCGACTTCATCGAGCGCACCACGCCGACCAGCGGCGCCGACCGCGCCTTCCTCAGCCAGCTCTTCCGCGGCCTGACCAAGTACGAGCCGTTCGGCAGCGGTTCCGGCGCCAGCGTGGTTCCGGGCGCCAACCGCGGCCTCTAACCGGCCTGGTCCGCGGCCGGATCCGGTCGGCTGTCGAATGGGCCGGGCGGCCCATGCCATGAACGGCCCGCCCGGGCTCGCCCCCGGGCCGGCAGAGGACCCTAGGATGCCGTTTCGCGAAGCCTTTCTCGTCGAGGGTGGCGAGACCGGCGCGCTCCTGCGCCAGCACGACTGGTCGGCGACCTCCATCGGCGCGCCGGCGGGCTGGCCCCAGGCGCTCAAGACCCTCGTGGGCGTGATGCTCGGCTCGCAGCAGCCGATGCTGATCGTCTGGGGGCCGGACTACATCACCCTCTACAATGACGGCTACGCCGCGATGTGCGGCGCGCGGCACCCGGCCGCCCTCGGCGGCTCGTTCCGCGATCTCTGGCACGACATCTGGGACCAGGTGGAGCCGATCCTCGCCCGCGCCTATGCGGGCGAAGCGACGCATATGGACGGCATCGCCTTCATCATGCATCGCAACGGCTACCCGGAGGAGACCTACTTCTCGTTCGGCTACACGCCCGTGCGCGACGAGGCCGGGCGGGTCGCCGGCATGTTCTGCGCCTGTGCCGAGACCACCGGCCGGGTCCGGGCGGAGCGCCGGGCCAGGGCCGAGCACGAGCGCCTCGAGCAGCTCTTCGCTCAGGCGCCGAGCTTCATGGCCGTCCTGCGCGGGCCCGAACACCGCTTCGAGCTCGCCAATCCGGCCTATCGCCGCCTCGTCGGCAACCGGCCGGTGCTCGGCCGGACCGTGGCGGAGGCCCTCCCCGACGCCGTCGCCCAGGGCTATCTCGACCTGCTCGACACCGTCTACCGCACCGGGGAGGCCTTCACCGCGACGGCTTCGAAACTGACCCTGAAGGCCGCCGACGGACCCGAGGTCGAGCTCTATCTCGACTTCGTCTACCAGCCGATCTTCGATGACGACGGCGCCGTCACCGGCATTTTCGTCGATGGGGTCGACGTCACCGACCGGGCGCTGGCCGAGATCGCTCTGCGCCGGAACGAGGCGGAATTGCGCTTCCTCAATGCCGATCTGGAGCGCCAGGTCATCCTGCGCTCCAACGAGCGCGGCCTGACCTGGCTGGTCAGCCCCGACCTCCTCGGCGTGTTCCACCCGGACGGCTATTTCGAGCGCCTGAACCCGGCCTGGGAGGTGGTGCTCGGCTGGTCCGAATCGGAGATCGCCGGGCGCCCCGTGATCGACCTGATCCACCCGGACGACGTCGAGCGCACGCAGGCGGCGATCCGGACCCTCGCGGGCAGCACGCCCGTCTTCCGTTTCGAGAACCGCTACCGCACCCGCGACGGCGGCTACCGCTGGCTCTCCTGGACCGCGGTGCCGGAGGGCGGGCGCTCCTATTGCAGCGGCCGCGACATCACCGAGGAGAAGGCCCGGGAGGCCGCCCTCGACCAGGCCCAGGAGGCCCTGCGGCAGGCGCAGAAGATGGAGGCGGTGGGCCAGCTCACCGGCGGCGTCGCCCACGACTTCAACAACCTCCTCACGGTCATCAAGTCCTCCACCGACCTCCTTAAGCGGCCGGGGCTCGCCGAGGACCGCCGCCGCCGCTACGTCGACGCGATCTCCGACACGGTGGCGCGGGCGGCCAAGCTCACCGGACAACTCCTCGCCTTCGCCCGGCGCCAGGCCCTGAAACCCGAGACCTTCAACGTCGGCACCGGTGTCGCCGCGATCAGCGAGATGGTCGGGACCCTGACGGGCGCCCGCATCGCCATCGTGGTCGAGGTCCCCGAGACGCCCTGCTACGTGCATGCCGACCCGAGCCAGTTCGACACCGCGCTGGTGAACATGGCGGTCAACGCACGCGACGCCATGGACGGCCAGGGCCGGCTGACGATCCGGGTCGGCACCGTCGAGGGCATCCCGCCCATCGACATCCGCGCCGGCGCCTTCGTGGCCGTGTCGCTGACCGATACCGGCTCCGGCATCGCGGCGAGCGACCTCCACCGGATCTTCGAGCCGTTCTACACCACCAAGGGCGTCGGCCAGGGCACCGGCCTCGGGCTGTCTCAGGTCTTCGGCTTCGCCAAGCAGTCCGGCGGCGAGGTCGTCGTGGAGAGCGCGCCGGGGCGCGGCTCGACCTTCACCCTCTACCTGCCGCGGGTCGCGGGCGTGCCGGAGACCGTCGGGCTCGCCGAGGAGGCCGAGCCCCTGACCGAGGGCCACGGCACCTGCGTCCTCGTGGTCGAGGACAACCCGGAGGTCGGCCGCTTCGCGACCCAGACCCTGGCCGAGCTCGGCTACCACACGGTCTGGGCGACCTCCGCCGCCGACGCCCTGCGCCAGCTCGAGAAGATCCCCTTCCGCTTCGAGGTGGTGTTCTCCGACATCGTCATGCCGGGCATGAACGGGATCGAGCTCGCCAAGGAGATCGTCCGCCGGCGGCCCGACCTGCCGGTGGTGCTGGCCAGCGGCTACAGCCACGTCCTGGCCGAGGAAGGCGCGCACGGCTTCGAGCTGCTGCACAAACCCTACTCGGTCGAGCAGCTCTCACGGGTGTTGCGGAAGGCGGTGGCGCGCAGCCGGCGCGGTCGGCGCGAACAATCCTGACGGCGTCAGGACGCGTCGGGCGCCCCGGACTCGAGGCGGGCGATCAAGCCGGCGAACAGGTCGGAGACCTCGGCTTCGGGCTGCGGCTGGTAGGCGGCCGGCAGGCCGCCGGCGAGGCAGGCCACCAGGAAGTGCGACCGCGCTCCGCGGGCCCGGAAGCGGCGGACCGCCGGCTCCCGGTCCGGCGTGACGGCCGGGCCGGTCGGCTGCGATCGAGGCGACTTGTCCATGCACGAGCTTCCCGAGCGCCGAGCGGCACGTATCAGGCGGTAACCTGGCGCGCCGCGGGACCGGGTGGCAAGCCGGCGGGCCGGCCCGCGGCGCAGTTTCCATCGTCCTGTGGCAGACCCGACACGATGGCCCGGGCGATCGCGCCGGGATCGGCGAAGACGTGCGCCGGCCCCCGGGCCGCCAGGGCGTCGGCGCGGGTATAGCCCCAGGCCACGGCCCCGAAGGCGCAGCCCGCCTCGGAGGCGGCCTGGTGGTCGCGGATCTCGTCGCCGACATAGAGCGTGTCGGACGGGGCGACCCCGGCATCGCGGATCAGGGCGCGCAGGCGCCGCGCCTTGCCGAACAGCGCGGCCCCGCAGGCATAGTGCGTGAAGCGCCGGGCCTCCGGCCCCAGCGCCCGCCGGATCGTCGCCTCGCGGTTCGAGCTGGCGATGCCGAGCAGCAGAGCCGCTCCGTCGAGGTCGGCGAGGAGGTCGGGCACCCCGGGGAACAGCCGGATCGCGGCGATGTCGCGGGCGGCGAGCCGGTGCATGTGGCGGGTGATCAGCGGCAGCTTCCGGGCCGGAATGCCGAGATGCCGGACGATGCCCCGCGCATCCATGCCGCGCAGGGTCTCCGTCTCGTGCGCGGCGATGCGGGCAAAGCCGTAGCGGTCGGCCACCCCGTTGATGACCCCGGCGAACCAGGGAAAGCTGTCCGCCAGGGTCCCGTCGAAATCGAAGACGACGAGGCGGTAGGGGCGCCCGCTCACGACTCGAGGTTGTTCACCGGCACCACGAGGCGCATCACGAGGCCGGTCGGGGCCCAGTCCTGCTCCAGGGTGCCGTCGAGCTGCCCGACGACGCTGCGCTGGGCCAGGACCGTGCCGAAGCCCTGCCGCGTCGGCGGACCGATGACCGTCGGGCCGCCGCTCTCCGCCCAGGTCAGGATGTAGAAAGCCCCCTCTCGCCGGCCGGTGAGACGGACACCGCCGGTCTCGGTCGACAGGCCCCCGTACTTCATCGCGTTGGTGGCCTGCTCGTGCATGATGAGCGCCAGCGCGGTGGCGGCGCGCTTGCCCACGGCCACGTCGTCGCCGTCGACCACGATCCGCTCCCGCCCGTCCTGCACGTAGGCCGCCATGATCAGCCGCATCAGGCCGAACAAGGTCTGGCCCTTCACCGCCGGGGCGCTGGCGGGGGAGTGGGGCCGGACGTATTCGTGGGCCTGGGCCAGGGCGCCGAGGCGCTCGCGGAAGGCCGAGACGAAGGGCCGGGCGGCCGGGTCGGTGCGGGCCGAGAGGCCGGCGATACCGCCCACCACCGCGAAGATGTTCTTGATCCGGTGCGACAGCTCCTTGATCAGGAGGTCCTGCGCCTCCTCCGCGCGCTTGCGCTCGCGCAGGTCGCGGGTGACGGTGGCGTAGCCGACGAAGCGACCCGCATCGTCGCGCACCGGGAAGATGTTGTAGAGGACCGCGATCCCCTCGCCCGTGCCGAAGTGCCGGAAGGCGAGCTCGCCCTCCCACCAGCCCTGCCGTTCGACGGCGGGCAGGACGGTGCCGGTGACCAGCGCCTGGCTCTCGGGCATGAAGTAGTCGAGGAGCTGGGTCCCGGCCACGGCGTTGACGTCGGGCAGCCCGACGAGGCGCCGCCCGGCCTCGTTGATGTGCTGGACCGATCCCTCGCGGTCGGCGATGCCGATGAAGTCCTGAGACTGCTCGACGATGGCCGCGAGCTTGCGCGCCTCGGCCTCCGCCCGCTTCAGGTCCTCGATGTCGGTGCAGGTCCCGAACCATCGCTCGATCCGCCCCTCGGCATCGTAGAGCGGCATCGCCCGGCCGAGGGTCCAGCGATAGGCTCCGGAATGATGGCGCAGGCGGTACTCCACCTCGTAGGGCTCGCCCGTGGCCAGGCTGTGGCGCCAGCGCGTCCAGGCCCGCTCCTGGTCGTCGGGATGGAACATCCCGTTCCAGGCTTCGCCGTCCGTCGAGCCGGGCGGCATCCCGGTGAAGTCGTACCAGCGGTCGTTGTAGAAGTCGTGGTAGCCGTCGGGCTGCGTGGTCCAGACCATCTGCGGCATCGCGCCGGTCATCACCCGGAAGCGGCGCTCGCTCGCCTCGAGTTCCGCCTCGCGGGCATCGACCTCGCGGCGCGTCCGGCTCAGCTCGATCAGCGTGGCGGCCTGGCGGGCCAGGGCCTCCAGCATCTCGGCCTGGACCGGGGTGATCCCGTCCGGGCGCGCGACCCGGTCGAGGACGCACACCGTGCCGAGCGGCAAGCCCGCGCGCGAGTGGATGACGGCACCGGCGTAGAAGCGCAGCCGGCGCTCGCCGCTCACGAGGGGATTGTCCCGGGTGCGCGGGTCGGCGGTCAGGTCCGGGATGACGAGGAGCGACCCCGCCTCGAGGGCGTGCGCGCAGATCGACATCCGCCGCGGCGTCTCGGGCAGTTCGACGCCGGTGCGGCCCTTGAACCATTGCCGGTCCGCCTCGACGAGGCTCACCAGGGCGATGGGCGCGTCACAGACCAGGGCCGCGATCCGGGTCAGGTCGTCGTAGGCGGTCTCGCGCCCGGCCGCCGTCAGGTCGAGGCTGGCGAGCTCCGCCAGCCGATCGGACTCGGTCCATCCGGTCGGCGCGGCTGAGCAGGCATCGGTCGAAGGCAAGCGCGGTTATCCCCGTCGATCGCAACACATAGGGTGTCTCCCCTCCGAGCGATAGCGCCGGCCGCTACTGAGGCGCCCGGGGCCGTTCCGCGATCGACCGGGTCCTCCCTTCGTGTATAGGCCGTCCAGGGTCGAAGACGACGACCCGGACGGCCCCGATCGGGTCGGCCGCTCAGGCAGCCCGGGCCGCATCCCGCGTTGGATAGTCGACGTAGCCCTCCGGACCCTGGCTGTACCAGGTCTTCGCCTCGTCCTTGTTCAGGGGCGCGCCTGCGAACAGCCGCTCGGGCAGGTCTGGATTGGCGATGAAGGGACGCCCGAAGGCGATGGCGTCGGCCTGGCCCGCGTCGAGGGCCGCCTGCGCGCGGGGGCCGTCGTAATCCGAGTTCAGGATCAGGGGGCCGTCGAAGGCCGCCTTCATCGTCGGCGCGACGGGGGCGTGGTTGGCCGTGCCGAAGGTGCCGTTCGGCCCCGGCTCGCGCAGCTCCAGGAAGGCGATGCCGATCTTCGACAGCGCGGCGGCCGCCGCGCCGAACAGGGCGTCGGGGTTCGAATCGTCCACGCCCTGGATCGCGCCGTTGGGTGAGAGGCGCACGCCGGTGCGGTCCTTGCCGACGGCCTCGGCCACCGTCTGCGTCACCTCGGTGAGCAGGCGGATGCGGTTCTCGATGGAGCCGCCATAGGCATCGGTGCGGAAGTTCGCGCCATCGCGCAGGAATTGGTCGATGAGGTAGCCGTTCGCCGCATGGATCTGCACGCCGTCGAAGCCGGCCGCGATGGCGTTGCGGGCGGCGCGGTCGTAATCGGCCAGCAGGCGCGGGATCTCGTCGACGGGCAGCGCCCGGGCCTCGGCGTAGGGCTTCTTGCCCTCGTAGGTGTGGGCGGCGTCCGGGGCCGTGGTGGCCGAGGACGAGATCGGCTGCCGGCCGCCGAGGAAGTCCGGATGGACGATGCGGCCCATGTGCCAGAGCTGGCAGACGATCTTGCCGCCCGCCTCGTGCACGGCCCGGACCACCGGCTTCCAGGCCTCGACCTGCTCGTCGGACCAGATGCCCGGGGCGAAGGGCCAGCCCAGGCCTTCCTGCGAGATCCCGGTCGCTTCCGTCAGGATCAGTCCGGCGCTGGCGCGCTGGCGGTAATACTCCACCATGATCGGCGTCGGCACGTGCGCGCGGGAGGCGCGGCCGCGGGTGAGCGGCGCCATGAAGACGCGGTTCTTGGCGTCGATCGCGCCGATGCGGATCGGATCGGAGAGGGAGGGCATGCGGACAGTCTCACGTTGTTTCAAGGACAAACGGGATGGACGAGCGACGGCGCGCAGCCTCCGCCGCGTCCGCCGGTCACCTCATGTGGTTGTCGTCCCCGACACGGCCAGACGGAGCCGCCGCCTCGGACGGCAACCTTGTGCGGCGGCGCACGCCCCGTACCATGTGAAGGAACGGACGACCCAACCCTGAGAACGAAGCCGGTTCCTTCTTTCGCGTCTGCCCTGGCGCGGTCAGAGGATTCTCGGAAGGCGTGACACCGGAGCCTGGGCTATGGTCCAGACCGTCCGCTGGCTCCGCGACGATGCCGTCCGTCACGGTTCGCGCGCATCGATCCCCCTCCCCCTCAAGGAATCCTGAGGTCGGGTATCGTCGTACTCTCGTTCGAGTGCCCGTCCGCTCGGCCCCGGGTCAAGCTTCAGGCCCCGAACTCGCTGGAGTGGCTGAACGGCGAGATCGAGCCGAAATCGAGGCGGCCGGCATCCTCCCCGAGGAAGCGGCTGTCACTCGATCTGCTGGCACGGTCCTGCCCGAACAGATCGACGAGTACGACCTCCGGTGTTCCGGTCGTAGGACCCTGGAGAGCGTTGCCCCGATCGATGATAACTCCCACGCCAGCCTGCTCAGGCTGGCGGGCCGATGATCCGCTTCGGCCGTGATCGTGGCGGCCACGCCGGAACCGAACCTCTTCAGGGGACGCGACTTATCGCTTCGGCGTACTGGCCGCGACGCGCGCGCTTCGTCAGCGCCGGCCATCGGGTAGGCATTCTCGAACATCAAGCGCAACTGCCGGCTCTCCAGCCCGGATGCGTCCGGAGGCTCTCGCCGGTCGAAACCGCTCCCATTCGAGTTCGGCTCGGCGCCGGCAGAGAATCCCGGGCCATCCCCATCATCTCGAGGACCAAGATTCTCCGGACATCCAAAGCGCCATGGCGTTCCTGAAGCCCCCAGCCCTGAAGCCCTTATCACTGCACCGCTCCAGGGACGTGGGAATTTCGCGGCCTCGTTCGACAAGCTCGGCAGGGACGTGATGCTTCGGTTCGAGCGTGCGCAGGTGGGAGCAGACATGGCGAGTCTGAATGCGGAGCAGAAGGAGCAACTGACCTTCCTGACCGGGATCGACGAGAACGGCGTGATCGCGAAGGACACCTATTTCACCTGGAGTGTCGGGGACAATCTCGGCCGGGCGTGGATCTCGAAATGGAACAACGACGCCGGGGGGGCGGTCGTGTCGCCGGCCAGTTCCGCAGGAACCGGCGGCGGCACGGTAAGCTACGGATTCGCGGCGGGGCTCAGTGCCGAAGAGCAGGCTGGCTACGAGGCGGCGCTGGCGCTCTATTCGGACTTCGCGAACATTCAATTTCGGAGGGATGATTCAGGCGCTGCCGTCAACATGCAGTTCAAGCCTTCGGCTGATGGTAATGGGACTACCTTCGTTCCGGCCAACGGCTCGTCCAGGACCGGAATGGGCGTGACGCAGATTCCTTCGCAGAATTCTCCGAACACCCGGGGTGGACAACTCGAGATCAGCATCAATGCTCCCGCCGAACAGTTCGGCAGCTTCGGTCCTACTGCCAGCTTTACGCTCAATACCGTCGCTCATGAGTTGGGGCACGCACTCGGTCTCGGGCATGCGGGACGATACAATGGAGATGATTTCAATAGTCAGAATCAGCTTGGTGTTTATGACAACCAAGCATGGACAATTATGTCATACGTCAATCCGGACGACTCCGGTGCAAAATACTACTCCAGCTATCCTGTTGCTGGGACGAACTGGGTCACGGTCAATTCTGGCGTAAGCTACCGATTGTATTCCCAGACGCCTATGTCGCTCGACATCCAGGCTCTTCAGA
The DNA here is from genome assembly GCF_055361545.1 of Methylobacterium sp. TK31. Classification (NCBI taxonomy): domain Bacteria; kingdom Pseudomonadati; phylum Pseudomonadota; class Alphaproteobacteria; order Hyphomicrobiales; family Methylobacteriaceae; genus Methylobacterium; species Methylobacterium sp. TK31. The sequence continues at coordinate 901,155 of NZ_CM143964.1, read as the reverse complement.
GAATCTACGGTAGCTCGACAAGCAGTACGTTCGCGGGTGGCCAGACATACGGCTTCAATACGAATATATCGGGTCTCTCCCGAAAATTCTATGATTTTAAACAGAATATGGATCCTGTACTAACGATTTATAATCGGGGCGCCAACAACACACTCGATCTATCCGGGTATTCGACCAACTCGAACGTCAATCTCAACCCGGGGACGTTTAGTAGCGCCAGCGCCAACGGAACACTCGTCAACAACATCTCCATTGCCTACGACACACGAATAGACAGGGCGATTGGTGGCCGTGGCAACGATACCTTCCGCACGAATGGCAACGGCGACACCATCGATGGTGGCTCCGGCAGGGATACGGTGGAATTCGCAGGAGCCGAGACGGATTACGCCATCTCCGCCACAGTAGATGGCACGACCCTCGTCGTCGACAAGCTGACGGGCACGACCGATCGGCTGACCAATGTCGAAGATCTTCGGTTTGGCGCCCCTCTCTGCTTCACCACCGGGACACGGATCGCCCTGATCCGAGACGGCGCAAGAGCCGAGGTCGCGGTGGAAGCGTTGCGGCCCGGCGATCTCGCCCTCACGGCGACAGGGGGGCGACGCGTCATCCGATGGATCGGCCATCGGACGTTGGGCGTGGGGGGGCGGATTTCATCGGCCCACTGGCCCGTGCGGGTTCTGCGGGGGGCTTTCGGCCGGGACGCCGAAGGCCGGTCGGTGCCCACACGCGACCTGCGCCTCTCTCCGGGGCACCCCATTCTCGTCGCCGGCGGACCAGCGTCGGATCGCGGCGTCCTTGTGCCGATCATGTGCTTGGTCAACGGTACCTCGATCGCTCGCGAGCCCGTCACCACGGTGACCTATTGGCATGTTGAACTCGCCGCACACGATATCCTGCTCGCGGAGGGTCTGGCCGCTGAAAGCTATATTGATGGAGGCGACCGCGCCTTCTTCAATGAAGCCTCCGACGGCATCCTTCAGAATCCAGATTTGGTGCAGTCAGGCTGGAGCGCGCGGTGTCGGCCCGTGGTCGTCGACGGTCCGGTGGTCGAGACCGAACGGCGACGACTGGATGTCCACTTCGCGGCCGCCCTGCATGACGCGTGCGCCTGGCCCTCGACCGGGATCGACTGGTCGAGGGCCGGGGATCCCTTCGGATCGCTCGCCAGGGAGAAGATGACCGCCGGAACCATCTGTCAAAACATCGGAAAGGATCGCGAAAAGTCGATCGAGAGGGTGTGAAATTCCAGGTCTCGCTAGACAGATAGCGAAAGCTCCTTGGTCATTTAAAACAATCAAGAAGCGAATTTGTCATTTCTCGGGAGGCGCTTGAATTGTCACTTGACGAGATCCCGGCTGAACATATTGGAGGAGCTCTGTATAATGTAAATAAAAATGATTTATATGAAATATGTGTCGCCCCCAAATAAATATAAACATGTATATGGATTGTTTGCGATAGATATTGGGTTTCTTATTTATGGCTTATGCTATTATCGAGAAGTCTTAATTCCATCATCGATCCAAATCGAGCCCATGAAGCGGAGTTATCGATATGTCGTCTGGTCCAAATCCATCTGTCGTGTACAGTAATTTCGTTGAGCTGATCGCCAATGCTAACAATACGTTTACGGTCGGGAACGTCATTACCAACGGCCGCTATACGCTTTCGGATGCGGCGAGCAGTGGGAGTGAGGACAGCACCCAAGTCTTCGGGGATGTGAAGAGCGAGCCCCTCAAGATTATACAGACGGATGGGACTGAGTATAGGACAGACCAGACATATTGGGGCAAACTTGGTAACGAGGGTGTCGTAGTCGAGTATCCATCCACAAAGCGGCCTGGTGGGTTCAGTTATATTTTATACACAGATAAATCGTATACGCAGTCAGATATCATTCCCAGATCAACTTTTGATCAGTCCGCTTTCGTTCTCTGTTTTGCGTCCGGCACGCGCATCCTGACGACGCGGGGCGAGGTGGCCGTCGAGGACCTGCAGGTCGGCGACTGTGCCGTCACCGCCTCGGGCGACCGCCGCGCCGTGATCTGGACCGGCCACCGCCGCCTCGGCGCCGAGCCGGTGTTGCCCGTCGATCAAGCCCCCATCCGGATCCGCGCCGGCGCCTTCGGCCACGGCCTGCCCACCCGTGACCTGTTCCTCTCCCCCGGCCACCCCGTCCTCGTCGGAGCCGATGCCGAGGCTCGGGGCGGCGTGCTCGTGCCGGTCATGCACCTCGTCAACGGAACCACCATCGCCCGCACCTGCACGGCGAGTGTCACCTACTGGCACGTGGAGCTCGACACCCACGACATCTTGCTCGCCGAGGGATTGGCCGCCGAGAGCTTCCTCGACTTCGGCTGCCGGCCCTTCTTCGAAGAGGCGTCGGATCACGAACTGCACAATCCGGATTTCGTGCCGCCGGGGCTGTCGGCCCGATGCCGACCGGTCGCATGCGACGGCCCCCTCGTCGAGACCGAGCGCGCTCGCCTCGATGCCGTCTTCGCTCAGACCCTCGTGGACGACTGCGCCTGGAGCGGTTATGCCGACCGTTTGGTTCTCGCGGCTGTCTAAACCGCACCATCGGGTCTGGATGCATGCAGTCAGGTTCGCTCACCCTCGATGCCTTTCTGAACCGACGATCTGCCGACCGCCGCCTCGCGCGGCTGACGCACGATGTCGGCCTGCCCGAAGGTCGGGGTTTGGAGTTCGATGCAGGGTCCGAGCCGACGCCGTTGCCGGAAGGTCTGCACGTCACTTATCTCGATCACGCCGTCGATGCCTATGCCGATCGCCTTGACGCTGTCCGGGCAGATTACGCCTGGACCGGTTCCACCTCGCTGGCCGCACTGATCGGACGAACGGATTTCGACTTCGCGATCGCCGCCGATGCAGCCCACCGCGTGCCGAACCTGCTCGGCTGGCTTCGCGGCCTCCACGCCGTGCTCCGCCCTGGCGGCGTGCTCAACCTCTCACTGCCGGATCGACGCTACACCTCCGACGCGAGCCGTCGGGAAAGCACGATCGCCGAATTGGTCGAAGCAGACCTGCTCGCCTACGAGCGTCCAAGCCCACGGCAGATCTTTGCCCACGTCTACGACACGCGCGCGATCGATCCAGCGTCGGTTTGGGAGGGCAATGATCCCTCGTCTGCTCGGCGGATCCACGAGGACGCGGCACTGTCCCTCGCATACACGCGTGCAGCGGCTCTCGGGTCCGAAAATCACGCGGCATGCCATTGCTGGGTCTTCACCCCTTTGTCGTTCCTCGACGTGATCGAGGAGGCGACCAGGCTCGGCCTCTTTCCCTTCGTGTTGAACCAGATTGCCGGGACGGATCGGGGTGGGCACGAGTTCTTCGTGTCGATGCGGCGCGATACAGAGCTGGATTCGCAGGTTCTGCGCCCGATGCAGGAAGGCGCCATCGGATATCTGCGCGCGATCCTCCAGCGGCAGCACCGGATCGCCAAGCTCGTCGCCCGCGACTGACGGAGCGTTTCGGCGAACCCGTCCCGCCTGCGAGACCGGGCACCCGGTCTGCACTCGATCCCATTGACCACACGGCCTGTTCGGGGGGGCCTGAGCCTCTATCGCATCCTCCCGGATGGCCGTCGGTAGTCACAGGCTTCGCCTTCCCCTGCGACTTCCTCGGGACTGTCCATGCTCGACAGGAACGCTGTCTCGGCAGACATCCTTGGACCCGTGACCGCATGCCGGTTCGAGGGGCTCGCCCTCAGGCGCCTGCTTGGCGGAAACCCCCGTCATGATGCATCCGCACGAGATCGCCGGTCAGGAACTCTCCCGGGCCAAGGATATGCCGCTGCTGCTTGGTCGACCCACCGCGGAAGAAAAGACCGCGACGTTCCTAACGGGTCCCCAAGATCGGGACGTCCGGATCGGGCGATCCGCGATTACCCTCGGTACCCATGGGTCGTCTCGACCTCGCCGACCACCTGGGCCTGATCATCGGGACGGCAAACCGGACCCTAGCTAAGCCCGACCGGGACCACCGTATACCTGCCCGCTGGCCTGTACCGCGAGGAGGTCCTCGGCCGCGACGGCGACCTGCTTTGGAACGATGGCCTCAGTGAGGCCGTGGCGACCGGTTGCGGCTCCGACGCGCCGATCGATCCGACCGCCGTCGCCGCGATGGGCGCCATCATGTGGCGCCTCGATGCGTCGATCCAGGCCGGCTGGGTGCAGATGAACGCCCGCACGATCGGCGGGGCTGGCTCGGGTGCGACCGAACTCGCCAACGTCAGCAAGAGGGCCCTATTTCTCTACTCCTGAAACACCTTCCCGGACTCGATCGCGTCCGTGGTCGGCGGGCATGGCGTCTCGGCGTCGAAAGACTTCTCGTCCGGCCGGCAGATCACGAGTCCGATGCACCTCTTGTACGTGCCGGTCCAACTCTGCATGGTGAAGCCTGAGTAGGGGACGACGCGCGGTCGGAGTCCGAGGAAGGCGCTACGCTAGATCTGTGGGTTAGCGGGGACGATTTTAGTCTCAAGTGGAGCGGGCATGGGGGCCGGCGGTTGGTGCGGGCCGGGCGGGATAGGGGCACTGGCCGCTACGCGGAAGGCCCAATTCGACCTCTCCTGCCCTTGCCGATGCCGGCTCTTCACGGTACGCAAGCTAGGGATTCTGTCGCCGGTTCTGTCGCCCGCGGGGTTTCGGTCGTCGGCAGAATAACCGAAGTCTAAGTCGTAACAACGGCTTGGGCCTGTAGCTCAATGGTTAGAGCCGACCGCTCATAACGGTCTGGTTGCAGGTTCGAGTCCTGCCGGGCCCACCAATACCCTCAATGGCTTAGGCGACATTCTGTCGGGCCGCGCCGGCTGCGCCCACAGGAATACCCACTTTTTGGTGCTTCTTCCGGTTCCGCACGCTGAAGGATTCGGCGGCCGCCTCTTGGAAGTCGGGGTGATGGTGGCCGTAGACGTCGATCAGCATCTGGGGCGACATGCCGAGGAAGCCGGCGACCTCGCCGATGTCCTCGCCGTTCTGCATCATCCAGGTCGCGGAGGTGTGCCGCAGGGTATGCGGATGCACCCTCCCCTCGAGGCCGGCGAGCCGAACGGCTGACGCGAAGCCGACCTTCACCGAGGCGACCGGCTTGCCGTTCCATTCGATGAAGTGGGTCTTCAGCCGCCAGCGCCGCATGTGTGCCACGAGCCGCGAGGGTAGGCGCACGAGGGGCTGGCGCTTCTTCGTCGCCCTCTTGCCTTCGGCAAGCCTCTGAAACTGGCCGGCGTCGAGGTCGACCCAAGAGTGCCCGATCCCGCGATAGGGCGATGCCGTCGCGATGGCCCCCGCCCTGGTGCCGGTATAGAGGCCAATCAGGATGAATCGGGCGATGTGACGGAGAGGGCGCTTGTCCGTCGTCACCGACTTGCCGGCCCGCGTGCCCCGCTGCCAGACCTGCACCTCCCGATGCCGCCAGCAGGTCCAGAGCAGGCGCGCGACCTCACTTCTCGTCAGCCAACGGTCGCGCGACACCCCTTTTTCGGGTAGCAGGACCTCAACGATCTCACGATGGAGCCCATGCTTTCGGTGAAGCGTGATCGCAGCAGCCAGGTCTTGCAGATCGCGGCGGGCACCGCCTGGCGTTTTCCGGGATGCGGCGTAGGCCTCGCAGGTCTCGCCGGTTACATCGGAAAGCATTCGACCGCCCCACCACTTCGTCAGCCGGATCACGCGCTCGTCGAGCTTCGCCTTGTTTGCCTGCTTGTCGCGGGTCTTGTCATGGTAGAAGCCCAAGACTTCAGCCACGTCTATCTTTTCAATGTCCTTAATTCGGCGGTCGGCCGACCTGCGCTCTGCGATGTAGATTGCGAGCTTGGTCTCAGCTTCTCCAACCTCATCAAAAGCGCATCCCGTGGCGATAAACTTTGCCCCGTCGCGGATGACCCAGCTCCCGCGCTCGCGGAGCTTGCCCGTCTTGACGTCGTAGCGCGGCTCTCGGAACCACAGTCGCGTCCCTTTGGTCGGGCGAGGCATCGTTGCATCATCTCGTTGATGGCCGCGAGGGTCGTGTAATCCTTGCCGGCGATTCGCATAGTGACAAGATGGCCTCGGGCAGCCTCGCGGCGCAGGCCTGACACGGTCATGCTGCCGTCGGGGAAAGCCATCTCGGCTGCCACCGCAAGCCGGAGCGGAGACGTGTCGGTGATCTCAGCCGGCATCTGGCTCCCCCTGGCGGGTGACGGTGTGTGGATGGGAGGCGGTCATGGACGCTGCCTCCGCTCGTGTCCGGTAAGCCCCTGAAGCTGTACTTTCGGCTCAAGCGGCAGCATGGCGTCTAGGGCGGCTTCAGCGTCAGTCTCTGGACACCGCGAATGCCCATGCCGGATCTTGGTGAGGGCATCGCGAGCGATCTTCAACGACCGCTGCAATTCGATGATGCGCTTCTTCTCACTCATGGCCGACCTTTTCGTCCAGCGCCGTCCGCAGGTCCTGCTCTTGGGTGTTGTGGGTGGTCATGGCTCAAGTCCTCCCAGTGAAGATGAAGCGCAAGCCGTAGATCAGCCCGGCAGCGATCAGGGTGAGGAAGAAGCCAGCACAGATGCCAATGATCGTACCAATAGCCGCCATTGAGAATTGACCGTTTGGGTCGTCGTGGTAGCCGGCCCAGCACCCCCAGATGCCGCCCGAGACGATCAAGACTATGAGGATCGCAACGAATACTCGGTCAGCACCGGAGCCGCGGAGCGGGTCACCTTCCAAGGCGATGACCGCTTCGACGTACCGCTGCCGGCCCTCCCAATCGGATCGGCGCGGATTTGTCCGTCGTCAGATGATTTGGGACATTCAGCGGTGTTCAGGAGCGGAGGCTCTGGTCCATCTGGGGTGAGAGGTTAGGCAGCGTGCGCGTGGTGGCGCAAGCGGCGATCCATGAATGTCTGGCGCTTGATGCGTTCCCGCTCGGCCAGGATCCCTTCACCGCGTCCGAAGTAGACGTCGGCGGGCGTGAGGTTGCTCAGGCTCTCATGGGCTCGGGCATGGTTGTAGTGTTCGACGAAGTTGGCAACCTGCGTCTCCAGCTCGCCGGGCAAGTAGGCGTGTTCAAGCAGGATGCGGTTCTTGAGCGTCTGGTGCCAACGCTCGATCTTGCCCTGCGTTTGAGGATGGCATGGCGCGCCGCGGATGTGGGTCATGGCCCGAATGCCGAGCCAGTCAGCTAGGTCGCTGGCGACGTAGCTCGGCCCATTGTCGGAGAGCAGGCGTGGCCGCGGCATCACCCGCGCCTGATCGAGCCCAGCCGCACCCAGCGCCAGGTCGAGCGTGGCGGTGACGTCGCTGGCCTGCATCGTCGTGCACAGCTTCCAGGCGACGATGTAGCGTGAGAAGTCGTCCAGGACCGTCGACAGGTAGTACCAGCCCCAGCCAACGACCTTCAGGTAGGTGAAGTCCGTCTGCCAAAGCTGGTTGGGCGCGGTGGTCTTATCGCGGAACTCGTCGGCGGCCTTGATGACGATATAGGCCGGGCTGGTGATCAGGTCCTGAGACTTGAGCAGCCGGTAGACGGTCGCTTCCGAGACGAAGTAGCGCCGCTCGTCGGTGAAGCGTACCGCCAGTTCACGCGGGCTGAGTTCAGGCTGCTCCAAGGCCAGAGCAACGATCTGCTCGCGGATCTCCGCAGGTAGGCGGTTCCAGACCCGGCTTGGCTGCGAAGGATGGTCATTCAACGCCTCGGGGCCGCCGCGCTGGTAGGCGTCGTACCAGCGGTAGAACGTCGAGCGGGTGATGCCGAGCTTGTCCAGGGTAGCGCGCACCGGCAGGTGGGATTGCTCGACGAGCCGGATGATCTCCAGCTTCTCGGGGGCCGGGTACCTCATGCCTCGTCGCCCCCAGCCCCGCTCATGCTTTTTTTGAGCAGACGGTTCTCCAGGACGAGATCAGCTACGACCTCCTTCAGCGCCCCCGTCTCGCGACGGAGGTCCCGCACCTCATCCGTAGTGGCCGCACGAGACGTGTCGCCGGACAGGCGCTTCTTGCCAGCCTCCAGGAACTCCTTGGACCAGCCGTAGTACATCGAGGCGGCGATCCCCTCACGTCGGCATAACTCGGCGATGCTGTCCTCGCCCCGCAAGCCTTCCAGCACCACACGGATCTTCTCCTCGGACGAGAACTGCCGACGTGTGGCCCGACGGATGTCCTTGATCACCGCTTCTGCCGGCTTCTTGGCCGGTCCGGATGTCTGCTTCATCTTCGCTCCTCAGGGGCTACGATGAACCAGCCATCCTCCGTTCGTGAAGACCCTCAATCTGTCCCATAGGTGCTGACGTCGGACATCGAAGCTCTACGCTCCGAAGCAAACGATCCGCGAGACGGTAGCGAAGTTCGCGCGGGCGCTGCGCCGAGGGCCGGAAGCCTTGCGGACGTTCTACAACACGCAGCTCGCCCGCACCTGGAAGGAAGGCGCGGACACGCCCGAGTGGCAGGATGTCTACGCGCGGCGGGACAGTTACCTGAGCGGTACGGTCAGCCGCGGTGCGCTGATCCTCTTCGGCGGCGTCGATGTGCAGAAGGACCGTATCGAGGTCAGCGTCTGGGGCTTCGGTCGCAACCGAGAACGCTGGCTGATCGAGCACCGCGTGCTGCCTGGCGATACCGGGCGCGCTCCAGTGTGGGCCGAGCTCGCGGCGATGTTCGACGAGACCTGGGCACACGAGGGTGGCGCCGACATGGCGGTACGGGACTGGGGCGTCGACTCCGGTGCGTTCACCGCCGAGGTCTACGCCTTCGTCCGTTCCATGGCTGGGCGCGGCAACGTGCACGCCGTCGACGGGCAGGACAGCTACTCGGGCGCGTTCCTTGGAGTGGGCGCTAAGGACACTACCGCATCGGGCAAGAAGCTACGGCGCGGGCTGAAGACTGTCCGGGTCGGCGTATCATTCGCTAAGCAGGAGCTGATGGGGTGCTTGGCGCTCCATCGCCCGCCGAACGGTGAGGCCTTCCCGGCTGGCTTCGTCCACCTTCCTCGGGATGTACCTGAGGACGGGGTGAAGCAACTGACCGCCGAGGAAATGGTGGTGAGCACGAACCGCGGACGCACCCGGCGCGAGTGGGTGCCGATCGGGGGGCGCCGCAACGAGTGGCTGGACTGCGCGAACTATGCTCGCGCCCTCGCTGCGATGCGCGGCTGGGATCGCTGGCGCGAGGTGCACTGGCGCGACCTGGAGGCGGCACTCGGGATGGAGCGCTTGAGGTCCGCCGCTGAGGCTGAGGTCCCGCCCGTGGTCGCCGCCAACACGCTGGCTGCTCGGGAACAGCACCGCCGCAGCGTCCGACGCAGCCGCGTATCGAATCGACGGTGAGGGCAGCATGGCCACCGACCTGACGAAGCAGATCGCGGACCTGCGCGATGCCATGGCCAGCGGCGTCCTCACCCTTCGTGACGGCGACAACGGCCTGATCACGTATCGAACTTACGCCGAGATGCGTCAGGCTCTGTCCGACCTTCTTGCGCGCCAGGCAGCCGAAGCTCCGGTTACAACCGTGACGCGCCGGACGCGGCAGGTCGTGATGGTCGGACGCAGCGGGTGGTAGCGTCCGCTAACCCCCACGGCGCCCGGTTTCGCGTCAAGGGGACCGCTCATTACGTCGAGCCGCTGGCGATGGACTTGGCGGGCGACATCGTTGGGGTGCCGAGCGCTGCCCCCTATGATGTCGCCAACGGTACCGGTCGGCGCTCGCGCGCATGGCGCGTGGGAAGCTACGGGCCGAACGCGGCCATCACCTATTCACTTGACGAGCTCCGGCAGAAGTCCCGCGACCAAGCCAGGAAGAACCCCTACGCAGGCGCGGCTGTCGAGCGGCTTGTAACGAATATCGTGGGAACGGGCATCGTGCCGCGCTCCATGGCAGCGCGCTCCCTCGACGGGCTGACGAAGCCGCAGGCCAAGAAGCGCAAGGCCGAAGACGCCGCGTTTCGTTCGCAGATCCAGAAGCTGTGGCTCGCCTGGACGGACGAGGCCGACAGTGTCGGCGCGCACGACTTCTACGGCCTCACTGCCCTGGCTGTGCGCGGCATGGTCGAGGGCGGGGAGACGTTCACCCGCCTTCGAACCCGTAGACCAGAGGACGGCCTTACGGTTCCGTTGCAACTGCAGCTGCTTGAGGGTGATCAGTGCCCACACGCGAAGACTGACGCCGCGGAGGGAATACGGCAGGGTATCCAGTACAGCGCCATCGGGAAGCGAGCAGGGTACTACTTCTACCGGGAGCATCCCGGCGACGTGCTCTACTCAGCCGGAGCCTTGGACCTGACGCTCGTGCCGGCGACGGACGTCTGCCACCTCTATCGGGCTGCGCGGCCTGGGCAGGATCGTGGTGAACCCTGGCTCGCCCGCGCGCTGCGCACGCTCTACGAACTCGACGGCTATCTCGACGCTGAGTTGGTCCGGAAGAAGAACGCGGCCCGCCTGGTTGGCTTCATCCGGCGCAAGCTCGATGAGAACGAGGGGCTACCTGGAGGCGGCCCTCTCGGGGCTGACCCGGCCGACGATGACGGTGCCGCTACCGTGGCATTCGAACCCGGCACACTGCAGGTGCTGGCCGACGGCGAGGACATCGAGTTCTCAGACCCGAAGGATGTGGGACCGAACTTCGAGGCCTTCGTTCGCGAGTCGAAGCGCAGCGTCGCGGCGGCTTGCGGCTTGCTCTACGAAGTCTTGAGCGGCGACTACAGCCAGCTCAACGACCGTACGCTGCGCGCCGCGCTCAACGACTTCCGCCGGGCCGTCGAGCAGTGGCAACATCACCTGGTCGTATTCCAATTCTGCCGTCCAATCTGGATCCGTTGGATCGATCTCGCGCTGCTGTCTGGCGCTCTCCGTCTGCCGCCCGGAATGACCAGGCAGGAAGCCTACGCAGCGAACTGGATCCCCCAGGCCTGGCCGTACATCCACCCGGTGCAGGACGTGCAGGGTAAGACCATGGAGATCCAAGCGGGTCTCTCCACCCGCACGCGGAAAGTCGCCGAGGGCGGCTACGACTCCGAGACGGTCGACGCTGAGCAAGCGAGCGACAACGAGCGGGCCGATACCCTGGGCCTCTCCTACACCAGCGACGGCCGACAGAAGGCGAAGACCGACGAGGCCGTGCCTGTCGATAATGACCAGCAGGCAGAGCCCGCCCCGCCCACGATCTGAGTGGCCGCAACACTTCACGGAGGCACCATGGCCGCTCTGGTCAATGGGAACGAGATCATCCTTTCGGGGACGGTCGGCAATCTCTACTGGGACGAGTGCTTCACCGCCTCAGACGTCATCTTCGCCCTGGCGCAGGTCGGACGCGACCAGGATGTCACGATCCGCCTGAACAGCGGCGGTGGCATCGCCACCGAAGGGGCGGCCATTCATTCGGCCATCGCCGCCCACCGGGGGCGCAAGGTCGTCATCGTCGAGGGTATCGCTGCGTCGGCCGCATCCGTCATCGCGATGGCGGGTGACGAGGTAGTGATGTCGCTCGGTGCCCTGATGATGGTGCACGACCCCTCGGGCTTCACCTTCGGCACGATCGACGACCACGAGCTGCAGATCCGGGCGCTGACCGCGCTCGCGACGGCCATGGCCGGCATCTACGCCGAGAAGACCGGCAAGACCGTCGCCGAGGCCCGTGCCGACATGCAGGCCGAGGTCTGGATGACCCCGGAGGAGGCCGTCACCGCCGGTTACGCCGACCGGACCCTGGCGCGCGCCGCCAACGACGACGCTGCGCCCGAACCGACGGCCTTCGACTACCGCCTCTTCGAACATCCGCCGGAGCGCCTGGTCGCCCTGGCCGATCAGCGTGCGTGGACTAAGCGCGCTCGCCCCACGGCCGCCTCGCCGGCCGCTCCCCCACGCTTGAAGGAAAAGCCCATGGCGACCGCGCCGGCCAGCACTGACACCGCCATACCCCCGAACCCCAGCGCTGCGCTCGCGGCGGTCGTCGATGGCCCCAAGCCTGAAGTGACCTCTTCGACGGTGTCGCGTGCCGACGCGTCCGAGATCGTCACGCTCTGCGTCGCAGGCGGCGTGCCGACCATGGCTGCCAACCTCCTCGCCGAGGGCGCGACTGTCGCCCAGGCCAAGGAGCGCATTGGCGCGGCCGGCGAGGTCAAGAACCTTGTCGCGCTCGCCCGGCGCAAGGACCCGACCCTGCCGGCCGACCTCGATGCCACCATGCTCGCCGAGGGCAAAACGGTGGAGCAGGCCCGTGCCGCCCTCTTCGACAAGCTCGTGGCGAGTGAGGAGAAGACTGCCGTTTCCTCGCACGTACCGGCCTGTCCGTCGTCAGATGATTTGGTACATTCAGCGGTGTTCAGGAGCGGAGGCTCTGGTCCATCTGGGGTGAGAGGTTAGGCAGCGTGCGCGTGGTGGCGCAAGCGGCGATCCATGAAGGTCTGGCGCTTGATGCGTTCCCGCTCGGCCAGGATCCCTTCACCGCGTCCGAAGTAGACGTCGGCGGGCGTGAGGTTGCTCAGGCTCTCATGGGCTCGGGCATGGTTGTAGTGTTCGACGAAGTTGGCAACCTGCGTCTCCAGCTCGCCGGGCAAGTAGGCGTGTTCAAGCAGGATGCGGTTCTTGAGCGTCTGGTGCCAACGCTCGATCTTGCCCTGCGTTTGAGGATGGCATGGCGCGCCGCGGATGTGGGTCATGGCCCGAATGCCGAGCCAGTCAGCTAGGTCGCTGGCGACGTAGCTCGGCCCATTGTCGGAGAGCAGGCGTGGCCGCGGCATCACCCGCGCCTGATCGAGCCCAGCCGCACCCAGCGCCAGGTCGAGCGTGGCGGTGACGTCGCTGGCCTGCATCGTCGTGCACAGCTTCCAGGCGACGATGTAGCGTGAGAAGTCGTCCAGGACCGTCGACAGGTAGTACCAGCCCCAGCCAACGACCTTCAGGTAGGTGAAGTCCGTCTGCCAAAGCTGGTTGGGCGCGGTGGTCTTATCGCGGAACTCGTCGGCGGCCTTGATGACGATATAGGCCGGGCTGGTGATCAGGTCCTGAGACTTGAGCAGCCGGTAGACGGTCGCTTCCGAGACGAAGTAGCGCCGCTCGTCGGTGAAGCGTACCGCCAGTTCACGCGGGCTGAGTTCAGGCTGCTCCAAGGCCAGAGCAACGATCTGCTCGCGGATCTCCGCAGGTAGGCGGTTCCAGACCCGGCTTGGCTGCGAAGGATGGTCATTCAACGCCTCGGGGCCGCCGCGCTGGTAGGCGTCGTACCAGCGGTAGAACGTCGAGCGGGTGATGCCGAGCTTGTCCAGGGTAGCGCGCACCGGCAGGTGGGATTGCTCGACGAGCCGGATGATCTCCAGCTTCTCGGGGGCCGGGTACCTCATGCCTCGTCGCCCCCAGCCCCGCTCATGCTTTTTTTGAGCAGACGGTTCTCCAGGACGAGATCAGCTACGACCTCCTTCAGCGCCCCCGTCTCGCGACGGAGGTCCCGCACCTCATCCGTAGTGGCCGCACGAGACGTGTCGCCGGACAGGCGCTTCTTGCCAGCCTCCAGGAACTCCTTGGACCAGCCGTAGTACATCGAGGCGGCGATCCCCTCACGTCGGCATAACTCGGCGATGCTGTCCTCGCCCCGCAAGCCTTCCAGCACCACACGGATCTTCTCCTCGGACGAGAACTGCCGACGTGTGGCCCGACGGATGTCCTTGATCACCGCTTCTGCCGGCTTCTTGGCCGGTCCGGATGTCTGCTTCATCTTCGCTCCTCAGGGGCTACGATGAACCAGCCATCCTCCGTTCGTGAAGACCCTCAATCTGTCCCATAGGTGCTGACGTCGGACAGTCGCCCGCCTATGGCATCAACAACAACATCGTCCAGCTGAATTCGGGCGACGCGGTCTTCAAGCAGAACAACAGCACGTACCACAGCGGCAACGTGTTCAACCTCGTGAACAACCCCAGCCAGAGCGGGGCCGGCGGCATCACCCACCTCTACAACGACTACGGAATGACGCTGGCGACGGGGGAGGCATACGCCAACCCGCAGTTCGTGAACCAAGCCGGGCGGGACTTCTCCCTGCAGGCCGGCAGCCCCGCGATCGGCAAGGGCCACACGGCCTGGACCCCGGTCCCGGTGCTCGGGATCAGCTCCTACCCGGCGGACTACGCGGCAGGCTCGGCGAAGACCTTCACGCAGACGACGCTGACCACGAGCGCGACCACGGTAGCCTCGGGGACGAACTTCACCCTAACGGCCACGATGGCGCCGACCGCCGCGACGGGCACGGTCACATTCTACGACCGCGATACCGTCCTCGGCACTGGCACGATCTCGAACGGCGTGGCGACCTTCACCGGGGCCATCACCGCAACGGGCTCGCACCGAGTCATTTGCACCTATGGTGGCGACGGCACCTACGCCGCCTCCATCTCCAACGCCCTGACCATCACCATCAACTAACTCAGGGAAGGCGCCTGAAGGGGCCTTAAACGCCCCTTCAGGGTTCGTGCACTGATGACATTTGAACCTGCGCGCTGTGCCATTCGATTTTGCGCGCTACACCTCCTCGCCGCCGCGCTCCTCTGCGCGCTGGCCTCTCCAGCCATGGCCGCTCGTCACCGCACGGTTTGTGTGGCCGTTGCGATTGAGCTGACCCCGTCCCTGATCTGCGCTCGGCCGGCCTGGCGTCGCTGAGGCGAGTTCTAGACGGCCGTGGGTGCGAGCTTCGGGAAGTAGGGATTGAACATGAGGGGCGTGCTCGCCGCCGGCGTAAGGTCAGGAGAGGTGCCCCGGTCCAAAGGCATCTGCGGAAAGTAGGGGTCGTAAGCTACGACGGCCGGCCGGGACCGCGGGCTCGCGCCGGGACGATCTGCCGGCGCCTCTTTTTTTCGGCCATTTGTCATTCGAGCGCTCGGCATCGTCTCAGTCCCTGAAGAGAGCCCCTCCTAACGTGGCGACAGCGATTTGCCTGTGCCCCGCCCGGCACACCTTGCTCGACAATCCTTCACGTCTCGACAATCTGGAGACCACCTATGGACCTCTCGCCCATCGGCGAAGCTGTGCTCATCGCTCGCGAGGGGCGGCGCCTGAAGGCCTACAAGGATTCGGTGGGCGTCTGGACCATCGGCATCGGCCACACTTCGGCGGCCGGCGCGCCTCTGGTCACCGCCGGGCTGACCATCACCTCGGCACAGTGCGACGCGATCTTCGCCCGTGACGTCCAGACCTACGTGGCGGCCGTGCGCAAGGGGCTGAAGGTGGCGGTCTCGCAGAACGCCTTCGATGCCCTGGTGTCGATCTGCTACAACATCGGGCCTGGCGCCTTCGCCGGCTCCACCTTCCTAAAACGCATCAACGCGGGCGACACGGCCGGCGCCTACGACGCGATCCTGATGTGGAAGAAGCCGGCGGCGATCATCACCCGCCGGCAGGCCGAGGCCCAGCAGTTCGTCACCGCCTACGCCCAAGCGATGCCGCGGGCGACCACGACGCAGAAGCCCATCGCTGTGGCCGCGCCCGTCATCGAAGTGATGCATGACGCGGTCCTGACGCCCGTCATCGTTCCGGTCGCCCCGGCGGTCGTCGCGCAGCCGAACCTGCTGATGCGCTTCCTGCGCTGGATCGACGACACCTACGGCGACAGCCGGAAGACAACCGCGAACGACAATGCCGCGCCGAGCATCAGCCGCGCGGCCTGACCTAAGATCCCGCGCCGGCTGGGTCACGCCGCGCACAGCCTCCAACCTAGACCGAAAGAATCACCATGACCCGCATCGTTCTCGCGGCGCTGGCGCTCGCCTGTGCCCTCTCCAGCCCTGCCTTCGCCGCTGAGGTGGTGGCCCCCGTACCCGTCGCGCCGGCCGTGCTCCTGCCTTGGGGTGACTGGGTCGTGGCCATCGGCCAGACCCTCACCTCGGTGCTCCTGCCGGTGCTCGTCGCCCTGATCGGCAAGGCGGTCTATCAGGTCGCGCCGTGGGCCCGCCTCGTGCTGACCCAGGCTCGCCTTGAGCAGATGACCAAGGCCATCACCGACTACGCCCTGAACGCCACCGAAGGCGTGGTGAAGGGCCAGGCGCTCACCATCCCCGTCGGCTCGGCCGTGATCGCGAAGGCCGTGCAGCGCGCCGTCGATGCGGCCCCCGCACAGGTGGTCAAGGCGGCCGGCGGCCCGAACGGCGTCGCCGAACTCGTGTTCCGCACCCTGCACCTGCAGGACGGCGCCACGGCGGCGAACACCCTGGCGCCGGCCCAGGCGGCGATCGTCGCGAAGTGAGGCGCTGAGCGATGGCAGGAGAGGCCGAGCAGATGACTGCTGCCGTGATCGCCGGCCTCATCAAGGACTACGGGATGGTCGGGGCCTTGGCCCTGGCCCTCGGCGCCATCGGTATGCTCGTCACCTGGCTGAAGGACTCGTGGCAGGCGAGGCTCGACGACAAGCAGGCGATGGTCGAGCGGGTCGCCACGGCCCTAGAGCGGCAGTCGGCCACCAGCGTCGACCACACCGAGGCGATCAAGGAGCTTCGCGACGGTCAGGCTGCGATCCTGAAGACGGCGACCGAAGCCGCCCTCACCGGCGCGGCCGCCGACAAGGCCATCCTCAAGGAGATCGAGGAGTCTCGGAAGGCGATCGACCGAAATACGGGGGCGCGCACCGCATGATCCTCGATCGCATCAGGGAAGGCTTTTGCCGCTCACTCTGCCCTCACCTTGGGAAGCATCAGGCCACCACCGGTGAGGACCGGCTCGAGCGAGCCGAGAAGCTGCACATCATGTCCGCACAGGACGCAGCGAACGAAAGCAGGAAGACCGGCTTGCGCGTCGGGGACATGAGGAAGGTGGCGAACTCCGCCGTCGACCGTCTTCGGCACGACCGGATGGATGTCGAGGATGGTGAGTGATCATGCTGCGGTACGACGACACCTCACCCGAGACCATCAAGAAGCAGATCGTGTTCTCGACCATCATGCTGGTCGGCACGGTGTTCATTCTCAATTTCTTCGTGCCTAACGCCGACCTGATCCTGGCCGAGCGCATCTTTCAGGCCTCAGTCGCGATGATGGTCGTGGTCGTCTACTGGCCGGACGCCCGGGCCGCGTGGCGGTCGGATTCGCCGGAGCGGGGCGACTACCTCATCGTGGGCGTGACGATCGGGTGGATGGCGACGTTCTGCCAGGCCATGTTCTCGGTCATCTTCCGGCTCGCCGGGATGCCGATGTGGTTCACCAACATCGACGCGAACTCGCTCTGGATCCTAATGAGCGCGATCTCCGGCATCCTGCACATCGTGGCCCCTGGGGCGGTCGATGGCGTCGTGCCGCGGCGCAACCGCATCGTGCTCGGCGTCGGCATGGGCGTGGCCGTCACGGGCATCTGCGTGGTGCTGTGGACCCGCCCGAACATCTCCGACTACGTCGAGGCCTGCCGTTTCTTCCTCGAAGACACTGCCTCTTGGATGCTCAGCCTCGTGGACCGTGGCGGTGCCGCGCTGAGAGCATGGTTCGGCCGGACAGGCTGACCGCCGCGCACAAACGCCCTCATATGTGACAGCGTGGAGTGCCCGACTTGCTACGATGCAACTGCTGTCCGCCCGCCCCCCGGTAGGACAGCACCCCCACTTTAACCCGCCCGGAGCAATCCGAGGCGGGTTTTTCGTCTATGGCTCAGGCCATCTGAGAACGACGAGGGTTGAGCTTCCTTGGCTCGCCAACGGCTCGAGGCAGATATTGCAGCAGTGTATAATCCCAAGGGGGAGGCTTAAACGCCAGCAAGCCCACATTCCCTGGAAGATTTGCGATTGATGCACACTTAGCAATGTCGCGCAGATACTCACTGCAATCAAAAATTTCTTGAGCGGTTCTGTTCAATTCTTCGGCGTCAACGTGGATTTTTTCACCGAAACGCATTTCATTTTTGCCGGCATCTATCTTTCGAAAACTGAGATCCTCATCGAAAAATGAGGCTCGGATGTCATGGGCGGCATCATTACGAAGTTCGCTTAGCGCCTCAAACCAATCTGCTGCTGATACGATGCAATCCAGTAATTCGGCTGGCATATCTAATCGAGTTTGTGAGGCATCCTTTAGATGTTTTCCAAGATTTCGTTTTCTTAATTTGTAGGCTTCTAGTTGCGCTGCTTCATCATAGGGAGCGCTAATTTTCGCAAGTGCCTCTCTCGCTGCGGCTTCGCATCGCGTCCACCCGATGACTATCAAGCCTATTGCTGCAGCAATTTCCTCCGAAGTCACCGCCTTGCGGCCCAATTCATTCCGAAGCAGCCTGTGGGTCAATGAGCCGTCTCCTCCGCGCTTCAGACTTCAGCCCCGCCGGCACCAGCCGCGCGGGGCTTTCGTCATTTCTGGCCCTGCTCACGCTCGCGCGCCAGTGCTCGCATAGCCTCTGCATAGACGCTAGCTGCTGACCCAGGCACGAAGAAGCCGCTGTCCTTGCGTTGATCAATTCGGGTGGCCGTGGCGCGTAGGCCGGCAGGAGAGCGATCCGGCTCTTTCTCGGTGAGCGGGACAGCAGGTGAAACGGCCTTGTCCTTGCTCATCGTTCCTCCTCAGCCCCGCCGGCATCCACCGGGTGGGGCTTTTGCGTTTCAGGCTCGGCGCTTCTGCTTTGGGTTAGACGATCCAACCGGACGTCCGTGAACGGCTTGGCCAGCACCGCCCGGCCGCTTGTGTCGTAGACCTCGACCCACCAACCGGACCAATCGATGTGAGCGCCGTGCACCATGAGGTCGAGCGCGACCCGCTCGGCCTGAAGGCGCACCAGCGCCAACGTCGGCAGCCGCCGGCCGCGCAGATCGGCGACGAGATCGTGCCCATCCGTGCAGTGGAAGCGGTAAAGCCGCGTCGGCATTGGCGTTCTACCCCGCACTCCACAGGCGTCCACCGCCCTGTTTCCCGGCTCGGCCGTTTCGATTGAACCACGCCCAGCGATGCGGTTTGTTCCCTTTGTGTTCTAACAGCAGCCGGACGCGCAATGCAGGCCCAGCCCAACGAACCCCCTGTGGACATCCGCCTGACTGAAGCGGAGACGATCGCGCTCGCCTATCACCGCGCAGCGCGCGGAGACGCCTGGGCCGCCCTCGTGCAGGCGGTCGAAGACGCGCTCGGCGACCTGGCCGAGGCCGAGCGCCAGACCGCGCAGCAGCGCCGCCTCATATCGCGGGGCTACATCCGCGACGGCGCGATCAGCCCAGGCGCTGGCCGATGAAGCTGCTCCAGATCGCCGAGCTGCCAGCCCATAGCGCCGGCACGGTCCGCATCCCGATCCAGGGCGCCGCGCTCTGCGCCGGCTTCCCCTCTCCCGCCGACGATTTCCTCGAGGGTTCCCTGGAGTTGCCGCGCTGGTTGGCACCGAACCCACCCGCCACCTTCGCCTGGAACATCTCCGGCGACAGCATGCGCGGCGCCGGCATCTTCGACCGGGATCTGGCGGTGGCCGATCGCAGCCTCAAGCCGGGCAACGGCAGCGTCGTCGTGGCGATCGTGGACGGCACCATGAGCCTGAAGCGCCTCGTCATCGAGGGCAACGTTGCACGCCTCGCCTTCGACAATCCGGACCTGCCGGCCTTCGCCGTCGAGGACCTGATCGAGGGCGAGATCTGGGGTGTGGTGCGCTTCTCGATCCGCTGGCACGTGGCCCGCGCCGGGCTGGTGCGATGAGCCGTGCTATCGCACTGATCGACGGCAACAGCTTCTATTGCTCCTGCGAGCGCGTGTTCGACCCGAAGCTCGCCCGGGTGCCGGTCATCGTCCTGTCCAACAACGACGGCTGCGCCATCGCCCGCACGGCGGAGGCCAAGGCGCTCGGGATCAAGATGGGCGACCCCTGGTTCAAGATCCGCCAGCAGTGCCAGCGCGAGGGCGTGCGCGTCTTCTCCTCGAACTACACCCTCTACGGCGACATGAGCGCCCGCACGAACGCGGTCTACCGGGACTTCTCGCCGGCCGTGGAGATCTACTCCATCGACGAGAGCTTCCTCGACCTCTCGGACGTGCGTGAACGGGACCGGGTGACGCTCGCGCGAGACCTTCGTTCCACGGTGCGGGCCTGGACCGGCATTCCGACCTGCGTCGGCATCGGCCCGACGAAGACCCTGGCGAAGCTCGCCAACCACATCGCCAAGACGATCCCGGATCTCGACGGCGTCTGCGACCTGACCGACCCCGTGGCCTACGATCACTGGCTCTGCCGGATCGCGGTGGCGGAGGTCTGGGGCATCGGCCGGGCCTCGCTCGCCAAGCTGATGGGCCTCGGCGTCGACACCGTGGCGGACCTGCGCGACCTCGACCCGCGGCCGGTGCGCAAGGCCATGACGGTGGTGGGCGAGCGCATCATCTACGAGCTACGTGGGCTGGCCTGCCTGCCGCTAGAGCTGATGCCAGCCCAGCGCAAGGGCTGCGCGGTCACCCGGTCGTTCTCCCGACGCATCACCGAGCGCGAGACCCTGGAGCAGGCGGTCGCCGCCCATGCAACGCGGCTAGGTGAGAAGCTGCGCCGCGGCGGGCTCGGGACCACGCACGTCTCGGTCTTCTATCACACGAGCGAGCACGACCGGGGCGACCCGATGCGCTCCGTCTCGACCACCGTGACGCTCCCCGAGGCCACGAACGACACCTTGGCCCTCATCAAGGCGGCGCAGGCCGGCGTGGCGCGGACCTGGCGGGAGGCGCCGGGCAATCGGCCCTGGCGCTACAGCAAGGCCGGCGTGGTCACGACCGACCTGAAGCTCCTCGAGGACGCGCCGCGGGCGCTGATCGGCCAGCTCGACCGCGAGCGTAGCGCGCCGCTCATGGCGGCCATGGACGCTTGCAACGCGCGCTTCGGCCGGGGCACCGTCGTGCCGGCCCGGGCCGGGCTAACGGAGAAGCGGACCTGGTCAACAAAATTCGAGATGCGCAGCCCCCGCTACACGACGCAGGTCGCGGAGCTGCCTGTCGCGCATGCTTAGGCAGCGTTGATCATGCCGGCGGCATACGCATTCAGAACGACTTGGCTCGCACTGACGGCTTGGCCGTCCATCTCGAACTCAGGCACGTCAGCTTCACCGTTCAGATCGATTGATATGCCCTGCACCAACAGGAAGCAAAACGCCTGCCGAAGCAGGCTCTCGTCCACGCCATGATCCGTCATGGTCATTTTACGATTTCCTTATCCAGAAACTCGAATGGATGGCCTGCCACACTCTCAGAGTGCCCGCCGCCATTCTTATTATTCAAGGCGTAAGGGGCTTTCATCGAACCACCCTCATGGCCGAACGATTATATGCGAGGGGGGGCTTACTTTATGCTGAAAAGCGTCAATTGCGCGCTACGTGGGGCGAGTAACGATATGCATCCTTCTTTCGACCAAACCGATGGCCAACTTAGAGTCTTATACTTCAACAGTGTACCAAATATAGGGGATCTGTGCAGTCCCTATGTTGTTCAGATGGTAAGCGGTCACAAGACTAAGGCGCTTACTGAAATTAATAAATCTCATATCATTGGTATAGGAAGCATTTTAGCGGTAGCGAATAGATCTTCGCTAGTATGGGGCGCTGGTTTATCCGATAACATCTACAACAAAACTGCGTCTGATCCAGATCAGTTTTTCGCCCTTCGTGGCAAACTGACTTATCAAGCTGTACGTAACTCGGGTGTAAATCTGAAAGACTTGGCACTTGGTGATCCTGGGTACCTCATGCCTTCACTTCTAAATGCGAAGAAGGACCCAAATCCTTCCTACAAGATTGGTTTTGTTCCGCACTATATCGACAAGGGAGTCGAGTTTATTAGAAATTTAGCGTACAATGATGAAGTGCTTATTATCGATGTACAGGAAAGTATAGAGAGTTTTTTCAGCCAGCTAGCAAAGTGTGAAACAATTGCAAGCACCTCTCTCCATGGTCTGATATTTGCCGAAGCGATGGGGATACCCAACGTTTGGATCAAGGCCTCCGACAATATATTAGGTGGTTACTTTAAATATCATGACTGGTTTTCCACTTGCTCTACATCTCAATTAGATCCAATAATAGTCAATGAAAATACAGTCATCTCGAAAATAATCCAGTCATGCTCGTTGCACAACTGTAGAATTGATTTGGACGCCCTCAAAAATAGTTTTCCAAATCTGACGGATTGACGTCCGAACACTGATATGTGGCGACCGACATGAATGTGGATCAGCAGAAGCGACCTTGGCCTTCGGTGAGGTCGAGGCGGTAGCCATCGCCGAACAGGAAGACCGTGGCGGTCGAGTCCGCCATGAAGGCGTCGACCGCGGCGACCACATCCGCCTCGAGGATGACCTTCGCCTTGTAGAGCTCGCCGGTCGTGGGGTTCTCAGCCATGACGAGGAGATAGCACGCGCCGGGCTCGCGTCACTGCCCGAACAGCCAGAGCGGCACCGCGCCGCTGGGCCGGCCCGGCTTGTCGCGACGGTAGGTCGTCCGCTCGAACGCGATTCGGTCGGTGTGCACGGCCGAGACCTTTTCGCCGCCGAGAACCATGGCACCGCAGAAGTCTGGTCGGATCGTACCGACCTGGGGGTGCACGCCGAAGCATTCCGCGTCGTCCAGCCGAGGGCTACGGCCTGATCCGCCCAACGATCCAGAAAATCGACGCACGCCTCGTGCGCGCCGCCCCAGGACTGCAGCGTGAAGCCTGGGCACGGGACGACGCTGGGCCGGAGGTTGAGGAAGGCCTTGCGCCAGAGCGCGGGGTCGGCGGGGACGATCTTCGGTGGGGCTGGCATGAGATCCGGCGGTTGGAATGGGCCGGATGGGATAGGGGATTGGCTGGACCCGAGGAAGCCCCCCGCCCTACGCCCACTGTTTCCCCACTTTAACCGCGAAACCGAACGCGAACATTCGTCGTCGATCAAAAGCGATATCTCTGATTTTGCTTGGTTTTTACGTTAAACGCCGCCGCTCATAACGGTCTGGTTGCAGGTTCGAGTCCTGCCGGGCCCACCACTTCCCCACTAAGTGCTTGTGTTGGAACAAGATACTGATAGAAAACGGGTTTCTTGGCGCGACTGTGACACAGGACTGTGACACATGGCGGACGAACCCGTGGCCCATCATCCGAATCTTACGACCCGCGCTGGCACGTATTACCTGCGTATGCGGGTGCCCCCGGAATTGGTTTAGGAACTCGGCCGGACGCACATCACCAAGAGTCTAAGGACCAAAGAACACCGCGTCGCGTTGGCACGCTTTCGACTGGCTCAGGCTCAGGCGGAGAGGGACTTCGAGGCTGCTCGGCGTCAGATGAAGGATGCTGATGCGCTACGGGTGCTTTTAGCGAAGGGACGCCTCGAACACTTGATGCCGGAGCACATGCAGGAGATCGCCCAGCGCTGGTTCGCTAGCGCCGTGCAACACGTTGCACGATCGCCGAAGGAGCAGGACCACCTTCGCACCCAGGATTGGGATATCGTGTTGGAGGATGCAGAAGCCGAAGGCGCGCTTCTCGAAAGCCCCGATCCCCATCACTACGAGGAGCACGTTCACCTCACCACCGACCAAATCCTGCTTGCTGCCGGCGTCCCGCCCGTGCCTCAAGGCCCGGGTAAACTTCAGCGGCGCGTTCGTAGGCCGAAGGTTGATCGCGACACAGCGCAGTACCGGCAACTGGCTGGTTTCGTGCGACGCGGCCTCATTTCGTTGAACCGAAATCACGTCGCACAGCTCACCGGAGAGCCTCATCTCGACCAAGCCGACGACCTTGCCCCTCCGGCATATGGGGGATCGCCGATGTCCAGGCGCACCCTGAACGAACTCATAGCCGCGTTCGAGGCTGATCCAGGGCGTGGAAGCCGAACCGGCAAGACGAACGTCGACTATGCGATGGTTTTTCTTGCTCTTCGTGAGGTGATTGGGGCTTCCACACCAGTCACGCGCATCACACGCGAGCAAGCCAAAAGCGTCCGCGATCTCTTCAGGAGGCTCCCGCCGAACGCAACGAAGCGTTTCCCCGGCAAGACACTCTTACAGGCATCTGATACCAACCCTCATTGATCGGGACTCACGGGGTAGCCTCCCGGGTTGAGTGGTGATTCTGTCTTCGGGTTTGGAGCCTGAGGAGGATGTCATGTCTGCTCCGGTGCTGCTGCGGCGGGACTTCGACGCCGAGGGCCTGCGCGCCTTGGCCAAGGCCGCGCGCGATCCTGCCCAGACCCGGCGCCTGCTGGCTTTGTCGGCGATCTACGCGGGCGGCTCACGCTCGACCGCTGCCGCGCTTGGCGGGGTCGGGCTGCAGACGGTGCGGGACTGGGTGGTGGCGTTCAACGCGCACGGTCCGGACGGGCTGATCGGCGGCAAGGCCCCTGGCGCCCGCCCGCGCCTGAGCATCGAGCAGCGGGAGGTGCTGCGTACCCTGGTCGAGCAGGGGCCGATGCCGGCCACCCACGGGGTAGTGCGTTGGCGCTTGTGCGATCTGGCCCAGATCCTGTGCGAGGATCACGGCGTGTCGGTGTCCGAGCAGACCCTGAGCCGGGTCTTGCGGGGGATGGGTTACCGCAAACTCTCGGCCCGTCCGCGCCATCACGCTCAAGCTCCGGACGCGATCCCCGCTTTTAAAAAGCCTTCCCCGCCCGCATGGCGGAGATCGCGCGGGCCGTCGGCGGCAAGCCGATAGAGGTCTGGTTCGCCGACGAGGCTCGGGTCGGCCAGAAGAACACGATCACCCGGCGCTGGACCAAGCGCGGCACGCGCCCCTCAGCCCCGAAGGACCAGCGCACCGCCTCCGCCTACATCTTCGGCGCCATCTGCCCGGCACGGGGAACGGGCGCCGGTCTCGTCATGCCCCGCTGCACCACCGAGGCGATGGCCCTGCACCTCGAAGAGATCGCCCAGGCCGTCGCCCCTGGTGCGCACGCCGTCCTGCTGCTTGATCAGGCCGGCTGGCACACGACGAAGAACCTCGCAGTGCCCGGCAACATCACCCTGCTGCCGTTGCCGGCCCGTTCCCCCGAACTCAACCCGGTCGAGAACCTCTGGCAGTTCATGCGCGACAACTGGCTCGGCAATCGAACCTTCGCATCCTACGCCGACATCCTCGACCACTGCTGCCACGCCTGGAACACCCTCATCGACCGACCCGGGCGCATCATGTCGATCGGACGCCGCGAATGGGCCTATGGGTTCTGATCAATGAGAATTGGTATAATAAGCTCATAACGACTATCAAATTCTGATCGTATAAAGATATTATCTATCGTCTTCGTCTAGCGGATTAAAATATGCTGATGTTCGCACGGTCTTGGCCTCGGACTTACGGTCGCAGATTGGGAACATCGTCCGAAGCGGTGCGTCTCCCAGCGTCAGCGTGTTGGGATCAACGTCTTGCTGCCTGTATCATCGATTATTTTGGACTTATCTCGATGCCATCTCGGTGAGGGGCCGAGCTACGAGCCGGACACCGACACTGTGTGGTGGGTCGACATCCTTAAGAAGTGTCTGTTCGAGCGGTCGTTGGGCGCAAAGGCTTCGCCCGGTCGGATGCACACGCTGCCCTTCATGGCGAGCGACGTCGCGGTGATTGATGCCGCCCGTCAACTACTCTCAGCCGAGAACGGTCTCTACGTCCGAACCGTCGCGGACGGACGGCTGACCCTATACGCCCCCCTGGAGGCGGACGATCCCGGCACGCGGTCCAACGACGGACGCGTACATCCGAGCGGCGCTCTCTGGATCGGAACCATGGGGTTGGACGCTGAGTCCGGGCGCGGTGCGATCTATCATGTGGCGGGGACACACATCACCCAGCTCTACGGCGGGTTGACCACGCCGAACGGGATTGCCTTCTCTCCGGACGGGTCGACCGGCTACTTCGTCGATACTGAGGAGGGCTTGCTGAGGCGCGTCGCCCTGAACTCCGCCACGGGCCTGCCCGTGGCCGAGCCCGAGACGCACTATGACCACAGGGGCGGGAAAGGCGGCATCGACGGTGCCGCCGTGGACGCCGAAGGGCTGATCTGGACCGCTCGCTTCGGCGCGGGCTGCCTCGACGCCTACAGCCCCGCGGGCGAGCGCGTCCGCACCGTCCCGGTCCCAGCCCAGCAGCCGACCTGTCCAACCTTCGTCGGACGCGACCTCGACCGGCTGCTCGTGACGACGGCCTACGAGGGCATGGACAACGATGCGAAGGCCCGCGATCCGGAACACGGGCGTACGCTCCTCGTCAATGTCGGCGTTCGCGGCCTGATCGAGCCGGCTTTCCGTCTCTCCGGCTGACTGCTCCGACCTCCCTTTCGTTCTCGTTCCGCCAGCACCGTTGGGTGGCCGCAGCGCGGCACCCGCGAGGAGTCCTTATGTCGACCACCGATGAGCGCGACTACCAGCCGATCGAAGCTTATGCCCTGCTGGGCAATTGCGAGGGCTGCGCCCTCGTGGCCCGTGACGGTTCGTTGGACTGGGCCTGCCTCGAGCGCTTCGACGCCGATCCCAGCTTTTCGCGCCTCCTCGACCGGCGGCGTGGCGGCTACTTTGTCATCCGCCCGGAGGGCACCTACGAGACGACGCGGCAGTATCTCAGCCGTACCAACATCCTGCAGACCACGTTCACCACCGTCGACGGCTTCGTTCACCTCTACGACTTCATGGTCGGCCCCGAAGGCGACGAGGACCGGCCGCGCCTCGTGCGCCTCGTGTCCGGCTTGTCCGGGCATGTTCCGATGGTCGCTCTGTACCGCCCCCTGGCCGGGTTCGCCGAGAGCTTTGCGCCGCTGCGGGTCGATGCGGGCCGCATCACCGCCGAGGGCTGCCCCGGGCTCGTCTCCGATGCCGACTTCGCGCTGGAGGAGGAGGTCGCCGCGGCTCGCTTCACGCTGGGGCGTGGCGAAAGCCGCGCCTTCGCCCTTTATCTCGATGAACCACCAGAAGCGCCGCCGGATGCGTTTGCGCTTATGGAGGAGGTACGTCGGGCCTGGGTGCTGTGGACACAGGACTCGGCCTATGTCGGGCCACTTGCCGACGAGTTGATGCGCTCGGCCCTCGTACTGAAGATGCTGACCTACGAGCCCACTGGGGCGATCGTCGCGGCGGCCACGACGTCGCTGCCCGAGGAGGTTGGCGGCATCCGTAACTGGGACTACCGCTTCTGCTGGATTCGCGACGCCTGCCTGTCGTTCTATGTGCTCAAGAAGTTCGGCATGTCCCGCGAGGCCGAAGGCTTTTTCGCGTTTGTCGGCGCCCTGTGCGAGCGTGAGAAGGGACAACTGAAGCCGCTCTACAGCATCTCGGGCGAGGCCGATCTCGAGGAAACCGAGATCGCCCATTTCGAGGGTTGGCGCAGCTCGGGCCCGGTGCATCGCGGCAACGGGGCCGCCGATCAGCACCAGGCAGATGCCTACGGCCAAGTGCTCGACCTGTTCTACCTCTACGAGCGCCTCGGCGGCACCCTATCGGAGGAGCTCAAGCGACACGGAGCACGGCTTGCTGACATCTCAGCCGCACATTGGTCCGAGCCGGACGCCGGCCTATGGGAGCCACGGAAGCCCGAGCGGCGCTACCTTCACGCTGCCATCATGAACTGGGTCGCGCTCGACCGCGCTATCCGACTGTTCGGCCCCCGGGAGGACTGGTGTACCGAGCGCGACCGCATCGTGGCCTTCGTCAACGGCGAGGGCGTACACGCGGACGGCTACTACCCGCAGTATCTAGGCAGCGACGACGTCGACGCCGCTCTACTGATCGCACCGATGGTCGGCTTTCCCGTAGACGAGGCGGTTTTTGCACGGACCGTCGACGTCATCGACGAGCGGCTGGGGTACGGACACCTCGTCTACCGGTACAAAAACGATGACGGCCTGCCCGGCCACGAGGGTACCTTCTTGCTTTGCGCCTTCTGGATGGTGGACGCACTGCTGTGGCTCGGGCGGGAGGCGGACGCCCGGACGCGCTTCGCCGCCCTGCGGGTGTTGCAGAACGATGTGGGGCTCATTGCCGAGCAGACCGCCGAGGACGGCGCGTTCCTCGGCAACTTCCCGCAGGCCTTCAGCCATCTCGGCCTCATCCACTCGGCCCTGATGCTCGACCTGTACGAGCACGGCGGGCGAGACGCCGTACAGGGCACCTACGCCGATCGGACGTTGCGCGAGACAGAGACCCGTCGTGCCCCCGACATCAAAAACGCTGCCTGACCGGCTGCAAACCGCATAAACCCAGCAGGAAACGTTCGACCATGGTCCGTATCGGTTACCACGCTTCCCATGAGCAGCACGCCCCGTCGGCCCTGCTGCGCTACGTCCGGGAGGCGGAGGCGGCAGGCTTCGCTTGCGCCATGTCCTCCGAGCACTTCAAGCCCTGGAGCAACGCACAAGGGCATTCGGGCCATGCCTGGTCCTGGCTCGGCGCCGCGTTGGCAGGCACGCAACTGCCCTTCGGGATCATCACCGCGCCGGGCTACCGGCACCACCCCGCGGTGCTCGCACAGTCTGCCGCGACCTTGAGCGAAATGTTTCCGGAGCGGCTATGGCTGGCGCTGGGGTCCGGACAGCGCCTGAACGAAGACGTGACCGGGCTGCCCTGGCCCGAAAAGGCAGAGCGAACTGCCCGGCTCGGCGAGTGCGCGGCGGTGATCCGTGCGCTCCTGGCGGGCGAAACGGTGACCCATCGCGGACGGATCACTGTTGTCGACGCCAAGCTGTACTCCCGCCCCGAGCGGGCGCCGCGGCTGCTGGCAGGGGCGGTGACGCCGGAGACGGCGCGCTGCGTCGGCCAATGGGCCGATGGTCTCGTGACCGTGGGGATCGATCCGGCCAAGCTGCGCCCCGTGTTCGAGGCGTTCCGGGAGGGCGGGGGTGCGGGTAAGCCGATCTTCCTCCAGACCAAGGTGTGCTGGGATCCCGATCCGGCCAAAGCGCTGGCCGAGGCTCATACACAATGGGCTAGCAACATGCTGGAGGGCAACGTGAACTGGGAGCTCCGCACGCCCGAGGATTTCGAAACTGCGTCGCGCTTCGTTCGGCCCGAAGACGTGCCTGGTTATGTGCGGGTCTCTACTGATCTTGGCCAACACGCCGCTTGGCTCGCCGAACTGGCCGAGCTGGGACCGGCGGAGATCATCATCCACCAGGTCGCCTGCGATCAAAGTCGGTTTTCCGAGGCATTCGGCCGGTACGTGCTGCCGAAATTCGCATAGAAGCGTCCCCTACACGGGTAAGTACCTCGAATTCGCAGCAAGGGCGAGGCTATAGCAGGTCTCACCGAGGGGATTGACGTTGGGCGCGCCGCCGAGGGAGCCGATGGTCGGGCTGTCGATACCGACCGCGTGCAGCGCCTTGTTGACCCTTCGCAGAATGGTACAGGCGGCGACCTTGAGTTCCTCGACACGGTCGGTGGGGGTCCGCGAGGAGCTTGAGGCTGTCCAGAAACTTCTCGGCGTTCGGCGCCTGGAACACCTTACAGATCACCATGATGAAGTGGTGCGTCGTCCCCTTCGCGCCGGGCAGGCGCTCGCCTTCGGCATCGAGAATCTTCAAGGCGAGACCGCGTCGGACAGGATGTTGCCGGCATTGGTCGAGAGCCGCATGTAGACCTTGCGCTCGCTCGGCTTGGCGAACGGACCCTGGACCAGTTCGGGGGGCAGTCCAGCGTCCACCGTCAGCGTCCCCTTAAGGATGCCGTGTGACCTAGCATGTACCTATTTGACGGCATGCCCCAAATAATCGGTGACCGTTTGGAGGATCCTGTCGAACGTCCTGTTCAACTTATCGATTGTCGCCTCATCGTCGGGGCCGGCCTATTCGACGTGAGCAAGCACCTCTACGAGGTGGCGCTGCATTCGAGTGAAGACCAAGGGGTGTTCACTCCGGATCGATACCGGCCGCATCCGCCGAACCGGGGTGACGCGACAGGTTGCGACATCGCGACCGGTGCGGAACCAGAGCCCGGTAGAAGGGCTTCTCCCGCAACAACCGTCATGGAAGCCACGTGAGCGCAAGCATACTGTGGCTAGAGGTCGGAGGGTCAGACCCCACGATGAACTATAAGCTCGCCTTCAGTCTTCCACTCCTCGCCGTCCTGGCTGCGCCCGTTTCGGCCCAGGCCGTGGGCCGCCCGTCAGGGGCGGCGTTGATACACGGCAACTACTGCGGCCCAGGTAACAACGCTCCCGCGACCCCGGTTGACGTGCTTGATGCGGCATGCGCCCGACACGATGCATGCACCCCCGATGGCGGGTTGGCCACGAAGGCCTGCAACCTGCGCCTTGAGACAGAGGCGGATGCCATCTCGCACGACTCTAGGCAGCCGGACTACCTAAGGGCCATGGCAGGCTTGGTGTCAGCCGGCGCCTCGATGATGATGTCGGCCGGTGAGCCTACGACAGGGACGGTGGTCACCCAAAGCCGAACTGTGAAGGTTTGGGCAGCGTACACCCGGTAGCCCCGGCTGCGCGCTAACTCAGGATTGTCGCGTCACGCAAGCAGACGCCGCCGCGTCAGTCGGCTGTCGATGCTCCCTGGCTGTCCGCTCCGACGCCAGGAAGGCGTGGAGCGTTTCTCCAAGCCTGGCGGCGACGCCCGACCTCCGACTTATACCGTCTGCCCCTACCGACCTGCTCCGGAGGAACAAGCATGGCCTACCTTCGCTACGCGCCAGGCATCGAGACGCCCGCACCGGACGAGCAGAAGTCCATCGATGGGATCATCCGAGGGATGATCCAGCAGTCGCAGGTCGTCGAGAAGCGAGAGCACCACGCCGTGCGTGCGAGCCACGCCAAGAGTTCGGCCTGTGTCGTCGGGGAGTTGATCGTCACGGAGAACCTACCGCCCGAACTCGCGCAGGGTCTGTTCGCCAAGCAAGGGGCGCATAAGGTCGCCGTGCGCTTCGCCCAGGGGCCGGGCGAGACCCTGGGTGACCGAGTGTCCACCCATCGCGGCATGTCGATCAAGGTGTTCGGGGTACCCGGCGAGAAGCTGCCCGGCCACGACGTCGACACCCAGGACTTTGTGCTTGCCACGGGCACGACCTTCCCGTCAGGCACGGCGGCGGGGTTCCTGCGGGACGGGACGGTTATCGGGAAATCGACGGGCCTGCCAGAGGGCGTGAAGAGCGCGGTCGCCACCACAGCGCGCAACCTCAACCGAGTGCTGCACGCTTTCGGAACTGAGAGTGCCATGGCCGATTTCCTCGGCCATCCCTACAGCCACCCGCTCGCCGACAGCTACTTCAGCCAAGCCCCGATGCGGTTCGGCGACTACGTCGCTAAGCTCGGGGCGGTCCCGGCTTCGCAGGCGCAGCTGGACCTTACCGACTGGCGGCTCGACCCGCACGGCGACGAGGACGGCTTTCGTCACGCGGCGGCGGCGTTCTTCCGCGAGTCCGACGTAGTCTACGAGTTGAAGGCGCAGCTCTGGGCCGATGCCGAGCGCCAGCCCATCGAGGATGCCTCTGTCGACTGGCCGGTCGCGATCAGCCCGTACCGCACGGTGGCGACGCTCCGCCTGCCCCGGCAGGACGCCTACTCCCGTGAGCGGGTTCGCTACTTCGACGAGGTGATGACCTTCCGCCCCGCGCACAGCCTCGCGGCGCACCAGCCGCTCGGTTCGGTGATGCGGGCGCGGCTTCAGGTCTACCGAGCGCTGAGCGACTTCCGCCACCGGGAGAACGGTGTGACCGCCGAGAACACCGCCTCGCCGGAGAGCATTCCGGCCTGACGCCGACATCTTGACGCCGCGCACAGAGGAGCCAACCATGACCCTTCAGGGCAAGACCATCGCCATCCTGATCGCCCCTCGGGGGACGGAGGAGCCGGAGTTCACCAAGCCCCGCGAGGCGCTGCTCGCAGCCGGCGCGACCGTCACAGTGGTTGGGCTTGAGGCGGGCGAGGCCGAGACGGTCAACAACGACCTCGACCCGGCTGGGAAGTATCCGATCGACAAGGTCATCGACGGCGTGTCCGCCTCAGACTTCGACGGGCTCGTCATCCCCGGCGGCAGTGTGGGGGCCGACAAGCTCCGCGGCAGCGAGGCCGTGGTCGGCTTCGTCCGGGACTTCTTTCAGCAGGCCAAGCCGGTCGGTGTCATCTGCCACGGGCCCTGGACGTTGGTGGAGGCCGACGTCGTGAAAGGCCGTAAGCTGACCTCCTTCCCAACCGTGAAGACCGACATCCGTAACGCGGGCGGGGAATGGGTCGACGCGGAGGTGGTGGTCGACAAGGGCCTCGTCACAAGTCGCAACCCACACGACCTGCCGGCCTTCTGCGCAAAGATCGTCGAGGAGTTCGCCGAGGGGCCTCATCTGGACCAAGCCCGCAGCGCCTGAACCTGTCCCATGCCAGGGCGCCGACGGATTGCCCGGCCCAAGTCCCAGGAACCGCGATGTCGCGTTTCTCCGGTAAGGTCGTATTAGTCACGGGTGCCGCATCCGGAATCGGCGAGGCCGCCGCGCGCCGCTTCGGCGAGGAGGGAGCGAGCCTCGTTCTTGCAGACATGAACCGCGAGGGCCTGGACCGGGTCGCCGCCGAGATCGGGGCCGACAGGACGCTGGCCCGGGTTGCCGATGTCTCAAATGTCGACCGGTGCCAAGAAGTGGTCTCGGCCGCAATCGGGCGCTTCGGTCGCCTTGATGTACTCGTCAATAACGCCGGGAAGGATCACCTGGGGCGCGTCGATGAGGGCGACATCAATGACTTCTCAACGATCATCGAAACCGATCTGTACGGCGTTTTCTACATGACGCGGTTCGCCCTGCCGCATCTGCGCGAGAGTTGTGGGTGCATCATTAACGTCTCCTCGGTGTCCGGGCTCGGCGGCGACTGGAATCATAGCTTTTACTGCGCCGCCAAGGGTGCAGTGACCAACTTTACCCGCGCGGTGGCGATGGACGAGGCGGCCCATGGGGTCCGGGTGAACGCGGTCAACCCGACGCTGGTCTACACGCCATTCACCGCCGGGATGCAGGACCAGCCCGAGCTTGTGGACAAGTTTAACGAGCGCATCCCGTTGGGACGGGGCGCCCAGCCGGACGACATCAGCGGGGTCATCGCCTTCCTCGCCAGCGAAGACGCGCGCTTCGTCACCGGGGTGAACCTACCAGTGGACGGTGGCATCTCGGCTTCGAACGGCCAGCGGAAGCTTATCTGAACTACGCCCCGGCGCTTGATGCCGGTCGACTGAGCCCTGCATTCACAAGGAGAAAGCCATGGATTTCGGAATCAAGGGGCGGGTCGCTGTCGTCACCGGCGCCAAGTCGGGCATGGGCCGCTCGACGGCCGAACACCTGCTGCGTGAGGGGGTCCATGTCGTTCTGACCGACAAGGAAGGCCCCGAGTTGCAGGCCACCGCCGTGGAGCTGGCGGCGCTAGGTCAGGTGCGCGCGGTCGAGGCCGACCTCAGCGGAGCTAAGGGAATCGAGATACTCGCCGCCTTCGCCAACATGGCTTTCGACGACAAGCCGACCATTCTCGTCTGCGCGGCAGGCATCACCGGGGCATCGGGCGACTTCCTTGAACTTACGGACGACGACTGGCTTGAGGCGTTGCAGACTGACCTCATGGCCGGGGTTCGCGCAACCAGGGCCTTCATCCCACACATGCGCAAAGCGGGCTGGGGCCGCGTCGTGCTGTTCTCCTCGGAGGATGCGGTTCATCCGTATATCGAGGAGCTTCCGTACGCCGCCGCCAAGGCTGGCGTCCTGAACCTGGCGAAGGGTCTATCGAAGGCCTACGGCCCGGACGGCGTCCTCGTGAACGCGGTCGGCCCGGCGTTTATCGCGACACCGATGACCGATGCCCAGATGGAGAAAAAGGCGAAGGAGAAGGGCATCACGTTCGACGAGGCGATCAAGCTGACCCTTGACGAGGAGCGCCCTGGCATCGTCGCCAAGCGTCGCGGCCGTACCGAGGAAGTCGCCGCTGCGGTCACGTTCCTCTGTTCGGAACACGCCAGCTTCATCACCGGCGAGTTTCTCAGAGTCGACGGCGGCTCCGTCATGACCATGGGGGCCTAAGTCTCCATTGCAGGTCAAGCGCCGTTCGGTGCCGAAGGACTCACTGCGTGGCTGCTTTTTGGCTGCTTGTTTCCTCGCAGCAATGACTGGGTTGGGTCAGGACCCGTCCGTCCGTTCTACGACCGGGTCGGGTGGATTTCCGCCGGTCCGCTTCGAAAGATAAGTCCGGGACGGCGGACATTGGCTTTCGAAACGCTGATCCGAGATGTTGCGTCGGGCGACGACCACACGCTTCAGCGACAGGCCGGCCCCTACGGATCTTCGGAGCCGGCGCGGGACCTGTTTCGAACGGATATCGAGCTTGTGAAGCCGGGAGACGGAAACGCGACGAGGGCGATCTGCTTATCCCCGGTCGCCCGCGACAGCGCGGACGCCGGATTGAGGTCCTCCTCCATGAAAACGCTTCTCCTGGCCGGTCTGGCCACCCTGATGCTGTCCCCGGCCATGGCACAAAGCGGCGGGGTTCCCCGCCAGCCCGGCACCGACGGCGCGACCGTCGTGCGGGAGCCCAACAGCACCGGTAACGATCGCGACCTCGTCATCTCGCGCGGCGCGACGGGCGCGGACACCATCGAGACGGACTCGGCCGCCGGCGGCAATGCCGGGCGTCCCGAGCAGGCTATCCCGAACAGCAGCGCCGGCGGGCGTTGATCCCCGGCAGGCTCAGGCCGCCGGTTCATGCCGGCGGGCTGGGTCTGGCCCGCACATTCGCCGATCGCCGGGCGTGCCGTGATCGCCGGGCGTGCCATGTCTCCCAGCCTCCGGGGTTCCGGCGACGCTCACGCCCGATGAGGTGGCGGAGCGCGCATCCGGTGCCGGCGTGGCTGAAGCCTGCCATGGCGGGGTGCAGAGCGTTCTTCCGCCTGCTCCGCGATGTCGACACGGGGTGCGGCTCCCTAACGGGAGCTGAATGGTCCGGTTCAGGATGGGTTGGGAGCCCTGACCTAGAAAGCCCGCAACCCCAGCAGGGGCGGGCGCCGCCTTCCATCGGCGCTTCACGGACAGGGCCCGTCCGGGCACGGCGAGAATCCCGTGCGCCAGGCCGGCAAACGACATCCTGAGGAATATTTCCCATGAACGACATGCAGACCGTCACCGGCACCGTCTGGGCCGTCTTCGGCCACCGCTTCGCCCTCGAGGGCAAGGACGGCCCGGTCCTCGCCGACCTGGGGCCGAAGGGGGCCGAGGGCATCGCGATCGCCCAGGGCGACAGGATCACGATCCAGGGCGCGCGCAAGCCCTCCGAGATCAAGGTGTTCTCCATCACCCTCGCGGACGGCACCACGCGCGACATCCCGTGGCCGAAGAAGCCTCAGGAGGCCGACGGCAAGGGGGACGGCAAGGGGGACGGCAAGGGTGCGGACGGCAGGCACGGACCGGCGGACCCGGCCGCCGCGCTCGCCGCGGTCGCGGCCGAGGGCTACGCCGTCGAGGGGGAGCCCAAGCGCAAGCCGAAGCACTTCGAGATCGTCG
Source organism: Methylobacterium sp. TK31 (assembly GCF_055361545.1). Lineage (NCBI taxonomy): Bacteria > Pseudomonadati > Pseudomonadota > Alphaproteobacteria > Hyphomicrobiales > Methylobacteriaceae > Methylobacterium > Methylobacterium sp. TK31. The sequence continues at coordinate 865,789 of NZ_CM143964.1, read as the reverse complement.
GAGCGAAGGACGGGGTCCGTCACGAGATCCACGTCGAGTTCGATGGAAAGATCCGGAAGGCCAATCCGCTCGCCGCCTGAGTCGCCGAGCCGAATCACAGCCGGATCCCGGCGGGCGTGATCCGGCCCCGCCGACCGGACGGAGCGATCACGATCCCGCGTCATCGCCGATAACGGCGCTTCGTTCAGGGACCCGACGGCAGGTCCGACGACTTGGCTCCCGTCCAGGGCGGTCCCGCCCATACCCATGCCCAAGGAAGACATCTTGGAAGTCATCCATCCCGACCCGCCGATGCGCGAGGAGATCGCGCGCGGCTTCTACCCGGCGTTCGAGGTCAGGTGGCGCAGGGCCGAGGTGATCGGCCGATGGGTCATGGTCGCCTTCGTCGCCGCCAACGTCCTAGGGGCGTTCGGCCAGGGGCTGTTCAGCGAGCGCGAGGCCGCCAACGCCGATGCCTCGATCAAGCTCCGCTACGAGCCGGTCGTCCGGTTCGGAGCCCCCACCAAGGTCCAGTTCGACACCCGCGTCCCGCCGGGCGGCGATAAGGTCGCCGTGACCATGGCCAAGGGCCTCGCGGACCATTTCGGGCTGGAGAGCATCATTCCCCGCCCCTCGCGCTGGGAGGCCGGCGCCGACAGCATCCGCCTGGAGTTCCCGGTGGTGAAGGGTCAGGAGCGGGTCGCGATCCTGTTCGCGGGCTCGCCCGGCTTTCGCGGTGGCGTCGAACTCTGGGCGCGTCTGGACGCGGGCGAGACCCTGTCCTGGTCGCAGTATTCGGTCCCGTAGCCATGAGCACCGTCTTCAAGGCCGCGGCGGCCTACCTCGTCGTCCTCTTCGTCATCCGCCTCATCGGGCGCCGAACCGCCAGCCAGCAGGCCCCCATCGACATGGTGGTGCTGTTCCTGTTCGGCGGCATGAGCGTCAGCGCCGTGCTCGGCGACGACAAGTCGTTCGTGGGCGCCATGAGCGCGATCTTCACGGTCGGCCTGATGCACGTGGCCGTGTCGTGGCTGAAGCTGCGCTACATCTGGTTCGAGCGCATCTGCGATGGCACGCCCATCGTCGTCTATCGCGACGGCGACTGGGACGAGACCCAGATGCGGCGCCTGCGGATGCAGCAGGCCGACGTGCGCACGGCCGCCCGGCAGCAGGGCCTCGAAGACATGGACCAGGTCGGCGTCGCCATTGTCGAGCGCGACGGCAAAGTGTCGATCGTCGAGAAGGCGTAGCACCCATCGCAAGGCGTTGGGTGCCGGGTGCCGCCGGCCCCGAAGCGAGTCGTGAGGGGCGCCCGCTTTCGAGCGCGACGTGGGTCAGTCGATATGGCGGGGTTGGGTCGGGACCCGTCTGTCCGCTCTACGACCACGTCGGGTGGATTTCGGCAGGTCCGCTTCGGGGTGGGAGTTGGCAGAAGCAGGCACTGCCATCGCGCTCGCTCGCGAGGGCTTTCGCTCAAGCAGCGCTTCCGCGGGCAGTGACCCGGCGGGACATCGCGTCGAAGGCGCGGAAAGATGCCTCGATCCTCGCGTGGTCCAGTCCATGGACGATGAAGACGAGGCGCGACGCCCTGCGCCCGTCCGGCCAGCGCTCCAGATGAACCGGCGAGTGGACCAGACGCTGGACGCCGTGCACGGCCACCGGGCGCTCTTCGCCCTGGAGGTTCAGGATGCCCTTCACGCGGAAGACGTTCTCCCCGTGCCGGTCGAGGAGCATGGTCAGCCAGAGGCCGAACCCCGTCCAATCGATGGGTTCTTCGATTTCTAGGTAGAAGGAGGTCACGGGCGTCTCGGCAAGGAACGTGGCGTGGCCGTGGTGCGGGAGCGAGACGGCGGGTGCAGTCGGCGTGTCGCTTGCTTCGGCGAGGAAGTCCGCGGCGGTTGCCTCGGACGCCGTCACCACCCGGGCGGATGGGTTCACCGAGGCGAGGCGGGCAACCATGTCCGAGACCCTGCCGGGCGCGGCCAAGTCGGTCTTGGTCAGCACCAGCAGGTCCGCCGCTCCGATCTGGCGCAGCGCCTCCAGCCGCGTGTCGAGCAGGCCAAGGGCATTCACCGCATCGACCGTCGTTACGACGCCGGCGTTGCGGTAGTGGCTGCGCAGCACCGGATGGGACCGGACCGTCGACAGGGCCGGATAGGGGTCGGCCATGCCCGTGGTCTCGATTGCCACGCGGTCGAAGAAGGGCACCTCGCCTCGGGCGCGTCGCGCGTGCAGGGCGAGCAAGGCTTCCGCGAGCTCCCCGCGCACCGTGCAGCAGAGGCAGCCCGACTTCAGCAGCACCACGGTGTCGTCGACGCGCTCCAGAAGCTCATGGTCGAGCCCGATCTCACCGAACTCGTTGACGAGCACGGCCGCGCCGGCCATCGCGGGATCGGCGAGCATGCGGCGCAGCAGCGTCGTCTTGCCCGAGCCGAGAAACCCCGTGAGGAGATGGACGGGTGTCGGCCCGCTCATCGGATGGCCTCGACCGACGCGATGAAGTCGGGATCGAGTGGGTCGAAGGGACGTCCCGCCAGCGCCCCCGCCTCGGACCAGAGATGCGAGAGGGCATCGAAGATCCGGGTGCTTCCGGTCGGCGAGGCCAGGACGTAGGACCGCGCCTGCCACTCGGACAGGCGGAGGCGGCGCGTGGACAGGAGGGCGTTGGCGACGGCGAGGCGCCGCGCGGCCTCGCGCCGTCGGGTGATGCGGTCGGTGTTGCGCGTGTAGACGCCCGGCCGCGCCACCGCGCTCGTCCAGTGGTCGTCGCATCCGAGAACGCCGCAGAGGGAGCACATGGCGCGAAGCCTTCCGTTACCGGGCCGGGCGGGCGAGGCCCCGCCCGGCCGTGGTTCACTTGCCGCGGGGCTGACGCTTGGCGAAGTCGTCCGCCATCTCGTCCATGGTCACGAAGCGCACCCCAGCATGCCCCTTGATGTGCTCGTAGAGCCGCTCAAGCATCATGAGCACCTGCGGGCGTCCCGCCACATCCGGATGGATGGTGATCGGGAACACGGCGTAGTCCATTTCCCGGTAGACCCAGTCGAACTGGTCGCGCCACATCTCTTCGAGGTGCCGCGGGTTGACGAAGCCGTGACTGTTCGGGGACTTCTTGATGAACATCATCGGCGGGAGGTCGTCGAGGTACCAGTTCGCCGGGATCTCGATCAGGTCCGTCTCGTCGCCTCGCACGAGCGGCCGCATCCAGTCGGACGGCTTGCCCGCGTAGTCGATCTTCGTCCAGGCGTCGCCGACGCGCACGTAGTAGGGCGTGAAGTCGTTGTGCATCAAGGAGTGGTCGTACTTGATGCCCTTCTTGAGCAGGAGCTCGTTCGTGACGTTGGAAAATTCCCACCACGGCGCGACGTAGCCGGTCGGTTGCTTACCCGACAGCTCCGCGATCAGGGCAATGCACTTGTCGAGGACTTCCTCTTCCTGCTCCGGCGTCATGGCTATCGGGTTCTCGTGCGAGTACCCGTGGATGCCGATCTCGTGGCCGGCCTCGGCCACAGCCTTCATCTCTTTCGGGAACGTCTCAACCGAGTGGCCCGGGATGAACCAGGTGGTCTTGATGCCCCACCTGTCGAAGAGCTTCAGCAGGCGTGGCGCGCCGACCTCGCCGGCGAACAGTCCCCGCGAGATGTCGTCCGGGGAGTCCTCGCCTCCGTAGGAACCGAGCCAACCCGCCACCGCGTCGACGTCGACACCGAAGCCGACCAGGATTTCCTTTGCCATGATGCGCTTCCTCTCCCTCATACAGGACGGCCCTTGTTCCTGGCCGCCGCAGTGGACTACGTGACTTGGCGCAGGATCTCGGCACGCAGCACCTCAGGCTGTGGCATGCCCGAGAACAGCCGGTTGCCGACGGCTGCCGAGGGGACGGCGCGGATGCCCGCCTCCCGCGCTTCCAGCAATGCCGCGTCATGGCGTGCGCCATGGAGCGGCGACGCGAGAACCGCGTCGAGGCCAGCAGGATCGAGGCCAAGCCCCTCGATGACCGCCTTGAGCACGTCGGTGTCGCCGATGTCGCGATCCTCCTGGAAGAAGGCGCGCAGGACCGCGTCCACGTAGGCATCGCCCCGCCCGTGCTCGACGGCATACTGGAGGCCGAGGAACGCCTTGCGGGTGTACGGTTGCGGAGAGACCGTCGGAAGCCGGATCGGGACGCCCAACCGCTCGGCGGCGGGGTAGACGCCGTGCTTCCAGGCCGTGGGGAGGTAGTCGTCCTCCGGCCGCAGCGTGGGAGTCGGATAGGGGCGCAGCTCGAAGGGCATCCAGACGATGTCCACGTCGAGCCCGTCGGTGGCGGCCCGGATGAGCTGCTCCCCCAGGAGGCAGTACGGACAGACGAAGTCGATCCAGACGTGGATCTTCGTGCGGGCAGGCTTCACGGTCGCCGTGCCAAGATCATCGCTCATGGTTCATGCTCCACGTTCGCCTATACGGCACGGGGGCCTGTCGGCTTTCCGCGCCCTTTCGTTTTGCACCCCTCAGGCGGCCAACTCGCTCGGCTTGATGTTGGCGATGGGTCCGAGGATGGCGGGGTCGAACGCGGCCACCTCCCGCTCCGCCCTGACACGGTTCGGGAAGTCCGGGTTGGCGAGCGCGGCCTTGCCGAGGGCCACGATATCCGCCCCGGCGGCCATGACCTCCTGCGCCCGCGCCGCATCCTGCACGCCGCCGTTGGCGATCAGCGGGACATGCGGCGCGTAGCGGCGGGCCAGCGCGACGAGGCTGTCGCGACCGCCCTCGAAGGCAGGCTCCCATACCTTGTGCTCGGTGACGTGGATGTAGCTGGCCCCGGCTTCGGCGAGCGTGCCGAAGATGGCTTCGGCGTCCTGATCGCGGCCCGCCCACTTGTGGACGAAGTCGTTGACCTTGCCCTGGGAGATGCGCACGCCGACCGGCACGTTGGTCCCGACCCTGGCCCGCACGGCCTCGAACACGGCGCGCACGAGCGTGGTGCGCCGAAGCGTATCGCCACCCCACCGGTCGTTGCGCCGGTTGGCGTAGTCGCTCAGGAACTGGTCAATGAGGTAGCCGTTCGCGCCATGAATCTCGACGCCGTCGAAGCCAGCCGACACGGCCCGTGCCGCCGACGCGGCGAAGCCTTCGACCGCGTCGGCGATCTGCTCCTCGGTCATGGCTGCGGGCATCGGGTAGGCGCCCTCGCCGTAGTAGAACTCCATCTGGTGGCCCTTGGGCTGCACGGCCGAGGGACCGACGGTGGCATCGCGAAAACGGTTGCCCTGGCTGATCGCGCCGGCATGCATGAGCTGGGCGACGAAGCGGGCGCCGTGCCGATGCACGGCGTCGACCACCGGCCGCCAGGCATGGGCCTGGCCGTCGTCGGTGATGCCAGGCTGGTTGAGGTAGCCCTGGGCGAACGCCTGGTCGGTGTAGATGCCCTCAGTGACCACGAGGCCGAAGCCGCCGCGGGCGAACCGCTCGTAGTAGCGGGCCATCGTCTCGGTGGCGGTTCCGTCCTCGGAGGCGCTCACGCGGGTCATCGGAGCGACCGCGAAGCGGTTACGCAGCGAGACGCCACTTATATCAGTCTCGGTGAAAAGGCTGTCCCTGTTCGCGCTCATGTCTGACCTCCGACCTGCTCTCTCAGCTCGATTGAGAGCAAATTAACCGCCGGGTCATCCACTCTGTAGCCAGGATGGACGATAAGCATTTTATCGCTCAATGATATGCCGATGAACCTCGCGGATGTGGCCCTGTTCTGCGCCATCGTCACGACCGGCAGCCTTTCGGCCGCGGGGCGGCAGGCGGGACTATCCCCGATGGCGGTCAGTCGGCGCCTGGCGGCGCTGGAACTTGAGCTGGGGGTGCGCCTGATCCACCGCACCACGCGATCCGTCGCGCTGACGGCGGACGGCGAGACGTTCCTGCCGCTCGCGCAGACGATGCTGGAAGCGCGGGAGGCGGCGAGCGCGGCTTTTTCCGAACATCACGAGGGCCTGAGCGGCATCTTGCGCGTGACTGCGCCCCATCGCATCGGCCGAGCCCTCGTCGTGCCCCTGGTCGTCCGGCTGATGGCGGAGAACCCGCGCCTCAAGCTGGACCTGACCTTCTCGGACGGGATCGTGGACATCGTGGCCGCGGGAATCGACGTGGCGATCAGGGTGGCGACCCTGCCGGCCTCCGAACTGGTCGCCGTGCGGGTTGCGGACAACCCACGAATCCTGTGCGCCGCGCCGGCCTACCTCGCGGCGCACGGTTGCCCCGGGAGTCTCGCGGACCTCGATGCGCACGCCTGCCTGACGCTGCACGCGATGGACGCGTGGACATTCGCCCAGGCCGGACATCCAGTCGCCAAGCGCATCAAGGGCAGGCTGGCGGCCAGCAGCGTCGATACGGTGCACGCCGCATGCGTCGCGGGCGCCGGACTCGCGTTGCTGACCTACTGGGACGTGGCGCAGGACCTCGCCGACGGCACTCTCAGGACCGTCACGCTCGACGACGTCGAGCCGGAGCAGTTGGCCATCTGGGCGGTTCTCCCGACCCGGCAGCACATGCCGCCGCGCGTGCGTCGGTTCATCGACGGGCTCAAGTCCGCGTTGATGGTGTCCATTCCAGCCCAGGCGCGGCCATGACGATCAAGCGCCGCGATGTTGCCGGACGGCCGACGAATGGCCGCTTTCGGGAAGCGCTGATGGCGGTTCCTACGACTGTGTTGGGTCGCTATCGGGATGACTGGTCAGGGTGGATTTCCGCCGGTCTGCTTTCGGGTGACAATGCATAGAAACGGACGTTCCCTTAAGTGGGCACACTCACTGCTTCGTGTCAGCAGCCAGACCTTGCCTGGCAGGGCTTCCGTGGCTCAGGTCAGCGAATGGTCGTCGGGCAGGCGAACCAAGTAGTCGCGCATGCCCGGTCCCGATCCGGTGACCTCCAGGGCGTCGGCCTCACCGAGGGCGAGGACACGGGCGAACAGGAGTTCGTCGCCGGTGCCCTGTCCCGGCGAATCCGCCTCGCAATTCAGGTGATTGAGCGCGCGGCCGATCAGCTTGATGAGCAACTCCCGTTCCCGCGTGGTCTGGGCCGTCAGGACGGCATCGAATTGGGATAGCGGCGCAGACACCAATCGGCCGTCGCGCACGATGCGCAGCGGCGCGTTCTCCCGCCGCAACCGCGACCAGGCCTCGACTGCGGCGTCGCTTTCGGCCTGGGAAAACGGGCGGCGCCTCCCGACGAGACTCAACGCCACGATCTCCTCGGGCCGAACCTGGCCGAGGGACCAAACCGGCGAGATCCCGCCGATGGTCGCGAGGTCGAACCCTGTTGCGTCGACGATGTCGAATGGCCGGCCGGCCATTCGTGAGGCGAACTCCAGGAAGCTTGCGTGCTCGCCGGCATCCGTCCGGCAAACCCAGTAGACCGGATGGACGCCGAGCGACGTGGCTTCCGACCAGGGTGCCTCCGGTTCGTGCCAATCGCGGTTCGGGTCGTCGTCGCGCAAGTTCGCCCTGGCCCACACCCGGCGCGCGTCCGCGTCGAGCGTATCGATGGGGCCGACATTTAACGCATGGGAAAGGGCTATGACCCGTCCCGCGCTGCCCTTCAGACGCAGGGCGTCTCGGATGCTGTCGGCCCTGCTCGGTCCCCATGCGACGTGGACGATCTCGACTTCGTCGGTCATTCCGGATCCTTTCCATCCGCACGGTGAGCGATCCAAGCCCGGGCCAAGTATGCACCGGCCCCCCGGCGCGATGATCGGCCGGGAACGGGATCGAGGTAACGGCCGACCCCGATCACCGGACCGCCGTTTCGAGAGCCTGCCGCCAGGTGCTCCACGAGACCGGCAGGTCACCGGAGGCCTGCGGCATGCGCGACGTCTCTGTGGAGCTGCCCGTGAAACCGGCATCGAAGTCGATGGCCTCACCGGCGTAGCGAGACGCCAGGCCGTAGATCGCGCGGCCATGGCAGCTCGCGATCAGCGAGGCGCCTCGGGTGGTCCAGGCGACCGGACCCGCAGCGTCGGCGAAAGCTGTCGACATGATCCAGACCTCGACGGCCTCACGCGCCTGTACGGGCTGCGCGCAGTAGGAGCCATGCTCGCAGTAGTAGCCGCTGATCTCGACCTGTTCCGGCCCGACGAGCGTCAGGAAGATCGACGATGCCTCGCTCCCGCCGGGACCGGGAATGACGCCGTAGGGCACGGCCACATTCACCCTGTGGCCGACGCTCCAATCCTTCGGAAGGATGGCCTCTATCCGCCGCTCCGCCGCATCGGCCGATAAGGGGTCGGCGTCGCCGGCCGAGCACCCACCCGCCCGGTGGCAAGCCCCCTGCGATACGATGGCGAGCACCGTGAGGATCCGGGCGACGGTGGCCAACCGGCCGTCGATCCCACCGAAAGGATGTCGGTCGGCTTCGGGCGAGACGGGCGAATGGTTTCGCGCAGGCAAGGCAGGTCGACATCCCGGCATTGAGGTGCCGGCGGAGATTAGCCCCCCCGTCGCCGGGAGAGAAACACCGCGATGACGGAGCCATCGGCGCGAAGCGCCTTGGGGATCCAAGCCTGTAACGCAGGGTCTCCGGGGCCGAGCGATTGGCTTCCGCGCGCGCCGTGATCACGACGTAAGGCCCGGACAAAGGCGATAGCTTTCGGCGCTTCCGCCGGTCAGGTCGGTGTAGGCCGCTGGGCCGTCGATGCGGATGGTCAAGGGTTCGGTCGCGCGCGCCAGGTCCGGTCCGCCATACTGCCTACAGGTCTGCTCGATCCCGAAGATGGCGCCCTCGTGCATGACGATGTGGGCCCGGCAGTCTCCGGCTTTGGAACTTCCGAGACCGGTGCCGTCGTAGGTCCGCAAGGCGACATTCGGCGGGTCCTTGCAGTCCGTACCGACCGCCACGTAGGATCCGTGGCGGAGCGGAAGGGCGTCGGCCAGGGCTTGGTCGGCGATCAGGACCAAGGCGCATGCGGTCATCGTTCGCAAAAGCGAGCGTGTCATTTTCTCCCTCCGGATTGGGCGGTCCGTACATGGTCATCAGGCCGGCACGCCGGCCTTGGAGAGCCATGCCTCGTACCAATCTGGCCATTGCGTGCTCGGGTTACCCGGCCTCCCCATGCCGAAGCCGTGGCCGCCGCTCGCAAGCGTATGGACCTCAACCCGCACGCCGGCGCGCTCGCAGGCACGGGCCATGATTCGGCTGTTGGCGATGTCCGAGATTGGATCGTCTTCGGCCTGCACCAGGAACACCGGCGGGCAGCGGGCCCGGACATGGGTCTCGACGGACCAGTCCGCGCTAAGGTCGAGTTCGGGGTGGCGGCCGACCAGCTGGACGCGCGTCGACGTGTGGTCGTAGGGCGGCTCAAGGGTGATGATCGGGTAGATCAGCGCCGCCGTGGCGGGATGGGCCGGCAGGGCGTCGGTCGCGTCGCCCGATCGATAGGACGCGAATGCCGACCGCGTCGCGGCGAGGCCCATCAGGTGGCCGCCGGCCGAGAAGCCAAGGACGCCGATCCGGTCCGGAACGACGCCGTATGCGGCGGCCCGCGACCGGATCACGCGTAAGGCGCGCTGCGCGTCCTGGAGCGGGGCCAGCGGTCCGTGGGTCCAGCCCTCCCGGGGCAGGCGGTAGCTCAGAACGAAGGCGGTGATCCCGTGCGCGGCGAGCCAGCGGGCGGCCGGGCGCGCCTCCCTCTCCAACTCGATGCGCTTGTAACCGCCGCCGGCGGCGACCAGCATGGCCGTGCCGTTCGGCCGGGACGACGCGAACACCTCCAGACCGGGAACGGCGATGTTGCTGACGGCGCCCTTTCCGTTGACCGCGGGCGGCCCCCCTGGTCCACCTCCGCCCGGCGGGTCATCCGGCCAGAGCCGAAGGGACGCGGTTCCGGCAACCGCTCGGCCTGCCGCGAGCACGGCGGCGGTCCCGAGTACCAGCGAACGTCGGTCGATGCTCATGGCCGCGCCGGCCGGGACGTTTGCATGGCTTCGGACGATACGGCTCGCGGTCTGCCGAACAGTCGGTTCAGGTAGCCGAAGTAGACCGGCTGCTTCTGCCGAAGCTCCTCGCGGGTGAAGGGCTCGCGCGCCAGTCTGCCGTGCAGGTAGGCACTGGCGGTCATCGCGAAGAACTCGCTCGGGTTCTTCAGGACGTAGGCACCGGCCGGGTAGAATCCGCCCTCCCTGGCCCGCTCGTAGAAGGCCAGGATGTCCGGGTTCCGCTTGCCGTCGGGCAGCATACGGAAGTGGTACACGTGCATGTACTCGTGCAGCAGGATCGGACGGTCGTCGCCCGGGTCCGCGATCGCGATCGCGACGCTTTCGCCGCCGTTGTAGTGGCTGCCCGCGCTCGCGCCGGTCTGCACCACCACCGGGAAGCGTCGCAGGAAAGCCTTGGTGGAAGCGTCAAGGACGGTGGCCTCGACGAGGTCGACCTGATGCTCGGCGGCCCGTCGCAGTTGGGCGAGCTCGGTGTTCGGGACATCCGGGCCCATCTCGATCCGGTAGCCGCGATACGTCTCGCTCCCGTCACCGGATCGAGACGTGGCGGCCGCGACCTCCCGCGGCGCGGCGTCGACCGTGCCTCCGTGGACGGCCATCGTCCCGACCACGGCGAGCGCGGTCACGACATGCCAGAGCGGGGATGCAAGTTGGGCTGGGGCCATGCGTCCGTTGCCTCTCTTCGTCGGGACCCGTCCGAGGGCCTGAGCTGCGATGCGGATGACCGTCGCCCCCGGACCGTTCCTGGATGTGACGGGATGCTCGCGGCATGTAACGTTTTGTGACAGCGGTCGCTTTCGCGTTGCGGCCGGGTCACGGCGGCCTATCCTCGTGGCCATGGCCGACATCACTACCATCGCCATCGTCGAGGACGACGACGACATCCGCACCCAGCTCGCGGGCTACCTTGAGAGCGAGGGGTGCCGCGTCGTAGGCATCGACGGTGGCGCGGGTCTCGACCGGCTTCTCGCGACCGGACCCGCCCCAGACCTGATCGTCCTCGACTGGATGCTGCCGGGCGAGGACGGCCTGTCGATCTGCCGGCGCCTGCGCGAGGCGGGCGGTCCGCCCATCGTGATGCTGACGGCCAAGGACGAGGATATCGACTGGGTCCTCGGTTTGGAGATGGGAGCCGACGACTACGTCTCGAAACCGTTCAATCCCCGCGTGCTGCTCGCGCGCATCCGAGCGGTCCTGCGCCGGGCCAGCGGCGGTGCATCGGCCGCCGATCCCGGTTCGGAGACACTGCGCGTGGCCGACCTCACCGTGGACCTCGCGGCCCGCACCGTGACCAAGGGCGAGCCGGGCACCGTGGTGGCCCTCACCAGTGCCGAGTACGACCTGCTGCACTGCTTCGTCACCCGGCCGCAGCGGGTGCTCTCGCGCGACCAACTCCTCGACTGGACGCGCGGCCGGACGGCGGACGCCTTCGACCGCACCATCGACGTGCAGGTGAGCCGCCTGCGGCACAAGCTCGACGCCTCGGGCAGCGCGGCGGCGGCCCTGCTCAAGACGGTGCGTAACGCCGGCTACATCCTGGCCGCACCGGTGGGACGGGCGATATGATGGGCCGCATCGGCCTGCTCGGCCGAATCATGCTGATCCTGCTCGGCGCGCTTTCGCTGCTGGTGCTCGCAACCGTCGCAGTGGACAAGTGGCAGCGGCATGAGGAAGCCTCGCCCTACGCAACGCGTTTCCCTCGCCTCGATCAGGCCGCCGGCATCATGACCCTGCTGCGGGACGCGGACCCCGCGCAACGCCCGGCGATCCTGAAGGCAGTGAGCGGTGAAGCCCTGAGAGCCGAGATCACGATTGCGCCCCCCGACGAGGCCGCGCTGATCCGGGAACCCGTCCTCGAAGCACGCCTCCATCGGCTGACCGGCGATGCAGCAGGTGGCATCCGCGCCTTCACCACCACCGACATGCTCTACCGCGGCATCGGTCCGACGGACATCGGCACCGGACTACGGCACCGGTCCATCGGCAGTCTCGCACTGGCCACGTACGCCCTCGCGGACGGGCGGACACTGGTCATCACCGCCATCAAGGGGCACCGCTCGCTGATGCCGTGGCTGCTCGGGCAGCCGCTGAGCCTGTGGGTCGCGGCACTCGGCCTTGTCGTCGCCGGCCTCGTCCTCGTCGGCGCGCGCCACGAGCTTGCGCCGTTGCGGCGGCTGACCGAGGCGGTCTCCCGCTTCGACGGTCGTGCTCCCGAACCGGCCCTCGTTCCGCAGGGTGCCCCCGAGATCCGGCGCCTGTCCCAGGCCGTCCAGGCCATGCAGGAGCGCATCGTCGGCCTGATGGGCGAGCGCTCGCTGCTAATCGGCGCGATCTCGCACGACCTGAAGACCTACCTAACCCGTCTGCGGCTGCGGGCCGAGGGCGTGGCCGAACCTGAGCGCCGGGAGCGCCTGGTCGAGGACCTCGAAGCGATGACCGCCCTGCTCGACACCTCGCTCGGTTTCGCGCGGGGTACCGCCGTCGAGGTTGGCCGAACGACGGTCGACCTCGGCGACCTCGTCGCGGTCGAGGTCGCAGAGCACGCCGCGCAGGGGGTGAACATCGGCCTGACCGGCGAGGACGTACCGGATGCCGTGGTCGCCGGCGACGCGGTCGCCCTGCGCCGGGTGGTCGCCAACCTGATCGGCAACGCCGTCAAGTTCGGACGCTCCTCGGTCGCGGTCGCGGTGCAGCGTGCGGGGCCGACCTGTCAGGTCGCGGTCGAGGACGACGGGCCGGGCATTCCGGAAGCGGAGCGGTCGGCGGTGTTCAGCCCGTACTACCGGATCGAGCGCTCCAGGAACCGCGGGACTGGCGGGACGGGTCTGGGGTTGGCCATCGCCCGGCAGATCGCCGAGGCGCATGGCGGCACCGTCGTGGCCGAGGCAACCGCACTCGGCGGCGCCCGGCTCGTCCTGACGCTGCCCGCCATCGCCTGACCACCCAGGCCGTCGTTACAAATCGTTACGCCGGCGCATCCGCCCGTCACATCCGGGAAGAAATCCGGGACGATCCTGCCCTCATCGGTCGCGGCGTCGGGAGACGGCGCCAAGACTCCACGAGAGCAGAGGATGCAACGATGCTGAAGTATCTCGCCCCAATCGCCTTCCTGGCCGCCATCGCGGTCCCGGCCACCGCTGCGCCCCTAATCCAGGATGCCGTCTCGAACGGGTCGGACGGAGCCGAGATCATCCAGGTCTACGGTGGCTGCGGACCGTACGCCCATCGCGGTCCCTACGGCGGCTGCCGGACCGGTGGTCAGGCCGGTGGCTACGTTCGCGGCGCGTCCTGCCCGGCCGGCTTCCACATCGGGCCCTACGGGCGCCGCTGTTGGCCGAACTGAGCCGACCAAACCCTTTCCCTTTCCACACGTCCGGTCGCGCGCCGGACACGTCTGGAGCGAAACATGTTCCGCAGGATCGTCGTACCCCTTGCCCTCGCCGCGGGGCTTCTCACGGTCGGCTCGGCTGCCGAGGCCCGTGACGGCTGCGGCCTCGGCCTCCACCGGGGTTTCTACGGCTGGTGCCGTCCGAACCTCGGCTACCGTCCGTACGCATACGGCCCGGTGTACCGCGGCTTCGGCTATCGTGGATGGGGCGGCCGCCGCTGGCATTATAGCTACCACTATGCCTGGCATCGTCGTGTCGGTTGGCATGGCGGCGGGCATCGCTGGGGCGGGTTCCGGCACGCGGGCTGGCATCACCGCTGGTGACGCGGGCGCGCCATGACCCGTCGGGCCGCATCGTGACCTCGGAGGCCTTCCTTCATGTTCGCGAACCAGCGGTCACAGGTTCTCATCACGGGCGGCACGAGTGGTATCGGGCTTGGTCTCGCGAAGAGGTTCCTTGCCTCGGGAGCCTCGGTCCTCGTCACGGGTCGGGATGGCATTCGCCCAGCCGAGGCGGAGGTGACCAATCCGAACCTGCGCGGCGTCCGGAGCGACATCGGCAGCGTCTCCGACCGGGAGACGCTCGCCCGTCACGTCATGGAGACGATGCCGGGCTTAAACGTCGTCATCAACAATTCCGGGATCCAGCGTCGCGTGGCCTTGGCCGACGACCAGGCGCCATGGGTCGAGCGGCAGACCGAGATCGATGTGCTCCTCTCGGGGCCGGTCCATCTCAACACGCTGCTGCTACCGGGTCTGCTCGCGAGGGGCTGCCCCTGCCTCGTCGTCAACGTGACGTCGTGTGGCGCCTACGCCCCCCAGCCGTTCGCGCCGATCTACGCGGCATGCAAGGCGGCACTCCATAGCTACACGGTCACGTTGCGCCATTCTCTACGCGGCACCGAGGTTCGGGTGATTGAACTGATCCCGCCCGCGGTCGCCACCGGGCTCGCGGGACCCGGACGGAACCATGGGGCATCCATCGATCAGTTCTGCGACACGGTCTTCCCGCAGATCTTGGAAGGGAACGAGGCCGAGATCGGCTACGGTCCGACGGCGACGGACGAGTTTCATGACGCACGACAGTCGTTTCGCGAGATGTTCGAGGCGTCGGCGGTTCGCTTTCCGGTAAAGGGCTACCGAGACCGTGACATCGCGCAAGGGCGTCGAGGTTCGTCCGGCGGGTTCTAGCGAAGAGGCTATCTGGCGACGTTGCGGATCATCGATGCTCAACGCTTGTAGGTGCCAGCGAACACCGTGCCCCAAGGTAGGTCGCAGGTGCCACGCTGCTCGACTTTCCAGCCGTCGACGCCACTCGGACGGACGGTGACGAAGCAGCCGCCTTCCGTGGTCCTGGTGTCCTCAAATTCGGCCTGCCCCGGTCGTAGGTCGAGTAAGACGCCGGTGCTGCTCGCGTTTGACCTGACCGGTATTTTGGACCGAGCCCATTGAGAGGCTACTGCATGGTGGCGGCCATGGGTAGCCGGAAGGCCAGATCCGGGAAGGTGACAGGCGCAGGTGGCCGGTAGCTCAAGGACGAATGCGGCCGAACGCAATTGTAGGTATTCTGCCAAATCCCGATCATGGTCTGTGCCTCCTTGAGCGAGCAGAAAATCTCTTGGCATAGGCACTCGTCCTTCAGCTTGCCCTTGAAGCTCTCACGATAGCCATTCTCCCACGGCGATCCTGATGCGATATACTGGATATGCGGACCGGTTTGGGCGACCCATTTCCGCAAAGCCTTCGCGATCATCTCGCTGCGCGGTCCTTCGGTTCCGGGCCGTTGTCGCAGCGGATGTTCTCCGGGATGCCATGCAGGCACATCGCATCGGCCAGCGCCTCGATCACACCCAGACTGTTGATGCGCCGCGCGACCTTCAGCGCCAGGCAGGCGCGACTGTGCTCGTCGATCAGCGTCAGGATACGCAGGCTTCGCCCGTCGTGGGTCTGGCCTTGCACGAAGTCGAAGCTCCAGACGTGATTGCGATGGAGCGGCCGCAGCCGCACGCAGGAGCCGTCGTTCAGCCAAAGACGGCTGCGCGGCCGATGCTTTTGCGGAACCTTGAGCCCCTCACGACGCCAGATCCGCTGAACCCGGTCTTTCCCCACCTGCCAACCCGCTGCCTGCAGCAGCGCGGTGACGCGGCGGTAGCCATAGCGTCCGTACTCGGACGCCAAGGCGACGATGGCGCGGGTCAGCGCATCCTCGTCAGCGGTACCGTGGGCACGTAGCGTTGCGTGCCCCGGTGCTGGCCGACGATCCGGCAGGCGTGGCGCTCCGAGAGGCCGTACTTCTCCTGGATCGCGTCGACTGCCTGCCGGCGTCGCTCCGGGGCTACAAGTTTCCCGCGGCGACGTCCGCCAGCACCTGACCCTCCAACGATAAGTCAGCCACGAGCCGGCGCAATCGCGCGTTCTCCCGCTCCAGCGCCTTGATCCGCTCGCGCTCCTCTGAACCGCTCCGGGTTTCCCGGAGGCTCCAACTCTTGAGAGGATGGAGCGATGACGAAGCGAACCCCACCGTATTCCCCTGCGGTCCGTGCCCGCGCGGTTCGGATGGTCCTGGACCACCAAGGCGAGCATGCCTCGCAATGGGCGGCGATCAGCTCGATCGCGGCCAAGATCGGCTGTTCGGGCGAGACGCTCCGGAACTGGATCCGTCAGTCCGAGCGGGACACGGGACCACGGGGCGGCCCGAGCACGGAGGAGCGCGAGCGGATCAAGGCGCTGGAGCGGGAGAACCGCGAGTTGCGTCAGGCCAACGAGATCCTCCGGAAGGCCAGCGCATATGTTGCGATGGCGGAGCTCGACCGCCCTTTCAAACGATGAAGGCGTTCATCGACGAGCACCGCGATGCCTACGGGGTCGAGCCGATCTGCAGGGTGCTGCCGATCGCCCCGTCGACGTACCACGCGCACTGATCAGCCCCCATTGAAGTGGTCCGCCCTTTGGTATGGCTTTTGAGCCTGGTGGAGTTGACCCCGTTTGTGGTCCACGACCTACGCAAGTTCTCGGGCTGTGACAGCTTGATTGGTGAAGGCTCGGGGCGTCAAGCCGTCCAGGGCCGTATGAGGTCGGTCATCGTTGTCGTGGCACCTCCAGTCCTCGATGCGCTCGCGGGCATCAGCCAGCGACAGGAACCACGAAGCGTTCAGGCACTCCGCCCGCAGGCGGCCGTTGAACGATTCGATATAGGCGTTGTCGGTCGGCTTGCCCGGTCGTGAGAAGTCGATCTCGACCCCGTTCAGGTAGGCCCACTGGTCGAGCATGCGCCCGGCGAACTCCGGTCCATTATCCACCCGCAGGCTCTTGGGCCGACCTCGCAGCCGGACCAAGGTGTCCAGAGCCTCGGTCACCTGGAAGGCGCGGAAGTTGGCTCTCGGCGTGAGCGAGAGCGCCTCTCGCGTGTGGCAATCGACGACCGTCAGGATCCGGAACGGACGACCGTCGAAGAGGCGATCGGATACGAAATCCATCGCCCAGACCTCGTTCGGTCCACCGATGGCCAGTCGCCCCTGACGGTAGCGCCACGCCCGCTTGCGCTTGGGCAGCTTGGACCGGATCGACAGCCCTTCGTCGCGGGTTGTTCCGGTAGGTGCGCTTATGGTTCACCTCCCAGCCCTCCCGTCGCAGCAGGATGTGCAGCCGCCGGTAGCCGTAGCGCACCCGTGAGGCGGCCAGTTCCTTCAACCGCATCCGCAGCGCGACCTGAGGGTCGGCTCGCTTCCTGTAGCGCTGGGACGAACGGCCGAAGCCGGTAGCCAGACAGGCCCGACGCTCGCTGATGTCGTAAGCCACCTGCAGGTGACCACCGACCTCGCGGCGAGCGGCGGGCCTTACCACTGATCCTTCAGGACATCCTGCAGCATGGAGCGGTCCAGCGTCAGGTCGGCGACCAGCCGCTTGAGCTTGCTGTTCTCGTCCTCCAGCGGCTTGAGCCGTCGGATCTCCGGCACACGCCCATGCCGACGAACTGCTTCTTCCAGCGGTAGAATGTCGGCTCAGAGACGCCCATCTTCCGACAGACCTCGTCCACCGTCGCGCCATTCTCCGCCTGCCGCAGGGCGAAGGCGATCTGTTCATTCGTGAAGCGTTTGCGAGGCATGGCATCCACCCTCCTTCAGGGTTCAGGATGCCCGAAAAACTTGCGCTCAGCGCGGACCAGTTTGCTGGGTCAAGTTTAGGGGTGGTGTAATTCAAAATTCAGGTGTAAACCGAACGCCAGTGAATCTCGCGGCGAGGTTTAAATGAGTAGCATAAAGCAAGAAGATCAAATTAGCGTACTTGTCGCATTCGATGCGATGCGAAAATTCCTTGATGATTATTGGAAAAGAGGAGGGGGTGGTTCTGATGATATAGCTGTATTGCTTGGATCTCTTAATATAGATGAAATAGAAAATTCACTCCCCCTCGACGCGGCTCTATGGCATGATTGGCTAAAGGCAGTGTCAAAAAAATCTAAAATATTTATGGCGCAGCAAATCAGTCAGTTTTCGCTCACAGGGAGCGACATTTCAACCATAGGGATATAATATAAAAGCTAAATTTTCCAGCACAAAGTATCATACTCGTTTAAGTAAACGTTTAGGGGAATTTATGATCCCTCTGACTGACAAGTGGTGGGAAATTTCGCCTGAAGTCGACATGAATGCAATATTGCATGAATTAGCGGCGTTGATTTTTCCTAAAGCTATCCCGTATCTTGAGGTATTTTTAGACAATCAGAAATTAATCCGGCTTTGGGAGGCCGGCCAATCTCCTGGCATCACAGGTTTGCGAAGACAAAGATTTCTGACGAAATCGAAACAATTGGAGATCCTAGTTTGAGTCTCATCGGAATGTGGCATGTCGACCCGGAAGACACTGAGGCGGTCTTGATATTCGGAAATGTGCAAATCGAATTCGATGAATACGGCAACCTAAAATATCAAATTACAGACCAAAGGGCACGCCAAATTATTAATTTAAATTACTATATTTTTGGTGATAAAATCATAACTACTCAGCCATCTTCACCAAAGACCAAGTATACAAAATTTTCTTACACTGAGAAATGGTCACTTCTCCTGAAATTTGGTGGCATGTATGCCAATTTTATTCGCAAAAATTCTTGATAGAGTATATTTTATTAGCGCTCATCTAAAACCAAAGCTCATATTGGCAAGTTTTATATTTGGAATTAAAGAAAATTAAGTATATTTTAATTCAGTATGCAACATTAATTTCAAATTTTGCGATCGAACCGGATAATCATGAGGGACGATGCCGATTTATCAAGACGCGGTCGCTGAGCAGCTGGTCGCATCTGGCGTCATAAAGCGCCAAACTCTCGAGCGCGCTCAACGCTCCGCTGAAGAAAGTGGCTCTCGCGTTGATCAGGCACTCAACCGCCTCGGTCTCGACTCCGACGACCTCATCGTTCAAACTTGGAGCAGCGTCACCGGCATTCCCTTCGCCGCCGCCGCCGATCTACCCGCGGCATCTGTCGATACGGACGTAACCGATCTCGTAAGTGTTGAACCGCTTGCGCGTCTGCGCCGTCTCGGCCGCCGGAAGGCGAGAGATGTTGTGCCGTTGCAGACAGCGATGAAGGGGCGAGCGGCTCAAATGGGGGATAGTATCGCGCAGGCAGCCTAAAACATCGTCGAGCGGTAGCAGCGTTCGCCTCCGGAACTCGACCACAATCGCCTCCTCAGCCGGCGTCAGGACTGTGCTCTCGGGCGTCGGCCCCATCGGCGCATCTGTTGTCACCGTCCGCTTGCGCCATTTCGCGACTGTCTTCGGGTTCAGGCCATACTGAGCGGCTAGGGAGCGGCTACTTTCTTTCGACGCTTGGAGCTCGGCTCGAATACGCAGTGTCGTGCGGGCGTTGCCGTGAAGGACTCCTGCCATAGTGCACCCTACGCCTGACGCCCCAGCGCCAATAATGCACCATCACACTCCGGGACTGCACACCTAGGCGCCCCGTCGACGGCTTACCCGAACCTCCATCTTTTTGACCGCTACGCCGGCGCTCTCAGCGCCCGACTCCTCCGAGTCAGACCGTCATCGATGCTGGCCGTGAAGCCGTCGTCGGCACGATTTCGTCCTCATCCTCGACCGGTCCGGGTTTTCGCCGCGACAGCGTGAGGATCAGCACCGGCAGGATCAGCAGGATGAGGAGCGGTGCCAGGCTCATGCCGCCGACGACGACCAGCGCCAGGGGCTTCTGAACCTGCGAGCCGACACCGTTGGAGAAGGCGGCCGGCAGGAGACCGACGCCGGCGACGACGCACGTCATCACCACGGGACGGAGCTGCGTGTGGCAGGTGCGCAGCATCGCCCGCACCCGCTCGTCACCCTCGGCGATCAGTCCGTTGAAGTGCGACAGCACGATGATGCCGTCCATCACGGCGATGCCGAGGAGCGCGATGAAGCCGATCGCCGCGGAAACGCTGAAGGGTGTGTCCGTGATCACCAGGGCCAGAACACCGCCGGCCGCAGCCATCGGGATGACGCTGAGGGCCAGCAGCATGTCGATGACCGATCCGAAGTTCATGAACAGCAGGATCGCGATCAGGCCGATGGCGATCGGCACCGTCACCGACAGCCGCGCCAACGCGCCCTGCATGTTATTGAACTCGCCCACGAGTTCCAAGCGGTAGCCGCGCGGCAAGCTGACCTCGGTGTTGACGCGCTCGCGCGCTTCCAGAATCGCACTGCCGAGATCGCGATCGCGCACGCTGAACTTCACTGGCAGGTAACGCTCCTGGCCTTCTCGATAGATGTAGGCCGGGCCCGAGACGAGGGCGACCTGGGCGACCTCGCTGAGGGGTACCTGCATCAGCGTGCCGTTCGGCCCCTGACCCGAGATGCGCAGATTGCGGATGGAGGCGACGCTTTGGCGGAACTGTTCGGCAAGGCGGATGACGATCGGGTAGTGTCGGTCCGACCCGCTGTCGTAGAGATCACCGGCGCTGTCGCCACCGATGGCGGTGCGCACGGTAGCGTTGATGTCACCGGGGGTGAGGCCGTAGCGCGCCGCGCGGACGCGATCGACGTCGATTTGCACCGTAGGCTGGCCCAGCGACGTGAACACGCCGAGATCGGTGACGCCGGGCACCTTGCGCAGCACCGCCTCGACGCGGTTGGCGACCTCTGTCAGGGTTTCGAGATCGGACCCGAAAACCTTGAAGGAGTTCTCGCCCTTGATGCCGGAGACCGCCTCCGCCACGTTGTCCTGCAGGTATTGCGAGACGTTGAATTCGACGCCGGGGAAGTCGATGCGCAGCCGGTCGAGCAGATCCCCGACCATCCGATCCTTGGTCATGCCGGGGCGCCACTTCTCCGCCGGTCTGAGAGGCGCGAAGAATTCCCCGTTGAAGAAGCCTGCGGCGTCCGTGCCGTCATCCGGCCGGCCGTGCTGGGAGACCACGCTCTCGACCTCGGGCAATGCGGCGATGATGCGGCGGATACGGTTAACGTAGAGGTTGCCCTCCTCGAGCGAGATCGTGGCCGGCATGGTGGCGCGGAGCCAGAGATTGCCTTCTTCGAGTTTGGGCAAGAATTCGAGGCCGAGTTGGCGCCCCGCCACGCCGACGCCGGCGGTGAGCAGCAATGCGAGACCGAGGGTGAGGATGCGGTTGCCCAGCGCGGCGCGGATGGCGGGTCGATAGAGACGGTCGAGCGTCCGCACGAGGATCGTCTCGACCTCCTCGACATGGGCCGGCAGCAGGTAGGCGGAGAGGACCGGCGTCACCGTGAAGGTGGCGATGAGGCCGCCGAGAAGCGCATAGGCGTAGGTCTGCGCCATCGGCCCGAAGATGTGCCCTTCCACGCCCGTGAGGGTGAAGAGCGGTAGGAAGCCGGTCACGATGATGATCGCCGCGAAGACGATCGAGCGGCTGACGTCGCCCGAGGCCTGGCGGATGCGCAGAAGCTTCCCGGCGAGGCCCGGCCTCACGATCTCCCCGGTCGGGGCGCCGTGACCGGAGAGCCGTCGGAAGATCGCCTCGACCATGATCACCGTCCCGTCGACGATCAGCCCGAAATCGAGGGCTCCCACGGAGAGCAGGTTCGCCGACTCGCCGCGCACCACCAGGATGATGACCGCGAAGAACAGCGCGAAGGGGATCGTCGCTACCACGATGAGGGCGCTGCGCAGGTTGCCGAGAAACAGCCACTGCACGATCAGGATCAGCACGATGCCGACGAGCATGTTGTGCAGAACCGTATGGGTCGTGACCGCGATGAGGTCGGCGCGGTCGTAGATCCGCTCGATCTTCACGCCGGGCGGCAGCAGGCCCATGGCCTCAATGCGGCCCACCTCCGCCTGCACGGCCTCGATCGTCGGTGTGCTTTCCTCGCCGCGCCGCATCAGCACGATTCCCTGCACGATGTCGTCGTCGTCGTTCATGCCGGCGATGCCGAGGCGCGGCTGATGCCCGATGGTGACGGTCGCGACATCCTTGACCAGCACCGGGGCGCCACCCGACTGCGTCAGCACGGTGTCGCCGATGTCGTCGGTCGAACGGATCAGGCCGACGCCGCGCACCACCGCGGATTGGGTGCCGAGATTGATTCGGTTGCCGCCGACATTGAGATTGCTGTCGTTGAGGGTCTTCACGACGCCGGACAGGGTCAGTCCGTAGGCCGTGAGCCGATCGAGGTCGACGGCGATGTCGAACGTCTTGGTCTTGCCGCCCCATCCGATCACGTCGATCACGCCCGGCACGGCCCGGAAGCGTCGGCGCAGCACCCAGTCCTGGAGGGACTTGAGATCGAGGACGCTGTAGCCCGCAGGGGCAGTGAGCTTGTAGCGAAAGATCTCGCCGATCGGACTCACTGGAGAGATGGTGGGCTTGGCGCCGTTCGGCAGAGCGTCGAGCTGGGCCAGCCGGTTCAGCACCTGCTGCTCTGCCTCGCGGTAGCTGAATTCAAAGCCGAACTGCAACTTCACATCCGACAGGCCGTAGAGCGAGACCGAACGGACTTGCTTCAGGTTCGGCAGGCCCGAAGTGATCACCTCGATCGGCACCGTGACGTAGCGTTCGATCTCCTCGCCCGACAGGCCAGGCGCCTGCGTGATCACGTCGATCATCGGCGGCGTCGGGTCGGGATAGGCCTCGATGTTGAGGGTCCGGAACGCCACGAGCCCGCAGGCCAGCAGCAGAACGAACGCGAGCACCACCAGGGCACGCTGGCGCAGCGCGAGATGGACAAGGCCGGTCATGGGTGGGTTTCCTGCTGCCGAAGGCCGACGGATCAGCCTCGGGTCACCATCCGGTCGATGAACAGGGAGCCGCGTGAGATCACGCGCTCGCCCGTCGCGAGCCCTTCGAGGATCTCGATCTTGGCTCCGTCGATGATCCCGGGCTTGACGCGACGGTTCTCGACCGAATTGTCGGCCTTGAGCACCCAGACGCTGGCCTTGCTGCCCTCCAGCACCACCGCGGCGCGCGGGACCGATTGAGACAGGGTCTCGCGCTCGTTGATGATGCGCACGGTGGCGTACATCTCGGGCTTCAGCAGGTTCTGGCTGTTGTCGATGTCGGCCCGGACCGTGATGCGCCGGGTCGCGGGATCGACCGAGGAACCGATGAAGTTGATCCGACCCTCGAAGACCTTGTCGGGGTAGGCCAGGACCCGGAACTTGAGGCGGTCGCCGAGATCGACCTTGGCGGCATCCGGCTCGCGCAGCTGCGCAATCAACCAGACTTTGGACAGGTCGCCGATGATGTAGGAAGGATCACCGCCGCCAGTGCCGACATACTGGCCCGGCCCGATCTTACGCTGGATGATGGTTCCCTTGAGCGGCGCGTTAATCGCCGTCTCAGGGTTGATCGAACCCTTCTGCAGGTTGGCGACCTCGTCGTCGCGCAGTCCGAGGATGCGCAGCCGGTTGCGCACCGCTTCGAGGCCGACCTCGGCCGTCCGGGCGTCATTGGTGGCGGTATTCAGGTCGTTTTGCGCCGACTGGAGTTCACGCAGGGTGGTGACCCGCGAATCGTAGAGGTCGTGCAGACGCTTCTCGGCGGCCTGGGCGTAGCCGAGCTGCGAACGGGCCTTCGCGAGCACGTTGAGGGCAGCGAGATAGTCGTTCTGCGCCTGGACCATCTCGTTCGCCTGGATCGAGAACAGGCGTTCGCCCTTCTGTACCTGCTCGCCGGTGCGCGCGAAGATCGCGATGACGCGGCCGGGATAGGGCGAGAACACCGGTGTCGCCTGATACTCGTCGACGCCGATCTTACCCTCGGTGGTGATCTCCTCGTAGAATAGGCGCTGTTCGACCGTCTCGGTTTCGATGGCCGCGAGCTGGTCGGCGCTGAGGACGAATTCGCCCGGACCTGACGGCGCGACCGTGACCGCAGCCGGCGTCGGTGAGGTCGCGGCACCCGCGAATGTGCCGGGGAGCCACAGAAATCCAGCAACGCAAAGGATTGAGGCGGCTAACAGAATTGAGATCTGCGTGCGATGCTTCAGGCCGGCGAGTGGAGCGAACGAACCCTGAGGGTCAGTCATCGGATGAATCTCGCGCGTCTTCGCGTGTGTGAACTAATCCGACCCGACCGGATGGCGCGTCGGTCTGTAGAGGGCCCCCGCCCGAGATACAAGCGTGACCGATTCAGTTTTAGTCGCATCACAAATCCCGGAGCGGACACGTCCTCCCTGCCAATGACGCGGGAGCCCCGGTGACTTGAAATTCGACGTCGCCTTTCCGTTCTCGTCTTCAAATCCGATATCTGGTCACGCCGAAGATCGGGACGACAAAACCCCGCAGACCCTAGGGTTTGCGGGGTTAAAGTTGCGTCACATGAATCCCTGGGAGGGACCTTTGGTATACTACATGCCAAATTGCTTGCAGCAAGGGTCTTCGCCCTCGAAAGAAGTTTTATTTTGCCGGTGGCTATGTGGGTGACGGAGAAATCTTTCGATCGAGCGGCAACGAATAAACCCTCACTCCCACTCGATCGTGCCGGGGGGCTTCGAGGTGATGTCGTAGGTCACGCGGTTGATTCCCTTGACCTCGTTGATGATCCGGGTTGCGACGCGGCCCAGGAACGTCATGTCGAATGGGAAGAAATCGGCCGTCATGCCATCGACCGAGGTCACGGCGCGCAGGGCGCAGACGTGGTCGTAGGTGCGGCCGTCGCCCATCACGCCGACGGTCTTCACGGGCAGGATCACCGCGAAGGCCTGCCAGATCGTGTCGTAGAGTCCGGCCTTGCGGATCTCTTCGAGGTAGATGGCATCCGCCTTGCGCAACGCTTCCAGCTTTTCCGGGGTGATCGTGCCCGGGCAGCGGATGGCGAGGCCCGGCCCCGGGAAGGGGTGCCGGCCGACGAAGGCCTCCGGAAGCCCGAGTTCCTTCCCAAGCACCCGAACCTCGTCCTTGAACAATTCCCGCAGGGGCTCGACGAGCTGCATGTTCATGCGCTCGGGCAGGCCTCCGACATTGTGGTGGGACTTGATCGTGACGGAGGGGCCGCCCGTGAAGGAGACGCTCTCGATCACATCCGGATAGAGGGTGCCCTGGGCGAGGAAGGCCGCGCCGCCGATCTTCTTCGACTCCGCCTCGAACACGTCGATGAACAGGCGCCCGATCGTCTTGCGCTTCTGCTCCGGGTCGCTGACGCCGGTCAACTCGCCGAGGAATAGTTCCTGCGCTTCGACGTGCACAAGGGGAATGTTGTAGTGGTCGCGGAAGAGGCGAACGACCTCCTCGGCCTCGCCCATGCGCAGGAGGCCGTGATCCACGAAGACGCAGGTGAGCTGCTCGCCGATCGCCTCGTGGATGAGCACCGCCGCCACGGCGGAGTCGACACCGCCGGATAGGCCGCAGATCACCCGCTCCTTGCCGACCTGCGTGCGAATCTTCTCGATCGCCTCTTCGCGGTAGGCGCCCATGGTCCAGTCGCCGGAGCAGCCGGCGATGTCGCGAACGAAATTGCGGATCAGGAGGGCGCCATGCGGCGTATGCGCGACTTCGGGGTGGAACTGGACCGCGTAGTAGCCGCGAGCCTCGTCCGCCACGGCCGCGAACGGAGCGTTCTTCGACATCGCCACGGTGGTGAAGCCATCCGGCAGTTTGGTGACGCGGTCACCGTGGCTCATCCAGACGGGATAGTGCTCGCCCACATGCCAGACACCCTTGAACAGGGGACATTCCGACAGGATCTCGATCTCCGCCCGGCCGAACTCGGCATGATGTCCACCCTCGACCTCGCCACCGAGCTGAGCGGCCATGGTCTGCTGCCCGTAGCAGATGCCGAAGACCGGCACGCCGGAATCGAAGACGATCTGCGGCGTCCGGGGGGAGGCCTCGGTGGTCACCGATTCAGGTCCCCCCGAGAGGATTACGCCCTTGGGCTTCGTCTCGGCAAACGCTTCGGCCGCCTTCGTGAAGGGGACGATCTCGCAATAGACCCCCTCTTCGCGGACGCGGCGCGCGATGAGCTGCGTCACCTGGCTGCCGAAATCGACGATGAGGATCTTGTCGTGCTCTGTAGTCATAGAACCGGAGTTAGACGAGGCCTCGATCCGGTGCAACGGAGGGGCCCGCACAGCCGCCCTGCAGCGGCGATCCGGCTGGGGATGTGGCGCCGGCATGCGTTAACCGGTTGTTCACGGCGGAGCGTCGACACCGTGCGCCCCAGCAACGAACAGGAGCCTCAGCCATGAGAGCCACCATCTTCGGGATTGCCAGCCTCGCCCTCGCAGGCTTCGGCGCCACCTCCGCCTCCGCACTGCCGGTTCCGGCCGGCGTCGCACCGGCGAGCGGCATCGAGCAGGTTCGCATCGTCGAGCGCCGGGTGATCCGCGGCCCCCGTTGCAAGACCGTGGTCACCAAGCGCCGCGGGCCCCTGGGCCGGGTGGTCGTGGTACGCAAGCGCCGCTGCTTCTAGGAGGTGGATCGCGCCGCTTTCGAGCGGGCGCGCTGCGGTCTCTTGCAAGAGACCTCTGGGACTTCCGGAATGGCCCTTCGCAGGGCCATTTCTCGTTTTCAGCCCCTGCGTTCCAGCGTGGCGACGTAGAAGCCGTCGGTCCCCGTACGGGCGGGACTCATCTGCAGCCCGTGCCGGGTGAGACCAACGGCGGGTGCGACGCCGGGCGTGCAGGCGGCGATGACATCCGAGGCCGCGACCACCGAAAAATCGCCGGGACGACGCGCGAGAAGGCCCGCGATGGCCGCATCGTTCTCCTCGGGCAGAAGCGAGCAGGTCACGTAGGTGATGCGCCCACCCGGGCGCACCAGCCGCGTCGCCCGATCGAGCACCGTGGCCTGGTCGGCGATGCGCGTGGTCAGGGCGTTTGGGCGCATCCGCCACTTGGCGTCGGGATTGCGCCGCCAGGTGCCGGAGCCGGTGCACGGCGCATCGACGAGGACACGATCCGCGCTGCCGTCGAGGTCCCCGAGGACGTCGGTGCGCGCCTTGCCGGCACGGGGCGTGCGGATTTCCGCGACGGCGCCCGCGCGGCGCAGCCGCTCATGGATCGGAGCAAGTCGGCGCGGATCATCGTCGCTGGCTACCAGCCGCCCGGAATTTGCCATCATCGCGGCCAGGCTCAGGGTCTTCCCACCACCGCCGGCGCAGAGGTCGATCACGGTCTCGCCGGGCCGCGCACCGCTCAGCAGGCTCGCGAGCTGCGAGCCCTCGTCCTGGATCTCATACCAGCCGTCAATAAACTCCGGCTCGACATGCAGGGCGGGGCCGCGCCCGTCCTCGCCGATGGGGATGCGCAGGCCGTTCGGCGCATATGGAGTCGGCTCCGGCGCGAGATGAGCAAGGCCGGCCAGAGCCTCCACCCGGCTGCGCTTCAGGGTATTGATCCGGATATCCAGGGGCGCGCGGCGGCCGAGGGCGCGCAGTTCGTCCAGGATCTCAGCGCCGAAGGTTGCTTCGAGGGAAGGTAGGACCCATTCGGGCACGTCGCCGGCGACGTGCAACGGCGCGCCGACCAGGGTCCCCTCGGCCAAGCGAACATGCTCGTCCGCCGTCAGGGGTGCCGGGGCGAAGCGCTCCCCGCTGAACATCTGCGCGACGGTGGGAGCGGCGAGGCCGTACTGAAGCCGCAGCGTGCCGATGACGAGGCTCCGCGGGCTCTCATCGGCCATGATCCAGGCGGCGGAGGCGCGACGGCGCAGGGCGTCGTAGACGAGACTGGCGATGGCGGCCCGGTCGCCCGATCCGGCGAAGCGGTGGGAGAGGCCCCAGTCCTTCAGGGCATCGGCGGCGGGGCGGCGGCGCGCGGCGATATCGGCGAGGACCTCGATGGCAGCGGAAAGGCGGGCGGGGGGTGTCAGGGTAAGGTCCTCGGGTTCTTCAACA
The DNA here is from genome assembly GCF_055361545.1 of Methylobacterium sp. TK31. NCBI lineage: Bacteria > Pseudomonadati > Pseudomonadota > Alphaproteobacteria > Hyphomicrobiales > Methylobacteriaceae > Methylobacterium > Methylobacterium sp. TK31. Next base: position 838,151 of record NZ_CM143964.1, on the reverse strand, counting down.
ATCTCGTCGGCATCTCGGTCCGGTGCCGCGATACGGCCACGCTTCAGGCGACGACCGAACACAATACGGTCGAGCTTCCGGCGGGTTTACGGCTCAGCTTGTGCCATGGCGCCGCGCGGAGCGGATGCCCGGAGCTTTAGAGAACCTCATGTCCCCCGTCATCCATCTCAGCCTCGCCGGCCTCGTCATGCTGGCGGTTGCCGCCTGTTCCACGGCCCCCGCCGCCCCTGACCTGTCGGCACCGCCCCCGCGCCGGCTCGATGCCAAGACGCAGCTCGAATACGGCGCGCCGCCGCCGCCTGGACCTCGCTACTGAGGCTTCGCGGCCGCTGCCTCGCGGGTGCGGCGGTTCTCGTAGGCCTTGAGATGGGTGTAGACGCGGTCGAGCATCGGGTGCCCGGTCGCGTCGGGGGCCCGCGCGATCAGGTCGCCGATGATGTGGTCGGCTTCGATGCGGGCGCCTCCCTCGATGTCGCGCAGCATTGAGGCGGTGAAGGCCGAGCCCTCGGCGGTCAGGGTCTTGCGGGTGTTGTCCATCGCGGTCGGCCGCGGTGCGTAGCCGGCGGCCTCGGCGATGGAACGGCATTCCTCCATCAGCGCCTCGATGAAGGCGAGTCCGCCCGGGGCGGCGACGATGTCGCCGATGGTGGCGCGCATCAGGCAGGTGGAGCCGGCGAGCGTCGCCAGGAAACTCCATTTCTCCCACATTTCCAGGACCATGCTCTCGCTGAGGCGGGGCTGGAAGTTCGCGCCCCGCATCAGGGCCTCGATGGCCTCGACCCGGGCGGACCGGCCGCCGGCCCGCTCGCCGTAGGTGAGGGTGTGGAGCGGATTCATCTGGCGGATCTCGCCCGCGGGGCCGAGGGTCGCGACGATCGCGCAGGCGCCGCCGAGCACCCGGTCCGCGCCGTATACCAGGTCGAGCGCGTCGAGGTGGCGCATTCCGTTGAGCACGGGCAGGATCGCGGTGCCGGGTCCGACCGCCGGCCGGACGTCGGCGATGGCGCTGTCCAGATCGTAGGCCTTGCACGAGAACAGCACGAGGTCGAAGGCGCCGCCCCGGCCGGCGGCGAGGTCCGCGGCGGTCACCATCCGGGGCGCCGGGATGTGCAGGTCGCCTGCGGGACTCACGACCCTGAGGCCGTCGCGGGCGAGCGTCTCGGCACGGGCCGGACGGACCAGGAAGGTGACGTCGCGGCCGGCCTCGGCGAGGCGTGCCCCAAAGTATCCACCGGTGGCGCCGGCGCCGACAACGAGCACGCGCATGGTCTCATCCCTCTCGTCGTTGGTGGATCACGGCCTCATCGGGCCCCGATTCCGTCGAACCCGCGTCTTCGTAGCGGGTCAGGCGCCGATCGGCGCCCAGAAAATCCGGGCCGCGAAGACGATCCACATCGCCAGCAGCACCAGCGTCCCGGCGGTATAGGCCCGGAACCGGGACGGGACGTGATTCGTCGTGAGGTAGATTCCCGCGTGGACGAACCGCGTCGCCACGAAGACCCAGGCCAGGACGACGAAGAGCAGGTCGGCCTTGCGCGTCGCCAGGGCGAAGCCGACGAGGACGTAGAACAGGACCGGGATCTCGAACTGGTTCGAGAAGGTGTTGGCGGCCTGCTGGGCCGGGGCCGGCCAGTTGCGCTGGCCGAGCGACAGCGCGCGGTCCTTCACGGCACCCCCGCGCAGCGCGGAGAGGCGCGTGCGCCCGGTCCAGAACAGCAGCGCGAAGGTGAGGAAGACCTGGGCGAAGACGGGGGCCAGGATGGCTTGGACGGTCACGGCGGTTCCTTCGCCAGGGCAGGCCCGCGCCAGGGCAGGCCCGCGCCAGGCGCCCGGCCGGACCTCCGGCACGGGCAGGGGCGGCGCGGGGTCAGGCGCGGCCGGGGTAGTTCGGGCTCTCGCGGGTGATGGTCACGTCGTGGACGTGGCTCTCGCGCAGGCCCGCATTGGTGATGCGGATGAACTGCGCCTTCTCCTGGAAGTCCGGGATCGTCGGGGCGCCGACATAGCCCATGGCGGCGCGCAGGCCGCCGGCGAGCTGGTGCAGCACCGCCGCCACCGGACCCTTGTAGGGGACCTGTCCCTCGATGCCCTCGGGCACCAGCTTGTGGGTATCGCTGACCTCGGCCTGGAAGTAGCGGTCGGCGGAGCCGCGGGCCATGGCGCCCACCGATCCCATGCCGCGGTAGCTCTTGTAGGAGCGGCCCTGGTGCAGGAACACCTCACCGGGGGCCTCGTCGGTGCCGGCGAGCAGCGAGCCCAGCATGGCGACGGAGGCGCCGGCCGCGATCGCCTTGGCGAGGTCGCCGGAGTACTTGATGCCGCCGTCGGCGATCACCGGCACGTCGGCGCCGTGAGCGGCCTCGACGGCCTCCATCAGGGCGGTGAGCTGGGGCACGCCGACGCCGGCGACGATGCGGGTGGTGCAGATCGAGCCCGGGCCGATGCCGACCTTGATGGCGTCCGCGCCGGCATCGATCAGGGCCTGGGCGCCGTCGCGGGTCGCGACGTTGCCGGCCACCACCTGCACGGCGTTGGAGAGCTGCTTCACCCGGCGCACGGCGTCGAGCACCTTGATCGAGTGGCCGTGGGCGGTGTCGACCACGATGACGTCGCAGCCCGCGTCGATCAGGCGCTCGGCCCGCTCGAAGCCGCTGTCGCCGGTGGTCGTGGCGGCGGCGACCCGCAGGCGGCCCTGCTCGTCCTTGACCGCGCCCGGATAGGCGACCTGCTTCTCGATGTCCTTGACCGTGATCAGGCCGATGCAGCGGTAATGGTCGTCGACGACGAGCAGCTTCTCGATGCGGAACTGGTGCAGCAGGCGCTTGGCCTCGTCCTGGCTGACGCCCTCGCGGACGGTGATGAGCCGGTCGCGGGTCATCAGGTCGGCGACGGTCTCGGACGAGTTCGTGGCGAAGCGCACGTCGCGGTTGGTGAGGATGCCGACGAGCTTGCCGCGGGAGCCGTTGGGGCCGCGCTCCACCACCGGGATACCGGAGATGCGGTTCTGCTTCATCAGCGAGAACGCGTCCGCCAGGGTCTCGTCCGGGTGGATGGTGATGGGGTTCAGCACCATGCCCGACTCGTACTTCTTGACGAGGCGGACCTGCTCGGCCTGCTCGGCCGGCTCGAGGTTGCGGTGGATGACGCCCATGCCGCCGTTCTGCGCCATGGCGATCGCCATCGGCGCCTCGGTGACGGTGTCCATGGCGGAGGCCAGGATCGGCAGGTTGAGGTGGATCGAGCGGGTGAGCCGGCTCGCGATCTTCACGTCGGTGGGCATCACCGAGGAGGCTGCGGGGCGCAGCAGGACATCGTCGAAGGTCAGGCCCTCGATGATGGAATCAGCGGTGATGCGGGCCATGAACCAACTCCGGAACGGGTGTTGCGCCGGGCCCTCGCGGGCGCTCCGACGTCACTGGGTTGGCACGGGCCAGTATCATGCGCGGGGAACCGGCGCAAAGGCGCCGGTGATCGCCCTTGACAGGAAAATGCGCTCCCGGCGCCGTTCTCCTGTGGGGGTTGCGCCTAGCGCACGCCTCGCGGCGCGCCCGGCAGCCCTTCGGCCGGTCCCTTGTCGGTCCATTCCGGCGGCGCGCCGACGTAGTCGCCGAGGATGCCGTCGAGGCCGGGGGCGCGGCCGAAGGCCTCGCAATCCGGATCGAGGGGCGCTTCGCCCAGGGTGGTGATGCGGACGCGGTCGTAGGTCGGCAGCGTCAGCGGCGCCTTGAACGGGTCCTGGCCGGTGGCGAGGTAGAAGCCGAAATCCTGGCCGAACTCGCCGGCGAGGTCGTAGGCGTCGCTGGCCGGCGAGAACCGGGCCTGGTTGGTGAAGGCGTTGCTCGCCCCGCCCCAGACCATGGCGGCCCGTTGCACGTTGCGGCCGTCGAGGGCCTCGGCCTCCACCGTCAGGCTGCCGAGCCCGATCGGGATGCGGGGAATCGGGACGCGGCCCACCGCCGTCGCGAAGCCGGCGCCGAGCTGGGACGCGATGGTGATGCCCGCCGAGGTCGCCACGGTGGCACCGGCGGCCGGCACGTTGGTGAGGTCGATCCGGGTCACCGCCGAGCGGACGGTGAGATCGGCCTTTCGGCCGGTGACCACGTCGTAGCGCAGGGAGAGTTCGTAGCAGAGCGCCCGGTCGGCCGCGTTGGCGACGAGCTTGCGCTCGGCCGGCGTCAGGCCCGGGGCCACGACCTCGGAGAAGGTGGTGGGCACGATCCGCACGGTCCGGGTGGCCGCCAGGGCCGCCGGATCGACGAAGATCCGCGAAGAGCTCGCCGTCTCGTCGCTGGCCGCGAGGCGGTCGTAGCGGGTCAGCGCGCCCGATTCCGTCAGGACGACGGTGCCGCAGCCGGCGACGGCGGCCGCCAGCGCGAGGCAGGAGACGAAGCCGGCCAGCCTGCGTCGATGTTCGAACCTCGGAAGCATCGGTGACTTTCTTGGAGTCGCGGTAGGGGGTGCCCGGCGCGACTCCGAAGCGGAGTCGCGCAGCGTCCGATCATGCCGTCGAGCTTAGCGGCTCCAGCAACAATGTGGAAAGGCGCGCGCCGCCGGTCCCGGTCCGATGCTGGTCCGATGTGGCCGCAGGGCCACGCCGCCCGGGGCGTCGGGCCCTGCACATGCGACATGCCGCTTTCATCCCGTGCGCTTCGTCACCCGACGCGCACGGGCCGCGGGATCACTTTTCGTGCGCCGGAGGCACCCGGACGGCCCGACCGGACCTATGTCTCGCCGATGCGTACGTCCCAGATCGTCCCCCTCGTCGTCGCCACCGCGCTGTTCATGGAGAACACCGATTCCACCGTGATCGCCACCGCGCTCCCGGCCATCGCCCGGAGCCTGAACGAGGACCCGATCGCCCTGAAGCTCGCGCTGACCGCCTATCTCGTCAGCCTCGCGATCTTCATCCCGATCAGCGGCTGGATGGCCGACCGGTTCGGGGCCCGCACCGTGTTCCGGGTCGCGCTCGGGGTGTTCATGGCCGGGTCGCTGGCCTGCGCGGCCTCGAACTCGCTCGCCGGCTTCGTGGCGGCCCGGTTCTTCCAGGGGCTCGGGGGCGCCATGATGGTGCCGGTGGGGCGCCTCGTGATCCTGCGCAGCGTGCCCAAGAGCGAACTCGTCAGCGCCCTCGCCTACCTGACGATCCCGGCCCTGATCGGGCCGATCTTCGGTCCGCCGCTGGGTGGCTTCATCACCACCTATTTCGACTGGCGCTGGATCTTCTTCATCAACATCCCGATCGGCATCGCCGGCATCGTGCTCTCGACGATCTACTTCGAGAACATCCGCGAGGCCGAGCGCCCGCCCCTCGACGTCCTCGGCTTCCTGCTCTCCGGGCTCGGCCTCGCCACGCTGATGCTCGGCCTCGCCTCCACCGGCCGGCAACTCCTGCCGGACGGCCTGTCCTGGGTCTGTCTCGGCGCCGGCTGCGGGTTCCTGATCCTGTACTTCCGGCATTCGCGCGACCGCGCCAACCCGGTGATCCGCCTCGACCTGCTGCGGTATCCGACCTTCCGGGCGGCGGTGACCGGCGGCAGCCTGTTCCGGATCGGCACCGGCGCGATCCCCTTCCTGCTGCCGCTGATGCTGCAGATCGGCTTCGGCCTCGATCCGCTCCGGTCGGGGCTGATCACCTTCGCGGCGGCGGCCGGCGCGCTCCTGATCAAGATCATCGGTCCGCGCATCCTGCGGGCCTACGGCTTCCGCCGGGTGATGCTCGTCAACGCCCTGGTCGCCTCGGCCTTCCTGGCGGTGAACGGGCTCTTCACCGCCGAGACTCCGCACGCGGTCATCATCTGCGTGCTGCTGATCGGCGGCTGCGTGCGCTCGCTGCAATTCACCTGCGTCAACGCCATCGCGTATGCTGAGCTGGAAAGCCGTGAGATGAGCGCCGCGACGAGCCTCGCCAGCGTGGCGCAGCAGCTCTCGCTCAGCCTCGGGGTCTCCCTCGGGGCGCTGGCCCTGGAGGGGGCCGCCGCCCTGCACGGCCGCACCGAGATCGCGGCGCAGGATTTCGGCCCCGCCTTCCTGGCGGTGGCGCTGATCTCGGTGATGTCGTTCTTCCCGTTCCGGCGGCTCAGCCCGGAGGCCGGCGCCGAGGTCTCGGGGCACCGGCTCGTCGCCGCCGCCCCGCGCAACGCGATGCCGTAGGACGCGGCGGCGTCCTGGACCAGGCCACGTCTTGAACCAGGCCGGGCCTTGGACTTCAGACGGCGTCTCGGATCTCAGGCAGCGGTCTTGGACCTCAGGCGGCGGCCCGGGCCGGGGCCCGCCCGGGCGCGCGCTTGGGCTTTTGCGCGCCGCGCGCGGCGGTATTCGACTTGGCCGGAGCCTTGGCGGGGCTCGCCGCGGCGCGGGCGCCCTGGCGCCAGCCCTGCCAGCTCCAGCGGCCCGGACCCGTCATGGCGTAGATGAGGAAGCCGCCCGCCAGGCCGAAATCGGCCAGGAGCAGGGTGCGCTCGGCCACCGCGCTCGGTCCGGCGAACTGCCAGAACGGGTGGAGCAGCACCGCCATTACGCCCGCGAAGGCGGCGAGCGCCAGGCCGCTGATGCGGGGCAGCACGCCCAGGATGAGGGCGACCGGCCCGAAGACCTGGACGATCACCGCCGCGGTGGCGACGGCGTTCGGCGACGGCAGGCCGGTGGCCGCGAGGGTGACGGCGAAGCCCGAGACGTTGAGGGCCCGGGCGATGCCGGTGGGTAGCAGCGCGGCCGCGAGCAGCAGCCGGGCGAGGAAGAGCAATCCGTCTTGGGCACGGCCGGTCACGTCTCTGGCTCCGTCTGGCATCCTGGAACGCCGAGCTTTGTCGGGACCGGCTGAAGACGGCGTTAAGGCCGGCGCGTCCTCAACCGGAGACGCCGCCGCGGAACAGGCGGCCGCGCTCGGTCCAGGCCACCACCGCGAGGGCGAGGCCGCCGAGGAGGGCGTAGCCGATGCCGATGGGCAGCACCGAGCCGTCGAAGGCATGCCCGATCAGGAAGCCGCAGAAGGCGCCCAGGATCGTGGTGTAGAAGCCGAGGAAGGACGAGGCCGTGCCGGCGATCTCGCCGAGGGGCTGCAGCGCCAGGGCGTTGAAGTTCGGCATGGCGAAGCTGATCAGGAACTGGTTGGCCGCCAGGATCGAGAGGAACAGGGCCAGCGGCGGATGGCCGTGATAGGCGAGCCCGACCACGACCTGCCCCACCGCGACCACCACGAACAGGCTCAGGCCCGCATGGGAGAGAGGCCGCATGCCGAGGCGCCGGACGAGGCGGGCATTGACCAGGGTGGCGGCCCCCATGGCGCCGGCGACGAGCCCGAAGGCCAGGGGGAACAGGCCGCCGAGGTGGTAGAGCCCCGTGTCGAAGACCTGCTGGGCCGAGCCGACATAGCCCATGATGCAGCCGGTGAGCAGGCCGAGGGCGGTGGCGTACCCCACCGCCACCCGGTTGCGGAAGGTGATCCCCACCGCCTGGGCGACCGCCGCGAGGGAGAAGGGGCGCCGGTACTCGGGATGCAGCGTCTCGGGCATCCGCCAGGCGAACCAGACCACCAGGAGGCCGGCCAGCGCCAGCATCGAGACGAACACGTAGACCCACGAGCCGAACAGCAGCATCGCGCCGCCGATGGCCGGCGCGATCATCGGCACGATCAGGAACACCATCATGATGAGCGACATCACGCTCGCCATCTCGCGCCCGGCGAAGCGGTCGCGCACGATCGCCGTCGAGAGGACGCGCCCGCTGGCCGCGCCGATGCCCTGGATGATCCGTGCCGCAAGCAGCCAGCCGAAGGACGGCGCCACCATGGCGAGGCCGGTGCCGACGACGTAGATCGCCAGCCCCGCGAGCAGCACGGAGCGGCGCCCGTAGGTGTCCGAGAGCGGCCCGTAGACGATCTGCGCCGTGCCGAAGCCGATCATGTAGACGTAGACGAGGAGCTGCAGGCTGTTGGCATCGGCCACGCCGAAGCGGGCCTGGATCGCCGGGAAGGCCGGCAGCAGATTGTCGATGGAGATGGCTGTCACCGCCATCATCAGCGCGACGATGCCGACGAACTCGCCGAAGCCCGGACCCTTCCAGGGCCGGGCCGCGGGGTCCGATGCGGAGTCGGGGATCGGGCCTGACGGGGCGTGCGCGGTCGTGGCCGGGGTGGTGCTCACCTGGGACGGTTCCTCGGGGGGGCTGGGGCGGCACGGCGGATCACCGTCCGAGCCAGAACGTTTCGACCGGGTCTTGGTGCCTTCGGGGCGGCGGGGCCATCGGGGCCGCCGCATGGCTGCCGCGCGGGCCGGCCGGCGCGCTCGTGCCACAATTCGGGGGAACCGTGACCGGGCGCCGACCTGGCGGCGCGGTCGGGAGCGGAACAGCGGCAGCATGCACGAGACGCGTCGCCGCATCGTCCAGTTCGCGCTCCTCGGCGCCCTCCTCCCGGTCCGGATTGCGGCGGCCGGGACAGGCACCGATCCCGGTTCGGCTTCGCCCGAGGCGGACTTCGGCGGGCGGGCCGATTTCGCCGAGCGGGCCGACGCCCTGGTGCGGCCCTACGCCCGGGCCGGGATCTTCTCCGGCGCCGTGATCGTGGCCCGCGACGGGGCGGTACTGTTCCGGCAGGCCTACGGCGCCGCGCAGCGCGAATGGTGCGTGCCCAACACGCCCGAGACCCGCTTCCGGATCGCGTCCCTGACGAAGCAGTTCACCGCCGCGGCGATCCTCAGGTTGCAGGAGGCCGGGCGGCTGCATCTCGACGACCCGGCCGCGCGGCACATGCCGGGCCTGCCGACGACCTGGGCGCCCATCACCCTGCGGATGCTCCTCGACCACACGGCGGGCCTGCCCAACGTGACGGCGCTGCCCGACTATCCGACCACCCTCGCCCGGGCCGCCCGGACCCCGATGGAGGTGGTGGGCCGGCTGTTTCGCGAGGAACTGCTATTCCCGGCGGGCTCGGCCCAGGAATACAGCAACACCGGCTACATCCTCCTGGCGGCGATCGTCGAGCGCGTCGCCGGCGCGCCCTTCGCCGAGGCCCTGAACCGCCTCATCCTCGCCCCCGCCGGCCTCGCGGACACCGGCGACGCCGACCCGGAGGCGGTGATCGCGCAGCGCGCCGCGGGCTACCACCGGGTCGCCGGGCAGTGGCGGAACGCGCCCCCCGTGGTGCCGGCGGCCGCCCTGGGGGCCGGCGGCCTCGTTTCCACCCTCGACGACCTCGTGGCCTGGGACGCCGCGCTGTTCTCCGGCCGGGTCCTGCGCCCCCCCGCGCTCGCCGAGATGGTCCGCGACGGCGGCCACGGCTACGGGCTCGGCCTCTATGTCGGCCGGGCCTACGGCGAGCGCCTCCTGTCCCATGGCGGGTTCCTGAACGGCTTCTCCGCGATCAAGGATAGCTATCCGGATCTCGGCCTGACCGTGGTGGTCCTCGGCAACACCGAGACCGCGCCGGCCCAGACCCTGTCCCGCCGCCTCGGCGCCCTCGCCCTCGGGCGGCCGGAGGCGACCGAGATCGCGGTGCCGGCCGCCGTGCTCGACCGCTACGTCGGCGTCTACCGGACCGGTCCGCGCGCCGTGGTGTCCCTCGCCCGCGAGGGGGACCGGCTCGTCGCCCGCGGGACCGGCCCGGGACGCCTCGTCCTGGCGCCGGAGAGCGACCGCGTCTTCGTGGCCCCGGACGGGACCCGCATCGCCCTCGACATCGAGCCCGACGGCCGGGCGACGGGCTTGCTCCTCGACCTGGCGGGCGGCGCCCGCTCGGGCCCGCGCATCGACGCCCAGACGGCGCGGCGCATCGGCAACCGACGCCTGGCGCGCCTGACGCCGCACTGAGACCGGTCCGGGTCGCCAATCCGGCCGAACGGGTCTACCATCCGGCCCGCGCCGCGACGCCATCGGGCGCATCGATCATCCGAGCCGCGCCCGTCCGTTGGCCAAAAGTCCACCTTGATTTGGCGCGGCGTCTGGCCTTGGCTGCGGCCCATAAGAACAATTAGGAGGATACGCGATGAACAAGCCAGAATTTCTCAACCAGGGTACGAAGTCGCCCTTCTCGGCGCGCTACGAGAACTTCATCGGCGGCCAGTGGGTCGCGCCGGTGGCGGGACGCTACTTCGAGAACACCTCCCCGATCACCGGCCGGGTGATCTGCGAGGTCGCCCGCTCGGATGCCGCCGACGTCGACAAGGCCCTCGACGCCGCCCATGCCGCCAAGGAGGCCTGGGGCCGCACCGCGCCGGGCGAGCGCGCCCGCATCCTGAACAAGATCGCCGACCGGATGGAGGAGAACCTCGACCTGATCGCGCTGGCCGAGACCTGGGACAACGGCAAGCCGATTCGCGAGACGACCCACGCCGACATCCCCCTCGCCATCGACCATTTCCGCTACTTCGCCGGCTGCGTCCGCGCGCAGGAGGGCTCGATCTCGGAGATCGACCACGACACCGTCGCCTACCACTTCCACGAGCCGCTCGGCGTCGTCGGCCAGATCATCCCGTGGAACTTCCCCATCCTGATGGCGGTGTGGAAGCTCGCCCCGGCGCTCGCGGCCGGCAACTGCATCGTGCTCAAGCCCGCCGAGCAGACCCCGGCCTCGATCCTCGTGGTGGTCGAGCTCATCGCCGACCTGCTGCCGGCGGGCGTGCTCAACATCGTCAACGGCTTCGGCCTCGAGTGCGGCAAGCCGCTGGCCTCCTCGCCCCGCATCGCCAAGATCGCCTTCACGGGCGAGACGACGACGGGCCGGCTGATCATGCAGTACGCCTCGCAGAACCTGATCCCGGTGACGCTCGAGCTCGGCGGCAAGTCGCCGAACATCTTCTTCTCCGACGTCGCCAACGAGGATGACGACTTCTTCGACAAGGCGCTGGAGGGCTTCACGATGTTCGCCCTCAACCAGGGCGAGGTCTGCACCTGCCCGAGCCGCGCCCTGGTGCACGAGTCGATCTACGACCGCTTCATGGAGCGGGCGATCAAGCGCGTCGAGGCGATCACGCAGGGCTCGCCGCTCGATCCCGCCACGATGATCGGCGCCCAGGCCTCCTCGGAGCAGCTGGAGAAGATCCTCAGCTACGTCGATATCGGCCGTCAGGAAGGCGCCGAGTGCCTCACCGGCGGCGAGCGCAACGTCAAGGACGGCGAGTTCGCCGACGGCTACTACATGAAGCCGACGGTGTTCCGCGGCCACAACAAGATGCGCATCTTCCAGGAGGAGATCTTCGGCCCCGTCCTCTCGGTGACGACCTTCAAGGACGATGCCGACGCTCTGAGCATCGCCAACGACACCCTCTACGGCCTCGGCGCCGGCGTCTGGACCCGCGACGGGAACCGCGCCTACCGCTTCGGCCGCGCCATCCAGGCCGGCCGCGTCTGGACGAACTGCTACCACGCCTACCCGGCCCACGCGGCCTTCGGCGGCTACAAGCAGTCCGGCATCGGCCGCGAGAACCACAAGATGATGCTCGACCACTACCAGCAGACCAAGAACATGCTGGTCAGCTACTCGGCCAAGAAGCTCGGCTTCTTCTAGGACCCGTTCGAGACACGCCGATCCGAGTGAGACTTGCCCCGGCCGGACAGCGGCCGGGGCTTTTTTGTTCGCCGCCCTATCTCTCCCGTATGACCCGCCCCGGAGACCGGCCCATGAGCGAGACCGCCCTCGACCCGACCACCGCCGACCAGGCCGGCGCCGACGGGACGCCCCTGCGCGTCACCGCGACCCCCGCCGCCATCGCGCTCATCGAGGAATTGCGGGCCGAGCACGGCCCCGTGATGTTCCACCAGTCGGGCGGCTGCTGCGACGGCTCGTCGCCGATGTGCTATCCCGTGGGCGACTTCCTCACCGGCGACAGCGACGTCCATCTCGGCACCGTGGCCGGGGCCGATTTCTGGATCAGTCGGCCGCAATTCCAGGTCTGGAAGCACACGCACCTCATCCTCGACGTGGTGCGCGGCCGCGGCGGCATGTTCTCCCTGGAGAACGGGCGCGACCAGCGCTTCCTGATCCGCTCCCGCGTCTTCACCGAGGCCGAGAACACGGCGCTGGAGGGCGCCTGCCGGATCTGAGGCCTCAGGTCCGCGGTTTCGGCGCCCCGCCGGCATTGCAGCGCTTCATCGCCGCGAAGGCGTCGGCGGCGCCGGTCAGGTCGAAGCCCGCTTTCCAGCCCTTGCCCTTGATCAGGATCTCCTCGGATTCCGCGGCCTTCTCGGCGAGGTTGGCCGGCAGGGTTCCGACGAGCTGGGTGCCGTTGCCGGTCCAGGTCGACTTGGCGCTCACGGTCTTGCCGCCGAGTTCGGTGGCGGCCACGATCTTCTCGTCCTTGTCGTGCCGCCACTTGCCGTAGGTCAGCACCACGACGAGCGCCTTGTTCTCCAGCGCGAAGGCGACGGCATTGTCGGCGTCGTCATCGTCCTCGTCGACATAGGCCCGCACGATCACGCAGGACGGACTGCCCGTGATGCCGGTGGCGCGCTCGACCTGCCAGCCGTTCAGGCTCTCGAACAGGGGACGTTCCTGGGCTGCCGCGGGCCCGGAGGAAACGAGACCGGCGAGGAGGCCGAACAGCCAGGACCGGGTCGGCGACGGGCGCTTCATGAGGGGGGCTCCGGTTGGGATGGGGGAGGATCGCGGCTCAGAGCTTGGCGCCGGGCACCGGCGGCTCCGCCGGCTCCGTCGGCTTGGCCGCCGACTTGGCGGCCTCGCGGGCATCCATGAAGGCGGCGAAGTCCTCGGGCGTCTGGGTCGAGAATGCCAGGATGGGCTGCGGGTCGTCCGACAGGTCGCGGAAGGCGGCGCAGAGTTCGCTGGCCGGCTTGGCGAAGGTCGGCTGCAGCTTGCCCTGGATCTCGCCCAGGACCGGCGCCATCTCGGGCGCCAGGGCAGCGAGCTTGGCATCGAAATCGGTCCGCTGCCGCGCCGTGGTGGGAATCTCGCAACTCGCGAGGAGCTTCTGGAAGATCAGGCCCATCCCATAGACCTTGATCCGGGTCTCCGGGGGCCGCGCGGCCGCCTTCTTCTCGCTCTGGCGTCGCTCCGTCTCGGCCGCGAAGGCCTCCGGGGACAGGACGAGGTACTGGCCGAGGGCTGCGCCGAAGCCCGCCGCATCGTCCGGCTTCGGGCAGAACGGCTCCTTCGGGTCGTTGAAGCGCTTGCCGAGTTCGATGTCGATCATTGCCTGGATCGGGCTCATCTCCGGGCGCATCGCCGCGAGCTTGGTGTCGAGGTCGGCCCGCTGCTTGCCCGTGCTCGCGACATCGCAATCCTTCAGCGCCTTCTGGAAGAAGAGCCCGCTCGCGTAGTTGGCGATTCGCCCCTCCGACGGGAGTTCCGCCGCGGCCTCCGCCGGACCTCCGTTGCAGCGCTTCAGGGCGTCGAAGGCTTGCGCGAAGGCCGGGATCTTGAAGTCGGCGTCGCCGTCCTTGAAGCGCAGCACGATGGCGTCGGCGCCGAGGAGGTGGGGCAGGAGCGTGTCCGGGAACTCGCCCGTCATCTGGGTCTCGTCCGCCTTCCACTTGGAGCGCGGGTCGATCACCTTCCCCCCGGCCAGGAGCACGACGGTCCGGTCGCCCTTGTCGTGCGACCAGCCCTGGTAGCCGAGGGAGAGGATGAGCAGGCCGGGAGAGGTGGCCACGACAACCGAGCTGGCATTCTCGTCGTCTGGATCCTGGTAGCCGCGCGCCATCAGGCACTTGGCCTTGTCGCCCTCTCCGCTGCGGCTGATCTCCCAGTCCTTCACCTTGGCGAAGGGAACGTCCTTGGCCGACGCGGCGGTCGCGCCGAACCCGATCCCGGCCGCGAGCAGGGACACCAGAAACCGGGAGAACATGGGCAGCTCCGCATCGCCTGCGCGTCCGGGGACGGGTGCCCGGTTCAGGTCGGTCGATGTAGAGTGCCGAGCGTGGAGAAAGTCTTGATCCGGCCGGATTCACCAATGTTCGCGTCGGTCAGAGCTAATGAATGTGTAATGCCGCGCAGGCCGGCGGCCGTCGAATCCCACCGTCGGTGCGGATCGATACTGATCCTGCGTTCGCCGGGGCGGCGATTGGCAAATCTTCGCGCCGGGGCGGATCGAGCAGGTTCGTCCGAAGCCGTTCGCGGTCGCGTTCCGGTCACGTCGAAGGCCTGTTCGCCCGCGCCCGAGGGCTGGCGGAACAGGGCCGCCCTAAGAGGACGGCGAGAAGTGGGGTTGCCGAGGTCACGCTTCTGTGCGGGCTCGTCGCTCCCCGGGCGGCCCGGGGGGCGACGTTCCGGTCACGGCGACGCGATCGGCCGCGCCGCCCGTTCGTTCAGGCGCGGCTGACGCTGGCCGCGGTGATCTCGGAGAGCTTCGTGGCGCCGACCTGCCGCATGATGGTCTCGAACTCGCGCTGCATGATCGCCAGTACCGCCGTGACGCCGGGCTCGCCGAAGGCGGCCAGGCCCCAGACGTAGGGGCGGCCGATGCAGACGGCGTCGGCGCCGAGGGCCAGGGCCTTGATGACGTCGGTGCCGCGGCGGATGCCGCCGTCGACGAGGACGGGCACCTTGCGGTTGACCGCCTTGACCACCTCCGGCAGCGCATCGATCGTCGCTTCGAGGCTCTCCTCGGCGCGGCCGCCATGGTTCGAGACGATCAGGGCGTCGACGCCGTAATCCAGGGCTTTCCTGGCATCCTCGTGGGTGACGATGCCCTTGAGGACGAGCTTGCCCTTCACGATGCCGCGCAGGCGCTTCACGTAGTCCCAGGTCATGCCGGTGCCGTAGAGGTTGGTGACCTTCGACACGTCGATGCCGTCGAACATCGGCTTGCGGCTGACCTCGTTCTTGAAGCCGGGGGTATGGCAATCCGAACAGTTGCGCGTGTCCAGCCGGCGCTCGCGGAACAGCGTCTCGGTGTTGCGGCCGCCCTGGCGGTCGACCGTGAGCACGATGGCGGGGGCGCCGGCCTTCTCGGCCCGCTTCACCAGGGCCTCGGTCACGGCCCAGTCGTCGGTGGGGTAGAGCATGTACCAGACCGGCGCGCCGCGCTCCTTGATCACGTCCTCGATCGCGGTGCTGCCCACGGTGGACAGGATCATCTGGTGACCCTTGACCTTGGCGCCGCGCGCCACGGCCGACTCGGCCTCGGGGTGGAAGGCGCCCTGGCTGCTCACCGGGGCCAGGACGATCGGGCTTGCCCAGGTCTCGCCGAAGATCGTCACCGTGGTGTCGATCTTGCGCACGTCGATCAGGCGGCGCGCCCGGATGCGAATCCTCTCGAAGCCCTCGCGGTTCGCCTTCAGGGTCTCGTCGCCGTCGACGCCGCTGGCGAGGTAGCCGTAATGGGCCGGAGGCAGGGCCTTCTTCGCGGCCGGCTCGAAATCGAAGACGTTGAGGGCCTGGCTCGGATCGTCGATGATCGCGCCGATATTGGCGGGTGACTGGCGCAGGACGTCGTAGCTCTGGGCCATGGCGGCCTCGCTGCCGAGGACCGAGAGGCCGGCCAGCGCGCTCATCATCGACGGCGCCGCCACGGGGCTGGCCGACAGGAACTCCAAGAACGCGCGGCGGTGAATCCGTTTTTCAGTCTCGGACCCGGACTGACGGGAAAAGGTCTTGGACATCAGGCAGGCTCACAGAACGATCTCGTGGAGATATTGTCCTGTACCAATGATATCGCGCTGCGCAAGTTTGAGGGTTGGGCCTATGTTTCCATATTCTCGTCCGACTTCGAGAGATATAATGCAAAAATCAGTATTCACAAAATATCGAGTGGCTTAGAGACTCCTCGAAAGAGGTCTTCAAAGAAAGAAACGCGCGGCCGTCCCCGTGCCGCATTGCGCCGAGCGCAACGCCACCACGCTTCGGCGACTCGGTCTTTGCGGCAGGCGTCAGGCGTCGCGCGGGTCGAGGGCGGCGCCGGCCGGACCACGATATCCGGAGGCGAGCACGTAGAGTTCGCTCGAATCGGCCCGGCTCGCGTTCGGCTTCACGTGCCGAACGCTGGCGAAGTCGCGCTTCAGGTCGGCGAGCAGCGTGCCTTCGGTGCCGCCCTGGAACACCTTGGCGAGGTAGGAGCCGCCCGGCGCCAGGATCTCGCGGGCGAACTCGGCCGCCGTCTCGGCCAGGCCGATGATGCGCAGGTGGTCGGTCTGCTTGTGGCCGGTGGTGTTCGCGGCCATGTCGGAGAGGACGAGGTCGGCCGGGCCCCCGAGCAGGTCCGTCAGCAGCTTCGGTGCCTCGGGGGCGAGGAAGTCCAGGGTGATGAAGTCGACGCCGACCATCGGCTCGATCTCGAGGAGATCGATGCCGACGATCTTGCCGCTGGCGCCGACGATCTTGGCCGCCACCTGGGACCAGCCGCCCGGGGCCGCGCCGAGATCGACGATGCGCTGGCCGGGCTTCAGCAGCTTGAAGCGCTCGTCGATCTCGATGAGCTTGAAGGCCGCGCGCGAGCGGTAGCCCTCCCGCTTAGCCCGGGCCACGTAGGGGTCGTTGAGCTGGCGCTCGAGCCAGCGCTTCTGCGAGGCGGTGCGGCCCCGCCCCGTCTTGACCCGCTGCTTGAGTTCGCCGCGCAGACCCGCGCCGGCACCACGCCTGTCACTCACCGGTAGCTCCCACGGCGCCAGACGCCGTCCTCGCGCATCATGTTCATCAAGAGGCCCTCGCGCAGGCCGCGATCGGCGATGCGCAGGCGATCGGAGGGAAACGCCCGCCGGATCGCCTCCAGGATGGCGCAGCCCGCCAGCACCAGGTCCGCGCGGTCGCGCCCGATGCAGGGATTGTCCGCGCGCTGTTCGAGCCGGGTGTCGAGGAGGTCGTCGATGGCCTCGCCGACATCGGCGTCGCTCATCCACAGGCCGTCGACCCGCCGGCGCTCGTAGCGGGCGAGGCGCAGGTGCATCGCCGCCAGCGTCGTCACCGTACCGGAGGTGCCGAGCAGGTGGAAGTGCCGGGCATTGGCCGCCGGCGCCGCCCGGATGGCGAAGCGCGCCAGGAGGTCGGCCACCTCCTCCACCATGCCCTCGAAGGTCAGGCGGGTGACGTTCGAGCCGCCATGGCGCTCGGCCAGGGTGACGACGCCGACGGGCAGGGAATCCCAGGCGCGGATGCGCAGGGTCGGGTCGGCGGAGGGGTTCGTGGCCGCCCCGTCGAGCCAGGCGATCTCGGTGGAGCCGCCGCCGATGTCGAAGATCACCACCGATTCGGAATAGGGGTCGGCCAGGGCGGCGCAGCCCGTCACCGCAAGGTAGGCCTCGGTCTGCCGGTCGACGATCTCGAGGTCGAGGCCGACCTCGTTGCGCACGCGCTCGACGAACTCGGCTCCGTTCACCGCGAGGCGGCAGGCCTCGGTGGCGATGATCTTGGCGCGCACGACGCCGCGGGCCTGCATCTTGGCCTTGCAGACCCGCAGGGCCTCGAGGGTGCGCTCGATGGCGGCCTCGCTCAGGCGGTCGGAGCTGCCGAGGCCCTCGCCGAGGCGGACGATGCGCGAGAAGGCGTCGATGACCCGGAAGCCGTGGCTGGCCGGCTCGGCCACGAGGAGGCGGCAATTGTTGGTGCCGAGGTCGAGGGCGGCATAGGCGCTGCGACGGTTCGCGCGTCCCGGGGTGCCCGAGCCATCGGCGTGCGCGTCCGGTGCCGATGACGGCGTCTTCCCGCCGCTCGGGCGGGCCGGCATGGTCGCGGCGCTCTCTTCCCTCATCGGCCGAGCCGGAATCCCCGATCGTGGTCCCAGGCGGAGAGCCGGACCAACACGTCTTCGCGACGCTACAGGTCTCCCCGGCAAACTGCAAAGCCTCGATCGCCGGGGCGCATGGATCGGGGATGATTTCGGCGACTCGAACGGAGCGTCAGCCGAGCTTGCCCGCGGCGGCCATGCGCGGCACCGGTCGGAGCAGGCTCTTCACCTGGGAGAACGGACGCGGCCGGTTGATCACCTCGTCGAGGCGCGACCACAGGGTCTTGGGCGAGAACGGCTTGGCGATGATCTCGTTGACGCCGAGCGAGATCGCCCGGTCGACCACGTTCCGCCGCGGCTGCGCCAGCATCAGGATGATCGGCACGGTGGGCGACGGCGAGGTGGTCGGCGTCCGGGCGAGCCGGATGAACTCCTCGCCGGAGAGGATGGCGAGATCCCAGTCGATGATCGTCAGGTCGGGCTTGCTCTCGGCCAGGACACCGAGGGCCTCCGCTCCGTCCGGCGCCTCGAGGACCCGCTTGATCCCGACGCGCATCAGCATGTCGCGCACGATGCGGCGGATATACAGGCTCTCGTCGACCACGAGTGCGGAGAGGTCCGGAAAACTCGGCGTGGCGATCATCGGTGCGGCGTCGGACCCGGTGGTTCGGGGCGGACCTGCCCCGTGCCCACCCTAGCGGCGGAGACTTTGCGCTTCGCTAAGATCGGCCGGGAAATTGATTCGATCGGGCCGCCCGGGAATTGCCCAAGGCGCGGGCACCGCGGCCGGCACGGGCACGGGTGCGTTAAAAAGCTACGCATTTTGCCGCAGGAAAGTTACGGAACCCTCGCCAACCAGGACAGATGCATCTTGCGATCAAGGCGTCTTTCAGTCAGGACTAAGGCGTTATTCTTGGTCACCGCTGCTGGGAGTAATGATAGTGCGGAGCGTGGGCTGTCTGGGATGGCGCGCACGCGGTTATCGAAACTGATGGTCGGCGGACGGTTTTTGCGAGCTTTCTATGGGACGTGGTCGTGATTTTCGGGGGCCGCAGAAGCGCGGCTTCGATGAGGGTGGAGCCGAGCCGCGTTGGCCGGATCAGGCTCCTCCGAGCGGCGGTGGCTACGGTGGTGGTTTCGGCGGTGGCGGCGGTTTCGACCGTGGTCCGTCGCGCGCCGCCGCGGCACCCTCTGGACCGGAGCGCGATGCGACGGTCAAGTGGTTCAACAAGGAGAAAGGCTTCGGTTTCGTCGAGCTGGCTGACGGCTCGGGCGATGCCTTCCTCCACATCCGCGCCGTCGAAGCCGCTGGCCATGCCGACCTCCTCCCCGGCACGCGCCTGACGGTTCACACCGCCCAGGGCCAGAAGGGTCCGCAGGTGACCGACGTCACCAGCGTCGACACCTCCACGGCCGAGGCTGCTCCCATGCGCGACGCGCGTCCGCCCCGCAGCGGCGGATTCGGTGGCGGCGACCGCTTCGGCGGTGGCGGCGGCTATGGCGGCGGTGGTGGTGGCTACGGCGACCGCGGTGGCGATCGTGGCGGCGGCCGCTTCGCCAGCGGTCCGTCCACCGAGATGACCGGCACCGTGAAGTGGTACGACCCGGCCAAGGGCTTCGGCTTCGTCTCCGTCAACGACGGCGGCAAGGACGTGTTCGTGCACCGCTCCGCCCTCTCTCGCGCCGGCCTCGACTCCCTGGCCGAAGGCCAGCAGGTCGTCCTCGGCGTCGTCGAGGGCCAGAAGGGCCGCGAGGCCCAGAGCATCAACGTCGACGATTGATCGTCCCGGGCTGGCCGCGTTGCGGCCACCTTTCACGGCATGACTGAAGCGGCGGCCCCC
The DNA here is from genome assembly GCF_055361545.1 of Methylobacterium sp. TK31. Lineage (NCBI taxonomy): Bacteria > Pseudomonadati > Pseudomonadota > Alphaproteobacteria > Hyphomicrobiales > Methylobacteriaceae > Methylobacterium > Methylobacterium sp. TK31. The sequence goes on along the minus strand of NZ_CM143964.1, from coordinate 818,701 downwards.
ATCCGGGCCGCCGTTTCGCGTTTCACCCCATGACATCGCCATGACCTCGCCATGACATCGCCTTCGGAGACCGGGATGCGGACCGCCCTCCTCGCACTGATCGGCCTCGCCGGCCTGGCGGCCAACGCCCCGGCCTCGGCGGAGGACTTCACGGGCTTCTATGCCGGTGTGAATGCGGGCTACGGCTTCGAGACCGGCGGGCGCGACCGGCCCGGGTTCGTAGCGCCGGGTGCGCCGGGCGACGGTCCCGCGACGGCGGCGGAGGCCGGGCTCCCGCCGAGCGCTCGCGACGCGTCCCGCGCCCTGCAGTCGCGCAACCGCGCGTCCCCGGGCGGCGGCGCCCTCCCCCGCTGAGGGACCGGCCGGCGGGGTCTCGGCGGAGGCTCGACCACAACGGGAAAGGGCCACCCTCGCGGGCGGCCCTTTCGTATCGTCGGCGATGATCCGGGGGGGATCAGCGCGAATAGAACTCGATCACGAGGTTCGGTTCCATCTGGACCGGGTAGGGAACCTCGCCGAGATTCGGCACGCGGGTGACGCGGGCCGTCATCTTGGAGTGATCCACCTCGATGTAGTCGGGCACGTCGCGCTCGGCGAGCTGCGCGGCCACGACGACGATCTCGAGCTGCTTCGAGGAATCCTTGACCTCGATCAGGTCGCCCGGCTTCACGAGGTAGCTGGCGATGTTCACGCGCTGGCCGTTGACCTTGACGTGGCCGTGGTTGACGAACTGACGGGCCGCGAACGGGGTTGGCACGAACTTCGCGCGGTACACGACGGCGTCGAGGCGGCGCTCGAGCAGGCCGATCAGGTTCTCACCGGAATCGCCGCGCAGGCGGATCGCCTCGGCGTAGTAACGGCGGAACTGCTTCTCGGTGATGTTGGCGTAGTAGCCCTTGAGCTTCTGCTTGGCGCGCAGCTGCGTGCCGAAGTCGGACATCTTGCCCTTGCGGCGCTGGCCATGCTGGCCGGGGCCGTACTCGCGGCGATTGACGGGGCTCTTCGGGCGGCCCCAGATGTTCTGGCCCATGCGGCGATCGAGCTTGTGCTTCGCCTGGATGCGTTTTGACATCGCGGTTCCTCTCGCAATGGAGATCTATCGAGGAACGCGCCCTCCTCTTTCCGCCGGGCCCGGGAGCCTGAAGCGGAACGACAGGACGGACATTGCCGCCCACGGGTGCGCTTGAAAATGCAGCGGGGCCCCTCGTCGGAGCCCCGTTACCGGCGCCTCGTTAGAGCACGCGACCGCCGTCGTCAATGCCGAGCCGGCTGCCGATCGCCTATTGCAGGCCGAGGGGCATGGCCTCGACGGCGACGCGGCCGATGCCGCGGTCCTCCAGGGAGCGGCGCAGCGGCGACGTCAGGCCGGCGCCGCTCGTGAAGGCGCCGAGCACCGGTGCGTCGTCCCGGCCCGGGGCGCGGGGGCTCGGCCCGATCAGCTGGGTCACCCGCCGGGCGATGGCGGGCGCGGGGTCGATCCAGGTCACGGGCCAGGGCGCGAGAGCCTGGAACCGGGCGAGCAGGAGCGGATAGTGGGTGCAGGCGAGGCAGACCACGTCGGTGCGCCGGCCATCCTCCAGGGTCACGAAGCAGGGTGCGATCTCGCGGGCCAGGGCCTCGTCGTCGACGGGCAGGCCGGCCAGTTCGGCTTCGGCGAAGCCGGCGAGGTTCGGGGCGCCCACCAGGGTTACGGCGCACGCCCCCGCATAGGTCTCGATGAGTTCGTGGGTGTAGGCGCGGGCCACGGTGCCGGGGGTCGCGAGCAGGCTGACCACCCGGGAGCGCGTCGCCTCCGCCGCCGGCTTGATCGGCGGCACCACGCCGACGAAGGGCGTCGCGAAGCGCTGGCGCAGGGCGGGCAGGACCAAGGTCGAGGCGGTGTTGCAGGCCACCACGACGAGATCCGGGGCGTGGAGGTCGATCAGGCGCTCCATCACGCCGAGCACCCGCTCGATCAGCACCGGCTCGGACAGGCGCCCGTACGGAAAGGCGGCATCGTCGGCGGCGTAGACATAGGCGGCATCCGGCCGGGCGCGCCGAACCTGTTCGAGCACGCTCAGGCCCCCCAGCCCGGAATCGAACACCAGGATGGTGGGCGCCGGCGCCACGTTCCGCGCCACCGCCGCCGTGGTCGCTCCTGCCATGAGATCGATCCGCATCCGAGCCCGGCCCGACTGTCCCGCGTCAACGGGTCAATGTCGGCCCCGGAGGGTTAAGGGGTGGTCACCGTGGCGGCAAAAAGGCGATCGACCCGGTGGCCGAGCGTGGCCGCGACGAAGGACCCCGCTGCGCTTCCGTTGCCGAATGCGCGCGCGGCCATATCTCCCCTCTCACGTTCGACTTTGAACATCCAAGTCTGGGAGTGGTCGCCATGGCAGCGACGGCAGCGTTTCGCGAGACCCCTGGGGCCGAGCCCGGTCGATCCGCCTTCCCGCCCCCGCCCCTCTCGGCCGCCCCGGTGGATCGCGCGGCCTGGATCGCAGCCTTCCACCATGTCCGCGACGAGACCGAGCGCCGCGCCGCGCCGCTCTCCCCGGAGGACCAGCAGGTCCAGTCGATGGCCGATGCCAGCCCGACCAAGTGGCACCGCGCGCACACGACGTGGTTCTTCGAGCAGTTCCTGCTGCGCGAGCACCTGCCGGGCTACGCCATCTACGACGAGCGGCTGCACTACCTGTTCAACTCGTACTACGTCGCCGCCGGCCCGCGTCAGCCGCGGATCATGCGCGGCCTGATCACCCGCCCGACGGCGGACGAGGTCGCCGCCTACCGCGCGCATGTGGACCGCGCCGTCGCCGCGCTGCTCGGCCAAGCCTCGGCGAGCGCCCTGGAGGCGGTGCTCCCGGTCCTCGAGATCGGGCTCTACCACGAGCAGCAGCACCAGGAACTGCTGGTGACCGACATCCTGCACGCCTTCGCGCAGAACCCGCTCGGACCAGCCTACGACGCGGCCTGGCGCTTTCCCGAGGCCCAGGGCCTGCCGGGCAAGGCGGAGCTGCGCCGGGGCATCGAGCCGATCGGCCATGCCGGCGAGGGCTTCTCCTTCGACAACGAGTCGCCGCGCCACGATGCGCTGATCCAGGGCGGCACCATCGACCGGGCCCTGGTCACCAACGCGCAATGGCTGGCATTCATGGCCGATGGCGGTTACGCGCGCCCCGAACTCTGGCTCTCGGATGGCTGGATCGCCGCCCAGGCCGAGGGCTGGGAGGCGCCGGGCTACTGGCGGGAGGCCGAGGGCGGCTGGGGCAGCATGACCCTCGCGGGCATCCGCCCGGTCGATCCCGCCCTGCCCGTCACCCATATCAGCTACTACGAGGCCGATGCCTATGCGCGCTGGGCCGGGCGCGACCTGCCCACCGAGTTCGAGTGGGAGGTGGCGGCCCGCGCCGACCTCCTCGGCGACGCCTTCGGGCTGGTCTGGCAATGGACCCGCAGCGCCTACACCGCCTACCCGGGCTACCGCCCGGTGGACGGGGCGCTCGGCGAGTACAACGGCAAGTTCATGTCAAACCAGTTCGTCCTGCGCGGCTCCTCGGTGGCGACGCCGCAGGGCCACGCGCGGGTCGGCTACCGCAACTTCTTCTATCCCCATCAGCGCTGGCAGTTCACGGGCCTGCGCCTGTCGGACGCCCGGGCCTGAATCCCCGACCCCGTTCCCTGAATCGTCGCGTACCCGGAGACGTCCCTTGACCATCAATCCCGTCTTCACGGACGCGACCCCGATCGCCGCCATCGACGCCGAGCGCCAGTTCCTGGACGACGTGCTGACCGGCCTCTCGGCGCCGCAGAAGTTCCTCTCGGCAAAGTACTTCTACGACGCGGCGGGCTCGGACCTGTTCGAGGCGATCACGCGGCAGCCGGAATACTACCCGACCCGCACGGAGCTCGGCATCCTCGATGCGCAGGGGGCCTCCATCGCCGCCGCCCTGCCGGCGCGGGCCAACCTGGTCGAGCTCGGCAGCGGGTCGACCGTCAAGGTCCGGCGCCTGATGGCGCACCGGCCGGATCTCGCCGCCTACGTGCCCGTAGACGTCTCGGAGAGTTTCCTCCTGAGCGAGGCCGAAGCCCTCGCCCGCGATTTCCCGAACCTGACGATCGCCCCCGTGGCGGCCGATTTCACCCGCGCCTTCACCCTGCCCGCCGGCCTCTCCGAGGGACCGGTGGCCGGGTTCTTCCCCGGCTCGACCATCGGCAATTTCGAGCCGCCGCAGGCGACCCGGCTCCTCGCCCATTTCGGGCGGGTGCTCGGCGCCGGCGCGACCCTGATCATCGGCGTCGACCTGGTGAAGGAGAAGGCGGTGCTCGATGCCGCCTATGACGATGCGGCCGGCGTGACGGCGGCCTTCAACCGCAACCTGCTCGTGCGGATGCGCCGGGAGCTCGGCGCCGAGGTCGATCTCGACGCCTTCGCCCACCGGGCCTTCTTCAATCCCGAGCCGTCCCGCATCGAGATGCATCTCGTCAGCCTGAAGGCGCAGACGATCCGCATCGCCGACCGGGCGATCGCCTTCGCGGAGGGCGAGACCATCCACACCGAGAACAGCTACAAGTACACGGTCGAGCGCTTCCGCGCCCTGGCGGGCGAGGCCGGCTGGCGGGCCGAGGCGGTCTGGACCGACCCGGACCGGCTGTTCTCGATCCACGCCCTGCGGCAGGGCTGAGGGATCAGCTCTTCTTCTCCATCATCGCCTTGACCTGCATCAGCTGGTCCCAGAGCTGGCCCGGCGAGGTCCCGAGGAAGTCGAGCGCGGCGGTGACGCCCCAGTAGATCCCGATGACGATCAGCGGGACGAGGATCCAGCCCAGGATCTCCTCGCCCCGCCGGCGGCGTCTGCGCCGCAGGCGGCGCTGCTCGCGGGCCGTGAGCTTCGGGGCCGGGGGCTGCCTGGTCGCGATGGGCGTGAGGGGGCCCTCGTGCAAGTCGTTCATCGGGGACGCCCTCCTCAACCGATCTCAGCGATGGGGAGGCGTATCCGGCCAGTCTCTCGCAGTGCCCGCTCTCCGTTCCCGCGCTTGCTAACCATCCGGCGACCCCGTGTCGACCGCCGGACGCGGTTTTCCGCCACCCGCGGGACCTGAAAAACCGGCCCCTCCCATGCGGGAGGGGCCGGTTCGACTTGGTTGGTTCGACTTGGTTTGTTCGACCGAGCTGGTCCGACCCGGGCCGATCGTCGTGACCGGTCCCGGGCCGTCCCTCCTCAGGCCTTGACCAGCGGCACCTTCGGAACGGTGCGGACGCCGCCGGAGCCGCCGCTCGGGCCGCCCTTGTCGTCGCGCTTGTCGTTCGTCTTGCGGGCGGAGGCCTTGGCCTTCGTGCGCTTGTGCTTCTTGGCCGCGTTGGCGACGTCCTTCTCGGGCTTGGGCGTGACCGGACCGGCGGGGAACTCGAAGCCGAGCGCGTCCTTCTCCGCGCCCTCGCCCTTGCGCAGGACGACCCGCACCGCGCCGCCGTCCTTCAGCCGCCCGAACAGGACCTCGTCGGCCAGCGGCGTCTTGATGGTCGACTGGATCAGGCGGGCCATCGGCCGGGCGCCCATCGCGTCATCGTAGCCGTTCTCGGTCAGCCACTCGCGCGCCTCGTCCGAGAGCTCGATGGTGACGTTGCGGTCGGCGAGCTGCGCCTCGAGCTGGAGGACGAACTTGTCGACCACCTTCGCCACCACGTCCTTCGGCAGGTGGCCAAACGAGATGATCGCGTCGAGCCGGTTGCGGAATTCCGGCGCGAACAGCTTGTTGATCGCCTCGACGTCGTCACCCGTGCGCTTGGCCTGGGTGAAGCCGTAGGCCGAGCGCGCGAGGTCGGAGGCGCCCGCATTCGTGGTCATGATGATGATCACGTTGCGGAAATCGACCTGCTTGCCGTTGTGGTCCGTCAGCTTGCCGTGATCCATGACCTGCAACAGGATGTTGAACAGGTCCGGATGCGCCTTCTCGATCTCGTCGAGGAGCAGCACGCAGTGCGGGTGCTGGTCGATGCCGTCCGTCAGCAGGCCGCCCTGGTCGAACCCGACATAGCCGGGGGGCGCGCCGATGAGCCGGCTGACCGTGTGCCGCTCCATGTACTCCGACATGTCGAAGCGCAGCATCTCGACGCCGAGGGAGGCGGCGAGCTGCTTGGCGGCCTCGGTCTTGCCGACGCCGGTCGGGCCCGCGAACAGGTACGAGCCGATCGGCTTGTCCGGATCGCGCAGGCCGGCGCGGGCCAGCTTGATCGCCGAGGTCAGGGCGTCGATGGCGTTCGGCTGACCGTAGACGACCCGCTTGAGGTTCTCGGTGAGGTTCTTGAGAACCACCGCATCGTCCTTCGAGACGGTCTTCGGCGGGATGCGCGCCATGGTGGCGATGGTCGCCTCGATCTCCTTGACGCCGATGGTGCGCTTGCGGCGCGCCTCCGGCACCAGCATCTGCGAGGCGCCGGTCTCGTCGATGACGTCGATCGCCTTGTCCGGCAGCTTCCGGTCGTTGATGTAGCGCGCCGACAGCTCGACCGCGGCCTTCACGGCCTCGGTGGTGTACTTGAGCTTGTGGAACTCCTCGAAATACGGCTTCAGGCCCTTCACGATCTCGATCGCGTCGGGGATCGACGGCTCGTTGACGTCGATCTTCTGAAAGCGGCGCACCAGGGCGCGGTCCTTCTCGAAGTACTGGCGGTACTCCTTGTAGGTGGTCGAGCCGATGCAGCGCAGCGAGCCGTTGGCCAGCGCGGGCTTGAGAAGGTTCGAGGCGTCCATCGCCCCGCCGGAGGTGGCGCCGGCGCCGATCACCGTGTGGATCTCGTCGATGAAGAGCACCGCGTTCGGATGCGCCTCGATCTCCTTCATGACCTGCTTCAGGCGCTCCTCGAAGTCGCCGCGATAGCGGGTGCCCGCCAAAAGGGTGCCCATGTCGAGGGAGAACACCGTGGCCTCGATGAGGACCTCGGGCACCTCCTTGTTGATGATCTTGCGGGCGAGGCCCTCGGCGATGGCGGTCTTGCCGACGCCGGGCTCGCCCACGAGGAGCGGGTTGTTCTTCTGGCGGCGGCAGAGGATCTGGATCGTGCGCTGCACCTCGGCCTCGCGGCCGATGAGCGGGTCGATCCGGCCGTCGCGGGCCTTCTTGTTGAGGTTGACGCAGTAGGCCTCGAGGGCGTCGCCCTTCTTCTTTGTGCGACCCTCGCCCTCGTCGCCGCTCGGACGCTCGGAGGCGGATTCGTCGTCGGCCCCGCGCACGGGCTTGGCCTCGGAGGCGCCGGGCCGCTTGGCGATGCCGTGGCTGATGTAGTTGACCGCGTCGTAGCGCGTCATGTCCTGCTCCTGCAGGAAGTACGCGGCGTGGCTCTCGCGCTCGGCGAAGATCGCCACCAGCACGTTCGCGCCGGTGACTTCCTCCCGCCCGGAGGACTGCACGTGGATCACCGCGCGCTGGATCACCCGCTGGAAGCCGGCCGTCGGCTTGGCATCCTGGCGGCCGTCCCCAATCAGGTTCGACAACTCGGTGTCGACGTATTCCACGAGGCTGCGCTTGAGCGTGTCGACCTCGACGTTGCAGGCCCGCATAACGGCCGCCGCGTCCTGATCGTCCACGAGGGCGAGCAGGAGATGCTCCAGCGTCGCATATTCGTGCCGGCGCTCGCCGGCGAGCGCCAGGGCGCGGTGGAGAGCTTGTTCTAGGCTGCGAGAGAAGCTGGGCAAAGCGTGGCCTCTGTGTGGGGTGCCTATTTCTTTTCCATAACGCACTGGAGAGGATGTTGGTGTTTGCGGGCGAAGTCCATGACCTGCGTCACCTTGGTCTCCGCAACTTCGTACGTGAAGATCCCGCACTCGCCGACACCGTTTTGGTGCACGTGCATCATGATCTGAAACGCGACTTCCTGCGACTTGTTGAAGAATTTCTCGACGACGTGGACGACGAACTCCTGGGGCGTGTAGTCGTCGTTCAGCAAGAGAACCCGGTAGAGGCTCGGTCGCTTGGTCTTCGGCTTGGTGCGGGTGATGATGGCGGTCCCGGACCGTCCGTCATCCGTACCGCCGGGCTCGCGTGGCTCGTCCGCCGCCCGCACATCCGCGAAACGCCGGTGAAGGGTGTGGTTCTCGGGGCCGTCCGCGCGTGAGGATTCGCTGCCCCGTATCAGGACGTCGGTCATCTGAATCGCATCGACCCCTTGGTGCGGCATGCTGCTCGTTGGCTGCTCATCCGCGGGTCGCGCCGGCGAGGCGCGCTCGCATCGTCGGTAATCTATAGGGCGTTCGGTCGCTTCGCCAGTCGGCTGCGCGCACTTGTCCGAGACCGCCACGGTCCGGCCGCGCGAGGGGCCTTTCGGGGCACCGGCGCTCGTCGCCATGTCCCGAACATGTCCCGAACGCGGAAGGCCCCGCGCGATCGCTCGCACGGGGCCGGATGGGAGAACCGGGACAGCCTCCCCGGCGCGGCTCGACCGCGCCCCGGAGGCAGGACGTCAGGCGGCCTTCTGGTCGACCGCCGGGAAGCCGGGGAGCTTCGGGAAGGAGTTCAGGTCGAACGCCTTCGGGTTGAAGAACGTCTTGGGATCGAAGAAAGCCTTCGGATCGAACAGGGTCTTCATGTCGAACGGCGCCTGGGCCTGCAGCGGGGCGCCGACCTCCTGGGCGAGGCCCTGGTAGAGCTCGGTCATCACCTTGGCCTGGCTCTGGAGGCGCTCGAAGGAGGCCTTGAGGTACTCGGCCTGGATCTCGAGGGCGGCCTGCAGCGTCCGGGCCCCGGCCAGCTTCTTCATGGTCTCGGCACCGGCGCTGTAGGATTCCTTGGCGAAGTCGGCGATCTCGATGCCGGCCGTCTGGTTGGTCTTGGCGAGCGACGAGACGCCCTTCATCATGGTGGCGAGGCCGGTCTTGTTCAGCTCGGCGGCCTTCTCGTACATTGGGGTCATCTGGTGATCCTTCCGCCCCGCGGGGCTTACCCTGATGTGCCGGGCAGATGCCCGCGAGGCCGAACGCGGCCCGTGCCGTTTATGTGTGCGACGCACCATGAAACGTCAAGCGATATATTGCAGTGCACCATGGGTCGCGATCCGGCGAATTGGTCCCGCAGCATTAACCGGGCCGTAACTGCGTCCACCTAGCCTGATTGACAGATGTTGCGGGGTAACGGCGGCACGGTCGCCCTCCCCGCCGAGATGTTGCGGTGCAAGCCGGCCCGCGGGTCGTGCATGTCGAGGCAGTGAGTCGTGATGCGTAGCCATACTCCCCGCGACGGCCGGGCACCCGCCAGGGTTCCCGCTCTCACGGCCGCAATCGCGGCGGCGGCCGTCCTGGCCGCCCTCGCCTCCCCGGCCGAGGCGCGCCGCGGCCATCACCACCGCGGCGGCGGCGGTGGCGGCTACAACCCGCCCTACGCCGCCATGGTGGTGGACGTGAAGACGGGCAAGACGCTGCACGCGATCAACGAGGATTCGCTGCGCCACCCGGCCTCGATCACCAAGGTGATGACCCTCTACATGCTGTTCGAGCAACTGGAGCGCGGGCGCTACACCCTCGAATCGCCGCTCACGATCTCGTCCTTCGCCGCCTCCCAGGCGCCTTCGAAGCTCGGCCTGCGTCCGGGCTCGACCATCGAGGTCGAGGACGCCATCAAGGCGATCGTCACCAAGTCGGCCAACGACGTGGCCTGCGCCATCGGCGAGAACATCGCCGGCTCGGAATCCCGCTTCGCCGAGATGATGACGCAGAAAGCCAAGGCGCTCGGAATGAGCCGCACCCACTACGCCAATGCCTCCGGCCTGCCGGATGCGGACCAGATCACCACGGCGCGCGACCTGACGATCCTCGCCCGGGCGATCCAGGACCGCTTCCCGCGCTACTACCGCTATTTCCAGACCCGGTCCTTCGCCTTCCGCGGCCGGGTCATCGGCAACCACAACCGTCTCCTCGGCAACGTCCAGGGCGTGGACGGAATCAAGACCGGCTACACCCGCGATTCCGGCTTCAACCTGATGACGGCGGCCAGGCTCGACGACCGCCAGATCGTGGCGATCGTGCTGGGCGGCAAGTCCGGCGCCAGCCGCGACCGCATCATGGCGGACCTCGTGCGCCAATCCCTGCCCCGCGCCTATGCCGGCGCCCGCCAGACCCCCGCAACCACCGAGGTCGCCGAGCGCGCCCGCCCGGCGGTGGTCGCCGACGGCGCGTCGCGCACCCGCACCCAGGTCGCCTCCGCGGACGACGAGGAGGACGTGGAGACCACGGCCTCCACCCTGCGCGCCGGCCAGCCCCTCGACATCTCCCCGAACCGCGGCGCCACGACGACCCCCGGCAGCGCCGGCATGAAGTGGCGCTCCGGTGCGCTCCCGGCCTCGGCCCAGGCCTATGCGCCCGCGAACGGGCAGGCCGCCTTCCCGGCCGGCGGCAAGACCGACGCCCGCCTCGCTTCCGTCGACGGCCCGCGCACCGAGGGCCCGAAGCCGGTGGCCGGCGCGCGCGTCACCCCCACGGCCTGGGTGATCCAGCTCGGCGCCATGGACGACGAGGATAAGGCGAAGTCCATGCTCTCCGAGGCCCGCAGCCGCGTCGGCAGCACGCTGGCCAAGGCCTCGCCCTACACCGTGAAGGTCGAGCACGGCGGCGCCACGCTGTTCAGGGCCCGCTTCTCGGGCTTCGCCGAGCAGGACACCGCGCAGGACGCCTGCAACGCCCTGAAGCGCAACGGCTTCAACTGCTTCGCCACCCGCAGCTGAGTTCACGCTGACGGGTTCGCAAGGGTCCGGGATCGCCGTCGCGCGACCCGGAACAGCACACGGCCGCCCGGGCTCCTGTCGCCGGACGGCCGCACCTTCGACATTCCCTGTCTGGCAACGCGCGTGGAGTATCAGCGATGTCGGTTGTTAAGCCTGTCACGGGCCGCGTTGACGCGGGCCGCCTGCTCGGCCGTGCCTCCCTGGTCGGGGTGCAGCCGCTTCATCAACGTCCGGTGAGCCGCGCGGACCTGCTCCAGGGTCGCCCCGCGCTCAAGCCCCAGGATCTCATAGGCCTCCTGCTCCGTCATCGCCCCTGGATACGCCGCGCGGCGCGGCCCCGGGTCGGGATCGCCCTGAGCGTGTACACGCCATCCGGGATGCCGGCGGTCGAGATACGCCTCTAGGCGCCGCGCCGTCGCGGCGTCGCGTCCGAACAGGGCGAGGAGGGCGGGCAGCGGAATCACCGAGAGCGGTTGGCCGGCATAGGGCCCGGCCAGGGCGACCCCCTCCCCCGCCGCATCGAAGCGGATGGTCGCGCCCGTGAGCCGCCGCGGATCGTAGCGGGCGGCGAAGCCCCGCACCCGCTTGTCCAGGCCGCTCACGCCTTCGTGGAGCCAGACGGCACCGGCGCCGAAGAGGATCGCGAGCTCGATGCGGCCCCGCACCAGGAACAGCCCCGCCGCCGCCAGGGCGACGTAGCCGCCGACCCGGCGCAGGACGCGGCTCGTCAGGGCGGGGTGCCGGAGGCGCAGGTTCCGCCCGAACCACCAGACCAGCAGAAGGGCGACCGCTCCGGCGAGAAAGGTCACCGGCCGATGCCGTACTCGGCGCCGACCCGGCCGCCGACGCGCAACTTCACCCCGCCGAGGTCGCGAAAGCCCTGCGCGTCCGGTGCCGCCGGCGTCGGACGGGCGCTTCCGCATCCCGGCTGCGGCGGCAGGCGCACCCCTTCAGGCGCGTTCTCCGGGCAGAGATGCGCCGGCGTGCGCTCGGCCGCGCCGGCACTGAGGACGCCGGCGAGCCAGAGCAGGACGACGAGGGGAGAACGGGGCCGGATCATGGATCGCCTTCGCTGATCGATCCGCCGCTTTAGCGAGTGCCGCGCGCCGTGACGAGGGGGCGGCCTCAGAGCCGGCTCTCCGCCACGTCGGTGGTGGTCACGCGGACACGGCGCGTTCGCCCGTCACGCTCCACGGTCAGGTCGATCGCGTTGCCGAGGCCGGCGGCCTCCATGGCGGCGGTGAGGTCCGCGAGGCGGTGGACCGGCCTGTCGCCGGCCCCGACGATGATGTCGCCGATCTCGCCCGTCTGCGCATCGACCCCCCGCAGGCCGGCGGCGGCGGCGGGCGAGCCGCGCAGCACGCGCAGCACCACGACGCCGTCGATGCCGAGCCGGGCGGCGGTGGCCTCCTGCCCGGCGATGATGCCGATGCCGGGATTGCGGGTCCGGCCGTTGCGGATCAGTTCGGGCACGACCCGGTTCACCACGTCGACGGGGATCGCGAAGCCGATGCCGGCGCTGGCGCCGGAGGGGGAGAAGATCGCGGTGTTGACGCCGATGAGGCGGCCGGCGGAATCGAGGAGCGGCCCGCCGGAATTGCCCGGGTTGATCGCCGCGTCGGTCTGGATCACGCCCGAGAGCTCGCGGCCCGCGCTGGTGGGCAGGCGCCGCTGCAGCGCGCTGATCACGCCGGTGGTGAGGGTGTGGTCGAGGCCGAACGGGTTGCCGATGGCGAAGACCGACTGCCCGACCTTCAGGTCGGACGAGGTGCCGACCGCCAGGGGCTGCAGCGGGGCGGTGGTCCGCCCGAGGCGGAGAACCGCGAGGTCGTAGCTCGGCGCGGCGCCGACGAGGGTCGCCGAAACCACCTCGCCCGAGGACAGGCGCACGGCGACGGAACTGCCCCCTTGCGCGGCGGCCGCGACCACGTGGTTGTTGGTGACGATGTGCCCGGCTGCGTCCCAGATGAAGCCCGTTCCCGTCTGCGAGCCGCCGCCCTGCTCGCCGGTCTCGTCGTCCACCCCCATCAGGGCCCGTCCCCGGGCCGCGGCCTGGACGAAGACGTGGACCACCGACGGGCTGGCCCGGGCGAAGAGGTCCACGGTCGCGGTCTCGGCCGGCGCCAGGTCGCCCCGGGCGGTGATCGCCCGCGGGGCATCGGCCGAGAACAGGAATCCGGTCAGGTAGGGCTGCGCCACGAAGAGCGCGAGCAGGACGAGGGCCGCCCCGGCGGCCCAGCGCAGGAACCGATCCGCCGGCCGCGGCGGGTAGGAATCGGGCATGTGTCATCCTCTTCACCATGCGGCGAAATCCGCAGCGCAACGGCGCCCCATTAACTGGGCGGTGACGCAATGCCCTTCAACTGGAGAGGTCCCGTCATGGATCAGGGTGCGACAGCACACCGAAGGCCGTGACGGCCAAAGATAAACATCGGCTCGACAGTGTCAGCCGAATCGACAAACAGAACGAGAGGGCGTCCAAAAGCAGCCATATTCTGCGCGCTGATCAACAACGGTGTGCTTTGTATGAGGGAGGGAGCGTTCAGGCCCGGATGATGATTTCATCCTTGTCCGAAATGACCTCAAAGCTGCCTCAGAGATGCTTCCATTCACCCGGATAGACGTCCCGCAGCGAATGTTCAGGTTCGAGGTCGTACAGACCTCTCGCCGGACATCCGGCATCGCGGGGAACGACCCTCACGATTGAAGGAATTGAGACCCATGGAAACCCAAGCCCTGGAACGCCCCGCCGATCTGACGATCTGGCGTACCGCTCCGGTCCCGGCGCCCCTCGCCCAGCCCGCCCGCTACCGCACCCTGCGCGAAGCCATCGAGGCCGCGGCCGGCGCCCTGTCCGATCCGGCCAAGCAGCCCTGGATCATCACCGAGGATGGCGAGGTCCTCTCGCCGAACTGGATCCGCACCTACCTGAACTGAGAGACTTCCCTGAACTGAGAGACTTGGCCGGCGCGTTCCGCGCCCGTCGCCCCGCGAGCCGACCGCTGCCCCGTGCGCGGCCGGCCCGCGTGCCTCCGCGAGAGACCGCCATCGATCCCCTGCGGCGCCCCAAGCCGAGCTTTGCTCCGCGACCCCGCCTCGTCGGTCGCGTGTAGGTCCATCGACCCGCCGATATCACCAACCCCGAATCGAAGCGCCGGCCGCGACGCGACCGCCCCCGCAGCGGCCGTGCTCCTCGGCCTGTGCCGGCTCGTCCGGACAGCGGACGAAAAAAAGGCCGCTCCGAAGAGCGGCCCGAAGTCTAGGGAGGAAACGCCCAATAAGGGCTGCTGAACCGCGACGCCATCGCGGTCCCGCAATGCACAATCTAAAGTGCGTCGCACAAAATGCAAGGGCTTTGCACGTCGTTCAAGGCAGATTCTTCGTCCGCTGCGTCCGGCCTCCGCGAGCCGGCTCGGCCCCCGCGGCGTCGCCCTCCCCGCGGCGGCTAGTGCTCGCTCAGAAGCTGCGCGATCTCCGCCTTGAGCGCGTCGGAGAGGTCCTTGCGCTCCAGCGCGTAGGCGATGTTGGCGGTGAGGAAGCCGAGCTTGGAGCCGGTATCGTAGGTCCGGCCCTGGTAGTGCATGCCGAAAAAGGCCTGGTCCTTGGCGAGCTTGATCATGGCGTCGGTGAGCTGGATCTCGCCGCCGGCACCGGTCTCGCCGTGGGACAGGATGTCGAAGATCTCGGGCTGGAGGATGTAGCGGCCGGAGATGATGAAGTTGGACGGCGCCGTGCCGGCCTTCGGCTTCTCCACCATGCCGTTGATCTCGAAGGTCTGGCCGAAGGTCTGGCCGACGCCGACGATGCCGTACTGGTGCGTCTCCTCGGGCTTCACCTCCTCGACCGCGATAACGTTGCCGCCGTGGCGCTCGTAGGCGGAGAGCATCTGCTGCATGCAGCCGCGGCTCAGCATGTCGGGCAGCAGCACGGCGAAGGGCTCGTCGCCGACGATCTCCCGGGCACACCAGACCGCGTGGCCGAGGCCGAGGGGCGCCTGCTGGCGGGTGAAGCTGGTCTGGCCGGCGGCCGGCAGGTCGCGCTTGAGAGCCTCGTAGGCCTCGGTCTTGCCGCGCTCCTGCAGCATCCGGTCGAGCTCGAACGCGACGTCGAAATGGTCCTCGATGACCGCCTTGCCGCGTCCCGTCACGAAGATGAAGTGCTCGATTCCCGCCTCGCGGGCCTCGTCGACGACGTGCTGCACCACGGGCCGGTCAACGACGGTGAGCATCTCCTTCGGAACCGCCTTGGTGGCCGGGAGGAAACGGGTGCCCAAGCCGGCGACGGGCAGGACGGCTTTGCGAATCGGTTTCATCAAGCGGGACCCGGTAGCGAGGAAGGGTTGAGGAGAACCTCGAATGGATTGACGTTGCCTCGATACAACCGTCACTGCCGGGGACGATAGAGGCATCGACGCAACGGGCATAACCGACAAGCTCGGTTTCCGATATATCGTCGGTGAGATGGTTGGGGAGAAGGTGTCATGGCGGTTCTTGTCACGGGTGGGGCGGGCTATATCGGCAGCCACATGGTTCTGGCTCTGCTCGACGCCGGGCACGAAGAGGTTGTAGTCCTCGATGACCTTTCAACCGGGTTCGACTGGGCACTCCCGCCCGAGGTGAAACTCGTGATCGGCGATGTCGCCGATCAGTCCTTGGTCACGGAAGTCATCCTCCAGCACCGCATCGATGCGATCGCACACTTCGCCGCGCGCATCGTCGTACCGGATTCCGTGGCGGATCCGCTGCATTATTACTTAGCCAATACGGTCAAGACACGGGCTCTCATCGAAACAGCGGTTCGCTGCGGCGTCAAGCACGTGATCTTTTCCTCGACGGCGGCGGTCTACGGCGAGCCCGAGGTGGTGCCGGTGCCGGAAAACCTGCTGCCCGCGCCGATCAATCCTTATGGGCGCTCCAAGCTGATGAGCGAATGGATGATCGCCGACGCGGCCAAGGCCCACGGCTTCTCCTACGTCGTCCTGCGCTACTTCAACGTGGCGGGTGCGGACCCGCGCGGACGGACGGGACAGTCGACTCCGAACGCCACCCACCTGATCAAGGTCGCGACGCAGGCCGCCCTCGGCCAGCGCACGCATCTCGAGGTCTACGGCACCGACTACCCGACCCGCGACGGCTCGTGCCTGCGCGACTACATCCAGGTCTCCGACCTCGCCGAGGCCCACCGGGTGGCTCTGAACCACCTCCGGTCCGGCGGCGAGAGCCTGACGCTGAATTGCGGCTACGGCCGCGGCTACTCGGTCCTCGAGGTGATCGACGTGGTCAAGCGGGTCTCGGGACGCGACTTCGAGGTCCGTCTCTCGCCGCGCCGGCCCGGCGACCCGGCCCAGATCGTCGCCGAGGCCCAGCGCATCCGCGATCTCGGCTGGACGCCGCAGAACGAGGACCTGGACCGGATCGTCGCCCAGGCCTTCGCCTGGGAAGAGGCCCTGACCCGGCGCAACCGCACGTGAGGGGCTGGGTGCCGCTCGTCCTCGCCGGACTGCTCGGCGCCGGCCCTGTGCAGGCGGCCGCCGCGTCTCCTCCGTTGACCGTGACGGCCGAGGCGAAGTCCCGCTTCACCGCCTTCGTCGCCGGCCTCCGGCCCGAGGCCGAGGCGCGCGGTGTCTCGTCGACGACGTTTTCGGCCGCCTTCGCGGGGTTCGCCGGGCCCGATCCCGAAATCCTCGCCCGTACGGGCAGACAGGGCGAGTTCGGGCGCCCCGTCTGGGATTACCTCGTCGGCGCGGTCTCACCCGGGCGGATCGCCCGGGGACAGGCCCAGGCCAAGCGGCTGGCGCCCGTCCTCGGCCGGATCGAGGCCCGCTACGGCGTACCGCGCTGGATCGTGCTGGCGTTCTGGGGCGTGGAGTCGGATTTCGGGGCGAGCGCCGGCAGCGTCCCGACGATCCGGGCGCTCGCGACGCTGGCGGAGGCGAAATTCCGCGGGACGCTGTTCCGCAACGAACTGCTCGCCGCCCTGACCATCCTGGAGCGGGGCGACGTCACCCCCGAGCGCATGAAGGGCTCCTGGGCCGGGGCCATGGGGCAGGTGCAGTTCCTGCCGTCGAGCTTCCTGGCGCATGCCGTCGACTTCGACGGCGACGGCCACCGCGACATCTGGGGGTCGGAGGCCGATGCCCTCGCCTCCATCGCCGCCTACCTGAAGACCCTGGGTTGGAACCC
The DNA here is from genome assembly GCF_055361545.1 of Methylobacterium sp. TK31. Classification (NCBI taxonomy): domain Bacteria; kingdom Pseudomonadati; phylum Pseudomonadota; class Alphaproteobacteria; order Hyphomicrobiales; family Methylobacteriaceae; genus Methylobacterium; species Methylobacterium sp. TK31. Next base: position 801,826 of record NZ_CM143964.1, on the reverse strand, counting down.
CGCCCTGTCCTGGGGCTACGAGGTCGTCCTGCCGGCCGGGTTCGACCTAGCCCGCTACCGGGGCGACCTCTCCGATTTCGCCGGGCGCGGGGTCCGGCGCACGGATGGGGCGGCCCTGCCCGCCAAGGGCGGCGCCAGCCTGTTCCTGCCCGGCGGCCTCGGCGGCCCGGCCTTCCTGATCACCGACAACTTCGAGGTGGTCCGCGCCTACAACACCTCGGATTCCTATGCGCTCGCGGTGGGACACCTCGCCGATCGCCTGGCCGGCGGACCGGCCCTCGCCGCGCCCTGGCCGGCGAAGGCCGCCCGCCTCGACAAGGCGGGGCTGCAGGCGCTCCAGTCCGGTCTGGCCGCTCGCGGGCTCTACGCGGGCGACACCGACGGACGTGCCGGGCCGAAGCTGCGCGAGGCGGTGCGCCAGTACCAGATCGCCGAGGGCCTGCCGGCGGACGGCTACGCCACGCCTGCGCTGCTGGAGCACATCCGCCGGCGCCCTTAGACCTCGGCGGCATCCTCCTCTAAGGTGTTGGCCACCCGACCGGTCGTCCGGTCCGATTGATCGAGGCATCCCATGACCTTGCCGGCATCGCGCACGGCCTGGTGTCTACTTTCCGGATTGTCCCTGCTCCTCGCCGGCGCCCTGCCGGCGGCCGCGCAGTGGGGCGATTCCTACGATGCCCCCCGCGGCGGCGACTACCAGTCGCCGCGTCGGCGGGCGCGGGACTATTACCGGGACGACGACGGCTACGGCGCCCGGCAGGCGAACCGGCGCTACGCGCCGCCGCCGCAGGAGGCGCCGCGCCAGTTCTACTGGCCCTGGGAGGACCGCCCGGCCCCCGCCCAGGTCGCGCCCGTGCCGAGCGCCCGCCCGGCGCCGCCGCGCAACCGCAGCTATGCCGACGATGGGCGCGCGGGCCACGACGACGGCCGCGCCGTCCGGCGCCGTCCCCGCCCTGCCCCGGTCGTCGCCCAGCCCAAACCCGCCGTCCCGAAGGTCGAGCCGACGACCCGCATCGCCGTGTTCGGCGATACGCTCGCAGGCCATCTCGGCAGCGGCCTGTCGAACGTGTTCGAGGACAATGCCGAGATCGGGGTGGTCGATCGCTCGAAGGCCGATAGCGGCCTCGTGCGCAGGGATGTGGTCGACTGGCCCAAGGCCGCCGAGGAATTCCTGAAGGCGAACCCGAAGACCAGCTACGCGCTGGTCATGCTGGGCTCGAACGATCGCCAGCCGATCCGCGAGGGCGACCAGACCCTCGAGCCCCTGAGCGACCGCTGGCGGACCCTCTACGCTGAGCGCGTCGATGCCCTGATCAAGGTGTTCACCGAGGCCAAGATTCCGTTGATCTGGGTCGGGGCGCCGCCCATGCGCAGCGAGTCCCTGACGAAGGACATCGCGGCGATCAACGACATCTTCCGCGAGCGCGTGGCCAAGGCCGGCCAGACCTACGTCGACATCTGGCCGGGCTTCGTCGACGACCGCAACCGCTACGCGGCGACGGGCCCGGATCTCGAAGGCCAGGAAGCGAAGCTGCGCACGGCCGATGGCGTGCACTTCACCAAGGCGGGTGCGCGCAAGATGGCGCATTTCGCCGACGTCGAGTTGAAGCGGATGATGGGTACCGGTACGCCGCCGGCCCAGCCGGCGCTCGCCGCCCCCGTGGCGGTGGCGCCGCAGCCGACGGTTGGCGGGGAGGCCGCCAAGCTCGACGATGCCGCCGCCATCGATCGCCAGATCACCGCGATGCTGCCGAGCCTGCCGGAGCCGCCGGGCATCCCGGCGCTCCCGGTCAAGCCCCTGGCCGGTCCGGTGGTCCCCCTCGGCCGTGCCGAGGTGACGCCGGGCGGCACCCTGATCAGCGGTCGACCCCGCGATGCCGATCCGTCGGGGACCGTCGAGCGCGCCCTGGTCCGTGGGGCGGCGCCCCTGCCCCAGCCCGGCCGGGCCGACGATTTCAAGTGGCCGCCCGGCTGACCGCCGGTCCATCCTCCGCCGGCCCGGGTGGCGGGTCGGACGGCGGGGCTCGGCGACCGCGCCGCTAGCCGACGCCCACCGGATGTTTCGTCACCACGGGGCTCCGCATGGTGACGAGTTCCTCGCCGGCCGTCGGATGCACCGCGATGGTGCGATCGAAATCCGCCTTGGTGGCCCCCATGGTCACGGCGATGCCCACCGCCTGGATGATTTCGCCCGCATCGTGCCCGAGCACGTGCACGCCGACCACGCGGTCGCTCGCGCAATCGACCACCACCTTCATGAGCACGCGCTCCTCGCGGCCCGAAAGCGTCGCCTTCATCGGTCGGAAGCTCGACCGGTAGACGTCGACGGCCCCGTAGAGCTTGCGGGCCACATCCTCGTTGTGGCCGACGACGCCGATCTCCGGTGTCGAGAAGACGGCGGTGGGGATGAGGCCGTGATCGACGCACCAGGGCTTCTCGCCGAACACCGTGTCGGCGAAGGCGTGGCCTTCGCGGATGGCGATGGGCGTCAGCGCAGCCCGGTCGGTGACGTCGCCCACGGCATAGATCGAGGGAACGCGGGTCTGCGAAAAGGCGTCGACGGGAATCGCGCCGCGCGCGTCCGGCTCGATCCCGACCGTGTCGAGGCCGAGGCCGGCGATGTTCGGGCGCCGGCCCGTGGCGGTCAGGACCTGATCGACCTCCAGGGTGGCGCCGTCGTCCAGGGTGACGCGGATGCCGCTCCCGGTGCGGTCCAGTCGCTCCACCGTCCGGTTGAGGCGCAGGTCCATGCGCTTGGCATAGGCTTCGCCCAGAGCGTCGCGGATCTCGTCGTCGAAGCCGCGCAGGAGCCGGTCGCCCCGGTGCAGCAGCGTGGTGCGGCTGCCCAGATGGGCGAAGACGCCTGCGAACTCCACTGCGATGTAGCCGCCGCCCACCACGAGAATGCGCTCGGGCAGGGTCTCGAGGTCGAAGACCTCGTTCGACGTGATGGCGAGCTCGGCGCCCGGGATCAGCGGCTCCTTGACCGGATGGGCACCGACCGCGACCAGGATGAACCGCGCCGTGACGCGGCGGCCCGATCCGACGAGGCGCACCGTGTGCGCATCCTCGATCACCGCCCGCTCGGGAACGATGGTGACGCCGGCCCGCCCGAGATTGGCGTCGTAGATGCCTTCGAGGCGTGTCACCTCGGCATCGCGCCGGGCCTTCAGGACGCTCCAGTCGAAGCGCGGCTCGGGCAATGTCCAGCCGAACCCGGCCGCATCTTCGAACTCGTCGGCGAAGCGCCCGGCATAGACCATGAGCTTCTTCGGCACGCAGCCGCGGATCACGCAGGTGCCGCCGACCCGATACTCCTCGGCGAGCTGGACCCGGGCGCCGTATCCGGCGGCGATGCGGGCCGCCCGGACACCGCCGGAACCGCCGCCGATGACGAACAGGTCGACGTCGAAGGTGCGGGCCAGATCGTCAGCCATGAACTCATCCTGCGGGTGTGGGCGCCGAGGGCTCTCCATCGCCTGAACGGGCCGGCACATCAACCGTCGCGTCGCCCGGGTTCCCCCGCACGACGCAAACGAAAAGGCCGCTTCTCCACGTGGAGAAACGGCCTCTAAACCACCGGTGCGGCGCGACGGGGCGCCGCCGGGCTTACTTGATCTTGGTTTCCTTGAAGTCGACGTGCTTGCGCACCACGGGGTCGTACTTCTTCATCGACAGCTTCTCGGTCTGCGTGCGGGAGTTCTTCTTCGTGACGTAGAAGTAACCCGTATCGGCGGTCGAGATCAGCTTGACTTTAACGGTGACGGCCTTGGCCATGGACGCGGCGCTCCTGTGATCGCGGCATTCCGCATCAGCGAAACGCAAAAGGGCCGGCGTTGGCCGGCTGAATACCGGCGGGTGATTGCCTCATCGGCCGGGATTCGTCAAGGCGCATCGTGTTCGGGATGGCGGACGATGCGCAGGGCGACGACGACCGCGTAGCCGAGGAACAGCAGGCACAGGCTGTAGGCGAAGCCCTGGGGTGGGGCCAGATCCATGCCGCCGCCGATGATCGGCGGTCCGAGCATCAGGCCGACATTGTAGAGCACCACGAAGGCGGCATTGGCGCCCGCGAGTTCCGGCCCCCGCACCGTCGCCCCGAGATGGGCGAGGCCCACCGTGTAGAGCGTTCCGGCGATCCCGCCCCACAGGAACAGGAGCACCAGCAGCGCGGGGAACGAGGACGAGGCGAGCGGGATCAGGCTCGAGCCGAGGGCGCCGCCGAGACCGGCCATCAGCAGCACGAGGCGCCGGTCCACCCGGTCGGCGAGCCAGCCGAAGGGAATCTGGAACATCACGTTGCCCAGCGCCAGCGCGCTGACGAGGCCGGCCGCCGTCTCGGCGTCGTAGCCGAGGCGCAGGCCGTAGAGCGGCAGGATCGCGAAGCCGCCGGTCTCCACCGCCCCGTAGACCAGGGCCGCCGCGGCGGCGGCGGGCGCGAGGCGCAGATAGGCGAGGAAGGACCGCGACGCGCCGTGCCCGATCTCCGGGGACAGGCCCCGGGCCAGCAGCAGGGGGACCAGGGCGACGAGGAACAGGCCGGCCCCGCCGAGATAGGGCGCGTAGCCCTGCGTCCCCAGGACGGCGAGCAGGGTCGGCCCGACCGCGAAGCCCAGCGCCAGCACCGTGGCGTAGATGCCCATCACCAGCCCGCGCCGCTCCGGCGGGGCCGCCGCATTGATCCAGAACTCGGAGAGCACGAACAGGGCGCCCAGGCTCGTGGAGAACACGAAGCGCAGCACGAACCACCAGGCGATGCCCTGGAGGAGCTTGAAGGCGACGAGGCAGAGCGCGCCGAGCACGATGGCGCCGACGAGCAGGGGCAGGACGCCGAGCCGGGCCGCGAGGCGTGGTACGAACGGCACGGTGAGGATGGCCGCGAGGCCGGCGACCGCGGTGTTCACCCCGATCAGGGTGCTCGACGCTCCCATGCGCTCCATCTCGATGGAGAGCAGCGGGATCGTCAGGCTGAGGCCGATGCCGACCACCGCCACGCAGGTGATGGCCGCGGCGATCGAGGCGAAGCGAGAGCGGTCGAGGGGCTCGGCGAGGCGTGGAACCGGCATGACGGGGTCCTGCGGCTCGCTTCCGCGACGCCGGGACCGCCTTGTCTACGCCGGGGGGCGCTCGCGCAACCTCCGGGCCGCCCTCAGCGCGCGGCCGATTTCAGCGGCTTGTTGTCGTTGGCCGGCGGCTTGCGCTCGATCTTCTGGCCGTCGCGCAGGTCGGCGGGCGGGCTGAGCAGGATCTCCTCGCCGCCATCCAGGCCCTGGCCGAGCTCGACGGTGGTGCCGAGGTCGCGCCGGATCGTCACCGTGCGCCACTGCGCCGTGCCGTCGTCGCGGGCGACCGCCACCTGCGTGCCGCGCTGGTTGAAGACGAGGCTCTCGGCCGGCACCCGCACGTTGGGCTCGGTGCGCGGCACCTTCAGGGTGACGTAGACGTAGAGCCCGGCCCGCAGCGCGCCGTCGCCATTCGGCACGTCGACCTGGGCCGTCAGGGTGCGCGACGAGGTCAGCAGCGCTACCGAGCTGCGCTCGACCTTGCCGGAAAAGGTCCGGTCGGCGATCTGCGGCACCTTGATGGAGGCCTCGACGCCCGGCTTCACCCCGACAGCGACGTTCTGGGGCACGTTGACCGAGACGCGCAGGATGTCGTCCCGGTCCATGGAGAGCAGGGCCGTCCCCGTTCCGTCGGCGTGGACGAGATCGCCGACATCGACGCCGCGCTGGGTGATCACGCCGTCGAAGGGCGCGATGATGTCCTTGAAGCCGGTGAGCGCCCGCAGGCGCTCCACCGTGGCGGCCTGGGCCTTGATGTTGGCCTGGGCCACCTTCACACCGGCCTCCGCCGAGGCGAGGGTCGCGGCCTGGCTGAGCACGCTGGCCTGGGAATTGTCCGCGTTCTGCTTCGAGGCCCAGCCCTGGCCGGCGAGCGTCGTGGTGCGGTTGTTGGTGACGTTGGCGAGGTTCACGTTGGCCTTGGCCTGGTCGACCATGGACTTCGCCTGCAGGAGCGCGGCCTCGAGCTGCCCCGTCTGCGCCTCCGCCTGGGCCAGCTGCTGGTCGAGATCCGGAGCGGCGATCCGCATCAGGATGTCGCCCTGGCGTACGCGGCTGCCGATGTCGACCCGGCGTTCGGCGATGTATCCGGTGGCGCGGGCGTAGAGGGCCGCCTTGGCGAAGGCGTCGGTCTGGCCCGGCAGGGTGATGTCGATCGGCTTGTCGGCCCGCTCGGCGGTGGCGGTGCGGACCACCGGCACGAAGCTGTTCATCTTGCGCTGGGTCTCGGAGGCAGCGGCGCGCCGCTCCATCTGGCCGTATCCGCCCCAGGCGAGCAGGCCGATGGCGATCACTGCGGCGATGAGGAACGGCGCCTTGCCGGGCGGCGGCGGGATGTCGGACGGGTCATGGGTCTGATGCATCACGGCTGTCCCATCCCCGAACCGGGCCTCATCCTGCCATCCATGTCCCGGACCCGCCAACGGCTCACGCGTAATCCTCCAACGGCTTGACCTCGCCCCGGCGCAGCAGGGCGTACAGGAACGGCACGAAGAGCAGCGTCGCCGGCGTGCCGATGGCGATGCCGCCCATGACCGCCCGGGCCAGGGCCGCGTTCTGCTCGCCGCCCTCTCCCGTGCCCAGCGCCATCGGGATGAGGCCGAGGAACATCGCGCTCGCGGTCATCAGCACTGGCCGCAGGCGGGTTTCGCCGGCGAGCAGGGCCGCTTCGACGACACCGCAGCCGGTGGCCTCGCGATGCTCCTTGGCGAAGGTCACCAGCAGGATCGAGTTCGCCGAGGCGATGCCCACCGACATGATCGCGCCGAACAGTGAGGGAATCGAGAACGTCGTTCCGGTGATGAACAGGCTCGCGACGATGCCGCAAAAGGCGAGCGGCAGGGCGGCCAGAACCACGAAGGGATCGCCCCAGCTCTGGAAGTTCACCGCCATCAGCAGGTAGACCGCCACCAGGGCGATCGCGAGGCCGACCTGGAGCCGGAAGAAGGCCGATTCCATGTTCTCGATCTGCCCGCGCACCGTGATCTTGTCGGGCGCCGGCAGGGCCTTCTGCTCCTCGGCGACGATCTGGCGGATCTCACTCGCCACCGAGCCCAGATCGCTGTCCTGCACCGCCGCGTAGACGTTGAAGGTCGGCTGCGTGTTGACGTGATTGATGACGGTCTGCGACCCCTCGCGGCGCATGGTCGAGACGCTGGAGAGGAGCGTCAGCACCCCCGGTGCGTCGGCGCCCCCGTTGACCAGGAGCGGCGTGTTCTGGAGCGCCGTCAGCGAGTCGTTGCGGTATTCCGGCGTCTGGACCCAGAGCTGGTAGGGGATGCCGGTCTTCGGGTCGGTCCAGAAGTTCGGGGTGACCTGGAAGGAGCCCGACAGCGAGACGTTCAACCCCTGCGCGATCTGCTGCTGCGTAAGGCCGAGCTCGGAGGCGAGGCGGCGGTCGACATCGACGAAGAATTGCGGCGTGCCGACGATCTGGTGCAGGTGCACGTCGACGGCCCCGCGCACTGCCTTGAGGCGGCGGACGATGGTCTGGGCCACCTCCAGATCCTTGGCGGTGTTGCGGCCCGAGACCTGGATGTCGATCTGCGCCAGGGTGCCGAAGTTCAGGATCTGGGTGATGATGTCCGAGGGCTGGAAGTAGAACACCACGTCGGGGAAGCGCTCGCGCAAGACCTCGCGCAGGCGCTTGGTGTAGTCCGCCACCGAGCCGTGGCCCTCCCTGAGGTTGATGAGCATCTGGCCGTCGTTGTAGGCGACGAACGAGCCGTCCGAGAACGCGAAATTGTAGTTGTTCGCCGGCAGGCCGATATTGTCGAGAATCTGGTCGATCTCGCCCTCGGGGATGACCTCGCGGACCACATTCTCCACCTGCGCGAAGACCTGTTCGGCCGTCTCGATCCGCATGCCGGGCCGCGTCCGCAGGTGCAGGGTCATCTGGCTCGAAGCGACCTGCGGGAAGTAGTCCTGACCCACGAAGACGAAGAGGCCGGCCGTGGTGGCGAAGATGACGGCCACCAGGCTCAGCGTCGCGACGCGGCGGGCGATCACGACGTGCAGCAGGCCGAGATAGCCGCGGTGGAAGCGCGCGAACCGCGCCTCGAAGCCGTGCCGGAACCAGCCTGCCAGCCGGAACACCGGTCCGCCGATCCAGCCGAAGGCGCGCGCGATGCGTCCCCGCCGCGGCGGCGCGCCCTCCCCGTGCTTGGCGTCGTATTCCCGCGCCACGAGCACGTCGATCAGCACCGGCACCAGGGTGCGCGACAGGACGTAGGAGGTCAGCATGGCGAACACGACCGCCAGCGCCTGCGGCGTGAACAGGTATTTCGGCGTGTCGGTCAGCGCGAAGACCGAGACGAAGGCGGCGCAGATCGACAGGGTGGAAATCAGCGCCGGCTTGGCGATGCCGGCCGCGCCCTCCACCACCGACTTGCGGAAGGGCTCGCCCTCCTCGAACAGCCGGTAGGTGTTCTCGATCGCCACGGTGGCGTCATCGACCAGGATGCCGACCGCCAGGGCGAGGCCACCCAGCGTCATCACGTTGATGGTCTCGCCCAGCGCCGCCAGGATCGCCAGCGAGGTCAGGATCGAGAGCGGAATCGAGACCAGCACCACGATGGTGGAGCGCCAGGAGCCGAGGAACAGCAGGATGGTGAGGCCGGTCAGGCCGGCCGCGATGATCGCCTCGTGGATCACGCCCTCGATGGCGGCCGAGACGAAGACCGACTGATCGAAGAGCGGCTTCAAACTCATGCCCTCGGGGGCGGCGGCCTGGATGTCCGGCAGCGCCTTCTTGACGTTGTTGACCACGTCCAGGGTCGAGGCGGTGCCGTTCTTGAAGATGCGCATCAGCACCGAGTGCAGGCCGTCGGCGCGGACGATGTTGACCTGCGGCGGGCCGCCGTCGCGGACGTTGGCGACGTCGCGCACCAGGATCGGCTGGCCGCCCACCACCTTGATCGGGATCTGGTTCAGGGCCTCGATCGCTTCCGGCGAGGCGTTGAGTTGCACCGGGTATTGCTGCTCGCCGATCTTGGCGAGGCCGGAGGGGATCGTCAGGTTCTGCGCCGTCACCGCGTTGGTGACGTCCAGCGCCGTCAGCCCGAGGGCCTGGAGGGCGTGCAGGTCGAGATCGACCATGATCTGGCGCGGCGTACCGCCGAAGGGCGACGGCAGGGTCGAGCCCGGCACCTGGGTCAGGCGCTGGCGGATGCGGTACTGGGCATAGTCGAAGACCTTGGTCAGGCTCTCGCGGTCAGAGGAAAGCGCGAGCTGGATCACCGGCACCGAGGAGGCCGAGAAGCGCAGGACGATGGGCGGCTGGACGCCGGGCGGCATCGTCGAGCGGATCGAGTTCATCGCCGAGACGACCTGCGCGATGGCGAGGTCGATGCTCACCGCGCCGTCGAAGTAGATCTTCTGGATCGCCGTGCCCTGGAGGGTCGTCGACTCCATCCGGGCGATGTTGTTGACGTTGTTGGAGAGCGAGAACTCCGCGTAGGTCGTGATGCGGCGCTCCATCTCGGAGGTCGACAGACCGTTATAGGTCCACACCACCACGACCACCGGGATATCCACGGTGGGCAGCACGTCCTTGGGCGCGACCACGACCGCCGCCGCGCCGCCGAGCATCATCAGTACGGCGAGGACGTAGATCGTGATGCGAAACTTCAGAGCATACTGGACGAGGCCCATGCGGCTCCCACGCGATCGCGTTCCGGCTGGTGTACCACGGTGGTCGCATGCCGGCGGCTTCTCTGTAGCCGTGACGCCGCGACGCAATCGAGGCCTGAACCCGGGTTTTTTGTTTCCGGGTGTAAATCAGCGGCTTAAGCTTTGTCGCTGCTGCCCGATTACTGTGCTGGTTTCGCCGGGGCGTTGCGGCCGATGCCGTCCGGCAACGTCCGGTGCGGACCCCTCCGGATGTTCCGTGCGCCAGTCGGCAGGCGGATTTGGCAGGCCTGTTCCCAGGTCATGGGACGGCCGCGGAGGAAGGTCGCGAGGCCCCTCGATCGGCGCTGGCGCGGCGCATCGGTTCGATCACGGGGATATCTGACGCGGTCTCGGTCGTCCCGGAACAATCCGCAGAGATCGTCGCCTGTCCGGTCGGGATCGGGATCGTCGGGCCCATCAGGCCACGCAGAGGACCAGGGCGGGGGAGGACCGAGCGTTCGCCCGCCGCCAGCAGGGCCTGCTCGGGATCGCGGGGAGGGACGTCGTCGAACGCGTCCGAGGTTTCCGCCGCGTCGATGATGTCCGATCGGAGGTATCTATGCGCCGGACCGGGTCCGTGCGCTGGAAGCGGTGTGGGCGTATCCGGAGTCCGGACCCCAGCGCCCCGCATGCAGGCCCGCCCGCCCGGTCAGCTTCTCGCAGGGCAGCGGCCCCTGGCGCTCAGCAGCAGCGGAAGCCGCTGCGGTTGCCGACGCCGAAACGGGCGTTCTCCCGGTTCCGGAAGAACTCCCGCTCGCTCATCGGCTCCTGGTCCGCGTGCGTCTTGCGGATATGGGCGGCGTAGGCGTCGTAGTCGCCCTGCCCCACCATCAGGCGGGCGCCGTCGCAGACGCATTTCGAGAAGGTCTTGAGACGGTCCCGCAATTCGGTCGACGACAGCGCCATGGGGCTTACTCCGCGGGAACGGCGGCCGGGCCGCCGCTCTCCAGGGCGGTCCAGCGATCGGCGCGGTACGCCTTCACGCAGGCCATGATGCCGAAGGTGGCGATGGCGAGCACGAGGCCGACGAACAGCACCGCGAGGGCCGCGTCGATCCGATCGTTGAAGACGATCTTGTGCATGTCGGCCATGTTCTTGGCCGGCGCCAGCACCTTGTTCTCGGCGATGGCCGCCGAGAAGCGATCGGCATGGGAGAGGAAGCCGATCTTCGGGTCCGCCGAGAAGATCTTCTGCCAGCCGGCCGTCAGCGTGCAGACGCAGAGCCACACGGTGGGGATGATCGTGACGAAGGCGTAGCGCTCGCGCTTCATCTTGAAGATCACCACGGTGGCGAGCGTCAGGGCCACGGCGGCCAGCATCTGGTTGGAGATGCCGAACAGCGGCCACAGGGTGTAGATGCCGCCGAGCGGATCGGTGACGCCCTGGTAGAGGAAGTAGCCCCAGGCGCCGACGCAGAGGGCGGTGGCCAGGATGCTGGGCGCCCAGGCGGTCGTGTCCTTGAACTTCGGCGAGACGAGGCCGAGCAGGTCCTGCAGCATGAAGCGCCCGGCGCGCGTCCCGGCATCCACCGCCGTCAGGATGAACAGGGCCTCGAACAGGATGGCGAAGTGGTACCAGAACGCCATCATCGCCTTGCCGCCGATGGCCGAGGAGATGATGTGCGCCATGCCGACTGCGAGGGTCGGCGCACCGCCGGCGCGGGAGATGATGGAGTGCTCGCCGACGTCCTTGGCCGTCTGGGCGATTTGCTCCGGCGTGATGGTGAAGGCCGGGTCGAGCTTCGTCACCGCGGCGGCGGCGCTCTCCGGCGTGGTACCGACGAGGCCGGCCGGGGAGTTCATGGTGAAGTAGATGCCGGGCTCGATCACGCTGGCCGAGACCAGCGCCATCACGGCCACGAAGCTCTCCATGAGCATGCCGCCGTAGCCGATGAAGCGGGCATCGGACTCACGATCGATCAGCTTCGGCGTGGTGCCGGAGGAGATTAGGGCGTGGAAGCCGGAGACCGCGCCGCAGGCGATGGTGATGAACAGGAACGGGAACAGCGATCCGGCCCAGACCGGGCCACTGCCGTCGACGAACTTGGTCACCGCCGGCATCTGCATGTGCGGTGCGACGTAGGCGATGCCCAGCGCGAGGCCGATGATGGTGCCGATCTTGAGGAAGGTCGAGAGGTAGTCGCGCGGGGCGAGCAGGAGCCAGACCGGCAGGATCGAGGCCACGAAGCCGTAGCCGATCAGCAGCCAGCACAGCTGCGTGCCCGTGAAGGTGAAGAACGGACCCCAGTAGGGATCGGCCGCGACGTTGCCGCCGTAGACGATGGCGAGCATCAGCAGCACGAAGCCGATGATCGAGACCTCGCCGACCTTTCCGGGGCGGATGTAGCGGGCGTAGAGGCCCATCAGCATCGCGATCGGAATCGTCGCCGCGACCGTGAACGTGCCCCAGGGGCTTTCGGCCAGGGCCTTCACGACGATCATCGCCAGCACCGCCAGCAGGATGACCATGATCATGAAGGTGCCGAACAGGGCGATGATGCCCGGGATCGTGCCGAGTTCGGACCGGATCAGCTCGCCCAGCGAGCGGCCGTCTCGGCGCATCGAGATGAAGAGGACCATGAAGTCCTGCACCGCGCCGGCCAGGACCACGCCCGCCAGGATCCAGAGCAGGCCCGGCAGGTAGCCCATCTGCGCGGCGAGCACGGGGCCGACCAGCGGTCCGGCGCCCGCGATGGCGGCGAAGTGGTGCCCGAACAGCACGTTGCGGTTCGTCGGGACATAGTCGAGCCCGTCGTTGTGCACGTGGGCCGGCGTCTGGCGGCCGTTGTCGAGCCGCATGACCTTGGAGGAGATGAAGAGCGAGTAGTAGCGATAGGCGATGAGGTAGACGCAGACCGCTGCAACCACGATCCAGAGGGCGTTCACCGTCTCGCCGCGGGTCGTCGCGACGATGGCGAGGGCCGCCGCCCCCAGCGCTCCCACGAGGGCCCAGGGCCCGTGCTTCGATACCGCACTCATGACGTCTCGCTCCAGCGACCTGTCCTTGATGGCAGGTCGTCAAGGGCTCTTCTCGCGCAAATTTTGCGGAAGGGCCAGAGGCGAGCGGCTCCAATCGTTAGGGTTTGAATAACACATCCGGGGATTGTCACCGCGCGCGCGCGGGGCCCCTCCGGCTTCAATCGAGTTCGATGACCCGGTTCGGCAGGGCATCGACCGGCCTGGCCTCCGGCGGGAGCGGACCGGACAGGATGGCCCCGACCTCGACGACCGCCGCGACCAGTCCCGCCTCCGCCTCGCCGCGACGCAGGGCCGCCAGCAGGCTCTCGATGGCCCCGGCCCAGGCGGCGGCCGGGACATGCGCGGCGACGCCATGGTCGGCAACGATCTCGGCATGGCCCTCGGCCCTGGCCAGATAGATGAGCACGCCGGTCCGCCCCGCCGTCCGGCTGAGCCCGCGGGTGGTGAACTCGCGCAGGGCCTGCTCGTGCGCCCGGTCGCGGCGAATGACCCGCGGCACCAGGACCATGCGCAGCCGCGGATGCAGGCCGGCCAGCAGGGCCAGCAGGACCACGGCCACCTGGGTGAGCGCGATCGCGGCGGCACTCCACGGCGTCAGCGCGATCAGCGGCCAGGGCACGGCAAGGCCGGCCGCGAGCGCCAGCAGAAGTGGCGCGGAGCGGTAGAGACCGGCGCGGGCGGCCACCAGCACGACGATCTCGCCCGCCGTCCCGGTCTCGGCCCGGCGGATCGCCTCCGCGATCCGCGCACGCGCCGCCGCGTCGAGGAAGGGATGCCGTTCACCAGTCACCGGAGGCTCCTCCCCCACCCGACGAGCCGCCGCCCCCCGAAAAGCCGCCGCCGGAGAAACCGCCGCCATCGAAGCCGCCCGAAACGCCGCCGCTCCAGCCGCCCGAGGAGGGCCCGGGCAGGATGATGAAGCCGCCTCCCCTACCGCGACGGCCGCGGTTCATCCGGTAGACGACGAACAGGATGACGAAGAACAGCACGATGAAGATCATCACCTGCCCGGGATCGGCCTCGTCGCTGCGCACCTCCGCCTTGCGGTGCCACTCCTCGGCGTCGCCCGAGAGGATCGACAGCATGGCGTCGACGCCCGCATTGATGCCGCCGGCATAGTCGCCGGTCTTGAAGCGCGGCGTGATCGCCGTGGTGATGATCACCTTCGAGAGGGCGTCGGTCAGCGCGCCCTCGAGTCCGTAGCCGACCTCGATCCGGACCTTGCGCTCGTTCGGGGCGACGAGGAGCAGCGCCCCGTTGTTGGTCTTGGCCTGCCCGAGCTTCCAGGCGCGGAACAGGCGATTGGCGTAGTCCTCCACCGTGCGGTCCTGCAGGCTCGGTACGGTGGCGACGACCACCTGGTCGGAGGTCTTGTCCTCGTATGCCTTCAGCTTGGCCTCCAGCGCCGTGCGATCCTCGGGCTTGAGGATGCCTGCCGCGTCGACCACCCGCCCGGTCAGGGACGGGAAGGTCGGCTCGGCCGCGGCGGCCGGAACCACCGCGAGACCGAGGACGAGCCAGAGCCCGAGAATCAGACGCTTCGCGAGATCCCGGACGGGATACGCCTCGACCCATCCCGGACGCGGGCGGCCCATGGCGGTCTAGAACTTCACGTTCGGCGGGCGCTCGGAATTGGGCGTCGCCGTGAAGGTCTCCATCGGCTTCGCCTCGGGGTAGAACCAGGCCGCGATCCAGCGCCCGGGGATGGTACGGACCTCGGTGTTGTAGTCCTGGACGGCGGCGATGTAGTCGCGGCGCGCGACGGCGATCCGGTTCTCGGTGCCTTCGAGCTGCGATTGCAGGGCGAGGAAGTTCTGGTTCGACTTGATGTCGGGGTAGCGCTCCACCGTGACGAGCAGCCGCCCGAGGGCGCCGGACAGCTGGTTCTGGGCGTCCTGGAATTCCTTGAACTTCTGCGGGTCGTTCACCGTGGAGGCATCGACCTTGACGCTGGAGGCCTTGGCCCGGGCCTCGGTGACGCCGATCAGGACGTCCTTCTCCTGCTGCGCGTAGCCCTTCACCGTCTCGACGAGGTTCGGGATCAGGTCCGCCCGGCGCTGATACTGGTTCTGCACCTCGCTCCAGGAGGATTTCGCCCGCTCCTCCAGGGTCGGCACGCGGTTGATCGCACCACAGCCCGTCAGAGTCGTGCCGAACGCAAGGGCCGCGACCGCGATCCGGATCCGGCCGAGCCAGGTCCTGACCGGCCCCGCCGCCGGGATGACGACACCTGAACGCATGCTTGGACTCCTCGGAAGCGGATCGCGGCCGCGGAACGGAAGTCCCTGCGACGCGGAGTGACAGATAGGTACGCGGCGGCTGCGATAAAGGCGCACAGTGAAAAACGTGGCCGCACGCGAAACCCGGCGGGACGCGGATCGTGTCCGGGTCGCTGCCGCAAGGCGCCGCGCGTGCCGGTTGACGGGGCGCCGGTTGACAAGCCGTGAGCGATCGGTCGCTTTACCCGCCATGGACGAAACGCCCCGCCCATCGCCCGAGAAGCCGCGGGTTTCGATCACCTACTGCACGCAATGCCAATGGCTTTTGCGGGCGGGATGGATGGCGCAGGAGCTCCTGTCGACCTTCCGGGACGATCTCGGCGAGGTCGCCCTGATTCCCGGCACCGGCGGCGTCTTCGTGATCCAGTGCGGCAGCCACCTGATCTGGGATCGGACGCGTGACGGCGGCTTCCCCGACGTCAAGGTCCTCAAGCAGCGTATCCGGGACCAGCTCGCGCCCGAGCGCGACCTCGGCCATATCGATCGCGTGGGCGTCGATCGCCCATGACCAACCCGCCTCCCGATCAATCCATGACCGCGCGCCGCCCGGGGCGTCGGTGGTGGAGACCGAGGTCGCTCGCCTCCGCCTACGCCCATGTCCGCCAGCGCGGGTTCTCGACCCAGGTCTACCTGATCGCCCTGGTGATCGCGCTGATCGGACCGGGACTGATCTTCACGGCGATCCTCCTGGTACGCTATGCCGGAACGGAGCGGGCCCGGTTCGAACAGGACGCCCGCGAGAACGTCCGGGGCATCGCCCTGTCCGTCGATCGCGACACGGCCGGCCTCGTCTCCGTGCTCCAGACCCTCGCGACCTCGCCGCGGCTGAAGGACGGGGAGTTCGAGAACTTCGACGCTCAGGCCCGGCTCGTGCGCGACGCGGTCGGCCTCGACATCCTGCTGCGGCGACCGGACGGACAGCAGGTCGTGAACACGGCGGTGCCCCGCGGTGCGCCCCTGCCGCGCAGCGGTCTGCCGTTCGACCGCGAGATCGCCTCGGGCAACCAGCGTGCGGTCGTCTCCGGCTACGTCAAGGGCATGAAGCCGACGGACGCGACCTACGCGGTCGCCGTGCCGGTGCTCGGCGAGGGCGGCGTCAGGCACATCCTCAGCTTCACGGTGCCGATCAGCCGCCTGGAGAGCCTCGTCGCCCGGGAAGCCGTCGAGGGCTGGACCACCGGCCTTTCCGATCGCGACGGGATCGTCCTGGCGCGGGTGCCGGACCCCGATTCCGTCATCGGCACGCCGCGCCTCGCGACCCTGCGCCAGCACCAGACCGCGACGCCGAACGTCTGGGAGGGCAAGGATCGACGCCTGAAGCCGGTGACCGTCGTCGAGGCGCGTTCGCGTCTCACCGGCTGGACGGCGGTGGCGATCATCCCGCAGGCCCTGGTGGAAGCGCGTCTGCGCAACTGGATCTGGGCCTTCTGCGGGTTCGGGCTCCTGGTGCTGGCGACCTCGTCCATCCTCGCCGTGCACCTGTGGTCGCGGGTCTCGCGGCCCCTGCGCCGGCTCGCGGCGACCGGGCCGGCCCTCGCCCGCGGCGAGGTCATTCCCCGGATCACCTCGCCGATCCACGAGATCCGGCGGCTGGGCGACGTTCTGGCCGATGCCTCGCAGCGCCTGCGCCTGCGCAGCGACGAGCGCGACCGCGCCCTCGCCGAGACCGAGCGGGGCCTGAGCGCCCTGCGCGAGAGCGAGGCGCGCTTCCGGCACATGGCCGATTCCGCGCCGGCCCTGATCTGGATGACCGACGAGACGGCCCAGATCAGCTTCGCCAACATGCATTTCGACCACATGTTCGGTCTCCACACGTCGGCCGTGCTGGCCGGCGAGGATTGGCGCCGCATCATCTTCGCGGAAGACTACGAGACCTTCGCGACGCGCTTCCGGGATGCCTTCGCGGCGCGGGTCCCGTTCCAGGCCGACGTGCGGGTGATCGACCAGGACGGAGTCGTGCGCTGGCTGCGCTGCGAGGGCGTCCCGCGCACCGACGATACCGGAAACTTCCTCGGCTATACCGGCTGCAACGTCGACATCACCGACGCCAAGCGTGCCGCCGAGCACCAGCAACTGCTCATCCACGAGCTCAATCACCGCGTGAAGAACACCCTGGCCACCGTGCAGTCCATTGCCGGCCAGTCCCTGCGCCGACTGGAAGGGCCGGAGGCCACCGCCGCCCGCGCCGCCTTCGAGGCGCGGCTGCTCGCCCTCGCGCGGGTGCACAACGTTCTCACCCGGGAGAGCTGGGACGGTGCCGAACTCGGAAACGTCGTCGCCGATGCCATCGCGCCGCTGGATACGACGGAAGGGCAGCGCTCCCGCTTCCTCGTATCCGGTCCCACCCTTCGCCTGCCGCCGCGCCTGGCCCTCTCGATCGCCATGGCGCTGCATGAGCTCGGCACCAATGCGGTGAAGTACGGCGCGCTCTCGCAGGAGGGCGGCACCGTCACGATCGCCTGGTCGGTGGAGCGGCAGGCGGAGACCCGCCTGATCCTGCGCTGGAGCGAGGATGGCGGGCCGACGGTCGTTCCGCCGACCCGGACCGGCTTCGGTTCGCGTCTGATCGAGCGCAGCCTCGCCCGGGAGCTCGATGGCGAGGTTCAGCTGCTGTTCGCCGCGACCGGTGTCGTCTGCACCATCGAGGCGCCCGTTCCCCCGCCGACCCTGCTGGAGCGCAAGGCCGATCTCATCGGACCGCGCGAAGTCGCCCTGTCGCGCTCGGCCTGACCGGCGCCTCCGCCGCAGGCGCCGGCGAACCGTGCTCAGCGCGGCTTCCGGTCTACAATCTGGAGATGTCGCTGTGGCGAGCCGACCGGGCGGGCCGGTTTCGGTCACCGCTTGAGCGATTTCAGTTCAGCTTGGCAAAATTCCATCGTGCCCGAGGAACGCCTGATCGCGGGCGCCTCCCCGAATGCGGAGCAGTCGGATCGCGCGACGGTACGGAAATAGACGTAAGCTCCGGCGCCCCTCCTGGCGCGCCGTCTTGTCGGAAAATCGACGCCGACGTCGGGAAACATTGCCCGCGATCTCGGCTGCCAGGAAATTGAAGGCTAATGCTTTGGTTCAAGCCTTATAAATCTTTCCAGCTCTCGAACATCGCACGACTAGAAGAAAACAAGCACCGATTGCGCGAACGCGGCTTCATTGTTTGCGGTGCAGCGAGTTTCGTCGGCGCCCGACTGGGATGGCTTCAAATCATGGTGAGGATGTTTTCGCGCAATAAGGATACATTAATCGAAGACCGGTAGATAACAGCGTTACACCCTACAGGACCAACCGCGATGCTCGGCCTCCCCTTCGCTCGTTCCGCCACGAAGCAGCCCGCCGGCGACGCTGCGCCGGATGCCACGCGCACCGGCGACGAAGCGCGCCTCGTCCGGGCCGTCGAATCCCTGATGGCGAGCCAGAACATCGCGGGCATCGACCTGCCCGAGGGACCGCTTCGCGCGGCGATCGAACGGCTGCATGCGAACCGCGAGTCCGATCTCCTGCGCAGCCTCGGCACCACCGCCACCGTGGCGCGCGAAGCGTCCGAGGCCGCGACCAACACCGGTTGGATGACCTACGACGTCGGCGAGGTGGCGAGCGCCACCCAGACGATCGCCGGCGCCACCGAGGAGATGGCGGCCTCCGTGGCGGAGGTGGCGCAGACCTCCGAGACTGTGGTGACCGTGGCGCAGGATGCCCTCGCGGAGACCCAGGCCTGCATCCAGGACGCCCAGAAGGCGCGCACGGCGATGCACGAGATCGACGATCGCACCTCGCAGATTTCCGAGCGGGTCGTCGTCCTCGAGCGGGCCATCGCTCAGATCGAGGTGATGGCGACCACCATCGCGGCGATCTCGGCCCAGACCAATCTGCTGGCGCTCAACGCCACCATCGAGGCGGCGCGGGCCGGCGAGGCCGGCCGCGGGTTCTCCGTGGTGGCCGCCGAGGTCAAGTCGCTCTCGGCCCAGACCGCGAAGTCCACCGGCGAGATCCGCGGACTCCTGAGCACGCTCACCGCCGAGATGGGTGCGATTTCCGAGGCCGTGCACGAGAGCCGCAGCGCCGTCACCACTGGTCGGACCATCGTGGACCAGCTCGAGCACCGCATCGTCGAGACGAATGCCCGCATCGCCCAGGCGAGCGACCTCAACCAGGCGATCTCCCAGATGCTCGGCCAGCAGCGCGCGGCGACCTCCGAGATTTCCACCAGCGTCCAGAACATCGCCGCCAAGGCTGCCAAGACCCACGAGGAGATCGAGAAGATCACCAGCCGCTTGGTGCGCGCCGAGGCCACGGGCCAGACCGCCCTGAACGCCAACGCCCGTGACGTGCCGCTCTACGCCCTGGTGCGCCTGCCGGCCGATATCGGTGCCTGGAAGCGCAAGCTCGCCCGTGTGCTCGTCGGCATGGCGCAGCCGGACCCGTCGCTCGCGACCCTCTCGGGCCAGCCCGGCCGGAGCCTGAAGGCGGACCTCGCCGGCACGGCCCCCGCCGCCCATCCGGCCTTCGCGCGCCTCGCGGCGGCCGAGACCAAGGCCTTCGCGGAGGCCGGTCGGATGCTGGAAGCCCTGAAGGTCAGTAACTGGGACATCGGAACGCCGGCCTATCAGGCCGCCGCCGAGGCGATGAAGGAGATGCTGACCGCCGCCCGGGAGATCACCGGCTGAGACGTCGGACCCGGGGACGGTCGCCGGAACGGTCGATCGCAGGCGGGCGCCCTTGTCGGGGCGTCCGCTTTCGGCTTCCCTGCGCGGGTCGCTACGGAGCCTTCGCTTGACCGCATTCCCCGCCGCTGCCCCTGAGGCCTCCCGGTTCAACGGCGCGCGCTACTGCCTGGCCGAGAACGCACGCCTGCGTCCCGACAAGACGGCGCTGATCATGGCGGGGGCCGGCCACGACGTCCGGTCCCTGAGCTTCGGCGAGGTCGACCGCGCGGTCCGCAGCATCGGTGCCGGGCTTCGGTCCCTCGGTCTCGAGCCCGGCTCTCGGGTGATGATCCGCATGGGCAACGAGGCCGACTACGTCCTCGTCTATTTCGCGGCCCTGGCGGCCGGCCTCGTTGCCCTCCCCTCCTCGCCGCAACTGACCGAGCCCGAGGCGGCCTTCCTGATGGAGAATGCCGCTGCGTCGGTGGTGGTCATCGGCGCCGGCCAGTCCATCGATCCGGCCGGGCTCGGCGGCCGCATCCTGCTTCGATCCGAGGACATCACGGCCATGAAGGCCGGCCCGGGGCTGGCAGGCTACGCCGACACCGGAGCCGACGATCCGGCGACGCTGGTCTACACCTCGGGCACGACCAGCCGGCCCAAGGGCGTTCTGCATGCCCACCGCGCCATCCGTGGGCGCCGGCCGATGCATGCGCACTGGCTCGGCCTGTCCGAGCACGACGTGATGCTCCATGCCGGCACGATGAACTGGACCTACACCCTCGGCGTCGGCATCACCGACCCCTGGGCCTGCGGCGCCACGGCCGTGCTCTACGACGGTCCGCGTGACCCGGCGGTCTGGCCGGCCCTCATCGCCCGCCACCGGGCGACGCTGTTCGCCGCGGTGCCGAGTCTTTACCGGCAGATCCTGAAATATGCCGATCTCGGCGCCGTCGATCTCAGCACGCTGCGCCATGGCGTGACGGCTGGCGAGGCCCTGCCGCCCGAACTTCTCGCGGCCTGGACGCGGGCGACCGGAAAACCCCTCTACGAAGCCCTCGGGATGAGCGAGTGCTCGACCTACGTCTCGAGCGGACCGACGATCCCGGTGCGCCCCGGCTCGCCCGGCAAGCCGCAGCCCGGACGCCGGGTGGCGATCCTGCCGACGGAGGGGCCGGCCGAGCCGCTTCCGCCCGGGCAAATCGGGCTTCTCGCGGTCCACCGCTCCGAGCCCGGCCTGATGCTGGGCTACTGGAACCGGCCCGACGAGGAGGCGGCGGTGATGCGCGGTGAGTGGTTCGTCGGTGGCGACCTCGCGAGCCTCGACGCCGACGGCTATCTCACCTTCCACGGCCGCAACGACGACCTCATGAACGCCCTGGGCTACCGGGTCTCGCCCAACGAGGTCGAGGGCGTCCTGATCGAACATCCCGGCGTCGCCGAGGTCGGCGTGGCGGAGATGGCCGTGCGGGCCGATCTCAGCGTCATCACCGCCTTCGTGGTGCCGAAGCCCGATGCCGTGCTGGAGGTCGACGACATCCTGGCGTGGTGCCTCGATCGGCTCGCCGCCTACAAGTGCCCGCGCGAGGTGCGTTTCCTCGAGGCGTTGCCGCGCACCGCCAACGGGAAAGTCCAGCGCAAGCGCCTCGCCGGCGTCTGACAGCCGCGGCACCTTCGGACGGTTCGCCGGGATTCCGTGTTGCCGCATGCCTGCCATCCGTCGCGCCTGTGCCCCGGGCGGCACGCAGAGCGGGACGGCACCGATTTCCCGATGGCGACCCCAATCGTAGCTTGACCCGCCGGATGCGAAATTCTAGATCGACGGCCTGCGGAGACGTGGCCGAGCGGCTGAAGGCACTCGTTTGCTAAATGAGCATACCCCGAAAGGGGTATCGAGGGTTCGAATCCCTCCGTCTCCGCCAGACCCCTCCCATCGCGATAAGTCGTTGGTATCGCCCATTTGCGGCGGTCGTCGAATTCGCGTTTGTCCTTGATTTGTTCCTGTGGGTCTCGCGGTGGAAAAGCCTGGGCGCGCCCAGGCAGCGGCCCTTGGCTTCGACGCCGTGCTCGTCGCCCGATCCATCGCCCGGGGGCGGTTCGCCATCAACCTCGTGAAAGCCTGGACAGGGCCGAGTTCGGGCGGGCCGGCCTGCGCTTTCCGGCGCCCGACGCGCGCTAATCCTACCCCGCCGAATGGATCTGCCTCGTCGGCCGGCCGAAGGGGGGCGGGCGCGTCATCCACGCGGGGCCGCACTTCGAAGTGTCGGATTGCCAGCTGCGCCCCGCCCGCCGTCAACGGCCCGCTGCGCTACGGACTCTCGGCCTTCGTCATCGCCCGCGAGACCGATGCGGCGGCGCAGGCCGAACACGCGTGCCTGCTGGCCCTGGCCCGACCGCGACGCGGCGCTGCGGGCCGACACCCGGGCGCGCACGGACACGGCGAGCGTGATGTTCGCCAAGACCGACGCGGCGGCCTCCCGCCATGTCGGGACCAACGGCGGCACCGCCGCCGGCCACGTCCGCAGCTACGACACCCTCGCGTCCCGCATCCGCGCCTTCCATGCGGCCGGCATCGAGCGCTTCAGGCTGCAATTCCAGCCGTTCGGGACCGAGATGCGGCGCTTCGCCGTAGATGTCCTGCCCCGGGTGCGCTGAGGCTCAGGCGCGGGCGACGAACCGCTGGTGGGCCGCCATGCCCGCCAGCATGGCGGCGACGAAGACCGCCACGGGCAGCGCCCCCGTCGACAGGGCCGCCACGGCGGGGCCGGGACAGAGGCCCGACAGGCCCCAGCCGATCCCGAACAAGGCCGCGCCGCCGATCAGCGGCCGGTCGATCCGGCGGTTCGTCGGCAACTCGTAGGCGGCTGCCAGGGCCGGGCGCGGCAAGCGGCGGGCCAGGGCGTAGCCGAGGCCGGCGACGCTTACCGCGCCGCCGAGCACGAAGGCCAGCGTCGGGTCCCAGGCCTGACGCCCGTCGAAGGCACCGGTCACGTCGAGGAAGCCCTGGACCCGGGCCGGGTCGAGCATGCCCGAGAGCGACAGGCCGAGCCCGAAGATCAGTCCGGCGGCGAGGGCCGCGAGCAGCCGGAGCGCCGCGCTCACGCCAGCGCCCGCAACAGGGCGACGGTGAGCATGCCGGTCCCCAGGAAGGTCAGGACCGCCGCCAGCGAGCGGGCTGAGAGCCGGGCGAGGCCGGCGACGCCGTGGCCGCTGGTGCAGCCCGAGCCGAGACGGGTGCCGAACCCGACGAGGAGGCCGGCGACGGCGAGCACCGGCAGGGAAGCGACGAAGCGCATCGCCGGCCAGGCCCCGGTGGCGAGGGCGAAGACCGGCGGACCGGCGATCAGGCCGGCGACGAAGGCGGCATCGACCCACCGACGCAGGCCCCGATCCCGGCCGAGGCCGGCCACGAGGCCGCTGATCCCGGCGATGCGCCCGTTCAGGAGCATCAGGAGCGCCACCGACAGGCCGACCAGCGCGCCGCCGGCGAACCCGGACGCATAGGTGTTCATCGGAATGGGCCCTGCTCCGCCACCGCGTGTCGCCTCATACTCTACCGAGCCCTATCCTAGCGGGCCATGCCCCAGCGCCGCACGGTCAGCCGCTCGAAGGCCGCGAACACGAGGTTCTCGACCACGAGGCCGATGACGATGACCAGGACGAGCCCGGCGAAGACCCGGTCGGTGTAGAGCTCGTTGCGGTTCTGGAAGATGTACCAGCCGAGGCCACCCCGCCCCGAGGAAGCCCCGAACACCAGCTCGGCCGCGATCAGGGTGCGCCAGGCGAAGGCCCAGCCGATCTTCAGGCCGGACAGGATCGCCGGCAGGGCGGCTGGGATCAGGATCTGCAGGACGTAGGACGGCCCGCGCAGGCCGTAGTTGCGCCCCGCCATCCGCAGGGTCTCGGGTACGCCCTGGAAGCCCGCATAGGTGTTGAGCGCCATCGGCCACAGCACCGAGTGGATCAGCACGAAGATCAGGCTGCCGGAGCCGAGGCCGAACCAGAGCAGGGCGAGCGGCAGCAGGGCGATGGCCGGCAGCGGATTGAACATCGCCGTCAGGGTCGAGAGCAGGTCGCGGCCGAACTGCGTCGAGACCGCGAGCGTCGTCAGCCCGAAGGCCAGCACGATGCCGGCGAGGTAGCCCTGCACCAGCACGGTGAGGGAGATCCACACTCGGTCGATGAGCTCGCCGTTGGCGAGGCCGTCGAAGAGGGCCGACATCGTGGCGAGAAATCCGGGCAGCAGCAGGTCGTTGTCCTGCCAGCGCGCCAGCCCCTCCCAGACCAGCGCCAGGGCGGCGATGATCAGGCCCTTGCGCAGCCAGTCCCGCTGCCACAGCCGCGCGCCGAGCGGCAGCGTGCGTTCCACCGGTGCCTCCACGAAGGGCGCGAGCACCCGGTCGTATTCCGGGCGGACCGGCGGTACCAGATCGCGCGGGATGCGGTTCTGGATGAAGCGATCGGGGCGGGTCGCGGACGCGCTCATCGGGCCGCCTCCGCAGGGGCGTCGGTCTCGAACAGGCGCGCGTGCAGCCGCTGCACCGCTCCCTGGAAGGCCTCGCTGCCGATGCTGGAGAGATCGAACGCGTGGCTGTTGAACTCGGCCCGCACCCGGCCGGGATGGGGCGAGAGCAGGGCCACCCGGTTGCCGACCACGAGCGCCTCCTCGATCGAATGCGTGACGAAGAGCAGGGTGAAGCGGGCCTCGTCCCAGAGGGCGAGCAGCTCTTCCTGCATCCGCCGCCGGGTCAGGGCGTCGAGCGCCGCGAAGGGCTCGTCCATCATCAGCACCCGGGGCTGCATCGCCAGGGCGCGGGCGATGGCGACGCGTTGCTTCATGCCGCCCGAGAGCTGGTGCGGGTAGCTGTCGGCGAAGGGGGTGAGCCCGACCTTGTCGATGTAGTGGCGCGCGCGCTCCTGCGCCTCCCGCCGGCCGAGCGCCTTGGCGGCGCGCAGCGGGAAGGCGACGTTCTG
This sequence comes from Methylobacterium sp. TK31, assembly GCF_055361545.1. Classification (NCBI taxonomy): domain Bacteria; kingdom Pseudomonadati; phylum Pseudomonadota; class Alphaproteobacteria; order Hyphomicrobiales; family Methylobacteriaceae; genus Methylobacterium; species Methylobacterium sp. TK31. The sequence goes on along the minus strand of NZ_CM143964.1, from coordinate 777,227 downwards.
CGCCACCGTCTTCCAGGGCGGCAGTTGGTCGAATTCCTGGAACACCACGATGCGGTCGGGCCCGGGCGCCCGCACCGGAGCGCCCGCCAGGGTGATCGCGCCCTCCACCGGCGTGATGAAGCCGGCCGCTGCTTTCAGCAGGGTGGACTTGCCGCAGCCCGACGGCCCGAGCAGGACGAAGCGGTCGCCCGCATGGATGTCGAGGTCGATCCGGTGCGTGGCCCGCACCACCCGCTGCGGCGTGCGGTATTCCAGGGTGACGCCGCGGATCTGCAGCAGGGGCGACGGGTCGAGCGCGGGGGGAGGCGCGGGCTCCGGTGCCGGCCGGGCGGGGGCGGCGTCGCGCCGGCCGCCGTCGCGCGGGCGCGGCTCGGCCAGTTCGAGAACGGACAGGTCGGACAGGGTGGCGGCGCAGATCATCGCGGGCCGCTCAGCTGCCGGTATCGATGCGCGGATCGGCGAAGAAGTAGTCGCCGATGGCCTGGGGCGCGGACTTGATCGCCCCGACCCGATGCATGAACTGGCCCAGCCCGAGGGTATTCTCCGGCGCCACCTTGAAGGTCACGGCCGGGTTGGTGATGATTGTCTTGAGCAGCGCCGGATCGAGCTTGCTGCTGGTCGTCCGGACGTAGATTTCGGCCGCCTTGTCGGGGTTCTCGGTGATGAACTTCGCCGCCTCGTCGAGCGCGTCCAGGAAGGCCTTGTAGGTCTTCGGGCTGGATTTGTAGAACGCCTCCGTCCCGTAGAGCACCGTCGAGGAGGACGGGCCGCCCTGGACGTCGTACGAATTCAGGACGATGCGGGCCTTGGGGTTCTCCGCCAGTTCCTGGTCCTGGAAGGGCGGATTGCCGAAATGCCCGGAGATCTCGGTGCCGCCCTTGATGATCGCGGCCGCCGCCTCCGGATGCGGGACCGCGACGCTGATCCGGTCGAGCCTGGCGAAGTCCTTGTCGCCCCAGAGCTTGGCCGAGGCCCATTGCAGGATGCGCGACTGCACCGAGACGCCCACCGCCGGCACCGCGATCCGGTCCTTCTCGCCGAAATCGGCGATGCTCTTCACCGCGGGATTGTTGGTGACGAGGTAGTAGGGAAAGTTGCCGAGCGAGGCGACGCCCTTGACGTTCTGCCGGCCCCGGGTGCGGTCCCAGAGGGTGAACAGCGGACCGACCCCGGCCCCGGCGATCTCGATGTTGCCGGACAGCAGCGCGTCGTTGACCGCGGACCCGCCCGAGAGCTGGACGTAGTCGACCTTGATGTCGAGGCCGGCCGCCTTGCCGTGCTTCTCGATGAGCTTCTGGTCCTCGACCACGTTGAGGAGCAAGTAGACGACGCCGAACTGCTTGGCGATCCGCAGCTGGCCCTCGGCCGCCGCCGCGGCGCCGGAGAGCGTCGCGCAGAGCGCCAGTCCACCGAGCAGGGCCCCGGCGAGCCGCCGCGAGAGGAAGGTGTGTCGTCTGGTCGTCATCTGGCCCGCCGCTGACTTGTTGGGAGACACTGTCTCGCTTGGGGCAGTAATCTTGTTCCGAGGAGGCGATCCTGCCCGGAGAAGCTGCCTCGTCCGAGGAGATATGCGGCGATCCGGGTCGACAGCGCGCTCCGGATCGATGACGAAGATGTTATCCTGGGTCCGAGGCGCGTCAATAAAAGCGAAGTCTTTATTCGAGTGGTGGCGGAGATGGTTTGCGTTCCCGGCCTCGGGTTCCGGAGAGCATTTCTCGCGAGGCGCACTTTATCGCCGAAACTCCGGCTCAGATGCTGGGAAATGCCGCTTCTTCTTGGTTTGGCCTGGCGGTCGGCCCGCTCGGCCGCCGCTTGGACGAACGGCCGCTCCGGTGACCCCGCCAGCCGCGGGGGTGGAACCCGCTCGTGCTTCCAGACGAGGAATGCTTCCAGTTCTGGCCGAGGCGGAGGCTATTCCTCTCGCACCGGACAGAAAAACGAAAGACCCTTTCGTTGATCGCCCCGCCTGAATACGGTTGAATGCCGGTCTTCGGGGCGCCGTTGATGCGGCCCGCCCGCGCTCCGTCGCGGGCGGCCTCCGTGCCCCGATCCTCCCCACCCTCGTGCGGATTCCGTCCCATGCCCCCTGACGCCCTGCGCCGGCTCGCGCATCGACGCAGTTTCCTCCGCCTCGCCGGCGCCGCCGCCGGTGGGGTCGGGCTCACCGCAACGGCCCGCGCCGCGGGCGCCGTCGAGCCCCTGGAGGTTCCCCCGTGGAGCCGCACCCCCGGGGCGCCGGTGGCCTCGCCGGCCTATGGTCAGCCCTCGCCCTTCGAGCGGCTGGGACGACGGCCGCGCACGCCGCCACCCTTTCCGGGGGCGGCCTCGACGGGCACGCCGCTCCAGCACCTGCACGGAATCATCACCCCGAACGGCCTCCATTTCGAGCGTCACCATGCCGGCGTCCCGGCGATCGACCCGGACCGGCACCGGCTGGCGATCCACGGCCTGGTGGAGCGCCCCCTCGTCCTGACTATGGACGACCTGCTGCGGATGCCCGCCGTGTCGCGCATCCACTTCCTGGAATGTTCGGGCAACACGCCCTGGCTCGGGGCCAAGCCGTCCTGGACCCTACAGGAGAGCCACGGCCTGCTCTCCTGCTCCGAGTGGACCGGGGTCGAGCTCGCCACCCTGCTCGACGAGGTCGGCGTGAGGCCGGGGGCCGCCTGGATCCTCGCCGAGGGTGCCGACGCCTCGGGAATGAGCCGCAGCCTTCCCCTCGACCTCGCCCGCGACGGGGCGATCCTGGCCTATGCCCAGAACGGCGAGCGCCTGCGCCCGGAGCAGGGCTATCCGCTGCGGCTGTTCGTGCCCGGCGTGGAGGGCAACCTCAGCGTCAAGTGGCTGCGCCGCCTCAAGGTCGGCGACCAGCCGTTCCAGACCCGCGAGGAGACTGCGAAGTACACCGACCTGATGCCGGACGGCACGGCCCGGCAGTTCAGCTTCGTGATGGAGGCCAAATCCGTCATCACCACGCCTTCGGGCGGCGAGCGCCTGGGCGAGCCGGGCTTCCGGGAGATCCGGGGCCTCGCCTGGACCGGGCGGGGCCGGATCGCCCGGGTCGAGGTCTCCGCGGACGGGGGCGCCCGCTGGCAGGCGGCGACCCTCGAAGGTCCGGTCCTGCCGCGCTGCCTCACCCGGTTCCGGCTGCCCTGGCGCTGGGACGGCGGCCCGGCCCAGCTCCTCAGCCGCGCCACCGACGAGACCGGCTACGTCCAGCCCGATCGCGCCGCCCTGGTGGCGGTGCGGGGCACCCAGTCCTTCTACCACAACAACGCGACGTTCGGCTGGCGGATCGCCGCCGATGGAGGCGTCAGCCATGCGGGTTAGCCTTCTCGGGTCCCTCGCCTGCCTCGTGCTGACCGGTGCGGCCCTGGCTGATCCCGGCGGACCCGCCGCCGGCCTGCGCGGCCCGTCAGGCCGCCTCGGGATCGGCCGTGCGGCCACACCGGAGCTCCTGGCCGCCTGGGACATCGACGTCCGCGCCGATGGCCAGGGCCTGCCCCCGGGCCACGGCAGCGTCCGCGACGGTGCCGCCCTGTTCGAGGCGCGCTGTGCGGCCTGTCATGGGGCGAAGGGCGAAGGCGGCAGCGCCGACGCGCTGGCCGGCGGCCAGGGCTCTCTCGCCACGCCGAAGCCGGTCCGAACCGTGGGCAGCTACTGGCCCTACGCCACCACCCTGTTCGACTACATTCGCCGTGCCATGCCCTTCGACGCGCCGCAAACCCTCAGCGCAGACGAGACCTACGCCCTGAGCGCCTACGTCCTCCACCTCAACGGCCTCCTGCCGCAGGACGCCGTGTTGGATGCCGGCGCACTCCCGGCGGTGGTGATGCCGAACCGGCACGGCTTCACCGGGGACGCACGCCCCGACATCTTGGTGACGGGCCGCTGAGGCCACTGGAATCGGCCGCGCAGGACAAGCCTGCTCCCGGGACCCGTCCGGGAGGAAGGCCGTGCCCGCAGGCGGCCGATCTTTGGAAACCGCTGTCATTGACCCCGGAGGCCCCGGATCGGCAGACTTCTCAGAGGTGCGGCGCCCCCGACGCCCCCTCCAGCGAAGACGTGCAGATCGGAGTAAACGATGGTTCTCGGAGATCAGGTTGTGTTCGCCCGGCTCGACGTGGCCGATGCCCTCGGGATCTGGCGCCACGCCACCGGTCGCATCGTCGACGTCCTGCCGGCCCGGGACGGGGCGCAGGTGGTGGACGTGCAGTTCGAGGGGCACGGCCTCCTGGTGGGCTACATCGCCGCTCTGTTCCAGCGCGTCGGTTGAGGCCGGTGCCGCCGTGCGCCGCTCGGACCGCCCGATGCACATGACCCCATCCCCATGACAGCCGGCAGCCACGCCTCGCGCGTACCCAGCAGCCTCCTGCGCCCACCCCTGCGCAGCGTGAGCCAGACCACGGCCGGCGCCGACGTCTGGCGGGCGATGCGTGCCGAGGCGGAGGCGGCCCTCATCGAGGAGCCGCTCTATGCCGGCATCATCCAGGCGACGGTGCTCGACCAGCCGAGCCTGGTCCATGCCTTCGCCTACCGCCTCGCCCATCGCCTCGGCGACGGCGACCTGGCGCGGCTCTCAACCCGCGACCTCTGCCTCTCGGCCTTCGAGGCCGACCCGCATGCGGGCGAGCACGCCGTACGCGACCTCGTGGCCATCCGCGAGCGCGACCCGACCTGCCGGCGCTACCTCGACCCCTTCCTGTTCTACAAGGGGCTCGCGGCGCTGGAGAGCTACCGGGTGGCGCATTGGCTCTGGCACCAGGGCCGCGTCACCCTGGCGCTGCATATCCAGAGCCGGATTTCCGAGGTGTTCGGCGCCGACATCCATCCGGCGGCGCAGATCGGCTCCGGCGTCTTCATCGACCATGCCACCGGCGTCGTGATCGGTGAGACCACGGTGATCGCCGACGACGTCTCGATCCTGCAATCCGTGACCCTGGGGGGCAACGGCAAGGAGAGCGGCGACCGCCACCCGAAGATCGAGCGCGGTGTCCTCCTCAGCGTCGGTGCCAAGGTGCTCGGCAACATCCGGGTCGGCGAGGGCGCGAAGGTGGCCGCCGCGGCCGTCGTCCTGCACAACGTGCCGGCCCACACCACCGTGGCGGGCGTGCCGGCCCGCGTCGTATCGCGAATCAGCGCGGCCGAAGACCCGGCCCAGAGCATGGACCAGTTCTTCGGCGACGGGATCTGACGGGTGTCTGGGCCGGACGGTCCCCGGGGCCGCGACGGACCCGTCTGTCCGAATTCCGGCCGATACCCGGCCCCGCCGTGCGCGCCGATCTCCCCTCCGGGGCGGGCCGGGCCTCGGACCGGAGTGTTCCGATCGCTTCCTCGGATTCCACATCCTGAAGAACAGGCTTCTCTGTTTATTCAGTCTAAAGACATTCAATCTTGTGTGCGTTCCAATTAAGAGCGACTCATACTGGAATGAGATGAAACATAGAAAATTATTTCATTGACGCTGTGTCTCCGCCACGGTTAGAACCGCGTCACTTCCGGCCCTATGCAAATAATCACGGCGGGAACGACAAGAATTTGCCGTGGTCGCCGCAGTGCTGTCCTCGAACGCACAGTCGCTCGACTGTGCGCACGCCGATCCATGTCCGGATGCGCACGGCATCACCCGACAAACCAGACGGAGACGACCAACCATGAGCGGACAGGGGCAGAGCGTGGGCGCATCCGCAGCACGCAATCTATCGACGGCGACCGTTACCTCGGTCCAGAACCTCGCCAACACCCCGCGCTGGCTCCTGCGGCTCCTGCCCTTCGTCAACGTGGATGGCGGCGTCTACCGCGTGAACCGGCGCGCCGTCGTGCTGGCCAAGCCCGGCCGCATCGCGTTCGCCAGCGCCGACAAGGCACGCACGATCAGCCCCGCTTCCTTACGCGCCGTGCCGCCGTTCAGCCGGCTGGGCGATGCCGAACTCGCGGCCCTCGCCGACCGGTTCACCGAGAGCAAGCACAAAGCCGGCGAGACGATCTCGGAAGGCGGCGCGGGCGACCGCAGCCTGACCATCGTCGCCGACGGCACCGTCGAGCTGTCCCTGTCGGGCCCCTACCAGAACCGCCTGCGCTCGGGCCTCGCCACGCGCGGCGACTTCTTCGGCGACGACACCCTCACGGGCGACGGCCAGCCCGCGCCCGCCGTCAAGGCGCTCTCGGCCGTCACGCTGCTGACCCTCGACCGGGCGGCCCTGGACGACGCCGCCGTCAGGAATCGCATCGCGCAGTATGTCGAGGAGCGTGATCGCCTGAAGGGTCACACCAACAGCCACGGCGAGCAGGGCATCGAGCTGCTCGCGGTGCAGACCGGCGCGCCGCGCCTGCCGACCACCTTCGTGGATTACGAGATCGATCCGCGCGAGTACCACCTCTCCACGATCCAGACGATCCTCAACACCCATACCCGCGTCACCGACCTCTACTCCAACGAGATCGACCAGCTGCGCGAGCAGATCCGCCTCACGGTCGATGCCGTGAAGGAGCGGGAGGAGTGGGAGCTGCTCAACAATTCCGAGTTCGGCCTGCTGAACGAGGTCGGCGGACGCCAGCGCATCCCCACCCGCGGCGGCCCGCCGACGCCGGACGACCTCGACGAGCTGCTGACGCTGGTCTGGAAGAAGCCCGCGTTCTTCGTGGCGCATCCCCGCGCCATCGCGGCCTTCGGCCGGGAAGCCACCCGCCGCGGCGTGCCCCCGGTGGTGATCCACCTGTTCGGCGCGCCGTTCATCACCTGGCGCGGCGTGCCGCTCGTGCCGAGCGACAAGCTGCCGATCGACACCGATCCGGTCACCGGAGCCCAGACCACCTCGATCCTGCTGCTGCGCGTCGGCGAGGGCGAGCAGGGCGTGGTCGGCCTGCAGAAATCCGGCGTCACTGGCGAGATCGAGCCCGGCCTGTCGGTGCGCTACATGGGCACCAACGACCATTCCATCGCCTCGCACCTGGTGACCCGCTACTTCTCCGCCGCCGTGCTGGTGGAGGACGCCATCGCACGCCTCGATAACGTCCTGCTGGGTAACTACCATGACTACGCCTGAGGCCGGCGTCTTGGGCTCGTCCGGCTTCGGCCTCCCCACGGGCGCGGCCGGCGATACGGCGCATGCCGACCTCGTCGGACGCATCGCCCGCGAGATCTACGGCCAGGGCCAGGCGGCGTCCGCGCCGCTGGCCCCCGCGCTGCCGGCCACGCCGCAGGGTCCCCAGGGTCTGGAGAGCCTTCCCCAGGCCCCCGGGCAGCCATCGCTTCCGGGTGTTGCCATCGGCGTGCCTTCGGTGCCCTCGGGCGCCCTGTCGTCGGGCCTCCAGCCCGACGCCGCGGTCCTCGGGGCGCGCAACGTCGGTGGCCCGAGCGTCGGGCTGCCGGGCCTGACCGGGCCGTCGGCCGCCAACCCGTTCGGCGCCACGCCCGTGCCGGGGGGCGCCGGCTTCGTCGACACGGCAACGATCCCCTCGGTCCATCCCCTCGCCGACCCGTTATCGGCGCGGCACGGCCTGCCGGAATTCTTCGTGCCCACCGTGCCGGAAGTGGCCGCCTTCCTGCCCGGCGGCCCCGACCTGCACCGGACGATCGCCCAGGACCATCCGCGCGCGAACGCCTTCGCGCACGCGATCGCACCGAGCCTCGTGCCGGCCGATCCAGCGAAGCGTGGCGGCGGCATCGCCGAGAAAGACCTCGCCCGGAAAGACCTCGCCCAGGAAAACTTCCAGCGCACGGGGCGCCTCTCGGGCGAGCCCGTCCACCCGGCGCAGCCGGGCGGTGACGCGGCGTCCGCGTCGGGCGACTATTATTTCCTGTCCGATTCTTCCCCGACGCAGTCCCGGCGCGCCTCGAAGCCGCACGCCTCCCCGCGCGCCGAGCCCTCGCGGCACGGCGGGCCGGCCCCGCGCGTGACCTCCCACGGGTCGAGCCCGGTGGCGGCGCCCTTCGATGTCGAGCGCGTCCGCGAGGACTTCCCGGCCCTCCACCAGAGCGTCAACGGGCATCCCCTGGTCTGGCTCGACAACGCAGCCACCACCCACAAGCCGCAATCCGTCATCGACGCCACGTCGGAGTTCTACGCGCGCCACAACTCGAACATCCACCGGGCCGCCCACACCCTGGCGGCGCGCTCCACCGACCTGTTCGAGGGCGGGCGCGAGAAGGTCCGGCGCTTCCTGAACGCGCCCTCCAAGGACGATATCGTCTTCCTGCGCGGCACCACGGAGGCGATCAACCTCGTGGCCAACGCGTATGGCCGCGCGAATATCGGTCCGGGCGACGAGATCATCGTCAGCCAGATCGAGCACCACGCCAACATCGTGCCCTGGCAGATCCTGACCCAGGCCACGGGCGCGACCCTGCGGGTGATCCCGGTGGACGACCGCGGCGAGATCATCTTCGAGCAGTTCGCCGCCCTGCTCTCGGGCCGTACCAGGATCGTCTCGGTGACCCACGTCGCCAATGCGCTCGGCACCATCAACCCGGTCCGGGAAATCATCGCGCTGTCCCACGCCTACGGCGTGCCGGTGCTGGTGGATGCGGCGCAGTCCTCGCCGCACATCCCCCTCGACGTGCAGGCGCTCGATGCCGACTTCCTCGTCTTCTCCGGCCACAAGGTCTTCGGACCGACGGGCATCGGCGCCCTCTACGGCAAGAAGCACCTCCTGGAGGCGATGCCGCCCTGGCAGGGCGGCGGCCACATGATCGAGGACGTCACCTTCGCGAAGACCGTCTACAAGGGCGCGCCGGAGAAGTTCGAGGCCGGCACGCCCGACATTGCCGGCGCGGTCGGCCTCGGCGCCGCCCTCGATTACTTGGAAGGGGTCGGCCTGCCCGGCATCGCCGCCTACGAGCACGACCTGCTGGACTACGCGCAGGCCGGGCTCGCCGACGTGAAGGGCCTGCGCCTGATCGGCACCGCCCGCCAGAAGGCGAGCGTGATGTCCTTCGTCATCGACGGGCACGCGAACGAGGCGGTGGCCCACCATCTCGACGCACGGGGCATCGCGGTGCGCTCGGGCCACCATTGCGCCCTTCCGGCCCTGCGCCGTTTCGGCGTCGACCAGTCGGTGCGGGCCTCGCTCGCCTTCTACAACACCCGCGCGGATGTGGACGCCTTCCTGACGGCGCTGCACAGCCTGCCCCGCCGGTAAGGACGCGGGTCCCCGCTTTCCGCGCTCCGCGTCCGGCGGCGGCCATCCCGCCGGACGCCGCCCTGTGCCCCGCGGTCCGCCGGTCGAGCGGGCGCCGGCAGGGCCGGAAGCCCGTGCGGTCGCGCGCTCGGGGGCCGCGCCGTCAGGGCCGGGCGACGGCCATCCGGGTGCCCCCGCGCCGGTCGGCGACCATCGACACGGCCCAGATCGCCAGGCCCCCGAGGGCCAGGGCGACGCCGACCCAGCCGGTCGCGGGCAAACCGAACCCGGCCGTGAGGGCGAGCCCGGCGAGCCAGGGGCCGAGGGCGTTGGCGACGTTGAAGGCGGAGTGGTTGAGGGCGGCGGCCAGGGTCTGCGCGTCCTCCGCCACATCCATCAGGCGGGTCTGCAGGATGGTGGCGAGTCCGCCGCCGCAGCCGATCAGGAAGACGACCGGACCGAGGGTCCAGAGGCTTCCGGTGGCGTAGGGGTAGAGGGCGAGCGCGGCCGCGCTCCAGACCAGGGTCGCGCCGGCCGCCGGCATCAGCGCCCGGTCGGCCGCCCAGGCGCAGGCGAGGTTGCCCAGGGTGAGGCCGAGGCCGAAAAGGGCCAGCACCGGCGGGATCGCGCCGGGCGACGCGTGGGTGACCTCCAGCATCGTCGAGGCGAGGTAGGTATAGACCGAGAACAGGCCGCCGAAGCCGATGGCGCCGGTGGCGAGGGTCAGCCAGACCTGGCCGCGCCGCAGGGCGCCGAGTTCCCGCAGGGCGCTGGCCCCCTGCGCCGGCGCGCCCAGCGGCGCGTGCAGCCGCACCAGGATCGCGGTCGCCAGCGCCAGCAGGGCCACGAGGCCGAAGCTCCAGCGCCAGCCCACGAGCTGGCCGATGCCGTTGGCGAGCGGCACGCCCACCACCGTCGCCACGGTGAGGCCGGCGATCACCCGCGAGACCGCCTGCGAGCGCCGCTCGCGCGGCACGAGGGACGCCGCGACCAGGGCCGCCACGCCGAAATAGGCCCCGTGCGGCAGGCCGGCGAGGAAGCGGAAGGCCAGCATCCAGGGGTAGCTCGGCGCCAGGGCCGAGAGCCCGTTGCCGAGGGCGAACAGCAGCATCAGGCCGACGAGGAGGGTGCGCCGCGCGATCCGGGCGGCCAGCACCGCGATGACGGGCGCGCCCACCACGACCCCGAGGGCATAGGCGCTGATGACGTGGCCCGCCGTGGCGGCGTCGATCCCGAGATCGGGGGCGAAGGCCGGCAGCAGGCTCATGGCGGCGAACTCGGTGGTGCCGATCGCGAATCCCCCCGTCGCCAGCGCGACGAGGATCAGGGTCGGGTGCGACGCGGGCGCCGGACGGCCGGGGGTGGCGTCCGCCGCGGCGGCGGCCTCGAGCGGGGCGGTCTCGGGGAGATCGACCAGACTCATCGGTGGCCTCCCGCGCCAAGGTCTCCCGCGCCAAGGTCTCCCGCGCCAAGGTCTCCCGCGCCAAGGTCTCCCGCGCCAAGGTCTCCCGCGCCAAGGTCTCCCGCGTGACGGCGGTCGAGGCCGTGGGCCGGCGCGGCGCCGGGCCGGCCGGCACGGATCTGGGTCGGGCCCGGCTCGGGCCGCGTGAAGGTGTCCATGGGTCTCTGAGGTCCGCTGTGAGGAGCCAAGGCCCCGGGCGCGTGCCCGGGGATCGGGCCGCGATCAGTTCTTCGGCACCTTGTCCTTGCCCTTGCCCGGGTTCGAGGTGTTGACGAGTTCGGGCGACGCCTTCGCCCGCAGGGTCTCGCGCTGGGCCTCGGTGTCGATCCGCTTCGCGCGGGTGAACGGCTCCAGTCGCACCGGTCCGCCGGTCTTCAGGGCCTCGACGATGCCCTCCAGCACCCGCACGTCGGCATAGCCCTCCTCGCCGTCGGGCTCGGGGTCGCGGTCGTTCAGGATGCAGTCGGAGAAGTAGCGCAGCTCGCCGCCGAAATGGTCGGTGTTGCGGAAGCTCTCGTGGGTCTTGGTCTCGCCGAGCGTGACCGTGTGCTCCAGGGACTTGCCGTACATGTAGCCGGGATTGACCTCGACGCTGCCCTTCGTGCCCACCACCGCGTAGGTGTCGAGGGTATTGCCGACATAGGACAGCACGAACTGCGCCAGGCGCTCGCCGGGGAAGCGCAGGGTGACCGCGACGGTGTCGTCGAAATCGCCTAGGCCCGCCTCCGGATGGCGCACGCCGACGGCCGAGACCACCTCGGTGGGCTCCGCTCCGAAGACGTAGCGGGCGGCGTTCACCGGATAGGGGCCCATGTCGAAGACCGGGCCGGCCTCGACGCCGCTGCGGGCCCGGTGGTTCTCGGGCGAGACCATCTGGGTGAAGGTCGAGGTGAAGGTGAGGAGGTCGCCGAGCTTGCCCGAGCGGATCAGGTCGATCGTCGCGAGGGTCGCGGGCTCGAAGTGCAGGCGGTAGGCCACCATTAGCTTCGCCGAGGAGGTCTTCGCGACCGCGAGGATCTCGCGGCACTTCGCCGTCGAGACCTCGAGCGGCTTCTCCACCAGCACGTGGATGCCCGCCTCCAGGGCCGGGATCGCGAACTCCGCGTGGCGCCAGTTCGGGGTGGCGAGGTAGATCGCGTCGATCTTGCCCGAGGCGAGGAGCTCGCCGAACTGGGCGTAGTCATAGGAGTCGGTGACGCCGTACTGCGCGCCGACGCCCCGCGCCTTCTCGGGATCGCCGGTGACGAAGGCCACGACCTCGGAATTGCCGGTATGCGCCACACCCGGCAGCATCGCCTCCTGGGTGATGTCGCCGAGGGCCACGAAGGCGTAGCGGACCTTGCGGCCCGAGGTCAGGCCGAGGGCGGATGCGAGGCTCATGCGGATCTCCGGGGGCACGGGGAAGCGGGTCGGGCGTTCGGCTCGCGGCCGGGTGCCGGGGCCGAACGGGCTGCGTCCCCCGTCAACTGTGCGCTGCAGCGAATGTTGCATAGGGATGCAGTCCGGCGCACATGGATGCCCTGCGCCCCATGCAGGGGCCGTCCGGGAGACTTCACTGTGGTGACCAGGACCCGCCCGCCCTCCTCCATCGCCGTGGCGCGGCTGGCGGGCGTCTCGCAATCGGCGGTGTCGCGGACCTTCACGCCGGGGGGCGTCGTTTCTGCGGCCACCCGCGCCAAGGTCCTGGCGGCCGCCGAGGCCCTGGACTACCGGCCGAACCTGCTGTCGCGCTCGCTGACGACCGGGCGCTCGGGCCTCGTCGCCGTGGCGGTCGGCGGCCTCGCCAACCCGTTCCACGGCATGGCCCTGGAGAGCTTCGCCGCCGGCCTGCAGCGGGCGGGGCGGCAGGTCATGCTGGTCGTCGTCGAGGACGAGTGGGCGCTCGGCTCGGCCGTGGAGGTCCTGGCGGGCTACCGGGTCGACGCGGTGCTCACGTCGCTCTCGGTGAACGCGGCGGACGTGGCCGAGGCCCTGACCCGCTTTTCCGTGCCCATCGTGACGATGAACTCCTCGGTGACCAGCCGCTGGGTCCGGACGGTGGCGGCCGACGACCACGGGGCCGGCGTCGCGATCGCCAGGCACCTGCACGCCCAGGGCGCGCGTCGCTTCGGCTACATCGCGGGCCGGCCGGGCACGCTCGCCCAGGAGCGCCGCGAGGCGGGCTTCCGGCAGGGCCTGGCGGACCTCGGCATCGCCGATTGCGCCCGGGCGCAGAGCGACCACCACCACGGCGGCGGCTCCGCGGCGGTGCGGGCGCTCTATCGATCCGGCACGGGGCCGGACGGCCTGTTCTGCCTGAACGACCTCACGGCGATGGGCGCCATCGACGCGCTTCGCGAAGAGTTCGGCCTGCGCTGTCCCGAGGACGTGCTGGTGGCCGGCTACGACAACGTCGCGGCCTCGGCCTGGCCGCCCTATCGCCTGACCACGGTGGATGTCGGCCTCGACCGGGTCGCGGCCCGTGCCTTCGCGCTGATCGAGGCGGAGGATGGCGGCCCCAGCGAGGTCCTGGTGCGGCCCCGCCTCGTGCTGCGCGCCAGCACCCGGTGCTGACCGGGCGCGGGCCCGGCCCGCCCGGGTGAATCGCCGTGCCGCCCGGTTCAGGGCGTCTCCGCCGCGGCCGCCTCCGGGGGCTGGCCGAGGCGGGCGACCTCGGCGGCCAGTTCCTGCAGGCTGGCATCGCCCTTGCGGACCACCCGGTCGACGCCGGCGAGCTCGTTCCGCTCGGCCGGCGAGATGTCCCGGGCGCTGAGCACCACCACGGGGATGTCGGCGCAGCCCGGCAGGGCGCGCAGCCGCAGCAGGAACGAGAAACCGTCCATGACCGGCATGGTCAGGTCGAGCAGGATGACGGCGGGCCGGGCCTCGTCGACCCGCGCCAGGGCCTCGGCCCCGTCGCCGGCCTCCCGCACCGACCAGCCGTCGCGCTCCAGCACGTGGCGCAGGCGCTCGCGCATCCCCGCATCGTCGTCCACCACCAGCACCCCGCCGGGCTCGGGGCCGAGGCGGGTCAGCACGGCCTTCAGGCGCCCCCAATCCACCGGCTTCGGCAGCGCGTCCGCCGCCCCGAGGGAGGCGCTCAGCGCGGCATCGGCCACGAAGCTCACCATCACCACCGGGATGTCGCGGGTCGTCCCATCGGCCTTCAGGGTCGAGAGCACCGTCCAGCCGTCGACCTCCGGCATCATCACGTCGAGCAGGATCACCCGGGGCGCCAGGGTTCGGGCGAGGTCGAGGCCGGTCCGGCCGTCGCCCGCCGTCCGCACCGAGAAGCCCTGCCGGATCAGGAAGCGCGCCAGCAGGTCCCGCTGGCTCGCCTCGTCGTCGACGACCAGCACGAGGCCCCGGCTGCCCGCGGCCTCGTGCTCGGTCTGCGCCTCCGGCGCCTCGGCCTCGGGCGTCTCGACGGCGGGCAGGACGGCCGGCACGGTCAGGGTGAAGGTCGTGCCCTGCCCTTCGACGCTCGCGGGCACGACATCCCCGCCCATCAGCCCGGCGAAGGCCCGGGTCAGGGCGAGGCCGAGGCCGGTGCCGCCGTACTTGCGCGTCGTCGTCTCGTCGGCCTGGGCGAAGCGCTGGAACAGCCCCGCCACCTGCTCGGGCGACATGCCGATGCCGGTATCGACGACGGCGAAGCTCAGCCGGTCCCCGTCCGCGGCGGCGAAGCGGCGGACCCGCAGGGTGATCGTCCCGCCCTCGGTGAACTTGGCGGCGTTGCCGAGGAGGTTGAACAGGCACTGGCGCAGCTTCACCGAATCGGTGCGCGCCGCGCCGAGGTCCGGCGCGAGGTCGAGGACGAGGCGGTTGCCCTTCTTGGCCACCAGCGCCTCGACCGTGGCTGCGGCGTCGCGCGCGAAGGCCTCGACGGCGAAATCCTCGGCGTAGACGTCCATCTTCTCGGCCTCGACCTTCGAGAGGTCGAGGACGTCGTTGATCAGCCCGAGCAGGTGCTGGGCGTTCGCCCGGATCTTGCCGAGGTCGGACAGGAAGCTGTCCTGGCCGAGATCCTCCGCCTCCTCCTCCAGCATCTCGGCATAGCCGATCACCGCCGAGAGCGGGGTGCGCAATTCGTGGCTCATGTTGGCGAGGAAGCGGCTCTTGGCGCGGCTCGCTTCCTCGGCGGCGTCGCGGGCCTCCCGCAGGGCGGCCTCGTAGGCGTGCCGCCCGGTGACGTCCACGTGCACGCCGACCCATTCGCGGATGGTGCCGTCGGCGTCGTGCACCGGCACGGCGCGGACCGCGTAGTGGCGCCAGTCCCCGTCCGGGTGGCGCACGCGCTGGTCGACCACGTAGGGCGTGCCGGTCCGCACCGCCGCCTCCCAGACCAGGCGGGCATTCTCCGCGTCGTCCGGGTGCAGCACGCGGGTCCAGCCGCCGCCGCGATAGTCCGCGAAGCTCTGCCCGGTGATCTGCTCCCAGCCGGGCTGCTCCTCGACCAGTTCGCCCGCCGCGTTGGTGTTCCACATCACGCCGTCGACGGCCCGGACGGCGGCGCGGAAGCGCGCCTCGCTGACGTGCAGGCGCCGCTGCACCCGCCCCTGGTCGAGGGAGCCCGCCATCATCGCCAGGAACAGGATCACGACGGTCACGCCCGCCACCGCCAGGGCGAGGTTCTGCGGGCCGGCCGCCGGAACCGCCCCGTGCGCCGCCTGGGCGCCGCCCTCCGCCAGGGTGAAGCTCGCCGCCGCCATGCCGGTGTAGTGCATGCCGGCCACCGCCAGGCCCATGATGCAGGCGGCCACCAGCTTCTGCCAGAGCCGGTTGCGGCGGAAGGCCAGCCAGAGGGCGGCGGTCGCCGCCGAGACCGCGATGGCGATCGAGGCGAGGACGATCGCGGGCGCGTAGGCCATGTCGCCCGGGATCCGCATCGCCGCCATCCCGACATAGTGCATGGCCGCGACGCCGAGCCCCATCAGCGGCCCGGCGACGAGGAGCGACCGCAGCGAGGTGCCCCGGATCGCCACCCAGCCGAAGCCCGCCGCGGTGGTGACGATCGCCACCAGGAGGGACAGGGCCGTGATGCCGAGATCGTAGGCGGCGGGCGCCCCCATCGCGAAGGCCAGCATGCCGACGAAGTGCATCGCCCAGATCCCGCCTCCCATCGCGACGGCGGCGGTCCCCACCCAGACCCAGCGCAGGCGGGGGGCCGCGCCGAGGACGCGGCCGCCGAGATCGAGCGCCGTGTAGGAGGCGAAGACCGCGATGGCGATCGAGAGGGCGACGAGGGCGGGATCGTAGCCGGTGTGAACCATGGGAAAGCCCGTGCGGTGGCGGTCCGCCCCGCCCCTCGAACCCGGCACGGCGGCGTCGACCGCGGGGATCGCGGCGGCGGCGGATGAGGGTGGCGGGCCGGCCGGGGAGGCGGCGTTCACGCTCTGTAGACCATCCGGGCGCCCCCGCCGCCTTCACGAAGCCGTGGGGCGCTCCCGGAAGCCCGGCGTCCCTTGCGACACGCGGCGATCCCGCCGGCTATTCCACCCGCGCCGATCCCGCCGCCATAGGACAAGCTGTCCGGCTGACGGCCGAACGCCCGGCATGCGATGACGGGGCATGATCCGGGTCATCAAGCACATCATCGTCGAGCCGACGGCGGACCAGCTCCAGCGCCTGAGGCGGATCGAGGCGGCCGTCGCCGCGCGGTTTCCCGACGCCGTCACCGACATCATTCCCGGCCTGCTCGACGACGACCTCGTGGTCGAGGTGCGCCTCCCCCTCGCCCACCTGCTCGACTGGCGCGGCGCCCGGGAAGCCTGGGGCGATTTCAGCCGGATCGGCGGCGAGGCCGGCGCCCGGGACGGGACGCGGGGCTGAGGCCCGGCCGGTCCTGTCCCCAGCGCCCCGTTCACGCTTGCGTGATTTGGGCCCACAGGTTCGCGCGACCGCGGCGCAGCATTCGGCCAACGGACCGAGGATCATCTTCGACGGGGCCAAGCTGAGCCGAGCAACCGCACCGGTCGGCATGTCCTGCGCCACAAAAACCATACGTTAAGATTTTACTAACAGGTCGCGGCTGCCGCGATTGACAGGGGCCGGAAATTGCAACTTTGATGGAAATATCTCGTGGGTCCTCCACGGAGAGGATGGACCACAGACATGAGCTGGCTTTCGCTCCGCAAATTAACCGCAAGTGAAAGCAAGACCACGTCCTCGCAGCAGGCCGATGCACTGCCGCGTGCTCCAATACACGACGTGCCGTTTGTCCGAATGGGCGAAGACGTCGAAACGTCCGAGCTTCCACTGGAGGGTGAAGAACTCTCGCTGGATTCTCTTTCGCTGGACTCCCTCGGGCAGCACAACGAGAGCCTGCGGTTCCGCGTCGCCGAGATGTCGGAGCGGCTGGACGACCTGAAGTCGCTCCAGGCGGACTTCTCGGCCCTCCTCGTGCCGATCGTGGCGATCACCGAGGAATTGCCGCGGGCCAAGGTCCGGACGGCGGAGCTCGAGACCCTGCTGGCGATGGAGCAGAGCAGCGCCGGCACGCTCCGGCGCGACCTCGCCGATGCCACCGGCCGGCTCGCCGCGGCCACCAACGACGTGGCCGCCGCCAAGATCCAGCTGCATCATCTGGAGACCAGCCTCCAGGCCCGCGACGCGGCGGCCGAGGAGATCCGGATCGCCCTGCGCGACAAGACCCTCCAGGCCGAGAACCTGGAGCGGCGCCTCTTCGCGGAGACCGAGCAGAGCCGCGCCCTGCAGGGCGAGAGCAAGGCCCTGCGGGTCGAGGCCAAGGCCCTCGACCAGGCGCTGGCCCGCTCGGACAGCGAATTGCAGGACCTGCGCGAGAGCCGGCACGCCCTCGACCGCGACAACCTGCGGCTCCAGAACCTGAGCGAGGCGCAGGCCGCCCAGCTCGCGGAGCTGACCGCCCGGGCGCAGGACTTCGAGGGGCAGGCCGAGGCCGGCCGCGTCGCCCTGCACAACGCCGAGCAGCAGCTGGCGGCCGAGATCGCCGCGGCCCAGAAGGCGGAGGCCCAGTACGAGGCCGAGGTCGCCAACCACCGCACCGAGCGCGCCAGCCTCGCCATGCGGGTGGAGGCGGCGACCAGCCGGCTCGCCAACACCGAGCAGATGCTGTCCCAGCTGCGCACCCAGCTGCGCGAGCGCGACGAGGCGGGCCGCTCGGCCGAGCGCGGGCTCAAGGAGGCCTCGATCGAGCGCGTCACCCTGGAGCGTCGGCTGGAGAGCGCCCAGGCCGACCTCGCGAGGCAGAACGAGCGCTTCCTCGAGATGCAGCGCACCCGCTCGGAATTCGAGCATCGCTGCGAGATGCTGACCAAGGCGATGGCGGCCAAGGACGCCGCCCTGGAGCAGGCGTTGGGCCGGGTCTCCAGCCTGTCCGACCGCATCGACCACCTGGTCCACCGCCAGGAGGTGGAGCGCGCCGATTTCGAGACGGTGAACCACCGCCTGATAGAGGAGCTCCAGCACGAGCGCTCGGAGCGCAAGCTCGCGCAGGGCGCCCTCGACATCGCCCGCGAGAGCCGGGTCTCGCTGCAGAAGCAGCACGAGGCCCTGCGCCGCTCGGCCCGCAGCTTCGCCGCAGACGAGGCGGCCCGGGCCGAGGCGGCTCCGCCCCCGCCTCCGCCCGAGCCCAGCAACGTCCGCCCGTTCGCCCCCGCCTCCGACAAGTAGGGCCCCCGCCCGAGCCGACCGATCCAGCCGCGCCGACCCGAATCCGTCACCCCATCGAGAGACCGCGCGGCCTAGACCCCGCGCAGGGAAGCCCACATGTCCGAGACCGCGCTTCGCGACCGAGAGACGTCTTCCGCCGGAGCCTGGCTGATGCGCAGCCTGCCGAGCCCCCATCGCGGCGCGCCCGCGCCGGAGCCGCTCGCGCCCCAGGCCGCCCCGGCCGACGGCCTGCCGGCCCCGGCCGGCCCGAAGCGCGACTGGTCCGCCTCCCTCGACCTGATCCACGAGGCGACGGCTGCGATCCGCATCAGCGAGGAGCGCGCGGCCGAGCTGGAGCAGGAGCTGGAGCGCACGGTCGCCCGCGCTCTGGAGCGGGCGACCGCCCTGGAGGCCCAGGTGGCCGCCGCCCAGACCCGGGCCGACCTGGCCGAGCGCCGGGCGGAGGAGGCCGAGGAATGGCTGGCCCGCCTGCACGACGCGGTGGTGGAAGGCTTCACCCGCCGCCCGTCGCAGGACGAGGCCGCCCCGTCCGTTCCGGTCCAGGCCGCCTCCTGACGCGCCCCGGGGCGCGGGGGGACGGAACCGCGTTCGGCTCCCCCGCGTCCTCTTCGAGACCGTGCCCCGCCCGGGATCCGCCCCCATGTCCGCTGCCGCCTCTCCCGCCCTGTCGCCCGTGATCGACCTCGCGATCGCCCGGCTGCCCGTGCGCCACGGCGCCGAACGCCAGGAGGTGCACGAGGTGGTGCCCGAGGCCGCGCACGAATCGGTGCTTGAGCGCCCCACGGGGCAGGCCCTCGTCCTGGTCCCGCTCGCGCCGGCCTCCCCCGCCTCGGAGCTCGGGGCGACGACCCTGCGCCTCGTCGAGCACAGCATGGAGACGATCCAGGCCCTGCACACGCGGGTCGACACCATCTCCGCCCAGGCGCGGGACCTGATCCGCCTCACCCACCGGGAGCGCGTCGAGCAGCAGGGCGAGCTCGACCGCGCCCGCGCCGAGGGCGCCACCTGGCGCCGGCAGGCCATGGAGCTGGAGATCCGGCTGCGGGAGGCCCAGCTCCGGGTGCGCGAGGCCGAGATGGCCCGGCGCGAGGCCGACGAGGCCGTCCTCGACGCCCGCCAGCAGGCCCGCGCCGCCCAGGCCGAGGTCCAGGGCCTTGAGTCCTACCTGCGCCGGATCAGCGATTTCCTGCAGGCCAATCTCGGCCACGGCCCGGCCCGGCCCTCCGGCGACGCCTGAGCGCGACCCCGAGCGAATCGCTCCGGGGCCGCGGCGCGGAGCCCGGACGGCCCTCCGGCGGCGTCCGGGCCTGGTCGGCGCGCGCCCTCCCGTGAAAACGATGCTGCGGCGCAAGCGTGGCCATTCGTTGAGAAGGCTCGCGGATTTCGGGTGCGACGCTGGAATGCCAGTATCTCCGCTGCGCTGCGGGATGGAATTCGGGCTCTCTGGACTGTCGAGGACTTGCGTAGTCTGAACCGGAAGTTAAGATTTTAACTCCGCCGAAAACATATCGCGTCTAACCTTTTTGACAGGGTGATAGCCATGTCCAACGTGATTCGCGTGAAGCCGACGCATGACGGCACCTACACGGTCTATCGCGGCGACGCCGTCCTGGTGAGCGGTCTGACCCGCCTGCAGGCGGAACGCTACCAGGCCAGCATCGCCGCCCAGGCCAAGGTCCTGGAAGACGCCTGAGCGACGACGCCCGGCATCGGGCGCCTGTAACGACGACGCCCGGAACCGGGCGTCCTGGAACGACGAGGGCTCGAGGCGATGCCGGTCCGGCGTCGCCTCAGGTCCGGACCAGCGAAAGCGGTCCGAGGTCGGCGATCATGCCGGTCTCGGTCAGGCCCCGCTCGACACCCGCGACGGCGTAGCCCGTCGCCTCCCGCGTGATCGTATAGAGGTGGTAGCTCGCCCGGTGATGCCGGGCATCGCCCCGGGCCGAGGCCGAGGCGGCCCCCACCACCGGAATCGACCGTCCCCCCGGCCCGGCCACGAACGCGACGCTGCGGACGTGGTTGTGGCCGTGCAGGATCAGTTCGGCGCCCGCATGGGCGACCATGGCGGTGAACGCCCCCGCATCCTTCAACTCGCGCCCGGCGGTCGTGCCGCCGGGATGCGAGGGATGGTGGATCATCACCACGCGGAAGGGCGGCTCGGGCTCGGCCCCGAGCGTCCGGAGCAGGGCCTCCGTGGCGGCGATCTGCTGCGGGCCGAGGCGTCCGCTCGCCATCAGGGGCTTGGTCGGAATCGCCGAGGACAGGCCGATCAGGGCCACCGGCCCGCGCCGGCGCAGGTAGGGGAAATGCCCGTGCGTGCCGTCGTCGCCCGTGGTCCAGGCGCCGCAGGCCAGGAGCAGCCCCTCCAGGGAGCCGCGCACGTAGGCGTCGTGGTTGCCCGGCACGAAGCTGACGGCGTCCGGCGCCCCGAGGGCTTCGAGGAACACCTTCGCGGTCGACCACTCGCTCGGCAGGCCGATGTTGCAGAGGTCGCCGGTGCAGGCGATGTGGTCGTGCCCCTGCGCCTGGAGGTCGGCCACCAGGGCGGCCAGCACCTCCATGTCGTGGGCGTCCTTGCGGCCGCGCTGCCAGTTCACGTAGCCGGTGGCGCGCTTGCTCAGGAGCTGGCGCAGGCGCGGGCGCGTCAGCGGCCCCACATGGGGGTCGGTCAGGTGGGCGAGGCGGAACATCATCCCCCGGTGAACAAGCGACGGGCGGGTTTTCGCGCCCCGCATCGCCCCATCGGGCCCCGGGGGTCAACCCTCGGCCCGCGAATCCGGCCCGTCCCTCAGGCGCTGCCGATGGCGATTCCGGCGAGCAGCACCAGGGCGCCCCCGAGCACCACCTGCATCGCCGCGCGCCAGAACGGCGTCGCCATGTAGCGGGTGCGGATCGCCGCTATCGCCAGCAGTTCCACCACCACCACCAGGATGGCGAGGCCCGTCGCGATGCCGAAGGCGTTGGGCCAGGCGGAGGGGATCGCGTAGGGCAGCGTGTGGCCGAGGCCGCCCACGGTGGTCATCACCCCGCAGACCAGGCCGCGCATCCAGGGCGTTCCGCGCCCGGTGATCTGCCCGTCATCCGAGAGCGCCTCGGTGAAGCCCATGCTGATCCCGGCACCGATGGAGGCCGCGAGCCCCACCAGGAAGGTCGCGCCGTTGCTGTGGGTCGCGAAGGCGGCCGCGAAGATCGGCGCCAGGGTCGAGACCGAGCCGTCGATGAGCCCGGCGAGGCCCGGCTGCACGTAGCGCAGGACGAAGGCGCGGTGGGCCTCGGCCGCCTCGGCCTCGATCGCGGCGACCGATCCGGGGCCGTCATGGACGGGGGAGATCATCATCGTGAGCGTCCTTTCGCGGCCCGGCCGCTGTTTGGATTGATTCCAATTTATAGCTTGGAACGGCTCTAAACAAGCGCTGGAGGCCCGTTTCTGTCTCGGAAACGGCCCGTCCGGAGGCCTCCGCGCCGTTGCGCCGGCGGCGGGATCGGAGCTAGACAGCCCGGCTTCCCGCCCGGCGCGCCCTCCGGCGCGACGGACGGGACGGCTCCGTGGACATCCCTTCCTCGAAAGCCTCGCCGCCCGCCCGTCGGGGCCGCGATGCGAAAGCGACGTGATGAGCCTGGTCAAACGCATCGGCCGCGCGCCCGCGGTCCAGCAGGCCCTCGGCATCGTCGCCGGCGGCTACCTGCGCCTCGTCCGGCGCACCAACCGCTTCACGGTGGAGCCGGCCGCGCCCGATTCCTGGCTCGACGGGCTCGGGCCCTTCATCGCCGGCATGTGGCACGGCCAGCACACGATGATCTCGTTCATGCGCCGGCCGCACGACCGGATCGCCACGATCATCTCCCGCTCGCCCGACGGCAACATCAACACCATCGCGCTCACCCGGATGGGGGTGCGGGTCATCCGGGCCTCCGGCGCCCGGGGCCGCGTGCTGCGGGACGCCCGGGCGAAGGGCGGGGCCGAGGGCCTGCGCGCCATGCTGCGCGCCCTCAAGGACGGCGAGACGGTGGCCTTCAGCGCCGACGTGCCGAAGGTCTCGCGCCGGGCCGATGCCGGCATCCTCACCCTGGCGCGCTTCTCCGGCCGGCCGATCGTCCCCGTGGCGGTGGTGACGAGCCGGCACTGGCGCTTCAACAGCTGGGACCGGGCCTGCCTCGGCCTGCCCTTCGGCCGCGGCGCGATGGTGTTCGGCGAGCCGATCCTGGTGCCGCGCGACGTCGAGCCCGAGGCCCTCGAGGCCCTGCGCCGCCGGCTGGAGGCCGAGATGAACCGCGTGCACGACCGGGCCTACACCCTCGTCGGGCGCCCCGACCGGGTCGGACCGCACGACCGCGTCACCCATGCGGACCGCGTCGGGGCCGGCATCGGGACCCCCGCGTGAAGGCGATGGCGAAGGCCCCGCCCCTCACGGCGATCCTGAGGGCCTACCGGACCGGGCTCTATCTCGGCGAGCCGGCGCTGGCCGGCCTGCTCGCCTGGCGCGCGCGCCGGGGCAAGGAGGATCCCGGGCGCCTGGCCGAGCGGCGCGGGCTGCCCGGCCGGGCCCGGCCCCTGGGGCGTCTCGTCTGGATGCACGGGGCGAGCGTCGGCGAGGCGCTCTCCCTCGTGGGCCTCGTCGACGGCATGATCGCCCGCGGCTTCTCGGTGCTGGTGACCACCGGCACCCGCAGCGCGGCCGAGCTGATCGGGCGGCGCCTCCCGGCCGGGGCCGTGCACCAGTACGTGCCCCTCGACGCGCCCCGCTGGGTCGACCGCTTCCTCGACCACTGGCGGCCCGACCTCGCGCTCGTCGCCGAATCCGAGATCTGGCCGAACACGATCCTGGGCCTGCACCGGCGCGGCATCCCGCTGCTCGTCGTCAACGGGCGGATGTCGGAGCGCTCGTTCCGGGGCTGGGGCCGCACGCCCCGCACCGTCGAGGCCCTCCTCGCCCGCATCGCGATCTGCCTGGCCCAGACCGATGCGGATGCCGATCGCTTCCGCCGCCTCGGCGCCCCCCGGGTCAGCATCGCGGGGAACCTGAAATACGATTCCGAGGTGCCGCCGGCGGACGGCCAGCAGCTCGCCCACCTGCGCGACCTCGTCGGCGACCGGCCGGTCTGGGTCGCGGCCAGCACCCATCCGGGGGAGGACGCCATGGCGGCCCGGGCCCATGCCCGCCTGCGGGCGCGCTGGCCCCGGCTCCTCACCATCGTGGTGCCGCGCCATCCCCATCGCGGCGGCGACGTCGCGGCCTGCGCCGGGGCCGAGGGCCTGCGCAGCGCCCGGCGCTCGCAGGGCGGGCGCCCCCATGGTGGCGTCGACCTCTACGTCGCCGACACGCTGGGCGAGCTCGGCCTGTTCTACCGCCTCGGCCGCATCGTCTATCTCGGCGGCTCCCTGGTGCCCCATGGCGGCCAGAACCCGATCGAGCCGACGCGCCTGCGCGCCGCCGTGCTGCACGGCCCGCACGTCCACAACTTCACTCAAGTCTATCGCGCCCTCGACGAGGCCGGCGGCGCCCTCGCGGTGGCCGATGCCGACGCCCTGTCCGCGGCCCTGGGCGACCTCCTGGGCGACCGCCCCCGCATCGAGGCCATGAACCGGGCCGGCGCGGCCGCCCTGCAACCCTTCGAGGGCGCCGTCGCCCGCACCCTGTCGGTGCTCGATCCCTTCATCGCCCAGATGACCCTCAAGGCGATGGCGGCCCCGTGAGCGCTGGCTGATGCGCCCCCCCGCCTTCTGGGCCGGACCTCCCGGCCATCCCGCCGCCCGATGGCTCGCCCCCCTCGGCGCCCTCTACGGCCGGCACACCGCCGCGCGCATGGACCGCCCCGGCGCCGCGGCCCCCTGCCCCGTCCTCTGCGTGGGTAACTTCACCCTGGGCGGGGCCGGCAAGACTCCCACCGCCCTGGCGCTCGCAGCCCTGCTGCGGGACCTCGGGGCGAAGCCGGCCTTCCTCACCCGGGGCTATGGCGGGCGTCTCGCCGGCCCGGTGCGGGTCGACCCGGCGCGCCAGTCCGTCGCCGAGACCGGCGACGAGGCGCGGCTGCTGGCGCGGGCCGCCCCGACGATCCTCGCCCGCGACCGCCCGGCGGGCGCCGCGCTCTGCCATCGCGACGGCGCCGACGTCATCGTCATGGATGACGGCCTGCAGAACCCGAGCCTCGCCAAGACGCTGTCGCTGGCCGTGGTCGATGCCGGCGCCGGCCTCGGCAACGGGCTGCCCTTCCCGGCCGGCCCCCTGCGGGTGCCCCTCGCCCGGCAATGGCCCCACATCCACGGCCTCGTGCTGATCGGCGACGGCCCGCGCGGCGCGTCCGTGGCCGAGGATGCAGGGGCGCGCGGCCTGCCCGTCCACCGCGCCCGCCTGGTCCCCGGCGCCGACCTGACGGGCCGCCGCGTCCTCGCCTTCGCGGGCATCGGCCGCCCCGAGAAGCTCTTCGCGAGCCTCGAGGAGGCCGGCGCCACCCTCGCCGGCCGCCGCACCTTCCCGGACCACCATCCCTACGCCGCCGCCGACGAGGCCGCCCTCGCGGCCGAGGCGGCCCGCCTCGGCGCCGCGCTGATCACCACCGAGAAGGACCACGTCCGCCTCAGCCCGCGTTTCGCCGACCGCGTCGCGACCCTGCCCGTGACCCTCGTGTTCGCCGACGCGGCGCCGCTGCGGGGGCAGCTGCGCAGGCTCCTCGCCGGAGCGGCGGGCTAGGAGGATGGCCCGCGCCGCAGCTTTCGCCGGCCTCTCGGTCCGGCGCTCTCGGGCGGTGACCCCGGAGGCGGGGCGTGGCGGGAAACCCGGTCGGCCGCGACCCCGCCGCTGCGACCGATCGGTCGCTTGTCATCTCCGGAAAGACGCGCCATCAGGCGTCCATGACCGTACGCAAGGCCGCGTCGATCTCGCTCCGTCCCGAACGGATGCCCCGCCCGGAGCGGCATGCCGTTGCCGAACGGATGCTGGCCTTCGGGCGCGACGGCACCCGCGGCGCGGTCGTCCGTGCGGGCCCGTGCCGCCTCGACGAGCGTGAAGTGGACGCCCATCAACATCGGACCGCCCCGAGAGCCGGACGCCCCATGGAGGCGACGGAAGGACCCCTGGTCGCATGAGCGGCGCGCGCGCTCCGTCCCCGGCCGATGCGCCGGCCGGCACGGTCATGGACCGGTCGATCGGTTCGTTCGACTGGTCGGCCACGCCCCTCGGACCCCGCGAGGCCTGGTCCCCCGGTCTCACGGCCATCTACGAGATGATGATGGCCTCCCCGCTCGCCATGTGCGCCGCCTGGGGGCCGGACCTGACCCTGATCTACAATCGGGCCTACGTGGACTTTCTCGCGTCCCGGCATCCGGCGGCACTCGGTCGACCGCTGAAGGAGGTGTGGCACGACGTCTGGAACGACATCGAGCCGTTCGTCGCGCGGGCCCTGGCGGGGGGGCATGTCCAGCGGACCGACATGCACCTCGCCATGACCCGCCGGGGCTATGCGGAGGACACCTACTGGACCTTCGCCTACAGCCCGCTGCGCGACGGGGCGGCGACGCCGGGTTTCCTCAACATCGCGTTCGAGACGACGGCGGGCGTCCGCGCGCAGCAGCGGCGCGATGAGGCCGAGACCAGCCTGCGGCGCCTGAACGCGACGCTCGAGCAGCAGGTCGCGGACCGCTCGGGCGAGCGCGACCGTCTCTGGAACCTGTCGTCCGACATGCTCGCCCGCGCCGACTACGAAGGCATGATGTCGGCGGTCAGCCCCGCCTGGACCCAGGTGCTCGGCTGGTCCGAGACCGAGCTCCTGTCGCGCCCCTACGCGACCTTCATGCATCCCGACGACATGGACCAGACGCTGGCCGCCCTCGCCCGCATGGGCGAGACCGGCCTGCCGGCCCGGTTCGAGAACCGGATCGCCACCCGCGCGGCGGGGTGGAAGCCGATCGAGTGGACGGTGACGCCCGAGCCCGGCGGCGGCAACTTCATCGCCGTCGGACGCGACCTGAGCCTTGCGAAGGCGCGCGAGGCCGAGCTCGCGGTGGCGCAGGAGGCCCTGCGCCAATCGCAGAAGATGGAGGCGGTGGGCCAGCTCACCGGCGGCGTCGCCCAAGACTTCAACAACCTGCTGACGATCATCCGGTCGTCGGTGGATTTCCTGCGCCGCCCCGAATTGCCGGACGAGCGCAAGCGGCGCTACCTCGATGCCGTCTCCGACACCGTCGATCGGGCCGCCAAGCTGACCGGGCAACTCCTCGCCTTCGCCCGGCGCCAGACCCTGAAGGCCGAGGTGGTCGACGTCGGGCAGCGTCTGCGCACGATCAGCGACATGCTCGATCCCGTCACCGGCGCGCGCATCCGCCTGGTGACGGACCTGCCGGACCGGTCCTGCTTCGTCCGGGTCGATTTGAATCAGCTGGAGACCGCGCTCATCAACATGGCGGTCAACGCCCGCGACGCGATGGAGGGCGAAGGGACCCTGACCCTGCGGCTGGCCTGCGGCAGCGCCATGCCGTCGATCCGCGGGCACCAGGGCAGCAAGGGTCCCTTCGCCGCGATCGCGTTGCAGGACACCGGCTCCGGCATCGCCGCCGACCAGCTCTCCCGGATCTTCGAGCCGTTCTTCACGACCAAGGCCGTGGGCAAGGGCACCGGCCTCGGCCTGTCGCAGGTGTTCGGCTTCGCCAAGCAGTCCGGCGGCGACGTCGACGTCGACAGCACCCCCGGCGTCGGCACCACCTTCACCCTGTACCTGCCCGAGGTCCTGCCGGAGGAGGCGCCGCGGGACGAGACCGGCCACGGCGAGGGGCCGGCCCCGCTGGGGCGGGGTCAGCGCATCCTGGTGGTCGAGGACAATATCGGGGTCGGCCAGTTCGCCACGCAGATCCTCGACGATCTCGGCTACCAGCCGACCTGGGTCGCCAATGCCGAGGAGGCGCTGGACCGGCTCGGCAGCGACGGCGCCGGGTTCGAGCTGGTCTTCTCCGACGTCGTGATGCCGGGGATGGGGGGCGTGGCGCTCGCCAAGGAGCTCCAGCGCCGGTTGCCCGAGCTGCCGGTGGTGCTCGCTTCCGGCTACAGCCACGTCCTGGCGCAGGACGGCAGCCACGGCTTCGAAGTGCTGCACAAGCCGTATTCGGCCGAGCAGCTCGGCCGCATCCTGCAGCGGGTCTCGCTGCAGCGGGCCTCGCTCCAGCAGGTCTCGGGCGGGAAGCCGGGCCGCGCCTGACGCCGCCCGCGCGACGGGCCGGTCGGCGAGGTTTGACAACCGGCACACGCCATGGAACGGCTGGGCGATGCCCGCCGCGCCGCCCCGCACCATCGTCCTGACGCAGGAACCGGAGAGCTCCGTCCGTGCGCAGGTCGCCCGCACGCAGGGCGCCCGCGGGCACAACGCCAGCGCCGGCGAGGTCGTGCGGGCCGCCCTGCGCCTCCCGGTCGAGCGCGACCACGGTGTGACCCGCGAGGCCGCCGCGCCGAAGCCGGTGGACGGCCGATGAGCGGGTCGACCCCGCCCGCCGCGGCAACGCCCGCGTTCGCGGCCGACCTCCTGGCGGTCGAGAGCATCGCGGCCGTGCCCACCATCCTCGACGTCGTCTGCCGGACGACCGGGATGGGCTTCGCCGCGATCGCCCGGGTCACCAGCGACCGCTGGGTGGCCTGCAGCGTCCGGGACGAGATCGGGCTCGGCCTGCAGCCGGGGGGCGAACTGGAGATCGCCACCACCATCTGCAACGAGATCCGCGACAGCGGGACGGCCGTGATCATCGATCACGTGGCCGAGGACCCGGCCTATTGCCGGCACCCGACGCCTCAGCGCTACGGCTTCCAGAGCTACGTCTCGATGCCGATCCGGCTGCCGGACGGCAGCTTCTTCGGGACGCTCTGCGCCCTCGACCCGCGCCCGACCCAGGTCAGCACCCCCGCGATCGTGGGCATGTTCCGGATGTTCGCCGACCTGATCGGCTTCCACCTCGATGCGCATCGGCGCCTGGCGGACGGCGACACCCTCCGGCGCAGCGAGAGCTTCGTCACCGGCATCCTGGCCGCGAGCCCGGACTGCGTGAAGGTCCTCTCCGTGGACGGCGTGCTCGAGTTCATGAGCGCGCGCGGGGTCGTGCTGAACCAGCTCGAGTCCGTGCAGGACGTGCTCGGCCGGGAATACGCCTCCCTCTGGCCGGAGGCGGAGCGCGGGAAGCTGCGCGAGGCGGTGCGCGCGGCGGCGGCCGGGCAGACCACCCGCGTGGTGGGCTTCGGCCCCACGGCCAAGGGGGAGCCGCGCTGGTGGGAGGTGAGCTTCGCCCCGTTCCAGCCGGAGGGCAGCGCGGCGCTCAAGCTCGTGGGGATCTCGCGGGACATCACCGAGCGCTACGAGGCCGAGGCCGCCCGGCGCGGCGCGGCCGAGACGCTGCAGGCGCTCAACGACAGCCTGGAGCGGCAGGTCGCCGAGCGCACCGCCGAACTGCGGCTCTCGCGCGACATCCTGCAGTCGAGCGCGGCGCCGATCTGCGCCTTCGACACCGCCTACCGCCTGATCGCCTTCAACCGGGCGCACAGCGACGAATTCCACCGGATCTTCGGCCGCCGGGTGCAGCTCGGCGACGTCTTCCCCGATCTCTTCCCGGAGGATCAGGCCCCGGTGATGCGGGGCTTCATGACCCGGGCGCTGGCCGGCGAGATCTTCACGGTCACCGAGGAGTTCGGGGATCCGGACCTCGTCCGGCCGTACTGGGAGGTGTCCTACTCGCCCCTGCGCGACGAGGCCGGGGCGATCATCGGCGCCTTCCACTTCGCCAAGGACATCTCGGAGCGGCTGCGCGCGGAGGCCGAGCTCGCCCAGACGCAGGACGTGCTGCGCCAGAGCCAGAAGATGGAGGCGGTGGGCCAGCTCACCGGCGGCGTCGCCCACGACTTCAACAACCTGCTGACGATCATCCGCTCCTCGGTGGATTTCCTGCGCCGTCCCGAGCTCCCGGACGAGCGCAAGCGGCGCTACCTCGACGCGGTGTCCGACACCGTCGACCGGGCCGCCAAGCTCACGAGCCAGCTGCTGGCCTTCGCGCGCCGCTCCGCCCTCAAGCCCGAGGTGTTCGACCTGCGGGAGCGCCTGCGCGCCGTCGCCGAGATGCTCGACACCGTCACCGGCGCGCGCATCCGCGTGGAGGTCGAGACCCTGGACGAGCCCTGCTTCGTCGAGGCGGATGTCAGCCAGTTCGA
Source organism: Methylobacterium sp. TK31 (assembly GCF_055361545.1). Classification (NCBI taxonomy): domain Bacteria; kingdom Pseudomonadati; phylum Pseudomonadota; class Alphaproteobacteria; order Hyphomicrobiales; family Methylobacteriaceae; genus Methylobacterium; species Methylobacterium sp. TK31. The sequence goes on along the minus strand of NZ_CM143964.1, from coordinate 747,839 downwards.
GACGGCCCTGATCAATCTGGCGGTGAACGCCCGCGACGCGATGGAGGGCGAAGGCGCCCTGACCCTGCGGCTGCGCCGGACGGAGCGCCTGCCCCCGATCCGGGGCCACGCCGAGGCCCGCGGGGCCTTCGCGGCGATTGCGCTCGGCGACACCGGGTCGGGCATCGAGGCCGGGCAGCTGGAGCGCATCTTCGAGCCGTTCTTCACCACCAAGGCGGTGGGCCGCGGCACGGGGCTCGGCCTCAGCCAGGTCTTCGGCTTCGCCAAGCAGTCGGGCGGCGACGTCGACGTGGAGACGAAGGTCGGGGTCGGAACCACGTTCACGCTCTACCTGCCCGAAGTCGAGGCCCGGGCCGCGGCGCCGGCGCCCGAGAGCCCGCCGGTCGAGGCCGCCTCCCCGATGGGGGCCGGACAATGCGTGCTGGTGGTCGAGGACAACCTGGAGGTCGGGCGCTTCGCCACCCAGATCCTGGAGGACCTCGGCTACCGGACGAGCTGGGCCGTCAACGCCGAGGAGGCCCTGGACCGGCTCGGCTCCGAGGGCGGCGGCTACGATGCCGTGTTCTCGGACGTGGTGATGCCGGGCATGGGCGGCATCGCCCTCGCCCGGACGGTGCGCCGCCGCTTTCCCGGCCTGCCGGTCCTCCTCGCCTCCGGCTACAGCCACGTCCTGGCCCAGGACGGCGCCGAGGGCTTCGAGCTGATCCACAAGCCCTATTCCGCCGAACAGCTCGGACGCATCCTGCGCCAACTCACGGCCCGCCGGCCGGACAGCCCTTCCCGCTGAGAGCGGGGACGGCGGGTCGCCGCGATTCCGACCTGCATCATCCCCCTCTGATGGCGTGGCGCACCGGTCTGTGATCGACGCAGCGTCCGTCCCGGTTTGCGACGAGCCCTCCGCAGGCGGCGAGGCGCCTCGTCGTCAGCGAAACGGGTTCGGGGGCGCCGATGGGCTCGCGTTCAGCAGCGTGATCGTGACCCGTTGGTTCGGCGCGATGTAAGGATTGTCGGGGAAAACCGGCTCGGTGTCGGCGCGTCCCACCACGGACGTGAAGTTGTCGTCCGGAACCCCGGCACCCGCCAGGATCGCGCGCACGGCGAGCGCACGCCCGGCGGTGAGGCTCCAAGGTTCGCCGGCTCGCGCCGAGCCCGGGCGCGTGGCGGCCGTGTGGCCGATGATCGACAGGTTGTTGGGCAGCCGGCGCAGGGCCGGCGCGAGTGCCTCCAGCACGCGACGGGTGCGCTCGTAGGGGTCGACGGAGCCCTCGCGGAACATGGAGCGGCCGTCCTGGTCTACGAGAGAAACGTTCACGCCCTCCTTGGTGGGCTCGACCACGATGTTGCGCGACAGTTCGGCAACTTCGGGCATCTTCTGGAGCGCCTGCCGGAGGCTGGCGGCGGCACTGGCGTTGGCCTGATCGCGGACGGCCGGACGGCTGGCATCGAGATCGCTGGGCCGAGTCGCGCGCGTTCTGTCCTCCTGCTCGGCCGAGCCCCTGGCCGCGTCGCGCGGCGAGGACGCCTTATCGCCCGAACTGTCGGCCGAGCCCCAAGCGGCCTCGCGCGGCGTGGCCGCCTTGTTGCCGGAGGTGTCCAGGGCGGTGCCGTACAGCATTCCACCAGCGCCACTGGTTTGCGGGCTCAAAGCTGCCGGAGCGAAGTATTCCGCTAACCCGATCTTCTGCTCCTCCGTCGTCATGCTGATCAGCCACATCAGCAGAAAGAACGCCATCATGGCGGTCACGAAATCCGCATAGGCGATCTTCCAGGCCCCGCCGTGGTGGGCATGAGAGGCCTTCTTGACCTTCTTGATGATGATCGGCTGGATGGCCATGGCCCACGTGTCCCTGCTCGAGATGGCGTCAGATCTAGGCGGGCAGAGCGGCGGTTGCCGTTTCCACTTCGTTGAAGGTCGGGCGGACGTCGCTCATCAGGGCTTTGCGGGCAAATTCGACCGACATCACCGGCGGCTGACCGCTGATATGGGCGATGAGACCCGCCTTGAGTGAAAGGTAGTACTTGGATTCGGCCTTGAGGAGGCTCTTGAGCGACTGCGCCATGGGCCCGAAAAAACCATACGCGACGAATACGCCGAAGAAGGTGCCGACAAGCGCGCCGCCGATCAGATGTCCGAGCACCTCCGGCGGCTCTTTGATCGCTCCCATCGTCTTGATCACGCCGAGCACGGCAGCGACGATGCCGAGCGCCGGTGTTCCGTCGGCGAGCGCTTGCATGGACGAAACGACCTGCTCCTGCTCCTCGTGGTGCGTTTCCAGCTCCTCATCCATGAGGGCTTCGATCTCGTAGGCGTTGTTGGCGCCCAGCATCACCATCCGCATGTAGTCGCAGACGAACTCCACCGCGTGATCGTTCGCCGCAAAGGTCGGGAAGGCGTTGAACAGCGTCGACTCGCTCGGATTTTCGATGTGCGGCTCGAGCGCCATCATGCCCTTCTGCTTCACGAGTTTGAACAACGAGTATTGCATCCCGAGCAGTTCGACGTAGCTTTGCTGCCTGTATCGGGGTCCCTTCACGATCGTGCCCAACATGGCCGGCACGGCCCTGAGCACCGACCCGGTGTTGCCGATGATGAAGGCACCGATCGCTGCACCGAGGATGATGACGAACTCGAACGGCTGCCAAAGGACCTCCAGGTGGCCACCCATCGCTGCGTAGCTGCCGAAGACGCAGGCGAAGACGACTATTGCGCCGATGAACAACCGCATGATGTGCCATTCCCGCGCGGCGGCAGGTAAAGCCCCCGCCAAGCCACGAATGATCCGAGAAATCAGCGATTAAGATTAACAGCGCGTTTAGAGCCGTATCCGGAGGATCATCACATGTTTGGCCCAAGCATTTGGTCGAGCGGGTTCGACCTGAAGCGCGGAGCTCAGCGAACCACACGTTGCAGATGACCTCGGAGGATGTGAGGTCACGCAGCGTCTTGAGGCGGCAGCCTGCCCGCACGCTGAATCGCTCAATTCCCAAGCTGGATAGCATCCTCCGCTGTAGGGGTTGGATCTCTGCGAAACTTACCCATCCATCCGCGGACAATGCTGATAGATGACCCATGCCCGGGGGAATCCTGAGCGTCCAAGCCACTAAAAACAGAGGGTTCGGCCTATCGGCCCTGTTGTGGAAAGTACAATTGCTTTCGACATAGAAGGTGGCTCCCGCCTTCGACGCGTTGCAAACTCCGACAGCACGTCGTCACGGCACCCGGAACATCACCGAGGCATCGACATCGCCGTGCGCGGGATGGTGGAACGCGAAGGGCAACCGCCCGACGATCTCGAACCCAAGCTTCTGCCAGAGGCGCACCGCCCGCGCGTTCGTGCTCACCACGACGTTGAACGGCATGCCCCGGGATCTGCGAGACCGGGCGTGCGCGCGGGCATGCTCGCCCATACGCCCTGCGATGCCGTGTTCTCGGACGTGGTGATGCCGGGCATGGGCGGCATCGCCCTCGCCCCGACGGTGCGCCGCCGCTTTCCCGGCCTGCCGGTCCTCCTCGCCTCGGGCTACAGCCACGTCCTGGCCCAGGACGGCGCCGAGGGCTTCGAGCTGATCCACAAGCCCTATTCCGCCGAACAGCTCGGACGCATCCTGCGCCAACTCACGGCCCGCCGGCCGGACAGCCCCGCCCGCTGAGAGCGGGGACGGCGGGTCGCCGGGTGGTCGGTGTCGGCGCTGCGGGTGCTGCGACGGGAGGGTGTGGGCGGGCGGCCCCGGTCTGCCCACTACGGATGCCCAGGCCTGGCCCTCCTCCGACATATACCGCCTTGATGCTGATTACGTCTCCGCCGGTAATGTCCATGTGCGCTTGGTCCCAAATTTCGCCGCCGGTGCCGTACTCTGCTCGAGGCCCTCGTGTTCGTCGCTCAAGCGCTAGTTCAGGGGCAGTTGCGATAGCTTCTTGTCGAGCAGCGAACTGACCGGAGCGCTTCAGGGTCGCTCCGGAAGGGCCTGACGAGCAATGCGGACTTATATCGCAAGGCAGGTCGCTAGCCGCCATTTCTTCGACTCATGCATTTCTTCGACCCCTTGAGTCGTTGGTAAGCGGCCAAATCACCGAAACCTTCTGGGAGCATTCTCAAATGTCGTGAAAGCGGCTGTGGACTATCTCTTAAGTTGCGAAAATCCAGGTGTCGCCGCGCAATTGTGGGCCTAAGCTTCCGTCTGTCGCTGACGTCTAAATTCGATGGAGGTTGCCTCGCGAACTGTTCGGCAGCTTCCAATCAGAAGTGCAATGCAAAGCGGGCCGGTCTCAATGAAAGGAGCGATGACATCCACGATAAAACAAGAGGACTTGGAAGATGCTTTGACGGGCAATCCTGACGCCTTAGATGTTCATTTAACGAATATTGAGCGTGATATCTGTGTATCTGGATATTCACTAAAAATTCACTGCCATTGCTTGGCGGTTGATGGAAACAATCGTATACAACTTCGCCGCTTAGCAGAATTTATGCGAAACGCTGCAGCAGATTATGCGATGCCGAGGTCCAAAGTTGCGGAAGCTAAAGCACGCGACGCCAAATTTAACAGTACTGAGGCAATCGCTGAATTAGTCAAACGGGCAAAACGCTCTTTTACTGATCTCGCTAAGACAGGCGAGGGCGGAGAAATGCTTTTATTCATGTTGGCCGAGCGTTTTCTACGTCTTCCACAAATCTTATGTAAGATGGATTTAAAAACCGATGACCGTTTGCACTACCATGGTGCAGATGGCGTGTATGCAGGCGTCACAGAAGAGGGTCTCCTGAAACTCTACTGGGGTGAGTCTAAAATCTACGAGGACGCGGGAGATGCAATCCGTGCCTGTTTAGCCTCATTAACACCATACTTAAAAGAAACAGAGCATGAAGGCGCTGAACGCGAAAGAGATCTTCTACTATTAAGTGACAAAGCGGATTTGAGCGATCCGACTTTGACATCCGCTTTACGACGGTACTTCGACCGGTCGTCACCTCAATCAAGACGCGTGCGCTACTGCGGGTTAGCGCTAGTAGGCTTCGAGGTTGCTTTCTATCCACAGAACAATGCCGAGGCTATAGCCGAAGAAATCGCAAAATCCGCACGAGAAGCTATTGTCGATTGACGTGATAAAATCAGTAAAAATCTGACAGCAAACAAATTAGAAAAATTAGAAATTCAGTTCTTCTGTATACCTCTGCCATCCGCACAGGGTTTCAGGGATGCGTTTCTTGAAGCGATGGGATTGAAGAGATGACTCTCAAAGATCTCCAGACATGGCTTGTCGCCGAAGGAGTGCACGATGACTTGAACAAAATTATACGACTAACGGTCCGGTCTGAACTCGACAATCTTACGCCGGAGGCCGAACCCGCGTTAGCAGACAGTATAGATTGGCAGCGCCTAGTGCTCGCGGGAAGCATCCTTGCTCGATCGGAAACAAGGGAAGATCAAGAATTTGCTTTTCGGATTGCGGTTGCCACGATCGTTTTCGGTGGCGACATTCTTATTAAAGACGCAGGGGCGATCCTGCTCGGAAAATTGTCTAACTTTCGAGCTGTTTCACTGGCGATCGATCGGGGACTCGTGGCAGATGATCTCGACGAAAGGTTGGGGATCGCGCTCCGCCTAGAAGCCCAGAGGCGCGAAATGGACCGCTCAGTCCTTATCGAGACCACTGGTGCATGGATAGAGGTCAACGACTTTCAGCAGCGTTTTTGGACGAATGCTTCGCGGACCCAATGGCTGTCGGCCTCGGCACCGACGGCTTCGGGGAAAACATATCTGGTCTTACAATGGCTTCAAGATCAAATCAGTTCTTCTAATGCAACAGTTGCCGGTTATCTCGCTCCAACTCGAGCATTAGTCTCGGAAATAGAGACAACATTTAGTAAAATTATTGACAGAAATAAAAATATTGAAGTATCTTCTTTGCCTTTACGCGGCAAATATGACTCTGCCCGCATCGGCGGTCGTCGACTATTATTGGTACTTACTCAAGAAAGAATACATCTTCTCGCGAACGTGTTGGGTGATTCCTTTCTGATTGACCTTCTTATTGTGGATGAGGCACATAAGATCGGCGACAATGGCAGGGGAATGATTTTGCAAGACGCTATTGAGAGAGCGTCACGCATAAATCCTAACCTTAAGATAGTATTCCTTAGCCCCGCAACTCAAAATCCAGAAAAGCTTCTGGCTGATGCTCCGTCCGGAGTAAAGACTGTTGCAGTGAATAGCGACGCCCCCATCGTTTTACAAAATCTTCTGCTCGCTCGGCAAGTTCCTGGAAAACCAAAGCGATGGTCATTAGAAATTAGACAAGCCGAAAAAAACATTCCGATTGGAACTTTGGAGCTTCCAAGTACTCCCGCGAGCTTCATCAAACGCTTGGCTTTTATTGCCGCTGCCGCAGGCGAACGTGGCGGCACACTCATTTATGCAAATGGTGCCGCCGATTCGGAGGACATTGCTGCTCTTATTTGTCAACTCCGGCCAAAATCCGATCCGAAATCTGTCGATCCTGAACTTGCGGCTTTGGCTGAACTTGCTCGCAAAGGAGTACACCCAAAGTTTCGCTTAGCTTCTATAGTCGAGCAAGGTGTAGCCTTTCATTTCGGCAATATGCCGTCGCTACTCCGTCTTGAGATCGAACGACTCTTCCGATCGGGGAAGATTAAATTTCTAGTCTGCACATCAACTCTGGTCGAGGGCGTCAACTTGTCGTGCCGGACGATCGTCGTACGTGGTCCGCGTAAGGGTAAGGGAAACCCGATGGAGCCACACGACTTTTGGAATTTGGCGGGCCGAGCCGGTCGATGGGGTGACGAGTTTCAGGGAAACATAATTTGTATTGATCCACACGATAGATCTGCGTGGCCCAACGGAGTTCCGGTTCGCTCAAAATATCCAATTAAGCGAGAAAGCGACGCGGTGCTTGAGCTTGGCGATGGGCTAATCGATTATTTGGCCAAACGTGGTAATCAATCACTCGCTGACTTAAAAGGTGGTGAGGAGTTTGAGCAGGTCGGCGCTTATTTGCTAACGTCCCATATGCGACTAGGATCAATTTCTCAAGCGAATCTTGCAAAACGTCACGACCCCGTCTTCATAGCTAAGCTCGATCATTTGCTTCGCACGCTTGCAGAAAAACTAGATATTACAGTCGACTTAGCTGCCCGGCATCCGGGCGTCAGCCCGGTTGGAATGCAGCACCTACTACAGGCGTTTCGGGCCTATGAGCGCGAGCCAGAGAATTTGATTCCGGCAGATGTTGCCAGTGACGATAGCTATGATCGCTTCGTAACTATAATGCACCGAATAAATTCAAATATTTATCCCGTATTCGAGCCTGAGACACGAATAAATCTATATGCCTTGATTGTCTTCCGGTGGCTCAAAGGACAATCTCTTGCCGAAATAATTCGTAGGAATATCGAGTGGCACGAGCAGGTAAAGCGATCTTTTGAGTTGCCGACGCTGATTCGGGAAACGATGGCGTTGATTGAGCAAATTGCGCGTTTCAAGGCACCGAAGTACCTATCCGCCTATATGGACGTTTTGCATCTGCATTTTAAAAATATTGGCCGAGAGGATTTGATTGAGTATGGACTGGATATAGGGACTCAGCTAGAGTTTGGCGTATCCTCTCGGACACTTATATCGCTGATGGAGCTCGGTTTATCTCGTATGAGTGCCGTCGCGTTATACGAAAAAATTTCCTATGACGATCTTAGTCAAGAAGAATGTGTTGATTGGATTAACGAGCGTATAGATCAGTTTGATGATATGGGTATTCCTAAAGTAATCATACGCGAACTGCGGAAGGTGTTGCTTTTAATTGAGGCTGCCGGACAGGCAGGCGGTAATTGATGATATCGAAGAGAGATTAAAAATGGGCGCAAAAATTCCCGTAACGCTAGGTCCTGAGCATTTTGAAAAAAAGGGAGATGCAATTGCATTTCTAAATGCAATGCTTAACCGCTATGACGTTGGGGACCGTGTTAGTGCATCCGATGCTGTTATTCTTGAGGCCGCTTTAGCCCGGCATCCAGAAGCGAAAGATAGGATTGGCAGCGGTATAAAAGATTTCAGTGTACGTAGTGCAGAATTTGGAACTAAGTGTTTTTGGGTTAATAGAACAGATGGAAGTACAGTAAAATTTTTACATAAGGCGATTTAGAACTGGCACGGCGATTAGTAAGTATGACTGAAATATCACTCATTGCTCTCCGGGCGATGTCCCGCTCTACTTAGTATATCGTTTAAACATTTTATTTTAAATCAAAAGTGCAATATATCTTTCACAAATTTCATTGTTGATGGCGATTTGTCTAGATCCGTTTCTTTCTATTTATGCCATCTAAACTGATGATATTTTCGCTGGTCATAACACAATGCGAACAAGCATGATTGCCGGGCACATGTCCGAAAACCGTTATAGGCATCGGGAACCCTAACCCGGTCGTCCGGTCTCGGCGAGGCGCTTCATCACCGCTTCGGGGCTGGCATAGGCTTCCTGCAGGGTCGCGCTCCAGTAGCGCAGGGCGTCGAGGGTGATCGCCTCGCCGGTGACGGCGCAGCGCACGAAGCTGCCGGGCTTGATCACCCGCATGGTGCCGTCGCCGTACTCCACCACCGCCTCGCCGGAGGCGCCGCGCTCGAACCGTCCCAACATCTGTCCGCCTTCCGGTTTCGGTGTCCCTTCGCCCCGTCTTAGGAGGCCGGCGGCGCGCTGTCGATGCGCGGGCCCCCGGCGGGGGCGCCGGTGCGGCCGGGCCCTCGACAGGTCCGCCACTTGGTGCCTAAGTCGCGGGATGCCGTGCCGTGTCCCGCCCCGATGACCCCGGACCTGTCCCGCCTGTTCGAGGCCGCCCTGGCGGCGCAGGGGCGCGCCTACGCCCCCTATTCGCGCTTCCCCGTCGGGGCGGCGCTCCGCGACGAATCGGGGGTCGTCCATGCCGGCTGCAACGTCGAGAACGCCGCCTATCCGGTGGGCACCTGCGCCGAGGCCGGCGCCATCGCCGCCATGGTGGCGGCCGGCGGGCGCCGGATCGCCGCGATGCTGGTGCTCGGCCCGGGGCCCGGCCTCGTGACCCCCTGCGGCGCCTGCCGCCAGCGCATCCGCGAATTCGCCGGACCGGAGGTCGCGGTCCACGTCGCCGATGCCGCCGCGATCCGCGGGGTCTTCACCGTCGCGGCCCTGCTGCCCGATTCCTTCGGACCGGACAATTTGGTCCCCGACCCGCCGGTGCCCCATGCGTGAACCGGAGCCGGGGGTCCAGGCCGCCGCCGGCCAGCTGCGCGCGCAGGGGTTCGGCGGACCCTTCGCCTGCGCCCTCGTCACCGGGACCGGACTGGGCGGAATCCTGCGCGACCTCGACGCGACCCTCTCGGTATCCTACGCGCAGATTCCGGGGTTTCCGGCCCCGCGCGTGAGCGGTCACGGCGGCCGCCTCCACGCCGGAACCCTGGCGGGGCGCCGGGTCCTGGTCTTCGAGGGCCGCGCCCACGCCTACGAGACCGGGAACGCCGCGGCGATGCGGGTGCCGCTCGGCGTCGCGCAAGTCCTTGGGGCGGAAGCGCTTCTCCTCACCAACGCCGCCGGCTCCCTGCGGCCCTCGGTCGGTCCCGGCAGCCTCGTGGCGCTCACCGACCACCTCAACCTCTCCGGCCTCAACCCCCTGATCGGCGAGGCGAGCGAGGCCCGCTTCGTGCCCATGGTCGGGGCCTACGACGCCGGCCTGCGCGCCCATCTCCTTGAGGCATCACGCGAATCCGGGATCCCCCTGCACCAGGGCATCTACGCCTGGTTCTCCGGGCCGAGCTTCGAGACCCCCGCCGAGATCCGCATGGCCGGCCATCTCGGCGCCGACCTCGTCGGCATGTCGACGGTCCCCGAGGTCATCCTCGCCCGCTTCTACGGCCTGCCCGTCGCCGCCCTGTCGGTGGTGACCAATCTCGGCGCCGGCATCGGCGACGGCGATCCCCATCACGACGAGACCAAGGCCGCCGCGGCCCGGGCCGGCGACGATCTCGCCCGCCTCGTCGCCGCCTTCGTCGCCCGCCTGCCCGCGAGTGCCCCCCGATGACCGACGACGCCTCCCTCGCCCGGCGGGCCCTGCCCCTGCTCGACCTCACCGACCTCGGCGATGCCTGCTCGGAGGGCGCCATCGACCAGCTCTGCCGCGACGCCCGGGCGAGCGCGGTCGCCGCGGTCTGCGTCTGGCCGCACTACGTGAGCCGCGCCGTCCGCCTTCTCGCCGGCTCGCCCGTCCGCGTCGCCACCGTCATCAATTTCCCCGCCGGGGGCGACGATATCGAGCGCGCGGTGGAGGATACGACCGAGGCGCTCGCCGACGGCGCCCACGAGATCGACCTCGTCCTGCCCTACCGCAGCTTCCTCGCCGGCGAGACCGGCACGGCGCGGGCCATGGTCGCCGCCGTCCGCGAGGTCTGCGACGGCGGCCGTCTTCTGAAGGTCATCCTGGAGACCGGCACGCTGGCGACCCCGGAGGCGATCACCGCCGCGAGCCGCCTCGCCCTCGAGGCCGGGGCGGATTTCCTCAAGACCTCCACGGGCAAGAGCCCGGTCTCCGCCACCCCGGAGGCCGCCGAGGCGATGCTCCGCGCCATACGGGAGCACGGCGCGGGGCATCCCGTCGGTCTGAAGGTCTCGGGCGGCCTGCGCAGCGTCGCCGATGCCGGAACCTACCTCGCCCTCGCGGACCGGATCATGGGCCCGGACTGGGTCTCGCCCCGGACCTTCCGCCTGGGAGCCAGCAGCCTGCACGCGGCCCTGGTCGCGGCGTCCGGCCCGGTCGCCCCATGAGGCTCCCGCAGGAACTCATCCGCACCAAGCGCGACGGTGGCGAAATCCCTCCGGACGCGATCGCAACGTTCGTCACCGGCCTCACCGATGGCCGGGTCACCGAGGGCCAAGCCGCCGCTTTCGCCATGGCGGTGTATTTCCGAGGCTTGTCCCGGTCGGAGCGCGTGGCACTGACGCGGGCGATGACCGAATCCGGCACCGTCCTGCACTGGGATCTGCCCGGACCCGTCCTCGACAAGCACTCGTCGGGCGGTGTGGGCGATGCGGTCAGCCTCGCCCTCGCACCCATGGTCGCGGCGTGTGGCGGCTACGTTCCGATGATCTCGGGGCGCGGTCTCGGGCATACCGGCGGAACCCTCGACAAGCTTGCGAGTATCCCAGGCTACGACGCGATGCCGGGTCTCGACCGGTTCCGGCGCGTCACCGCCGAGGTGGGCTGCGCCATCATCGGGCAGACCGCCGACCTGGCTCCGGCCGATCGGCGCCTCTACGCCATCCGCGACGTGACGGGGACCGTCGAGTCCCTCGACCTCATCACCGCCTCCATCCTGTCGAAGAAGCTCGCTGCCGGCCTCGACGGCCTCGTGATGGACGTGAAGACCGGCTCGGGCGCCTTCATGGCCGAACATGCGGAGGCTCGAGGTCTCGCGCACAGCATCGTCGAGGTGGCGGGCGGCGCGGGATTGCGCACGGTGGCGCTGATCACCGACATGGACTCGCCCCTCGCCTCGGCCGCCGGCAATGCCCTGGAGGTCGCCTACACCCTCGACTACCTGACCGGGCGTACCCGCGAGCCGGCTTTCCATGCGGTGACGCTGGCGCTCGCCGCCGAAATGTTGGTCGTCGGCGGCCTCAGTCCCGACGTCGCCGACGCCTCCGTCCGATTGGAGGCGGCACTGGAGTCGGGACGCGCGACCGAGATCTTCGCCCGCATGGTCGCCGGGCTCGGAGGGCCTGTCGATCTCGTGGAGCGGACGAGCCATTACCTGCCGGCGGCGCCGGTCGTCCGCACCGTTCCGTCCGAGGCGGACGGCTTTGTCGCTTCCGTTGCGACGCGGGACCTCGGGATCGCAGTGATCGGCCTCGGTGGCGGGCGGACCCGCCCCCAGGACGATATCGATCCGTGTGTCGGTCTTACCGGATTGCCACGCGTGGGCGCCAACCTCACGCGAGGGCAGCCGCTGGCGACGATCCATGCCCATGACACGGCTGCGGCCGACCGGGCCGAAGCCGCTGTGCGATCGGCCTACCGCATCGCCCCGACGCCGCCCGAGCCGAGACCCGCGATCCTCGAGCGGATCGCGGGATAGGCCGGCTCCGATTTCACGACGGGGCGACGAAGGCCGGGGACGAGCCAATCAGTAATCGTAGCGGCCGTGACCGCGGTGATGATGATGGTGGTGATGCCGCTCCCAGCCGCGGTGATGATCCCAGCCATGGCGGCGGTGCCCCCAGCCGTGATGGCGGCCATGGTGGCCATAGCCGCGGTCGTGATGGTGATGCCGGTGATGGCCCCAGTCGCCGTGACCTCCCCAGTACTGCGCGGTCGTGATCGTGCTCTGCGGATCACCATGAAGGGGTGCGGCCAAGGGGGCGGCTCCAGCGGTCGTCGCGGCCGCAGCAACGCCGCCGGCGATAGCCATCGCACCGAGCAGGGCTCGCAGTGCTCGCGCAGGGCTCGTGCGTGAAGTGGTCATCGATCAGATCTCCTGTCCCGGATGCCGTGGCGGGTCATGCCCGTTGCATCAGGGATAGGAGAGGGGCACTGAACGCGATCTGAGATCGCCCTTCAGGTCGCGTTCGGAAAGCGTCCCGACTTCAGGGCCGTCGGTAGACCCAGACCCGCGCCGGCGGCAGATTGAGCCAGACCCGGTTTGAACGACTGGCCGTGTAGGTGCCGGCATCACAGCGGGCCGGTATCGGCGGAACCACCGCATAGGTGAACTGTACGAACGGCGCGCTCGGATGCATCATCTCGTGAGCAGCGTTCAGCAGGTCGAGGCGTTGTTCCAGGGGCTTCGTGAACAGCGGCAGGCTCGAGACCATGGCGGCCGCCTTCTCGGTCAGGCGTGTGCCGAAGGTCTCACGGATATTATAGGCGTCACCCCGCAAGATAGTGGCGCGCGGAAAGCGCTTCTGCAGCAGCTTGCAGAAGTCGGGATTGTACTCGACCAGGATCAGCCGCTCCTGCTCTACCCCGCGTCGGATCAAGGCCTCGGTGACGGGGCCGGTGCCCGGGCCGAGTTCGATCACGGGGCCGCTCACGCGCGGATCGACGTAGGATGCCATCGTGCGAGCAAGCATCTTGCCCGAGGGCGTCACCGCTCCGGTGACGAGCGGTCGTTCGAACCACGAACGCAGGAATCGCGCCTCGTCCTCCAGCGGGTCCCGCCGGGTACGATCGGCACCGGAAGCGAGGTCGGCTTTTGCGCTGGAGCGGCGTAGCGGCGGCAAGACCCTATGTCCTCAGATCACGGGTTGGGAGGGAAAGGCTAGACGACGAAGCTCTCCGGCAGTCAAGCTTGCACCCTGCGAACTCCGCTTGGCGCGCACAATGATCTTCAAGGCGGTGCCAGCCCGCCACATGCGATAACCGTGGCCGACGGATTTTGATCCGGAGGGTATTGCAAGTCTAGGTCCTGGCGGCTCCGCCGAGCCCATCGAAGAAGTCCTTGACCTTCGAGAAGAAGCCCGCACTCTCCGGATGGTTCTCGTCGGAAGCCGACTGGTCGAACTCCTGAAGCAGTTCGCGCTGGCGCTTGGACAGGTTCTGCGGGGTCTCGACAAAAACCTGGATGTAGAGGTCGCCGACATCCCGTGAACGAAGCACCGGCATGCCCTTGCCTTTGATGCGGAACTGCTTCGCCGTCTGGGTCCCGGCGGGGATGCGGACCTGGGTCTGCGAGCCGTCGATGACCGGGACGGTGATCTCGCCGGAAAGCGCCGCGGTCACCATGGAGATCGGCACGCGGCAGAACAGATCGGCCCCATCGCGCTGGAAGAACTCGTGCGGCTTAATGGAGAGGAAGACGTAAAGGTCGCCCGCCGGGCCACCGCGCAGCCCCGTCTCGCCCTCACCTGCAAGGCGGATGCGCAGGCCATCGTCGACACCGGCCGGCACGTTGATCGAAAGGGTGCGCTCGCGCGTCACCCGGCCTGCGCCGCTGCAGGCGCTACAAGGATCGTCGATCACCTCACCGCGACCGTGACAGTTCGGGCAGGTGCGTTCGATGGCGAAGAAGCCTTGTGCCGCGCGCACACGGCCATAGCCGCCGCAGGTCTGGCAAGGACGCGGCTTCGAGCCGGTCTTGGCGCCGGACCCCGAGCAGACCTCGCAGGTGACCGATGTGGCCATCTTGATGGTCTCGGCCTTTCCGCTGAAGGCCTCCTCCAGCGAGATCTCGAGATTGTAGCGCAGATCGGCGCCGCGCTCGCGCGTCGGGCCCCCGCGTGCACCGCCGCGCCCGGCACCAGCGGCGCCGGCCCGGCCGTCTCCGAAGAAGTTGTCGAAGATATCCGACATGAAGTCGCCGAACTCGTTACCGAATCCGGGACCCCCGCTGCCACCTTGCTGAAAGGCGGCATGACCGAAGCGGTCATAGGCGGCACGCTTCTGTCCGTCGGAGAGGCACTGATAGGCCTCGTTGATTTCCTTGAACTTGAGCTCCGCCTCCGCATTTCCCGGATTACGGTCGGGATGATAGGTCATGGCGAGCTTGCGGAAGGCGACTTTCATCTCGCCGTCGGACGCGGTCTTGGAGACGCCCAGGATCTCGTAATAGTCCCGCTTCGACATTCCCGTCCTCAAAGTCCCCCGGCGCGTCGATCCAACGAGATCGCGCCGTCCTCGTCATACGCGGAGGTCTTGAAACCCACTCCGCGCCAGTCGTAGCGCCAGCCGGACATGGCACGGGGCCGGATCGCTCCGGCCCCGTCCTCAGATGCAGGCGTTATGCCCGCTTCTTCTGGTCCTTGTCATCGACTTCCTGGAAGTCGGCGTCGATGACATCGTCCTTCTTCGCTTCGCCGGCGCCGGCCTCGGCCCCTGCCTCACCGGCCTGATTGGCCGCGTACATCGCTTCGCCGAGTTTCATCGAGGCCTGCATCACGTCGGTGGTGCGCGCCTTGATGACCTCCACATCGTCCCCCTCGAGGGCGGTGCGAAGAGCGGTGATGGCGGTCTCGATGGCACCCTTGTCATCGGCCGAGACCTTGTCGCCATACTCCTTCACCGACTTCTCGGTGGCGTGGATCAGGCTCTCACCCTGGTTCTTCACCTCGACGAGTTCACGGCGCTTCTTGTCCGCCTCGGCATTCGCCTCGGCGTCCTTGACCATCCGCTCAATGTCGGCATCCGATAGGCCGCCGGAGGCCTGAATTCGGATCTGATGCTCTTTGTTCGTCGCCTTGTCCTTGGCCGTGACGTTTACGATGCCGTTCGCGTCGATGTCGAAGGTCACCTCGATCTGCGGCATGCCGCGCGGGGCCGGCGGAATGCCCATCAGGTCGAATTGGCCGAGCAGCTTGTTGTCGGCCGCCATCTCGCGCTCACCCTGGAAGACCCGGATGGTGACCGCGTTCTGATTGTCCTCTGCCGTCGAGAAGGTCTGGGACTTCTTCGTCGGGATCGTGGTGTTGCGGTCGATCAGGCGCGTGAATACGCCACCGAGCGTCTCGATGCCGAGCGACAGCGGGGTGACGTCGAGGAGCAGCACGTCCTTCACGTCGCCCTGGAGCACGCCGGCCTGGACCGCGGCGCCGATCGCCACGACCTCATCCGGGTTGACGCCCTTGTGGGGCTCCTTGCCGAAGAAGGACTTCACGACTTCCTGGATCTTCGGCATGCGGATCATGCCGCCGACCAGCACCACCTCGTCGATCTCGGAAGCCGAGACGCCGGCATCCTTGAGCGCCTTGCGGCAGGGCTCGATCGTGCGTTGGACGAGATCGTCGACGAGCGACTCGAACTTGGCGCGGCTGAGCTTCAGCGCGAGGTGCTTCGGGCCCGTGGCATCGGCCGTGATGTAGGGTAGGTTGATCTCGGTCTGCGTCGCCGAGGACAGCTCGATCTTGGCCTTCTCCGCGGCCTCCTTCAGGCGCTGCAGAGCAAGCTTGTCCTTCGTCAGGTCAATACCCTGCTCGCGCTTGAACTCGCTCGTCAGGTACTCGACCACGCGGTTGTCGAAGTCCTCACCGCCGAGGAAGGTGTCGCCATTGGTGGACTTCAC
Source organism: Methylobacterium sp. TK31 (assembly GCF_055361545.1). Taxonomy (NCBI): domain Bacteria; kingdom Pseudomonadati; phylum Pseudomonadota; class Alphaproteobacteria; order Hyphomicrobiales; family Methylobacteriaceae; genus Methylobacterium; species Methylobacterium sp. TK31. The sequence continues at coordinate 731,804 of NZ_CM143964.1, read as the reverse complement.
CTCGAACACGCCATCGCCGATCTCGAGGATCGAGACGTCGAAGGTTCCGCCGCCAAGGTCGTAGACCGCGATGGTGCCGGCCTTCTTCTTATCGAGGCCGTAGGCGAGTGCTGCAGCAGTCGGCTCGTTGATGATACGCAGCACCTCGAGACCGGCGATCTTGCCGGCGTCCTTGGTTGCCTGACGCTGGGCGTCGTTGAAGTAGGCGGGCACCGTGATGACGGCCTGCGTCACCGGCTGGCCGAGATGCGCCTCCGCGGTCTCCTTCATCTTTTGCAGGGTGAATGCGGAGATCTGCGAGGGAGAGTACTTCTTGCCGTCCGCCTCGACCCAGGCGTCGCCGTTGTCGCCGCGAACGATCTTGTAGGGCACGAGGCCCTTGTCCTTCTGCGTCATCGGGTCGTCATAGGTGCGACCGACGAGACGCTTGATCGCGAAGAACGTGCGCTCGGGATTCGTCACCGCCTGGCGCTTGGCCGGCTGGCCGACGAGGCGCTCGCCCTCGTCGGTGAATGCGACGATGGACGGCGTGGTACGCGCGCCCTCCGAATTCTCGACGACCTTGGGCTGCGTGCCTTCCATGACGGCCACGCAGGAATTGGTGGTGCCGAGGTCGATACCGATTACCTTACCCATGGTGGGATCCCTCTGTTGTCGTTTGGTCAAGCAGACCGCCGAGCCCCGAAGCAGCTCGGCCCATGGCTGTGCAAAACTGATTGTGTGAGAACGGGTTTGGGCACCGGTTCGCACCCCGGAACGGTGCAGAGCCGGGTCTTAATCCCGCGTCTCGGCCGATATAAGAAGGGTGTCGCGACGCCGCAAGGCGAAGCACTCCGACGAGATGCATCGGAACCTCTCGGACCGCGTTATCCCCTTCATCGTCCTCGCGTTCGGGCGGTCGTCGGGCCCCTGGAGGCTGCGGCAGCCTTGAGTGGCCACCGAGACTTGATGGACGATAACCTCTGTCGCCGCTGTGGCGAGCTGGTTCGCGCATGGTAAGTGGTGTGTGAACGTGCTTGGCTGCGCATCTCGCCGCCTTCACGGAAATAGGCCTGAAAGTTTCGATGCGTCTGACCCGCGTACTCCTTCTCCTGCCGGTACTGGCATCGATCCCCCATCCGGCCTGTGCGCAGTCGTTCTTCGAAGAACTGTTCGGAATCGGGCGTGCGGCCAAGCCTCCCGTACCGCCGCGCGGCGTCCCGACGGCGCCGTCCGCACCGGTACCGGGCGCGCCGGGTGAGGCCGCCCCGCCATCGACCGTCGAGGCACCCAGAGCACCCCCTGTGCCGCGCCAACCCGTCGTCCTGAAAGCGCCGTCCGAGGACAATGTGATGGGGCAGGAATTGCAGCTGAACGGACTCAACGGCAGTCTGAAGCTGGAGCGTGCGGGCGCCGGCACCACCGCCCGTGTCGTACTGCCGGGCAACAAGATTTCCCAGCCGGTCGAAACCTGCAAGGTCCCGCTGAACGGCGGATCGCCGGTGGCCCTTTCGTCCGAGGGGCGCCCCGAGGGCGTCGGACGGTTCGAGGTCTCCGGGGGCGAATGTCCCCTGCGCTTCGACGTGTTGGACGGGGCCGTACTGGTCCAATCGCTCTCTGGCCCGGTCTGCACCTTCGCGGCAGCGGATTGCGCAACGACACCGACCGGCCTCTGGGGGCCGGCCGCTGCGACCCTCATCCCCAGGGCCGGAGAGTTCGAGGGCGCACGTGGTGGTGCCGACCGCGCGGTGCGCGAGAACTACAAGCTGATGAGCCAGCGCCTGCGTGGTCCTGAACTGCGCCCCGTCGTGACAGAGCAGGCGGCGTTCTCATCGGACCGTGAGCAGATGTGCCGAACCTATGCCCGCGAAGGTGCTCACGGATTCTGCAACCTGCGCTTCACCGAGGCGCGGGCCCTGGCCCTGGCCACTCGCCTCGGTGTGAATACCAGCACTGCGGCGCCGAGCGCTTCGGCGGCTCCGCCGCGCCCGCGTCGCAAGCCGCCGGTCGAGGGCATGAACCCGGATACGGGTGGCCCACCCTTCGCCGATCAGTAGCGGCGAATGCTCAGCCGTGGCCGGCGCTGACGGAGAGCATCGCCAGGTCGATGCCGTTGTTGCGCAGCGTGCGCTCGTATTTGGCATCGAGGGCCGTGTGGAAGATCATGTCCGGGTCGGCCGGACAGACCAGCCAGCCATTGGCCAGGATCTCGTTCTCGAGCTGCCCCGCTTGCCAGCCGGCGTAGCCCAGGGCCAGGACGGCGCTGGCTGGACCGTCGCCGGCCGCGATCGCCCGCAGAATGTCCACCGTCGCCGTGAGGCAGATCCCGTCATCAATCATCAGCGTGGACTGGTCGATGTGGAAATCGTCGGTGTGGAGCACGAAGCCGCGCTTGGCATCCACCGGTCCCCCCATCAGCACCGGCATGTGACCGACCCGTTCGCGCAGCCGGATCGCGTCGGTCTCGCTGGCGATATCGAGCTGGATCAACAGGTCCGGCATGTTCAGGTCGGAAACGGCCTTGTTGAGGATGATCCCCATCGCACCGTCGGCGGAGTGCGCGCAGAGGTAGATCACCGACCGGGCGAAGCGCGAATCCGTCAGGCCGGGCATCGCCACGAGGAACTGACCGTCGAGATAGGCGGGGTCGCCCGAGCGGGCCTGAGAAGTCTGCATCGCCGCATGCTACGCGGGCCGGCGACATTGTCCAGGGTACGGCGTGTCGTTCGAGGGATATCCAACTTGTGCGCGGAGGTTGGAAACTCGACAGGCAAACCCCTCCGAGCTAGACGGTTTTCCGCGGTCCGGGCTGGTTTGACGGCCGGGCGTGATCACGTGGCAGCGCCCAGGGGTCCGACGGTTCGGATGCCCCGGCGATCTTCAGGAGACGATGGATGACCATCCAGGTTGGCGACCACCTCCCCCAGGTCACGTTCCGTGTGAGCGGGGCGGACGGCCCGGAAGCCAAGACTACCGATGACCTCTTCAAGGGACGCCGCGTCGTTCTCGTTGGAGTTCCCGGCGCCTTCACCCCGAGCTGCCACCGCAATCACCTGCCCGGCTTCGTCGAGAAGCAGGCCGAGATCAAGGCGCATGGCGTCGATGCCATCGCGGTGACGTCGGTGAACGACGTGTTCGTGCTCGATGCCTGGCAGAAGGCGAGCGGCGCCGAGGGTATCGAGTTCCTTGCCGACGGCAATGCCGAGTTCGCAAAGGCTGTCGGCCTGGATATGGACGGAGCCGGCTTCGGCCTGGGCACCCGGTCGAAGCGCTATGCCATGCTCGTCGAGGACGGGGTCGTACGCGTTCTCAACGTGGAGGACTCGCCGGCCAAGACAGAGCTCTCCGGCGCGGAGGCGCTCCTCAAGGTCCTCTGACGGATGCCGCCGGCGGATGCGGCGCATCCGTCGGCTATCGGCAAGAGAGGACCCGGGACGCCCATCGTGTTTCGGGGCGAATGCCGGTGAAATCCGTGCTTAGGGAGAGCGTTCCGACGGAGCCCAGCCATAATCCCGCGCATCAGTCGCGGTGCGATGGAAGGTCAGCCGACGATCGTATTCGAGCGGGTCCTTCGGCTGGACCAGAGCGCCGGCCGGCACGTTGAGCCAGTCCACGAGGCGGGTCAGCATGAAGCGCAGGGCCGCACCCCGGCACAGGATCGGCAGCGCCGCGATCTCCGCCGGGATGAGCGGGCGCACCGCCTCGTAGCCAGCAATCAGAGCCGCGCCCATGTCGCGGTGGAAGGTGCCATCGGCCTCGAAGCACCAGGCGTTGATGCAGATCGCCAGATCGTAGGCGAAGGCGTCGGTGCAGGCGAAGTAGAAGTCGATCAGGCCCGACAACTCGTCGCCAATGAAGAACACGTTGTCGGTGAAGAGGTCGGCGTGGATCACGCCGGACGGCAGGCCCGATGGCCAGGAACGCTGCAAGACGGCGAGGTCGCCCAGAACGCGGCTGGAGAGGCCTGGTGAGACAGTGTCAGCCTGGGGCTCGGCGAGCCGGAAAAGCGGCTCCCAAGCCTCGACCGACAGATTATTGGCTCGTTGCATGCCGAAATCGGCGCCGGCGGCATGCAGTCCGGCGAGGGCACGGCCAAGGGCGCGACAGTGATCCAGGCCAGGCCGCTTCACCGAAACGCCGTCGAGGAAGGTGACGATCACCGCGGGCCGGCCACAGAGTTCCCCGAGCGCCACCCCCGCGCGGTCCCGGATCGGCTGCGGGCAGGCCAACCCCCGCGCAGCGAGATGTTCCATCAGGTTGAGGAAGAACGGGAGGTCGTCGGCCCTGACCCGCTTCTCGTAGAGGGTGAGAATGAAGGAACCGCCGGTGGTGTGCAGATAGAAGTTTGTGTTCTCCACGCCCTCGGCGATGCCCTTGTAGGAGAGCAGCGTGCCGATCTCGTAAGCGGAGAGAAAGGCGGTCAGCGCCGCGTCAGAGACCTCGGTGTAGACAGCCACGTCGCGTTCGCTTGAGTTCTCTGGGACGAAATGGAGAGGGGCGCCGAACGGCGCCCCTGCTGACGGCTGATATTCAGAGGTGGTGGAGGCCTATTCGGCGGCTTCGCTGCGGAGTTCCCGCGGCAGCGGGAAGGACATGTCCTCGACCACTGTCGAGACCGTATCCACCGTCACGGTGTAGCGGGCGGCGAAGGCGTCGATGATTTCCTCCACCAACACTTCCGGAGCGGATGCACCGGCCGTGAGGCCGAGCTTCCGGATACCCTCGAAGGCGGGCCAGTCGATCTCCTCGGCGCGGAGCACAAGGCGTGTGATCGGGCATCCGACGCGCTCGGCGACCTCGCGCAAGCGCTGCGAGTTCGAGGAGTTCGAGGAGCCGACCACGATGACCGCATCGACCAGCGGTGCCACCTGCTTCACCGCTTCCTGGCGGTTGGTGGTGGCATAGCAGATGTCGTCCTTGTGCGGACCGGTGATGGTCGGGAACTTCTTCTTCAGTGCCTCGACGATGTGGTGGGTGTCGTCCACCGACAGGGTCGTCTGCGTCACCCAGGCGAGGTTGTCCCGATTCTCAGGCTCGAGGGCGGCGATCTGCTCCAGATCTTCCACCAAAGTAATGGACCCCTTGGGCAACTGGCCCATAGTCCCGACAACTTCGGGATGACCGGAATGGCCGACGAGCAGCACGTGGCGGCCGCGCTTGTGATGGATCTCTGCCTCGCGGTGGACCTTCGTCACCAGTGGGCAGGTGGCGTCGATGGTGGTGAGGCCGCGGGAATCCGCGTTGTGCGGCACCGTCTTGGCAACACCGTGTGCCGAGAAGATCACCGGCGCGGAGCCGTCCGGAACTTCGTCGAGTTCGCGCACGAACACGGCGCCCTTCCGCTTCAGGCTCTCGACCACGTACTTATTGTGGACGATCTCGTGGCGGACGTAGACCGGGGGTCCGTAGATGGCGAGCGCCCGTTCCACTACGTCGATCGCCCGCACGACGCCGGCACAGAATCCGCGCGGTGCGCAGAGCAGAATTTCCAGGGGCGGCTTGGCCGCATCACCGGGGGCGGGGGATATCGTCAGATTCGCGTCGCTCATGATAGCCGGGATGTGGCGAGGCGGGGACGCCCCTGTCAACCTGTCATAGCGGAAAACTCCTGCCCGGGCACCTGTGGTCCCGCAAAACCGGGCTCACGTGGCATGCACACCCCGAAACGTGCGCAGACGAACGGTTTCAGGCCGCTTGAACGGGCCGCGCCGCTGCACAATCCTCCAGGACAGCCTGAAGCATGGGGATCATGCGCGGATCGGTGCATTGGGCGACGTTGAAGCGCAGGAAGCTGTTGCCGAGCGACGACTGACTGAAGGCGCCGCCCGGGGCGAGCACGAGCCCGCGTGCCAGGGCACGCCTCGCGACATCCGCCGAATCGAGGCTATCGGGCAAACGCATCCATAGTAAGAACCCGCCCGACGGTTCCAGCCATGCCGTCAGTCCACATCCCTCAAGCCGGCGCAGGGCCGGCGCCATGGCGCGTCCCAACTTCTCCCGGACGTCCGCGAGGTGCCGGCGGTAGGTCCCGTCGGTCAGGAGGCCGTGCATCAGGCTCGCCGACAGGTGGCTGTTGCCCAGGCTCATGGCGAGCTTGAGATCGACAAGCGGCTCCACCCAATCCTCACGCAACGCGATGAACCCGCAGCGGATCGCCGCCGAGAGCGTCTTCGAGAAGCTTCCGATCTGGATCACGCGCTCCAGCCCGTCGAACCCTGCGAGCCGCGGGGACGGATCACCCTCGAAATCCCCGAAGATGTCATCCTCGATGATGAGGGTGTCATGCGCCTCGGCGAGCTTCAGGATGCGGTGTGCGATCGTCGGCGCCAGTGTCGAGCCTGTCGGGTTCTGGAGCGCGGAATTGATGACGTAGAACCGGGGCCGATGCTCGGCGAGTTGCGTGGCAAGGGCGGTGAGGTCGGGTCCGGTCGGTGTCATCGGCACCCCGACGATCCGTGCCCGCTGCGCTCGAAGCAAGCCATGATAATTGAAGTAGCAGGGGTCATCCACCAGCACCGTGTCGCCCGGTTCGATGAGGAACCGGACGAGGAGGTCGAGGGCCTGCGTCGCGGAATCGACCAGTACGATCTGGTCGGCGCCGGCCTCGACACCCTTCTCCGCCAGGCGTCGGGCGATCTGCGCACGCAATGGCGGAAAGCCGAGAGGTTGGTCATGTGAGACGAGGTTCGCCTCCGAGCCGCGGGCGAGCTGGCGCAGGCCGCGCCGGATCGCCTCGTCCGGCATCCAGGACGGCGGCAGCCAGCCCGAGCCGGGCATCACGAGATCCGGGCCGGCCTGCATGGATTGCCGGGTGATCCAGAGGGGATCCACCGCCCGGTCGAGCTGCGGACCCACCGTCTTCAGGCAGAGCGGTCGCGTCTTGCCTGCCACGTAGAAGCCGGAGCCGCGCCGCGCAACGATGGCGCCTTCGGCCCCAAGCCGATCGTAGGCTTCCACCACGGTAGATTTCGACACGCCCATGGCTTCCGCGAAGGCCCGGACGGACGGCAGGCGCGCGCCCGGCATGAGCTGGCGGCTGGCGATGCGCTTCGTGATCGCCGCCGCCACGGTCTCGACCAGGGTGGGTGCGCACGACAAGGAGGGCTTCATCTGTACTGCTCTTCGTACCGGACAATTCAATTCAACCGTACTGGATTGTCTCTGTCGCGAACAGCTCTCGTCACCCATTCTTCCGGCATCGACACGCGCTTCGAGGAAGGATGCGCATCATGGACTGGAGCACCACTCCCACCGCCACACCCGCCGCCGGCAACGCCCGGGGCGCCATTGCGTCGGCGAAGGCGCGGCTGTCGGGGGTGCTCGCGGCCGCTGCCGCCGCCGTGTCGCGTGCCGCGATCAACCGCCGGGTCGTTCGCCGATTGTCGGTGATGTCGGACCGCGAGCTCCGGGATATCGGCCTCGTTCGCCAGGACGTGCTCGACTCCGAGATCCTGCTCCTGGACGGCGATGCGTCGAACTTCCTGATAGATCGCCGGAACGAGCGCCGGGCGGCCCGGCGCGTCCCGCGCGGGCGATGGCCGTCGCGGCGCGAGTGAGGCAGATCCCCGAAGGTTTGATCGGGTGCCGATGCGCACGACGGAGGGGCTCCCCGAGGCATTTGCGGGAGCTTCTCCCTCAGCCTGGACGTGACGGCCGGACTCCTGCTGGTTAAGACGGAGGCCTCTGGCACTCTATGGATCGCTCCACACGGGGTCGGCCATCGCCGTCTTGGATATTGATCCAACCTCGGATTCTCATGGCAAGCGCCGCGACCCACGTCAGCTTTCTGCCCCCCGTGCTGACGTTCCTGTCGGCGGCGGTGATCGGTGTGCCGATTTTTCGCCTCATCGGCCAGAGTGCGGTGCTTGGTTACCTCGTGGCCGGGGTGGTGATCGGGCCATTCGGTTTCTCCCTGATCGCAGAGCCCGAAACGGCGGCGAGCGTCGCCGAACTCGGCGTCGTGCTGCTGCTCTTCATCGTCGGCCTCGAGCTCCAGATTTCCCGCCTCGTTTCGATGCGGCGGGACATTTTCGGCCTCGGCACCGCGCAGCTGATCGTCTGCTCGGTGGCCCTGGCGGGTGTCGGCATCCTCATGGGCGCCAAGCCCTCGGCGAGCCTCGTCATCGGCATCGCGCTGGCGCTCTCGGCCACCGCCGTTGCCCTCCAGTTGCTGGAGGAGCGTGGCGACATGGGAACGCCCTATGGCGGGCGGGCCTTCGCCGTCCTCCTGTTTCAGGACATCTCCGTGGTCGCCATCCTGGCCCTGATGCCCCTGGCCGCCTCGTCCGGCACGGGCGGCGGCGACGGCTGGCTCCTCTCGGCCCTGCAATCCACCGGCACGGTGGGTGCCGCGATCCTCGCCGTCGTCCTGGTCGGGCGCTACGGACTCAATCCGTTCTTCGGCCTCCTGGCGGCCAGCGGTGCGCGCGAAGTCATGACCGCAGCCGCGCTCCTCGTGGTGCTCGGCACCGCGATGCTGATGGAGCATGTCGGGCTGTCGATGGCGATGGGCGCGTTCCTGGCGGGCGTTCTGCTGGCCGAATCCAACTTCCGTCACCAGCTCGAGGCCGATATCGAGCCATTCCGCGGCATGCTGCTCGGACTGTTCTTCATGAGCGTGGGGATGTCCATCGACGGCGGCCTGCTGAAGGCCGAGTGGCCGACCCTCCTCGGGGCGACGGCTGGCGCGATCCTGCTCAAAGTCGCCCTCGTCGCCGGCCTGTTCCGTCTGTTCGGCTCACCCTGGCTCGACGCCGTACGGGGCGGGGCCATCCTGGCACCGGCCGGCGAATTCGCCTTCGTGCTGTTGCCGGCGGGGGGCGAGCTCGGCCTGGTCGATTCCGCGAGCACCCGCTTTGCCGTGGCCCTCGCGGCCTTGACCATGCTGGTCGGCCCCGTGGCGGCCAAGGCCCTCGATGCCGTGCTCGCGAGGCGTCCCGAAGGACCCGAAGCGATGCCGGAGGCCATCGAAAGTACCGAGGCCCGTGTCCTCGTCATCGGCTTCGGCCGCTTCGGACAGATCCTCACCCAGGTGCTGCTCGCCGAGGGCATCAGCGTCACGGTGATCGACAAGGACGTGGAGCAGATCCGCAGCGCCGCACGCTTCGGTTTCCGAATTTACTACGGCGATGGCACTCGCCTCGACGTGCTGCGCGCCGCCGGGATCGGCCGGGCCGAACTCGTCTGCGTCTGCGTCGACGACAACGAGGCCGCACTGAAGATCGTCGACATCGTGCATGAGGAATTCGCGAGCGTGCGCACCTATGTGCGAGCCTATGATCGCATGCACGCCGTCGAGCTGATGAACCGGGACGTGGATTATCAGCTGCGCGAAACGGTGGAATCCGCCCTCGCCTTCGGTCGCGCGACCCTGGAGGGGCTCGGCCTCAGCGCCGAAGCGGCGGCGGCCACTGCCGAGGACGTGCGCAAGCGCGACGTCGCACGCCTCGTGTTGCAGCAGGCGGGCGCCCTGCCGGACGCGATGACATGGGCCCGCGGCCTGAACGAGATCAAGCCGGAACCCCTGACGGAGCCGAAGCGGCCTTCACGTGCCCTCAACGCCGAGACCCGCGATATCATCGGATCACAGAGGCGGGAGGCGGCGACCCGCACCCTGGAGACCCACGAGGCCCAGCCGGAGCAACCGCAGGATGCCCGTACGGATGCCTGAGGCGACATCCGGTTCGGCGCGGTTCGTCGAGGGGTCTATCCTGCGCCATGTGGTGACGATGAGTGCCACCGGCTCGATCGGGCTGATGGCGATCTTCGTCGTCGATTTTCTGTCGCTGCTCTACGTCTCCAAGCTCGGCGATCCGACGCTGACGGCGGCCGTGGGCTTTGCCACCATCATTCAGTTCTTCGCCATCGCCATCAATATCGGCTTGATGATCGCGGCCGGTGCTCTGGTCTCGCGGGCGATCGGGGCCGGCGACGCGGAAGGCGCGCGCCGCCTCGCAACCTCGGGCACGATTCAGGGCATCATCGTCTCCGGCCTCCTCGTTGTAGCAATGCTACCGTTCCTGCCGACCTTGCTCAGGTGGATCGGCGCGGATGCCGAGACGCTGCCGGTGGCGACCCGCTTCCTCTGGATCACCCTGCCGTCGAACCTGCTGATGGGCCCGGGCATGATGTTCTCGGGGCTGCTTCGCGCGGTCGGAGCCGCCCGCCAGGCCATGTACGTCACCCTCGGCGGCGCCATCGTCACAGCCGGCCTTGACCCTCTGCTGATCTTCGGCGCCGGCCTCGGCGTCGACGGGGCGGCCATCACCACCTGCTTCGCACGAGCCACCTTCGCCGTGATCGGTCTGTGGGGCGTTCGCCAGCACCGGTTGCTCACTCGTCCAAGACTTGCGGACGTCATCGCCGACGCGCCCATTGTCATGCGGATCGCCCTGCCGGCGGTGCTGACGAACCTCGCGCCTTCCATCGCGAGTGCATTCATCGCCCATGCCCTCGCGCAGTTCGGCGCCGTGGCGGTAGCCGGCAACGTGGTGGTCGACCGCCTCACCCCCGTGGCCTTCGGTGGTCTCTTCGCCATGTCGGGCTCGATCGGGCCGATCCTCGGCCAGAATTGGGGAGCGGCCCGCTTCGATCGGATGCGCGGCGTCCTGCGGGACGGGACACTCATCACCGCGGTCTATGTGCTCGTCGTCTGGGCAGCCCTGATCCTGGGCGCCGGTCCCCTCACCCGCCTCTTTGCGCTCGAAGGCGTCGCGGCGGACCTGTTCGGCTTCTTCTGCCTCGTCAGCGGCGGCGTCTGGTTCTTCACGGGGCTGCTGTTCCTGGCCAACGCCGCATTCAACAATCTCGGCTTCCCGTTCTACTCCACGGCCCTGAACTGGGGGCGCGCCACCCTCGGGACCGTGCCGCCGGCCCTGATCGGCGCGCAGGTCTACGGCCCGAAAGGCGTCATCGCCGGTGTCGGCCTTGGCTCCGTCCTGTTCGGCTTGGCCGGGATCGCCCTCGCTTTCCGGACCGTGGTCACCCTCGAGCGGCGTGCCGGCGTCGCCGCCCGGGAAGCGGATCCCGTCGAGGCACCCAATCCCGGCACGGATGCCACCCGTGCCGCTGCACCGGCACAATCCGGCGCTCTGATCTGAGAACTGCCCACGCGGGCACTCGTGGACCTTGCTTCAGGATCACGCCGAGTCCGTTCCCTGGATGGTGTCCGGGCGACACTTGCGAAGACGTCCTGCGTGAATCCACCGATCTCCAGCATCCGCCTCCACGGCGTTGCAAAGATGGTCGGTGATCGTCGAGACCATTGCCGCCGGCTCCGTGACCTCGTGCTTGGCGACCGGACCGATCTGCCGGTTGGGGTCCGCGGGGGGCTGTGGCCGCCGCCATACGGCTCCCGCTCATCAGACCAGAGGTCGAGGAAGAGATTGCCTCCATCGCGTACCGAGCTGCCGAGGTTCGCGTAGCCCTCGCTCTACCGCAGCGGCACCGGAAGCAGGCTGGTGCTGATCAGCATCCAAAAGTCGAATAAAACCATGCGCGGGACGACAGAGGTCCTACCGCCCGTGAGACAGGCGATAGCCTCAGCAATGCGGTTCGTAGGGCTCACGCGCTGCACATCCTGCGCTTGTCGTTACCGCGGCGCTTGGATGCTGCGTGCAAGGTCCGATGGAGACTTTGCAGTTGCGCTGGTCGATAGGTCGGACGTATCCGAGTGGTGCCGTACGGGGGCGGACGCCCGCGATACGGTTGACCTTGCATGGCGTTTCGGATGAGGCGGTGACAGCCGCGGCCGAACGGAGCCGTGGACGGAGCCCCTGCGTCGATGTCCTCTCCTCCCTGGGTCCTGTGCGACACCAGCGCCATTCCCGGTAGCCCCGCGCGTCTGAACCTCCTCAAGCAGGGGGACGCCTACTCGATCCAGGTCGGGAGCGCGGAACTGATGACGAATCTCGATCGTCGCTCGGAGCAGGCGCTGGCGACCATCGCCTGCGAACGCCTCGAGGGCCGCCTAGCGCCGCGTATCCTCATCGGCGGCTTGGGCATGGGCTTCACGCTGCGTGCCGCCCTTGGCGCACTCGGGCCGGACGCGAAGGTCGTCGTCGCCGAACTCATCCCGGCCGTGGTGGCGTGGGCGCGCGGCCCCCTCGCCCACCTCTTCGGCGACAGTCTGGACGACCCCCGGGTCGAGATCGCCGAGACGGACGTCAATCGGCTGATCCAGTCGGGACCCGAGCAGTTCGACGCTATCCTGCTCGACGTTGACAACGGCCCTTCGGGCATGACCCGGCGGGAAAACGACCGCCTCTACGATGCCTGGGGCCTCAAGCGCGCGCATTACGCACTGCGCAGCGGCGGCCTCCTCGCGGTCTGGTCCGGCAAGCCCGACCGACGTTTCAAGGCGCGCCTGCGCCTATACGGCTTTGCGGTCGAGGAGTTCCGCATCCATGCCAATGGCGGCTCCGACGGTCCGCGCCACGTCCTCTGGATGGCGACGCGACCCGCACGACCGCTGCGGTTCGCATCGCTGGAGCGCAAGGCCTGACGCAGGCGGCGACGACCTCGGGTCTTCGTTCAGTAGCTGTAATTGCGGCGCCCGGGACCCTGGACCTGACCGTACCCGGCGCCGCGCGGCTCGACGCGCGAGCCGTAGTCGATCTCGCGCTGCCGCTTGGCCTGACGGTTCGCCAGATAACGGCCGCCGAGGCAACCTGCGACCGCACCGACCACTCCCCGCTCGGCGAGGTAATGTCCCGCGATCCCGCCGATGATGGCGCCCTTGATGCACCCCTTGGCCTCGGCCGCACCGACGCTGCCGAAGGTGAGGAGGGCGAGGGCCGACGCTGTCGCAATGATTCGCATGTTCGATCTCCGGGCTGATGCGTCGAGGAAACCGTCCCGCCACCGACCCGTTCCGGCGGTGGGTGAAGGATCCGGCAATTTTCCGATGCGATTCACGCCGAGGCTCGCCTGGCCCGGAAACTGTGTTCTTAATCCATCGGCGTCGTCATTTTCCGGGTTTGTGTCTCATCCGCAGCAGGCAGGACAAGCGCGGCCGTGTCTAAGGTGAGGAACAGGGTCCGCCACTCATCGCGTCGAGGGCCGCAACGGGATTTCGCCTGATGCTTTCGGGGTGCGTGCGTCCGGTCGTGGCCATCATCGGTATCGTCGGGGCACTGTCCTCAACCATCGCCGACGCCGTCGAGAAGGACGATCCGGCCGCCGGCAAGCCGAGACTCCAGGCGTCGAGGGATGGACGATCCATCCCGGCGCGCGAGGGTGCTTCGGCGAAGAAGGATCAGGCGGGCGGCCGGGACTCCAGGACGGATAGGGCGTCGAAAGACGACAAGGCAGGCGGGGACGACGGCAAGTCCAAGGATGTCGACACCGAGCATCTCTTCGGCTTCACGGAAGGTGCGGATGCGGGCGAGAAGGGCGAGCAGGAAGCCGTCGTCGATACGATCTCGCGCCTCGGCAAGCGACTCTCCGGGCCGGGTAAGGGATATTACCGCGTCCTCGACACCAAGCTCGGCTATCAGTTCGATCCGATCGATCGCCTGAGCATCGAGTTCGGTGCGTTCGGCACCTTTCGTCAGGTCCGCAACATCGTCGATCTCGACGACAAGTCCTACGGCACGTTCGATGGGGTCTCCGTCGAGGTGAAGTACCAGTTCCTGAAGGGCGACAAGGATCAGCCGCTCGGGCTCGCCCTCGAACTCCGGCCGCGCTTCACCCGCGTGCTGCCGATCGAGGGGAATGGTGCCGACATCTTCGACATGGAGACCGTGCTCCAACTCGATCTGCAGCTCGTGCCGGACAAGCTCTGGTATGGCAGCAACGTCAGCTTCGAGCCGGCGGCCGGTCGCCAGCGCGGCCCGGACGCACCGGGTTACCGTTCATCGACCTTCCTCTGGTCGAACGCCCTGATCGCCCGGGTCGGGGAAAGCACCTATCTCGGGCCGGAGGTCCGCTACCTGCGGGGCTACGACGGTACGTTCCTCAACGCGCTGGAGAGCGAGGCCCTGTTCGTCGGCCCCGCCCTGCACCACCGCTTCACCGAGAAGATCTGGCTGACGGTGGCGTATGCGGGACAGGTCTGGGGCCGCGATGCCGACCCCACCCTGGCTGGCCGTGCCCTCGGCCTGAACCAGTTCGAGCGGCACAACGTGCGGGTCAAGTTCGGCATGGAGTTCTGAGCGCCGGCGCGGGGCGTCCGAGGCCTCAGTTCGGCAGGTGCATCTGTTTCCGCAGGCTCTTGTCGAAGAGGTGGGCGGGGGCGAAGCGCCGGAGCAGGCTGATCTGGCGCGCGACCTTGCCGGCGGTGTAGCGGCGGCGCGGGAGGGAGGCCTCGGCGGCGGCGAGCACGGTATCGGCCACGATCTCCGGAGCATCGGCGGTGGCCATGGCCTCGCGCATCGTCCGTTCGGCACCGGCCCTTGCCTCGCCGTAGAGGCTTAGCTGAGCATCGGGAGCCTGCAGGTTCTGGTCGAAGGCCGTGCGCGTATAGGCCGGCTCGACCAGGACGACGCGGATGCCGTGGCCGCGGACCTCATGGTCGAGCGATTCCGAATACCCTTCCACGGCATGCTTGCTGGCCGCATAGAGCGCCATGTAGGGCGCCGGAATCAGACCGAGCACGGAGCTGATATTGACGATGCGGCCGCTCTTCTGGGCGCGCATCGTCGGAAGCACTGCGCGGATGGCACGGATCAGGCCGTACAGGTTCACGTCGAACAGGTCCTGCGCCTGGGCGATGGTGGATTCCTCGGCCCCGCCGCTGATGCCGAAGCCGGCATTGTTGACGAGGAGGTCGATGCGGCCGGTCTCGTCGAGCACGGTCTTGACCATGGCGGCGACGGAGGCGTCGTCGGTGATATCGCAGGTCAGCAGGGTGCCGGCATCACCGAGGACATCGCTGCTGCGGCGGCTCGTCCCGAAGACGCGGTAGCCGGCCTTGTGAAGGGCCCGCACGGTGGCGAGACCGATGCCGGAGGAGGCACCGGTGACGATGGCGGTTTTGCGAATGGCTCGATTCATGACGGTCTCCCAGCGGGTCCGATCCGCCGGCCCCTCCCGTTTTAGATGACGTATATAATCTAAAACGACAAGCGGAAGCGGGTGCCGTGGCACACCCGCGCCGCCCCGATCAGAGCGGCAGGAACGGTTTTCCGTTTCGCAACGCGCGCGAGGGTCGTGTCGACGTCACGAGGGTTTCGTCGAGCACGCGCGCCACGTGACGCGCGTCGAGGCCGAGGCCGTCATGGATCTGATGGCGGCAGCTCGTCCCGTCCGCCACGACGAGATCGTCGGGGCCCGCCATGCGCAGGGCCGGGAACAGCGACAGCTCGGCCATGGCCAGGGACACGTCGATGGTCTCGGCGCCGTAGCCGAAGGCGCCGGCCATGCCGCAGCAGCTCGACTCGATCGGGCGGACGTCGAGGCCGGGCACCGCGCGCAGGACCGTCTCGACGGCGCCCATGGCCGCGAAGGCCTTCTGGTGGCAGTGGCCGTGGAGATGGGCGACCCGGCCGCCCTGGTTGGCGAACGGCAGGTCGATCCGCCCGGCCTTGAGGTCGGCCGCCAGCAACTCCTCGAACAGGACGCTCGCGCGCCCGAGTTCGATTGCCTCCGGCCCGGGCAGGAGCGAGGCGAACTCGTCCCGGAAGGTCAGGAGGCAGGAGGGCTCGAGGCCGACGACCCGGGCGCCGGCCCGGACGAAGGGCAGCAGCGCGGTCAGCGTCCGCCGGGCCTCGGCCCGGGCCCGGTCGGTCTGCCCGGAGGCGAGGTAGGTGCGCCCGCAGCAGAGGGGGCGGCGGCCGCGCAGGGGGAAGACCCGGTGCAGGCGGTAGCCGGCCGCGATGAGCACCCGCTCGGCCGCCTCCAGGTTCTCGCGCTCGAAGGCCCGGTTGAAGGTGTCGCCGAACAGGACGACGTCGCGAAAGTCGCCGGACACGTCGGCCGGATGGGCGGGCTCCCCGGATTCGCGCCAGGGCCGGCGCCATTTCGGCAGGGTCCGGCGGGCCGAGAGGCCGACCCAGCGCTCGGAGAGCCGGGCCAGGGCCGGCAGGCGGTCGCGCAGGTTGAGGAGGGGCGCCAGCCGCGCCGCCGTGGCGGCGTAGAGCGGGAGCGCCGCCACCAGCCGCTCCTTCAGGGGCAGGCCGTGCCGGGCGTGGTAATGGTGCAGGAATTCGATCTTCATCTTGGCCATGTCGACACCGGTGGGGCATTCCCGCCGGCAGGCCTTGCACGAGACGCAGAGGTCCAGGGTCCGCTTCATCTCGGGACTGGTGAAGGCGTCCGGCCCGAGCTGGCCCGAGATGGCGAGCCGCAGGGAATTGGCCCGGCCCCGGGTGAGATGCTGCTCGTCCTTGGTGACGCGGTAGGACGGGCACATGGCGCCGCCGGCGAGCTTCCGGCAGGTGCCGTTGCTGTTGCACATCTCGACGGCCGGGCCGAACCCGCCCCAGTCCGACCAGTCGAGGGCTGTGGTGCCGGGCTGCGTCACCGCGTAGCCCGGCTGGAAGCGCATCAGCGTGCGGTCGTCCATGCGCAGGGGGCGGACGATCTTGCCGGGGTTCAGGCGGTTGTCCGGGTCGAAGCCGTCCTTGACCGTCTCGAAGGCGCGGGTGAGCCGGGCCCCGAACATCGGCTCGATGTATTCGGACCGCGAGATGCCGTCGCCGTGCTCGCCCGAATAGGAGCCCTTGAAGCGGCGCACGGCGGCGCTGGCCTCCTCGGCGATGGCCCGCATCTTGGCGACGTCGCCGCCCTGCTTCATGTCGAGGATCGGGCGCACGTGCAGGCAGCCCACCGAGGCGTGGGCGTACCAGGTGCCCCGGGTCCCGTGCCGGGTGAAGACCTCGGTGACTGTGTCGGTGTAATCGGCCAGATGCTCCAGGGGCACCGCGCAATCCTCGATGAAGGAGACCGGCTTGGCGTCGCCCTTCATGGACATCATGATGTTGAGGCAGGCCTCGCGCACCTCCCAGACCGATTTCTGGCGGACGGGCTCGGGCACCTCCACCACGGCGTTCCGGAAGCCGTGGTCGCTCATGCAGGCGTCGAGGCGCCTGAGATCGGCGAGCAGCGCGTCCCGATCGTCGCCGGCGAATTCCACCAGCAGCAGGCAGTTCGGCGTGCCGCGGGTGATGTCGGCGAGCGTGGTGCGGAACAGCGGGATGTCGGCGCCGAGGACCAGGACGTTGTTGTCGACGAGTTCCACCGCCACCGGGTCGAGATCGACCAGCGCCTTCGTGGTCTCCATGGCCGAGCGGAAGGACGGGAAGTGGCAGACGCCCATAACCCGGTGGGCGGGCAGGCGCGACAGCTTCAGGGTGACGCCGGTGGTGGCCGCCAGGGTGCCCTCGGAGCCAACGAGGAGATGGGCGAGGTTCGGCCGGGGCTCGATCAGGGCGTCGAGGTTGTAGCCGCCGACCCGGCGCTGCACCTGCGGGTAGCGCGCCAGGATCTCGTCGCGCTCCGCCTCGGCCAGCGCCCGCATCGCCGCGGCGAGGCGCTCGGCCCGGTCGGAGCCGGTCACGCCGGTGCTGTCGTTGCCGGTCAGGCCGAAGCCGAAGGGGGTGCCGTCGGGAAACAGCGCCTCCATCGCCAGGACGTTGTCGCTCATCTTGCCGAAGCGCAGCGAGCGGGCGCCGCAGGAATTGTTGCCGGCCATGCCGCCGATGGTGCAGCGGGTGGCGGTGGAGGGCTCGACCGGGAAGAACCAGCCGTCCGCCTTCACCCGGGTGTTGAGGCGCTCCAGCACCATGCCGGGCTCGACCGTGACGGTGCCGCCCTCGGGGTCGTAGGCGGTGATGCCGTTGAAGTGGCGCGAGCAGTCGACCGCGAGCCCGTGCCCGATGGGCTGGCCGTTCTGCGAGGTGCCGCCGCCGCGCAGGATGACGGGCACGTCGTGCTCGGCCGCGATCTTCAGAGTCGCGGCGATGTCGGCGGCCGAGCGCGGCAGCACCACGCCGGCCGGCACGATCTGGTAGATCGAGGCGTCGGTGGCGTAGCGTCCGCGGGTGAAGGGATCGAAGCGGGCCTCGCCCTGCAGGGCCTCTGCGAGGCGGCGGGCGAGGCCGGCGTTCTGGCGGGTGGCCGCGCGGGGCGTGGGGGTGGCCTCGCGGGGCGTAGGGTTGGCCTCGCGGGGCGTGGTCGATGGCTCAGCCGTGGCGGTCATGCTTCATCGTCCTCGCGTGGCGGATGGCCATCCGGGCCGGAATGCCGGTGTGCGGCGGGCCGGATGGGGTGGCGGCCGGGGCCGCCGAAGCTAAGATACGGTGATATTTTGAATGCAAATGGGCTTGCAAGATGATCGACCTGTTCAGCGACACCCAGACGCAGCCCACGGCGGGGATGCGGGAGGCCATGGCGCGGGCCGAGGTGGGGGATGAGCAGTCGGATTCGGACCCGACGACCCTCGCGCTCTGCGCGCGGGTGGCCGACCTGCTCGGCCAGGAGGCCGGCGTGTTCATGCCCTCCGGCACGATGTGCAACCTGGTGGCGATCCTGGTCCAGACCCGGCCCGGGGACGAGATCATCGTCGACGACCAGTCCCACATCTACAACACCGAGGCCGCAGGCTCGGCCGCCATCGGCGGCATCTCCGTGGCGGCCCTGAGGACGCCGGCGGGGGTCTACACGCCGGAGGCCTTCGAGGCCGCGATCCGCCCGCCGGCCCGCACGGCGCCGCGCTCGGCCCTGGTCTCGATCGAGCAGACCACGAGCTTCTCCGGCGGATCGGTCTGGGCGCTCCCGGACATGCGGCGCATCCGCGACATCGCCCAGGCGCGCGGCCTGCGGGCGCATATCGACGGGGCCCGGCTCCTCAACGCGGTGGCGGCCACCGGCATCGCCGCGCGGGACTACGCCGAGGGCTTCGACAGCGCCTGGATCGACCTCAGCAAGGGGCTCGGCTGCCCGGTCGGCGCCGTCCTGTGCGGGCACCAGGACTTCATCACCGAGGCCTGGCGCTGGAAGTACCGCCTCGGCGGGGCCATGCGCCAGTCCGGCATCCTGGCGGCGGCCGGCCTCTACGCCCTCGATCACCACATCGACCAGCTCGCCCGCGACAACGCCCACGCGGCCCTGCTGCGCGACCGGATCGCGGGCGCGCCCGGCCTCGCCATCGAGGCCGGCGCCGCGCAGTCCAACATCCTGTGCTTCTCGGTGGAGCCCCTCGGGGTGACGGCCGCCGCCTTCGCCAAGGCCTGCCTCGCGCACGACGTCCGGGTCCGGGCGATCGGTGCGCATCAGATCCGCGCCACGACCCATCTCGAGGTGGACGAAGCCGGCATCCTGCGGGCGGCCGCGGTGATCCGCGCCGAGGCCGAGCGCCTGTCGGCGAGCGCCAGCTGATCCGCCTCGCGGCCGGTCCGCGCGGGAGCCAGCGCCGCCATCAGGCCTCGGCCGCCACGCTCTCCCGCACGGCGGCGGCCCGGCGCTTGTTGCGCAGGTGGCGGAACAGGATGTCGCTGAGCTCCGGGCCGGCCCGGCGGCGCAGGGCATCGAGGATCTCCTCGTGTTCGCGCATGGCCTCGCCCCAGCGGTCGCGGTCCTTGTCGAGGTTGGCCGCGTAGCGCACCCGGCGCAGGCGCCCGGCGAAGTTCGCGTAGGTCGTCCGCAGGGGCTCGTTGTCGGCGGCCTCCACGATGCGGTCGTGGATCGCCTGGTTGCCGGTGAAATAGCCGTGCAGGTCGCGCCGCAGGTAGGCGGCGTACATCGTGTGGTGCAGGCGCTCGATCTCGGCGAAGGCCGCCTCGGTGATCTTCTCGCAGGCGAGCCGGCCGGCCAGGGCCTCGAGCCCGCCCATCACGTCGAACAGCGCCACCATCTCGTCGGCGCCGAGCTGGCGGACCCGGGCGCCGCGGTTCGGCAGCAACTCGATCAGCCCCTCGGAGGCCAGCACCTTGAGCGCCTCGCGCAAGGGGGTGCGCGAGATCCCGAAGCGCTCGCAGAGCAGGCGCTCCGGCACGCGGGCGCCGGGGGCGAGGTTGCCCTCGACGACGTAGTCGCGCAGCTGCGCCAGCAGGGTCCCGTGCAGAGACGCGGCCGCCGCGCCCGAGACCCGGGGCTGGGACGCGACCTCCGGGTCGATCGCGGTATCCGGGGCGGGGTCGAGCATCATCGTTCCAGAATTATCAGCGGTTATGGCTGGGGTCGAGGGCGATCGCGAGCAAAATAATGCTTGTGTCACGCAAAAATGAATGCAAATTTTTGGTCGACCAAATCAGATGCGGACCGTATCGACCACAATCCGGTCCCGCTCGCGATCCGACGCCGCGGTGCCGCCCACGTTCCGCAACCCGTCAGCACCGTCTGGCGTACCCGAAAGCCTGCGAGGCCCCCGATGACCACACGGACCGGACGCCACTTCCTGCATATTCCGGGCCCGAGCCCAGTGCCCGAGCGCGTCCTGCGCGCCATGGACATGCCGGTGATCGACCATCGCGGCCCCGACTTCGCCAAGCTCGGGCGGGCGGTGCTGGAGGGCGCCCAGGCCGTGTTCCAGACCCGCGCGCCGGTGATCCTCTATCCCGGCTCGGGCACGGGGGCCTGGGAGGCCGCCATCGTCAACACGCTCTCGGCCGGCGATCGGGTGCTGATGTTCGAGACCGGCCACTTCGCCACCCTGTGGCGCCAGATGGCGGCGCGCTGGGGCATCGAGGTCGAGTTCGTGCCGGGCGACTGGCGCCGGGGCGTTGATCCGGCCAAGGTCGAGGCGATCCTGGCCGAGGACCGCTCCAAGTCGATCAAGGCCGTGATGGTGGTCCACAACGAGACCTCCACCGGTGCCACCAGCCGCATCGCCGAGATCCGCAAGGCCATCGACCGGGCCAACCACCCGGCCCTGTTCCTCGTGGACACCATCTCGGGCCTCGGCTCGGCCGAGTACGCCCACGATGCCTGGGGCGTCGACGTCTCGGTGAGCTGCTCGCAGAAGGGCCTGATGCTGCCCCCGGGCCTCGGCCTTGTCGCCCTCTCGGACAAGGCGCTCGCCGCCACCAGGACCGCCACCCTGCCGCGCTCCTACTGGGACTGGCAGGAGATGCTGAAGCCGAACGCGGCGGGCTACTTCCCCTACACGCCGGCCACCAACCTCCTCTACGGCCTGCGCGAGGCCATCGCCATCCTGATGGAGGAGGGCCTGCCCCAGGTCTTCGCCCGTCACCAGCGCCTCGCCGCCGCCACCCGCGCCGCCGTGGAGGCCTGGGGCCTGGAGGTGCTGTGCCAGGAGCCGTCGGAATACTCGCCGGTGCTCACCGCCGTGGTGATGCCGGAGGGCCACGATGCCGACGCCCTGCGCACCCTGATCCTGGAGAAGTACGACCTCTCCCTCGGCACCGGCCTCGCGAAGGTCGCCGGCAAGGTCTTCCGCATCGGTCACCTCGGCGAGACCAACGACCTCACCTTGATGGCCGCCCTGTCCGGCGTCGAGATGGGCCTGAAGGCCGGCGGCGTGCCCCACACCCGCGGCGGCGTGCTGGCCGCGATGGACGCGCTCCGCTCCGGGTTGGACGATTGAGCGAATTCCTCCGGCAGATCCGAGGGATCGGGGTCTGACAGGCCGTCATCCCGGGGCGCCGAAGGCGAGCCCGGGATCCAGATCCGCCGACGGTGCCGGACGCGATGAGACCTGCGGTTCGGGATCCCGGGCTCCGCTGCGCGGCCCCGGGATGACGGAGCGCCAAAGGCGAACACGTTGGAGAAGCGAAGACCCGACGCCCTCGTTACACCCACCCCCGCGTGACCCCCAGAACAACCGGCGCTCAGACCGGACGGGGTGGCGCGTTCAACCGGAGGAAACCCCGATGACGCCAGCCAAGAGACGCGTCTCCGCGTCGAACATGGTGCTGTTCCTGCTCTGCCTGATGTACTTCGTCACCTATCTCGACCGGGTGAACATCGCGACGGCGGGCGGCGAGATCATGAAGGATCTCGGCATGTCGAACACCCAGTTCGGCCTGATCCTGTCCGCCTTCGCCTATCCCTACGCCATCTTCCAGGTCATCGGCGGCTCGGTCGGCGACAAGTTCGGCGCCCGGCGCACGCTCCTGGTCTGCGGCCTGATCTGGGCCTCGGCCACCATCCTCACCGGCCTCGTCGGCGGGCTGGTCAGCCTGTTCCTCGCCCGCGTGCTGCTCGGCTTCGGCGAGGGGGCGACCTTCCCCACCGCCACCCGCGCCATGCAGAACTGGACGGCGCCGGGCAAGCGCGGCTTCGCGCAGGGCATCACCCACGCCTTCGCCCGGCTCGGCAACGCGGTGGCGCCGCCCATCGTGGCCTTCCTGATCTACCAGTTCGGCTGGCGCCTCGGCTTCGTCATCCTGGGCGTGGCGAGCTTCGCCTGGGTCATCGTCTGGTACCTGTATTTCCGCGACGACCCGAAGGACCATCCGGCGATCACCCCGGAGGAGCTCGCCGTCCTGCCGCAGGCGAGCAAGGTCGGGGGCAAGCAGTCCGTGCCCTGGGGCCGCCTCACCCGGCGCATGCTGCCGGTGACGCTGACCTATTTCTGCTACGGCTGGACCCTGTGGCTGTTCCTCGGCTGGCTGCCGAGCTTCTTCAAGCTGAATTACGGCCTCGACCTGAAGAACTCGGCCCTGTTCGCCTCGGGCGTGTTCTTCGCCGGCGTCGTCGGCGACACCCTCGGGGGCGTCTTCAGCGACCGCATCCTGAAGAAGACCGGCAACCTGAAGCTCGCGCGCCTGAGCGTCATCGTGGTCGGCTTCCTCGGGGCGGCGGCGAGCCTGACGGGCGTGTTCTTCACCCGCGACCTGACCCTGGTGGCGCTGCTGCTCAGCTCGGGCTTCTTCTTCGCCGAGCTGGTCATCGGCCCGATCTGGTCGGTGCCGATGGACATCGCGCCGAAATACTCGGGCACGGCCTCGGGCCTGATGAACACCGGCTCGGCGGTGGCGGCGATCATCTCGCCGATCGTCTTCGGCATGATCGTGGATGCCACGGGCAGCTGGACCCTGCCCTTCGTCGGCTCGATCGGCCTCTGCCTGCTCGGCGTCGGCCTCGCCTTCACCATGCACCCCGAGCGCCCCTTCGTGGAGGAGACCGAGGTGCCGCTCGGGCGGGCCGTGCCGGCGGAATAGCGCTGGTTCTCACCCTCCCCCCTTCGCGGGGGAGGGTGGTCGCGGAGCGACAGGGAGAGGGGGCGACCTTTCCGGACGGCGCGCTCCCCTCTCCCGACCCGCTTTCGCGGGCTACCCTCCCCCGCAGAGGGGGGAGGGAGAAGGCCTTTTACGTCAGACACACAGGACCTGAGCACGATGGACGAACCCGTGCACGACACCCCCCATCCCGGTTCCCGTCCCCTCCCCCTGGCGGGCCTGCGCGTCCTCGACGTGACGCAGGTGATGGCGGGGCCGGTCTGCAGCATGCTGCTGGCCGATCTCGGGGCGGACGTGATCAAGATCGAGCCGCCCGGCACCGGGGACCAGACCCGGGGCGCCATGGGGTTCAAGATGAAGGGGCCCGACAGCATGGGCTTCCTCAACATGAACCGGAACAAGCGCAGCCTCGCCCTCAACCTGAAGAGCCCGGCCGGGCGCGACCTCCTCCTCGACATGGCCGAGACCGCCGACATCGTGGTCGAGAACTACCGCCCCGGCGTGATGGCCCGGCTCGGCCTCGGCTACGAGGCGATGCGGGCGCGCAACCGCGGCCTGATCTACGCCAGCATCTCGGGCTTCGGCCAGACCGGCCCCTGGGCCAAGCGCCCGGGCTACGACCTGATGGCCCAGGCCATGTCCGGCGTGATGAGCGTCACCGGCCATCCCGGCGGGCCGCCGGTGAAGGCCGGCGTGCCCGTGGCCGATATCGGCTGCGCGCTCTTCGCCGTCTACGGCATCCTCAGCGCCTATATCGGCCGGCAGACCAGCGGCGAGGGCCAGTATGTCGACGCGTCGCTGTTCGATTCGGCCCTGGCCTTCTCGATCTGGGACACGAGCGAATACTGGGGCACGGGGCGGATTCCGGAGCCCCTGGGCACGGCCAACCGCATGAGCGCGCCCTACCAGGCCGTGCGGGCGGCGGACGGCTACTTCGTGATGGGGGCGACGAACCAGAAGCTCTGGCGCCTGCTCTGCGACGTGCTCGGCCGCGAGGATCTCCTGGCCGACGAGCGCTTCCGCGACATCGCCGGGCGGCTCGCCCATCGCGAGGCCCTGATCGCCGAGCTGGAGACCAGTTTCGCCACCAAGGACGCCGAGACCTGGGTCACGGATCTCCTCGCCGCCGGCATCCCGGCGGGGCGCATGAACACCTATCCGGAGGCCTTCGAGAGCGAGCACGGCCGCCACCGGGAGATGCGCATCGAGGTGCCCCATCCCATCGAGGGCAGCGTGCCGAACATCGGCTTCCCGGTGAAGCTCTCGGGCACGCCCGCCCGGGTGCGCCGGCACGCGCCGCTGCTCGGCGAGCACGCCGGCGAGATCCTGGAGGAGCTCGGCCTCTCGGAGGCGGCGGTGGAGCGCCTGCGTGCCGAGGGGGCCTTCGCCGCATGAGCGCCCCGATCGACGACGGCGCCGTGCGCTACCGCGTCGCGGACGGCGTCGCCCACCTGACCTTCGACCGCCCAGCCGCCCGCAACGCGCTCACCTTCGCGATGTACGATGCGCTGGCGGAGAGCCTGGCGCGGATCGAGGCCGACCCGTCCGTGCGCGTCGCTGTGCTGCGAGGCGCCGGCGGCAAGGCCTTCGTGGCTGGCACCGACATCGAGCAGTTCGTCGGCTTCACGGGCGCGGACGGCGTCGCCTACGAGGCCCGCATCGAGGGCTACGTCGCCGGGCTGGAGCGGTGCCGCGTGCCGACCGTGGCGGTGATCGAGGGCTGGGCGGTGGGCGGCGGCCTCGCCATCGCCAATGCCTGCGACATCCGGGTGGCGGAGGCCGGCGCCCGCTTCGGCGTGCCCATCGCCCGCACCCTGGGCAACTGCCTCTCGCCGGCCAACCTGCGCCGGCTGACCGCGACCCTGGGCCAGAGCCTCGTCGCCCGGATGCTGCTGCTCGCCGAGATGCCGAACGCCGAGACCCTGGCGCCGCTCGGCTACCTCGCCGCCGTGGTCGAGCCCGGCCGGCTCGACGCCGAGGTGGCGGCGATCTGCGAGCGGCTCCTCGGGCACGCGCCGGTGACCATGCGGGTCACCCGCGCGATGCTGCGCCGCCTGGAGCTGGACCCCCGGGCCGAGGCGACGGACCTCATCGCGGAATGCTATGGCAGCCGGG
Source organism: Methylobacterium sp. TK31 (assembly GCF_055361545.1). NCBI lineage: Bacteria > Pseudomonadati > Pseudomonadota > Alphaproteobacteria > Hyphomicrobiales > Methylobacteriaceae > Methylobacterium > Methylobacterium sp. TK31. Next base: position 706,629 of record NZ_CM143964.1, on the reverse strand, counting down.
ACTTCGCGGCCGGCGTCGAGGCCTTCCTGGCCAAGCAGCCCGCCGCCTGGACCGGTACCTGAGTCGAGACACCGCATGACCCTCTACGCCCTCGGCCCCGATCGGCCGCAGCTCGCCGATGCGGACAGCGTCTGGATCGCGCCCGGCGCGCATGTGATCGGACGAGTCCATCTCGGCCGCGACGTCTCGATCTGGTTCGGCGCCGTGCTGCGCGGCGACAACGACGAGATCCGGATCGGCGACCGCACCAACATCCAGGACGGGGCCGTGCTGCACGCCGATCCCGGCTTTCCGCTGCATCTCGGCGACGATGTCACCGTCGGGCACCGGGCCATCGTGCACGGCTGCACCATCGGGGCCGGAACCCTGGTGGGCATGGGCGCCACCATCCTCAACGGCGCCCGCATCGGCCGCAACTGCCTGATCGGCGCCAATGCCCTGGTCACCGAGGGCAAGGCGTTTCCCGACGGCAGCCTCATCGTCGGCGCCCCCGCCAAGGCCGTCCGCGCCCTCGACGCGGAGACGGCCGCGCGGCTCGCGCAGACCGCCGGCAACTACGTCGCCAACGGCCGCCGCTTCCGCCGGGACCTGCGCGCCCTCGATTGAGCCGTGCCTCCGGTCCAGCGGGCCGGGCGCCCGGCTCGGAACGCGTTCTCGAACCTTATCAGATGAGGCGCGCCGCGCGCCGGATGTCCCGGTGCCTCTGTCAATCGTGCGCATGCGGTCCGGCGCAAAGACAAGTATCCACGGCGATCATGGCATGTTGACCGCCCGCGAATATTGCTTAACGTGCCGTTCGACAGGCACTACGCCGGATCGGCATGCGAGGGATGTGTCGCGACCATGCTTGTCGGAATGCCATTCTTGCGGGTTTTCGACAGGATGGGCTACGGCGGGCTCGTGCTCTCGACGAGCGGCCACGTGCTGGCGATGAACGACAGCGCCCGGCGCATCTTCCAGACCATGTTCTGCCTCAGCCGCTCGGAGGTCGAGGTCGACGTCCTGAACGGTCTTGGGCGCGGCATCGTCAAGCGGCTGCTCGGGCAGGGCCAGGCCCGCTTCCAGCTCGACAGCGAGCACTGGATCCTGGTCGAGCGCACCGAGCAGCGCCCGCTGATCATGAATTCCGTCCCGTTCCCCGGCGACGGCGAGGACGGACCGCACTCGGTGCTGCTCTTGATCGACCTCGACGCGACGCCGGCCCTGAACTGCGGCGCCCTGGAGCAGGTCTTCGGACTGACGCCGACGGAGGCGAAGCTCGCCACGCTGATGGCGAAGGGCGCGACCCTGATGGAGGCGGCCGCGCTCCAGGGCGTCCGCGTCGCCACCGTGCGGGCCCAGCTCCGCGCCATCTTCACCAAGACGCACACCCACCGGCAGGCCGAACTGGTGATGCTGGTCTCCCGGCTCTCGACCCTGAGCTGAAGAAGCCCGAATCGGCCGGATGGATCCTCCGAGGCGGCTCTGCAATTCCCGGTCCTAGTGCTCGCTCCCCGTGCGATCTAAAATATTCGATTGCCCTGCAATTCCAGTATTTTGTATTCAGACTAAAATGTAGAAGCACACAAGAAATCAATAGAAGCCGGTAATCCTACGAATATTGATGGAACGTAATTCAAATGAGGGATGACGGCTCTCTGGATTGGACGATCATCGAGCCGTCGCAAGGACGACGGGAGGAAACGATGAAACATTCAGTTCCTGTACTCGTATTGGCCGGCCTGTCCCTGACCCTCATGGCCGCCGGCCCCGCTTCGGCCGCCTCGAAACACCAGCGTCCCCCGGCGAAGTACACCGCCCTGAACGCCGAGCAGACGACGCCCACCGTGCCGGTCGAGTCCACCGCCGCGCGCACGGATTTCGGGGGCGACGGCACCGAGATCGCGATCCGCCTGCAGGACGACCATCACGGCGACGGAAACCTCTGACATCGCACGGCCCGGTCGGGCCGAAACGCCGCCGTCACGGAGGCCTGCGCCCGGGCGATCGGGTGCGGGCCTCTGCGCGCGGCCGTTCCTGCGCGCCGGAGACGTCCCGCATCGTCCCCGCCGGCGGTTTACATCCGGGCAGGCTTCCGGGACCATGGCGGCGTGTTCGGTCACCGGGACCTTCGGGCCCGGCCCGGACGCGCGGGAGGCCCCTGCGCGGATGCGGGATCGACGCGCCGACGCACGCCTCCGCCCTCGAGTCCACGGAGGCGGTCGCTCGGCGGCCGGATCAGCCATGCGCCGCAACCGCCACGCCAAGATCGTCGCCACCGTCGGCCCGGCCTCGTCGACGCCGGAGATGCTGCACCGCCTGTTCCTGGCCGGTGTCGACACCTTCCGTCTCAACTTCAGCCACGGCACCCAGGACGATCACGCCCGGGTCCACGGGGCGATTCGCTCCCTGGAGCGCGAGACCGGTCGGCCGATCGGCATCCTGCAGGACCTGCAGGGGCCGAAGATCCGCCTCGGCACCCTGGCGGGCGGGCGGCTCGACGTCGCGCCCGGCGAGACGCTCCGCTTCGTTCTCGAGGGCGCCGAGGGCGACCGGAACGCCATCCCCCTGCCCCATCGCGAGATCTTCCTGGCGGTGGCCCCGGGGCAGGACCTGCTCATCGACGACGGACGGGTGCGCGTGCGGGTCACCGGTCTGACCGGCGACAGCCTGGAGGCCGAGGTGATCACCGGCGGGACGCTCTCGAACCGCAAGGGCGTGAACCTGCCCGGCACTCTCCTCGACCTCTCGCCGCTCACGGCGAAGGATCGGGCCGACCTCGCCTTCGGGCTCGAACTCGGGGTGGACTGGGTCGCGCTCTCCTTCGTGCAGAAGCCGGGCGACCTGATCGAGGCCCGGGCCCTGATCGGCGACCGGGCCGGGCTGATGACCAAGGTCGAGAAGCCCCAGGCCCTGGAGCGCATCGACGACATCATCCGGCTCTCCGACGCCGTGATGGTGGCGCGCGGCGACCTCGGGGTCGAGATCCCGCACGAGGACGTGCCCGGGCGCCAGAAGGAACTGATCCGTGCGTGCCGGCTGGCGGTCAAGCCGGTCATCGTGGCCACCCAGATGCTCGACTCGATGGTCTCGGCCCCGACCCCGACGCGGGCGGAGGCCTCGGACGTGGCGACCGCGATCTACGATGGGGCGGACGCGGTGATGCTGTCGGCGGAATCGGCCACGGGGCAGTACCCGGTCGAGGCGGTGGCGATGATGGCGCGCATCATCCACAGCACCGAGACGCACAAGCTCTATCGCTCGCTGATCACCGCCACCGATCCGGGCGAGGAGGAGACGCCGCCCCACGCGGTCGCCAGCGCCACCGCCGCCCTCGCCGACGCGGTGGAGGCGGCCGCCATCGTGGCCTACACCCTGAGCGGCACCACCGCGGCCCGGATCGCCCGGCGCCGGCCGCAGGTGCCGATCCTGGCGCTGACCCCGGATCTCGCGACCTCGCGCCGGCTGTGCCTGCTCTGGGGGGCGCACAGCCTGCGGGCCGACGAGGTCTCCTCCTACGAGGCGATGGTGGAGAACGCCCTCGCCCATGCGGTCGAGGAAGGCTTCGCCCTGCCCCATGCCCGCGTGGTGATCGCCGCCGGCATCCCCTTCGCCGTTGCCGGCACCACCAACAACATCCGGGTCGCGCAGGTCCCGGCGCGCTGAGTTCGGGCCGGCGAGGCGAGGGTGGGTGCGGCTGCGCAGCCGGGATGGTCGAGACGGCGACGCAACTGGTCGGACCAGGGTGACAACCTTGCCTTGTTCTTGACGGGTCCGATCACTAACCTGTGTTTTCTCGGTACAGTCCTGGGAATGTCTGGGGACGGGCTGGCTATTTAGCGATGCTTTAAGGTCGCGGCTTCTACGCCTTTCCGGGCGTGGACGGCGCCGTCGCGCCGTTCGCCCGGGGCGGAGGCCAACGCATCCCCGTCCGCCCGACATTCCCCCGACCCCTCCCACCTGGACGATGACCGTGACGATCAGAACCGCCGGCGCCTTCGCGGCCCTGTCCCTTGCTACGCTCGCGCCGGCCCTGGCCGCACCCCGGGAGGTCGGCGTCGTCGCCAGGGTCGACCGCCAGGCCGTGGCCCTGCAGGCCGGACAGTCCCGCGATATGGCTCCCCAGGGCCCGGTCTTCTTCAAGGACACGATCCGTACCGGCGCCGAGTCCCGGCTCGAGGCGAAGCTCGCGGACGACACCGTCCTGACCCTGGGTGAGAACGGCAAGCTCACGGTGGACGAGTTCGTCTACAAGCCCGGCGCCGAGGGCGGAAAGCTCGCGCTCTCGGTGGCGCGCGGCGCCTTCCTCTTCGTCGGCGGCAAGATCGAGGGCCCGACCGGCGGCAACGTCGCGATCAAGACCGCCGTCGGCACCCTCGGGGTGCGCGGGACGACGGTCTGGGGCGGCGCCATCGACGGCGGCTACGGCGTGCTCGTCCTCGACGGCGAGGTGGTGCTGCGGACGAAGCGCGGCAGCGTGCTAATGCGCAAGGGCCAGGGCACCATGGTGTATGGCGGCCGGGCGCCCGAGGCGGCCGCGCCCTGGCCGGAGGACCGGACCAAGCGGGCCGTGGCGACGATCACGATCAGCGAGCAGGCCCGCTTCGTCCCGACCCTGGGGCGTTGAGGCCCGGCGCCGCCCCGGCCGGACCGGTGGGCTTCCGGGCGCCGTTCCGGTAGCGTCCGGTTCCGCCCGGGCGGCCGTGAAGGTCCCGGTTCGCCCGATTTCTGGAGTTCGCCCCGGTGCAGGCCCTCGACACGCCCGTCCCCCTGGCGACGCTGGCCGCCCTGATGGTCGCGATGGCGGCCAAGCACTACCTGATCGACTTCGTCGCGCAGACCGACTGGATGGCCCGCGGCAAGGAGCGGGTCACCGGCTGGGCCGCACCGCTCGCCGTCCATGCCGGTACGCACGCCCTCGGCACCCTGGCGATCGCCCTGCTCTACCGGCCGGCCCTGTGGTGGCTCGCGCTCCTCGACTTCGCGGTCCACGGCCTGATCGACCGGGCCAAGACCCTGGTCGCCCACCGCACGCGCTTCCCGATGACCGATCCGCGCTTCTGGTGGCTGATGGGCTTCGACCAGTTCCTGCATCAGGTCACCAACATCGCCCTGGTGGTGCTGCTGGTCCTCGGCTGAACCCTCGGACCCGCTTCCCCGAGGGCCTTCAGGCCGCCATGCTGACCGAGCGCTCCCCGGCGCGGATGCGGCGGGCATGCAGCGCCAGGATCGGATCGTGCGGGTCGGCCTCGTGCAGCCGCAGCAGGGCTTCGGCGCCCCCCGCCTCCCCGCGCACCAGGCGGCCGAAGGCCTCGCGATAGGCGTCCGGCGCCTCGGCACCCGCCCTGACCGGCTCGAACACCTCGACGCCCACCGACTTGCCCTTCAGCATCAGGGTCCCGATCGGACGGAAGCCGACGCCGGCGACCTGGTCGCAGGTGGCGCGGGCGATGCAGATCCGGGTGCCCAGAGCCTTGTTGGCGGATTCGAGCCGGGCGGCCGTGTTGATGGCGTCGCCGTGGGCCGTGTAGTCGAAGCGCCGGGTGCCGCCGAAATTCCCGACCACGGCCCGCCCGGTATTGATGCCGATGCGGGTCGCGCCGAAGGGCACGCCCCCGGCGCGCTGATCCTGCCGGAACGCCTCCGCGAAGGCGTCGAGGGCGAGCGCGCAGGCGACCGCCCGCTCGGCATGGTCGGGTTGGTCGAGGGGCGCGTTGAACATCACGTGCACCGCGTCGCCGACGATCTTGTCGACGGTGCCGCCATGGGCCATCGCGATGGAGCACATTCCGTCGAGATAGGCGTTGAGCAGGGCGACCAGGGCCTCGGCGCCCGAGGCCTCGGTCATCGCCGTGAAGCCCTCGAGATCGGTGAACAGGAAGGTCATCTCGCGGCTCTCGCCGCCGAGCTTGAGCCGGCCGGGATCGCTCGCCAGCACCGCCACGAGGTCCGGCGAGAGGTAGTGCGTGAAGGCCGCGCGCAGGCGCTGGGCCGAGCGCTCCGACCCGGCGTAGCGGACGAGGCTGCCGCCCGCATGCGCCACGAGAAGGCCGAGGGTCGGCAGGGTCGGGTCGAGCAGCAGGCCGCCCCGGGCGAACAGCGCCACGGCGGCGAAGGCCGGCACGGGCGCCAGGAAAACGATGCCGAGACCGGCGCTGCGCAGGCGGGCGAAGCCGCAGGCCAGGGCGGCGGCGAGCCCCAGCAGCAGCGCCGCCACCACCTCGGCGCCGAGCGCCCAGGCCGGCCGGATCAGCGCGTGCCCGGCGAGCGCCTGGTCGAGGCCCATGGCGTGCAGGTTCACCCCGGGCTCGAACGCGGTCATGGGCGTCGGACGCAGGTCCGAGAGGCCGAGGGCGCTGGTGCCGACGAAGACCGCCCGGCCCTGGATCGCGCCGCGCAGGCCGGCGCGTCGCTCGGGGTCGAGCAACTCCCAGGCGGGGATCGTGGGCGTCGAGCGCGCGGTCGGAAAGTGCAGGGCGAGGGCGCCGGTGGCGTCGACGGCGAGGTCGACCGCGCCGACGCGGATCGTGTAGCCCGTGAGGGTCGCGCCGTCGCGCTCGGCCCGCACCTTGAAGGTCTCCTCGTCCTGCATCACCCGCAGGGCGTCGAGGGCCAGCGACGGCACCAGGCGGTCGCCGACCACGGCGAGGAGCTGCAGGCGCCGGTTGATCTCGTCGCTGCCCGCCGAGACGCTGAAGCCACCGTGGCCGGCGGCCGCCGCGTCGAGGATGGGCAAGTTGGGAACGGCGCCCGGGTAGTACGGGGCCGTGAGCCGGGGATCACCGTCGATCGTCGCGAATCCCGCGCTCCGCGGGAGGGGCGCCGCGCCGGGTTCGGCGGTGGGCACGAAGCCGGCCACGACCCGGCCGCGGGCGAAGACCGCCGCCAGGATGGCATCGTGATCCGGCAACGGCTCGCGGGACCCGGCCGCGCGAAAGCCGAAGCGCCGCTCCCAGTCGGGCACCAGCAGGGCCGGCGAGGTGCGGTCGGGCTCGGCGAAGACCATGTCGAGGGCGATCACGCCGGCGTCGAGATCCTGCAGCGCCGCGACGAGATCCGCCACCACGTGGCGCGGCCAGGGCCACTGGCCGTGCCGCCTCAGGCTCTCCTCGTCGATGTCGACGACCCGGACCACGTCGCCCTTTGGGGTCCGGGGGCTCAGCCGCTGGAAGCTGTCGAAGGTGGCCTGGCGCAGGCGTTCGAACGGCGCCGGGGCCTCGGCGCGCAGGCCGAGCAGCGCCAGCACCAGGGCAAGGCCCGCGCCCACCGGGACGAGGCGTCGTGACAGGGACATTCGGGGACCGGGCTCCGGACGGGGCGTCTTCCGGGACAGTCTCGCGCCGGCGTGCTGAGATCCCGTTAAGGATAGGATGCGGAGCGCGCGGGAACGCGTCCGCTGTTCGCCAGCCCTTAACCGATCGCGGCCACGGTCCGGCCCGGGCCAGCCCTGTGCCCAGCCTGGAACCTTCCGTGCCGAGTTCCCAAGCGCCGAGCCTCGACCATGTCCACCTGCCGGCGGGCGCACGCCTGTTCTCGGCCGGCGATCTGGGCGACGCCGCCTACCTGATCGTCAGCGGCCGGCTGGAGGTCGTCATCGAGCGCCCGGACGGCGACCTCATCCTGGCGCATCGCGGCCCCGGCGAGATCGTCGGCGAGATGGCGATCCTCGACCACCAGCCGCGCTCGGCCGCGGTCCGCGCCCTGGAGGACAGCGAACTCGTCGTCATCACCGAGGAGCAGCTCTCGCACCGGATCGCCCAGACCGACCCGATCCTGCGCATGTGCCTCGGCGTGGTGCTCGCCCGCTACCGCCAGACCGTGACGATCCTCGAGCAGATGAAGGGCGCCGCGCCCCATCCCGTCCTCGGCGCCGATGCGCCTCCCTCCGAGACCTTTGCGGCGGCCCTGGGCGCCCTGTCGCTGGAGCGCGAGATCCGCGCCGGCCTGCGCAACGGCGAGTTCGAGCTGTTCTTCCAGCCCATCGTGCGGCTGTCGTCGCGGCGGCTCGCCGGCTTCGAGGCCCTGATGCGCTGGCGCCACCCGACCCGCGGGCTGGTGCCCCCGATCGAGTTCATCCCGGCGGCCGAGGCGTCGGGGCTCATCGTCGAGCTCACGGCGCACGCCTTCGACGAGGTCGGGCGCGTCTTCCCGGACCTGCTGCTCGCCGCCCAGCAGAATGCCGGCGCGCTGGACGGCCCCCTGTTCATGACCGTGAACGTCTCGGGGCGCGACCTCGCCGGCGCCTCCTTCCCGGAGATGATCGCCGATTTCCTCGCCCGCACCGAGATCGCCCCCGCCAGCCTCAAGATCGAGGTGACGGAGAGCATGCTGATGGACGATCCCGAGCGCGCCGCCGCCGCCCTGACCCAGTGCCGCAATGCGGGCCTCGGGATCGCGATCGACGATTTCGGGACGGGCTATTCCTCGCTGAGCTACCTCAGCACCCTGCCGGTGACGACGCTGAAGATCGACCGCGCCTTCGTGCGGACGCTTCTCGCCGACCAGACCAGCCGAGGCATCGTGCAGACCATCCTGCGCCTGGCCGACGACCTCGCCGTCACCGTGGTGGCCGAGGGCATCGAGCAGGCGGCCGAGGCCGATCTCCTGGCCGGGATGGGCTGCGCCTTCGGCCAGGGCTTCCATTTCGGGCGCCCGGCGCCCCTGGCCGAGGCGCTCCGGGCCATCCGCGACTGGCCGGAGGCGGAGCCGCCGCCCGCCGGCCTCCGGCTGATCGCCTGACCGGCACCGCGTCCTGAACGCGGCCGCCGCCCGGCGCGTGATCAGCCGAAGAGGATCATCGCCTTCGACACGGTGCTCCAGATGCCCCAGGCGATGGGCAGGCCGACCGCGACCCAGGCCAGCACCGCGAGGGGCGTGACGCCGCCGCGGCCGATGCCGTGGTCGCCGGACCGCCCCGCCACCGCCCCGCCGCCGCCCTTGGCCGTGGCGGCGAGTTCGGCGTCGCTCATGAACCAGCGCGCCGCCAGCGGACGCACGAGGAGGTTGGCGACGAAGCCCGCCGCCAGGAAGCCCGCCAGGATGTACATCGTGCGGGTGTAGAGCGCCGCCCCCTGGATGCCGGCATCGACCTGGGCCTGGCGGATCGCCGTCACCACGAAGGGGCCGACCACGCCGGCCGTCGACCAGGCGGTGAGGAGCCGCCCGTGGATGGCGCCGACGAACTGCGTGCCGAAGATGTCGGCGAGGTAGGCCGGGATCGTGGCGAAGCCGCCGCCATACATTGACAGGATCACGCAGAAGAACGTCACGAACAGGGCCTTCGAGCCGATCGAGGCCGCCCAGGGCGCGCCCGCATAGAGCAGGCATCCCAGCGCGAAGAAGGTCGCGTAGGTGACCTTGCGGCCGATCTTGTCCGACATCGAGGCCCAGAAGAAGCGCCCGAGGATGTTGAACAGCGACAGGAGGCCGACGAACCCAGCCGCCACCGCCGCGATCTGGGTCTTCTGTCCGGCATCGAGCTGCCCGAAGCCGAGGCCCGGCTGGCCGATCAGCGCGCCGCCGAAGATCTCCTGCAGCATCGGCGAGGCCAGGGCGAGCACGCCGATGCCGGCCGAGACGTTGAGGCAGAGCACCGCCCAGAGCAGCCAGAACTGCGGGGTCCGGTGGGCCCGGTCGAGATGGACATGGCCCGAGGTGATCATCGCGCTCTTGGCCGCCGGCGCGGACCAGCCCTCCGGCTGCCAGCCGGAAGGCGGCACGCGGTAGCCGAAGCCGCCGCAAAGCATCGCCACGATGTAGAGCCCGCCCATCACCGCGAGGGTCTGCCAGACGCCGGCGGAATCGGGGGTCTTGAAGGTGTTGATCAGCAGGGTGGCGAGGGGCGACCCGATCATGGCGCCGCCGCCGAAGCCCATGATGGCCATGCCGGTGGCCATGCCGCGGCGATCGGGAAACCACTTCACCAGGGTCGAGACCGGCGAGATGTAGCCGAGGCCCAGGCCGATGCCGCCGATGAGGCCCATGCCGAGCCAGATCAGCCAGAGCTGGTGGACGTAGACGCCGAGCGCCCCGATCAGGAAGCCGCCGCCCCAGCACAGGGCCGCCGCGAGGCCGGCCTTGCGCGGCCCGGCCCGTTCAAGCCAGCCGCCGAACACCGCCGCCGAGAGGCCGAGCATCACGATGCCGATGGAGAAGACGATGACGAGGTCGCTGACCCGCCAATCGCAGGTCGTGGTGAACAGCGCCGTGGCGATGCTCATGTCCGGGCAGGCCGCCGGCGCCGGCTGGCCGACGCTCAGCGCCCGGGACAGGGGCAGCCAGAACACCGACAGACCGTAGGACATGCCGATGCAGAGGTGGATGGCGAGGGCCGCGGGCGGCACCAGCCACCTGTTGAAGCCCGGTTTGGCCACGATCGCTTCGCGGGAGAGCCACCCTGGCACGCGTGCGTCCAGCAAGGACACGTCGGATGCGCGAACGTTCATCTTAAGGCTCTGCTCCCCGGATACGCCGCCGCTCGGCTATTTTTTGGGGACTAAAGCATGCGCGAAAACGTGACGCCATGCTGTGCGAGCCTGTTCGTCGAACGAATTGCTTGCTCTGTCAGCGCGGCGCAGCGGGACCCGGCACGCTGACCGCGATCCCATCTTGCTGTGCAGGGCATTTCCGCGCTGCCTGCCGGGTCGCGGCTCGGCGATGGTTCGCGCTGCCGAGATCGGCCGACGCGAACGCGCGCGGTGCGATGGACGTCCATCCCTGCGCGGCCGCATTCATCCCTGCGCGGCCGCATTCAACGCTGCGCGGCCGCATGGCGACCTGTCGGCGCGGTCTGCGACGGCCGGCGGGTGGGGTGTCGCCTCAGCCGGCGGGTCTCGCCGGCGATGCCCCGCGTCCCAGTCTCGGAAGCAGCCGCACGTATACGAGTTCGCTGGCCAGCTCGATCAGCGTCTGCGTGACGATCACGGCCGGCAGCAGGGGGACGCCGCCCGGAACCGCGAAGGCCAGCGGCAGGACGACGAGCGAGTTCCGGGTCGCGGCGCTGAAGGCGAGGCTTCGGCCGGCGGCCGCATCGAGGCCGAACAGGCGTCCGGTTCCCCAGCCGAGGAGCGGCGCCGCGACGGCGTAGGCCGCGTAGACCGGGACGACCCGCAGGGCCGCGTCCAGGGCCGGGCCGAGCTGCGGCAGCACCGCCGCGATCACCACGGACAGGACCAGGGCCGTCGCCGGGACCGGCAGGAGGCCGAGCAGGGCCGCGGCGCGGCGACCGGCCGGCACCCGTCCGCCCCAGACCTGCACGAGACCGGCCGCCGCAAGCGGCAGGGCGATCAGCCAGACGAAGGCATCGACGAACGGCCCAACCTGCACGAACCGCGCCGCCTCCGCCCCGAGGAAGGCGGTCAGGTAGACCGGCAACAGCGCCATCTGCGCCAGGAGGAGCAGCGGGGTCGCAGCCAGCAGGATCCGGGCGTCGGCGCGGCCGAGATGCGCGAAGGTCACCACGTAGTCGATACAGGGCGTCAGCAGCACCATCAGCACGCCGAGGCGCAGCATGGGGTCGGCGGGGAGCCATGGGACGAGGCCGGCGACCAGCAGCGGGACCGCGAGAAAGTTGACGGCCATGAGCGCGGCCAGGAACCGGGCGCGGGTGAAGGCGCCCGCCAGGTCCCGCAGGGGCACCTGCAGGAAGGTGACGAACAGCATCAACGCCAGGGCCGGATTGATCGCCGCCTCCAGCGCGGCGGTACCCGGCACCGTGAGCGCCGCGACGACGGCGGCGCCGATGGCGGCGAAGTAGATCCCGATCTGGCGGCTCTCCAGCCGGTCCCTCAGGGGGCCGATGCGGTCGGTTCGGACACGGTCCTCGGGGCCGGCGGGCATCAGGCCCCGGCCGCTGCGGCCTCGCGCCGGAACACCAACGCGAGGTTGTTCGCCGGCAGGCTCAGGCGGGCGTCGAGGCGCAGGCCGTGCTGTGCCGCGGTCTCCACGACGGTCTCGAGGTCGCGCACGCCCCAGCGCGGGTCCCGCGCCCGCAGGTCCTGGTCGAAGGCGGCGTTGCTCTCCGCCGTATGCCGCCCGCCCTCGCGGAAGGCGCCGTAGAGGAACAGGATTCCGCCCGGCGGGAGCGTGCGGCCGGCACCGGCCATCAAGCCTTCGGTGGCGGACCACGGGGCGATGTGGACCATGTTGATGCATAGGATGGCCTCGGCGCCCGGGATCGGCCAGGGCGCCGTGGCGGCGTCGAGGGCGAGGGGCGGCCGCAGGTTGGCGAGGCCCGCGGCCTCGGCATGGGCCGCGATGCTGCGGCGATAGGCCGGCTCGGGATCGCTCGGCTGGAAGGTCAGGGCCGGAAACGCGGCGGCGAAATGCACGGCGTGCTCGCCCGTCCCGCTGGCAATCTCCAGGACCGTGCCGGTCTCGGGCAGCACGTCCCGCAGCACCGCGAGGATCGCCGCCCGGTTGCGCGCCGCCGCCGGCGCGACCAGCGCGTCCCGCCCTGCTTCCCAGTCCTTCATGGTCCGTCCGATCCTGTCGCGCCGCGGCGACCGTCATTCCAAATTCGCATCGCCGGCGCAAACGGGCGCGCACGGCTGTTGCATCTCGACGCCGGAGGCATCAAACACCACCCAGATTTTCGGGCCGTTCGGCTTGCCACCCTCCGGGTGCAGCGAGGCGAAGCGCCGGCATCCATCGCCGCCGTCCGTGATCATCACAGCTCTAAGGACAACGCTATGAAGACGCGCGCCGCGGTCGCGTGGGAGGCCAAGAAGCCTCTCACCATCGAGACCATCGACATCGAGGGACCCAAGGCCGGCGAGGTCCTCGTCGAGCTGATGGCCACCGGCATCTGCCACACCGACGCCTATACCCTGTCGGGCCTGGATTCCGAGGGCAAGTTTCCGGCGATCCTCGGCCACGAGGGCGCGGGCATCGTGCGCGAGGTCGGCGCCGGCGTGACCGCGCTGAAGCCCGGCGACCACGTCATCCCGCTCTACACCCCCGAATGCCGCAACTGTAAGTCCTGCCTGTCGCAGCGCACGAACCTCTGCACCGCCATCCGGGCGACGCAGGGCCAGGGCGTGATGCCGGACGGCACCTCGCGCTTCTCCTGCGTCTCCACCGGCGGCAGCCCGGGCGGGTCCAACACCCTGTTCCACTATATGGGCTGCTCGACCTTCTCGAACTTCACGGTGCTGCCGGCGATCGCGCTGGCCAAGATCCGGGAAGACGCCCCCTTCGACAAGATCTGCTACATCGGCTGCGGCGTCACCACCGGCATCGGCGCGGTGATCTACACCGCCAAGGTCTGGCCCGGCGCCAACGTCGTGGTGTTCGGCCTCGGCGGCATCGGACTCAACGTGCTCCAGGCCGCCCGGATGGTCGGTGCCGACAAGATCATCGGCGTCGACATCAACCCGGACAAGCAGGAGATGGCCCGCAAGTTCGGGATGACCCACTTCATCAATCCGAAGGAGGTCGGCAACGATCACGTCGTCCAGGCGATCCTCGACGTGACCGGCGGCGGCGCGGACTTCTCCTTCGACTGCACCGGCAACGTCAACGTGATGCGCCAGGCCCTCGAGTGCTGCCACCGCGGCTGGGGCGAGTCGATCGTCATCGGCGTGGCCGAGGCCGGCAAGGAGATCGCCACCCGTCCGTTCCAGCTCGTCACCGGCCGCGTCTGGAAGGGCTCGGCCTTCGGCGGGGCCCGCGGCCGCACCGACGTGCCCAAGATCGTCGACTGGTACATGGAGGGCAAGATCAACATCGACGACCTGATCACCCACACCATGCCGCTCGAAGAGATCAACCACGGCTTCGACCTCATGCACGAGGGCAAGTCGATCCGCTCGGTGGTGGTCTACTGATCCGATCGGGACAGATCGTGTCCGGTCCCTCCCCCCTTTGCGGGGGAGGGTACCTGCGGAGCAGGCGGGAGAGGGGGCGACCTCTCCGGAACCGGTGCTCCCCTCACCCGACCCGCTGACGCGGGCCACCCTCTCCCGCAGAGGAGAGAGGGAGGGGCGCGAACCGACCATTCTTTCAGTGGCCCGACATCGCACCCTTTCCCAGCCCCGGAACGGGACTTTGAGCCCCCAGCAGGAGAGCAGCTTCATGGAAACCATCTCGAAGGCCCGCGCCCATGGCGGCACGCAGGGCGTCTACAAGCACGATGCGCAGACCACGGGCTGCCCGATGACCTTCGCGGTGTTCGTGCCGCCGCAGGCCGAACACGGCCCGGTGCCGGTGCTGTGGTATCTCTCCGGCCTCACCTGCACCCATGCCAACGTCATGGACAAGGGCGAGTACCGCAAGGCGGCGGCCGAGCACGGCGTCATCATCGTGGCGCCCGATACCAGCCCGCGCGGCCCCGGCATCCCGGACGAGGAGGGCAACTGGCAGTTCGGCTCCGGCGCCGGGTTCTACCTCGACGCCACCCAGGCGCCCTACGCCACGAACTACCGGATGTGGAGCTACGTGACCGAGGAGCTGCCCGCCCTCGTCGCCAAGGAATTCCCCGCCGACATGTCCCGCCAGGGCATCTTCGGCCACTCGATGGGCGGCCACGGCGCGCTCACCATCGCCCTCACCTACCCCGAGCGCTTCAAGTCCTGCTCGGCCTTCGCGCCGATCGCCCAGCCCTCCACCGCCGGCTGGTCGAAGCCCGCCTTCGAGAAGTATCTCGGCCCGGATGCGAGCGCCTGGCGCGCCCACGACGCCACCGCGCTGATCGCGGACGGCCACCGCTTCTCCGAGTTCCTGGTCGATCAGGGCACTGCCGACAGCTTCCTCGACGACGGCCTGCGTCCGTGGCTCCTGGAAGAGGCCTGCAAGACCGCCGGCATTCCCCTGACCCTCAACATGCGCGAGGGCTACGACCACTCGTACTACTTCATCTCGACCTTCATGGCCGACCACATCGCCTGGGCGGCCGCGCGCCTGAAGTAGGCCCCCTCACCCGGCGGCGGCGACCAGACGGTCGAGCCGCATCCGGGTGATCTGGGCGATCTCGTCGAGGGCGGCCCGCTCCTCCTCGGCGGGGGTCCGCTGCAGGCGCTCTTCGAAGATCCTCAGGATCTCGGCCCGCGCCCGGCCGCGGACCGCGATGATGAAGGGAAAGCCGAAGCGCCGGCGATAGGCGGCGTTCAGGCGGTCGAAGGCCTCCGCGTCGGCGGGCGGCATGTGATCGAGCCCGGCGCTGCCCTGCTCGCTGGCCGAATCCGCCGTCATGCTGCGGGCCCGCGCCTCCGGGCCGGCGAGCTCCGGATGGCCGTTGAGGAAGGCGATGCGGGTCTCGGCCGGCGCCGCCCGCACGGCCCGCATCATGGCCGCGTGGAGGTCATCGACGCCGGCGAAGGGCCCGTGCGCATGGGCGCGCTCGGCGACCCAGGCGGCGTGTTCGAACACCCCCCCGAACCGCACGACGAAGGCCGCGGCGTCCAGCCGGTTGACGGCGGCGAGATCGACTTTTCCGGACTCGGCCATCGCCGTCAGCTGCCGCGATAGGTGGCGCAGGTGCCCGGCGCGCACAGCATCGGCACGTGGTAGTGCTGCGCGGCGTCGAAGACCGCGAAGCGCACCACCGGATTGTCGACGAAGATGTCGGCCTCGGTCACGCCGGGCTTGGCCTTCAGGTAGGCGTCGATGTGGAATTCCAGTTGGTATTGCCCGACCTTGGCCTCCGGCCCGGGCAGGATCGGCGCGTCGGTGCGTCCGTCCGCATTGGTGACGACGCTCTTCACGAGGCGCCAGGCGCCGCCCTCCATCACGGAGAAGTCGATGCGCACGCCCGGCGCCGGGCGCCCGCGATCCGCGTCGAGGACGTGTGTGGTGATGCCGGCCATGATGTGTCGGGCTCCGCGAAGTATCGTGTCTCGGGCAGGTCTGCGGGCGCGTCAGCTGCCGCGGTAGTAGGAATAGCCCCAGGGCGTGAACAGCACCGGCAGGTGGTAGCGCTGTCCGGCGTCCCGGATCACGAAGCGGACTGGCACCAGGCTGAGGAAGTTCGGCTGCGGCAGGGCCACGCCGAACGTCGCGAAATACGCCTCGAAATGCATCAGCAACTCGTATTGGCCGACCTTCAGGGCCTCGTCGACGAGGAGCGGCTCGGCCGGCCGGCCGTTGGCGGCGGTCGTCACGGTCTTGATCGGCCGGTAGGCGTCGCCCTCGCGGATCGCGAGGTCGCAGACCATGCCGGCGCCGGGGGTGCCGTGGAAGTTGTCGATGGCGTGCAGGGTCAGGCGCGGGCCGAGGCCGGCCTGGGATTTCGGCGCCGTCGCAAGGGCGCTCGGCGGGGTCGGGCCGGCCTGCGCCAGGGCGCCGGTGGCGGCGACGGCGCCGAGGCCGGCCCCGACGAGGCTGCGGCGCGTAAGGGCCGGTCGATCCATGGGGTGTCCTTCTCGAGCGGTGCGGGGTTCGGATTCAGGCGGGTTCGTGCGCGGCGCGCGCCGCGGCCCGGCGGCTCAGGGCCGCGGGTTCCGGCGGGACGAAGGCGAGGATGAGGAGAAGCGTCGCGACCTCGAAGCCGGCGACGATCCAGAGGCCGGTGGCGGCCGAGCCGGTCTGTTCGCGCAGGGCGCCCATCACCGCGGGCGCGCCGAAGCCGGCCAGATTTGCTACCGAGTTGATCAGCGCGATGCCGGCCGCGGCGGCCGATCCGGCCAGGAAGCGGCCGGGGATCTGCCAGAAGACCGGGATCGCGCTCATGGTGCCGACGATTGCCACCGTGAGGGCGACGACCGACAGCACCGGGCTGACCGGCACGAGCAGGCCGAGGAGCGCGATCGCCACGGCACCGACGAGGGCCGGCACGCCGCAATGGAGGCGCGCCTCGCCCGAGCGGTCGGAATGGCGGCCGTTGAGGATCATCCCGGCCGCGCCGCAGAGATAGGCGCCGGACATGATCCAGCCGATGGTGAGCGGATCGGTGTAGCCCGCCTCGCGGACCACGCTCGGCCCGAAGAAGGTCAGGGCCGAGTTCGCCGTGATGATGCAGAAGAAGATCGCGATGCACTGCCAGACCCGCACGTCGCGTAAGGAGGCCAGGATGCGGTGCTCGCGCGGGCCGAGCGCCGCCGCGTCGCGGGCGAGGTCCGCCACCACCAGGGCGCGCTGCTCCGGCGTCAGCCATGCGGCCTTCTCCGGCCGGTCGGTCAGGTAGACCAGCGTGACGATGCCGGCGAGGATCGACGGGATGCCTTCCAGGAGGAAGACCCATTGCCAGCCGGACCAGCCGTTCACGCCGTCGAGTCCGGTCATGATCGCGCCGGCGAGCGGGCCGCCGATCACCCCGGCGATGGCGGAGGCCGACATGAACAGGCCGAACACCTTGGCGCGCCGCTCGGTGGGGTACCAGTAGGTCAGGAACAGGATCACGCCCGGATAGAAACCGGCCTCGAACACGCCGAGCAGGAAGCGCAGGAGGTAGAACAGGCCGGCGGTGGTGACGAACATCATCGCCACGCAGCACAGGCCCCACAGCAGGGTGATGCGCGCGATGGTCTTGCGGGCGCCGATCCGTTCGAGGAGCAGGTTGCTCGGCACCTCGCAGAGAAAGTAGCCGATGAAGAAGATCCCGGCGCCGATGCCGTAGACGGTCTCGCTGAACTTCAGGTCGGCGAGCATCTGCAGCTTGGCGAAGCCGATGTTCACCCGGTCGATCCAGGACAGGATCCAGAGGAACATCAGGAACGGCAGCAGCCGCCAGGTGATCCGGCGATAGGTCTGGTCGAGGCCGGCCGGCGAGGGCTGTTCGGGCGCCATCAGGGGTTCCGCGCACCCGGCGATTCGCACCGGGGTCCTGCACTAAAATGATGCAAGTCGGAGGCCATGGCTACGCTCGCGGCATTCGCCGCCACGGGGATCCTGGGGGCGGGCCGATCCTCCGCGCCGGGGATGCGCCGGGGCGGGTACCATTCCGCAACCCGCTCCGGGTAGACGGGGGCGTCGCCCTCCCCCCAGGTCCCGCTCCATGCGCCACCCATCCGCCCCCGGTCCCGTGTTCCCCGGCTGCGCCGCGTGACCGCGACGGTGGTCCTCGCCCTCGTCCCGATCGCGCTGCTGATCGGCCTCGGCGTGGCGCTGCGCCACCGGGGGCTCGTCGACCGGGCGTTCTGGCCCCAGGCGGAGCGTCTCGGCTACTACGTGCTGCTGCCGGCCCTGTTCATCCACGGTCTCGCCACCGCCCGCCTCGACGGGGTGCCGGTCTTCGCGCTGGCGGGCGTCCTCGTGGCCTCGACCCTCGTGGTGGCCCTGACGCTGCTCGCGATCCGGCCGCGGCTCGGCCTCGACGGTGCGGCCTTCACCTCGGTCTTCCAGGGCGGCGTGCGCTTCAACAACTACGTCGGCGTCTCGGCGGCGGCCGGGCTGTTCGGCGCGCAGGGCATCGCCCTCGCGGCGGTCGCCAACGCGGCGATCGTCCCCACCGTCAACATCCTGTGCGTGCTCGTCTTCGCCCGCTTCGGATCGGGCGGCCGGCTCGCGCCGCGGGCGATCCTGCGCCAGCTCGTCCTGAACCCCCTCGTCGTCGCCTGTGCCCTCGGCATCGCCCTGCAGGCCACGGGCCTGGGCCTGCCGCCGGGCCTGGAACCGACACTGAAGGCGCTGGGACAGGCCTCCCTGCCCCTCGGGCTCCTCTGCGTCGGCGCCGCCCTCGATCCCGGCACCGTGCGGACCTGGCTGCGACCGGTCCTGGTCGCCTCGGCCGCGAAGTTCGTGCTGATGCCGGCGGTGACGATCCTGGCCTGCCGCGCCGCCGGCCTGCACGGGCCGGCCGCCGCCACCGCCCTGCTGTTCCAATCGCTGCCGACGGCCTCCTCGTCCTACATCATGGCCCGGCAGCTCGGGGGCGACGCGCCGCTGATGGCCGGCATCCTCGCCCTGCAGACCGTGCTCGCCGGCCTCGCCATCCCCCTGGTCATGCTGATCCTTGAGGGCTTCACCGCCTGAGCCCGTCAGGCGGCGTAGCGGGCCAGTGCCAGGTCGGAATGGTCGATGTCGGGGGCGCGGCCGGACATCAGGTCGGCCAGCATCCGCCCGGAGCCGCAGGCCATCGTCCAGCCCAGGGTGCCGTGACCCGTATTGGTGTAGAGGTTGGCGTAGCGGGTCGCACCCACGATCGGCGTGCCGTCCGGCGTCATCGGGCGCAGGCCCGTCCAGAACCTGGCCGCCGCGAGGTCGCCGCCCTCCGGAAAGAGGTCTCGGACGCAGCGTTCCAGGGTCGCCCGGCGCGGCGCGCGCAGGGCATCGCTGAAGCCCGCGAGTTCCGCGGTGCCGCCGACCCGGATCCGGTCGCCGAGTCGCGTGAGAGCCACCTTGAAGGTCTCGTCCATGACGGTGGAGACCGGCGCGGCGTCGGGGTTGGTCACCGGCAGGGTCAGCGAGTAGCCCTTCACCGGGTAGATCGGCAGGCGCAGCCCGAGCGGGTGGAGCAGGGCCGCCGTGTAGGACCCCATGGCGGCGACGTAGGCATCCGCTCGCAGCGTTTCGGAGCCGCAGACCACGCCCGTGACCGTTTCGCCGGTAGCCTCCAGCCCGTCGATCCGCGTGCCGTAGCGGAAGCGGACGCCCAGTCCCCCGCAAAGCTCCGCGAGGCGCTGCGTGAACAGGTGCGCGTCCCCGGTCTCGTCACCGGTCAGGCGAAGGCCGCCGACGATCTTGTCCCGCACGGCGGCCAGCGCCGGCTCGGTCGCGATGCACCCGGCCGGGTCCAGAACCGCGTAGGCGACCCCGTAGGTGTCGAGGACGCGGGTGTCGTCGCCGACATGGTCGAGCTGCTTCTGCGTGCGGAAGAGCTGCAGCGTGCCGCGGGTCCGGTGGTCGTAGGCGATGCCGGTCTCGGTACGCAGGTCGCGCAGGACGTCGCGGCTGTATTCGGCCAGGCGGACCATGCGGCCCTTGTTGCGGATGTAGGCCTCCTCCGTGCAGTTCGCGAGCATGCGTGCGAGCCAGCCGTAGAAGCGCGGCTCGACGGTCGGCCACAGCACCAGGGGCCGGTGGCGCATCATCAGCCATTTCATCGCCTTGATGGGGATGCCCGGTGCCGCCCAGGGCGCCGAGTAGCCGGGCGAGACCTGGCCCGCATTGGCGAAGCTGGTCTCCATGCCGGCGGCGGGCTGCCGATCGACCACCGTGACGGCGTGCCCGGCCTTGGCCAGGTAATAGGCCGTGGTGACACCGACCACGCCGCTTCCGAGAACCAGGACCCGCATCGCACGTCTCCCCCGAGGTCCGAGACCCCAAGCATGGGCGGGGCCAGGAGGCGCCGGCCTCCGATCGTCCCGCCCTCCCGAGCGCAGAGACACCGGATCCTGCGAGCGGTGCCGCGAAATCCTTGCAGATCCTGCGATGCGTATGCCATTCTGCGCACGATCCTGCGACGAATGACACGGTCGTTGCGCCGTGCGAGGGAGACCGTATCCTGCCGCCGGACGAGATCGATGCCGCCATCATCCGGGTCCTGCGCGAGGATGCGCGGATTCCCAATGCCGCCCTGGCCGAACGGGTCGGGCTCTCGGCGTCGGCCTGTCTGCGCCGGCTGCGGCTGCTCGAACGCAACGGCACCATCCGGGGCTACACCGTGCTCCTCGACGGGCCCGGCTCGGCCGGCCTCGTGGTGATGACCCGGATCTCCCTGGAGCGGCAGACCGAGGATTGCCTGAACCGGTTCGAGGCGGCCGTGCGGCGCTGCCCCGACATCCAGGACTGCTACCTGATGACGGGAGATTCGGACTACCTCCTGAAGATCCGCGTCGCCGACATGGCGGAATACGAGCGGTTGCACCGTTCGGTGCTCTCCAGGCTGCCCGGCGTCGCCCGCATCCAGTCGAGCTTCACCATCCGCAGCGTCGTCGGACGATGATTCCGTCCGGAAAGCGACGGCCCTGCACGGTCCGGCCCTCGCCGATCCCCGCCGGAACCCTAGTTGGCTAACGAAGCGGTACGAGGCCGGGGTCCGGAATGCTGGGTTGGTTCAAGGCGTTGATGCCGCGCGAGGATCGTTTCTTCGACCTCTTCGAGCGGCACTCGCGCACCCTGGTCGCCGGGGCCGAGGCGCTGCAGGGTGTTCTCCAGGGCGGCGACGCCGTCCCGCGCTACTGCCAGCAGGTGATGGAGCGCGAGCACGAGGCGGATGCGATCACCGCCGAGGTGCTGCTCGCCGTGCGCCGCAGCTTCATCACCCCGTTCGATCGCGGCGACATCAAGGACCTGATCCAGTCGATGGACGACGCCATCGACCAGATGAACAAGACGGTGAAGACCATCGCCCTGTACGAGGTCCGCAGCTTCGAACCCCTGATGCGGGAGATGGGCGGCACCGTGATCGAGGCGGCCCGGCTCACGGCCGAGACCATCCCGCTCCTCACCGCCATCGGCACCCATGCGGGGCGGATCAACGGGCTGACCGAGCAGATCACCCGGGTCGAGGGCCTCTCGGACGAGATGCAGGAGCGGGGCCTCAAGACGCTCTATCAGGCCCATCGCAAGGACGGCGGCGATGGCGACACGATGGCCTACCTCATCGGCGCCGAGATCTACGGCCATCTCGAGGACGTGGTCGACCGCTTCGAGGACGTCGCCAACGAGATCAGCGGCATCGTGATCGAGAACGTGTAGGCGCGCCGATGACCGAGGCCACCGCGCTCGCCCTGCCCGCCCTCGCCGGCCTGATCGCCGTCGCGCTGTTCTTCGATTTCCTCAACGGCCTGCACGACGCGGCCAATTCCATCGCCACCATCGTCTCGACGCGCGTGCTGCGGCCGCAATACGCCGTGCTGTGGGCGGCGTTCTTCAACTTCATCGCCTTCCTGTTCTTCGGCCTGCACGTGGCCGAGACCCTCGGCACCGGCATCGTCGATGCCGGCATCATCGACCCGCGGGTGATCTTCAGCGCGCTGATGGGGGCGATCGTCTGGAACATCGTGACCTGGATTTTCGGCATCCCGTCGAGCAGTTCGCACGCCCTCGTGGGCGGCCTGATCGGGGCGGGCGTCGCCAAGGCGGGCTTCAGCGCGGTGGTCTGGAGCGGGCTGACCAAGACCGCCGCCGCCATCGTGCTGTCGCCGCTGCTCGGCTTCCTCCTCGCCCTCCTCCTGGTGCTGATCGTCTCCTGGCTCTGCGTGCGCGCGACGCCCTTCGCGGTCGACCGGCGATTCCGCGTCCTGCAGTTCGTCTCGGCCTCGCTCTACTCCCTCGGGCACGGCGGCAACGACGCGCAGAAGACCATGGGGATCATCGCGGTGCTGCTCTACTCGCAGGGCCATCTCGGCGCCTCGTTCCACGTTCCGCTCTGGGTGGTGATCTCCTGCCAGTCGGCGATGGCGCTGGGCACGCTGCTCGGCGGCTGGCGGATCGTGCACACGATGGGGTCGAGGATCACGCGGCTGAACCCGATGCAGGGGTTCTGCGCCGAGACCGGCGGTGCGATCACGCTCTTCACCGCGACCTGGCTCGGCATCCCGGTCTCGACCACCCACACCATCACGGGCGCGATCATCGGCGTCGGCGCGGCGCGGCGGACCTCGGCGGTGCGCTGGGGCGTTGCCGGCAACATCGTGGTCGCCTGGATTCTGACCCTGCCCGCGGCCGCCCTGATCGCGGCCGCCTGCTACGCGCTGGCCGCGCTCCTCGGGTGAGGCCGTGGCGCGCCCCCTCGCCCGTCCCGGACCGGAGGTGACCGACGGATGCTGAGCAACATCGAGATCGTCTGGCGCCTGCTCCTGGCCGCGATCCTGAGTGGGTTGATCGGGGTCGAGCGCGAACGCCTGCTCTGGGCCGCCGGGATGCGGACGCACATGCTGGTGGGTGTCGGGGCCTGCCTGATCATGATCGTCTCGGCCTTCGGCTTCGCCGACGTGCTCGGCACGCACAACGTCACCCTCGATCCCTCGCGCATGGCCGCCCAGGTCGTCTCCGGCATCGGCTTTCTCGGGGCGGGAACGATCCTGCTGCGCGGCGAGGTGGTGAAGGGGCTCACCACCGCCGCCAGCCTCTGGGCGGTCGCCGCAATCGGCCTGGCGGTCGGCGGCGGCCTCTACGTGGCGGGCATCGCCACCACGGTGATCCTGCTCGTGATCCTCGCCGGCATGAAGCCGCTGCAGGAACGCTACCACGACCGGATGCATATCGGGCCGCTGCGGGTGGTGTCCGAGGCCGGCTGCCTCTCCATCGATATCCTGCAGGCGGTCTCCGGCGTGCGCGCGTCGCGCATCCGGCAATTCGTGACACGGCGGGCGGATGATCCGAAGTTGGATGAAACGTTGATCACCTTCGTGCGGCTGTCACGGCGCTCGGTGGAAGACGTCGCACAGAAACTTCGCGCTCATCCCGGAGTCATTCGCGTTGAAGATCTGCCGAATCGACGCTAGCTGTGCAGGATGGCGCGCGGGTGCCGACCGCCGGACCGGAATCTTGGGTCGATAAGACAGCCATTGTTGTCTCATGAGTGTGGGATCGGAACCGTGGTCGCCGGCTCCGGCCGGGCTTCGAGCCGGTGCAGCGACGCCGGACGCGGCTTTCGGCGCGGGGCGATCGGGGAGAGTGGGATCGTGAGAGGGACGCGCATGGGGGCCGACGAAGCCCAGACCGGTGAGGTCCAGCGGATGCCGGTCCGCCCTTGAGCCGTCGGAGCGCAGCCTCGACGCCCGCCCCGGAGGACAAGCGCAAGCGGGTAAAAAGCCACGTGTTCCTGGTGGCGGTGA
Organism: Methylobacterium sp. TK31; assembly: GCF_055361545.1. Classification (NCBI taxonomy): domain Bacteria; kingdom Pseudomonadati; phylum Pseudomonadota; class Alphaproteobacteria; order Hyphomicrobiales; family Methylobacteriaceae; genus Methylobacterium; species Methylobacterium sp. TK31. The sequence continues at coordinate 682,993 of NZ_CM143964.1, read as the reverse complement.
AGCAGCGGCGCGAGGCCCTGCGGGTCTTCGCCGTGCTGTCCTCCTCCCAGGAGGAGGCCCTGGCGATCGTGAATGCCTCGAGCGCCGAGGGCGCCGCGGTGGAGGCGGCGGGCCGCCTCTCGAAGAAACTGGCACGGCCCCTGAAGCTGATGCCCGAGGTTCCGCACCCGATCTGAGGGCCCGGGGGCCTAGCGCGGCCCGCAGACGGCGCGGTCGGTGTAGAGCACGACGTCGCCCTGCTTCGGGTTGTTGACGGAGAACGGCTCGATGCTCTCGCGGGGCAGGAAGCCGCGCCCGAGCTCACGGTCGAAGAAGTCGTGGCCGATCTCGACGTAGCAGCGGTCGAGGATCGCGGTGTAGCGCAGGGAGGTCTGGACCGCGGCCGCGCCGCCCTGGGCACCGTAGGCCGAGCAGTAGCCCGACAGGTCGAGGCTGCCGGGGCCGGAAAGCCGGATCGCGCGCGAGGCGCCCGGGCGCACCAGGAAGGACGGGCCGCCCTGCTGCGAGCCGACCAGCGTCAGGGGGGAGCGGTTGTAGACGTGTCGAATGCAGTCGGCGCTCGCCGCGCCGACGCCCGCGACCAGCGCCGCGACGGGAAGCGCCACCCGGCCGAGCCACCGAAATCCGTTTCGCATCACGCACCTTTGCCCAGACGATTTTGCCGCGACGATCGTCTTCGAGGCGTCTTGCCCCGAGACCCATCAGATGAGCTAGGGCGGCCCCTCCTCCCGGCGAGGCCATCCGGGGTCTCGACCCACGGCGTCGGAGTGCGGAGACGGACCGTGACGCCGCCGATCTTCGACCGTGCCGCGGGTTGTTCGCCGCGTCCGCCCCTCGATTTGTCCGCTCTTCGCCAGATCTATCCGCGTCCTCCGAGCGTCGCCGGATCGGCGATCCCCGGCGGCGATGCGGCCCGCGAGGTGTCGGCGCGCACATGTCGACCGGTGCCGTCCGAGACTGGAAAAATTCCAGGGAGCACCGGAGCGGTTCCGGCGTTTCCGTCGAGCGCCCCTCGCAGGAGACCGGCGTACGTCCGGACGGAACCGACGCGGTTCCGTGTCGCGCCTCGGACCAAGTTCGCCCGCTCACGCGTTCTCCTGGCCTGCGACGCATCCGGGCGCCCGTCCGCCGGCAGCCGCCTTCCGCAACAGGTTCAGAGATCGCCATGCCAAGTTTCGGAGAGAACGAATTGAGTCGACGTGACGTCATGGCCGGTGCGACGGCCTGTGCGGCGCTCGCCGCAGTGCCGGCGCGGGCCGAAGGCCGGCCCGAAGCGACCGGCCCCGAGAAGCCCGTGCTGGCGAAGGTGTCGCTGACAGTGAACGGCCAGCGCCGCGAGCTCGAGCTCGACACCCGCACCAGCTTGCTCGATGCCGCCCGCGAGCACCTCCAGCTGACCGGCTCGAAGAAGGGCTGCGACCACGGCCAGTGTGGCGCCTGTACGATGATCGTCGACGGGCGGCGGATCAATTCCTGCCTGACCCTGGCGGTGATGCATCAGGGGTCGGAGATCACCACCATCGAGGGGCTCGGTCAGCCCGACGCGCTGCACCCGATGCAGGCCGCCTTCATCAAGCATGACGGCTACCAGTGCGGCTACTGCACGCCCGGTCAGATCTGCTCCGGCGTCGCCGTGCTCGCCGAGATCAAGGCCGGCATCCCAAGCCACGTCACCGCCGATCTGAACGCGCCGATGCAGGTCACGGACGCCGAGATCCGCGAGCGCATGAGCGGCAATATCTGCCGCTGCGGCGCCTATTCCAACATCGTCGAGGCAATGACCGAAGTCGCCGGGAGGCCCGCATGAAATCCTTCACCTACGAGCGCCCGACTTCGCCCGCCGAAGCCGCCGCCGCCGTTTCCCGCAATCCGAACGCCAAGTTCATTGCCGGCGGCACCAACCTCCTCGACCTGATGAAGCTTCAGATCGAGACGCCCACCCACCTCGTGGACGTCAACGGACTCGGGCTCGACACGATCGAAGCCACGCAGGAAGGCGGCCTGCGGGTCGGGGCCCTCGTGCGCAACACCGATCTCGCGGCCGATGCCCGGGTGCGCAAGGACTACGGCGTGCTCTCCCGCGCCCTGCTCGCGGGGGCGTCCGGTCAGCTGCGCAACAAGGCCACCACCGCCGGCAATCTTTTGCAGCGCACCCGTTGCCCGTACTTCTACGACACGGCCCAGGCCTGCAATAAGCGTCAGCCCGGCTCCGGCTGCTCGGCCCTCGACGGCGTCTCGCGCCAACTCGCCGTGATCGGGGCCAGCGAAGCCTGTATCGCCACCCATCCGGGCGACATGGCGGTGGCTATGCGCGTACTCGACGCCACCGTCGAGACCGTCGACGCCAAGGGGTCCAAGCGCAAGATCCCGATCGCCGACTTCCACCGCCTGCCGGGCGACCGGCCGGAGGTCGACACCACGCTCGCGCCGGGCGAGTTGATCACGGCGGTGACGCTGCCGAAGCCGCTGGGCGGCGCGCACATCTACCGCAAGGTCCGTGACCGGGCCTCCTACGCCTATGCCCTGGTCTCGGTGGCGGCGGTGGTGCAGCCGGACGGTAGCGGCCGGGCGGCCTTCGGCGGCGTGGCGCACAAGCCCTGGCGGGTCGAGGCGGCGGAGGGCGAGATGGCCCGGGGCGCCAAGGCGGTGACCGCCCAGGCCTTCGCCGGCGCCAAGCCGACCCACGACAACGCCTACAAGCTGACGCTGGCCGAGCGCACGCTCGGCGCTGCGCTGAACGAAGCGAGGGCCTGAGCCATGAAGTTCGACACCCCCGCGGGCCAAAACCCGATTGACCAGCTCAAGGTCGTCGGCAAGGCCACCGATCGGATTGACGGCAAGTTTAAGACCACGGGAACGGCGCCCTACGCCTACGAGCGCCACGACGTCGTGGCGAACCAGGCCTACGGCTACGTACTCGGCGCCGGCATCGCCAAGGGCCGCATCCGCGCCATCGACACGAAGGCCGCCAAGGCGTCGCCCGGCGTCGTCGCCATCGTCACCACCCTGGACATGCCGGCCTTGGGCCTCGGCCGGATGAACGCCGCGAACCTCTTCGGAGGCCCTCAGGTCCAGCACTACCATCAGGCCATCGCCGTCGTGGTAGCGGAAACCTTCGAGCAGGCCCGCGCCGCCGCGTTCCTGGTCAAGGTCGATTATGCCCGGGAGCCCGGCCAGTTCGACCTCGAGGCCGTCGCCTCGTCCGCCAAGCCGGTGCCCGGCGACAGCGGCGAGGGCAGCGGTGGCGGCGGCGAGGATCGAACCGGCGACTTCGAGGGCGCCTTCGCGTCGGCCCCCGTCAAGTTCGACGAGACCTACACGACCCCCGACGAGAGCCACGCGATGATGGAGCCGCACGCGACCATCGCCGCCTGGGAGGGCGACAAGCTCACCCTCTGGACCTCGAACCAGATGATCGCCTGGACCAAGGGCAGCATCGCCAAGATCCTCGACATTCCGGAGGCGTCGATCCGCGTCGACTCGCCCTATATCGGCGGCGGCTTCGGGGGAAAGCTGTTCGTGCGCTCGGACGCCGTGGTGGCGGCGCTGGCCGCCAAGGCCGCCGGCCGACCGGTCAAGGTCGCGCTGACCCGGCCGCTGGTCGCCAACAACACCACCCACCGGCCGGCCACGATCCAGCGCATCCGCATCGGCGCGACGGCAGACGGGACGATCACCGCCATCGCGCATGAGAGCACCTCCGGCAACCTGCCGAAGGGCAAGCCGGAGACGGCCGTCGACCAGACCAAGCTTCTCTACGCCGGAGCCAATCGCCTGACCGCGATGAAGCTCGCCCATCTCGACCTGCCCGAGGGCAATTCGATGCGGGCGCCGGGCGAGGCGCCGGGCCTGATGGCCCTCGAGATCGCCATGGACGAGATGGCCGAGAAGCTGGGCATGGACCCGGTGGCCTTCCGCGTCCGCAACGACACCCAGGTCGATCCCGGGCATCCCGAGCGTCCGTTCTCCCACCGCAATCTCGTGGGCTGCCTCAAGCTCGGCGCGGAGAAGTTCAACTGGTCGGCCCGCAACCCGAAGCCCGGCCAGGTCCGCGACGGACGTTGGCTCGTCGGCATCGGCATGGCGGCGGGCTTCCGCAACAACCTGCTGATGAAGTCGGGCGCCCGCGTCCGCCTCGGCCGCGACGGCATCGTCACGGTCGAGACCGACATGACCGATATCGGGACCGGCTCCTACACCATCATCGCGCAGACCGCCGCCGAGATGATGGGCGTGGGCCTCGACAAGGTGGTGGTGCGCCTCGGCGACTCGTCCTACCCGGTCTCGGCCGGCTCGGGCGGCCAGTTCGGAGCGAACAACTCCACCGCCGGTGTCTACGCGGCCTGTGTCCAGCTCCGCGAGGCGGTGGCGCAGCGGCTCGGGTTCAACTCGGCCGACGTGGTGTTCGAGGAGGGGCAGGTCCGCTCCGGTAACCGGACCGAGACCCTGGCGAAGGCGGCCGCCGACGGTGAACTCGTGGCAGAGGATTCGATCGAGTACGGCGACCTCGCCAAGAAGCAGCAGCAATCCACCTTCGCGGGCCATTTCGTCGAGGTCGGCGTCGATGTCGACACCGCCGAGATCCGGGTGCGGCGGATGCTGGCGGTCTGCGCGGCCGGGCGCATCCTCAACCCGAAATCGGCGCGCAGCCAGGTCATCGGCGGCATGACGATGGGCGTCGGCGGGGCCCTGATGGAAGAGCTCGCGGTCGATACCAAGCGCGGCTTCTTCGTGAACCACGACCTGGCCGGCTACGAGGTGCCGGTCCATGCCGATATCCCGCACCAGGAGGTGATCTTCCTCGACGAGGTCGATCCGCAATCCTCGCCGATGAAGGCGAAGGGCGTCGGCGAACTCGGGATCTGCGGCGTCGGCGCGGCGGTGGCGAACGCGGTCTACAACGCCACCGGCGTGCGGGTGCGGAGCTATCCGATCACCCTCGACAAGCTCCTCGGGCAGATGCCCGACGCGGCCTGAGCCGGGACGCAGGAAAGGCCGCGGCGGGATACCTGGCGCGGTCCCTGGTTCAGAATGCGACCCCCGGTGGCCGACGGCCCGCCGGGGGTCGCTTTCGTTCAGCTGTGAGCCAGCACCGCCAGGAGGAGCAGGGCGATGATGTTGGTGATCTTGATCGCCGGGTTCACCGCCGGGCCGGCGGTGTCCTTGTAGGGATCGCCGACGGTGTCGCCGGTCACGGCCGCCTTGTGGGCCTCCGAGCCCTTGCCGCCGTGGTGCCCGTCCTCGATGTATTTCTTGGCGTTGTCCCAGGCGCCGCCGCCCGAGGTCATCGAGACGGCGACGTAGAGTCCCGTGATGATCACCCCGAGGAGCATCGCCCCCACCGTAGCGAAGGCCTGGCTCTTGCCGGCGATGGCCTGGATCACGAAGAACAGCACGATCGGCGACAGCACCGGCAGCAGCGACGGGACGATCATCTCCTTGATCGCCGCCCTCGTCAGCATGTCGACGGCGCGGCCGTAATCCGGCCGGTCGGTCCCCTGCATGATGCCGGGCTTCTCGCGGAATTGCCGGCGGACCTCCTCCACCACGGCGCCGGCCGCGCGGCCCACCGCCGTCATCGCCATGCCGCCGAACAGGAACGGGATCAGGCCGCCCAGCAGCAGGCCGACCACGACGTAGGGGTTGGAGAGCGAGAAATCGACCGTGACGCCCTGGAAGAAGCGGTACTGGGTCGGGCTCGCGTTGGCGATGAAGTAGTTCAGGTCGGAGGTGTAGGCGGCGAACAGCACCAGGGCGCCGAGGCCGGCCGAGCCGATGGCATAGCCCTTGGTCACCGCCTTCGTCGTGTTTCCGACCGCGTCGAGGGCATCGGTGGACTTGCGCACGTCCGGCGGCAGGCCGGCCATCTCGGCGATGCCGCCGGCATTGTCGGTGACCGGCCCGAAGGCGTCGAGGGCCACGATGAAGCCGGCGAGCGCCAGCATGGCGGTGACCGCGATGGCAATGCCGAACAACCCGGCCAGCGAGTAGGTGCTGATGATGCCCGCGACGATGACCAGGGCGGGAAGCGCCGTGGATTCGAGCGAGATCGCCAGGCCCTGGATCACGTTGGTGCCGTGGCCTGTCACCGAGGCGTCGGCGATGGACTTCACGGGGCGGAAGTTGGTGCCGGTGTAGTACTCGGTGATCACGACGATCAGCGCCGTGATGACGAGGCCGATCACCGCGCAGCCGAGGAGGCCGCCGGAGGTGAAGGTGACGCCCGCATTGGTGGTGAAGGCCGTGCCGAAACCGCCGAACAGGGCGTAGTTCACCCCCGCGATGGCCACGATCGAGAGGGCGCCGGCGGTGATCAGGCCCTTGTAGAGTGCGCCCATGATCGACTGGTTGGCCCCGAGCCGGACCGCATAGGTACCGGCGATCGAGGTGAGGATGCAGGCTGAGCCGATGGCCAGCGGATAGAGCAGCATCGCCTCGAGGACGTTGCGCCCGCCGACCTCGGTCTGTCCGGAGAAGAAGATCGCGGCGAGCACCATGGTGGCGACGACCGTGACCGCGTAGGTCTCGAACAGGTCCGCCGCCATGCCGGCGCAGTCACCGACGTTGTCGCCGACATTGTCGGCGATGGTGGCGGGGTTACGCGGATCGTCCTCCGGGATTCCCGCCTCGACCTTGCCGACGAGGTCGCCGCCGACATCGGCGCCCTTGGTGAAGATGCCGCCGCCGAGGCGGGCGAAGATCGAGATCAGCGAGGCGCCGAAGCCCAGAGCCACCAGGGCGTCGATGACGTCGCGGCTGGCCGGCGACAGGCCGGCGACGCGGGTGAGATAGCCGTAGTAGAGCGCCACCCCGAGGAGCGCGAGGCCGGCCACGAACATGCCGGTGACGGCGCCCGACTTGAAGGCGACGTCGAGCCCGCCGCCGAGGGAGGTCGAGGCCGCCTGCGCGGTGCGGACGTTGGCCCGCACCGAGACGTTCATGCCGATGAAGCCGGCCGCACCCGACAGCACGGCGCCGATCAGGAAGCCGATGCCGACCCTTAGCCCGAGGAAGTAGGCGAGCGCCACGAACAGCACGAGCCCGACGATGGCGATGGTGGCGTATTGGCGCCGGAGATAGGCCTGCGCACCCTCGGCGATCGCCCCCGCGATCTCCTGCATGCGCTGGGTGCCGGCGTCGCGCTTCATCACGTCGTTGATCGTGAGGATGCCATAGGCGACGGCGCAAAGCCCGCCCAGGATGATAAGCAACAAAGCTGTCATTCGACCGTCCTTGATTGGCGATGCCCGTGCGGGTCTGTCGTGGCGTTGTCGGACTTCGTGGCCGTGCTTTCCGTGCGTTCGCAGATCATCGTTCGCGCAGGCGTCTTCGCCGCGCGCCGGTCTTCTGTTGGTTGTGCATCTCCTCCCAGGAATGCCCACTCTGAGTGCCAAACTTCACCGACGCTTGCAAATGCTGCTTAGCTTTTTCGTCAGCGAATAGTTGTGCGTCGCAGCATCGGCTGGAGTCGGTGCAAGTTTTCGCAAGGGTATGGGGGCGAAGCCGGTGCGCCGAAAACTGTACCGGCGGGTCCCCGTGCGCCCACCTGCGCGGGCGACGCCCGGGCTCAGAAGTGGCTGAAGGACCCGGGACCGAGGGGTCGCGGCGCCCCGTCCGCATCGCGGAAGACCGGCGGTGCGGGGCCGGTCGTGACCGTGCCGATGCAGGTCAGCGGCGTGCCGGCCGCGGCGGCCTCGGCGAGGCAGGCGTCGAGGTGGCCCGGGGGCACGGCGCAAAGGATTTCGTAGTCGTCGCCACCGGTGACGATCGGAGTCACGAGGGCGGGCTCCCGTGCCAGAGCCCGCGCGGCCGCGGGCGAGAGCGGGACACGGGCGAGATCGATCTCCGCGGAGTGTCCCTCCCTCCTCAGCATCTTGGTCAGATCGCCCGCGAGACCGTCCGAGACGTCCATCGCGGCCCGGGCGTACCGGCGCAGGATCGGCGCCAGAGCGATGCGCGGGCGCGGATGCCAGTAGCGGTCGACGAGCGCGTCCCGGTCCGCCGCCGCCAGCGTGCCGCACCAGCCCGGCGGCCGGGGACCGCGCAGGAGAAGGCCGAGGGCGGCGTCCCCGATGGTGCCGCTGACGCAGATCCGGTCGCCGACCCGCGCGGTTCCGCGCCGGACGATGCCGCCGGCGGGCACCTCGCCGATGGCGGTCACGCCGATCACCGCCGGCCCGGCGGCCCGCACGGTGTCGCCGCCGAGGAGGTCGAGGCCGAAAGCAACGAGGCCGTCGCGGAGCCCGGCCGCGAAGGCGGCGAGCCACGCTTCCGTCCAGTCGTCGGGCAGGGCGAGGGTCAGGAGGATCGCGCGTGGGCGCGCGCCCTTGGCGGCGAGGTCCGAGACGTTGACGCCGAGGGCCTTGCGGGCGATCGAGCCCGGCGGATCGTCGGGAAAGTAATGCACGCCGGCCACGATGGCGTCGGCGGTGAGGACGAGGTCGCAGCCCGGGCTCGGCGCCAGGGTGGCGGCGTCGTCGCGCAGGCCGTCCGCGCCGGGGCCGGCCAGGGGCGCGAAGTAGCGCGCGATCAGCCCGTCCTCGTCGAGCCGGGCCACGCGGGTCAGGCCCGGCCGGAAGCCGGCAGGCCGGCGAACTCGTTGCCGCGCACGTCGCGGGCGACCTTGTCGAGGACGCCGTTGACCATGCCGGGCTCGTCGCCGCCGTAGAAGCTGTGGGCGACGTCGACGTATTCGGAGATGACGACCCGGGCCGGCACGTCGCGGCGGGACATCAGCTCGTAGGCGCCCGCCCGCAAAATCGCGCGCAGCACCGCCTCGATGCGCTTCAGGGGCCAGCCCGAGGCCAAGGCTCCGTCGAGGACCGGGTCGATGGCGCGCTGCTCGTCGACGACCCCGCGCAGGAGGTCGCGGAAGAAGGCGATCTCGGCGGCCGGATGCGCGATGCCGTCGACCTCGCGTCCGATCCAGAACGTCTCGAATTCGGCCAGCGCCTCGATCACGCCCTTGCCCGAGATCTCCATGTCGTAGAGCGCCTGCACCACGGAGAGGCGGGCGCCGCTGCGCTCGGCGGTCTTCATTCCGGGCTCGTTGGCCATGATGCTCAATCCTCTCCGACCGACGCCGCCGACGCGTCGCGCTTCAGCGACAGCACCGCGAGCGCGGCCTCGGCGGCTCCGCCGCCCTTGTTCAGTTCGGCGACCCGGGCCCGGGCCTGGGCCTGGGCCTCCGTCTCCACCGTCAGGATTCCGTTGCCGAGCGGCAGGCGCAGGGTGACGGACAGGTCCATCAGCGCCCGCGCGCTCTCGCCCGCGACGATGTCGTAATGCCCGGTCTCGCCGCGGATGACGCAGCCGAGCGCCACCACGGCGTCGTAGGGCTGGCCGGCGCGGGCGGCGGCCTCGACCAGGATCGCGATCGCGGCCGGGATCTCGAGGGCACCCGGCACCGTGACCACCGTGGCGACGGCCTCGGCCGCCGCCAGGACGCCCTGCGCGCCGGCCAGGAGCTCGTCGGCGAGACCCTCGTAGTAGCGGGCCTCGACGACGAGGACGCGCGCGCCCTTGACGTTGGCGGGGGCGGTGCGGGAAGCGTAGGCGAGCGATACCATCGAGGGGCCTTCACGGGACACGGTCGGCGGGCGGCGCAGCGGCTGGGAACGGGCGCGCCCGCCGGGACCCTTCGGGGTCCGTCACCGCGCAACGCTCGTCCGGCCGGACGTGTCCTGCGCCCGCAGGCGCGAGCGATAGACCCTGGGCGGCGTGGCGACAAGCGCAGCGCCCGCTTATCCGCGTCCGAGGGCGCGTGGTCCGTCCGCTCAGGCCTGGGCGGGCACGCGGCCCTCCGACAGGCGCGCGGCGTAGCGGGCGATGAGATCGACCTCGAGGTTGAGCTGGTCCCCGGCCCGGCGCTCGCCCCAGGTGGTCACCGCCAGGGTGTGCGGGATGAGGAGCACCGAGAACAGGTCGTCCTCGACCGTGTTCACGGTCAGCGAGGTGCCGTCGAGGCAGACGGAGCCCTTCTCGGCGATGAAGCGCGCGAGCTGCGCGGGCGCCCGCAGGGTGAAGCGGTCCGAGGGCGCCCATTGCGGATCACCCGCGCCGCCCGTGACGGCGTCGCGGGCCACGAGCTCGGCGAGGCCGTCGACGTGGCCGGTGACGAGATGTCCGCCGAGTTCGTCGCCGATCTTCAGGGACCGCTCCAAATTCACGCGCCGCCCCTCGCCCCAGGTGCCTACATGGGTGCGGGCCAGCGTCTCGGCCGCGGCATCGACGGCGAAGATGCAGCCGCCCTCCACGGACTCGACCGACACCGCCGTCAGGCAGGGACCGGAGCAGGCGATGGAGGCCCCCAGGGCGATCGTGGCGGGATCGTAGTGCGAGCGGATGCGGATGTGGCGCAGGCGGTCGTCGCCCGCGACCGACACGACCTCTCCGACATCGGTGACGAGACCGGTGAACATCTCAGGCGCTCCGCTCGTAGGTGACGGCCCGGTCAGGGCCGAGAATTCGGGTCTCGATCATGCGGAGATGGCCTTCGGCGAGACGCTTTTGAAGCGCCGGACCGATCGCCGGCAGGCCGCCGGTCTCGCCGAGGCTGCCCGGGCCGGTGATCAGGGTGAAGACGTCGACGAGATCGGCGCCGGCCAGGGCGTCGGCGAGGCGGGGGCCGCCCTCGCAGCAGAGCCGCGTCACGCCCCGCTCGGCGAGCGCCCGGAGCGCGGCCTGCAGGTCGACCTGTCCGGCGCCGTCGGCCTCGACACCGATCACCTCGACGCCGAAGGACGCCAGCATGCGCTTGGCGTGGACCGGCGCCCGCCGGGTGGTGAGGATGAGGGTCGGGACGTCGCGCGCACTCCGCACGAGGGTGGTGGAGGGCAGAAGGCGAAGGCTCGAATCGAGCACGACGCGCATGGGCGAGCGGTCCGACAGGCCCGGCAGCCTGACGGTGAGCGAGGGATCGTCGGCCCGCGCGGTGCCGATGCCGACGAGGATCGCATCCGCATGCGCCCGCCAGAGATGCACGGAACCGTCGGCGATGGGCCCGGTGATCCGCAGCCGCTCGGCGGGGGCGCCGGCGAAGCCGTCGCGGGTCTGCGCGAGCTTGAGGTGCAGGCTCGGGCGCCCCCGCGTCACCCGGGTGACGTGGCCGCGATGGTCGCGGGCCGCCTCCTCCGAAAGCAGGCCCGTGCGCACCGCGATGCCGGCGGCCGCGAGAAGCCCGTGGCCGCGCCCGGCCACCCGCGGATCGGGGTCTTCCAGGGCGGTGACGACGCGGGCGATGCCGGCGGCGACGATGGCGTCGGTGCAGGGCGGGGTCCGGCCATGATGGGAGCAGGGCTCCAGGCTGACGTAGAGCGTGGCGCCCCGCGCCGCCTCGCCCGCCATGGCGAGGGCAATCGGTTCGGCATGGGGCCGGCCGCCGGGGGCGGTGATCCCCTGGCCGACGATCCGCTCCGCGCCGGGGGGACCTGCCACCACGACCGCGCCGACGGAGGGATTCGGCCAGGTCCGGCCGAGGTTGCGATGCCCCAGAGCGAGGGCCAGGCGCATGTAGCGGCGGTCGATCGCGTCCGTTTCCCCGCTCGTCATGCCGTCGCTCCTCACGCCCGCGATTTCGGCTGGCGCTTCGGCCGCAGCGGCGTGACCGTCGCGGTCCGTTCCGCGTCGGCCGGATCGTCGGTCTCGCCCGCAGCGGAGCCGGGCCCGGAGCCCGCATCCTCGGGAAGGTCCTCGGCGAGGGCGGCCGGATCGGAGAGGGTGCCGAGGAGCGCCTTGAAGTCGCTGGCCTCGCGGAAATTCTTGTAGACCGAGGCGAAGCGCACGTAGGCGACGTCGTCGAGCCCCTTCAGGCCCTCCATCACGAGTTCGCCGATGGCCTCGCTGCCGATCTCGGCCTCGCCGCTGCTCTCCAGCTGACGGGTGATGCCGCTGACGAGGCGCTCGATCCGTTCCGGGTCCACGGGCCGCTTGCGCAGGGCCACGCCGATGGAGCGCTGCAGCTTGTCGCGGTCGAAGGGCACGCGCTTGCCCGAGCGCTTGAGCACGGTGAGCTCGCGCAATTGCACCCGCTCGAAGGTGGTGAAGCGGCCGCCGCAATCCGGGCAGACCCGGCGCCGGCGGATCGCCGCCGCGTCGTCGCTCGGGCGCGAATCCTTCACCTGCGTGTCGGGACCGCCGCAATAGGGACACCGCATCGGACGGACACCTGGGCAAGGGGAACGCTGGAACAGCAACGGCCGCGGACCCGAGGGACCGCGGCCGTTGCATGGCATGCTGAGGGGCGCCGGTTCAAGCGCCCCTCGGGGACTCGCCGGCGGGCGTCGTGCCTCAGCCGTAGATCGGGAAGCGATCGGTGAGGGCGTGCACCCGCTCCTTCACGCTCGCCTCGACGGCGGCGTCGCCCCCCTCGCCCTTGGCCACGAGGCCGTCGAGCACCTCGACGATGAAGCCGCCGATCTGCTTGAACTCGGCGACGCCGAAGCCGCGCGAGGTGCCGGCCGGGGTGCCGAGGCGGATGCCCGAGGTGATGGTGGGCTTCTGCGTGTCGAACGGCACGCCGTTCTTGTTGCAGGTGATGTCGGCGCGGCTGAGGGCCGCTTCGGCTGCCTTGCCGGTCAGGCCCTTGCTGGTGAGGTCGACCAGCATGAGGTGGTTGTCGGTGCCGCCCGAGGTGATGTTGTAGCCGCTCGACATCAGGGTGTCGGCCAGCGCCTTGGCGTTCTCGATCACCTGCTTGGCGTAGATCTTGAACTCGGGCTTCAGGGCCTCGCCGAAGGCCACGGCCTTGCCGGCGATGACGTGCATCAGCGGGCCGCCCTGGATGCCGGGGAAGATCGCCGAGTTGAACTTCTTGGCCAGCGCCTCGTCGTTCGTCAGGATCATGCCGCCGCGCGGGCCGCGCAGGGTCTTGTGGGTCGTCGTGGTGACGACGTGGGCGTGCGGGAACGGCGAGGGATGCACGCCGGCCGCGATCAGGCCCGCGAAGTGAGCCGCGTCGACGAAGAAGTAGGCACCGACGGCGTCGGCGATCTCACGGAACTTCGCGAAGTCCCAGTGGCGCGGATAGCCCGAGCCGCCGGCGATGATCACCTTGGGCTTGTGCTCGTGCGCGAGGGCCTCGACCTGCTCCATGTCGATGCGCTGGTCGTCGCGACGCACGGTGTAGGAGACCGGCTTGAACCACTTGCCCGAGACGTTCGGGGGGGCGCCGTGGGTGAGGTGGCCGCCGGCCGCGAGATCGAGGCCGAGGAAGGTGTCGCCCGGCTGCATGAGGGCGAGGAACACGCCCTGGTTCGCCTGGCTGCCGGAATTCGGCTGCACGTTGGCAAAGCCGCAGTTGAAGAGGCGCTTGGCGCGATCGATGGCCAGGTTCTCGGCGATGTCGACGAACTGGCAGCCACCGTAGTAGCGGCGGCCCGGATAGCCCTCGGCGTACTTGTTGGTGAGGACCGAGCCCTGCGCTTCCAGGACGGCGCGCGAGACGATGTTCTCGGAGGCGATCAGCTCGATCTCGTGCTGCTGGCGGCCGAGTTCCTGGGCCACCGCCTGCGCGATCTCCGGATCCGCGTCCGCGAGGGGAGCAGCGAAGAAGGTGTTGGAGAAGTGCTTGTCGGCAGCAGTACCGGCGCTCATGGAAAGCCTCGATTGTTGAACGGGCGGACGCACCCGTAATCCGCTGGCGTAGGGCGGGCGGGCGTTCGAAGGCTGGATTACTACACGCGACGGGTTCCAAGGCCAAGCACAGGCATTTTTTTGCGTGTGATCAAAAAAATTCAGCACAGAGCGGAGCGCGAAGAGTCGAGACGCCAGCAACCCGTGTCGTGGCGTCGCATCCACCATGCGAAAGGCCCGCGCCTTGGAGCGCGGGCCTCGAATAGTGGACTGTTTGACCGTTGATGAACCGGATTAGTTCTCCTCGTCGCCCGGCTCGAAGCTCTGGACCGGCTCGGCGCTGGCCACGGGGGTCGGGGCCGAGAGAGTCGTGGGCACGTTCACGCCGTCGCGCTTGTAGATGTCGTCGCGGAACTGGACGAGTCCGTCCGGGGTCGACCAGGCGGTGATGTAGGTCCAGTAGACCGGCACCGGGCTGGACAGGGTGGCGTCGACGCGCTTGCCGCTCTCGATGGCCTGCTCGACCTGCTCGCGGCCCCAGCCGGGCGTGTCCTTGAGCAGCCAGGTGATGTACTCGCGCACGTTCTGCACGCGGACGCAGCCCGAGGAGATGAAGCGGAAGTCGTCGCCGAACACGCCCTTGGTGTTCGTGTCGTGCATGAACACGCCGTAGGGGTTCGGGATGTTGATGCGCACGATGCCCATCGAGTTGAAGTCGGCGCCCGAATCCTGGCGGTAGCGGTAGCGCGTGCCCTCGTCCGAGTTCCAGTTCACCGAAGCCGGCGAGATCTCGGTCTCACCCGAGAAGATGCGGATCTTGTTCTCGGTGAGGTAGGTCGGGTCCTTCTGCATCTTGGGGATGAGGTCCTTCTTCACGATGGAAGCCGGGACCGTCCAGAAGGGGTTGAAATTGATCTGCGTCGCCTTGGTGTTCATGATCGGCGACTGGCGGTCGATCTTGCCGACGCCGGCGGCGTGCAGGGTCACGACCTGGCCGTTCTCCACCGTCTGCACCAGGGCGGCGGGGATGTTGGTGATGACGAAGCGGTTGCCGAGGTTGCCGGCGTAGGAGCGCAGGCGCACCACGTTGATCTCGAGCTGGTGCAGGCGCACGTCGGCCGGCACGTTCATGGCCTGCTGCGTCGTGAGGCTCATGGCGCCGGTCTGGCTCAGGCCGTGGCGGGCCTGGAAGCGCTTCACGCCGGCCGAGACATAGGAATCGTAGACGCCCGAGGCGCCCGAAGCCGGGTCGAGGTCGCCCGTGATGATCAGGCGCTGGCGCAGGGCGGCGACCGCGGGCCCCTTGGCGCCGACGCGCAGGCGGTCGGCCCCCGAGACCGGCTTCCAGCCGCCGCGATTGACGATGTCCCGGTAGCGCTCGATCATCTGCTCGGTGGCCGCCACCGTCTGCGGCGACAGGATCGGGGTCGAGGAGCGCTGCACCTGCATGGTGGCGGGCGAGGCATAGTCCTGCGCCCACTCGGCCTGGGCGAAGCCGCCGGCCTCGCGCGCCGTCGCCGACTGGCCGATGACGGCCGCCGATGCGAGCAGTGCAAAGCCGAGGGCGCGGGTGTGGAAAGCCTGATTCAGCATCGGACGTGAACTCTGATCTGATTTACGAAGCGACATGCGGTGTCGTCGGCCTCGGCGACGGGCGCCGGGATCTGGGAACACCCCCTGTCACGACCGTGTCGGGGTAGGGTTAAGAACTCATGGGGACCCGGCCACATTGTGGCACGGGCGGGCTTATCCCCGTGATCCCCGGACACATCCTCTCGACTGCGGCCCGTGTGCCACAGCACCGTGCCGGACCGTGCGATCGGCAGGGCGAACCGGCCGCCGGCATGGCGAAACAACGGCCGATGGCGTAAGCGAAACGACGATGACGCTTCCGGCGAACCATGCTGGCCACGGAGGGTGGGCCCCGCTGCGCGCGATCACTGCGGTGATCGCGCTCTACGCGTTCGTCCTCCATGCCGTCCTGAGCGGCCTCGTGCCCCTGCCGGTCGCCTCGGCGCACGGCATCCTCTGCCTCGGGCAGACCGACGATGCCGGACCCGGGGCGCCCGATTCGACCCACGCCCACCACCAGCCCTGCTGCACCGTGGCCGGGCCGATGCTGCAGGCCGCCCTGCCCGAGGTCGCGCCCCGTGCGGTCGTGTGGCCGGACCGTGCGGCGAGCCGGGTCGCCTGGCATCGCGAATCCTTCGTCTCCGCCCGCGGTCCGCCGGGCACGATCCCCCATCCGCGAGGTCCGCCCGCCGTCTGATCCGATCGCCGATTCCCGATCCCATCAGACACGGACCTTCGCCATGAACCGTATTCCCCGGGCCGAGCTCTTCGCGGGCCTCCTCCTCACCCTGTCCGCCACCGCCGCCCTCGCGCACGCCACCCTGGAGCGCAAGGAGGCGAGCCCGAACGCCGGCTATCGCGGCGTCGTGCAGATCACCCATGGCTGCGACGGCCAGCCAACCAACCGCGTCAGCGTCACGATTCCGGAAGGCGTCATCGGCGCCAAGCCGATGCCGAAGCCCGGCTGGACCGTGACGACGGAGAAGGGCGCCTATGCCCGCGCCTATCCGTACTTCCACGGGGACATCCGCGAGGGCGTGAAGACCATCACCTGGACCGGCGGCAGCCTGCCCGACGATCAGGTCGACGAGTTCACCTTCCTGGCCCGCGTCAGCGACGCCTTCGCGCCCGGCAGCACGGTCTACTTCCCCATCGAGCAGGATTGCGCGACCGGGCAGTACCGCTGGAGCGAGATCCCGGCGGCCGGGCAGGATGCGCATGCGCTGAAATCTCCCGCTCCGGGCGTCCGGATCGTGGCCGCCGCCACCGGCCCGGCCCGGGCCGAGGCCTCGAGCGTCAAGGCCGGCGATCTCAGCATCGACACGCCCTGGATGCGCGCCACCCCCGGGGGCGCCAAGGTGGCGGGCGGCTACGTCCGCGTCACCAACACCGGCACCCAGGCCGACCGTCTCGTCGGCGCCTCGATCCCGCTGGCGGGACGCGCGTCGATCCACACCATGAGTATGGAAGGCGGGGTGATGAAGATGGCGCCGGTCGAAGGCGGCCTCGTCATCAAGCCCGGCGAGACGGTGGAGCTGAAGCCCGGCGGGCTGCACCTCATGTTCGAGGATCTCTCGCGCGGCCCGAAGGCCGGCGACACGGTCCAGGGGACGCTGCGCTTCGAACGGGCCGGCACCGTGCCGGTCAGCTTCGGCGTGGCCCCGATCGGTGCGACGAAGCCCGGTGCGCCCGCTGCCGCGCCGGCACCGGATCACCACGAGCACTGACGCCGCCGAGCGCCTCGATCCAGGCGCCGCCGAGCGCCTCGATCCAATGGCGACGAAGGCTGGTCCGCTCCCGCCGCTTCGTGCGGGAGCTGGGGATGCCGACGTGCCGCTTCGTGTCGTGCTTCCTGCCGCGCTTCTGACCGAGCGATCCGCCGCGCGATGACCCCGCGCGGCTCAACCCCCTCCCCGTTCCTCTCCCACCGGGACCATGTCCGGCCCCTTCGCGCCGTCGCGAAGCGCGGGCCCATGGTCCGGAGCCTGGTCCAATGTCCGCCCCCTCCCCCGAGTATGCCCTGTCCCCCAAGGCCGTGCTCCGGCCGTCCCGTCCTGGAGCCTTCGCGCTCGCCTTGCTGAGCGGCGCCTCGCTCCTGCCCCTCCTCGCCGCGACGCCGTCTTGGGCCGAGGAAACGGCCGCAGCGACGCTGTCCGAACTCAGCATCGAGGGCGCCTCGGCCGGGTCCTTGACGGTGCCGAGCGTCGCGGCCCAGCGCGCCGCGGTGAACGCCACCGTCGGCTCCGTCGCCTTCGTCGATGCTAGGACCTTCCAGGATCGCTACGCCAATACCCTGCGCGATACCCTCAAGGACGTGCCGGGCGTCTACGTGCAGGAGCGCTACGGCCAGGAGCTGCGCCTCTCGGTGCGCGGCTCGGGCATCTCGCGCGGCTTCCACCTGCGCGGGCTCGAACTGCTGCAGGACGGCATCCCGCTGAACCTCGCCGACGGCAGCGGCGACTTCTACCAGGTTGATCCCCTCGGGCTGCGCTCGATCGAGGTCTACAAGGGCGGGAACGCCCTCACCTTCGGGGCGACGACCCTCGGCGGCGCCATCAACGTCGTCACGCCCACGGCCCAGACCGCCTTAGCGCCCAACATCCTGCGCATCGACGGCGGCGCCTTCAACACTATCCGGGAGAACTTCCAGGCCTCGCGCATCTCCGGCCCGGTCGATCTTCTCGTCAACGGCACGATCACGAATTCCGACAGCTACCGGGACCACGAGACCCAGCGGACCCAGAACTTCAACGCCAATCTCGGCTACCAGCTGGCGCCGGGGGTCGAGACACGGTTCTACGCGGGCGTCTACCTCACCGACCAGAAGCTCCCCGGCACGCTCAGCCTGTTCAACGCGCTGAACAACCCGACCCTGGCCAACCCGTCCGCGATTTCCGGCAACCAGTCGCGCAAGGTCGAGACCGAGCGGATCGCCAACCGCACCTCGTTCCTGCTCGATGTCGGCAAGCTCGATATCGACACCTGGGCGATCCACAAATCGCTCTACCACCCGATCTTCCAGGTCATCGACCAGGACGGCTGGACCTACGGGATCGCCCCGCACTGGGCCGGGACCTTCGACGTCGCCGGCTACCGCAACGACCTGATCCTCGGCCTACGCGCCTTCGCGGGCCAGAACTCCGCGCTCCAGTTCGTCAACGTCGCCGGCCAGCGCGGCGCCCAGACGTTGCGCGCGCTCCAGAGCGCCTCGAACTACGAGGCCTATGGCGAGAACCGCTTCTGGTTCCTGCCGGACGTGGCGCTGATGGCGGGCGCAAAGGCGTTCTCCTCCAACCGGACCTACAGCAACAAGGGCGGCTTCTCGGGCGCCAACGCGTTCCCGTCCTCGGCCAACGAGACCTATGCGGGGATCAACCCGAAGGTCGGCCTGCTCTGGCAGCCGCTGCCCGAAATCCAGGTCTTCGGCGACATCACCGGATCGCGCGACGTGCCGGACTTCTCCGACCTCGTGCAAATGAATTCGCTCAACACCACCTTCGTGCCGCTTCGGTCGCAGCGTGCCGTGACCTACGAGGCCGGCACCCGCGGCCGCATCGACCGCCTGTCCTGGGACGTGACCCTCTACCGCTCCGAGATCCGCGACGAGCTGATCAACTTCTCGATCAATCCGGGCCTCAACATCCCGGCCGCGACCTTCAACGCGCCCCGCACCCGCCATCAGGGCGTCGAGGCCGCCGCCTCCCTCGATCTCGCCCGGGACCTGTTCGGCACCGGCGACGGCGTCGTGGTCTCGCAGATCTGGACCCACAACGATTTCCGCTTCCTCGCCGATCCGGTCTTCGGCGACAACCAGATCGCCGGCATTCCGCGCGACGTTCTGCGCACGGTCCTGACCTATCGCAACCGCGAGGGCTTCCACATCAGCCCCTCCGTCGACTTGGTGCCGCAGGGCGCCTTCGCCGACCACGCCAACACCCTGAAGGTGCCGGGCTACGCGCTCCTCAACATCGCCGCCGGATACGACTTCCAGAACGGCGTCTCGCTGTTCGTCGATGCCCGCAACCTGACCGACACCCGCTACGTCTCCGACATCTCCGTCGTCACCAACGCCCGCACGGTCGCGGGCGGACCGGTGGCGTTCTATCCAGGCGTCGGGCGCAGCATCTTCGGTGGCATCCGCGCCGGGTTCTGATCGGGAGGACCGGCCGACCGGATGAGGGTGCGCCTTTCCCGCGCGCCCGCTAGAAGCGCGCGATGACCGAGGGTTTCACCATCGCTCCGCCGTCCGGCGCTCGGGCACCGGACCACCATCCCGATGTTCATATCGGGCGCGACGGCTGGCTCTTCCTCACGGGGGGCACCAACGCCGTGCTCGCGCAGTACCGCGAGCCGGGGGTGGCGCGCGCCACCCTCTGGCGTTGGCGCCGCATCCTGGAGGCCCGGGTCCGGCGGTGCGCCGGCCTCGGCAGCCGCTACGCCCATGTGGTGGCGCCGGAGAAGCTGACGATCTACCCGCAGGCCTGCGATGGGCTGGCGTTCGATCCCGAGCGCGCCCCGGTGCTGCGGCTGGAGCGCTGGCTCAGCCTCTCGCCGGCCCGGCGCCACTGGATCGATCTGGTGCGGCCGTTCCGGTCCCGCGCCGCGGAAGCACCGCTCTACTGTCGGACCGACAGCCACTGGAGTTTCGCCGGATACCTCCTCGCCTATGGCGAGATCTGCCGCCATCTCGGCCTCGCCCCGCGCCAGGACATCGCCCGGCGCCGCATCGGCACGCCGGCCGCCTATGCGGGCGACCTCGGTCTGAAGTTCGACCCCATTCGCACCGAGATCGCGGAGCCCTGCCGGTTCGAGACGTCGGCGCGGCGCATCTACGCCAACAGCCTGGTCACGGCCTTCGAAGCGGAGGGGCGGGGCCAGGAAGCGCATATCGGCGCCCACGTCGTCTACCGGAACGAGTCGCCCGAGGCCGACCCGCGCCGGCTGGTGCTGTTCGCCGATTCCTATGGCCACCACGCGTCGACCCCGCATACGGGGAGCCTGACGCCGCTCCTGGCCGACACCTTCCGCGAGGTCCACGTGCTGTGGTCGACCAGCATCGATTGGAGTTACGTGGCGCGGGTGAAGCCCGATTTCGTGGTCGCGGAGATCGCCGAGCGCTTCATGATCGAACTGCCGCAGAGGGGCTTCGACATCGAGAAGCTTGCGGCCCTCGCCCTCGCCCGAAAATCGGCCTGAAACGACTCAGCGCCCCGGAGCGTGGCTCCGAGGCGCAGGATGGGTGGTCGGCGGAGCCTTAGTAGAGGCCGCCGGCCTGGGCGGCGCGGTCGGCATCCGCCGGCACGGCGGCCGGGGCGCCGGATTGCTGCGCCGGTGCGGCGACGTAGGCGTCGGGCGGGGCGGTGCCGGGCTTGAAGGCCTCGAGGATGGTGCCGCCGCCCTCACCCGAGCCGGCCCGCATGCCGGAGGAGGCCGAGACGCGGATCAGCTTGATGCCCGGGGGCACGCGGAACGGCGTCGGCGGCTTGTCCTTGAGCGCCTGCTTCAGGAAGTCGAGGGCGATGGGGGCGGCGAGGCCGCCGCCGGTCGCCCGGTCACCCAGGGAGCGCGGCTTGTCGAAGCCGAGATAGACGCCCACCGCCAAGTCCGGCGAGAAGCCGACGAACCACGCGTCCTTGGCGTCGTTCGTGGTCCCGGTCTTGCCGGCGAGGGGCTTGCCGATCTGCTTCAGGATGGTGGCGGTGCCGCGCTGGACCACGCCTTCCATGATCGAGACCATCTGGTAGGCGGTCAGCGGGTCGAGGACCTGCTCGGAATCGTCCACCAGCTTGGGCTCGTCCTGGCCCGACCACTTGTCCGCGTCGCAGCCGAGGCACTTGCGGTTGTCGTGCTTGTAGATGGTCTCGCCGACGCGGTCCTGGATGCGGTCGATGAGGGTCGGGCGGATGCGCCGGCCGCCATTGGCGAGCATCGAGTAGGCGGTGACCATGCGCATCACCGTGGTCTCGCCGGCGCCGAGCGACATCGGCAGCACGGGGAGCATGTCGTCGTAGACGCCGAAGCGGCGGGCATATTCGGCGATGAGCGGCATGCCGACATCCTTGGCGAGCCGCACCGTCATCAGGTTCTTGGAGTGCTCGATGCCGTAGCGCAGGGTGTGCGGGCCGCCCGACTTGCCGTCGTAGTTCGAGGGCGTCCAGGCCTCCTGGCCGGGGCCGGCCTCGATGGTGATCGGCGAATCCTGCACGATCGACGACGGGGTGTAGCCGTTGTCGAGGGCGGCGGAATAGACGATCGGCTTGAACGAGGAACCGGGCTGGCGCATCGCCTGGGTGGCGCGGTTGAACTGGCTCTCGTCATAGGAGAAGCCGCCGACCATCGCGTGGACGCGACCGGTATAGGGGTCCATCGCCACGATCGCGCCCGAGACCTCGGGCCGCTGGCGCAGGCGGTACTGGTTGCGGCTCGTATCCGTCGCCTCGACATAGACCACGTCGCCCGGGTTCAGCGCCGCGGCGGGCGAGCGCCCGGTCCAGCGGGTTCCCTCGGCCGTGATCGTACCGGTCTCGCGATCCTTCGAGACCTGACCCGAGGCTTCGCGGCGCGGCTGAAGGCCGATCTGCGCGGCGCCGCCATTGGTGTTCAGCACCACGGCGAGGCGCCAGGGCGCGACGTCGCCGAGGCCGGGTACTTCCGCGACGGCCAGGCCCCAGTCGCGGCCGACGAGGTCGACCTTGGCCTGCGCTCCGCGCCAGCCGTGGGACTGGTCGTAGCGGATCAGGCCGTCCACCAGGGCCTTGCGGGCCCAGGCCTGCATCTTCGGGTCCAGGGTAGCGCGCACCGAGAGGCCGCCCTCGTAGAGCTTCTTCTCGCCGTAGCGCTCGGCGATCTCGCGCCGGACCTCCTCGGTGAAGTAGTTGGCGTTGGCGGCGTTGGCGAAGGCGACGCGCGGGTTGACGCCGAGGGGCATCTTGCGGGCGGCCTCGGCCTCCTCCTTGGTGATGTACCCGTTCTGGGCCATCAGGCCGATGATCTCGTTGCGCCGGTCCAACGCCTTCTGGGTCTGGCGATAGGGATGGTAGTTGTTCGGCCCCTTCGGCAGGGCGGCGAGGTAGGCCGCCTCGTTGATCGTCAGCTCGTGGACCGACTTGCCGAAATAATCGAGCGCGGCCGCCGCGACGCCGTGCAGGTTGCGGCCGGGCACGATGGTGCCGAGAAAGATCTCGTTCAGGTAGAGTTCGAGGATCTTGTCCTTCGAATAGGCGGCCTCGATTCGGAAGGCGATCAGCGCTTCCTTGGCCTTGCGCTCGAAGGTCTGCTCCGGCGACAGCAGGAAGTTCTTGGCCACCTGCTGGGTGATGGTCGAGGCGCCCTGCTTTTTGCCGCTCTTGAAGTTGGTCAGCGCGGCGCGCACGAGACCTTCGGGGTCGACGCCGCCGTGCTTGTAGAAGTTCTTGTCCTCGGCTGAGAGGAAGGCCGCGACGACGATCTTCGGCATCGCCTGGATCGGCAGGTAGAGCCGGCGCTCGCTGGCATATTCGGCCAGCAGCGAACCGTCCGCCGCATGCACGCGGCTCATCACCGGCGGCTCGTAATTCGCGAGCGCGGCGTGGTCCGGCAGGTCCTGGCTGAACTTCCAGTAGAAGAACGCGGCCGCGGCGGCGGCGATCACGAACACCATCGCGCCGACGCTGAACAGGAAGCCGAAGAAACGAAGGATGAAGCGCATCCGGGTCCCGTCCGTCGATGATCCACCGCCGCCGGCCGGCCGCGAGGACACCCGCCACGATGGCGCGTGCCTTCTCGGACCGTGTCCCATCCCGAAATGCAAGAGTCCCGCCGCGCAAAAATGCGGTCGAGCCCACGATGTCGGCGGCGTTCGCTCAAGCGCGCCGCGATCAGTCCCGCCGAACGGATCGGCAGTGATGTGACCGGAGCGCTGTGAGCCCCGGTTTCACACGCATTCTATGGTGAAACTGGGGCGATTGCCGCCGAGCGCCGGGGCGGTTGCGGCCGAGTCAGGGAGGTCCGGCTGCCGAAGAACGCGTCGATCGCCTTGGCCATGCCGCCCGTCACTTCGGCGCGCCAGCCCTCCGACTGCAGCAGATCGAGATCGTGCTTGCTCGAGAGGTAGCCGAGTTCCACCAGCACGGAGGGCACATCCGGCGAGCGCAGCACCTGGAAGCCGGCCTCGCGGTGCGGCTTGGCGCTCATCTCCATCACGGGTCCCAGATGGGTCATCAGCCCCTTGGCGAAGCCCGACGAGAATGTGCGGGTCTCACGCAGGGTGAGTTCCTGCAGGATGTCGGCGACGTGGCCCGGGCCCTCGTTGGATTCGGTGCCCGCGGCGGCGTCGGCGCGGTTCTCGCGCTCGGCGAGCTTGGCCGATTCGGCGTCGGTCGCCTTCTCGGAGCCGGTATAGATCGTGGCGCCGCGCACCTGCGGCGCCGACGAGATCGAGTCGGCGTGGATCGAGACGAACAGGTCGGCCTTGGCCTCGCGGGCGAGGCGGACGCGCTCGGAGAGCGGGACGAACACGTCGCGGTCGCGGGTCATCCGGACCCGGTAGCGCCCGCCCGATTCGAGGCGGGTCACCAGGGCCTGGGCGAAGCCGAACACGATGTCCTTCTCGAAGACCCCGCTGGCCGCGATGGCGCCGGGATCGGTGCCGCCATGGCCGGCATCGACCATGATCAGCGGGCGGGCATCGGTCGGTTCCGGCGCGACCGCGGCCTTGCGCTGGGCCGGGGCCGGATCGCTCGCCACGGCGGCGCGGCGGAAACCCTCGCGGTCGCTGCGCTGGAACTCGATACTGAGCAGCACGGCGCCGTCGCGCGGGCGCGTCGCCGTCTCGATCCGCCCCACCGTGGCGGGCTGGGCGAGGTCGACGACGATGCGCGAGCGGCCCGGCGCGAACAGCCCGTAGCGGAACGACGAGACCACGCCGTCGCGCCTGCGCCCGGTCTCGGGCCCGAGCTGGAAGTTCACCTCGGCGAGATCGATCACCGCCCGGTCGGGCCGTTCCATCACGAAGGCCTTGGCGTCGATGGCCTTGGAGAGCGTCAGGGTCAGTTTGGTGGTGGCACCGCTGGTGGCGAGATCGGCCGCGATGGCGACCGCCGCCTGGGAGGAGGCGCCGCGCGTCTTGTCGGTGTCCTGGGCCAACGCGCCGGGACCCGCGGCCGGGACCGCCCCGGCACAGGCCAGGGCGAGGAGGACGGAGCGGAGAAGGCGGGCGCGTCTCGGCATCGTTCCGGCAATCATCCCCGTGAGGACGGGCGCACCCCGTCGGGGCGTGCTCGCGAGCGGGCTTGTGGCGTGAGCCTGCCTCTACGGGATACCGACGGGATGGTTAACCGTTCCTCAAAGGCCCCGTTCCACTTCCCGGCCGCTTGTGTCCCGGAGGCGACAGCCCGCGACTTGGCAGGGCGGAGCGGCGGCGGAACGGCCTCGCGACGCCCGCCGCAGATTAAGGACCTTGCCAAAACGTCGCGACGCTCTGTAATGATACGGTCCCCTTCCCGGTGCCGTGCGGTTTGCTCCGCGGCCCGCGGGCGCGGCCCGGCATCGCGCCGGATCGCCTTCGCAGTCGGTTCCCCGCGTCAGACATGGCGGCATAGCAAGGCCGGGTGGGAGTCGGTTCATTCGGTGGCTTTTTCAGCCGCCGCACCGTTCTTCACATGCCGGCCTGTCCTCGGACGGGCCCATACAGTCTTCGCGAGGTCAGGGAGAGAATGAGCGGACACACAGCATCGGTTGCCGTTGCTCGTGTTCAACGCCTGCGCGTTTCGCGTGGCGCCGCCTTCTCGTCGACCCTGGCCAGGATCAACCCCACGCGCGCCGAGATCCGGCGCCCAAAGGCGGTTGGCGGCAATCCCTTCCCCACAGCTTCCGCGACCCCCTTCCCCGGGTCGTCACGGGCACCGATCCTCCGAGCCGACGAGCCCGGACCGGACGGAGCCCCATCGGGACCGCGCGGTTCGAGGAGAACGACGTCGACCGCCATGTCGAAAGTTCGTCATGGCCAACAACAACAAGATGCTCATCGACGCGATGCACCCGGAGGAGACCCGGGTCGTCACGGTTCACGGTTCTAGGGTCGAGGAATTCGATTTCGAGGCGGCCAACCGGCGTCAGCTTCGCGGAAACATCTACCTCGCCAAGGTGACGCGCGTGGAGCCCTCGCTCCAGGCAGCCTTCATCGAGTACGGCGGCAACCGCCACGGCTTCCTGGCCTTCAGCGAGATCCATCCGGACTATTACCAGATCCCCCTGGCGGACCGTCAGGCCCTGCTCGAGGACGAGGCCCGCGAGGCCGAGGAGCACCGGGAGCGCGAGGAGCGCAAGCCCCGCCGCCGCTCGCGCGGACGCCGCGACGGCACCTCGGCCAAGAAGGCGCGCACCTCCGAGACGGTGACCTCCGAGGACGTCGCCGAACTGCCGGCCGGCGAGACCTTCGACATCCAGGGTGCTTCCGGCGAGACGGCCTCCGGCGAGACCGGGGCCAACGATCCGGCCATCGGCGTGGCCGATGCGCTGCTCGAGGGCGGCCTCGGCAACGCGCCGCAGGCGGTTCTGCCTGGCAGCGACGAATCCGCAGACCTTCCGCAATCCGCCCTGGACAGCGGCGAGACTTCCGAAGCCCCCGGTGCCTCCGCGCCGGACGCCCGCGCCTCCGACGATGCGGCGCCCGCCGGCGCCACCGCCGAGGCTCCGGTCGAGCCCGCCGCCGAACTGGCGCTGGAAGCCGCGCCCATGGGCGAGGCCGTCGGCTCCGACACCGCATCCGCCTCCAAGGATGAGTCCGACGAGGAGGATGCGGACGAGGGCGACGAGGATTCGGACGAGGACGAGTCGGACGACGAGTCCGAGGACGACGACGACGATTCCGATGAGGACGAAGACGAGGACGACGAGGAGAGCGAGGGCGAGGACGGCGAGCGTCCGCAGAAGATCGCCCAGGTCGGCGGCGACGCCCTGGCCGAGATTCCCGAGCGTCCGCGCACCTACCGTCGTCACTACAAGATCCAGGAGGTCATCAAGCGCCGCCAGATCATCCTAGTGCAGGTCGTCAAGGAAGAGCGCGGCACCAAGGGCGCGGCGCTGACCACCTACCTGTCCCTGGCCGGGCGCTACTCGGTGCTGATGCCGAACACCGGCCGTGGCGGCGGCATCTCCCGCAAGATCACCTCGGCGGCCGACCGCAAGCGCCTCAAGGAAGTCGCCCAGGACCTGGAGGTGCCGGAAGGGATGGGCGTCATCCTGCGCACGGCCGGCGCCTCCCGCACCAAGCCCGAGATCAAGCGCGACTTCGAGTACCTGATGCGCCTGTGGGAGAGCGTGCGCGAGCTGACGCTGTCCTCCTCGGCCCCGGCCCTGGTCTACGAGGAAGGCTCGCTGATCAAGCGCGCCATCCGCGACCTCTACAACAAGGATATCGACGATATCCTGGTGGCGGGCGACGAGGCCTACCGCGAGGCGCGCGACTTCATGCGCATGCTGATGCCCGGCCAGTCCAAGGTCGTGCAGCCCTACCGCGACCCGACGCCGATCTTCGCGCGCTACGGGGTCGAGCAGCAGCTCGACGCGATGTTCTCCACCCATGTCACCCTGAAGTCGGGCGGCTACCTCGTCATCAACCCGACGGAGGCCCTCGTCTCCATCGACGTGAACTCGGGTCGCTCGACCCGCGAGCACGACATCGAGGACACCGCCCTGCGCACCAACCTGGAGGCGGCCGAGGAGGTCGCCCGCCAGCTGCGCCTGCGCGATCTCGCCGGCCTCGTCGTGATCGACTTCATCGACATGGAGGAGAAGCGCAACAACCGCGCCGTCGAGAAGAAGCTCAACGACTGCCTGAAGAACGACCGCGCCCGCATCCAGGTCGGTCGGATCTCCCCCTTCGGCCTGCTCGAGATGAGCCGCCAGCGCATCCGCACCGGCATGCTGGAGAGCTCGTCGCTCCCCTGCGCCCATTGCGGCGGCTCGGGCTACGTCCGCGCGACCTCGTCGGTGGCGCTGCAGATTCTGCGCGCAATCGAGGAGTCGCTCCTCAAGAGCACAACCCACAACCTCATCCTGCGCACCCGCACCGAGGTGGCGCTCTACATCCTCAACCAGAAGCGCGCGCACCTGCGCGAGCTCGAGGTGCGCTTCGGCGTCTCACTGACCATCGCAGCGGATGAGCGTCTCGCCGCCACCTCCGCCTTCCAGCTCGAACGCGGCGAGCCCGCGATCCGCGCCGAGGGGCCGGTGACCGGTGTGCGCGCCGTGGCGATCAGCTCCGCCCTCGAGCCCGAGGAGGATTTCGATCCGGAGATCGAGGAGGAGGCCGTCGAGGCCGAGTGCGAGGAATCCGAGGCCGACGCTCCGATGCAGGAAGCCCGCGAGCGGGACGAGAGCCGCGAGAAGAACGCCGATGGCAGCGAGGGCCGCGGCGGCCGTCGCCGCCGTCGCCGCCGTCGCGGCGGTCGGAACGAGACCGGTGAGCAGTCCGGGACCGACGCGTCCTCCGAAGGGGACGAGGACGGCGAGGGCGAGGAGTCCGAGGAGATCGCTGCGCAGGCCGAGGGCGACGAGACGGTGGTGACCACCGAGAGCAGCCCGGCCGGCGGCGAGGACGATGGCAGCGGCCGGCGCCGTCGCCGGGGTCGCCGCGGCGGCCGGGGCCGCGACCGCGAGGCGCGCGGCCGTGACGGCGAAGCTGTGAATCCGGAAGCCGCTCATCAGGAGAGCGGTGAGCGGGATACCGATGATCGGTCCTTCGGCGAACGGCCGGTCGCATCGGTCGAGGGCGACGAAGGCGCGGCCGATGCGCCGTCCGCCTTCCTCGGCGGCGAAGAGCCGGTGAGCGCCGAGGCAGTGTCCGAGGCCATGTCGCCCGTCGCTCCGGAGACCGCCGCCCCGGTGGCGCTGGAACTCCCGGTGGCGGCCGAGCCGCAGGCCGAGGCGTCCCGGCCGGAGGCACCTCAGGCCGCGGAGGCGCCGCCTGAGCCGAAGCCCGAGCCGGTCGCGGTGGTGCTGACGCCGCCGTCCGATCCGGACCGCCCGAAGCGTGCCGGCTGGTGGTCGCGGACCAAGGCGGCCCTGACGGGTGAGTGACCGTTCCTGAAAGACAGTTCCTGAGGGATCGAGACGAGGCGGGGTGGGCGTGCAGCCCGCCCCGTTTCGCGTTTCAGCGCAGCCAGCCCTTCAGGCGCCGCACCGCATCGACGCAATCGGCGTTCGAGCCGGCGAACGAGAAGCGGACGTGGTGTCCGCCGTCCCGGCCGTCGAAGTCGAGCCCCGGCGTCGCCGCGACGCCGGCCTCGTCGAGCATGCGCCGGCAGAAGGCGACCGAGTCGTTGGTGAGGTTCGAGACGTCGGCGTAGAGGTAGAAGGCCCCGTCGGCCGGGTGCGTCCGCCCGAGGCCGAGGCCCGGGAAGGCGTCGAGGAGCAGGGCCCGGTTGGCGGCGTAGCCGTCGCGCACGGCCTCGACCTCCTCGACGGCGTCGAAGGCCGCCAGCGCCGCGACCTGCGAGAGGTAGGGCGCCGAGATGTAGAGGTTCTGCGCCAGCCGCTCGACGGGCCGGGCGAGCCAGTCCGGCACAACCATCCAGCCGATGCGCCAGCCGGTCATGCACCAGGTCTTCGAGAACGAGTTGATGATGATCGCGTCGTCGTCGTAACGCAGCGCCGTCTCGGTGGGCACGCCGTAGGCGAGCCCGTGATAGATCTCGTCAGAGATGAAGCGCAGGTTCAGGGCGCGCGCCGTGGCGCAGAGATCGGCGAGGCGCGCGGGCTCGACCACGGTGCCGGACGGGTTGGCCGGGCTCATCACCAGGATGCCGGACAGGCCCTCCCGTTCGTGCAGGGTCCGCAGGGCGGCCCCCGTCGGAGCGAAGCGGTCGGCGTCGTGCAGGACGAGCGGGGCCGGCACGAGGTCGAGCGCGTGGAGCAGGCTGCGATAGGCCGGATAGCCCGGCTGCGGAACCGCGACGCGGGCGCCGGCATCGAACAGCCCGAGGAAGGCCAGCACGAAGCCGGCCGAGGAGCCCGTGGTCACGACGATGCGGCTCGGCGACACCGTGACCCCGTAGGTCTCCGCATAATGGCGTGCGATGCGCTCGCGCAGGGCGGGCAGCCCGAGCGCCTGGGTGTAGGGCAAGGCCCCGGTCGCGAGCGCGGCCTGGGCCGCCGCGATCACCGCGCGCGGCGCCGGTGCCGAGGGCTGACCGACCTCCATGTGGACGACGCCGTCCCCGCGCGCCTCGCGGGCGGCGGCGGCGGACATCACGTCCATGGCGAGGAAGGGCGCGACCCGCGCCGCGCGCTCGGAGGGCAGGTTCGGGGAGAGGATCGGGGGCTGGCTCATCGGCTCCGTCATAGCCGCAGCGCCCTGCGGGCGCCAAACCCGCCATTCGGCGATTGACCGGCCGCCGCGAAAACGCCTAACCCGGCCTCTAACCGCATGTCGTACCGACGACACGACACCCGATGGCCGGCCGACGCCTGACCGGTCCCGCCCCGCGAGGACGTATGCCCCTCTTCCGTTCCCTGCTCTCCGCCACGATCCTGGCCGGCACCCTCGGCGCCGCCGTGGCCCAGACGACCCCGAGCCAGACCGCCCCCGCCGCCGCCTTCACGGATGCGCAGCGCCAAGCGATCGAGGGGATCATCAAGGACTACCTCGTCAAGAACCCCGAGGTTCTGCAGGAGGCGATCGCCGAGGGTGAGCGGCGCCAGCAGGAGACCCAGAAGCTGGCTCAGTCGGCGGCTCTCAAGGAGTCCCGCGAGGCGCTGGTCAGCTCGCCCCACGGCGTGGTCGCGGGCAACCCGGCGGGCGACGTCACCCTGGTCGAGTTCTTCGACTACAATTGCGGCTACTGCCGCAAGGCGCTCTCGGACATCCAGGCGCTGATCAAGGGCGACTCGAAGCTGCGCGTCGTGCTCAAGGACTTCCCCGTGCTCGGTGCCGAATCCCTGGAGGCCAGCAAGATCGCGCTCGCGGCCAAGCAGCAGCTGAAGAGCGACAAGATCTTCGAGTTCCACACCAAGCTCTTGGAATCCAAGGGCCGGGTGAACGGCGAGCGCGCCGTGGCCGTGGCGAAGGAGATGGGGCTCGACCTGACCCGCCTGATGAAGGACGCGCAGGGCCCGGAGGTGAAGGCCGCTCTGTCGGAGAATGTCGGGCTCGGCGACAAGCTCGGCCTGTCCGGCACCCCCGCCTTCATCATCGGGGACGAGATCATCGCGGGGGCCGTCGGCATCGAGCCGATCCGCAAGACGATCTCCGACATGCGCCAGTGCGGCCACGCCAGCTGCTGAGCCGCCTGCCTCCGTCGATTTCCGCCGACGCCGCCTTGCCTGTCGGGTGCGGCGTCGACATTTCCCCGCGACCGTAGCCGCACCCCGCGGCTGATCCGAAGACGACCGAGCCGATGCCCAAGGAGCCGATGTCCAAGAACGACCCCTTCGATCCGGAGCTCGTCCGCGAGCTTGCCAAGCTCATCAACGAGACCGATCTCAGCGAGATCGAGGTCGAGAAGGGGGATCTGCGCATCCGCGTCGCCCGCCGCATCGAGACGGTCCAGGTGCAGGTGGCGGCACCCGCCTCCGCGCCGGCGCCCGCGATGGCCGCCGTCGCCGCCCCCGTCCCGGTTCCCGGCCCCGGTGGCGGCCTCGACCGCAAGGCCGGTGCCGGCCATCCCGGTTCTGTGCCCTCCCCCATGGTCGGCACCGCCTATCGGCGGCCGTCGCCGGAGGCCAAGCTGTTCGTCGATGTCGGCTCGAAGGTCGAGGTGGGCGACAAGCTCCTGCTCATCGAGGCGATGAAGACCTTCAACGAGATCGTCGCCCCCCGCGCCGGCACCGTCACCGCCGTCTTCGTCGAGGACGGCCAGCCCGTCGAGTTCGGCGAACCCCTCCTCGTCATCGAGTGAGCAGCGCCGCACCCATGTTCGACAAGATCCTGATTGCCAACCGGGGCGAGATCGCCCTGCGCATCCTGCGTGCGGCCAAGGAACTCGGGATCGCCACCGTGGCGGTCCATTCCACCGCCGATGCCGATGCCATGCACGTGCGCCTCGCCGACGAGAGCGTCTGCATCGGCCCGCCGGCGGCCCGCGACAGCTACCTCAACATTCCGTCGATCATCGCGGCCTGCGAGATCACCGGGGCCGACGCGGTCCATCCGGGCTACGGCTTCCTTTCCGAGAATGCGCGCTTCGCCGAGGTTCTGGCCCACCACAATATCGGCTTTATCGGCCCTAAGGCGGAGCATATCCGCATCATGGGCGACAAGATCGAGGCCAAGCGGACCGCCAAGCGCCTGGGCATTCCCTGCGTGCCCGGTTCCGAGGGCGGCGTCGAGGATCCCGAGGAGGCCAAGCGCATCGCCGCCGAGATCGGCTATCCGGTCCTGGTCAAGGCGGCCTCCGGCGGCGGCGGTCGCGGCATGAAGGTCGCCCGCACCGAGGCGGACCTGGAAGAGGCGTTGGGCATGGCCCGCACCGAGGCCAAGGCGGCCTTCGGCGACGACGCGGTCTATCTGGAGAAGTATCTGGAGAAGCCGCGCCACATCGAGGTGCAGGTTCTCGGCGACGGACGCGGCAACGCGGTGCACCTCGCCGAGCGCGACTGCTCGCTCCAGCGCCGGCACCAGAAGGTCTGGGAGGAAGGCGGCTCGCCGGCCCTCAACGCCGACATGCGTGCCGAGATCGGCGGCATCTGTGCCCGTGCGATGCAGGAACTGCAATACCTCGGCGCCGGTACCGTGGAGTTCCTCTACGAGGACGGGAAGTTCTATTTCATCGAGATGAACACCCGGATTCAGGTCGAGCATCCGGTCACCGAGATGATCACCGGCATCGACCTGGTGAACGAGCAGATCCGCGTCGCCGCGGGTCTGCCGCTGTCGATGACGCAGGACGAGATCAAGGTCGAGGGTCACGCCATCGAGTGTCGGATCAACGCCGAGCACCCGGCCACCTTCCGCCCCTCCCCCGGCCTGATCACCTACTTCCATCCGCCCGGCGGCCTCGGCGTCCGGGTCGATTCGGCGGTGTTCCAGGGCTACCGCATCCCGCCGAACTACGATTCGCTGATCGGCAAGCTGATCGTGCACGGGCGCACCCGCAACGAGTGCCTGATGCGTCTGCGCCGGGCCCTCGACGAGTTCGTCGTCGACGGCGTCGACACCACGCTGCCGCTGTTCCGGACGCTGGTGCGCAACCCCGATGTGCAGAACGGCGATTACGACATCCACTGGCTCGAAAAATTTCTGGCCGATGGCGGCCTCGACGAGCCGTAAGATCGGGCGATGCGGGAACAGGGAGGACGTGTGCTCGTTTCCGAGCAGTCTCCCAGGCTTGGCCGCGGGTTCCGCGTCGCCGAGCCGCACCCGAAGGTCGATTCTCCCGTGCGTATGACGATCCCTCTCCTGGCCGGCCTCCTTCTCGCCGGCCCCGCCCTCGCGCAGTCCCCGTCCGGTAATGTTGGCCAGCCCGAGCGGGCCGTGCCGCAGGCCGGCGGCACCACCCGCGGGCCGATCGACAATCCGTCGACCCGTGACATTCCCCCGTCTCCGGGCGCCGTGACGGCACCGGTCGGCGAGCGCGGCATGAGCCCCGGTGCCGGTGCGGTCGACTCGGCCAAGGGCGGCAACGCCAACGACACCAACCGCGGCGTGCCGAACACCGGCACGACCTCGGGCGGCCCGGCCCGCTGATCAGGGTCGCCTCCGCGGAGATCTTCCCAGTCCTGGACGAACGAAGCCGGCCCCGAAAAGGGCCGGCTTTTTCGTGCCACGTCACATCTTTGTGCGGTGTCGTCTCCGGCGGAGTCGCAGAAGCACGGCAAAGTGTGTGATTGCGCACAACCGAATTGCCCGTAAATCATCTGCCGCTCGGCGTGACTGATCTGAATGGGAGCTTCTTCAAAAGCCGCTTGAGTTTGGATGGTCCCGAATCGAGCCTTTCGAGCACGAATTGTGTCCAATGGGAATGATCTCTGCGTCTTCCAGAGGGCTCGCCTGCGACCGATTGCCAGCAAAGAACCCTCCGGAACGCTTTGATCGGTCGGGACTTCTCCCACCAGATCGGCCAGGCGGAGACGGAAAGGGCCACGAGGCCCACCGGCGATCCTCTCCGCCAGCGACCGAATTTTCCTAACGATCGAACGTCCGAAAGACCCCCATGCGCACCTTCACGCTCACCTTCGTCGCCGCCTCGCTGATCGCCTCGGCCGCCCTCGCCCAATCCCCGTCCGGCAATGTCGGCCAGCCCGAGCGGGCGTTCCCGCAGGCCGGCAGCACCACCCGCGGCCCGATCGACAACCCGTCGGTCTATGGCGCCTACCGCAACGCCGATGGCCGGGTCGACATGGACGTGACCGGTTCGGTGGTCGAGGCGCCCTACGCCAACAACCGCGAGGCGATCATCGAGGATTCGGCAAAGGGCGGAAACGCCGAGCAGCCCAACCGGATCGTGCCGAACCTCGGCACCACCTCGGGTGGCCCGAACTTCTGATCAGCATCCCTTCAATGGATGCGAGGGCGGGGCCGCGAGGCTCCGCCCTTTTTCGTGTCTCCGACCGGCCGTGCGACCCGCCTGCCTCTGGCCTTCCGGGCGGCACCGATTCAAAATCACCTCATGTACGATGGCGACCGCGTCGAGATCACGCCCGAGATCCTGCTGAAGGCGTATGCGGCCGGGATCTTCCCGATGGCGGAGGATGCCGACGATCCGGCCATCTACTGGGTCGAGCCCCGCGCACGCGGTGTCCTGCCGCTCGATGCCTTCCACGTCGCCAAGCGCCTGGCCCGCACCGTGCGCTCGGACGTGTTCGAGGTCCGGACCGACCAGGATTTCGATGCGGTGATCGCCGGCTGCGCCGCGCCGCGGGCCGATGCCGAGCGCACCTGGATCAACGGCCGAATCCGCGACCTCTACGGCGCTCTGTTCGAGGCCGGGCACGCCCATACGGTGGAGGTGTTCCTCGACGGCCAGCGGGTCGGCGGCCTCTACGGCGTTTCGCTCGGCGCGGCCTTCTTCGGGGAAAGCATGTTCCACACGGTGCGCGACGCCTCGAAGGTCGCCCTGGTGCATCTCGTCGCTCGGCTGCGCGCGGGGGGCTACCGCCTCGCCGACACGCAGTTCGTGACGGACCACCTGATGCAGTTCGGGGCCGAGGAACTGCCGCGCCACATCTACAAGCGGCGTCTGGCCGAGGCGATCATCCTGCCGGCGGACTGGAACGTCTGGCCGGGCGACGGGTCCGTCCGCGGTCAGCAGGCCCTGGATGCCCTGACCGCACGCTGAGGCGTCCGTTCGCGCGAGGCTTACCGGAACAGCGCGTCGAACAGCGATTGCGGCTGCTGCGGCGGCGGAGCCGGGGCCGGTCCCTCGTTCGACGGGAAGAACTTCCGGGAGGGTTTCTGCTTGGGCTGGACCGGCACGCCGCGCGGCGCCTCCACGTCCACCTGCCCGTTCGGGTTGACCTGCTGGGCGGTGCGGGTCGCATCCTGGCCGCTCTTCGGGCGCCGGGTCTTCTCCGGCTTCGAGGCCATGGCGGGCATGTCCTCCTGCTCGCGGGCCTCGGCGATCACCTCGGAACCACCCTTACAATCCACGAGCCAGACGTCGTAGATCGGATGCTCGATCGCGTGCAGGCCCGGGCTAGAGGCGAACATCCAGCCGGTGAAGATGCGGCGGTACTTGTTGTCGAGGGTGACCTCGTCGACCTCGAGGAAGCCGGTGGTCTTGGGGCTCTCGGTCGGCGGTCGGCTGTAGCAGACCCGCGGCGTCAGCTGCAGGGCGCCGAACTGCACGGTCTCGTCGACCGCCACCTCGAAGGAGACGATGCGCCCCGTGATCTTGTCGAGGCCGGAGAACACCGCGGTCGGGTTCTTGATCTTGTCGGCGGTGGCCGGAAGGCTGCACAGGCCGATCGCGACCGACGCGAGGAGGAGGCGCTTGACCACGGAGCGAGACGATCCTGCTGTGCTGCGGCTCACGGGCGACCCTCCTCGCTGGCGCCCCGTACGGGCGCGACGACGCGAGATCGTCTTAAGCGCGCGAAGATTGGTGGAAAAAGGGCCGGTCCATCGATCCGTGGTCCGTCGCCCGATGGGGTCCGACTCTCAGTTGCCCGGGCTCCAGGGCACGTAATCGCCGGTTGCGGCCGGGCGCTGGCCGACATTGAGCTGCGAGCCGCGCGGGCGGTAGGCGCCGCTGGTGCCGGTCAGGTTCTCGACATGGGCCTTCTGCCAGGCCCGGGGCACGTAATCCTGCTCGCTCGGGGGCACGTCGCCGTTGTGGCAGAGCCAGGCGCGCCAGCCGGGGGGCACCTTCGAGGCATCGGCATAGCCGTTATAGACCACCCAGCGCCGTTCGGTACCGACCGAGCGGTCGATCAGCGGCCCCTGCGCCCGGTAATAGACGTTGCCGAGTTCGTCCGTGCCGACGCGCTGCCCGCTGCGCGCCGTGTAGAGCGCGAGCGACATCGTCTGCCCGTTCCACCAGGTGAAGATCCGCAGGAGCGTGTCCTTGAGAGCCATCGCGTTCGCCTGAATGGGGCTTGCGCGCCCCGTACCGAATGTCGGCGCGGACTATGGTGAGGCGCATCCCTGAAGTCCAGTCGCGACCCTCCGCCGGCGGCGCGACGGTCGTTTCCCGTTTGCGGCGAAAATCCCACACCCGACGCCATTAACCATGGCATCAGCGCCGAAGGCACCCGGATCGCCTGTGGGCGGAAAATTTTTCGCTCCCGAATCCTGCAAGCCGAAAGGGCACTTACGAAACGGGCCGCGATATCCACAGGATTAAGCGGCGACCCACTACATCTAGCCTGGAACACGCAGCCGGCACACTAGTTATTGACGTGAGACCCTCGGCTGGCATACCTTCGGATCATCGCCGAGGCTGTCGCGTCACCGGCGGATCACCGAATTTCGCCAATGCATTCCAGCGCTTCGCGGCGTTCGCGGGCGCTCGCCTTCATCATTCTTCGACACGGCGCCGCGCATCTTCGAGCGGCTCGGGAGACAGGTTCCATGCGGTTCGAGCGGCGCCATACCACGGCTGGGCAATCCCCCTACGCGACGATTCCCTTTCGCAAGACCTTGAGCGAGATCCGCAATCCGGACGGCTCGACGGTCTTCCGCCTCGACGGCATCGAGGTGCCCGAGAGCTGGTCCCAGGTGGCCAGCGACGTCCTCGCGCAGAAGTACTTCCGCAAGGCCGGCGTGCCGGCGGCCCTGAAGAAGGTCGAGGAGAACGACGTGCCGTCGTTCCTGTGGCGCTCCGAGGCGGATCTCGCCGCCCTGGCCGAGCTGCCCGAGGCCGAGCGCTACGTCTCCGAGATCTCATCCACCCAGGTGTTCGACCGGCTCGCCGGCTGCTGGACCTACTGGGGCTGGAAGGGCGGCTACTTCACCACCGAGGAGGACGCCTCCGCGTTCCTTGACGAGCTGCGCTTCATGCTCGCCCGCCAGATGGTGGCGCCGAACTCGCCGCAATGGTTCAATACCGGCCTGCACTGGGCCTACGGCATCGATGGCCCGGCCCAGGGTCACTACTACGTCGATTACCGCACCGGTGAACTGACGAAGTCCGCTTCGTCCTACGAGCACCCGCAGCCGCATGCCTGCTTCATTCAGGGCGTGCAGGACGACCTTGTCAACGACGGCGGCATCATGGACCTCTGGGTCCGCGAAGCGCGCCTCTTCAAGTACGGCTCGGGCACCGGCTCGAACTTCTCGATGCTGCGCGGCGAGAATGAGAAGCTCGGCGGCGGCGGCAAGTCCTCCGGCCTGATGTCCTTCCTCAAGATCGGCGACCGGGCGGCCGGCGCGATCAAGTCGGGCGGCACCACCCGGCGCGCGGCCAAGATGGTCATCGTCGACATCGACCATCCCGATATCGAGCAGTACATCGACTGGAAGGTGAAGGAGGAGCAGAAGGTCGCCGCCCTCGTCACCGGCTCGAAGATCGTCTCCAAGCACCTCACCGCCGTGATGAAGGCCTGCACCCAGTGCGAGGCCGAGGGCGACGCCTGCTTCGATCCCGAGCGCAACCCCGTCCTCAAGAAGGCCGTCAAGGCCGCCCGCAAGGACGCGGTGCCGGATTCCTACACCAAGCGCGTGATCCAGTTCGCCCGCCAGGGCTTCACCAAGATCGACTTCCCCGTCTACGACACCGACTGGGATTCCGAGGCCTACCTGACTGTCGCCGGCCAGAACTCGAACAACTCCGTCTCGCTGACCGACGATTTCCTGCGCGCGGTGGAGAACGACTCCCCCTGGGAGCTGAAGGCCCGCACCACGGGCAAGACCACCAAGACGCTGCCGGCGCGGGACCTGTGGGACAAGATCGGCGAGGCCGCCTGGGCCTCGGCCGATCCGGGCCTGCACTTCAACACCACGATGAACGACTGGCACACCTGCCCGGCGGGCGGGCGGATCCGGGCCTCGAACCCGTGCTCCGAGTACATGTTCCTCGACGACACCGCCTGCAACCTGGCCTCGGCCAACCTGCTGACGATGTACGACCGCGCCTCGAACCACTTCGATGTCGCCGCCTTCGAGCACCTCAATCGCCTCTGGACGGTGGTGCTCGAGATCTCGGTGATGATGGCGCAGTTCCCCTCGAAGGAGATCGCCGAGCTCTCGTACCGCTACCGCACCCTCGGCCTCGGCTACGCCAATATCGGCGGCCTGCTGATGAGCATGGGCCTGCCCTATGATTCCGAGAAGGGCCGTGCGCTCGCCGGCGCCCTGACGGCGATCATGACCGGCGTGGCCTACGCCACCTCGGCCGAGATGGCCGGCGAACTCGGGGCCTTCCCGGCCTACGAGGAGAACGCGGACGCCATGCTCAAGGTGATCCGCAACCACCGCCGCGCCGCCCACGGCGAGGCGGACGGCTACGAGTTCCTCTCGATCGCCCCGGTGCCCCTCGATCTCGCCAACGTCCCTCAGGCCGACATCGCCGAGCGGGCGAAGCACGCCTGGGACCGCGCCCTGCAGCTTGGCGAAGAGCACGGCTACCGCAACGCGCAGGCCACCGTGATCGCGCCGACCGGGACGATCGGCCTCGTGATGGATTGCGACACCACCGGCATCGAGCCGGACTTCGCCCTGGTGAAGTTCAAGAAGCTCGCTGGCGGCGGCTACTTCAAGATCATCAACCGCGCCGTGCCGGATGCCCTGCGCACACTCGGCTACCGCGAATCCGAGATCGCCGAGATCGAGGCCTACGCGGTCGGCCACGGATCGATGGGCCAGGCCCCGGCGATCAACCCCGGTTCGCTCCGCGCCAAGGGCTTCACCGACGACAAGCTCGCGGCGATCGAGGCCGGCCTGAAGCAGGCGTTCGACATCAAGTTCGTGTTCAACCGCTGGACGCTCGGCGACGACTTCCTCAAGGACGTCCTCAAGGTCCCGACCGAGAAGCTCGCCGACCCGACCTTCGAGATCCTGCCCTTCCTCGGCTTTTCGAAGAAGGACATCGAGGCGGCCAACACCCATATCTGCGGTGCGATGACCCTGGAGGGCGCCCCCTTCCTCAAGACCGAGCACTACGCGGTGTTCGACTGCGCCAACCCGTGCGGCCGCATCGGCAAGCGCTACCTCTCGGTGGAGAGCCACATCCGCATGATGGCGGCGGCCCAGCCCTTCATCTCGGGGGCGATCTCCAAGACCATCAACATGCCCAACGACGCCACGGTCGAGGACTGCAAGAACGCCTACAAGCTGTCCTGGACCCTGGCCCTGAAGGCCAACGCTCTCTACCGCGACGGCTCGAAGCTGTCGCAGCCCCTCAACTCGGCGCTGATCGCCGACGAGGACGACGATGCCGAGGAGATGGTCGAGGCCCTGATCGCGGCTCCGGCCGCCGCCAAGGCCGCGCAGGTCGCGGAGAAGATCGTCGAGCGGGTGATCGAGCGGGTCGAGCGCATCCGCTCCCGCGAGAAGATGCCCCATCGCCGCAAGGGCTACACCCAGAAGGCGGTCGTCGGCGGACACAAGGTCTACCTGCGCACCGGCGAGTACGATGACGGCCGCCTCGGCGAGATCTTCATCGACATGCACAAGGAGGGCGCCACCTTCCGCAGCCTGATGAACAACTTCGCCATCGCGATCTCGCTCGGCCTCCAGTACGGCGTGCCGTTGGAGGAGTATGTCGAGGCCTTCACCTTCACCCGCTTCGAGCCGGCGGGCTTCGTGCAGGGCAACGACGCGATCAAGAATGCGACCTCGCTCCTCGACTACGTCTTCCGCGAGCTGGCCGTGTCCTATCTCGGCCGAGCCGACCTCGCCCACGTCAACCCGTCGGAGATCGGCGGCACGGTGATCGGCGGCGGCGAGACAGACACGACCCGGGAGGCCGGAAAGCCCGAGACCACGGCGGCCAGCGTCGTCTCTCGCGGCCTCCTGCGCGGCTCGGCCGACCGCCTCACCCTGATCCAGGGCGGCCCGGCCGGCGGTACCGTCGGGGTGGGCGCGGCGGCCACCGGCCAGACCGCCCCGGCCGGGGGCGTGGTCCACGCCCTGCGCGGTGCGACGGCGCTGAAGGCTGAGCCGGTCCAGGCCGGCCAGGCCGAGGCCCTGGTCAACGCCCTCCCCTTCGCCAAGCCCGAGCGCTCGGTCTCCGACCGCCGCGCCGAGGCGAAGATGAAGGGCTACGTCGGCGAGGCCTGTCCGGAATGCGCGAACTTCACGCTGGTCCGCAACGGCACCTGCCTGAAGTGCGATACCTGCGGATCGACCACCGGCTGTTCGTAAGGGTCCCGCCCTCGGGCTGAAGATGTAGCGTGAGGCAAAAGATGATCACTTTTGCTTCTTAAAGGTCCGCAGCCGAAAGGCATAACTTGCCAAATTGGTTCGGCCGTCAGCTAGCTCGCTGCGGCTACAGGGCCCTGAACTACATCAGTCTGCGAGTATCACTTGCGGTCTTAACCGGGAAAACGACTGAGAGGCCGATCTAAAGAACATCGACATGGCGGCGGGCGTAGCCCGTCGCCGGATGTTTAAAAGAACAAAACGGGACCAAGCTTAGCTATAGCCCAGAAAGGGTGGAAGGACTCCAAGATGGATGATGTAAAGCAGCCCGCCGCTCCCCTACCCGAAACGGCGATGCGATCGTACCGCGTGCTAAGTCTCGACGGTGGCGGGATGCGAGGTGTCTACACGGCCGAGTTCCTGAACCGCTTGACCAGCTACTTTGCGCGTATCAGGGGCGAGGAAGCACTCGATCTCGGCAAGGGCTTCGACCTCATCACCGGTACGAGCACTGGTGCCATCGTCGCCTGCGCCTTGGCCATCGGAAAGCCGTTGGATGAGGTCGTCGAACTCTACAGGGAGAACGGGCGTCACATCTTTCCCCACCGCATCAAGGGCGTTCTGAGCGCGCTTTATCGCGCTCTCCTGCTCGGCGACACGGTAGTGCGAGCCGGCGACGGCGCCTTGCGGGAAGCCCTTGTCGGCGTGCTCGGCGAGCTTCGCGTAATCGATGTCTACGAGCGTCGGGGGATCTCGCTTTCGGTACCGACCGTGGCGATGAAGACCCATCGCTCCTGGGTTTTCAAGAAGACGCCAAAAAGCGGCCCGCGAGACGATCTCTACCCGTTGGTGGACGTCTGCATGGCGTCGAGCGCTGCACCCATCTACCGCTCTCTCGCGGCCATCGATGACCCCATGGCCAAGCACGGGCTCAAGCAGATCTTCGCCGACGGCGGCCTTTGGGCGAACAATCCGATCCTGGTTGGCATGATTGACGCCCTGGCGGTCGCGCCGCCGGAACAGCCCATCGAGGTGTTCTCGCTCGGCACCTGCTCCCGCCCCGAGGGCGAGCACCTCACGGAGCGCGAGGTGCACCGCTCGATGCTGAAGTGGAAGCTCGGGGCAGACGTGGCACCCCTCAGCATCACCGCGCAGGAGTTCGCCTTCGACAACATGGCGCGGTTCCTTGCCGGCATCCTGACGCAAGCGGGCAGGCCGGTGCGGACGCTGCGCTTTCCCAAAAAGGATGTGCCGGCAGAGATGATGCCATTCCTCGCCCTCGACGACGCGAGAAAGGCGGCCGTCGATCGCCTGATCCAGCAGGCGAACTCCGATGCCGACGTGACGAAGAGCGCCTGCGACGACCCGAACAACGCCGACGGTCGAATGGTGAGAGCCCTGATGATGGACCTGCCGGCTATGCCGGCGACGGGCGTGGATTGGAGTGCGCTGTGACGAGGGACACGAACGAACAGCTTCGCCGTTTCCACGGCGACCGCGTCTGGATGGACGCGACGGGCCGCCGCGACATTTTCGGTAAGGCCAAGTCGAACCGCAACCGTTTGCGCAACGGCTTAGCCCGCGACGAGAAGCCGACGCCGGTCGGTTCGGCGACGCAGGGCTCTTACGCCATGCGGACGATGATCCAGAACGACGACGGCGACTACGACATCGACGACGGGGTCTACTTCGCCCAGGAGGACCTCGTCGGATCGAACGGGGGCGCGATGTCTGCGCTCGCCGCGCGCCAGATGGTCTGCGACGCTCTTCAGGACGAGCGCTTCAGCGAGAAGCCGGAGGTCAGGAACAACTGCGTCCGCATCCAGTATGCGAAGCCCAACAGCTACCACGTTGACGTTCCAGTTTACCGTCGTACCCGAACAAAGCACCCGTACACGGGCGAAATCACGGACAAGTACGAGTTGGCAAGCGCCGATTGGAAGGAATCCGATGCGCTGAATGTGACTAAGTGGTTCAAGAAGCGCAACGAGGACACGAGCGGCGACTCATCTAAGGACGGCGACAAGGGACAGTTCGTGCGCGTCGTCCGTCTCGTGAAGGCCTTCGCGCGCAGCCGCCCCCACTGGAGTGGTAAGATCGCCGGGGGGTTCGCACTATCGCGGCTCGTCTCGGACCACTTCGTGGAGAGCGTGGACCGCGACGATGTCGCGCTCCGCAATGTGCTCCGTGCAATCCAGGGTCGCCTAGCGTGGAAGGATTGGGTGGCGCACCCAACCCTGAACGAGAACATTCTGCCGGTGGGCAGCGCGAAGGCGAAGTTCCTGCGCAAGAAGCTCGGCGACAAGCTCCCCCTGCTCGACGTGCTCGACGACGCGAACTGCACACACGAGCAGGCCATGAAGGCCTGGGACAAATTCTTCCTTTCCGACTGGTTCGCCAACCAGCCCGATCCCGACGACGAGGACGAGTTGGATAGGAAGACCACCCGCGGGCCCACCATCAAGGTCGGAGGCCAAGGCTACGCATGACTGCCCACGTCCACCCGCTCCCGGTGGATGCTGTAGCGCTCGCCGACACGTGGTTCGCCACGCTCGGCACCTCCTTCCGGGGACGTTTACCCCCGGGCGACCCGCTAGTGCCCGAGGGTGGCGCTGCATGGGTCGTCTCGACCCTCGGGCGGGAACTGGTGGTCGTCGTTGACGCTGCATTTCCCTACTCGGCGCCCAAGGTTCACCTACGCGGCGAACGGCGGGCAATGCCGCACGTCGAGGGGCGCGGACGACTGTGCCTGCGGAACCCCGCGGTGCCATCCGATCCGCAAGCCGCCGTGGCCGCGGCGCTCCGTGAGGCCCGCAGCCTACTGCGCGCCATAACCGCTGGCTCGGAGGACCGCGACTTTGAGGAGGATTTCGGCCTCTATTGGGGACACGCGGCGGACGGCGGCT
Source organism: Methylobacterium sp. TK31 (assembly GCF_055361545.1). Lineage (NCBI taxonomy): Bacteria > Pseudomonadati > Pseudomonadota > Alphaproteobacteria > Hyphomicrobiales > Methylobacteriaceae > Methylobacterium > Methylobacterium sp. TK31. Next base: position 640,225 of record NZ_CM143964.1, on the reverse strand, counting down.
ACCGCGCGAGCCTGCTCCTACGCGACGTGGTCGCTTCGCGCCCTATCGCGTGGACTGCGGCGGGTCCCGCTGTCTACGGTTTCGACACCCCGGGCGCCCTGCGAAGGTGGTGGTCGCATCGCTTCGGCACGGACAGGACAAAGGTGCGGCAGGGTGCTCTCGTCATTCTCGACGAACTCCCCCACCCGGATCTTTACCCCGCCACGGGCTCCGAACTCTGGGACCTAATCGCCTCCCGCTCGACGGGTGGGACGAAGCTCCTTGAAGATCTTCTCGGGCAGACTCCTAAAGGGCTGTTGGTGGTCCTGGCTGGCACCGCGCCCTCGGGCCGTCGCCACGCAGTCGGCCTAATGCTCGCGCGTCCCCCGGACGCTGGGGGCCGCCCGGCGAACCGCCGGCTGATTGAACGGGGTTACGTACGCTGCAGCATGCCCGCCGAGGTGCACTGCACCCGCTTGCGGGTCATCCGCCTCGCCACGGACGCACTCGATGCCTCGACGTCGCGCCTGCCGTATGACGAGCGCGATCGGCTCGCGGCCGTACGGGTGGCGGTGGTAGGTTGCGGCGCACTCGGCTCGGGCGTGGCCCGGCTCCTCGCGAAGTCCGGAATCGGTCACATCGTGCTCGTGGACCCCGAAACGCTGGGCTGGGAGAATATCCGCCGACATCGGCTCGGGGCGGAGTACGTCGGCATGCCGAAGGCAACGTCGCTCGGACGGACACTCGCGCGCGAGAACCCGGATATCGGCTCCGTCCGGGAGCTCGATGTCGCGATCGAGGGGTTGCTGGCGCGGGATCCAGGTGCGCTGTCATGCGTGGACTTGGTGATCGCCTGCACGGCGGATTGGTCCGCGAATTGCGCCCTAGATGAATTCGTGACGCAGGCCGGCGGGATCCCGGTCCTCTACGCGTGGATGGAGGCGCACGCACTCGCCGCCCACGCGGTCTTGATCATGCCAGGCCACTCCTACAGGGCTGGCTTCGATGAGGCTGGGAACCCCGGGATCGCTGCCTCGATCAGCGACAAGCCGGTCCCTGCCGAATGCGGAGCGTCCGCCTCACCGTTCGGCGCCGTCGAGCTCGCCCACGCCGAGACGTTGTCGGCGCGCCTCGCGATCGACTTCCTAAGGGGCAAGTCGGGGGAAACGACTTGGTGGTCTTGGTTGACCGACGCGGCGGCTCTCGCCGACGCCGGCGGGCGCTGGACGGACGATTGGGTCGCCGCGCGAGGGATCCCAGGTCCCCTCGGACAGATGCAGGTCGGGCCGTGGGCGGAACCGTGAAGGGGACGCTCGTCTTCGAGGTGGAAGGGATCGAGGTGCAAGTCGAGGCTGGCCCGCTGTCAGTCTTCGCCGCTCACCGTCAAACCCGCCTCTTCCACCGGGAGGCCGGTGGCCAACTGTTCGGTCGTGCCGGACGAAAGCGGTGGAAGGTCACCCATGCCACGGGGCCGAACCGCCGCGACCGGAGGTGCCGCCTTCGCTTCGAGCCGGACAGGGGGCGTGAGCAGCTCGAGATCGCCGCTTTCCACGCTCGGGGGCTCGACTACCTTGGAGACTGGCACACGCACCCTGAGGATACGCCGTCGCCCTCCCCACGGGATCTCGCGAGCATCGAGGACATCGTCAGGCGGTCGGCGCACGAGATGCCGGGCTTTCTCCTATGTATCGTGGGTCGGGACGAACCACCCGACGGCCTCTGGCTCTCCCTGCACCGAGGGTGAAGCGCCCTCCCATCGTCTAGGTCAACAGCCAACTCGACGTTGCCCGACTCGGTGACCGGCACGTCGGCGGCGGAGGTGCCGCATCGTGGAGCGAGGACAGCACCGTGATCCCTTAAGGTCGAGCAAGCGCTCCCATCCGTCGATGCCCCCGCCGGAGGAACGACGGCAGCATCGACGGATGGGAGCATGTGCGGTCTCGCCGGTTGACCGAGGCGGACAAGTAGGTTCGCCTCAGATGCGATCAGGCCGCACGAACCGTCTGGAGGAACCCTGCTACCTGGGCCCTGAGGTGCTCAGACTGGCGTGACAGCTCGGAGGCTGCGCGGAGCACTTGTAAGGCCGCAGCGCCGGTCTCCTCGGCCGCACTGGCCACGCCCGCGACGTTCGCGGTCACCTCGCCGGTTCCCACCGCGCATTGGGCGACGTTGCGCGCGATCTCCTGGGTCGCGGCTCCCTGTTGTTCGACCGCCGCCGCCACGGAGGCTGCAACCCCGTTCATCTCCTTGATGCGCTCCGCGATCCAGTCGATGGCGAACACTGCCTCGCCCGTGGATGTACGGATGCGTTGGATGTGACCGGAGACCTCCTCCGTGGCCCGTGCGGTCTGCGCTGCAAGCGCCTTCACCTCCGTAGCGACGACCGCGAAGCCGCGGCCCGCATCCCCCGCGCGGGCCGCCTCGATGGTGGCGTTCAACGCGAGGTGGTTGGTCTGGCCGGCGATGTTCGAGATCAGCCCGACCACGTCGCCGATCCGAGTCACCGCGTCCGACAGGTCCGCCATAAGTCGTCCGGTCCTGCCGCCGTCGCGCGCTCACGAGAGCAGATCTGTTCGTTATCCGGCGCCCGGCCTCGCGGTCGGCGGCCGGAGCCGCCTTCACGTCGCCCGGGACCGGAACCCACGGACGGCCGGCTTTACGGCCTCGACCCGTCATTATGGGCGTGACGGCCTCGTCGGGCGCGTGACCCTGACCCAGCAAACTGGTCCGCGCTGAGCGCAAGTTTTTCGGGCATCCTGAACCCTGAAGGAGGGTGGATGCCATGCCTCGCAAACGCTTCACGAATGAACAGATCGCCTTCGCCCTGCGGCAGGCGGAGAACGGCGCCTCGGTGGACGAAGTTTGCCGGAAGATGGGCGTGTCCGAGCCGACCTTTTATCGCTGGAAGAAGCAGTTCGTCGGCATGGGCGTGCCGGAGATCCGACGGCTCAAGCAGCTGGAGGACGAGAATGGTAAGCTCAAGCGGCTGGTCGCTGACCTGACGCTGGACCGCTCGATGCTGCAGGACGTGCTCAAACGAAAGTGGTGAGGCCCGCCGTTCGCCGTGAGGTCGCCGGTCATTTGCAGGTGGCTTACGACATCAGTGAGCGTCGGGCCTGCCAGGCCACCGGCTTCGGCCGTTCGTCCCAGCGCTATACCAAACGCTCTGATCCGCAGGTCGCGCTGCGGATGCGGTTGAAGGAGTTGGCTGCCGCACGGGTCCGCTACGGCTACCGGCGGCTGCACATCCTGTTGCGACGGGAGGGCTGGAATGTGAACCACAAGCGCACTTACCGGATCTACCGCGACGAGGGCCTGTCGATCCGGTCCAAGCTGCCCAAGCGCAAGCGGGCGTGGCGCTACCGTCAGGGGCGACCGGCGATCGGCGGACCTAACGAGGTCTGGGCGATGGACTTCGTATCCGACCGCATCTTCGACGGGCGTCCGTTCCGGATCCTGACGGTCGTCGATTGCCACACGCGAGAGGCGCTCTCGCTCACGCCGAGAGCCAACTTCCGCGCCTACCAAGTGACCGAGGCGCTCGACGCCTTGGTCAATCTGAGGGGACGGCCCAAGAGCCTGCGGGTGGATAATGGACCGGAGTTCGCTGGGCGCATGCTCGACCAGTGGGCTTACCTGAACGGGGTCGAGATCGACTTCTCCCGACCGGGCAAGCCGACCGACAACGCTTACATCGAGTCGTTCAACGGCCGTCTACGAGCGGAATGCCTGAACGCCTCGTGGTTCCTGTCGCTGGCCGATGCCCGTGAGCGCATCGAGGACTGGAGGTGCCACTACAACGAAGATCGACCCCATATGGCTCTGGGCGGCTTGACGCCTCGAGCCTTCGCCAACCAAGCTGCCATAGCCCGAGAACTTGCATAAGCCGTGGACCACAAACAGGGTCAAGTCCAGGCCTACCGCGCACTAACTTTACCCTTGGGCCACCGCGTGGGGGCCGATCACCGTCAGGTTTATCCCGACAAGACTGCGGGCTTCTCTGACTGAACGGCTGCCTTCGACGACACAGATGGTCCTCCGAGCCGGAGAGGTGACCCCGGATCGAAACTTCGGACCAACCTCTCCTCCGTCACGCATGGCCCTCTCGGATCAGACCCATGAAACGCATCGCATTCGCCCTTGCGGCTGTATCGAGCCTCGTCCTGTTCGCCTCGTCGAGCGAAGCGCGTCCTTTCGGGCGCGGACACGGCTTCCACGGGCATCACGGTGGCTTCGGCGGGCATCACGGCTTCGGCGGCTTCCGGGGACACCACGGCTACCGCGGCATCGGTTTCCGGTCGCACCACCGCGGGTTCGGGGGCTATCGCGGGATCGGCTTCCGCCATGCCCGTTACGGCTACGGGCGCCACTACGGACGCTACGGCTACCGGCGCGGCTACCGCGGGTTCGGCCTCGCGGCGGGTCTCGGCCTCGGTCTCGCCGCCGCGGCCGTCCGACCGGCCTATTACGGCGCGGGCTACGGCCGTCCGTACGATTACGGCTATGGGTATGGCTACGCCCCGGTCCGCTACGGCTACGGCCGTCCCTACCTCGGCTGCGGCTACTGAGACGCGCGGGCGGGGGCTCCGAACCGGGGTCTCCGCCCCCTTCCTGGGGAGCCGGCGCTGCGCCCCCGCCACGGTCAAGCCCGTTCGGCTCCGTCGCTTGTCCGGATTGCCCTGACACGCGTCGGTAAGACCGGCAGGAACGGCCGTGAAAGCTTGTCGGTCGCCGCGATCCGGGCGCTACTCGGGTGTGCCGAGTACGCCTCGGAGCAGCGAAAGGGCGAGTACAGATGATCATGGAAGTCATCCGGCAGGGAGCCAGGGCCCGCACCACCGGTCGACCCAGGGATGCCTGTCCCTATCCCGCAGATTCCCGCGAGCGTCGGGCCTGGTTCGAGGGCTTCGACGGATCGGCCTGGGAGCCGGGCACGAGGGTGTCACACCCGGCCATCGCCTCGAAGGCCGCGGCGTTGGCACGCGACGTCGGCGGGACATTGGGTCTGGCAGCAACCTCCCCGTAGGGATCCCGGCACCGAACTCGGAGACCTGGAGGCAATGGGCTAGAGACCGCGGAACCGTACGCCCGGGAGCATCCGAGGCAAGGGAGCGGTTCGAGTGCCCGTCGCATGACCACCCGGAATGAAGCCTCCCCCGGCCCGACCAGCCAGCCCCGGCTGGACCGCGGCAACCGTCGGACCTTCGTCGCGCTCGCGGTGGCGGCGGCCATCCCAGTGCTGTTGCTGAGCGGCTGGGTCGCCACCCTCATGGCCCAGCAGCAGCGCGATCTCACCCGCGGCGCGGCCGTGGCCAGCGCGACGCGGGTCGCCGAACGCGTCGCCTCCGACATCGCTGCGCAGGTAGCCGTCCTCGAAGCCGAGGCCGCGTCCGCCACCCTCGACAAGCCGGACCTCGCCGCGTTCTACGCCGAGGCCGAGCGGCTCAAGCGAGGGCGTCCCCTCTGGGAGACCGTCGAGCTCGCCGGACCGGATGGGCGCCAGATCGTCAACCTGCTCCGCTCTCTCGACGACGAGCTCGGACCTACGGCCGACCGCGGGAGCTTCGACGCCGTCGTGCGCACCCGTCGTCCCGTGGTCGGCGGCATCGGTCCCGTCGGCGCGGTCTCGGGCAAGCGTCTCGTCGCCCTAAGGGTGCCGGTCACCAGGGACGGCGAACTTCGCTACATCCTCACGGTCGGTCTCGCCAACGACGCGGTCAGCTCGATCCTACGTGACGCCGGCGCTCCGGAGGGCTGGGTCGGGACCGTCGTCGATGCTGACGGCAACACCATTGCCCGCACCCAAGCCGAGGCCGAGGAACTCGGCCAACCGGCCGACGCCACTCTGCAGGCCGCCATCCGGCGCTCGCCGAACGGCTTCTACACCGGCTCCACCCTGGAGGGCTCGAACGTCGAGGTTGTCTACCGCACGCTGAAGGACACCGGGGGCTGGTCGGTGCATTTCGGGATGCCGGCCGCGACGCTGAACGCCCCGGTCCTGCGCTCATACCTCGTGCTGGCTGGCGGCAGCGTCCTCAGCATCGGCCTCGCCCTGGCGCTGGTCGGCCTAGTGGGCCGCGACATGGCCCAGCGGCGAGCGGGCGAGCGGGCCCGGTTCGCCCTGGCGCTTAGGTCGAGCGAGGAGCAGGGCGCCGTGGCAGCCGAGGCGGCGGAGCTCGGCACGTTGCGATGGGACACGATCCGGCAAACGGTGACCGGCTCGCCGCGCGCGGCCCATCTCCTGGGCTGGACGACCACCTTCGTGCAGGAGGGCGAGACCGAGGCGGCCGCCGGCGCTGTGACCGAGGCGATCCACCCGGACGACCGCGCCCGGCTCGCCGACGACCTGCGCTGGAGCCTGGCGAACGGGGCGACCCTCGACGTCGAATTCCGCATCGTTGGTTCGGACCCCGAGCCGCGCTGGGTGCGCCTTACCGGCCGGGCGCCCCGACTGCACGACGGCGCCGCCGGCCTGGTTTACGGCGTGGTCTCCGACATCGAGCCGCGCAAACGGGCCGAGGCCGAGCGCCTCGAACTTCTTCGACGCCTCGGCGAGGCGCAGGAGAACGAGCAGCGCCGGATCGCGCGCGAGCTGCACGACCAAGTCGGCCAGACCGTGACCGGCCTCTCGCTCGGCCTGAAGGGGCTGGAACGGCTCCTCGAAGCGCGGGGTATATCACCGGAGGCCGAGCGCCAGGTCCAGTGGCTGCAGGCGCTGGCCGGGGAGATCGGACGCGACATCCACCGCGCCGCCGTCGACCTCAGACCGACGGCCCTCGACGACCTCGGCCTGCGCGAGGCTCTCGCCACCCTGTTGCGCGAGTGGGGCCAGCGCCATGGCGTCCGCGCGGACCTGGAGTTCCTCGGCGAGCCAGGCCGGGTTCCCCCGGCCACCGAGAGCGCCGTCTACCGGATCGTGCAGGAGGCCCTCACCAACGTCTTGAAGCACGCGCGGGCCGCCACCGTCAGCGTATCGGTCGACCACCGCCCGGAGGAGATGCGGGTCATCGTCGAGGACGACGGGGTAGGCTTCGATCCCGAGGCTGTTTCTTGCCCCCCTGCGGACGGGTCGCCGGCCAAGCCGCGCCTTGGCCTGTCCGGCATCCGCGAACGCCTGTCCCTCCTCGGGGGGACGCTGACGCTGGAATCGTCACCGGGCGTCGGCACGACGTTGTTCATTTCGATACCCGTTCCGCAGGTTGCCTAACGCATGAATGACCTCCCGACGGACCTAATCCGCGTCGTCCTCGCCGACGACCATCCCGTCGTCCTCGCCGGCATCCGGGCGCTGCTGAACGCCGATCCCTGGGTGGAGGTGGTCGGCGAGGCCACGAACGGCGGGGAGGCGCTGCCGTTGATCCGCTCCGTGGCGCCTGACGTCGCCGTGATCGACGTCTCGATGCCCGGCCTCAACGGCCTCGAATTGACGGAGCGCCTCACGGGTGAGTGCCCCGGAACCAAGGTCCTCGTTCTCACGGTCCACGAGGACGCCGCCTACGTCCAGCCGCTGCTGAAGGCCGGCGCTCGGGGTTACCTCCTGAAGCGCTCGGCGGCCGAGGACCTCCTGCGGGCGGTCCATGCGGTCGCGACGGGCGGGGTCTACCTCGACCCGTCCGTCGCTGGTCATGCCCTGGGGGACGGCTCCGCGGCGGCGGCGGGGCCCAAGCCGGCCGAGACCGGCGAGACGCTTAGCCCGCGAGAGACGGAGACGCTGCGCCTGATCGCGCAGGGGCTCAGCAACAAGGAGATCGCGCGACGCTTCGAGGTCAGCGTGAAGTCGGTCGAGACCTATAAGGCCCGGGCCGCCGAGAAGCTCGGATTGCGGTCGCGTGCCGAGATCATCCGCTACGCCGCCTCCCACGGTTGGCTGGACGCGCTCACCCTCCGGTAGGAGGCACGCATCGGCGTCGTCATGCCGTCGTCGACTGCGTCAGAAGAGCAATTGGATGCGGTGGGCACCGCGTTCACGTCCTCGGTGGCGGAGGTTTCGCCCAGGAACCCGAAGCCGCCCTATGTCTTGTCGACGACAAGATAAAAACCTTTAGGAAACGCTTATGAGAACGATCGCCCTTGTCGCCGTGGCCACCCTCGCCCTGACCGTGCCGGCCCCCGCAGCCCCCTGCAACACAGGAGCAACGCGTTCCAAGGACCCAACGCCGGACCACGTGAACCCGAAGAGCTCGGACGTCGACAAGTCCAGCAAGAACCTGGCCGGCGGCCCCCAGCCGGCTTCGCCGGGTACGGTCGGCGCCATGAACAACGTCGGCACCAACCAAATGGTTGGCGAGAAGCCGGGCACCGAGGCGAAGAACGACCAGGGCAATGGCGTGGGCACGTCGAGCAAGAACCTCGCCGGCGGTCAACAGCCGGCCTCGCCGGGCACGGTCGGCGCCATGAACAACGCCGGCGCGAACCAGGGCCTTGGCAAGGACGACAACTGCTAAGGCACGCCGTCTGATCGAAACCACCCGACCGGGCCCGCCGAGCACTGCCGAGGCGGGCCCTTCCCATGCTTGCCTCTCGTCATCGAAGACCCTGGCGTCCAAGGACCCGAACCGCCAATGACTCATCATGACCTGTTGGCATCCCCGAGCCCCAGGGGCGGGCATGAAACTGGGCGTGCCGCGTTCGAAGTTGCAGGTCGTCCTGATCTAACGATGGTCCCACCGCCGCGTGTCCCAGCGCGAATCTGCCCGCCATGCATCTGATGAGCGCACGGACGCTTTCGGCCACCGGACTCCTTGTGGCCCTGGCCTTCGCCGTGACCCTCCCGGAAGACTTGGATTGGCCCGCGCGGGCGGCAATGCTGGCCTTCGGCGGGGCCGCCATCCTTTGGGTTCTGACCGGGCTTAGCGCGGCCTATGTTGCCGTCGCCGCGGCCGTGTCCCTGGTGGCGGTCCGGGCCGTCGAGCAGCGAGCGCTGATTGAGGGCCTCGGCTCGAAGGTGGTCTGGCTGGTCATCGGCACCTTCGTGCTCGGCGCGGCGGTTGAGAAGAGTGGACTCGCGGGCCGGCTCACCGCCCTGATCGCCGGGCGCAAGACCAGCGTCGGCGGGCTAATGTGGCGCCTGACCCTCGGCATCGTTCCGCTCGCCTTCCTGATCCCCTCCACCTCCGGGCGGGCCACGGTGCTTCTGCAGCTGTATCGCAGCCTTACCAAGGCTGACGACGACCCGCGCCTCGCCAAGGCCATCGGCTTGCTGATCCCCGCGCTCATCGTGCTTTCGACGATCTGCAGCCTTACCGGCGCCGGCTCCCACCTCGTCACCATCGACCTGCTTGAGCGGCTTTCAGACCAGAGCATCGGCTTCGGGCAATGGATGCTCTGGGGACTTCCCTTCGGCGTTGCCGCCTGCCTGATCACGACATTCCTGATCGGCCACCTCTTCCTCGATGCCGAGACCCGGGCCCGGCAGGTCGCGGAGATCGAGGCGTCGTCAGGCCCCTTGTCCGCCAAGGAGTGGCGGGCCGGGGCCGTGGTGCTCGCCATGCTGGGTCTGTGGCTGACGGAGGGCTATCATCCCTTCGGCATCGCCACCGTGGCGGTCGTCGGCGCGGTGATCCTGACGATGCCTGTTGTCGGTGTCCTCGACTGGGAGGACGGTGTGAAGGCCGTGAATTGGTCGCTCGTCCTGTTCATCGCGGCCTCCCTCGTCCTCGGCCGCGCCCTGATTTCGACGGGAGCCGCGAAATGGCTGATCGGCTCCGCGCTCTCAGCGAGCGGCCTTGGGCCCGACAGCCCGACCCTCCCGATCTTGCTCGGATTGACGGCGCTCGGCCTGACGGCGCACCTCTACATGGTGTCCCACACCGCGCGGGTGGTGGCGCTGCTGCCGCCCCTGCTACTTCTGGCGGACAAGCTCGGCCTCAGCCCGGTCGCGGTCGCCTTCATGGCGAATGCGGGCATGGATTACTGCCTCACCCTGCCGGTCTCATCGAAGGCGCTGCTGATCTTCCAGAGCGAGGAGCGGCCGGCCTGGACGTCGACGGACCTGCTCAAGCTGGGGGCACTGCTGGCACCCGCCTATGCCGCGCTGATGATCGCCGCCTACTACGTCTTCTGGTCGCATACCGGCTTGGCGCTCAGATAATCCGACGTTGTGCAGTCGACGCTGGGTCGAGACCGTGCCTGTTCCTAAACGGATCCCGGGGAGAACGGGGCCGCAACGGCGTGGAAGTGGCGGTGACGCGCTTCGAGGTCGGCGAGGTCGTTAGGATCCGCGACGTCTCGTCGAGCGGCGGCGACCACGAGGTTGGCGTGCCGGGCGAGTTCGGCGGTCCGGTTCGTCATACGCTCCACCTCGGCGACGCGGGCGAGCACGTCGAGCAGGCGGGCGAGCACGTGCACCGAACCGGCGGCGTTCTGGCGGATCATGTGGAACATGGCATCGCACAGGCCGTCGTAGTCGGTTACCGGCACGACCACAGCCACCCGGCCGCCCCGGATCACGGCACCGGTGGGCAGATGGCGCGACGCCACCCGGCACAGGGCGTCGCCGAGGTGGTCGACGACACTGCCGGCCGTGAAGGGGTCATTGATACCCGGCGACAGCGCCCGGACCGCGACCTCGACGAGTTGCCGGATGGAGTATTCCAGGTCCTGCAGGGCGGCCGGGCGGTGCCCGAAGGTCAGCGAACGCCTGAGGGCCGCCTCCGCATTCTCAATCCCGGCGGAGAGGAACGCGACGGGGAACCCGCTCGGCACATAATCACCAGGCCGCACCCTTACGGCGACGGTCGCACCGTGCTCCAGCGCCCAATCGGCCAGCCCGTCCTCGTCAACCGCCTGGAGGTAGCCGCTGGCATCGATGGAGACTTCGCAGCCGGTGGGCAGTCGGTCCGGGAGCGTCATGCCGGCTGCTTCGCAGGTCCGGGCCTCGACGGCGGCGCAGAGGTCACTGTGGACCGCGTCGACGACGGTCTCGACGTTGATGCTGGCTGCGATGTGGTGGACGAACCAGACCAAGGTTGCTAGCGAGAGCAGCGCCAGGAGCATCGCCCCCGTGATCGCGAGATGCGGGACGAAAGGGCTCTCCTGCACCGTGCGCACGGTGCGCAGGACCATGAGCGCGTAGGCAAAGGTGCCAAGGAAAATGCCCAGCACGATCTGGTTACGGGCGTCGCGGGTGAAGTTGCGCAGCAGTCTCGGGCCCATCTGCCCGGACGCCAGTGTCAAGGCCGCGATGGTGATGGAGAAGGTAGTTCCGGCGACCCCGATGGTCGAGGACGCGACCGCGCTCAGGAGCGCCCGGGCCCCCTCGGCGCCGCCGGAATAGCCCCAGTTTTGGTCCGGCGAGGAGGCGTCGTACCCGGCCACATGGGCCGTCTCCAGCCAGATCCCGAGCTGGGCGAGGCCGATGCAGCCGATCACGATCAGGGCGGGCCGAAGCCAGAACTGATCGGCGAGGGATTCGATCCAGGCTCGCATGCGTGCCCTCATGCCAGTTCATCCTTTCCTTCCGAACCTCGGCGTTCGGCGTCCCGACGTTGGACGTCGTCCCGGTCCTCGCGCAGCACCTCCCATCGCGCGCGCGGTGGGCTCTTGCCGGCGGGCCAGCCTTCGCGCTGGCGCGTGCGGTCGCCATCCGACGCCTCGGTCTGATCGTGCAGGAGCACCTGGCTCGTGGGGTAAGGCAGGTCAATCCCGGCCGCGGTAAGCGCGTCCTTGACGTTGGAGATGGCGTGATCGAGGGCGTCCACCGCGTCCCGCCGCCGGGGTGGGTCGATCCAGAAGCGCGCCGTCATGTCGACGCCAGCGGCCCCGAGCCCCGTGACCAGCGCCTCCGGGGCTGGGTCGGCCAGGACCCCCTCGGTCCCGCGCAGGGCTTCGACGATGACCAGGCGCGCTTCCTTCATGTCGTCCCCGTTGCCAATGGTGAGCGGGAAGGCGAGCCGGCGCTTGTCGTGCGCGGTGATGACGGTAATCTTGTCGACGAACAGCGTGGCGTTCGGGATCAGCACGCGTTGGTTGTCGTAGGTGCGCAGCACCGTCGCTCGCACCCAGACGTCCTCGACCGTGCCCTCGTGCGATCCGGCCCGGATCTGGTCGCCGATGACGAAGGGGCGGGTCAGCAGGATGAGGATGCCGGCCAGCAGATTCTGTAGCACGTCGCGGAAGGCGAAGCCGATGGCGACGCCACCGATGCCGAGGAGGTTGAACAGGTCGGCGGCGGAGACGGAGGGGAAGGCGACAGAGGCCGCCACCAGGAACGAGACAAGGATGGTCATGCCGCCCGCGATGCGCCCGAGCACCGAGGCGGACCCCGGCGAGGCCTCTCGCAATGTGGCGGCGCGGCGAACGGCGGCACGGACCCCTCGGGCGACGAGCAGGCCGAGGCCGAACAGCACCAGGGCGACGGCCAGCCCCGGCAGGAGGGCAGCGGCGGAGCGCCCCAGCCCTTCAAGGCGCCCAAGCGCTTCCGCGAAAATCATGAGAACCCTTGGGTCATGGGAAAGCCGCCGGTGGCGGGTGTGCCATCCGGCGGCGTCTCAGGGTGCTTTTGCGCAGCTAGCGAATACGCAGGCCCGTTTCAGTGATATCAGCGACGCGGTCCGCCGGACGTCCCGCCGTACTGCTGCCCGCCGAACTGACTGCGCGAGGGCATGCTGGCGTTGCCGCGGCTGGCCGACCCCTGCCGCATCCGATGGTTACGATGCATCATGCGATGGCGGCGCATTTCACGCCGAGACATGCGGACCTGAACGAGGTCACTGCCATCCGAGGCCGTGACGCCGGAGGCGTTCATGGGCAGGGCGGCCGAGGGCAGGCTGAAAGCGCAGAGGCCAAGGCCGGCCAGGAGCGCCGAGGCGAGAAGGGTGTGCTTCATGGTTGGGTCTCCTCTGTCTACGGGGATCACATCTTCTTCTTGGAATACTCGAACTTCGGCGCGTTTTTCAGGGTGTCCTTATCAGTGTCGGCGTGGACCATCCACTTACCGTCCTTGTTGCTGATGGCGAGCGAGGACGGGTCGAGCACGACGTAGCTTTCGCCGAGGCCCAGGAAGCCGCCGACGCTGACGACGACGCCGGTGAGGGTCTTGCCGTTCTCGATCACTAGATCCTCGACCTCGCCCACAGTCTCCTTCTTGTTGTTGTAGACGGTGGTGCCGACGAGCTTGGACGACATCACGTCGGCTGGCTTCACGGTCATGAACTTCAGCTTCACCGTCGCCGTGTCGGCCATCTTCATCCCCATGTCTGAGGACGCCGGCATCGCGGTGCCGGGAGTGGGCGCCGCCGGGGCCGGAGTGGTCTGGGCCATGGCAGGCAGCGACAGGCAGGTGAGCGCGAAGGCAGCGGCGAGGGCGCGATGTGTCAAGGGGATCTCCTGAAAAGGGCCTGAATGGGCGGGACTGCCCGCAAAGCCCGGACGGCGATTGACCGACGCTCGATCAACCAGTTCGCAGGTCCAACGCGCCCGTTCAGGAAACGTTCATCTCAATCGCCAGGCGTAAGGCATAGAATAAGCTAGGCCGCCGACCCTTCAAATGCGTCAACGGGACGAATGAGCCTGATATCAGGGGTGTCATCCACGTGCATTTTACGGAACCATCACCCTATCTGCCGGAGGTTACCTGTAGCCGCGCCTTGGAATTCATGAACTTATCGTGATCGGTGTTTTGAAACTTGCGGATAAGTCAGTGCGTAGGGGTGGCATGAGCCTCGCTTTCCGAAGCTTCATCTCACTTATAGGATTTCCCATGATGCGCTCGACCCTAAACGCCGTCTTCCTCGCCGTCGGCCTTACCGTGGCCGCTCCCGCCCTCGCCGAGACCTCCCCAATGGTCGGCGGCGCGCCGATGCTGGCCGACAAGACTATCGTCGAGAACGCATCCAAGGCCAGCAACCTCACGACCCTCGTCGCCGCCGTGAAGGCTGCGGGCCTCGCCGACACCCTGAGCGGCAAGGGTCCGTTCACGGTCTTCGCCCCAACCAACGACGCCTTCAAGAAGCTGCCGGCCGGAACCGTGGATTCCCTGCTGAAGCCCGAGATGAAGAAGACCCTGACGGGCGTGCTCACCTACCACGTCGTCCCGGGTAAGCTCGATGCGAAGGAGCTGATGGCCAAGGCGAAGATGGGCGGCGCCGATGCCAACCTGAAGACGGTCGAAGGTCAGGTTCTGACCGTGAAGATGGACGGCAACCGGCTGGCGCTGATCGACCAGAAGGGCGGCGGCGCCATCGTTGAACAGGCCGACGTGAACCAGTCGAACGGCGTCGTGCACGTCATCGACAGCGTGCTGATGCCGAAGTAACCCGAAAGAATGCCACCCTATCTCCGCCAACGGGGGTGGGGTGGCTCTGCAAGCGATCCGCCATCTTGGCGTGAACGCCTCGGGCAGGAACTTAAGTCGGCGGGCAACACTTCGGTTCGACAATCCCGACGCCCAGGCGTCCGACCGGAACCCCGCCGATGCACGCCTTGGACCTTTCCCACCCTGCCAAAGGCCGCTCCGCCTTGCGCCTCGCCGGCGCGGTTGCCGTCATCGTCGGGCTCGCCCTCGCCGGGCCAGCCTTTGCGCAGTCCGTAGGCAGCTCCATCGACCAACCCACGCCCGGTACGCTCCCATCGGGAACGTCGACTACGAAGGGATCAGGCGCCGCGCGCCACCAGGGCACCGGCGGGGTCGCGCCGCCGAGCGCGATCCAGTCCTCGACGGACGTCATGCAGTCCGAAGGCTCGGTCCAGGGCCAGGGCCAGGGCGGTCGAACCAACCCTATCCAGCACCTCCCGAAGGACATGCGCTGAGGCGCGCGCCAGCGGGCGGGATGACAAGCCCCGGCTCGATGGACCGATTGCCCGGACACCTGCCACCCATCGGCGGGTGTCGCGACAAGGACTTCCGCGATGTTCTTCGATAGCTGGTCCGGCCTGCTCAGGGTCGTGGTCGTCGCCCCCCTGGCGTACGTCGCCCTGATCCTGTTCCTTAGGATCTCGGGCAAGCGCACCCTAACGAAACTGAACGCCTTCGACCTCGTGGTCACGGTCGCACTCGGCTCGACGTTGTCCTCCATCGTCCTGACGAAGTCGGTCGCGCTGTTGGAGGGCGTCCTCGCCCTGGCGACCCTCATTGGCCTGCAATACGCGATTACGTGGTCGAGCGTCCGCTCTGCCCGGGTCCGGTCGCTGATCAAGGCCGAGCCGACCCTCCTCGCGCACAAGGGGCATCTGGTCGAGAGCGCGATGCGCCGGCAGCGCTTGACCCGCGACGACGTTCTATCGGCCCTGCGCTCGGAGGGGCTGGATGACCTCTCCCAAGTCGCGGCGGTGGTTCTGGAGACCGATGGCTCGATCAGCGTGCTCAAGTCGCTCTCCGGCCGCGAAGACGGCTTGGACGGGGTGCCGCCGCGCGAGAGTGACCAACCCGATCCTAGCCTCCCGTGAGATCTCTCGTCCGCTACGCGCTCTTCCTCCTCGCGCTGGTCCTCTCGGCCGCGAGCCTGATCCCACTGGTGCCCACCGAGTGGTGGTGGGTGCGCCTGCTCGACTTCCCGCGCCTACCCTTCGCCCTGGGATTGCTTGCGGTCGGCCTCGGCCTCCTGCTCTTTCTCCGGGAATCCGCGAGATCAACAACGTCGACGATGGCCCTCGTGGCGGCCGCCCTCACCGTCGATGCGTGGGTGCTTCGGCCCTACCTGCCGACCGCGGGCGTGAACATCGATGCCTGTTCCACCGAGGGCCGACTTTCCGTGATGGTTGCCAACGTTCAGCTTGGGAACAGAAAGGCCGCCGCCCTGGTCGAGGCCGTCGGGCGGGTCGAGCCGGACCTTTTCCTCGCAATGGAGACCGACGCCTGGTGGCACGAGGCCCTGAAGCCCGTTCTCGCGGCGATGCCCCATGCCCTTCAGCGGATCACGGGGTCGTATTATGGCATCCACCTGTACTCCCGGCTGCCGCTGGTAAACGGGAGCATCCGGCACCTCGCGGGTCAGGACACCCCGGCCATCGTCACCGGCGTCACCCTGCGCAGCGGCGAGACCGTCGATTTTGTCGGCATCCACCCGAAGCCCCCGCAAGCCTGGCAATCCGCACGCGGACGGGATGCCCAGCTCTACGCGGCGGCGGACGTGCTGCGGACGCAGGTCGAGCCTGGCATCCTCGCCGGTGACCTCAATGCCACGCCCTGGGAGATCGCGGTCGAGCGCATGGCGCGACTGTCCGGTTTGATCGATCCACGGCAGGGTTTCGGCTACGTCGCGACCTGGAACGCCGATGCGTGGTGGATGCGCTGGCCCCTCGACCACGTCTTTCACGGAGGCGGGTTCGCGACGGTGTCCGTCGAGCGCCTCGACGCGTTCGGATCGGACCACTTCCCCTACCTCGTCCGCCTCTGCCGTCAGGCCGTGGAAGGTGCGAAGGCTCCCCCCGAGCGGGATGCGGACGATGTCGCCACGGCCAACGCGGTGCTTGCTTCGGCGGGCGCGACAGAACGGCTGGGCTCGCGTTGACGACCATCACCCATCGACAGGTCCCGGCAGTCTCTCGCTGCGCGGGCGGGGAGCGCCCGTGATCTCCATCTTCGACCTCGCCGCGATGCTGCTGACCCTCTCGGCCCTATTTGGCTGGCTGAACCGGCGGTTCCTGAGGATGCCGCACACCATCGGCCTCCTCGTCATGGGCCTTGCCGCCTCGCTGGCCCTCGTCGGCCTCGACCTCGCCTTCCCGGCCCAGCACCTCTACGAGGACCTCACGAAGGTGCTGCGCCAGGTCGACTTCACCGATGTGGTGATGAACGGCATGCTGGCCTTTCTGCTGTTCGCCGGCGCCATGAGCCTCGACCTTCGAACGCTGCGCGACCGGGCCTGGGCCGTGGCGACGCTGGCGCTCCTCGGCACCCTGATCTCCACTGCCCTCGTCGGCGGCGCGTTCTGGCTGGCGGCCGACCTCATCGGCCGGCCCATCCCGCTCGCGTGGGCGCTCGTCTTCGGCGCGCTGATCAGCCCGACCGACCCAGTCGCGGTCCTTGCGACGCTGAAGAACGTCAAGGTCCCCGAGACGCTGGAGGTCGAGATGCAGGGCGAGGCCCTGTTCAACGACGGCGTCGGCATCGTGCTGTTCACTGTCCTCGTCGCCTTCGCGGCCGGCACGGGCGGCGAGGCCACCAGCGCCACCGGCATTTCCTGGCTCCTGCTCCAGGAGGCGGGCGGCGGCCTGCTCCTCGGGATCGTCACCGGCTACGTTGCCTACCGGGCCATGAGAACCATCGACGACTTCCCCGTCGAGGTGCTGATCACCCTGGCGCTCGTGGCTGGGACCTACGCACTTGCCCAGAAGATCCATGCGAGTGGGCCCCTCGCGGTGGTCGCCGCCGGGCTGCTAGTCGGGGATCGCGCTCCGCGCGACGCGATGAGCGAGCGGACCCAAGGCTACGTCTCCGCCCTTTGGACCCTCATCGACGAGGTGTTGAATTCGGTGCTGTTCCTACTGATCGGCCTAGAAGTGCTGGTTCTGCGCTTCCAGGCGAACGGCCTGCTCCTCGCCGCCTGTGCGGTGCCCATCGTCCTACTGGCCCGGCTGGTGGCGGTGTCGACGCCCCTCCTCGTCTTCCGCTGGGGTGGCCACCTCTCCCCCCGCAACGTGCCGTTCCTGACATGGGCAGGGGTGCGCGGGGGCATCTCGGTGGCGCTGGCACTCTCCATTCCCGAGAGCGACGCCAAGCCCGTAATCCTGGCGGCGACATACGCGGTCGTGCTCTTCACCATCATCGTCCAGGGCTCGACCCTCGGCATGGTGGCTCGGCGCACGCTGCGGGAAGGCTGAGAACGAGGTACGGATGTCTGATGGCCGAGACGAGACTTCGATGCCAATCCCTTCCGCACGCCTATCCGGCATGGCGATTTCGATGAGGCTTCCGCGCCGCATGGCTAAGGTCGCACGTAGCCCCTCGACGGCCTCCTGACGCCGCATGTCGCTGACCTACCGTATCCTCCTGCTTGTCCTGCTTGCGCTGGCGCCGGCTCTCGCCATCCAAGGATACAACGAGTATGCACTGCGCGCCTCGCGCGACGCGGTCATCCGCGCCGACACGATGGCCACCGCCCGTACCGTCGCCGAGGATGTCGAGCAGGTCGCCGAGAACGTGCGCCAAGCCCTCGACTACGTCGCCCAGGACCCCTCTGTGCGCAGCCTCGATTCCTCCGGCTGCACGGAGTACTTGCGCCGCGCGGCCGCGAACTCGGCACATCTCGCGCTCGTCGCGCTCACCCGGCCGGACGGAACCGTAGTCTGCAACAGCGTCGGCTCGGCACCGGGCGCCTACACGAATGCCGAACGCGCCTATCACAGGCGCGCCATCGCCCGGGACGGGTTCGCCATGGGCAACTACGTCAGGGGCACCGCGACGGGACGGCCGTCTCTGCACTTCGCCAAGCCCCTCAAGGACGCCGATGGGCGAACCGTCGGCGTGCTGGTCGCGGCCATCGACCTCGACTGGTTCTCGCGCCACCTGCAGCGAAACCTGCGCCTGCCGAGTACCTCCGTCACGGTGGCCGACGAGGATAGGACCATCATAGTCCGCTACCCGGACGGCGAGCCCTGGATCGGCAGACCCATACCCGAGGAACGTCAGCGTATCCTGATGGAACGTGGTGAGGGCGTCCGGGTCGGCCCGGGCATCGACGGGCGCAAGCGCGTGCTCGCCAGCGCGCATCCTAGGGGACCGGCCGCCGCGGCCTGGATCACGGTCGGGCGGGACCGCAAGACTGCCTATGCCGACATCGACGCGGCAACCCGCAGGGGAATCGTGCTGATCGCGCTCGGGGCCGTCCTCGCCATCGCCGCAGCGCTGGTGGCCGGCCGGATCTTCATCCGGCGGCCCGTCGACCGCCTGCTGCGGACTGCCGCCGCTTGGCAGTCCGGCGACCTATGCGCGAGGACCGGTCTCCGGGGATCGAACGAGTTCGGCCGGCTCGGGACGAAGCTGGATGGCATGGCGGCCAGCCTGCAGCGCAACGAGACGGAGCTCCGCGAGGAGGTCCGCAACGGCCGGGAAATGCAGGAGCGGCAGGTGACGATGCTCCACGAGTTGAACCATCGCGTGAAGAACACGCTCGCCACGGTTCAGGCGCTCGCCCGGCAATCGACGCTTGGCGGAGAAGCCCCTGGCGAACGGCTTGAGGCACGCATCCTGGCCCTGTCGAAGACCCACGACCTGCTGACGCGGGACGACTGGTCGGGCGCCCCGTTGCGGGCCGTGTTGGAGAACGAGCTCGGCCCCTATCGCGGCGGCGACAACGCCTTCGTGTTCGATGGTCCCGACGTCGACCTGCCGCCGCGGCATGTCCTCTCCCTCGGCATGACGCTGCACGAGCTCGTGACGAACGCGGTCAAGCACGGGGCGCTGTCGGTGGCGGGCGGCGGGATCCAGGTGCGCTGGTCGGTTGTGGCCGCTGCCGGGGGCGTGGGTCGCCTGAGGCTCGATTGGACCGAGACCGGCGGCCCGCCGACGTCGCCTCCTGCCCGGCGAGGGTTCGGCACGCGCCTCATCGCGGTGAGCGTGGAGCGCGAACTCGACGGCACGGTCTCCATGGACTTCGCAGCGACTGGCCTTCGCTTCTCCTTCGAAGTGCCGCTGGGACCGTTGGGGGCGGCGCATCTCAGCCCTCTCGTGATCGTCCATTGAAGTGTATACGGATGCTTTCGCGGGGCTACGCGCGATACCATCTGGCCGCTAATAAAGCCTTACGAAGACAATGGATGCTATGAGGGGCAAGATCGACGGTGGCGAGCAGGTCGAGGCGCGCAGGGACGTCGCACTGGCCGCTTACGATATCCTCGATACGCCCGGGGAGGCCGAGTTCGACGACATCGTGAGGGTGGCGTCCGAGACCTGCGGCATGCCCGTGTCCCTAATCTCGCTTCTTGATCGGGACCGCGACCGTCAGTGGTTCAAGGCAGAGACCGGCTTCGGGCAGAGCGAGACGCCCCTCTCCCAGTCGATTTGCGCCTACACCGTACGGCAGGACGACGTGTTCGAGATTGAGGACCTGACCCTCGACACCCGAACGGCGAACAACCCCCTAGTGACAGGCGGACCGCAGGTCCGCTTCTACGCCGGCGCCCCGCTCCGGACCGCGGACGGCGTCGCCCTCGGGGCGCTGTGCGTCCTCGACACGAAGCCGAACAAGCTGACGGCCTCGCAAGCGTTCGTTCTGCGTACGCTGGCACATCAGGTCATGACGACACTTGAACTGCGCCGCTCTCTTCGGATGCGTCGCGAGGGCGACCGGCGCAACAAGGCGATCCTGGAGAGTGCGGTCGACTACGCCATTGTTTCCCTGGACCTCGACGGCATGGTGACGAGCTGGTCCCCGGGTGCGGAGCAAATCCTCGGATGGGACGAGGCGGAGATGTGCGGCAAGCCCGCACACGTGTTCTTCACCGAGGAGGACGTTGCCGGTGGCGTACCCGAAAGAGAGATGGGGGCGGCGCTTCTGCACGGGCGTGGGGCCGACGAGCGCTGGCACGTGCGCAAGGACGGCAGCCGCTTCTGGGCCAACGGCGAGATGATGCCGCTGCGCGACGAGGACGGCCGGCACGAGGGCTTCATCAAGGTCCTGCGCGACCGCACGGCGCAACGTAACGCCGCCGCCAAGGAGCAGGCCGACGCCGCCTTCATGCGCGGGGTGCTGTCGTCCTCGGCCGATTGCATCAAAGTGCTCGACCCCGACGCCCGGCTGACCTTCATGAACGAGGGAGGCTTGGCCGTGATGGAGGCCGACGACTTTAATCAGGTGAAGGGCTGCGACTGGACCCGGTTCTGGCAGGGACAGGCCCAGGCGGACGCTAAGGCGGCGTTCTGGACGGCGCTGGCCGGCGGCACCGGGCACTTTCAGGGACCGGCGGAGACCCTGAAGGGTAAGGCGAAGTGGTGGGACGTACAGGTCACGCCCATCCGCGGACCGGACGGCCGGCCCGAGCGGCTGCTGGTGGTCTCGCGCGACGTGACGGCCCAGCGCGCCTCCGAGCAACGCATCGTCGAGAGCGAGCAGCGCTGGCGCGGCCTGTTCGAGGGCATGCAGGAGGGGTTCTTCAGCGGCGAGATCCTTCGGGATGCGGATGGACGGGTATTCGACTACCGGTTCGTCGAGATCAACCCGGCCTTCGCCGCGCAGTCGGGGCTGAAGGTGGAGACCGTGGGACGCACCGTGCGCGAGGTGATCCCGGGCATTCCAGGCTGGGTCATCGAGACCTACGCACGTGTGGTCGACTCCGGCGTCCCGGAGGTCTTCGAGATCACGGTGCCCGAACTAATGCGGACGTTCGAGGTCCGCGCCTATCGCGAATCCGAAAACCGCTTCGCCGCGATGTTCATCGACGTCTCCGAGCGGCGGCGCGCCGATGCGAGGCGAGCGGCCCTCGCGGAACTTGGTGACCGCCTGCGCAACACCGGCGACCGCACGGAGATCGCCCGGGTGGCGGCGGAGATCCTCGGCCGTACGCTTGGACTGTCGCATGCCGGATACGGCGACGTTGACCATGACCGTGAGACCATCGCCGTCGGGGAAGGTTGGTCCGCCCCAGGCATCCCGGGCATCGGAGGGCTGCATGGCTTCCGGGATTACGGCACCTACATCGACGGCCTTAAGAACGGCCACGCCGTGATCATCGACGACGTCACCGAGGATCCGCGCACGGCCAGGGACGCCGGAGCCCTAGCGGGCATCCACGTGCGCTCTCTGCTCAACCTGCCCCTGATGGAGCACGGGCGGTTCGTGGCGCTGCTGTTCGCGCTCAAGGCCGAGCCGTACGCCTGGAAGCCCGAGGAAGTCAGCTTCGCCAGCAACATCGCGGACCGGACCCGCGCCGCGCTGGCCCGGATCGAGGCGGAGGAACGCCAGCGCACACTCAATCTCGAACTTGGCCACCGTATGAAGAACATGCTGGCGATGGTGCAGGCCATCGCCACGCAGACCATGCGCAACGCCACGGACGTCAACACCGCCAAGGACGTCCTCGCTGGCCGCCTGATCGCCCTCGGCAACTCGCACGACCTGCTTCTCGGCGGCGAGGTCTGCGCGGCCCCGATCGGGTCCGTGATCCGGGGGGCGCTCAGGACCCACCAGGACAACCCCGGGCGCTTCGTCGTCGAAGGGCCGACCTTCACCGTCGGACCGAAGGCGGCGATGTCGCTGTCGCTGATCCTGCACGAGCTCGCGACGAACGCGGCCAAGTACGGCGCGCTCTCCACGGCCGAGGGGAAGATCTCCGTGGCCTGGGAGGTGCGGCAGGAGGCGGATGAGCCCTACTGCGCTCTGCGCTGGTCGGAGGAAGGCGGCCCGTCCGTCGAACCGCCGAAACGAACCGGGTTCGGCACGCGTCTCATCGGACGGGGTTTGGCCGGCAGCTTCGGGGGCGAGGTCGATCTGTCCTACCCTGTCACCGGCGTAGTCTGCACCATCAACGCTCCGCTGCGCGGCCTGCAGGCGGAGGACACGCCTCCGCCATAGCGTCAAGGCGCGGGGACCTAGCGTGACGATCCCACAAAGGCCTTATGGAGACGATGCAGCAGCTCTCCGAGCCTCCGGGACGGCGGTTGCGACGGCACGGCGTCGTACATCGCGCGCAAAGTCCTGCCGAGGTTCTTCTCGCTGGCGTTCGCCGGGGACGCGTAAACCCGGTTGATCTCTACGAAGGGCATGGATTTTTCGGTCTCGCCGTCCAACATGTGATGGCCCAGATCGCTTCCGTGGCGCGGTGCGCCTGCCCCTCCGGTCTCACACCGAGCCATACCGGCTCCGTCCAAGCGTGCAGGGAGCTTTTGGTTCCCTACGATAAGACTACTTTGGCCGCAGCATGCCGGCGCATGCGAAAGGGTCCAGTGTTTCGAATGCGTTTCCGATGGACAAACATGGCGCGGTCGCCGAGAGACGTTAACCGGTCCCGGGATCGGTCGATCCAATTCCGATACCCCCGATCCGACCCGTTCGCTCTGGCAGCGTCGCCTTCGCAACCTTCCCCATCCCCTCCCGGCCGGGACGAACCCGGCTCATGTTTTCCGAGGAAGCAGCCATGAGCGAGCCGATGGCATCTCCCACGGCCGCTCCGGACGCGGCCGACTTCATCAACCTGGCGGATACCCTGCCGCAGATGGCCTGGATCGCGGACGCGAACGGGGACATCTTCTGGTACAATCAGCGTTGGTACGAGTACACCGGAACAACCATCGATTCCATGAAGGGTTGGGGCTGGAAGGCCGTGCACCACCCCGACCATGTCGACCGGGTCGTTGAGCGGATCTCGCGCGCCTTCAAATCCGGCGAAGCCTGGAACGACACCTTCCCCTTGCGCGCCGCCACCGGCGAGTACCGCTGGTTCCTCTCGATGGCCAACCCCTTTCGCGACGCGGAGGGAGAGGTCATCCGCTGGTACGGGACCAACACGGACATTACCGACCGCAAGCGCATGGAGGCGCGGCTGGCCAGCAAGGCCCGCGACCTACGCCGCACTAACGAGGAACTAGAGCAGTTCGCCTACGTCGCCTCGCACGACCTGAAGGCGCCCCTTCGCGGCATCGAGAACCTCGTCGGCTGGATCGAGGAAGACCTCGAAGATTCGCTGACCGGCGACGTCCAGACCAACATGGAGCTCCTGAAGAGTCGGGTCCGGCGCCTGGAGAGCCTGCTCGACGACCTTCTGGCCTACTCAAGGGCCGGACGCGCGGACGTGGCCTTCACCCAAGTCAACACCAAGGCCCTCGTCGAGGAGCTCGCCGTCCTGGTGAGCCCGCAAGAGGGGTTCGAGATCGCAGCCGCGGATGACCTGCCGACGCTGAACGCGGCGAAGGCCCCGCTCACCCAGGCGCTCCAGAACCTGATCGGCAACGCGATCAAGCATCACGACCATCCGGGGGACGGTCGCGTCCGGGTCGATGCGCACTCCGTGGGCGATATGGTAGAGTTCGTTGTGACGGACGACGGTGCCGGCATCCCCGAGCAGTTCCGCGAACGCGTGTTCGGCATGTTTCAGACCCTGAGGCCACGCGACGAGGTCGAGGGGAGCGGCATGGGACTGGCCATCGTCAGGAAGCTCGTCGAGCGTCAGGGTGGCAAGGTCTGGCTGACCGAGGGCCGGGAGGGGCGTGGCCTCTCGGTCCATTTCACGTGGCCGAAGGACGGCGCGAAGGGGGGAACTGATGGGTTCGACGGTTAACCTGCTGCTGGTCGACGACGACGAGGTTGACGTCCAGGGGCTGAAGCGTGCCTTCAAGAAGAGCAAGATTGGCAACCCGATCACGGTCGCCCGAGACGGCATCGAGGCGCTGGAGTACCTGCGAGGCCAGAACGGCAAGGAAAAGCTACCGAAGCCTCACCTCATCCTGCTTGACCTCAACATGCCGCGCATGAACGGCATCGAGTTTCTGGAGGAGATCCGGGCCGACGAGGATTTGCGCACCGCCGTGGTGTTCATGATCACCACCTCGAAGGCGGACGAGGACCGCATGCGGGCCTACGGGCACAACGTCGCCGGCTACATCGTCAAGCGGGACCCGGCCAACACCTTCATGGAGGCGGTCTCCATGCTGGAGCACTTCTGGAAGGTGGTCGAGTTCCCGCAATAGGGTTCGGCACCCTCGTGGAATCCCCCACCCGCATCCTGCTGATCGACGACGATGCCGTCGACCGGACGTCCGTGCGCCGCGCCTTGAAGAAGTCGGGGCTGAAGCACGACCTGACCGAGGCGCCCGACGGCACGACCGGGCTGCGGCTGGCGCGGGAGGGCGCGTTCGATTGCATCCTACTCGACTACCGCCTGCCGGACGTCGACACCTTCGACCTCCTCGCCTCCCTCCTCGCCCTGCCGGGCGAGGGTCACGCCGTGCTGATGCTGACTGGCGAGGCAGACGAGGACCTGGCGTTCCGGCTCATGCGTGCCGGTGCCCTCGATTACCTCGCTAAGGCGGAGGCGACGCCGTCGAGCCTCGCACGCGCCATCCGGTACGCGGAGGCCCGCCGCGGCTTCCAGGCTAAACTCGACGAGGCCCGGCGCGAGGCCGAGGCGAAATCCTTGGAGCTTGACACACTGAACCGGCAGAAGACCCTGCTGTTCTCGATCATCGCGCATGATCTGCGTAATCCCTTCCAGGCGCTGCTCGGGCTGTCCGAGGTGCTCGGGAAGGCGGTAGCCTCACGAAATCACGCCTCCATCGAACGTCGGGCCAAAGGCATCAACGACGCCGCCAACCAGGCCTACTCCCTGCTTGAAAGCCTGTTCTCATGGGCTAGCCTGCAGATGGACACGATGGCTGTCACCATCACCGACGTCGATCTCGGCAAAGTCGCCAGCGAGGTGATACAGGGCGGCGCCGAGGCCGCAGCCGACAAGGGGCTGACCCTGTCGGTTGCCTGCGACGGGATCAAGGTCCGGGCACAGCGCGACATGCTCGCCACCGTCCTGCGCAACCTCGTCAGCAACGCGGTCAAGTTCACGCTTCCCAGCGGGACCATCACGGTCACCGGCCGGAACGATGGCGACGCCGTCGAGATTTCCGTCACGGACACTGGTGTCGGCATGCCTCCGGGCAAGGTCGACGATCTGTTCCGCCTGGACCGGCGCACGACCACAAACGGCACCGCGGGCGAGCGCGGAAGCGGCCTCGGGCTCCTGCTCTGCCGCGACCTGGTCGAACGCCAGGGAAGCGCGCTCACTGTCGAGAGCGCCGTGGACAAAGGAACGACCTTCCGGTTCCGCTTACCTGCCGTAGACCCAAGCCCAAGGTCCCTGGCGGTTGCCTGAGGCCCGCCCCGATGTGATGCGTATCCAGGCATACCATGCGTTGCCTTGATCATCCCAGTAATCGCCCTTGCCAACGGGCCCTGATCGCGCAGGGTCGGCGAGTAGCGGGTGTCGATGGCGTTCGGCAGATCCTCGATCTCGACTGGAGCGACGGTCTCCGGCACTGAACGTCCGGGACGGGTGGATTTTTGCCGGTCTGCTTTCGGCCGACTTCTGGTGAATGCGGACGCTCTGAGAGCAGGAAAGGCAGGCCTGTGAGCCGCGATTCCCGCTGCGCAAGATGTTGACCGTTGACAATATCGTTCACGCGTGAATGATTAAGGTCTGAACGGAGCAGCGGTCAGTGTTGACATCGACGAAGCAAACTGGCTTGCGGCTGGACGACCAGCTTTGCTTCGCCCTCTACGCTGCGACGAACTCGGTCGTGCGCGCCTACCGGCCGTTGCTGGGCGAGCTAGGGCTGACCTACCCGCAGTACCTCGTCATGCTGGCGCTCTGGCAGGATGGCGTGACGGCGGTGCATGACCTAGCCGACCGGCTGCAACTCACGTCCAGCGCGGTCACGCCCCTAGTCGACCGGCTGGAGGCGGCGGGCTTCGTCACCCGGACCCGCGCGGTGGACCGGCGTATCGTTCTCGTCGCCCTGACGGAGGCGGGCCGGTTGCTGGAGAACCAAGTCGCGACGGCGCAGCAGGCTGTGGTCTGCCGAACTGGCCTCGGCGACCGCGAACTCGCCGACCTGCGCCAGGAGTTGAAGGATCTCGCTGACCGAGTCGCCGCAGCGGGCATGGCCCAGAGCGACGAGCCGGGCTGAGGATGCACCGCGACGGCGCACGGACGCGGCTCTCCGCGGGGCCGAATTGAATCGCGAGGGGGTCGACGGCAGCCCGGGCGAAACCATCGAGGGCCATGCAGGATTGTAGGCGCCCTCCAAGATGTCGGCTCGCGTCGAGCCGAACGATGCCCGCACGCCATGCGGGTCATGACAACGAGGAGGAGACATGGACGCGCAAGCGACCGGGGATCCCGGGGGCGGCCAGCCCTGGGGACCCCACAACACGGTGACAGTGGTCGACCCGTCGCCGGTCAACTGGCTCTCCATCACCTGGAATACGATGGAGGAGGCCAACCGCGTTGATCACGACGGCATCGGTCAGCCGAGCCTCGCCGAAAGCTGGCGCTGGCTCGACGGGGAGACCCTCGAACTCAAGATGCGGGACGCGGTCTACCAGGACGGCGAACCCTTCAACGCGGCAATGTTCAAGCTCGGCTTCGACAAGGTCCAGGAATGGACCAACCCGCACCCGCCGGGCGCCTTCCTGAACTTCGCCCGGGACGTGACCTGCGAGGCGGTCGACGACCGCACCATCCGCATGCGCTTCCCCGGCGGTGATTCCGCGGCGTTGATGAAGCTGCGCGGCATGCACCTGCCCTCGACGCGGTTCTGGAACGAGTGGGGCTTCGTCGATCCGAAGACGGGGTCGGCCGAAGGTCATTGGTGAGTCATCGACGCGCCTGGTCCGTGGGGGACTGGCCCGTTTGTGCTCACCGAGGGCGTCTCGCTCATCGATAGCCGCTCCGACCGCGTGGTCATGGAGCCCAACCCGACGTACTGGAACCCGGCCCGTAGGCCGACGGTCCGGATCGTCTACGACAACGTCATTGGCAAGGCCGAGGGCATCAAGTCGGTCGCAGCCGGTGATGGCCGGGTCGACGTGGTGTTCGACCTCACCCCTGACGAAGCCAAGGGTTTCCCCGCCTCCGATAAGGGGAAGATCCAGACCAAGAAGGCCAAGACGATTCTGACGGGCGTCTTCAACGAGAACCGTCCGGACTCGCCTTGGCGCAACCCGGAGGCCCGCCGGGCGATCAACCTCGCCATCGACCAGGCCTTCGTGCTGGAGCACGGTGCGCACGGCTACGGCACGGTGATCCCGGCATTCATCCAGCCCGGCCGCTACGGCGCGGATCCGGACATGAAGCCGATGCCCTGCGACCCCGAGGGTGCCAGACGCACGCTCGACGGCCTGGGGCTCGGGGGACGGGAACTAGTCTTCGTCGCCTCGCCCGCCTGGAAGGGCGTAGTGGACGCCATCGGCAAGTGCCTGGGCAAAGTCGGCCTGGGCTGTCGCTTCCTCAGCGCCAAGGACGAAACGCCGGCGGAGTTCGACGTCAAGCTCGAATGGTACTTCGACTGGACGCCGCAATATCCGGTGGCGTGCGTACACCGGGAGTTCTTCGGGAAGGACGCGACCCTGCGCCAGGGTCCGGAGGATCCGAAGTTCGACGCCCTCTATGAGAAGCTCCTGCATACGCCGGAGACTGATACGGAGGGGGTGGTGCGCGAGGTGGAGCGCTACCTGCAGGACGAGGCCAAGGCCTTGTTCCTGTACTCGCCCTTCACCCTCTTCGCGGTGTCGGACCGGGTGAAGTTCACACCCTACGACACCTGCATGTCCGAACTCGCCGAGACCTGGATCAACGGTTGAGGCGGAAGGCGGCGCGGGGGTTTCCGCGCCGCCACCTCTCGTGGGCACTAAGGCCATATGATCGTCGCCACCGCAGGCCATATCGACCACGGCAAGACTTCGCTCGTGAAGGCGCTGACCGGCATCGACGCCGACCGGCTGCCTGAGGAGAAGGCGCGCGGCATCACGCTCGACCTCGGCTTCGCCTATCGCCATGGGGACGGCGCGGAAGGGACGACGCTCGGCTTCGTCGATGTGCCGGGCCACGAGCGGCTGGTGCGCACCATGGTGGCGGGCGCCACGGGCGTCGACGGCGCTCTCCTGGTCGTGGCGGCTGACGACGGCGTCATGCCCCAGACCCGCGAGCATCTGGCGATCCTCGACCTCCTCGGGATCGGGCGCGGCGTCGTCGCGATTACGAAGAGCGATCGCGTCGAGGAGGCCCGCCTCGCCGCAGTGACGGCGGAGGTTCGCGCCCTCGTCGCTGGCACCGCGCTGGCGGACAGCCCGATCCTACCCTGCTCGGCCCGCACCGGCGCCGGCGTCGCGGCGCTCGCCGCCGGTCTCGCCGAAGCGGTCGGGGCGAGCACCGGGGGCGCGCCGCAGCGGGGGTTCCGCCTTGCGGTGGACCGCCACTTCACCGTGCCGGGCGTCGGGCTCGTGGTCACCGGGGCGGTCCATACCGGGACGGTGGCGGTCGGCGACCGGCTCCTGCTCTCGCCCGGCGGGCGCGAGGTGCGGGTGCGCGGCATCCGCGCGCAGGACCGGGAGACGGCCCGCGGCGCGGCGGGCGAGCGCTGCGCCCTCAACATCGTCGGCCCCCGCTTGTCCCGCGAGGACGTGCACCGGGGCGACTGGCTCCTGGCTCCTGACCTGCACGCGCCCGCGACCCGCCTCGACGTGCGACTGCGCCTGCTGCCCTCCGAGGCCGGGCCGTTGCGCCACCGCACCTCCGTTCAGGTCCATCTCGGCGCGGCCGCGGTCTCGGGCCGGGTGCTGCTCCTCGACGGGCCGACCCTCGAACCGGGCCGGGAGGGGCTGGCCCAACTCACCCTAGACGCGCCGCTCGGCGCGCTCGGCGGCGATGCTTACGTGCTGCGCGACGTCTCCGCCCGGCGCACCCTCGGCGGGGGCCGCGTCCTCGACCCTTTCGGCCCCCGCCGCGGCCTACGGACCCCGGGCCGCCGGGCGCTGCTCGAAGCGCTCGGGGAACCGGACGACGCGCGCGCCCTGTCGCAGGCGTTTGAGGGTGCCGAGGACGGGCTCGACCTCGACCACTTCCGCCGTGTCCGCAACTTGGCTCCCGCCGCCGAGACCGCCCTGTTCGCGGCAGCCGACCTGCGCGTCGTGCCCAGACCGTCGGGCCGGCTCGGCTTCGCGGCTCACCGCCTTGATGCGCTGGCCGAGCGGCTGCGCGCGAGCCTCGACGCACTCCACCGAGACGAGCCGGACAACCCGGGCCTTACCTACGAGGAACTGCTAAGCTCAATCCCGTGGCCGCTGCATCCGGCGGTGCGCCCCGCCCTGCAGAGCGAACTCGATGCCGGCCGCGTCGTGCGGCGCGGCGCCCTGCACCACCGCCCCGGCCACGTCGTCCGCCTTGCCCCCGTCGATGTCGAGCTGTGGGAGAGGGTCCGCGCGGTCCAGCGCGCGGCGGGCCGCGACCAGCACCGGCTCAGCCGTCTCGCCGAACGGCTCGGCCACGAACCGGACGAGATCCGGCCGCTGCTCGACAAGCTTGGGCGGATCGGCTGGCTGCGGCGGGTCTCGAAGGCCTATTACATCCTGCCCGAGACGGCGGCCGACCTCGCGGGCGTGGCCGAGACCGTCGCGGCCGAGCATCCCGATGGGCTCCTCACCGTCGGCAACTTCCGCGCGGCGGCGGGGATCGACCGCCACATCACCATGCCGCTCCTCGAACATTTCGACGCCGCCGGCTTCACCACCCGCCTCGGCGAGGGCCGGCGCATCACCGGCGACCGCCGGGCGATCTTTTCACCCGGCGAAGACGTCGCCGTCCCGGAATCGACCCACCCATGAGCGAACCCGCGAAAAGCCCATCGGCCGACAAGGGCTCCGCGGCGCCCGCGCGCCCGCGACCGCCCTCGGTCGAGCGCCTGCTCACGCATGACGGGGCGGCGGCACCGCTCGCGGCCTACGGGCGCACGGCGTTGACCGGGGCGATTCGGACCGAACTCGACGCGATTCGGGCGGGCGACGTCGAGATGGCGCCGGAACCCGAGCTGCTGGCGCGTGCAGGCGCACGGCTTGCCGCCGAACAGCGCCCGTCGCTGCGCCCCGTCCTCAACTTGACCGGGACGGTGCTGCACACCAATCTCGGCCGCGCCTTGCTGCCGACCGAGGCCGCGCAGGCGGTCGCCGCCATGATGACCGGTGCGGCAAACCTCGAATTCGATCTGGGGCGCGGCGAGCGGGGCGAGCGCGACAGCCATGTCGAGGCACTGATCTGCCGTCTCACTGGAGCCGAGGCGGCGGTCGTAGTCAACAACAACGCAGCCGCCGTGCTGCTGGTGCTTAACTCGCTCGCCATGCGCCGGGAGGTGATCGTCTCGCGCGGCGAACTCGTGGAGATCGGCGGCTCGTTCCGGGTGCCCGACGTGATGGCGCGGGCCGGCTGCCGGCTTCACGAGGTCGGTACCACCAACCGCACCCACTTGGCCGACTACGCTGAGGCGATCGGCCCGAGGACCGGCCTCGTGATGAAGGTGCATCCGAGCAACTACGCGATCCATGGCTTCACCGCCGAGGCCGCCGAGGCCGATCTTGGGCGCCTGTGCGGCGAGCGCGGCGTGCCGTTCGCGGTCGATCTCGGTAGCGGCAACCTAATCGATTTTTCCGCCTACGGCCTGCCGCCCGAGCCGACCGTGCAGGCGGCGCTGGCCAATGCCGACCTTGTCACCTTCTCGGGCGACAAGCTGCTCGGTGCCGTGCAATGCGGCATCGTCGCGGGACGGCGCGACCTGATCGCGCGGGTGCGCAAGAACCCGCTGAAGCGGGCTCTGCGGGTTGACAAGATGACCTACGCGGCGTTGGAGGCCACCCTGCGACTCTACCTCCATCCCGAGACGCTGCGCGAGCGGTTGCCGACCCTGCGCTTGCTCACCCGCCCCGAGGCCGAGATCCGCGCGCAGGGCGATCGGCTGCTGCCCCTCGTGTCGGAGCGGCTCGGCGGGCAAGCCGCAGTCGCGCTCGAGCCTTGCGCGAGCCAAATCGGCTCCGGGGCTTTGCCGGTCGAGACGCTACCGAGCGCCTGCCTTGCCTTCCGCCCACCAGCCGGTGAGCGCAGGGCCGGCTTTTGGCTGAAGCGGCTGGCGGAGCGTCTGCGGGCACTGCCAGTTCCGGTGATCGGCCGCGTCGGCGATGGGGCGCTGCGCCTCGACCTGCGCACGCTTGAGGACGAGGCCAGCTTCCTCGTTCAGATCGATATTCTCAGCCGTGCGGCGCCCGCTTCACCCGAGGAAATGTGACTGTCCTCGCGCCCGCGGCGCTGTTAATCTGGATGTCGGAGGCGAACGGGGTCTGGTGGCCCTCCTGGTCTTCAAAACCAGTGGTACGCCAATAGCGTACGGTGGGTTCGATTCCCATCCGCTTCCGCCAACGCCAACGTCAAGCATTCTCTTCAGCCCGACAATGATCTCGGCAAGCTCGCCGCAGCGCTCCCTTTCCTCGCAACTGGCGCCGCGCTGGCCAAGGACGATTCGGTCGCCCGGGCCACCGCATTTCGGGTATTTCAGTTCCGCAATGCCCTCGACCTAGCCGCCACATGACAAGGCCGAGCTTTACTAGCATCTACGGAGCTTCCGCCACCAAGGTCGAAGGCTTCGAGTGCTAATCGAAGGCGCTGGCGGCAGCGTGATTCGACTGGCCGCCACAGCGGCTCGACGCATCGCTGGCGAACGCGTCCGCGCTCGTGCCGGGCAATCGGATGTCGTTCCCATCGTGGGCCTCCGTGTACCGCGCGAAGATTTGGCGAAGCGATTCGCGCTCACGCGCTGGGGAGAACAGTCGCGCACGCATTCCGCCGCAGTCATGCAAAGTTGGAAGGAACGCAGGCTCCTCCTCGGCGCGCAGAAGCATCGCAGCCAGGGCAGCGTCGTCGCCAGTTGGGAAGTAGCCCGGATAGTCCGGCCCAAGCAGACCGCGGGTTCCGGGGATGTCGGAGGCAATTACCGGTAGGCCGGCCACTACGGCCTCGGAGATCACGTTGGCGCCGCCCTCCTGCTGCGAGCTCAAGACCATGAGCCGGCCGCGGGTCAACCAGCGCCGGGTCAAGGAGCCGGGCTGGTCGCCAAGCCAGGTGTAGCGCGGATTGCCCGCCATCTCGGCCTCCGCCCGGCTCGCCCAGACCGCGTCATGCGCGCCGCCGAGATGGACGATGCGGATGCGGGACCGGGCGGGAAGGCGTCGGGCCGCCCGGGCGGCGCAGAACGGGTCTTTCTCGGCGCGCAGGTGTCCGACCACGAGTACCTCGAAAGCCTCCTCGGAGACGGGCCAGCGCTCTCGACGCGCCAGCGCGGACTGGAGAACGATGTCGACCTTATGGCGGTAACGCTCCGGCAGGGCGGCGGGAACGAGGTCGTGCAGGCCGATCAAGCGGTCGGCTAGGTTGAGGGAACGCAGGGTCGGCTCGGGGTCAGCGTCGAGATAGTGGTAGAGGTCCGTCCCCGTGAGCGCGACGATCAACGGCCGGTCGGCGTGCCGCGCCTTGAAGTGCGCGATGGACACGGCGCTACGCCAGGCATGCAGCGCCAGCATCAAGTCGGCGTCCGAACCCGCCTCGTACGTCGTCGCCACATCGACTCGGTACCCGAGATCGCCGAGAATGCGGGCCCAGCGCATCGCCGTCGTCCGGTTGCCGGCACGGGACGTCTTTGCTGCAGGCGTGATGAGGCTGATTTTCATGGATTTAACAGGGTTCCGGGACGGTTGATGAGCGCACAAGTTTCCGCCGCCGGTCTCCTGGCGATGCTGGAGGATGCCCGGACGCGAACGCTCGAACTCGTGGCCGGTCTCGACCGCGACCGTCTCATGGGGCCACGAGTCGATATCGTGAACCCCCTCCTGTGGGAAATCGGGCATCTCGCCTGGTTTCACGAACAGTTCATCCTGCGCGGCCTCGACGGCCATCCGCCGCTGAACGCGGAGGCAGATGCGCTCTACGATTCCGCGCGGGTGCCTCATGGGACGCGCTGGTCCATCCCGCTGCTGCCACTTCCCGAGACGCTCCAGTACATGGCGCAAGTCCAGGAAGCGCTGGTGCGCCGGCTCGACGGACGCGCGCCCACGGCGGAGGAGGCCGAGCTCTATCAACTCGTGACCTTCCACGAGGACATGCATGACGAGGCCTTCACTTATACGCGCCAGACCCTCGGTTACCCGGCGCCGGCGTTCGCCGTGTCGGCCTCGGCCAAACATACTGGATCCGGCCCCTGGCCCGGCGACGTCGCCGTCGGCGGAGGAACCTGGCGGCTCGGGTCCGAGCCCGGGGGCGGCTTCGTCTTCGACAACGAGAAATGGGCGCATCCGGTCGCCTTGGCGCCGTTTCGCATCGCCCGCGCTCCGGTGACGAACGCGGAATTCTCATCCTTCGTGGCGGATGGCGGCTACCATGAGGACGCCCATTGGGATGTAGAGGGCGTGCGCTGGCGCGACGCTAACGGAGCCGCGCATCCAGTCTACTGGACGCGGGACGGCGCCAGGGACTGGATGATCCGACGCTTCGACCGCGAGGAGCCCCTCGCTCCAGACGAGCCGGTCGTTCATGTCAACTGGCACGAGGCCAACGCCTATTGTCGCTGGGCGGAACGACGCCTGCCAACGGAGGCGGAGTGGGAAGCCGCCGCCGCCGGAGCACCGTCCAGCGACGGGACGCTCGGAGCGGGAAAGCGTGCCTACCCCTGGGGCGAGGCGGCGCCGGCACCGGACCTCGCCAATCTCGACGGCGTTCATCTCGGCTGCGTCGATGTAGCCGCCTATCCCGCGGGCGACAGCGCTTGGGGCTGCCGTCAGATGCTCGGCAACGTCTGGGAATGGACGGCGAGTGCGTTCCTGCCCTTCCCCGGCTTCGCGCCTGACGCCTATAAGGAGTATTCCGAGCCCGCCTTCGGCACCCGCAAGGTCCTGCGCGGCGGCGCCTGGGTTACGCGCTCGCGCATGGTCGACACCAGCTATCGCAACTTCTTCGGGCCGGAGCGTCGCGACGTGTTCGCCGGTTTTCGAACGGTGGCACTTTAGCGTGCGGCGAACCACGCGTCCGCCACGGCCGCGACGAGGCGGAGCGCCGCCGTCGCACCGTTGGCCTCGCCCTTCTCAAAATCGCCGACCTGACCCATCTGATTGGTGACGTGGGCGAAGCACACCACCGCTTTCCCGCGAGCCTGCGCGAAGGCATAGAGCGCCGCGGCCTCCATCTCGACGGCAAGAATGCCCCGCGCAAGGGCCGCTGCGATGGCCGTCTGCGTCTCCCGGTAGGGGGCATCGGTCGTCCAGGTCGTGCCGCGTTCGACCGGCTCGCCGACGTCCGTGAGGGCCGGCGCCAGGGCCGCGACGAGTTCGGCGGATGCCTGAGCGAACTCGGAGGCCGGGAGGTAATGGTAGCTCGTGCCCTCGTCACGCAGGGCCGCTTCGATGAGGATGAAGTAGGGCGGTGGCCGCAACGGCGTGATCTGGCCGGACGAGGTGATGCTGATCAGAAGTTCGCATCCCGCGGCGAACATCTGCTCGGCCACCAGCACCGCGTAGGGTGCCCCGACCGCACAGCCGATGATGCCGAATTCGCGCCCGCCAGCTACGAAGCGGTGCAACTCGCTGTGATAGCAGGCCCAGTCCGGGTCGCGCTCCGCACCTCCCGTGGCCTGTAGATGGCGGACGATGTCGCCGTCCGGGTCGAGCACGCAGAGCGCGGGCACCCGGCCTTCCCTGAGACCACGCTGACGCTTGGCCTCGCGCAGCAGGCTCTCGGGCGTGAACTCCGAGGCCGCCCCGTGCGTCTTGTCGCGCAGGATCGGGGCGGATTTCACGTCGCTCGGGGGTACCGCCACGCCTCAGGCCTCGACCCGGATACCGGCGGGCCCGGCTTCGAACCGTCCGACTATCGCGGCCTGCGCGAAGCCCGCGGCCCGGACCTGGGCGAGGATCGCCTCCGCCCGTGTGGGCGTGCAGGTCACGAGCAGACCGCCGGACGTCTGAGGGTCGGTCAGGATGTGACGGCGCCAGTCCGGCAGATCCTCGGGCAGGGCAACGTGGTCGCCGAAGCTCGCCCAGTTGCGATGCGAGGCGCCGGTGACGAACCCGTCCCGCGCCAGCGCTTCGGCCCGGGGCAGGAGCGGGATCGCGCCGCCCTCGATGACGAAGGTCAGGCTGGCACCACGCGCGAGTTCGAGCCCGTGGCCGAGGAGGCCGAAGCCGGTAATGTCGGTGATGGCGTGCACGTCCGCGTCCCCCGCCAGATCCGCCCCGACCTTGTTCAGCCGTGTCGTGGTGGCGACAAAGTCGGCGTAACCGGCACCGTCGAGGGCCTCGCGCTTGATCGCGGCGGAGTAAATGCCGACGCCGAGGGGCTTCGTCAGGATGGCGACGTCCCCGGCCTGCGCGTCGGCGTTGCGGCGGATACGGGCGCGGTCGGTCAGGCCGATCACCGCCAGACCGTAGATCGGCTCCGGCGTATCGATCGAGTGGCCGCCCGCGATGGGAATGCCCGCCTCTGCGCACGTCGCCGCCCCTCCCTTCAGGATTCGGGCAACGATCTCAGGCGCAATCTTGCCCACCGGCATGCCCAGGATCGCCAGCGCTAGGATCGGCCGTCCACCCATGGCGTAGACGTCGGAGATCGCATTGGTGGCGGCAATCCGGCCGAAATCATGCGGATCGTCCACCATCGGCGTGAAGAAGTCCGTGGTGGCTATGAGGCACGTCACATCATCGAGAGCCCAGACCGCCGCATCGTCGGCAGTCTCGTTGCCGACGAGCAGGCGCTCGAACGGGCCGGCCACCGGCTGGTCGGCGAGAAGCGTGCGCAGCACTTCGGGATCGAGCTTGCAGCCGCATCCTCCGCCGTGAGCGAGGCTGGTGAGGCGAACCGGAGGCATATCCATAGCTGAATCCTGTGGCGGCGCGGCTTTTGACGCTTGATGGTCTGGGGTGTCCTACCAGACAAGAGCGGACCTACCAGACAAGATAAGGCATCCGGTACAGGCGGCCCGAGTAGTCCGGCGGGCGGGCGTGTGCCTCAGCGCGGTCGATGTGAAGTGCGCTGAACCCGGCGTGCAGCGCCCCGATCACGTCTAGGGCCCAGGTGTCGCCGATGCCGAGTACCCGCTCGGGTGCGACCGGCCGCTTTCGAAGATCGGCTGCCCGCTCCAAAGCCTCTCGGTAGATCAGCGCGCCGGGCTTGCCCGTCTCGATGACGGTGCCGCCGAGGGTGCGGTAGCGCTCCGCCACGAGGCCGGCAAAGCGCAGATGCGTCCTATCCACCATCAGGCTCGTGTCCGGGTTGGTACAGAGCAGGAGATGACCGAGGCGGAGTGCGCGAGCCAGGACCACGTCGAGATCGTCGTCCCGGTCTGGATAGCCGGTACACACGATCAGATCGGCGGCCTCGACCCCGGTCAGGGTAACGCCGGTGCCGTCGAACAGGACGCGGTCGCGCGCCGCGCCGATGTGGTGGACCCGCTCCGATGCCTGCTCATTCAGGAGGATGCGGGCAATGTCGGCCGCGGTGACGAGCGCGTCGTATTCGGGAGCCACGCCGCGTGACCGGAGCGTCTCGGCAAGCCGGGGGCCCAGTTCGGAGGAATTAGAGACGAGCACCACGGTCCCGCCGCCCGCACGGAAAATCCGGAGCGCGGCGACAGCAGCGGGACGGACCTCGGTCGCATTGTGAAGCACGCCGAACACGTCACACAGCACGACCGCGTAGGAATTCGCGATCCGGCCCAGACCTGCGATGGCTTCGGCCGCGTCAGCCACGCGCTTGAACGATCGTGGTGCAGGCGCTCTCGAGTTTCGGGAGTTCGCGGGCCGGCGCCATGCTGATCGCAAGTGGCCGGGACTCGCCGCGCACGATCGGGCAATAAGGGTCGACCTGATCAAGGCGCTCCATCAGGCGGCGCCGCCCGGCGCAGCCGCCGTGGCAGGCATCCTCGTGCGCGCAGCCTCGACAGGGCTCGGGCAGAGCGCGGGCGGCCGCGAAGGGGGCCGTCTCGACGATGCCGCTGCCCGACTCGCGCAGAGTGTCGAGGCTCTGACCGGTGCCGCCCCAGTAGACGCAGGGCTGCACCGTGGCCCGCGGCGTCACCCGGACGGTACCGACGCCGCAGCCGCCCTTGCGCGCCGGCAGGCCGGCCATCGCCCGGACCAAGGGTTCGCCGATGGCGATCACGTCGGTCTCGGAGAACAGCCGCGCGAATCCGCTCCAGTATTCCTCGTAGGTGAGCGCGAAGGCATCGGTGCGCACCGCTTGGTAGACGTTGATGCGTAGGGGCGCGTCGAAGTCCCGTGCGATCGCGGCGATCTCGTGTAGGCGATCGAAGTTCGTGCGCATCATCACCGCGATGAAGGTGACGCCGACGCCGAGCGTCCGGCAACGCGCGGCCTGCGCCATTACCAGGTCCCAGTTGCCCGCGCCGCGCTGCGCGTCCTGCTCCTCGCGGGTTGGATAATCGATGGAGAACTCGACATCGGCGAAGGCCCGCACCGCGTCGTCGTCGATCACCGCGATCGAGTGCCCGTTTGAGGTGATCGTCAGCTTGATCGGCTCGGCCCGCAGCAGGTCGAGGAGCAGCCCGAACTGGGGATGCATCCCGTTCTCGCCGGTGCCGAGATTGACCGACCGGACCGGCAGACTGTCGATCACGGCGCGGACCTGATCGGGACCGAGCCGGTCCAGCCGGTCCGGGTCGCGGTAACAGAAACTGCAGGCGAGATTGCACTCGTTGGTCAGCCCGATCCCGAGGGAGAAGGACGGGGCCGGGCCGGCTTGGAGCGCCGCCGGGAGAACGGGTGTTTGGGACATCGGAGCCACAAAGATTCTCCTGTCTGATCCGGACCGGCGATCCGGAATGACCGGTGTCGTGCCGCGGGATGTTACGATACCTTTCGCACGGAGGGGCGTCCCGGTGACATCACGTCTTCAGCAAGATCAGCAGCCCGCGCGCTGGAGCCTGTTCGCCGAGGCCTATGAGGCCGCGTTCGAGCCCATCACCAACGAGTTCGCAGACGCCGCGCTTCAGTCCCTCGAGCTCGCGCCCGGCAGACTCTGCCTCGATGTCGGTGCCGGAACCGGCGGTGCCGCTCTGATGGCGGCGTCCCGTGGATCGCGAGTTATCGCCATCGACGCGGCCGAGGGCATGGCTGCGCGCATCCGGGCGCGGGCCCGGAATGGCGCACTGCCCGTTTGGGCGGCCGCTATGGATGCGCAGGCCCTTGCGCTGGCCGACAGCGCCTGCGACGCGGCCCTGTCGATCTTCGGAATCATCCTCTGCCCCGATCCGGTCTGCGCCCTCCGCGAAATGGGACGCGTGGTGCGCCCGGGTGGCCCGATCGCGGTGGTGACCTGGACCGAGCCGCAGAACTACGAACTGGTGAGCCGGCTGATCGCGGCGGTGACGTCGGTTCGCGGCACCCAGGCGCCGCCCGCGGAGGGCCCTGCCCAGTTGCGCTTCCGCGAGGAGGCAGCTCTTCGGGCCCTCTTCGATGCGGCGGAGGTGCCCCTCGATCGCATCGTTCGCATCGAGGCGGATCTGCGTGCCAAGTCCGCAGCGTGGCTCGCAGAGCACCTCGCCTTCGCCCCCGGCCTCGCCGCGATGCTCGATGCGCAGGGCCGCGACCGGGAAGCGGTACTGGCTCGCTTCGCGGAGGATCTTCGGCGGGACCAGGGCGATGGGCCGGTCGCCCTCGGGGCCGTGGCCTTCCTCGCACTCGGTCGGGCGACGAATGAGAACGAGACAACCAGTCTGTAACCCGGCGCCCACTCGGCGCGAAAAGCCTCATCGACAGGGTCCGCCGGGCTTCGTACCGTCGGGCTCGCAATAGCCGTCAATTGATTGGACATCGATGCCTGCTTGGCATCGTACAACGCCGCATAATAGTCGGGGGACGGTCGATGCTGAGACGGACGTTGAGCGGGTCGCTGCTGCTGGGTTTGGGATTCCTGCTCGTGTCCAACGCGGCAGGGGCGCAGGAGCGCGCCAAGCCGCCTTTTGTGTTCACGGGCATTCCCGATCAGGACGAGAGCCGCCTCGTCGAGCGCTTCGGCAAGGTCGCTACCTATCTTGAGAGTAAGCTCGGCGTGCCCGTGACCTATATCCCCGTGAAGAACTATCCGGCGGCGGTGACGGCCTTCACCAACGGTCAGGTCCAGCTCGCCTGGTTCGGCGGCTTCACCGGGGTGCAGGCGCGCAAGGCCTCGCCCGGGGCGCAAGCCATCGCGCAGGGCGCCGAGGACGCCGCCTTCAAGACCTACCTCCTCGCCAACACCAAGACCGGCCTGGCGAAGTCGGCGGATTTCCCGAAGGAGATCGCGGGCAAGACCTTCACCTTCGGTTCTCGGGCCTCGACCTCGGGCCGGCTGATGCCGGAATACTTCATCCGCGAAGCGTTCCCCGGCAAGACGCCCGAGGAGGTGTTCTCTCGCGTCGGCTTCTCCGGCGACCACAGCCGTACAATCCAGCTCGTCCAGTCCGGCGCCTTCGAGGTCGGCGCGGTGGATTACTCGGTCTGGGACCTCGACACGAAGGCCGGCAAGGTCGACCCGAAAGAGGTCGACGTCATCTGGGAGAGCCCACCCTTTCCCGACTACCAGTGGACCGTGCGTGGCGATGTCGATGCGATCTACGGCGCCGGCTTCACCGACAAGCTGAAGGCGGCCCTGATCGGCATCACCGATCCTGCCATCCTCGCTCCCTTCGCGCGCTCCAAGTTCATCCCCGTGACCAATGCCGCCTACGAGCCGGTGGAGCGCGTGGCGAAATCCACGGGCCTGCTGGACTGAAACGAGAGCGCGGCGCCGTGTCCCTCACCGAGCCCGAAGCGGAGATCGTGCTCTCGGGTGCCCGGGCGGCCTATGACGGTAAGCCGGTGCTCCACGGCGTGGACCTGACCATCCGCTCCGGCGAGCGGGTCGCCCTGATGGGGCGCTCCGGCGCCGGCAAGTCCACCCTCCTGGGGCTAATCCACGCCCAGGCGCGCGCCCGCGTCGCCCTGATCCCGCAGGCGGCGGCCCTGGTCCGAACGCTATCGGTCTTCCACAACGTCTACATGGGCCGGCTCGATCAGCGGTCGACCCTGCACAACCTGCGCACTCTGGCCTTCCCGGGCCGCGCCGACCTCGCCGAAATCCGCTCGGTGCTGGGCGAGGTCGGGCTCGCGGACGAGCTTCGAGCCAAAGCCGGCGCTTTGTCGGGCGGCCAGCAGCAGCGCGTCTCGGTGGCGCGCGCGCTCTACAACGGGCGCCCGATCCTGATCGGCGACGAACCCGTCTCGGCCCTCGACCGCCTGCAGGGCGGTCTCGTCTTGGAGCGGCTCGCCGCGCGTCACCGCACCCTGGTGCTGGCGCTGCACGACATCGCTCTGGCGCTTGCGTATACGGACCGGATCGTGGTCCTAGATGCCGGGCGCATCGTGCTCGACGCGCCCTCGCGGGACCTCGACGAATCGGCCCTCGTGCCGTTCTACGGGCAAGCCGCGTGAACGCCCTCCGGTCGATCCCCGGCTGGGGCTACGCGGCGGTGACCCGCTGGTTCGTCGGCGCCGCGCTGGCGGCGCTGCTCGTCGCCGATCTCGCCGTCACCAGCCTCCACCCCTGGGCCGATCTTCAGCGCCTGCTCGGCGGCCTGATCCATCCCGACCTCCTCTCTGTGGAAGTCTGGAGCGTCGTCCATACCGTCGCGTTCGCCATCCTGGGGGTGACGCTGGGGGCGAGCGCCGGCTTCGTCCTGGCGACTCCCTTCGCACGGTTCCGCAGCGTGCGCCTGGTCTGCGCGGGCCTGCGCTCGGTGCACGAACTGTTCTGGGCCCTGCTGTTGATGCAGGTGTTCGGCCTCTCGGCCACCACAGGCATCCTCGCCATCGCGCTGCCCTATGCGGGCATCTGCGCCAAGGTCTATTCCGAGATCATCGAGGAGGCGGACCTCTCGGCCCTGCGGGTGTTGCCCGAGGGGACTGGGGCGCTCTCGGCCTTCGCCTATGGCCGCCTGCCGGACGTTGCGGCGGCATTCCGGCACTACACGCTCTACCGCTTCGAATGCGCCATGCGCTCGACCCTGGTGCTCGGCTTCATCGGCCTGCCGACCATGGGCTTCTACCTCGAATCCGCCTTTCGCCAGGGCCGCTACGCAGAGGCCGGAGCGCTGCTCCTCGTGTTCTACGTCCTGATCGGCTCGCGCCGCATGTGGATGCGGTTCTCGACGCTTCCCGTTCTCCTCGTCGCCAGCGTCCTCGCCCTCCCGAAGACCATCGGCACGACGAACTGGCTCGCCAGCCTCGGACGGTTCGTGAGCCACGACATCGTCCCGAGCCCGCTTCGCTCCGGCGCCATCCTCGATCCCGAGACCTGGGCAAGGCTGGGAGTCTGGTTCCGGCCCATCCTCATGCAGCAGGTGCTACCCGGCGCGTTCCAGACCCTGGTCCTCGCGCAGGTCGCGCTGGTGGCCACGGCCTTCGGCGCGCTGCTCCTGTTCCCCTTAGTCTCGCGCCGGTTCTCCGGGCCGATCGGCCAGCCCTTCGGGCGCGTCCTCCTGGTCGTCGTACGCTCGACGCCGGAATACATGCTGGCCTACGTGCTGCTGCAGCTGCTCGGCCCCTCGATGCTGCCGGCGATCCTGGCGCTGACGATCCACAATGCGGGCATCGTCGGCTACCTGATGGGCCGCCACGCCGACGGTCTGCCCTACCGGGCCGACGCACCGTCCGGCCTGAATCTCTACGCCTACGAGACGGTGCCCCGGCTCTACGGGCAGTTCCTGGCCTACCTGCTCTACCGGTGGGAGCTCATCCTGCGCGAGAGCGCGATCTTCGGCATCCTCGGGGTGACGACGCTGGGCTTCTATGTCGACGCCGCGATCTCCGAACTGCGCCTCGACGTCGCCGTGATGCTGATCGTCGCCACCGCCCTGCTGACGACCCTGGTGGATGCCCTGTCCCGGGCGCTGCGCCGATCCTTGCGCCTCGCCGATCTGCCGACCCGCCTCTCGGAGCCCGTGAATGGTGCTCCGGCCGGACCTCTCCGGCCGGTCTGCTCCTGACGGACGTCCCCCCAACCCAGGATAAGGCTCATGCGAACCGACCCCTTCACCGACACGTGGGCCTTCTTCCTCGGACAGCAGAGCGACCAGCTCGGCCTCGGCCACGGGCGCTGGCTCGTGGTCGCCGGCTTCGCCCTGTTGGTCCTGGCGAGCCTCCTCATCGCTCTGCGCGAATGGATCGAGGATCCGGCGCAGCGCAACGGACGCGATCTCACGATGTGGGTGCTGCGCGCCCTGATTGGGGCCATGTGGTTCCAGGGCATGCTCTGGAAGCTGCCGTTCCTCTCCACCGAGAACGGACTGTATTTCTGGACCGGCGAGGAGGTGACGAACGCCGCCTTCCAGATCCATCGCGACCTCGTCAAGACCGTGCTGCTGCCGACGCCGAACTTCTACATCCTCGACATTTTCGTCTTCCTCACCGAACTGACTTTCGCGGCCTCGCTGCTCCTCGGTCTCGGGGTGCGGATCACCGGTGTCGTCGGGGTCCTGTTCGTGGCTCAACTCTGGCTCGGCCTCTACCTCCACCCGCAGGAATGGCCCTGGACCTACGTCTTCCTGGCCGGCCTCATGGGCCTGTTCAGCGTCTTCGGAGCTGGGCGCAGCCTCGGCCTCGATGCGGACTTGCGCCGTCGCTTCCCGCCGGGCCTGACCCATGGCTGGGCCGCGCGCTTCGTGCGCGTCGCCACCTGACCACACCCAGCCGGCAGAGCATTCCTCGCGCATAAGTCATTCGCGGGCGCCTCTCTCACGGGCGAGTCCGCGAGAGAGGCGCAGGAAAGTCGTGCCGATGATCCATGCGGCGCGCAGGCCCACCCGCCAGTCGCCGGAGACCTTGGAGGCGCCGCCCTGCCGGGGTCGCTGGCCGACCGCGATCTCCTCGCAGCGGAGGCCCGATGCGGCAGCCCGCATCAGCATCTCGAGGTTCCAGCCATAGGTCTCGTCGCGCATGCCGAGCTGCGCCAGGGCGTCGCGACGGATGGCGCGAAACGGCGACATGTCGGTGAAGCTGGTGCCGTAGGTGAGGCGCAGCAGCCACCCTGCGAGGTGTCCGGCCACGATTTGCTGCGGGCTCATGGCGCCCGGCTCGCGCGCGCCGCGGACCCGGGAGCCGTGTACGAAATCGGCGCGACCCGCGCGGATCGGGTCGAGCAGGTCGGGGACGCGGTCGAGCCGGTCGCTTCCGTCCCCGTCGACGAACAAGACGATGTCGGTCTCGGGCGTCACCGCGGCGATGCCCGCCTGGATCGCCCGGCCATATCCCCGGCGCAGCTCCACGATGACGCGTGCACCGGCGCTCCTGGCACGCGCGGCGGTCGCATCCCGCGAGCCCCCATCGACGACGATGACTGCGTCGGCCCCGTTCGCCAGCAGCCCGGCGACGACGTCGGGGATCGCCGTCTCCTCGTCGAGGCAGGGCACGATTGCGGTGACGAACGGGGTAGCGTTCACAGGCTCCAGCGCAGCCCGCAATTGCCGCAGGCATGCGGCGGCGTGTCGGAAAGCAACGCGGCACGAAAATCGGTGTAGGCGGCGCCGTTCCAGATCGCCCGCAGACTATCCTGAGTGGCGTCGCCGAGCGTGTAGTTCTCGTAGCCGCGCTGCGAGAATGGAGCGATGCAACAGGGAAGCGCCCGGCCGTTGGCTGTGAAGTACATTACGTTCCAGGGTCGACGACAGAGCGACCAGGGCGAGCCATCGTCGTCGCGCTTCAGGCTCATGCCGGGCTCGCTGGCGGCGCCGGAGGCCGAGAAGGTGAGCCCGAGTTCCGCTGCGACCGCCTCCGCTTCCGCGAGGTAGTGAGCCTCGTCCGCCTCCATGCGCTCGTAGAGGGCTTGGTCGGGACGCGCCATGCCGATGGCATCGTTCTCGAAATAGACGAGGCGCTGCAGGTAGACCTCCTTCACGCCGGTCTCGGCCGCCAAACGCACGAAGGCGGGAAGCTCGGGC
This sequence comes from Methylobacterium sp. TK31, assembly GCF_055361545.1. Taxonomy (NCBI): domain Bacteria; kingdom Pseudomonadati; phylum Pseudomonadota; class Alphaproteobacteria; order Hyphomicrobiales; family Methylobacteriaceae; genus Methylobacterium; species Methylobacterium sp. TK31. The sequence goes on along the minus strand of NZ_CM143964.1, from coordinate 595,833 downwards.
AGCGTTTCCTTGAGGCCGGTAAGCCAGGCCGAGACCCGAGGCTTAGCGTGACCCTCGCGCTCCTGCATGGCCCGAAAGGCACGGACGTTCTTCAGGATACGCTCGAAGTAATCCTTGCCGCGCACGGTGATGTAGGACGCGCGCGTCGACGCATCGAGTGAGACACGCAACTCGTCGAGACCCGCCCCGATGAGGGCGCGGCCGTTCTTCTCCGACAGCACCGTGCCGTTAGTGTTAAACAGGACGTAGGTGCCGCGATCCTTGAGGTAGCGGACCATTCGGGGCAGGTCTTTGACCAGCATCGGCTCGCCGACTCCGTGCAGCACTGCCCGGCTGAGATCCGGTACCTGGTCCACGATGCGCGTGAAAAGCTCCCAGCTCATGTCGGCCGGCGGCTCGAGCTCGACATAGGTGCGCGGGCATGTGGTGCAGAGCAGGTTGCAGCGGTTCGTCACCTCTAGGTAGAGGCATACCGGCGGTCGCTCGACGAAGGCTCCTACCGACTTCGGCGCTGCCTCGTGGTAGCGGCGCGGGTCGACGGCCGGGGGGGCTGTGGCAGTGCCGCTGGTCATCGGAAGGCTCCCGGTCGTCGCGTGAATGTCACCTGCGCCAAAGCGGCGGCTACGACGAGGGCGGCGAGGATCGCCGAGCGGTCGTCGTAGGACAGCTGCAGATCGCCGGGAACGACATCGTAGAGCATGAAGCCTCCCACCGTTAGGACCCAGCCTGGAAGCGTCGCGGCGATGCTCAGGAACGGCACCGCCATCAACAGATACCAGGGGAATTCGGGCGAGAGCAGGAAGAGTAACATCACGATCGAAAAATTGATGTCGCGTAGGCTCCGCTCCGGGGTGCGGTCCCTTCGAAAACCGGTTCTCAGGGCTAGGGCCGCCAGGATCGCGAGGCAGAGCCCGAGATAGATCCCGGTGTCGTGCGGCCATTCACCGGCGGAAAAACGCCAGAGCCGCAGCAGGGTGAAGCCCCAGCCCGAGGCTAGGCCTTCCTCCTGAACGTAGCCTGTGGCGAGGAAGCCGAGCACGCCGCGTCCGACGGACAGGTAGGGCAGATAGGCCGCCGCGACGACGAGGGGCACGAGCGCGATCATGCGCCAGTCCCACGGCCGCCACAGGCCCGGCAGGGCGATGAGGGCGAAGGGCTTGACCAGGGCCGCCAACACGATGGCGCCCGCGCCCCCGTAGCGCCGTCCGACGATGAGGGCGAGCCACAGGCCGAGGATCATCAGGGCGATCATCAGCCCGTCGACATGGCCCTGGCCGGCGATCTCCCAGACCGGCAGCGGGTGCCAGGCATAGGCCGCGACCCGCGTCGACGGCTGCCCGGTGAGGCGCAGCAGGCCGATGAGCGCCAGCAGGGTCGCCCCCTCGCAGGCAACGAGTGCGAACTTGATCGCGAGCGGGCTGTCCGACAGGCGGGTCACCAGGAAGAAGAACGTCTGCGCCACCGGAGGATAGATGGTCACCGCATAATCGGCGCGATTAATGAACGGATAGACCGCCGCCGGGCGCAGGTCCGCAAGCGCTGGATCGGCCGGAACGTAGCGATAGGGGTTGATGCCGGCGCCCTGCACGATCCCATCCCAGACGTAGCGGAAGATGTCCGTGGACAGGATCGGCGGGGCGGGCAGCGCGAGCACCCGCATGGCGAGGCCGGTGCCGACGATGACGACGAGGGCCCGGCGCCCCTCGATGCCCTCGAGGCGTGCGCCCAGAGCCGCGATCACCCCGCCGGCAATGACGAGCAGGAGGAAGGCGTTGTCGCCGAGGCCCTGGAGCACCGGCATCCCGAGGCCGACCAGCACCGTCCCGACGATGCCAAGGAGGACGAGGCGTCGGGAGGGGCCAGGGGCTACGATCATACCTCCGGCCATTCCGCCAACATCGCGCTGGTCTCCGCCGCCGGTCCACCGACGAGGCCAGGCGCGGCGAAGGCCGGTGGGCTTCCGGCGATCTCCGCCCGCAAGATCCGAAGGGTCTCCAGGTCGTCGATGTCGTACCAGAGCGGCAGCATCTCGACCCCGAGGGCGATCATGGCGGCGCGCTCCAGGGTCAGGCGCAGCACCTCGCCCGTGCTCCAGGGGATGTCGACGAAGAGTTCGGGATGATCGCGCTTCAGGCCGATCAAGGTGTAGCCTCCGTCGATCGCGGGCCCGAGTACGACCCGGTCACCCGGTCTCCGCAGGGCTGTGATCGCAGTGGTGAGGAGCGTCACCGGCAAGGTCGGCGAATCGGAATTGATCAGCACGACGCAGTCATGGCCTGCCTCGCCCAGCAGCCGCTGCACTGCCGATCCGAGGACGCGTCCGAAATCATTGCCGTCCTGGAGTAGGAGCCGAAAGGAAAGCGGCAGGATCTCCGCAAGCTCGGCCTCGCTTCCGGCCGGCGCGTAGACGCCATAGCCCTGTGTTGCGAAGGCGTCCGGGACTGCGAGTACAGCCTGGGCGACATCCTTGAGGAAGCAGCCGGAGAGGAGGGCCGCGCGCTCCGCTCCGAGGAAGGCGGCGAGCCGTGTCTTGGTTCGGCCAGGATGCGGGGCCTTGCACATGATCCCGAGCGCTGCGCTCATGCGTCCTCGATCCCCACCCATCTCCGCACTTATATCATTCGAGCGCGTCAGATCTGGTACGCTGCGTGCCGGGCGAAAACAGACGGCATTCGGCGCAGGAAGCCAAATCACAAAGTCAGGTCCAACCGCTTTTATCTGTCGCAAGCCTGACGCGAGGTGACAGGACCGCGATCAATCGTCGAAATCTCGTGGTGGGTATCTGCTCGGCTGATCTTGGGCACGTTATGCCACGTTAATCGGCACGTTTGCGAAGCTCTGCGGCTCGCTTCTCACAGAGCAGCCGGCACGAGTTTCTATTCTCGACCCCCACCGTTTAGAACTGTCTACACTGAACCCTTTTTAAGAAGGATCGACAGCGACTGGTTCGGGGCGTCTCTCGTCCGTCCGTTCTACGACTGGGTCGGGTGGCAAGCAGCTTGGCTGCTTTCAGTCGCAAGACGTTCTAAAGCGGACCAAGGATGAATCGCCGTCTCCGGACAGCCGGTCCAACTCATCTCAGGGTCGGATTTCGTTAAAGCCGGATGCCGACTTCATCAGAGGCGATGCAACCGGCGCGAAAGTGCTCTGCCTCGGGAGACAGCGTGATTCACGATTGCAAAGCCCCGGTCACGAGACGTCTTGTGCTGGTCCGGCATGGCCAGAGTGTAGCCAACCGATCCGGCCTGTTCACGGGATTGCTGGACTCGCCCTTGACCGAGCAGGGCCGGATGGAAGCGGAGGCAGCCGGCCGGCGTTTGGCCGAGCGCCGCTGGCGCTTTTCTGTTGCCTTCACCTCGACGCTGACGCGGGCCGTCGTGAGCGGCCGGCTTATCCTCGATGCGCTCGGGCAACCCGGATTGATTCCCCAACGCTTCGCCGCGCTCGACGAGCGAGACTACGGCGACCTCAGCGGGCTCGACAAGACTACCGCCGATGCGCGCTGGGGGGCGGTGCGGATCGAGACCTGGCGCCGCTCCTACGCCGAGGCGCCGCCGAACGGCGAGAGCCTGCGCGATACCGTCGCCCGCATCGTGCCATGCTACCTCCGATCCATCCTACCGGCGGTCATGGACGGGGACGTGCTGGTCGTCGCCCACGGTAATTGCCTGCGGGCGCTTGTGATGGCGCTCGAAGACCTCAGCCCGGCGGAGGTCGAGGACCTCGAACTCGCAACGGGCTCCGTCAGGATCTATGAGTTTGCCGCGGACACGACGATCAAGGCCCGCTGGATCGACGCGTGAATCCACCTGTCGACCTCGCAGCATGGGGCTCCGCAAGCTGCGAAGGGGCCATCTTTTCATCTATTTCGTTGATGGAAAACATCTGATCATTCCGTTGGAGTGAATGAAAGGGACATGGGATTCTCTGGCATCACATCGGAGCCATCCATGTCCGTGCCCAGACTTTTCTCTCACCCTCGATCGATGGGCGCCTTGGCCGGCACGAGAGCCATCCTTCCGGGACTGGGCCTCTGCGTGGCGGTCACCGCCGCAGCGGTCGGCTTCGAGGCCGTCGAGGCGCATCTGTTGGGTCGCGCCTGGCTCGAAGTCCTGGTGCTGGCGATCCTGCTCGGGAGCGCGATCCGCACCGCCTGGACCCCGTCGCAGCGGTTCTTTCCGGGTATCGCCTTCGGGGCCAAGACCGTGCTGGAGATCGCGGTCGTTCTGCTCGGGGCCTCGCTCAGCCTCACGACGATTGTTGCCGCCGGTCCGGGTCTGCTCTTCGGCATCGCGGGCGTCGTCGTGGCCGCGATCGTGTCGAGCTACGGCATCGGCCGGGCGCTCGGGCTGCACCCGCGCATGGCGATCCTCGTCGCCTGCGGCAACTCGATCTGCGGGAACTCCGCCATCGCCGCCACGGCCCCGGTGATCGGTGCCGATGGCGAGGACGTCGCCGCCTCCATTGCCTTTACCGCGGTGCTCGGCGTGCTGGTGGTGCTCGGCCTGCCGCTGCTGGTGCCGCTGCTCGGCCTGTCGCCGATGCAATACGGGGTGCTCGCCGGCCTCACCGTCTACGCCGTGCCCCAGGTTCTCGCGGCGACCGCGCCGGTCGCGGCGCTCAGCGTCCAGGTCGGAACCCTGGTGAAGCTCGTCCGGGTGCTGATGCTCGGCCCGGTCGTCCTGGTGCTCTCCCTCGGCGCAAGCCGGCTGCGCGAGGAAACCGACGAGGCCTCCCCCGTCGTCACCGCCGGCGACCGCCCGGCCCGCGCCAGCCTCGCGATTCACCGCCTAGTGCCGTGGTTCATCCTCGCCTTTCTTGCGCTCGCGGGCCTTCGCTCGGCCGGGTTGGTTCCGCAGGTCGCGCTCGCGCCGATGTCGGAGACCGCCAATCTGCTCACCGTGGTCTCGATGGCGGCGCTCGGCCTCGGGGTCGACGTGCGCAGCGTCGCCAAGGCCGGGGCGCGGGTGACGCTGGCGGTGGTCGCCTCGCTCCTCGCGCTCGGCGCCGTCAGCCTCGGCCTGATCCATGTGCTCGGCCTCGTCTGATCCGCGTGAGGAATCAGCTCCACCACCGATCCAGGTTTTCATCCGGCGCGATGCCCCGAAGAATTCCGGACCAGGCGGGAGATTGAAAATTCTCAAATCATCGCACCGGGAGATCGTTCGCATCGCGAAAGACCGTTGGAGGGAATAAATCGCTTTCCGTAGCATCTCCCTTGTCGCGAGGAATCGCTACCGGTCCGATGCCCTCGAACGCATCGACGCCGACATTCTTTAGGGGAGAGATTATGCACGGACTGGACAGACCGATGAACCGCCGCCTCGCTTTGGGCGGACTCGGGCTCGGAAGCCTCGCCGCCGCGCTGCCAGCCTGGGCCGCGGGCTCGGTGAAGCTGCCGCTGCCGGGCGGCCCGGACGAGCGGGCGCTGACCACCGCCTTTCCGGGCAAGGGCGAGATGATTCTGCAGCGTACTCATCCTCCGCTGCTGGAGACGCCGTTTTCGGTGTTCGACGAGGGCGTGTTCACCCCCAACGACCGCTTCTACGTGCGCTGGCACTGGGCCTCGATCCCGACCGAGGTGGATGCCGGCACCTTCCGGCTCAAGGTCCACGGCCACGTGGAAAAGGAACTCTCGCTCTCCCTCGACGCCATCGCCGGCCTGCCGCGCTTCGAGATCGCTGCGGTCAACCAGTGCTCGGGCAATTCGCGCGGGCTGTTCGAGCCGCGAGTGCCCGGCGCGCAATGGGCTAACGGCTCGATGGGCAACGCCAAATGGACCGGCGTACGCCTCAAGGATGTGCTCGAACAGGCCGGGGTGAAGGCCGGTGCCGTGCAGGTGCGCTTCGACGGCCTCGACGCGCCGGTGGTCGACGACGCGCCCGACTTCAAGAAATCGCTCGATCTCGATCACGCAAGCAATGGCGAGGTGATGATCGCCTACGCGATGAATGGCGAGCAATTGCCGTTGCTCAACGGCTTCCCGCTCCGGCTCGTGGTGCCGGGCTGGTACTCGACTTATTGGGTCAAGATGCTGTCCGACATCGAGGTCCTGGACAAGCCCGACGAACAATATTGGATGAAGACCGCCTATCGCATCCCCGATGTGCCGGGCGCTAACATCAAGCCCGGCCAGACCGGCTTCAAGACAGTGCCTATCAACAGGATGGTGCCGCGCTCGTTCGTCACCAATCTGCAGGACGGCGCCAGGGTGGCGGCCGGAACGCCGGTGGCCATCCGCGGCATCGCCTTCGGCGGCGATTGTGGGGTGAAGACGGTCGAGGTCTCTGGAGACGGCGGAGCGACGTGGGTCCCGGCGCAACTCGGGGCGGACGAGGGCCCCTACAGCTTCCGCCGCTTCGACGGCAGCCTGCCGGCGCTGGCTGCCGGGACCCATACGGTCAGGGTCCGCTGCACAAACACCAAGGGCGTCGCGCAAGGCATGGACCGGGTCTGGAACGCCAACGGCTTCATGCAGAACGGCATCGAGACCGTGTCCTTCCAGGCCGCTTGAGGAGAACAGCCATGAACACGATCCGCCCTGCGGCCCTCATCACCGCGCTCATCCTGTCTCCCCTGGTGGCGCTCGCGGCGCCTGCTCCCGAGCCGATGCGCTTCAGCTCGCAATCGATCGAATTTCCGACGTCCGACCGGATCTTTCCGGGCGGGCCGGGAGCCGAGGCGGTCAATAACAATTGCCTCGCCTGCCACTCGGCCGGGATGGTGCTGACCCAGCCCAAGCTCACGAAAGCGCAGTGGACCGAGACCGTGAACAAGATGGTCCACGTCTACAAAGCGCCGGTCGATCAGGCCGATGTGCAGACCATCGTCGACTACCTCACGGCGTTGAAGCCCACGCCCTGAACCCTCGAATCCCGAGGCCGCCGTGCTTTTTTCGCCGGCCTCGGGGAATAGACCGCCCTCGCTGGCATCTCCCTAAGGCGATGCACGGCCTGACCGGTCCCGCACGACGCAATCCGATTTCGAACTCGCCCGCACGGCCGGCCCCAGGCCGCCGAACGAGGGCGCATGCCCGAGAGACACGCTTCATGACTGACGTCCGCACCAGCCTCCGTGCCCTCCTCGCCGGAGCTGCCTTGCTTCTCACCCAGAACCAAACTGGATTCGCCGCCGGCTTCGACGGCGCAATCAAGAACAACGCGCTCGCCTTGAACGCCGCCGGCACGGTCGCCGCGGTGTCGAACAGCGAGGAGAGCGCCGTCATCGTCTACGACGTCGCCAAGGGCACGGTGCTGCGCCGCCTCGACGGCTTCGTCACGCCGCGCAACATCGTGTTCGCGCCGGACGGCGCCCGCTTCTACGTCTCCGACAGCGGCACGGGCCGGATCACGGTCTACGAGACCGGCACCGGCAAGGAGGCCGGCGTTCTGGCCGCGGGCCCCGGTGCGTTCGGCACGGTGCTCTCGGCCGACGGGACAAAGCTCTACGTCAACAACGAGGCCGCGAGCACGCTGACCGTGTTCGACACCAAGACCCTGCTGGCAGACGCCGTGATCCCCGGCTTCGCTCAGCCGCGCCAGGGCGTGAAGCTGTCGCCGGACGGCAAGACCGTGTTCGTGACGAACTTCCTCGGCGACAAGATCACGTTGGTCGACACCGCCACCAACAAGATCACCGGCGAGATCGTCGGGTTCGAAAAGCTGCGCGCCATCTCGATCACCAAGGACGGCAAGACGCTGTTTGCCGCCAACAGCGGCCGCAACACCATCGGCGTGGTCGATGTCGCCGCCCGCAAGGTCACCTCTGAAGTCGCGGTGGGCAAGGACCCCTACGGGGCCGCGCTGACCCCGGACGGGCGCTTCGTCTATTCGGGCAACCTCAAGGACAACTCCTTGTCGGTGATCGACACCGGCAGCCTCAAGGTCGTCGCCACGGTGACCGGGCTGAACGAGCCGCGCCAGGCGATCGCGTTCTCGGCCGACAACGCCCACGCGTACGTCCTCAACCGCGACCTCAGCGTGGCCGTGGTCGACCGCGCGAAGAACGCGGTGGTTTCGACGATGAAGCCGTGAAGCTTCGCGCGCCGGGTGCCTTTCGGCGCCCGGCGCGTTCTCGATCTCGACACGTCGCGAACGCAGGACAAAGACCCCATGCTCGGCCTGTTCCAGCGCAAGGACCGCCTCATCGTCCACGGAAAGGCGCCCTACAACGCAGAGCCGCCGCTCGATCGCCTGCGGGCCGCCTTCCTGACTGATCAAGCCGACTTCTACGTCCGCAGCCACGGCGACATCCCGGACCTCGACGCCGACGGCTACCGCCTGACCGTCGACGGAATGGTCGCGACGCCCCTCGACCTCTCCCTCGCCGATCTCAAAGAACGCTTCGCGCCCGTCACCGTCACGGCGGTGATGCAATGCGCCGGCAACCGCCGGGCCGACATGCTGGCCGTGGCGCCGGTCTCCGGCGACCCGTGGGCGCCCGGTGCCATCGGTAATGCGGAATGGACCGGCGTGCGGCTTGCCGACGTGCTGCGCGCGGCCGGCATCGATGCGGATGATGAGCGCCACGTCGCCTTCGAGAGCCACGACCGGATCGCGGACACGGACACGCGCTTCGGTGCCTCGATCCCGCTCGCCAAGGCGCTGGCCCCCGAGACGCTGCTCGCTTTCGCGATGAACGGCGAGCCTCTCGCCCCCGAGCACGGCCATCCGTTGCGCGTGGTCGTTCCAGGATTTGCCGGTATCCGCAGCGCGAAGTGGCTCGCCCGCATCTCGGTTCAGGACCGGCCTTCCGACAACCCGATGCAGGCCGACGACTACAAGCTGTTTCCGCCCAACGTGACGGCCGAGACCGCCGACCCGGCCCACGGCATCACCATCGAGGCGATGCCGTTGAACAGCGCGATCTGCGAGCCCGCCCGCGGCGCGGCGTTGAAGGCCGGCCGGCACGCGATCCGCGGCTACGCCATCGCCAGCGACCGCGCGGTCGCCCGCGTCGACGTTTCGACGGATGGCGGCCGCAGCTGGGCGCAGGCCCGGATCGAGCGCGACGCCGACGCGCCCTACGCCTGGACGTTCTGGGAGATTGAACGCGAGCTGACCGCCGGCGAGCACGAGCTCGCGGTGCGGGCCTGGGATTCCGCCGGCCAGACCCAGCCGGCCGCCCCCGACGACACCTGGAACTACAAGGGCTACCTCAGCGCCGCCTGGCACCGGGTGCGAGTGACGGTGGCCTGACCCTCACGCCCAGAGCAGGGCGGTGGCCGCGAGGCCGGAGATCGCGATCAGCAGGGCCGCAATCCCGACGGTGAGGAGGCGCGGCATCATCGGGATCTCGGAATGGGCGAGCCGTGCCCGGATCGCCCGGTCACGCCACACGGCGCCGGCGAATGAGGCGAGTGCACAGGCGATCAGGGTCAGCGACAGCACCTTCAGCGGCCAAACCGCCAGAACCTCCCGCAGGAAGCGCTGCGCGGCGAGGCCGACGCCGAGGAACGCGAGCCCGGTGCGAAGCCACGCCACGAAGGTGCGTTCGGCCGCCAGAACCGTCCGATCCTCGGCGAGCCTCACCCGGGGATCGTCGGGGGGCACGGGTTTCGCGGGCTCGCTCATCCGGCATTCGCTGCCGCGATCAGGTCGAGAAGCGCGTCGGCGGCCCGGCTGCGGTAGCGCTCCTTGTGGCGCAGCACCCGGAATGGCCGGCTCGGTAAGTCGAACGCCGCCCGCACCAGGGTCCCGGCCCGAAGTGCTGCGGCGACCACGGTCTCGGACAGTACGGCGGCCCCGCCCCCGGCCTCGACGGCAGCGCGGACCGCCTCGTTCGAGGGCAGTTCGAGCGTGACCCGAAGCTGGGCGGCTGCGAGGCCGGCCGCACTCAGGGCCGCCTCGAAGGCCGAGCGGGTTCCCGATCCAGCCTCGCGCAGCACCCAATCGACCCCGGCGAGGTTTTCGGGTTCGAGGTCGGTCGCCCCGGCGAAGGCATGGCCAGGGGCGACCACGAGGACCAGTTGGTCCTGCGCGATGGTCGTACTCGCGAGCGTCGGGTCGTTCAGCGCCCCCTCGACAAAGCCGAGTTCGGCCTGCCCCGCGCGCACCGCGTCGGCGGCGTCGGTGGTGTTGCCCACCGCCAACCGGATGGCGATCTCAGGGTAGGCCCGGCGGAAGGCGACGAGGTGGCGCGGCAGCCAGTCGCTGGCGATGGTCTGGCTGGCATAGAGGGCCAGCGTCCCGCGTCGCATGCCACTGAGGTCGGCGAGCACCAGTTCGGCAGCCTCGGCCCGGGCGAGCACGGCGCGGGCCTCGACGAGGAACACGCGTCCCGCCTCGGTCAGCTCGATCCCGCGGCCGACCCGGTGAAACAGCTTGGTGGCGTGCCGCCCCTCGATGTTGGCGATCGCCGTGCTGACCGCCGACTGCACGAGGTTCAGCGCCTCGGCGGCTCGGGTCATGTGCTGCCGCTCCGCCACGGCCACGAAGATGCGGAGTTGGTCGAGAGTCATGGTTGCCGCGGCGGAACCGGCAATCCACGGACCTGCGCGTCTACCGCCTGCGCGACGGTCAACAGCCGCGCCTCGTCGGTGCGACCCGTGACGACGTAGGACATGCCGCCATCGACCCAGGAGAAGGCAGCGACATCGCCCTCGCGGGCGAAGCGGAACACCGTGCGGCCATTCGCATCGCCCACGCGGCTGTAGAGCGTCAGCCGCGTGCCGTGATCGTCATCGTACATCAGCATCGCGGCGGATTCAGAACCCGCCGGTAGCAGCCGGCCGCCCATCAGGCGGAAGCCGTAGGCCGTGAGGTCGGGGGTGGTCACCGCCCGGCCGAGGCGCTTCGAGAGCCACGTCACGAGGTGCGGCTTCTCGTCGGCGCGCACCTCCACCGGATGCACCGCCTCGACCACGTAGGTGCGGAAGGCCGCCACTGCATCGTCGGTCGCCGGCTCGGTTCGCGCGAGCGTGACCGTGGGTACCTGCCGCGCGGCATGGCCGAACCAGCCGGCGGCACCGCCGACCGCGAGGCAGAGCACGGCCGCAGCCGCGACCGGAAGCCAGCGCCCGGTTATTGGGCGATGTCGCGAGCGGATGTTGGCCACCCGGAGCCGCGCCGGGATCGCCTCCTCGGCGATCGGCGCGAGGCGGGCACGCAAGCGCTCACGCAGGGCGCGATCCGCCGAGATCTCGGCCGCCCGCGCGGGGTTTCCCCTGAGCCATGCCTCGACCAGCGCCTGCCGCTCCGGTTCGAGACGACCGTCGATCAGGCCGTGCAGGTCGTCCTCGCCGATCGGGCGCGGATCCCCGCTCATTTCACCCTCCTCAACAAGCCGGTTCGGCCCGTTTCCAGAAAACTTCGCATCCGCTCCCGGGCTCGGCTTAACCGCGACATCACCGTGCCGAGCGGTACTCCGAGCACCTGCGCCGCTTCCGCATAAGACAGATCCTCGACTGCGACGAGCAGCAGCACCGAACGCTGCTCCTCGGGCAGCGCGTCGAGCCCGGTGAGCACGTCGCGTGCCCCCATAGCGGTCTCGGGGTCGGCACCCGGATCAGGCACCTGCTCCAAAGCCTCAGCGCCGACATCGATGCCGCGCCGGCCCCGGCGTCGAACAGTGCCGAGGAACAGGTTGCGCTCGATCGTGAACAGCCAGGCTCGCAGGTCGCCATCGCGGCGACGTCCGGACCAGGCGGACAACGCCCGCTCCAAAGTGTCCTGGACGAGGTCGTCCGCCGCCTCGCGGTCCCGCAACAGCGCAACGGCGTAGCGCCGCAAGGCCGGGATCTGCGGTTCGATGAGGGCGGCGATCTCGTCCACGAGGCTTTACCGATTAGGGCTTGGCGATGTGCCATGCACCGTTGAGGAATCCGTCGCCGGTGATGTCGCCGGGCTTCGTATCCTTGGCGAAGGTGTAAAGCGGCTTGCCCTTATAGGCCCACTGCATCGTGCCGTCGTCCCGCGTCACCATCGTCCAGTCGCCACTAGCAGCCGAGCCGGAGGCCGCCATCAGTGCCGGCCAGTTGGCGGCGCAGGGGCCGTTGCACATCGACTTGCCGCCCATGTCCTTGTCGAAGGTGTAGAGGGTCATGCTCTTGGCATCGACGAGCGCCGGCCCCTTGGCAGTCTCGGCGGTCATTGCAGGCGCAGCGGCCTGGGCGGCGACGGCGGAGAAGGCGAAGGCCGCAAAGGCGGCGCGGATCAGCATGGTGCGCATGAGTGAGGTCTCCGGCGGTCGACCATGACCGCATTGGGAGAGATGCCGAACGGGCGCGTCTATTCCACTGACATTTGGAAAAGATCGATCACATCGGCAGGGCCGCGAATTCGTCCCCGGCCAGGGAATAAAATCGTTTCCCCGGCATCTCTCCCCTCGACAACGAACAGGGAGGACGGCTCATGCGCGGAGCATTGGGATTTGCGCTCACGGCCGCCGTGATCGCCGGCGGCCTCGTCGGCGGCCGGATGATGATGCCCCCGATGCTGGCCGCTGCCGAGCCGCCGGCCGTCGTCTCCGCGTCCTTCGACGCGATGATGGCGCAGTCGATGACGCGGATGCATGCCGACATGATGGTCCCGCCCTCGGGCGATCCGGACCGCGACTTCGCCGCGATGATGATCCCGCACCACGAGGGCGCGATCGCGATGGCCCAGGCGGAGCTGCTCTACGGCAAGGATCCGGTCCTGCGCCGCCTCGCGCAGGGGATCATCGTCGAACAGGGCCAGGAGATCGCGGTGATGCGCCGGGCGCTCGCCGATCTCCCTCCCGCGCCGGATTCGTCCGCCGCAGCCGCCCACCTTCACCACCATGGCACGGCCCCTGCCGCCGAGATGCCTTCGGAGATCTGCCGATGAAGACCGCCCTCACCCTCCTTGCGCTCGCGCTGCTCTCGGGCTCGGCTCTCGCCGGGCAGGCCCCGGGCGCAGCCTCCGCACCGGACGTGCCGGTCAGCGGCAGGGACCGGTTCTACACCTCGGACCAGTTCTCCAACACGGTCTCGGTGGTCGATCCCGCCGCCAACGTCCTGCTCGGCGTGATCCGGCTCGGCGACCCGACGCCGATGAACCTGAGCCCGCTCTATCGCGGCCAGCTCCTCGTCCACGGCATGGGCTTCTCGCCCGACCACAGGACGCTGCTCGCGGTCTCGATCGGTTCGAACTCCGTGAGCTTCATCGACACGGCGACCAACACGGTCCGCCACACGGCCTATGTCGGCCGCGCGCCGCACGAGGCCTTCTTCACGCCGGACGGCCGGGAGGCCTGGGTGAGCGTGCGCGGCGAGGACTACATCGCCGTACTCGATGCCGCGACCGCCAAGGAGACGCGCCGGATCACCGTGCCGAACGGGCCCGGCATGACGATCTTCTCGCCGGACGGCGCCTACGGCTATGTCTGCTCCAGCTTCAGCCCCGAGACGGTAGTGATCGACACGAAGACCCACACCATCGTCGGGCGCGTGAAGCAGGAGAGCCCGTTCTGCCCCGACATCGCCGCGACACCGGACGGCAAGCAGGTGTGGTTGACCCTCAAGGATGTCGGCCGGACCCAGGTGTTCTCTGCGACGCCGCCCTTCGCGCCGCTGAAGACCATCGAGACCGGGCCGATCACCAACCACGTCAACATCGTCTCGACCAAGGCCGGCCAGTTCGCCTACGTGACGATCGGCGGCCTGAACCAGGTCAAGGTGTTCCGCACCGACGACTTCACCCAGGTCGCCACCATCCCGACCGGCGCCCTGCCGCACGGGCTCTGGCCCTCGGGCGACGGCAGCCGCGTCTATGTCGGCCTAGAGAACGCCGACAAGGCGGCGGTGATCGACACCGCATCGAACACCGTGATCGCCGAGGTTCCGATCGGCCAGGGGCCGCAGGGCGTGGCCTACGTCCCGAACGCCGTGCCGGAGGGGGACGGAAAGCAGAACCTCCAGCCGCTGGGCGCAGCCGGCAAGACCAGCGCGCTGACGCTCGCAGGCACCGATGGCAAGCCGGCGACGCAGGTGACCCTGTTCGACCAGGGCGTGCTGCAGACCCTGCAGGCCGCGGTCACGGGACTGGCGCCGAAGACGCCGTTCGTCCTGGCGCTCGCCGCCGATCCGAAGGGGGCCGCCGGCCTGGAGCCGCTCGCCGCCTTCATGACCAACCCGGCCGGCGCGGCCATCGTCAACGCGATCGGCCCGATCCGCCAGATCACCCGCACGGATGCCGGCGCGAGCCGGCGCTACCTCGTGGTGGTCTCGGGCAAGCCCGGTGAACTCGGCGGCGTCGTCCAGATGCAGACTGTGGATTGAACGGGCGGCCTCACGAGCGCGGGAAGCGGGAATCCGAGAGCATGCGTTCGCAGCGCGCGTCCGGCTGCAACGTCTTGTGTGGATGGCTCCCACATTGCAAGGGGCGAATTGAGGTTCTGACGCGTTGGTCGGGTGCAGTCTTGTGTCCGGCCTATTGATGCAGTCGTTCATGTGACCGCTGGCCCTGATGGTATCCGCGAGCTGGGTCCCACTCTGCTTTGCGGGCTATGACGCCCTGGACGTTCGGCGGGGTGTCCCGGCTCCCGGTCTGACCGGTTCGCCATCAACTCTCATCGTCCTCGCAACCTGGAAAAATCTCCTTGCCGTGCTGTCAGGCGGCCGTGGCCGCTGGTGCGCGGTAGGTGCCGCCGCGGGTCATGATCGCCCAGGCGACCCGCGCCGTGCGATTGGCCGCCGCAACAGTCACTACGCGCACCGGCTTGCGCTGCAGCAGCGCCGGCAGCCGCGGGTCGACCGAAGTCGGCGTCGCCTTCGCGCGCCGGACCAGAGAGGTCATGCCGACCACGAGCAGGCGGCGCAGGTAGCGATCGCCCATGCGTGAGATACGGCCCAGGCGCTCCTTGCCGCCGCTGCAGTTCTGCAGCGGTGTCAGCCCCAACGAGGCGGCGAACTGTCGACCGTTGCGGAAGCGCTCGGGCTCGCTCACCGAAGCGGCCAGCGCGGTCGCCGAGACGATGCCGACACCCGGAATCGTCGCCAGGCGCTGCGACAGGTCGCTGTCCCGATGCCAAGCCAACAACTCCTTCTCCAGCCGGGTGAGCTGGATCTGCACGGCGCCGATCTGATCGGCCAGCCCGGTCACCACCCGCTGGGCCAGGGGTGGCACCTCGGCCGCGTCTCCGGCCGAGAGCCGGGCCGCCAGTTCGAGCGCATGGCGCAGGCCCCGCGCCATCTCGATCCCGAACTCGGCGAGCAGGCCGCGGATCATGTTCACCAACTGCGTGCGTTGCTTGACCAGCAGGTCGCGCGTCCGGTGCAGCGCCAGCGCCGCCTGCTGCTCGGTCGACTTCACCGGCACGAACCGCATGCTCGGGCGCGTCACCGCCTCGCAGATGGCGGCGGCATCGTTCGCATCGGTCTTACCGCGCTTCACATACGGCTTCACGTAAGCGGGCGGCATCAGCTGCACGTCATGGCCGAGCCTGATGAGTTCCCGGGCCCAGTGGTGGGACGTTCCGCACGCCTCCATGCCGACCAGACAGGGCGGCAGCTTGGCGAAGAACGGCACGACCTGCGCCCGCCTCAGCGCCTTGCGAACGACGACCTGCCCAGCTGCATCGACGGCGTGAACCTGGAAGATGCTCTTGGCCAGATCGATGCCGACGGTGATGATCTCCATGGGGATGGCTCCTACATCTGCGTCGCTGCTGCTTCGACAGCAACCACATCTTGGCACCGAGATGCCGTCAGTCGGAGCGGGAGCCATCCACCCCATCTGCTTTCGAGGCCGCCGTTAGATTGCTCCTATGACCTAGTTGGGTCGCGAGCGGAACGTCCGCTTCAGGGTGGAGGGTCCGTTTCCCAGCCTTCGCGGAGCGCCCGATCGGCACAGGGTGTCAGGCCTTCACGGCCTGACGCGGCTCTGCCTTTTGTCTGTCCAGTGCGAAGCTGAGGCTGGAGCGAGGTCGGGAGCCTGACTTCGGCATGTTGCCGCCCTCGGGGGCGGTCGTATATGAGCCAGAACAGGTCGATGTCCTCGGCTATTCCGTCCCTTAGCGAGACTGGAAGAAGACCGTCCCGCGAGGCCGACCTGCTATCCGAAGACTACAGCGCGCAGAGGAGATAAAGGGGGCGCGTAGCGCCGCTGGCGCTTGCCCCTTTGCCGGAAACGGTGTGTAGGCAATCGTCGAGGCTGCGCAGCTCTTCGGTCGCGCCGTGCACCAGATGGCGCTGCCCGGGCAGGCGGCGGTCCGGATGACGGAGGCAGCCGGCCGGAAGGCCTGGACGATCGCCGCCTTCTTGAAGAGCGTGGAGGCCAAACAGATCGTCGTCGGCCCGGAGGCGCTCGTCGAGGTCGGAAGCTCGATGCTCGATCTGCCGACTCTCTATCGGATCTTATGGGCGATGCCGGAGAACGGCCATTTTCTGTTGATCAGCGACCCGGGGCAACTTCCACCGATCGGGTCTGGGCTAACGCTCCATGCACTGAAACGAAACCCCGCGATCCCGAAGGTCGAGCTGCATCCGACTCGGTGACGAGCGACTGCCTCCAGAATTCCCGTCGTCGCCGCAGCCATCCGAGAAGGCGGGTTTCCCGAACTCCCTGCCTTCGATGGCGAGACAAGCGGCGTGTCCTTCTTGGAGTCCGGGTCTGATCGGGTCGCTGGCCAGATCATCGACGTCGTTGCCGAACTCGGCGGCATCGGAGCGGTAAGCATCCTCAGCCTAGGACCAGCAAGGCGTTGATCGAGAGACGTGCGAGGAGCTTCATCGCTTTGGCTCTGGGATGGAGTTCATCCGTAGACCATGGCCTGAAAGTTTTAAGGAATGACCCTATAGCAGCTATGGTGCTCAAAAATTATAGTATCGAAATATGGACAACAAGCATCCGTTCTGGGTGCTCGATGAGCAAGCTGAGCTTCACCGCAAAACTCTACGCAGGTTCGACCTTGGTCGGCTTCATCCCGTCGAAGTGGTCCGATCAGGCAGTGTACGCTTGCGCGCGTCGGTTTCGTAGCCCGAACTGAAGTCAACGATGCCGCCGACGTCCGCAGAGCCAGCCCTTACGGCATGCCGTTGGTACGGAGATCCCCGTCCCGGACGTGACGACTGGTAGGCTTGCGCGCCGGTTTGGCCGAACCCGGAAGAAGCAGCCTGAGAGCCGATGTTATTTATTCTGGCTGAGGATCGTACCACCAGCCGACATCGGACCGTAGTTCGTTTCGGTGCTTTCCAGCTTGGTCCGGCGAAGCTGACGTAGATCGGATCCCTTTTCCGGATCCTTCGGTACGTTGCCCCCGATGTTCATTCCGACTGTCATACAGGCAAATGCCGCCAGTTTTACGTCGAAGCGATGTTTCAGCTAGGCGAGGAATCAAGGTGTACCTGCGGAAACGGCGCAAGAATTCATCCGAGCGAGTTGTCCTTTTTTGGTGGATCGCGCTTCGACCTGCCTGCATAGGCGAAGCCAGGATGGCGTGCTCTCGGTGCTGCGCCGCTGATCGAGATGGATGAGAATGACAAACGGATCGAAGCGGCAGCAGCGGCGCGGCGATTGGATCGTCGGGGAAAAATTGGGTTCCGGTGGGAACGCTGACGTCTGGCAGGTGCAGCATCATGAGAGCGGATCCGTCGCGGCTATGAAGATCTTGCGAGATCTGGGAGTCGAGCCTTACGGACGATTCCGAAACGAGATCGCTGCGCTTGCTAGGTTGGGTGAGCTCGACGGCATCATCCCGATGATCGACAAGCATCTCCCGGTAGAACCTGGCGACAAGCCTTGGTATGTCATGCCATTGGCCGATAATGCCGAAACGCTTCTTCAGGGAAAAGACAGCAAGGCGATCGTCCAATATTTCGCCCAACTAGGCGACACACTGATCCAGCTACATGCCCGTGGGATGGCGCATAGGGATATCAAACCTCAAAATATTCTAGCCTATCAAAGTAGACTCTGCATCTCCGATTTCGGTTTGGTGAAGTATCCCGACCTCACCCCCATCACCCCGGCAAGGCGTGATGTCGGTGCCAAGTTCACGATGGCCCCGGAGATGCGGAGAGAAGCTGCGGCGGCCGACGGATTGGCAGCTGACGTCTTCTCGTTTGCTAAGACCCTATGGATCTTCCTCACCGGACAGGATCTTGGATTTGATGGAACCTACCTGCCTTCATCCAACATCGGGCTCAGGAACTACATAAATGAACAGTATACAACCGTGCTAGACGATGTGTTAACTAAGTGTACACAACACGATCCGGCATCTCGTCCGTCGATCGCGGATGCCGTTCGCGGACTACGGGAATGGGTCAATATCATCGACGATTTTCTATTGCGGAATGCGAAGGAATGGCAGGAGTTCGCGAGGCGCTTTTTCCCTATCAGGACACCATCCGAAGCAACCTGGACCGATATCGACGCGATCGTCGATGTCTTGGACATGGTCGCCAAAGTACCCAGCTTGAACCATATGTTCCTGCCTAGCGGCGGCGGCTTCACGGTCACGGGCGCACGTCGTGCTCCGGAAGCCGGTTTCATCGAGCTCGATGTGGATTCGGTCCTACTGTTGAAGCCTCGGAAAGTCACCTTCGTATCGTTCGCTCTGGATACGAAGTGGGACTACCTCCGGCTGGAAGCCGAAATCGTCGCTCCGACCGGCCACTACAAGATGGAGGAAGACGACCTGGTGGAATACCTATCGGAGCTGGGTCCGGCTCGCTACGCGCACCCCGACGTTTGGGAGTACCGTCACGAGAGCGAACGCAAGCTCCCGCCGGGCTCGAGGGGTGTTACCCGGTATCTGGGCGGCAGTTTCGTATTCTTCAGCACTGCATCTCCTTACAATCAGGACCCCTCGACGTACGATGCTTGACATCATAAGTTGTCCGAGCAGGATTTTAGGGCATACCTACATCGCAATGCTCTGCGCTCGACACATTGATCGAAGTCGCGCGCCGCGCCACGGAACGCAATCCAGCGTCCTGGGCCAACCAGCTGCCGCTTTGGATCCATTCGTTTTTATCACGGCACTTAAGCACGGACTCTTCCGGGCCTCATATCCACTGCTACCGGACCCGACCGGGTGAATCGAACTAGAAAATTGACCTCGCTGCCAACTGTCAGATCGTGCCAGTCGTCCGGCGTTGCATGATCCTGGCGGCCGTAGATATCCTTCGGGTAGGCGGCACACCGGATGAAGAGGTAGCCGATCTCCTGTTTGCGGACCGTCCCCCCGTAGCGTCCGAGCTTCTCGGATACCTGAGACGCACGCGAGGGGATCATCGATCGCCACCCGTCCGGGGCGCGTCTTTCGATGTCGGCGAACAGGTCAGACGCTTCCGCCGCATGCCCCTGGAGGAACAGGAACTGGCCATGGAGGTGTCGCGACTCGAAATTGTTGTCACCTTTGCCGTAGCTGCGGGACAGATGCCCGCCGACCAGGTTGTGATCACCCGCCGTGGCCAGCAACAGCTTGGCAGTCGCTAGGTGCAGCTGCTTGTCGTCCGGGGCTCGATCGAGTGCTTTGGCGAGGATCCCGGCTGCCTTCGCATTCTCCTCTCTCGCTGCGTAGGCGTTCGCTAGTCGTATGGCTACGCCGGCTCCCTTGGCGCCGAGGGCGAAAGCACGTTCGAGGGCACGGAGAGCTTTGGCAGGCCGCTCGAGAACCTCGTGCAGGCGGGATTCGATCTGCTGCAGTTCGGCGCTCTCCGGCGAGATCTGGCGCGACCGCGCAAGTTGATCCTCAGCCGCCTTCACCTGTCCGGCGAAATAGGCGACTGCGTGCTCCTCGCTGTCGTCGTCGATGTCCTCGCCCAGGTTCTGCACTTCATCGATCAGTAGCTTGCAACGGCTGGTCAGGGCGACCGGGTCCTTCGAGTTCATCTCGTCGAGGCGTTCGCGCGCCTGCCGCCGGAATTGCTCGCGAAGGACGATCGAGCCTTCGGCTGCGGCGCGGCGGCGGGCCACCTCCGCCTGCGTGTGGATGATGGACTGCGATTTCGGGGAGATCTCCCTCGCCTGCCGTACGAGATCCTCGGCTTCCGCGAGCGAACCGTGCCGATGATGCATCTCGAAGATGGCCCAGTGCTGCAGAATATGCGCATGGGCGGGGACGGCCGTCACGGCCGCCCGATATAGGGCGCGTCCGGCTTCGACGTCGGTGAGATCCTCGCTGAGCGTACGTCCCCTGACGATGTCCTGAAGAACCTGATTGTCCGTCGTGTAGCTCGGATCGAGCCCGGCTATGATGCGCGTCAGTTGCGCGACTTTCTCCTCGTCGGTTGCGCAGGCGCCTCTGAACACGAACTGGGCTACCCGGGAATGGCGGGCCCTGTACTGATAGTCCCCCGTATAAGGGTCCTGCAGCGTGGTGACGACGTTCTCCAGAGGAGCGAAGAAGTTTCGCTGATAGTCTTCGAAGCGGATCCCTGAGATGCGGGATATGGTGCCCGCCCGTACGGGTACCGCGAACTGATTCATCGTTGCGATGTCGAGGTAGAGGCGCTGCGCCAGCCCCGGCACGATGCGGCGGTACTCCTCGAGGACGATGTCTTCGAATTGCTTGCCCTGAGTGGCCTCGTGCAGGGCGACGAGCAGCTGACGCTCCGCACGCTGCTGAAACGCCTGCACCTGCTCTGGCCGGGTCAATCCCGCGAGAATTCCGAGAGACCCGTGCCGCGTAAGGAGGTCCAGCAACCGATCGATCTCGCCGGTCGAAAGGTTCGTAACCCGTAGTTCGACGGGGGCGAACGCCTTGAGTGGATCGCAGTACACGTTCCAATCGGTGTCGCGCTCGGCAGCGATCACGGTGAGAGGCACCTTCCGTCCCCTGGCCATCCGCAACACGGCAGCGACGCGTTCGGCGTGGAGCGCGACCCGATCGACGAAGAGGAAGACACGCTTCCCCGTCAGCTCATGCAGTTCGACAAGGCGCTCGCCGGTCAGTGCGCCTACTCTTTCGAACCAGAGTGCCAGTGCGTCGCATGCGGTCGCCGCATCCCACGCAGCTCGCTTGAGGGCGATGGTCTTTCCGGAGCCCCCTGGGCCACGCAGTACGAACAAGCGCACATGCGTGGAATCCCCCGGCTCCTCCATGACGGCCTTCAGAACGAGGTCGCCGGTCAGCCGCCGCTCGACATCGAGCCGTTGCACGATCGCACCCCAGCCCGTGTCGAGCCCCTCGTAGAACTTCCGAGGGTCCTGTCGAGGATGGGGCAGATCTGCGTAGAGGTAGGTAAAATCCCGCTCGAGGGACATCTTCAACTGAGGCGTCTCAAAGGCATTTACGCGGTACAGACGCCGGATCGGCAGTTCCTTGACGTCCGCAGCTACCGAGAGCGAGCGGAACAGGGGTTCCACCGCGCCGTCGAGTGCCCCAACGAATTCGCCGAAGCGGGCGTCGATCACGCCAACGTTCATACTGGCCCAATAGGCGACCTCGTGCTCGGTCATACCCGGCACCACGAGGTAGTAACGCGGGCGGTTGCCAAGTCCGACGAACCGATGGACGAGCTTTCGGATATGCGCGTCCGCCATCCGGTAGCCGCAGAACACGATCGGACTTTCGCGTGCCTTGTCCTCGAGGCGCCGGAACAGCCGTTCGCGACCCTCCAGGTAGCGGTCGTAGTGCTCGTGGGAAAGGATCGGGGGCAGCTTCGGATCGTGAAGCTGCTCGAGGCATCCATGCAGCTTGAGGAACTCGACCGGACGGGCGACCGCCTGCATCCGCTCTTCGACCGACTCGGTATCGCGGACGAACGTCACGAGATCCTGCAGACGGTTGGGTGTGCCCGCGTAGGCGCGCTCGACGAGGAAGTCGTAGTTCGTGGTTGCGATGCCCCGCCAGCGGAAGGTTGCGAGCTGCTTGTGGGCGTCCGACGGTTCGAAGCCAGCGAGGATCGTTCGAAGGTGCTCGAAGACGACACCGTTCCCATGAGCCTGGATCGCCATTTCGGCGACGGACATGAGGTCGTAGCCCTCCATGGTAGACGCGAAGAATCGGGTCGCCAGCCCGGCTCGCAGCTGTTCGCCCGAGGGAGCACCGGCCTCCATCGAAGCGCCGGCACCCAGGAAGAGGATCACACGTTGCTGTTGCATCGACGCGATCAAGGCGGCGGGAATATCGACCTTCTTGCGCGAGCCCTTTCTGGCCATGATTGCGTCCCTGGGACGCGGGCTTGCGTCGAAATCGAGGATCGCCCGCACCTTCCGCCCTGACAAGCTCCGTCCACCGTCATGGATCTTCGCCGAAGTGGAGGATCGGCGAAATTTTCGACGGCGCGGCGATGGGAACGGCCATGTCGGTGACCGATCTGCTCGCCTTCCCGTCAGGACGTGGCGCTGCCCTTCTTCTGTCGTCGCGTCGGATGGGTCATGGCCTCCAGTTCCAGGAGCCTGTCGAGTTCCGCTGCGGTGAGTAGCCCTTCCTCCAGCACGAGATCGGCAACGACGCGGTTCTCCTTCAACGCTCGCTGGGCCACCCGGGAGCTGGCCTCGTAGCCGAGCGTCGGCGCCAGCGCGGTCACCATGGCATCATGAGCGCGATCACTGCCCATTGAGCATATCGCGGCCTCGGTTCGTATGGAGGCGCCGTCCTCCTTCAGCCTTTCCGCAGACGTACGGCGCCGGATGCTGGACGATCGGTCCTTTCTCCGCCCGGAGGTGCTGGAACCCTGTTCCGCGGAGGTGGCAGGCACGGCGGGTCGTCGTACGCCTCACCGCAGGCAAGGTTCCGCTTCGCCAGGGCCGGCTCACTGACGCGCCCGGCGATCGCGTAGACGGCGTCGCCCGCCGGACCTTCGCCGCGGGATGTCTATGGATCCATATCCATCTGCCGCAAGGCTTCGAATTCGGCGCGCCGCCGCACGATCTCCGCAAGGCCGCGTATGACGGACTCGCGGTCGCCACCCACGACTTCACAAAGGTCGTCTATCGCCTCGTGAAGCGGTCGGAGGTCGCCGATTTCCGGCTCGTCGGGGGGAAGTGCGAACATCAGAGGCCCTTCCCTGAAACATCGGAGCTCCGTGGATTGGGAATTCCACCACGGAGGTCGATCCCGACCATGAGTGCGTCGATTTCGGTACCTGCCAGGTAGCCGGCGGCGTCCAGCGCGGACGCGATGATCTCGACCTGCGCCCATCGTTCCGTGAGAACTTTGCGAGCCCGCTCGGCGGCTGCGGACAGCCGGGCGGCGACCGGCTCAAGCAAACCTTTCACGAGAAGGAGGTCGCTGGTCGTTGCGGCGACGTGGATCGGTCCGAAACTGCCGAGTCCGAACCGCAGTTCGATGTCGCATGCGACCGCGGTCGCCTTGGCCAAATCGCAGGTCGGTCCGAATCCGACGCCGATGGAACCGTTGACGAAGGCGATCTCCTCCGCGACGCGACCAGCCAAGGCGAGCTCAATCACGGCCTCGAGCTGTAGAAGTGTCGCATCGCCGTCGATCGCGTGGTCCAAGACGAGCTCGCCGCCGTTGTCGTGGAGCGAGGCGTCGACGATGCATCCGAGACCGGTTGCGCGGCCGACGACCGCGTGACCGGCCTCGTGAATCGCAATCCGACGCCGAGCAGGCCCGGGCAGCGGCAAGCGGCCTTGCCGTATCTCAGCGAAGACATCCTCGAAGGTCATCTCGCGACCTGCACGTCGCGCGGCTCCCCGGGCGCGGCGTACGAAAGCTTCGACGTCGGCACCTGTCGAACCCCGGGCTGCGAGTGCCAATGGCATCGGCGACATCTCGGGAAGCGTGTCCGAACCAAGGTGATGACGGAAGATTCCGGCGAGCGTCGTTGCATCCGGTTTTTCGATCGCAATCTCCCGATCCAGGCGCCCTGCCCTTCTGACGGCAGGATCGATGCGGTCGGGATGATTCGTCGCCGCGACGACGACCACGCCGGGTCGATCCTCGATCCCTGCCAGATGCTCTAGGAGGCAGTTCACAACCTGCGTCCAGTACTGGACGTGCTCGCCTCGGATCGTCGCGCGGTCCGCGATCCCGTCGATCTCGTCGATGAAGAGGATGGAGGGTGCAAGGGCGCGGGCACGGGCGAACGCGTTGCGGATCGCCCTCAGGGTACCGCTCAAGTAGTCGGCGCTGTTCCAGTCCGCGACCGATGTCGACACCAGAGGTACGCGGGCGGTCTTCGCCAGGGCCCGGGCAAAGGAAGTCTTACCCACGCCAGGTGGCCCCGAGAGAAGCAGGCCCCGATTATCGATCTGGGCCCATGCCAAGCTTCCGCATCTGTACTCCTGCAGATCGGCAGCGAGCGCGACGCCCCAGTCCTTGGCCGCCCCATAGCCGTGCAGTTCCTCCAATCCGGGTCCGGCGTCGAGATAGTCGGCCTTTTCCGCCAGCACCTTGGCGATCGCGTCGATGCACGCGTCGGGCGAGGTCATGGTTCGCAGGGCGACCGGGAGATCCGCGATGTCGAGCGTACGCAGCAGATCCGGATCGATTCCGCGCGTGGGTCGACTGCCCACGACCGCCTCGATCACGAGGTCGAGTCCATGCTGATCCAAGGTCGGTAACGCGAGCCGATGATCTGCCGCTCGGAGAAGATCGCGCGGCAACTGTCGGTTCGGATCGGGTGCGATGCCGACCAGCGGACCCCGTGCGTGCAGAGCGCGACCAACGATATCATTGCCGATATCCACGCGATGATCCTTGCCGGCCCCATCGCGAACGAAAAGTCCGACATCCCGGTTTCGGAATACCGTCGACCTCGACTGAGCGAGGTCCTGCGCCCTCCTGTCGGGTCCGAAGGCGCATGCTTCCAGGATTGCTCGCGCCGGCTCGACGAACTCGGGAACGTGCGTCGCCAGGACGACGACGGGGGCCTCGCGGCGCAGACGCCGCAGCAGACCGGGTTCGGCCTCGATGGCTCGGGCGACGAGGACTGCGACAGCGGCTAAATCCGCCGGGATGGGGACGTGCGCGATTTGCCGGTCGACCTCGTCGAGCGCGATGAGCCGCTCGACCGGATCGTCCCCGTCGTACGGGACTGCGAACCCCGCCTCGGCGATCTCCCTCCCGTATGAGACATCCAATTTGAGACGCACGCGCTCTTCGTGCGCGAGTTGTTTCAGGAATGCGGCGGCGAGTTGATCGGATGGGGCCACGACGGGCTGAAGCCGATCAAGCTCGCCCGGGTGCGCACATGTATCGAGCATTGGGGATCTCCCGCGGCCATGGCTTCGCACGGCCGTCAGCATGAAGGCTGTTCTGGACGCTGCGACGCGGTTGGCCCGATGACATCGGAACACTCGACTGGCGTCGGCCTCAGGAGATCGCCTGCTTCATAGGCGATGACGGACGCTAGAACGAAAAGGGAACGAATGAAAGACGTCCATAGCTGTTCCGTCGGCTTGCCTGTGGATGGTGCCGACGACGTATCGATGGCACGTCACGCTCACCGGTGCCCCGGGAGGCGGAAGTCCAGTCAACTGGTAACCGTCTGCGACCCGTACAGAGAGCGTCGGAAGGGCCCCCGGGACGTGGCTACGTCACGATCCGGGGTTGCCCGCCGGGATCGAGATCTTGCCGTTCCAGCTATCGATCCGCAGATCGAAGCGACCCCCGTCCATCCATCGTACGCAAGGATCGCGATCGTAGAATGCTCCTCGGTCCGCCAGGGGCGCGGGTGCGTCTCGTATGATGTCGTCGATGGCGCGCACCGCCTCCCCTCTCCTCAGCATGGTCGCCGAAAGCGTCTCGCCTTCGGCGGGTCCTCCTCCGTGGACTTCGATTTTCGTTCGGTCTCCGGCTCGTGTCCTTCGATTGGCCGCATGGATGAACTCGGACAGCAGCACTCCGTCCGAGCCGGCGGCATCGAACCGAAGCAAGCCTACGATCCTCCGATCGAGATTCGTAAACGTCACGACGATGCAGCTACGCACCCCTAACGTTTCGATCTCGATCTGCCTCTCGTCGCGGGATGCGAAGGCATACCGACCCTTGTAGACCCTGATGCCGAAACCGACGAAGCCACGATCCGCCTGTGCGGATGCCTGCGCCGCGTCCGCTGACGCACTACCTGCCGCGTCGTCGATCTGGGCACGTCTGATCAAGCTGGTGTCCGACGGCAGGGAATCGGAGATCTCGAGCCGTCGAACCCGGAAGATATGGTATGGCCGCGGCTCGCGGACGATGGGGGATTTTTTCCCGAACCCCATGGATCGAAACACCCCAGACCGGTCGCTGCAAAAGCCTCGTCATTCCTTCGATAAGGAGTTGATGGTCTACAACGTGTTACACATCGCGATCCGGGATACGGTTCCTTCAGTGCGCAACAGGTCGGCCGACGACTCATGAACGGATCGGAGTTCAAGCACAGGCTGCGGATCCTGGGACGCACGCAGAGTGGTTTTGCTGCGGAGATTGGCGTTACCGAGAGAACGATTCACAACTGGACAAGTAAAGGTCCGCCCGCCGAGATCTGCTACCTAATTGATACGATGACGAGCCTGGAGATGCCGTTCGGCCCTGAGGTCAAAGGGGAGCGTGATCTCACCGGAGAGAAGGCGTTCACGCGTGCGGCCACCAAGGTCATGAACGAGCTGGCGGAGCGGGCAGACCGTATGGGAGCCGGACATGAATTCGTGGATGCGGTGCGACTTTGGATCGACCAGGCGATGAATGGTGCCCGGTCCGAGCCCGGCGACTGATGCGTCGGCTGCTCGCGTCGAGGTCGCCTCCGATGAAACGGCGTCGATCATCGAATCCTTAAACGTCGGTGTAAGTGCGCAACGGACGACCGCGCGTTCACCGATATCCTCCGCTCCCACGCCAAATGGCACAACCGGAAAATATTTCCTGTTTTGAAAGGCTTCCGTCGGTACGCTGGATCACCTGAGTTCCGGGCCGACGACGACGACCCACCGACACCAGGACGGAGTGACATGAGTATCCACTTTCGAAACGATCGCCTATGGCTGGGTCCAGGGCGACCGATCGAGCAGAGTGAAGGTCGATCGAAATGCAGGTCGAAACCATAGAAACCGACGTTCGACGCTATTTGAATCGAACGGTCCACCAGCCTGGATTCGTTTCGTTCAAGACGGCCCGCCCCATCCCGTATGCATCCAGATGGCATCGCGATCTGCTCATACAGGTCACGTTGGATCCGACCGTCGACGAGATCGACCATGAGGATCCTTCGTCGGAAGGCGACGATCTACTAAACCTTCGTCTGATGTCGGGCGGGACGGCAATCCACGTAACCGCGCTTCGTGATACGGAAGGCATGCCGCATCGTCCAGTTCCACACGGCAGGGTTCTCCTGCGGAGATCCGTCGTAATGGCCGAGCCCCGGGCATTAGATGCCCGCGCCGTATGGGCAACGCGTAGGTTGCCGGTTCAGATCGGCGACCGTCTGCGGATACTCCTGGCCGTCGGCGACGGACGGCAGCACAGCATCTCCGATCTGGTGCCGAACATCCGAGATCGCGGATACGATCCGTTCGAGGCCATCCTCTCCCTCGTCTGCAGAGGGGATCTCGCGATCGATCTGCGCGACGGTCTGCACCCGGACGCCCGCATCGCCGGATCGAAGCACCGAAGCCCTGCGCGACCACCGTCCCGGATGGCCTGATGCGGCGTTTAAGGGGGCTTGCGCGACGTTAACCAAAGCGGGAGGAGTCGCCAGACTCCATTTGCCAACGTCCGCCTCACCTGGCACAGGTGGTCAACGGCCGATTTCCTTCGGAGGCGCTCAGACCATGCGCCGCGGTCGACCCTGAGGTCCCAGCACACCTGAGCATTCTCCGAAGCTCAGGCGAGGCAAAAGCCGCATCGTCGGCCAGGACCACGTAGCCTGATGGCACCCCGATCATAGCAACCGACGCCCCATACCTGGGGCTGGGTCACTCGCGCCTGTCGAACGCGTAGCATCGCTGCGAATTCTTCCAGGGTGGTGAGGAACAGACTGTTGGATGTGCACGGCCCTGGCAGGCCGCGCACATCCAAGAGTACCCAGAGGATCTGCGGCCCGCCAGCTGACAACTGCGCCGAGAGATCCCGCCAGCGGGGCAACCGAGGGTCACGAACAGGCTTGCCGCCTGGGCGACCGCCGAGTCTTGTCCGCGTTGCGGACCATTTCGGTATCTCACCTTCGGACTCCCCTCGCAATACGCAATGCGGGCCCGCCGGGCTCGCGTCGAGGCTTTCGGCCGCGCTGGTTAACGCGCGCCAGGCATAGGAGCACGAACGTGAAGATCAGGCCTTCGGCCACGAAAGTCGAACCGACCTGGGAGCACCCCGCCGATCGAGAGCCCCGGAGGGCGAGTCGGCATGCGGAACTTGAAACCGCGCTCCTCGACCTGCCGCCATACCTCGGCGCCTTTGCGCCGGCGTACTGGGACGACCCCAAGGAAAGCCTCGCAACCCGTCATGTCGCGCCTCGGTCGAGGGGGTCGGCCCGCGCGACCCTCCCGATCACCTCCGGGGGCGACTACCGTATCATCAGCGTCGAAAGTGGCCTCGAATACAATTGGGCCATCGTAATCGATGGACTGCTTCGTCCGGACTACATGGTCGAACAGCCTGAAGCGATCACTTTCTTCGATGCAGACGGCATCGAGCGCAAGCATACGTTCGACTTTTATATCAGAACCACCACTTCAAGACGGATCTACATCCAGGTCAAACCCCTCGTGTTCGTTGAGCGTGGCTTATGGGAAGCGACGATGGACTTGATCGCGTCGCAGTTGCGCAACGATCAGGCGGACGAGGTCATGCTGCTGACCGAGTCGGACCTTCACCCGGACATGATCGCGAACGCGAAGCTTCTCCGTTACGTGCGCCGTTGTCCTCCGCTTGCCGCCGAAGACGTGGTCCTCGATCTTTTGGCAGGTCCCAGAGCAACGTGGACGATCGATGAACTCGTCGCCGCGAGCGGTCTCGGCGGCGTAGCCTTCGTCGCCACCCTACGCCTGATCGATCGTCGTTGCATCGTCGTCTTCGACGAGGGTCGTATCGGCTACGGCAGTCGCGTTTTCCTCGCCGCCGGCTCGTCCGAACATTCGCAGGGATTGAACTGATGGCCGCCCGCAATCCGCTCGCTGCGATTACCCCGATCGACGATGGTGCCCGTATCCACGCTTGGGGCGAGGTATGGCGGCTCGTCAAAACTACGGCGCAGGGCCACAAACTGAGGCAGGTCCACGACCCGCGCGTGACAAAGATATTCTCCCATACGGATTTCAACGCAGAAACTCTCAATTCTACGTATAGGTACGAAGCTGATTATTTTCGGCCTCGTAGTGTGGTGGAGCGCGCACGAAGGAACCAAATTTCCATCTCGGATTTGCCAGTTAAGGAACAGGACAATGTCGGTTTCAAAATACGTTGCATCACTGAATTTTATAGTTTGTATTATAGCAAAAAAGTCTCCCGTACTGCGAAAGGATACAATCAAGCTGCCGCGTTTATATCCACCAAGTTCGGCCTTCTGAAGCGGAAGCCTAACTGCGATGTCAACGATCCATCTCCGCCCGCGATCAAGCGGGGCTGCCGCAGCAACGTCGACGCGGCGTTGAACGGCAGTGTCCTGCAGCGCTGGATCGAGACACTGGAGGCGGCCGACTGGGATCTCGTCGAGCTTAGAGACGGTCGATACAGATCCGGAAATCGAAACCGTCGCTTCAGTACTGAAACGTACAAGCTTATGGAGGAATTCTCATATCGGTATTGTAGGCCGCATTGCCCGACAAGGGAGATAGTTTATGGCGAGTTCTCGGTTGCTTTCAAGGCTCTCAGCGAACGTTTTCGCGACGAAGGCCGACCTCTCGATCATCAGCCTTCCTTCTCCCGTTTCTGTCTGGAGATCGCAGAACTCGACAAATGGGTGGTCGATTGCGGGCGTCTCGGACAGAAAGCCGCCTATGAAAAACGCAAGTTGATCGGCTCAGGCTTAGGTGTCGTCTACGCCCTCGAGCGGGTGGAGATGGACTATTATCAGGTCGACATACATACTTTACTCGTAGATACCGCGGTTTGGGAAAGCCTATCCCCCAAGCTTCGTTCGCAGATCGAGAGAAGTCGCTGGTATCTCTGCGTCGCGATCGACGTTGCTTCTCGTTGCATCCTCGGAATGAAACTTGCGCAAACCGAGAGCTCGCAGGTCGCGCTCGAGACGCTCCGTATGGTCTTCTGCGACAAGACCAACATTGGTCGCGCGGCGGGCGCTCTCAGTCCCTGGGATCAGCGCGGTTCGCCGATGCTGGTTGCGACCGATCAGGGGTCGGCCTTCGTCAACTCATGGTTTCACTTCCGTACGACTTCGCTGCTCACCGACGTCTTCAACCCGCCGGCCGCCCAGCCGCAGCTAAGGGCGTTCATCGAGCGGTTCTTCAGGACCGTTTTGGAAGGTTTGTTGAAAAGGTTCGAAGGAAACACCCGCGGAAGCATCGAAGCACTCGGTGACTATCCCGCCCAACTCCGGGCAGTACTCACTATCCAACAGTTCTCACAGCTGCTGGTCCGCTGGTGCGTTGATATCTACCACAATAAAGAACACGACGGCCTGGGAGGTGAGACGCCGCGCGATGCTTGGATACGACTGACCAAGATGCTGCCGCCCATGCCGGTTCCGGATCCGTGCCGGATGCGGGTCAGCTTCGGGATCGATTTGACGCGGTCCACTCGGATGACGGGCATCAGCATCCTGGGTTTAGATTACAGTTCCGAGGAACTTCAGGCTTGGTGCCGTCACAACGGCGACACCGAGGCGGAGGTGAAGGTCGATCCGCACAATCTGGGTGCGATCTCGGTCCGCCTCGATCCGAACAGTGTGGGCTTCATCACGGTCCCGTGCAGGACGCGCTTTATGGAGGGGCGCAGACTGGACGACTGGATCCATGCCTCAGAAGAACTTTCCCGCAGGTACGACGACGTCGCACGGATGCGTCTACCGATCATCCTGAAGACGATCGAAGAGATCGAGAGAACTCATCGTAGCGCTGTGGAAATCGCAGATCTCAAAGGCGTCGCATACGACTCGGATTTGATAAGGTACCACGAGGGCAAACTCAGCATCGGTTTCTCAATCCCCGCATCCGAGGATTGTCCGGGGTTCGCTTCTGCGATGCCCAACGGTTCCCCGCCGCAGTCATCCCGGGCCGGAACACTGCCATCGACCATCGCGCTGGTGGGGAGCCGCAGCTTCGCGGTCGGACCTTCGCGCGTCGTCACCGGATCCTCGCCCCTCTCGTCGATGCGCTCGACGTCCGCGGCCGATGATCCGGCCTTCGACCAGTCGGTTGCGGCCCTACCTGTAGATCCCGGCGTACCGGAGCGTTCGGACGTACCAGAGGCCGAAAAAGTTCCGAGCGCGACCGGCCCCGATGCAACCGAGCCCAGCGGCTCTCGCCGTAGGCGTACTGCCGTGAAACTGGAGAAGTGACGTGGGTAGCGAAGTCGCCTTCCCCGCTGACGTGCTGACCGACAGGCCGATGTCTGCGGTCCCAATCGACAAGCTGTTGCGCGGCGTGCGGCGGATGTTCCTGCCGTCGCCCACGTACGACCTCCTCACCACCACGTTCGACCGTCTGCTCGACGTCGTGGGACTTGTGCCCGTTCCAAACATCGAGACATCTTCGTGGAATGTCGATGCTTGGAACGTCGAGTGCGATCAATTCACGGACGACTACGATGTGGACGAGGAGGCCGACAAACCCGAAGGGAGGATCCTGGTCCTGACCGGTGAGACTGGCGCCGGCAAGTCCCGTTCGCTCCAGCGTTTGTTCAGGCAGCGTCGCGAGAATGTGGAAGGTGTGCTCGTCTCGATCGTCGCGCCTTCGCCCTGCACTCTGATGCAGCTCGGGCGCAGGCTGCTCCCGGCACTGGGATACCCCATTCAGCGCGATAGGAAAGAGCATCTGATCTGGGAGGATGTCAGACGTCGGATCGACGTGCGGGGCGTGCGCATCGTCCATATCGACGAAATGCAACACGTCACTCAGACAGCGAACTCCGATCAGAAGACGCGCATCCTGAACACCATCAAAAGTCTGATCCAGGATCGCGACAGGCCGATGCTGCTCGTTCTGTCGGGAACTTGCGAGCTCGCGGATTTCCTGCGCACGGACGGTCAGGTGTACCGGCGCTGCAAGTTCGTAGAACTGCAGCGGCTGACGATCCCGGGCGACGTCGACTTGATAGCGGACACTCTGGAGGATCTTGTCGAAATCACTCCTCTCAAGCTCGAGCACGTGGTCGTCGAAGATCTGGCTGCGCGTTTGATCCACTCCTCGAACTACGCGCTAGGCATCGCGATGGAAATCGCATGCGACGCCGTCGAGGAAGCGCTCCGTGATGGGAAAAACAGGCTTTCCTCGAGCCATTTTGCCGAGGTCTACAGGTCTCGAAGCGGGTGCCCGAACTCCACAAACCCATTCCTCACGGCCGGGTGGCGGGAAACGGATCCGCGTCAGGTTCTGGACCGCCCGCGCACGGACATCGAGTCGACGACATCGAGAGCGTCGAAATCCGGACCACCGGCCGTACGCAAGCCGAAGAAGTCGAGCAAGACGAAATGAACCGCGTGCACCTGTATCCCACGCTACCGCATCAGGTGGGGGAGGCTGCGACTTCTTTCGCCTCCCGGTTGGCGCAACTGCACCTTCCCAGGAACGCTGGTGCGAGGTCTTTCTGCGCCGACATGGGTATCGAATTTAAAAAAGTCATTGACGGGCAGCCTGACGCTATCACTGCTCTTGCAGAACTAGCTGGCATTGATTCGGCCATCCTCGCCACAGAAGCGTTCCAGCGCGCAGCTGCAGGGCATCTCTTCCGGGGTGAGCGTTTTCCGAAGGGCAGTCTCTTCAGGACACTTCCGCGTTTCTGTCCCGCGTGTCTCCTCGAAGATTGCGCTGGAGCTTCCAAACCGGAAACGATGGCCTACGGACGGACGATCTGGTCGATTGCCGCGATCCGCACCTGCCCCAACCACGGCATGGAGATCATCACCGCCGGCCGGACCACCGACCCGTCGAAGAGCCACGATTTCGCACAACTTGTCGGACCTCTTCTGCCTAACCTCGGAGTGATGGCGGACCGCGCTATGCGTCGATCCCCCTCGGGTCTCGAAATGTACGTTCTAGGCCGGCTCGCAGGAAGGATCGGCAGGGCGCCATGGCTCGACGGACTGCCGCTCCATGTCGGCATTGCGGTTTGTGAGGCCATCGGGATGGTCGACTGCTTCGGTCGGGAAGTGCTCGCGAACAAGCTATCGGAGAGCGAGTTAGCGGAGGCAGGAGAAAGCGGATATAGCATCGCGAGTTGCGGCGAAGCCGGCGTCCGGGAGTTTATGAAGGAACTCATCAGGACTTATCCGTACTCACGTAGCGCCACCGAAGGCCCGCAAGCCGTCTTAGGTAGACTATTCAAGTTCCTAGCCTTTAACGCGCGGCATTCGGATTTCGATGTTGTCCGCGATCTCGTGTCGGACTTTATGATCGAGCGCATGCCCTTTGGCCCCGGCGATATCATTTTTGAGAAGCCGATCGAGAGGCGCGTCCTGCATTCGGTGCGCTCGGCGTCCTTGGAGATGAATGTCCACCCCAAACGTCTGCGTAAAGTTCTACATGCCGCCGGGGTCCTGTCGACGGAGCAGATGGAGCTTCCGTACGGCAACGCGACCTTCGACGCTGCGAATGCAACCCAGACGCTAACGGACGCCGTTGATGGTCTCTTCATGACCGAGATCGAGGCATACCTCGGTGCCGGGCGCATTCAGACAAAGATTCTGGTCGACTCCGGCATCATCAAGCCCATGTTTCCGAAGCGACCGGATCTTGACCACCTGTTCAGACCCCGTGACCTAGACGAGTTTCTCAAGCTCATATTCATCGACGCGGTTCCGATCGACGATCCCGACAAGGACATGGCCGACATCCAAAAGGCGATGAGGCGGGTCTGCTGCACCATGCTCGAGATCGTTCGCCTCGTGCTCGATCAGAA
Organism: Methylobacterium sp. TK31; assembly: GCF_055361545.1. Classification (NCBI taxonomy): domain Bacteria; kingdom Pseudomonadati; phylum Pseudomonadota; class Alphaproteobacteria; order Hyphomicrobiales; family Methylobacteriaceae; genus Methylobacterium; species Methylobacterium sp. TK31. Next base: position 561,963 of record NZ_CM143964.1, on the reverse strand, counting down.
GCTCTCGTGGGTTGGTCGACACACAGGCGTCCATGGATTCGCAGCGCTTCTTGTGCGCGTGTCTGAGATCCGACCGATCATTCGCGGCTCCATGGAAGGATGGCTAACCGCAAAGACCATCGAGAAGACGATGCGCACGTCGACGAAAGTTGTACGAAAACTCATCGACCGCGGGTATCTGAGAGCCGAGGAAATAATCAGCCCGCTGAATCGCTGCCCCGTCCAAGTGGTCAGGCAAACAACGTTCGACGAGTTTCGACGGGAGTACGCAACCCTGTTTGAGGCAATGGAGACGACGGGAATGCATTTCCTCAAAATCCAGAAGCGTCTAGGATCGATTGGTATCGAACCGTGCATCAGACGCGAGGATGTGGGCGCTGCGTTCTACCGAAGATCGGATCTTCAACGGCTCTAAAACTCCTCACCGATAATTTATCCTAGCTCTCGCGGACCCGATCTGCGAGAGCTTTTTTACGTCTTCAGAAAATGTAGATAGGCGCATGTAGCCCGTCCAGTTTCAGCATCTTATGGAAGAGGAATCACCATCTTTCGTTATCTATTGCTGGCGACGCAATAAATAGCTAAGCAGGATCAATGTCTTGCGTTCTGCGTAGAATTCATTTTATGCCTCATCCTACAGAAGACCGCAACACGGCAGATCCGAGCAGCCCAGCGCTGCTCGGATTTTCTGTTAATCCAGGTCTGTTCGGCGCGCGTCCGGCGCTCTGCGATGGTCGTCGTGCCACTGCCCGCCTCCCCGCACAGCCGAGAGCTCGCCCCGGTTGATCACGACGGCATCGTTGCGCCGCGGCACGACGCAACCCGCCGCGGCGGAGGCCGGGCGGGTCGGTGTGGGGCGGGTGCCGGGGCTAACGGGCGGGGCTTACAGGTTGAGGAGGGCCTGGGCCGATCCGACGACGGTGTAGACGAGGCCGCCGGCAAAGGCGGCGACCATGGCGTAGGAGAAGCCTCTCAGAAGCATGGCGGGTTCTCTCTCCTGTTGTCTGTCTTGGGCTGTCTGTCTTGCCGGTTGTCTGTCTGGCCGGTTGTCTGTCCTGTCGCTTGTGGCGCGGATCAGCAGCGGTTTCCGCCCGAGGTCTGGCCGTATTGCTGGGTGGGGAAGTTCTGCTGGTTGGCGTTGCCCTCGGCGGCCGAGCTCATCGGGCAGTACTGGGGGTTGCGCAGGGGTGCGACGCTGCGCAGCTCGAGCGAGCCGGTCGTCTCGACGTCGTAGGGCGAGAAGCCGGTGTAGCGGGACGGCCTTTCGAAAGCCATGGCGGACGAGATCGGAGCAACGCCAAGGACGAGGGCGGTGGCGAGGGCGGCGATACGGGTCTTCATTGTGGCTAACGAGCTCCTTTACAGTACGAACCGGTGTGTTTGGTTCGTTTCATCTGCCTGAACCCAATATGGGGCCTCGTTCTCCGCCATGACGTGCGGTCAGGCACGTGAGAAACCGGATTAATCTTCCGGCTCCGGGACGACGCCTCGCGTATGTCTGGATGCATCATGAATAAATCTTGCGCATGGTCATCATCGGCTTCGCGAAAGTCTTTCCGGGGTCGCCGGGGACGAAGCGATACGGTCCTCCTCCGAGTGCCGCTTTCGGGATGCGAACCGGAAGGGCATCCGGGGCGAGAACGAGGCCGCCGCGGGCGTCCCCCCTCCCCGCACGCCCCGCGCCGACCGCGACGGCTTCTCCATCGACAGCGGCTTTCCGGCCTGCGGCCCGCCGCTCGCCCCGCCGGAGGGTGACGCCCTGCGGGCGCTTCGGCTAAGGGATTTCGCGGCACGCTGCAGGGGCGGGTGAGGATCGAATCGATGCCCGCGAGGCCGCCGAGCCTGCAGGATGCGCGTTGGCGGCTCGCCCTGTTCACGCTGCTCTACCTCTACCAGGGGATCGTCGCGGGCTTCGCCCTGACGGCTCTGGCCAATCACTTCGCCGCGGCGGGCGCCTCGACGGCGGAGGTCGGCCGTCACCTGGCGATCGTCGGCCTGCCCTGGGTGCTGCAGCCCCTGCTCTGGGGTCCGCTGATCGATCGTGCCACGCCCGACCGCATGGGGCCGCGCCGGCGCTGGCTTGTCGTCGCCCTGGCCGGCGCGCAGGCGAGCCTCGCCGGCCTGCTCCTCCTCGGCGCCCATCCGGGTCTGACGGCCGTCAGCGTCGTGCTCCTCCTGCACAGTCTGTGCGCTTCCCTCGCCGATACCGCCACCGACCGCCTGATCGCCGGCAGCGTGCCGGCGGGCGAACTGGGACGCACCAGCGCTGGCACGCGCGCGGGTTTCGTGATCGGAAGTGCTACCGGAACCGCGATCTTCGCCTGGGTTCTCGACGCCGGAGGTTTCCAGGCCGCGGCCGGAACGCTGCTCGCCCTGACCACCCCGCCCGCCCTGGCGGCCGTTCTGGTGCGCGAGACGCCGCAGGACCGCGTCCTCTCACTCTGGTGGCGCACCGCCGCGCCCGGGGCCGGACCGTCGCGGCTGGCGGAGGCGATCTCCTTCGCGCGTGGCCTCGCCGCCGCCTTCCGGAACCGCGACGCGGCGATCCTGCTGGCGATGTGCTTCGCCATCGATTTCGCCCTCGCGTTGTTCCAGGTGCCGTTCGCCGTCGCGCTCGTGCAGCTCCATGGCTGGGACGCGGGCGGCCTCTCGCGCCTGCAGGCCCTGCTGGCGCTCGTGGGCGGAACCCTCGGTGCGGTGGGCATCGGCGCCGCCGTCGACCGGATCGGCCCCGGAAAATCCCTGCGTGCCCTGCTGTTTGCCTGCGCCGTGGCGTTCGCCGGCGCCGGCGGACTGATCGCGGCCGGGCTCGAGGCCGCGACCGGCCCCTTCATCCTGGGGCTGGCCAACGTCGTGCCGGCGCTGCTCTACGTCGCCCTGCTGCCGGCCGTGCTCCTGGCCAGCCGCGCGGGCGGCGCCTCCGCCACCCAGTTCCAGATCTACATGGCGGCGATGAATCTCGGCGACGTCGCCGGCTCGGCCCTGGCCGGAGCCCTGGCCGCCGCGGTGGCCCCCACCCTCGTCGCCCTCGGCGTCGCGGTGCTGTTCCTGATCTACACCCGCGCCGCACGGACGTTCGGCGCGCGGTAACGCGGGAGTTGCGACCGGCCTCAAGACCGTTCAACCGGTGGCTCTGCCCAGCCGGCGGACCTGGGACGGTGTCAGGGCGAAGCGCTTGCGGAAGGTCCGGTTGAAGTAGGACAGGTCTCCGAACCCAACATCGAAGGCGATCGCGCTCACCGGGCGGGTGTCGTCCGCATCGGTGAGGCGCTGCATGGCGCGGTTGAGGCGTCGGTCGAGGACGAATCCCGAGAAGGTCTCGCCCTCCGCCTGGAACATCGCCTGGACCTGGCGGCTGGAGATGCGCTGGGCCTGTGCCACGGTCTCGAGACTGAGGTCCGGATTGCCGAGGCGCTGCTCGACCTCGGCCTTCAGCGCCTGGACCCGCATCGTGTGCCGGCTCGGCCCTGGGGCATCGGCCTCGCAGCCGGGCTCGAGCACGATGAAGGCGAGCAACTGAGCCAGGTGCTCGCGCACGAGGTCGGCGAGCCCCGGGGTCGCCACCGGAATCAGCCCGCGCAGCAGGCTCGCGCCGTACACGGTCAGGGTCTGCAGGCCCGGATGGTCCCGGCTGATCCGCTGGAGGGTGCCGGTCTCGAGCCCGGCCAACGGGCCCGTGAGCCCGGGACGTGCGATCGCCAGGACGTCGATGCGCTCGACGCCCATCGCATCGAACACGGCGCCCCGGCTCGTCGCCACGAGCAGCGCGTCCCGCGAGCAGCAGGCGAGCGTGCGCCCGTCCTGCGTGACCTGCAGGCGCCCCACCGCCGGACGCACCAGCAGGATGCGCTCGACCGGTCCGTCGTCGCGCCAGCTCTGGGACGGCCCCAGCACCGAGGCGATGCCGAGATCGGGGTCGAGGCGGATCACGGTCCGCCCCTGGAACGGGACGGCCATCGCCCCCTCGATTCGACGCGCGGACGCGCTGCCGACCGCGTCGCCGGCAGAGGCCCTCACCGTGCCGGTCCCGTGCCGGCTGCCGGGAGCGCGCACCTATCCGGGGTCCGTTCGATCGTCATCGCTCCATCCGCTCGAAAGCTCTGCGCGGCAGTCCGCACCGGAGCTCGCCTGAGTCCAAGCGAGGGTGTGGTGAGCATGCTAGAGCCACTGGGCAATGTCGAGAGTTTGCGCGCCTTTGACTTCCGAATCATGAGACTTTGACGTGCGGCACCTAGATTAGATGCGTTTTAAACTGCTTGTCCGGCGATCCTCTTGTGTCCTCTACACGGCGGTATCGGCCGGGCAGGTCCGATGCGTGCCGTCCCCCGGGACGGATAGAAGTGGGTTCGAACGATCATGCGGTACCTCCGTTTCGCCGTGGCTCTCGGGGCAGGGACGGCACTGGCCGGCCCGTCGGAAGCGCAGAATGCTGCCTCGGAGGTCGCCCTCGACGAGCTCTCGGTGACGGCCACCCGCGCGCCGCGGCGCATCGAGGAGGTCCCGCAGAGCGTCCAGGTCGTCGACCGCGAGCAGATCCGCCAGCAACTCGCCCTGACGTCGAGCCCCTCCGCCGTCCTGTCGAAGCTGATCCCGGGATTTTCCGCGCCCAACGGCACCATCTCGAGCGCCTCCGAGACCTTCCGCGGCCGCAACCTGCTGGTTCTGGTCGACGGCGTGCCGGTGAACACGCCGCTGCGCGACGTCTCGCGCATCCTCAATCTCGTCGATCTCAACGCCGTGGACCGGATCGAGGTGGTGGCGGGTGCCTCCAGCCTCTACAGCGCCGGCGCCACCGGCGGCACGGTCAACTTCATCACCCGCCGGCCCACCGACGGCGCTCCCATCGTCACCGTGAATACCGCGTTGCGGACCTTCACGGCCGATCCCGTCCACGGCGTCGCTCCCGAGACCTCGGTCAGCGTGACCGGCAAGGTCCCGCAGGGGATCGACTACGCCTTCACCGGCTCAGGGCGCTTCGCCGCGCGCACCTATGACGGCAAGGGGCGTGAAATGGCCTCGGACGGGCTGCTCGGCCAGGGCGGCAGCGACCGCTTCCAGCTCGGCAACGTCAATCTCCGGCTCGGCTACGACTTCGATCTCGCCAAGCGCGTCGAGTTCGGCTTCACCCAGATCCTGCTCAACCAGGACCCACGCTACCTCACGGATTACAGCGCGCCGTTCGCCCGGCCAAACTACGCGCGAGCCTATCCGGGCCTGCCGGTGACGGAGGACACGCGCTCGTTCTTTCTGCGCTATACCGACCGGGATACGGCCCTGGGCAGTCTATCGCTGCTGGGATTCTACAACGATATCAACAAGCGCTTCAATTATTCGGAGTTCTCCTACCCGGCGAACCCATTCGTTACGTACTCGTTCAACCCCAGCGCGCCGACGAGCCTCTCCAATCAGACGGCCCTCGCCACCGAACGGGGCGGCATCAACCTCACCTTCGACACGGATCTCGGCTCGCTGCTGCCCGGGCTGAAGCTGACCTGGGGCTCCGACGTGATCTCCGAAACGACGCGTCAGCGAGCGCGTGACGGCACGGACGTGTTCACGCCCCTGCAGCAGAACAGCTACGCGGGCTTCGCACTGCTGCAGCTGCCCGTCGGCGACCGCCTGACCCTGCGCGGCGGCATGCGCTACGAGCACTTCGATCTCGACGTGTCGGGATTCACTCGGCCGACGACCTTCGCGGCGACGGCGGCGCGCAACGCCCTCGGCTTCTCCACCTTCGTGCTGCCGGCGATCAACGTCACGGGCGGCACCTTCTCCTACTCGGCGCCGACCTTCAACGCGGGCGGCACCTTCCTCCTCGTTCCGGGCATCGACCTCTATGCGGGCTTCAGCCAGGGTTATGCACTGGCCGATATCGGCGCCTTCACGCGCCGTGCCGGCCTGTCGCTCGCCTATGCCTGCCCGTTGACGCGGCCGACCTGCCTGCCGGGCAACACCACCATCGCCTATTCGAGCATTGCGCCCCAGGCGCAGATCGTGAACTCCTACGATTTCGGCATCCGCGGCCGCAGCGGCATCTTCTCCGGCAGCCTTGGCGGCTTCATCTCGACCTCCGACGAGGGCACCACCTTCGACCCGCTGACCAACCGGCTGAGCCAGCAGAAGGAGGAGATCTACGGCGCCGAGTTCGTCGGAAACGCGCAGGTCACCGAGCGGCTGAACCTCGGCACCGTGCTGGGCTACCGCGAGGGCCGCTACGACACCAACCGGGACGGCCGCCTCGACAGCTACCTGCCGAACAACCGGATCGGCGCTCCGTTCCGGGCTACGGTCTCGGGCACCTACCTGTTCGAGAACGGCGTGAGCTTCAGGCTGGAGGGCGAGGGCTTCAGCGGCCGCGACGCCCGCATCGATCTCACCGGCACCCGCTACCGGCTCAAGGACGCCTTCACGGTGAATGCCGCCATCGGCGCGCCCCTGGCGGGCGGCGAACTCTACGCCTCCGTCGACAACCTCCTCGACGCCACCTACTGGAACCCGACCGCGACCTCGGTGCGCAACCTGACCGTCTACGGGCTCGGCCGGACCGTCACGGTCGGCTACCGCAAGACCTTCTGATCCGATGGTCGCCCTGGAGGAGACGGACGACCTCGTCGTCCTGCGCTATCTCGGACCGGCGGAGCCGGGCGACGAGAGGGCCTATCTCGCAGCGCTCGACCGGGTCGGGGCGCATGCCTCGCCCTTCGCGCTGATCCTGGTGCTCGGCGGCATCGGCAAGCTCTCCGCCGCCTCCGAGCGCGCGCAGGCGCTGTGGTTCAAGCGGACGAAGGCCGATCTCGACCGGCTCTGCCGCGGACTCGTCATCGTCCGGCCAAGCTTCACCGAGGCGGGCGCCGACGTATTCCGCCGGCTCTGGCGCTTTCCGATCGCGATCGCGCCGGACGAGACCGCCGCCCGGTTGGCGGCGCGGGATTACCTCCCGTGAGGGCCGCCCCGACCGCGCGCCGCGCGCGCCTCTCGCTCCTCGGCGTGCTCGCTGCCCTCTACATGGCGCAGGCGATCCCGTCCTACCTCATCGCCGCCGCGCTGCCGCCGATCCTGCGAGAGGCCGGTGTCTCGCGCGCGGCCATCGGCTACCTCAGCCTGCTGTTCCTGCCGCTGGTCCTGAAGTTCCTCTGGGCGCCGATGGTCGACCGCGTGCGCCCCTTCGCGCGCGCACACCGGGCCGGATGGATCGTGGCGACCCAGATCGGCGTCATCGGCTGCATCCTGGCGATGATCCCGCTCGGCCCTACCGAGGTGCCGGGCCTCGTCGCCGTGGGCTTCGTCGCCTCCCTGCTGATCGCAACCCAGGACATCGCCACCGACGGCTACGCCGTCACCCGCCTCCGGCCCGAGGACCGCGCCGTGGGCAACGCCATCCAGGGCGGCTCCGTCGCCCTCGGGGTCGTGGTCGGCGGCACCCTGAGCCTGGTGCTGTACCACCATGTCGGCTGGACCGGCATGCTGCTCTCGGCGGCTGCGTTCTCGCTGGTGCCCCTCGCCGCCGCCTTCGCCATGCGGGAGGGGGCCCCTGCGGCGACTACCACCCCGCGCCCGTCGATCCGCGCCTTTCTCGCCCGCCCGGAGGTGCGCACGATCCTGTGGGTCGCCCTCACCTACCGGGTCAGCGAAGGCCTCGTGAAGGCGATGGAGGGGCCCTACCTCGTCGATGCGGGCGTGCCGCTGACTCAGATCGGCTACCTCTCCGGCGCCTCGGCCATGACGGCGGGACTCGCGGGCTCGGGGATCGCCGCGCTGCTGGTCCGCCGTTACGGCACGGCCGCGACCCTCGGCCTCCTCGGCGGCCTGCGCACCCTCTGCTTCGCGCTGTTCACCGCCCATGCCCTCGGCGCGGTGGTGGGCCTGTGGCCGCTCTTCGGCGCGGCGGGGTTCCAGACGCTGATCCGATACATGGAGATCGTGGCCCTCTACAGCCTGTTCATGGCGGTCTCTTCCACCGACCAGCCCGGCACCGACTTCACGATCCTCGCCTGTGCCCAGCTGGTGGTCTACCTCGTCGGTTCGCTGATCTCGGGCAAGCTCGCGGACCTTCTCGGCTACGGCGCCCTGTTCGGGCTCGCCACGCTGCTCTCGGGCGTCGCGACGGTGGCCACAATGCGGTTGCTCGGCAAGGACGGCGTGGCCGGTCGCCCCGGGGCGGAATCATGACTGCCGCGTTGTCCGGGCAGGCGCATGGCGCCGAGGACCAGGAGGAGACTCAGCGCCGCGCCGGTCCAGAACGGCAGTGCCGGCGCGATCCGGAACGCCGCTCCGCCGCAGAGCGCCCCGACGCCCTGCCCGAGGACGTGCACGCTCGCGAGCCATCCCGCCGCGACGGCCTGAGTCGGTTCCGGTACCCGGCTGACGAGGGCGGCGGTATAGGTCGGCGTCGCCAGGGCGATCCCCGCGCCCGCCACGGCCGTGCCCAGCATCGCGATTTCGAGCGCGGGCGCGCCGGCGATCAGGGCGGCGCCGCCGGAAAAGCCCAGGAGCCCGAGGCACAGGTTGCGTCGCAGGTCGCGCCCGAGGCGCGGCACCACGAGGAGCTGCGTCAGGATCATCGTCACCGCGACGAGGGCGAAGGTCGCCCCGGCGAGGCCCGCGGCGGCCTCCGGCGCGAAGCCGAAACGCTGCTGCAGGAACAGGCCGAGCACGATCTGGATCTGCCCGAGGCCGAAGGTCAGAGCGAAGGCGATGGCGAGGAGCGGCAGGGCCCCGCGCAGGACGCCGCCGGGCCTCGCCGGCTGCGAGGTCGATGTCCGCCCCGGGGCGAGGTCCGGCGCAGCGAGCAGCAGGAGCGGGCTGGCAACGAGGATCGCCAGGGGGGCGAGCGCTCCGAACATCCCGGCGGACATCGCCAGCGAGCCGAGGATGCGGCCCATCGAGAGTCCCGCCCCGAGACGGCCGAGGGCGGTCGGCTGCGCATCCTCCGGCACGGCCTGCACCAGGGCGGCCTGCGCGTGCGGCATCACTCCGGCCGCGCCCGCCCCATAGGCGACCCGTGCCGCGGCGAGGAGGACGAGGGCCCCCGTTCCGGACAGGCCGGGAAGGATCAGCGCCAGGCCGAACAGCAAGTGCCCGAGCACCATCAGGGCGGCGAGGCTCCCGAACAGCCGGCGGAGGCGCCAGTCGCCTCCGAACGTCCCCCAGCCCGGTGCGCAGACCACGAAGACGACCGATCCGAGCAGGGCGACGCCGCCGATCGCGGCCGGATCCAGGCCGGTCCGCGCCGCGGTCACCGGCACCAGGGTGAGGATCGCGGACTGGCCGAAACCCACCGCCGCCGCAGCGAGCGCCAATCGCGTCACCGGGCCGTGCGCCGCAGTGCGCGCATCCACTGAAATCATGAAGGCCCTCGTCGTCGATGCGACATCTACCTATAAAATTGGAGCGAATTCAAGATCTGACTTATAGAAATAGAACAATTACATAGTTCATGGCGCGTCTTGCGATCTATAAAATCTTGGTTTATTGCCGAAGATAACTGAATGAAGGGGGGAGCATGGTCGCAATCGATGTCACGTTCTTCGATCTTGCTTGTCAGGTCTCGGCCCGCAGCTTCCTCAACAGTTTGATGCGGGAATGGACCGGCTGGTCCCTGCTCGCCGCGACCGGACCCGAGGCTGCCGGGGCGGTCTGCATGGTGCGTATCCCGCTCCCGAGCCGGGCATCCGCGGTCGAGATCGCGGTCGTCCATCTCTCCTGCGTCGGCCAGCACGTCTTCCGACTGCCGTTCCGCGAGCATCGCGTCGGCACCCCGCCCCGCGTCATGGCCTTCTCGGACGTCGCCGCGGCGATCGCCGCCGAGCCGTCCATCGTCGGGGCGCCGGCGCCGGAGGCCGCGCCCACCTTCCTGCGCCGCCTGTTCCAGAGCCTGGCTCAGGTCGAGGATGTCCTCGCCCGCGGACCCGTGCGCTGCCCTTTTCCGGATCGCGATCCGACCTTCCTCGAAGCCGAGCAGGCCCTGCGCTTCGGCCATTCGGTCCATCCGACGCCGCGCAGCCGGGACGAGTTCACACCGGACGATTCCCGCGCCTTCGCACCCGAATACGCGCGCGGCTTCCCTCTCCGCTGGTGGTCGGCCGAACCGGAGGCGGTGGTCGGGGGCTCGTCGCGCGAGGCCGCAGCCGCGACCCTCAGCGCGGGCCTCGCCGCGGAGGATCCGAGCCTCGACCGGCAGATCCTCGCCGCTGCCGAGGGCCGGGTCCTCCTGCCGATGCATCCCTGGCAAGCATCGCGGCTCGCCCTCGATCCCGAGATCGACGCCCTGTTCCGCTCCGGGCGCCTGCGCGATCACGGCGCTGCCGGAACCGATTGGTACGCGACCACCTCCCTGCGGAGCCTCTACGCGCCGCATGCCCGCTTCATGCTCAAGCACTCGCTGAGCCTGCGGCTCACCAATTCGTTCCGCCTCATCAAGGGGGTCGAATGCGAGCGCGGCCTCGTGGTCGATGGGCTCCTGCAGGGGCCGCTGGGGGCGGAGATCGCCGCGCGCTGGCCCCGGTTCCGCATCCTCGGCGAACCGGCCTACCTTGCCCTGCGCCGGGCCGACGGGGCGTTGCTGCCGCAGACCATCGTGGCGCTGCGGGACAATCCCTATCGGGGCGCCGCGCAGAGCCCGGCGGCGGTGCTCGCCGCCCTGTGCGAGGTCTATCCCGATGGACGGGGCAGCGCGCTCGCCGAGACGATCCTGCGGATCGCCGAGGCGGCGGGGCGCCGGGCCGAACCGGTGGCCCTATGCTGGTTCGAGCGCTTCCTCGACGTGGCGGTGGAGCCGATCCTCGAGATGCAGTGCGACCTCGGGCTCCTGTTCGGGGCGCACCAGCAGAACCTCGTCCTCGGCCTCGCGGACGGCTGGCCGACGGACGCCGCCTTCCGCGACTGTCAGGGTACGGGCTACGTGCGCGAATTCCTGCCCGCCCTCCGCGCGGCCGGTCCGGGGCTCGACCTCGAGGCCGGTCACCTCTTCGGCGCGACCGAGGCCGCGCGGATCTTGGCCTATTATCTCGTGGTCAACAGCGTCTTCGCGGTGATCGCCGCGATCTCCGTCGCGAGGCTCGCCGACGAAGCCACGCTCACGGGCCGCCTTCGGCACCGCGTCGAAGCGCTCGCGCGCAAGGACCTCCGGGACAAGACCTGCCTGCGCGTCCTCCTCGACGGCCCGACCCTCTGGAGCAAGGGCAACTTCATGATCTGCTTTCGCAACATCAACGAGAACACCGACGTGACCGACCCCCTGGCGCACTATGTCGACCTGACGAACCCCCTGGCCCCCGCGGTCTCGGCCACACGCGCGGCGGGAGTCCGCCCATGACCCTGCGGGCCCGCATCGACGGCTTCGCCGGTACTCCCCTCGACGGCTGGACCGGAACGAGCCGGCATTGGCCCGTCGCCGGCGAGCCGCTCGCGATCGAGAGCCTGCCGCGCGACGCGCATATGGCTCGGCTCCGGGCGGCACGGGGCGCCGAGGCGGTGGCGGAGGCGGATCTTTGCACGCTTGCCGGTTCCGATGAGGCGATCCTGACGCTGGTCCGTCCGGAGGGACGGCATCCCGCCGACGCGGCGCACGTCGCCTGCCTGATCGAGGCGGCGTTCCAGCGCTGCCCGTCGGCGCGGCAGCTGCGCGTCGCCGGCCTCGGCGGCGCTCCAGCCCTGCTCGCCCTCGCGTCCGAGATCCGGTCGGAACCGGGGGCCGCGGCGCCCGACGCCGTGGTCGCGCGCGCACACTTCCACCAACTGCCCCTGCTCTGGCTGGCACCGGGGATACGGGCCGCCTATCCGCTGCTCCGATCGCAGATCGGACCGGAGGATCGGCTGCCACCGCTGCGGCCGCCGCAGCCGAACGGGGTGCTATACCGGCGCTGGCTGTCGCACCTCGGCACGACCCTGTCCTTCCGGACCATCGACCGGCGGCGCGACCTCGCTGTGTTCCACAACTGGATGAATCAGCCGCGTGTCGCCTATTACTGGGAACTGGCGCAGAGCGAGGCGGACCTCGACCGCTACCTCGCCGACCAGGAGGCCGATCCGCACCTGTTCGGGGTGATCGGCTGCTTCGACGATGTGCCGGTGGGCTATTTCGAGTTCTACTGGACCAAGGAGGACCGCCTCGGCCCTTATTACGAGGCGGAGGATTTCGACCGCGGCTGGCATGGCCTCATCGGCAACGCCGACCATCTCGGCCGTCCCAAGACCCTGGCCTGGTTCAAGGCCGTTACGCACTACCTGTTTCTCGACGAGCCGCGCACGCGGCGGATCCTGGGGGAGCCCCGGGCCTCGCATCGCAAGATGTTGAGCTACTGCGCGGATGCGGCCTACGAGAAGGTGAAGGAGTTCGACTTCCCTCATAAGCGGGCGGCCCTGGTCTGCTGCGAGCGCGAGCGCTTCTTCCGCGAGGTCCCCCTGTGAGCGCGGCCCCTGCCGCCGTGAGCGCGGGGCCGCTGCCGGGTGGGACGCCGGTGACCGCGCCCCTCTGGCTCGCGCTGAACCGGGCGCTCATCGCCAAGACGATCGCCGAACTCGCCTTCGAGGAAGCGCTCGCGCCGGAGCCGACGGACCGCGAGGACACGCAGTGGCTGCTGCGCCTCGACGACGGCATTGCCTACAGGTTCGCTGCCGAGCGCAGGATCTGGGGCAACCTCGCGATCGATCCCGCCAGCCTGTTCCGCGTCGTCGGCGATCTTGCGAGCCCGGCCGGCGACGCCGCGGGATTCCTGGTCGATGCCAGCCGGGTTCTGGGAATCGAGCCTCCAACCTTGTGCACCTACATCGCGGAGGTGCTGAGCACGCTGGCAGCCGATGCCCGCATCGCTGCGATCGGCAGGACGATGTCGGCGCCGGCCCTCCTGACTCTGAGCGACAGCATCCTGCAGGCCTATCTCGACGGCCATCCGAAGGCGCCGGCGAGCAAGGGCCGAATTGGCTGGGGGCTGTCCGACTTCGAAGCCTACGCGCCGGAATTTCAGCCCCACATCCGGCTCTACTGGATCGCGGCCGACCGCGCCGCCTGCCGCCTGAGCCTGGAGCCCGGTCTCGGCGAAGGCGACCTGCTCGCCGATGCCCTCGATGCCGACCAGCGGGCGCGCCTCGCGGAAACCTGCCGCGCCCGCGGCGTCGATCCGACGACGCACCTGCTGATGCCGGTCCACCCATGGCAGTGGCAGAACCGGATCGCGTTCCACTTCGCCGGCGAGGTCGCGGCCCGGCGTATCGTTCCCCTCGGTGCGTTCGGCCGGGCCTATCGCCCCCAGCAATCCCTGCGCACCCTCGCCAGCGTGGAGGCGGACGGCCGTCTCGACGTGAAGCTCGCGCTCACCATCCTCAACACCTCCGCCTGGCGCGGGGTGCCGGGCAAATACATGGCCACCGGCCCGGCCTTCTCGGGCTGGCTGGCGCGGAAGGCCGCCTCGGATCCCACGCTCGCCGGCACCGTGATCCTGCGCGAGCGGGCCGGCGCCTTCTATCCGCACCCGGTCTACGAGCGCATCGCCGACGCCCCGTACCAATACCGCGAAATGCTGGGCGTGATCTGGCGCGACAGCGTCGAGGGACACCTCAAGCCAGGCACCTCCGCGATGATGATGGGTGCGCTCCACAAAGCCGATGCCGAGGGCCGCCCCGTGATCGGCGCGCTGATCGACCGCTCGGGCCTGCCTGCCGAGGCGTGGTTGGAGCGTCTCTTCGATCACGTTGCCGTGCCGCTCTACCACTTCCTCTGCCGCTACGGCGTCGGCTTCATCGCCCACGGCCAGAACGTGACCCTGATCCTGCGGGACGGCGCGCCATGCGGGATGGCCGTGAAGGATTTTCAGGGGGATGCGGACCTCGTCGACCAGAATTTCCCAGAAGCGGACGACCTGCCCAAGGGGGTGCGGGAGACGCTCCTGCGCCGCCCGCCGGCCCACCTGCTCCAGCACCTACAGACCGGCCACTTCGCCAGCCTGCTGCGCTTCGTTTCCGATGCGCTCCTGGGGTGGAACGGGGTACCCGAGATCGTCTTCTACGGTGCTCTGGCCCGGTCCCTGCGCCGCTACCAGGCGCGCCGTCCCGACCTCGACCAGCGCTTCCGCCTGTTCGACCTGTTCGCGCCGACGGTGCCACGGATCTGCATCAACCGCGTCCGCCTCGCCATCGGTTATGGCGATTCCGGTTCGCGGCCGGTCCCGGGCCTCGGCACCGACCTGATCAATCCCCTGCATCGCGCGGAGACGGCGGCGTTAGCCCGTCCCCGTGCCGTTCTCCAGGCAGCCCATCACGTAGGATCCCGCGCATCATGACGGAACAGCCGCTCGATCTCGCTGGCATCGGCATCGGCCCGTTCAACCTGAGCCTGGCGGCTCAACTCGACGCGGTCGATGACCTCGACGCACAGTTCTTCGACCGAGCCCCCGCCTTTGACTGGCACCCGGGCATGATGCTTCCCGACGTCGCGCTGCAGACCTCCTTCCTGAAGGATCTCGTCACCGCGGTGAACCCGACGAGCCCCTGGAGCTTCCTCGCCTACCTCGTGGCGCAGAAGCGCTTCTACGAATTCCTCAATGCGGAGTTCGAGGCCGTGCCGCGCCAGGAATTCGCGCAGTACCTCGCCTGGGTCGCCGCCCGCCTGGATTCCCTGCATTTCGGGACCACGATCGAGGCGGTCCGCTTCGAGGATCGCAGCTTCCGGCTCGAGGGCGCCCGCACGGACATCCACGCCCGGAACCTCGCCCTCGGCATCGGCCTGCAGCCCAACCTGCCCTTCTTCGCGCAGAAGCTCGACGCGCGCGACCACATCCACAGCGCCCAGGCGGCCCCGATCCTCGAGCGCACCGCCGGCCGGCGGGTAGCGGTGATCGGCGGGGGCCAGAGCGGGGCCGAGATCGTGCTCGCCCTGCTGAATCGCGGCACGGATGCCCCGGCTTCCATCGACTGGATCAGCCGGCGCCCGAATTTCCAGCCGATCGACGCGACACCCTTCACCAACGAGCTGTTCACGCCCGGCTACGTGGAGCGCTTCCACGAACTGCCGGACCCGCGCCGACGGTCCACGGTGGCGCGCCAGAAGCTCGCGGGCGACGGCATCTCGGCCTCGACCCTGCAGGCGATCTACCGTCGCCTCTACGTCCTGCGCCACCTCGCCGGCCAACCGATCGCGACCCGCCTGATGCCGCATCGCGAGGTGCTCGACGTCGAGCGCGCTAGCGGCGGTTACCGTCTCCTCATGCGCAACGGCTTCGACGGGCGCATCGAGGTGAGCCATGCCGAACTCGTCGTTCTGGCCACCGGCTATCGTTATGCCCTGCCTTCCTGCCTCGATCCGATCCGGGCGCGCCTCGTCCTGGACGCGGAGGGCCGCCCGGAGATCGGCGCCGACTTCTCGGTCGCCTGGGACGGACCGGCCGCCCACCGGATCTTCGTCCTGAATGCGGGTCTCCTCAGCCACGGGATCGCGGAGCCGCAGCTCAGTCTCATGGCTTGGCGCAGCGGCGTGATCGTCAACGCCCTAGCGGGCCGCATCGTCTATGAGACCGAGCCGTCATCCTCGCCTCTCACCTGGTCGACCCTTCCGCGCGAAGGCGGCATCCAGGCACGGAAAGGCTGCCGCTGACGGGAGCCAACGGACCCGTTCCCTCCCGGGGCGTCGGGAGCGTTTTCCCGTACTCCGGACCGGGGTCGTCGATGGGCGTTGTGGCCCGGCCTGGCTCGCGGCCCGGCGGCATCGACCCGCTCACCAAGGAGCAACGGCCCGGTGTCGCCCCGTCGCCACGCCACGGATCATTCCGTTCCTGCCAGGACCTCCGAAGTCGGACGAAGCGTGTCGCCCCAAGACGGATGGTGCTAGACCGGGCTTGGTCCTGTCGTCCGGGCGACCCGCCCTCCGCGCGCGGCCGGGAGCCACATCGTGCCGGAAATCGCTGGCGGTCCAGGCCTCTCCACCTTCGCGGATGCCGGGACGACCCGGCCGCAGAGGCGATTCGCGATCGCCGTGGCGGCCGCGTTCGGGTTGCTCACGCTCGCGCTGTTGCCGATCGTGACCGAGCCCATCGGGGCGATGCCGGGCTTCGTGCCGAGCTATCAGGCCGCGCTGATCACGGTCTATGCCGTCACCACCTACCTGTTCTTCGCGCAATACCGGCGCACCCGCTCGGTGCCGCTCCTGGTGCTGGCCGCGGGCAGCCTCTTCACCGCGCAGATCGTCACGGTCCAGCTCCTGAGCTTTCCCGGGGTGTTCGGTCCCGGGCGTCTCGTCGGCTCCGGTCCGGGCACCACCACCTGGCTCTGGACCCTGTGGCACGTCGGCCCGCCGCTCTTCGCCCTGCCCTACGCGATCATGGAAGGCGACCGGCGCCCGCGCCTCGTGCCGCGCTCCCGCGTCGGGACGACGGGCCTCCTCACCGCGCTGGCGGTGACCCTCGCCGTCGCCGCGCTGACCTGGATCGTCACGGACTACGTCGACTACCTGCCGCGCAGCGTCGAGGGCGACAATTACTGGCTGCTCACCACGTCGGGCATCGGCCCGACCGTGGTGCTCCTGACGGTGGCGGCCCTCGCCACCCTGTGCTGGCGCACGCGTCTGCGCAGCGTGCTGCAGCTCTGGCTCGCCGTCTCGCTGCTGCTCCTCGTCTTCGACAACCTGATCACCCTGCCGGGAGCCGCCCGCGGCACCGTCGGCTGGTTCGCCGGGCGGCTGGAGGCGCTGGCGGCCGGCATCGTCGTCCTGGCCGTCTACCTGCGCCAGGTCGACGGCCTCTACGCCGCCGCCGAGGCGGCCGCACTCCGGAGCGAGCACCAGCGGGCGGAACTGAAGATCGCCCGCGACAAGGTCGCGGTGGCCCTCGATGCGGCCGACATGGGCAACTGGACCCTCGACCTGACGACCGGCGAAGCGGTGCGCAACCTGCGCCACGACCGGATCTTCGGCTATGACAGCCTGCTGCCCCGCTGGGGCCTCGCCGACTTCCTCGCCCATGTCGTCGCGGAGGACCGGCCCGGCGCGGAGGGCGCGGTCGCCCGGGCGCAGATCGAGGACGTTCTGCGCTTCGAGTGCCGCATCGTGCGCTCGGGCGACGGCGCCGAGCGCTGGATCGACGTTCGCGGCCGGCTCTACCGAGACGCGGACGGTGCGCCCGCCCTCATGGCCGGCGTGGTGATCGACACCACAGACCGGCGCGAGGCCGAGCAGCGCCTGAGCCAGGCGCAGAAGATGGAGGCGATCGGCCAGCTCACCGGCGGCGTCGCCCACGACTTCAACAACCTCCTCACGGTCATCGTCGGCAATCTCGACATGATCGTGCGCCGGCCGGACAACGCTCAGCGGGTGGAACGGCTGGCGACCTCGGCGATGACGGCGGCCCGGCGCGGGGCCGAAGTCACCGAGAAGCTGCTCTCGTTCTCGCGTCGGCAAGTATTACGGCCGGAGACGGTGAATCCCAATCACCTGCTCAAGAATTTCCAGGGCCTGCTGCAACGGGCGGTCGGCGAGACCGTCGGCGTCGTCCTCGACCTCGACGCGGCCCTCGATCCCGTCCGCCTCGACCCCGGCCAGTTCGAGAGCGCCATCCTCAACCTCGCGGTCAATGCCCGCGACGCCATGCCGGGCGGCGGCACCCTGACGATCCGGACCGAGAACCTCGCCCTGACTCCGGAACGTCGCGCGGCCTGGCCCGACCTGACGCCCGGCGACTACGTGCGCGTCTCCGTCAGCGATACCGGCCTCGGCATGGATGCGGCCACCGCCGCCCGGGCGTTCGAGCCGTTCTTCACCACCAAGGACGTCGGCAAGGGCACCGGCCTCGGCCTGAGCCAGGTCTACGGCTTCGCCCGCCAGGGCGGCGGACAGGTCCGGGTCGCGAGCGGGCCGGGCCAGGGCACCACGATCACGATCGACCTGCCGCGCTCGGCCGAACCGCTGGTTCAGGCCTCGCGGGCGGACGCGCTCCTGCCCCTGCGCCGGGCCGCCGAGGGCGAGGTCGTCCTGGTGGTCGAGGACGAGGCGGCGGTCCTGGAGATGGCGGTCGAGAGCCTGTCGGAACTCGGCTACCGGACTCTCACCGCTACCCATGCGGCCGAGGCGCTGGAGCGCCTGAAGGGGCCCGAGCGCATCGACATCCTGTTCTCCGACGTGGTCATGCCCGGGGGCATGAACGGCGTCGAGCTCGCGACCCACGCGCGTGCCCTGCGCGCCGGTCTGCGGGTGCTCCTCGCGTCGGGCTATACCGGATCGGCCCTCGGCGAGCAGGGCGTGCCCGTCGACCTGCCGCTCTTGAGCAAGCCCTATCGGCGCGAGGATCTCGCCGACAAGCTGCGGGTCGTCATGGGCGGGCGCTGAGGGGCGCGCATCAGGGCTTCGGCAGCATCCGGTCGCTGATGATCCGGCGCTGGATCTCGCTCGTCCCCTCGAAGATCGTGGTCAGCCGCGCATCGCGCCAGTAGCGCTCGACCCGCCGCTCGGTGGTGTAGCCGTTGCCGCCATGGAGCTGCATCGCCTGGTTGGTGACCCGCACCGCCATCTCGGTGGCCACCAGCTTGACCATGGCCGACTCGCTCTCGGCCGGCTCGCCGGCATCGAGTAGGTGCGCCACCTGGTTCCAGAAGGCGCGGGCCTGGGCGACGTCGGCGGCCATGTCGGCGAGGGCGAAGCGCAGGGCCTGGAAGTCGCCGATCGGATGGCCGAACTGCTCGCGCTCCTGCAGGTAGGCCTGGCAATCCTCGAGGGCCGCCCGGGCGACCCCGACCGCCCGCGCCGCTGTGTGGACCCGGGCGATGTTGAGGCCGCGCTGGACCGAGGCGAAGCCGCCGGAATCCGCGTCCGCCCCCTGGTCGCCGTAGAGGCCGGTGAGGCGGTCGCTCTCCGGAACCCGCACGCCGTCGAGGTCGAGCTCGAAGGTCAGGAAGCCGTGATAGCCGATCTTATCGATCACCCGGCCGGTCATCCCGGGCGGGAAGGTGCCGGGCTGCTTGACCACGAGGAAGGGTTCGAGCCCGGCCGAGCGGGGCTCGCCCGGCTCCGGGTCGCGGGTGCGGGCCAGGACCTCGACGAAGTCGGCGGCCTTGGCGAAGCCCGCCCAGCGCTTGGTCCCGGTCAGCACCCAGGTGTCGCCCTCGCGCACCGCCCGGGTCTGGACGCCGGCGAGATCCGAGCCGGCGGTCGGCTCCGAGAGGGCGATGCCGCCGATCCACTGTCCCTTCGCCGACTTCTCCAGGAGGATTTTCCGGCGCTCCGGATCGAGGGTCTGGGTGCCGAGGCCCTGGCCCCGCGCCAGGATGCTGCCCACCGAGAGCCAGGCTCGGGCGAGTTCCTCGGAGACGAGGCAATATTCGAACACACCGAGGCCGAGGCCGCCCTGCTCGGCCGGGATGGTGATGCCGAACCAGCCCTTGGCGGCCATCTGGTCGATGAGGCTGCGCGGCATCTCGGCCTTCTGCGGGTCGAGCTCGTCCGCCAGGGGCATCACCACGTCCCGGGCGAAGGCGCGCGCCTCGGCCTGCAGCCGCGCCCGTGCATCGGTGCGCCAGGGGCTCAGGAGTTCCGGCGGGACGGATTGCCTGCGCTCGCGCTTCGCCATGACGTCCCCCCTGTCGTCGACCCGGCCCGATCGGACGGAGCCGCGTCTGCGGAAAGCTAGAGCGGACGCGCAGGAAGTCGACCGGAACGGGACATCGACCGGAATCTGCCGGTTCTGGCGATGGAGCGCGATGCTGGATTTCTCGCGAGCGCGTCGGCAACGTGGCGCTTCAGGTCGCGTTGCGCAGCCCGTTCGATCCGCGTAACCAACCGCGATATGATGCGCAGGGCGGGGACAATCAGGACGGGAGCGGGTGGTTTGGGATTGGGCATGCAGGGGTTGGACACGGGCTCGACGCCCGCCGAAGCGCTGACCGTCTGCGATCGGGAGCCGATCCATCGCCTCGGTACGCTCCAGCCGCACGGCTTCCTCCTCGGCCTCCGGGATTCGGACGGGCGGATCGTCCAGGCCAGCGCCAATGTCCCCGGGGGCGCCGAGGCCTGCCTCGGCCGGCGCTGCGACGCGGTGTTCCCGGAACTCGACGGCCTCCTGCCGGAGGGGCTGACGGAAACCGGCCGGGACGGGGCGCAGTACCTGCGCACCGTGACGCTGGCGACGCCGGAGGGGGCGCGCACCTACGACCTCGCGGTCCACCGTTCGGGCGCGCTCACCATCCTGGAATTCGAGGCGGTGGCGAGCGTCTTCGCCTCAGACCACAGCCTGGACGCGCTCTATCCGCGGCTCAGCCGCTTCGTCGAGGGCCTTAACGACGCCGCCTCCGTCGCCGAGCTCTGCCACCTCGTGGCCGTCGACATCCGCCACATCACCGGCTTCGACCGCGCCCTGGTCTACCGCTTCGACCGGGACTGGCACGGCACCGTCATCGCCGAGGACGGCAACGGCGCCCTGCCCTCCTATCTCGACCTGCGGTTTCCGGCGACCGACATCCCGGTCCAGGCCCGTGAGCTCTACCGGCGCAACCGCCTGCGCATCATCCCCGATGCCGGATACCGGCCGGTGCCGATCCTGCGCGAGGACGGCGAGGACGCTGAGCCCCTCGATCTCAGCCAGTCGATCCTCCGCAGCGTCTCGCCGGTGCATGTCGAGTACATGCGCAACATGGGCACGATGGCGTCGATGTCGGTGTCGATCCTGGTCGACGGCGCCCTCTGGGGACTGATCTCCTGCCACAATGCCGAGGCCCGGCGGGTGCCACTGCAGGCCCGCAACGCCTGCGACTTCCTCACCCGGATCTTCGCGCTTCAGCTCGCCGCCAAGGAGCGGGGTGCCGAGGCGGAACAGCGCCTGCGCCTCGGCGCAATCCAGGCTCGGCTCCTCGGCTTCATGGCGGAAGAGGAGAACTTCCTCGACGGCTTGCTGAACCATCCCGACGACGTCCTGGCCCTGGCCGGGGCCTCCGGCGCGGCGGTGATCACCTCCGACAGCTGCCGGCTCCTCGGCGCGACGCCGCGGGAAGCCGAGGTGCGGGGGATCTACCAGTGGCTCTCCAGCGGTCCTGGCGGCGCCGACCTCGTCGCCACCGATGCACTGAGCGAGGCCTATCCCCCCGCCCGCGCCTTCGCCGAACGGGCGAGCGGTCTCCTGGCGATCTCGATCTCGCAAAAATATGCCAGCTACGTGCTCTGGTTCCGGCCCGAGGTGGTGCGTACGGTGAAGTGGGGCGGCGATCCGACCAAGGCGGCGGTCCCCGATCCGGCCGGCGGCCCGGAGCGGCTGCATCCGCGGCAATCCTTCGCGATCTGGAAGGAGACGCTGCAGAACCGCGCCCTGCCCTGGTCGCGGGCGGAAACCGAGTCGGTGAAGGATCTGCGCGCTTCCGTGCTCGGCATCGTGCTCCGGCGCGCCGAGGAACTCGCCTCCCTGAGCGAGGAGCTGCAGCGTTCGAACAAGGAGCTCGAGGCGTTCTCCTACTCGGTCAGCCACGACCTCCGGGCGCCCTTCCGGCACATCGTCGGGTATTCCGAACTGCTGCGCTCACGCGAAGGCGACCGCCTCTCCGACAAGGGCCGGCACTACATCAACACGATCATCGAGGCGGCCTTCTCGGCGGGCACCCTCGTGGACAACCTGCTGCGCTTCTCGCAGATGGGCCGCAATGCCCTGAACCCCGTGGCGGGCGACCTCAACGCCATGGTCGAGGAGGTCCGCCGCTCGGTCCTGCGCGAGGTCCCGCCCGAGCGGGCGATCCGCTGGACGATCGGGGCCCTCGGCCGGGTGAAGGCCGACCCGATGATGCTGCGGCTGGTGATCGAGAACCTGCTCTCGAACGCCGTCAAGTATACCCGCGACCGGGCGGAGGCGGTCATCGAGATCGGCCGCCTGGACGGGCACGGGGCCGGCCGGGCTCAGGACGGCGAGGGCGCCGAGCAGGCCGTGTTCTTCGTGCGCGACAACGGCGTCGGCTTCGACATGGCCTACGTGGACAAGCTGTTCGGGGTGTTCCAGCGCCTGCACCGCGTCGAGGAGTTCGAGGGCACCGGCATCGGTCTCGCGAACGTCCGGCGCATCGTCGAGCGCCACGGCGGCCGCACCTGGGCCGAGGGCACGGTCGGCGCCGGGGCGACCTTCTACTTCACGCTGCCGACCCCGACGGCGGTCCCGAACCCGAATGCCGCGACCCGGGCCCGGTCGCCGCGGACTCCGAGGGAAGCGCGCTGACCCCATGCCGGACCTGAAGCCGATCCTCCTCGTCGAGGACAATCCGAACGACATCGAGCTCACTCTCGCCGCCCTGGAGAAGAGCCAGCTCGCCAACGAGATCGTAATCTGCCGCGACGGCGCCGAGGCCCTCGACTTTCTCTACCGGCGCGGCGGCTTCGCGATGCGGGACGCCCGCGATCCCGCGGTCGTGCTCCTCGACCTCAAGCTGCCCAAGGTCGACGGCCTCGAAGTGCTGGCCAAGGTGAAGGGCGACGTCCGCACCCGCTCGATCCCCGTGGTGATGCTGACCTCGTCCCGCGAGGAGACCGACCTCGTGCGCTCCTACGACCTCGGCGTGAACGCTTTCGTGGTCAAGCCCGTTGGGTTCACGGAATTCTTCGAGGCGATCCAGGATCTCGGCGTGTTCTGGGCGGTGCTGAACGAGCCACCGCCGCACCGGGGAGGAGGTTGGCCATCGAACACGTGACGCAGCCCGCATCCGATCGGGGGATGCAGGACGGATTCGGTCCGGGCCCCCTGAGGATCCTCCTCCTCGAAGACAGCGACCTCGACACGGAACTCCTCGGCGCGGTGCTCGACGATCTCGGGCACCCCTACGCGATCGACCGTGTGATGACCGAGCCGGACTTCACCGCCGCGGCCGCGTCCGTCACGCATCACCTGATCCTCGCCGATTACGTGTTGCCGACCTTCGACGGCCTCAGCGCCCTGGCGATCGCCCGCGCCCATTGCCCGGGCATCCCCTTCGTCTTCGTCTCGGGCACCCTCGGTGAGGACGTCGCGGTCGAGGCCCTGAAGCGGGGGGCGACCGACTATGTCACCAAGCAGCGGCTGGACCGCCTGCCCCGAACCATCATGCGGGCGCTCGCCGAGGCCCGCGCCCATGCCGAGCGCGAGCGCGCGCTCCAGGATCTGCGCGACCTCAACGCGACCCTCGAGGCGCGTGTCGAAACGCGCACGCGCGATCTCGCGGCCGCCAACGCCGAGCTCCACCGCCAGATCGCCGAGCGCGAGCGCGTGGAGGAGGCCCTGCGCCAGGCCCAGCGCCTGGAGGCCGTGGGCCAGCTTACCAGCGGCGTCGCCCATGATTTCAACAACCTGCTCACGGTGATCTCCGGTAATATCGAGTTCCTGGAGCGGGCGGTCTCGGACGAGCGCTCGAAGCGCCGTCTCCAGATGATGCGTGGAGCCGCCGACCGCGGCGCCCGCCTGACGGCACAGCTCCTCGCCTTCTCGAGGCGCCAGCGCCTGGAACCCACCCCGGTGGAGCTCAACCAGACCGTCGCCTCCATGCGCGACCTGCTCCAGAGCTCGATTGGCGGCGCGGTGCGCATCGAGATGACGCTGCAGCCCGACCTGTGGTCGGCCCTCGTCGACGCCACGCAGATCGAACTCGTGATCCTGAACCTCGCGATCAATGCCCGCGATGCCATGGCGGTGGGTGGCTGCCTCACGATCGAGACCGCCAATGTGGGCCTGACACAGGCGCCCGCCCGGCCCGAGGAGCCGGCACCGGGCGAGTACGTGATGTTGGCGGTCAGCGACACCGGCACCGGCATCGCGCCAGAGGTGCTGGCCCGGGTGTTCGAGCCGTTCTTCACCACCAAGCCCGTCGACAAAGGGTCCGGCCTCGGGCTCGCCCAGGTCTACGGCTTCGTGAAACAGTCCGGTGGCGGCGTCCGCATCGACACGAAGGTCGGCGAGGGCACCTCGGTGCGGATCTACCTGCCGCGCGCGGAGGCCACTTCCCTGCCCCAGGAAGCCTCACGCACCGGGATCGACTGCGCCGAGCAGCGTCGTACGGGCGATCGCCCGGTGGTGCTCGTGGTGGACGACGACAGCGCCGTGCGCGAAATCACCACGACGATCCTGTCCGAGACCGGCTATCGCATCCGCGAGGCGAGCTCCGGACTCGCCGCCCTCTCGTCCCTGGAAAGCGATGCCTGCGTCGACCTGATCGTGCTCGACTTCGCGATGCCGGGCATGAACGGCGCCGAGGTCGCCTGCGAGATCCGAAGGCGCTGGCCGCACCTGCCGGTGATGTTCGTCACCGGCTACGCCGACACCGCCGCGCTGATGCAGGCGGGCGAGGTCGGGGCCGATCATATCGTCCAGAAACCCTTCCAGGGCGGCGAGCTGGAGCGCAAGGCGGCGGCGATCCTGGCCAGTGCCCCTGCCGTACAGGGCGGCCTGCGCCTCGTGGTCGGCCAGCGAAATTCGGCCTGATCGTCGGAATACGGGACGCGCTCAGGCCGCGGCCGCGAGCACTGAGCGGGCATCGACCCACGGCATCGGGCCGTAGCGTTCGTTGTCGAGCGGCTCCAGCCTGCCGCGTCCGCTGGCCATGTCGCGCAGGTACTGCATGCCCTGCCAGGCCGGAAACACGGCATCGCTCGCGGGCGTGATCTTGCGGACGATCCGGATCAGCAATCCGAGCCGGCCGAGCCCACCCGCGCGCCACAGGC
Organism: Methylobacterium sp. TK31; assembly: GCF_055361545.1. Taxonomy (NCBI): domain Bacteria; kingdom Pseudomonadati; phylum Pseudomonadota; class Alphaproteobacteria; order Hyphomicrobiales; family Methylobacteriaceae; genus Methylobacterium; species Methylobacterium sp. TK31. The sequence goes on along the minus strand of NZ_CM143964.1, from coordinate 537,332 downwards.
CGTAGGGCCGTCCCGTCAGCTCCGTCATGATGGTCGCGAGCGCTCGCGGCGTCACGGTATCTCCGGCGATGCGAAGAAGGCGCGGTGCGTCCGGGTCGAGGGCCGCCGCCGCGGTGTAGCGCGCGACATCGTCCTTGGCGGTGAAATCCAGGGGCTGGTCCGCATCGCCCCAATAGAGGATGCGCCGGGGCTTTCGCAGGACGATGGGCGCCTGGCCGGCGAGCAGGTCGGCGAAGGCGCCGTTGAGGATCGAGGTCGCCCGGATCGGCGTCCGGTCGACCCGGGCCATGAAACGGCGTCTCAGGTCCAGGTTGCGGTTTTCGCCCGGATGGGTGCGGGTGAAGTCGAGAGAAAAATCCGAGGGGATGAAGCGGGGCACCCCGGCCGCGACCGCCGCGTCGAGCATCCGTCCCTGGGCGTCGAGGATGACCGGTTCCAGGCCGTTCAGGGCCGAGACCACGCAGGCGGCGCCGTCACAGGCGGCGGCGAGGGAAGCCGGGTCGGCGTAATCGACGCTGATCGCCGTGACGCCGGGTGGTGCGTTCCGGTGGTCGGAGTCCGCCCGCACGAGGGCCCGGACCTCCGCACCGCGCGCGACGAGTGCCTTCGCCACGCGGCCGCCGAGATCACCCCCGATGCCGGCGAGGACGATCGTCTGCGTGGACGGATGGGGTGACGTCATGGGCGGTCGTGCTGCTCCGCGCGCCGTTTCCTGGCAGGGACTACCTGGAATGCCGCTGAGCCCTCAAGGTAGCGTCGGCGCCCGGATGTCCAGGTCTCGAGCCCAAGATCGGAGGCGTCTTCAGAAGCCGACCGTGAGGATCACGAGGGCGGCGAGGATGGCGCCGACCGCCGGTCCCGCGACCGGGATCAGGGCATAGCCCCAGTCCGAATTGCCCTTTCCGGCGATGGGCAGAACCGCGTGGGCGAGGCGGGGCCCGAGGTCGCGGGCCGGATTGATCGCGTAGCCCGTGGTCCCGCCGAGCGACAGGCCGATGCCCCAGACCACCATTCCGACGAGATAGGGCGCGAGTCCGGTGGGAATGGTGCCGGCCGCTCCTACGGTCCGCGACAGCAACGCGCTGATGATCAGGATCAGCAGGAACGTGCCGATGATCTCGCTCAGCCAGTTCGCGCCCGAATGCCGGATCGCCGGATCGGTGCAGAAGCAGGCCCGCTTCGCCCCCTGGTCCTCCGTGACCGCCCAGTGCGGCAGGTAGTGGAGCCAGACCACGGTCGCTCCCAGAAAGGCGCCGATCATCTGCGCCGGCACGTAGACGAAGAGCTTGGCCATGCTGCCGGAGGTGATCGCCGCTGCGATCGTCACCGCCGGGTTGATATGCGCATCCGGGCTGCCCGTGGCGGTCGCGACGAAGATCCCGCCCAACACGGCGAAGGCCCAGCCGGCGGTGATCGCGATCCAGCCCGCCCCCTTCGCCTTCGAGCCGTGCAGGAGGGCCCCGGCCACGACGCCGTTGCCGAGTATGATCAGCACCATCGTGCCGAGAAGCTCGCCCAGGAACGGCGACGTCATGGCATGTCCTCCCCCGTCTTCTCGCGTTTTCGGATCGATCGACGTCCGTGTGTGCGTCAGTCGTCCTGCATGTCCCAGTCGAAGGAGCGCTTCACCGCCCGGCCCCAGGCGGCGGTGATGCGCCGGCGCTGGGTCGCGTCCATGTTCGGCTCCCAGCGCCGGTCGATGCCCCAGTTGCCCCGAAGGTCGTCCGTGCTCTTCCAGTAGCCGGTCGCGAAGCCAGCGGCGTAGGCGGCCCCGAGGGCGGTGGTCTCGGTCACCTTCGGGCGCACGACCGGCACGTCGAGGATATCGGCCTGGAACTGCATCAGGGTGACGTTGGCGACCATGCCGCCGTCCGAGCGCAATTCGCGCACGGGAATTCCGGAATCCTTCTCCATCGCCTCCAGCACCTCGTGGGTCTGGAACGCGGTGGCCTCCAGGCAGGCCCGGGCGATGTGGCCCCGGTTGGCGTAGCGGGTCAGGCCGATGATCAGGCCGCGGGCCCCCTCGTTCCAGTGCGGCGCGTAGAGCCCCGAGAAGGCGGGTACGAAGTAGACGCCGCCATTGTCCTCGACGGTGGTGGCGAGGCGCTCCACCTCGGCGCTGTCCTGGATCATGTGCAGGTTGTCGCGCAGCCACTGGACCAGGGCGCCCGTGATGGCGATCGAACCTTCGAGGGCGTAGACGGCCGGCTTGCCGTCGAGCTTGTAGCCGAGCGTCGTCACCAGGCCGCAGGTCGAGGGCACGGGGGTCTCGCCGGTGTTCATCAGCGCGAAGCAGCCGGTGCCGTAGGTGTTCTTCGCCTCGCCGGGCTGGAAGCAGGTCTGGCCGAACAGGGCCGCCTGCTGGTCTCCCAGGATGCCGGCGATGGGAACGCCGGCGAAGGGCGTGCGGGTCTCGCCGTAGACCTGGGAGGACGAGACGATCTGGGGCAGCATGGCGCGCGGGATGCCGAACGTGGCGAGCATGCCGTCGTCCCAGGCCAGGGTCTCGAGGGACATCAGCTGCGTACGGCTGGCATTGGTGACGTCTGAGACGTGGAGGCCGCCGTCCGGACCGCCGGTCAGGTTCCAGACCAGCCAGGTGTCGATGTTGCCGAACAGCACGTCCCCGGCTTCCGCCTTCTCCCGCGCGCCCTCGACGTGGTCGAGGAGCCAGCGCAGCTTCAGGCCGGAGAAGTAGCTTGCGAGCGGAAGTCCGGTCAGCGCACGGAAGCGATCGCGTCCGCCGTCCCGGGCGAACTCGGTGACGAGGCGGTCGTTGCGGGTGTCCTGCCAGACCAGGGCGTTGTGGAGCGGTGTGCCGGTGCGACGGTCCCAGATCAGCGTCGTTTCGCGCTGGTTGGTGATCCCGATCGAGAGCAGGTCCTTCGGCGTCAGTCCGGCCCCATCAAGGGCCTCCTGCATGACGGCCTGGGTGTTGCGCCAGATCTCCGCCGGGTCATGCTCGACATGGCCTGGCCGCGGGTAGATCTGGGCATGCTCCCGCTGCTTGCAGGAGATGATCCGCCCTTCCCGGTCGAAGACGATGAAGCGGCTGCTGGTGGTGCCCTGGTCGATAGCGCCGACATAGTGGGTCATGTCTGTCTTCCTCCCTTGGAAGGTTCGAAGCCGTCCGGGCCGGTCTTCGCGCCGGCTCCGGCCTGTCTCAAAATCTCTCGCTCTCGGTCTCGTCGAACTCAGGCGGCCTCGGCCCTGCGGGCGACATAGGCCGCCAGGCGCGCGGCGCTCTCGGGGCCCGTGCGCAGGCCGAGCTTCGAGCGGCGCCACAGAATATCCTCGGCGGTGCGAACCCATTCGGCCCGGACCAGGTAGTCGACCTCGGCCGTCGTCAGGCCGCCGTCGAAGGCTTCGCCGAGATCCGCGAGGCTGCGTGCCCCCGCGACGATGGTCCGCGCCTCCGTGCCGTAGGCCCGGGCGAGGCGCCGGGCGGTCTCCGCCGGCAGGAAGGGAGCCTCCCGGGAGAATCGCGCCAGGAAGGTCTCGAAATCCGCATCCGGCATGGCGCCGCCGGGCAGCACCGCATCGCCGGTCCAGGCTTTTTTCAGACCGGGAAAGTGCGGCGCGATTTTCTCGATCGCGTGTTCGGCGAGGCGCCGGTAGGTCGTGATCTTGCCGCCGAAGACCGACAGCGCCGGAGCCTGGCCGCCGGCGTCGTCGAGATCGAGTACGTAGTCGCGGGTCACCGCCGAGGCGTTGGCGGCCGCGTCGTCGTAGAGCGGGCGCACGCCGGAATAGCTCCAGACCACGTCCTTCGGCCCGATCGAGCGTGCGAAGGAGCGGTTGATGCAATCGCAGAGGTAGCGCGTCTCTTCCTCGGAGATCGCCACCGGGCCGGGCTCGTTCTCGTAGGGCACGTCGGTGGTGCCGATCAGGGTGAAGTCGTGCTCGTACGGGATCGCGAAGATGATGCGCTTGTCCGGCTGCTGCAGGATATAGGCCTGGTCGCCCTCGTAGAGCTTCCGCACGACGATGTGGCTGCCCTTGATCAGGCGTACCGCCGTCCGGCTGTTGACGCCGAGCGTCGTCCCCAGGGTCTCGCTCACCCAGGGGCCGGCCGCGTTCACGACGGCCTTCGCCCGCACGGTCTCGCTCCGACCCGTGGCGCCGTCGCGGAGGGTCGCCGTCCAGGTTCCGTCGGTGCGGCGCGCGGTTTCGACGCCGGTGCGGGTGCGGATCTCGGCGCCGCGCGCCTGGGCGTCCATCGCGTTAAGCACGACGAGGCGGCTGTCCTCGACCCAGCAATCCGAGTAGACGAAGCCCTTGCTGAGCCGATCCTGCAGCGGTGCGCCGACGGGAGATGTTCGCAAACGAACCATCTCCGAGCCTGGCAGCGTGCGCAGGCGCGCCAGATGGTCGTACAGGAACAGACCGATCCGAAGCATCCAGGCCGGCCGCAGGCCCTCGTCGTGCGGCAGCACGAACCGAAGGGGCCAGATGATGTGAGGGGCCAGCCGCAGCAGGCGCTCCCGCTCGGCCAGCGCCTCGCGCACCAGGCGGAACTCGTAATATTCGAGGTAGCGCAGGCCGCCGTGGATCAGCTTCGTGCTGGACGACGAGGTGAATTCCGCCAGGTCGCCGCGCTCGCAGAGCAGGACCGACAGGCCGCGTCCGGCCGCGTCGCGCGCGATGCCAGTGCCGTTGATGCCGCCGCCGATGACGAGCAGATCGTAGGGGGCGTCCGCCGCCCGCAGGTTCGATACTGTCGTCATGGTTCACCTCCCGCTCCGGTCAGCTCCCGGTTCGGCAGGATACTGCCTCACAGCACGATTTTCGCAAGCGAAAATTTGACGTTCGTTATGGATCGTCCTGATCTGTCATCGCCAACGTCACGCCGTGGCGTTCCATCAGGGCGACGATCTCGGGCGGCGGCAGCCGGTCGGTGAAGAAGGTGTCGATCTGTTCGAGCCGGCCGACCTCGACCATCGGCCGGCGGGTGAACTTGGTGTGGTCGGCCACCAGGAAGGTCTGGCGTGCGTGCTGCAGGATGGTCTGGGTCGCCCGTACCTCCTCGTAGTCGTAGTCGAGGAGGGCGCCGTCGGCATCGATCCCGCTGATTCCGATGACCGCGACATCGACCCGGAACTGGCTGAGCGTGTCGCACGTGAGCTGCCCCAGGACAGCACCGTCGCGGTTGCGCATGGTGCCCCCCGCCACGACGATGCGGAAGGCGGTGGTCGCCGCCAGACCGATGGCGACGTTGAGGTTGTTGGTGATGATGCTCAGGTCGTCGTGGTGCACGAGTTCGCGCGCCACCGCCTCCGTGGTCGTGCCGATGTTGAGGAAGACCGAGCAATGCGACGGGATGCGGCTCGCGGCGAGCCGTCCGATCCGGGTCTTCTCGGAGAGGAGTGTGGCCCGGCGGTCGGCATAGTCGATGTTCTCGACGCTGGAAGGAAGGCCGCCGCCGCCGCGGTAGCGCTCCAGGCGGCCCTCGGCGCTGAGTTCGTTGAGGTCGCGCCGGATCGTCTGGACGGTGACGCCGAACTGGCCGGCCAGCGCCTCGATCGTCACGAAGCCGCGCTGGCGCACCGCCGCGACGATGGCGGCACGGCGCGTCTCGACCGCGGAGGCTTCAGCGCGCTCCGTGACCTTTCGTTCGAAGACGACTCGTTCGGGCAGACGCGTCATGCCAACTCCTGCCGAAACGCTGGCCGAGCGCTGCCCTGCATCGCCCAGATCGGGTTCGAACCTATAACGGTGTTTTCGAAAACGAAATGCCGCGTCCCTCGCCAGCGACACCTAATCCCCACGGGTCGCGCGCCTTTCCGGACGGATGCGGTCCGCGCGGTCCTGCCTACGGTTCGAGGAGCCACGCCCTGAGCGCGTCGGAGACCGCTTGCGGCTGCTCGATCGGCGTCATGTGGCCGGACCCCGGCACGATCACGAGGCGCGCATTCGGAGCGAGCGCGGCCATCTCGCGGTGAATATCCGGCGGGGTCACGGCATCGCTCGCGCCACACAGGACGAGGAGCGGGCAGGTCAGGCTCCGCAGGGTCCCGGTTCCGTCCTTGCGCTGGATGTTGTTCTGGCGAAGGAACACCTCGGGGCCGAGCCGCTCGGTCATGCCCCGGATCCGGCCCACGATCCCCGCGTCGGCCAGATGCGCCGGGTCGAGATAGGTGGCCAGCAGCCGATCGCCGAAGCCGTGGAAGCGGCCCGGAATGCGGGCGGCCTTGTCGAGGGCCTGGCGCGCTGCGGCCCGGTCCGGCGCATCGGCCCGGATCGACGTATCGAGGAGCGCGAGCCGCGCGACGCGCTCGGGCGCGCGCCGGACGATCTCCTGCGCCACGTATCCGCCCAGCGAAAACGCCGCCAGGGCGAAGGTCGCCGGTGCGTCGGCCAGAACGGCGTCCGCCAGGTCTTCGAGGGTCTCGCCGCGCGTCAGGTCGGCCACGGTGCAGGCCGCGATGTCGGCCAGGGCCGCGACCTGATCGCGAAACAGGTCCGCATCGTTGAGGAGGCCGGGCAGGAGCACGAGCGATATCATGGGGGAGCCTCGCGACGTTGCCCATTGGCCCTGGGGCCAGGCCGCGCAGCACGTCTGCGCGGCGCGACGCCTTGAGCGGGACGGTGATCCAGGCTCATAGAACGGGTCCCCGTCCGAAACCATCGAGGTCCGAGCCATGATCGGCGACAGCGCGTGACGCCTTCGGCCGTGCAGCCTGCCACCGGGCCGCGGGCGCCGACCCTCGCCGGCAATGCCGCGCTCGGGTTCACCCAGATCGTCCTGTGGGGCGGTTCGTTCTTCCTGATGGCGGTGCTGGCCGATCCGATCGTCCAGTCGACCGGCTGGCCGCAGGGCGTGGTGGTGGGAGCCCTGTCGCTGGCGATCCTGGTCTCGGGGCTGTGCTCGCCCTGGGTCGGGCGCAGGATCCGGAGTCATGGCGGCCGCTCCGTTCTGATCGCGGGCTCCCTGATCATCGCCCTGGGCCAGGTGGTGATGGCCTGGTCGCCAAGCCTTCCAGTCTTCCTGCTCGCCTGGGTGATCATCGGCCTGGGCATGGGCGGTGCCCTCTACGATCCGCTCTTCGCCGCCATCGGGCAGGCCTACGGTGCCTCGGCGCGGGGGGCGATGACCCAGATCGCGATCGCCTCCGGCTTCGCCATCACCCTGTGCTGGCCGGCATCGAGCTTTCTCGTGGGTCTCGTCGGCTGGCGCGGGACCTGCCTCGTCTACGCCGCCCTCGCGGTCCTCGTCGTGGTTCCGCTCTTCGCCTTCGCCCTGCCGGCCGGATGCCGGTCCCCGCCGCCGCCGCCGCCGGGGTCGGGGGCTGCGCCCCTGAACGGCCCGCCCAGTCGGGGCCCGCTGCCGGGCGAGCGCATCCTCGCCGTCACCTTCACCATTGCGGCCGTGCTGATGACCGCGGTCTCCGTGCAACTCCTGCTGCTGCTGCAGGCGAAGGGCGTGGCGGCGAGCACGGCGGTCGCTCTCAGCGCCCTGATCGGTCCGTCGCAGGTGGGCGCCCGCATTATCGAGTTGCTGTTCGGCCGCAAGGCGCATCCTGCCTGGGCGCTCCTCGCCTCGAGCGGAAGCGTCGGCCTGGGTCTGCTGCTGCTCGCGGCCGCTCCGAGCTTCGCCTGGCTGGCGATCGTGCTCTACGGGGCCGGGAACGGGATGCGCACCGTGGTACGCGGAACCCTGCCCCTCGCCCTCTACGGCCAGCACGACTACGCCGCCGCGATGGGCCGCCTCGCCCGCCTGCCCCTGCTCGGCCAAGCGGCAACCCCGCTGGTCTGCGGCTATGTGGGAGCCTTGTTCGGGCTCGATCAGCTGCTCGCGGTGATGCTGGTCATCGCGGCGCTGAACATCGCCCTCTCGATCACCGTCGCCCGCCGGGCGCTCCGGATCTCCGCCGCCTGAACGCCTACTCCGCGCCAAGGGTTTTCCGGGACAAAGGCTGTGGCGACCCCGGTTGGGCTCGAACCAACGACCTGCCGCTTAGAAGGCGGCTGCTCTATCCAGCTGAGCTACGGAGTCGGGGGTGCCGTCGCCCGTAAAAGGCATGGGTCCCGTCCGGGGTCAAGCCTCCCGGCTCCGGTCGACCGACCACCTTGGTCGGACGATCTCGACGACCGCAGCGTCTCCCGCCGATGCCGGATCGGTTCAGCCCGTGCGGGTCCGGGGCGGTGCACCGGCGCGTCCGACGGGATCGACCTCCGGAAGCCGCAGGCGCTTGAACGAATCACCCGGGCCGTGTCGGATACGGCGGCCCGCATGCGTCTTCTCGGCGCGACGTATCCAACGGCCCGAGACCTGACGCGGACGACGTGCAGCGGGCCAGACCGGGAGGGATCGGAATGAGCAGTACCCACCAACCCGAGGCCCCCGCCCCCGTGAAGGGCGGTCTGGTGCCCTACCTGACGGTGGCGGGCGCCATGAAGGCTGCGGATTTCTACGTCCGGGCCTTCGGGGCCGAGATCGCCACCGCGATGCCGGCCGACGACCAGGGACGGACGATGCACGTGCATCTCCACGTCAACGGCGCCTTCCTGATGCTGTCGGACGCCTTTCCCGAGCACGGCCATTCCCTTCAGCCCCCACAGGCCTTCACCCTGATGCTGATGGTCGACGACATCGACGCTCGCTATGGCCGGGCCGTCGAGGCGGGCGCCACCGCCGTGATGCCGCCGGCGGACATGTTCTGGGGCGACCGCTACGGCCAGCTGCGTGATCCCTTCGGGGTGCTCTGGGCGATGAACCAGCCGAAGCGCTGACGCCCCTCGCCGTTTGCCCGCACCAGCCGACCCGGACCGTCGCCATGACCGAGAGCACCGGACGCGAGCTCGTCCTCACACGTCTGATCCCGGCGACACCCGCCGCGCTCTACCGATGCTGGACCGAACCCGATCTGATCAAGCGCTGGTTCGCGCCCGAACCCTTCGTGGTCGCGGAAGCGGAGACCGACTTGAAGGTCGGCGGCGCTTCCCGCATCGTCATGCAGGCGCCGGACGGATCCGAATTCTCCAGCGCCGGCGTTTATCTCGAGTTGGTCGAGAACGCCCGGATCGTTTTCACGGACGCTTATGTCCGGGCCTGGGAGCCCTCCGCCAAACCGTTCTTCACCGGCATCATCACCTTCACGCCGGAGGGCGCCGCCACCCGGTACACCGCCCGGGCGCGGCACTGGTCGGCGGAGGACTGCGCTGCGCACGAGGCCATGGGCTTCCACGACGGCTGGGGTCGATGTGCCGACCAACTCGGCGAACTGGCCGCGCGCCTTTGATGCCGAAACTGCCGCGGGCGCCCCACGCGGCTTGCCCGAAAGAATTCGATCCATGTCGAAGGTCAGCACCTGCCTCTGGTTCGATCGCGGCGCGGAGGAGGCCGTCCGCCTCTACGTCTCCCTGATACCGGGTTCCCGCATCGATCATGTCCAGCGCGCACCGGGGCCATGGCCGGGCGGGCGGCCGGACGACGTGATCCTGATCGGCTTCACCCTGGGTGACCAGAGCTTCCAGGCGTTGAACGGCGGTGTCGCGGCGGATTACGGAACAGCCGCCTCGATCTCGGTCGCCTGCGCCGACCAGTCGGAGGTGGACCGTCTCTGGGCCGGCCTCGTCGAGGGCGGCGGATCGGAAATCATGTGCGGCTGGCTGCGCGACCGCTGGGGCGTGCCCTGGCAAATCGTTCCCAAGATCCTGCCGCAGCTCCTGGCGGACCCCGATCCTGCCGTCGCCGGCCGCGTTTTTTCCGCCATGCAGACCATGGTCAAGCTCGACATCGCGGCCCTGATGCGAGCCGCCAGGATGTCGGGAGACGCGGCGCTCTCATCCGACGTGCCGCAAAAATGACGGAATCATCACAGGCCGTGGAACCACTCTCCCATGCTTACGCTTGTATTGCAAAGGTTACGGCATAGGTAAGGGATCCAACATGAAGACCTTGGCGACCGCCCTCACAGGCATACTCGGTGTCTGCGTCCTCTCCACGAGCCCTGTTCTGGCTGCTCCCTATGATCCGTTCGGCACGAATGCCGGCGACGATTACTACTCGTCGGATCCGGCTTACGGCTACGGCCGTACGACCGATGATCCCTACGGCTATCCCGGCACGGCCGGACAGGGCTACCAGGCGGCTCCCCAGGCGCAGGTCGCTCCGATCCCGCGCGAGATCGTCGCGTTCGACGGCAACTACAAGCCGGGGACCATCGTGGTGTCCACGGCCGAGCGGCGCCTCTATTTCGTGATGCCGAACGGCGAGGCCATCCGCTACGGCGTCGGCGTCGGTCGCCCGGGCTTCACCTGGTCCGGCGTGAAGACGGTGACCGCCAAGAAGGAGTGGCCGTCGTGGACGCCTCCGGCCGCGATGATCGCCCGCCGCCCCGATCTGCCGCGCTACATGGCAGGCGGTGTCGAAAACCCGCTCGGCGCCCGCGCCATGTATATCGGCAATACCGAGTATCGCATCCACGGCTCCAACGAGCCGGACACGATCGGTCAGGCCGTGTCGTCCGGCTGCATCCGGATGACCAACGAGGACGTTACGGACCTCTACGAGCGCGTGAAGGTCGGCGCCAAGGTCGTCGTCCTCAACTGATTTCGCTGCACAGGCGCGAAAACGCGAAGGCCGCGCCATCCCCCCGGATGGCGCGGCCTTCGCAGTTTGAGCTCTCGGGTCTCGGATCGCTCAGGGCACCACGCGCCCGACGGCGGTCTGCGGAGCGCTGAAAGACGCGATCGGCATGTCGCAGAAACAGCGGGCGCCGAGGGGGCGCGGGCTCGGCAGCGGGCAGGAATAGGGCTGGTAGCCGGTCAGGCCCGACTGCACCGCATCGCAGTTCAGGCCGGCCTCCCGACGAGGCGGTAAGCGGCGCTCGTCATAGGCGCGGCGCGGCGGCGGCCGGTCGTAGCCGTCGTCGTAATATTGCGCGCTGGCACCCTGTGCCGCGAAGAGCCCGGCCAGGACCGTGAGGATCAGACTGCCTCGGGAGATACGTCGCATGGTCTTACGCCCTCGTTGACAGCGCCGGCCCGGGAAGCGGAGGGCCGCGCGGCGGTAAGGGTTAGGAGACCCGCCTGTCCCGGGCAAGTCTCACCCCATGCGCGGATAATGCTCGAATCAGTCTCGGCCCCAAAGCGGTCTCGGTGCGCCGGCCGGAGCCCTAACGCGAGCAGCCCGCTCCGCCGGGGGGGCGAAGCGGGCTGCGAAGGGAGCGCCCGTGCGGGCGCCGCCGGGATCGACTCAGGAGTTGGTTGCGTTCCGCATGGCCTGCTCGGCATCCGTGCCGGCCTTGCGCGCGGCCTCGGTGCCCTGCTCCATCGCCTTGCGGGCGTGCTCGGCGCTTTCCTGCATCGCGCCCTTGGCCTTCTCGGCGCTCTGCTGGATCGCCGACTGGGCAAGACCACCGAACTCCTTGGCCTGGGCCTGGATGGCGGCGAACTGGCTGCGCACGAACTCGGCCTGATGCTGCATCGCTTCTTGCAGGTCACGCGAGCGGACCAGCTTCTGGGCGAGGTCGAAGGCGGCTGTCACGTTCTGCTCGGCGAACTCGAAGCCGCGGGCGGACACGTCCTGCGCGTTGGTGCGCGCCATCTCGGCGGAACCCTGTACGGTGTCGGCGGTACGACGGGCGGCGCTGATAAAGGTGTCGAACGCCTTGCGGGCCTGATCGACGCTCTTCTCGGCGAAATCGCGCATTTCGGCCGGGACCTCGTAATTCGGAGTGCTGCTCATGATCCTCTCCTTGCTCTCGATTGTTGATGGCTCGTTGTGCACTGCACAATAGCACATTGCCGGCCCTATGCCACCCTGCTCGGACGCATTAAGGTTGACAACAGGTAAACGTGCGGCGTCCCCCCTCGTGGCTTAAGGAGAGGGGGTGACGCGGTAAAAAGGTCGTCACGTTCTGCGATTCGTCACGCGAAACAGGTGCGGATGTTCGAGAGTGGAGCCTCAGGGCCTGGTGAAACCGAAGATTTGGCCGTTTCGGCGCTCCTGCGCCGATGCGCCGATGATTCGCCTCTGACGACACGCCTCCGTGATCCCGGAAGTGTGATCCTGGTTTTGGACGGTGCCGGGACCCGGGTGCTGCAGGCGGCGCCCGGCGGGGAAGCCCTGCGGCGCGCGATCAGCGAATCGGATGGACGACTGTTTCCGGAGCTCCGGATCGGTGAGCAGATCGCGCGGGCGCGCCTGCGCCTCGACCATCCGCTGCTGCTGCGCCTCCAACTCGATGTACGGCGCCTCGCCTCGCCTGCGCTGGTCAGCCTGATGCGCGTCGCCGTCGATTCCACCCGCGAGGCCGTCGTGCTGGTGGCGAGCGCGCCGCTGCCGACCCTTCGGGCACGGGGGGGCACTCCGGCGCGGCCCGATCCCGAACCGGTTGCGAGCGAGCCGGCACCGTCCGCTCCTGAGCCCGTCACGGACCCGTCGGAGCCGATCACGGTCCGGCAGCGCTTCACCTGGGAAAGCGACGCCTCCGGGACCATCCTCAAGGTCTCGGGGGCGGTGGGGTCCGCCTTCCGCCGGAGGCTTCAGGGCCGGACTTGGCAGGCCCTCGTGGAGGCCGAGGTTCTCCGCGACGCCGGCGGCCTCCTCACCGCCCTCCGGAGCGGACGCACCTTCCGGGCCATCCCGATCACGATGGTCGATGTCGGAGGTCAGGCCTGCGAGTTGGACCTGTCCGGCGCGCCGCTCGGCCGGACTGGAACGGCGTTCCGCGGGTTCGGGCAGGTCCGCGCGATCCTCGAAGTGCCGCCCGCGCCGGCGGCGCAGCGACCCTCTCCGCCGCCGACCGTCGAGCCCCTCCCCGGCGCGTCCGAGCGCGCGGAGGCGGACCCCGCCCCGCAACCCGCTGACCCATATCTCTCGAGCCACGAGCACGCCGCGTTCCGCGAGATCGCGCGCGCCCTCGGCGCCCGCTTCGCCGGCGACGAGCGTCCGGACCCCGCGGCCGAACCGAGCCTGCCCTGTGCGGTGATGCCCTTTCCGCTCCAGCCCGGCCGGCCGGCGGAAGACGCCGCGCCGGATGCCGCGATGGTGGCGACCCTGGAGCGGATTCCCACCGGTGTGCTGGTCTATCGCGCAGACGCCGTGCTGTTCGCGAACCAGCCCCTGCTCGATCTCCTCGGCTACGCGGACCGCGAGGACCTCGCGGCGGCGGGCGGGATCGAACATCTGTTCGGCGGGCTCGAGCCGCAGGCGCGGCCGTCGGCCGAAACACCCCTGATCCTGGCGACCCGGGACGGCGGGCGCGCCAGCGTGCTCGTCGAGCATTCGGTCCTCGACTGGGCCGGACGGCCGGCGGAACTGCTGCTGGCCCGCGATGCCGAGCCGAGCGAAGAGGCCCGCGCCGCCACGGCGTCCGCGATCGCGCAAGATTTCGCCGCCCGCCACGGCACGGATGCCCGCGCACTCCTCGACGCCCTGGAGGACGGGGTCGTGCTCCTCGACCATCAGGCCCGAATCCTGTCCCTGAACCGAAGATCCGCCGAGCTCTTCGGACTCGATCCCCGTGAGGTGGTGGGGGCGAGCTTCCTCGGCTTGTTCGCCTCCGAGCACGCCGTCGACCTGCTGGCGCGCCTGCACGCGGAACCTGGGTCGGCTGTCGCCGAGGATACCCCGGTGGCGTCGCGCGGAACCCGGCGACGCCTGCGCGTGAAGATCCTGCCGCTCGCCGGGGATGCCGAGAGCCGCCTGTGCGCCGTGATCCGCGAGGAGGCGCAACGATCCGAGCGCCGGGAGGCGAAGCTGCCGGAGCGGACTGCATCCGAAGACCACGTCGTGCGCCGGGGCGAACTTCTGATGCTCGTCGGCGAAACGGTGCAGGGTCCGATTCGGGGCATGCTCGGGACGCTCGAAGGTCTGATCTCGGAATCCGTGGGTCCGTCCGGATCGGAGCCCCACCGCGCCGGTCTTCGCGAGGTCCACGCCTCCGGCGTGCACCTCCTCGGTCTGGTGAACGATCTCCTCGATCTCGCCCGTATCGAATCCGGCAAGATCGATCTCACCAGCGCGGACGTACCCCTGAACGAGGTGGTGGCGCGCTGCGTCGCCCTCCTCCAACCGGAGGCCTCCCGCAGGCGCATCGTCCTGCGCACCAGCTTCTCCGTCGATCTCCCGAACCTGGTGGCCGACGAGCGCTCGGTGCACCGGGCGACCGTCAACGTCATCGCGAACGCCATCGCGCTCACCGAGCCGGGCGGACAGGTCATCGTATCGACGACCCTGGCGGATCGCGGCGACGTCGCCCTGCGCATCCGCGACACCGGAATCGGCATGACGGCGGACGAGGTCGAGGGCGCTCTCCATCCCTTCGGCGATGGGACGCTCGGCAAGGATACGTTCGGTAAGGAGGCTCTCGGCAAGGGAGCGCAGGCCGAGCCGCGGCGGGGCACCGGCCTCGGCCTGCCTCTGACGAAGGCCCTGGTCGAGGCCAATCACGGTCGCTTCCGCATCTCCAGCCGGAAGGACGAGGGCACCCTGGTGGAGATGCTGTTTCCTGTGCGCGGCGCGACGATGCGGGCCTGAACCGGGCTGGCCGGCGCTGCAACCGGCCCGGCGAGCGCGCGTTGGATCGGCAGAAACGGAGAGCCCTCTCTCCCGCCATGGAGACGACGATGCGTGCGTTGACTGTGATCGCCCTGCTCGGGATCGGCCTGCCCGGTGCGGCGCTGGCCCAGCAATCCGGCACCGAGCCGAATCTCAACTCGGCCGGACAGTTCCGGAACATCACCTCGACCGGCGTGACCAAGCCGCCGGGGCGGGCCGAAGCCCCGTCCGAGGAGCGTGTCTCGGAGACTACCCGCAAGCAGCAGGCCATCGACAAGAAGGTCGGCACCGGCATCTGCATTGGGTGCAATTGAGCCGCGCACAAACAAATTAACAATCCTGTCCCGCACTCGCCCATCTGGGTGCTTGCGGGGAATATCTCGTTGAGCCTATGACGGTATTCGGAAGACCCGGCTGCGTGAACAGTCGCGATACGATCGGGCACCGATAGGGACAACGCGATGGACGAGAAGGTGGTCGAAGTGCGTTCGACGTGGAGCGAAGGCGCCCACGTCGACAACGCGAAGTACCAGGCCATGTATCAGGCCTCCGTCGCCGATCCAGAAGCCTTCTGGAGCGAGCACGGCAAGCGCATCGATTGGATGACGCCCTTCACGAAAGTGAAGAACACGAGCTTCGAGCCTGGCAACATTTCGATCAAGTGGTTTGAGGACGGACGCACGAACGTCGCCCACAATTGCATCGACCGCCACCTCGAGACGCGCGGCGATCAGGTCGCGATCATCTGGGAGGGCGACGACCCGAACGAGTCCAAGCACATCACCTACCGCCAGCTTCATTCCGAAGTCGGCAAGATGGCCAACGTGCTGCGCAACCGCGGCGTGTCGAAGGGCGACCGGGTCACGATCTACCTGCCGATGATCCCCGAGGCCGCCTACGCGATGCTCGCCTGCGCCCGGCTCGGCGCCATCCACTCCATCGTCTTCGGCGGGTTCTCGCCGGACTCGCTGGCCGGCCGCATCGAGGGCTGCGCCTCCAAGATGGTGATCACCGCCGACGAGGGCCTACGCGGCGGCCGCAAGGTGCCGCTGAAGGCGAATGTCGACGCCGCCATCGCCCGACTGCCGAAGGACAGCGTCGATCACGTCGTCGTGGTACGCCGCACCGGTTCGTCGATCGCGATGGAGCCGGGCCGCGACGTCTATTACGACGAGGCCGCCGCCCAGGTCACCGACGAGTGTCCGGCCGAGTCCGTCGAGGCCGAGCACCCTCTCTTCATCCTCTACACCTCCGGTTCAACCGGTCAGCCGAAGGGCGTCGTCCACACCACCGGCGGCTACCTGGTCTACGCCTCGATGACGCATCAGTACGTCTTCGATTACCGCGAGGGCGAGGTCTACTGGTGCACCGCCGATGTCGGTTGGGTCACGGGCCATTCCTACATCGTCTACGGGCCCCTCGCGAACGGCGCCACGACCCTGATGTTCGAGGGCATCCCGACCTATCCCTCGAACTCGCGCTTCTGGGACGTGGTCGACAAGCACAAGGTGAACATCTTCTACACCGCGCCCACCGCGATCCGCTCGCTGATGGGCGGCGGCGAGGGCCCGGTGAAGAAGACGTCCCGTGCCTCGCTGCGCGTCCTCGGCTCGGTCGGCGAGCCGATCAACCCGGAAGCCTGGGACTGGTACTACAAGGTCGTGGGCGAATCGCGCTGCCCCATTGTCGACACCTGGTGGCAGACGGAGACCGGCGGCATCCTCATCACGCCGCTTCCCGGCGCGACCAAGCTCAAGCCGGGCTCGGCGACGCGGCCGTTCTTCGGCGTCCAGCCGATCGTGGTCGATGCGGAAGGCAAGACCCTCGAGGGTCCGTGCGAAGGCAACCTCTGCATCAAGGATTCCTGGCCCGGTCAGATGCGGACGGTCTACGGCGACCACGAGCGCTTCGAGCAGACCTACTTCTCGACCTATCCGGGCAATTACTTCACCGGTGACGGCTGCCGCCGCGATGCGGACGGCTATTACTGGATCACCGGCCGGGTCGATGACGTCATCAACGTCTCGGGGCACCGGATGGGCACGGCGGAGGTCGAATCCTCCCTGGTCGCGCACCCGAAGGTCTCCGAGGCCGCCGTCGTCGGCTATCCGCACAGTCTCAAGGGCCAGGGCATCTACGCCTACGTGACCCTGATGGAGGGCGAGGAAGGCTCGGACGAACTGCGCAAGGAGCTCGTGACCTGGGTCCGCAAGGATATCGGGCCGATCGCCTCGCCGGACCTGATTCAGTTCGCACCGGGCCTACCCAAGACCCGCTCGGGCAAGATCATGCGCCGGATCCTGCGAAAGATCGCCGAGGACGAGTTCTCCTCGCTCGGCGACACCTCGACCCTGGCCGAGCCGGCCGTGGTCGACGACCTCATCGAGAATCGACAGAACCGGACGCACTGAACGACGTCCGACTTGCCGACCGCGCGGTCATCCTCCGGATGGCCGCGCGCCGTCACGCCTGAAATCCACGCGCATACTTTCAAGCTTCATCACAGCGGGATGCACGTCCGTGAAGAGACGGCACCCGGGGAGAAACGTGTCATGTCAGTTCCCGAGACTGCGCGCATCGCGCAGAATCCGCGCTTCAAGGAGCTCGTCCACGAGCGCACCCGCTTCGGCTGGACGCTGACCATCATCATGCTGCTGATCTATTTCGGCTTCATCGGGCTGATCGCCTTCGACAAGGCGCTGCTGGCCGTGAAGATCGGCGGCGGCACCGCCTCCCTCGGCCTCGTCCTCGGCGTCGCCGTGATCGTCCTCGCCTTCATCCTCACCGGCATCTACGTCCAGCGCGCCAACGGCCGCTTCGACGCGCTGACCGCTGCCCTCAAGCGGGACCTCGGACGATGATCCGCCTCAAGCATCCCCTCGTGCTGGGCACCACGCTGGCGGCGCTGGCCGCCACGGCCGCCTATGCTGCCGGCCCCGATCTCGGCGCGGTCAAGCAGTCGGCGACGAACTGGCCCGCCATCGGCATGTTCGCATTCTTCGTCCTGTTCACCCTCGGCATCACCTACAAGGCGGCCAAGGGCACCAAGTCGGCCTCCGACTTCTACGCCGCCGGCGGCGGCATCTCGGCCGGCACCAACTCGCTCGCCATCGCGGGCGACTACATGTCCGCCGCCTCGTTCCTCGGCATCTCGGGCCTCGTCTACACCTCCGGCTTCGACGGTCTGATCTACTCGACGGGCTTCCTCGTCGGCTGGCCGATCGTGCTGTTCCTGATCGCGGAGCGCCTGCGCAACCTCGGCAAGTTCACCTTCGCCGACGTCGCCTCGTTCCGCCTCGACCAGACCTCGATCCGCATCATCTCGGCCACCGGCACGCTGGTGGTGGTGGCTTTCTACCTGATCGCCCAGATGGTCGGCGCGGGCAAGCTGATCCAGCTCCTGTTCGGCCTGCCCTACCTCTACGCCGTCATCATCGTCGGCGTGCTGATGATCGTCTACGTCGCCTTCGGCGGCATGAAGGCGACCACCTGGGTGCAGGTGATCAAGGCCTGCCTGCTCCTCGGCGGCGCCACCTTCATGGCCGGCGCGGTGCTCTACCAGTACGGCTTCAATCCGGAGGCGCTGTTCGCCGCCGCCGTGGCGACCCACCCCAAGGGTGACGCGATCATGGCGCCGGGCGGCCTCGTCAACAATCCGATCGAGGCGATCTCGCTCGGCGTCGGCCTGATGTTCGGCACCGCCGGCCTGCCGCACATCCTGATGCGCTTCTTCACGGTGTCGGACGCCCAGGCGGCCCGCAAGTCGGTGTTCTACGCCACCGGTCTGATCGGCTACTTCTACATCCTCACCTTCATCATCGGCTTCGGCGGCATCGCCCTGCTGATGTCCGATCCGGCCTACTTCACCCTCGATGCGGCCGGCGCCTTCGACAAGCTGAAGGGCATGATCGGCGGCACCAACATGGTGGCGGTGAACCTCGCCAACGCGGTGGGCGGCCCGTACTTCCTGGGCTTCATCTCGGCGGTGGCCTTCGCGACCATCCTGGCGGTGGTGGCGGGCCTGACGCTCGCCGGCGCCTCCGCGGTGAGCCACGATCTCTACGCCCAGGTCATCGCCCGCGGGCGCACCAACGAGGCCGCCGAGGTCCGCCTCTCCAAGATCGCCGCCGTCGTCATCGGCATCGTGGCGATCTATCTCGGCTACGTCTTCGAGAACCAGAACGTCGCCTTCATGGTCGGCCTCGCCTTCTCGGTGGCGGCGAGCTGCAATTTCCCGGTCCTGACCATGTCGATCCTCTGGAAGGGCACCACCACCTGGGGCGCCCTCATCGGCGGCCTCGTGGGCCTGATCGCGGCGGTGGGCATGGTCGTTCTGTCGAAGGCCGTCTGGGTGACGACCTTCGGCAACCCGGTGGCGATCTTCCCCTACGACAACCCGGCCCTGTTCTCGATGCCCCTGGCCTTCCTGACGATCTTCCTCGTCTCGAAGCTCGACAACACCCGCCGGGCGAAAGCCGAACGCGCATTGTTCGATGCCCAGTTCGTGCGCTCGGAGACGGGTATCGGCGCCGACGGGGCACACGCTCACTGACCACCTTCGCAACGGCGAATGTGCGAAATCGGAAGGGCGCGGCGCAAGCCGCGCCCTTCTGCGTTGCGCGAGCGGATTTAATCCCGGCGGGACCCAAAAAATACTTCGACTTTGTTCAAAAAAATCCTGAATTCCGCAGTTTGCGCCTCCGTTTCGGACTTGGGCCAAAACAAGGCATCGCCTAGCATAGCGCCGCGGGTCTTGGGTGCGGGATCTGGTCAGCGTCGGCTCGACGGGTCGAGACGCGCGGGTAGACGGTGCATCGATCCCCGAAGGGTCCAACAAGCCACGGGCGGACTACGCCTGGGCGAGACAATACTTGGAGAAACGCCACATGGTTGCGTCGAGCGCAATTCCCGTCAGCGAATCGGCCACCCGGCCGATGAGCGCGGGCGAGAAGAAGGTCATTCTCGCCTCGTCCCTCGGTACCGTCTTCGAATGGTACGACTTCTACCTCTACGGATCGCTTGCGACGATCATCGGAGCGCAGTTCTTCTCGGCCTACCCGGAAGCGACGCGCAACATCTTCGCGCTGCTGGCCTTCGCCGCCGGCTTCCTGGTCCGGCCCTTCGGCGCCCTGGTCTTCGGCCGGCTTGGCGACATGGTCGGCCGCAAGCACACCTTCCTCATCACCATCCTGATCATGGGCATCTCGACCTTCTGCGTCGGCCTGCTGCCCTCCTACGACACCCTGAACGGCTACGGCATCGGCTGGGTCGCGCCGGTGACGCTGCTGGCGCTGCGCATGCTCCAGGGCCTGGCCCTCGGCGGCGAGTATGGCGGTGCGGCGGTCTACGTGGCCGAGCATGCGCCGCGTGGCCGCCGCGGGTTCTACACCGCCTTCATCCAGACGACGGCGACCCTCGGCCTGCTGCTTTCGCTGATCATCATCCTGTCGACCCAGGGCTACGTGAACGGCGCCTACGCGCCCACCGTGACCACCGCCGCGGACGGTACCCAGACCACCATCACGGCCTTCCAGGCCTGGGGCTGGCGCATCCCGTTCCTGGTCTCCTGCGTGCTGCTGCTGATCTCGGTCTGGATCCGCCTGCAGATGAACGAGAGCCCGGCGTTCAAGAAGATGAAGGAGGAGGGCACGCATTCGAAGGCACCGCTCTCCGAGGCCTTCGGCCAGTGGCGGAACGCCAAGTGGGCGCTCCTCGCCCTGCTCGGCCTCACCGCCGGCCAGGCCGTGGTCTGGTACGCCGGCCAGTTCTACGCGCTGTTCTTCCTGCAGAGCATCCTCAAGGTCGACCAGTTCACCGCCAACGTGCTGATCGCCTGGTCGCTGCTGCTCGCCACCGGCGGCTTCCTGTTCTTCGGCGCGCTCTCCGACAGGATCGGACGCAAGCCGGTGATCCTCGGCGGCTGCCTGATCGCGGCGCTGACCTACTTCCCGCTGTTCGAGCAGCTCACCGCCAACGCCAACCCGGCGCTCTACCAGGCGCAGTCCACGGTCCCGGTGGTGGTCAAGACCAACCCGGCCGAGTGCTCCTTCCAGTTCAATCCGGTTGGGACGGCCAAGTTCACCAAGGAGTGCGACGTCGCCAAGGCGCTGCTCGCCCGCTCGGCCGTGAACTACACCACCGAGCCGGTCGCCGCGGGCGCACCGACCATCGTGACCATCGCGGGCAAGGACTTCCCCGTCGCCGACCCGGCCTTCGCCAAGTCGGTGCCGGCGGCCCTGACCGCGGCGGGCTACCCGGCGCCGGCCGGCAACGCCACCATCGTCAAGGCCTCGAACCCGATCGACATCTTCACGGGCCAGAAGCTGATCGTGGTCGGGATCCTGACGATCCTCGTCCTCTACGTGACGATGGTCTACGGCCCGATCGCGGCGGCGCTGGTGGAGCTGTTCCCGACCCGCATCCGCTACACCTCGATGTCGCTGCCCTACCACATCGGCAACGGTTGGTTCGGCGGCCTGCTGCCGGCCACCTCCTTCGCCATCGTCGCCCAGACCGGCAACATCTATAACGGCCTGTGGTACCCGATCGCGATCGCGGCGATGACCTTCATCATCGGTCTCCTGTTCATTCCGGAGACCAAGGACCGCGATATCTTCACCTACGACGAGAACCCGGTCCGGTAAGGATTGCGGCCCCGGGGGCCCCGCCGCGAGGCGGGGCCCTTTTCGATTCAACGAGCCTCGGGCTCGGGCGTCGTCAGGAAGTCGGTGACCAGCAGGGCGTGGTCCGCGACGCTCTGGCGAGCATACGCCATCGCGAAGTCGGCGACCGCCTCGTCGAAGGCGGAGCCCTTGCCGAGATAGCCGGCGATCATCGCCGCGTCGCCCGAGCGGGCATGGGCGCGGGCCAGGGTCGTGCCGCAGAGCTGGGCGTAGGCCTTGGCGCCGCTCTCGGCCAGGATCTCGGCCACGGCCGACAGCTTCCGGTTCTTGAGTTGGCGCACGTAGAACGAGCGGCCGCTGGCTTCGGAGAACGCGGTGCCGAGGAAGAGGTCGCTCGCCGCCTGCATGATCCGCTGGCCGTCGATCACCCGCTGGCCCTCGGACACGACACTGAAGGGCTTGAGCGCGAGCTGGCCGATCACCGAGGGGCGAGCCTCCTTGACCTGCAGGAACAGCGGCGCTCCGTCCGCGTCCGTGTAGATCCCGACGGCGCTGACGAGCCCGACCGAACCGACGCCGACGACCTTGAAGGCGACGTCGCGCTGGGCGTAGCGCGAGAGCAGGGTCCAGCGATCGGCCGTGAGGCTGTGCGGATAGGCCAGGAGCGCCTGCGCGGCGTCCTGCACCGCCTCGGTCAGGCCGCCGGGACCCCGATGGAAGATCGTCGGTTCCTTGTCGGCGATGGTCCAATCCGCCGGGTCGGTCTGGTCCGGAGCCACCGCGAGGGTCGGGACGTCCCCGCGGGCGAGCCCGTCCGTGTTCTCGGTGGCGGCCTCGGAGAGGAGACGCCGGCACAGGTCATCGTCGCCGAGGCGCCCGACCTCGTGCTCGAGGTCGATGCGGCTGTGCCAGATCGCCAGGGGCGACAGCGCCGAGAGGTCGCGCATGTGCTCGCGATAGGCCCGGACCCCGGCCCGCGCCGCGCGGCGCGCCTTGTCCTCGCCGCGCGGAAGGGCGGCCACCGCGATGCTGGCGGCGAGACGCTTCACATCGACGGTGAAGTCGACGTTCCACAGGGTCTCGTCGAAATCATTGATATCGAACAGCGTCTGCCCCTCGGGGCTGCGGTAGACGCCGAAATTGCCGATGTGGCAGTCGCCGCAGGCCTGGACCGGGATGCCGGGGACCGGCACGCCCTCGAGATCGGCCGCCATCACGGCGGCGGCCCCGCGCAGGAAGGCGAAGGGATCGGCCCGCATCCGCTCCCGCCGGAGCGGGACGAGCTCGGCCAGACGGCTCGCCTCGGCGGCCTGGAGGATCGCCAGGGGATCGCGCTGCGGCGAGGCCTGCCACTCGGCATGCGATTCCCGCGAGACCTGCTCGCGCAGGCGCTTGCCCGCCGCTCGGCGTTCCTCGCGGCGGGTGGAATGTTGCGTGTGAGTCATGGCGTGGGGCCTCGTAGGTCCGGGACGCAGAGCCGTTCCCGGCGGCCCGGGTAGAAAGTCAGTGCCGGAAATGGCGGTGGCCGGTGAACACCATGGCGAGGCCGGCCTCGTCGGCGGCCTTGATCACGTCGGCGTCACGCATCGAGCCGCCCGGCTGGATCACCGCCGTGGCCCCGGCCTCCGCCGCCGCGATCAGCCCGTCGGCGAAGGGGAAGAAGGCGTCGGAGGCGACCACCGAGCCCTTGGCGAGGCTCTCGGCGGCGCCGAGGCGCCGCGCGCCTTCTGCCGCCTTCCAGGCGGCGATGCGCGAGGAATCGACCCGCGACATCTGTCCGGCGCCGATGCCCACCGTGGCGCCGTCGCGCGCATACACGATGGCGTTCGACTTGACGTGCTTGGCGACCCGGTAGGCGAAGCGCAGGTCGGCATATTCGCGCTCGGAGGGCGCCCGCTGGGTGACGACCGTCAGGGGCATGTCGTCGACCACCGCCGCGTCGCGGGCCTGGACCAGCAGGCCGCCCGCCAGGGTCTTCACGGTCTCGCCGGCCCCGCGCGGGTCGGGTAGGCCGTCGGCCAGGAGCAGGCGCAGGTTCTTCTTGCCCGCCACGATCGCGATGGCCTCCGACGTGGCGTCCGGGGCGATGATCACCTCGGTGAAGATCTCGACGATCCTGCGCGCGGCCTCGGCATCCAGCGGACGGTTCAGGGCGACGATCCCGCCGAAGGCGGAGGTCGGGTCGCAGCTCAGGGCGCGCTCGTAGGCTTCGAGGAGGTCGGCGCCCTCGGCCACGCCGCAGGGATTGGCATGCTTGATGATCGCCACGGCAGCGGCGCGCGCCGGGTCGAACTCCGCCACGCACTCGTAGGCCGCATCGGTGTCGTTGAGGTTGTTGTAGGACAGCTCCTTGCCCTGGAGCTGGCGCGCCGTGGCCACGCCGGGCCGCTTCGGGCCCGCAGACCGGTAGAAGGCCGCGCTCTGGTGGGGGTTCTCGCCGTAGCGCAGGGGCTGGGCCAGCGTGCCGCCGAAGGCACGGTAGGCCGGCGTCGCCTCGCTCTCGATCTGTCCCGCGAGCCAGTTGGCGATGGCCGCGTCGTAGGTCGCCGTGCGGGCATAGGCCTTCTGGGCGAGGCGGCGCCGGGTCCGCTCGTGCAGGCTGCCGGCATTCGCCTCCAGCTCGGCCAGGAGATCGGCATAGTCGGCGACGTCCACCACGACCGCGACGTCGGCATGGTTCTTCGAGGCGGCGCGAATCATCGCCGGGCCGCCGATGTCGATGTTCTCGACGCACGCGTCGTAGGAGGCGCCCTGCGCCACCGTCGCCTCGAAGGGGTAGAGGTTGACCACGAGGAGATCGATGGCGCGGATCCCGTGCGCCGCGAGGGCCGCCTGGTGCTCCGGATTGTCGCGCACCGCGAGCAATCCGCCATGGACGCCGGGGTGCAGGGTCTTCACCCGCCCGTCCATCATCTCGGGAAAGCCCGTCAGGTCGGCGACCTCGGTGACGGCGAGCCCCGCTGCCCGCAGGGCCTTGTGGGTGCCGCCGGTGGACACGAGCTCGATGCCGAGGCGGTCGAGGGCGGTGGCGAACGCGACGAGGCCTTCCTTGTCCGAGACGGAGAGGAGAGCGCGGGTGACCCGCACCTGGTCATGCGACATGGCGTTGCGTCCGAAGGCAAGCGACGAGGAACTGACCGGCGCCTACCACGAAATTGTGCGCTGCGGCCAGCCGCGCCGTCGGCCGTGAGGTCAATCCTGCCGCAGCTGTGCCCGGGCGAAGCCCCATTGAATGCGGGTATCCTCCGCCACCGACAGGTGCAGCACGATCTGGTCCGTGCGCCGGGCGCCGGTGAGCCCCGCGAAGTAGACGCTTTCCTCCAGGGCGACCGATGCCCCCTCGGCGCCGAAATGCCAGACCTCGCCGATGGGCGAGAGCAGTTCGATGCGCCCGTCCTCGAGGCCGCGCGCCGCGATGGCCGGATGCAGGTGGAAGCGCACCGCCACCTCCTGCGCCCGGTGCCGGGCCTTGCCCCGCTTGGCCGCCGGCGGACGGACGAAGGCATCCTCGCCCGCGAGGAGGTTGCCATTGCCGGAAAGGCGCCAGCGCCGCTCGTGGACGAGACCGTAGTCGCGGGCATAGCCGTCGTGGCGGGCCGCCAGGACGGCTATGCCCTCCTCGATCGTGCGCTCGGATTTCACGTCGCGCGGGCCGCGCAGGATCACGGGGCCGATCCGGTGCGAGAGCCAGGTCACGGCCCAGCGCTCGTACCAGGCGCCCCCGCCCACGAGGAAGCGGCAGGACGAGGTGTCACCCACCGTGGCTGTGGAATGAGCGGCCGTGCTGCGGGCGAGGCGCCGCAGTTCCGGACCGCTCGCGGGCAGCCCGCAATTGACGACGATGCGCTGCGGCCCGCTCGACATCTCGAAGGACAGGCAGCCGGCGCCCGCATTGATCGAATCGGCCAGCGGTGGCGGTGCACCGACATCGGCGACGACGAGGACGCGCCCGCCCTCCAGGCGCTCGTAGCCCGAGTTCGGGGCGTGCATCATCGGCTGCGCCAGCGCGCCGTCATAGACCAGCAGGGTGGCGAGGTGGTCGGCCGCCGTCGCGCCCATGCCGTTGAAATGGCTGAGCGAGGCGTCCGGATGCCGAAGCAGGCGCAGGAGCGGCAGCATCCGGTCGATGGCGTGCAGGAGGGCTTCCGGTGGGTCGACGCTGCGCGAGAGGAAGCTCTGGCGCAGAGGCAGCAGATCGAGGAGCAGTTCCATGGCGAAGCGTGGGTCGCGGCTGCGATGGCCGCCGTCGCGCAGGATCTGCCGGTCGAGTTCCCGCACCAGGATGCGGGTGGAGCGGCGCAGGATCGGCTGGATGCCCTCGCAGCAGAGTCCGGCGTAGCAGAGCGCCACCGCCGCGAGCAGGCGGCTCTGGGGTGCGATGCCCCGGCGCAGGTCGCCCTCGAGGTCGCGGGCCGTCTTGCCGAGAGCCTTCAGGAAGGCCTGGTAGAAGGCGTGGTCCGCGCCCTCCAGAACCAGCGGCGACTGGCACAGGAAGGAGATCAGCCGGCGGGCCGCCACCGGCGTCGGCCGCGCGAGCGCCGCATCGCCGCGGCCGGCGATGAAGTCGGCCACGAAGGCGCGGGCATTGGCCCGGGCCAGGGCCGTATCGGCGGCGCGCAGATGGCGCAGCCATCCGAAGCCGTAGAGGATGTCGGCCCATTCCGGCGAGGGCGGCGCATAGTCGAACGGCGAGCGGCCGCTGACCGACAGGGAGCGCCCCGCGAAGACGAACAGGCCGGCATAGATGTCGTCGGCGAAGGTCGCGTCGCTGGTCCGCAGGTCGTGCGGCGCGATCACGAGGGCCGTCACGCGGGCGCGGGCAAGAATATCCGGCCGACCGGTCACCCTCGCATAGGTATCGCGCACGGAGCGCGCGATCTCGCGTCCGATCAACCGATAGAAGCGCCAGCGATCAGCCCCCCAACGCACGCCTTCTCCTCTTTCGGCTGCAGGGCCGCGAGCCGTCAGCGCGCGGCGTCGGCGCCGTTCGTAACTCGGTCCGGTCTTGACTAGGCCGTGGGCCTTAACCTGCGGTTAACCTCAAGTCACCCGCCCCATCGGTACGAACCCCCCTCACTCCGCCGGCCGCTCGGCGACTTGGCGGACCGGACGGGCACCCCGGGCATCGGCGGCCTTCAGGGCCTTCCAGCTGTTCGGCTGTGCCACGAAGGCGCGGAGGGCAGCGGTGTTGGCCGCGGCCTCTTCCGGCGAGAGGTCCTGGCGCGAGACCGCCTCGGCATCGGAGAACTTGCCCTGGAGGCCGAGCACCAGGGCGAGATTCTGGCGCACGCGCGCATCGGCGCGCGGCTGCTCGGTGGCGCGCCGCAGGGTCGCCTCCGCCTGCGGCAATTGCCGGCCGAGGGCGTAGGAGAGGCCGAGATTCGACAGGATGACGGGATCGTCCGGCTGGATCTTCAGCGCCGCCTCGTAAAAGCCCTGGGCCCGGTCGTGCTCGCCGAGCTGGTCGGCGACCGCGCCCTGGGCCGACAGCACGCGCCAGTCCGGCCGGGCCGGGGTGTGCGCGTTCTGGAGCACATCGGCCGCCTCCTGGAAGCGGCCCACCTCGGACAGGCTCTTGCCGTAGGCGGCGAGCACGGTGTTGTTCTTCGGGTTGCGCAGGGCCACCTGCTGCAGGACCGCGACGGCCTGCGGCTTCTGGTTCGTGGCGCGCAGGGCCTGCGCGTATCGCAGCGCCAGGGACACGTCGTTCGGATCGGCGCCGTATTTCTCGCCCAGAGCCTCGACATCCCGCCGGCTGACCACCGCGGGACCCTGCGGGCGGCCGAAGCCCGGCAGCGAGAGGCCGCCGATGGAACCGGTCGTCTCCGGAGACCGGGACTGGCAGCCGGCTGCGAGGGCCGCCACGAGCGTGGCCGCCAGGAGGGGCCGCGGACGGATCCGAGAGAACGTGAACAGCGGCGTGACCATGACGCGCTCCGCGACGGGCCGGCAGGGCCCAGGATTTGCTCGGGCGGACGCTTCGCGCTCCCGTTCGGCCGGTGATAGAGCGTTAACCCTAACCCGCCGTTAATCGCCCGCTCCTGCCCTCGCGAGATCCATGACCCAGTCCCTGTCCCGCCTCGTCGCCGAACCGGGCGACTCCGTCCCGATCACCTGCGTCACACCGGAATCCTGGCCCCGGGTGGAGGCGTCCCTGCCCGCTCCCCAGGCCGCCTATGCCCGCGCCACGGACTTCGCGCCGAAGGCCGGGGGGATCGCCCTCCTCCCAGCCCCCGACGGTCGGCTGGGTCAGGTTCTGTTCGGCCTGGGCGACGGCAGTGACCCGATGATCGCCGGCAAGCTGCCCGGCGCGCTCCCGCCGGGAACCTATCGCCTCGCACCGGCGGAGGGGTTCGACGCCGGAGCGGCGACCCTCGCGTGGCTCCTCGGGAGCTACCGCTTCGGGCGCTATCGCGACGCGGGCTCCGAACGCCCGGCCCTCGTGGTCCCCGAGGGGGTCGACGGCGAGGCGGTGGCCCGGATCGCCGAGGCGGTGGCGCGGGGCCGCGACCTCGTGAACACACCGGCCAACGACCTCGGCCCGGCGGAGATCGAGGCCGCCATCCGTGCCGTCGCCGAGCGCCACGGCGCCGTCGTGACGGTCGTCGCCGGCGACGAGCTCGCGCGGGCGTTTCCCCTGGTCCACACCGTGGGCGCCGCCTCCCCACGGGCGCCGCGTCTCATCGACCTGTCCTGGGGGACGGCCGATGCGCCGCGGGTGACCCTCGTCGGCAAGGGCGTCGCCTTCGACACCGGGGGGCTCGACATCAAGCCGTCGAGCGGCATGCTCCTGATGAAGAAGGACATGGGCGGCGCCGCGGCCGCCCTCGCGGCGGCCGACATGGTGATGGGCTCGGGCCTCCACCTGCGCCTGCGCCTGATCGTGCCCGCCGTGGAGAACGCGATCTCGGGGAGCGCCTTCCGCCCGGGTGACGTCATCCGCAGCCGGGCCGGCCTCACGGTCGAGATCGGCAACACCGATGCCGAGGGACGGCTGATCCTCGCCGATGCCCTCGCGCTGGCGGATGCCGACTCGCCGGAGATGCTCCTCGACTTCGCGACCCTGACCGGTGCGGCGCGGGTCGCCCTCGGCCCCGACCTTCCGGCCTTCTTCACGGAGGACGAGGGGCTGGCCGCATCGGTCTCGGAGGCCGGGATCGCCGTCGCCGATCCGATCTGGCGCCTGCCCCTGCACAAGCCCTATGCGAGCCTGCTCGATTCGAAGATCGCGGATCTCAACAACGTCTCGGGCGGTCCCTTCGCGGGGGCGATCACGGCGGCCCTGTTCCTGCGCCGCTTCGCGCCGAACACGCGGGCACACGGGCATTTCGACCTTTACGGCTGGAATCCCTCGACGAAGCCGGGCCGGCCGGAGGGGGGCGAGGTCCAGACCGCTCGCCTGGTCCACGCCCTCCTGACGCGGCGCTATCCCAAGGCCTGACCCGGTCCCAAGGCCCGACCCGGTCCGCCGTCAGAGGCCGAGCATCGCCTTCTCGGACTCGTAGGCCGCGCGCACCGGGGCCGCGCCGTAGGTCCGCTCCAGCCGCCGCACGGTGAAGTGCGCCCGCGCGGTGGACTGGAAGTGGTCCATGAAGGCGGCGTTCACCGCGGCGCCGCCCACGGCCCCGAGGATCGGCACGGCCTGCGCCGCCACCTTCTGCGAGACGACAAGGCCGAAGCGCGCCGCGATCTGAGTCGAGAAGCGGATCAAGGCGGGGGCCGCCTCGTCGAGGAGGGCGCGATTGCCGGCGTAGCGCGCCGCCTCGACCATGGTCTTGGCCAGCGCCGCACGCACGGCGAAATAGCCGCTCTCGGTCAGGGCGCTTCCCGCCGCCTCGCGGCCGCCGAGGGCGAAGACCTGCACGCAGGCGAGGGCGTTCTCGGGATCGCCGAGATCCTCGCCCTCCTCGCGGGCGATCTGCGCGATCGAGCGCAGCATCAGCGTGGTGGAGACCGGCAGTTCCACCGCGAGGGTTGCGAGGCCGAAGGCGCCCCCGAGGGCGCCGGAGACGGCCGCCATCGCCTTGTGGCCGAAGGCGCTGGACGGCAGGTACTTCGCCAGGCGCGTCACCGTGCGGACGGTGGCGGAATCCGTTTCGACAGGACCGGCGAGGAGCGGATCGCCCGGCGCCGCCACGGGAATCTCGCGGCCGGCCGGCAGCGTCGCCAGGGCGACCTTCAGGGAGGCGCGCATGGCGCTCTCGGTCGCCTGCGACACGGCTTCGGTCACGGGCGCGGGCAGGGCACGGCCGATCATGTCGAGGGGCGCGCCGGCCACCGCCGAGAGCCGCGCGGCGAGGCCCGGCTTCTCCAGGGCCTCGACGGCGCGTCGGAGCGCGGCGCGGTCGGCCTCGCTGAGGTCCGGCGCGCCGGGGCTGACGGCCGGGGCGGTGGTGGTGTCGTCGACGAGTTTGATGTTGCTCACGTCTGCGGTCTCATCCGTGTGCCGGGTGGGGGCGTCCGGTCCGCCCTGCCCCGGTGTGGTCGCTGCCGGTGGAAGCAAGCCCGGTGCCCCTCGGATGGTTCCCGCCGATCTCGTCGCCGGCGGCGGCCTCCGGGCGGACCGGGTCCGCCGCGGTGGCCTGCGCCGCGCTCGCCTTGCGCTCGCCGGCCCGGCCGACGAACAGGCAGAGGATCACGACCGGAATGCCGACGGCCGCCGTGAAGGCGAAGAACACGGGGTAGCCGTAGGCCGCGACGATGAACCCCGAGGTCCCGGCCACGAGCTTGCCCGGCAGGGCATAGAGCGAGGAGAACAGGGCGTACTGCGTCGCGGCGAAACCCGGTGCGGTCAGGCTCGACATGTAGGCGATCAGCGCCATCCCGGCGAAGGAGCCGCAGAAATTGTCGATGGAGATCGCCGCGGTGAGGCGCCAGACCTCCGGTCCGCCGAAGGACAGCCATGAGAAGGCGAGGTTCGAGGCCGCGCCCAGGAAGGCCCCGACCACGAGGCTGGGGAACAGGCCGAAGCGCGTCATCGCCCAGCCGCCCACGAAGGCGCCCGCGATGCCGACCCAGATGCCGTAGAGCTTCGACACGGCGCCGATCTCGACGAGGCTGAAGCCCACCTCCCTATAGAGCGGGCTCGCCATCACGCCGGAGATGAAGTCGGGCAGGCGATAGAGGGCGACGAGGAGTAGGATCGCCCACAGGCCCGCCCCGAGCCGGGTGTGCAGTTCGGTCAGGGGCTCCAGGACAGCGCTGCGGAAGGTCCAGGTCCGGGGCGGCGCAGCGGACTCGGCCGCGGTGATCGCGCGGTCGAAGGCCGGGGCGAGCAGCGCGGCGATCATGCCGACGCCCATCAGGGCCGCCATCGACAGGTAGGCGATGCTCCAGCCATAGGCGCTGGCGATGAACAGCGCGCCGGCGCCCGCCGACATCAGGGCCAGGCGGTAGCCGAGGTTCGAGGTCGCGGCCATCACGCCCTGGAGGTCCGTGCCGGCCGCGTCGATGCGCCACCCGTCGATCACCACGTCCTGCGTCGCGGCGCAGAAGGCGACCAGGAAGGCGCCCAGACCCAGCAGCGCGAGGCTGGTGCCGGGATCGGCGAAGGCCATCAGCGTGAGCGACAGGGCGACCGCGCATTGGGTTGCGATCATCCAGGCCCGGCGCCGGCCGAGCGCGCGGCTGAGCACCGGGACGTCGAATCGGTCGATGATCGGGGCCCAGAAGAACTTCAGGGTGTAGGGCAGCGCCAGGTAGCTGAACAGGCCGATCGACTTGATGTCGACGTCCGAGTAGGCGAGCCGCGTCGAGAAGGTGCCGAGCACCAGCAGCAGCGGCAGACCCGAGGAAAAGCCCAGAGCCAGCATCAGCAGGATGCGGGGATCCTCGACGATGTCCTTCAGGCGGAGGCGGCGGCTCGGGATGTCCAGCGCGTCGCTTTGGGCCATGGCATGGAACTCCTGGGGGCCGAAAGGCTTGATGCCCGCACGCCATGGCAGGCCTCGGCACCGACCCGGGACGGGGTCGGCCGTTCGGACTGCATGCCGTGGCGCATCGATTACCACCGACAGCATGCCTTCCGAAATCTTAACGCGAGGTCTCGCATCTTCCTGTTAGCGGCTCGACCGCCCCCACGAGGGACCACGATCCAGGTGTTGACGGCGGGCGCTCCCGGCAGTTCAAATCTGTGTTCGCGCCCGATGGAAGAGGCGACCGGCCCATTTCGAGGTCGACAATGCGGGCATCTCGTCTTGGCTGAAGCCGATCATGACGCATAGGGAAACGCCGGCGACCAGAGCGCGGGGTCTTGGTGTCGATGCGAGCGCCTTCGTGGCGGCCTTCACCACGAGCCCGACGCCGATGATCCTGACCGACCCGCGCCAGGGCGACAATCCGATCGTCTGGGCCAACGAGGCCTTCCTGAAGATGACCGGCTACGGCTGGGAGGACGTCTCCGGACGGAACTGCCGGATGCTGCAGGGACCGGAGACCGATCCGCGCGCCGTGCGCCGGTTGCGCGAGGCGGTGATTGCGGGACGGCCGATCGAGATCGAACTCGTCAATTACCGCAAGGACGGCACGTCCTTCTGGAACGGCATGACGGTCGCGCCGGTGCACGACGAGACCGGGCGGATCGTGCATTTTTACTCGGCTCAGGCCGACATGACCGGCAAGTATCGTCACGAAGTGGCGATGAAGGATGCCCACGAGGAGCTCGAGCGCCGGGTCAGCGAGCAGACGGCGGACCTGCGGGCCGCGCTCGAACAGAAGACCGCCCTGCTCCACGAGGTCGATCATCGGGTCAAGAACAACCTTCAGGTCATCTCGTCTCTGATGCTGCTGAAAGCGCGCCGCACCCCGCGCGGGGAGGCCCGGGATGCCCTGCAGGGCATGGCCGAGCGGATCGGTGCGCTCTCCACGGTGCACCGGATGCTCTATTCCACCGGCGACGTGACCCGCTTCGACCTGCGGGAATTCGCCGAGGATTTCGTGTCCGAACTGGTGGCCGGGCTCGACACCGAGCGGACCGCCGTCAGCGCGGAAATCGACTCGATCGCCGTCTCCGCCGCGATGGCCGCCCCCCTGGCGCTGATGATGCACGAACTCGCCACCAACGCGGTCCGTCACGCCTTCCCGGACAGCCGGCCCGGCCGCATCACGATCACCGCGCAGCGCAGTGCGGACGGCCTGCGCATGCTGATCGAGGATGACGGGGTGGGTCTCGCCGGAGGTACGCCGAACCCGGCGGGCTTCGGCCGCTCCCTCGTGGAGATGGTGGTGCGCCAGCTTCGCGGCGTGATCGCCTGGAGCGACGTCTCGCCCGGCACGCGTGTCGAAATTGTGGTCCCCCTCGACGCGATCTCGCTCCAGAGCGCCATCACCGAGCGGGCCGGCGCCGCCGAATGGGCCGCGCCATGAGCGGGGCGCCGCTGCGGATCCTCGTGGTCGAGGACGAGGTCCTGATCGCACTCGAACTCGAATGCCTGCTCGACGACCTCGGTCACATCACGGTGGGCGTCGCCGGCAGTTCCGCCGAGGCGATCGCGCTCGGCCGGTCGACGGTACCGGATGTGGCCTTCGTCGACATCCATCTGATCGACGGCCCGACCGGCGTCGACGTGGCCCGCGCCCTCAGCGCCGACCCGCACACCACCGTGGTATTCATGACGGCCAACGCCAAGCGCATCCCCGATGATTTCGCCGGCGCCCTCGGGGTGATCGCCAAGCCCTATTCGGAGCGCGTGGTGGCCGGCGCGCTCCGCTACGTCGCCGACAGGCGGGCCGGGCTGGACGCCACGTTAGAGGGTCTCGACGGGTTTCGCCTGGCGGCCGGGAACCCCGAGGATCACCGGTATCCGGTGGCCCGCTAGAGCATTTTCAAGCGAGGTGGATGCCGGCTCGCGTGAAGACCATGCCATCACGCAATAGGATCGAGCATATGCGGTGATCCGGGGATCACCGAATATGCTCTCGGATCTCGTTCGGGACGGCCTAGCGGCTCGGGGCGGCACCGCCCGTCGCCATGGCGCGGCGGGCTTCGGCCTGGCTGCTGGCCTCGCCGTAGAACTTGTTGGCATCGCCGAGCTGGATCGAGGGCTGGCAGTTCGGCGTGCAGGAATAGGATTCCCGCTCCAGCCCGCGCTGGACCGTGATCACGGCGGCCTGCGGCGCCTGCACGCTGATCGTCGATTCCGCCAGCATCTGCCCCGTGGCGTCGAGCGCGATCAGGTTCGTGCTGCCGAAGCTCTTGCCGGTCAGAATGAGGATGCCGTTCCGCTGCAGCGCCACGTCTGCGATCATCGGATTGCCGACGATCACGGTCTGGGTCTTCTCGGGCAGGCGCATGACCTTGGCGTTGTCGACCGTCACCGCCACGATGGCCGGGGGCGCGTCGATCGCTTGGGCGCGCGCGGGGCCGCATCCGCCGAAAGCGGCGTAACCCGCGAGCAGCAGGGCGGTCGCGACCCGGAGCGGGATATTGGACAGATGGGATGGGGGCTGCATCGGACGCTCACTCGGACCGGACGGCACGACGCAAATCGTGATCGATCTCGGCCCGCGGGGACGCCCCCCTCGTGCCGAGGCTTGAACGTCAGGAAACACGAGCAGGGTAAACGAAGCGATAATTCTCAACCTGCGGAAGAGGTCTCGTGGTCGCTGCCAAGACGCCGATCGCCGCCCGGATGCACCGGACGACCAGGACGAAGGCAATCGACGGAAAGTCTTCCCGGCTCACCTGGCCTCGCGACGTCCTGCGGTCTTTAACGACGGCTTCACCACATCCCAAAGCTCTCGGACAAGCGCCCGTTTCGAGGACCGATTTAACCCGTTGGCAAGAGGCTCGGGGCAGATTGGACCCGTCGCCGATTGAGACGCGCAGAGCGTGAACGGCACATTCACTTCCTGGGGATTCTGCCATGACCACCATGTTCAAGCGTTTCGCGGCTGACGAGTCCGGCGCCACCGCCATCGAGTACGGCCTGATCGCCTCGCTGATCGCCGTCGCCGTCGTCACCATTCTCGGCACCGTCGGCAGCAACCTGAAGGCCACCCTGACCACCGTGTCGAACAACCTCAAGAGCTCCTAAGCCCGCGCGGCGTCAGCGGAAGGCTCCTGCATCCTCCGTCGATGCGGCGTGGCAGGGCGCGACGGATCTTCCGGCCTGCCGGTTTCGAGGAGCATTGCGGGACACCCGCAATGCTCCTCGCTCCGTTGGCGACGGGCTGTCGCGCGTCGGCGGCCCCTGGATTTCGAGCCCCCTGGAGGCGCGTGGCGCCTTCGAGCGGATGGTCCGGTCGACCCGGATCGTCGACCTTCCCCACCCCACACCCCCGTCGAGCGGCAGGACCGAAAGCGCCATGGCCAGCGTCAGTCTCCTCGTGGTGTTCCCCTTCCTGATGGCCTATGCGGCCGCCAGGGACCTCCTGACGATGCTGATCCCCAACACGGTGTCGATCGCCCTGGTGGCGGCCTTCGCGGTGTTCGCCG
This sequence comes from Methylobacterium sp. TK31, assembly GCF_055361545.1. Taxonomy (NCBI): domain Bacteria; kingdom Pseudomonadati; phylum Pseudomonadota; class Alphaproteobacteria; order Hyphomicrobiales; family Methylobacteriaceae; genus Methylobacterium; species Methylobacterium sp. TK31. The sequence continues at coordinate 502,765 of NZ_CM143964.1, read as the reverse complement.
CCGCCGGCGGCCTCGGCTGGAACGACCTTGCCGGGCATCTCGGGGCGGGCGCGGCCACGCTCGCCGTCACCTTCACGCTCTTCGCGTTCGGCTTCATTGGCGGCGGCGATGCCAAGCTCGCCGCCGCGACGGCCCTTTGGATCGGTTTCGACCAGCTGGCGGGCTACCTGATCGTCGCATCCCTCGCCGGCGGGGCGCTCACCATGCTGATCCTGGCCCTGCGCTCGCAGCCGCTCCCCTCCCCGTTCGCGCGCCTGCCCTTCGCCCTCCACCTGCACGACGCCCGCACCGGCGTCCCCTACGGCATCGCCCTCGCGCTCGCGGCCCTCGTCGTCCTGCCGGAGACGACCATCTGGCTTCGGCTGGTCACGGCCTGATCTTGAATCACGGTTCGTTTCGTCGTTCCCTCGGATCGATTACACCTTGTTAACCGTAATTTGAGGAATGCCGGGCCATCCTCGACCGACACGGCGATGTGCCGTCGCAGGTTCGAGTTCGGCGATGAAACCAGCCAGACTGGCCGTCCTTGCCATAGCCCTCGTGGCAGGTGGTGGCGCGGCGTTGTTGATCAGTGGGGAGGACGCGCCGGTGGTGCAGCCGGCCGCCGTCGTTCCGCCCCCGGTCGTTCCGATGACCGACGTGCTGGTGGCCGCCGCCGAGCTGCCGATGGGCCAGAACATCCAGGCGCCCGACCTCCGCTGGCAGCCCTGGCCGAACGACGCCGTCACGACCGGCTACATCACCCGCACCAACTCGCCGAAGGGCATGGAGGAGATCGTCGGTTCGATCGCCCGCTCCGGCTTCCTCGCCGGGGAGCCCATCCGGCCACAGAAGCTCGCCCGGTCCGACGGCGGGTTCATGGCCGCGATCCTGCCCTCCGGCCTGCGCGCTGTGGCGATCAACATCGACGCCGCTGGCAGCAACACCGCGGGCGGCTTCATCCTGCCGAACGACCACGTCGACGTGATCCGGACCTACCGGGATGAGGAAACCGGGCGCGGAAACGCCGATGTCCAGGTCTCCGAGACCCTGCTCCAGGACGTTCGCGTCCTCGCCATCGGTCAGGTGGTGCAGGAGAAGAACGGCAATACGGTCGTCACCGGCCAGACGGCGACCCTCGCGCTGACGCCGGCCCAGGCCGAGATCGTCACCCTCGCTCAGAAGGTCGGGCAGCTCTCGCTCTCGCTGCGCAGCCTCGTCGACAGCGGACGCAGCGCCGACCCGACCCTCGACGCACGTCCCGAGACCGGCCTGACGGTGGTGCGGTTCGGCGTCGCGAAGCAGCAATCGCGACGCTGAGACCGGCGCACCCACGATGACAGAGAACGCGTCGATGACCCTCTCTCCCTGCCCGGCCCCGCGCCGGACCCCGCGGCTCGCCTGCCCCCTGGCCGGTATCCTGCTGACCGTCTTCGGCGCGACTCCCGGGTTCGGCCAGGCCCGCGGCGGTCTGACGGCGGCGCCCGTGCTTTCGGTGGGCACCGACGAGGCGGCGACCTCCCGGCGGATCGACCTCACCATGGGACGGTCCCTGGTGGTCGACCTGCCGCGCGACGCCAAGGAGGTCTTCGTCGCCAACCCAAAGGTGGCCAACGCGGTGGTCCGCTCCACCCGCAAGGTGTTCATCATCGGCATGGAGAACGGTGCGACCTCGATCTTCATCATGGACGGCGAGGGCCGGCAGATCACCGCCCTCGACGTCACCGTGGCGCGCGATCTCAACGTGCTGCGCCAGACCCTGAACCAGAGCATCGCGGGTGGCCACTTCGATGCCCGCGCCGCCGGGGATTCGGTGGTTCTCACTGGCACTGTGAATTCCGCTTCCGAAGCAGCCCAGGCCCTGGACATCGCCAACGCCTTCGTGGGCGTCTCTGCCGCCAATCCCACCGCGCGCGGCGCCGTGATCAACAACCTCACGATCCGCGGCAAGGATCAGGTGATGCTGCGGGTCACCGTCGTGGAGGTGTCGCGCACGGTCCTGAAGCAGTTCGGTGTCAATCTCGGTGGGGGCTGGTCGGGCCTCAACCTCGTCAACACCACGCCGCTCGCCCTCAACGGCGGCGCATTCCCGTCCGGCAACCTGCTGTCGGGGACGATCAACGGCCCGGGCGGAGCGAGCCTGACGGCGACCCTGAGGGCCTTCGAGCAGGCCGGCGTGTCCCGGGTGCTGGCGGAGCCGACCCTGACGGCGATCTCGGGGGAATCCGCGACCTTCACGGCCGGCGGTCAGATCCCGGTGCCCTCGAACCTGAGCTGCACCTCCGTCGGGACCAGCACGATCCAGACCTGCGTCCCGAGCGTGAGCTACAAGGATTACGGCGTCAGCCTCAACTTCACGCCGGTGGTGCTGGCCGAGAACAAGATCTCGGTGCGGGTGGGCACGCAGGTCACCGAGATCGACCAGCAGAACGCCCTCAACCTGAACTTCACCGGGACCACCACGGCCGTGCCGGGCTTCACCGTCCGCAAATCCGACACCACCATCGAACTCGCCTCCGGCGCCACCATGATGACCGCCGGCCTGATCCAGCAGCGCAACAAGGCGGCCATCACCGGGCTGCCCGGGCTGGTGAACCTCCCCATCATCGGCGCCCTCTTCCGCTCGCGCGACTACCAGCGGCAGGAGACGGAACTGATGATCATGGTCACGCCCTACATCGCCAAGCCGATGGAACCGCGCAAGGTCGCCCGGCCCGATGACGGCTTCGTCGACGCGCAGGATGCGCAGGCCATCCTGCTCGGGCGCTTCAACCGCCTCTACGGCGTAGCCGGCGCCAGCCCGCTCGGCAGCGCCTATCGCGGCCGCGTCGGATTCATCACCGACTAGGCCGACGCGTTCCCGAACCGATCAAGGCGCCGCGGCCCCGGCATCAGCAGGACCCTTCTCCGATGTCCCTTCCTTCCCTTCGCACCCCGCTGGCTCTGGCCGCCCTGACCGGCGTCGCCGCCCTGCTCGGAGCCTGCCGTGCCGAGCCCGTCGCCACCACCGGATCGCTCTATCCGGCGGATTACCGCGCCCGCCATCCCGTGGCCCTCTCCGAAGGCGTGCGCACGCTCGACGTCTTCGTCACCGGCACGGGGCACATCGATCCGCGTCAGGCCGCCGACGTCGACGCGTTCCTCTTGGAATACAGACGCTACGGACGCGGAACGCTGGCCCTCGACGTTCCTGCCGGCGGCACCCCGCGGACGGCCGCGGCCGTCGAGCGGACGGCGGCCGCCCTGCACCGCTTGAGCCTGGACGGCGGCGTGCCGGACCGACAGGTCGTGGTCGCCCGCTACCCGGTGGCCAATCCGAGCCTAGCCGCGCCCCTGCGCCTGAGCTTCCAGCGCATGGAGGCCAAGGTGGCGAGTCAGTGCGGAACCTGGCCGCAGGATCTCGGGGTGGGCGATCCCGCCTTCAACGGCCGCAACGAGGTCTACTGGAACTTCGGTTGCGCATCGCAGTCGAACTTCGCCGCGCAAGTCGCTGATCCCGTTGATCTTGTCCGGGCCCGGCCCGAGGGCCGGATCGATACCATCCGGCGCACCAACGACATCGGCAAGATCCGGGACGGCAAGGATCCGTCAATCCAATGGCGCCAGGATGGGAAAACTTCCGTCAAGGCGCAGATCTCCGAGTGAACGCCCCGGCCGGGTGCCCCGCTGCACCCGCGACGCAACCAGTCCTCGCCTCCCGCATCGGCGGCAACCTGAACCGGAATTCTCCTCATGGCGGATCTGAACGAGACGTCCGAGCGGATCATCGCTCCCGTGCCGCGGATCACGATTCAGGCGTTTTGCGAGACGCAGGAGAGCGCGGCCCTGATCGAATCCGTCGGTTCCGACCGGCGGATGCAGAAGGCCCACATCAAGGTGCAGATGGGCGGTGGCGCGGCCGCCGTGGAAGCCTATCGGCACGCCCCGACCCCGAACGTCATCGTCATCGAGACCCAGGGCGCGAAATCGCGTCCCCTCGAATGCCTCGACGCACTCGCGGAGGTTTGTGACGAGGGAACCAAGGTCGTCGTCATCGGTCACGTGAACGATGTCGCGCTCTATCGGCAGTTCATCCAGCGCGGTGTCAGCGAATACCTGATGGCGCCGGTGCGCCCGATCGACCTCATCCAGGCAATCTCGGACCTCTTCACCGCGCCGGGCGCGAAACCTGTCGGTCGGACCATCGCCGTCGTCGGTGCGAAGGGCGGCGTCGGCGTCTCCACGCTGGCACACAACCTCGCCTGGACGATCGCACGGGAGCAGGACACCGCCACCGTCATCGCCGATCTCGACATCGCCTTCGGAACCGCGAGCCTGAATTTCAACCAGGATCCGCCCCAGGGGATCGCCGAGGCCGTCTTCGCGCCGGACCGACTCGATTCGAATCTCCTCGACCGCCTCCTGTCGAAGTGCAGCGACAATCTCTCCCTGCTCGCCGCTCCGGCCACCCTCGATCGCACGACGGATCTCGCCGAGCCGGCCTTCGACCACCTGCTGGATCTCCTGCGCGCCGCGGTGCCGTGCGTCGTCCTCGACGTGCCGCACCAATGGACCGCCTGGTCGCGCCGGCTGATGATCAGCGCCGATGAAATTCTCATCGTCGCGAGCCCGGAACTCGCCGCTCTGCGCAACACGAAGAACCTTCTGACTTTGCTTCAGCAGCACCGCCCGAACGACCGGAAGCCGCGGGTCATCCTCAACGGGGTCGGCGTGCCCAAGCGGCCCGAAATCGCTTCGGCCGAATTCGCGAAATCGCTCGACACCACGATCGCAGCCGCGATTCCCTTCGACGCCGCCCTGTTCGGAACGGCTGCCAACAACGGCCAGATGATCGGCGAAGTGCAAGCCGGTGCGAAGGCCGCCGAGATCCTCTCTTCCCTCGCGGCCTCGATCACCGGGCGCGCCGAGCTTCGCCGTACCCGCCCGAACCTGTTCGAGCCCCTGCTCGCCAAGCTCGCCCGTCGCAAGGCCTCGTGATGCGCCATCCGGTTCCGTATCACCTGAACGCCAGGAGGCAGCGCCATGTTCGGTAGACGATCCGGCAGTGCGGCCGTCGTGGCGCCACGCCCTGCGGCCGTCGTCGCCAAGCCGCAGGTCTCCCTGCCGGTCCATGACGACTCGGCTCTTCGCCCGAAGGTGGAGGCGCCGCGCCGTCCCGAGCCCGTGGCCGTCATGGAGACGGTGAAGTCGGAGGACTACTTCCGCACCAAGAGCATGATCTTCGGTGCACTGATCGAGGCCATCGACCTGTCGCAGCTCTCCCGCCTCGATGCGGAGTCGGCGCGCGAGGAAATCCGCGACATCGTCTCGGAGATCATCGGCCTCAAGAACATCGTCCTGTCGATCGCCGAGCAGGAGGAACTGCTCGACGACATCTGCAACGACGTGCTCGGCTACGGCCCGCTCGAACCGCTGCTCGCTCGCGACGACATCGCCGACATCATGGTCAATGGGGCCAGCCGGGCCTTCATCGAGGTGGGTGGCAAGATTCAGCTCACCAACGTCCGCTTCCGCGACAACCAGCAGCTGATGAACATCTGCCAGCGGATCGTCAGCCAGGTCGGCCGGCGCGTCGACGAAGCGTCGCCGATCTGCGACGCCCGCCTCCCGGACGGGTCGCGCGTCAACATCATCGCACCGCCCCTGGCGATCGACGGGCCCGTCCTGACCATCCGTAAGTTCAAGAAGGACAAGCTGACTCTCGACCAGCTCGTCACCTTCGGGGCGATCTCGCCGGAAGGCGCCCGCATCTTGCAGATCATCGGGCGCGTCCGCTGCAACGTGGTGATTTCGGGCGGTACCGGTTCGGGCAAGACCACGCTCCTGAACTGTCTGACCCGGTACATCGACGAGGACGAGCGCATCATCACCTGCGAGGACGCGGCGGAGTTGCAACTGCAGCAGGCGCACGTGGTGCGGCTCGAGACGCGGCCCGCCAACATGGAGGGGTCCGGACAGGTCACCATGCGTGACCTCGTGAAGAACTGCCTGCGCATGCGGCCCGAGCGGATCATCGTCGGTGAGGTCCGTGGCCCCGAGGCTTTCGACCTTCTCCAGGCGATGAACACGGGCCATGACGGCTCGATGGGAACGCTGCACGCCAACTCGCCACGCGAAGCCCTGGCGCGTATCGAATCGATGATCACCATGGGTGGCTTCAGCCTGCCCTCGCGCACGCTGCGCGAAATGATCTGCGGCTCCATCGACGTGATCGTACAGGCGACCCGCCTGCGCGACGGCTCCCGCCGGATCACCCATATCACCGAGGTGATGGGGCTCGAGGGCGACGTCATCATCACCCAGGACCTGTTCCTCTATGATGTGCTGGGCGAGGATGCGAACGGCAAGCTGATCGGGCGCCACCGCTCCACGGGAATTGGTCGGCCGCGCTTCTGGGAACGCGCGCGCTACTATGGCGAGGACGAGGCCCTCGCAGCCGCCCTCGACGCGGCCAGCGCCGGTGGAAGTGCCCTGTGAACGCCAACGGACTCGCCGTCGCGTCCGGGCTGCTCGCGCTCACGGCCGGTGGGCTCGCCTACGTCTTCGTGTTCCCTTATCTGTCCGGCGAGAAGCGCTCCGCCGAACGGCGCCGAACCGTCAGCGTCGTCGCGGCACCGGGGAGTCGCAACGCGACGGTGAATCGCCGCGAGCAGGTCGCCAAGAGCCTCAAGGAAGTCGAGGCCAAGCGCGAGGGCGCCAAGGTCACGCTCGAACTCAAGCTCGCCCGTGCCGGGCTGTCCTGGTCCCGGAACCAATTCTTCGTGGTCTCTGCGGTGATGGCGATCGTGTTCGGTCTCGCAATCCTGATCCTGACCGCGAACCCCCTCGCCGCGCTCGGGGCGCTCTTCGCGGGCGGCTTCGGCCTGCCACTTTGGTTGATAAGCTATCTGCGCAAGCGCCGAATCAAGGCCTTCATCAACGAGTTGCCGACCGCAATCGACATCATCACCCGTGGCGTGCGTGCCGGTATTCCAGTCGGAGACTGCTTCCGGATCATCTCACGGGAAGCGGAGGAACCGATCCGCAGCGAATTCCGGCAGGTCGTCGAATCTCAGACCCTCGGCCTCTCACTCGGCGAAGCGCTGATGAAGATGCACGAGCGGGTGCCCGTTTCGGACGTGAACTTTTTTGCGATCGTCATCAGCATCCAGGCGAAATCCGGCGGTAATCTCTCTGAGGCATTGGCCAATTTGTCTCGCGTGCTCCGTGAGCGCAAGAAGATGGCTGGGAAGGTCCAGGCGATGAGCATGGAGGCGAAGGCTTCAGGCGGAATCATCGCGGCGCTTCCGTTCATCGTCGCTTTCCTGACCTACCTTTCGAGCCCGGATTACATCTCGCTCCTCTGGCGGACGGATATCGGCAAGCTTGCCCTCGTGGCTTCTGCAATCTGGATGTCGCTCGGGGTCTTCACGATGAAGAAGATGATCAATTTCGACGTCTGATCGCCGCTGCCCCATCGCCCTATTGCCAAAAATCCTCGTCCGGTCGGATCGTACGGAGACACCGCATGCTGGATCTCATTGCCGCCAAGGTCACCGAACCCCGCTTCCTCGGCACCGCCCTGGCGGCGGTCGCCGCGGCGGCGACGGCCTTCGCCCTGCTGCAGCCGATCCTGGAACCAGATCGCCTGGACAAGCGCATCAAGCTGATCGGAGAGGAGCGCGAGGAGATCCGCCGCCGCGAGCGCGAGCGCATGAGTTCAAAGGCGACCCTGCGCGTCGCGCCCAAGGCTTACATGAAGCGGGTGGTGGAACAGTTTAATCTCAATCGCTGGCTCGGGACCGAGACGTCCCGGAAGCAATTGATGATGGCCGGGTACCGTTCTCCCGGTGCCGAGACCGGCTTCCTGTTCTTCCGTCTCGTGACGCCGATCCTTCTTGCCATCGTGGCAATTTTCTACGTGTTCGTGTTGGGAGTCCTCGACCAGCCCTTCGCCATCCGGGCGATGATCGTCATTGCAGTCCTGTTGCTGGGCATCAAGGCGCCCGAACTCTATCTCCACAATCGCGCGAGCAAGCGGCAGACCGAGATCCGGGCGGCTTGGCCGGACGCGCTCGACCTGACGCTGATCTGCGTGGAGTCCGGCATGTCCGTTGAGCACGCGTTCCGGCGCGTCAGTACCGAGGTGGTGGGACAGTCCATCGTGCTAGCCGAGGAACTCGCGGTCCTGACCGCCGAACTCTCCTATCTCCCCGATCGGCGGATCGCCTTCGAGAACTTGGCCAACCGCATCGGCCTCGACCAGATCAAGGCGGTCACGACCGCGCTGATCCAGGCCGAGCGCTACGGCACTCCCGTAGGCCAGGCATTGCGGGTCCTGTCGCAGGAGAGTCGCGACATGCGCATGACCGAAGCCGAGAAGAAGGCCGCTGCTCTGCCGCCGAAGCTGACCGTGCCGATGATCCTGTTCTTCCTGCCCGTCCTGTTCGTGGTGATCCTGACCCCGGCGATGATCCAGATCTTCCGGTAGGCCATCGTCCGCGGATAAATCCGGTCCGAAGGGTCCGGCACGGAGACGTGCGTGTCCTATGGATGTTCGACACCTCGGAATCCTGCCATGCGAGGGACATGTCCGACCCTGCTACCGAACTCAGAATGACCCCTCTGACCTACGCGATCGGAGATATCCACGGCTGCGCCGATGCGTTGCTGAGGCTTCTCGGTCGGATCAACGTACATCGGGGCGAACGGGCTGCCCGGATCGTCTTCCTGGGCGACTATGTCGATCGCGGGCCAGAGAGCGCGCGCGTGATCGAGATCTTGAGGCACCTGCAGCGCAATGCCCCGAATGCCATCACGTGTCTTCTGGGCAACCATGAGCAGATGATGCTGGATGCCTACCGTGACGCCCTAGGGGCGACGGTTTGGTTGACCAATGGAGGAAACGAGACTTTGCGGTCTTTCGGCATCACCGATCCGGAGGCCTTTCCCCACGATGTCCTGACCTGGCTCTCGCTGCTGCCCACCGTCTACGAAGACGCTTTGCGCTACTACGTCCATGCGGGGTTTCGACCTGGGCGCCCCGGCATCGATCCGGACGTCGCGGCGCGTCTGTGGATCCGAGAGCCGTTCCTCAGTGCGGCGTTCGATTTTGGGAAGCACGTCGTTCATGGGCATACGCCGCAAACGAACGGCGTGCCTGATCAGCAGCCTTATCGCACGAACCTCGACACCGGATGCGTCTACGGCGGACCGCTCACCGCCGGAATCTTCGATGAGACTCAGAACGGGCCGATCGGATTCCTGCAGGTCGATCGAGACAGTTAGTTCGTAAGGTTCCCCGTTCGAAACTCACGTTTCCTGATCAGGGTGCATCGCTGGATTTTACGATGAGCGTCAGGAATCGCTGCATCGAGAACGGAATGGCGCAGCGCGATTTGCGTTCTTCGGCATTTCAAAGCACGCGAAGCCTACGGTCGAATAAAAAAGATCACTCGATCACCCGAGCTGATCTTTAAAAATTATTGCCGATCCCAGCCATCGACCCGTAGTCTCCCCGGCAACTCGCGCCGAACGACGAGCGCCGAAGCCAGGGAGTCGAAGCGATGTCGATCGCCGCATATGTCCTCTGCGCGATATCGGGGTCTTCCGCGCCCGCCCGTCCTCCGTCCGGGGGAGCGACCCTCGACCATAGCGTCGCGATGATCCCGCGCGTCCCTCTCGCTGCCAGGACGGACACGACGTCTTCCATCGCTCCGGCGTTCAACCACCGAATCCGCGTCGAGGAGTGTTGCCATGGATGAGGTGACACGCCGCGCCTGGCTCGGAGGAGCCATTGCGTCCGGCCTCTTTGCCGGTTCTGGCACACGCGCAGAACCGGACCCGAACGGTCCCTTCGATCTCGTCATACGGGGCGGCGAGGTGATCGATCCGAGCCAGTCCCTGCGGGCGAGGCGCGATGCCGGGATCCGCTCTGGCCGCATCGCCGCCGTCGCACCGGAGCTTCCGATCGCGCAGGCCAAGCAGACGGTCGACGCATCGGGCAAGCTCGTCCTACCCGGCCTCGTCGACCTGCATGCCCACACCTTCCCGTACGGGTCGGCGATCGGCATTCCGGCTGACGAAACGGTGCCGTTCTCTGGCGTGACGACGGTGGTGTCGGCCGGTGATGCGGGCGCCAACAACATCGCCGCCCTGCGCCGGCACATCGCTGCGCAGACCCGAACGCGCATGTTCGCCTTCGTCCATATTGCCAATCACGGGTTGTCGGCCTTCCCAGTCGCGGAACTCTACAATATCGACAATGCTCAGGTGGAAGCCTGTGCACTCGCGATCGCCGAGAACCCGGACTTCGTTCTCGGTGCAAAGGTTCGGATGTCGGAGAACGTCATCTTCAAGCATGGCGCCGAACCTCTGCGTCGGGCGATCCAGGCCTGCGAAAAGTCGGGACGGCCGGCCAAGGTGATGGCGCATATCGGCGGAGTCCAAACGCCTGACCTGATGAGCCGAATCCTGGAACTGCTGCGGCCGGGCGACATCCTCACGCACTGCTACTCCGGTGCGCCCAACATGGCCGGCCAGTTCACCAACATCGTCCAGGATGGCAAGCTTCTGCCAGCGGCTCTCGCCGCCAAGCAGCGCGGCGTCGTGTTCGATATCGGCCATGGCGGCGGCTCCTTCGACTTCACCGTCGCGGAAGCGGCCATTGCGCAGGGGGCCCCGCCCGATACGATCTCATCGGACCTGCACGTCGTTTCCGGCAACACGCCGGGCATGCCGTTCCTGCCGCTGGTCATGAGCAAGTTCCTGCCCCTCGGCTTCAGCCTGGATCAGGTCATCGCGATGGCGACCGCGGCACCCGCCCGCGTCATCGACCGTGACGCAAAGCTCGGAACGCTGCAGGTCGGAGCGCCGGGCGACGTCTCAGTGATGGAATGGATCGAGCGGCCAGTGTCCATGGTCGATACCCGCAACAACCGTCGCGACGGGACGGGCTTTCTTTCGCCCGTTCTGACGATCAACAACGGTGTCCCCTTCGGCCGCCCATACCAGCTTCCGTTCTCCGTTCGGTGAGGCCGTCATGATCGCAGCATCGGACGCCTCCACCCAAGAGACTTGCGCCTGCTGCCTGCCGCGCCGCGATTTCATGGGGGCCATGGCAGCCCTGGCTGGCACGGTGGCGGCGGGATCGCAGGCGGTGGCGCAGCCGGCGGATCGCGCACTCTATCGCGGCCTCGTCATCGATTGTCACGGTCACTACACCACCGAGCCGCCGGCCATGCTGGCGTGGCGCAAGCGCCAGATCGACGCCATCAACGATCCGGCCCAGTCCCCTTCGCCCTCCGCGCTCTCCGTCAGCGACGATGAGGTCCGCGCAAGCGTCGCCGAGCGTCAAGTCAAGCTCCAGGTGGAGCGCGGCATCTCCCTCGCCCTGTTCTCGCCGCGTGCCGGCGGCATGGGACACCACATCGGCAATGGCCAGACCAGCCTCGACTGGTCGATCGTCTCCAACGACATGATCCATCGGGTCGCCACGCTGATGCCGCGTAACTTCGTGGGCGTCTGTCAGCTGCCGCAGACCCCCGGTGTCTCGCCGAAGAATTGCATTGCCGAACTCGATCGCTGCGTGACGCAACTCGGCTTCGTCGGCTGCAACGTGAACCCGGACCCGTCCGGCGGATATTGGACCGATCCGCCCCTCTCGGACCGTTTCTGGTACCCCCTCTGGGAGAAGATGGTCGAGCTCGACGTCCCGGGCATGGTTCACGTGAGCGCCTCGGCCAATCGAAACTTCCACGCGACCGGCGCACACTACATGAATGGCGACACCACCGCTTTCATGCAGTTCGTCACCTCGGATCTGTTCAAGGATTTCCCGACCCTGCGCCTGATCATCCCGCATGGAGGTGGCGCGGTTCCCTACCATTGGGGGCGGTATCGCGGGCTGGCGCAGGACTTGAAGCGCCCGCCCCTCACGGAACTGCTACGCAACGTCTTCTTCGACACCTGCGTCTACCATCAGCCCGGCATCGACCTGCTTCTGAAGGTCGTACCCGCGGGCAACGTGCTCTTCGCGTCCGAAATGGTCGGCGCAGTGAACGGGATCGATCCCGAGACCGGCCACGCCTACGACGACACCAAGCGATACGTGGACGCGGCTGCGATTTCCGATGCGGACAGGGCCGGGATCTACATGGGCAATGCCCTGAAGGTGTATCCACGCCTCGCGGCCAGGATCGATCGGGCCGGCCTGCTGCCCTGAACGCCCCGATCCTCATGCGATCCTTATAGAATCGCGCCAGGTGCCCTCTCGAACCCTAATGCGCTTTCCGTCCAAGCTTCGGGCGAGGCGCGATCGGTCGTGACATCCCGAACCCGATCGGCCGCACCGGATCGGACGCACCATGCTCGACACTGCCTTCCTCGCCGCGGGCCTCGCCTTCTTTGGCATTGCCGCCGGCTACGCCCTGCTCTGCGAACGGCTCTGAGCCTGCTGCCAGGAGCTCCCGCATCATGACTCTCGACCTGACCCTCGGCGCCCTCGTGACCCTGGGGCTGCTCGGCTACCTCGCCTACGCCCTCGTGCGTCCCGAGCGGTTCTGACCAACCCCCCAGCCAAATTCCCAAGGACTGCCTCCATGACCATCAACGGCTGGCTTCAGGTCGCGCTGTTCTGCGCGACCGTGCTGGTACTCGTCAGGCCGCTCGGCGGGTACATGACGCGCGTCTTCCAGGGCGAACGTACGCTCCTCACGCGCATTCTCGGCCCCGTCGAAGCCGGGCTCTATCGCCTCGCCGGCATCGATGCCCGAAGCGAGCAGAGCTGGATCGCCTACGGGCTCGCCATGCTGGCGTTCCACGCCCTCGGCTTCCTCGCCCTCTACGGTCTCCTGCGCCTGCAGGATATCCTACCCTTCAATCCGGCCGGGCAATCGGCCGTGGCGCCGGACCTCGCCTTCAACACCGCAGCGAGCTTCGTCACCAATACCAACTGGCAGAACTACGGGGGCGAGAGCACCCTGTCTTACCTGTCGCAGATGCTGGGCCTGACTCACCAGAACTTCCTTTCGGCCGCCACCGGCATCGCCCTTGCCGTCGCCCTGATCCGAGGCTTCTCGCGGGCCTCGGTGAGGACAGTGGGTTCGTTCTGGGTCGATCTCACGCGTTGCACGCTCTACGTGCTGCTGCCGATCTGCGTGATTTACACGCTGTTCCTGGTCTCGCAGGGCATTCCGCAGACTTTGGGCGCCTCCATCCAGGCGACGACGCTGGAGGGAGCCACCCAGACGATCGCGGTCGGGCCGGTTGCGAGCCAGGTCGCGATCAAGATGCTCGGCACGAACGGTGGCGGGTTCTTCAACGCCAATGCCGCTCATCCTTTCGAGAACCCGACCGCGCTGTCGAACTTCATCCAGATCCTTTCGATCTTCGTCCTCGGCGCGGCGATGACCAACGTCTTCGGCCGCATGGTCGGCGACGAGCGGCAGGGATGGGCGATCCTCGGCGCCATGGGCGTGCTGTTCCTCGCCGGCGTCCTCGTCACCTATGCGAGCGAGGCCGCGGGCAGCTCCGTCCTGAATGGCCTCGGGCTCACGGGCGGCAACATGGAGGGTAAGGAAGTCCGGTTCGGCATCGTCGCCTCAGCGCTCTTTGCGGTGGTGACCACGGCCGCGTCCTGCGGCGCGGTCAACGCGATGCACGACAGCTTCACAGCGCTGGGCGGCCTGATCCCGATGATCAACATGCAGCTCGGCGAGATCATCATCGGCGGCGTCGGCGCGGGCCTCTACGGCATGCTCGTCTTCGTGATCGTGGCGATCTTCGTCGCCGGGCTCATGGTGGGCCGTACCCCAGAGTATCTGGGCAAGAAGATCGAGGCCCGGGAGGTGAAGATGGCCATGCTCGCCATCCTCTGCCTGCCGCTGATGATGCTGGGTTTCACCGCCCTCGCCACTGTGGTCCCGGCAGGTCTCGCCGGTCCCGCCAATGCCGGACCGCACGGGTTTTCGGAAATCCTTTACGCCTTCGCCTCTGCGGCGGCGAACAACGGCTCGGCCTTCGGCGGCCTCAGCGGAAACACCGCCTTTTACAACACGACCCTGGCCGTCGGCATGCTGGTGGGCCGGTTCTTCGTGATCATCCCCGCCCTGGCGATCGCCGGCGCCCTTGCCGCGAAGAAGACCGTGCCGGCCTCGGCCGGAACGCTGCCGACCCATGGCGGTCTGTTCATCGGCATGCTGGTCGGTGTCATCCTGATCGTGGGCGGCCTGACCTTCTTCCCGTCCCTGGCGCTTGGACCGATCGTCGAGCACCTCGCGGGGACGGCAGGTCAGACCTTTGCGACGGGCGGCTGAGCGATGCGTTCCGCCGTCCCACTCCGCCGGGGCCGGCGCCATCACCTGCATGGCTCCCGTGTCGGTACCCGTCAGCCCCTTCCGGTCTCCGGCGCCCGGCCCATTCGGCTCTCAGACCTGATCCTGGCTTTGCTCGGGGTCACCCTCCTGGGCGCCCTTGCCCTGGTGATCGCCGCCGAACTCGCGAGCCGCGTCCTCACGCCCTGATCCGCCTCATGGGCCCGGCGCGCCGCGCTTCGCCTTTCCCGCGCCACTACGTGGAAACCCTTCACATGTCCCGCCCATCCTCATCCCTTTTCAACGCCGCCCTCGTCGGCCCGTCACTCGTCGGCTCGATCCGGAAGCTCGATCCTCGGATCATGATCCGAAACCCCGTGATGTTCGTGGTCGAGGTGGTGGCGACCCTCACCACCGTGCTGTTCGTCCGCGATCTCGCGACCGGCGCGCCGGGGCTCGGCTTCTCCGGTCAGATCATCCTTTGGCTCTGGTTCACCCTGATCTTCGCCAACTTTGCCGAAGCCCTTGCCGAGGGCCGCGGAAAGGCTCAGGCCGATAGCCTGCGCCGGACCCGCACCGAGATGCAGGCCAAGCGCCTCACTGGGCTGGGTCGCGAGTACGAGACCGTGCCGGGCACCGCCCTGAAGGTCGGTGACGAGGTGCTGGTGGAAGCCGGCGACCTCATCCCGTCCGACGGCGAAGTCATCGCGGGCGTCGCCTCGGTCAACGAGGCGGCCATTACCGGCGAATCCGCACCGGTGATCCGGGAATCCGGTGGGGACAGGTCTGCGGTGACGGGTGGGACGCAGGTGCTGTCCGACGAGATCCGGGTGCGCATCACGGCGGCCGCCGGCTCGACTTTCGTCGACCGGATGATTGCCCTGGTCGAGGGTGCCTCCCGGCAGAAGACCCCGAACGAGATCGCCCTCAATATCCTGCTTGCGGGTCTCACCATCATCTTCGTCTTCGCTGTGGCCTCGATCCCGAGCTTCGCGCGCTACGCGGGCGGCTCCATTCCGCTCATCGTGCTGGTCGCACTGTTCGTGACCCTCATCCCCACCACCATCGGCGCGCTCCTGTCGGCGATCGGCATCGCCGGCATGGATCGCCTCGTGCGCTTCAACGTGCTCGCCATGTCGGGCCGCGCGGTCGAGGCCGCCGGCGACGTCGATACTCTCCTCCTCGACAAGACCGGCACCATCACTCTGGGGAACCGCCAGGCCACGGAATTCCGCCCCGTGCAGGGCGTCTCCGAGCAGGATCTGGCCGACGCCGCCCAGTTGGCGTCGCTGGCGGATGAAACGCCCGAGGGCCGCTCAATCGTGGTGCTGGCCAAGGACCGCTACGGCATCCGCGCCCGCGACATGGGACGCCTCAACGCCACCTTCGTGCCCTTCACCGCACAGACCCGGATGAGCGGCGTCGACCTGGACGGGGCCTCCATCCGCAAGGGCGCCGTCGATTCCATCATCGCGGCGGTGCGGCAGCAGCCGGTGGCCACGCGCGGCTCCAGCGCGGCTCTGGCCTACAGCCCCGTCGCCGCCTCCGAGACCGTCCAGGAAATTCAGGCCATTGCCGAGGAGATCGCGAAGGCCGGCGGCACGCCCCTGGCGGTCGCCCGCGACGGACAACTCCTCGGCGTCGTCAACTTGAAGGACATCGTGAAGGGCGGCATCCGCGAACGCTTCGCCGAATTGCGCCAGATGGGCATCCGCACGGTGATGATCACGGGAGACAACCCGATGACCGCCGCCGCCATCGCGGCCGAAGCCGGCGTCGACGATTTCCTCGCGCAGGCGACGCCGGAGGACAAGCTCGCCCTCATCCGGAAGGAGCAGTCCCAGGGCAAGCTCGTGGCCATGTGCGGCGACGGCACCAACGACGCTCCGGCGCTCGCCCAGGCCGATGTGGGCGTGGCCATGAACACCGGAACGGTGGCGGCCCGCGAAGCCGGCAACATGGTCGACCTCGATTCCGATCCGACCAAGCTCATCGAGATCGTCGGGATCGGCAAGCAACTGCTCATGACCCGCGGCGCCCTGACGACGTTCTCAATCGCCAATGACGTGGCCAAGTACTTCGCCATCATCCCGGCGATGTTCCTGACCCTCTACCCGCAGCTCCAGGCCCTGAACGTCATGGGGCTCGCCTCGCCCCAGAGCGCGATACTGTCGGCGATCATCTTCAATGCCCTCATCATCATCGCGCTGATTCCGCTCGCTCTGCGCGGCGTCTCATACCGGGCTGTCGGCGCCGCCGCGCTCCTGCGGCGCAACCTGCTGATCTACGGCCTCGGCGGCATCCTCGTGCCGTTCATCGGCATCAAGGCCATCGATCTCGCGGTGAACGCCCTGCACCTCGCCTGAACCCCTCCCCCTTCCGAACCAGAGTTGCTCCCATGCTCGTCATCCTGCGTCCCGCGCTCGTCCTGCTCGTCGCGCTCACGGCGATCACCGGCCTCGCCTATCCCCTCGCCATGACCGGCCTCGCGACGACGATCTTTCCCGCCAAGGCCGCCGGCAGCCTGATCAGCCGCGACGGCACGGTCGTCGGCTCCAGCCTCATCGGCCAGGCCTTTACCAGCCCGCGCTACTTCCATGGACGCCCGTCTGCGACCGTCGCCGCCGATCCGGCCGATGCCGCCAAGACCGTTCCGTCGCCCTACAATGCCTCGAACTCGGCCGGCTCCAATCTCGGCCCCACGAGCGCCGCCCTGGCGGAGCGCGTGAAGGGCGATCTCGATGCCTTGAAAGCTGAGAATCCCGCTGCGACGGTTCCGGTCGATCTCGTCACCTCGAGCGGATCCGGGCTCGATCCGGATCTGTCGCCTGAGGCTGCCTTCTTCCAGGTGCCGCGCGTGGCGCGGGCGCGCGGCATCGGCGAAGACCAAGTACGCGACCTCGTCATCGCGCAAGTCGAAGGCCGGACGGCGGGGCTCCTCGGCGAGCCGCGCGTGAACGTGTTGGAATTGAACCTCGCCTTGGACGCGCGGCTCCGGCAATAATCGGACCCGAGGAACCATCGCAGGAACTACGGGATGAAAGGATTCCGATGACCGAGGACGGCCGCGAGCGCCTGCGTCCTTCGCCCGAGGCTCTGCTCGACCGGGCGCGCCGGGACGAAGCGGGACGCGGCCGCCTCAAGGTCTTCCTCGGCGCGGCTCCCGGGGTCGGCAAGACCTACGAGATGCTCACCATCGGCCGCGCGCGGCTCAAGGCCGGGGCCGACGTGGTGATCGGCGTCGTCGAGACCCATGGGCGCCGTGAGACCGAAGCCCTGGTCGAGGGCTTCGAGATCGTTCCGCGCCGGACGGTCCCGTACCGTGACGGCACGATCGAGGAGATGGACCTCGACGCCCTGCTCGCGCGACGTCCCGCCCTGGCCCTGGTCGACGAACTCGCCCATACCAACGCGCCGGGCTCGCGCCATCCCAAGCGCTATCAGGACGTCGAGGAACTGCTGGATGCCGGCATCGACGTCCACACGACCCTCAACATTCAGCATGTCGAGAGCCTGAACGACGTCGTCGCGCAAATCACCCGCATCCGTGTGCGGGAGACGGTGCCGGACGGCATTCTCGACAGGGCCGACGACATCGAGGTGGTGGACCTTAACCCCGACGATCTGATCGAGCGCTTGAAGGCCGGCAAGGTCTACGTGCCCGCCAATGCGGAGCGTGCCCTGCGTCACTACTTCTCGCGCGGCAACCTGACTGCCCTGCGCGAACTCGCCCTGCGGCGTACGGCCGATCGGGTCGACGACGAACTCCTCAGTCACATGCAGGCGCATGCCATCGCGGGGCCCTGGAGTGCGGGCGAGCGGGTGATGGTCTGCGTCAGCGAGGACCCCCGCTCCGGCGGGCTCGTCCGCTACGCCAAGCGCCTCGCCGATCGCCTGCACGCGCCGTGGACCGCCGTCACGGTGGAGGGGACGCGCAGCCTCGGCCTGAGCGAAGCGGACCGTGACCGGGTCGCGGACGCCCTGCGCCTCGCCGATCGGCTCGGCGGCGATGCCGTGACCTTGCCGGGAAGCCGCCGCGTGGCCGACGACCTCCTGGCCTATGCCCGGAGCGCCAACGTCAATCACATCGTCGTCGGCAAGGCGAACCGGTCGTGGCTGTTCGAGCTCTTCAACGGGTCGGTCGTCCACGACCTCGTGCGCCGCAGCGGTGCCATCAGCATCCATGTCGTGCCCGGCGAAACGCTGCCCCCGGCCGCTCCCCACAAGGTCGTCGCGACGGCCCCGGCGCGCCCCGCACTCGATGGCGCCGCTTACGGTTTCGCGGCCCTCGCGATCCTGGCCGGCCTCGGCCTCGCGCTGGGGCTACAGCCCTATCTCGGGGTCGAGAACGCGGATCTCTTCCTGCTGACCGCGGTGGTGGCGGTCGCCGCGCGCTTCGGCCTGGGGCCGGCGCTGGCGTCCGTGATCGCCGCCTCGCTGGCCTACAATTTCTTCTTCCTGCCGCCGGTCTACACGCTGACCATCGCCGATCCGACCAACGTCGCCGCCTTCCTGCTGTTCACGCTCGTCGCGGTGCTGGTGTCGAACCTCGCCGCCCGGGCCAGGACGGTCGCGGTGATCAGCCAGCGCCGGGCGCGGGCGACCGAGCGCCTCTACGGTTTCAGCCGCAAGCTCTCCGCCTGCGGTACGCTCGACGACGTGCTCTGGGCGACCTCGGCGCAGATCGCCGCGATGCTGCGGGTGCGGGTCGTGCTGCTGCTGCCGGAGGGCGACTCCGTGGTGGTGAAGGCGGGCTATCCCCCCGAGGATCGCCTCGACGCCGCCGATCTGGCCGCGGCGCAGTGGGCCTTCGCGAACGATCGGCCGGCGGGACGCGGCGCCGATACGCTCCCGGGGGCGCGTCGTATTTTCATACCGACGCGAACAGGTCGCGGCCCCATCGGAGTGATCGGCCTCGATACGGACGGTACCGGACCGATCCTCACGCCCGAGGATCGGCGGTTGTTCGATGCCCTCGCCGACATGGGCGCGCTGGCCATCGAACGGGTCCGGCTGGTCGAGGATCTGGCGCGGGCCGCCCGCGATGCCGAGACCGACCGGCTGCGCCAGGCCCTGCTGACCTCGATCTCGCACGACCTGCGGACGCCCCTGTCCTCGGTCCTCGGAGCCGCCACGACCCTGCGCGATCTCGACGCCGATCTCGGCCGCGAGGCCAAGGGCGACCTCCTGGCGACGATCATCGCCGAATCGGAGCGGCTGAACCGCTTCATCGTCAACCTTCTCGACATGACCCGGCTGGAGGCCGGCGCGGTGGCGGCGAACCTGACCGTGCAGGACGTGGCCGAGATCGTCGACACCGCCCTGCGCCGCATGGGCGCCATCCTGAGCGAGCACCGGGTGGTGCTGGACCTGGCGCCCGACCTGGCGCCCTTGCGCCTCGACCCGGTCCTGTTCGAGCAGGTGCTGGTCAACCTCCTCGACAACGCCGCCAAGTACGCCCCGGCGGGCTCCGCCGTCACTGTCGCGGCGCGGGTCGTCTCCGGCCAGCCCGGCGGATCACCCCGGCTCCGCCTGCAGGTGCTCGACGAGGGCGAAGGCCTGCCGGAATCGGAGCGCGAGCGGGTGTTCGATAAGTTCTATCGGGCCCGGAAGGGCGACAGCGTCCGCGCCGGGACCGGTCTCGGCCTTGCCATCGCCCGCGGCTTCGTCGAGGCGATGGGGGGAACGCTGACGGCGGCCAACCGGTCGGACCGCAGCGGCGCCGTCTTCACCCTCCTGCTGCCGGTCCCCGCGGCGCGCGGCACCGCGTCGGATCTCGCTGCATGAGCCTCCCCGCATGAGCCTCGCTGTCCTCGTGGTCGACGACGAGCCGCCGATCCGCAAGCTCCTGCGGATGGGTCTGGCGACGCAGGGCTACACCACCTTCGAGGCGCCGAATGCGCGGGTCGCCCTCGAGATCCTGGCTCGCGAGACGATCGACCTGATCATCCTCGATCTCGGCCTCCCGGACATGCGCGGGCACGACCTCCTCCGCCGCATTCGCGAAGAGCATCGCGACCTGCCGGTGGTCGTGCTGTCGAGCCGCGACGACGAGCCGGGCAAGGTCGAGGCCCTCGACCTCGGTGCGGACGACTACGTCACCAAGCCCTTCGGCATGGGCGAACTCCTGGCACGCCTGCGCGCGGCCCTGCGCCACCAGCTGGCGGTGCAGGGCGAGCGCGCCCTGTTCGAGGTCGACGGCCTCAGCGTCGACCTCGTGCGCCGCATCGTCCGCGTCCGCGGCGCGGACGTGAAGCTGACGCCGCGGGAATACGACTTCCTCCGCGTGCTGGTGCAGCATGCCGGCAAGGCCCTGACCCATGCCCAGTTGATGAACGCGGTCTCGACCTCGTCCGACCCGCAATATCTGCGCGTCTACATGCGCCAGCTTCGCCAGAAGCTCGAAGCCGATCCCGAACGTCCCCGGATCCTCCTGACGGAGACCGGCGTCGGCTATCGCCTGCGCGCGCCCGACGACGACGGCGGTCCGATCCGCTGAAATGGCCGGGGTCGAGGCCGGCGCCCGGGGGCCGGCCCCGCCATCCGCCCCTCCGTCAGATCCGCAGTTCGATGCGATCCGCCGCGATCCGGACGGCGTCCGGCCGATGCGCCGTCGCCTCCACGGCATAGTGCAGGGCCGCCTGGCAGGTGCGGAACAGGCCGCCGGCCCGGCCATGGATCTCGACGGCGACCCAGCAGCCCCGCCCGTCCCGGCCGACGACGAAGTGCGGCGTCTCGGATGCGGAGACCGGGCTGGCGGGAACGGCCGGGGTCGGACTGGACATGGATCGCTCTTGGGTTCGCGCGGTCCAGGTCTCGGACCGCGAAAGGAATCTGCGTCGCGGCGCGTGAGGGTTCGAGCGGGGACCGGGCGCGATTTCGTAAGGGTCTCATCAGGATCGCGCCCGATACGACACCCGAGGCCCTGGGCCGGCCGGCCTTCGCACGACACGCCTGCCGGGCATGGCTCGTCCCTCGTGCCGGCGGGTCCGGGTTTTGCACCCGGGGCGACCGGCCTCGGCGCGGCCGCCTTCGCCGCGATTGCCCTCGGCTTTCACCGCATGGTCTCCCGTGCGCCGCCGGCCTGAGCGCCGCGCGCCGCCCCGGCGGTGCTTGACCCCGGCGCAACCGCGCGGGACAGCAGCGGACCGGACCCGAGCCAAGGATTGCCGCGATGGCCACGCCCCGCGACCTCAAAGTTCAGATGGCGGGCGAGACCCGCGCCCGCGAACGGGCACAGGCGCTGGCCGCGACGCAGGCGGCGCGGGCCCAGCGTGCCGAGACCGCCGCCCGCGAAACCGAGGTGGAGCGCGACGGCTGGAAGGCGCGGGCCCTGGCCGCCGAGGCGGAGCTGGAGCGGCTGAAGCAGGGCTGAGAGCTTCGCAGGGCCAAGCTTCGCAGGGGCAAGCTTCGCAGGACGAGGAGTTTCGCAGGACGACGAGCGCGGCAGTTGATTCGCGTCCTTCCCATCAAGGTCCTGCGTGTTTTTCTCGTCGCGGGGCTGCGTCCGAAAGACATCCCGGGTCGATCGGAACAGGGGCCGGCGCGGACATCTTCTCGTGACGACGGCCAATGTCTTGGCAAGCGATCAGGAGAGCGTCCCCGTGACCATCGACACACGCGAAATCTACGTGACGGCCCTGAAGAACACCCATGCGCTGGAAATGCAGGCGCTCCAGATCATGGAACGGCAGGTCGAGCGCCTGCAGCGCTATCCCGAGATGGAGGCGGCCCTGCGCCGGCACATCGAGGAGACGCACGGCCAGCGCACCCGGCTGGAGGAGGCCCTGCACGGCGTCTCGGAAAGCCCGTCGACCATTAAGGAGGGCGTGCTCGGCTTCGTCGGCAACATGATGGCCCTCGGGCACACGCCGGCCCAGGACGAGATCCTGAAGAACGCCTACGCCAACCACGCCTTCGAGAACTTCGAGATCGCGGCCTACGAATCGCTCCTCGCCATCACCGAGGCGGCGGGCCAGCAGGCGGCGCTCACGGGCTTCCAGCAATCCCTGCGCGAGGAAGAGGCGATGGCGCGCAAGGTGCGCGAGCTCGTGCGCCCCACCACCCTGCGCTACATCGAACTGACCACGAGCGGCGAAAAGGCGGATCGCTGAGCGGGATTGCGGTATCTGGATACCGTGAGACCGAACCGCTTCGAATGATTGCGCTTTTCGCTTTCCGTGCGGGTCGAAACGCGCGGAAAGCGGCTTGACGAAACCGTCGCATCTCCCTAATGGAACGTCCAACGCCGCCGCGTCCCGCACGCGGCGGCGCATCGTTTTGTCCAGACACCATACGGAACGCCACGGGATGAAGACCTTTTCTCTGAAGCCCGCCGACGTCGACAAGAAGTGGATCATCGTCGATGCGGAGGGCCTCGTCGTCGGCCGGCTCGCCTCCATCGTCGCCATGCGCCTGCGCGGCAAGCACAAGGCCGCGTACACGCCCCACGTCGATTGCGGCGACAACGTCATCGTCATCAACGCCGAGAAGGTGAAGTTCACCGGCCGCAAGCGCGAGCAGAAGGTGTACTACCACCACACCGGCTACCCGGGCGGCATCAAGGAGCGCACGGCCAAGTTCATCCTCGACGGCCGCTTCCCTGAGCGCGTCGTGGAGAAGGCCGTCGAGCGCATGCTGCCGCGCGGCCCGCTCTTCCGCCAGATCATGGGCAACCTCCGGGTCTACAAGGGCTCCGAGCATCCCCACACCGCCCAGCAGCCGCAGGCGCTCGACGTCGGCAGCCTCAACCGCAAGAACGTGAGCGCTTGATCATGGCGACCCTTCAGTCCCTCTCCGACCTGAACCGCGCGAACGTCGAGTCGCCGGAGAACGCCGCCCCGGTCCACGTCCAGAAGCTCGACGCCCAGGGCCGCGCCTACGCCACCGGCAAGCGCAAGGACGCGGTCGCCCGCGTCTGGATCAAGCCCGGCACCGGCAAGGTCGTCGTCAACGGCCGCGCCGTCGAGACCTACTTCGCCCGCCCGGTGCTGCGCATGATCCTGCGCCAGCCGCTGCAGATCGCCAATCGCGTCGACCAGTACGACATCACCGTCTCGGTGCATGGCGGCGGTCTCTCGGGCCAGGCCGGCGCCGTGCGCCACGGCCTCTCGAAGGCGCTGACCTACTACGAGCCCGAGCTTCGCTCGCCGCTGAAGCGCGAGGGCTTCCTCACCCGCGACAGCCGCGTGGTCGAGCGCAAGAAGTACGGCCGCAAGAAGGCTCGCCGCAGCTTCCAGTTCTCGAAGCGCTGAGCCAGCCCTTCGATAGATGTCCGGACAGGGCGGCTTCGGCCGCCCTTTCCTTTTGAGCCGCGGCAGAGAGACCAATTCCCATGGCGAAGCCCTTCCGACGCGTCACCACGCCCGATGCCGCCGCCGTGACCCTCTGCCTGGCGGAGACGGACGGCGCGACGACCGGGGAGGTGAAGCTCGCCGATGGGCGCCTGTTCAGCACCACCGGCGTGCTCCCCATCGCCCAGGCCTTCGGCATCGCCGTCCACGTGGCCAACGAGAGCGGGCGCGAGATCGTGGTGATCGATCCCCGGAACCTGTGGAAGCCGTCCTGGGGAACGCTCAGCGCCTGAGTCCTGGAAGCGCTCTCAGGCGAGGTGGCTGCCGTCTCGCATGCAGACACTGCGAGCCCGCAACAAGAGGGAGCATGTTCGGTGATCCGGGGATCACCGAACATGTTCTAGGCGTGGAGCGCGTGCTCCAGTTCGCCCTTCGACATCTTCGAGCGGCCGGGAATGTTCTTGTCGCGCGCCGCCTTCATCAGGTCGGCCTTTGTCTTGTTCGATCCCGATTTGCCTGATGCCGATTTGCGCGCCGCAGCGGTCTTCTTGGCGACGTCGGCAGGCTGCTTCGAGAACTGCTTGCCCTTGGCGGAATCGGCACGCTTCTTCTTCGTGGACCGGTCGTATTCCGACTTCGACACCGACTCGCGGGCCTTCTTCGGCAGGTAGCGCTCACCCGTCTCGCCGCTCTTCTTGCCGGACTTGGTGTCCCACTCCTCCTCGGTCCACTGCTTCAGGTGGTTGTCGGAGGACTTCTTGCCCTCGTAGCCGCCGCCGGCATCCTTGTAGGCCTTCGTGGCGGCCTGGGCCTTGCGGGCCGACCATTGACCGGGCTTTCCGCCCTTGTCGGATTCGGTGACCTGCTTCTTCACCTTCTCCCAAAGCTTGGGATCGCTCTTTTCCGCGCTGGCTGACATCGGTTCGACCTCGATCGGGTGTGTCGTCCCGCAAATAACAGCCGTTCGATGCCGCCGTTCCAGGCCGCTCCCGGCGATACACAGGCTTGATCGAGCGTCATCAAGCCTTGTTCGGGTCGCGAGAAGACGTTGACTTGACGAAGCGTCCCGGTCACCTGCGCGCACGGGCCGGTGCGAGACGTGTCTTCGTCGGCGCGATCAAGAGGATGTCAGGCGACCATGAGCGAGAACGATGCGGGGCGGAAGCCCACGGTCTTCATCGATGGCGAGGCGGGAACCACCGGCCTCGGAATCCGCGAGCGCCTCGAGCGCGAGGGCCACGTCGCCCTGAAGAGCATCCCGCATGAGAGCCGCAAGGACGTCGCGGTCAAGCGCGACTTGCTCCAGGTGGTCGACCTCGTCGTGCTGTGCCTTCCGGACGCCGCCGCCAAGGAGACCGTCGCCCTGGCCGATGCCCTGCCGGGCGGGGGGCCGCGCATCCTGGATGCCAGCACCGCCCACCGGGTCGATCCGGCCTGGGTCTACGGCTTCGCCGAACTCGAGCCCGCCCAGGCGCAGGCGATCCGCGCGGCCCGGCGCGTGGCCAATCCCGGCTGCTATCCGACGGGGGCGATCGCGCTGCTGCGGCCTCTCGTGGAGGCGGGCCTGATCCCGTCGAACGTCCCGATCAGCATCAACGCGGTCAGCGGCTACAGCGGCGGCGGCAAGAGCATGATCGAGACCTACGAGGCCGGCCAGGGCGAGCCCTTCCTGCTCTACGGCCTCGGGCTGGGCCACAAGCACCTGCCGGAGACCCAGGCCTATTCCGGCCTGACGCGGCGGCCGATCTTCATCCCCTCCGTCGGGAATTTCCGGCAGGGCATGCTGGTGAGCGTACCGCTCCATCTCGACACCCTGCCGGGGGCGCCCAAGGTCTCGGACCTGGAACGGGCCTTGGCGGCCTATTACGAAGGTCAGGATCTCGTGCGGGTGATCCCGGTCGAGGGCGCCGAGCGGATCGAGCCGGAGGCCCTGAACGACACCGACCGGCTCGAGTTGCGGGTCTTCGGCAGCGACGCCTACCGCCAGGCCGTGCTCGTCGCCCGCCTCGACAATCTCGGCAAGGGTGCCTCGGGTGCGGCCGTGCAGAACATCGGCCTGATGCTCGGTCTCGACTGACACGGGCCCGCCGCCCCCGGCATCCGCGCGCCGGGGGCGGCCACGCGCTGCGGTCGCCGAATCCCGCCCGCTGGCCGCGGCCCGGCATCGATCAGCCGGCATTCTGCCGACGCTTTGCTCGACCGAAATCTTTGCCATCACACACGAAGATCACCGCGGCGTGGTCCGAGATACGGTCGCGAAGATGATTCGCCATCAACCGGGCGAAAACCCATAGCAGGGCGACCGCCGATCATCTTGGGTGCGAACGGCATCCCGACCTTCCCCAAGCATTTGCCATCGACGCTGCGCAACGTCTCTTGGCTTGATTGCGAACGCCGGAAATTTGTTCTATCGAACGAAATATCAGGTCTGGTGTTCGGGCCGGAATTCGTCGGACTTCATCGCGGCACCGTCCGGTGTCGACGGGTGAGCTCCTGCCGTCTGCCCCTCGCGAGGTGTCGATCCGCCGACCAGGCGCGCCCCGGTGATCCCGAACCGATCGAGATCATCTTCGGATAACGCCGGAGCTTGCTGCTTTGGCGGGATCATTCTTCAGCATCGTCGCGACGAACCGTCCTTATCTGCGGTGGTTGCGCGATTGAGCATGGTCTTTTCGGGCAACCGGAGCGCGATTGTCCGCAATCGTGCAGGCAATGCGCGAAAAATTGATAAATGATCCACACGACCGCGATGGAAAAACGTTTATTCTTAAGTGCAACATCTTGCTTGCAGGAAGATCTGAGCCTACGCTCGAAGACAACTTCAACACTCATCCAGATCGGCGACACCACATGAATGAAACAGACAACGACGCAGCACGGCTCATCACCCTGGCAGCCGATATCGTCTCGGCCTACGTCAGCAACAACCATGTACAGAGCGCGGAGCTTCCTAAGCTGCTCAGTGATGTGCACGAGGCGATCCGTGGCGTGACCGCCAGCGGCACGCCGGCCGCCGAAGCCGGGCCGCCGAAGGCGACGCCCCAGGAGATCCGCCGCTCGATCACGCCGGAATACCTGATCAGCTTCGAGGACGGAAAGCAGTACAAGACCCTGCGCCGGCACCTCACCCTGCGCGGCCTGACGCCCGAGCAGTACCGGGCCAAGTGGGGCCTGGCGCCCGATTACCCGATGACCTCGGCGAGTTATTCCGAGCAGCGTTCCGAGCTGGCCCGCGCCCTCGGCCTCGGCCAGCAGCGCCGTAAGGGCGTGCCCAAGAGCGCGTCGGACGAGACCGTGTCGGCGCCGCCCCCCGAGGAGGCCGCTGCCGAGGCGCCCCCGGCCGAGAAGAAGCGCCGCGCCTCCCGCAAGAAGGTCGACGCCTGAAGGCCTGAACAGCCTGCGCGCGCCTCACCGGCGCGGGCGGGCGTCCTCCTGATCGATCCATCGGCAGCGAGCCGATCCGAGGCCCCTCGGATCGGCTCGTTCGCCTTGGTGCTCGAGGTCGATCCACAGGCCCCGTCGAGAGGGCGCCGGCTCGCGGGCGCGTACGGTCCTGGCTCAGGACAGCGGCGTCGCCAGGACCTTGTCGATGCGGCGGCCGTCCATATCGACGACCTCGAACCGCCAGCCATGGGACTCGAAGTGGTCGCCCGTGCCGGGGATGCGGCCGAGCCGGAAGATCACGAAGCCCGCGAGCGTGGTAAAGTCGTCGGAATTCGGGTGCTCCGCGAAGGCGAGGCGGTCGAAGGCCTGCGAGGCCGGCATCATGCCGTCGATGAGCAGCGAGCCGTCCTCGCGCTCCACCACGCTCGGCTCGTCGCCCACCTCCGGGATGTTGCCGGCGATCGCCTCCAGGAGATCGGTCTGGGTGACGATGCCCTCCAGGCTGCCGTACTCGTCGACGACCACCGCCATCCGTACGGGCTTGGCCTGGAAGGTCTCGAGCACGGCCAGGATCGACATGCTCTCGTGCACCACGATCGGCGGCTGCGTGGCTGCCAGGACGTTCACCGGCTTGCCGTCGAGGAGCTGGTTGAGCAGGTCCTGCTTGCGCACGACGCCGACGATCTCGTCGACTTCGCTGCGGCTGACCACCAGCTGCGCGTGGTCGCATTCCCGCACGGATTTGAGGACCGCCTCCGGCTCCTCGTCGGCATCGACCCACTCGACCTCGTGGCGGGGCGTCATGATATCGCGCACCCGGCGCTCGCCGATGGAGAAGATGCGCTGCACCGCCTCCTGCTGGGCCTCGCGGATCAGGCCGGCCTCCTGGCTCGCCTGGACCAGCAGGTTGAGCTCGGCGGTGGAGTGCAGCGAGCCCTCGCCGTGGCCCGCCTGCAGGCCGAACAGCCGCACCACGCCGTTGCCGAGGCCGTTGAGGAACAGGATCGCCGGGCGGAAGACGAACAGGAAGACGCCGAGCGGCCGCACCACCGCCAGCGCCGTCCGTTCGCTGCGCTGGAGGGCGAGGCTCTTCGGGGCGAGCTCGCCCAGCACGATGTGCATCGCCGTGATGAGGACGAAGGAGATCACCACCGCGATGGTGTGGGCGGCGGTGGTGCCGACGGGATCGGGCAGGAAGCCGAGGGCCGGGATGATGAGGTGGGCGAGCGCCGGCTCGCCGACCCAGCCGAGGGCCAGGGAGGAGATGGTGATGCCGAGCTGCGTCGCGGCGAGGTAGGCGTCGAGCTGGTCGGTGGCGCGCTGGAGGGCGCGGGCGTGGGTGCGGCGCTCGGAGACGAGTTCGGCGACCCGGCTCTTGCGCACCGAGACCAGGGCGAACTCGGCGGCCACGAAGAAGCCATTGGCGAGCACGAGGGCGAAGACGGCGACGAGGCCCAAGCCGGTCACCCATGCGTCGTCGGAAATCGTCGTCTCCCCTTGGTCAGCGGCGGATGTCTAACAGCTACGCGGGAGGCGGGCCACAGCGTTCGCGTCGAACGCGCCGGTATACGAGGAGGGTCGCGTCGAGGTCGCGCCCGATCGGAGGCCGCTCACCGCTCCGGCGGGATCGCGTAGGTGCCGGTGGCGTGGCAGACCAGCGGGCCGCCCTCCGGCCCGGTGATGGCGACTTCGCCGACGGCGAGGCGGCGGCCGAGCTTGAGCAGGCGGGCGGTGCCGAGGAGCCCGTGGGGGTCGGGCTTGCGCAAAAAGTTGAAGTTGAGGCTGGTGGTGACGGCGAGCGCCACGGGGCCGAGGCTGGCCAGGATCGCCGCGTAGAGGGCGTAGTCGGCGAGCGCCATCATCGCGGGGCCGGAGACCGTGCCGCCGGGGCGCAGGTGGCGCTCGTGGTGGTCCATCCGCATCCGGGCGAGGCCGGGGCCGACCTCGACCAGGTGGTAGGTCCGGCCCCCGGCATCCATCTGCGGGAAGGCCGATTCGAGGAAGGCCACGGTCTCCGCCAGGGAGAGGGCCTGGGGCAGCGTGTCGGACGGGGTCTCGGACATGGACGGGAACTCCGGTTCACCGGGCCGGGCGGAACGACCGATGCCCTGCGCGCGATGATTGCGGGGGAACGCACGACATCTTCGGGACGACCCGCGAAGCCTTGCGGCGCCCGGTCCTGGCGCGACGCGCCCGAATCCCGGGCTGCCGCGAAGCCTTGCAGCACGCCCCCGCTTGCCCGACAAGATCGGGGATGCGCCAGACCCACGACGTCTACGACCCCGCCCTGATCCGCCGGGTCCTCAGCGAGACCCGGACCATCGCGCTCGTCGGCGCCTCGGCCAACTCAGGCAGGCCGAGCCACCACGTCATGGCCTTCCTGCTGGGACGCGGCTACCGGGTGATCCCGGTCAATCCCGGGCTGGCCGGGCAGACGCTGCTCGGCCAGCCCGTCATCGCCCGCCTCGCCGACTTGGCCGAGCCCATCGACATGGTCGAGATTTTTCGCAGTTCCGACGCCGCCGGCGGCGTGGTGGACGAGGCCCTCGCCCTCCCCCAGCCGCCGCGCTTCATCTGGATGCAGATCGGGGTGCGGGATGATTCCGCCGCCTCGCGGGCCGAGGCGGCGGGGTGTGTTGTGGTGATGGATCGGTGCCCGAAGATTGAGATTTTCCGATAAAGCAGAAAATCATCTACGAGGCATATTAAGTGGTTTTGTTTTTACGTGGCGACTGCTTCTTCTTTTGGGTCAACCGATGGGCGAAATAGTTCTGTAAATATTTATGATAGCTCACAAATACGATTTTCTGCAAGAGGAATACTAATTTTCGCCAGATCGTCTCTGCTTTTTACAAGTTCGATAGCCAACAATGCGCGCTGAGGTTTTTGACCGTTTTCCGCTCCCGCTGGATAATAGTCTTCAATAGCGCCCCGAGTTAGAACGCAAATCCCCGCAGCTCTCAGGCCATCTATCAGAGGTAAAAGGTATCTGCGTGCCTCCTCATCGTCACGACAGACATTAATACGAGCGATATCCTCTTCCCAGGTAAAAAGTCCATCGAATATTTCTATTTGGTCCTGATTTATCTGCCCTGTTTCCTGAATTTTTCGGAGGATTTCTTTTGATTTATAATACCTATCTCTAAAACTGGACGTATGTATTTTGTCTTTGATTTTTCGGGCGCTTGGTTCTGCTTTAGTCCCAAGATCTTTGATACGCTTATCGATAGCAGTAATGGCACGTGCTCTTACTTCAGTAAGAGCCGCAGGAGCGCCCAAGTGATTGTAACCTTCGAAAATTGCGTCCAGATCAGCCACAATTTTGACTGGAAGTCCGAAGGATTCGAAAAACCGTCGAAATTTAGCAAAATTACCTTTCCCGGAAACACGTACTAACGACATGCATCTGGATTCGAAGCACCATTCTTCGTTCAAGATTTTTGCGGCATGCTTACAATAGAAATCATCCGATTCACCCTCAAATAATATCACACCCCTACTGAAAAAGGCTGCATCAGTATTCTCGAATTTTGTTAAACGAAAAACCTCCGCGTTGTCAGCATCGAGATTAAGGCTAATCGGATACAGACGCCCCACCGGTTTTGGTGTGGTAGCCTCTTTGGATACCCGTATAAAACTTGCTGTAATGCCAGGTTCAAAGAATATAGGAGAGTGAGTTGTGACAACTACTTGATTACTGCCACTGATTTTCGCCAGTGTTTTGAACAAAATCTTTTGTGAACGTGGATGCAAATAAAGTTCGGGTTCTTCGAATAGAAAGATCAGTGGACGCCGAGTTGCAATAATTCCTTCCATTTCAGTTTGAGGAATAACTGAAAGTTCTCGATGCCTGACGTATGTTTGTAGTAGCGCGAATGTAAGAGATCTTTTAATTCCATCGCCTTTGTTGTCGATTAAATCCCTCGATCCATCGTCAATATAGATCTGAGCGGCGCTAAGGATAGTCTTTAACTCAGGTGGGGGGACGCTGAGTTCTAATTTAATGGCAGGAAAATTGTCCTGAAGGAAGTCTTGTATTGTTTTTTCTAAGATTTTGACTGTGTCATGGCGCTGGTCTGTAAATCCATCACCTGCGTCGATACGATTAAGCAGCATATTTAAGGAGCTTAAAGACTCTTGGATATTCGCAAGTTCGGAAGCGAGGCCTTCAAGTAATAGGCCCATCAAGCGGCCGAATGGTGTGGACTGTGTTGTCTTTAGATCGTCAATTAGGTTTTTTACTGCGGGAATATATATTGGCTCAGGCAACAAATTTGTTATTGAACTGCCCATACCTGTCGGAAGTGGGCCCTCAATCATTTCATGATGATTATCAGGCAGAGCCGCAATCTGGCTCTTTAGAAACTCTTTCGCCGCACCAACGTTCATGTTTTCTGGTGCGGACGGCGCAAATTCCGGATAGTTCTCTGTAATTGATTGTTTCACGGCTGAGCCGCGTTTTCCCTGTAGAGCTGTAGAAATCGCTTGATTGCGGAAGCGTTCGTCTCGTGGTGTTCTGCGCAAGGCCATGGTCACGCATTTTTCATTTGGCGGATATCTAACGATTAATTGAAGCTTCTCGTCGATAATAATGTCGCTAATTTTATCTCGCTGTTCCGGGGTAAGCCTCAATAAATCTCCAGAAGATATATTGATGAATGTTAGTTTGAATTCTACAGTTTTATCAGGGTCATAGTACACGCTAAGCGTAATCGTTCCTGAACGATCAAGAGCCGACACAACACTCTGTAGAACCGAAGACTTTCCAGAATTGTTTTCCCCAACCAAGCAGTCGAAGCTCCCAAATTGGACGAGAGCACTTTTAAGCCCCTTGAAATTGATAATTTCGATCTGTTCAATTTTCACGTTTCCTACCCCTCGATTCGCCGGCTTATTAAAACGAGGGTAGCCCAACGGAAGCATTTACTGCAACCACAGTTTGAAATTATTTTGGCCTAAAATCTTCTGCGTGAACTTAGGAGATGCTACAAGTTTCCGATGATTTGCAGGAATTGTCTGGGGCCTACTTCGAGACAACTTACATTGGTTCCTAAAAAATATTTTCTAGTAATTCAGCAAAAACCATAACGCAGATTAAATAAATGTAATCCATATACACTATTACAACTAACTTGTATTAAATTGAGTTATTGTAGAAGTATTGATTTGCTTAAAATTTTATTTATTTATAATAAAATACATACTATTGTAATCTTCATTGGATCGTCTTTTCTTTTGTCTCATTCATCAACGCCACAGCCACAAAACTAATCCCGGCCGCCACCGCCAGATACAACCCGACCCAGCCCACGCCGCCCCACTCGCTCAGCCGCTGCGCCAGGTACGGCGCGGCGGAGGCCCCCAGGATGCCCGCGAGGTTGTAGGTCACGGAGGCCCCGGTGTAGCGCACGCGGGTGGGAAAAAGTTCGGGCAGCAGGGCGCCCATCGGGCCGAACAGCCAGCCCATCGCGAACAGGCCGAGGCACAGGAAGCCGAGGACGAGGCCGCCCTGGCCGCTGCCGAGCATCGGGCCCATCAGCAGGCCGAGGCTGGCGGTGAAGACGAGGCCGGAGAGGAGGACGGGGCGGCGGCCGTAGCGGTCGGCGGCCCAGCCCGAGAGCGGGATGCCGAGGCCCATGAACAGCACGGCGACGCACTCGAAGAGCAGGAAGGTCGGCCGAGTGAAGCCCAGCGTCGAGACGCCGTAGCTGAGGGCGAAGACGGTGGAGAGGTAGAACACCGCGTAGCAGGCCACCATGGCGAAGGTGCCGAGCAGCGTCGCGCGCAGGTACTTCGTGAAGATCACCGCCAGCGGCACCTTTTCCGGGGCGGCCTTCTCCAGGGCGGCCTTGAAGACCGGGGTCTCGGTGAGCTTGAGCCGCACATAGAGCCCGACGCCGACCAAAGCGGCCGAGGCCAGGAACGGGATGCGCCAGCCCCAGGCCTGGAAGTCGGCGGGGCTTAAGCTCAGGGCGAGCCCCAGGAAGCCGAGATTGGCGGTGATGAAGCCCACCGGCGCCCCGAGCTGCGGGAAGATGCCGTAGAGGGCGCGCCGGCCCGGCGGCGCGTTCTCCACCGCCAGCAGGGCCGCCCCGCCCCACTCGCCGCCGAAGCCGACGCCCTGGCCGAAGCGCAGCACGCAGAGGGCGAAGGGTGCCCACCAGCCGGCGGTGGCATAGGAGGGCAGGCAGCCGATCAGCACCGTCGACAGGCCCATGATCATCAGGGAGGCCACCAGCGTGGCCTTGCGCCCGACCCGGTCGCCGAAATGGCCGAAGAAGGCCGCGCCCAGGGGCCTCGCGATGAAGGCGATGGAGAAGGTGGCGAAGGCCGCCAGCGTCTGCACCGCCGGATCGCCGGGCGGGAAGAAGATCGGCCCGATCACCAGGGCGGCCGCGGTGGCATAGACGTAGAAGTCGTAGAACTCGATCGCGGTGCCGACGAAGCTGGCGATGAGGATGCGCGCCGCCGGCACGGCTTCGGCGGCTGTGGTCGGGCGGATCGCGGGGCGAAGGGCTGTCTGGCTCATGGCCGCGGCCATAGCGTAGCTGGGACCGGCAGGATAGCGCCGGTTTTGAGGTCGGGCGGAGCGTTGGCGCGCATGGCCTTCTCCCCTCTGCGGGAGAAGGTGGCCCGCGAAGCGGGTCGGATGAGGGGAGCGCGCTGTCCGGAGCGGTCGCTCCCCTCTCCCGCCTGCTCCGCAGGCACCCTCCCCCGCAACGGGGGGAGGGTCGTCGGACTGCTTGACCCCCTACCCCGTCCGGCATAAAGAACCATCGTTCGTTTCAGCGGATCCCGGCCTCTTCCGCCGGTGCCCGGTCCGGCGCTAGAAGACGGGCCAGAGACAACAGGCATGTGCGGGCCGGCGGGCCCGGGAGGACTCTGCGATGACCGATCGTCTGCCCGGCTTCAACACGCGGGCCATCCATGCCGGCGCGGTGCCCGACCCGACCACGGGCGCGCGCGCCACGCCGATCTACCAGACCGCCTCGTTCGTGTTCGACGATGCCGAGCACGCCGCCTCGCTGTTCGGGCTCGAGGCCTTCGGCAACATCTATTCGCGCATCACCAACCCCACCAACGCGGTGCTGGAGGAGCGCGTCGCGGCCCTGGAGGGCGGCACCGCCGCCGTGGCGGTCGCCTCGGGCCACGCCGCCGAGTTCCTGGTGATGCACGCCCTGATGCAGCCGGGCGACGAGTTCGTCGCGGCCGACCGGCTCTACGGCGGCTCGATCAACCAGTTCAACCATTCCTACAAGAACTTCGGCTGGAACGTGGTCTGGGCCCAGACCGACGACCCGTCCTCCTTCGAGCGGGCGATCACGCCGCGCACCAAGGCGATCTTCTGCGAGTCCATCGCCAATCCGGGCGGGGTGATCACCGACATCGCGGCGCTCTCGGAGATCGCGAAGCGCCACAACATCCCGCTCATCGTCGACAACACGATGGCGAGCCCCTACCTGATCCGCCCCTTCGAGCACGGGGCCGACATCGTCGTGCACTCGGCCACCAAGTTCCTGGGCGGCCACGGCAATTCCATCGGCGGCCTCGTGGTCGACGGCGGGACCTTCCCGTGGGCGGGCGACGCGCGCTTCCCCATGCTGTCGGCGCCCCGGCCGGAATATGCCGGCAAGGTGCTGGCCGAGACCTTCGGCAACTTCGCCTTCGCCATCGCCGTGCGGGTGCTGGGCCTGCGCGACCTTGGGCCGGCGCTCTCGCCCTTCAACGCCTTCCTGCTCATCGCCGGCATCGAGACCCTGCCGCTGCGGATGCAGCGCCATTGCGACAACGCCCTGGCGGTGGCGCGCTTCCTGCAGACCCACCCGGCGGTGGCCTGGGTCAGCTATCCGGGGCTGGAGACGGACAAGTACCACCAGCTCGCCCGGCGCTACACGCCGCACGGCGCCGGCGCGGTGTTCACCCTCGGCCTGAAGGGCGGCTACGAGGCCGGCGTCAAGCTCGTCTCGAACCTCGCCCTGTTCTCGCATCTCGCCAATATCGGCGACACCCGCTCGCTGATCATCCACCCGGCCTCGACCACCCACCGCCAGCTCACCGACCCGCAGCGGATCGCCGCCGGGGCCGGGCCGGAGGTGGTGCGGCTCTCCGTCGGCCTGGAAGATCCACAGGATCTCATCGCCGATCTCGACGCCGCCCTGACGGCCTGACCGCGGCCGTGTTAACGCTTCCTTTACCAAACCGGGCGGAGGCTCGCTTCGCGATCACCGGAGGTGGCGATGTCGGGCTTGACGTCTATGAACCTGTCTTCCGTGGACTGGGCCTTCCTGGAGCAGATCGGCGACGGGCTGGCGTTCCTGGCCGTCCTGGCGACCCTGATCGGCCTCGCGGTGGCCTTCGCCCCGGGCCCGACGGCGCGGCGCCTGCCCGCCCCGGTGAAACGGATGCGCGACACCGGCCGTTATTGACGGCACCGCTGCCGGGGCATAGGCCCCCGTCTCATTCCCGTCGCGAGATCGTCCGGCCGCCGATGACGCAAGACCCGCCAGACATGCCCGTCGTGCTCCTCGTCGAAGACGACGGCCTGCTCCTGATGGAGGCCGCCGACACGCTCGCGGATGCCGGGTTCGAGGTGGTGGAGGCGAGCCACGCCGACAACGCCCTCTCGGTGCTGGAGAGCCGCGCCGACGTCGACGTGCTGATGACCGACGTGGACATGCCCCGCGGCTCGATGGACGGCTTCGCCCTCGCCCGCCTGGTGGCCCATCGCTGGCCGACCATCCCGGTCCTCGTCGTCTCCGGCATGGGCACGCCCGGCCCGCACGACATGCCCGACGGGGCGCGCTTCATCCCGAAGCCCTACGAGCCCTCGACCCTGGTCCGGACCCTGCGCGCCTTCGCCCGCCGCGCCGCCTGACCGCTCACCCGACCTTCACAGACGGGAGGCCCCGATGGCCACCGAAACCCAGACCCATCGCTTCGCCACCCTGGCGATCCATGCCGGCGCCGCGCCCGACCCCGCCACCGGCGCCCGGGCCCAGCCGATCTACTTCACCAACGGCTTCGTCTTCGAGGACACCCAGCAGGCGGCGGACATCTTCGCCATGCGCCGCACCGGGTTCTCCTACTCGCGCGGCTCCAACCCGACGGTGGCCGCCCTGGAGCGCCGCGTCGCCGCGCTGGAGGGCGCCAAGGCTGCCGTGGCGGTGGCCTCCGGCCAGTCCGCCGTGCTGATGGTGCTGATGACCCTGATGAAGAGCGGCGAGGCCTACGTCGCCTCCTCGCGGCTGTTCGGCGGCTCGCTCGGCCTGATGAACCGCCTCGACGGGCGCTACGACCTCAAGCCCCAGTTCACCAAGGGCCTGACCCCGGCCGATTTCGAGGCGCAGATCACGCCCGAGACCCGGGCGATCGTCTGCGAGTCCATCGTCAATCCCTGCGCCACCGTGATGGACCTGGCCGGCATCGCCGAGGTGGCGCGCCGGCACGGGCTGCCGCTCGTCGTCGACAACACCCTGGCCTCCCCGGCCCTGATCCGGCCGATCGAGCACGGCGCCGACATCGTCATCCACTCGACCTCGAAGTTCCTCGGCGGCTCGGGCCAGACCATCGGCGGCGTGATCTGCGACGCGGGCCGGTTCGACTGGGCGGCGATCCCCGGCCGCTACAACCTGATGAGCGAGCCCTGGGCCGATTACGACGGCCTCGTGCTCACCGAGCGCTTCCCGGACTTCGCCTTCGCCTCGGCCTGCCGCGTCTTCGGCATGCGCGAGCTCGGCCCCGGCCTGTCGCCGATGAACGCCTTCCTGACGCTCACCGGCATCGAGACCCTGCCCCTGCGGATGGAGCGGCACTGTTCGAACGCGAAGGCGGTGGCGGCCTTCCTCAAGGACCACCCGGCGGTGGCCTGGGTGAGCTACCCCGCCCTGCCCGGCCAGGAGGGCGAGGCGATGGCCGCCCGCTACGTGCCGCAGGGCCCGGGCTCGATCTTCACCGTGGCCCTGAAGGGCGGCGAGGCGGCGGCCGTCCAGTTCATCATGGGCCTGAAGCTGGTCTCGCACCTCGTGAACATCGGCGAGATCAAGTCGCTGGCGATCCACCCGGCCACCACGACCCACCGCCAGCTCGACCCGGCCGACAAGGCCGCCGCCAAGGTCGGCCCCGAGACGGTGCGCCTGTCGATCGGCCTGGAGAACGTCGAGGACCTGATCGCCGACGTCGCGCAGGCCCTGGCCCCGCTCGCCTGAGGCGCGCGCGCCCGGCGGCGCATCGGCAGCCGGGCGCGGGCGATCCGAGCGGAGGGAGGGCGCCGGCGCGGCGCCCCCGCCCTATAATCCGACCACCCGTCCGAGCGGCATGGCGGCCGCCGCGGCGAGGCCGGCCGGGACCGGCCGGGGCGCCGCCGGCGCGCGGGTCACCCCGACGGCCTGGTTGTAGAGGCCCCGGTGCTTGGTGTTGGGGATCAGCTTCTCGGTCAGCCCGATCACCGTCTCGGCGGCGCCGAGGAGGAGCGCCCCGTCGGCCGCCAGGCTGTTGCTGAGCCGGGCCAGCACGTCGCCCTTGGTCGGGGCGTCGAAGTAGATCAGCACGTTGCGGCAATAGATGATGTCGAAGGTGCCGAGGCCGTCGAAGGGCTGCAGCAGGTTCAGCGGGCGGTAATCCACCATCTGCCGCAGGGTCGCGGAGATGCGCCACTGCTCGCCGACCTGCTCGAAATGCTTGATCAGCGACTGCACCGGCAGGCCGCGCTGCACCTCGAAGTGGCTGTAGAGCCCGGCCCTGGCCTTATCGAGCACCTCGGTGGAGAGGTCGGTGCCGATGAGGTCGACGGTCCAGCCGGCGAGGCGCGGAGCGGCGTCCTGCAGCATCATCGCCAGGGAATAGGGTTCCTGGCCGGTGGAGGCCGCGGCGCACCAGATCCGCAGGCGGCGCTGGCTGGCCCGGCGGGCCATGGCCTCCGGCAGCAGCACGTCCCGGAACAGGTCGAAGGGCGTGCGGTCGCGGAAGAAGAAGGTCTCGTTGGTGGTCATCGCCTCGACCACGGCGCGCTCCATGGCGAGGTCGCGGCCGCCCTTGAGGGCGACCACCAGCGCGCCGAGATCGGCGAGGTTGAAGCGCCGGCAGATCGGGCCGAGGCGGCTCTCCACGAGGTAGCGCTTCTCCCCGCTGAGGGCGAGACCGGAGCGGGTCTTGAGGTAGGCGCGCAGGAAATCGAACTCGACGTCGGTCATGCGCCCTGCCCCGTCAGAAGATTGCGCAAGGCCGACCCGATCTCGGCCAGCGGCAGGATCGCCTGGGCGAGCCCGGCCTTGGCGATGCTGCCGGGCATGCCCCAGACCGTGCTGGTCGCCTCGTCCTGGGCGAGCACCGCGGCGCCGGCCTCGGTGAGGGCGCGCGCGCCGCCCGTGCCGTCCGAGCCCATGCCGGTGAGGACCACCGCGAGGGCGGAGGCCCCGAAGATCGCGGCCGCGTCCTGGAACAGGACGTCGACCGCGGGCCGGCAGAAATTCACCACCGGCCCGTCGTGCAGGCGGATGGTCACGTCCTGGCGCGAACCGCCGAGGCCCATGTGGCGGCCGCCCGGGGCGACGTAGATCCGGCCCGGCTGCAGGCGCTCGTCGGCCTTGCCCTCCGCGGCCGGCAGGCCGGTGCGGACGCCGAGATGCTCGGCGAACACCGCGGTGAAGACCGGCGGCATGTGCTGCACGATGAGGACGGGGAACTGGCGCAGGGTCGGGCTGCCGATCTTCTCTAGCACCTCGCCGACGGCGCGCGGGCCGCCGGTGGAGGCACCGATGAGGAGGACGCGGGGCGCGATACCGGTGCGGGCCTTCGGGCGCAGCACCAGGGGGGCGGTCGGGCGCAGGGCCGAGACCGGGGCCGGAGCCGGGGTGCCGTGGGAGAGCGGGATCGGCGCGCCGGAGGCCCCGCGTTTGCGGGCCCGGGCGGAGCCGAACAGGCGCACCCGCTCGATCAGGTCGGTGCGGAAGGCGTCCGAGGTGGTGACGCCGCGGTTGCTCTCGGGCTTCGGGATGTAGTCGACGGCGCCGAGGGCGAGGCAGCGCAGGGAGATGTCGGCGTTGCGGGTGGTCAGGGTCGACATCATGATGACCTGGACGCCGGGGCTCTTGGCGAGCAGCAGCGGCAGGGCCTGGGTGCCGTCGAGTTCCGGCATGTCGATGTCGAGGAGGATCACGTCGGGGTCGTGGCGCGACATCGCCTCCAGGGCAATCCGGCCGTTGGCCGCCGTGGCGACGACCTCGTAGCCGGCCTCGCCGATCCAGCGGGCGACGAGCCCGCGCACCACCGCCGAATCGTCCGCGATCAGGACCCGGACCCGTTGCCCCGCCAGGGGCGGCGGCGCGGCATGGGTCGACGCGAAGGTCGGTGCGGTGGCGGCCATCATGGATTTCACGCTGTGAACGACGCAGGGGGACGGTCGAGGGGAGGAGAATGTCCGGACGGGGCGGGAGGCCCGGTCCGGGGCCGCGTCAGGCCGCGTCGGCTTCGGTGACGAAGCCGACCTGCGCCAGCTTCGCCGTGACGATGTCGCGGTCGAAGGGCTTCATGATGTACTCGTCCGCGCCCGCATGCAGGGCGCGGGCGATGGCGCCGATGTCGTTCTCGGTGGTGCAGAACAGGACCTTCGGCTTCTCGCCGCCGGGCGTCTTCCGCAGCGCCCGCAGGAAATCGTAGCCGTCCATGGTCGGCATGTTCCAGTCGAGCAGGATCGCGTCCGGCATGGTCTTGCCGCAGGCGCTCAGGGCCTTCTCGCCGTCCTCGGCCTCGCCGACCTCGAAGTTCATGGTCTCGAAGATGCGGCGCGCCACCTTCCGGATGACGGCGGAGTCGTCGACGATGAGACAGGTTTTCATCGGTTCGTTCTCCACGGCTGGGGGGTCAGGCCGCGCCGGCGGTGCGGGCGTTCGTCCCGAAGGCGAGGAGCGCGTCGACGTCGAGGATCACGAGGAGGCGCCCGTCCAGGCGGTGGACGCCGAGGGTGAGGTCGCGCCAGCGGGCATCGAGGTTGATCGGCACCGGCTCGTGGGTCTCGGCCCCGAGCTTGAGCACCTCGCCGACGCCGTCGACGATGAGCGCGAAGGTCTCGCCGCCCTGCTCCAGGCCGATCGCCATCTGGGCGCCCTCCCCGGTGCGCGGCGCCATGCTGAGGCGCCGGCGCAGGCACAGGGCGGTGACGACCCGGCCGCGCAGGTTGAGGAGCCCGACGATCTCCGGCGGGGCGAGGGGCACCGGCGTGACGCCGGCGGGAATGAAGACGTCGTGGACCCGGCCGATGGCGAGACCGAACATGGTCTCGCCGACGAAGACGGTGACGAAGTCGTGGGTGCCGGCGGTCTCCGCGGCGTTGGTATTGGCGGCCTGCATCATGGGCGTGGACTCCGAAGGGGCTTCGCCGGTCAGGCGGCGGCGGCGAGGCTGACGACGTCGAGCTCGGCCAGCGCCGAGATCAGGCCGCTGCGGTCGAACTTCGCCACGAGGTCGGCGATGCCCAGGGTCCGGGCCCGCTCGATGGCCTCGGCCCCGATGGTGCCGGTGAGGCCGATGACGGGGAGCGCGGCGACACGGCCCTCGACCTTGCGCATGGCGCCAACGAGGTCGAAGCCGTTGCGGCCCGGCATCTCGAGGTCGCAGACCACCACGTCGACCCGGCCGTTGGAGAGCAGGGTGGCCACCGCCTCGTCGGCGCTGGCGGCGGTGATCACGTTGTAGCCGGCGGCCTTGAGGACCGGGCTCAGCATCTCGCGGAAGAAGGCGGAATCGTCGACCAGGAGCAGGGTGGAGCTGCGCTTGACGGTCTTCTTCGGACCCCGCGCCCAGTCGTCGTAGGCCAGCGGCAGGAAGTGGGCGATGTTGATGATCTCGGTGGCGCGGCCGCGCAGGACGGCCGAGCCGATGAGGTCGGAGCGGTCGGCCGAGATCTCGACGTCGAGGCGCTCCTCGACGATGTCGACGATCTCGTCGACCACGAGGCCCATGGCCCGCTCGCCGTCCGAGAACACCACCAGGGCCTGGGTGCCGGAGGTGCGGATCTCGATCGAGGGATCGGCCGGCACCAGGGGCATCAGGCGGCCGCGGTACTGGATCAGCGGACGCCCGCCGACCCACTCGACCTTGGCCGATTCAATCTCTTCCAGGCGGGTGACCAGCGAGAGCGGCACCGCCTTGTAGCTGCCCGCGCCGCACTTGAAGACGAGGAGCGTCGCCTTGGCGTCGGCCGCCTCCGTCTCCTCGACCTCGGCCTCGACCGGGATCGCGCCGGACTGCGAGCCCTGGCTGACATGCTGGGCGATGCCGTTCGGATCGACGATGAGCACCACGGCGCCGTCGCCCAGGATGGTGTTGCCAGCGAAGAGCGGCAGGTGGCGC
Organism: Methylobacterium sp. TK31; assembly: GCF_055361545.1. NCBI lineage: Bacteria > Pseudomonadati > Pseudomonadota > Alphaproteobacteria > Hyphomicrobiales > Methylobacteriaceae > Methylobacterium > Methylobacterium sp. TK31. The sequence continues at coordinate 461,472 of NZ_CM143964.1, read as the reverse complement.
AGCTTCGAGGACATCGGCTTCACGACGATCTCCTCCGTGTGGAAGACCTCGTCGACGAGGATGCCGAAGCGCTGGCGCCCGACCTGGGCCACCACCACGAAGCCGGAATCGACGGCGTCGGCGGCCTGGTCCTGGCCGAGCACGCCCGTGAGGGTGACGATCGGCAGGAGGCGCTCGCGCAGGCGCAGGACCGGCGAGCCGTTGATGCGCTCGACCTTCTGCGCCGTCGCCTTGTCGACGCGCACCAGCTCGAGCACCGCCACTTGCGGCACGGCGTAGCGCTGCTCGCCGGCCTTCACGATGAGGGCGGCGATGATCGCCAGGGTGAGCGGGATCTTGATGGTGAAGGTGGTGCCGCGGCCGAGCTGCGTGTTGATGTCGATGACGCCGCCGATGAGCTCGATGTTCGTCTTGACCACGTCCATGCCGACGCCGCGGCCCGAGACCGAGGTGATGGCGGCGGCGGTGGAGAAGCCGGGGTGGAAGATGAACTTCGCCACCTGGGCGTCGGTCATCCGCTCGACCTCGGCCTGGCTCGCGACCTTGCGCTCCACGGCCTTGCGGCGGATGGCGACGAGATCGAGGCCCTTGCCGTCGTCGGCGATCTCGATCGTGATCGTGCCGCCCTCGTGATAGGCGGAGAGGCGGATGGTGCCGCGCAGCGGCTTGCCGGCGGCCTTGCGGTCGGCGGCCGACTCGATGCCGTGGTCGGCCGAGTTGCGCACCATGTGGGTGAGCGGGTCCTTGATGACCTCCAGGACCTGACGGTCGAGTTCGGTCTCGGCGCCGCTCATCACGAGCTCGATCTGCTTGCCGAGTTCCGACGACAGGTCGCGGACCACGCGCGGCAGCTTCTGCCAGGCATTGCCGATCGGCTGCATGCGCGTCTTCATGACGCCTTCCTGCAGCTCGGCCGTCACGTGGCTGAGGCGCTGCAGCGGGACCTTGTAGGTCGAGTCGTCGTGGCGGCGGGCGATCTCGAGGAGCTGGTTTCGGGTCAGCACGAGCTCGGACACCATCGTCATCAGGTGTTCGAGGGTGTCGACGTTGACGCGGATGGTCTGGACCTTGGTGATCCCGCCCTCGCCGTCGCCGCTGGAGGCGGGCGCATCGGCGGCCTTCGCCGGAGCCTCGGCGGCCTTGGGGGCGGGCATCGGGGCCGGAGCGGGCGCCTCGTGCACCGGCTCGGCGGCGACGGGCTCGGGCATCGCCGCGAGCGGCGCGGGGGCGACGTCGAACGAATCGGGGCCCTCGGCCTCCATGAAGGCGCGCTCGAGATCCTCGAGGCTGACCTCGCCGGGCTTCAATTCGCGCACCACCGGATCGGGCAGCTTGATGTCGGCCACGGGCGCGGGGGCCTCGGGGGAGATCGGGGCCGAGGCCATCACCTCGAGGGCGCCGATGAGGTCGTCGTCGCTGCCCGCGGGCTCGGTGCCGGTGGCTTCGAGATCGGCCAGGATCGCCTTGAGCCGGTCGAGGGTGACGAGGATGAGGCTGACCGCGGGGCCGGTGACCGGCATGCCATCGCGGAACTGGCCCATCAGGGTCTCGGCGGCGTGGGCCAGCGCCTCCAGGCGCGGCAGGCCGAGGAACCCGCAGGTGCCCTTGATGGTATGGACGAGGCGGAAGATGTTCCGCAGGATCGTCTGATTGTTCGGATCCTGCTCAAACCGGACCAGCTCGGCATCGACCGTGTCGAGGTGCTCCGCGCTCTCGGTCAGGAACTCACGCAACAAGTCGTCCATGAGGGATACTCGGTCCATACGCGCACTACAGTCTGTGCAGGACCGACCTTGCACCCGAACCGGTTAGGGAAGGGTTTCATCCCGACGGACAATGCGGGAGACCGCGATAATATTTGTCGATCTCCCGAATTGCCCTGAATTGTCGCCTCGCGCCGGGCCGCCGGCCTCAGGCCAGGGCGGTCTCGGGCGGCTCGGAATCCGACGGCCGGTCGACCTGCGGATCCGCCGGGGCCGCGGCCGGCGCCTCCGGCAGGGCGGCGGCGACGGGGGTCGCCTCGATCGTCACGGTGTCGCCCTCGATGGAGAAGCGCACGTCCATGGCCGCCGCGCGGGCGACGAGGCCGGCATAGAACGGCAGGATGCCGTGGGCATCGACGGTGCCGTTCTCCGGCGTGCCGGCGATCATGTCCTCGACATGGGCCGGGATGCGGGCATGCGAGCCCTTGCTCTTCAGGACCAGGCTCGGCGCCTCGCCGTCGCCGCGCACCACCACGTCGATGAGGCCGCCGCGCGGGATCGCGCTCTGGGCGATCATCACGAGGTTCAGGAGGAGCTTGACCTTGTTCTTCGGGTAGAGTGCCTGGGGGGCGCTCCAGGCGAGCTGCGTCTTGTCGTCGGCGAACATGCCGCGCGAGACCTTCTCGGCATCGGCGAGGTCGATCGAGGCCCCGGCCGAGCCGGCGGCGCCGAAGGCGATGCGGGCGAATTGCAGGCGGGCGGAGGCTTGGCGCGCGCTCTTGGCGATCAACTCCAGGGCGAATTCCCGCATGGAGGCGTCGCTCTCGTCCTCCAGGACCTCCAGGCCGTTCACGATCGCGCCGACGGGGCTGATCACGTCGTGGCAGACCCGCGAGCACAGGAGGGCGGACAGGTCGAGGGCGTCGAGATTGAGGGGGATCATGGTGCGCTCCGCGCAGGCGTTTCGGGGCCGCGTCCGGTCGTGAACGGCACCGATAGACGGCGGCGGAAGCTTTGAAAAGCACCCGGAGGTCCGGCGATCCGGGTCGACAAGGCTCCGTGGCACGGGCATCATGGCCCCCATCATGTCGATCGATGCGCCGACGCGCGACCGTATTGCGGCCACCCTGATGGAAATTGCCTGCCGGGCGGGCGAAATCCTGAAGCGGCACCATGGCGGCGACTGCCCGCACGTGCTCAAGCCCGACGGTTCTCCGGCCAGCCAGGCGGACGCGGAATCCGAGGCCTTCATCCTGCTGGAACTCGCCCGGCACTGGCCCGGCATCCCGGTGATCGCCGAGGAATCCTCCTACGACCACCCGCCGGCGCCGCTGTTCTTCCTCGTCGATCCCCTCGACGGGACGCGCGACTTCCTCGCCGGCAACGCCGAGTACAGCGTCAATATCGGGCTGGTGGCGGGCGACCGTCCCATCGCCGCCGCCCTCGCCGCCCCCGGCCTGCACCGGGTCTGGGGTGCGGGCGACCGGGCCTTCGAGGCGGAGATCCGGGACGGCCATCTGGGCGAGCGCCTGCCGATCGCGGTGCGGCCGATGCCGGACAAGGGCCTCGTCGCCCTGCGCAGCAACCGGCACGGCGACGTCGAGACCGAGGCCTGCCTGGGAGCGCTCCGGGTCGGGGCGACCCGCTCGGCGGCCTCCGCCCTGAAGTTCTGCCTCATCGCCTCCGGCGAGGCCGACATCTACGTCCGCTGCGGGCCGACGATGGAGTGGGACACGGCGGCGGGCGACCACATCCTGACCGTCGCGGGGGGCTGCGTCGTCGCCCCCGCCGGCCGGCCGATGACCTACGGTCACTACACGCGCAACTACCGCAACGGCCCCTTCGCGGCCCTGGGCGATGCCCGCTACGCGGCGAACCTCGTGCTGCCCGAGCGCAGCCCGGCCACCCGCGCCGCCGACCGGCACGCGCCGCAGGGCGAGAGCCGGGTCTGAGCGCCGCACGCGCTCGCTCCGGCGCTCAGTCCGGGAAGTCGCGCTCGATCTGATCGCGCAGGCCCGGCCAGCGCGCCTCCGCCTCCGCGCCGAGGCGGGGCTCGGCCAGGACCCGCAGGCGATGCTCGTCGGTGCGGAAGAGGTAGAGCCGGTCGCCGCCCTCCGGGCCGGGCAAACGCGCATAGACCAGGGGATCGCTGTCGACGAGGCGCCCAGCCAGGATGCCGATCGGGTCGAAGCCGCCCAGGCGCGGCGCGTAGGCGGCGGGATCGGCCCGGAACGCCTCCCGGTTCGCGGCCCGCGCGAAGCGCCAGCTCCGCCCCGCCCAGACATGCTCGTAGGCCGGCCGGCCCGGCTCCGGCCCGTCGAGGAAGTAGCTGACGGGATCGAAGCCCCCGAGGGCGATGCGGCCCGCCGGCAGGGGCGGCAGGGTCGCGGCCCGGAGCCGCGGCCCCGCCCCCGCGCCGAGCGCGGACAGGCCGCCGGCCGCGGCGACGCGAAGCAGGTGACGGCGCGTTAACCACATGTTGCTTTGTTTCGCATCATGATCGCCGCGTACCGAGGCGCACCGGCCCCGGCCAGGGCGTCCTCTAGGGTGATGTCCCGCGCCGGTGACGGACCCGGCCGGGCGACGGGCCGATCCATAGCGCGGTGTCGGTTAGCGAGACGATAGCGCCCCCGGCGGGTGTCGGCAGACAGGAGGGACGAGGCATGACGTCGAACCATCGGGCCGCCCGTGCCCTGACACCGCGCGATCCCGCCACCCGGCGCACCGTCGTCGGCGCCCTCGCGGGCGCCCTCCTCCTCGGCGTCTCGCCCCGCGCCCTCGCGGCGGCCGACGGCGCACCGGGCAAGTTCCGCCCCGAGGAGCTGGTCGATAACGGCCACCGCTTCTTCGGCTCGATGTCGCGCGGCCTCGCCCAGCTCGTCGAGGAGGCGACCCGGCGCTGGGGCGAGCCGAACGGCTACATCCTCGGCCAGGAGGCATCCGGCGCCATCGTCGGCGGCGTCCGCTACGGCGAGGGCACGCTCTACACCCGCAATGCCGGCCAGCGCCGCATCTACTGGCAGGGGCCGTCGATCGGCTTCGACGTCGGCGGCGACGGCGACCGGACCATGATGCTGGTCTACAACCTGCCGGCGGTGTCCGGGCTCTACCGCCGCTTCGGCGGCGTCGACGGCTCGGCCTACCTGGTGGGCGGCTTCGGCATGACGGCGGTGACGGCCGACGACATCGTGGTGGTGCCGATCCGCACCGGCGTCGGCGCCCGCCTCGGCATCAATATCGGCTACCTGAAATTCACCGCCAAGCCGACCTGGAACCCCTTCTGATTCGCGCGACCGCCGGGGTGTGTCCCCGCGCATCTTGCTCATCCCGGGGGGACATGGGCTAAACAGGCCAGCGAGGGTCGATGGATGTTTCCATCGTCATTGTCGTCCACGGCGTGTTGAGCGAGCGTTTCCGCGTGATCGAAACCGTGATGATCTTCGCGCTCGGCTTCCTGGCCGCGAGCCTGTGCGCCCTGTTGCTTCTGCCCGCCCTGAATGCCCGCGCCGCCCGCCTGTCGGAGCGCCGCGTCGAGGCCCGCCTGCCCCTGTCGATCTCTGAGGTCGCGGCCGAGAAGGACTACCTCCGGGCGCAATTCGCCGTGGCCCAGCGCCGCCTGGAGCGGAAGGTCGAGGCCGTGAAGGCCCATCGCCACGCCGATCTCGCCGCCATCGGCGGGCGGACCATGGAGGCCGCCGCCCTCACCCGGACGGTCGAGGCCCGTGACGCCACGCTGAGCGAGCGCGAGGCGGCCCTCGCGGCGACCCGTGCCAGCCTGAGCGACGTCGAGCGCGACCTCGAAGCGGCCCGCCAGGACACCGCCCTGGGCCTCGCCACCCTGCAGGTGCTCGAGCAGGCGCACCAGGAGGTGCTCGACGACCTCCTCGCCGCCCGGGTCGGGCAGGCCGGGCCGGAGGCGGGCGCGGCCGTCGCGCCGATCGCCTCGGAGGTTCCGGACCTCACCGCCACCCTGGTGGCCGAGCGCGAGACCCTGCGGGCCAGCCTGGCGGCGGCCGAGGAGGCCCTGGCCGAGGTGATGGCCCGGCGCGAGGGCGAGGCCGCCGACCTGCGCCGCCGGATCTCCGACGTCGCCGACAGCCTGATGCAGCGCGAGCGGCTTCCCCCGGTCTCGGCCTACCCGATCCCGGCGCAGGCCAACTGATCCCGCCCTCGTCCGTGTGCGCGGTTCGTCATGTGCGGCGGAAAACCCCGCGGACGTTGCGCGGACGTGAAAACGCGGCGTAGAAAGCCGCCTGACCACGCGGCGACCATCCGCGCGCCATGTTTCGACCATGTCGGCGCTTCATCGGATCGCCCATTCCCTGTTTTCTGAGACGGACCGCGCCCCCTATGGCCCTCAAGTTTACGTCGCTTGCCCTCCTCCTCGTCGCCACGGCCTCGGTCGCGCCCGCGCTCGCCCAGCCCGCCGCACAGCCGCAGGGGGCCACGACCGCCCCTCAGACCAAGCGCGGCAACGAGACCCTGAAGAAGTACTGCACCGGCGATTACCTGACCTATTGCGGCAACCTCGCCACCGACGATCCGGCCCTCGACAAGTGTTTCCAGACCAACTGGTCCAAGCTCTCGGAGAATTGCCGCCGCGCCATCGACGTCTACCAGAAGACGGACGGCAAGAAGAAGGGCTGAGGCACAGCCTCGCTCCGCGCTGGCGCCCGTCTGGACGGGCGCCGCGTCCGCGGGCGCGGATGCCCCTCCCCGCCCGGGCGCGTCCCGTCCGGGGCGGGCAGATTTTGTCCTGGACGGGCAGATTTTGACCTGGACGGGCAGATTTTGTCCTGGACGGGACAGCGTAGCCGTTTCGCTCGCCTCGCGGGGTCGTAACGGCTATGCTCATCGTCACCGCGTCTCGGACTGCAAGCGTCGATGTTCCTCCGTTCCCGCCCTCTGACGACGATCGCCGCGATCGGCCTCATCGCGCTGTCCGCCTCGGCCTGCGGCCGGCGGGGGGCGCTGGAGCCGCCGCCGGGCACAGCGGCCGCGCGCTCCGTCGCCCGTCCGGGCCTGCCCGGGGTGGCGAGCCCGCGCGAGCTGCCGCAGAGCGTCGGCCTCGGCGGTGGCGCCGCGACGCCCGAGCCCGATGCGGTGCGCGCCGGCGACGAACTCGACACCCTGGCGGTGCCGGGCTCGGGCGCCGAGGCGCCGGTGAAGACGACGCGCGGCGCCAAGCGCGGCTACGTCATCCCGAAGCAGCCTTTCCTGCTCGACCCACTGCTGTAGAAGCGGGTCACGACAGCCCTTCTCCCAGCCTCGTGCGGGCAGGCGCGCCCGACCGGACGCGCCGCGCGCAGGCGCCGTATCCCCGGGCGGAATGCCCGCAGGCAGGCCGATGCACCACTTCCACTATCGCGACGGCCGCCTCCGGGCCGAGGACGTCGACCTGACCGACCTCGCCGACCGGGTCGGGACGCCGTTCTACTGCTACGCCACCGCCACGCTCGAGCGGCACTACGACGTTTTCGCCAAGGCCTTCGGCGGGGACGACGCCCTGGTCTGCTTCGCCATGAAGGCGAACTCGAACCAGGCCGTGCTGGCGACTCTGGCCCGCCTCGGGGCCGGGATGGACATCGTCTCGGAGGGCGAGCTGCGCCGGGCCTTGGCGGCCGGCGTCGATCCGCAGCGCATCGTCTTCTCCGGGGTCGGCAAGACGCAAGCCGAGATGGCCGCGGCCCTGAAGGCCGGCATCTTCTGCTTCAACGTGGAGAGCGAGCCGGAACTCGCCCAGCTCTCCGCCGTGGCATCCAGCCTCGGCCTGACGGCCCCGGTCTCGATCCGGGTCAATCCCGACGTCGATGCCGGCACCCACGCCAAGATCTCCACGGGAAAGTCCGAGAACAAGTTCGGCATCCCGATCGGCCGGGCCCGCGCGGTCTACGCCCACGCCGCGACCCTGCCGGGCCTCGCGATGACCGGCGTCGACATGCATATCGGCAGCCAGATCACCGACCTCGCCCCCTTCGACCACGCCGCCGGGCTGCTGGCCGGCCTCGCCCGCGACCTGATGGCGGAGGGGCACGACCTCCACCACATCGACTTCGGTGGCGGCCTCGGCATTCCCTACCGCGACGACAACGCCCCGCCGCCGGAGCCCGCAGCCCTGTCGGCGATCCTGCGCCCGCATTTCGCGCCGCTCGGGCTGCGCCCGGTCTTCGAGATCGGCCGGATGATCGCCGGCAATGCCGGCATCCTGGTGACCCGGGTGATCTACGTGAAGCGCACCGAGGGCCGGACCTTCGTGATCGTGGACGCGGCGATGAACGACCTGATCCGTCCCACCCTCTACGAGGCCTATCACGGCCTTCGGCCGGTCCGGGAGCCCGGTGCGGAGACGCCCCGGATCGTCGCCGACGTGGTCGGGCCGGTCTGCGAGAGCGGCGACTACCTGGCGCTCGGCCGGGAGATGCCGGAGGTCGCCCCCGGCGACCTGATCGCCGTGATGAGCGCCGGCGCCTACGGGGCCGTCCAGGCCGGCACCTACAATTCGCGCCTGCTGGTGCCGGAGGTGCTGGTACGCGGCGGCGAGGCCGCGATCGTGCGCCCGCGCCAGACCTACGAGGACCTGATCGCCCTCGACCGGATGCCGGACTGGCTGAGCCCGGGCGCCTAACCGCTCAGGCGTCGAGCTCACCCTCGATCCGGGCGACCGCCTCCGCCGGGACGTCGAGGGCCTCGGCCAGGCGCTTGAGGAAGTCCCGCTCCTGCAGCGTGTCGGCCAGGACGGCGAGGCGCACCGCGGCGTAGATCCGCGTCGCCTGCTCGGGCGTGTTCACCGCATCCGCGATGGTGTCGAGATCGACCGGATCGGCGATCTCCGCTTCCAGCCAGGCGACCCCGTCCTTCGCGACCCCCGAGGCCTGGAGCGCCGCGTCGAGGCGTTGGCGCTCGTCCTTGTCGACGAGGCCGTCGGCCATGGTCGCCGCCACCATGGTGCGCAGCATCAGCCGTGCCTCGTCCTCGTCGACGGAGGGCGCGGCCGCCGCCTCGACGGCGGCCGGCACGGCCGTCCCGCGCAGGGCCCGCGCGGCGAGGCCCGCCACCAGGGCGAGGCCGCCCAGGGCGGCGGTGGCCGCCAGGTGGCCCCGGCGCGCCCGCACCAGGGCATCGACCAGAGGCTTCACATCGACCATGGCGGGCATCCTTCGAAACGGCTGCGTTCGAGCCGGCAACCCGCGAGGGAGGCGGTCGGTTCAGATCGACCGCCCGGATCACTCCGTCGCTTGTGCCCGCCTCCGGCGCGACCTGGGATGATTTGACCCCGTCGCGCGGCGCCGCCACCATGCTAGCCTCGCGCGGCACGCCGGCCTCGCGGGAAAGCCGCGGCGCCGATGCGACGCGCGAGGAGCCAGACACGATGGGCGAGGCCGATCCGGCGACCCCCACGAGCAACGGACCGGCCGAGGCCACCGGCGGACCGGTGCTGCGCCAGCGGCTCGACCGCCTGGTCGCCCGCTCGCAGGCGGCCGGCCTGTGGGAGCGCGCCTGGCCGATCCTGTGGCGCGGCCTCGGCCTCGTCCTGGCCTTCCTCACCCTGTCCTGGCTCGGGCTCTGGCTCGACCTGCCGCCCCTCGCCCGCCTGATCGGTCTCGCGCTCTTCGCCCTGGCCCTCGTCGCCGCGCTCCTGCCCCTGACGCGCCTGCGGCGCGACACGCGGCGCGAGGCGCTGGCCCGGATCGACCGGGAGGCCGCCGCCCGGGGCGGCCCCCTGTCGCACAATCCCGCCTCGTCGATCGAGGACACCCTCGCGGTCGGCACCGCCGATCCGGCGACCCGCGCCCTCTGGGCCCTGCACCAAGCGCGCGCGGCCGAGGCCGTCTCCGGGCTGGCGCCGCCCCCGCCCCGACCCGCCATGGCGCGGCGCGACCCCTTCGCGCTGCGAGCCGGCCTGATCGTGGCGGCGGTGGCGAGCCTGTTCGTGGCCGGCGCCGAGTGGCGCCCCCGCATCCTCGGCGCCTTCGACTGGCAGGCGCCGCCGGCGCCGGGCCCGAGCTTCCGGGTCGACGGCTGGATCGACCCGCCGCTCTACACCCGGCTGCCGCCCCTGGTGGTGACCATGAACGGCGAGCAGCAGCGCCTGCGCGCGCCCGTCAACTCCATCCTGATCGTGCGGATCGCCGGCCAGGGCGAGGCGGTGCTGACGCCGAATGCGGGGCTGAAGGCGCTGCCGGGCAAGCCGGCCCATGCCGATCTGCGCGAGGACCGCTTCCAGCTCACCGGCGGCGTCGCCGACCTCACCGTCGCGGCCGGCGGCACGACCCAGCACCTCCTCGTCGAGACCATTCCCGACACCGCCCCCGAGGTGGAGCGCATCGGCGCCCTCGAGGTGAACGCGCGCGGCACCTTCAACCTGACCTACCGGGCCAAGGATGATTACGGCATCGCCTCGGCCGAGGGCCTGGTCGAACCCCTGGCGAACACGCGCGCCCTGGTGCCGCCGCCCAAGATCGCGCTGGCCCTGCCGGCCGACGCCACCGGCGAGCACGACACCAAGACCCTGGTGGACCTGACCGACAATCCCTGGTCGGGCGCCCGCGTGCGCCTGACCCTGGTGGTGAAGGACGAGGCCGGCCAGGAGGGCCGCACGCCCAGCGCCGAGGTGACGCTGCCGGCCCGGATCTTCGCCCAGCCCCTGGCCCGCGCCCTCGCGGAGGAGCGCCGGCGCCTGATCACCGCGCCCGACGACAGCCGCGGCCGGGTGCAGACCGCCCTCGACGCGCTCCTGATCGCGCCCGACCGCTTCACGCCGCAGCCGAGCGTCTTCCTCGGGCTGAAGACCGCCACCCGCCGCCTGCGCGCCGCCCGCAGCGACGAGGCCCTGATGGAGGTGGCCGACCTCCTCTGGGAGATGGCCCTGAAGATCGAGGACGGCGACCTCTCCGACGCCGAGAAGAGCCTGCGCGCGGCCCAGGACAGCCTCAAGCAGGCGATCGAGCGCAACGCGCCGGACGAGGAGATCAAGAAGCTCACCGAGGACCTGAAGCAGGCCCTCGACAAATTCATGAAGGGCATGGCCGAGCGCCAGCGCAAGGACGGGAAGCCCCAGGCCGAGAAGAGCCCGCCGAACCCGAACGCCAAGACGGTGACGCCGGACGACCTCAACAAGATGCTCAACGACATGGCCGAGGCCATGAAGCGCGGCGACACCGCCGAGGCGCAGCGGCTGCTCGACCAGCTGCGCGAGGTTCTGGAGAATCTCCAGACCGCCGAGCCCGGCGGCAAGTCCGACCCCAACGGCCGCGAGATGAGCAAGCAGGCCGACGAGCTCGACAAGCTCTCGCGCGAGCAGCAGGACCTGCGCGACGAGACCTTCAAGGATGGCCAGGACAAGCGCGGCCAGCAGGGCCAGGGTCCGCGCGGCCAGCGCCCGCAGCGCGGGCAGCAGGGCCAGCAGGGCGAGGGCCAGAAGGGCCAGCCCGGACAGCCCGGCCAAGGTCAGCAAGGCCAAGGTCAGCAAGGTCAGGGCCAGAAGGGCGAGGGCCAGAAGGGCGCCGGCCAGCGCCAGCAGGCCCTGCGCGAGCGCCTGGAGGACCTCCAGCGTCGCATGAAGGACCTCGGGATGCAGGGCGAGGAAGGCCTGTCGGAGGCCGAGGAGGCCATGCGCGAGGCCGAGGGCGCCCTCGGCCAGGGCAAGGAGGGCGAGGCGGTCGACGCCCAGGGCCGCGCCCTCGACGGCCTCAAGCGCGGGGCCGAGGGCATGCAGAAGCAGATGCAGGAGATGGCCGAGGGCGAGGGTGAGGGCAAAGGCGAGGGCGAAGGCGGCGAGCAGCCGAGCCAGCAGGGCCAGGCCGGCAACCGCGACGACGATCCCCTCGGCCGCCCCACCAAGGGCCGCGACATGACCAACGGCAATGCCCGCGTGCCGACGGCGGATGAATCCGCCGTCCAGCGCACCCGGCGCATCATGGAGGAGCTGCGCCGCAAGCTCGGCGACCCGAACCGCCCGCGCGAGGAGCTCGACTACTTCGAGCGCCTGCTGCGCCGGAACTGACGCCCCGCCCCCTGGGCCCCTCCCCCGGAGGGGCCCATATGGGGGAGACCGATTCCCGATCCGACACCCCCGAGACCTGACGCCGTGATCTCCTCCAACACTCTCGTGCTCCTCGCATGCGTCGCGGTGGCGGTGGTCCTGTTCCTCGGCCTGTTCAACATGATGCGCGGGGGCAGCGCCAACCTCTCGCAGAAGCTCATGCGCCTGCGCGTGCTGCTGCAGTTCCTGGCGATCATCTTCATCATGGGCGTGGTCTGGTGGCGCTCGGCCTGACCGCGCGCCGATGCCCGCCGGGTCGTTCCTGAGTTCGGTCCTCGACCGGCGGGTCGCGGCGATGCTGGGCCTGGGCTTCAGCTCGGGCATCCCCTTCCTGCTCGTCTACGTCACGCAATCGGCGTGGCTGTCGGAGGCCAAGGTGCCCATCGGCATCCTCGGGCTGATGAGCGAGCTCACCCTCGCCTACAAGTTCAAATTCCTCTGGGCTCCCTTCCTCGACCGCTACGACGCCCCGCTGGTCGGCCGCTTGGTCGGTCGCCGCCGCGGCTGGATCATCGTCTCGCAGCTCGGCGTGATGCTGGCGCTGGCCGGCATCGCCTTCGGCGACCCGGGCCACTGGCTCGCCTGGACCATCGTGTTCTCGCTGGCGCTGGGCTTCGCCGGGGCGACGCAGGACGTGGTCGTCGACGGCTGGCGCATCACCGTGGCGCCGGTGGAGCGCCAGTCGCTGATGTCGTCCTGGGCCGAGATCGGCTGGCGCATCGGCAACCTCGTGGCGGGGGCCGGCGCCCTCTACCTCGCCGACGCCTATGGCTGGCGGGCGGCCTATCTCTGTATGGTGGGCGCGATGGCGCCGGGGGTGATCGCCGCCCTCCTGGCACCCGAGCCGGAATCCGATCGGACCGCGCCCCGCGACCATCCCGGCTTCGTCGAGACCATCGTGGCGCCGATCCGGGACCTCGTCCGCCGCCTCGGGCCGCTGGCGATCCCAATCCTGCTCATGGTGGCGGGCTTCCGCATGCCCGGCTACGTCGCCAGCGCCATGGCGATGCCGCTGTTCAAGACCCTCGGCTACTCGAACACCGACATCGCCACGGTGACCAAGCTGTTCGGCTTCGGGGTCGCCATCGCCGGCACCCTGCTCGCCGGATATATCGTTCCACGGATCGGCATGATGGCGAGCCTGCTGATCGGCACCGTGTTCGGCTCGGCCTCCCATCTCAGCCTCGCCTACCTGGCGTTCCACGGCGGCGCCGGCGGCAGCGCGTTCTGGACCTTCGCCGTCGCGGTCAGCATCGACAGCTTCGCCTACGCCTTCGCCTCGATCGTGCTGATCACCTTCATGTCGTCCCTGGCCGCCTCCGAGCACGCGGCGAGCCAGTATGCGCTCCTGACCTCCCTGTGCGCCCTCCCCGGCAGCCTGCTGGCGGGCCTCTCGGGCTTCGTCATCGAAGAGACGGGCTTCGCCTGGTTCTTCGTGGCGACTTCGGTGATCGGCGCGCCGGTCGCGCTGCTGTGCTGGTACGTCTGGCACCGGCAGGGCGAGACCGGGGCGATGGCGCCCGCGCCGGCGGCCTGAAGCGTTTCGCACGAACATGGGTGTGGCCCGGAGGTCTCACCGCACAGCTATCGCTGTCTTGAGGGGCCCGACGCCTGCCGGTGCCGCGGGCGGGCATGCTAGAGACGTTCGGTCAAACCGGAACCGTCACGATGCATTCCCACTCGTTCCGCCTCGCCGCTGCTGCCGCCGTGCTCGCCACGGCCATGCCGGTCCAGGCCGCCGACTTCCCGTCCGCGTCCCCGGCCGCCTATGTCAGCCCGGTGAAGCCCCTGAGCATCGTCTCCGAGGTCCGCATCGGCGGTGCCGTGCAGGACCCCGGCAGCGCCGAGCACAACACGAACAACATCAACGGCGAGATCCTGTTCGCCAAGCCGCTCGTCAGCATCGACCCGTTCTGGCAGGCCTTCGTGCCGCGGCCGACGGTCGGCGGCAGCTACAACTTCGGCGGCCGCACCAGCTACGCCTATATCGGCGCGACCTGGACCGTGGATCTCTTCCCGCAGACCCTGAACAACATCGTGTTCCTCGAGGGGTTCTTCGGCGCCGGCGCCCATAACGGCTATACCGGTCCCAAGTCCACGGCCCCGGCCGGGTTCAACACGCTGGGCTGCAACCCGCTGTTCCGCGAGGCCGCCGCCCTCGGCTTCCGGCTCACCGAGCACTGGAGCATTATGGCGACCGTCGAGCACATGTCGAATGCCGGCCTGTGCGCGAACAACCGTGGCCTGACCAATTTCGGCGGCAAGCTCGGCTACACCTTCTGAGTTCGCTGCGCCCGCAGCATTCGTCGGCCTGAAAGGGCCGGTTCCGCCGAGGCGGGGCCGGCCCTTCCGCTGTCCGGGCGACTCCCAGCGGCGCCGAACTGCGCTAGGTTCCCGTTCCAGCCGGCCTCGCTCGCCAGGACCGGCCGCCAGCCTCGCTCAGGATCGGACGCCATCGTGGTCACCCTCAACCGCATCTACACCCGCACCGGCGACAAGGGATCGACCGCGCTCGCCAGCGGCGAGCGGCGCTCCAAGGCGGATCTGCGGATCGAGACCTACGGCACCGTCGACGAGACCAATGCCTGCATCGGCCTCGTCCGCCTGCATGCCGACCCGCACCTCGACGCGATGCTGGGCGCGATCCAGAACGATCTCTTCGACCTCGGCGCCGACCTGGCGACGCCGGAGAGCGCCGAGCCGCCGAAATACGAGCCGCTGCGGATCGTCGCCGCGCAGGTGCAGCGCCTGGAGCGCGACATCGACGCCCTCAACGCCGACCTGTCGCCCCTGAAATCCTTCGTGCTGCCCGGCGGCTCCCCGGCCTCGGCCGCCCTCCACCTCGCCCGCACGGTGTGCCGGCGGGCCGAGCGGCTCGCCGTGGCCCTGGCCGCCACCGAGGGCGAGATCGTCTCGCCCGAGGCCCTGCAATACCTGAATCGGCTCTCGGATTTCCTCTTCGTGGCGAGCCGGACCGCCAATGCCCACGGCGCCGACGACGTGCTCTGGGTGCCGGGCAAGAACCGCTGAGATCCAGGCATCCGAAATACCAGCCGGGGGCGAAACCCGGGCCGCGGCGCCGGCGGGCCCGGATGGCGGACCGGTGCCGGGGCGGGCGGCCGCGGGGCGCGTTGACAAGGCGGAAATGAGGCCGTTACGGTCCGCCGCCTCAAAGACCAGGGTTCTGGACCTCCGGTTGTCCCGGGAGTCCTTCGCGCGCCGCGCCGGCCGGGTCGAAGAACATTATCCGCGCGGAGGATTGTGAACGCCATGAAGGTTCTGGTGCCCGTCAAGCGGGTCGTCGATTACAACGTCAAGATCCGGGTCAAGACCGACGGTTCGGGCGTGGACCTCGCCCACGTCAAGATGTCGATGAACCCCTTCGACGAGATCGCCGTCGAAGAGGCCATCCGGCTCAAGGAGAAGGGCAAGGTCACCGAGATCGTCGCCGTCTCCATCGGTCCGCAGCAGGCGCAGGAGACGCTCCGCACGGCGCTGGCCATGGGCGCCGACCGGGCGATCCTGGTGAAGACCGACGGCGTGGTCGAGCCGCTGGCGGTGGCCAAGATCCTCAAGGCGATTGTGGAGAAGGAGGCCCCCGGCCTCGTCATCCTCGGCAAGCAGGCGATCGACGACGATTCGAACCAGACCGGCCAGATGCTCGCCGCGCTCCTCGACTGGCCCCAGGGCACCTTCGCCTTCAAGGTCGAGTTCGGCGAGGGCTCGATCGACGTGACCCGCGAGATCGACGGCGGCCTCCAGACCGTGACCCTGACCCTGCCGGCCATCGTCACCACCGACCTGCGCCTCAACGAGCCGCGCTACGCCTCGCTGCCCAACATCATGAAGGCCAAGAAGAAGCCCCTCGAGGAGCTGGCCCCCGATGCGCTGGGCGTCGACGTGACCCCCCGGGTCACCGTGCTCAAGACGGTGGAGCCCGCCGGGCGCAAGGCCGGCATCAAGGTCGGGTCCCCGGCCGAACTCGTGCAGAAGCTGAAGGGCGAGGCCGGGGTCCTCTGAGGCCCCGCCCCTCCGATGGTTTCGAGCGCCCGCCGCGTTTGCCGCGGCGGGTGAGACGGGGTCCGGGACCCTCCTGCTGATCGATTTCGAGGTTCGCACACCATGGCCACCCTTCTTCTCATCGAGCACGACAACGGCGCGGTCCGCGACGCCAGCCTCAAGGCCCTGACGGCCGCCGTCGCCCTCGGCGGTCCGGTGCACGCCCTCGTCGCCGGCGCCGGCAGCCGCCCCGCCGCCGAGGCCGCCGCCCGCCTCGACGGGGTCGAGAAGGTGCTGCTGGCCGAGAACGCCGCCTACGACCACCTCCTCGCCGAGCCGACCGCCGCCCTGCTGGCCGCCCTGGCCGAGCCCTACGACGTCCTCGTCGCGGCGGCCTCCACCACCGGCAAGAACGTGCTGCCGCGCGTGGCCGCCCTCCTCGACGTGGCGCAGATCTCGGACATCATCGCGGTCGTCTCGCCCGACACCTTCGAGCGTCCGATCTACGCCGGCAACGCGATCCAGACCGTGCAGGCCGGGGCCGGCAAGAAGGTGATCACCGTCCGCATGGCGGCCTTCAAGCCCGCCGGCGAGGGTGGCGCGGCGGCCTCGATCGAGCCGGTCCAGGCGGCCGCCTCCTCGGGCAAGTCGAGCTTCAAGGGCGAGGAGATCGCCAAGTCCGACCGTCCGGAGCTGGCGGCTGCCAAGATCATCGTCTCGGGCGGCCGGTCGCTCGGCTCCTCCGACAAATTCAAGGAGCTGATCGAGCCCCTGGCCGACAGCCTCGGCGCCGCGGTCGGCGCCTCGCGCGCCGCCGTGGATGCCGGCTACGCCCCGAACGACTGGCAGGTCGGCCAGACCGGCAAGGTCGTGGCGCCCGAGCTCTACGTCGCGGTCGGCATCTCCGGCGCGATCCAGCACCTCGCCGGCATGAAGGACTCCAAGGTCATCGTCGCCATCAACAAGGACGAGGATGCCCCGATCTTCCAGGTGGCGGATTACGGCCTCGTCGGCGACCTGTTCCAGATCGTCCCCGAACTGCAGTCCGAGATCGTCAAGGCGAAGGGCTGACCCGCACGCCGGACCCGGCCGGTGCGCGCGCTTGCGCCGGCCGATCCCGCCTGGACCGCGTCCTCGGCATGATGGAATTGCTCTAGGACGCTGCCGCCGCAGGACGTTATAAGCGAGGCGGGCGCGCTCGGCGTCCGGGCGGGGGGCCCGGATCGCGACGGAGGGCCGCCCCAAGGGTGCGAGTGCAGACGATGGGCATCGATATCAGGACGGTCGGCATCATCGGTGCGGGGCAGATGGGCAGCGGTATCGCCCATGTCTGCGCCATGGCGGGACTCGACGTCCGCCTGAACGACCGCGACCCGGCCCGCATCCACAACGGCCTGGCCACGGTGGACGGCAACCTCGCGCGTCAGGTCGCCAAGGGCACCATCGCGGACGACCAGCGCCGCACGGCCGTCTCCCGCATCGTCGCGGCCGAGACCTTCGACGACCTCGCGCCCTGCGACCTCGTCATCGAGGCGGCGACCGAGGACGAATCGACCAAGCGCCAGATCTTCAGCACCCTGTGCGCCTCGCTGCGCCCGGATGCGCTGATCGCCACCAACACCTCGTCGATCTCGATCACCCGGCTGGCGGCCTCCACCGACCGGCCGGAGCGCTTCATCGGCATCCACTTCATGAACCCGGTGCCGGTGATGCAGCTCGTGGAGTTGATCCGCGGCATCGCCACCGAAGATCCGACCTACGAATCCGCGAAGGCCTTCATCGCCAAGCTCGGCAAGATCTCGACGATGTCGGAGGATTTCCCGGCCTTCATCGTCAACCGCATCCTGCTGCCGATGATCAACGAGGCGATCTACACGCTCTACGAGGGTGTCGGCTCGGTGGAATCCATCGACACGGCGATGCGGCTCGGGGCGAATCACCCGATGGGTCCGCTGCAGCTCGCCGACTTCATCGGCCTCGATACCTGCCTGTCGGTGATGCAGGTGCTCTACGAGGGACTGGCCGATTCGAAGTACCGGCCCTGCCCGCTGCTCGTGAAATATGTCGAGGCCGGCTGGCTCGGACGCAAATCCAAGCGCGGCTTCTACGACTACCGCGGCGAGACGCCCGTGCCGACCCGCTGAGGCGGACCGGCACGGGGTATTGGTCTTACTGCTTGTTGCCGTTGGCGGCCGGCTGGGCCGGGCTCGGATAGGCCGGGTTCGCGGCCGGCACCGAACCGGTGTTCGACGACGACGTGGCGTTCGAGCTGCCCTTGACCGAGCCCGTGACCTCCTGGCGGGAGGCGTCCTGGCTCTGGCTGGCATAGTCCTTCGGGGAATTCGCGCCCTGCCAGGTCATCAGACCGGTGATCGCGATCGCGAGCAGCACCAGGCTGGCCACGAGAACGTAGAGCACCGGCTTGCCGCGCTTGCCCTGCCGGGCTTCCTGACCGTGTAGATTCTCTGCCATGCGATCCTCGCTTGAACGGTCCCGAGGACCGCTGTTTCGACCCGAGCACCGGTTTGGGGACACGGCCTCGTGAGTCTTGCTCGGGTCTGAAACGCGACGGTCGAGAGCGGAGTTCCCGCCGAGGTCCGGCCTCAGCGGCCGGTGACGAGCATGATCTTGCCGAGATGGGCGCTGGATTCCATGAGTTCGTGCGCCTTGCGCGCCTCCTCCAGCGGGAAGGTGGCGTGGATCACCGGCCGGATGGTGCCGGCCTCCAGCAAAGGCCAGACATCGCGGGCGAGGCCCGCGGCGATCGCTGCCTTCTCGGCCTTGGGCCGGGCCCGGAGCGTCGCGCCGGTGAAGGTCAGGCGCTTCATCATGATCGGCGTCATGCTGAAGGCGTCGACCTTGTAGCCCTGCATGAAGGCGATCTGCACGAGGCGGCCCTCGATCGCCAGCGCCGAGAGGTTCTTGGCGAGGTAGGGCGCGCCGACCATGTCCAGGATCACGTCGACGCCGGTGCCGTCGGTCAGTCGCTTCACCTCCTCGACGAAGTCGGCCTCGCGATAGTTGATCGCGGCCTCGGCGCCGAGCTCACGGCAGAAGTCGCACTTCTCCGCCGAGCCGGCGGTGGCGAAGACGCGGGCCCCGTGGTGCCTGGCGATCTGGATCGCGGTCGAGCCGATGCCGCTCGATCCGCCATGGACGAGGAAGGCCTCGCCGGCCTTCAGGCGGCCGCGCTCGATCACGGTGCTGTAGACGGTGAAGTAATTTTCCGGCAGGCCGCCGGCCTCAACGAGCGAGAGCGAGGACGGCTTCGGCAGGCACTGGCCGATCTCCGCCACGGCGAACTCGGCATAGCCGCCGCTGATCACCAGGGCGCAGACCTCGTCGTCGACCGAGACGCCGGACACGCCCTCGCCGAGGCCGACGATGCGGCCGGCGACCTCGAGGCCCGGGATCTCGGTGGCGCCCTTCGGCGGCGGATACTTGCCCTCGCGCTGCTGGATGTCGGGCCGGTTGATGCCGGCCGCCACGACCTCGATCAGGACCTGGCCGGGCCCGGGCTGCGGCAGCGGCACCGTCTCAAGGGCGAGCACGTCCGGCCCGCCGGCCCCGGTGAAGCGGATCTGTCGCATGGTCTCGGGCAGGCTGGTCGTCATCGGGGTCTCCTCCTGGGTGCCCCGTCATGTGCCGCCCGTCGGGCGCTTGGCAAGGTCGTGCCGTGCGGGCGGCGGCCTCAGCGGGTGCCGTACATGCGGTCGCCCGCATCGCCGAGGCCCGGCACGATGTAGCCGTGGTCGTTGAGATGGCTGTCGATGGCGGCGGTCCAGACCGGCACGTCGGGATGGGCCGCCTGCAGGCGGGCGATCCCCTCGGGAGCCGCGAGCAGGCAGACGAAGCGCAGGTCCTGCGCCCCGCGCTGCTTCAACAGGTTGATCGCCGCCACCGCGGAGTTCGCCGTCGCCAGCATCGGGTCGAGCACCAGCACCGTCCGGTCGACGAGGTCCGAGGGCGCCTTGAAGTAGTATTCCACCGCCTCCAGCGTCTCGGGATCGCGGTAGAGCCCCACATGCGCCACCCGGGCGGACGGTACCAGGGACAGCATGCCGTCGAGGAAGCCGACCCCGGCGCGCAGGATCGGCGCCAGGACGAGCTTCTTACCCGCAATCTGCGGCGCCTCCATCGACTGGATCGGCGTCTCGATGGTCACGGTCTCGAGCGGCAGGTCGCGGGTGACCTCGTAGGCCAGCAGCATGCCGATCTCGTTGAGGATCTGGCGGAAGCCCTTGGTCGAGCGCTCGCGCTGGCGCAGCAGGGTCAGCTTGTGCTGCACGAGGGGGTGATCCACCACCCGGACGGTCGCGGCGGCTGCCTGCATCGCTGATCTCCATGAAGCCGAGGTCCGATCCAGGGCGCGGGGAGACCGAGGCAAGACCGGGACCGGTTTTCTAGAGCATCGCGGCAGCCCGAGCGAGGGTGTTCGCTCCGGTCTCGCCCACGAAAAAGGGCTCCCGGCTCGAAGCCGGAAGCCCGCGTGTCGGTGCGGTGCGGGCCCGCCGCTCAGACCGAGCGGGTGGTGTCCGCGCTGCGGCGCTTCTGCATGAAGGCGTCGAACTGCTCACGGTCCTTGGCCCGCTTCAGCTCCTCGACGAACTCGGCGAAGGCGCGGCTCTCTTCCTGCAGGGCGCGGCGCTGGGCGTCGAGCCGCTCGAGTTCGCTCCGGCGGTACTCGTCGAAGGCGCGGTTGCCCGTGATGCCGCCGCCGTTGGCGGCCTCGAAGGCCGCGGCGAAGCGCGAGCGCGTGGCGCCCGCGTTCCATGAGAGGCCGCGGCCGGCAAAGCCCCGCAGCTCGCTGAGCGCGGGATAGCCCGCGACCTTCCAGGCGATGTAGGCGGCCGCCAGGGGCCACCAGTAGACGAACGCGACGACGATCGCGCCGATTTCCAGGGACCGCTTGGGGAAGGGGCCGCTACGGCAGACCTTCCCGGTGGTGAAGGGAGAGGAAGAGAAGCTCACGGCTCACGGCTCCGATGTAAATGTGAACGACATTCACTTGCGGATGGTCGGGCACGCTTTCAAGGGGTCCCTGGCCCGAGGGCTCGTCGGCCGCCGGTCCTTATTCGCGCGGGCGCCCGCCGCTCGCCGCCCCGTGCACGAGGGCGAGCACCCCGGCGCGCAGGAGTTCGTACTTGTCCGGCATCCCGGCCGCCCTCGGCAGGTGCCCGGAGGCGGACAGGGTGGCGAGGCCGTGCGCCAGCGCCCAGACCTCCAGGGCGATGAAGCGCGGCGGCGCGCCGCCGAACCCCTCGGGAAAGGTCGATTGCAGCGCCTCGACGAGGAGGTCGAACGGGCTCGGCCGAGGGCTCGCGACCTCGTTCGGCACGGCGGCGGCGAGGCCGCGGGTCTCGAAGATCGCCGCGTAGTAGCCCGGCTCCTCCTCGGCGAAGGCGAGGTAGGCCTCGCCCATCCGGGTGAAGCGCTCGAGCGGCGTGCCCTTCGCGGTCAGCGCCCGGGCGAGACGCTCGGCGAGGTCGGCGAAGCCCCGGCCGGCAACCTCCTCGAGCAGGGCCTCCCGGCCGCGGAAGTGGCGGTAGAGGGCCGCAGGCGTGACGCCGACCAGGCGCGCGGCGTCCACCAGCGTGAAGCCGCCGATCCCGCGCTCGGCGATGAAGCGGCGCGCGGCCTCGATCAGCGCCTCCTTGAGGTTGCCGTGGTGGTAGCTTCGCCGGTCGCCCGGTCCTTCGCGCCAGTGCCGCACCCCAAACTCCTCGTCCCGGCTCCGAATCGACATGACCGGCCGGATCGGCCCAAGGTTCCCCCAAACGGCCCCTCCCCTAGCACGAAGGGACAGGCTTTCGCGCGCCCTGCCGATCCCAGGTCGGTCCCTTGACGGCCTCAGGCCGGTGCATTTCGAACCGGCCCGGCGCCGTGCAGCCCTCCGATCGCCGTATCCGCTAGTGAGATCACGCGAATTTGCCGCCGGCCACCTTGCCGCAAGCCTTGCTTTGAACGCATGGTATTAACGATTCAGAAACATGTGGATGCGGGCCGGGTGCCGTGGGGGATCGATGGGAGATCGATCGAGCCAGGACGAGTTCGAGGCCCTGACGGACCTGATCTACGAGTCCGCGGTGCTGCCCGAGCTGTGGCCGGCGGTGCTCGACCGGCTGGCGCAGATCGCCGGGGCCCAGGGCACCGTGCTGATTGCCGCCGACCTCGAATCGCACCGCTGGATCAATTCGGAATCCCTCGATCAGGTCATGGCGGATTTCGCCTCCGGCGGCTGGGCCAGCGCCGGACAGCGGACGGCCAAGCTCCTCGGCGCCCGGCATGCCGGCTTCATCCGCGAGGAGGACGTGTACACCGCGGAGGAGCTGGAGCAGGACGTGCTGATCCAGCAGTTCCTGCGTCCGCGCGGCCTGGGCTGGGGCGTCGCCACCGCCTGCCCACTCAGCACCGGAGACACGCTGATCTTCAGCATCGAGCGTCGCTACGCCGACGGCCCGGTGCCCCATGCGGCGACCGGGATTCTCGATACCCTCCGCCCGCATCTAGGCCGGGCGGCGCTGGTCTCGGCGCGGCTGAAGCTGGAACGCGCGCGGGCGGCGGTGACCGCCCTGGAGGTGATGGGCCTGCCCGCGGCGGTCCTGTCCGCCAACGGACGCCTGCACGACCGCAATGTGGGCTTTGCCGGCCTCGTCCCGCGCGTGGTGCGGGACCATCGCGAGCGGGTGAGTCTCGCCCATTCGGGAGCCGACGCGCTGCTGGCGGACGTGATCGCCGGGCGGCGGGCGCAGGCGGCGCGGTCGATCCCGATCCCGGCGGACGGCGACGATCCCGCGATGGTCATGCACCTGCTGCCCATGCGCGGCCTCGCCCAGGACGTCTTCGGTGGCGGCACCCTGCTGATGGTCGCCGCGCCGGTCCTGCCGCGCCCGGTCCCCGGCACCGAACTCCTGGCGGGGCTGTTCGACCTCACCGCCGCCGAGGCGCGCATCGCGCGGGGCATCGCGGACGGCGCCACCATCTCGATCCTCGCCACGCAGCAGAGCGTGGCCCAGGAAACCATCCGCAGTCAGGTCAAGGCGATCTTCGCCAAGACCGGCGTCACCCGCCAGGTCGACCTGGCGCGCCTGATCTCCGGCTTCAGCCTGGTGCGGTGACTCCGCCTTCAGGGAAGCTCGAAGTCTTCAGCGAGCGTTCTGGACGCGGGGGCGCGGGGCCGCGAGGGCGCGGAACAGGATGACGTTCGAGAGATCGTACCGGGCGGACGGATCGCCGAGATCGGGGACCCGCCGGACTTCGCCGGGCAGCACCTCGTCGGTCGGCGTCGCGTCGGACAGGCGTCGGGCGGGGGAAATCTGACCCGGCAGAGTCTGATCCTGCAGACCCTGGCCCGGAAACGCCGTCGGCGCCGGACTGATCAGGCATGCGATCACCCGATCGCTCGTCCCACGCTCCACATGTCGTGCGAGCCGCCGGCGCATCCACGGTGCCATCGTCCACCTCTCGAGCATGACCACCCTCGCTGCTTGATCCCTGCGACAGTGAAGCGCGGGGGCGCGAGGGGTTCATCCCCCATTTGGGGGAGAGTGAAGATTCCTTCGCCGTAACGCGGGATTTGTCACAAATCCTTCATAGCAGGCCCCGCAAGCTCGGTCCTTCGGCCCCGTGCCGTCACAGGCGAAACAGCGAGCCCGCCCGCTCGAGCGCCTCTTTCTTGGCGAGCCGTGCCGCCTCCAGGCGCTCGACCTCGGTGCGCAGGAGGGCGATCCGTTCCTCGAGATCCTCGACCGACAACGTGTCGAGCGGTTCGCCGACCCGGTGCGCGATCGCCTGCCGTGTCGGGCGGTCGTCGTCGTCCCTCATGATGGTCCCCTCGTCGTCCGTCAGAGCCAGGATGTCCCGGCATCGAGCCGCGCCACCCCGAGGTGGTGCGCCAGGGTTGCGCCGATATCGGCGAAACTCTCGCGCCGGCCGAGGGGTCCGGGCGCGAGGCCGGGGCCGAAGGCCAGCACGGGAACCTGTTCGCGGGTGTGCTCGGTTCCGCCCCAGGTCGGGTCGTTGCCGTGGTCGGCGGTGATCACGCAGAGATCGCCGGGGCGGAGGACGTCCCGGATCTCGGGCAGGCGGGCATCGAAGCGTTCGAGTTCGGCGGCGTAGCCCGGCACGTCCCGGCGGTGGCCGTACTCGGTGTCGAAATCCACGAGGTTGAGGAAGACAAGACCGCCCTCCGGCATACCCGCGAAGGCCGCGAGGGCCGCATCGAGGCAGGCGGCGTTGCCGCCGGGCTTGATCTCCCGGCCCGTCGCCCGATGGGCGTAGATGTCGCCGATCTTACCGACGCTGACGACGCTGCGGCCGGCGCCATCCAGCACGTCCAGCAAGGTCCGGCCCGGCGGCTCCACCGCGTAGTCCTTACGGTTGGCGGTGCGCCGGAAGCCGTCCGCGGCGCTGCCGGCGAAAGGACGGGCGATGACCCGGCCGACCCGGTAGGCGTCGCAGAGCTCGCGGGCGATCCGGCAGGTGGCGTAGAGGCGCTCCAGACCAAAGCTCTCCTCGTGCGCGGCGATCTGGAAGACGCTGTCGGCGGAGGTGTAGCAGATCGGCATGCCC
This sequence comes from Methylobacterium sp. TK31, assembly GCF_055361545.1. NCBI lineage: Bacteria > Pseudomonadati > Pseudomonadota > Alphaproteobacteria > Hyphomicrobiales > Methylobacteriaceae > Methylobacterium > Methylobacterium sp. TK31. Next base: position 437,157 of record NZ_CM143964.1, on the reverse strand, counting down.
GTCCGGACGTGCTCGGCGCCGAGGTCGTCGATGATCGCGACGCCGGCGGCGTGGCGGTTGCCGAGGATGCCGGGCAGGCCGGCCTGCGCGATCAGCGCCCGCGTGAGTTCGTCCGGGAAGGTCGGCACCGCCACGGGAAAGTAGCCCCAGGGCTCCCGCACCGGAACGCCGGTGATCTCCCAATGGCCCGAGGGCGTGTCCTTTCCGGCGGCGGTCTCGACCGCGTGGCCGTAGGCCCCGGCCGGCGCCCCGGTGAAATTGAGGCCCGGCGGCACCGTTCCGGTGGCGCCCTTCGCCGCCAGGCCGAGGCCGAGGCGGGCGAGGTTCGGGAGGGCCAGCGGACCCTGCCGCAAGCCCGCCCGGTCGGCGCGGCCCTCGGCGCAGGCATGGGCGATGTGCCCGACCGTGTCCGAGCCGGCATCGCCGTAGCGCTCGGCATCCGGGGCGCCGCCGATGCCGACGGAGTCGAGCACGATGAGGAAGGCGCGTGCCATGGGGCTTCCGCTCAGGCCGGGATCGGGTCGGCGACGGCGTCGCTCTGGAGATCGAAGGCGGCGGCGAACAGCGCCTGGGTGTAGGCGGTCTTCGGCGCGGCGAAGATCTCCTCGGCCGGGCCTTCCTCGACCACGCGGCCGTTCTGCATCACCAGGACGTAGTTCGCCAGGGCCCGGACCACCTTCAGGTCGTGGCTGATGAAGAGGTAGGCGAGGCCGCGCTCGCGCTGGAGATCGCGCAGGAGGGTGACGATCTGGGCCTGGACCGAGCGGTCGAGGGCCGAGGTCGGCTCGTCGAGGACGACGAATTTCGGCTTGAGCACGATGGCGCGGGCGATGGCGATGCGCTGGCGCTGGCCACCGGAGAATTCGTGCGGGTAGCGGTTCATGGTCGCCGGATCGAGGCCGACATCGGTGAGCGCCTTGGCGACCACCGCCTCCCGCTCGGCCCGGTTCCTGACCGCGCCCTGCACCACCAGCCCCTCGGCGACGATGTCGGCCACCGTCATGCGCGGCGAGAGCGAGCCGTAGGGGTCCTGGAAGACCACCTGCATGTCGCGGCGGACCTGCCGCATCGCGGCGGGCGGAAGGCCGGCGATAGAGCGGCCGAGGAAGACGATCGGGCCCTCGCATCCGGTCAGGCGCAGCAGCGCGAGGCCGAGGGTGGTCTTGCCGGAGCCGGATTCGCCGACGACGCCCACGGTCTCGCCGGCCCGGACCCGCAGGGAGACGCCGTCCACCGCCTTCACGTGGCTGGTGGTCCGGCGCAGCAGGCCCTCGCGGATCGGGAACCAGACCTTGAGGGGGCCGGCCTCCAGCAGGTGCGCGGCATCCGCCGGCACCGGGTTGGCCCGGCCCTTCGGCTCCGAGGCCAGGAGGCGGCGGGTGTAGTCGTGCTGCGGCCGGGCGAAGATCTCCGCCACCGGGCCGGCCTCCACGATGCGGCCGGCGAGCATGACGCAGACGGTGTCGGCGATGCGCTGCACGATGCCGAGGTCGTGGGTGATGAACAGCATCGCCATGCCGAGGCGCTTCTGGAGGTCGGCCAGCAGGGTCAGGATCTGCGCCTGCACCGTCACGTCGAGGGCGGTGGTGGGCTCGTCGGCCACCAAGAGGTCCGGCTCGCAGGCCAGCGCCATGGCGATCATGACGCGCTGGCGCTGGCCGCCCGAGAGCTCGTGCGGGTAGGCGTTCAAGCGCCGCTCGGCATCGCGCAGGCCGACGAGTTCGAGCAGCTCGAGGATGCGCGCCCGCGCCTTGCGGCCCGACAGGCCGCGATGCACCTCCAGCACCTCGCCGATCTGCCGCTGGATGGTGTGCAGCGGGTTCAGCGAGGTCATCGGCTCCTGGAACACCATGGTGATGTCGGCGCCGCGGATGCCCCGGAGGCGCTTCTCCGGCAGGGTGAGCAGGTCCGCGCCCTTGAACAGGATGCGGCCGCCGGGATGGGTGGCGCTCCCGTCGAGGAGGCGCAGGATCGAGAGGGCGGTGACCGACTTGCCCGAGCCGGATTCGCCGACGAGGGCCAGGGTCTCGCCGGCGGCGATGCTGAAGCTGACGCGATCGACGGCGCGGGTCTCGCGCTCCCGCGAGCGGAAGGCGACCGACAGGTCCTGAACGTCGAGGAGCGTTTCGGGCATCGCGGCATGTTCCGAGCGCGGCGGAGGTTGTCGCCCCATGGGTTATAGCGTGGGCATCCGGGATCGGCGAACGCCGATGCGCCGCGGGCGGCGGCCTTTGTAATTGATCGGCGGCGCGGGCGCTCTACAACCCGCCCGTGACCCCATTCCGCCGCCGCCTCCCCGCCACCCTCCTGATCCTCTGTCTCGCGGTCGGCTTCGCGCCGCGGCCCGCGCGCGCCGCCGCGGAGGGCGCGACCGAGACGGTGGAGCAGGCCCTGTGCCGGCTGATCGAGGGGTCGGCCCGGGCGCGCGGCCTGCCCGTGCCGTTCCTGACGCGGCTGATCTGGCGCGAGAGCGCCTTCCGCGTCGGCGCGGTCAGTCCCGTCGGTGCGCAGGGCGTCGCCCAGTTCATGCCCGGCACGGCCCGCGAGCGCGGCCTCACCGATCCCTTCGACCCCGAGCAGGCGATCCCGCACGCCGCCCATCTCCTCGCCGACTTGAACCGGCAGTTCGGCAATCTCGGCCTCGCCGCGGCCGCCTATAACGGCGGGCCCGGCCGGGTCTCGGCCTGGCTCGCGGGCACCGGCGGCCTGCCCACCGAAACCCGCAACTACGTGCTGGCGATCACCGGCTCGCCCGCCGAGGCCTGGCGCCCGGGCGCGGCGGTGGAGATGCCGGAGGGCGAGGAACCGAAGAAGGATGCGCCCGCGAAGGACGCTTCGAAGAAGAACCTCGAGGGCAAGGAGGCCGGGGCCGGACCCGAGACCAAGCCCGAGACCGAGATGAGCTGCCTCAAGGTGACGGCAGCCCTGCGCATTCCGTCGCGCGGCGACCGCTTCGCCCTTGGCGGCAACGAGGGACCGGCGGCGCCCTGGGGCATCCAGCTCGCCGGGAACTTCTCGAAGTCCCTGGCCCTGCAGAGCTTCGCCCGGACACGGAAGCTCTACACAAGCGTCATCGGCGATGTTCGTCCGATGATCATCGGCACCCGCCTGCGCAGCCGCGGCACCCGCGCCTTCTACCGCATCCGCATCCCGGCCCAGAGCCGCGAGGCCGCCGACGGCCTGTGCGGCCGGATCCGCCAGGTCGGAGGGGCCTGCCTCGTGCTCAGAACCTGATCGGGAGGCCGATCGGTCCGAAGCGTCGCGATGGCCCCGAGAAACCCCAACTGCGCCATGAATCCGCCGCGCCAGCCCTGTCACAGGGGGGACGCGCCCCAACAGAGAGTTGCATGACCCGGGTTCTTGCCGTCCTTGCCAGCCTCGCCGGTCTCGCGCTCGTCGCGCTCGGCATCACGGCCTGCTCGCCCCTCGCCTTCTTCGACGCGATCGGGCCCCGCGACCAGGGCGGCCGCCTCAGCCTCAAGGACGCGGCGTTCGGCGCCCATCCGCGCCAGCGCCTGGACGTCTTCACCCCCGTGGCCGGCTCCGCAGGGGCGCCCGTGCTGGTGTTCTTCTACGGCGGCTCCTGGAAAAACGGCTCGAAGGAGGATTACGCTTTCGTCGGCCAGGCCCTCGCGGCCCAGGGCTTCGTGACGGTGCTGCCGGATTACCGGCTCTATCCGGAGGTCCGCTTCCCCGATTTCCTCGACGACGGGGCCCAGGCCCTGGCCTGGGTCGAGCAGAACATCGCCGCCTATGGCGGCGACCCGAGCCGGATCGTCCTCGCGGGCCACTCGGCGGGCGCCTACAACGCGGTGATGCTGGGTCTGAACCCGGCCTACCTGCGCCGGGCCGGGGTCGACCCCCGCGTGGTCCGCGCCGTGGCCGGCCTGTCCGGACCCTACGACTTCCTGCCCCTCGATGCCGGCACCGCCACGGAGTTGTTCGGCGAGGCGCCCGACAAGGCCGCGACCCAGCCGATCACCTTCGCGGGCCCGCACTCGCCGCCGGCCTTCCTCGCCTCCGGCGACGGCGACACCACGGTGCGGCCCTCCAACACCCGCAACCTCGCCGCCCGCCTGCGCGCCGCCCGGGTGCCGGTGCAGGAGCGGATCTATGCCGGGCTCGACCACGCCGATACGCTTCTGGTGCTGTCCGTGACTTTCCGCTCGAAGGCGCCGGAACTCGCCGAGATGGCGGCCTTCCTGCGCCAGCATGCCGGCGACCGGCCGCAGCAGGCGCGGATGACCTCCCACTAGGGCATCGTCTTCACGCGAGCCGGCATCCACCGCGCTCGAAAATGCTCGAGGGGCTCAGGCGCCGCGCAGTGCCTCTCGCGCCCGGCGGTGGTCCGGCGCCTCCGAGAAGGCCCGGTGCATCGCCGACCAGAGCGGCGTGCGGGCGAAGGTCTCGTCGAGCGGCAGGGCGCGCTGGAGCAGGCCGTCGGCGCGCCGGCGCTCCGGATTGGTGTTCAGCCAGCTGTTGCGGTTGGTGATGTCCCAGGTGAGGACGTCGAGCACGGCCGCCTCGTCCAGCACCACGTCGAGGAACCGTCGGGCGAGGTCGGACACCGCCCGGTCGCGGGCCGCCAGATCGGCCGGGTAGGTCCGGTCGTTGATGTCGAATTCCGTGATCTCGATGGCAAGGCCGAGGCCGGCGACCTCCCGCAGGAAGCGCCGGAGCTTCTCCTGGTTCAGCGGGTGCTTGGCGTAGAGGTGGCCCTGCAGGCCGAGGCGACGGATCGGCACGCCGCGCCGGCGCATCCCCTCGAGGGTGCGCAGCACCATCGTGCGGCGCTGGTCGATCCAGTCCGCGTCGAGCTCGAGATCGTTCTCGTTCCAGACCCCAGCGGCGTCCGGCGCGACCGCGTGCTGGATGCGGAAGGCGAGATCGACGTAGCCCGGTCCCAGCGCCTCGAGCCAGGGCGTGCGCCGCAGCCCGTCGGCGCGTCCGTCCTGGGGCCCGCAGATCTCGTTGACGACGTCCCAGGCCTCGATGCGGCCGCGATAGCGCCCGGCCATGGCGCCGATCCAGCGCCGCAGGAAGGCCTCGCCCTCCCCCGTCGCGAGCCGGGCCGCCACCCAGGCCGGCAGGCGCTCGTGCCAGACCAGGGTGTGGCCGCGCAGGCGCTGGCGGTTGCCCTCCGCGAAGGCCACCACCTCGTCCGCATAGGTGAAGTCGAGGGCATCCGGCGCGCGCCAGGCATAGGTCAGCTTCATCGCGTTCTCGGACACGAGGAGGCCGGCCTCCCGCGCCAGCGCCCGGCCATAGGCCGGGTCCTGCCGCAGGGTCACGCCGTTCACCGCCGAGCCATAGGCCAGGCCCTTGCGCGCGGCCGCCGCCTGGAGGCTGTCGGCGGACCAGGATGGCGACCCGGCGGAGGCGGGGCCTCCAGTCGCGCCGGGGCTCCTGGCGAAGGCGGGACTCGCCGCGAGGCCGAGGGCGCCGGCGAGGACGGCCCGGCGGGAGGGCCCGCTTCGGCTCACGCCCCTACGGTCTCGCGCTCCGGCGGAATCACCCGGGGGCGGCGGTCCGCGCCGATCGCCACAAAGGTGAACAGCCCCTCCGTCACCTTCATGGTCTCCTCGCCCTCGCGCTCGCGGCGCCAGACCTCGACCTGGATGCCCATGGAGGTGCGGCCGACCCGCACGATCCAGGCATAGATGCTGACCTCGTCGCCGACGATGACGGGGCGGTGGAAGGTCATCGCCTCCACCGAGATCGTGGCGCAGCGGCCCCGGGAGCGCCGGGCCGCGATGTTGCCGGCGGCGAGATCCATCTGCCCCATCAGCCAGCCGCCGAAGATGTCGCCGGCCGGGTTGGTGTCGGCCGGCATCGCGATGGTGCGGACCACCGGCGGTCCACGGTCCTCGGGCTGGCGCGGTTCGGGGGCGTCGGTCGTCATGGGGAACGGTCTCTGGTTGCGCCGGGCCCGACGCAAGGCGCGCGCCGAACCCGTTCCGTCTCATACCCGGCCGCGCTCCGGCGAGCGACCGCCCGCCCACACGGCCGGCCCCGCCTGTAACGGGCTGCCGTCAGTCGACGGCCCGCGTCCCGGCCAGCATCGCGTCGCGCATCTGGCGTAGGCATTGCAGGTGCGCGCGGTAGCTGACGAAGGTCTCCTCCTTGTCGGCGATGTCCTCGTGCATCTCCAGGGCATCGATGATGCGGCCCGCCTGCCGGCTGAGACTTTGCTCGGCGGCCATGATGTGCCGGTTGAGGGCCAGAAGATGGTCGATCCATCCGGTATTGGTCGTGATCATGTCGCGCCCGTCGCGGTTTCGATGAATGGGTCGGATGTGAAAGCTTTGACCGTCGGGTTTGCGGCACCGGCCCCGGGGCCGTCCGGGCCTTCGCCGGCCGAACGTCGGGTTCGGGCCGTCGGACCGCATGCATGACCGAAACCCCGCAGGCGGTACGGCCGTGGCCGCCCTACTGGACCAGCACGGCCTGGTCGCAGCGCGTGCCTTCCACGGCGAGATCGGCGTAGCCGAGGCGGAGCCCGAGAACGCGCAGCGTGTTGTCGAGGACCTTGTCCAGGGCGGGGGTCACGCCGGCGAGCGCGGTCGCGACCGTGCTCTTGACGAGACCGGGCGCCAGGAGGCCGACGCCGTTCACCTGCAGGTCGAGGTCGCCGATCAGCCGACCGGTCAGGGATTGCGCGTATCCGGTGGCCGAGACCGAACGGACGGTGTGGCGGGTGATGTCGTCGTCGCTGAAGGTCACGGACTGCGCCGCCGGGCTGCCCAGGGTGAGGCGGCTGCGGCCGGTGACCGACAGCGCGGGGGCAATCCGCAGCAGGGTCGCCGGCTGATCGAGGTCCGGGGTGCGGGCATTCGGATCGAGGAGCGTCTTCGGAATGTCGGCGACCGCGAGATCGGCCACACCGGTCTGGGCGTCGACGACGACTTGGCGGCCCTGTCGGCTCGACCAGGGGCATGTCACAGAACGCAGGCGGCCCTGCGCCTTCGCGACCTGAACATAGAGCGGCAGCCGCAGCGTGCCGAGATCCAGGGGCAGGGTCAGGCTGGCCTCGACGAGAAGCCGGATCTGCGCCGTCGTCACCGTGGCCTTGGCGCTGCCGGGCTGGACGTAGCCGGAACTCTGGCGCTTCTCTCCGATCCCCAGGGTGACCTGCGTTCGCAGCAGGCCCGGCACGTTTGCGCCGAGATCGGCCGAGACCTGGCGATCGCCGTTGGCGACCATGAGCGCGGCCGACAGGGTGTCCATCAGGCCTATCGACGGTCCTTTCACCCCAGTGCCCGGCGCGAGGCTCGCCGAATCGCCGAGATCGATGATCTGGCCGAGCCGGACCGTGCCGCCGACGCCCCGGGCCACGCCGCTCAACTGCGCGAGGGCGGCTGCGGCGGCGCCGTTGCCCGCCGTCGCGGCCGCGACCGACTGCAGCGCCGAGAGCACCTGTCCCAGCGTCGCGTTCGCCGCCACCACGTCGTTGTAGTTGTCGACCTTGAGACCGAGCGTGGGCTGGAGGGCGTCGAGCACGCGGAACCCGTCGACCTGCGCCGCCGCCAGCGCCTCGTAGTCGCTGACCGACAGGGAGACGGGTTTGCCCAGCAGCGCGCCGAAGAGGCCGTTGATGACGCCGGCATCCAGGCGCATCAACCCGGACCCGATGTTGAAGGACGCGAACCGCGCCGAGGCCGCGGTCCCGCGCACATCGATCTGCACGTCGCGCTTGAAGCCGATTGCGGGTGCGAAGAAGGTCGGCGTCCGCGTGCGCAGATCCACCCGGACGGCACTCGGCGCGGCCGCGTTGGGGACGAAGCGGTCCGCGACGGGGACTTTGGCATCGCCCACGTAGATTCCGGGCTGGACCTTGATCACCGTCTCGGCGCCGAAGCCGTTATCGGCCAGGGACTGGCGTGCCAGCAGGTCGGCGCGCTGCGGATCGGACGCCGCGAGGGTCGCGGCGAGATCGACCGCCCCCTGCGCCTTGCGGCGGGCCACCACCATCGCCCCGTAATCGACGCCGATCGCCGTCGCGGCGAGGAGCGTGGAGAGGGCCAGAGCCGTGAAGATCGCGACGGCGCCGCGCTCGTCGCGTGCGATGCGGCCGATCATAGCCCGCCCCGGCGCACGTTCACCGTGCTCTGGATGAGATCCGGCGGCAGGGGAATCAGGCCCGAGAACCCGGAGAAGCCGAGCGACTTCGCATCGAAGGTCAGGGTCACGGTGAAGAGGGACGCATCCGCCGGGTTCGGTCCGACCGACACCAGCACTGTGCCGGGCTTGAACATCGCCCCCTTGGTCAGGGCGTCCGCGACCCGCCGGCGGGCGAGGTCGATCCGCTCCTGGTCGCTGACGCCGGCGATCGAGGCACGGGCCGCTTCCGAGGCGATATGCTTCAGGTTGTGCGACGCACCGAGGTAGATTCCGAAGGCGACCATACCGGCGAAAAGGGCCAGCAATACTGGAACGATCAACGCGAACTCGATTGCGGCGTTACCGTCTTGCTCTGAAAGAATTCGACTCGTTATCATTGTATGATTGTCGACGTTTCGCATCGCCGAGCCTCCGACTCGCCCTCCGATCTCTTCGGATTACGCGACGATCACACCGATTTTATAATGGAATCTTTCCGCCAAAATTCGGAAGCGCCGGAAAACTATGACGGTAAGAAAGGAATATTTGCGCCGGTGCGCGGACGGCCGGCTCCGCAACCGCGCTCTACAACCTGGATTATAATCTTATCATATTTTAAATTCACCGCGGCTCGCCGCAGGATTGCATTGCTTCGCCGCGATCTGCGACATAGTGACCAGATCCGTAAAAGACAGGAACCTTTTGTACGATAATCGACGGTTGTCGGGCTGGACCGCGTCGCACCGTCGCGTGCACGCGCAGCCGCGCGTCGCGATCCTGCATCATGCGCGCGGCCGGGCTCGGCGGCTTCCACCGCTCGCCCCGGCCGGGCCGCTCAATCCGGCAGCGCGAACACCACCAGCGCATCGCCGGTGCCGAAGCCGGAGCCCTTGGTGAAGGAAGCACCCCCGGCCGCCACCGCGACGTATTGCTTGCCGTCGAGCGCATAGGTGATCGGCGGCCCACCGATCCCGGCCCCGCACTGGAACCGCCAGAGGATCGCGCCGGTCTCGGCGTCGTGGGCATCGAGGTGGCCATCCTCCTCACCAGAAAAAACGAGGCCGGAGGCGGTGGCCAGCGTCCCACCGGAGAGGCGGCTGCCGCCCTTCACGGTCCACTTGATCGCCCCGCCCCGGGCGAGATCTACAGCCGTGAGGGTACTGAAGCTCGGCTCCCCCTTCGCCTCGGTGGTCTCGGTGTAGCGGATCGCCGGGCGGTCGCCGGCGGCGGGCACGGTCCTGACCACGTAGGTGGTCGCTCCGTGGCGGACCTGCGCGAAGGCGGTGCCGCCGCGGGGGTCGTAGGCCACCGGATGCCAGGAGATCGCCCCGAGCGGACCCGGGCTCACCACGGTGCCGGCCTCGGTCGGTGGGGCGTAGAGGTTCTTCTGTGCGATCAGCGGCTCGGACCGCGCCAGGAGCTTTCCGGTGCTGCGGTCGTGGACGTAGAGCCAGCCGGTCTTCGAGCCCTGCGCCACCGCCTTGACCGGCCCCTCCGGCGTCGGCTGATCGAGGAGGAAGGGCGGACTCGCCACGTCGTAGCCCCACTCGTCGTGGGGCACCTGCTGGTAGTACCAGCGCAATTGCCCGGTGCGGACGTCGAGGGCGACGAGACTCATGGTGTAGAGGTTGTCGCCCGGCCGCGAGAGGCCGAAGTTCTGCGGCGCCGGATTGCCGGTGCCGACATAGATCAGCCCGAAATCCCGGTCGTAGGCCGGGGTCATCCAGAGCGAGCCGCCGCCCACCCGCCAGGCCTCCGGATGGGCCGGGGCGGCGGCCTTCTCGGCGGCGATGTCCCGGTGCAGGGGCACGCCGTCCGGCGTCGTCGCGGAGAAGGCGCCCTCCCAGCCGTCGGCCTTCGTGACGTACCAGCGCCAGCGCTCGGCGCCCGTGGCGGCATCGTAGGCGGCGAGCCAGCCGCGGCGGCCATAGCCGCCCTCGATGCCCACCACCGCGCCGCCGTCGAGGCCGCCCTTGGCGTCCTCCACGTGCAGGCCGTAGCCCGCGCCGGCCACGCCGACGATGACGAGGCCGTCGGCCACCAGGGGCGGCATCTTGAAGCCGAGGCGGCTCGAGCCCTGGACCGTGCCGGCCCCGAGCGTGTCCGCCAGGGCCGAGGCGGTCTCGGACTCGCCCTCCTCCGGGCGCACGGCCTCATGGTCCCACAGGACCTTGCCGGTGGCGGCGTCGAGGGCGATCACCCGCCCGTCCATGGTGGCCTCGAAGACCTTGCCGCCGGAGACCGCGACGCCGCGGTTCGAGGGCGGCCCGAAGATCTTCTCGGTGCGCGCCTTGTGGGTGTAGGTCCACAGCACCCGCCCGCTGCGGGCATCGAGGGCGGCGACGTGGTTCTGGGTGGTCGAGACGTAGAGCGTCCCGTCCACCACCACGGGCTCGGCCTGGAAGTAGCCGGTGATGCCGGTCTGGAAGATCCAGGCCGGGCGCAGGGCCTTCACGTTGCCCCGGTCGATCGTGGTGAGCGGCGAGAAGTGCTGGTTGGTGTGGTCGCGCCCGAACATCGGCCAGTCGTCGGCCGCCCGGGCCGCGCCGGGCAGGCTCGCGATCAGGAACGCGGCCAGGCCGCGGCGGAACGTGTTCGACATGGGCATTCCTCACCTGGGTCGCCCCGTGACCGGGCGATCCGCAGCAGATCTTCGGACGGGAACGCGCCGGCTCAGCCCGTTGTGCCCGGGCGCGTCGCCCCGGCGAGCTGGGCGGGGGTGTCGGCCGCCCCCATGGATTCCGCCAGGGACGCGGCGGTCTGGCCGGAGGCGTCCCGGAAATCCGGGTCGGCACCGTGGGCGAGCAGCAGGTCGACGATCTCGGTGCGGTTGAACATCGCTGCCGTCATCAGCGCCGTGCGGCTGCCCGTTCCGGTGCCGTCCACCCGGGCACCGTGGGCGAGGAGCAGGCCGACGATGGCGACGTCCCCCTTGAAGGCGGCGCCGGCGAGCGGCGTCTGGCCCCGGTCGTTGGCGAGTTCGGGGTCGCCGCCATGCTCCAGGATCACCCGCGTCGCCTCGGCCTGCCCGTTATAGGCGGCGAGCATCAGCAGGCTGTCGCCCTTGTCGTTGCGCAGGTTGGCCGGCAGGCCCTGCCCGAACAGCTCCGCGAGGTCCTCCGCATGGCCCAGGCGGGCGTATTGGAAGACCCGGGCCGCGAAGGCCAGGGTCTCGGCGTCGAGTTCGGGTTTCGGGGGGCTCTCGGAGTCCATCGGTGCGTCCGGTCTCGGGATGCGGCAGTGATCCCGCCCGGAACCTAGCTCCGTTCGGCCCGGTGTCGAGGAACCGAGACGCGAATCTCGATCGTGCCGTCGTTCAGAACCCATGCCGGTCGAGGGTCTCGCGCAGGACCGCGATCGGGATCGCGTAGTCCGACTGCATGCCGAGGTCCGGCGCCACGCTGTCGCCGTGGATCGAGACGTAGCTGCCGCCCACGAGGCCGGCGAGGTCGAGGAAGAAGTCGTCGAGCATGTCCTGGTTGGTCAGCATCAGGCAGCGCACGCCCGGCTCGGAGAAGGCGAGGTTGCTGAGGGCGGCCCCCATTCCGCCGATCACGAAGCGTGCGGCGGCGAAGATCTGGACCTGGCGCACGAAGGACTCTTCCTCCGGGTGCACGGTGCAATAGCCGCGCTCCGCCAGCACGGCGACGACCTCCGCCTCGTTGACGAGCCGCCGGCGGGTGTTGCGGTTGCGGCTGACGTAGATCCGCTCCGGCAGGGGCTCCGGAGGCGGTCCGATCCGGTCTCGGAGCTCCCGTGCGGCATCGATGACGAGGGGCGACTTGGTGATCGGCTGCAGGGTGATCGGGGTGGGATAGACGAGCTCCTCGAAGAGGACCTCGCGCTGGGTCATCCAGACGATCCTGTCCGCGCCGATGCCGAGGGCCTCGAGGGACTCTCGGTACAGCGCCGCCATCGACGGAATGGCCTGGACGGTGACCTTCGCGCCGTCGAGAAGGCCGGCTCGGGCGGCCACGTGCAGGCGTGGCAGGCATTCGATGATCCAGTGCCCGTAATTCTCCGCCCAGAGCTGCCAGAGATGCACCGTGCGGCCGGCGATCCGGCGCGGGCGCGGGAGCGTGTGGTGCACCGTGCCCGTGCCGTCGGGCGCCAGCGCCAGCGCGCCGAGATAGCCGGCGCGGTCACGATTGATCAGGCTCTCCTCGACCAGGGCGTCGCCCACCTGGACCAGGGCGGAGCCGAAGACGAGTGCGTCCGGGAAGCGGTAGACCCGCGCCTCGGGCGGCGTCGCCTCGGAACCGGAGAACTGCGCCGCGAACGCCGCAATCCGCGGCGGCGCACCGATCAGCTCGGCCGTCGCCCGGCGGTAGCGCGGCGCATCGACCGGAACGGCCGGAGGCGCCGGGATCTCGGCCGCGTGACGCAGGCGGATCGGCCGGGGCACCCCGTCCGGCTTGCCGACGATCCGGTAGCCGCCCCGGTGGAGAGGAGGCCCGCCGGCTGCGGCGAGCCGCCGGCGGAGGGCGCGTGCGATGCGACCGAAGGTGGACAGGCGTGCCCGCAGCCCCGTTGGCTCCCGGATCGCGTAGACGCCGCCGCGCGCGAGCGCCGGGTAGAGGAGGACGAAGGCGCGTGCCCGCGCGGCGTCGGCGCCGGTGCGCTGATCGATGATCAGGCTCGGCCCGTGCACAGCGGCGAGCGTCCGCAGCCAGCGGCGGTCGGCGAAGCGTCCGCAGGCCACCTCCATGCCCGCCGGAGCCATTGCCGAAAGGTCTGGATTCTCGGTGGCGAGACAGATCGGTGCCGCGATGAAGCGCCGGCCGAACGCCTCGAGTTCCGGATCGAGGTGGTCGCTCAGGACCAGGATCGCGCTTGGCCGAATCGCCATGGCGAGGACGGCCGGAACCGTGGCGAGGCGCGATAAATCGCCCCGTGCGGCGTCCCCCGCCCCGGCTGAGCGAAGTCGGGACCCGATCCGGCTCCGGCGCACCCTTTCCCAAGCGGCTGGTAGAAACCATACTTGCAGCATGCCGACTCCGAAGAAGCCACGCGCCGCCTCCGACCCAGCTCCTGACGCCGAGGTTCTGAACAGGAACGTCGCGAATTCCAAGGGTGCAGGGACCAAGACGTCCGGAACCAAGGCGTCCGCACCGCGGACGCCGAACTCGAAGGCGTCGAAGCCGGAACTCCAACCCCTCGACGAGCATTTGGCCGCGCTGCTCAGCCCAGCGCTGAACCGGAACCGCCTGCCGCCGGTCGAGCCGCCGGCCCCGCCGCGTCCGGGCCAGCCGAAGCCGGCGCGCGGACGCGCCAGGCCTCCCGCGGCCGCGACCCAGGCGCCGGCGGCTCCGGACAAGAACTCCGGCATGGGCTTCGGCGAGGCGGCGCAGGCGACCTACGCCCATGGCGAGGCGGCCGACGTCGACCCGCGTCTCGCCCAGGCCCTCGGCCTGCGTGCGCCGGAGGACGGTCCGGTCCCGGAGGGCGCGGACCCGGTCGGATTGGCGGAGGACGGCGACACGTCGCTCGCTACGGACGGCGTCTCCGCCACGGTGGACGCGCTCTCGCGCCTCCTCACCGAGGGCAATCCGCTGTTCCGGGACGGCAAGACCTGGGTGCCGCACCGGCCGGACCGGCCGAAGAAATCCGAGGGTGGCCTCGCCTTCACGCTGAAATCCGAGTTCGAGCCGGCAGGCGACCAGCCCCGCGCCATCGCCGAGCTGGTGGACGGCGTGCGCAAGGCCGAGCGCGACCAGGTGCTGCTGGGCGTCACCGGCTCCGGCAAGACCTTCACGATGGCCAAGATCATCGCCGAGACCCAGCGGCCGGCCCTGATCCTGGCGCCGAACAAGACCCTGGCGGCGCAGCTCTACGGGGAGTTCAAGAGCTTCTTCCCCGACAACGCGGTGGAGTACTTCGTCTCGTACTACGATTATTACCAGCCCGAGGCCTACGTGCCGCGCTCGGACACCTTCATCGAGAAGGAATCCTCGATCAACGAGCAGATCGACCGGATGCGCCACGCCGCGACCCGCGCCCTGCTGGAGCGCGACGACGTCATCATCGTCGCCTCGGTCTCGTGCATCTACGGCATCGGTTCCGTGGAGACCTACACGGCGATGTCGTTCACGGTGTCGCTGGAGGAGAAGATCGAGCAGCGCCAGCTGATCGCCGACCTCGTGGCGCTGCAGTACAAGCGCATCCAGTCGGACTTCGCCCGCGGCACCTTCCGGGTCCGCGGCGACGTGATCGAACTGTGGCCCGCCCACTTGGAGGACCGTGGCTGGCGCATCGGCCTGTTCGGCGACGAGATCGAGTCGATCACCGAGTTCGATCCGCTCACCGGCAAGAAGATCAATGACCTGAAGTTCGTGAAGGTCTACGCCAACTCGCACTACGTCACGCCGCGCCCGACCCTCCAGCAGGCGGTCAAGGGCATCAAGACCGAGCTGAAGCAGCGGGTCGACGAGCTGACCAAGATGGGCCGCCTGATCGAGGCGCAGCGCATCGAGCAGCGCTGCACCTTCGACATCGAGATGATCGAGGCCACCGGCGCCTGCAACGGCATCGAGAACTATTCGCGCTACCTGACGGGGCGAAAGCCCGGCGAGCCGCCGCCGACCCTGTTCGAGTACCTGCCCGACAACGCCATCGTCTTCACCGACGAGAGCCACGTCACGGTCCCGCAGATCGGCGGCATGTACAAGGGCGACTTCCGCCGCAAGGCGACCCTGGCCGAGTACGGCTTCCGTCTGCCCTCCTGCCTCGACAACCGCCCGCTGCGGTTCGAGGAATGGGATGCCATGCGCCCGCAATCGATCCACGTCTCGGCCACACCCGCCAAGTGGGAGATGGAGCAGACCGGCGGCGTCTTCGCCGAGCAGGTCATCCGCCCGACCGGCCTCGTCGACCCGGTGATCGAGGTGCGTCCGGCCCGCTCTCAGGTCGACGACCTCCTCGGCGAGGTGCGGGAGGTGGCCCAGGCCGGCTACCGCACCCTGGTGACGACGCTGACCAAGCGCATGGCCGAGGACCTGACCGAATACCTGCACGAGAACAGCGTCCGCGTGCGCTACATGCACTCGGACATCGACACCCTGGAGCGCATCGAGATCATCCGCGACCTGCGGCTCGGCGCCTTCGACGTGCTGATCGGCATCAACCTGCTGCGCGAGGGCCTCGACATCCCGGAATGCGCCCTCGTGGCCATCCTGGACGCCGACAAGGAGGGCTTCCTGCGCTCCGAGACCTCGCTGGTGCAGACCATCGGCCGCGCGGCCCGCAACGCGGATGCCCGCTGCATCCTCTACGCGGACCAGATCACCGGCTCGATGGAGCGGGCGATGGCCGAGACGGAGCGCCGCCGCCAGAAGCAGCTCGCCTACAACGAGGAGCACGGCATCACGCCGCAGAGCGTGAAGCGCGGCATCGCCGACATCCTCGACAGCGTCTACGAGCGCGACCACGTCCAAGTCGATACCGGGCTCGCCAAGAACGCCGTCACCATTGGCCACAACCTCAAGGCGGTCATGGCCGACCTGGAGAAGCGGATGCGCACGGCAGCCGCCGACCTCGACTTCGAGGAGGCCGCGCGCCTGCGCGACGAGCTCAAGCGCCTGCAGGCCACGGAGCTGCTGGTCTCGGACGATCCCATGGCCCGCCAGGGCGACGTCGAGCGCGAGGCCGGGCGCTTCGGCGCCAAGCAGAGCCGCATCTCGAAGCCGACCCTCGACAACATGGGGCCGGGCACCGACCGCGAATTGCCCGTGGGCGCTCCCGTCTGGCAGGAGCGGCCGAAGGCCCGCTCGACCCAGGGGCTCGGCGGCCAGAAGCCGAAATACAAGGGCGGAGGTGGGCGCAAGCGCGGCTGATCGCGGGGTGCGCCGGCTTTTTGCCCGCGGGGGGACCGGAACCCATCGGCGGTGGCGGGGCTTGGTCCGGCATCCGACGTCCCCTCGCTCCCGGAGACCGTCCCATGAGCCGCCCTGCATCTCCCGGCGCTTCGCGTCCGGCCTTCAGGCCCCGCGCCGGCGGCGCCGTCACCGCCCTGTTCCTGTCCGGCCTCGCCCTCTCGGGCGCCGTCGGCCTGCTGGTCGGGCCCGTGAGCCTGCGCCCGGCCACCGCGCAGTCGGTGGCCAACCCCAACGACCAGCCGACCCCCGGCACCCTGCCGGGCCGCGACAACGCGGCGGGCGCGGCCGAGCGGCCGACCGGTCAGGTCGCGCCGCCGAAGGCGATCTCCGCCACCACCGCCGTCACGGCCTCGGACGCCAAGCCCGGCGCGCGCACCAATCCGCTGGATCACCTCCCGGCGAAGGACCGGGCCGGCACAGGCGGGACCCGCCGCGACTAGGACACGGTTCCATCGTCAACACAGGGGAGAAGCGCAATGGGTCTGCTCGATCAAGTCATCGGCGGCGTGCTCGGTCAGGTGCTCGGCGGCGGCCGTGAGCCTGAGCGGGGCGAGGGCCGCGGTCACGGCGGCAGCGAGGGCGGGGGCGGCATGCTCGGCGGCGCGATGTCACCGATCGTGCAGGCGTTGCTGATGCTGCTGATGTCGAAGGGGGCCGGCGGCCTCGGCGACCTCCTCGGCGGCGGCCATCGCGGCGAGGCGCACGCGCCGCGCGGCGGCGACGACGGCGATATCGGCGGCTTCGGCCAGGACCGCGGTCCAGGCCCCGGCTACGGCCGCGACACGCGCGACGATGCCCCGCCCCTGCCCGGCCGCGAGGGCGACTTCAGCGACCTCTCCGGCATGCTCGACGGCCCGGGTGACAACGGCTCGGTTCCGGGCGACCGCAGCGCCGGTGCCGGACCCTACGCCCATCTCGACCACGAGGCGCCGGACGGACGCAGCGGCCTCGACGGGCTGATCGACCGCTTCCAGCGCGGCGGCCTCGGCGACGTCATGGAATCCTGGATCGGCCATGGCGAGAACCGGCCGGTGGCCCCCGATCGCCTCGCCGAAGCCCTCGGCCCGGAGACCGTGAACGCCCTGGAACAGCGCACCGGCCTGAACCGCAACGACCTGCTGTCGCAACTCGCCCAGGCCCTGCCCCAGGTGATCAACGGATTGACGCCGCAGGGTCGGCGGCCCACCGGCGAGGATGTGCGCGGCTGGTGACCGGCCCTCAGGCCGGGCCGAAGCGCATCCCGGGCTCGTAGAGCCGGAAGGTGTTGCGGCCCGCGTCCTTGGCCTGGAACAGGGCGAGGTCGGCGTTCCGGCACAGGAGGTCGGGATCCGTCCCGTCCTGCGGCGCCACGGCGACGCCGATGCTGACGCCCACCGTCACGGCGCCGCCCTCCAGCTCGATCGGCTGCGACACCACCTCGATCAGGCGCTGCGCCAGGGTGCGGATGCTGCCGGCCACCAGCGGACCGGTCTGGATGATCATGAACTCGTCGCCGCCGATCCGCGCCACCGTATCCTCGGCCCGGACAAGTCCGCGCAGGCGGCCGGCCACTGCGCAGAGCAGCGCGTCGCCGGCCTGGTGTCCGAGGGTGTCGTTGACGAACTTGAAGCGGTCGAGATCGAGGCAGAGCACCGCGAAATTGGCGCCGCGGCGGTGGCTCATGCCGAGTTCCTGGACTAGGCGCTCGCGGAACAGGGTCCGGTTCGCCAGATCGGTCAGGGCGTCGTGGCGCGCCATGTGGGCGATCTGGAACTCCGCTTCCTTGCGCGCACTGATGTCGCGCGCCGCCGCCACGTAGCCGGTCGCGTGCCCGCCCCCGGAATCGTAGGTGAGATTGAAGTTGACCTCCACCCAGATCCAGTTGCCGTCCTTGCGGCGGTAGCGCTGGGTCGACACCGCCCGGGTGATGCGTCCGGCGCATAGGTCGTCCAGCAGCCGGCCATAGGCCTCGGCATCGGCCGGATGGACCTGATCCAGGGGCTTCGTGCCGATCAGCTCCTCCGCCTCGTAGCCGAGTAGGGTGCGGGAGGCGGGCGAGACGTAGCGGCGTACGGTGTCGAGCGTCGCCCAGATCACCATGTCGGAGCTGTTCTCCGCGAGCAGGCGGTAATGCGCTTCGCGCTCCCGCAGCTTTGCCTTGGCCCGGTGCAGGCTCAGCTGGGCAGCGACGACGGAGGCCAGGTCCTGCAGCCGGGTGCGGTCCTCGGGCGCGAACCGGCGCGGCACGTAATCGAGAACGCAGAGGATGCCGACCCGCAGGCCGGCCTCGGTCACCAGGGGCGCCCCGGCATAGAAGCGCACGTGCGGCGAATCCACCACGAGAGGACTGTCTCGGAAGCGCGGGTCGGCGCGGGCGTCCTCCACCACGAACACGGCGTCCGACAGGATGGCGTAGTTGCAGAAGGCACCCTCGCGCGCCGTCTCGTCGAGATCGAGCCCGCACTTGGCCATGAAGCGCTGGTGATCCGCAGCGACCAGGGAGACGTAGGAGATCGGCATGCCGAACAGGGCCGCCGCCGTCCGGCAGATGGCCTCGAAATGCGGCTCCGGTTCGGAGTCCAGGATATCGAGATCCCGCAGGGCCTTGAGACGATCGGCTTCGTTGCGCGCGGTGGGGTACATGGGTGCCCTGGATTCCAGCGGACCGGCCGGCATCTCCGAA
This sequence comes from Methylobacterium sp. TK31, assembly GCF_055361545.1. NCBI lineage: Bacteria > Pseudomonadati > Pseudomonadota > Alphaproteobacteria > Hyphomicrobiales > Methylobacteriaceae > Methylobacterium > Methylobacterium sp. TK31. The sequence goes on along the minus strand of NZ_CM143964.1, from coordinate 418,521 downwards.
CCGGCCCCGCATCCCCTCGGAGGCGGAACTGGCCGAGTTGTCGCGGCCGAATGCTTTCATCTTGTGGTTGGACGAACAGTCTTCCGAAGATCCGGCCGCCCGTTCGTCGAACATCACCCTGGCAGCTAATTATCAAATGAGCTTTAACGTCTCAGGTCCGCCAAATTGCCGAACGCGCGGCGGCGCCATCACAGTCCACTGCTATTTTGCGGGGCGGGTCTGACAGGTCGCGCAGAAGAATGTCGACCGGCCCGACTGGACGATCCTCTCGATCACACCAGTACATCCTTTGGCGCTGCAAGCATGTCCGACCCGGTCATAGACCCGAAAGGCATGCTGGAAGGCGCCGCTGCCGCCGTCCGTATGGGCATAATCGCGCAGGGTCGAGCCGCCGGCCGCCACGGCCTCGGTCAGGACCTCGCCGATCACCCGGGCCAGGCGCCGGGCCTTTGGGGTCGGCGTCCCGTCGGCCTTGGCGAGGAGGCCGGCCCGCATCTCGGGATGGAGGCCCGCCCGGTGCAGGGCCTCGCAGACGTAGATGTTGCCGAGGCCGGCGATGAGGCGCTGGTCGAGGAGGGCGGCCTTCAACGGCGTGATCCGGTTGCGGAACAGGCGCGCGACGGTCTCCGGCGTCAGGGCCTCGCTCAGGGGCTCGATGCCCATGCCGGCGAAGTGGCGGCTCGCGCCGAGTGCCGGAGTGGCGACGAGATCCATGAAGCCGAAACGCCGGACGTCGTTGTAGGTCACGGTCGACCCGTTCGACATCGCCATCACCACGTGGTCGTGCTTGGCGTTGCCCTGCGCGCCTTCGAGATAGAAGTCACCCGGCGACAGGTTGCGTCCGTCCGGCAGGGCCACGTCGAAGCGCCCGCTCATGCCGAGATGCATGATCAGCGACTCCCCGGAATCGAGGCCGGCCACGAGGTACTTCGCCCGCCGGGCGAGATCCGTCACGGTGCGGCCCTCGAGGCGCTCGGCGAACCGGTCGGGAAACGGGAAGCGCAGGTTCGGCCGCCGCAGGAGGACCCGGCTGAAGCGCGCACCCACCAGGGCGGGGGCGAGGCCCTGACGTACGGTCTCGACTTCGGGAAGTTCCGGCATGGCGTCCTTTACCGCTCGCGGAGGCGTTTCTTACCCAGATGGGCATGGCCGGGGCCGCCAGCCATGGGGGAGCCGGCGCTCGCCGAAGCCACTTGGTCGCCTCATTTTCGCGTTGTACAATCACAGGTAATAAAAATTCAGGAGATCACACGCAGGGTGGTACGGCCGATCGCGCATCGCGTCTTGCTGCGACGGCCATGCGTCAGGAGTACCACCGTGATCTTGTCCACGCGTCCCGGGGTGACGGCCCTGACCCTGCTGCGGCAATCCTCCGCACAGACCTCGCTCGGCGCGCCGAATCTCGGCCGCGACAGCCGCCTGCCACCTTCTGGGGGCATCGGCGCGGAGCCCACCGCCGCCGAGGCCAGCGCCGCCCTCTTCGGGGTGAACCGGCCCAATCCCGCCAAGGAGATGATCGCGCTCCTGAACCGCGTCGGGCAGGTTCTCGGCATCGAACGCGATGCCTACGCCACGCAATCGAGCTTCATGTCCGCGGTCGAGGACGCCTTCCGGGAGATGAAGGCCCATCCGGACGACCCGGCCAGGATCGACGGCATCGCCAGGCGCCTGCATCTCGATGCCGACACCGTCGGGGTGCTGAAGCAGGAAAAGACGGCCGCGATGCTCGTCGGGCTCATCGAGAAGGCCCTTGGCCTCGATCGCCTCGGCTTGTCCCTGGCCGAGGTGATCACGGCGGGCAAGGACCCCGACTCGGGCGCGGCGCGCGCGATGCCCGCGGTCCTGTTCCGGCAGATGCTGGAGGCCCGGGACCGGATCACCTCGGACGATCCGGGCCTGTACCATCCGGGCAGTGCGATCCGCCGGGCAGCCGCGTAGTCCGGGAGAACCCGACCTGCGCGATCGAGCCTGATGGCACTCTCGGCACGGCTTCGCTATGGAGACGGCCATGGAGACGCCCATGGCCACCGACGAGACCACCGATTTCGGCTTCGAGAGCGTCGCGCTCGACGAGAAGCAGGGCCGCGTCGACGACGTCTTCCGTTCCGTCGCCAAGCGCTACGACCTGATGAACGACCTGATGTCGGGCGGGCTCCACCGCGCCTGGAAGTCGCACCTCATCTCGATGCTGCGGCCACCGCGCAACCGTCCCTTCCACCATCTCGACGTGGCCGGCGGCACCGCCGACATCGCCTTCCGCGCCCTGGAGGCCGGCGGCCCCGCGACGCACACCACGGTGCTCGACATCAACGAGGCGATGCTGCGGGTCGGCGCCGAGCGGGCGGGCGACCGCTTCACAGGGCGTATCGACTTCGTCACGGCCAATGCCGAGGCGCTGCCGCTGCCGGCGGAGCGGTTCGACGCCTACACCATCGCCTTCGGCATCCGGAACGTGCCCCGGATCGACCGGGCGCTCGCCGAGGCGCACCGGGTGCTGAAGCCCGGCGGCCGGTTCCTCTGCCTGGAATTCTCGAAGGTCGACCTGCCGGTGCTCGACCGGATCTACGACGCCTACTCGTTCCACGTGATCCCGCGCCTCGGCGCCCAGGTCGCCGGCGACGCGGATTCCTACCGCTACCTCGTGGAATCGATCCGCAAGTTCCCCTCCCCCGGGCGCTTCGCCGGCATGATCGAGGCGGCCGGGTTCCGCCACGTCAGCCACTGGCCGCTGACGGGCGGCATCGTGGCGATCCATTCGGGCTGGAAGGTCTCGTGACGGCGGTGTCGGCACCGCCCCTCCGCACCATGCCCGGGACGGTCTGATGCTCGGCGGCTTCGTCCATCTCTTCCGCGGCGCCCATGTCGGCTACGTGCTCGCCCGCGAGGGCGCGCTGGCCCTGGTCGATTCCGCCGAGCTGCCGCCGCACCTGCGCGTGGTCCTGCGGCTCGGCCGCATGCTGGAGCGCTCGGGCCTCGGGGCCGGCGCCGGTCCGTTGCAGCGGGCCCTGACCCGCCTCGGGCCGAGCTACGTCAAGTTCGGCCAGTTCCTCGCGACCCGGCCCGACATCGTCGGCATGCAGGCGGCGCGCGATCTCGAGACCCTGCAGGACCGCGTCCCGCCGTTCCCACAGGAGACCGCGATCCGGCTGGTCGAGGCGGCGCTCGGCAAGCCGGTGGCGCATCTCTTCGTCTCGTTCAGCCCGCCGATCGCGGCGGCCTCGATCGCGCAGGTCCACAAGGCCCATGTCCTCGACGCCGACGGCGCCGAGCGGGTGCTGGCGATCAAGATCATGCGCCCGGGCGTGCGCGAGCGCTTCCAGCGCGACCTCCAGGTCATGCGCTTCATGGCCCGCGTGGTGCACGTGCTGTCGCCCAAGGCCGAGCGCCTGCGCCCCCGCGAGGTGGTGGAAATCCTCGCCCGCTCGGTGATGATGGAGATGGACTTCCGGCTCGAGGCCGCCGCGATGTCCGAGCTCGCCCAGAACACGAGGGACGACGCGGATTTCCGCGTGCCCAAGCCCGACTGGGAGCTGACCGCCCGCGACGTGCTGGCCAGCGAGTGGATCGAGGGCATCCGCCTCAACGACCGGGCCGCCATCGAGGCGGCCGGGCACGATGCGAAGGCCCTCGGCCGGGCGGTGATCCAGTCCTTCCTGCGCCACGCCATCCGGGACGGCTTCTTCCACGCCGACATGCATCCCGGGAACCTGTTCATCGACCCGACCGGTACCCTGGTGGCCGTCGATTTCGGCATCATGGGCCGGCTCGGGCACATGGAGCGGCGCTTCCTCGCCGAGATCCTGCTCGGCTTCATCCTGCGCGACTACAAGCGCGTGGCCCAGGTGCATTTCGAGGCGGGCTACGTGCCGGCGCACCATTCGGTCGAGGATTTCGCCCAGGCGATCCGGGCGATCGGCGAGCCGATCCATCAGCGCAAGGCCGACGAGATCTCGATGGCCAAGGTGCTGACCCTGCTGTTCGACATCACCGCCCTGTTCGACATGAGCACCCGCACCGAACTGGTGATGCTGCAGAAGACCATGGTGGTGGTCGAGGGCGTCGCCCGCTCCCTCGATCCGCAACTCGACATGTGGACCGGGGCCGAGCCGGTGGTGCGCTCCTGGATCGCCCGCAACCTCGGTCCTGTGGGCCGGGTCGAGAGCCTCGGCCGCGCCGCCCTCACCATCACCGACGTGGTCTCGGACATCCCCGACCTCGCCCAGCGCCTGCGCCGCATCCTGGTGCGCCTCGACGAGGCGGGCTCGGGCGACGGCAACCGCCTCGACGCCTTCGCCCGGTCCGAGCGCCGGCACGCGATCTGGTCGACCGTGGCCCTGTGGGGCATCGCCATCGGTGCGCTGGTGATAGCGTTCCGCTAGCCCGCGGCGAGGCCGGACTTTCCCGACATCTGGCGAATCCCGAGGGATGTGCGATCATCGCATCCACCGCGGCTGGATGGATGCAACGACATGACCGAATTGCTGCGCGAAGCCTTTGCGCTCCTGGGGCAAATGCCTCCGGCTGCGCAGGACGACATCGCCCGGGCCCTCATCGGCCTGGCCCATGAGACCGATCCGCTGGAGATCGAGCCGGAGCACCGCGACGCCGTGCTGGAAGGACTGGCTCAGGCCGAGCGTGGCGACTTCGCGCAGGCGCCCCCGGACGCGATCGTCGCCGCAGCCTTCGCCCGTGCCGCGCGGTGAGGCTGCGCCTCACGCTTCGCGCGGAGGCTGACATCGACGCGATCGCCACCTACCTGCGGGATCGAAACCCCGGGGGCGCGCGCAGGGTCGAAGCGGCTTTCCAGTCGTCCCTCAGGCTGATTGGAGCCTTTCCGCACATCGGGGAAATGCGCCGGCAGGGTGTCCGGCGATTTCCCGTGCCGGCGTATCCCTACCTGATCTTTTACGGTGTCGATGCGGCGGCCGATTGGATCAACATCCTCACGATTCGCCACGCCGCGAGGCAAGAAGAGGCCTGACGGACCTGACGTGGCGACCAACGTCGTCCGCGATTGACGTCGACCCGCTTCCGTCCCATCGGTCGAGCCCATGACCCGCCCGCTCCAGAATCGCCGCGTCCTCCTCGTCATCGGCGGCGGCATCGCCGCGTACAAGGCGCTGGACCTGATCCGGCGTCTGCGCGAGCGCGGCGCGCAGGTGCGCCCGCTCCTGACCAAGGGCGCCCAGGAATTCGTGACGCCCCTGGCGGCGGCGGCGCTGGCTGGCGAGCGTGCCCATACCGACCTGTTCGACCGGGCCGAGGAGGCCGATATCGGCCACATCAAGCTGGCGCGGGATGCCGACGCCATCGTGGTCGCGCCCGCGACAGCCAGCCTGATGGCCCGCATGGCCACGGGCGACTCGTCCGACCTCGCAGCCACGGTGCTGCTGGCCACCACCATGCCGATCCTGATCGCGCCGGCGATGAACGTGCGGATGTGGCAGCACCCCGCTACGCAGCGCAATCTCGCGACCCTGCGCGGCGACGGCGTCCGGGTCGTCGGCCCCAACGAAGGGGCCATGGCCGAGGCGGAGTTCGGCCCCGGCCGCCTCGCCGAGCCGGCCGAGATCGCCGACGCGGTCGAGGCGATGCTGGCCGAGACCCGTCCGGCTTCGGGCTTCGGATTCCTGGCGGGGCGCGGTGCGACCGCCGAGGCGGCGTCCGGCCCGCTGGCCGGCCGGCGCGTGCTCGTCACCTCGGGCCCGACCCACGAGCCGATCGACCCGGTGCGCTACCTCGCCAACCGGTCCTCCGGGCGCCAGGGCCACGCCATCGCCGCCGCCGCCGCCGCGGCCGGGGCGACCGTGACCCTGGTCTCCGGCCCGGTGGCCATCCCCGATCCACCCGGCGTGCGGGTCGTGGCGGTGGAGACCGCCCGCGAGATGCTGGCGGCGGTGGAGGCCGCCCTCCCGGCCGACCTCGCGGTCTTCGCCGCGGCGGTGGGCGACTGGCGCCCGGCCGAGACCCGCGACACCAAGATCAAGAAGGACGGCGCCGCACCGACGCCCCTCGCCCTGGTCGAGAACCCCGACATCCTCGCCACCATCGCGGGGCGGCCTGCCGGACGCCCGCGCCTCGTGGTCGGCTTCGCGGCCGAGACCGACACGGTCTTGGACAATGCCCGTGCCAAGATCGCCCGCAAGTGCTGCGACCTCATCGTCGCCAACGACGTCTCGCCCGCCGGCGGGGTGATGGGGGGCAGCGCCAACACCGTCCATCTCGTGGGCCGCGACGGCACCGTCGAGACCTGGCCGACCCTCGACAAGGACGAGGTCGGACGCCGCCTGATCCGGCACTTCGCCGCCCTGCTCGACGCCTGATCCACAGGCGTCCGGAAAAGCCGGCGGAGCCGATCCCGCGCTCGCGCGTTAAGGCTTGACTAACGTCTCCCGCCGCATCATTTCGGCGTCGTTCGCACGTGCAGCACAGATGGCTGTCCGCGCGGCTCCACAGGAACTCCCGACCCTAATGCCCAGCGACAGTAGTCGATGGACCGCGCCGCCGATGGCCCTCCGCGAGACCCGCGCCTGATCGCTTGATCGGGCTCGCCCGCGACCGGCCCCCGATGGCCCGGTCGAACGAGGTGAGCCGATGACCTTCTCAAATGCCCTTCCACGCCTGCGCGGCGCCGTAGCGCCCGTGCGGATCCTGAGTTTCCGTCGGGCGGACGGCTCGAAGCTGGTGCGCGTCAAGGCGCGCCGCCCGAAAACCCGCAGGGCGGGCTCGGGCGATGCCAACGTCGCCCTGATCATGGCCGTGATGATGACCCTGGTCTTCGGGCCGGTGATCGGCGTGCACCTGATCGCCGCCTACGCTCCCAGCGCCCCGGCCTCCGATGTGGCGGCCCGCACCACCGAAACGCCGCTGCCGCCGGGCTGAGCGCCCGACCCCTCCCGCTCGACGGTGGGGATCGGGTCCGCGCCTCAGCCCCGCGCCGCCTCCAGTTCCGCCGTCAGGTCCGCCTCGGCCGCCATGATCTTGCGCACCGCCGGTCGCCCTTCGACGCGGGCGAGATAGGCCAGGATCGCGGGCTCCTCCGGGACGAGCTTGAAGCGGGTGGTCCAGCCGAGGGCGGCGCCCCAGAGCACGTCGGCGGCCGAATGCCGCTCGCCGAGGAGGTAGGGACCCGGCGTCAGCGCATCCACCACCGTCTTCAGCATCGCATCGAAATCGCCGTAGGGCGACATTGCCCTCGGACCGGGCTCGCGCTGAAGCGCCCGGTCGACCACCGCCGGCTCGAAGCTCGACCCGTAGAACACCATCCAGCGCAGATACGGCCCGCGCAGCGGATCGCCGATCGGCGGGGCGAGGCCGCGCTCGGGAAACAGGTCGGCGAGGTAGAGGTAGATCGCCGCCTGCTCGGTGATCAGGGCCTCGCCGTGGCGCAGGGCCGGAACCTTCCCCAGGGGATTGACCCGAAGATAGGCGGAGTCCCGCCCCTGTCCCGAGCCGAGGTCGAGCACCTCCAGCCTGTGCGGCGCGCCGAGCTCTTCGAGCAGGATGCGCACCCCGGAGGAGCGCGTCCGGGGTGCGTGGTAGAGGGTGAGGTCGGTGTCCAAGGTCGGCTCCCGGCGAATCGGTCCGCGCAGGCTTTCCGCAGGGACCCTCGCCGTCAATCGCGCCGGGCCGCCACGGCCTCCGCCAGCAGGCACAGGATCTCGAAGGCGAGGGTCGCTCCGGCCAGGGCCGTCAGCCCGGAAGGGTCGAGGGGCGGGGCGACCTCGACCACATCGGCGCCGACGAGGTCGAGACCGCGCAGGCCGCGCACGATCTGCAGGGCCTCGCGGGAGGTGAAGCCGCCCATCTCGGGCGTGCCGGTGCCGGGGGCGTAGGCGGGATCGAGGGCGTCGATGTCGAAGCTGAGGTAGGTCGGCGCGTCGCCGACGACGGCGCGGGCCTCGGCGAGGACCGATGCCAGGCCGCGCTCGATCACCGCCTCCATGGGCACGATGCGGATGCCCCGGCCCAGGGCCCAGTCCAGCTCGTCCGCCGAATCGACGCTGCCGCGCAGGCCGATCTGCACCATCCGCCGCGGGTCGAGGACGCCGTCCTCGATGGCGCGGCGGAACGGGGTGCCGTGGGTGAGGCGGGTGCCGTCGTACTGCCCGTCATCGGTGTCGCTGTGGGCGTCGACGTGGATCAGGCCGAGGGGCCGCGTCCGCCCGAGGGCGCGCAGCACCGGATAGGTGACGAAGTGGTCGCCCCCCACCGAGAGCGGCACGATGCCGGCCTCGGCCAGGGGCCGGTGGAAGGCCTCGATCGCCCGGGCGGTGACCGCCACGTCGATGGGATTGACCGGCACGTCGCCGAGATCGGCGCAGGCGGCGAGGTCGTAGGGGGCGATGCCCGTGGCGGCGTTGCGGGCACGGGTGCCGGTGGAGGCCTCGCGCACGCCGCGCGGACCGAGGCGGGCGCCGGGTCGATTGGTGGTCGCGCCGTCGAAGGGAATGCCGACGAGACCGATATCGATTCGACCCGGCGCCTCCGCGGGATCGACGAGGGGCAGGCGCATGAAGCTCGCGAGGCCCGAGAAGCGCGGCGTCGCCATGCCCGAGAGGGGCCGGTGCCGTGCGATCCGTGCCTGGTCCGCGTCGCTCAGCATCGGATATCCTCGTGACTCGGGGTGGCGATGGGGCGGCAGCGGCTTTCCCCGCCGGGCCGACGACGGCACGATGACGTTCCGTTGACGGATCGGCAACGCGTGGCTATAGAGCCCACATCGCCGACGGGCGCGCACACCGCGATCGTCGGCTTCGCCATTGCCCGAACAACCTGCACGCGATCCACCGACACTTCAGCCCGCGGGCTCGTCGCGATCGCCTCAAACGTGACGAGGATGCCCCATGGCCAACACCGTGTCGGCCAAGAAAATGACCCGCAAGATTGCGAAGCGCACCGCGGTCAACCGCTCGCGTCGCAGCCGTATGCGCACCTTCGTCCGCAAGGTCGAGGAGGCCATCGCCGCCGGTGATCAGTCGAACGCGCTGACCGCCCTCCGCGCCGCCGAGCCCGAGATCATGCGGGCCGCCCAGCACGGCATCGTGCACAAGAACAACGCCTCCCGGAAGGTCTCGCGCCTCGCCGCGCGGGTGAAGGCGCTCGCCGCCTAAGCCACTCTTCCCCATGAGACGCGAAAAAGCCCGGCAGCGATGCCGGGCTTTTTTCGTTTCGGCCTCCCGGCCGGGGTCGCGGGCGATGGGGCATCTGGGCTTTCGGGCATGCGCTGCCCGGCCGGCCCGCGGGTCGTCTTCGGGCGAAAGGCCGCGCAACTGCGAATGGACTCCCGAATGAGGACAGTTTCGGTGATAAGGCGTTAACGCTAATCGAAATCTGTTTTGTTGCGACCTGTCGGGGCCGAGTGTAGCTTAACGATGTGTCACGATGAACCAGCAAATTCCACCTTACTGGGAGTCCAGGGCGAATCGTCCACAAGGTGGGACCGCCGACTGGACTCTGGCGACGAACCCCAGGCCGGAATTGCTGCAATTTTTGCTATCCCCGTAAGTCCCGTTGTTAGGAGAACCGTAGCTTATTGTTGATAGGCTTGCTTCATCGACAAAAGCCACTCCAGAGCCTGTTGACTCTGGCCCGGCAATATGGGTCTCGCGAATACCTCGCGGGGCGCGACGTCAGTCAAGTGTGCGTACGTACCGGTGGCGGCCCTCCGCTCTCGGCACGAGGAGAGCGATGATGCATGTCGACGGAAGCGTGTCCGGCAATGCCGAGATGGGCATGAGCGGCGTGAGCGGTCCCGATACGGTGGCCGCCTGGGCTCGGGTGAAGCGCCGCCTGCGGGCGGAGCTGGGCGAGGATGTCTTTGCGAGCTGGTTCGCCCGGCTCGAACTGGTGGAGGTCCTGGACGGAACCGCCCGCCTCACGGTGCCGACCCGATTTCTCAAGAGCTGGATCGAATCCCACTATCTCGACCGGGTGCTGACCACCTTCCGCAGCGAGGTCGAGACCGTCTCGCGCCTCGACGTCTCGGTGCGCGGCCCCTCCGCCGCCGCCCGCCCCGTCCCGAGCACGCCGAAGACGGCGAGCAGCCCCGCGAGCCCGCTGGCCCGCCTGCAATCCGTCAACGCCGCGCTGCCGTCGCACGGCGACGCGACCGGCGCTTCCGAGAACGAGTCGGCGCCCGCCCATCGCGGCGACGCCGGCGGCGACCTCAACGGGGCGCCCCTCGACAACCGGCTGACCTTCGCGAGCTTCGTCGTCGGCCGCTCGAACGCCCTGGCCCATGCCGCCGCCGAGCGTGTCGCCCGCCACGACGGACAGGGTGCGCTCTACAACCCGCTCTATTTCCATGCCGGCGTCGGCCTGGGGAAGACCCACCTCCTGCACGGTATCGGCCACGCCGCCCGGGAATCCGGCCGCCGGGTGATCTACCTCACCGCCGACCGCTTCATGTACGGCTTCGTGAACGCCCTGAAGACCCAGAACGCCCTCGCCTTCAAGGAGCGCCTGCGGGCGATCGATCTGCTCATCCTGGACGACGTGCAATTCATTCAGGGCAAGTCGATCCAGGCCGAGTTCGGCCACACCATCAACGCCCTGATCGATGCAGGCCGCCAGGTCGTCGTCGCTTCGGACCGGCCGCCCACCGAGCTCGAGGCATTGGAGGAGCGCGTGCGCTCGCGCCTCGCCGGCGGCCTCGTGGTCGAGATCGGCAGCCTTGATGAGCAGCTGCGCACCTCGATCCTGTCGGCGCGCCTGGCCGCCGTGCAGGTCTCGCATCCGAACTTCGAGGTCTCACCCACGGTGGCGACCTACGTTGCCCGGGCGATCACGGCCAACGGCCGCGACCTCGAGGGCGCCGTGAACCGGCTCCTGGCCCACGCCACGCTCACGGGCACCGCCGTGACCATGGAGACCGCCGAGACCGCCATTCGCGACCTCGTGAAGAACCGCGAGCCCAAGCGCATCAAGATCGAGGACATCCAGAAGCTGGTGGCCTCGCGCTACAACGTCTCGCGCTCCGACATCCTGTCCGAGCGGCGCACCGCCGCCGTGGTCAAGCCGCGCCAGATCGCGATGTACCTGTCGAAGGTACTCACCCTGCGCTCGCTGCCCGAGATCGGCCGCCGCTTCGGCGGGCGCGACCACACCACGGTGCTGCACGCCGTGCGCAAGATCGACAAGCTGATCGGCGAGGACAACGTGCTGAACGACGAGGTCGAGCTCCTGAAGCGCATGCTGCAGGATTGAGGCCCGCCGGGGCGTCGCGGGTCGCCGCGACGCTCCGAATCATCCGCGGGATAGCCGGCCTCTCGCACTTGCGTTCGCCGGGAGGCTTCGCCAAGTTCAGCGGCCACGGTGCCAGGGCGCACGCGGGACCGGAGCGCGTCGATCGCGCGCCTCCCGGCGACGCCCGACGAGAGACTACGAGTTCAGACCATGAGAGTCACTGTCGAGCGTGCGGCCCTCCTTCGGTCGCTCGGCCACGTGCACCGCGTGGTGGAGCGGCGCAACACGATCCCGATCCTCTCCAACGTGCTCCTGCGCTGCCACGCGGACGGCCTCGAACTGAAGGCCACCGACCTCGACATCGAGGTCACGGAGACGATTCCCGCCGACGTGGTGGATGCCGGCGCGACCACGGTGCCCGCGCACGTGATCTACGACATCGTCCGCAAGCTGCCGGACGGCGCCCAGGTCTCCCTGGAGACCAGCGGCGAGACCGGCCAGATGACGATCCGCTCCGGCCGCTCGCGCTTCTCCCTCGGCGCCCTGCCCGAGGGCGATTTCCCCGATCTCGCCGCCGGCGAGCTGCCGACCCGCTTCGTCATCGCCGCGGCGGACCTGAAGCGCCTGATCGAGAAGACGCAGTTCGCGATCTCCACCGAGGAGACGCGTTACTACCTCAACGGCATCTACCTCCACACCATGGAGGTCGAGGGCACCCTACGCATGCGCGGCGTCGCCACCGACGGCCACCGCCTGGCCCGGGTCGAGATCGAGGCGCCCGAGGGCAGCCGCGACATGCCGGGCATCATCGTGCCCCGCAAGGCGGTCGCCGAGATCATCAAGCTGGTCGAGGATGGCGGCGAGAGCGTCGAGATCGACCTGTCGCCGGCCAAGATCCGCTTCAAGTTCGCCAGCGGCGTGGTGCTGATCTCGAAGCTGATCGACGGTACGTTCCCGGACTACCAGCGGGTCATCCCCTCCGGAAACGACAAGTTCCTCACCGTCGAACGCGACGTCTTCGCCAAGGCGGTCGACCGCGTCTCGACCATCTCGTCGGAGCGCGGGCGCGCGGTGAAGCTCGCCGTGCAGGAGGGCCGCCTCGCCCTGTCGGTGAACAACCCGGATTCGGGCAGCGCCACCGAGGAGCTCGACGTCGATTACGACGCGCCGGCGCTCGATATCGGCTTCAACGCCCGCTACCTCCTCGACATCACGAGCCAGCTCGAGGGCGACACCGCCCTGTTCAAGCTCGCCGATCCGGGTTCGCCGACCCTGATCCAGGACCGTGAGGGCGCGGCGGCGCTCTACGTGCTGATGCCGATGCGGGTGTGACCGGCGCGTCCTGCTGTCGTGGTGCGAGACAGGCCCGGGCCGATCGGCTATGGCCTGGGGCGTGCGCCTCACCCGTCTGATCTGCCGCGATTTCCGGAACCACGCCGAACTCGACCTCGCGGTCGGCCGCCGCTTCGTCGCCCTGGTGGGCGAGAACGGGGCCGGCAAGACCAACCTCCTCGAAGCGATCTCGCTGTTCTCGCCCGGGCGCGGCCTGCGCCGGGCGGATCTCGCGGCGATGCCGCGCCTCGGCGGCCCCGGGGGCTTCGCCGTCTCGATGAATCTCGTCGGCGACGAGACGGAGCACCGGATCGGGACCGGCTACGAGCCACCCGGCTTCGACGGGCGCGCCGCCCGCCTGTGCCGCATCGACGGCGCCACCGCGCCCTCCCCCGTGGCCTTCTCGGAATTCCTGCGGGTGGTCTGGCTGACCCCGGATCTCGACGGTCTGTTCCGGGGGCCCGCCGGCGACCGGCGCCGCTTCCTCGACCGGCTCGTGCTGGCAGTGGATGCGACGCACGGCGCCCGCGTCAACGCCATGGAGCGGGCGCTGCGCTCGCGCAACCGGCTCCTGGACGAGCGCCCGAACGACGGCCAGTGGCTCGACGCCATCGAGCGCGAGGTCGCCGAACTCGGGGTGGCCGTGGCTTTGGCCCGGCGCGAGACCGCCGAACGCCTGGACCGCCTCATCGCCGAGGGCCGCGACGATTCCCAGCCCTTCCCCTGGGCCGGCCTGCGCCTGGAGGGCGACCTCGACGACCTTGTGGCGGTCTGGCCCGCGATCGAGGCCGAGGACCGGTTCCGCCTGGCGCTGCGCCAGGGCCGCAGCCGCGACCGGGCCGCGGGCCGCACCCTCAGCGGGCCGCAGACCAGCGACCTCGTGGTCCGTCACGGCCCGAAGGACGTGCCCGCCGCCACCGCTTCGACCGGCGAGCAGAAGGCCCTTCTGATCGGTCTGGTGCTCGCCCATGCCCGCTTGGTCCAGGCCATGAGCGGCCTCGCCCCGGTGATCCTCCTCGACGAGGTCGCGGCTCATCTCGATCCGCGCCGGCGGGCCGGGCTGTTCGACGCCCTCGACGCCCTCCAGGGCCAGGTCTGGATGACGGGGGCCGATCCGGCGCTGTTCGGCGAGCTGGACGGGCGAGCCGATATGGTCAAGGTCGTGGATGGGCGGATCGCTTCGAGCTGAACGCCTGGCGCGCCCGCCAGGTCAGGGCAGGGCCGACGCGATGTCGGTCTGCGAAAAATCGTTGCCGACGAAGAGGAGCGGGACACCCTGCGTCCGCGCGCAGGCATAGGAGAAGCAATCTCCGAGATTGAGTTGGGCCGGGTGGCCCTGTCCCTTGCCGTAACGGGCATAGGCCGCGATCGCCTCGCGCGTTTCGGGCTTGCCCATCGGGATCAAGGCGATGCTGGCTTCCCGTAGGAAAGCCTCGACGACGTCCTCTGCGACGGAGATCGGGACCCTGTCGATCCGGTGCAGGGCGAGTACGGTTTCGAGGACGGACAGGCCGCAGGTCGTGAGGTCCTGCGCCGTCTCCAGCCGGGTGATCAGGCGCTGGTGGCCTGCCTCGCGCTTGAGGATCGCCACGATGGCGGACGCGTCGAGGACCATCAGCTGTCCTCGTAAAGGCTGTCGTAGAAGGCCTTGTCGGCGAGGCCGCCCCCCGCATCCGGGTCCGTTCGTGGCGCGGCACTCAGTGCGTCCTGGATGGGACGAAGGCGCTCCGCGAGCGAGGGCCGGCGCTCCAGGCGCTCGATCTCGTGGGCCAAGGCCCGGCGCACCGCCTCGGTCTTGCTGACCTTGGCCAGGGCCGCCACCTTCTCGGCGAGGCGGTTGACCTCCTCGCTTCGGATGTTCAGAGGCATTATGCCGATCCCCGCCACCGACTCTTCGCCTGTGTAGACGCGTCGAGCGTATTGCCTACACACCGGCGCCGCAAGCGGCCCCGCCCGCTCACCATCAGGCCAGGATGCCCATGACAAGCCGCCTCGACGAGGCTCGCGCCGCGTTGAAGACCACCTTCGGCTACGACGATTTCCGGCCGGGCCAGGACGAGGTGATCGGTGCCGTCCTCGACGGCACGGACGTCTTCGCCGTGATGCCCACCGGCTCCGGCAAGTCGATGACCTACCAGCTCCCGGCGCTGGTGGAATCCTCGCTGACGGTGGTGGTCTCGCCGCTCATCGCCCTGATGCACGACCAGGTGCAGCAGATGCTCGGCTTCGGCGTCGCCGCCGCGACCCTGAACTCGTCGGTGGCCGAAGCGACCTCGCGCGAGACCTGGCGCCAGATCCGCTCCGGCGACCTGCGCCTGCTCTTCGTCTCGCCCGAGCGCCTGATGATGGAGGGCCTGATGGACGCCCTGCGGGGCGCGGGTGTCCGGCGGCTCGCCGTGGACGAGGCGCATTGCGTCTCGCAATGGGGGCACGACTTCCGGCCCGAATACCGGGACCTCGCCCGGGCCCGCGAGGCGCTCGGCAACGTCCAGACCGTGGCCCTCACCGCCACTGCCGACAAGGCCACCCGGGCCGACATCACCGAGCGGCTGTTTCCGGCCGGGCGCGAACTGAAGGCCTTCGTCCATTCCTTCGACCGGCCGAACATCCGCCTGACCTTCGCGCCGAAGGACAACCCGACCCGCCAGATCGAGCGCTTCCTGCGCCATCGCCGCGCCGAGAGCGGGATCATCTACTGCTCGTCGCGCAAGCGCACCGAGCAGCTGGCCGAGACCCTGGCCAAGGACGGCTTCAACGCCCTGCCCTACCATGCCGGCCTCGACCAGGGCACGCGCATGAGGAACCAGGACACCTTCCTGCAGGAGGACGGCGTGGTGATGACCGCCACCGTCGCCTTCGGCATGGGCATCAACAAGCCCGACGTGCGCTTCGTCTGCCACGCCGACATGCCCTCCAACGTCGAGGGCTACTACCAGGAGATCGGCCGCGCCGGCCGCGACGGCCTGCCCGCCGACACGCTCACCATCTACGGCCTCGACGACATGGCCCTGCGCCGCCGCCAGATCGACGAGAAGGAGGTGCCGGACGAGCGCCGCCGCGTGGAGCGGCGCAAGCTCGAGGCGATGATCGCCCTCTGCGAGGGCGCCACCTGCCGGCGTCAGTCCCTGCTCGGCTATTTCGGCGAGGCGAGCGAGCCCTGTGGCCGCTGCGACCTCTGCCGCTCCGGCGTCTCCCTCGTCGACGCCACGGTGCCGGCCCAGAAGCTGCTCTCGGCGATCGTGCGCACCGGCCAGCGCTTCGGCGCCGCCTATGTCTGCGACGTGGTCCACGGCAAGGAATCGGACACGATCCGGCGCAACGGCCACACGGCGCTGAAGACCTTCGGGGTCGGCGCCGACAAGCCCATCGCCGCCTGGCGGGCGATGCTGCGCCAGCTCTTCGCCGCGGGCGCCGTGACCGAGAACGGCGACGGCTTCGGCGGCCTCTCGCTCACCGACAAGGGCGAGGCCATCCTGTTCGGCCGCGAGGCCATCCAGATGCGGCCCGACCCCGAGCCCAAGGCGGCCGAGCCGCGCGACCGCAGGCGCGGGGCGTCCCGCGAGGAGGCGAGCCTCGACCTCGATCCGGCCACCGAAGCCCTGTTCCAGCACCTGCGCGGCCTGCGCGCCACCATCGCCCGGACCGAGGGCATCGCCGCCTTCATGGTGTTCCCGGACCGGACGCTGATCGAGATGGCGCGCACCAAGCCCGTCGACCTCTATGCCCTGCGCACCGTGCACGGGGTCGGCGAGCGCAAGCGCGAGGCCTATGGCGAGCGCTTCGTCGCGGCGGTGGCGGATTTCCTGTCGCACGAGCCCGCCGGCCGGTAGGGCGCGCGCGCGGCGTCCGCCGCCCTGATGCGCTTTCGCACTCGTCTATCCGGACGGGCATCGTGTAGGGACGGGCGCGGCCAGGGGCCGCCAACACAGAATCGAACGGATCCTCGTCATCACGCCTTCAGAGCCGTCCGCGCCGGTCCCCCGTCAGGTCTTCTACATGCCGGGCTTCGACCCCCGCGAACCCGAGACCTATTGGGGCCTGTTCCGGCGCGAGGCCCGGCTGACGGCCGTCCGGCGCGGGATGGCGATCACGGTCGGCGATCCGGTGCGGACCGCCGACGGGCTCGCGGTCGACTGGCAGGTCGAGCTCGACGGGCACCGGACGCACTACACCCTGCTGCGCTGGGACGACATCGTCGCCGCCCGCTTCCCGCGCTCGAACGGGCGCCGCCTCCTGGAGGTGCCGGCCCTGTGGTGGCGCCTGATCCGGTCGGGCTACATCCGACCCTTCCGCCGCGAGGCCCGGCGCTTCGCCCGGGTCATCTTCGGCGTCCACCTGATCTACCTGTTCCTCGTCGTCCTGAGCCTCGGCCTCGCCGCGGGTGCCGTCGCGCTGACGCCCGGCCTGGCCTGGCCCTGGGGGCTTCCGGCGGTGCCGGTGCTGGCCTACGGCCTGCTCGCCCTGCTGATGCGGGTGACCCGGGGCAAGCCGTTCTACGTGGCCCACCTCGTGGACGACACCGCCTTCACGCACGATCACGCCAGCGGTGCCGACACCCGCATGCGCGCGCGGCTCGACGCCTTCGCGTCGATCATCCGGGGCGCGGAGGGCAAGGCGTCCGAGATCGTGGTCATCGGCCATTCCTCGTCGAGCTTCCTCGGCCTGGAGGCCCTGGACCGGGTACTTGTCGCCGATCCCGAATTCGGCCGGCGCGCCACGCCGGTCTCCTTCGTCAGCATCGGCAGCGTGATTCCCTGGATCACCCTCGACCCCCGCGCCGCCGACACCCGCGACGCCCTCGCCCGGGTCGCAGCGAGCGACGCCGTCCGCTGGCTCGACGTGCGGGCGAAGTGGGACTGGCTCTCGGTGCACCAGCGCAACCCGCTCAGCGCCTCGAGGCTGCCGGCGCCCTTCGCCCATCGCCCCGTCGAGATCCATGTCCGGATCGAGGACCTGATCGAGAAGCGCGTCATCGCGCGGCGCAAGTGGAACCTGTTCCGGATGCACTTCCAGCTGCTGATGTCGAGCCGCGACCCGAAGGCCTTCGACTACATCGCCTTCGTGGCCGGCCCGGAGCCGGTCCACGCCCTGATCCGGCGCTGGCGCGACGTGAAGGAGCAGCCCAAGGGCCGTTTCATCGAGGAAAGCCCGGAGGATTAAGGCGTCCCGAGCGGGCCCGATCCGCGATCGCGTGTTGCCAGGGCGCGGCGTTCCGCTTTAGAGCCGTCACGCACGGCCGGACCCGGACGGGGGCCGTGCCGAGAGGATCGCATGTTCCGCAACGATGTTCCGATCACCCCCGAACTGGTCCGCCAGCACGGCCTGACGCCGGACGAGTTCGAGCGCTTCCGTGGCTTGATCGGGCGCGACCCGACCCTGACCGAGCTCGGCATCGTCTCGGCGATGTGGAACGAGCACTGCTCCTACAAGTCCTCCCGCAAGCACCTGCGCGGCCTGCCGACCTCGGCGCCCTGGGTGATCCAGGGACCGGGCGAGAACGCGGGCGTCATCGATATCGGCGACGGGCTCGCCTGCGTCTTCAAGATGGAGAGCCACAACCACCCGAGCTTCATCGAGCCCTACCAGGGCGCGACGACCGGCGTCGGCGGCATCCTGCGCGACGTGTTCACCATGGGCGCGCGTCCGATCGCGGCGCTGAACGCGCTCCGCTTCGGCTCGCCGGACCATCCGCGCACCCGCCACCTCGTCTCCGGCGTGGTCGCGGGCATCGGCGGCTACGGCAATTCCTTCGGCGTGCCGACGGTGGGCGGCGCCATGGGCTTCCATCCGCGCTACGACGGCAACATCCTCGTCAACGCCATGGCGGTGGGCCTCGCCCGGACCGACGCGATCTTCTACGCGGCGGCCACCGGCGTGGGCAATCCGATCGTCTATCTCGGCTCGAAGACCGGCCGGGACGGCATCCACGGCGCCACCATGGCGTCGGCCGAGTTCGACGATGCCTCGGAGTCGAAGCGCCCCACCGTGCAGGTCGGCGACCCCTTCGCCGAGAAGCTGCTGCTCGAGGCCTGCCTCGAGCTGATGGCCTCGGGCGCCGTGATCGCGATCCAGGACATGGGGGCCGCCGGCCTGACCTGCTCGGCCGTCGAGATGGGCGCAAAGGGCGACCTCGGCGTCGAGCTCCACATCGAGAAGGTCCCGGCCCGCGAACCCGGCATGACCGCCTACGAGATGATGCTGTCGGAGAGCCAGGAGCGCATGCTCATGGTGCTCAAGCCCGGCATGGAGGCCGAGGCGCAGGCCATCTTCGTGAAGTGGGGCCTCGACTTCGCGATCATCGGGCACACCACCGACACGCTCCGCTTCGTGGTCAAGCACGACGGCGTCGTCATGGCCGACCTGCCGATCAAGGAACTCGGCGACGAGGCGCCCCTCTACGACCGCCCCCACATCGCCAACATGCATCAGCCGGTGCTCGCCGCCGCCGACGTGCCCGAGAGCGTGGGCAGCGCCGAGGCCCTGAAGCGCCTCGTCGGCTCGCCCGACCTGTCCTCGAAGCGCTGGGTCTACGAGCAGTACGACCACTTCATCGGCGGCAACACCGTCCAGAAGCCGGGCGGCGACGCCGCCATCGTGCGGGTCGAGGACGGCCCGCGCGGGCTCGCCATGACCGCGGACGTCACCCCGCGCTACTGCGAGGCCGATCCGGTCGAGGGCGGCAAGCAGGCCGTGGCCGAGGCCTGGCGCAACATCACGGCGGTCGGCGGCAAGCCTCTCGCCATCACCGACAACCTGAATTTCGGCAACCCGGAGAAGCCCGAGGTGATGGGCCAGCTCGTCGGCTGCCTCAAGGGCATCGGCGAGGCCTGCAAGGCCCTCGACTTCCCCGTCGTCTCCGGCAACGTCTCGCTCTACAACGAGACCAACGGCGTCGGCATCCTGCCGACCCCGACCATCGGCGGCGTCGGCGTCCTCGACGACGTGACGCGCCACGCCACGATCGCGCTCAAGCGCGCCGGCGACATGCTCGTGCTGATCGGCGAGACCGCCGGCTGGCTCGGCCAGTCGGTCTACCTCTCGGTCATCGCCGGACGGGAAGAGGGCGCCCCGCCCCCGGTCGACCTCGCCGTCGAGCGCCGCAACGGCGACTTCGTGCGCGGCCTGATCACGTCGGGTCTGGTCGACACGGTCCACGACCTCTCCGACGGCGGCCTCGCCGTGGCGCTCGCCGAGATGGCGATGGCCGGCGGCATCGGCGCCGCCCTCCCCGAGGTGCCGCAGGGCCTGGCGACCCATGCCTACCTCTTCGGCGAGGACCAGGCCCGCTACCTCCTCGCGGTCGATCCCGAGACCGCGCCCGACCTGCTCTACAGCGCCTCGGCGCAGGGCGTTCCGGCGGCGGTGATCGGCGTCACCGGGAACGACCATTTGACCCTGCCGCACGGCGAGACCATATCGGTGGCGGATTTGCGCGAGACGCACGAGGGCTGGCTGCCGGCCTACATGGCGAGCCAGCCGGCGGGCGTCCCCGCCTGAAGCCCCCTTACCCGATCGTCAGGAGCCAACCCGATGCCGATGGATGCGCGCGAGATCGAGGCGATGATCCGCGAGGCGCTGCCCGACGCCCGGATCGAGATCAAGGATCTGGCCGGTGACGGCGACCACTACGCCGCCACGGTCCTGTCCTCGGCCTTCAAGGGCAAGACCCGGGTCGCGCAGCACCAGATGGTCTACGGCGCGCTCCAGGGGCGGATGGGGGGTGTGCTGCACGCCCTTGCGCTCACCACGGGCGTCCCGCAGGATTGAGGGGTGCCCCTCGGAAACGAGGGGCCTCACGGGGTGGACCCGCATGGACCAGCCGAGCCTCTACGACGACGACATCGTGACCTGGGCCGAGCAGCAGGCCTCGACCCTGCGCGCCCTCGCGCGCCGGCCAGACCTGTCGAACATCCTCGACTGGGAGAACGTCGCCGAGGAGATCGAGAGCGTGGGGCGGTCTCAGATCAGCGCTGTAGAAAGCCTGCTGGCACAGACTTTGGCGCATCTGTTGAAACGGTTGTCTGCGCCGGATGCAGCATCCCTCGATCACTGGTACCAGGAAGCCGGGACGTTCCAAATCACGGCGATGAATCGATACGAGCGCTCCATGCGGCAGCGCCTGGACTGGGACAAGATCTGGTTGTCCGCACAATCCTTGGCGAAGCTGAGCCTCAAGCGCTACGGCGATACCCTGATTCCGGACCTGCCGGCGCAATGCCCACTCGGCCCGGACGAACTTCTCGTGCTTCCATGTGATCTCGATGCGGCACTGCGTCGGATCGCAGAGTCGACGGCCTTGAAATCCGAGCGAGAATCCTGAACTCAAGCCAGAACTCTCTCGACCTGAGACCAACGAGGACCCCCATGACCGACGCCAACACCGCCATCGAGAACGAGATCAAGTCCCAGGACGTGGTCGTCTTCATGAAGGGCACGCCGCAATTCCCGATGTGCGGGTTCTCGGGCCAGGTCGTGCAGATCCTCAATTACCTCGAGGTGCCGTTCAAGGGCGTGAACGTCCTCGACGACATGGCGATCCGCGACGGCATCAAGGCTTTCTCCAACTGGCCGACCATTCCGCAGATCTACGTGAAGGGCGAGTTCGTCGGCGGCTGCGACATCACCCGCGAGATGTTCCAGTCCGGCGAGCTGCAGCAGTTCCTGTCCGAGAAGGGCATCCCCGTGAAGGCGCCGACCGCCGCCTGAGGCGCGACGCCCCTGCCAGACGGAACGAGGGCGCGCGAGCGCCCTTTTTCCTGTCCGCAGGGCCGATGACCGAACATCCGCGCCCCTTGGGCCGTTGAGCCTCGGACAGTCCGAACCGGGGAGCGGCACGACATGCGCGACGTCATCATCGTCGGCGGCGGCCCCGCGGGGCTCAACGCGGCCCTGATCCTCGGCCGCTGCCGCCGCGACGTGCTGCTCTGCGACGCCGGCCACCCGCGCAACGCCGTGACCGCCCGGAGCTGGGGCGTGTTCACCCGGGACGGGACCCCACCCCTCGAACTGCGGGCGCAGGCCGAGGCCGATCTCGCCCGGTACCCGACGGTGGAACGCCGCGCGGCAGAGGTCACGCGGGCCGAGCGCCACGACGAGGGCTTCGCCGTCGAACTCGCCGACGGCACCCGCGAGACCGCACGCAAGCTCGTGCTCGCCACCGGACTGCATCAGGCCCTGCCCTCCGTGGAAGGCTTCGAAGAATACTGGGGCCACGGCGTCCATTCCTGTCCCTATTGCGACGGCTACGAGAACCGGGACCGGCCGCTGATCGCCTACGCCCACGGCGAGGCGGCCCGGGGCATGGCCCTGGAGCTCACGGTGTGGAGCGACGACGTCACGCTCTGCACCGACGCCCATCCGACCGAGTTGTCCGACCACGACCGCGCGCGCCTCGGCCGCCACGGCGTCCGCATCGTCGAGACGCCGATCCGGCGCCTGGAGGGGGACGGACGCCAGCCCCGGCGGCTCGTCTTCGCGGACGGCACCGGCCTGCCCTGCCACGCGGTGTTCCTGATGCCGATGCCGTGCGAGCCCTCGGACCTGATCACCCAGCTCGGCTGCGACTTGACCCGCAAGGGCGTGGTGCCCACGGGCGAGTACGAGAGCACCAACGTGCCCGGCCTTTTCGTGGCCGGGGATGCCTCGCGGCGGGTCCAGTTCGCCGTGGTCGCCGCCGCCGAGGGTGCCATGGCGGCCTTCGCGGTAAACACCGAGCTCCTGCGCGAGGACGTCGCCTGACCGGGCCGGCGAGGGCCGAAAGGCCGATCTTCGGTCGGCTCACCGCGAGCGGCGGCCCGGCCGAAACCGCTCGGTGTGGCAAAAGGATGACCGGCTTTCCGTTCGCCGCGGCGAGCGTCGCGGCCGGCGGGCCGAGCGGTTCCGCCTGAAGGCGCGAAGACTGTAATCGGGTGCGCTGCCGCACCGCGTTAACCTTCGGCGAGGGGCAAAGGTAAATTAACGGTAAATAATCGCGGGCTTTCGGAACTTATTGCCGTTGTCCACATTATCTGCCAATGACGGGTCCTGCAGCCCCCTCCGGGGGCTATTCAGGACCTCGGGTCCGGTGACCGCCATGCCAGTGTTCGAAGCCAAGAACCTCGACTCCGATTTCGAAGGCTTCGCCTTCCTGAGCGCGATCCTGCATCCCTCTGCGGAGGCGCAGACCCGAGCCCTGACGCATGGCCGCAACCGCGCCGCGCGCGGCTCGATGGTGGCCGATCCGCTGACGGTGGAGCCCCGCTTCCCCGTGCGCAACACCGAGACCGAGATCGAGGCGCAGGCATCCTGACGCCGCGTCGTTCGCCGTCGCCTCACCCGATTCCAACGGTGGGCATCACCACGCCTGCGGCGTGATGGTGCCCTGCTTCGTCACGACCACCCAGGTCTTGCCGCGCCGCTCGATGGTCTCGATCCGTCCGACACCCGGTACGGTATCGCCGGGGCCGACCTCCACGAGGCGGCGCTTGCGGTCTTCGAGGACAGCCACCCCGTCATAAACCTCGCGAACGGCCCAGTTCTTGCTGGGCGACGCTTTCGGCTTGTCCGGAATCGTGCCGGTCTCGGTGGGCTCCGGCGCGGCGGGCTTGGCCGCTTGCGGTGCCACGACCGGAGCCGGGGCCGGAGCGGCAACGCGCTTCTCGACCTGGGTGGTGAGAGCCGCGAGGCGCGCGGTCTGGTCCTTCTCGGCCTGTTCGAGGCGGTCGCCCGTGGCGGCGAGCTTGGTCGTGAGGCTCTGCTCGGCGCGCCCGAGGCGCTCGGCGAGGTTGGTGTGGCGGGCCTTGGCCTCCTGGCGGGCGGCTTCCGTGTTGTCCTGAAGCTGCGCGAGGGCCTTGGCCAGGCGCTCGACCTGCCGCTCCGATTCGGTGCGGCCGATCTCCATCTGACTGCGGATCTGCGCCAGGGTCTCGCCGCTGTCGGTGCCGCGCGGCCCGGCGATGCTCATCGCGCCCGCACCCAGAAGCGAACCGAGGCCGAGGCCCAGCGCGGCGATGGCGAGGAGGCGCGGTTCGAGACGGAATCTGCCGGCCGGGGACGAACCGGGTTCGGCCGGCTGGACGGCGGCCTTCTCGGCCGAGGCGCGGGCGCCGAGGATCGCTTGCTTCAGCAGGGTGTCGGGCGAGGGTTCCGCCGACGCCGCGTGGACCTTATCCGTCATGACCAATGCTTCCTGATGGGGCAAGAAGCATTGGTTAAGGCTGTTTCTTTACGAAACCGTTACCCTGTTCGCGCGCAGTCGAGCCCTCACGCGGCGAGCCCGCGCTGGCGCAGGAGCGGCTCGATGCTCGGCAGGCGGCCACGGAAGGCGGTGTAGGCCTCGCCCGGGTCGCGCAGGTTGCCGGCCCCGTAGACGTATTTGCGCAGGCGCGCCGCCGTTTCCGGGTGGAAGATGTCTCCGGCCTCGCGGAAGGCGTCGAAGGCGTCTGCGTCGAGCACCTCCGACCAGAGGTAGCTGTAGTAGCCGGCGGCATAGCCGTCGCCCGAGAAGATATGCGCAAAATGCGGCGTCCGGTGCCGCATCGAGATCTCGGCCGGCATGGCGATACGCTTCAGGGCGTCCGCCTCGAAGGCCGCCACGTCGAGGCCCTCCTCGCCGCCGCTCGACAGGTGCAGGGTCATGTCGACGATCGCCGACGACGTGTACTCGATGGTGGCGAAGCCCTGGTTGAAGGTCCGGGCCGCGAGCAGGCGCTTCAGCAGGTCCTCGGGCATCGGCTCGCCGGTGCGGTGGTGCCGGGCGTGCTTGCGCAAGACCTCCGGCTGCTCGAGCCAGTGCTCGTAGAGCTGCGAGGGCAGCTCCACGAAATCGCCCGCCACCGCGGTGCCCGCGAGGAGCGGGTAGGTCACGTCGGAGAGGAGGCCGTGCAGGGCATGGCCGAACTCGTGGAACAGGGTGCGGGCGTCGTCGAAGGAGAGCAGCGTCGCCTCGCCCTCCGGCGCCTTGGCGAAGTTCATCACGTTGACGATGATCGGCTTGATGTCGCCGTTCAGGCGTTCCTGCGAGCGGAAGGCGCTCATCCAGGCGCCGCTGCGCTTGGTGGCGCGGGCGAAGTAATCGCCGAGGAACAGCCCGACCTCCGAGCCGTCGGCGTTGCGCACGGCCCAGGCCCGCACGTCCGGATGGTAGCGCGGCACTTCCGGCAGTTCCGCGAAGCGCAGGCCGAACAGGCGCTCGGCCGTGTCGAAGGCCGCCGCGATCACGCCGTCCAGGGGCAGGTACGGCTTGATCTCGCTCTCGTCGAGATCGTGCTCGGCCCGGCGCAGCTTCTCGGCGTAGTGGCGCCAGTCGTGCTTCGCCAGATCGAAATTGTGGCCCTCGGCCTGGACCAGGGCCTGGAGCCGGTCGCGCTCGGCGGCGGCCTGGTGGTGGGCCGGCGTCCAGACGTTGCGCAACAGGTCCATCGCCCGGTCGGGGGATCCCGCCATCGTGTCCGAGAGCTTGAAATGGGCGAAGCTGTCGTAGCCGAGGAGCCGGGCGCGCTCGGCCCGCAGGGAGACGATCTCGGCGATGATGCCGCGGTTGTCGGTGGGGCCCCCGCCCTCGCCCCGGCGGGTCCAGGCTTCGTAGGCCTTCTCGCGCAGGTCCCGGCGCGTCGAGAACACCAGGAACGGCTCCACCAGCGAGCGCGACAGGGTGATGACGTGGCCATGCGCGCTGCCGCGCTCGCGGGCGGCCGAGGCGGCGGCCGCGCGCAGGAAGGGCGGCAAGCCCGCAAGATCGTCCTCGGTCTCGAGGGGCAGCACGAAGGTGCTCTCGTCGGCCAGCAGGTTCTGGCTGAAGGTGGTGCCGAGCTCGGCCATGCGCGCGGCGATCTCGGCCATCCGGGCCTTGGCCTCGGGGCCGAGGTCGGCGCCCGAGCGGCGGAAGCGCGTCCGGTAGCGGTCGAGCACCCGACGTTCTTCCGGCCCGAGCTGCTCGGCTTCGGCGTCGACGGCGGAGATGCGCGCCCAGAGGGCCGCGTCGAGGTAGATCGCGCTGCCGTGGCGGGCGAGGCGCGGGGTGATGGCGCGCTCGACGGCCTGGAGTTCGGGGTTGGTGTGGCTGCCGCTCAGGTTGAAGAACACCGAGGCGACGCGGTCGAGGTCGTGGCCGGCCCGCTCCAGGGCGGCGACGGTGTTGGCGAAGGTGGCCGGGGCGGTATCGGCCGCGATGGCGTCGATCTCGGCCCGGTGGCTCGCCAGCGCCGCCTCGAAGGCCGGAAGGTAATGGGCCGGCGCGATCGCTTCGAACGGCGGCAGGCCGTGCGGCGTCGACCAGCTCCGCTCCGCGAAGGGCCCGATCCCGGTCGGGGCGGAAGCGGTCTCGTGAGCGGTCTCCCGGGGAGCGTCGGGCGTGCCAATGGTCATTCGAGTTCCTTCGTGCGGTGCGTCGCGCGTCGGCCAGCAAGGTAAGCACGTGGGCGCCGAGCGCAAAGGCGGTTGCATCGGCTCCAGCGACGGGGCGCGGCATCCGTCACGCGCTCGGGCTCGAACTCTCGGGTCGTTCCGGCCGTTACAGGCCGTCCGCGGAGACGGACCAGATTGGGAACGAGATGCCCCTGCGCCACCGACCTGCCCCGCGTCTCATCGCGGCCGCGCTCCTCATCCTGTCCGGGGGATCGACCCTGAGCGGCGCCGCGAGGGCCGAGGACAAGGGCGTGCCCTCCGACGCCACCGCGATCCCGATGCCGCCGCCGGCTCCGCCCCCGCGGCCGGCCGAACTCGCGACCCCGGCTCCCGCGGAGGCGCCGCGCCCGGCCGACGCGTCCAGAGCGGCCGAGCCGCCCCGCCCGCCCGAGCGCCCGGCGGAGTTCGCGCCGCCGGCCGAGCCGGCCAAGGCCCGTGAACCCGAGCCGGTGAAGCCCGCGGAGGGCGGAGAGATGCCGGCGCCGCCGCCGCGTCCGTCCGAGCTCTCGGCGCCCGCGCTGGCGATCACCGTCGCCCCCGTCGACGACAGCGCCTGCCGGCGGCGCCTGGAGCGCCTCGGCGCCCGGTTCGAACCCCTGCCGGCCATCGCGAACGGCCAGTGCGGGGCGGCGAAACCCCTGAAGGTGACGGCGCTCGCCGACGACCTCACCCTCGCGCCGCCGGTGACGCTGGTCTGCGCGGCGGCCGAATCCCTCGCCCGCTGGGCGACGGAGGCCCAGGTCGCCGCCGAGCGCGACCTCGGCCAGCCCCTGAAGGGCCTGACGATCGGGACCTCCTACGAGTGCCGGGGCCAGAACCACGATCCCGACGCCAAGCTCAGCGAGCACAGCTTCGCCAACGGTGTCGACGTGATGGGCTTCACCTTCGCCGGCCGCCCGGCCCTCTCGGTGCTGGCCGCCCCCGAGGGGACGCCGGAGGCGACCTTCCTCGGCGCGGTGCGCAGCCGGGCCTGCGATTTCTTCCGCACGGTCCTCGGCCCGGGCTCGGACGCGGCCCATGCCAACCATCTCCACCTCGACGAGCGGCAGCGGAATGCCGGGCATCGCCTGTGTCAGTGAGGGGGCGGAACGCGGAATGGCCCAGCGCGCTTACTCCTGCGCCATCAGGCGGATAGCGCGGGAGTTCTTCGGTGATCAGGTATCCTTCGACACGACTCGGCGGCCTCGCCGGCCTCGCCCTGGTCGCCCTGGTCGCCCTGGCGGGTGGCGCGCAGGCCGCGACGAAGGACAAGGCGCCGGCGCCGGCGCTGACGCGCGAGGCGGTGGAATCCGCGGCCCTGGCGCCACCCGGCGACGCCGCGGGGGCCGATGGCAAGGATGGCGGTCAGGATGGCTCGACGAAGAAGGGGGCCGACAAGAAGTCCGGCAAGGCCGAGGCGACCAAGCGCCCGGAGCCGGCGCTGATCAAGGCGCAGATCCTGCTGGACCGGGCCCATTTCTCGCCCGGCGCCATCGACGGCCGCGACGGCGACAACCTCCGCGGCGCCCTGGCGGCCTTCGCCACCGCCAACGGCCTGAAGGCCGAGACCGAGATCGAGCCGGACCTCGCCGACAAGCTCCAGGCGACGAGCCGCGATCCGGTACTGACGGAGTACACCGTCACGCAAGCCGACGCGGACGGTCCCTTCGTGGAGAAGATGCCGCCGAAGATGGAGGATCAGGCCGATCTCGATGCGCTGGGCTACACAAGCCCGCGCGAGATGCTGGCCGAGCGTTTCCACATGTCCCCCGACCTCCTCGCCGCGCTCAACCCCGAAGCCGATTTCGGCAAGGCCGGCACGGTGATTCTGGTGGCCGCGGTCAAGCCGCTTGAGACCGGCAAGGCGACGGCGGAGGAGAAGGCGGCGAAGAAGCAGGCCAAGGAGGCGGGCAAGGACGCCAGCCAGGAAGCCGGCCAGGAAGCCGGCAAGAGCACGGCGAAGAAGGAAGCCCGGCGCGACGACGACAAGGGCTCGGATGCCAAGGGCTCGGATGCCAAGGGCTCGGATGTTATGCGCTCGGACGCGAAGGCGGCCGACGCCGAGGACCCGGCGTCGAAGGATGTGACCCGCATCGAGGTCGACAAGGAGAGCCGCAACGTGCGGGCCTTCGACAAGGCGGGCAAGCTCGTCGCATTCTATCCCGCCTCGATCGGCAGCGAGGAGAAGCCGGCGCCCTCCGGCGCGGCGAAGGTCGAGGGCGTCGCCTATGCGCCGACCTACACTTACAATCCGAAATACGACTTCGCCGGGGTCAAGGCGAAGACCAAGTTCACGATCGCGCCCGGGCCGAACAACCCGGTGGGCGTGGTCTGGATCGACCTGTCGATCCCGTCCTACGGCATCCACGGCACCCCGGAGCCCGAGAAGGTCGGCAAGACCGAATCGCACGGCTGCATCCGCCTGACGAACTGGGATGCGCGCGACCTCGCCAACCGCGTCAGCCGCGGCGCGCAGGTGGTGTTCAAGGACGAGTAGACCGCCACCAGCCGACGCCCGCCAGCAGCGCGGCGTCGGCGAGGAAGGCTAGGGCGGCCGTGGCGGCGGTGCCCTGTAGCATCGCCACCGTGTTCTGGTTCTGCAGGCCGGCCACGATGGGCGTGCCGAGGGTCGAGGCGCCGGCCAGTGCCCCGACGGCCGCCGTGGCGATGGCCAGGACCAGGGCGGTGCGCAGGGTCTCGACGATGTCGGGGGCGGCGAGCGGCAGTTCGATCCGCCACAGGATCTGGAGGCGGGTGAGGCCGATGGCGCGGCCCGCCTCGCGGACCTCCGGGGCCACGCCGGCCAGGGCGCCCGCCGTCCCGCGCAGCACCGGCATGATGCCGTAGGCGACGAGGGCGAGCAGCGTCGGCGGGCCGCCGAAGCCGAGAACCGGAAGCGCCAGGGCCACCACGACCACCGGCGGCACCGCCTGCGCGGCGGCCGCGAGCCCGTCGATTGCCGGCCGCCACGGCGCGGCGAAGCCGCGCGTCACCAGGATGCCGAGCCCGATCCCGAGAATCGCCACGAGGGCGAGTCCGGTTCCGGCGAGGACGAGGTGCGCGCGCGTCAGGTCGAGGAGGCGTCCCACCGCCAGCGGGCGGCGGGCGGCCTCGCCCAGGGCCTCCGCGATGGAGCTCGCGACGGCCGGATGGCTGGCGCCGGCCAGGGCGAGGCCCGTCAACGCGAAGCCGAGCGCGGGCGGAAACCGGAAGCGGCTCATCGGGCGGGTCTCATGCGTGCCACCGCCGTCGCGCGGCCGCCTCGAGCCGGCCGAGGCCGCGCTCCGCCAGGAGGGAGAGCACCACCACGGGGATCGCCCCGAGCAGGATCAGGTCGGGGGCGAACTGCGCCATGCCGTCGAAGACGATGCGCCCGAGCCCGCCGGCCCCGACCAGGGCGCCGAGGGTGGCGAGGCCGAGGCCCTGCACCGCGGCGACCCGGACGGCGCCGACCAGGATCGGTGCTCCGATCGGCAGGCGGATCCGGGCCAGGATCTGCCGGCGCGAGAGGCCCAGGGCCTCGGCGGCCTGGAGGGTGTCGGCGTCGGGCGCCCGCAGGGCCAGGGCGAGGCCGCGCCAGAGCGGCAGTGCCAGGTAGGCGGCGACGGCGACGATGGCGGGCACGGGGCCGAGGGCCGAGAGGCCGAGGTCGCGCAGGGCCGGGACGGCGCGCAGCACGCCCGCCATGGCGGCGACCATCGCCCCCAGGAGGGCGACGGCGGGCACGACCTGCAGCCCGCCGAGTATGAGGGCCACCGGCCCCTGCCCACCCCGCAGCAGCGACAGCCCGACCGCCAGGACGGCGGCGAGAAGGAGTGCCGCCCCGGCGAGGCCGAGATGCTCCCAGATCGCCGCATTCACCGTCTCGCGCCGGGCGGCATACTCCACGGCCAGCGAGAGGGCGTCGAAGGCCCCCGAACGGCCCGGGATCATCAGGGCGAGGCCGAGAAGCAGAAGGACGGCGAGGCCGAGGCCGGGGACCCGGGCGCGCCGGACCGCGAGACCGAGCGCCCCGCCGAGGAGGGCGAGGCTGAGCCAGCTTCCCGCGCCGAGGCTCGCCCGGGCCGCCGGGGGCAGGCCGGCGAGGGACAGGGCGGCGCCGCTCCCGAGGCCCAGTCCGAGGAGGAGCAGGGCGAGGACCAGGAGCAGCGCGGCCGCCGCGGCGCCGGCCCGCCCCCGCGTCGCCGCGACGAGGGCGATGGCGCCCGCGCTCGCGGCGAGCCCGAGGGCGCCCGTCGCACCGAGCGCCGCGAGACCGGTGACCGGATGCCCGAGGGCGAGCCGGTTCTCGGCGACGCTCAGGAGCGGCCCCCGCAGCGCGGCGCCGAGCAGGGCCCCGAACCAGGCCAGAGCAGCGAACCAGGCCAGGGCGGCGAGGCGCGAGGCAGCGCCCGGCCGGCGCGTCCGGCCCGGTCGGGGATCGTCCGTCACGGCAGCAATCCGTTCTCCGAGAGGTAGCGGTCGGCCACCGCCTCCGCGACCGCGCCCTCCACGGTGATGCGGGCGTTGAGCCGCCGCAGGGTCTCGGCGTCGAGGCGGGCGAAGACGCGGTCCAGGGCCGGGGCGATCCCGGGGTGGCGGGCGAGGTCGGCCTGCCGGATCACGGGCGCGACCTCGTAGACGATCTGGGCGCCCAGGGGATCGCTCATCACGGCGAGGTCGAGGGCCGCGAGCGCCCCGTCGGTCCCGTAGACCATGCCGGCATTGACGCCGCTGATGCCCAGCGCCGCCGCCCGCGCGGTCACCGAGGTGTCGCCGCCGGGCAGGCTGATGATCCGGTCGAGGGGCAGGGTGAAGCCGTAGGCCGCCTCGAAGGCCGGCAGGGCCGCCGGACTCTCCACGAACTCGGTGGAGGCGGCGAGTTTGATCAGGCCGCCGCAGACGGCGCCGGCGAAGTCGCTCATCGTCGCGAGGCCGTGCCCCCGCGCCAGGGCGCCGTTGACCGCGATCAGCCAGGTGTTGTTCGCGGGAGCCCGCCTCAGCCAGACGAGGCCGCGCCCGGCATCGAGCCGCCGGATCGTGTCGTAGGCGCCCTGCGGCGACTTCCAGACCGGATCGGTCTCGGTGCCCGAGAAGAAAGCGCCGTTGCCGGTATATTCCGGATAGATCGCGATCTCGCCGGAGAGCAGGCTGTTGCGGACGATCAGGGTCGGGCCGAGCCCGAGCTTGCGGACGACCGGCAGGCCGAGGCGCTCCAGGACCCGGGCGATCATCGCGCCGGTGAGCGCCCCCTCGGTGTCGCTCTTCGAGGCGACCACCAGGGGCGCGGACGCCTGGACCGGGCGCGCGACGGCGGCCCCGGCGAGGCCGAACCAGGCGAGCGCGTCGCGACGCGTCCGATGCCGCACCGAGAGCGGTCGATTTAACATAGGTTGTTGGTGCGCGAGGCGGGCGCTGCCTACCGATGGGTGTCGGCGGCGCAGAAATGTTTCAGACCGTAACATTGCGTGCATCCCGACGGCCTCTGGCGACTGTCAGGTGCTTGACACGCCCCCCGGAACGGGCGACGGCTCGCTCTGTGCCGGGCCGGTCTGAGGGCCTCGCGGTCTCGCCAGGACCACGTATCGTCCGCGCGACGCGGGGTCGATCGCACACGGTGGGAGCGAACACCTGAGCATCTTCTCCGGAAGGTGTTTCAGAATTCCGAACGGATCGAAGGGAAGAAGCCCCGGCGTGAGTGCTCAAG
Source organism: Methylobacterium sp. TK31 (assembly GCF_055361545.1). NCBI lineage: Bacteria > Pseudomonadati > Pseudomonadota > Alphaproteobacteria > Hyphomicrobiales > Methylobacteriaceae > Methylobacterium > Methylobacterium sp. TK31. The sequence continues at coordinate 386,954 of NZ_CM143964.1, read as the reverse complement.
TGGACGAAGACCTTCTCAATGGGGCTCGCGTGCTTGTCGTCGAGGACGAAGCCGCGATCTCGATGCTGCTCGAGGACATGCTGCTCGATTTCGGCTGCACCGTGGTCGGGCCGGCCGCGCGCCTGTCGACCGCGCTCGAGATGGCGCAGAACGAGAGTTTCGAGGTCGCCATCCTCGACGTCAACGTCGCGGGCGAGCCGATCTATCCGGTGGCTGAGGCCATCGTGAAGCGCAACCTGCCGATCGTGTTCTCGACGGGCTATGGCGGCGCCGGCATCCGCGAGCCGTTCCGGGAGCGGCCGGTGGTGCAGAAGCCCTTCAGCCAGGCCGATCTCAAGCGGACGCTGATCGCTGCCGTGGCCGCCGCGCGCGCCTGACGTCACCGGATCGGAAAGGCGTCGGCCACGTGCCGGGGCCAGGCCCGGGGCGAGACGAACACCGCGTCCGCCCGGAACGTCGCCGCGTCGGTGGACGGATGGCGGCTGATCCAGGCCCGGGCGGCACGCGAGAAGCGCGCGACCTTGCGGGCGTCGATGGCGCCCTGCGCCGCCTCCAGCGTTCCGCGTGCCTACACCTCCACGAACGCGATCACCGTCCCGCGCCGGACGATCAGGTCGATCTCGCCCCCCGCCGCACGGAAGCGTGCGCCGAGCGGGCGATAGCCCTTCAGCATCAGGGCCAGGAGCGCGACGGTCTCGGCCGTGCGGCCGCGGCGCTCGATGGTGCGCCGGCGCTCGGCCGCAGGGCCCTCAGCCCGCATCGTCGCGCCGGGCGAGGGCGAGGGCGCGGGCATAGACCGTGCGGCGGGGCTGTCCGGTCTCGTCCGCCACCAGGGTTGCCGCATCCTTGATCGAATGCCGCGCGAGCGCCGCCGTCAGGGCCGCGTCGATGCCCGCATCGGTCTCGGCCTCGTCGGGGGCCTCGTCCTGCGTGCCGATGATCACCACCACTTCGCCCTTGGGGGCGCCCTCCTCCGCGTAGAGGCCCGCGAGATCGCCGAGGCTGCCGCGCCGAATGGTCTCGTAGAGCTTGGTCAACTCGCGGGCGACCGCGGCCGGGCGCGTCGGCCCCAGGACCTCGACGGCGTCGACCAGCATCTCGGGCAGGCGATGGGGGGATTCGAACAGCACGAGGGTGCCGGGGATGCGCCCGAGCGCCTCCAGGCGGTTGCGCCGGGCGCCGGACTTGGCCGGCAGGAACCCTTCGAAGAAGAACCGGTCGGTGGGCAGGCCCGCGGCCACGATGGCGGTCATCACCGCCGAGGGGCCCGGAATGGGGGTGACGCTGAGGCCGGCCTCGATCGCCGCCTGAACCAGTTTGAAGCCCGGATCGGAGACCAGGGGCGTCCCGGCGTCGGAGACCAGCGCCAGGGCCTCGCCGGCCTGCATCCGGGCGACCATCCGCTCGCGCACCGCCGCGTTGGAATGCTCGTGATAGGCCACCAGCGGCGTGGTGATCCCGTAATGCATCAGCAGCGTGCGGGTGACGCGGGTGTCCTCGGCCAGCACCGCATCGGCCGCGGCCAGCGTCGCCAGGGCGCGGAACGAGACGTCCTTGAGGTTTCCGATCGGGGTCGCGACCACGTGCAGGCCGGGCTCGATCGCCTCCGCCTCGGCGGCGAGGCCGAAGGCCGTGAACGTGGCGGGCGGGCGGGCGCCGGGTCCCGTGGCGGCCGGGTCGCGCCGCCGCCGGGTCCGGGTGTCGATCTTCTGGGTCATGGCCGGACCTTGCCACGATCGGCCCCTCCTGCGGAATGCGTGGCGGGGCGTCGGCTCACATTTACTTTTGGGCCCCAGACTGCAAGCGTGGGTCGTCAACCGGCGACAGGGGGCCTCCGAATGACGCGCGCGAACAGGCTCAAATCCGGGCTGGTCGGGATCTCGACCCTGCTCCTGCTCGCGGCCTGCGTCGGCGGTCCGGACGGCGGCGGCCGCTTCTCGAACCGTGTGCCCCCGCCCCAGGCCGAGGCCCCGGCCGCCGACGTGCCGGTCCCCGCCGCCGGAGGACGGATCGGCACCGGATCGGTGAAGGTCGCCCTGGTGGTGCCGCTCACCGGACCGGGCTCGACGGTAGGCACGGCGATGCGCAACGCTGCCGAACTCGCCATCGAGGACTTCCAGAAGCCCGACCTCCAGATCCTGGTGAAGGACGACCGCGGTGCGCCGGACGGGGCGCGCGAAGCCGCGCAGGCCGCCGTGGCGGACGGGGCCGAGATCGTGCTCGGCCCGCTCTTCGCGGCCAACGTCCAGGCGGCGGCCGGCGTGGCGCGGACAGCGGGCAAGCCGCTGATCGCCTTCTCGACCGATGCCGGCGTGGCCGCCCGCGGCACCTACCTCCTCAGCTTCCTGCCCCAGGCGGAGGTCGACCGCGTGGTCGACGAATCCGTGGCCGCCGGACGCAAGTCCTTCGCGGCGATGATCCCGGAATCGAGCTACGGCAACGCCGTCGAGGCGCAGTTCCGCGAGGCCCTGGCCCGCAGGGGCGCGCGTCTGGTGGCGATCGAGCGCTATCCCGTCGGCAATCCGAGCCCCGCCATCGCGCGCCTCGGCGGCCTGATCACCGGACCGGCGGCCCAGGCCGACGCGCTGTTCCTGCCCGATACGCCGGACGGCCTCGCCGCCGTCGCCCCGGCCCTGACCAAGGCCGGATTCAGCCCCGGCCGGGTCCGGCCGATCGGCACCGCCGTCTGGAACGATCCCCGCGTGTTCGCGCTGCCGGCCCTCCAGGGCGGCTGGTTCGCGGCGCCGGACGTGGCCGGCTTCAACGGCTTCTCACAGCGCTATCAGGCGCGCTTCGGCTCGGTGCCGCCGCGGGTCGCCACCCTGGCCTACGACGCGGTCTCGTTGATGGCGGCCCTGTCGCGCCAGTTCGGTTCGCAGCGCTTCGCCGACACGACGCTGACCAACCCGTCGGGCTTCTCCGGCGTGGACGGCACCTTCCGGTTCCGGCCGGACGGCCCGAGCGACCGGGCCCTGGCGGTCTACGAGATCCGCTCCGGCGCGCCGGCCATCGTCAGCCCGGCGCCCCGCACCCTCGGTCCCTCGGGGACTTGATCAGGCCGCCAGCGCCGCCACCACCGCGTTGAGCACCGGTGCGCCGGCGGGCGTCGCGGCGATACGGCCGTCGGGGCGGCGGGCGATCAGCCCCTCGGCGACGAGATCGTCGATCCGGCCGGGCTCGAGGGAACGGCCCTTGAGGGCCGCGTAGCGCCGCGGATCGATGCCCTCGCGCAGGCGCAGGCCCATCATCAGGAACTCGTCGCCCTGGTCGGAGGCGGCCAGCGACTCGGTCTCGACGATGCCGTGTCCCTCCGCCTCCACCCGGGCGAGCCAGGCTTCCGGCGCCCGCTCCATGACGGTGCCGAGGCGCCCCGCCGCGCCGACGAGGCGGCCATGGGCGCCCGGGCCGATGCCGGCATATTCGCCGTAGCGCCAGTACAGCAGGTTGTGCCGCGATTCCGCGCCCGGCCGGGCGTGGTTCGAGATCTCGTAGGCCGGCAGGCCGGCCCGGTCGCAGACCTCCTGCGTGACGTCGTAGAGGGCCCGCGCCGCATCGTCGTCGGGCGGCACCAGCTTGCCGGCCGCGGCGAGGCCGTAGAACGGCGTGCCCGGCTCGATGGTGAGCTGGTAGAGCGACAGGTGCTCGGCCGCCCGGGCGATGGCGCCTTCGAGTTCCGCCCGCCAGGCCGCCGGGCTCTGGTCGGGACGCGCGTAGATCAGGTCGAAGGAGTAGCGCTCGAAATGCGCCGCCGCGACCAGCACCGCCGCCATCGCTTCGGCCGCGCTGTGCAGGCGCCCGAGCTGCTTCAGCGAGGCGTCGTCCATGGCCTGGACGCCGAGGGAGACGCGGTTGACACCGGCGGCGCGGTAGCCCCGGAAACGGTCGGCCTCGACGCTGGTCGGGTTGGCTTCCAGGGTGATCTCGACGCCGGGCGCGACGCTCCAGGCCTGCCCGATGGCGTCGAGCAGGCCCGCCACCGTGCCGGGCTGCATCAGCGAGGGGGTGCCGCCGCCGAGGAAGACGCTGGACACGGTGCGGCCCGGCGTGCGCGCGGCGACGTGGGCGATCTCGGTCCGGAACGCCGCTAGGAACCGGCCCTCGTCCACGGGGGCGTGGCGCACGTGGCTGTTGAAGTCGCAATAGGGGCACTTCGAGGCGCAGAAGGGCCAGTGCAGGTAGACCCCGAAGCCCGCGTCGCGGGTCGGGTGGTCCGGGCCGGTCGGTTCGGTCATGTCGCGGATGTGCGCGCGGGACCGCCGTTTGGCAATCCCGCCGCCGGTCTCAGAGACGCCGCAGGCAGGTCTGCGCCAGGAGCACGAAGGCGCGGGCCCGGTGCGAGAGGGCGTTGCCGGTCTGCCAGTCGACCCCGTGCTTCTCTTCCGAGGAGATCTCGCCGAAGGTGCGGTCGTAGCCGTCGGGCAGGAACATCGGGTCGTAGCCGAACCCGCTCGCGCCCCGCGGCGGCACCAGCTCGCCGAAGACCCGGCCCTCGAAGGTCTCGGTGTGGCCGTCCGGCCAGGCGATCACCAGGGCGGAGATGAAGTGCGCCCGCCGGGTGGTGGCGCCGCGCTTGTCGAGCTCGTCGGCGATGCGTGCCATGGCGCCCGCGAAGTCCTTGGACGGGCCGGCCCAGCGCGCCGAGAACAGCCCAGGCGCCCCGTCGAGCGCGTTGACGCAGAGTCCCGAATCATCGGCGAAGGCCGGCAGGCCGGAGGCCGTCGCGGCGGCGCGCGCCTTGATGGCGGCGTTCTCGGCGAACATCGTGCCGGTCTCGTCGGGCTCGGGCAGGCCGAGTTCGCCGGCCGAGACTGCATCGACGCCGAAGGGCGCCAGCAATTCGCGCATCTCCACGAGCTTGCCGGCATTGTGGGTCGCGATGACGACGCGGCCGGAGAGGATGCGATGCCCGCTCATGCGGGGACTCCCGGCGCGATGGCCTGCTTCTGGAGGGCGATGAGGGACTGGATGCCACCCTTGGCGAGACGCATCAGCTCGAACAGCTCCTCCTCCGAGAACGGCTTGCCCTCGGCGGTACCCTGGACCTCGACGAGGCCTCCGGCGCCCGTGATGACGAAGTTGGCGTCCGTCTCGGCGCCCGAATCCTCGGCGTAGTCGAGGTCGAGGACGGGCTTGCCCTTGTAGATGCCGCAGGAGACCGCGGCGACGTGGTCGCGCAGGGGGTCGACCGAAATGATCGAGCGGCCGCGCATCCAGGTGAAGCAGTCGTGCAGGGCAACCCAGGCGCCCGTGATCGCGGCGGTGCGGGTGCCGCCATCGGCCTGGATCACGTCGCAATCGACGGTGATCTGGCGCTCGCCCATGGCCGGAAGGTTGGTGACGGCGCGCAGCGACCGGCCGATCAGGCGCTGGATCTCCTGGGTCCGCCCGGAGGGCTTGCCGGAATTCACTTCGCGCCGGGTGCGCTCGTGGGTGGCGCGGGGCAGCATGGCGTATTCCGCCGTCACCCAGCCCTTGCCCGAGCCGCGCAGCCAGCCGGGGCCGCGCTCCTCCAGGGTGGCCGTGCAGAGCACCTTGGTGTCGCCGAAGCTGACGAGGCACGAGCCTTCCGCGTGGCGGGAGACGGCGCGCTCCAGGGTGACGGTGCGCAGTTCGTCGGTCGCGCGCTTCGAGGGCCGCATGCCGCTCTCCTTCCGAGTGTGATGGAGAGCGGCTTTACGGTTTGGGTTGCCGCCCGGCAAGCGAGGCCGGACGGAGCGGGTTCCTTTCGCGGCGGGCCGCGGCCGCGCCCGGACGGCTCAGTAGCGGTAGCGGCGATGACCGAAATGGTGGCCGTGGTGCCGGCCGTAATGGTGGCCGAAGTGCCGGTGGTGACGACGGCCGAAGTGCCGGCCGTGGTGGTGATGGTGCCGGAAGCCCCGGCCGTGATGGCGCCAGTGGCCGCCGCCGTACTGGACCTCGGTGACGGCGGCCGCCGGGCCGGCGACCTCCGCCGAGACGATGGCGGGGGCGGCCTGGGCGCCCTGCGGCGCGCTGAACAGCATCGCACCGACCATCGCCAGGACGATGGCGAGGGACTTGATCAGGCCGGATCGAGCGGTGGGTCTCATGAGATGGTCACTCCTTCGTGCGATACGCGCCGCCTGGGCGTCGGCGAGGTCCCGTCGCCGGCCCGGTCGCGCGGCCGGGTTCGACGATGGGCCTGAGCAACGCACGAACCCGGCGGAACGCCTCACACGGCCAAGCTGTTTCTTTGGCATCCCCCGGGTTCGGCCGCGGGACGCCAAGCTGTTTCTTCGGCGTCCCCCGGGTTCGGCCGTGGGACGCATTGTGTAACGCACTGGAGACCGTCACACTCTCCGCCTCAGGAATGGATCGTGACAGAGCCCTCCCACCCCTTCTCGACGTCCCAGCAGATGCAGGTGCTCAGCGCGCTGAACGAACGCTCGCGCGAGATCTTCCGCCAGATCGTGGAAAGCTACCTCACGACCGGCGAGCCGGTGGGCTCGCGCAACCTCGCCCGTATCCTGCCGATGACCCTGTCGCCGGCCTCTATCCGCAACGTCATGGCGGATCTGGAGCATTCCGGCCTCATCTTCGCCCCGCACGCCTCGGCCGGCCGTCTTCCCACCGAGCAGGGCCTGCGCTTCTTCGTCGATGCGATGCTCGAACTCGGCGATGTCGGGCGCGAGGAGCAGGAGCGGATCGAGTCGCAGATGCGCGCGGCCGCCTCCGGCCACACCTTCGATTCGGCCCTGGCCGAGGCTTCGATGCTGCTCTCGGGCATCTCGCGCGGCGCCGGCGTGGTGCTCACCACCAAGACCAACGTGCATCTCAAGCACATCGAGTTCGTGCGCCTGGACCCGACCCGGGCCCTGGTCGTCCTCGTCTCCGACGACGGCTCGGTGGAGAACCGCCTGCTCGACCTGCCGGCGGGCCTGCCGGCCAGCGCCCTGCAGGAGGCGTCGAACTACCTGAACGCCCGGCTGCAGGGCCGGACCCTCGGAACCCTGCGCGCCGAGATCGAGGCGGGCCGCCTGGCCATGAAGCGCGAACTCGACGCGATCACGGAGCGCCTGGTCGATGCCGGCCTCGCCGTCAGCGTCGGCCCCTCGGATGCCCGCCAGCTCATCGTACGCGGCCAGGCCAATCTCCTCGACGACCTGCGCGCGGCCGAGGACCTCGACCGCATCCGCCTGTTGTTCAACGACCTCGAGACCCAGAAGGACGTAATCGAGCTCCTGTCCCGGGCCGAGGGCGGCGAGGGCGTGCGGATCTTCATCGGCTCGGAGAACAAGCTGTTCTCGCTCTCCGGCTCCTCGATGATCGCCGCTCCGTTCCGCGACGGCTCGCAGAAGATCGTCGGCGTCGTCGGCGTGATCGGTCCGACGCGGCTGAACTATGCCCGCATCGTGCCGATGGTCGACTACACCGCCCGGGTGGTCTCCGGCCTCCTCGACCGCAAGCGCTGAGCCGGACCGGGTCGAGCGCGAACCTGCGGGTGCCGAACGCGAAGGGGGCGGAGCCCGAAGCCCCGCCCCCTTCGTTCCTGTCGAACCGCTCGGTTCAGCCGCGGATCACGTCGACGATCTCGTAGGTGTCCGGATCGACGATGACGATGTCGTCGTCCACGAGCACGTAGCGGTAATCCTCGTATTCCGGCGCGATCCGGACGATGTCCGGCGGCAGGTCGTAGAGGGTGTAGCTGCGGGCGATCGCCGTGCCGACGGTGAGCGCGAAGGCACCGGCCGCCAGGCGCGGAATGCCGCGGCGGAACACGCTCTGGCGGAACTCGGTCCGCTGCGGTGCGCCGAGGCGGCCATAGGCGCCCCGGACCGCACCGCGGTCGCCGCGCTCGCCGCGACCACCCCGGTCCGCGCGGCCGTCGCGCCCACCGCGCTCGTCCCGGTCGGCCTTTCCGCCACGCTCGTCGCGACCCCCGCGCTCGTCGCGACCGCCGCGCTCGTCGCGACCGCCGCGCTCGTCGCGACCGCCGCGCTCGTCGCGACCGCCGCGCTCGTCGCGACCATCCCGGTCGGCCCGGCCGTCCCGCGCCGCGGCTCCGCCATCCTCACGGCCGCCGCGCTCGCCGGCCGCCGCGCCCGGACGTCCCTCCTGGCGTCCCGCGCCGCCCTCGGCCCCGCGGCCGCCGGCCTCACCGCGCTGCGCGCCGCCGGCCGGACCGGCTCCGGTCTCCGCGCCGCCGCCCCGCATTCCCGCGCCGCCACCGGCTCCGCCGGCCTCACCGCCCCGCATGCCCGCACCGCCGCCGGCGCCAGCGCCCGCACCGCCACCGGCTCCGCCGCGCATCCCGCCCGCGCCGCCGCCGGCACCACCACCGGCACCACCGCCGGGCCCGGCACCGCCGCCGGCGCCCATGCCGGCACCGCCGCCTCCGGCGCCGCCCGCGCCGCCGCCAGCTCCACCACCGGCACCGCCGCCGGCTCCGCCCTGCGCGAATGCGCTCGCTGCACCGATCACCAGGGCCGCCGCCGTCACCGTGCTCCGAAAGAGCTTGCTCATGGATTCGCTTCCAATCTCATTGCCGCCAGACGTCCCGCGACGTCGATGCTCCCCGCAACGAAGCTCTTGCTCGAACCGTTCCCGTTTTTCTTGCGCTGATCTTCAGGTCCGAGATCTCGAATCTGCTCGACTGTTCCCGCCAAGCTCAGCTGGCCGTCTTCCACAGGCTGGTTTCATCGAGAACTTGTGATTTTGCTGCAAGCCGCTGAGCTCCCTTGTGAAATCCGTCTCAGGCAGTAACGTCCCCGCAAAGCAAGCCGCGGAACGGCATTGCCGAGCACACAGGGACGGGACGGATGACAGGCGGGGCCGGAACCATCACGACCAAGGCGGAGGAATCCGCCGACAACCGACGCCGGATCAAGGCGATCGTCGCCTCCTCGTCGGGCAACCTCGTCGAGTGGTTCGATTTCTACTGCTACGCCTTCTTCGCGCTCTACTTCGCGCCGGTGTTCTTCCCGGCCGGCGACAGCACCAGCCAGCTCCTGCAATCGGCCGCGGTCTTCGCGGTCGGCTTCTTCATGCGCCCGATCGGCGGCTGGCTTTTCGGGCGCATCGCCGACCGCCTGGGCCGCAAGACCTCGATGCTGATCTCGGTGCTGATGATGTGCGCCGGCTCGCTGATGATCGCGATCCTGCCGACCTACGCCACGGCCGGCCACCTCGCCCCCGCCCTGCTACTCATCGCCCGCATGATCCAAGGCCTGTCGGTGGGCGGCGAATACGGCACCAGCGCCACCTACATGAGCGAGATCGCCGTGAAGGGCCGGCGCGGCTTCTTCGCCTCGTTCCAGTACGTCACCCTGATCGGCGGCCAGCTCCTCGCCTCGCTGGTGCTGATCATCCTCCAGAGCTTCCTCACCGCCCAGGAGCTGACCGCCTGGGGCTGGCGCATCCCGTTCGTGCTCGGCGCCGTCGCGGCGGTGGTCGCGCTCTACCTGCGCTCGTCGCTGGACGAGACCGCCACCAAGGAGGACATGGCCAAGAAGGATTCCGGCACCTTCTCGGCCCTGTTCAAGCACTGGCGCGCGTTCTGCGTGGTGCTGGCCTACACGGCCGGCGGCTCGCTGAGCTTCTACACCTTCACGACCTACATGCCGAAGTACCTCTTCAACACGGCCCATATCGACAAGGTCACGGCCTCGCAGATCTCCACCGCGGCATTGTTCGTCTACATGATCATCCAGCCATTCTTCGGCTGGCTCTCGGACCGGATCGGGCGCAAGGCCAACATGCTGCTCTACAGCGGCCTCGGCACCCTGATGGTAGTGCCGCTGATGACCGCCATCGGCTCCACGCAGAACGCGGTGCTGTCCTTCGCACTCATCATGATCGGGCTGGTCGTGATCAGCTTCTACACCGGCATCAGCGGCATCGTGAAAGCCGAGCTGTTCCCGACCCAGGTGCGGGCGCTGGGCGTCGGCCTGTCCTACGCCATCGCCAACTCGCTCTTCGGCGGCACCGCCGAGATGGTCGCGCTGTATCTCAAGCAAATGGGCTCCGAGAGCACCTTCTTCTGGTACGTCACCGTGATGCTGGGCATCGCCTTCATCGGCTCGCTGATCATGCCGAACCCGAAGCGGCACGGGTATCTCGACGGCGACGGCACCGTCGAGGAGGCCCTGATGCGCAAGACCCGCCTCTCGGCCGCCTGAGACACGGGTCCCTCGAAACTTCCGGAGCACGCGGCGCCCTCGCGCCGCGTGCTTTTTTGCTGTCGACGGCGGGCGCGGGGCGGTTCGTCCGCTCCCGGCCGTTGTCAAGCGCGATCGCATGAATTCAACCTGACCAATCCTTAAGGTGACTTCGGAAATCGGCAGGACCACTGTCGACCTCAGAAGAGAGCTTCGGCGCGAGCGGATTTTTTAAGATCAGAGAGCGTCGCGCCGCTCGTCTTCGGAGGTATTGCCATGATGAAGACCAGACCCATCGCTGCGTTCCTCGCCGCCACCTCGCTCTTCGGCGGAGTCGCCCTCGCCGACGAGGCCGTGAAGACTCCGACGCCCCCGCCGGTCAGCGCCGCCCAGCAGGCGGCCGACCGGGATGTGGGCAAGCTGTCGAAGGACGGCGCCCAGGCTTTCCGCGACCTGCACCTCGCGCGCATCGCCATCTTCGATGCCGACCCGGCCCGGGCGAAGACCCTGATCAGACAGGCCCAGGCCGCCCTCGCCAAGGCCAGGACCGACGAGGCGGTCTACACCAAGGCCGATGCGGATCTGCACAGCCCGGCCAAGCAGGCCAAGACGGCCAGCCAAGCCGAGACGGCCAAATCGGTCGATACCGCCAAGCCGGCGGACGCGGCCACGGCATCGGCCGAGCCCAAGGCCTGGCTGCCGGTCGACGGGCAGCTGACCCTCGGGGAGGATTTCGTGGCGACGCCGACCAAGGCCGCCGCCGTGGCGACAGCCAACAAGAGCCTGGAGAAGGGCGACCGCAAGGCGGCGGTCGACGGGCTGAAGCTCGCCGGCGTCGACGTGAACTTCGTGCTCGCCGTCGTGCCCCTGAACCAGACCGTGACCGATGTCGACCAGGCCGCCAGCCTCATCGGCCAGGGCAAGTATTACGAGGGCAACGCCCTCCTGAAGAAGGCGGAGGACGGCGTGCGCTTCGACATGGTCGACGTGCTCGGCACCCCCCAGAAGACCGCAACGCCGGCCGCCGCCACGGCCTCGGCCGCGCCGCGGAAGTGACGGACCGGCCGGCCGCCTCGCGAGGGGCGGCCGGCCCCAATCTTTCGAGAGGACGATCGCCCCATGGGTATCGGGATCAGTCTGGGGCTTCTGGTCTCCGCCATCGTCACCGGATTCGGGGCCGTTCTGGCCTCGGGCCAGGTCCTGCGGCCGGTGGACGGTCAATTGCCGTCCGACTGGGGCTGGAGCCTCGTCATGATGGGCGGGGCGAGCCTGCTCGCCTTCGGCTATGTCGGCTGGCGCCGGATCACCGGCCGGACGGATTGACCGCCGTCAGCCCGCCTCTCCGAGCACCGCCCGGCGCTGCCGGTCCAGCTCCTCGCTGTAGCGCTTCAGGGTGTGGCTCTCGGTGAGGAAGCCGATGACCTTGCGCGTCTTCAGGTCCTCGACCACCGCCAGGGCCTCGCTCTCGGTCCGGTCGAAGATCGCGGTGGCGACCTTGGCGTTCATGTCGGCGGTGAGGACGTCCTCCGTGTGGCGCAGCAGGCCGGCGAGATCGGGCGAGGCGTCCTCCGCCTCCCGGAGGGCCGCGTGGGCCTCCGGCACCAGGATGATCCCCGCATAGCGCCCCTCCCCGTCCACCATCACCACCCGCGAGGGCGAGCCGAGCGGGTGCTTGCGCAGGAAGCTCGCCAGGGTCTGGTCGAGGGGCGCCATCGGCACCTCGCGGCGCATCAGCTTGCCCACCGTCAGGGTGCGGATCCAGCCGACGTCGTGCGCGCTGCGGATGCTCTCGCCGCGCAGGTGGAAGCGCCAGGTGGCGAAGGAATAGCCGAAGGTCTTGCGCACCGTCAGGGACGAGGCGATCACCGCCACGAGAACGAGGCCGGCGATCGGGAAGCTGCCGGTGAGTTCGAGGGCGAGGAAGGTCATGGTCAGCGGGCCGCCGATCACCGCCACGGCCAGGGCGCTCATGCCGATCACCGCGTAGGCGAGCGGGGTCAGCCCGAAGGCGGAGAGGCCGGGCAGGATCAGCGGCATACCGGCGGCGAAGATCTCCCCTGCCAGCGCCCCGAGGAAGAGCGAGGCGAAGAACAGCCCGCCGCGGAAGCCCGACCCGATGGAGATCGCCGAGGCGGTCGCCTTGGCGACGAACAGCAGCATCAGGGCGGAGAGGCCCGCGGTGGTGCCGTGGGCGTCGAGGTGCAGGTGCAGCGCCCCGTGCCCGCCGGAGAGCACCTGCGGCGAGGCGAGGAGCGCCAGGCCGCCGACGCAGAACCCGCCGAGGATCGGGACGCACAGGGTCGGCAAGCGGGTGGCGCGGAAACCCGCCTCCACCAGGGTCACGCCGCGCATGATCAGGATGCCGAGCCCGGCGCAGATCAGCCCGAGGACGAGGCTCGGCACGGTGTCGAGGGTGGTCAGGACCGTGGTGGTGACGGCATCGGCCCGCTCGACGGTGACGAGGGCGGTCTGCGCCACCAGGGTCCGGGCGACGACGCTGCCGCACAGGGCGGCGACCACGACCGGCGTCAGGGTCGCGATCGAGTAGGTGCCGATGATCAGCTCGAAGGCGTAGAACGCCCCCGTCAGCGGTGCGCCGAAGGCCGCCGCGATGGCGGCCGCCGCGCCGCAGCCGACGAGGGTGCGCTGGTCGGCCCGGCGCAGCTCGAAGGACAGGCCGAGGCGGGAGGCGAGCCCCGCACAGAACTGGGTGTAGGCCGCCTCCATCCCCACCGAGATGCCGCTGCCGTTAGAGATGGTGTTCTGGATCACCACCACGGTGGAATCGCGGATCGACATCCGGCCGCCATGCAAAGCGTTGGCCTCGATCGGGTCGACCACCGCCCGGCGCGGCCGCCGCTGCCAGCGCAGGGCCAGGGTGAACAGGGCCAGCAGCACGCCGCCGAAGGCCGGGGCCAGCAGCATCACCAGCGGGGGAATGTCGGTGGCGGCGCTGAGGCGCAGGCCCGGCGGCAGGCCGTAGAGCAGCTCGCGCATGGCCTGGGTCGCGCGGTTCATCCCGGCGACGGCCACCCCGCCGCAGCAGCCGATCAGGGCAGCGAGCACGATCAGGCCGATCTCGCTGCCGCGGACCAGGGCACGCAGCTGCCCCGGCGCCTGCACGAGGACCTGTTGGGCGACGGGCGGACGGGGGGGAGCGGGTGGCGGTGGCATCGACCGGTGTCGGGGGCGGGCGCCGGGCGGAGCGCGCGCGGGAGACGGACCCGCGCCCTGCTTAGCCTGCCCGCCCGTTCCGCGTCGACAGGTCCGGCCCCCGACGGAGCGGCCGCGCCGCCTCGGGCGGGGGACGGCCCACACTTTTGCCGAGGATCGGCCGAAGGCGGCTTGAAATGCGGCGCGGCTCGGGATAGATCGCCCGCAGTGCCGCTGTAGCTCAGTTGGTTAGAGCGCTTGATTGTGGATCAAGAGGTCCCCCGTTCGAGCCGGGGCAGTGGTACCATTCCTTTCCGTTAGATCTTCCGCGGCGGTCGTGCTCAGGCATGGCCGCATTCGGCGTTTTCCCCGGCCCGAGACCGCGCCGCGATGTGCGAAAACGCTCTGGACACCGTGCCGAATTTGCCACGGGATTGCCCCAAACTGGGCCGTGTTGTCGCCACATCTGTCAAGCTAATCTCAACCCGTCGCCAGGGAACGGGGTTGGGTCGCGCAGATGCAGGGTCGAAACGTCGGATCGTCACGGACCGTCTTCGCCAAGGGCTCGCTCGCGCCGCGCTCCGGTTTCGGGTCCGGCTCGCCCGCCTCGGATGCCCTGACCCTCGGGGCCCGCGTCGGCCGCGACCACGGCAGCCGCCCCGCCCTCACCCGCTCCGTCCTCTCGATGCTCCTCCTGGCCGGTGGCCTCGGCGCGGTCCTGTCCTACGGCGTCGGGCCCGAGACCGGCGTGGTCCAGTCCGCCCACGCGATGACCGAGATCACCATGCCGCGCCCGCGCATCCAGCCGGTGCCGGTGATCCTGCAGGCCTCCGCCCAGGCGACCGCGCCGGCGTCGCGCGCCGTCATCACCGCCTCCTCCGCCTTCGCGCCGGTACACGACCTCGACACCGAGCTCGGCTCCAACGCGGTCGACCGCGTCTCCTACGACTACCTCCTGACCGAGAGCTCGGTCGGTGACCCGAACGAGGTCCTCGAATTCGGGCCGATGAAGATCCGCCGCCACCTCGTGCAGAAGATCGTCCGTGCCGCCCAGGCGGTACAGACCGACCCCGTGCTGCTGATGGCGGTGGCCGACAAGGAATCGAGCTTCAAGACCGAGGTGCAGGCCCAGACCTCGTCGGCCACCGGCCTGTTCCAGTTCATCGAGCGGACTTGGTTCGGGGTCGTGCGCGACTTCGGCCCCAAATACGGCCTCGCCGCCGACGCGGCCCTGGTGGTCGCCGGGGACAACGGCCGCCCCACCGTGGCCGACGCCGCCGAGCGCACCCGCATCCTGGAGATGCGCCGCGACCCCTACCTCTCCGCCCTGATGGCCGGCGAGATGCTGAAGCGCGACGCCGCCCGCATCGCCCTGCGCATCGGCCGCGAACTCACCCTCGGCGAGGTCTATCTGGCCCACTTCCTCGGCCCCGACGATGCCGAGGACTTCCTCGCCACCGTGGTCGACAAGCCCAAGGCCGCCGCCGCCTCGATGCTGCCCGGCCCGGCCCGCGCCAACAAGACGATCTTCTTCGCCGCGCAGCGCGGGCGCCGGAAGGCGGTCAGCCTGTCGGTGGCGCAGGTGCACGAGAAGTTCGAGGCCATGATGAGCACCCGCGGCGAGCGCTACCGCGACGTCCGCTCGGTCGCCGGCATCCTCGCCTATGCCGATGCGGCGGTGGACTGATCCACCCGCGACGGATGATGAAACGCACAGGGCGCGCGGTGTCGCGGATGATTTACCGCAACTGACCGTGGTCTCCCGGCTTTAATGTCGGCGAGCCCACGCCCGGGTTCGTCCCGAGACACGAACCGCGGAGGCCCTGCTTGCCGGACCCAAAAGGTACGAACGCGGATTCCCCGTCCGCCGTCAGCCGGACATCGCTCGCGGACACGCTCAGTCCCGGCCTGTCCCTGGACCGGATCGGCCAGGCCCTCGCCGCCTTCTACGACGACCTGATCGCCGAGGGCGTGCCGGAGCACCTCGCCGTGCTCGTCCGCAAGGTCCAGCCGGAGCCTGCCGCCGTGCCGGCCCGGGACCGGACGCGGCCCTCGAAGCTCGCCCTGGTGGTCGAGGACGACGCCGCGACGCGCGCCCTGGCCGAAGCCCTCCTGAGCGACACCGAACTCACCGCCATCGGCTGCGACAGCGCCGAGGCGGCCCTGACCATTATGCGCGAGCGCGGCGGCGACGTCGCCCTGGTCTTCGCCGATGTCAGCCTCGCCGGCGCCATGGACGGCGTGCAGCTGGCCTCGGCCGTCGCCCTGCTCTGGCCGGCGGCACGCATGGTGGTCACCTCGGGACGGCGGGCCGCGCGGCCCGGCACCCTGCCGGAGCAGGCGGTCTTCATCCCGAAGCCGTGGCGTCCCTTCGACCTCCTCGCCGAGGCCGAACTGGCCACGAGCGCGCCCCAGCCGATCGTTTCCTGAGGCACGGAGCCCGAGGGCGGGCCTTCGGGTCCGCTGAGGACGGCCCGGGCGCCCGATTGACGGCGTGTGCCTCGTGCCGGGTGACTCCCGGCGCGTCCGGGCGCATGTAGCCGGGTGCAAGCCGTTCCGCGCGAAAATCCCGGCGCGGAACAACCCCGGCGCGTGACTTGCATTCCCAGACCCAGCGTCCGTGCCGACCAGACCGCGCTCCGTTGGCGTGGTGGAGCCCCTCGCCTTGCCCATTCTCTCCGTCCGCCACCTCACCACCTACCGCTACCGGCAGCCGGTGGCCTTCGGTGAGCACCGCATCATGTACCGGCCGCGCGACAGCTACGACCAGCGCCTGATCTCGTCGACCCTGAAGATCACGCCGGAGCCGAGCGGCCTGCGCTGGCTCCACGACGTCTTCGGCAACTGCGTGGCGGTCGCCTCCTTCACCGGCCGGGCCGCGCAGCTCACCTTCGAATGCGGGATCACCCTCGACCACACGCCGGAATCGACGCCCGACTTCCCCATCGCCGCCCACGCGGCCTACTACCCGTTCGGCTACAGCGCCGACGACATCCCGGATCTCAGCCGCTCGATGGAGCGCCAGTACGCCGACCCGCGCAACGAGGTCGATGCCTGGGCCCGCAGCTTCGTGCCGCCGGCCGGACGCATCGGCACCCAGGAGCTGCTGGCGGAGATGACCCGCAGCGTCCGGCGCAACTTCGCGTATCTCGCCCGCTCCGAGAAGGGCGTGCAGGACCCGGTCACCACGCTGCGCCTCAAGCGCGGAAGCTGCCGCGATTTCGCGGTGTTGATGATCGAGGCCGTGCGCGCCCTGGGCATGGCGGCCCGCTTCGTCTCCGGCTACCTCTACAACCCACGCGGGGATCGCGACCGCCACGTCGGCGGTGGCTCGACTCATGCTTGGGTGCAGGTCTACCTGCCCGGCGCGGGCTGGATCGAGTTCGATCCGACGAACGGCATCGTCGGAAACCGGGATCTGATCCGGGTCGCAGTGGCGCGGGACCCGCGCCAGGCGGTGCCGCTGCACGGGTCGTTCTTCGGGTTTCCGGCGGACGACCTGGGCATGACGGTGAGCGTCCATGTCGATGAAGTCGAGCCGGGGGCTGGGGGGCCTCGGGCGACGGAACCGAACTTGGCGCGTTGACGCAGCGGGGCGGCCGCCGCCCGGCCGTAGATGAAGAGCGTGTGTTTCTCGACAGGATCAGGTGGTGGACATGAAGATCAGGACTGGGTTCGACATCGCCTTCGAATCGGTTCAGCCAACGCCGATGATCCTCGCGTTGAGCGTGCACCCCTCGCGAATGCCGGACGTTCTGACCCCGCACGTCATCAATTTCGATCCGCCGATCCCATTCCAGGACTATCGCGACGTCTTCGACAACATCTGCACGCGCATCGTCACGCCCCCCGGCCGGCTGACCATCTCCGCCGATTTCGTTGTCCAGGATTCCGGTCTGCCCGACGCCTACGCGCCCTATGCGCAGCAGATCGAGGTGCAGAACCTGCCCAACGACGTGCTCGTCTACCTTCTGGGCAGCCGCTACTGCGACACCGACAAGCTCTCGGAGACGGCCTGGTCGCTGTTCGGCGGCACGCCGACGGGCTGGGGCCGGGTCCAGGCGATCTGCGACTACGTCCACGACCGCATCCGCTTCGACTACATGTGCGCCGACGCCACCCGGACGGCCTGGGACGGCTTCATGCAGCGCCAGGGCGTCTGCCGCGATTTCGCGCATCTGGCCGTCGCGTTCTGCCGCTGCATGAACATTCCGGCCCGCTACTGCACCGGCTATCTCGGCGATATCGGCATCCCGCCGGTGCCCGACCCGATGGATTTCTCGGCCTGGTTCGAGGCCTATCTCGACGGGACCTGGTACACCTTCGATGCCCGCCACAACACGCCGCGCATCGGCCGGATCGTGATGGCGCGCGGACGCGACGCGACCGACGTGGCGATCACCACCAATTTCGGCTACGCGCACCTCGCGCGCTTCGACGTCCACACCGACGAGGTCTTCTGATCCTCCCGGCGGCCGGGGCGTGTATCCGCGCCCCGGCGCACTGCGTCCTCCCCGGCTTCTAGGCGCGGGTGATTTTCGACGGCCGCTCCGGGTCGAACCGCACAGGCCCTGGCCGGCAACGCCGTCGCCCCCGCCGTCGCGCGCCCCACGCGCCTCCGCCTTCCGGCAACGCCCGCGATTCGCGCCTGCTTCTCGCCGTCCGTTCCTGCCGGCGGCCGTCCCGGCCATGCATCCGGCGCAGGGCGGGATCAGCCGCCCTTCACCACGAATCCAGGGGGGAGGGACGAAAAGTGCCGCGCTGTGCGTTGCACTCCTGAAGCAGGAGAGACCGAGATGGATGCACGCCTCATCGCGATGAACAACGAGGCCAACCGGATTGCCTCCGAGCGTCTGCTGGAGCAGCTCCGGGACGAGGGCCTGCGCTACCGCCTCTGGGTCACCGGCACGCCGCAGGGCGACACCCTGCATCTCCGCGTGAACCGGCTCTGCCCAGAAATGCACCAGCGCCTCGACAAGGTGCTGCGCGGGCGCGGCCTGACACTGGAGATCGCCGAGGCCTGATCGCGGTCTCGGCGGAATCCCGCCCGAGCCGGGCCCGTCCGATCGGTCGGGGACGCGGGGCGATCGATGACCGAGGCGACGGCGCCCCCTGACCGCTTGGCGGAAGGGACCCGTGGCGTCCTCGCAGTGGCTGAGCCCGGCGCCGGAGCGTCGGCGGAACCGGGTCGCTTCCCGTCCGACGCCCTTCAGGCCGCTGCGTCCTGCTGCCCCCCGGCCCAGGGCGCGGCCGACAGGGTGCGGGCCAGATACGCGATCACGGCGGTGACCCGGGCCGGACGCGGATCGCCGGGCGGCGTCACGAGATGGAGGTCGATCCGGGGCGGCGTCCAGCCCGGCAGGACCCGCGCCAGGCGCCCGTCGCGCAGATCCTCCCACACCATGAAATCCGGCTGGACCGCGAGGCCGAGGCCGGCGCGCAGGGCCGGCGCGAGGGCATCGGCGTTGTTAGCCCGCAGGGGGCCGTCCGGCACGATCGTCGCCTCCGCGCCGTCGCGACCGAGGAAGCGCCAGCGGTCGGGGCTCGGCAGGTAGGCGTAGCCGAGGCAGGCGTGATCCGCGAGATCGTGCGGATGGACCGGATGCCCGTGCCGGGCGAGATAGTCCGGCGTAGCGACGAGGGAGCGGTGGATGGTGCAGAGCCGCCGCGCCCGCAGGGAGGAATCCGTCAGCGCGGCGATGCGCAGGCCGAGGTCGAAGCCGCCGCCGACGAGGTCGATCAGGTCGTCGCCGAGATGCAGGTCGATGCTGAGGCCCGGATGCGCGGCGAGGAAGTCCGGCAGCAGCGGCGCCACGTGCAGCACGCCGAACGACATCGGGGCGGCGAGCCGGACCTTGCCGCGCGGCTGCGCCGCCGCGTCCTGCGCCAGGGCCTCGGCGGCCTCGCCTTCGGCCAGGATGCGGGCAGCCGCCTCCCGGGCCGAGGCACCGGCCTCGGTCAGCGCCAGCTTGCGGGAGGTGCGGTGGAACAGCCGCGCGCCGATCCGCGCCTCGAGGCGGGTCACCGCCTTCGATACGGTGCCCTTGGTGATGCCGAGCTCCGTCGCCGTCCGGCCGAAGGAGCCGGTCTCCACCACCTTGGCGAAGACGGCCCAGGCCTCGAAATCCGGAAGCTTCATAAGCGGCCTTTCAGAAACGATGCGTTTCCATCGTTTCCATTTTCGAACGAGAGGACAAGGCGCATCTTCCGGTCATCGCGGCACGGCCGGTCCCCGGCGCGGTGCGGCCCTGAAGGAGATCGTCCCATGTCCCAGAACGGCATCCACCACGTCACCGCCTTCTCCGGCTCGCCCGAGCGGAACCTCGACTTCTACACCCGGGTCCTCGGCCTGCGGCTGGTGAAGAAGACCGTCAATTTCGACGATCCGGGCACCTACCACCTGTATTACGGCGACGAGACCGGCCGCCCCGGCACGATCCTAACCTTCTTCCCGATCGCGCACGCGGCCCCCGGCCGGGTCGGGATCGGCGAGACCCAGGAGACCGCCTTCCGGGTGCCGCGCGCCTCGATCGGCTGGTGGACTCACCGCCTCATCGAGAAGGGCGTCAGCCACGAGGCCCTGGTCCAGGTGCTGGGCGAGCCGGTTCTGCGCTTTCGCGACCCCGACGGCATGATGCTGGCCCTGGTCGGTATCGAAGACGGCACCGGGGCGGCGGAGACCGACGCGCCCTGGACCGGCGCCGAGATCCCGGCGGAGCACGCGATCCGCGGTTTCCACGGCGTCACCCTACTCCTCAGGGCGGCCGAGGCCACGGCGGCGATCCTTACCGGGGTGTTCGGCTTCCGCGAGGCCGGGCGCGAGGGCACGGCGATCCGCTACGCCAGCGGCGCGCCGGAGGGCGGTTTCGTCACCCTGCGGGCGGTGGGCGAGTTCCTCCCCGGCCGCCAGGGCGCCGGCTCGGTCCACCACATCGCCTTCCGGGCGGCCGACGACGCCGAGCAGGCGCGGATGGTGGAGAGCCTGACCCGCACCTACGGGCTCGGCGTCACCGAGCAGCGCGACCGGCAGTACTTCCGCTCGGTCTACTTCCGCGAGCCGGGGGGCGTGCTGTTCGAGATCGCCACAGACGTCCCGGGCTTCGCCGTCGACGAGCCGGTGGAGACCCTGGGCGGCGCCCTCAAGCTGCCGGCCTTCCTCGAACCCCACCGGGCCCGGATCGAGGGGCACCTGCCGCCGATCGCCTAGCCCGATGCGCCCGCCCCGACCCGGGCGGGTGCGCCCCCACCGACGCATCCGAGGTTGCCATGACCGAGACATCCCTGGGCTTCGCCCATCGCTTCGTGCCCGCTGCCGCCCCCGGCCGGCCGCCGCTCCTCCTCCTGCACGGCACCGGCGGCGACGAGAACGATCTCCTGCCCCTCGGCCGGACCCTGCTGCCCGGCGCCGCCCTGCTCTCCCCGCGCGGGGCCGTACTGGAGAACGGCATGCCGCGCTTCTTCCGCCGCCTGGCCGAGGGCGTCTTCGACGAGGCCGATCTGCGCCGCCGCGCCGCCGACCTCGCGGGCTTCGTCGCCGAGGCGCGCAGGGCCTACGGCCTCGCCGCGCCGGTGGCTTTGGGCTTCTCCAACGGCGCCAACATCGCCGCGGCCCTGCTCCTGCTGCACCCGGAGGTGCTGGCCGGTGCGGTGCTCCTGCGGGCCATGGTGCCCCTGCGCGAGACGCCGCCGGTGGATCTCACGGGTCGGCCGGTGCTGATGCTCTCGGGCGCCGCCGACCCGATCGTGCCGGCCGCCAATGCGGCAACGCTGGCCGAACGCCTGCGGGCGGACGGCGCGGCCGTCACCCACGAGACCCTGCCGGTCGGGCACGGCCTCTCGCAGGCCGACGTGACCCGGACCGGGGCCTGGCTCGCGGGCCTTCCCGCCGCCTGATCTCAGGCCGAGGCCCGCCGCGCGCCGCGGCGGGCATCGACCAGGGTGTAGCCGACCGCGCCCAGGACCATCAGGGCGAGGACGTACCAGGTGACGGCGTAGACGAGGTGGTTGTCGGGAAACCGCACGACCGTCAGTCCGCCCACCGGCCAGCCGCCGGGGTTCGGCGTGGCGTCGGCATCGATGAAGTACGGGGCGGCGTTCGCCAGGCCCTGCGCCTGCGCGATGGCGGCGACGTCGCGCGAGTACCAGCGGCCGGCCTCGGGGGCGTTGCTGCGCAGGAAGGCGCCGCCCGGTTCGCTCAGGCGCAGGAGGCCGGTGATTGTGGTCTGCCCGGCGATCTGCCCGGCCGCCCGCGCGGCGGGCTCGCGCCGGTCGCCCGGCACGAAGCCGCGATTGATCAGGATCGTGGTGCCGTCGTCGCGGGCGAGCGGGGTCAGCACCCAGAACCCGGCACCGAGATCGGTGACCGCCTGGACCAGCGTTTCGCGGTCGTTGCGGAACTGTCCGCTCGCCCGCACCCGGCGGTAGGCATCGGCATCCGCGGTCAGGCCGCTCCAGGCCTCGGGCCCCGGCGCCTCCGCCGGGTCGGCGTGGATGCGCGCCTCGACCCGGGCGATGAGGTCGTGCTTCCAGGTGCGGCGCTGGACCTGCCAGGTCCCCAACCCCGCGAGGCCCACCGCCAGGACGAGCCCGGCGATGGCGATGGCGGCGAGGGTGACGGGAGAGCGCCGCGCCGCCGCCGGCAGGGACCGGGCCATCAGCCCATATGCATGTGCTGCGGCATCATGTTGGTGTTGAGGTGGTACATCACCCACAGGGAGCCCGCGAGTGTGATGATCACCAGCGTCAGGGTGAAGATCAGCGCCAGGATGGTCCAGCCGCCCTCGGACTTCGTGTTCATGTGCAGGAAGTAGATCATGTGCACCACGATCTGCGCCACGGCGAAGATCATGATCACGATGCCGGTGATCCGGTCGTTGCCGATCACGTTGCCCATCACGAGGATGAACGGAATCGCCGTCAGGATGACCGACAGCACGAAGCCGGTCATGTAGTCCTTGAAGGTGCCGTGGCTGCCGCCCTCGGCGTGCCCGTGCCCGTGATCGTCGTGTCCTGCCTTCGACGCGGCGCTCATTGCAGGACTCCCATCAGGTACACGAAGGTGAAGACGCCGATCCAGATCACGTCGAGGAAGTGCCAGAACATGCTCAGGCAGAGCAGCCGGCGCTTGTTCTCGGGCACCAGGCCGCGCTTGTGCACCTGCGCCATCAGCGTCACCAGCCAGACGATGCCGAGGCTGACATGCAGGCCGTGGGTGCCGACCAGCGTGAAGAAGGCGGACAGGAAGGCGCTGCGCTGGGGCGTCGCGCCCTCATGGATCAGGTGGTGGAACTCGTAGAGTTCGAGACCCACGAAGGCGAGGCCGAACAGGCCGGTCACCGCGAGCCAGATCTGCACCCGGCTGAGGTCGCCCTTCTCCATCTCCAGCATGGCGAAGCCGTAGGTGATGGAGGAGAACAGCAGCATCGAGGTGTTCAGCGCCACCAGCGGCAGGTCGAACAGGTCCTTCGGCGACGGCCCGGCGGCGTAGTTCCGGCCCACCACCGCGTAGGTGGCGAACAGGGCCGCGAAGATGAGGCAGTCGCTCATCAGGTAGAGCCAGAAGCCGAGCATCGTGCTCCCTTCCGGGTGATGCTCGCCTTTCGCGTCGTAGAAGGCCGTCGGGTCGACCTGAGGGATCGCCACCGACGGGCTCCGGCCCGGCTCGAAGTTCATGGCAGGGGAAGCGTGGGTTGCCATGGTCTCAGACGCGCTCCGCCAGCAGGGCCGTCCGCTGGGCTTCCGTCCGGACGACCTCGTCGGCCGGGATGTAGAAGTCGCGGTTGTAGTTGAAGGTGTGGCCGATCGCGACGACCGCGATGGCGGCGAAGCTGAAGGCCGCGAGCCACCAGATGTACCAGATCATCGCGAAGGCGAAGACGATGCTCAGCACGCCGAGGATGATGCCGGCCGCGGTGCTCTTCGGCATGTGGATCGGCTTGAAGCCCTGGAGCGGACGGGCGTAGCCGCGCTTCTTCATGTCCCACCACGCGTCGTGATCGTGGATCACCGGCGTGAAGGCGAAGTTGTAGTCCGGCGGCGGCGACGCGGTCGCCCATTCCAGGGTCCGGCCGCCCCACGGGTCGCCGGTGGTGTCGCGCAGCTGCTCGCGGCGCATGAAGCTGACCACCAGGGTGATCGCGAAGGAGGCGATGCCGCACAGGATCAGCACGGCGCCGAAGGCCGCGATGACGAACCAGATCTGCAGCGACGGGTCGTCGAAGTGCTGGACGCGACGGGTCACGCCCATCAGGCCGAGCACGTAGAGCGGCATGAAGGCCACCCAGAACCCGGTCAGCCAGAACCAGAACGACACCTTGCCCCAGAAGTCGTCGAGCTTGAAGCCGAAGGCCTTGGGGAACCAGTAGGTGATGCCGGCGAGCATGCCGAACAGCACGCCGCCGATGATGACGTTGTGGAAGTGGGCGATCAGGAACAGCGAGTTGTGCAGCACGAAGTCGGCCGGGGGCACGGCGAGCAGGACGCCGGTCATGCCGCCGATGACGAAGGTCACCATGAAGCCGACCGTCCAGAGCATCGGCACCTCGAAGCGGATGCGGCCCTTGTACATGGTGAACAGCCAGTTGAAGATCTTCGCGCCCGTCGGGATCGAGATGATCATCGTCGTGATGCCGAAGAACGAGTTCACGCTGGCGCCCGAGCCCATCGTGAAGAAGTGGTGCAGCCACACGAGGTAGGACAGGATCGTGATCACGACGGTGGCGTAGACCATCGACGCGTAGCCGAAGAGGCGCTTGCTGGAGAAGGTCGAGACGATCTCCGAGAACACGCCGAAGGCCGGCAGGATCAGGATGTAGACCTCGGGGTGACCCCAGATCCAAACCAGGTTCACGTACATCATCGGGTTGCCGCCGAGGTCGTTCGAGAAGAAGTGCGTGCCGACGTAGCGGTCGAGCGACAGCAGCGCGAGAACGGCCGTGAGGATGGGGAAGGCGGCGACGATGAGGATGTTGGTGCAGAGGGCGGTCCAGGTGAAGACCGGCATCTTCATCATGGTCATGCCGGGGGCGCGCATCTTCACGATGGTGGCGATGAGGTTGATGCCCGACAACAGCGTCCCGATGCCGGCGATCTGCAGCGCCCAGATGTAGTAGTCGACGCCGACCCCCGGGCTCATGGCGGGCCCTGAGAGCGGCGGATAGGCGAGCCAGCCGGTGCGGGCGAACTCGCCGACGAACAGCGAGGCCATCACGGTCACGGCGCCGCTCACCGTCATCCAGAAGCTGAAGTTGTTGAGGAACGGGAAGGCCACGTCGCGGGCGCCGATCTGCAGCGGCACCACGAAGTTCATCAGGCCCGTCACCAGCGGCATCGCCACGAAGAAGATCATGATCACGCCGTGGGCGGTGAAGATCTGGTCGTAGTGGTGCGGCGGCAGGTAGCCCTCGTTCGGCCCGAAGGCAATCGCCTGCTGGGCGCGCATCATCAGTGCGTCGGCGAAGCCCCGCAGCAGCATGACGAGGGCCAGGACGATGTACATGATGCCGATCTTCTTGTGATCGACGGAGGTGAACCAGTCGCGCCAGAGGGGACCCCAGAGGCGGAAATAGGTGAGCGCCCCGAGCACCGCGACGCCGCCGAGGCCGACCATCGCGAAGGTGACGAGGAGGATCGGCTCATGAAGCGGCACGGCGTCGAGCGTCAGGCGCCCGAACAGGAGCTTCTGGAGATCCGGATTGGAAAACATGGGACCTACTCGTGAGAGGAGTGTGCCGAACGGGGGGCGCGGGCGTCCGAGGCGTCCGCGCTATCGATTGAGCTGGCCGGGCGCGATCGGGTCGGACCCCTTCGAGTCCTTTCCGTCGCCGGCGGGGCCGCCGTGGCCGGAGTGATCGTGGCCGGAATGGTCGTGTCCGGAATGCTCGGGCGCCGAAGCGGGCTTGACGTCCGGGGCGATCGATTTGGGCTTCATGCCCTCGGGCTGATCCCGGCTGTGCGACTCGCGGCCCGAGCCGCCGACCGTGGCGCCCGGAGCCTCGACGCCCTGCTCGGCGTAGCGGTTGTCGTATTCGAGGCGCTCGCGGTTGGCGTGGCTCTCCTTGCCGGCGCCGCCCATGGCGTCGATGTGCATCATCTCGTTCATGCACATCTTGCCCGGCACGACGCACATGTTGAGCACCGCGCCGTAGAGGCCGTTCTCGACGGAGGAGAAGTAGCGCACCGGCTCGCGCTCGCTCGGCTTCTCCAGGGCGAGGTAGCTCTGCCGGTCGAGGGGCTTGCCCTCGGACTTCACCTTGGCGACCCAGCTGTCGAACCCGGCCTGGTCGCGGCCGTGGAACTTGAAGTTCATCCGCGAGAAGCCGGAGCCGCTGTAGTTGGACGACAGGCCCTCGTAGGTGCCGGCCTGGTTGATCACCGCGTGCAGCTTCGTCTCCATGCCGGCCATGGCGTAGATCTGCCCGGCGAGCGCGGGGATGAAGAACGAGTTCATGACGGTGGCGGAAGTAATCTTGAAGGAGATCGGCACGTCGACCGGGGCCACCAGTTCGTTGACGGTGGCGATGCCCTGATCTGGGTAGAAGAACAGCCATTTCCAATCGAGTGCGACGACCTCGACCGTCAGCGGCTTCACCCCCGCGGGCAGCGGTCGCTCGGCGTCGAGGCGGCTGAGCGGGCGATAGGGATCGAGCGTGTGGGTGCTGATCCAGGTGAGCGCGCCGAGGGCGATGACGATCACCAGGGGCGCCGACCAGATCAGCACCTCGAGCTGCGTCGAGTGGTGCCAGTCGGGATCATACTCGGCATCCGTGTTCGAGGCGCGGTAGCGCCAGGCGAACAGCAGCGTGAAGGCGATGACCGGGATGATGATGAGCAGCATCAGGCCGGTGGAGGCCAGAATCAGGTCGCGCTGCCGGGCGGCGATGTCGCCCGAGGGCTGCATCAGGACCATGTTGCAGCCGGACAGCAGTCCGAACAGCGGGAGGAGCGCGAGCGTACGTAGTGTTTTGACCGGCATGGACTCGTCTGGCACCATCTCGGATGAGCGACGTCCACCGAGCCCGATTGGCCGGGGGAGGAATCGTCGGGTTTCACTTCGCTGCATTGCATCAATCTGACAAGTCGCGTCCGGCGCGTCTGATCAGCGCTACGGTCATAGCGGGTGGGGGACGAACTGCGCTATCGACCTTGTCCGCGATTCGGCGCATCGCGCCAAAAGACCGCGCCGATCGTCACGGCCCGCGTCACGCTGCGCTTTGACGCAGAGGAAATGCAGGGCGTACACGTGTCCCACATCCCAGGGCTCCGCGCGCCTCGCCGCGCCCGATTCGGCCCCGAACGCATGAAGCGAGTACGGTTTCCCCGATGAGCGCAGAATATGTAGTGCCATCCTCCCGGTCGCTGGAACGCGACGCGCACGAGGCTTCCAGCGACCACCGGGTCGCCCCGGGCGAGATCGCCATCGGCGTGGTGATCGGCCGCGCAGCCGAATATTTCGACTTCTTCGTCTACGGCATCGCCTCGGTGCTGATCTTCCCCGGCGTGTTCTTCCCCTTCGCCGATCCCCTCTCGGGCACGCTCTACGCCTTCGCGCTGTTCGCCCTGGCCTTCATCGCCCGCCCGATCGGCTCGGTGATCTTCATGGAGATCGACCGCCGGCACGGGCGCGCGGCGAAATTGACCATCGCGCTGTTCCTCCTCGGCGGCTCGACCATGGCGATCGGCTTCCTGCCGAACTACCACCAGATCGGCGCGCTCTCGATCTGGATCCTGGCCGCCCTGCGCTTCGGCCAGGGCCTCGCCCTCGGCGGCGCCTGGGACGGCCTTGCCTCCCTGCTGGCGCTCAATGCCCCCGAGAAGCAGCGCGGCTGGTACGCGATGATCCCGCAGCTCGGCGCCCCGGTGGGCTTCATGCTGGCGAGCGCCCTGTTCGCCTTCTTCCTCGGCAACGTCTCCAACGCCGACTTCCTCGACTGGGGCTGGCGCTACCCGTTCTTCGTGGCCTTCGCGATCAACGTCGTGGCGCTCTTCGCCCGCCTGCGCCTCGTAGCCACCGAGGAGTTCTCGCGCATGCTCGAGATGCAGGAGCTGGAGCCGACCCCGGTGCTGGAGCTGCTGCGCACGCATGGCCGCTTCGTGCTCATCGGCGCCGTGGTGCCGCTGGCGAGCTTCGCGCTGTTCCACCTCGTGACCGTGTTCCCGATCAGCTGGATCCACCTGTTCACCCAGCGCTCGGCGGGCGAGTTCCTGCTGGTGCAGTGCTCGGGCGCCTTCCTGGCCGCCGGCACCATCGTGCTCTCGGGCGTGCTGGCCGACCGCATCGGCCGGCGCACCCTGGTGGGCGTCGCCGCCGGCCTGATCGGGTTGTTCGCCCTGGCGAGCATCGCCGCGCCGATCATCTTCGGCGACAGCGAGCTCGGGCAGACGATCTACGTGCTGATCGGCTTCGGCCTGCTCGGCCTGTCCTACGGCCAGACCTCGGGCTCGGTGACGGCCAATCTCGGCTCGCGCTACCGCTACACCGGCGCCGCCCTCACCTCGGATCTCGCCTGGCTGATCGGCGCCGGCTTCGCGCCGCTGGTGGCGCTCAGCGTGTCGAGCCGCTTCGGCCTGTCCTGGGTCGGCGTCTACCTCCTGTCCGGTGCCGTCGCGACCCTGAGCGCCCTCGCCTTCAACCGCCGCGAGACCGCCCGCCTCTGAGGCCGGGCTCGAACGCGGCACGCGAAAGCCCCGGCCGGCGCCACGCGCCTCCGGGGCTTTTTTCGTCGGGCAGCCATCCGGTCGAGGCTCGGAAGCATCGTGGCAAAGCTGATCTACACCCGCCTCGAGGACCATCCGCGGGAGACCTACGTCATCACGAGCGGAGCCCTGATCGTCGGGCGGGTCGACTGCATCAGCGACGATCCCGCCCCGGCGGCGCAATGGACCTGGGGCCTGCACCTCGACATCGGCGCGGCGCCGTTCCGACGCGGCGCGACGGTGTCCTCGCGCGACGATGCGGTGGCGGCCCTGGAGCAGGCCTGGGCGGAGTGGAAGCTCTGGGCCGGCCTGCGCGACGCCGACCCGCGCGAGTCGCCGGAGACGGCCACCGTGGCGCCGCCCCCGAAGGCCCTGCGCTAGCGGGGCGGGGTCGCGCCCCTGCCCCGGCGCGGCGGCAGCGCTCAGACCATGCCGAGGGCCTGCATGTAGAGCTCGAGGATCGCCTCCTCCTCCTGGCGCTCGGCATGGTCCTTCTTGCGCAGGGAGATGATCTTGCGCAGCGCCTTGGTGTCGAAGCCGGTGCCCTTGGCCTCGGCGTAGACGTCCTTGATGTCGGAGGCGAGGCCGGCCTTCTCCTCCTCGAGGCGCTCGATGCGCTCGATGAAGCTCTTCAGCTGGTCGGCGGCGACGGAGGAAGCGTCGACGGCGGGTGCGGCGGATGCGGCCATGGTCGTCTCAAGTCCCTGATCTGCGAGGCGCGGGAGGCTGCGCCGGAACCGCCTCGATAAGCCGTCAAGCTTACCGGGATCTTAGAGCCTCCGATAAAACCACCGTTCGACGAAGCGCCGGACGACGGGGCTATGGCCAGGGTGGAGACGGTGAGATGGATGTCCGACCCGTCGCGTGGAGCGGATGGCGAGGCGGCGGACCTCGGCGAATCAGGCCCGCGCCCGCTCGACGATCCATCGTTGGCGTCCCAGCCGCTTACTGCGCTCGGTCCCGCGTCCGCGATGCGGTACCGGATGCGACGGCGGGTCAGCGCCCGACGACAGCGGCGCTGGGCGTAGGCCTTGTCGGCGGGCCGCTTCGAGAGACGCTTGCGTCCCCGGCGCCGGTGGATCGGCGGGACGGCATCCACGACCGGCTCCGGCGTCCGGCTGTCATGCCCGTTCGCGCCCGCCAGCTTCAGCGCGAGGGGGATGCCTTTCGCATCGGTGAGGACGTGGCACGTCGCGCCCGGCTTGCCGCGATCGCTCGGGTTCGGGCCGGTCGCCGCGCCCCGTTCTTGCGGCAATCGCGGCGCTGTCGGGGCAGGTACGGCCGACGTCGATGCCGTTCTGGCCTCCGAGCCGGTCGAGCCAAGCGTGCTGCAGACGGTCCCGCACCCCGGCCTTCTGACAATCTTGCAGGCGCCGCCAGCAGGTCAGGCCCCAGCGCAGCACGAACAGGATGCCCGGCAGCGCCGCGCGAGATCGGGCGTTCGCGGGCGGCAGCAGCGGTGCGATCACCGCCCACAGGCCGTCGGGGAGGCGTGGTCTCGCCATCTCCTCGTCAACGCACTAACGGTTTTGCTAAAGGCTCTTGGGAACAGATGATCCAGCGCACCCGCGAATGATTTAGGTCATCTTCCCGGTTTCTGGCAGAGAGCGTCGATGAGATTTGAGAACTCAAAATTTTGACGTTCGAACGGAGGGTTTTCACCTGTCTTGGCCAGCAACTCGAAAAGTTCGGCTTCCGTCTGTTCGAGCCAGGGCGCTCTTGCGACACGGTATATCATGCTGGATAACACGGCGTGCAGTCGAGATTGCCTATCCTCATGCCATTGCTGATAGGTCGCCATCTTTAATTACGGTGGTGGTCCAGCGGTATATCCAAGAATTACTGGTAAAAATTGATATTCTATCGTCTACGACCTCAAGTCTGATATCCTCAGGCAAAAAATCGCGTGTTATTCTTAAGATACAAACAATACCTATCTCAAGAACGACTTCCACATAAACGGTCAGATCAGTGGAATTCTTCATCAAAGACGTCCTGTCTTTGAAAGACAGTGTAAATCCTGGCCCAAGTGAATGTTTTTTATCTCCATCATATTAATAACAATCGATATATTGCATCAGTACAGCCGTCTTACCCGGGAACCACGTTGATTCATTCCTGATTTTTTCCTGAAGTAAAGGCCCAATAAAAATTCCGCCCATTGAACAACCCTTCGATTTGATGAGGGAATAGTTTGTGGGCCGCTCGCTACCCCACAAAGACCAGATATTGTCCGATAATCGTAGTAATCTTTTTGATCTAACTCGGCGTATCGGCTTCTATGGCTCAGTATCGAGTGTCTAGTATGCATGTAGTTCATATGTCGAGTCATCAACAAATTGCTTTATATGCTCGCTGCTTCCCACAGGGCGTTGGCATATATGCGTTCCCTCATCAGGATCACCAGGATATCTTGGATTAACGCAGATGAGATCCGCCGAGCATTCATCTGTCGTGTAGCACGGTCCGCCGCAATTTCTGGTTGTATACTGCTTATATTTCTTGTGATTCTTCAGATATGAATTTTGATAAATTGTATATTGATTTATTTGAGCTGCGATGGCCGCTCGGATGCTTAGTATGCTGCTAATGACCACTAACGTTATGCTCACAACGCGAATGCCCATCGAGCACATCCTTCAACATAATCCATCTAATCAAATCAAGTATGAGAATATAAAGGCAATAGCCATGCATCATCGATTCTGCAATAGCTTACTGTCGTTGTATGCTGAAAATAGTTGATTTAGCCTGCGATTCGTCCCGACCCGACGTCCGTTGAAGTGCGGCTTTGTCGATGAGGCTCCGGCTCTAGAGCCTCGAACAAAACCGGCTGTGGTGCGCTTGTAAGGGATGGCGAAATAGCTCCTCCCTAATGGCTTGTGGGCCGTGATCGCACCGCTTTCGTCAGGCGCACCAGCCAAGCTGATGGGCGGGCGTTCGCGAACCTCCGACCGCGCGGCGCTGCCCGGCGTCCTGTTCATGCTGGGCTCGGGCATGGCCTGCTGGCGGCACCTGCGAGATTGTCAGAAGGCCGGGCCGTTGTCCCGGCACGCGGAGCGGATGGCGAAGCCGCGAAACTGCGAACCAGGCCAGCGTCCACTCAAGGACCCACCGGTGACGTCCCAGCCGCGAACTGCTCTCGATCCTGCGCCGGGCGATGCGGTGCTGGATGCGGCGGCGTGGCAGCGCCCGACGACAGCGGCGCTGGTCGTTGACCTTGTCGGCGTGCCGCTTCGAGCGACGCTTGCGTCGCCGATCCCGGCACTGGCGGAACGGCCCTCGCGACCCCTCCGACATTCGGCTGTCAGGCACGTCGGCGCCCGTCCGCCTCGACGCCACGGGGATGCTCTTTGCATCGGTCGGCGCGTGGCGCGTCGCGCCCGGCTTGCCAGATCGCTCGGGCTCGGACCGGTCGCCGAGCCCCCGTTCTTGTAGCCATCGCGACGCTTTCGCGTGAAGCATGGCTGACGTCGATACCGTTCTGGCGTCCGAGTTGGTCGAGAAGCGCCTGCTGTAGGCGGTGCCACCCTCTCGCCTCCTCGCCGCTGGCCGGAGCCCTCATCGTCTGGCGATTCAGCGAACGGTGGTTTTGGTGAGCGGCTCTGAGTACCCCCGCCCCGACCCTCAGTGCGGCTCCGCCGCGGCTTTCGCGAAGGCCGCCTGTTGCTCGGGCGTCGCCTCCGGCTGGT
Source organism: Methylobacterium sp. TK31 (assembly GCF_055361545.1). Lineage (NCBI taxonomy): Bacteria > Pseudomonadati > Pseudomonadota > Alphaproteobacteria > Hyphomicrobiales > Methylobacteriaceae > Methylobacterium > Methylobacterium sp. TK31. Next base: position 355,300 of record NZ_CM143964.1, on the reverse strand, counting down.
GCAGGCGCTTCCACTCGGCATAGGGCATGCCGTAGACGTGCCTGCGGCTCTCCTCCTTGTCCATCGGCAGGCCGCGGGCGTCGGCGGCGTCCTTGAGCCAGTTCGACAGGCAGTTGCGGCAGAACCCGGCCATGTTCATCAGGTCGATGTTCTGCACGTCGGTGCGGCTCTGCAGGTGGGCGACGAGGCGCCGGAACACGGCGGCCTCGAGTTCGGTGCGGGTGGCGTCGTCGATCTCGGTCATGGTCTGTCTCCCAGTCTGCGCCTGAGGTCGGCGCGCCGGGGCGTCCCGTCAAGCGCGGATCGGCAGCATCGGCCGCAGAAGGCGTGCGAATCGCTCCGCCCATTCGGCCTGTCCCGGCTCCGCCGCGATGAGGTCCTGGCGGATCTCCACCAGCGCGTTCGGCAGGCCGCGGGCCATGGCATGGCGGTCGATGGTGTCGCCCGGCAGGCCGCCGCCATAGGGTTCGTTGTCGCCCACCGTCAGCCCGGCCGGGTCGGCGCGCAGGCCGGCGATCAGCGGGGCGCTCATGCGGTCGTCCCGGTCCCACAGGATGCCGACCTCCCAGGGGCGCGGCACCCCGCGCCAATAGGGCGTGAAGCTGTGGATGGTGACGATGGCGGGTCGCACGCCGGTGGCCTCGGCCCGCGCGATCCCGGCCTCGATCGCCGCGTCGAAGGGTTCGTAGAAGCGCCGGACGCGCTCGGCCTTGCCGGCCTCGTCGATGCGCGCGTTGCCCGGCACCACCGCCCCGTCGGAGAGGCGCATCACCAGGGTCGGGTCGGCCCGGCCCCGGTTCGGGTCGATGATCAGCCGCGAGAACCGGGTCAGGATCGCGGGGGCGCCGAGCTCCGCGGCGAGCCGGCGCGTCACGGCGGCGGCGCCGATGTCGTAGGCGATGTGGCGGGCGAATTCGTGCTCCGGCACCCCGAGCTGGCCCAGATCCTCCGGAACGTGGTTCGAGGCGTGGTCGCAGATCAGCAGCAGGCCCCCGGCGGGGTCGCCCGGGATGGTCTCGACGGGATGCGGTGGCAGCATGGGGCGGGCACGATCCGGTTGGGCGCGGGCGACATCGGGTGGCGGACGGGATGCAAGGCCCCGGCCGCATCGCGGGGGATGCCCGCGCAGGCGCGGCTTGCCGAGGCGGCGGGCGTCGGGCACAGCACGTATCGCGGATCGCGCCGCGACGGCAACAATCCGGCGTCTCGCCGGGGGCACAACAATCCGGAGGAGAACCGCCGGGCCGCCTTTGCGATCGACCACCGGAATACGGAAACGCCATGACCGCACCCGCCATGACCGCACCCGCCTCGACCGACACCCGTCGCGCCCTCCTGCTCCACTGCCTCGACGAGGCCATCGCCGCCGCCCACCCGGCGCGCTGCCTCGTGCCCCACCTGCCCGCCCCGGGCCCGGGCCGCCTCCTCATCCTGGGCGCCGGCAAGGCCGGCGGCAGCATGGCGGCGGTGGCCAGCCGGTTCTACCGGGAGGAGCACGGCGTCGATCCGAGCCGCATCGTCGGCCTGGCGGTCGCCCGCCACGGCTACGGCGAGGAGGCCCCGATGATCCGCATGGTCGAGGCCGGGCACCCGGTGCCGGACCAGGCCGGCATCGACGCCACCATCGACACCCTGAAGATCGCCGCCGATGCCGGGCCGGACGACGACGTGCTGGTGCTGCTCTCCGGCGGCGGCTCCGCCAACTGGATCGCCCCGGCCGGGGACCTCACCCTCACCGAGAAGCAGTCCATCACCAAGGCCCTGCTGCGCTCCGGTGCGCCGATCAACGAGATCAACTGCGTGCGCAAGCACCTGTCGCGGATCAAGGGCGGCCGCCTCGCCATGATGGCGCGCAACGCCCGCTCGATCCTGACGCTGGCCGTCTCCGACGTGCCCCACGACGACCCGGCGGTGATCGCCTCCGGCCCCACCGTGCCCGATCCGACCACGCTGGCCGATGCCCGCGCGATCTGCGAGCGCCGCGGCATCCCCCTGCCCGAGACCGCCAAGGCGCTCCTCAACGATCCCGCCAACGAGACCCCGAAGGCCGGCGACCCCGCCTTCGCCCGGGCCGAGTACCGCATCATCGCCCGGCCCATCGACGCCCTGGAGGCGGCCGCCGCCGCCGCGTCCGCGGCCGGCTACGAGCCGGTGATGCTCGGACCCGACGTCGAGGGCGAGGCCCGCGAGGTCGCCGCCGAGCATGCCCGCATGGCCCTCGACCTCGCGCAGGCCGGCCGCAAGGTCGCGATCATCTCCGGCGGCGAGCTCACGGTGACGATCCGCGGCGAGGGCCATGGCGGCCCGAACCAGGAATACGCCCTGGCCCTCGCCCTGGCGCTGGACGGTGCCTCCGGCATCCTCGGCATCGCCGCCGACACCGACGGCACCGATGGCGGCCGCGGCGAGGCCACCGATCCGGCCGGCGGCCTCGTCGACCCGACGACGCTGGCCCGCGCCCGCGCCGCCGGGCTCGATCCCGCCGCGATGCTGGCCGACAACGATTCGACGAAGTTCTTCGCCACCATCGGCGACCTCGTTCAGCCGGGTCCGACACGCACCAATGTCAACGATTGCCGCATCATCCTCGTCGGCTAGGGCGTTCGCGCGCCTGATGGGACGCTCGCGTTTCCGTCCCTGGCGGGCGCGCGCTCCCCTCTGTTCAGAGCGCGCGGAGGTCCGGACCGCGCGTGGCTGGGCCGCCCTCCACACCGGGCGGGACATCCGATCCATCGCACGACCGGCGCCTGACCGAATGGCGGACGGGCCCCACGCCTGTCGCGGGCTTCGCGGGTCCCCTCTCCTGGAAGGAGAGGGACAGGGTGAGGTGTGGGGGTCATCCGGAGAGGTCACCCACCTCCCCCCAGCCCTCTCCTTTGAGGAGAGGGAGCCCCGTCGCGTCTCACGCCGGGCGTCGATCGATCCGTATGACACGCCGACCGACCCGGGGCGCCCGTGGCGGCAGAGCGTGCCTCCCATTGCCCAGAGGCGCGGGCCGGACTCCGTTGCGCGCAGCGGCGTCCGGATCCTCCGCTGGAGGCGTGGACTCGCAGGCGCGGCTCTGCTGGCCGTCACGCTGCTGCCCGCACCGGCTCATGCCGACCTGCGCATGTGCAACCAGACCGCCAGCAAGGTCGGCATCGCGCTCGGCTACCGCGACCCGCAGGGCTGGGTCACGGAAGGCTGGTGGGACGTGGCGCCGAAGGTCTGCGAGACGCTCCTGAGGGGCTCCCTCGCGGCGCGGTTCTACTACGTCTACGCGGTGGACTACACGCGCGGCGGCGAGTGGAGCGGCCGCTCGCTGATGTGCACCAAGGACCGCGAATTCACGATCCGCGGCGTCGAGGACTGCCTCGCCCGCGGCCTCGACCGCAACGGCTTCTACGAGGTCGATACCGGCGAGCAGAAGAGCTGGACGATCCAGCTCACCGACCCGAACCAGCCGCTGGCGCCGAGCCCCTGAGGGGCGGCGACGTCGAGTCGGGGCCGCCCTCGCGGCGCGCCCCTCAGGTCGCCGGCACGAGCTCGGCCGGGGCATCGACCCGGCTCCCGCCGAAGATCACCTGCCGGCGCAGAGCCGGTCGGGACAGATCGTAGATCAGGCGCGGCGCATCGGGCGCGCTCGCCGCGTCGAGGGCGGCGCGGTGTTCGGGCGCGAGGGCGAGGTCGAGGGCGGCCACGTTGTCGCCGACCTGCTCCGCCCGGCTGACGCCCATCAGGCTCGCGGCGACGCCCGGCCGGCCCACGACCCAGGCCAGGGCGACGCGCGCCGGCGATTGCCCGATCGCGTCCGCCACCCGGCGCACCGCGTCGACGATCGCCCAGTTGCGCGGCGTGAACAGACTGTCGCCGAAGGGGTTGGCGCCGTCGAGGCGCCGGTTCGCAGAGGTCGGCTCGGCCTCCGCGTCGCGCCCCTCGCTCGGCAGGCCGCCTGCGCGGGCCGGGGCCGCCTCCACCGCCGCGCGGTCGTACTTGCCGGTGAGCAGCCCGTAGGCGAGCGGCGACCAGGGCACCAGTCCGAGGCCGAACTCGGCCGCCAACGGGACGTGCTCGTCCTCCACCTCCCGGTTCACCAGGGAGTAGAAGTACTGCAGGCCGATCGGCCCCGGCAGCCCGCGCACGCAGGCCAGCGTGGCGAGCTTGGCGGCGTACCAGGCGGGCACGTTCGACAGGCCCCAGTAGCGGGTCTTCCCGGCCCGGATCAGGCCCGCCATCGTCTCGAGCAGTTCCTCCGCCGGCGTCACCCCGTCCCAGACGTGCAGCCAGTACAGGTCGACATAGTCGGTCCCCAGGCGGCGCAGCGAGCCCTCGATCGCCGCGTGGAGGTGCTTGGCCCCGCACCCGCCCGCATGCGGCCCGTTCCCCGCGGCGAAGCCGGCCTTGGTCGCCAGGACAATCCGGTCGCGCAGGCCGCGCTCACTCACGAAACGGCCGACCATGGTCTCGCTGGCGCCGCCCGCATAGACGTCCGCCGTGTCGACGAAGTTGCCGCCGCGCTCGACATAGGCGTCGAACACCGCGCGGCTGCCCGCCTCGTCGAGCCCCCAGCGCGCGGTCCCGAAGGTCATGGTGCCGAGGGCGAGCGGACTCACCACCAGTCCCGAACGTCCGAGGGTCCGATAATGCGTCAGATCCATTGTTGCGCCCCGCTAATCACCGATCGCAAGGTAGCGCAGTCCTCGGAGGGGGATTAGCGTCCCGGGACGGGATGGGTCTGTGAGCGGGGTTCAGCAATGCGGCGCGGAGACCTCGACGATCTCGCGGCCTTCGCGGCCGTGGCGCGGACGCTCAGCTTCACCCGCGCGGCCGCCGAGCTCGGGCTGTCGCCTTCGGCCCTGAGCCATGCGATGCGCGGGCTGGAGACCCGTCTCGGCGTGCGCCTCCTCGCGCGCACGACGCGGAGCGTCGCCCCGACGCCGGCCGGCGAACGCCTGCTCCGCTCGTTGAAACCGGCCTTGGACGAAGTCGGCCGCGGGCTGGCGGCGCTGGCCGACTGGCGCAGCGAGCCGTCCGGCACCCTCCGGCTGACGACCTTCGGCTACGCGGCGCGCACGATCCTCGAGCCGGCGCTGCCGCGCTTCCTGCTCGACCATCCCGCCGTCTCGGTGGAAGTCGTGGTGGACGACCGCCTGACCGACCTGGTCGCCGCGGGCTTCGACGCGGGCATCCGCTTCGGCGAGGCGATCGAGGGGGACATGGTGGCGGTGCGGGTCGGTCCCGACCTGCGCACGGTGGTGGTCGGCACCCCGGATTACTTCGCCCGCCATCCCAGGCCCGCCACCCCCGGTGACCTGGAGACCCACAACTGCGTCTCCTACCGGCTCAGCGGCGGCGGTCTCCTGCCGTGGGAGTTCGCGCGGGCCGACCGCGAGATCCGCCTGCGCGCGGGCGGACAGTTCGTCGTCAATGACGGTGCGCTCGCGGCGGCGGCGATCCGCGCCGGCGCCGGCCTCGGCTACATGCTGGAATCGGACGTCACGGCCGATCTCGCCTCCGGACGCCTGGTCCAGGTGCTGGAGGACTGGTGCCCGCCGTTTCCGGGCTGCCACCTCTACTATCCCAGCCGGCAGATCCCGCCCGCCCTGCGCGCCCTCGCGGATGCGCTCCGCTGGCGAGAGCGCGACGCAGGGGATGCCTGAGAGGCGCCCCGCGCTGTCCGGCGGGTGACGGCGTTTCGCCTTGCCCGGGACGGTAGGATCGCCCGGACAGTCGCCCCCTATTGGCGCCCCCGACCGAACGGTTCTCCAAGGCCACCGACGTATCGGACGGCGTCGGATCACGAAGGGATGCGCTGAGGCCGGTGGTCCGATCACCCGCGGCCTCCATTGCGAGGGATTCCACGAGGTCGATACCGGCGCGCGGAAGCGCTGCACGATCCAACGCACGCACCCGGATCAGCCGGCGGCGCCGGCGCCCCGAAGGCCGGCCGGGGTTCGGCCGGGACGGATTCGGGACTCACGCCGTCGATCCGGTTCATCTTGGAGGTCTAGGATCTATTTCCTAAGACTCCTGCTGATGGTTTGGCTAGGATCGACAGCGAGCTTTGACTTTGGGGTCATAAGCGGACGTTCCGTGTTCGACCCAACCCAGTCTCAGGCGTCCGCTGAGCATCATCTCGTAAGCGGACGCGCTATGAGTTGTCTGGCAGGCTGATCTGACGCCGCCATATAGGTCTGTGCCGTGCCCTTCTGTGTGCGCTTTGCTGCGTAGAGTGCCGCGTCAGCGTGGCGGAGAAGCACATCGCGATCGTGTGCAGCTTCGCGCGACCATGCGAGCCCGATCGTTCCCGTCACTCGGGCGATCTGCCCCTGTCCGTTCACGACGATCTCAAGATCGTGCAAGAGGCGCCGCACCGTCGCATCCACTTCTGCGCGATCGCACCCGGCAGGCCCTAGAACAGCGAATTCGTCGCCCCCCAGCCGCGCTGGGAGAAACGCGCCATAGCAGGGCGCCTGCAACCGCTTCGCCACACGGCGCAGAACCTCGTCGCCCGCCGCATGTCCGAGCCGGTCGTTGACGCTTTTGAAACCGTCGAGGTCGATCAGAAGGACCGCCACGTCGCCCTCAGCGGCGCGTGCCTCGCGCAGCCGTGCATCGAGAACACGATGAAATTCGGCGCGATTGGCCAGTTGGGTGAGATCGTCCGTTCGAGCTTGGTGGCGCAGACGCTGCTCTAGAGCGTGCCGCTCTGTGACGTCCTGGATCAGACCAATGAGGGCGACGGGTTTGCCCTTTGCCAACTCGATCTCGCAGGAACACCGCACGCGCCGCGCGTTCCCCTTTGCGGTGAGAAAATCGGCGTCCATCTCGAACGGCTCGCCCGTATCGAGGGTTCGCATCACCGCGTTGACGAAGGCGGTTCTGTCCGGCTCAGGGAAGTGGTTCATAATCTCGCCGTTCGGCACGCCGCCGCTGACCGGTAGTTCGTGTATGGCGAAGACCCCATCCGACCAATGGGTGCGCTGCGCTTCGATGTCGTGCCGGTATGATCCCATGTTGGCTAAGCGCTCGGCCTGCTTGAATTGACGGCGTTCGCGCTCCAGCCCCTCGACGGACAGCCGACGATCCTCGGCTGCCTCGGCGGCACGAAGCGCGACAGCTCGGGCCTCGATCAAGGCCTCAGTGATGCAGGCGAGTTCCCCAAGAACTTCAAGGTCGGTCAGCTTCGGCTCACGGGGCTGTGCGTCGAGGACGCAGAGAGTTCCGACCGTCACCCGTTCGCCGTCGATCCTCCGGACGCGAACCGGTACGCCGGCGTAGTAGCGGATGTACGGCGCACCCGTGACGAACGGACTTTGGGCAAAGCGTGGATCTAGGCGCGCGTCCGCAACGGTGAGGGGTGCCTCGGTCTCGACTACGACTGGGCAGAAAGCCTGAGCGCGCGCGGTCTCAAGCGCGAGCGGTCCGCAACGTGCTTTGAACCATTGTCGCTCTGGGGCGACCAGCGTGATCGACGACATGCCGGTGCCGAGCATACGCTTTGCGAGCTTTGCCAGCGCGTCGAACTCCTGCTCGGGTGGGGTATCAAGTAGGGCGATCTCGGCCAACGCGTGCTGACGCTGAGCCTCCCGCATTCGATCCGACATGTCCCTCAGCATCCTCGTATGCAGCTTGGCGAACGCTGTGCGCAATTCGAGGCTTGGCGCATGGTGACTAATAGATCGTGACGATGACCGAGATTTGATGAGGCCGTATCCAAAGAGATGCGCGATTATTACCCTCGTCAGCTGAGGTTGAACGTCTGACTGTTGCGCAACTCGTGCACAAAGCGGAAAGACAGATCACCATCCATTCCAGCCTTGCGTTCACACCTTATCGATTGCCAACAATCGGACTCTTCAGGGGGCGCAACGGGTTCGATGAGCTCAAGCGCCAGCTCATGACCCCCCATCTGGGAGAGGTCCGTCAGTCGCAGGGCACGGCTCGGTCGGAGCCACCCCGGTACGGGCAACCATCAGACTGGCCACCCGGCCGGGATCGCGACGCGCGTCCGCCATCGATCACGGCCGGGATGCCGCACGAAAAAACATTGACAATATTCCTACCCTATGCTTATCTGCCGCCACTCGCCTCCCCCACCGGGAGGCCCGCCGGCGGACCGGGTCGGCGGGTTTGGGAGGAGGAGACGGCGCCCGCGTCGATGGCCCGGTATCGCCATCGCCCCGGGCTGCGCCATGCGACGCAAGGTGTTCCGGGAGGGGGCCGATCCGTCGGTCCGACTTCTGGGGCACCCCCAGACAACGGACGGCTCGCCCACTACGAGGCGGGTCCGGGGCCTGGAGCCATGATAAGCCGGCCGCCGGTGCGGCGATCCCGCGAGGGATCGGGGCATCGGAGGAGGGCCGCCACAAGCCGAGTCGCCGGCGCCGTAGGCAAGACGCCGTGACGTGACGGGTTCGGCCCTCCGGGGCCGGGTCCAGGGACGCCGGGGAACCGGCCTTCATTGTCTTCCCATGGTTTCGCGGCGTCCCGCGTCTCCCGCCATCGCGAGCCCGCGCCGGAAACGGCGGCGGGGCCGCCCACCCGTGTCCGCATCTCCAGTCCCTTTGTGCCCCTCCCCTTCGCCGGCCCTGGTCTCCTGCTCGCCGTCTCGTCGTCCATGTGCTGGCCGCATCGCGGCGGCCCGGGCGCCGGCGGGTCCGGCGCGGCGTTCTTGACCTCCCGGCCGCTTCGGTGCTTGTGGCCCTCGCTCAAGATCCGGTCGTCTCGAAGCCGGCGGAGCCCACTCTGGGGATGGAGACTGCCTTGAAACGTTCACGCCGCACGAAGATCATCGCGACCCTGGGCCCGGCCTCCGACACGCCGGAGATGATCGAGAAGCTGTTTCGCGCCGGCGCGGACGTCTTCCGCCTAAACATGAGCCACCTGCCGCGCGAGAAGCTGCCCGAGAAGATCGAGGTCATCCGCACGATCGAGCGCGAGCTGAAGCACCCGATCGCGATCCTGGTCGATCTCCAGGGGCCGAAGCTGCGCGTGGCCGCCTTCGCCGAGGGCGCGGCCATCCTGCAGAACGGCGCCACCTTCGTGCTCGACAGCGACCCGACCCCCGGCGACGTCTCGCGGGTCTACCTGCCCCATCCGGAGATCCTCTCGGCCCTGGAGCCCGGCCACGTCGTCATCATCGACGACGGCAAGCTGCGGCTGACCGTGACCGAGGTGTCCGAGGGCCGCGCCGTGACCCGCGTCGAGGTCGGCGGCCGCATCTCGAACCGCAAGGGCGTCTCCCTGCCCGACACCGTGATTCCCGTCGCCGCCATGACCGAGAAGGACCGCGGCGACCTCGAGGCCGGCCTCGCGGCGGGCGCCGACTGGATCGCCGTCTCCTTCGTGCAGCGCCCCGAGGACGTGGCCGAGGTCAAGAAGGTCGCGGCCGGCCGCGCCCTCGTCATGGCCAAGATCGAGAAGCCGCAGGCCCTGACCCGCCTGGAGGAAATCATCGAGATCTCCGATGGCCTGATGGTCGCCCGCGGCGACCTCGGCGTCGAGATGCCCCTGGAGCAGGTGCCCGGCGTGCAGAAGCGCATCACCCGCGCCTCTCGCCGCATGGGCAAGCCCGTCGTGGTCGCGACCCAGATGCTCGAATCGATGATCACCGCCCCGGTACCGACCCGCGCCGAGGTCTCGGACGTCGCCACCGCCGTCTACGAGGGCGCCGATGCGGTGATGCTCTCGGCCGAGAGCGCCTCGGGCAGCTTCCCCCTGGAGGCGATCTCGATGATGAGCCGGATCGCCGAGCAGGTCGAGCGCGACGCCCTGTACTGGACGATCCTCACGGCCCAGCGCTCCGAGCCCGACGCCACCGCCTCCGACGCCATCGCGGCGGCGGCCCACCAGATGGTCGATGCCCTGAACCTCACGGCGATCATGGCCTGGACGCATTCGGGCTCCACCGCCCTGCGCCTCGCCCGCTCGCGGCCCAACGCGACCATCATCGCGCTGACGCCGAAGCGCGAGACCGCCCGGCGCCTCGCCCTGTGCTGGGGCACCCACCCGATCGTCACCAAGGACGCCAGCGACGTCGACGATATGGCCTTCCGGGCGGCGAAGTTCGCGGTGCGCGAAAACTTCGCCGAGATCGGCGGCCGCATCATCGTGGTGGCGGGCGTGCCCTTCGGGACGCCGGGGGCGACCAACCTCGTGCGCATCGCCTTCGTCACTCGCGAGCACGCCGCCAAGGCCTGATGCTATAAGGTGCGCCGGGGCTCGCGGCCCGGGCGCACCTCAGGGCACGGGCCGCGATTCGGCGAGGCGTTCCACCTCCAGGACGACGGCCTCGGTCGCCACCGCGTGGACCATGTGGCCGATGCCGGGCAGCACCACGAGCCGGGCCCCGGGAATCAGGGCCGCCAGGGGCCGGGCGTGCCGGTCGGCCGGGACGATGGCATCGCGGTCCCCGGTCACGATGGTCGTCGGCGCGGCGATGCGCCCGTACTCGGCGCTCTGGCGCTTCAGGGCCTCGGGCAGCGCCATCAGGTCCTGCACATTGGCGAGCATGGTCGCCGGGCGCAGCACCAGGGCGGCCCGGCTCGCCTCGAGATAGTCGGCCGGCGCCTCCTGGGGCTTGAACACCGATCGGCCGGCCGGCGCCAGGTAATAGAGCCCGACCGGCGTCGCCACCGTGCGGCTCAGGAGCCAGGTCACCGGCGGCACCAGGGCGAGCCGGTAGTACCAGGGGATCGGCCCGAGATCGGGCAGCGGCATCACCGCCGGCGCGAGGAGCACGAGCCCGGCGACCCGGTCGGGATGATCGAGGGCCAGCGCCGTCGCCAGCGCCCCCGACCAGGAATGGCCGACGACGAGCGCCGGCCCCAGGCCGAGATTCCGCAGGGCCTCGGCGATCGCGCCGGCCTGCGCCCTCGGCGTCGCCATGGCGCTCCCGGTCAGGCGGTCGCTCCAGCCGAAGCCCGGCCGGTCGAGGGCGACCACGCGAAACCCCTCCGCCGCGAGCCGGCGGCCGAGATCGGTCATCGGGTCGGCGGCATTGGCCGAGGCCCCGTGCAGGAGCACGACGGTGCCGCGAGGCCCGGGATTCGGGCCGGCCTGGATCGTGGCGATGCGCCCGCCCGTCACCGCCACGAAGGGCCCGGCCGGCGGATAGCGCGCCTCGATCCGCGCCGAGATCAGCAGCGTGACACCGGCGGCGACGAGCGCGAGGACGACCCCGCCGGCGACGAGGCCGGCGACCAGCTTGAGCAGGAGCATGATCGGCTACAGGTCGCGGCCGTCGACGTCCGGCGCCAGCCGGTCGATGGCCTGTTGCAGCCGGTCCATCCGCGGATAGAGCGCCGCCGCCCGGCGGAAGGCCTCCAGGGCGCGGCGCTTGTCGTCCAGGGTCTGGTAGATCCGCCCCAGGGCCGCCCAGGCCTCGTAGTGCCGGGGCTCCAGCACCAAAGTGCGCTGCAGGTCGGCGATGGCCGCCGAGGGGTCGGACAGCATCCAGAACACCGTGGCGCGCCGGTTCCAGCCCTCGGACCAACCGGGCTCCAGGGTCGTGGCCCGGTCCATCAGTTCGATCGCCAGGGGAAGGTCCTGGCCGGACATCGCCTGCCGCGCCCGCTCGGTAAGCAGGTCGGCGGTGGCGCTGCCGGACCGGCCGAGGCGCTGCTCGATGAGCCGCGCGACGCCCTTCGCCTCGGCATCGTCCCCGGCCGCCTTGAGGCGTGCGTAGAGATCGTCGAGGCTGAGCGGCTGGGTCTTCTTCGCCGGTTGCGGCTCGGACGCGGGCTTGGCCATCGCGCCGGGGGCGAGCCAAACGCAGAAAGCCGCGACGAGCGCGGCTTTCAGGCAGGACGACGGCAGGTTGGATCGAGGGAGGACGGCTCGCGACATGCGCGGAGCTTCCTCGCCCCGCATCGCGACGTCAACGTGCGCGCTTGCCGCGTCGGCGGCGCGGCGCAGGCTCCGCCTCAGCCCTGGCGGGCCTTGAAGCGCTTCTGGGTCTTGTTGATGACGTAGACGCGGCCCTTGCGACGCACGATCTGGTTGTCGCGGTGACGGCCACGCAGGGACTTGAGGGAGTTGCGAATCTTCATCGGTCTCACGTCGGTCGGGGACGAGCCCGCCGCCTGTCCATAGGGTCTCGGGAACGAGGCACCTGACGGCGGCCTCGGCGATGTGTCGATGCATCGCGGAAAGGCGGTTGCCTTATCAGGATTCGCGCCGGCAAGGCAAGGCGTTCGCGCCCATTCGGGTCCGAAGCTTCGCCGGAGAGGCATTTCGGAGGCCGGAATGCGGACGAAAGGCCGGGACCGGGTTCGTCGTCTCGTCCGGACTGGAGCCGGCGTCGGCCGGGGAGCGCTCGCAGGAACGTGACCGTTCGCATGAATGGGGAACGGATTTCAAAGATGCACCGAGAATAAGACGATATCCGTCTGTAAAGAATTGCGTTGCTATGACTCGGCCACGCGCATGGGGCGCGGAGATAGAGCTCGTGACGACCCTCATGGAGCAACCCGAAGACCCGACGCCGATCCAGCGTCGTGAAGAGCGCAGTCCGACCAATTGGATTGCGACGATCCGTTTTCGGGACGGCACCGAGATCCCCTGCAGCGTGAAGGACGTCTCCAAATCCGGAGCGCGGATCTGCGTCGGCGCGAATCAGGCGCTCCCGTCGGTGTTCATGCTCAGGATCATCGGCCGCGATTTCCTGTGCCTCGTCCGGGTCGCCTGGCGCCGCGGCGATTACGTCGGCGTCCGCATCGAACGGGTCGGCAAGTTGCCCCCGGCCGCCCCGGCTGGCCCGGCCGCCGATACGACGACGGAGGTCTCCTCCACCCAGGAAATCGGAAACGGCGGCATCGGCGTCCCGTCGCGCAAGCGCGGCATCTCGGCCTTCTGAGGCGTCGGCCCAGCGCTTCAGGCAACCCCATCAACAAAAAACCCCGCCCTGCCGAAGCAGAGCGGGGTTTCTCGAGATGGGACGAACCGAGCCGGGGTCGGCTTAGGCGGCGCTGCGGTTCCGGGCTTCGCGCTTGGTGTCGACGCCCGAGGCTTTGATCTCGGACAGCTTCTGAGCGACGTTGCGCGAGAACACGAACTCGGCCGGGCGCTGGTTCTCGAGGCTGACCTCGGGCGCCATCTCACCCTCGGTCTTGATGCCGCGCAGGGCATGGACAAGCGGCTTCCAGGGCTTCTTCACGGAGTCGACCACCGAGGAGGCCTCGTAGCCCGAATGGACCATGCAGTCGGCGCACTTCTCGTAGTTGCCGGTGCCGTAGGAGTCCCAGTCGGTCTCCTCCATCAGCTCCTTGAAGGTCGCGGCATAGCCTTCACCGAGGAGGTAGCAGGGCTTCTGCCAGCCGAACACGGTGCGGGTCGGGTTGCCCCAGGGGGTGCAGTGGTAGGTCTGGTTGCCGGCCAGGAAGTCGAGGAACAGACCGGACTGCTGGAAGGTCCACTTTTCGCGGCCCTTCTCCTTGCCGTGCCGGAACACGCCGCGGAACAGCTCCTTCGTCGCCTTGCGGTTCAGGAAGTGCTTCTGGTCGGGAGCCCGCTCGTAGGCGTAGCCCGGCGAGACGGTGATGCCGTCGATGCCCATCTTCGTCACGCTGTCGAAGAAGTTGGCGATCTTGTCGGCGGAGGAGTTATTGAAGAAGGTGCAGTTGATGGTGACCCGGAAGCCCATCTCCTTGGCCTTGGCGATGGCCGCCACGGCCTTGTCGTAGACGCCGCGCTGGCACACCGACTGGTCGTGCATCTCCTTGTCGCCATCGAGATGGATCGACCAGGTGAAGTACGGGCTCGGCTTGTACTCCTTGATCTTCTTCTCGAGGAGCAGCGCGTTCGTGCAGACGATGGCGAACTTCTTCTGCGCGATGATGCCCTCGACGATCTGGGGCAGATCCTTGTGGAGCAGCGGCTCGCCGCCGGCGATCACCACCACGGGTGCACCGCACTCGCGCACGGATTCCAGCGCATCGGCGACCGGCAGCCGCTTGTTCAGGATCTCGTCCGGGTAATCGATCTTGCCGCAGCCGGCGCAGGCGAGATTGCAGCGGAACAGCGGCTCCATCATCATCACGAGCGGGTAGCGCTTGCGACCGGTGAGGTGCTGCTTCAGGATGTAGCCGCCAATCTTCGCGACGTACCGGATAGGGATGCCCAAGACGCGGCTCCTTGTTGTTGGCCCCGATGTATCGGGCTGCTTAGCGTGAAAAAAGGCCAAATTCCAGCGAGCTAGACTGGAACCGATCCGAAAGACGCCGTTTCGATGCCGATCGCGCAAGTTCTGCCGACGCTGAAACAATCCGGCCACAGACGGATCTCGAAGACCGTCGGACAGCCGAGACGCCCCGGTGGCACATAACCCCACCGGAAGCGGTTATTCCTAATCCATGACTGCATGCCAGGGCCGCAGCTTGACGGTTCTGGTCGCAGCACCCATCCGCAGCAAAGCTCCGGTCGCGCAGAAGTGCGGTGCGAAACCGCACGCGAAAGCGAACCGGCACCGCTCCGGTCCGTTCGCGTTGCATTACAGCCATCGGGCCGCTAGGTGGGCGCCTCAGTGAAGCAAATTCATGTGAGCGATGCGATTCGTTTGAATGCCCGCGACGCCGTCGCCCTTCGGCTTCGTGCGAAAACGTCCCGGCTCCAGATTCGGGTTTTCCACCAACAGGTGATAACCGGCGTCACAAGACAGATCGATTCTCGTTCCGTGGCCGCTTCGGGCCTCGGCGCCGACATGCGGCGCGACCGGACGGGAACAGGATCGCTCAGGCAGGTAGGACACTCGTGATCGAACGTCTCGTCGCGTTTTCCGTCCAGCGTCGCTGGTTGGTCATAGCCCTGGTCGCACTCGTCACCGTGGCGAGTGCCGGTGTGGCGGCTCATCTCTTCAAGATCAACACCGACGTCGAGCGGCTGATCGACAAGGATGTGCCGTGGCGTCAGGACGAGATCAATTACGAGAAGGCATTCCCGCAGCGCACCGGTACCCTAGTCGCCGTCATCGACGGCAAGACGCCGGAACAGGCGGAGGAAGCGGCCGCCGAGTTCTCCGCCGCCCTCGCCAGCCACAAGGAAATGATCGAGTCGGTCTACCGCCCCGACGGCGGCGCCTTTTACGAGAAGAACGGCTTCCTGCTGATGTCGCAGGAGGAGCTGACCAAGACCACCGAGCAGTTGGTGCAGCAGCAGGGTCTCCTCGGCCCGTTGGCGGCCGACCCGTCCTTGCGGGGCATCATGCGCGTCCTCGGCCTGGGTGCACGCGGCATCAAGAGCGGCGACGCCAAACTCGAGGATCTCGAGCGGCCGATGACCCAGATCGACGCGACGGTGCGCAAGGTGCTGGCGGGCGAGCCCGCGCGGATGTCCTGGCAGATGCTCCTGTCCAACGGACAGACGCAGAGCACCGACCTGCGCAAGTTCGTGATGATCCAGCCGGTGCTGGACTACAACGCGCTCCAGCCGGGCGCGAACGCCACCGAGGTGGTGCGCAAGGTCGCCTCCGACCTGAAGATCAACACCCTTGGGGGTCCGGAATTCGCCGCTGCCCCGCGCATGCGGCTGACCGGCCCGGTGGCCGTGGCCGACGACGAATTCGCCACCCTCTCCGAGGACGCGCTGCTGAACTACAGCGTCACCGTCGGCGCGATCGTCCTGTTCCTGTGGCTCGCCCTACGGTCCGCCCCGCTGATCGGCGCCGTCCTGATCACCACCTTCGCGGGCCTCATCGTCACGGCCGGCCTCGGCCTCCTGATGGTTGGCGAGCTGAACCCGATCTCGGTGGCGTTCGCCGCCCTCTTCGTCGGTCTCGGCATCGATTTCGGCATCCAGTTCGCGGTCCGCTATCGGGCCGACCGTTTCGAGCAGCCCGACCTTCTCTCCGCCATGCGGGCGGCGGCGCACGGCGTCGGCTGGTCCTTGACCCTGGCAGCCATCTCGCTGATCGCGGGGTTCTTCGCCTTCCTGCCCACGGCGTTCCGCGGCGTCTCCGAACTCGGCCTCATTGCCGGCGTCGGCATGATCGTGGCCTACCTGTTCGCCCTCACCCTGCTGCCCGCGCTGATCGCGGTGTTCAGGCCGAAGGGCGAGCGCGAGGCCGTGGAGACCACCTGGCTGGCGGGCGTCGACCCGTGGATCATCCGCAACCGCAAGCCGATCCTGATCGGCGTCGGCCTGATCACGCTGGCGGGCATCCCGCTGCTGTTCAAGCTGCCGTTCGATTCCAATCCGATGCACCTGCGCAGCCCGAAGGTGGAGTCGATCTCGACCTATCTCGACCTCATCAAGGACCCGGCGACGAGCCCGAACATCATCGACGTAATGGCGCCCTCCGTGGAGGCCGTCCCGGCCCTGGCCGACAAGCTCTCGAAGCTGAAGTCGGTGGCGAAGATCATCGACATCAACACCTTCGTGCCGCCGGATCAGGATCAGAAGCTCGCGACCATCGCGGAGACCGCACAGCTCCTCGGACCGGTGCTGAATCCGGGCCGCAAGCCGCCGCCGCCGACCGATGCCGACAACGTCAAGGCGATCAAGGAGGCGGTGACGGCCCTGCGCGGGATCGCGTCCGGCTCCAGCGCGCCCGGTGCGAAGGCCGCCGGCGATCTCGCCACCGACCTCGACAAGCTCGCGGCCGCTCCGGTCGCCACCCGTGAGGCCGCCAGCGTGGCGCTGACCACGGACCTGAAGACGCTGCTCACCCGCCTCTCCGGGCTGCTGAACCCCGAGAAGGTGACCCTCGACAACCTGCCGCCGAAGCTGAAGGCCGAGTGGGTCGCCGCCGACGGCCGCTCGCGGATCGAGGTCCATCCCAGCGGCGATGCCAACGACAACCGGGTGCTGCGCAACTTCGCCAAGGAGGTGCAGAGCGTCGCGCCCCATGCGACGGGTGCCCCCGTCGCAACGACCTCGTCGAGCTACACCATCCTCGGCGCGTTCCTGCAGGCGGCGATCACGGCGCTGGTGCTGATCTTCATCATCCTGTCCGTGGCCCTGCGCAAGCCGTGGGACGTGGCGATGACCCTCGGCCCCCTGGTGCTAGCGACCCTGTGGACGCTGATGGCCCTGCACATCGTCGGAATGCCGCTGAACTTCGCCAACATCATCGCGATGCCGCTGATGCTCGCCGTCGGCGTGGCCTTCCACATCTACTACGTCATCGCCTGGAGGGCCGGCGTCACCGACATGCTGGCCTCCAGCCTGACCCGGGCGATCTTCTTCTCGGCGCTGACCACGGGCACGGCCTTCGGCTCGCTGGTGCTCTCGAGCCATCCGGGCACCGCCAGCATGGGCAAGCTGCTCGCCCTGTCGCTGTTCTTCACCCTGGTGGCGGCGTTCTTCGTGGTCCCGGCTTTCCTCGGGCCACCGCCGAAGCATCCCGATCCGAAGCGCCCGGAGGGTGACTCGGCCCTGCCGCCGTCGGCCCGCACGCCGAGTGCCGAGGCGGTCCCGGCGAAGTAGCCGCCGACCTGAAGCCGATCGACGAACGGGCGCGGATCGGATCCGCGCCCGTTCCCGTTTTGGTGGGCGAGTCGACGACGAATCGCTCAGACGATCAGCTCAGGAAGTCCGAGAAGCCCCCACGGGCAACGCCGGCCACGGCCGCGCGGCTCTCCGGGGCGATCAGCGCGTCGCGCTCCGCCGCATAGGCATAGCCCGGTGCCTCGCCCGGGAAACCACCTCCGGTCGCCGGGTGGGTGTAGAGCTCGGTGAGGCCGTCCGGCAGGTGCGCCAGGAGCCCCGCCACCCGGGCGGGCGTCATCGCGCCGGACCAGGCGAGGCCCAGGGTCCGGTCGGGGATCAGCAGGCCAGCCTGACGGGCCCGCACGGCGAGAAGCGCGGCCCAGGGCGCCGTGTCGAGCGCCGCCTTCGCGACCGTGCCCGGTTCGGCCGCCCGGAGCACGGCGCGGGTCTCGCGCGGCACACGGATCGCCCGCATGCCGTGCCGCGCCCCGGCCGCGAGCACGAGGCCCGCGATCAGCGGATGCACGTGGAAGTGCTTATGGGCGTTGACGTGGTCCAGGGTCAGGCCCGTCGCCGCATAGGCGTGGAACTGAGCCGCGATCTCGGCCGCGAGCTGGCGGCGCGCTGATGCCTTCAGCGCGAGATCAAGGCCGAGCCGCCCCATATCGCTACGGATCAAGCCGTCCGGCCCCACGAGGTCCGGCAGGTCGGCCGGCGGCAGGGTCGGCCAAGCCTCCACCATCACGAGGTGGAGACCGACCCGCAGGGAGGGCAGGCGCTTGGCGCGTGCGACGGCATCGGCGGCGGCCGGCGCCGAGACCATCAGGCTCGCGGCGGTGAGGATACCGTGGCGATGGGCCTGTTCCACTGCCTCGTTGACCTCGAGGCTCAGGCCGAAATCATCGGCTGTGACAACCAATCGCTTCACTTCGTAGCTCCGCTTGGGTGGGGGGCACCGACCCTGAAACGCGAAACGGCCGGGCTTTCCAGCCCGGCCGCCTCGGTTCGCTCCGTCGTCGCGTTCAGGCGGCGGCGCTGGTCTGACGCTCCTTGAGGAAGCGGTAGAACTCCACGCCCTCGCGCAGCCGGCGCTTCATCATGTCCGGCGAGCGCACCATCTCGGAGACGATCGAGGCGATCTTCGGCGCGCGGAAGTAGAACTTCTTGTAGAACTCCTCGACCGCCGCGAAGATTTCCGTGTGCGACAGGTGCGGGTAGTGCAGCGGCGCGATCTGCACGCCGTTCTCATCCACCAGCTCGGCGTTCTCCACGTCGAGCCAGCCGTTCTCGACGGCTTGCTTGTAGAGGAACGTGCCGGGGTAAGGCGCGGCCAGGGAGACCTGGATCGTATGCGGGTTGATGCGCTTGGCGAAGGCGATCGTCTCCTGGATCGTCTCCTTGGTCTCGCCCGGGAGGCCGACGATGAAGGTGCCGTGGATGGCGATGCCGAGGTCGTGGCAGTCCTTGGTGAACTTCTCGGCCACCTCGACGCGCATGCCCTTCTTGATGTTGTTGAGGATCTTCTGGTTGCCGGACTCGTAGCCGACCAGCAGCAGGCGCAGGCCGTTATCCTTCAGGACCTTCAGGGTCTCGCGGGGCACGTTCGCCTTGGCGTTGCACGACCAGGTCACGCCGAGCTTGCCGAGCTCGCGGGCGATCTCCTCGGCGCGGGGCAGGTTGTCGGTGAAGGTGTCGTCGTCGAAGAAGAACTCCTTCGTCTGGGGGAACTCCTTCAGGCAGTACTTGATCTCCTCGATCACGTGCGCGACCGAGCGGGTGCGGTAGGTGTGGCCACCGACCGTCTGCGGCCAGAGGCAGAAGGTGCAGCGCGACTTGCAGCCACGGCCCGAGTAGAACGAGATGTAGGGATGCTTCAGGTACCCGATGAAGTACTTCTCCATCTCGAGATCGCGCTTGTAGACCGAGGTCACGAACGGGAGCTGGTCCATGTCCGTCATGATCTCGCGGTCCTCGTTGTGGACCACGGTGCCGTTGGCATCGCGATAGGACAGGCCCTTGATCTCGGACATCGGGGTGCCGTCGGCGACTTCCTTGACGGTGAAGTCGAACTCGTTGCGGGCGCAGAAATCGATGCAGGGGGCCTGCGCCATGGAGCCGGCCGCGTCCACCGCCACCTTCGCGCCGATCAGGCCGGCGATGAGCTTCGGGTTGGCGGCCTTGAGGGCCTCGACGGTCTTCACGTCCGACTTGAACGACGGCACCGAGGTGTGGAGCACCACGAGGTCGAAGTCATGCGCCTGGGCGACGATCTCTTCGAGCTTGATGTTGTGCGGGGGCGCATCGATCAGCTTCGAGTTCGGCACCAGGGCGGCCGGCTGGGCGAGCCAGGTCGGGTACCAGAACGACTTGATCTCGCGCTTGGCCTGGTAGCGGGAGCCGGCGCCGCCGTCGAAGCCGTCGAAGGTGGGGGCCTGCAGGAAAAGGGTGCGCATGGGGTTCAAGGCCTCAGCGAGATCAGGGGAAAGGTGAAACGAGGGTCGAGGCGAAGATCAGAGCGACGATGCACCAGCATCGCGGCCGAGCGTCGTCTCGGGAATCAAGGTACCGTCCGCAACCACGCGATAATCATGGCCCTTCCATGTCACCGCACCTGAGACGAAGCTCCAGGAGAAGTTCATGAACGAGAGGATGTCGCGAATCGGCAACAGCCAGTAGGGGTGCGGCGCGAGCCCGAAGGCGCGCTCCAGGCGGACGCACAGGATGATGCGGCAGGCGAGCGCGAAGGCCGCGACCGCCAGGGCCGTGGAGCCGGCGCCGGGAATCAGCGCGCCGATCAGCGCGAGCGGGAAGGCATGCGTCACGAGCGAGCCGGCATAGCCCGCCGGATCGACGTTGCGGATGGTGCGGTTCCAGCGCAGCTCGTGGCTCCACAGGCTGGCCAGATCGGTGTCGACACAGGTGTGACCGATGGTGAAGCTCGGGATCGCCACGAGGCCGCCCTGGGCGCGCAGCGCCTCGCCGATGGCGTAGTCGTCGGCGAGATCGTCCCGGAACCTCTCGAATCCGCCGATCTCGCCCAGCGCCTTCGCGCTGAACGCGATGGTGGAGCCGAAGCAGGGATTGGCGAGTCCGAGGGAGGTGCCCATCACCACGTTCGGTAGGAACTGGACGTCGATGGCGAGGGCCGAGAGATGTGCCCAGATGCCCCGGTGCGCCGGAACGCCGTGGTAGAGGCAGGTGACGCCGCTGACGCCGGGCTGGCTCAGCGCGGCGACCACCCGCCCGAGGTAGTCGGGCTTCACCACCATGTCGCTGTCGGCGAGGACGATCACATCGTGGGCGATGCGGGCCGACATGTTGATGAGGTTCGAGACCTTGCGGTTCGAGCCGTGCTGGCGGGCGTCGATCACGAGATCGAGGCGGGCCGCCGGATAGGCTTCCTGAAGGCGGCGAACCACGGCGATCGCCGGATCGGCCGCGCTCTGAACGCCGAACACGATCTGGATCGGCGCCGGATAGGCCTGCTGACAGAAGGTTTCGAGGTTCTCGTAGAGGTTCGGCTCGATGCCGCAGAGCGGCTTCAGGATCGTGACCGTGGGTGCCGTGGCGCCGAGCACCGGCTCCGCCCTGCGGGCGAAGCGGCCGGCCAGGGCGGCGGCGGTCAGGCCGTAGAGGCAGCCGACCAGGGCGATCAGCGGCAGGAGGTGCGAGAGCCAGGTCAGGTCCATGAAGGGCATCGCTCGGTCACGGGTCTCGTGAGAGTGCCGCGGTAGCGAGCGGCGCGAATCGTAACGGGTCGGGAGAGGAACAAAGTCCGGGGTATCTGGCCGGACTCTAAGGCGCTGGTTTGGCGGCGAGCATCCCTGTGGTGCGATCGCGCATGAATGTCAGGAGGCCATCCGCGCCACCGGTCTTCAGCGGTTCGGCGAAGCTACCGCGCAGGCTCGCGACCTCGCTGACGTTGCCGTTGAGATACACGTCCTGGACGCGGTTGCCGGGTCCGACCAGGAAGTCGACCTGCGAGGTATCGCCGTCCTTGTTCGCGACTTCGGTCTGCACGACGCGGTTCGGCCCACGGGCTTCGCTCTGCGGCTTGACCGTGAACTTGCCGCCGGCCGCCTGGGCGAGACGCGTGGCGTAAGTCGCGGTGAAGTAGCGGCCGAAGGCTTCGGTCAGGGCACCCTGCTGTTCCGGCGTGAAGGTCTTCCATTTCGGCCCGGCGGCCAGACGGATCATGGCCGGGAAGTCGAACGTCTCGCTCAGGGCCGGGCCGATGCTCGCCGCACGGGCGCCGACATCCTTGGGGGCGTCCCTGAGGGCGGATTCGAAGGTCGTGTAGACCTTGGCGACCGACTCCACTGCGGCATCCTCTGCCGCATGCGCGGCCGGGCTCAGCTGCAGCAGTCCGGCGACGAGGCCCGCGAGAACGACGCGATTCAGGCGCACTTCTTGAGGTCTCCCAGATCGGTCTCGGCCCGGACCCGGCCGCCGAAATCATTGGCCAGCACCGGGACCAAGAGGTCGTGGCGCAGGGCGGGCTCGGTCCGGACCTCCGGCGCGGCCGCAGGTTCCGCGGCATCGCTGCCCTCGAGGGCGTGCCAGGCGAAGAGGCCGGGAACGCCGACCAGCAGGTCCGCCAGCCGCTTGACCAGCGACAGGGCCAGGGCGGCTTCGGCCGGAATGCCGAAGATGGCGCAGAGGGCGATCAGACCGCCCTCCTGGGCTCCGAGCGCGCCCGGAACCGCGAAGGCGGCGCCGCGGACCGCCTGGGCCAGGCTCTCGATCACCACCGCCTCGACGACGCTGACCGGGTATCCCATGAAATGCAGCGCGACGTAGACCTCGACCGTCCCGATGAACCAGCCGACCAGGTGGATGCCGAGCCCGCCGGCGACGCGGCCGCGGTTGCCGTAGAGGCGCTTGAGGCTGTCGTAGAGCACGTCGATGGCGCCCAGCGCGCGCCACTCGCGCGAGCCGGCGAAGCGGCTGACGAGGGCCTGGATGACCTTGTGGCCGCTCCGGCGCTGGATGAGGTAGAAGGCGCCGAGCGCCGGCGCCGCGAGGGAGAGGCCGCCGG
This sequence comes from Methylobacterium sp. TK31, assembly GCF_055361545.1. NCBI lineage: Bacteria > Pseudomonadati > Pseudomonadota > Alphaproteobacteria > Hyphomicrobiales > Methylobacteriaceae > Methylobacterium > Methylobacterium sp. TK31. The sequence continues at coordinate 332,856 of NZ_CM143964.1, read as the reverse complement.
CCACGGTCCGGACGATGGGGCCGTCGCCCGCGATCCAGACGAGGAGCAGGACGCCCGCCACGGTGAAGAGGAACTGGGTGACCGCCTGGGTCATCAGGTCGACGAACATGCTGGCGCCGGCGACGCCGCCCGGAACGCCGCGCTTGGTCAGCAGGCGGGCGCCGACGAAATCGCCGCCGACCTGGGCCACCGGCAGCAGCGTGTTGATGCCCTCGCGGACGAAGCGCAGCGTCATGCAGTCCCAGAGGGTCGGGCGGGCCGCCCGCGGGAAGATCACGAACCAGCCGAGCCCGGCCCAGGCGACCGCGAAGCCGCGGGCGACGACCACGATCAGGGCGCCCCAGCCGGCACTCACGACGGCCGCCGCGACGTCTTCCAGTCCCGAGGACAGGAACAGGCCGACGACCGTGCAGAGACCGACGATCAGAGCCAATGTCGTGAGACGTTTCATGGGCCCCTTTCGGCCAGCGGCACGGCGATTCAAAGCTTAGATCCGCCGTGTTTCCGACCGGAAAAAACCGTCGGAAACGGTGAACGTCTCCGGAAGTTGCAGCTTTGGGAACCGTTGTCTATCACCCCGGAGACACAGTCGGAACCAAAGCGGCACAGGGCGGAAGGCCCGGGAATCAGCCGTCGGGGCGGACAGGGGAACGGATTTAGATGGACCGCGAATCACACATCACGGCGGGCGACGTCGTGCATGACGACGCCCAGGTGGAGCGTTACGCCGGGGGCGCCTACGGGGCGACCCGGGAGCCTGCGCCGAGCTCCCCCGTCATGGCCTGGAACGAATGGGATCCGCTGGAGGAGGTCATCGTCGGAAGTCTCGACGGTGCGACCATTCCGACACACCACCTCACGGTGATCTTCAACCTTCCGCGAGCGGCACAGCCCTTCTACCGTTTCGCGTCCGGCTTCCGCTATCCGAAGTTCATGAAGAAGCTCGCCCAGAAGGAGCTCGACAACTTCATCTCGATCCTGGCCGGCGAGGGCGTGAAGATCCGTCGCCCCGACTCGCTCGATTTCTCCCGGAAGTACAAGGCGCCGCGCTGGTCCTCGCGCGGCTTCTGCGTCGCCTGCCCCCGCGACCCGTATCTGGTCATCGGCGACGAGATCATCGAGAGCCCGATGTGCTGGCGCTCGCGCTACTTCGAGGGCGATGCCTATCGGTCGCTGTTCAAGGAATATTTCCGGAACGGGGCGCGCTGGACCTCGGCACCGCGTCCGCAGCTCACGGACGAGCTCTACAACTACGATTACCGGGTGCCGAACCTGAAGGCCGGCGAGCCGATGCAGTTTACGGTCAACGAGTTCGAGCCGGTCTTCGACGCCGCCGACTTCGTGCGCTGCGGCCGCGACATCTTCGTGACGCGCTCCAACGTGACCAACCTGATGGGCATCGAGTGGCTGCGCCGCCATCTCGGCTCGGGCTTCCGGGTCCATGAGATCGAGAGCCGCTGCCCGCAGCCGATGCACATCGACTCGTCGTTCATGCCCCTGGCTCCGGGCAAGGTCCTGGTGAATCCGGACTACATCGACGTCGAGAAGCTGCCCGCCGTGCTCAAGAAGTGGGACGTGCTGATCGCGCCCCGCCCCGACCCGGTCGAAGGCTTCATGAGCAAGATCTCGATGTGCTCGCCCTGGACCTCGATCAACGTGCTGGCCCTCGACGAGAAGAAGATCGTCGTCGATGCCAGCCAGCCGACCCTGATCAAGGCGCTCAAGGACTGGGGCTTCGACCCGATCCCGGCGCCGTTCCTGTCCTACGGCCCCTTCGGCGGCTCGTTCCACTGTGCGACCCTCGACGTCCGCCGCCGGGGGACACTGAAGTCCTATTTCTAGGATCGTCAGCAGAGATTTACGAAAGACAGGGGGGGGGCGCGGTCGGCGCCTCCCCTTTTTTATGATCGGCGCGCCTACCGGGCCGTCGCGTAGAGAGAGGCGCCGGCGGAGACGGGCGCGGTGATGGTTGAGAAGACGGAGAGGACCTTCTGGACCTCGGTGAAGGGGGCGTTGGAGACGTAGACGAGGTCGCGGTTGCGCATGCGGAAGGCCTGGGTCAGGAACAGGCTGTTGGGATCGCGCATGTTGATGCGGTAGACCACCGGCACCAGCGGGGTGCCGAGCAGCGGGCTGCCGGGCTTCAGCCGGCGCACCACCGCGGCCGGCTCGAAGCGGAAGATGAAGGTGCCCGAGGGATCGGCCTGGAAGTCGGACAGGCCGCGGGCCTTGGCCAGCGCCTGGGCGAGCGTGATGCCCTCGGCCTGGAACGGGATCTCGGTGGCGTTGCCCAGGGCGCCCACCGCCAGGAAGGTCTGGGGATCGCGCACCAGGGTCAGGGTGTCGCCCGGGCGCAGGAAGATGTTCTCGGCCGGGTTCGACACCACGGTGGTCAGCGGCACCGTGGCGGTCTGCGGGCCGCGCGAGAGGCGCACGAAGGTCTCGTTGACGGGCGCGCGCACGCCGCCGGCGGTGGCGACCACGTCGAGCAGGCGGTCGCCCTTGCCCGAGAGCGGCACGCGGGTCCCGGCCACGACCTCGCCGGTGACGGTGACGGTCTGGGACACCGCCTTGGTGACCGAGACCAGCACCTGGGGCTGGATCGCCTTGCCGGCGAGCTCGGTCTCGATGAGGGCCTGCACGTCCTGGGGCCGGCGTCCGGCCACCTGGATGCGCCCGGCATAGGGCACGCTGATGGCCCCGTCGCGGGGCACCACCTGCTCGGGGATGAGGGCGGACTTCGACCCGGCCGAGAAGCGGTCGGCCACGAGGGGCCCGGAGAACAGGCCGCCCGAGCCCGCTTCCCAGACCGACACGGCCACGTAGTCGCCGACCCCGATCACGGCCTCGAGGGAGGGGCGCCGGTCGCCGAAGGAGGCCAGCAGGCTGTCCAGCGCGCGCCCCCGCAAAGCCTCGATGGTGGCCGCCGACAGGTCGACGATCTCGTAGCGCGCGAACGTGCCCTCGCTGGTCGCGATGTCGGCCCCCTCCACCACCGCACCCGTCGTCGGTCCGGCGGCGGGAAGCAGGGACGTGCAGCCCGTCACGAGGCAGGCTGTGAGGGCGGCCAGGGACGCCTTACGAAGCATTGTTACTCTCCTGACCGAACCGCGCATGCATGCGATCCGGGGACGACGCCCGCTTGGGTCGGGGCGTAGGGGCGACGCCATCATGGTCTGTGCGCTGCGCGGCCCGGCCCGCCATGTCGACGACCGAACGCGCGGAGCGGGCCTCCGAGCGGTGGCCGCGTCGGAGTATATCGGCAAAACGCTGCGTTCGAATTAACGACTCGTGCACGCATCCGGGGCCTCGACCGGGCGGCGCGGGGTCCGAACGGCCCAGGTTCCGCCAGCCTATCGATCACCAATGCGTCACGACGGTGGCAAAGCCAAGCTCGCCGCGCCGGGCGGCGGATCGACGGCCTCGCGCAGGAGGCGACCGAGTTCGGCGGCACCGATGTCCCGGCGGGTGGGAGTGGTCTTGCCGTCCTGGCCGAAGCGGAAGATCGCATAGTCCGTCGCCGTACCGCCGAAACCGGGTCGGCAGTTCGGCAGGGCCGGGGCGTGGTCGCCGAAGATGCAGAGGGTGGCGGGCAGGTCCTGGAGCCCGGCGATCAGGGCCTCGACGGCGCGGCCCGTATTGGCCACGTGGGTCAGATACTGCGCCAGCGGATCGTCGATGCCGGGCAGCCGCCCGGGCTTCCAGGGACCGTGGTTCTCCATGGTGATCGCGTACATAAACAGCGGGCGCGCGCGGCCGCGGATCTCCGCCAGCACGCGCTCGGCCAGCGCCACGTCCCCGATATACGGCCCCACCCGGGGAGCCCCGGCGAAATCGTCCTCCATGATCAGCCGGTCGAAGCCGAGGCGCGTCACCACCTCGGCACGGTTGAAGAAATCGCGGTGGAAGGGGTGGACGAAGACGGTCTCGAACCCGGCGTCGCGCGCCCGCAGGGGCAGGCTGGTCGGCTCGCATCCGCCATGGGTGAGGTAGGGATCGAAGACGCCGAAGCCGAGATCCTCGGCGTCGGCGCCGGTCAGCACCGCGTGCTCGGTGCGCATGGTGTAGGCGCCGTGGGCCGGTACCCGCAGGCGCCCGTGGATCTCCGCCCGCGCACGAACGATCGCCATGAGCGGCAGCGCCGGGCCCCCGAGACGCACCGGATCGAGAAAGGATTCGAGCTGCACCACCACGACCACCGGGGCATCGCCGCATCGGATCGGCACCGGCAGTGCGACCCCTGACTCGGTTCGGCGGTTGGCCCGCCAGCGCAGGGCATAACCGATCAGCGTGGCGGGCTGGCCGTACCGCGCGAGATCGGTCTCCAGTGACGGCACCGGGAAGAGGCGCGCCAGCGCGGCCGCCCACCGCCCCTGCCCCGATAGGACGACGGCGCTGCCAAGGCCCAGCGGCAGGACCAGCAGCGCCAGCACGGCGACGCTCGGCTCACCCGGCAGGATCGTCGGCTCGATCGCGTACCAGATGGCGATCAGCGCCAGCGCGACGAGGATCGGCACCGCCATGCGGGGGTCGCCGAGCGGCCGGGTGTAGTAAAGTTCCGGATGGCGCGGCACCTGCCGCAGCAGGGCGAAATCGCTGAAGACCAGCGGCTCTCCGATGACGTTCCGTTTTAGCCGGCTGATCACGGTGAGGATCAGGACCGTCAGGATACAGGAGGCGCCGGCCAGCCAGGGGCGCCAGGAGAACTGGAACCAGAAGGCCGTGACCAGCGCGTACCCGGTGAAGCGGATCGCGAGATCGCGGGAGCGCAGGCTGACCGGACGCGCCTCGGCGCCCTCGCGCGCCTCGATGGCGAAACTGACGAGCAGGGCGAGGACGAGGCTGAACAACGGGGTCATGGCGGGCCTCAGCGCTTCCGGTCCGGGAATCGCTCGACGCCGCGCCGCGTGCGCAGGCGTCGGATGATCGGGTTCAGCAGGGCGTAGCGGGCCCGCATCGTGAGGATCGCGGTCCGGCTCAAGGCGAGGCGGGAGGGGCCGGCCGCGTCCCGGGCCGCCGCGAGGCGGTCGAGCAGCTGCTCGGCCGAGCACGGCTTGAGGCAGACCGGATCGAGGTAGAGCGGGTAGAGCAGCAGCGCACCGGCGACCAGTTCGTCGAGGGCGAGCCGCCGGCCGCGATCGGCCTCGGGCGCCAGATCCTCGGTCAGGCCCCAGCCCGCGTAGAACGGACGCCCGTGGACCGCGACGGAGAGTCCGCGGATCAGGGCCTCGAACCCGGCGAGCGAGGTCATCGTCTCCACGTGGTCGGTCCGATCGAGCAGGTCGACGATGGACAGGCCGCCGACGATCCGGTCGGCGAGGGTCAGCGCCTCTTCTTCCGGAATGGCGCCGGTGCGGAAGCCCGCTTCCACGTCGGGGTGCGGCTTGTAGAGCAGGAAAGCGTCGGGATTCCGGGCGCGCGCAGCCCTTAGCAGGTCGCGGTTCGAACGCACCACGGGCGAGCCGTGCATGACCGAAGCGTCGTCCTCGACCTGCCCGGGGACGAGCACGATCCGGCGATCCGTCGGCCAGTCGACGGACGCATCGGCGAGTCCGACATTGTACTTCGTCAGGCGCCGGGCGATCACGAGTTCGCGCAGGGCCTGAGCGCGGGCGACGAGTTCGGGCGGGAAGGTCGAGGTCCGGAGGAGAAAGGCCAGCCGGCTCTCCGTGCGCGGATCGTAGTAGATCCCGCGGTCGTCGACGACGATCGAAGCCCCGGGGGCGAGGCCGGCACCGAGTCCGACCGAGCGCAGGAAGCCGTCCTCGACCCGCGCGAGTGGGATGCCCGCCCCGGCGCAGAGGGGAGCCAGCCGCTCCGGCATCCGCGTGGCCCAGACCCGGACCTGGGCCTCGTGCCGGCGCGCGGCCGCGACCGCGTCCTCGGCCGTCATGGTGTGGATCGGCGGCCCCTTCGGGCCGACCATGAAGGCATCCAGCACCCGGCGCTTCCAGCCCGAGATGCCGACCAGCACCGTCCGGGTGCCGTTGTCGGCGAAGCGCTCGCGCAGCCAGGCGACACGGTCGAGACAATCCGAGAAGCCGATCGGCGCCCGCGTCCAGGGATCGAAATAGTGGAGGCCGGCGCCGTAGCGCAGGGCCAGGAGATCGCTCGTCGCCGGAGGTGCGGCGCCGTCGCCGGGCCGGACGACGTCGCATCCGGCGAGACGCGCCTCGCAGGCTTGCGCCCAATCGCCGACGAACACGGTTCGGAGCCGATCGAACAGTGCCCAGGGATCGATGGGCTCCCGCAGGACCCGTATGCGCGGAGACAGCTGCGATGGCAGGTTCGGACAGCCGGCCGAACCCGCGACGACGAACCCACCGTCCGGCCGCGCCGCGAGCACCCGCCTCACGAAGGCCGCCAGCGTCGCCGCGGACCGGGCGACCGCGCCCTCGGCGAGGATCAGGGCCGGATCGCTCAGGCCCGCCAGGGCGCCGGAAATCGTCGACGCGCTCTCGCGGGGAAACCGGTTCGCCCCGAAGGTGCGCGCCCGGATCAGGGCTGCGGCGTCGACTGCGGCGGCGCCAACGGGCGCCCCGCCCCGGCTGATCCGCAGGCTCGCCAGCCCGGACTTCGGGGTATCATAGGGCGACAGCAGCGGGCCGGGCCCGACGATCACGGGTTTTCCGAAGCGCGACAGGGCGGAACGGAAGAGGCTGTCCTCCCAGACCACGAGTGATGCGCCCGGCCGCCAGCGCGACACGAATTCGACGCCCAGGGCCGCCGCGATCTCGGACCGCAGGGCCTGGACGCTCCCGCCTGTGGACAACAGGGATTGCGGTGACTTCAGGGTCATGCACGCTTTCGGATCGCCGTAACCGGCCGCTGCCTTAGCATTATCCCGGCGCCGAGGGGCGAGCCTTGGGCCGAACCGGCGTCTCAACGCCGAGTTCGATTTCCGGCGGGGCGTGGCGGCCGCGCCACATCCCCCGCAAATTCCGCCTCGGCCCTACGAGCGCCCAATTGCTGGGATGGGAGTCCCGTGCGACGGATTTCACCGTCCAGGGTGGCCCGCCAATGAATGGGCGCAGGAGCAGGCGTCGACGAGTATGCTTCAGCCCCGCGCAGATATGCATCATCAGGCCGACATGCATCGCGACGGACCGGCGACGTTCCTCTTCCTCCAGGGCCTCGCCTCCCCGTTCTTCGCGGAGCTCGGTCGCGCCCTCGAGGCGCGCGGCCACCGGGTGCGGCGCATCAACTTCTCGTCTGGCGACTGGCTGTTCTGGCGCCTGCCGTCCGACAATTACCGGGGCAGCTTCGACAAGTGGGGGGCCTACGTCGCGGAATACGTCCGCGCGCACGGCGTGACCGACATCGTCCTGTTCGGGGATTGCCGGCCCTATCACGTGGCCGCCCGGGCCGCGGCCCAGCCCTTCGGCGTGCGCTTCCACGTCTTCGAGGAGGGCTACCTGCGGCCGAACTGGATCACCTGCGAACTCGGCGGCGTGAACGGCAATTCGGCCCTGCCGAAGACCGCGGACGAGGTTCGCGCCGTCGCCCGGCGGCTGCCGCAGCCCGGCCGCGCGATGCCGTCCAGCGGCGACATGGCCCGGCGCAGCCTCTGGGATGTCGCCTACAACATCGCGAATTTCGGCTTTCCCTATTTCTTCCCGCATTTCCGCAGCCACCGGCCGCATCACATCGCGGTGGAATATGCCGGCTGGATCAAGAAGTTCTCCCGGCGCGCCCATACCCGGCGCGAGGCGGCACGCCTGAACGAGGCCTACACGGCCATCGGCGTCGACTACTTCCTGCTGCCGCTCCAGCTCGACAGCGACTATCAGATCCGCGTCCACTCCCCTTTCCTCGGGGTCGAGGGCTTCATGGACCGGACCATCGCGTCCTTCGCGGCCCATGCCCCGGCGCCCGCCCGCCTGCTGATCAAGCTGCATCCCCTCGACAGCGGCCTGATCAACTGGCGCAAATACGCCCGGCACTCGGCCCGGCGCCACGGGGTCAACGACCGCCTCGACATCATCGACGGCGGCGACCTGCCGAGCCTGATCGCCGGCAGCCGCGGCGTCGTGCTGATCAACAGCACGGTCGGGATGCTCTCCCTCGAGCTCGGGCGTCCGACCTGCGCCGCGGGCAACGCGATCTACAACTTTCCGGACCTGACGCATCAGGGTGGGGTCGACTCGTTCTGGACCGCCCCGACGCCGCCCGACGCCGAGCTGATGACCGACTTCCGGCGCGTCGTCCTGCACCGCTCCCAGGTCAACGGCGGCTTCTTCTCCCAGGCGGCCATCGCGCGCGCGATCGCCGGGACCATCCCGCGGCTGGAGGCGACGCTGCCGGCCGCGGCCCTGGCCGCCGCCCGCGCGAACCGCGCCGAGGGCAGCGAGCCGCAGGAACTGGCGCCGGTCTATTGATCCGCTCCGGCCGGCCGCGCTAGCAGTCCCGATGCCTGTCATCCTGATCACCGGAGCGTCGAGCGGCATCGGCGCCGCCCTCGCCCGTCACTATGCCGAGCCCTGGACGACCCTGATCCTCCAGGGCCGCGACCGGCCCCGCCTCGACGCGATCGCCGAGGCCTGCCGTGCCCGGGGCGCCGTCGTCGAGACCGAGCGCCTTGACATCCGCGAGCGCGAGGCCGTCGCGGCCTGGCTCCGACGCGCGGACCGGGCCCACGCCCTCGACCTCGTCGTGGTCAACGCAGCGATCAACGGCGGCGATCCGGGCGGGGACGTCGAGACCGAGGCGATGGCCTTCGAGACCGTGGAGGTGAATCTCCTCGGGGCCCTCAACGTCACCCTGCCCTGCGTGACCCTGATGCGGGCCCGCGGGCGCGGACAGATCGCCCTGGTCTCGTCCCTGGCGGCCTTCGCCCCCCTGCCCGACGCCCCCGCCTATAGCGGCACCAAGGCGGCCCTGCTGGCCCACGGCCTCGCGCTCCGGGAGAAGCTGAAGCCCCATGGCGTGCGCATCAACGTGGTCACGCCCGGCTACGTGAAGACCGCGATGGGCGGCGAGTACCAGGGCTGGCGGCCCCTCGAGATCAGCGCCGAGGACGCGGCGCGCCGCATCGCGCGCGGCCTCGCGAAGGACCGGGACATCGTCGCCTTCCCGTGGCTCCTCGCGGCGGGCGCGCGCGGTGCGGCGCTTCTGCCGGAGTTCCTGCGGCGCCTCGGCATGAGCGGCTTCACGTTCAAGATTCGGGTCGGGCGGTGAGCCGGCCCCGCATCGCCCTGTTCGTCCTCGAGGCCTTGCCGAATGCCCGCGCGGCGCGCCGCTTCGTCCGCGACCACGCGGGCGACATCGCCTTCGTCGGCCTGTCGAATGCCGAGCGTCCGAGCTCCGGCGGACTCGTCGGTCAGGTCCGCCGGCATCTCGCCCGTTCGGGCCCGGGCATCCTGCCCTATCTCGGGGTCAATTTCGGCCTGCCCGACCTGCTCGCGCCGCTCTCTCCCCTGGCCCGCCGGCTGACCGGGGCCGGTGAGGCGGCCGGGGCGACGCCGCTGAAGGCGCTCTGCCGGGATCTCGGCATCCCGACCCTTAGGGTCGACGACGTCGACGGGCCGGAGGTGGCGCTGGCCTTCGAGCGGCACGCCCCCGACCTCATCGTCACCTTCCATTTCGACCAGATTCTCTCGGGCGCGACCCTGATGCGGGCGCCCCTCGGCGGCCTGAACGTTCATCCCGGCCTGCTGCCGCGCCATCGCGGGCCCGTGCCGACCATCCACGCCCTGGCCGAGGCCGAACCGGCCTTCGGGGTCACGATTCATCGCCTCGCGGTCACGATCGATGCCGGGGCGATCCTGGCGCAGGAGGCGGTGCCTCTCCCCGGGGACACGACCGCGACCCGCGCCGCAGTGGTGCTGCACGAGCACGGCCGGGTGCTGCTCGACCGAGCCCTCGCGGATCTCGCGGATGGCCGCCTCGGTGCCGGGACGATCGCACCGATCCTGCCCTATTGCCCCTTCCCCGGCCGGGACCTGCTGAAGGGGTTGCGCCGTCGCGGCCGCAAGCTCACCGACGGGCGGGACCTGAGGGACGCCCTGGCGCTGAGCGCCCGGGCCTGATCCGGCGCTTACCCTCGGGGAGGACGGGCGCCGGATCGCCGTCCTATCGCGAAAACTTCTTGTACTTGATCTTTTTCGGCATCAGCGAATCGGCGCCGAGGCGACGCTTCTTGTCCTCCTCGTAATCCGAGAAGTTGCCCTCGAACCACTCGACGTGGCTCTCGCCCTCGAAGGCGAGGATGTGGGTGGCGATGCGGTTCAGGAACCAGCGATCGTGGCTGATGATGACGGCGCAGCCGGCATAATCCTCCAGCGCCTCCTCGAGCGCCCGCAGGGTCTCCATGTCGAGATCGTTGGTGGGCTCGTCGAGGAGGAGGACGTTGGCGCCGCCCTTCAGGGTCCGGGCGAGATGGACGCGGTTGCGCTCACCGCCCGAGAGGGTGCCGACCTTCTTCTGCTGGTCGGAGCCCTTGAAGGCGAAGGCGGCGCAATAGGCGCGGGAATTGATCTCGCGCTTGTTGAAATAGATGATGTCGTTGCCGCCGGAGACCTCCTGCCAGACCGTGGCGTTCGGATCGAGGGCGTCGCGCGACTGGTCGACGTAGCCGAGATGGACGGTCTCGCCGACGGAGATGGTGCCGCCGTCGGGCTTTTCCGCACCGGTGATCATCTTGAACAGGGTCGTCTTGCCGGCGCCGTTCGGCCCGATCACGCCGACGATGCCGCCGGGCGGAAGCTTGAACGACAGGTCCTCGATCAGCAGCCGATCGCCGAAGGCCTTGTTCAGGTGCTCGAACTCGATGACGTTGTTGCCGAGCCGCTCGTCGATCGGGATGACGATCTGTGCCGAGGCGTCGATCTTGTCCTGCGACTTCGCCACCAGCTCTTCGTAGCGGGTGATACGGGCCTTCGACTTCGACTGGCGGGCCTTCGGCGAGGCGGCGATCCACTCCTGCTCGCGGTTGATGGCGCGCTGGCGGGCCATGTCCTCGCGGCCCTCCTGCTGGAGGCGCTTCTGCTTCTGCACCAGCCAGGCCGAGTAGTTGCCCTCGTAGGGATAGCCGCGGGTGCGGTCGAGCTCGAGGATCCAGCCCGTCACGTTGTCGAGGAAGTAGCGATCGTGGGTCACGATCAGGATCGCGCCGGGATACTGGCGCAGGTGGCCTTCGAGCCAGTTCACCGTCTCGGCGTCGAGGTGGTTGGTCGGCTCGTCGAGGAGGAGCAGTTCCGGCTCCCAGAGCAGGAGCTTGCACAGAGCCACGCGGCGGCGCTCGCCGCCCGAGAGGGTCGCGACCGGCTGCTCGTCGCTCGGGCAGCCCAGGGCCTCCATGGCCTGGTCGACCTTGGAATCGAGCTCCCAGAGATTCTTGGCCTCGATCTGGTCCTGGAGGGCGGTCATCTCGTCCGCCGTCTCCTCGGAATAATTCATCGCGAGTTCGTTGTAGCGGTCGAGCAGCGCCTGCTTCTCGGCGACGCCCTCCATGACGTTCTCGCGGACGGACTTATTCGGATCGAGCTGCGGCTCCTGCGGCAGGTAGCCGACCCGCGCGCCCTGCGCGACGAAGCCCTCGCCGGTCCAGTCCTTGTCGATGCCGGCCATGATCTTGAGCAGGGTCGACTTGCCCGAGCCGTTGATGCCCAGGACGCCGATCTTCGCATCCGGGTAGAAGGACAGGTTGATGTTATCGAGGACCTTCTTGCCACCCGAATAGGTCTTGGTCAGACCCTTCATGTGGTAGATGAATTCGCGCGCCATGGTGGTATCCCTGTCGTGTCGGCGGTCCGGCGCGTCCTGCGCCTCGACCGTCGGAATCGTCGTGTGCGTGGTCCCGCGGCTGCGCCGAGTCGAGCCGGCCCGCGTACCGCGCGGTCTGCGCCGATGCGGCCGGACCTCGGGCGCTCGCCGTCGTCGAACCGCTTCGCGTGAGAGTGTTGCGCCGGAGTATCAGGGCGGCGACCGACCGGCAAGAACTGGGCGGGGAAGAACAGGGCGGGGAAGAACAGCGCAGCAAGAAACGCAGGCCGGTCGCCGCGTCAGGCGAAGGGGTTCTTCACCGTCTCGGTGGGCGCGGAGGCTTCCGCCACCCGTTCGGGCAGGGGCTCCGCCTCCAGGGCCGCGACGATGGCGGCGACGGCCGCGGCCAGGGCTCGTGCGCGCTCCAGCCCCGCGGCGTCCCGCGGCAGGTCGAGGCTGCCGTGGAGAGCGATCCGCTCGGTGCCGTTCTCGATCGAGAGGCCGCCGATCGTCTGGACGGCCGCGTCGTCGGCGTAGGGCACGAAGCGATCGGGGCTCTTCGGTGCTGCTGGCTTCGGCATCTCGACACCCCGTTTCAGAAGATGGCGCGCATCAGGTCGCGCCAGAGACGCCGCAGCGCCCGATGCAGCTCGGCCTTGGCCCAGGCCTCGAACGAATCCGGCTCCGGGGAGCGGCGGCGCGGACGGTCGTCCCCCTCCGGATCGCCCCGGGAATAGGTGCGCGGCTCCGGCAGATCCATGGCCTTCGCCTTCGCGGCCGGGGCCAGCGTCGGGAACACGTCGAGCCCCGAGACCGCGCGCAGGGCGTCGAGGGAGACGGCCTGCCAGGGTGGATCGTCCCGGTTCGCCAGGAGGTAGGCGCCCGCCTCCCCGGTCGCCGGGTCGTAGAGGGCCTTGAAGATCTGCGTCGGCACCAGCACGCGCCCGTTGATCGCCTGGACGGCGTCGCCCGAGTAGATCGGCCCGGTCACGACGAAGAGGGTGCCGCGGCGGGTGGCGAGGCGGCGCACGCTCTCCTCGATCGCCGCCCAGAGGCCGCGATTCAGGGCCCTGTCCTGGGGTACGATGTTGGCCAGGCTGAAGGATTGTGCCTGGGCTGCCCCCGTCGGCATGTCGCCGGCCGGCGCCATGTGGCCGCGGTCGTAGCCGCTGTGGACGTAATCCTCCAGCCGCGCGCGGTCGGCCGCCGGCAGCGCCTCCTCGTCGTGGAAGGCGTCGACCCGGTCGACCCGGCGGGCCGCCACGATGCTGTCCCGGGTCAGGCGCTCGGCCGCGTAGATCGGCGTCCGCGACAAACCGGAATAGAGCAGCGCGAAGGCCTCGTAGCACAGCGGCACCGCGCGCTCGGCGAGCTTCGGGTTTGTGATCTCCGGCCGGCGCCCTTCCGCGAACGATTCGGCGCAGCCTTCGGCGGAAGCCGCGGCGGGTGCGGCCAGGAGGAGCGCCGGCAGCAGGAGAACGAAAGCGCGCCGCATCATGGCAGACCGCTCAGAAGCAGACCCGGACCTTGCGCACCCCTTCCGGGGTCGCCCGCCTGCGATAGCCGCACGGCCGGCCCAGGGTCCCCTCGAAGGGACGCACGTCGCGATCGGCCGGACCCGGGCCGGCCTGCACACCGCAGGTGCCGGGCGTCCCGCACGGGAACGTGAAGGGCGCGACCGGGGCGTGCCGGCGCACCAGGGCGGGATCGGCCGAGGCACCCGCCGCCCGAGCGGGAACGCTCACGGGCGCCAGGATCAGCGCAAGGCCGGCGAGGAATCGGAGGAGCGGCATGACCTGCCTCGATGCGGCTGCGGCGGACGGGAAAAGCCGGACGCCCCGTTGATCGGAGCGGACGGGGCGATTAACTGCCGGAGTTCGGGCGCCGGCGCCAGCATCTCCGAAATCACGTCTTCGGTCTCGGAGTTGTCCCTGGCTCGGAGTTGTCCCTGGCTCGGAGTTGTCCCTGGGATTTCCTCCCGCAGCCCGATTTTCGGAATGGTATTGCAGGCCTCCCAGGGCCTGTGGGAAAGCGCAGGCAGCCACTGGCGTGGCAAAGCTGCGTAATGACGTTATAAGTGCGATCGAAGGGCCCCGGTTTCGTCTTGGGGCATGCACCGTTCGAGGGTCGGCCCGCGCAGAGCGCTGGCGATGGGCCGGATCGGGCGGGTGTCAGCGAACGAACGGGTGTGGATTCAGTGTCACGGCAAGAAACCTCGCAAGACAAGATTCCGCAGGCGTCCGGTCCTGGGGGGTCGGTGAGTTCGTCGGAGGCGACGGCGATCCTGGACGGTCTGGCGGAGCCTTCGGCGCTGCGGCTGTTGCCGGAGAGCGAGCTGCAGGCGGTGGCCGATGCGGTGCGCACCGAGATGATCGACGCGGTCTCGGTCACGGGCGGGCATCTTGGCTCCGGGCTCGGCGTGGTCGAGCTCACGGTGGCGCTGCACCACGTGTTCGACACCCCCGACGACCGCATCGTCTGGGACGTCGGCCACCAGGCCTACCCGCACAAGATCCTCACCGGCCGGCGCGACCGCATCCGGACGCTGCGCCAGCCCGGCGGCCTGTCGGGCTTCACCAAGCGCTCGGAGAGCGTCTACGACCCCTTCGGGGCGGCCCATTCCTCCACCTCGATCTCGGCGGCGCTCGGCATGGCCGTGGCGCGCGACCTCGACGAGGCCTCGGCCCGGGCGCAGGGCGGGCCGGCGGGCAAGCGCCGCAACATGATCGCGGTGATCGGCGACGGCTCGATGTCGGCGGGCATGGCCTACGAGGCGATGAACAACGCCGGCGCGCTGAAATCCCGCCTCATCGTCATCCTCAACGACAACGACATGTCGATCGCGCCCCCGGTGGGGGCGATGTCGGCCTACTTCGCGCGCCTGGCCTCGGGCGGCACCTACCAGTCCCTGCGCGAGACCGCCAAGCAGCTGGGCCGGCTCCTGCCCAAGGGCCTCTACCAGCGCGCGGCCGCGGCCGAGGAATACGCCCGCTCCCTGGTGGTGGGCTCGGGCACGATGTTCGAGGAGATGGGCTTCCACTATGTCGGTCCGGTGGACGGGCACAACCTCGACCACCTGCTGCCGGTGCTCAAGAACGTGCGCGACTCCGAGCAGGGCCCGATCCTGCTGCACGTCGTCACCCAGAAGGGCAAGGGCTACGCGCCGGCCGAGGCCAGCGCCGACCGCTACCACGGCGTGGTCAAGTTCGACGTGCTCTCCGGCGTCCAGGCCAAGGCCAAGCCGAACGCGCCGGCCTACACGCGGGTGTTCGGCGAGAGCCTGATCAAGGCCGCGGACGCCGACGACAAGGTGGTGGCGATCACGGCGGCGATGCCGGGGGGCACGGGCATCGACCTGTTCGGCAAGGCGCATCCCGAGCGCACCTTCGATGTCGGCATCGCCGAGCAGCACGCGGTGACCTTCGCGGGCGGGCTGGCCACGGAAGGCTACAAGCCGTTCGTGGCGATCTACTCGACCTTCCTGCAGCGGGCCTACGACCAGGTCGTGCACGACGTGGCGCTGCAGAACCTGCCCGTGCGCTTCTGCCTGGACCGGGCCGGCCTGGTGGGGGCGGACGGGGCGACGCATGCGGGCGCCTTCGACCTGGCCTATCTGTGCTGCCTGCCGAACATGACGGTGATGGCGGCCTCGGACGAGGCGGAGCTGGTGCACATGGTGGCGACGTGCCACGCGCACGACACGGGCCCGATCGCGCTGCGCTACCCGCGCGGCGAGGGGGTGGGCGTGGACTTGCCCGAGCGCGGGGTCGCGCTGCCGATCGGCCGGGGCCGGATGGTGCGGGCGCCGGAGGGCGCGCGGGTGGCGCTGCTGAGCCTGGGCACGCGCCTGTCGGAGGCGCTGAAGGCGGCCGACGCGCTGGAGGCGGAGGGGATCGCGGTGAGCGTGGCGGATGCGCGCTTTGCCAAGCCGCTCGACGAGGCGCTGATCCTGGATCTCGCCGCGCGCCACGAGGTGCTGGTGACGCTGGAGGAGGGCTCGGTGGGGGGCTTCGGCGCCATGGTGCTGCACCTGCTGGCCGAGCGGGGGGCGCTGGATGCGGGCCGGGTCCGGGTGCGCACGCTGACGCTGCCCGACAGCTACCAGGACCACAACACGCCCGACGCCATGTACGCCGAGGCCGGCCTCGACGCCGCCGGCATCCTCAAGACCGTCAAGGACGCCCTGCCCGAACGGAAGGCCGGCCAGTCGGGCCGCCTGCGCCTCGCCTGAGCCCCGCCGCCGACGCGCGGGCCAACCGGGCTTTGCAGCCCGGGTGTGGCTCCGTTGCGCTTGTCGGTGGGCGGTTTCGATGACAAAAGCGCGCCATTCGCGGGCCCGAACTCCGTTTCGGGCCCGTGCACGCGTTTAAGATCCTCAGACCCTTACGAGAGAAATGCCACAGGCGACCCCTTCCGGCCCGTTCGATGCCGGCCCGGTTCTCATCACGGGCGCGAGCGGTTTCCTGGGAGCGGCCCTGGTCGACGTCTTCCGCAACGCCGGCTTCCCGGTGCGGATCATGGTCCGGGCGACCTCGCCGCGCACCAACCTGACCTGGACCGACGTCGAGGTGGTCGAGGGCGACATGCGCGACCGCGCGGCCGTGGCGCGTGCGCTGCAGGGCCAGCGCTACCTCGTCCATGCCGCGGCCGATTACCGGCTCTGGGCTCCGGATCCGGAAGAGATCGTCGCGACCAATCGCGACGGCGCCGTGATCCTGATGGAGGAGGCCCTGCGGGCCGGCATCGAGCGCATCGTCTATACCTCGAGCGTCGCCACCATCAAGCCGCACGACGACGGCACGCCGGCCGACGAGACCCGGCCCCTGACCCCCGCCACCGCCATCGGCGCCTACAAGCGCAGCAAGGTCGTGTCCGAGCGCGTGGTCGAGGAGATGGCGGCCCGCAACGGCCTGCCCGTGGTCATCGTCAATCCCTCGACGCCGATCGGGCCGCGCGACGTCAAGCCGACGCCGACCGGGCGCATCATCCTGGAAGCGGCCCTGGGCCGGATGCCAGCCTTCGTCGATACCGGGCTGAACCTCGCGCACGTGGACGACGTCGCCGCCGGGCACCTGCTCGCCCTGCGCCACGGCCGGACCGGCGAGCGCTACATCCTCGGCGGCGAGAACGTGCTCTTGTCGCAGATGCTGGCCGACATCGCCGGCATGGTCGGCCGAAAAGCCCCCACGGTGAACCTGCCCCGTGCCGTGGTCTATCCGATCGCCTTCGTCTCCGAGCAGATCGCCCGCTTCACCGGCAAGGCCCCCTTCGCCACGATCGACGGCATCCGGATGTCCCGCTACCGGATGTTCTTCTCCGATGCGAAAGCGCGCGCCGAACTCGGCTACACCGCCCGGCCCTACGCCCAGGGCCTGTCCGACGCGATCGCCTGGTTCCGGCAGGAAGGACGCCTGTGATGAGCACGACGATCCAGACGGCGACCGAGGCCCGTACCGGCAAGGGCTACCGCGACGAGAACTTTCCCGTCGCGTCCCACCTCATCCACCCGAAGCATCGCGGCGCCATCCTGGCGTTCTACGACTTCGTGCGGGCGGGGGACGACGTCGCCGACCATACCGGCCTCTCGCCCGAGCGGAAGATCGAGCTCCTCGACGCCCTGGCCGCCGACCTGACCGGCAGCCGGCCGACGGATTCCGCGGCCGAGCCCCTGCGCCGCGAACTCGCCGCCCGCGGGCTCGCGCCGACGCACGCCCTCGAACTGCTCGACGCCTTCCGCCTCGACGCGCGCAAGAACCGCTACGCCGACTGGGACGAACTGATCGCCTATTGCCGCCTCTCGGCGATGCCGGTCGGCCGCTACGTCCTCGACGTCCACGGCGAGGACCGCAGCGTGGTCTGGGGACCGTCGGACGCGATCTGCGCCGCCCTCCAGATCATCAACCACCTGCAGGATTGCGGGAAGGACTACAAGGCGATCGACCGGGTCTACATCCCGCAGGACACCCTCGACAGCCACGGCGCCGCGATCTCGGAGCTCGGGGCCGACAAGGCCTCGTCGGCCCTGCGCGGCGTGATCGCCGAACTGGCCGAGCGCACGATGGGGCTCCTCGACGAGGGCGCGGTGCTGCCCGACCTCATCGCCGACCTGCGCCTCAGCCTGGAGATCGCCGCGATCCACCGCCTCGCCGTCGTGCTGTGCAAGGGGCTGATGCAGCGCGACCCCCTGAGCGAGAAGGTGCATCACGGCAAGGCCGCCTTCGCCCTCACGGCCCTCGGCGGCATCGCCGCGACCCTGGCCCGCCGGCCCCTGCGCGGCCGGACCCTGAGGGCCCAGGCCGCGAAGGCGGCAGGGGGAGCCCGCCCATGAGCGCCACGATGTCCCCCGCGTCCGAGACCGCCGCCCAGCAGGGCGAGGCGCTCCCGGCGAAATCCTCCTCCTTCTACACGGCGATGCGGCTGCTGCCGCCCGACCGCCGCGCGGCAATGTATGCGGTCTACGCCTTCTGCCGGGCGGTCGACGACGTCGCCGACGACGGCGGCCCCGCCCCGGTGCGGGCCGCGGAACTCGACCGCTGGCGCGCCGACATCGACGACCTCTATACCGGCCGGCCGGCGCCGCGGGTGCAGGACCTCGTGGTCCCGATCCGCCGCTACGGCCTCCTGCGCGAGGACTTCCAGGCGGTGATCGACGGCATGGCGATGGATGCCTTCGAGGACATCGTCGCTCCCGACGAGGCCACCCTCGACCTCTATTGCGACCGGGTCGCCAGCGCGGTCGGCCGCCTCTCTGTGCGGATCTTCGGGATCGCCGAGCAGCCGGGCATCGCCCTCGCGCATCACGAGGGCCGCGCGCTGCAGCTCACCAACATCCTGCGCGACATCGACGAGGATGCGGCGCGCAATCGCCTCTACCTGCCGCGCGAGAAGCTGGCCGCCATCGGCCTGACCGCGCCGACGCCGCAGGCGGCCATCGACCACCCGCGGATCGGCGAGGTCTGCATCGCCGTGGCGCGCGAGGCCGAGGCCCATTACCGCGCGACCTGGGACATCATCGCCCAATGCCCGCGCAAGGTGACCAAGGCGCCGCGCCTGATGGCGGCGGCCTACCGGCTCTACCTCGACGCCGTGCTCGCCCGCGGCTGGGAGAAGCCCCGCGCCCGGGTCAAGCCGGGCAAGCTCGCCCTGCTGGGCGTCGTCCTGCGGCACGGGATCCTCTGATGGCCGGAACGGTTCACGTCGTCGGCGCCGGCCTCGCCGGGCTGTCCGCCGCCGTCTCGCTGGTGGAGCGCGGCGCGCGCGTCGTCGTGCACGAGGCGGCCAAGCAAGCCGGCGGCCGCTGCCGCTCGTATTACGATCCGACCCTCGGCCTGACCATCGACAACGGCAACCACCTGCTCCTGTCGGGCAACACCTCCGCGCTCGCGTTCATGCGCACGATCGGCGCGCCGGAAAGCGCACTGTCCGGCCCGGCCGAGGCCGCCTTCCCCTTCGCCGACTTGAAGACCGGCGAGCGCTGGACCCTGCGCCCCAATGCCGGCCGCGTGCCGTGGTGGGTCCTGCAGGCGTCGCGCCGGGTGCCGGGCACCTCGGCCCGCGACTACCTCGCGCCCCTCGGCATCCTGAAGGCCGCGGCCGGCAAGGGCCCGGGCCAGGGCGGCACCATCGGGGAGAGCATGGCCTGCGAGGGCACCCTCTACGATCGGCTCTGGCATCCGGTGCTGCTGGCGGCCCTGAACACCGACCCGAAGGAGAGCGACACCGGCCTCGCGGCCACGATCCTGCGCGAGACGCTGGGTGCCGGCGGCAAGGCCTGCCGGCCGCTGGTGGCCGTCGGCGGTCTGTCCGCGGCCTTCGTCGATCCGGCGGTGGATTACCTGACGCGGCGCGGTGCGAGCCTGCGCTTCGGCCACCGCCTGCGCAGTCTCGCGCTCGGGGACGGCCGCATCGCCGGCCTCGTCTTCTCCGACGAGACGATCGACCTGGCACCCGAGGACGCCGTGGTCCTCGCCCTGCCGCCCTGGGTCGCCTGCGACCTGCTCCCCGGCCTGCCGACCCCGCAGAGCCACCGCTCCATCGTCAACGCTCACTTTGCCGTGGTCCCGCCGCCGGGATCGCCGTTACTTCTCGGCGTGGTGAATGGAATGACGGAGTGGCTATTTGCCTATCCGGATCGTCTGTCCGTGACCATCAGCGGGGCCGACCGGCTCTTGGATGTACCGCGTGAAGATTTGGGACGTCAGATCTGGTCCGAGATCGTGACTTTGACCGGACTTGCGCCGGAACTGCCAAGCTGGCAGATCGTCAAGGAGAAGCGGGCGACCTTCGCGGCGACGCCCGCCGAGGCCGCGCGGCGCTCCGGCGCCGTGACGGCCCATGAGAACCTCGTCCTGGCAGGAGATTGGACCGCGACCGGCCTGCCTTCGACGATCGAGGGGGCGATCCGTTCGGGGACGACCGCCGCCCAGGCCCTCGCGACGAGGACCGGGACGTGCGGACAGGCACGAGCGCGCGGCGCGGCGTGAGGTATGGCGGCCGCCTGCGCGGCCGGTGAGGCGAGGACGATGCGGGAAGCATTCAAGAAGGTCGAGGCGCTGCAGCGCCCCAAGACTCAGGAGATCTCTCTCGAGGATGTCGAGCGCGGGGTCGCACGCGCCACGCAGGCCCTGACGGCGCTGTCGCACGACGACGGCCACCTCTGCTTCGAACTCGAGGCCGACGCGACCATCCCGTCCGAATACATCATGTTCCACCAGTTCCGCGCCACCGAGATCGCGCCGGATCTGGAAGCCAAGATCGGCAACTACCTGCGGCGCACGCAGGGCAAGCACGGTGGCTGGGCCCTGGTCCATGACGGCCCGTTCGACATGAGCGCCAGCGTGAAGGCCTATTTCGCGCTCAAGATGAGCGGCGATTCGATCGAGGCGCCGCACATGCGCCGCGCGCGCGAGGCGATCCTGTCGCGCGGCGGTGCCGCCAACTCGAACGTCTTCACCCGCTTCCTGCTCGCCCTGTTCGGCGAGGTGCCGTGGCGCGCGGTGCCGGTGATGCCGGTCGAGATCATGCACCTGCCGAAGTGGTTTCCCTTCCACCTCGACAAGGTCTCCTACTGGGCCCGCTGCGTGATCGTGCCCATGCTGGTGATCCAGGCCCTGAAGCCGCTCGCTCGCAATCCCCGGGGCATCGGCATTCCCGAGCTGTTCGTCGCCCCGCCCCAGACCGTGCGCACCTGGCCCGGCAGCCCCCACGCCACCTGGCCGTGGACGCCGATCTTCGGCACCATCGACCGGCTGCTGCAGGTCACGCAGGACTATTTTCCGAAGAAGCGGCGCGCCCGCGCCATGGATAAGGCCGTGGCCTGGGTCAGCGAGCGCCTGAACGGCGACGATGGCCTCGGCGCGATCTTCCCCGCCATGGTCAACACGGTGCTGATGTACGATGTGCTCGGCTACCCGCCCGAGCACCCCCAGGTGCGCATCGCCTGCGAGGCGATCGAGAAGCTCGTGGTCGTCAAGGAGCACGAGGCCTACGTGCAGCCCTGCCTCTCGCCGGTCTGGGACACGGCCCTGGCCGGGCACGCGCTCCTCGAGGCCGGCGGCCCGGACGCCGAGCACCAGGCCCGGCGCGGCCTCGACTGGCTGAAGCCCCTCCAGGTCCTCGATATCAAGGGCGACTGGGCCGCGGGCCGGCCGAACGTGCGCCCGGGCGGCTGGGCCTTCCAGTACGCCAACCCGCACTTCCCCGACCTCGACGACACCGCCGTGGTGGTGATGGCGATGGACCGCGCCTCGCGCCAGCACGGCCTCGTGGCCGACGTGCCGGATTACGGGTCCTCCATCGCCCGGGCCCGCGAGTGGGTCGAGGGCCTGCAGTCGAGCGACGGCGGCTGGGCCGCCTTCGACGCGGACAACAACCACCATTACCTCAACCACATCCCGTTCTCCGACCACGGCGCCCTGCTCGATCCGCCGACCGCCGACGTCACCGCCCGCGTCGTCTCGATGCTGGCGCAACTCGGCGAGACCCGGGAGACCTCCAAGGCCCTGGACCGCGGCGTCGCCTACCTCCTGAACGACCAGGAGGAGGACGGCTCCTGGTACGGCCGCTGGGGCATGAACTTCATCTACGGCACCTGGTCGGTGCTCTGCGCCCTGAACGCGGCCGGGGTCGATCCCGCCACGCCGGAGATCCGCAAGGCCGTCGCCTGGCTGATCCGCATCCAGAACCCGGATGGCGGCTGGGGCGAGGACGCCTCGTCCTACAAGATCGATCCGGCCTTCGAGCCCGGCTACTCCACCGCCTCGCAGACGGCCTGGTCGCTGCTGGCCCTGATGGCCGCGGGCGAGGCCGACGATCCGGCCGTGACGCGCGGCATCAACTACCTGACCCGCACCCAGGGGGCCGACGGCTTCTGGGCCGAGGAGCGCTACACCGCGACGGGCTTCCCGCGGGTGTTCTATCTCCGCTACCACGGCTACCCGAAGTTCTTCCCGCTCTGGGCCATGGCGCGCTACCGCAACCTGCAGCGCAGCAACACCCGGAAGGTCGCCTTCGGCATGTGATGCCGAGGCTCGTGATGCCAAGACTGGTGATGCCGAGGCGCGGAATGGGAACGGTCCGGGTCGCGGGCGATCGAGCAACGGCATGAGCACGGTCGCCCCCTCCGGCAGCCTCCCCGTCCTGGCCGTCACCGGCCTCGCCAAGGAGGCCCGCCTCGCCTCCGGGCCCGGCGTCCTCGCGGTCGGGGCCGGCGGCAATCCCGAGCGCCTGCGCGCCCTGCTGGCTGCGCGTCCCGATCCCGGCTGCCGGGCCGTCGTCAGCATCGGCATCGCCGGCGGTCTCGACCCGGCACTGGTCCCGGGCGACGTACTGGTCGCGACCGCCATCGTCACCCCCGCGCGGCGCTACCCGGCCGATCCGGCCATCGCGGCCGCCTGGATGCGCAATCTCCTCGAATCGCTCGGCGGATCGGGGCCGAGGGTCCGGGAGGGAATCCTGGCCGGCGTCGATGCGGCAGTCCTCGACGTGGCGGCCAAAGCCGCCCTGCGCCGAACCAGCGGCGCCGCCGGGGTCGACATGGAATCCCACGTTGCGGCCGCCTATGCCGAAGAGCACGGCTTGCCCTTCGCCGCCCTGCGCATCGTCTGCGATCCGGCCGAGCGCGCGATTCCCGCCTTCGCCGCGCAGGCCCTGAAGCCCGATGGCGAGCCCGACATCCTGGCGGTGCTCGCCGCCATTGCCCGTGCGCCCGGCCAGATCCCGGCCCTGATCCGCCTCGCGCGCGATTCTGGGCGTGCCTTCCAGAGCCTGACGCGGTGCCGGACGCGGCTCGGCGCCGCCCTCGGCGTTCCAAATCCCTAGGGGGTTTTCGAGCGCGGCGGATGCCGGCTCGCGTGAGGAATAGACGCTCAAGACCGAGAGGCCGCGGCCCGGGATCGGGGCATCGCCTCAGCGTCCGCCGGGGCCCCCGCCCGGTCCTCCACCGCCGCCCGGTCCGCGTCCGGGGCCGCCCCCGAATCCGCCCGGCCCGTCCGGCCCGCGACCGAATCCGCCGGGGCGCTCGAACCCGCCGGGGCGCTCGAGGCCGCCCGGTCCGCCGAAGCCGCCGCCGGCCCGGCCGTGTTCCCCGCCCATCGGCGTTCGGGTGTCGATGTCGAAGCGCGGCGCACCGCCCGGCTGGGTCCCCGGCGCACGTCCTTCGAGGCCACGTCCTTCGAGGCCACCTCCGTTGAGGTGCGGTCCATCGAGCCCTCGTCCATCTGGACCATGTCCATCGAGCCTCGGCAGCGATCCGCGATCGGGTCCGGTCTGGGGAGCCGGGCGCTCGCTGCCACGCGTGTCGATGCGCAGGCTCTGCAGGCCGAGGCGTCCGTCACGCGACGGCTCGGCGGTAACGATGGCGCGCACGCTGCCGCGGCGGGGTACGCCGGAACCGGCCCGGCCCGCGACTTCGAGGCCGGAGCCGAGCCGGAGCCGTCCGGCGTCGCGCCCGACATAGGCCTCGATCGAGACCCGCCGCAGGCCCGGGACGAAGAGCGCGGGCGCCTCCTCGATCCCCGTCACGGTCAGGCCGGACCCGGCCGGGTCGCCCAGGACGACGGTACGACGGCCGACCTGCCGGGCGTCGAAGCCGAGGAGGCGCAGGTCACCGATCATCGGCGTGCCGTCGGGGCCGCGCCGGACCAGGCCGGCGACCCGCGCCGTCCCGTCCGGGCGGTGCTCGACCAGGCTGGCGACCACGATCCCGTCGGGGCGGCGCAGCCCGGCCACCGCGACCCGGTCGCCGACCGCCCAGCCCTCGCGCTGCGCCGCCGGCAGGGCGACGCGCTGCCCGAGGACGGTCAGCCCGCCCGTCCGAACCGCCTCGACCGGGCCGACGACCTCACTGGTGACGTCGATGCGGCGGGTGGCGAGGGTCTTGCCCGCTTCCGAGGCGACCACGCGGACCACGTGCCCGATCCGCAGGTCGCTCGCGGCCGCCGGCCGGCCGTCGATCCGGACGAGGACGTCGGCCGGATAGGTGATGCGCAGGTCGTTGACGACGATCGAGCCGAAGCGGCGGATCGTCCCGATCACGCCGGTGCCGCCGAGGCCGCGGTCGCCCTCCTGCTCCTGCCCGTCGCCGGGCGGGTGGCTCGGGCGGGCGCCGGTGCCGCCGATGCCCTGGTCGCGGATCGGCGGCTGCGGGTCGGCCCGGGCCGTCGATGCCAGGGCGAAGGGCACCGAGGCGAGCAGGCGCAGGGTATCGCGGCGGTTCGGTGCGCGCATGGCGGGCGCCCTCACGCCTTCGCCGCTGCGGGCGGCGCATCCTCGGCGTAGATGTAGACGCCGAAATTCCAGCGATGGCTGCCGCCGGCATCGGTCTCGCAGGCGGCGTGGGCCTCGCGGTTGGCCTGCTGCAGGGCCTCCATGGCGATCTCACGGGCGCGGACTTCCAGGCGCTCGGCCAGATCCTTCGACAGGCCGTCGTAATGCACCGCGCGCTCGAGGAAGCGCGGGTCGGGCGCGGTGATGTTGGCGACGCTCGCGGCGATGTGGTCGTGCAGGTTGCGGCCGAAGTAATAGAGCTGCGACTCGCCACCGCCCTTGGGGACGTAGGCCGCCTCGGCGAGGACGATGTGGCCGTCGCCGTCGGCGACGACGAGCCCCCGGTCGAGCCACTCGTCGAGGACCGCGCGCGGGCGCAGGTCGCGGGTCACGGCCGTGACGAGATCCTCGAAGGACGGCCCCTTCCCCTCGCCTGCCCGCGTCAGCGGCCGGGGATGGCCCTCGGCGTCGGTGAAGGTGGGGTCGGCGAGCCAGCGCGCGATGATCCGGCTGGTGCGCGACACCGAGGACGGCACGGCGCTCACCGGCGCGCCCGCCCCGCGCAGGCGGCTCACCTCCTTGCGGTGGATTCCCGTGAGCAGGCTGACGCGGCTGTCGGTCTGCTCCTTGCCCGGCAGCGCGAAATCGTACTCGGCCACGTTGACGTAGAGTTCGCGCAGGAGGGTGGTCAGGGCCGGGAAGGTGATGCCGCGGGCCACGAACAGGCGCACGAGCGGCCGCAGCAGACGCGCGACGGGCGCATGCAGGTTCGCGCCCTCGGCGGGCGTCTCGGAGGAATCAACCATCGCAGGACCATAGCCATCGGCCCGTGGGACACAATCCCACGCCGTGCGTCACGACACATGATCCCATGCGCATTCGATTGACGTGGGAAATTTACCCACGTATCGCTGGGCCTGCCGATCCTGCACCGGAGCACCGTGATGGCCGAGACGAGGTTCCCGACGACAACCGGATCGCTGCCGCCGCTGCGATCGCGCGCGACGCGCGTCCGGACGATCCCGGCCGGCCGGCGCCTCGCCATGATCGCCCGCGGGCTCGCGGTCGTCGCCGGCCTCGGCCTGTCCGGGCTCGGACTGCACAACGCCAGCCGCCCGGCGCCCGAGCGGATCGGCGGCGCCGAGACCCCGGCTCCGATGCGGGTCGCCGCGCATCGGCGTCCGGCCCTGGACCGGATGGCGTCGGCCCTCGGCCCGTCGTGGGCCGAGTGATGTCCGGCGCCGCGGTGCGGTCCCCCCGCCCCCGAACGCGGTGCTCCGTCCGGGACCGGCCCGCCCTCCTCATCGACCTCCTGCTCTGTGCCGTCCCGGCCGTCGCCACGGTGGTGCTGCTCGTGCTCGCCCTGCGGGGGTGAGCGAGCCGCGCCCCGGCGCTCACGATGCGTTAACCGCACCGGCCCATCCTGACGGCCGGACACAGCCCCAGACAGGAGGATCGCGATGTCGTCGATCTCGACCGGGCCGGCTCCGGTCTTTCCGTCGCCGAAGGTTCGCGCCCACGACCGCATCGCGGCGCAGACGGCCTCCGGTGCGATCAGCGGCACCGACCGGACCGCGCTGGATACGGCGGTCGACAGCATCGACGCCGCCCTGAAGGGCTCGGACGGCCCCGGCGCGGCCCCCTCCGCACGCCTCGAGCCGGCGGACCTGAAGGCGCGGATCGACGACCTCATCGGGCAGCAGGTCCAGGGCGGGCGCCTGACGAGCGACCAGGCCGAGACCCTGAAGTCGGTCCTCGGCGGAGAGGCCGGAGGATCGTCCGGGGCGGGCGTCGCCGCCGCGCCGGCAGCCGACACCACGGCCCAGAGCACCAACGATCTCCTGGCGACCTTCGTGCGGCACTTGCAGTCGCGCCAGGACCAGACGAGCCCCTACGGCGCCGGCGGCACCCGCGCGGCCACCCCTTCGGCCAGCGCCCTGCTGATGAACTTCAAGGTCTGAGCCCGGTCCCGATCAGGCCCTCGACGGGGGAGCCCCGGCGGATCGGGGCGAGTCCCCGCCCGTCAGCCCGGGGGCGCCGTCTCGGAGAGCTTGCCGGCGATCCAGGCCTGGGCCTCGTCGAGGTCGGCGAAGATCGGCGCATGCAGGCCGTCGACGCGCCCGAATCCGGCTTCGAGAAACCAGCGGCCCGCCACGGAATCGTGCTCGCCGGAGAGTTGCACGAGCACGGCGACGAGCATGCCATCCACGAAAACCAGCCGGCTCTCGTGGTCCTTGCTGCCCGTCGCAATCTGAACGGGCTGGAGTTTCATGGTCATGCCGAAGCCCGCGTCCCCAGATGCAGGTATTTCGAATTGAATTCCGCGATGGTCTTCAGACGCTGACGATCGAGAATTTTCAGGGTCCGACCTTTGAGTTCAATCACGCCTTGGCGACGGAGTTCCTGAAGCGAGCGATTCACATGCACATTCGAGAGGCCGACCGTGTTCGCGAGATCGAGTTGGGTGATCGGAAATTCGTAGGAATCCTCGCTGGCGTAGCCGACGACCTGCAACCGCACGAGGAGTTCGCAGAACAGGTGCGCGATGCGCTCGATCGCGGAGCGGCATCCGACATTGACGAGCCATTCACGCAGCGTCGCCTCGTCCACCAGCGTGCCGAGACGCAGCGACCGGGCGATGGCCGGATGGTCTTCCAGGAGGGTCCGCACCACCTCGACCGGCAGGCGCACCACGCGGCAGGCCGACATCGTCGTGATGGTGTGGTCCATCTGGGCGAGCAGCGCCACGTCGAGGTCGCAGGTGTCGCCGGGAACGAGATAGGCGGTGATCTGGCGCGCTCCGTTCGCCCGGTGCTTCTGGCGGCAGGCGATGCCGTCCATGATGAGGATCACGCCGTCCGGCGCGTCGCCTTCGCGGATCAGGTCGACGCGCGGTCCGATCGTGTGACCCTGGCCGCTGACGCGTTCGAGCACGGCCCGATCGTCCCCGGAGAGCGGCCCGAACCCTTCCAGCTTGCGGATCAGCGGGTTGGACGCCGCGGTGGTCGGAATCTGGGAAAGAGACGGCAAGACGATGTCCGTGATCCTGGCGGCGATGTCGGGTTGCGATCGCCCGCGCCCGGCGGCGCGACGATCGGCGGTCGGGCGGGTTGCCCGGGCGGGAGGATGGCGGGCGGAACGGAAAGGAGGGTCGCGCGAGACTGGCGGCGGCGCCGACCTCCGCCGGTCGTGCGAGGCACGTCCGTTCGCCGCCCCGACACGGATTCCTGTCGCGCTCCTAACGGTCACCGCCGCCGAACGGCTCCCGTTTGGGCACATAATTATCGCGGACGCCGAGCAGACGTAAGATCGGGACTTTGATCCGTCCGATTCCCAACAGTTAACCTATGTTTATGCACAGCAAACGCTCGGTCTGAATCACGTTTTCGAGCGTTCGCATCCGCGATTGATCCAGTGCCGAACCTTCGCTATGGCCAATAACAGGCGCGAGAAGCTTGTTTCTCTCTGCCGAGAGAGGAAGCTCTGTCGTTCCGGAATGCCGATCTCGTTGCGTAATCGTTTGCTGCGAACGCTGTCGTCGGACGACCTGGCCCTGCTCCGGCCGCGGCTGCGGCGCCTGGAACTGGCCGCCCGAGAGGTACTCGTCCCCTGCGGCGCAGAGCTGGAGCGGATCTATTTCGTGGAAACCGGTCTCGTCTCGGTCATCATGCAGGGCGGGACGACCCGGCTCGAAGTCGGGATGATCGGTCCGGAGGGGTTCGTCGCGGCCTCCACGGTCATTCTCGGGTCGCGGACCTCTCCCTACGAACACATCGTGCAGATCGGCGGCTGGGCGCTCGCGATCGACCTGCCCGATCTGCACGCCGCGATGGAGCGCAGTGAATCGCTGCGCCGCCACCTGTTCCGCTTCGTGCAGGCGGAGCTGTTCCAGGCCCGCCAGACCGCCTTCGTCAATGCCAGCTTCGGGATCGAGACCCGCCTCGCCCGTTGGCTCCTGATGTGCCACGACCGGGTCGAGGGCGACGAACTCCTGCTCACCCACGAGGTCCTGGCGCTGATGCTGGGGGCGCAGCGCTCGGGCGTGACCCTGGCGGTCCAGAGCCTCGAGGGCGCCGGCTACATCCGGGCCCGGCGCGGGCGGATCACCATCACCGATCGCGACCGCCTGCGCGCGGCGGCCGGGGGCAGCTACGGACCGGCCGAAGCCGCCTATCGGTGCCTGATGGAGGGCGGGCCGGAGGGCGACCGGCCGGAGGCCTGACGGCGAGCGGCCCGGCCGGACGCTACGGGACCAGGGCCGGCCGGTCCGCCGGCTCCTCCGGCCGCGCCGGTTCCACGTCGTCCGGGGACGGAACGTAGGCGCACCACGCGCATTGGCCGGCCTCCGCGCCCCGGGGCGTATTGGCCTGGGAGCAGAGCGGGCAGACGGTCAGGCGAAGCCGGGCGCCGCGAAGAACGCCGTGGCCGCGCCCGCGAAAGGTGATCTCGCGATCCTGGGAAATGGTCGGGGTTCCGAATGCTCGTGGAGGCGGGTGCTGGTGAAGGGACTCCGAGATCGCCGGCCGGTCCGTCGGGCCGGCGAGCGGTCGGGGTAGGAGGCGGCGCCGGCGTCCGACGGACCGGCCGGTGATCGGTCCGGTCTTCACCCGGCGACGGCCCGAGCGTTAGCGGATGTGCCGCGCCGGTGCAAAGGCGATTGCTGCAGCGCAACGTCTCGCCCGGCAAAACATTCTTTGGCATTGTCCGGCAAAGGAACGGGGTCTGGCAACCGATGGCGAGACGCACGAGATCCGACCGGCGGAACGCGAGCATGGGCCTTTGACGTCGACCGAACTCCGCTCCTGGATGCTGATCGTCCTGGGACTGGCGGCTGTCGCCGCCGCATGGTTCCTGCTGCCGGTCCAGGCCTGGCTCCAGGCCTTCGGGGCCTGGGCGGCCGCGCTCGGGCCCTTCGGACCCATCGCCTTCGCGGCCCTCTTCGTCCTGGCCACGCTGCTGGTGGTGCCGGGCACCCCCCTAACCATCGCGTGCGCCCTCGCCTTCGGCTGGTGGTCCCTGCCCCTCGTCCTCGTATCGGCGACCATCGGCTCCGTCCTGGCCTTCCTCGCCGCGCGCGGCATCCTGCGCCAGCGGGTCGAGCGCCTCATCGCCCGCCGCCCCGCCATGGGCGCCACCATGGAGGCGGTGGGCGATGGCGGCTGGCGCCTCCTGACCCTGATGCGCGTCAGCCCCTTCGTGCCGTTCAACGTCCAGAACTACGTGCTCGGCCTGACGCGGGTCCGCATGCGGGACTTCCTCGTCTCCACCCTTCTGGGCATGGTGCCGGGCACGGTGCTCTGCGTCTATCTCGGGGTGATCGGCCGCAGCGCCGGCAATCCGGCGGCCCATTGGATTCCCCTCGGGCTCGGCCTGGTCGCGACGCTGGCGGCCATCGCGGTGACCCGGCGGCGCGTGAAGGCCAAGCTCGCCGCGCGCGGCCTGCAGCCGGCCCCGCGCGGGACGGCGTCGTCGCGCATCCACCCGCCGCCGGACCCACCCCACCCCGCCGCGCGCTGGCTTCGCCCGGGCCACACCTGCTGGCGCATTGAGCAGGCCGAACGGGTCGCGCTGCTCCATGACGGGGCCGCCTACTTCGCTGCGGCCCGCACGGCGATGCTGGCCGCCCGCCACTCCGTCCTGCTGATCGGCTGGAGCTTCGACCCGCGCCTGCGCCTTGCGCCGGACGGCAGCCACGCGCCCGAGGGCGAGACCCTGGAGGACCTGCTGCGCCGGATGCGGGCCTGCCGGCCCGACCTCGCGATCCATCTCCTGATCTGGGACATGCCCTGGCCGCTCTCGGCCGGGCGCGACCTGACGCCGGAGGCGATCCGGGAGCGGCTCGGCCCCGGCATCGCCTACCGGGTCGACGCGACCCTGCCGACCGGCGCCTGCCAGCACCAGAAGATCCTCGTCGTGGACGACGCCGTGGCGTTCTGCGGCGGCGGCGATTTCGAGGCCAACCGCTGGGACACGCCCGCCCATCGCGACCGGGACCCGCGCCGGCGCCTGCCGAGCGGCGAGACCTACCCGCCGCGCCACGACATCATGATGGCGGTCGAGGGACCGGCCGCGGCGGCCCTCGGCGACCTGGCCCGCCAGCGCTGGCTCGATGCCACGGGCGAGCGCCTGGTGCCCCCGCCTCCCCGCGGCGACACGGCCTGGCCCGAGACCCTGACCCCGCTCCTCGCCGACACGCCGGTGGCGCTGGCCCGCACCTGGCCGGAAACCGCCCGGCGGGAGGCGGTGCGCGAGAACGCCGAGCTGTACGGCGCCGCCATTCGCGGCGCCCGGCGGGTGATCTACCTGGAGAACCAGTACCTCACGGCGCCGCTGATCGGCGACGCGCTGGTGGCGCGGCTGGCCGAGCCGGAGGGACCCGAGATCATTATCGTGGTGGCCGAGCGCAGCCCGAACGGCTTCGACCGCCTGACCATGGACAGTGCCCGGCGGGGGCTGATCCGCCGGCTCCGGGCGGCCGACCGCCACGATCGCCTGCGCATCCTGGCGCCGCACACGCCGGAGGGCCGGCCGATCCTGGTCCATTCCAAGGTCGGCATCTTCGACGACCGGCTGGTGCGCGTCGGATCGACCAACCTGAACAACCGCTCGCTCGGCTACGACAGCGAGTGCGACCTCGCCATCGAGGC
This sequence comes from Methylobacterium sp. TK31, assembly GCF_055361545.1. Classification (NCBI taxonomy): domain Bacteria; kingdom Pseudomonadati; phylum Pseudomonadota; class Alphaproteobacteria; order Hyphomicrobiales; family Methylobacteriaceae; genus Methylobacterium; species Methylobacterium sp. TK31. Next base: position 301,741 of record NZ_CM143964.1, on the reverse strand, counting down.
GGCCCCGGGGGTGGACGACCCGCTCCTGCGCACGGCCATCACCCGCCTGCGCGACGGCCTCGTCGCGCACCATGCGGGCTGTCCGCGGGAGGTCTTCGAGGAGGCCGTGCGCCGGCGCGGGTCCCTGCGGGCGGTCCTCGACGATCCGGCGCTCGTGGCCCCGCGACGGCTCTGCCGTGTCGTCGCCTCGCGGCGCGGCCTGGTCGCCCGCCTGGTCGAGGCCTGGCACCTCGGCGACCCCGTCGGCACCCGCGACGCCTGGCGGCCCTGGCGCCGGGGCTCGGCCCTGCGGAGCCTGCGCGGCCGGGACGCGCCCGAGACCGCGGTCGCGGCTCAGGCCCCGGAGGCGACGGCCGGCGCCTCCTGAGGTCTGTGGACGGCGTTCGCCCCCGCCTCGACGGTCAGCGTCGCCAGGAGCGGCCGGTGATCCGAGGCGTGCCGCGCCGCGCCGTCGCCCAGCACCGAGACCCGGTCCACGGCGAGGCCGGGGCCGACGAAGACGTGGTCGAGGCGCAGCACCGGACAGCGGCTCGGGAAGGTCGCGCGGCCGGACCGGCTCCGTGCCAGGGCGCGCGCATCCGCGAGGCGCGCCGTCAGCTGGCGATAGGCCCGGGACCACGGGGTCGCGTTGAAGTCTCCGGCCAGCGCCACCGGCCCCGCCGCGAGGGCCGCCGTGACCCAGTCGGGGCCGAGGAGCGCGGCGAGCTGCGCCCTCCGCTCGGCCGCGACCAAGCCCAGATGGGTGTTGAGGACCTGGAGCCGATGGGCGCCGACCGGAACCTCGACCCAGAGCGCGCCGCGCGGTTCGAGGCCGGGCCGCCCGGCGAGCCCCGGCAGGGCGCCGGCCCTGACGAGCCGCGAGGGCCGCGCGGTCAGGATCGCGTCGCCGTAGCGCTCCGCCGCGACGTGCAGGGCGGCGTGGAAATGGTGCTGCATCCCCAGGCTGTCGGCGATGTCCCGGGCCTGGTCGGCCCCGCCGGTGCGGGCGCGGCCGAGATCGACCTCCTGCAGCGCGACGATCTCGGCGCCGCTGGACCGGATGGCGGAGGCCACCCGCTCCAGGTCGACCCGCCCGTCGCGGCCGCGTCCGTGCCGGATGTTGTAGGTGAGTAGGCGCAGCGGCGTCGCGGTCACGCTCAGGCCGAGGGCTCCGCGAGCCGGGTGCGGTGCCGGTCGAGGGCCGCGCGCAGGTGCGGCAGGAACGGCGAGTGGCTGTCCCAGCGCCCGACCGCCTCCTGGAGCCGGTCCAGGGCCTCGATCTGCGCCGACAGGCCCTGCGCCTGCGAGAGATAGGCCCAGATCGCATCCTCCGCCTCGCCGATATCGACGGGCTGCTCGGCGATCAGGAGGCCCTGGAAGCGCTGAAGCGTGTGCTCGAGATCGGCCATGTCCAACTCTCCGGATCTTCCCTGCCCGCGGACGGCACCGGGCGTCTGGCGCCCTGCCCTGCCCGGCCCTGCCGAGCCCCTGATATGGAGCGGCGGGCGCGGCCGGGGAGGCGTCTCGTGCGGGATGCCGCGGAGCCGCCGGGAATCGCTGCGGGCGCCGCCCATCCGCTCAGGCGCGGCGCGTCCCGGCCCCGGGCACCACCGAGGCCGTGATCGGCGGATGCAGGTCGGAGCGGCGCTGGGGGTTCAACCGGTCGCGGTGCCGCCCCGTGCAGCCGCGACGCCGGCGGACCCGGCTTCGACCGGGGTGGGACTTGACCGATTCGTGGCTATTGACCGATTTTTGAGCATGACACGGCCCGGTCGGTGGGCGGCGGGGCGCCGAGCCGCATCGGCGTGGACGGCGGCGAGAACCGGGTTCGGGCTTGGCCCGATCCATGCCAAGGTGTCGGCAGCCGCCTGGGATGTAACCTCGAAGAGGATGGGTGCCTTGTTGAAGTCCACGGTCAAAGCGTTCGTCTCGGCCACCGCCCTCGCCGGGCTGGTCGGCCTCACCGCCACGGTGCCGGCCGCGGCCGCGAACGTCTTCCGCTTCGCCTTCCAGGGCGACATCAAGTCCCTCGACCCCTACTCCCTGAAGGAAAGCTTCACGATCGGGATGCACGGCGCGGTCTTCGACTCGCTGATCACGCGCGACAAGGACCTCAAGCTCGCCCCCATGCTGGCCGAATCGTGGGAGAATCCCGAGCCGACGCGCTGGCGCTTCCACCTGCGCAAGGGCGTGAAGTTCCACGACGGCTCGGACTTCACGGCCGACGACGTGATCTTCTCGGCCAACCGGGTACGGGCGCCGGGCTCGAACTTCACCACCAACGTGCCGTCCGACGCCGAGTGGGTGAAGATCGACGACCACACCGTCGACATGAAGCTCAAGAGCCCCAACCCCATCGCCCTGTACCAGTTCTCGACCTGGTACATCATGTCGAAGGCCTGGGCCGAGAAGAACGGCGCCGTCGCCCCCACCCTGCCGAGCGCGACTTCGACCAGCTACGCCGCCCTGCACGAGAACGGCACCGGGCCGTTCATCATCACCGAGCACCAGCCCGGCGTGCGCACGGTGTTCAAGAAGAACCCCAACTACTGGGGCAAGGTGGAATCGAACCTCGACGAGGCGGTGTTCACCACGATCCAGAACGACGCCACCCGGGTCGCCGCCCTGATCTCCGGCGAGGTCGACTGGATCGACCCCGTGCCCCTGCAGGATGCCCAGCGCGTCAACGGAAGCGGCACCGCCACCGTCATGGCCGGTCCCGAGCTGCGCACGATCTTCCTCGGCATGGACCAGTCCCGCGACGAGCTGAAGGACTCGAACGTCAAGGGCAAGAACCCGTTCAAGGACGTGCGCGTGCGCGAGGCCTTCTACCGGGCCATCGACGAGGAGACGATCGCCAAGCGCGTCATGCGCGGGCAGGCCGTGCCCTCCGCCCTGCTGATCGCGCCGGTGCTGTTCCCCCGCGCCGGCGAGTTCAAGCGGCCCGACTACGACCCGAAGCGTGCCAAGGCGCTCCTCACCGAGGCCGGCTATCCGGACGGCTTCTCGCTGGGCATGGATTGCCCCAACGACCGCTACGTCAACGACGAGGCGATCTGCCAGGCGGTGGTCTCGATGCTGGCCCGGGTCGGCGTGAAGGTGAACCTCAACGCGCAGCCCAAGGCCAAGTACTTCGCCAAGGTCCTGGCGCCGGCCTACGACACCTCATTCTACCTCGTCGGCTGGACCCCCTCCTCCCAGGATTCGCACAACATCCTGTTCGAGATCGCCGGCTGCCGGGGCGGCTCCAAGCCCGGCCGCGGCAACTGGAACCTCGGCAATTACTGCAACCCGAAGGTCGACGCGCTCGCCGATTCCGTCGAGGCCGAGAGCGACCAGACCAAGCGCAACGCCGAGATCAAGGACGGTTTCGACACCATCCAGGCCGACTGGGGCTTCATCCCCCTGCACCAGCAGGCCCTGGCCTGGGGCGTCTCGAAGAAGGTCACCCTGGTCCAGCGCCCGGACAACATGCTGATGCTGTACTGGGTCTCGAAGCAGCCGTGACATTCATGGCCGATCGGTTTCAGGATGTAGCACCGCCCCGCGTCTCCGCCCAGCGGGGACAGGGCGATCGCATCCGCTTGTGTGTCCGCCGAGATGGCTCGTGCAGCACCCCGTCATCCCGGGGCCGCACAGCGGAGCCCGGGATCCAGACACGAAGGTGGTGCAGGACTTTACACCGTCGGCGGTCCTGGATTCCGGGCTCGCCTGCGGCGCCCCGGAATGACGGCGCGCCACGTTCTGCGATCGCTCGGCGTGCCGGTCTTGGCGATGTGCACGACCGGATCGCCCGCCGATGATCGCCTTCATCCTTCAGCGCCTGCTCCAGTCCGTCGCCGTGCTGTTCGCGGTCGGGCTGATCGCCTTCTCGATGTTCCGCTTCGCCGGCGATCCGGTGAACCAGATCGTGGGTGTCGACACGCCCTACGCGGAGCGCGTCGCCATCCGGAAGGATCTCGGCCTCGACGATGCGGTCGCGGTCCAGTTCCTGCGCTATGCCGGCAACGTCGTGCGCGGCGAGTTCGGCACCTCCTACCAGTTCCGCCAGCCGGTCTCGGCGCTGCTGGCGGAGCGCATGCCCGCCACCCTCGAACTCGCCCTCTGCGCCACGCTCTTCGCGCTCACCGTCGGCATCCTGATGGGGGTCTACTGCGCCCTGCGGCGGGAGACCTGGCTCGCCAAGGTCTTCCTCGCCATCTCGCTCGTCGGCATCAGCCTGCCGACCTTCCTGATTGGCATCCTGCTGATCTTCCTGTTCTCGGTGACGCTGGGCTGGCTGCCCTCCTTCGGGCGCGGCGACACCGTGCGGCTGGGCTGGTGGACCACCGGCTTCCTCACCGCCTCGGGCCTGCGCGCGCTGATCCTGCCCTCCGTCACCCTGGGCCTGTTCCAGATGACGCTGATCATGCGGCTGGTGCGCGCCGAGATGCTGGAGGTCCTGCGCACCGACTACATCCGCTTCGCCCGGGCGCGCGGCCTCACCACCCGCTCGATCCATCTCGGCCACGCCCTGAAGAACACCCTGGTGCCGGTCATCACCATCGCGGGGCTTCAGCTCGGCTCGGTCATCGCCTTCTCGATCATCACCGAGACGGTGTTCCAGTGGCCCGGCATGGGCCTGCTCTTCGTCCAGGCCGTGCAGAACGTCGATATCCCGATCATGGCGGCCTACCTGCTGCTGGTCGCCGCCATTTTCGTCGTCATCAACCTCGTGGTGGACGTGCTCTACACCATCGTCGATCCCCGCCTGCGCCTGTCCACGGGACGGGCCGCATGAGCGCTTCCGTGCAGGACGCTCCCCTCCTCCCGCCGGCGCCCGCGAAGCGCTCGACGCTCGCGCGCTTCCTCGATTCCGACGTCTATGCCAGCTTCCGACGCTCGAAGCTGGCCATGGGCGCCTTCGCGGTGACGCTGGTCTTCGTCGTCCTCGCCGTGGTGGCCCCCTGGATCTCGCCGCAGAACCCCTACGACCCGGCCCAGCTCGAGCTCATCAACTCGAACCTGCCGCCGCTCTGGTACGCTGACGGCGTCGCCCCCTTCACCCTCGGCACCGACGACCAGGGCCGCGACGTGCTCTCGGCGGTGTTCTACGGCCTCCGCCTCTCCCTGGTGGTGGGCCTGCTCGGCGTCCTGGTCTCGGGCGTCCTCGGCATCCTGCTCGGGCTGGTGGCGGGCTATTTCGGCGGCTTCGTCGATACGCTGATCATGCGCGTCGCCGACGTGCAGCTCACTTTCCCGGCGATCCTGATCGCCCTGGTGGTGGACGGCGTCGCCAAGGCGGCGCTCGGCAGCCAGATGGACACCAACGCCGCCATCGGCCTCATCGTGCTCTCGATCGGGCTGTCGTTCTGGGTACAGTACGCCCGCACCGTGCGCTCCTCGGTGCTGGTGGAGAAGAACAAGGACTACGTCCAGGCCGGGCGGCTCATCGGCCTGTCCTCGCCGGTCATCATGGTCCGGCACGTGCTGCCCAACGTGCTCGGGCCGGTCTTCGTCATCGCCACCATCAACCTCGCGCTCGCCATCATCACCGAGGCGACGCTCTCCTTCCTCGGCACCGGCCTGCCCGACTCGATGCCGTCCCTCGGCACCCTGATCCGCACCGGCAACCGCTTCCTGTTCTCCGGCGAGTGGTGGATCGTCGCCTTCCCGGGCCTGGCGCTGGCCGGTCTCGTCCTGGCGATCAACCTGCTGGGCGACTGGCTGCGCGATGCCCTGAACCCGAAACTGCAGTGATCGCGCCGGCATGACACCTGCCATGACAGAGCCCGTCCTCTCGGTCCGCAACCTGCGCGTCGCCTTCGCCGGCCGCCGCGGCACCCTCACGGCCATCGACGACGTCTCCTTCGACATCGCCCGGGGCGAGATCCTCGGCGTCGTCGGCGAATCCGGGGCGGGCAAGTCCGTCACGGGCTCGGCCGTGATCGGCCTCATCGACCCGCCCGGCGGCATCGTCGGCGGTCAGGTCCTGCTCAAGGGGGAACGCATCGACAACCTGCCGCCGGAGGCCATGCGGCGCATCCGGGGCCGGCGCATCGGCATGATCTTCCAGGACCCGCTGACCAGCCTGAACCCGCTCTACCGCGTCGGTCGGCAGATCGTGGAGACCGTGCGCACCCATACCGACCTCTCCGAGAAGGCGGCGCGCCAGCGCGCCGTCGACCTCCTGGCGGAGGTCGGCATCCCGGCGCCGGAGCGGCGGATCGACGGCTATCCGCACGAATTCTCCGGCGGCATGCGCCAGCGCGTGGTGATCGCCCTGGCGCTGGCCGCCGAGCCGGAGCTCATCATCGCCGACGAGCCGACCACGGCCCTGGACGTCTCGGTCCAGGCCCAGATCATCGCGCTCCTGAAGCGCCTCGGCACCGAGCGCGGCACCGCCGTGATGCTGGTGACCCACGACATGGGCGTGATCGCGGAGGCGGCCGACCGGGTGGCCGTGATGTATTCGGGCCGCATCGCCGAGATCGGCCCGGTGCGCGACGTCGTGCAGAATCCGCTCCACCCCTACGCCAAGGGCCTGATGGGCGCGATCCCGACGCTCGCCCAGGAGACGGACCGCCTCGCCCAGATCCCGGGCTCGATGCCGCGCCTCTCCAACATCCCGCAGGGCTGCGCCTTCCATCCGCGCTGCCCCTCGGCCTTCGCCCGTTGTCTGGTCGAGCGGCCGGACCCGATCCCGGTCGGGGCGCACCGCGTCGCCTGCCATCTCTACGACCGTTCGGAAGCCTCCGCCGCATGAACGCGCCCGTGATGCCGCCGCCCGTGCCGGGGTCCCGCGCGGCGGAAGTCCCCTACGTCGTCATCGAGGGCCTGCGCCGCACCTTCGACGTGTCGCGGCCCTGGCTCGCCCGGGTCATCGAGCGCCAGCCGCGGCAGATCCTGCGGGCGGTGGACGGCGTCAGCTTCGAGATCCGCCGGGGCGAGACCTTCGCGCTCGTCGGGGAATCGGGATCGGGCAAGTCGACCGTCGCCCGCATGGTGGTCGGCCTGCTGCCGCCCAGCGGCGGGGACGTGCGCATCACCGGAATCTCGATGACCGATCCGCGCGAGGCCGCCGCCCGGCGCCGCCTGCGCCGCCGCATCCAGATGATCTTCCAGGACCCCTATGCGTCGATGAACCCGCGCTGGCGGGTCCGGCGGATCATCGCCGAGCCGATCCGGGCCTTCAACCTGCTTCAGGGCGACATCGCCATCGCCCGCCGGGTCGGCGAGCTCCTCGGCCTTGTCGGCCTGCATCCCGACGACGGCGTGAAGTACCCGCATGAATTCTCCGGCGGCCAGCGCCAGCGCATCGCCATCGCCCGGGCGCTCGCCTCGGAGGCGGAGTTCCTGGTGGGCGACGAGCCGACCTCGGCCCTCGACGTCTCGGTCCAGGCCCAGATCCTCAACCTGATGCGCGACCTGCAGGACCGCCTCGGGTTGACCTACCTCTTCATCAGCCACAACCTCGCCGTCGTCCGCCACATGGCGAACCGGATCGGGGTGATGTATCTGGGGCGCGTGGTCGAGATCGCAGACGGACGGGAACTCTTCCGTGCTCCGAAACATCCCTACACGCGCATGCTGCTCGATGCGGTTCCGGATATCGGACTTACCGGGCGCAGGCGCATCCCCGTCTCGGGCGAGATCCCGAACCCCATCGACCCCCCCACGGGCTGCGCCTTCAACCCGCGCTGCCCCTTCGCGAACGAGCGCTGCCGCATCGAGGTGCCGGCCCTGGTCGAAGGCGTGGCCTGCCACGCCTTCCAGGAGCGGCGGCTGCCGGCCTGACGGCCGGTGGCACCCCGAAGGCCCGTGGCATGTGCGGGCGCGTTCCAGAGCCAGACCATGAGCACAGACCCATCCATCGCCGCGGCCGATCCGGTGGCGGTCGCGGCGTCGGACGACGACCTCCTCGGCCTCAGCGCCGTCGACCTGTCGGCCGCGATCCACGCCCGGCGCGTCTCCTGCGTCGAGGTCATGACCGCCTATCTCGATCAGATCGATCGCCTGAATCCGATCGTCAACGCCATCGTGGTCCTGCGCGACCGGAGCGAGCTCCTGGCCGCCGCCGAGGAGCGCGACGCACAGGCCGCGCGCGGCGAATTCCTCGGGCCGCTGCATGGGTTCCCGCACGCGGTGAAGGACATCGACGCCGTGAAGGGCCTGCCCTTCACGCAGGGGTCGCCGATCTTCCGCGATCGCATCGCCGCGGCCGATTCGATCATGGTCAAGCGGCTGCGCAAGGCCGGTGCGATCTTCACCGGCCGCACCAACATGCCGGAATTCGGCCTCGGTTCGCAGACCTTCAACCCGGTCTACGGCGCCACCCGCAATGCCTATGATCCGAGCAAGACCTCCGGGGGTTCCAGCGGCGGCGCGGCGGTGGCGGTGGCCCTCCACATGCAGCCGGTGGCCGACGGCAGCGACCATGCCGGCTCCCTGCGCAACCCGCCCGCCTTCAACAACCTGTTCGGCCTGCGCACCGGCTACGGCCGCATCCCGATCGAGACCAAGGACGCCTTCACCCCCGGCCTCGGAGTCTCGGGTGGGATCGGGCGCTCCCCGGCCGATCTCGGCCTGCTGCTCTCGGTCCAGGCCGGTTACGACGCGCGGGTGCCCTACTCGAACACGCAGGACCCGACCCTCTTCGCCGAGGACCTCAAGCGCGACTTCACCGGTGCCCGGATCGCCTGGTTCGACGATCTCGGGGGCTACCTGCCCTTCGAGCCGGGCGTGCTCGACCTCGACCGCAGCGCGCTTCCCGCCTTCGAGGCCCTGGGCGCCAAGGTGGAATGGGACCGGCCGCGCTTCGACATGGGCAAGGTCTGGCGCGACTGGCTCACCCTCAGAGCCTGGATGACCGCCTCGAGCCTGCGTCCGCTCTACGACGAACCGGCCTACCGGGCCCTGCTCAAGCCGGAGGCGGTCTGGGAGGTGGAGCGCGGGCTCGCCCTCTCGGCGGATCAGGTCGCGGCCGCCCAGGAGGGCCGTACCGCCTGGTACGAGGCCGTGCGCCGCTTCCGGGAGCGCTACAACTTCCTGCTCATGCCCTCGGCGCAGGTCTTCCCCTTCGATATCGAGGAGCGCTGGCCCAAATCCGTCGGCGGCCGGACGATGGACACCTATCACCGCTGGATGGAGGCGACGATTCCCGTCACCATGAGCGGGCTGCCCGCTCTCAACGTGCCCGCCGGCTTCGATCCGGCCGGGCGCCCCTCCGGCATCCAGATCGTCGGCCCCAACAACGGCGAGCGCGACTGCCTCCAGCTCGGCGCCGCCTACGACGCCGAGACCCGGTGGGTGACCCGGCGCCGGCCCGCGCTGCTCGACCCGACCTGATCCGTCTCCCCGATCCCTCTCCGAGCCCCCCGATGACCGATTCGCCCGCGCCGCAACACGGCCGCTACGCCTACAGCGCCCTGCCCGACCGGCCGGTCTACGACTGGCCCGGGGGCAAGCGCCTGGCGGTCTATCTCGGGCTCAACCTCGAGGGCTTCGATTTCGGGCGCGGCCTCGGCGCCGAGCTCGCGCCGGGCGGCTCGCAACCGGACGTGCTGAACTACGCCTGGCGCGATTGGGGCAACCGGGTCGGCGCCTGGCGGATCCGGGACACCCTCGACGCCCTGCAGATGCCCGCGAGCGTGCTGGTCAACAGCCGTCTCTATGCCGACTGCCCCGGCCTCATCGAGGCGTTCCGGGCCCGCGGCGACGAGATCGTCGGGCACGGCCGCACCAATACCGAGCGACAGGGCGACCGCTCGGAGGACGAGGAGCGGGCCCTGATCGCCGAGGCCACCGCGATCCTGACCGCCCAGGAGGGCAAAGCCCCGCAGGGCTGGCTCGGCCCGTGGATTTCCCAGAGCCACCGGACACCGGACCTCCTGGCGGAAGCGGGCTACACCTACCTCCTCGACTGGTGCCACGACGACCAGCCGACCTGGTTCGCCACCCGTAGCGGCGGCCGCATCCTGTCCGTGCCCTACCCGCAGGAACTGAACGACATCCCCGCCATCGTCGCCCGCAAGGAGACCGGGCAGCAATTCGCCGACGCCATCGTCGAGGCCTTCGACGAGATGCTGGAGCAGGCGCGCACCGCCCCCCTGGTCATGGGCATCGCGCTGCATCCCTACATCGTCGGCCAGCCGCACCGCCTGCGCCCCCTGCGCCGGGCGCTCGCCCATATCGCGGCCCGGCGCGACGAAATCTGGCTCACCACCGCCGGCGGCATCGCCGCCTTCGCCGCGGAGAGCGGCACCGCCCGGTAGCGGGCCGGCACCGGCCGACCGTTCAGACATCGATCAGACTGGCGCAGGTAGACAGGCGGCTCGCGTCCCCGACGCCCGCCCCGAGTCCACCCATGCATGCCGACGCCTTCCTCGCCGCCGCCGAACGCCTGCCGGTCGGCGACCTCGACGCCCTGACCGCCGGCAAGGGCCTCGTCGTCGTCGCCCCCCATCCGGACGACGAGAGCCTCGGCTGCGGCGGCGTCATGGCCGAGGCCCGCGCGCGGGGTCGCGACGTCCGCGTCGTCATCGTCAGCGACGGCTGCGGCTCGCACACGCATTCGGCGCTCTATCCCCCGGCAAAATTGCGCGACCTGCGCGAAACGGAGACGGTATACGCCGTTGGTATCCTGGGCGTCCCGGCGGAGGCCGTGACCTTCCTGCGCCTGCCTGATGCCGGCGTCCCGAGCGCCGGCCCGGTCGCCGAGGCGGCCGCCGCCCGGATCGCCGCGATCGCCCGCGACGCCGATGCCGGCGCCGTCTGCGTCACCTGGGGCCATGATCCCCATTGCGACCACCAGGCGGCCGCCGCCATCGTCCGCCTCGCGCGGGCCGATCTCGGCCCGATCCGAACTTTCGCTTATCCCGTATGGGGTTGGACCCTGCCCCAGGGCACCGAGGTCGGCCCAGGCCCGTCCGGTCTACGCCTCGACATCGGGGCCCACCGCGCCGCGAAGGCCGCCGCGATCGGCGCCCACCGCTCTCAGACCACCGACCTCATCTCCGACGATCCGACCGGCTTTCGCCTGGAGGCGGCGATGATCGCCCGCTTCACGGGGCCCTACGAGATCTTCGTCGCCATGGACACGCCCGCCCCGTGATCGCCGACACCACCCTCATCACCCTCAACAAGGGCCGCGACGCGCATCTCGCGCGCCTGCTCGAAGGTGTCGCACGCGGGCCGCATCCCGAGGCCTGCATCATCGTCGAGATGGGCGCCGAGCCCGCGCCCCTACCCGATCATAGCTTTCCGATCCGCCGCATCGTCCTCGACAGCACCGGGCTGCCGCTCGCGCGGGCCCGCAACGCCGGACGGCGCGCCGCGACGACCGAGCGCCTCATCTTCCTCGACGTCGACTGCATCCCCTCGGCCGATCTCGTGCCGCGCCTCAGCGCCGACCTGGCCGAGGCCGATGGGCTGATCTGCTGTGAAATCCGGTACTTACCGGCCGGCGTCGTCACCAACGGCTGGACCGAGGCCGGATTGCGCGCGGCCGGGCAGCCCCATCCCGTCCGCCACTTTCCAAGCCGAGGCCGAGTTCGGTCGGACAATCCGGGTCTGTTCTGGTCCCTGGCCTTCGGCATCCGGGCGACGACCTTCGACCGTCTCGGCGGCTTCGACGAGGGTTTCGACGGCTACGGCGCCGAGGACACCGACCTCGCCTTCCGGGCCGACACCCTCGGCATCCCGATCCTGTTCAGCGCCGGCGGCCAGGCCTTCCACCAGCACCACCTATCCTGCGACCCGCCCCTGCAGCACTTTTCCGACATCGTCCGGAACGCGGCGCGCTTTCGCGAACGACATGGGCTCTGGCCGATGGACGGATGGCTCGATGCCTTCGCGGTGCGCGGGCTGATCAATGCCGGGTGGCGGGACGATCTCCAGGTCCTGCGCCAGCCTGGCGCCGACGAAATCGCCATGACGCGGGTGCCCGCGGACCGGCCTTTCTGAGGCCTTGGCGCCTAGCGGCGTCGGGCGTCGGCCCGGTCGGCCTGCTCCTCGATCAGGGCGGCGGTCCGGGCAATCACGCCCGGCCGCGCGAGGCTGCCGATCACGGCAGGATCGAGCCGAAGCCCCGCCGCGACGACGCTCGGCCACGCTGAGGGATCCGGCCAGGACTCGCAATGGATCGCTGCCCCCATCGCCGCGAGCGCGCGAGCCTTCTCGACCTGCTCGTCGAAGGCCCGCGGTTCGGGCAGGCAGACGAAGCGTTTTCCGGCCCCTGCGACGGCCGAGACGACCCCGTCGCCACCGCCGCCGACCACCAGATCGGCCCGTGCGATATACGGTGCGGGGTCTGCGACCCAGCCGTGCACGTGCAGATTGACCGGCGTCGGCGTTCCGGAGCCCTCGACCGGGCCGACGACGTGCCAAGGGCGATCGGGCACGGCCATCGCCGCGGTGGCGAGCTCCGACAGTCGCCCCCCCGCGCCGCCGCGCCCAAAGATGACGAGGATCGATCCATCCGTCTGCGGCGTATCAGGGGCGGCGTCGGCCGTGAGGAGCCCGGCATAGGCCGTCTTGGCCCGCACCCAGTCCGGGGTCGCGGTCGCATCGAGTTCGGGTGGGAAGAAGGCGAGCAGACGCTCGGCACCCCGGAACGCTTCGAGATGGGGAAGGTCGGTGCGTGCGCCGGCGAGGCGGACGACGAGCGTCGGCACCGACATCAGGCGCGCGAACAGGGCGATCTCGACCGAGACATCGACGACGAGCAGCGCAGGATCGGTCTCAGCGATCCAAGCCGCGAGGCGACCCATCCGAGCGCGCACGTTGTCGGCGCCGACCGGCGCGTAGTGCAGGCTGTGGGGCCGGTCCGCCATCCCGTCCCGGCCGTCGAAGCCGGCGCCGATCCGATCGTCCGGCAAGTCGAGAACCGATCCCGGCGCATCGCGGATATCGAACTCCGCGAGCGTCCCGATCAGCGTGACCGGCCGTTCGATGGCCCGGGCGATCAGGCAGGCCCGCTGCCAATGGCCGGCGCCCTGGTGATGGACGTAGTACCCGATCGGATGCCGGCTCATGCGACCTGCGCGACGGGTACGGCCTGGGCTTCGGCGAGCATCGCATGTAGCCCGGCCAGAGCTTCGTCGAGCGGAATGGAGACAGCAAGCGGAATTCCTTCGCCGACCTGGGCTTCCACCCGCTCGATCAGGCCGATCGCATTGGGGCACGCATCCAGGTCGATGGCCGCGAGATCGGATTCGGCGATGCCGAGGTTACGCAGCGCGGGAACGATGCCGGCCGGGTGTGCGAAGCATTGCCCCAGCCTCCTGCGTCGCTCGATCAACGCGCGCCAATGGGCCGCCGACGGAAGATCGTAGCTTTCGAGCCCCTCGACAACGCGAGCGCGCCGCAGCATCTCGGTCGCCATTCCACCGGTCACACGGCCGGTACCGCGATCGGAGACACCAATCGACACGTTCGGACAGTGGCGCACGCGCCCCCCGTGCCAGCGCACCCGTGCGACCAGAGCATTGTCTTCGCCGCATGCCAGCACCGGCAACCCGCCCACCCGACGATAGAGATCTGCCCGCAGGGCGAGGCTGGCCGCGACATGATCGCCGTGGCGCGGCGAGGGGTCGTGGGCCGGCGGATCGAACACCTCCTCGAGGCGGCGCACGGCAATCCAGTACTGCTCGATTCTAGCGTGCAGGGCAGCGAGGCGTGGATCGCTGACCGGGCCATCGCCATGGAGGACGAGGCGTCCGCCGACGAGTTCTGCATTTCGCAGCGCCCGGAGATTGGCCGCCACCCAATCTGTCGGCGCCACGGCATCGGCGTCGCTGCTCAGGAGGACGCCGTTCAGGACACCCTCCGCCTCCAGCCACGCCGCGCCGGCGTCGAGGGCCCGGCGCCGAGCCGTACCCACGTGGGCGTCGGGCGGCGGGATCGTTGCCTCGATGATCCGCAGATCGAGACGCGGGATTTCCGCGTTCCGCTCCATCGCCCGCAACGATGCGACCGTGTCGTCGGTGCAGTTGTTGGCGACGACCACAACGCGCAAGCGCGCATCGTCACTCGCGCCTTCCTGCCGGTCGAGCGACCGGATCAGGCGCGGCAACGCTTCCGCTTCGTTGCGCGCGGGTACGCAGACGACGGCGCGACCGAGGGAAAGATCCGTCTCAGGCATTGCTGACGCGGGCGGTCGCCGCTGAAGTTGCGGCACGCTGGAGTTCGAGGGCGTACAGCGCTTCGTACTGATCGGTCATCGTCTCGGCGTTGAAGAGATGCTCTGCGCGGCGTCGACAATCGGCCCGCGAGAGACCGATGGCCTGTATCACTGCGCGGCCAAGATCGGCGACGTCGTCCGGTTCCGCCAACACGCCACAGGATGCGTCCAGAATGTCGGGAATTGCTCCGCGTCGAAAAGCGGCCACAGGCGTTCCGCAGGCCAGGAATTCCGCGAGAACGAGACCGAACGGTTCCTCCCAGCGCGGCGTGCAGAGGGCTACGTGCGCTTCGCCGACCTGTTGCGCGAGGGCATCGTGCCCAAGATGCCCGAGATAGGTCACGTCAGGACCGAGCCGCGGGGCGATCTCGCTGTCCCAGTAGGCCGGGTTCGAGCGAGGTCCCGCGAACTTCAGCGGCAGGCCGGCGGCCCGAGCGGCGTCAATGGCGAGATGGGGACCTTTCTCGGGAACGAGGCGGCCCATCCAGATCGCGTAGGGCTTACCCTTGGGCTGATCCGCGTAGGCGAAGGCACCGAGATCGATGCCGTTGCCGATGACGTGCGGTTCGCCGATCAGGTCGTGCCATTCCCGGGCGAGCGATGGGGAAACGGCGGCAAAGGTCATGTCGCGCGCTCGCGCCCGCACACCGCGGACGAACGGCTCGAAGGGCGGCGTGTGGAGCGCCGTCACCATCGGAACAGCGAGTTCGCCGGCCCGCACCAGCGGCAGGAAATGCAAGCTGTTGTTGTGAACAAAATCGTAGTTTCCCGCCGCGATCGCATCCATGATCCGGACATAGGCTGCGTGCTCCGCCGCATCGATGCGCGCCTCCGAGACGTCGTCGAAAGCGCATCCCGTGGGTGCACAGACCGTCGAAAGCCCAAAATCGCCGTCCGATCCCTCCGAAGCGTAGAGGGTCACATCATGGCCGCGAGCCTGGAGAGCGGAGGCGAGCAGGTGCGTGTGCATCTCCAGCCCGCCGGAATAAGGCTGAGCGATCGGAAACTTGAGATGCGCGATGATGGCGATCTTCACAGGATGCAGGACACGAAGTTCGAGGGATCGAAGCGTCGGATTGACATCATCCGCGCCGTGAATTCCTGCACCGCGACGATGCCGGCATGGACCACATGGCCATTACGATCCCCAACGTCACGTGAACAAATGGCAGAAATCGTATTTGGTGTACCACGGGGTGTCCCGAATGGTCCGAAATCGTCCCAAGGAACGGGTCCGCGAGGAACCTCGGGGGTTCGGAGTCGGCTTGGATAAACGAAAATCTGCGAAGATACCCGAAGTCATCAAGATTTTTAGACTACACTTCCATTGCATATCTCTTATGTGGACGCACAACGAGATGGGGAAATATATTTTCTCATTTTGGACGGAAAAAGGCTTATATACTAACAACATACTACTCAAGTAATTTGCCATAATCGAAAGGTCAGAACGATATTATATTATAATACTATTTTATATTATATATTACAAATATTAAAGGAGTGTATTGAATATTAATTTGGAGTAATTGTTTTAATCTATGTATCTAATACATGATCTATTACAATACTGCGAATGCATCAGGATTTCCGTCCTTTCGAATGTTGCCACAGACATTTCTTATGGAGGCGGATCGGAATTTAGAATCTAAAAATATTTATCCCGCATATTCTTTTGTGAAACGAAGAGGCGTGTCTTTCGCCCGACGAAGCTGATCCTGACGTTTCGCAATGCGCAGACATACCGGGGTAAATTCGAATCCATGTTTTCTGACGTAAACATACGGCCCGAATAAAAAGAAAAGAAGCTTTGCCGACAGAGCAAAACGTGTCACGATGCAAACGGTTTATTTGTAATTTTCTCGTAGGGCTGAGGTTTCTGGAGGAAGACCGGACGTCATGGCACAGGGGGCCATTTACCTGCTTACGGATCGCCCCGACCGTAGTGCAGCGTTGGAAACATCGATCAAAGCGATCGGACATTGCGAGGTCGTCGCGGCCGGCGATGACTGTCCTTCGGTCGTTCGGCCTCGCGCCGTCGTATCCGATCTCACGCTGAGCCGACGGGAGTCGGTCAGTCGCCTGCGCAATTTTCTTCATTGCGGCAAGGCAACCGACATCCCCGTTGTCTGCCTGCTTCGGTCCACGACCGACCACGACCTGCGCCATGCGCGCGATCTTGGCGCCACGATCTGTTTTCCGGCTTACACGGCGCCGCACCTCGTCGTTCAAGCACTCCAGGCGGAGATGAAGGTCGAAGAGCCGGACGCACTCTCACAGCCCGTCATCCGCAACGTCACGCGGGCAAAGGAGGTTCTGAGCGGCCTCTTCGATGGTGTGCGCGGCGGCGGTCCGATCAATCTCAAACAGGTCGATGCGGGCCTAGATCCGATTCTTGCAGCCGTGAAGGAAGGCGGTCTGACACGATGGCTCGAGACCGTGTGGACCCACGATGACGCGACCTACCAACATTGCCTGCTGGTGGCCGGCGTCGCTGCCCAGTTCGTGTTGCATCTCGGCTTCCGAACCGAAGATCGTGAGCATTTCGTGCGGGCCGCCTTACTGCATGATGTCGGCAAGGCACAGATCCCGCTGGAAATCCTGAACAAGCCCGGTCGGCTTGACGCCGACGAGTTGGTTATCATGCGGCGTCATCCGGTGATCGGCTACGATATCCTGCGCGACAGCGGCTGTGACGCTGCAACGCTCGGCGCTGTGCGCCATCACCACGAGATGCTGGATGGTTCGGGCTACCCGGATGGGCTGGTCGGTTCGGAGATCAGCGACACCGTACGCCTGCTCACGATCTGCGACATCTACGCCGCACTGACGGAGCGCCGCTCCTACAAGGCACCGATGCCGGCCCGAGAGGCGATGGCCATCCTTTCCGGAATGACCGGTAAACTCGAAATGAGCCTCGTCCAGCATTTCGGCAATGCGATGCTGGGATCGGAGGTCGCGGGCTGACACGAAGAAGCCGGGAATGTCCCGAAGGACTTCCCGGCTTGAAGGGCTTTGCCAGTCTACGGGGTATCTTACTCGGCAGCGTCCAGGCGCGGACGCTCGATCGCCGAGCGTTCGCGTTTCACGAGTTCCGCCGTGAGGAATGCCACTTCCAGGGCCTGCTCCGCGTTCAGACGCGGATCGCAATAGGTGTGGTAACGATCACGCAGATCCTCGGCCGTCAAAGCCCGGGCGCCGCCCGTACATTCGGTGACGTCCTTGCCGGTCATCTCCAGATGGATACCGCCCGCGATGGTACCCTCTGCGCGATGGACCCCGAAGAACCCTTCGATCTCCTGCATCACCCGCTCGAACGGGCGCGTCTTGAAGCCGCCGGCCGAAATCGTGTTGCCGTGCATCGGGTCGCAGACCCATACGACCTTGCGGCCTTCGCGTTCGACGGCACGGATCAGGCCCGGCAGATGGTCGCCCACCTTATCGGCGCCGAACCGACAGATCAGCGTCAAGCGCCCAGCCTCGTTGGCTGGGTTGAGCTGATCCACGAGCCGGATCAGACCTTCCCCGGTCATCGAGGGACCGCACTTCAGTCCGATCGGATTCCTGATCCCGCGGGCGTATTCCACATGGGCATGATCCGGCTGACGCGTGCGGTCGCCAATCCAAAGCATATGGCCCGAGGTTGCGTACCAGTCGCCGCTCGTCGAGTCGACGCGGGTGAGCGCCTCCTCGTAACCCAGAAGCAGGGCTTCGTGACTGGTGTAGAAATCCGTCGTGCGGACTTCCTGATGCGTCTCCGGGTTGATGCCGATGGCCCGCATGAAGTCGAGTGTCTCGGTCATCCGCTCGGCGCAGTCCGCATAGCGCGAGGATTGCGGCGAATCCTTCACGAAGCCGAGCATCCAGCGGTGCGAATTTTCGAGGTTGGCATAGCCGCCGGTGGCGAAGGCACGCAGCAGATTGAGCGTTGCCGCCGATTGACGGTACGCTTCGAGCTGCCGTCGCGGATCAGGCACGCGCGCCTCTTCCGTGAAGGTCAGTCCGTTGACGATGTCGCCGCGGTAGCTCGGCAGCGTCACGCCCTCCAGCGTCTCGGTCGGCGAGGAGCGTGGCTTGGCGAACTGACCGGCGATGCGGCCGACCTTCACGACGGGTGAACCGCCGGCGAAGGTCAGCACCAGCGCCATCTGCAGGAAGACGCGGAAGAAATCGCGGATGTTGTCGGCCGAATGCTCGTCGAAGCTCTCGGCACAATCGCCTCCCTGCAGCAGGAATGCCTCGCCGGTGGAGACGCGGGCGAGCGCCGATTTCAGCTTGCGCGCCTCACCTGCAAAGACGAGGGGTGGAAAGCTAGCGAGCTGAGACTCGACCGATTCCAGGGCGGCGGCATCCGGATAGGCGGGCACCTGCTGAATTGGCAGGTTTCGCCAGGTCTTCGGTGTCCAACGCTCGGCCATAATCGTCTCCGTTCCGCCTTTCGGTCGGCTCCGCGGCAGGGAAATACCACGGAAGAGCGCGGCTTATAGAGCGGTTCGTCGGCGGTGGCGAGAGAGAGGAGGGAAGGAGCAGCCATACGTGCCACGCTCGGCACGCCGGATTGGCGAACTCGATGGTCAAACCCAAGTATCAGGAACGCGCGTTCAATCGCCGGCCGGATCACCATCCTCAATGGCGATGCCGTGCTCCGAGAGAATCCAAAAGATCGCTTCCAAATCCTCCGCCGTGATATCCCGCGGCGGCAGCGCCTCCTCGAGATCCTCAAAAGTCAAGCGGCGTTGCCGCATCGCTTCGGCCTTGGCCAGGAGTACCTCGACCACGGTCCGCATATCGTCCGGAAGCCCGTCGTGCCTCGTGCTGCGATCGGCAGCGGCCGGACGCAACGCATCGGCGAGCATCCGGTCGATGATGATCTGACGGCGGTCATGGGCTTCGTCGGAGCGTTCCATGGCCACCTTTATGGGTCGGCGCGGCCGGGCGTCGAGGGGATCGGCCCCGCAAAATCGCCGGACATCAATCGGCGACTGCGATCGGCGTGCCTTTCGTGATGCGGACCGGGATCGCCTTGGCCGCCGGCGTCTTGGCCTGCTCATCGTAGTGCCAGAGCGGGATGAGCGCGTTAAGTTCAGGGTAATAGCCGCCGACGTTTCCTTCCGGGATACCATACTTGATCACGCGCAGTCCCTTCACCTCACGGAGGAACTCGTCCTTGGCAACGGCGGAAAGGTCGACGGTCTCGCCATCTGCGAGTCCGAGGCGCTCCATGTCGCTGCCGTTCATGAAAAGGATCATCCGGGTGCCCTTCACGCCCCGGAAGCGGTCGTCGTAGCCGTAGACGGTCGTATTGAACTGATCGTTGGAACGCAGCGTGATCAGGTCGAGGACGTCGCGACTGTCGCTCCGCATATCGGGATCGGCCTCCAGGCCCCCGGGGACGGTGAAGTTGGCCTTCCCGGTTTCGGTCTCCCACTTGCGGTCGCGGGCCGCGAGGGGCTTGTGCAGGCCACCGGGCTGGAACATCCGACCATTCAGGTCGTGGAACACATCCGGGTAGGTGGCCTCGATCGCGTGGCGGACCCGACCGTAGTCGCCGACCCAACTGTCCCAGTCGACTTTGGGGTTTGCGGGCAGGAGTGCCTTCGCGATCTCTGCGACGATCCAGGGCTCGGAGCGAACCTGATCGCTGACCGGCCTGGTCTGCCCACGCGAACCGTGGAAGCAGGAGGTCGAATCCTCCATCGAAACCGCCTGTGGTCCGCTCGCCTGCTCGTCCACCTCGATTCGGCCGAGGCAGGGCAGGATGTACGACACCGCGCCGTGCACGAGGTGCGAACGGTTCAGTTTCGTGGAGATCTGCACCGTCAGGCGCAGGGACCGCCAAGCCTCTTCCATGCGGACGGTATCGGGAACGGCACGGATAAAATTCCCGCCGAGACCGATGAAAGCCTTCACGTCGCGAGAGACGATACCTTCGCAAGCCTCGACCGTATTGCGGCCCTTGTCTCGCGGCGGCTCGAAGCCGTAGAGGTCCTTGAGTTTGTCGAGGGGCGCCAGTTCCGGCTTCTCCGTGATGCCGACGGTCCGCTGTCCCTGCACATTCGAATGCCCCCGCACGGGGCAGAGTCCGGCGCCGGGACGCCCGACATTGCCGCGCAGCAGCATCAGATTGACGAGCATCTGCACGCCGTCGGTGCCTCGGCGGTGCTGAGTGAGGCCCATGCCGTAGACCGCGATCACCGAACGGGCGCGTGCGTAGACCGTCGCCGCCGCCTCCAGGGCCTCCCGGGTCAGACCCGATCGGGCCTCGATGTCCGACCATTCCTGGGCATCGCAGAACGCGACGAATTCGCGGAAACCGTGGGTATGCTCGGCGATGAAGTCGACGTCGAGGATCCGCGGTCGCCCGACTTCCAGCGCCTCGCGGTCGGCAGCGATCAAGACCTTGCACATGCCGGTGATCGCCGCGAGGTCTCCGCCCGCCTTGACCTGATGGTACTGCGTCGAGATCTCGGTCGATGTCCGCGTCAGCATCTCGGTCGGTGACTGTGGGTTGGTGAAGCGCTCGAGCCCACGCTCCCGCAGCGGATTGAAGGTGATGATCGGTACGCGACGCTTCCGTGCCTCCTGCAGCGGGTGAAGCATGCGTGGCGCATTCGAGCCGACATTCTGGCCGAAGAAAAAGATCAGGTCGGTCGACTCGAAATCCTCGAGGATCGTCGTGCCGACCGGTGATCCGATCGAGGATTTCAGGCCGACCGAGGTCGGCTCATGACACATGTTCGAGGAGTCGGGCAGGTTGTTGGTGCCGTGCATGCGCGCCATCAGCGCGTACATGTATGACGTCTCCAGGGAGGCCCGACCGGAGGTGTAATAGATCACGGTATTCGGATCGAGAGCGCGCAGTTCGCGCCCGATCTCGGCGAATGCCTGTTCCCACGACACCGTCAGATAACGGTCGCTGTCGGGGTCATAGCGCAACGGATGAGTCAGTCGGCCCTTCTCCTCCAGGGCGTAGTCCGTCCAGCCGAGGAGTTCGGTGACCGTGTAGCGCTGGAAGAAATCCGGTCCGACGCGCTTGGCGGTCTGCTCCCAGATCGTCGCCTTGGCGCCGTTCTCGCAATACTCGAAGGTGTTGGGCTTGGCGGGCTTCGACCAGGCGCAGGAGGTGCACATGAAGCCGTCGGGCTTGTTCTGCTTCATCAGCAGCGCCGCCCCCGAAACCGGGATCTGCTCCCGCGTCAGGATCTCCGCCAAGGAGCCTGCCGAACCCCAACCGCCCGCAGGGCCCGCATAGGGTTCGATCTTGGGTTCGGCCATCGGCTCGGTCATGCGCGTGTCCCGACATCTGGGGTGTCAGGACAGCAATGATGCGCGGAGCCGCGGTGTTCCGGACTGCGACCGCGAGACAGCCGCAGTCCGGTTCACAGGGTCGAATTCTATCCTTGCCTCAGCGCGGCAGGATGCTCGCGCCCATCAGGGCCTCGTCGATGGACCGCGCGGCCTGCCGCCCCTCGCGGATGGCCCAGACCACGAGGGACTGGCCGCGACGCATGTCGCCGGCGGCGTAGATCTTCTCGTTCGACGTCCGGTAATCGAGCTCGTTGGCGGTGACATTGCCGCGCTTGTCCATGACGACGCCGGACTCCTCCAACAGGCCCTTGCGGACCGAGCCGGCAAAACCGATCGCCAGGAACACGAGGTCGGCGGGCAGCGTGAACTCGCCGCCCGGGATCGGCTGGCGCTTCTCGTCGACCCGTGTGCAGACGACGCCGGTAAGCTTGCCCTTTTTCCCTTCCAGCCGAAGGGTCGCGGCCTGGAACTCGCGCTCCGCGCCCTCGGCCTGGCTCGAGGAGGTGCGCATCTTGGTCGGCCAGTAAGGCCAGACCGAGAGCTTGTCCTCCCGCTCCGGCGGACGCGGCCGGATGTCGAGCTGGGTGACCGACAGGGCCCCCTGCCGGAACGAAGTGCCGACGCAATCCGACGCCGTGTCGCCGCCGCCGATGACGACGACGTTCTTGGCGGTCGCCAGGATCGGAGCTTCCCCGTTGCCCGGCATGGGCTCGGCGCCGACGCGGCGATTGGATTGGACAAGGAACGGCATGGCGTAATGCACGCCCTCCAGATCCTGCCCGGGTAGTTGCGGGTTGCGCGGGTCCTCGGCACCACCGGCGAACAGCACAGCGTCGAACTCGGCGGTCAGCTCGTCGAGGGGTTTGTTCACGCCGACATTGACGCCGTAGTGGAAATGGACGCCCTCGCCTTCCATCTGCTTCACGCGCCGGTCGATGTGGCGCTTTTCCATCTTGAAGTCGGGGATGCCGTAGCGAAGCAGGCCGCCGGCCTTCGGCTCGCGTTCGAAGACGTGAACCTCGTGCCCGACGCGAGCGAGCTGCTGCGCCGCCGCCATTCCGGCCGGACCCGAGCCGATC
Source organism: Methylobacterium sp. TK31 (assembly GCF_055361545.1). Classification (NCBI taxonomy): domain Bacteria; kingdom Pseudomonadati; phylum Pseudomonadota; class Alphaproteobacteria; order Hyphomicrobiales; family Methylobacteriaceae; genus Methylobacterium; species Methylobacterium sp. TK31. Next base: position 279,214 of record NZ_CM143964.1, on the reverse strand, counting down.
ACCGCGACCTTCTTACCAGTCTTGTGTTCGGCAGGCTCCGGCTTGACCCAACCGTTGTTCCAGGCGCGATCTGCGATCGCCTGCTCGATGGTCTTGATGGCCACCGGCTGGTTTTCGAGATTCAGCGTGCACGCCTCCTCGCAGGGCGCGGGGCAGATGCGGCCGGTAAATTCCGGAAAGTTGTTGGTGGAGTGAAGGTTGCGGGCCGCCTCCTCCCAGTCGGACTGGTAGACGAGCTCGTTCCAGTCGGGAATCTGGTTGTGGACGGGGCAGCCGGTCGGCCCGTGGCAGAACGGGATGCCGCAATCCATGCAGCGCGCCGCCTGCTTCTTGAGGTCATGCTCGTCGAGTGGCAGCGTGAACTCGCGGAAGTGGCGCACGCGATCGGCTGCGAGCTGATACTTCTGCTCCTGCCGGTCGAATTCGAGGAAACCCGTGACCTTGCCCATCGTCTGACCGTCTTTCGCGAGTCTGTCTGATCCGTCGCGCGGAAGGCAGCCGCAACGGCCTGTTCCGCTCCCACCCGTCGGACCGGCTGATCAGCCGGTCCGCCCCCTGGGTCAGCCGTCTCGAGGTGCTGACCCGTGCAGCGTCCGGTTCTGATCGATAACCGGGCGCTGTCATGATAAAATGTCGATGGGCCCGAGCCCTACTCGGCCGCCACCGGCATCCGCGCCATTTCCATTTCGCGCAGTGCCCTGCGGTATTCGACCGGCATCACCTTGACGAACTTGGTGCGGTAGCCTGCCCAATCATCGAGGATCGCCTTGGCACGCGGGGAACCCGTATACTTCAGGTGATTGGTGATGAGTTGGGACAGTCGCTCTTCGTCGTGGCCCGACATGTCGGCCAGGATGTCCACCCGGCCCTTGGTCTCCAGGTCTCCGTCCTGGTGGAAGCGACGCATGAGATCGTCCTCCTCCTCGACGGGTTCGAGATCGACCATGGAGAGGTTGCAGCGGGCGGAAAACGAGCCGTCCTCGTCGAGGACGTAGGCGATTCCACCCGACATGCCGGCCGCGAAGTTGCGTCCTGTCTCGCCGATCGAGACCACGACGCCTCCGGTCATGTACTCGCAGCCATGGTCGCCCATGCCTTCGACCACCGCGATGGCGCCCGAGTTGCGGACGGCGAAGCGCTCGCCGGCAGATCCCCGGATGTAGGCCTCGCCCGCGATCGCCCCGTACAGCACGGTGTTGCCGGCCATGATGGTGTGCGAGCCCGGAGCCTTCAGCGCATCGGAGGGTCGGATGATCAACTTGCCGCCCGAGAGGCCCTTGCCGACATAGTCGTTGGCGTGGCCCGTGAGCGCCAGGGTGACGCCGGCCGCGAGCCAGGCGCCGAAGCTCTGGCCGGCCGTGCCGGCGAGCTCCACCCGGATGGTGTCGTCGGGCAGGCCCTCATGGCCGTAGCGCTTGGCGACCACCCCGGACAGCATGGCGCCAGCCGTACGATCCGAGTTCTTGATCACATCCTGCACCACCACGGGCTCACCCCCGTCGAGGGCCGACTGGGCCCCCGCGATGAGGCGGCGGTCGAGCACCGAGTCGATCGGATGCTTCTGCTTCTCGGTATGCCGGATCGCGACGTGCTCCGGCACCTCCGGGCGGTGGAAGAGCTTCGAGAAGTCGAGGCCCCGTGCCTTCCAGTGATTGATCACTTCCAGCGTGTCGAGGAAATCGGCCCGGCCGATGAGATCCTCGAGCTTGGTGTAGCCCATGGACGCCATCAGTTCGCGCAGCTCCTCGGCCACGAAGAAGAAGTAATTGATCACGTGCTCGGGCGTGCCCTTGAAGCGCTTGCGCAGGACGGGATCCTGCGTCGCCACGCCCACCGGGCAGGTGTTCAGGTGGCACTTGCGCATCATGATGCAGCCGGCCGCGATCAGCGGCGCGGTGGAGAAGCCGAACTGGTCGGCACCGAGCAGGGCCGCGATCAGCACGTCGCGACCGGTCCGGATGCCGCCATCCGCCTGGAGGACGACGCGCCCGCGCAGGTGGCTGAGAACCAGGGTCTGCTGGGTCTCGGCCAGCCCGGTCTCCCAGGGACCGCCCGCATGCTTGATCGAGGTCAACGGCGCGGCACCGGTGCCGCCGTCGAAGCCCGAGATCGTGATGTGGTCGGCCCGTGCCTTGGCCACTCCGGTCGCCACCGTGCCGACGCCGACCTCGGACACGAGCTTCACCGAGACGTCGGCCTCGGGATTCACGTTCTTGAGGTCGAAGATCAGCTGCGCCAGATCCTCAATCGAATAGATGTCGTGATGCGGCGGCGGCGAGATCAGGCCGACGCCGGGGGTGGCGTAGCGGACCTTGGCGATCTTGGCATCGACCTTGTGGCCGGGCAGCTGACCGCCCTCGCCCGGCTTGGCGCCCTGCGCGACCTTGATCTGCATCATGTCGGAATTGACGAGGTACTCCGTCGTGACGCCGAAGCGGCCCGACGCGACCTGCTTGATGGCCGAGCGGCGCGAACGCCCGTCCGCCATCGGCTTGAAGCGCTCGACTTCCTCGCCGCCCTCACCCGAGTTCGAGCGACCGCCGAACGAGTTGACCGCGATGGCCAGCGTTTCGTGCGCTTCCTTCGAGATCGAGCCGTAGGACATGGCACCGGTGGCGAAGCGCTTCACGATGTCGGCCGCGGGCTCGACGGCCTCGATGTCCACCGGTGCCCGGCCGAGTTCGGCCGCCTGCTTGATCCGGAACAGGCCGCGGATGGTCTTAAGGTGGTTCTCCTGCTCGTTCACGAGGCGTGCGTATTCACGGTAGCGGTCGGGCAGGCCGAGGCGCACGGCGTGCTGCAGCGTCGCGACCGAATCCGGCGTCCAGGTGTGGCTCTCGCCGCGCAGCCGATAGGCGTACTCGCCACCGACATCGAGGCTGGTCCGGTAGATCGGCGAGTCGCCGAACGCGTCGGCGTGACGCCGTGCGGTCTCTTGAGCGACCTCGGCCATGCCGATGCCCTCGATGGTCGTCGCCGTACCAAAGAAGTCGCGTTCGACGAAGGACGAGTTCAGGCCGATCGCGTCGAAGATCTGCGCACCGCAATAGGACTGGTAGGTCGAAATGCCCATCTTGGACATCACCTTCAACAGGCCCTTATCGATCGACTTGATGTAGCGGTAGACGATCTCGTCCGGCGTGAGGTCCGGCGGGAACTCGTCCTTCATCGCAATCAGTGTCTCGAAGGCGAGGTAGGGGTTGATCGCTTCGGCGCCGTAGCCGGCCAGACAGGCGAAGTGGTGTACTTCGCGCGGCTCACCGGATTCGACCACGAGACCGACCGAGGTGCGAAGACCCTTGCGGATCAGGTAGTTGTGCACGGCGGCGGTCGCCAGCAGGGCCGGGATCGCAATGCGATCCGGGCCGACGCCGCGGTCCGACAGGATGATGATGTTGTAGCCACCGCGAACCGCGACCTCGGCCCGATCGCACAGGCGATCGACCGCGCCCTCCATGGCCGCCGCGCCGGTCTCGGCCGGGAAGGTCATGTCAAGCGTCTTGGTGTCGAAGCGGTCCTCGAAGTGCGAGATCGAGCGGATCTTCTCGAGATCGCCGTTGGTCAGGATCGGCTGGCGAACCTCGAGCCGTTTCTTGCGGGAAGCGCCCTCCATGTCGAGCAGGTTCGGGCGCGGGCCGATGAACGAGACGAGGCTCATCACGGCCTCCTCGCGGATCGGGTCGATCGGCGGGTTGGTGACCTGCGCGAAGTTCTGCTTGAAATAGGAGTACAGGGACTTCGGCTTGTCCGACAGCGCCGAGAGCGGCGTGTCGGTGCCCATGGAACCGACCGCCTCCTGGCCGGTCACGGCCATGGGAGCCATCAGCAGCTTGAGGTCTTCCTGGCTGTAGCCGAAGGCCTGCTGGCGATCGAGGAGCGACACGTCCGAGCGCGAAGCCCGCGGGATCACGGGCTTCAGGTCCTCCAGCACGATCTGGGTGTTCTTGACCCACTCGGCATAGGGATGCGCGGCGGCGAGCTCGCTCTTGATCTCCTCGTCGGAAACGATCCGCCCCTTCTCCAGGTCGATCAGCAGCATGCGGCCCGGCTGGAGGCGCCAGGACTCGACGATCTTCTCGTCCGGGATCGGCAGCACACCCATCTCGGAGGCGAGAACCACGAGGCCGTCGTCGGTGACGAGGTAACGGGCCGGACGCAGGCCGTTCCGGTCGAGGGTGGCGCCGATCTGGCGGCCGTCGGTGAAGCAGACGGCGGCGGGGCCGTCCCACGGCTCCATCAGGGCGGCGTGATACTCGTAGAAGGCGCGGCGCTCCTCGCTCATCAGCGGGTTGCCGGCCCAGGCCTCGGGGATGAGCATCATCATCGCGTGGGCGAGCGAGTAGCCGCCCTGCACGAGGAATTCGAGGGCGTTGTCGAAGCACGCGGTATCGGACTGGCCCTCGTAGGAGATCGGCCAGAGCTTCGAGATGTCGTTGCCGAAGAGATCCGAGTCGACGCTCGCCTGACGGGCCGCCATCCAGTTGACGTTGCCGCGCAGGGTGTTGATCTCGCCGTTATGCGCCACCATCCGGTAGGGGTGCGACAGGCGCCAGGTCGGGAACGTGTTGGTGGCGAAACGCTGGTGCACCAGGGCGAGCCCGGAGACGAAGCGCTCGTCCTGCAGGTCCCGGTAGTAGTCGCCGAGTTGGTCGACCAGCACCATGCCCTTGTAGACGATGGTCCGGGTCGAGAGCGAAACCGGATAGTAGGTGCTGGTGCGGTCATCCTTCAGGCCGTAGACCTTGTTCGAGATCACCTTCCGGGCGGTGAACAGGCGCCGCTCGAAGGCGTCCTCGTCGGCCACCGTGGCGGGACGACCGATGAAGATCTGCCGGTGGCAGGGCTCGGTCTCCTTGACCATCACCCCGAGGTCGCTCGCGTCGACGGGCACATCGCGCCAGCCGAGGAAGGGCAGGCCCTCGTCGGCGAGAGCCTTCTCGACGATTTCCTCCACGAGGCCGCGCGCCTCGGCGTCCTTCGGCATGAAGAACTGGCCAACGCCGTAATGCCCGGGCTCCGGCAGGGTGATGCCGAGGGCTTCGCATTCGGCCTTGAAGAAGGCGTGCGGGATCTGGACGAGGATGCCGCAGCCGTCGCCCATCTTGGGATCGGCCCCGACCGCGCCGCGATGGTCGAGATTCTTCAGAATCTGAAGACCCTGCTGCACGATGGCATGGGTACGGCGGTCATGCATGTCCGCGACGAAGCCGACGCCGCAGGCGTCGCTCTCACGGGCCGGGTCGTACAGGCCCTGGGCTTTCGGCATGGCCGCATCGCGCACGATCATCGGCGCGGCGCCGTCGCGAGTGGCGGGAATCGACGCCTGAAGCGCCCCGAACTCAGAAGATGCGACCACGTCCACCATCTTTCGCCTCCGACCTGCCCGCACGCGAGCATGTTTCATGCCCAGAGCCCGAGGGGCGTCCGGGTTTTGTCTCTCGACAGCGTCGGCTCTTGGCGGGTTCTTCGGTCAGGAAGCGCCCGCAACTCGCGGGCTCGACGCCGGCTTGGTTTCAAGCCGTGCGGGCCCGGATCGCCGCAATGGCGACCGGCTTCGAATCTCGTTTGGTCGCCGGCAACGTCACCTGAGCGAGATCCTCACAGCCATCCGGACAGGCTTCTGCCGGGAATGGGACAGCTTTACTGTCCTACCGGAGGAAAGTGACAGATTTTAACCGCTCCAGCAAGGGTGCGCAGGGACGCACGCTGCGGTTTTCGCGCGCATGGTTCCCGTGCGGGCCGCGTCGTCATTGCCGCAGGCGATACCGGGCGGGAAGGGCCACAGTATCGGTGGTCATAGACCCGCAATCTTGCCCCAATCCCACGATCTATACAGCGTGCCGAGCACAAGCGGCATGCGGGGTTCCGGTGACCCGGCGGATCGTGGAGCGGAGGACCTGCGCGAACAGCAGGCCTCCGCATCGACCTCAGTCCAAATCTTCACAGCGATGGTTTCGTTTCCCAGGAAGCCCATGCGTGCATCCCCACCACGTCGCGCCCTGTCCGTCGGCTTGATCGCCGGCATGTTCGCGCTATCGGCCGCCGGTACAGCGAAGGCCCAGTATGCCTACGAACCCGACCTGCTGCTCCCGCCACGTGCCGTCGTCTGGCGCCTGAACGACCGCGGCTTCACCGAAGTCACGCGACCGCGCTTCGACGGGCGAGCCTATATCGTCGAAGCATCGAATCCCTACGGCGACCGCCTACGCCTCTTCGTCGACGCGCGTGACGGCCGCATTCTCGGCCGCCAGCGCCTCGACATTGCGCCCGAAGCACCCCCTCGCCTCGTGCGTCGCGCGCCCGGCTATGGCTGGACCGAGGAGGACGAGGCTCCGCGCCGGCCGATCCGCGAGGCCGAGCGAATCGTTCCGCCGGCGGATATCCCCTTCCCGCAGGATCAGGCGCGTCGTCCGCGCCCCGATTTCGCGGCGCGTCCCGACCTGGCGACACGTCCGGATGCCGGCCTGCGGGGGGCCCCGCAGGCCCGGCCCGAGCCGGCGGATCGCAACCCGATGGGCTTGAACCCCGATGCGCGCGGGACCGAGGCGAAGCCGAAAGCCGAGGTTCCCCGCAAGGTCGTGCGCCTCAACCCGCCGGCCAAGGCGGTCGCGCCTACCGTTGTGCCGGATGCTCCGAAGCTCTCAGACGTGCCGCCAGCCGCGCCGAAGTCGGATGCAAACTCGGCGCCGGCCAACGCGGCCGTTGCGCCACCCAAGGTCGATGCGCCGGGACCCGGCATGACGCCGGCCTCGGTGCAGCCGCCCCCGTCGGAGAAGCCGGTGGCGCAGAACTGGAAGGACGTGCCCGCCGACGGCAAGCGCTCGGTCCGCGTGATCGGCGGCGCGACGATCGTCCCCGGCACGACGAAGGAGCCGGAGAAGGACTGAGTCCGAACTCAGGGACCGAAATCAGAAGGGCCGCGCGGACGTCACCGCGCGGCCCTTCCCGTTCAACGATAGACTTCAGTTGCATCAGCCGGCGTCGCTGGCTCCGGCTCCCTGCAGGTGCGGGTCGCGGGTTCCGGCAGGGACCGGGCTGTCGGCCATCGGCTTGTCCTGCAATGCCCGAAGCGCGAGAGGGTCGAGGCCGCTCTCCGGATGGGGTCCGTAGGCCTCGAGAGCGGAGCGCATCTTCGGGGTCCAGAACGCCACGATGTGCTTGTGGATGCCAGCCACGGCTTCCTCGTCCGGATAGGACCGGAAGAACGTGGCGATCTGGTTGGCCATGCGGACCAGCTTCTCGTCGGACGTCAGGGCACTCATGGGCTCGGGAACTCTGTCGCGAGGGAACGGGGATCGCGCTTGGTCATGGCTGCGTCATGGCTGCGCGGGCAGATCGAGGCGTTCACGGCCGGTGAAGACCGTCAGAGTGTCGGAGCGGGCGATGGCGCAGAGCGTCGTGCCGTGGAGGCGGGCCCGGTCGATGGCCAGCGAGGTCGGAGCGGAGATCGCCACCAGCACCGTGGCGCCGAGGCTCGCCGCCTTCTCCACCATCTCGAAGGAACAGCGACTCGTGATGACGACGAAGCCGTCCGCCGGGTCGGTGTTGCGCCGGATCAGGGCGCCGATCAACTTGTCGAGGCCGTTGTGGCGACCGACATCCTCGCGCAACGCCAGGATGTTACCATCGAGATCCGCCCAGGCCGCGGCATGGACCGCCCGCGTCTCGGCATTCAGGACCTGCGCGTCGCCCATGGCAAGCAGTGCCCGCTGGATTGCCGCTATGGCGACCCGTCCGGCGCCATGCAACGGCGCCTCGGCCTTCGGCAACGACGCGAGGTCGTCGATCCCGCAGACGCCGCAGCCGGTGCGCCCCGACATGGCGCGCTTGCGCGCCAGGTGCTCGCGCAGACGTCCCGGCACGAGATCGATGAGAAGGCGCATGCCTCCCTCCGCCGCGTCGACCTCGACCTGTACCGAACGAATCTCGTCGGCCGTGGCGATAATTCCCTCTGTCAGACTGAACCCGTAGGCAAAGTCCACGAGGTCAGCCGGTGTCGTCATCATCACCGCATAGGGCACGGTGCCGTAGACGAGGTTCACCGGCATCTCGACGGCCAGGGGCCGTGTGCCGCCGCGTGGCTGCGGATCGTCGTAGGCAACGACCAGGGTCGGGACGCGCCGGGCGGTCTCGACCGCCACGTCCCCTTCGTTCGCCGTCAGGCCGTCGTGATCACTCGGCTGCATTCAGCTGGGTCGCAATCCGGGTCAACGAAAAATCCTCCTCGAAGAACCGCGCCTGCCAGTCGGAGGGGCGGTTCGTCCGCCGGACCTGGACCGCCGTGACCTTGTACTCGGGGCAGTTGGTGGCCCAGTCCGAGTAGTCGGTGGTGATCACGTTGGCGCCGGTCTTGGCGTGATGGAAGGTCGTATACACCACTCCGGGCTGCATGCGCTCGGACACGATGGCCTTCAGGGCGATGTCGCCGGAGCGGCTCTCGAGGGCGACGAGGTCTCCATCGACGATACCCCGAACCTCCGCGTCGAAGGGGTGGATTTCCAGAACGTCTTCCTCATGCCAGCGCGAATTCTCGGTGCGTCTGGTTTGTGCGCCGACATTGTACTGCGACAGGATGCGACCGGTGGTGAGGATGAGCGGGAAGCGCGGGCCGGTGCGCTCCTCGGTGGGCACGTACTCGGTGATCATGAACTTGCCGAGGCCGCGCACGAAGCGGTCCACGTGCATCATTGGGGTGCCGCGCGGGGCAGCCTCGTTGCAGGGCCACTGGATCGAGCCGAGCTCGTCGAGCTTGGCGAAACTCACCCCGGAGAAACTGGGAGTCAGGGACGCGATCTCGTCCATGATCTCGCTCGGGTGGCTGTAGTTCATGGGGTAGCCGAGGGCGTTGGAGAGCAGCATCGTGCCCTCCCAGTCGCCAACGCCGGAGAGCGGCGGCATCACCTTGCGTACGCGGGAGATGCGGCGCTCCGCATTCGTGAAGGTGCCGTCCTTCTCCAGGAACGAGGCGCCCGGCAGGAAGACGTGGGCGTACTTGGCCGTCTCGTTCAGGAAGATGTCCTGGATGACGATGCACTCCATCGCCATCAGGCCGGCAGTGACGTGGTGCGTGTCGGGATCGGACTGCGCGATGTCCTCGCCCTGAATGTACATGCCCTTGAAGGCACCATCGACGGCCTCGTCCAGCATGTTGGTGATGCGCAGACCTGGGTGCTGGTCGAGCGTAACGCCCCAGAGCGATTCGAAGGTCTCGCGGGTGGCATCGTCCGATACGTGGCGGTAGCCCGGCAGCTCGTGCGGGAACGAGCCCATGTCGCAGGAGCCCTGGACGTTGTTCTGGCCGCGCAGCGGATTCACGCCGGCGCCCAGCATGCCGATGTTGCCGGTGGCCATGGCGATGTTGGCCATGCCCATGACCATGGTGGAGCCCTGGCTGTGCTCGGTGACGCCAAGGCCGTAATAGATCCCGGCGGCTCCGCCCTTGGCGTAGAGACGGGCGGCGGCGCGCAGCTCTGCCGGATCGATGCCCGTATAGGTCGCCTGCGCTTCGGGCGAATGGCGCTCGTCGGCCACGAAGCGGGCCCAGGCCTCGAAGTCGCCGAGATCGCAGCGCTCGCGGACATAGGCTTCGTCGATCAGGCCTTCGGTGACGATGACGTGCGCCATCGAATTGATGAAGGCGACGTTGGAGCCGGGCTTCAGCGGCAGGTGGAAATCGGCCTTGATGTGGGGCGACTTCACGAGGTCGATCTTGCGCGGATCGGCGACGATGAGCTTGGCCCCCTCGCGAAGGCGCTTCTTCATGCGCGAGGCGAAGACCGGGTGGCCGTCGGTGGGGTTCGCGCCGATGACCAGGATCACGTCGGAATGCGCCACCGAGGCGAAGTCCTGCGTACCGGCCGAGGTGCCGAGCGTCGACATCAGGCCGTAGCCGGTGGGCGAGTGGCAGACGCGGGCACAGGTATCGACGTTGTTGTTGCCGAAGGCCGCACGTACCAGCTTCTGGACGAGGTATGCCTCCTCGTTGGTACAACGGGACGAGGTGATGCCGCCGACTGAATCCTTGCCGTATTTCGCCTGGATGCGCTTGAACTCGCTGGCGGCCCGGTCGATCGCGACTTCCCAGGAGACTTCCTGCCAGGGGTCCGTGATCTTGTCGCGGATCATCGGCTTGGTGATGCGGTCCTTGTGCGTGGCGTAGCCATAGGCGAAGCGACCCTTGACGCAGGAATGGCCCTCATTCGCCTTGCCGCCCTTGTAGGGCACCATGCGGACGATGCGGGTGCCCTGCATCTCAGCCTTGAACGAGCAGCCGACGCCACAATAGGCGCAGGTGGTGATCTCGGAATGGTCGGGCTGGCCGTGCTCGATGATCGACTTCTCCTGGAGCGTCGCCGTTGGGCAGGCCTGCACGCAGGCGCCGCATGAGACGCATTCGGAATTGAAGAAATTGGTCGGGCCGGCAGCAACCCGGCTTTCGAAGCCTCGGCCGGCGATCGTGAGGGCGAAGGTACCCTGGGTTTCCTCACAGGCGCGGACGCAGCGATTGCAGACGATGCACTTCGACGGATCGTAGGTGAAGTACGGGTTCGAGGTGTCCTTCGGCAGGTACTGCTCGGAGGTCGGCTTGACGTGGTTGGCCCCGTCGTAGCCGTAGCGCACATCGCGCAGGCCAACCGCGCCGGCCATGTCCTGCAGCTCGCAGTCGCCGTTGGCCGCGCAGGTCAGGCAGTCGAGCGGATGGTCGGAGATGTAGAGCTCCATCACCCCCTTGCGGAGCTTGGCGAGCTTGTCCGTCTGGGTGGAGACCACCATGCCGTTCTCCGCCGGCGTGGTGCAGGAAGCGGGTGTGCCGCGCCGCCCCTCGATCTCCACGAGGCAGAGACGGCAGGAGCCGAAGGCCTCGAGCGAATCGGTGGCGCAGAGCTTGGGAATCTGGGTACCGGCATGCATCGCCGCGGCCATCACCGACGTGCCCGCGGGCACCGTGACGCTCATGCCGTCGATGGTGAGCGTCACATTCTGCTCGTTCACCCGGATCGGGGTGCCGTAGTCGATCTCTTTGATGAGGGCCATGGATCGCGCCTCCTTACTCGGCCGCGACGGACATCGGCCCGCGCTGCTGGAAATCCTCGGGGAAGTGGGTGATCGCGCTCATGACGGGCATCGGCGTGAGGCCGCCCATGGCGCAGAGCGATCCGTCAGTCATCACGTCGCAGAGGTCGGCGACCACCGCGAGATTCTCGGTCGGCCTGATGCCGGCGATGACCTTGTCCATCGTCTCGACGCCGCGAGTCGCACCGATGCGGCAGGGCGTGCACTTGCCGCAGGATTCGACGGCGCAGAATTCGAAGGCGAAACGCGCCTGCTTGGCCATGTCGACGGTGTCGTCGAAGACGACGATGCCGCCGTGGCCGACGAGGCCCTTGTTGGCCGCCATCGCTTCATAATCGAGGGGCGTGTCGAGGAGGTGATCGGGAAAGTAGGCGCCGAGCGGCCCACCCACTTGCACCGCACGCACCGGACGGCCACTCCGGGTGCCGCCGCCGAACTTCTCGATGATCTCGCGCAGCGTGATGCCGAAGGCGTACTCGATCAGACCGCCATGCTTGATGTTGCCGGCAAGCTGGATCGCGAGCGTGCCGAGCGAGCGGCCCATGCCATACTCGGCATAGGCTTTGGCGCCGTGCTCCAGGATGTAGGGCACCGCCGTGAAGGTCATCACGTTGTTGACCAGGGTCGGCTGGCCGAGGAACCCCTTGAGGGCCGGGATCGGCGGCTTGGCGCGAACGATGCCGCGGCGCCCCTCCAGACTCTCAAGCAGCGAGGTCTCCTCGCCGCAGATGTAGGCGCCCGCACCGAGGCGGACCTCCAGGTGGAAGGCCCGGCCGGAATTCATCACGTTCTCGCCGAGAACACCCGCCTTGATGCCGTTGGCGATCGCCTCCTTGAGCGTTGCGAACGCCTGTGGGTATTCCGAACGCAGATAGATGTAGCCGCGCGTGGCGCCCGTCGCGATCCCCGCGATGGTCATCCCCTCGATGAGGTTGAAGGGATCGCCCTCCATCATCATGCGGTCGGCGAAGGTTCCGGAATCGCCCTCGTCGGCGTTGCAGACCACGTATTTCTGAGGCGCCTGCGCCAGCATCACCGTGTTCCACTTGATGCCGGCCGGGAAGCCGGCGCCGCCGCGCCCGCGCAATCCGGATTCGCGCACTTCCGCGACGATGTCGGCCGCATCGAGCTTGAGGGCGGCCTCGAGGCCCCGGTAGCCGCCATGGGCCCGGTAATCCTCGACCGAGACCGGATCGACCACACCGCAGCGCTGAAAGGTCAGTCGATGCTGACGGGCGAGATACGGAATCTCCTCCGGGCGGCCGAGGCGCAGGGAATGCGCACCGCCGTCGACGAGCCCCGCATCCAGCAGGCCGTCGACGTCGGCGGGCGTCACCGGCCCGTAGGCGATCCGGCCTACCGGCGTGACGACCTCGATCATCGGCTCCAGCCACAACAGGCCGCGCGAGCCGGTGCGAACGATGGTCACGTCGAGGCCGCGGCGCTCGGCGCCGGCGAACAGTGCGCGGGCGACCCGGTTGGCGCCGAGGCCCAGCGCGACGGCGTCGCGCGGAACGGTGATCGTGATGCTCACGACGTCATCTCCGTCAGGGCGGCTTCCAGGGAATCGGCGGTCAGTCGGGCCAGCGGCTCGTCGTTGACGAGCGCACCCGGTCCGTTGGCGCAGAGACCGAGGCAGTAGACGGGTTCGACAGTGACCTGACCGTCGGCCGTGGTCCCGTGCCAGTCGACGCCCAGCCGGGCCAGGATCTGCGCGTGAAGAGCGTCGGAGCCCATGGCCTGACAGGCCTCGGCGCGACAGAGCTTCACTTGGTGGCGGCCCGCCGGCGCGCGACGGAAATCGTGATAGAAGGTGATGCAGCCATGAACCTCGGCGCGCGACAGGTTCAACGCGTCGGCGATCAGCGGCACGGCACCTTCGTCCACGTAGCCGAAGGTCTCCTGCAGCGCGTGGAGGATGGGGAGCGTCGCGCCCTCAAGGTGGACGTGTTCGGCGATGATCCCGGCGGCGCGAGGCTCGCTCCAGGGCTCGTTCGGCACCATTGTTCCTACCCGGAATAAGATTGTTCTCATTCGAGGGTGGTATATCGCCAACAGGGGATCAATCGCGCTGATCGGTGAAGCGACAACGGTTTTTTGTCGAAAAGCTATGTTGCGACGCGAAAATCCATGATGACGGCGGCGCGATTTGCCGCGTCCTCAAATTCTTTTCACAGGGCGTCGATGGTCTGTGCGATCCCGCCCGCGACGTTGCGGGCTTCGACGATGAGACCCGCGCAGAGGGGCGTCATCGGCTCGCGCTCGGGGACCACGAGACCGACGAGATGACTGAGGTCCGGGTTGACGATGGGGACGGCCCGGATGCGATCGCTCAAACGGAACGTGTCGGCGAGGACGGCCGGCATGATGCTCGCCCATTTCGCCGTACGGACGTGGGTGAGCAGCACGATCATCGAATTCGACTCGAGCAGGGGCGCGGCCTCCGTCCCCGCATTGAGCAGCTGCCGATCGATGATCCGCCGATTCTGCATGTCCGGTGTCAACAGGCAGAGGGGTAGCCCTGCCACCTCATCCCAGGTCACGGTCTCCCGCTCTCCGAAAATACCGTCGACCGCGGTCAGCAGACGGTACCGCTCCCGATAGAGCGGTACGGCCGTCAGCCGGCCGAGGGGTTCGTTCTCCAGATAGGTGATGCCGGCATCGATCTCGAGATCGGCGATCAGACGCCCGATCTCGCCCGAAGTGGTGGACTGGACCGAGAAGCGTACGTTGGGATGGCGTGCCCGGAACGGCGTGGTGAGAGCGGCGACGATCGGCGTGGCTGTCGGAATCGCAGCCAAGCGCAGGGTCCCCGAGAGGCCGCGGCGCAGGCTCGTGACTTCCTCCCGCATGGCGCGGGCATCCCCGACGATGCGGCGTGCCCATTCGAGCACGCGCTCACCCTCCGGCGTAAAACCTTGAAAGCGTGAACCCCGTTGTACCAGAAGCACACCGAGCCGTTCCTCGAGTTGCTTCACGCCGGCGGACAACGTCTGCTGCGAGACGTTGCAGACCTGGGCCGCCCGTCCGAAGTGACGCTCGCGAGCCAGGGCCAGGATGAATTCCAGTCGATCGATCACGCACGGATCTCCGCCAGCCGAAATGCCCACGGGCTGCGCAGCCGCTGGCATCATGAATACAGGCGGATGCATGGGCCCGCGTGCGACATTTCGATAGACCGCCAAACGCCTGAGTCGAGGTCCAAATCGGGGATGATGCGACGCTGTTGCGGTTGCGCACCTCTCGGCCTTGTGGTCTGACACGCCAATCGGCGAGATGTGGGTTCAGGCCCGCGAATGGCCCGCGATCCGCGAAACGCACTTGCGATTTAGAACAAACCAAGCAAGACGCGCGGCATCGGCGATCACAATCACGGGGAGCCACGAGAGGCACATGCGGACGACGCAGGCGCAACACCGGTCATCATGGGGGCTTGCCGCGCTCGGCGCGTTCCTCGTTTCTTCGTCATCGGCTCTCGCGGCCGGCATCGGTCAGCCGGTGCCGTGGCAGATGGACCGTCAGGTCGCCGTCACCGAGAACGCTCGGGACATCCATTCGTTCGAGCACGGCATGCACTGGCTGTCGTTCGGCATCTCGCTGTTCGTGCTCGGCCTGATCCTGTACTGCGTCTTCCGCTTCAGCGAGAAGGCGAACCCGACGCCCTCGAAGACCACCCACAACACCATGATCGAGGTGGCGTGGACCATCGTCCCCGTGCTGATCCTGGTCGCCGTGGCGATTCCTTCGTTCCGCCTCCTGCGCACCCAGCTCTCCGACCCGAAGGCCGACGTGCTGGTGAAGGTCATCGGCCACGCCTGGTACTGGTCCTACGAGTACCCGGCCGTGGAAAACGGCGGCGGCTTCACCTTCGACGCCAACCTCGACGAGGACAAGCAGCCGAAGCTGCTCGGCACCGACAACGACATGGTCGTGCCGGTGAACAAGATCGTGAAGATCCAGGTCACCGCCGCCGACGTCATGCACTCCTGGGCGATGCCGTCCTTCGGCTTCAAGATCGATGCCGTCCCGGGCCGTCTGAATCAGTTCTGGTTCAAGGCCGAGCGTGAGGGCACCTATCACGGCCAGTGCTCCGAACTCTGCGGCGCCCGCCACGCCTACATGCCGATCACGGTTCAGGTCGTGAGCGAGGAGGCCTACGCCAAGTGGCTCGCCGAGGGTAAGACCAAGTTCGCCCGCATCGACGATCCGTCGAAGTTCGCCGACGCCCGGTAAGGGCGCGGACCCCTGGAGCCGGGCCCTTGAGCGGCGCCCGGCCCCACCCATCGAGATGATCACGAGAAACCTGGACTAAGGTCTGCATCCATGGCGAACGCCGCTGCACATACGGGGCATCACGACGCCCACGACCACCACATGCCGTCCTTCTTTTCCCGCTGGTTCCTGTCGACGAACCACAAGGACATCGGCACCCTCTACCTGCTGTTCGCCTTCTGCGCGGGCATCATGGGCGCGTTCCTCTCCTTCGGCATCCGCATGGAGATGGAGGAGCCCGGCCTCCAGTATTTCGCCAATCCCGGCACCTACAACGTGTTCGTCACCGGGCACGGCCTCATCATGGTGTTCTTCATGGTGATGCCGGCACTCATCGGCGGCTTCGGCAACTGGTTCGTGCCGCTCATGATCGGCGCGCCCGACATGGCGTTCCCGCGCATGAACAACATCTCGTTCTGGCTGACGGTCGCGGGCTTCCTCAGCCTCGTCTGCTCGCTGTTCGTCGAGGGCGCACCCGGCGCGTCCGGCGCCGGAACCGGCTGGACCGTCTACCCGCCGCTGTCCAGCTCCGGCCACCCGGGCCCGGCCGTCGACTTCGCGATCTTCGCCCTCCACCTGTCCGGTGCGGGCTCGATCCTCGGGGCCATCAACTTCATCACCACCATCCTGAACATGCGCGCGCCGGGCATGACCCTGCACAAGATGCCGCTGTTCGCCTGGTCGATGCTGGTGACCGCCTTCCTCCTGCTGCTGTCGCTCCCGGTGCTCGCCGGCGCGATCACGATGCTGCTCACCGACCGCAACTTCGGCACGACCTTCTTCGACCCGGCCGGCGGCGGCGATCCGGTGCTGTACCAGCACCTGTTCTGGTTCTTCGGTCACCCCGAAGTGTACATCATGATCCTGCCGGCCTTCGGCATCGTCTCGCACATCATCTCGACCTTCTCGCGCAAGCCCGTCTTCGGCTACCTCGCCATGGCCTACGCCATGGTCGCCATCGGCGTCGTCGGCTTCGTCGTGTGGGCGCACCACATGTACACGGTCGGCCTGTCGCTCCAGACGCAGTCCTACTTCGTCTTCGCCACGATGGTCATCGCGGTGCCCACCGGTGTGAAGATCTTCTCCTGGATCGCGACGATGTGGGGCGGCTCGATCCGCTTCACGGCCGCCATGCACTGGGCAGTTGGCTTCATCTTCCTGTTCACGGTCGGCGGCGTCACCGGCGTCGTGCTGGCGAACTCGGCGGTCGATAAGTACCTGCACGACACCTACTACGTCGTCGCTCACTTCCACTACGTGCTCTCGCTCGGAGCCGTGTTCATCATCTTCGCCGGTGTCTACTACTGGTTCCCGAAGATGACGGGCCACATCATCCCCGAGTGGGCCGGCAAGCTGCACTTCTGGCTCGCCTTCATCGGCGCGAACGTCCTGTTCTTCCCGATGCACTTCCTCGGACTCGCCGGCATGCCGCGCCGCTACGCCGACTACCCGGAGGCCTTCGCCGGCTGGCACAAGGTCTCCACCTGGGGTGGGCACATCTTCGCCCTCGGCATGGTGGTGTTCTTCATCGGCGTCGTCCTGGCGCTCCGCTCCAGCAAGCGCGCCGCCGACAATCCGTGGGGCGAGGGTGCGACCACCCTCGAGTGGACCCTGTCCTCTCCTCCGCCCTTCCACCAGTTCGAGACCCTGCCCCGGATCGTCGACGAGCCGGGCCACCACTAAGGCGCATCGCAGCTTCGAGGATTGCGAGGACCGCGCGAGCGGTCCTCGCTCTTTCCCGGAAGCCCCGGTCAAGCTCGCGCGAGCGATCACCGAGGCTTCCCGCAAAGGGCGGCGCCGCGCGGCGCGATCCGAAGCCCCACCGGACACGAAAACCGTATCGGGAACCCATGACGAGCCTGTCGAACAGCCTATCCGCTGGCGCCGAGCCGCAAGTTCTGTCGCCGGTCGGCGGCGAGGTTTCGGACTTCTTCGCCCTGCTGAAGCCGCGCGTGATGGTGCTCGTCATCTTCACGGCCCTCGTGGGCATGCTGGTCTCCCATGTCCACATCCAGCCGGTGGTCGGCTCGATCTCGCTGTTGATGATCGCCGTCGGGGCGGGGGCCTCGGGCTGTCTCAACATGTGGTGGGACGCGGACATCGACGCGGTGATGACCCGGACGGCCAAGCGTCCGATCCCCGACGGCCGAATCCGTCCGGATGAGGCTCTGGCCTTCGGTATCGTCCTGTCCGTGGGCTCGGTGCTGGTCCTCGGGCTCGCCTCGAACTGGCTCGCCGCCGGGCTCCTGGCCTTCACCATCGTCTTCTACGCGGTGGTCTATTCCATGTGGCTGAAGCGGGCGACGCCGCAGAACATCGTCATCGGCGGCGCCGCCGGTGCCCTCCCCCCGATGGTCGGCCAAGCTGCCGTCAGCGGCACCATCGGCATCGAATCGCTGGTTCTCTTCCTCATCATCTTCATCTGGACCCCGCCCCACTTCTGGGCGCTCGCCCTGATCAAATCGGCCGATTACGCGAAGGCCGGAATCCCGATGATGCCGAACGTCGCCGGTCCGGAATCGACCCGGCGCCAGATCATCGCCTATTCGATCCTGCTGTTCCCCCTCGGTCTCGCGCCCGTCGCGCTGGGTTTCGGCGGCTGGCTCTACGCGGTGACGGCGCTCCTCGGCGGGCTCGGCATGCTGGCCTTCAGCGTGCACGTCTTCCGCAACCGCGAGGGCGAGCCGGAGCGCAAGGCCGCCATGGGCATGTTCGGCTTCTCGATCCTGCACCTGTTCCTGATGTTCGCGGCCCTGCTGGCCGAGCAGAGCCTCGGCCTCTTCCGCGCGGTGAGCCTGTGAGCGATCGCCCCGGCCTGCCCGGAACGCCCCGTCCGCTGACGCCCGAGGAATCGCAGCGGAGGCGCAAGCGCTCGATCGCCATCGCGGCCGTGCTGTTCGCGCTGGTGACCATCTTCTACGTGCTGACGATCGCGAAGCTCGGGCCACAGGTCCTCAACCGTCCGATCTGATCGCGCCGGACAACGGAGACGCTTCTGATGGCCGACCTGAGACAGGGGCCGCCCCGCGGAGCAGGCCGGCGCGCCGGCGTCACGGCCTTCGCCTGCGCGGGGCTGGCCTTCGGCATGATCGGCCTCGCCTTCGCGTCGGTGCCGCTCTACGACATGTTCTGCAAAGCCACGGGCTATGACGGCACGCCGCGCACGGGCCTCGCACCGACGGCCGCGTCGATCGACGACAGCATGGTCGTCCATTTCGACACCAACGTTGCGTCGAGCTTGCCCTGGCGCTTCCAGGCCGAGTCACCGAAGGTGGAGGCACGCCTCGGGGAGACCAAGACGGTCTTCTTTCGCGTCAAGAACACCGGCACCACACCCTCGACCGGTATCGCCACCTTCAATGTCCAGCCGGGCCTGATGGGCGGCTTCTTCGTCAAGGTTCAGTGCTTCTGCTTCAACGAGCAGACCTTGCAGCCGGGCGAAACGATGGATTTCCCGGTGGTGTTCTACATCGACCCAGAGGTCCGCAAGGACTCCAACACGGCGCACCTGTCAGAGATGACGCTGTCCTACACCTACTTCGCCTCCAAGAACGGGCAGCCCACGGCCGCGCTTGCGACAACGGGCGGCACGGGGACGAAGTCGAATTTTTGACGGCACAAGCGTGACAACAGCGCGCGACCCTGGGTAAGGGTTTGCCACAACAATCCGGGGCAACCCGGTCGGGACGACGCATTCAGTGGATCGAGGATCGGAGACGGTCCGGAGGTCGGGGGCAGGAGAAGAGTTCAATGGCCGAGGCGCACGCCAAAAATCACGACTTCCACATTCTCGCCCCGAGTCCCTGGCCGCTCATCGGCGCCTTCTCGGGCTTCCTGATGGCCTTCGGCGCCGTCTTCTGGATGAAGAGCCTCCAGATCGGCACCCTCACCCCCGGCCCCTACATCTTCGGCGCCGGCACCCTCGGCGTGCTCTACACCATGTTCGCCTGGTGGAAAGACGTCGTGCACGAGGCCAACACGGGCGATCACACGCGGGTCGTGCAGCTCCACCATCGCTACGGCATGATCATGTTCATCGCCTCGGAGGTGATGTTCTTCGTCGCGTGGTTCTGGGCCTATTTCGAAGCCGCCCTCTACACCGCCGATCCGATCCAGGCCTCGCGCGTCGACTTCACGGGCGGGACCTGGCCGCCGAAGGGTATCGAGGCGTTCGACCCGTGGCACCTGCCGCTCCTGAACACCCTGATCCTGCTCACGTCCGGCACGACGATCACCTGGGCCCACCACGCCCTGCTGCACGATGACCGCAAGGGCCTGAAATACGGCCTCTGGCTGACGATCATTCTCGGCGTGCTGTTCTCGGCCTGCCAGGCCTACGAGTATGCCCACGCTCATTTCGGCTTCTCGGGCAGCATCTACTCGTCGACCTTCTTCATGGCGACGGGCTTCCACGGCTTCCACGTCATCATCGGCACGATCTTCCTCGCGATCTGTCTGTACCGCGCCTATCTCGGCCAGTTCACGACCCGGCAGCATCTCGGTTTCGAGTTTGCCGCCTGGTACTGGCACTTCGTCGACGTGGTCTGGCTGTTCCTGTTCGCCTCGATCTACGTCTGGGGCGCCGGCGCCGGCCACGCGGCTCACTGAGCCCGGCCTGCACCGCATGCCAGTGTTGAAGAGGGCGGCGCGAGCCGCCCTTTTTCGTGGTCGCGCCTGAAGAGCCCCGCTGCCGTCCCCATATGGGATCCGACGGCACGGCGCCGTACGAGGAGTTATCGATCTTGGACGCATCGCGGCCGACGCCACCCCCCATTTCCGCCGGTCTGCGCGGCCGCTGCCCACGCTGTGGCGAGGGGCACATGTTCGACGGATTCCTCACCTTCCGTCCCTCCTGCGAGGTCTGCGGACTGGATTACGGCAGCTTCAACTCCGGCGATGGGCCGGCGTTCTTCGTCATGTCGATCGTGGGCATCATCGTGGTCGGGCTCGCCCTCTGGATGGAGATCACCTACGAGCCGCCGATCTGGGTCCACGCGCTGGTGGCGGGCTCCCTGTCGATCGGGCTCAGCCTCCTGCTGGTACGACCCCTCAAGGGCATCCTCGCGGCGCTCCAGTTCACCAACAAGGCCGAGCAGGGACGCTTCCGCTAGTCATGGCTTCGACCCTTCGCCCTGGCGCCTGGCGCAGCATCCTCGCGCCCGGTCTCGTCTCGCTGGCCTGCCTCGCGATCCTCCTCGGCCTCGGGGTCTGGCAGCTCGAGCGCAAGGGCGAGAAGGAGGCGCTGATCGCCCGCATCCTGGAACGCTCCAAGGTCGAGCCGCCGGCCCCCCTGCCGGCGCCGCAGGATTGGAACCCGTCCCGGGACGAGTTCCGCCGGGTCCGCGTCACCGGCACGTTCCGGCACGATGCCGAGACGCTCGTCCACGGCCTGGCTGCGGGCGAGGTTCCGGGGCGGGCCCTCCAGGGCTACTACGTCCTGACACCCTTCCAGTTGCAGGAGGGCGGACTCGTCCTCATCAACCGCGGTTTCGTGCCGACGGAGCTGAAGGCGCCAGTGAACCGCGCGGCCGGTCAGGTCGACGGCGTGACCACCCTCACCGGCATCCTCCGCGGCTCGGAGCCGCGGACGATGTTCGTGCCGGCGCCGGATCCGGTCCGCAACGAGTGGTTCAACCGCGACATCGCCGGCATCAGCGCGTCGCGCGGGATCGCCGATCCCCGCCCCTACCTCGTCGAGGCGGACGGAACACCCAATCCGGGAGGGTGGCCGAAGGGCGGACAGTTGCGCGTCGACCTGCCGAACAATCACTTGCAATACGCCTTCACCTGGTTCGGCATCGCCGCATGTCTGCTCGGTGTGTTCGGAGTCTTCGCTTGGCGCAGACTTCACGAGGAGGCCGCACCGACGTGATTGTGACGAAAACGGCCGAGAACTTGCGTCGCCCGGCCGAATGATCCAGCCTACCTTCGGGTGGCTGGTCACGATACGGAGTGGGCCCCATGCGCACCGTTCTCCTCGTCCTAACCCTGCTGATGGTGCCGTCGGCCGCCTTCGCCGTCGATGCCGCGGCCCGGGACGCCGCCAAGGCGACGGTGGAACGCCAGATCGAGGCCTTCCGCCGCGACGACGCCGCCACCGCCTACGCCCAGGCCGCCCCGGCGATCCAGAGCATGTTCCCGTCGCCCGAAACCTTCATCGCGATGGTCCGCGAGGGCTATGCCGCCGTCTACCGCGCCCGCCGCTACAGCGTGGACCGCATCGAGGAGGCCGGCGATGACGGTCTGGCCCTCGGAGTGACCTTACAGGATGCGGACGGCACCGACTGGGCCGCGCTCTACAGTCTCGAGAAGCAGGCGGACGGTGCCTGGCGCATCACCGGGTGCCGCCTCGTCAAGGCGCCGGGCAGCAACGCGTAAGCCGGTCCAAGCCTTTCGACATTCCTAAGCCTTTCGACACCCCCAAGTCTTTCGACACGCCCGCCGACATCGTGTAGACGGGGCGCCTTCCCGGAGGCCTCCTTGCTTCACGTTTCGACCCGCGGCGCCGCGGCGCCCCTCAGCTTTTCCGATGCTCTGCTCGCCGGCCTCGCCCGCGACGGCGGTCTCTACGTGCCCGAGAGCTGGCCGCAGATCGCGAAGCCGACGATCGCCGGGCTGGCAGGCGTGCGCTACGCCGAGGCTGCCAAGACCGTCCTGCGTCCGCTCATCGACGGGGAGATCGTGGACGCGGACCTCGATCGGATGATCGAGGAGGCCTACGCCACCTTCCGGCATCCGGCGGTCTGCCCGCTGACGCAACTCGACGACAACCTGTTCCTGCTGGAACTCTTTCACGGCCCGACGCTCGCGTTCAAGGACGTGGCGATGCAGCTTCTCGGCCGCCTGATGGACCACGTCCTGCGGGCGCGGGGCGCCAGGGCGACCATCGTGGGCGCCACTTCGGGCGATACCGGCAGCGCAGCGGTCGAGGCCTTCCGCGGCCTCGATCAGGTCGACATCTTCATCCTGTTCCCCGAAGGCCGCGTCTCCGAGGTCCAGCGTCGGCAGATGACCTCGGTGGGGGCGCACAACGTCCACGCCATCGCCATCGACGGCAATTTCGATGATTGCCAGAACATCGTCAAAGCGCTGTTCCAGCACGCGGATTTCGCCGACGACGTACGGCTGTCGGGCGTGAATTCGATCAACTGGGCCCGGGTCGCCGCCCAGGCGGTCTACTACTTCACCTCGGCGGTGGCCCTGGGCGCACCGCACCGCCCGGTCTCCTTCGCGGTTCCAACCGGCAATTTCGGCGACATCCTCGCCGGCTGGGTCGCCAAGCGCATGGGCTTGGGCATCGAGCGCCTGATGATCGGCACCAATGCCAACGACATCCTGGCCCGCACCCTGGAGCACGGCGCCTACGAGGTCCGTGGCGTCCAGCCGACCACCTCGCCGTCTATGGACATCCAGATCTCCTCGAATTTCGAGCGTCTGCTCTTCGAGGCGCTCGACCGCGACGCGTCAAGCCTCGGGCGCCTGATGGCCGGCCTCAAGCAATCGGGCGGCTTCCACCTCGATCCGCAGATCCTCGAAACCGTTCGCGCGGAGTTCGACGCCGCCGCCGTCTCCGAGCCGGACGTGTTGGCCGAAATCGCCCGGACCTATGCCGAGACCGGACACGTCATCGATCCGCACAGCGCCATCGGCGTGCATGCCGCGCGCAAGCTCCTGCGCCAGGATCCGCACACCCCCGTGGTGGCCCTCGCCACCGCGCACGCCGCCAAGTTCCCCGATGCGGTCGCGAAGGCGATTGGCGGGCGGCGCCCCGAACTGCCGCCGCACCTCGCCGATCTGATGGACCGCAAGGAGACCTTCTCGCGCGTGGCCAACGATCAGGCTGCGGTCGAGACCTTCATCCGCGAGCGCGCCCGCATCACCAAGGGAGCGTGACCGCTCATGAACCAGCACTTCGCCACGCACGGCGCCTCGCCCGATCTCAAGATCACCAAGCTCGACAACGGGGTCACCGTGGTCACCGAGGCGATGCCGGGTGTGGCGACGGCGACCCTCGGGGTCTGGGTCGGCGCGGGTTCGCGGCACGAGCGTGCCGATGAGGGCGGCCTCAGCCACCTCATCGAGCACATGGCCTTCAAGGGCACGAAGACCCGTACCGCCCGCCGCATCGCCGAGGACATCGAGAATGTCGGAGGCGACATCAACGCCGCCACCAGCGCCGAGGGCACGAGCTACACCGCGCGCGTCCTCGGCGAAGACGCCGGCGTCGCCCTCGACGTCATCGGCGACATCCTGACGGATTCCATCTTCGACGCCGGCGAGCTCGCCCGCGAGAAGAGCGTGATCCTGCAGGAATATGCGGCGATCGAGGATACCCCCGACGACGTCGTCTACGAGGCCTTCACCGAGGCGGCGTTCCCCGATCAGCCGATGGGTCGGCCGATCATCGGCACGCCCGAGACGATCAACAGTTTCGACCGGAACGCGATCGAGGCCTACATCGCGCGGGAATACACACCCGACCGCATCGTGCTCGCCGCCGCAGGCGCGATCGGGCACGACCGTATCGTGGAATCCGCAGAGCGCTACTTCGGCGGGATGAAGCCGAACCGGGCCCCCGAAGCCGTCCCGGGTGTCTATGGCGGCGGCGAGAAGCGTCTGCCGAAGAAGCTGGAGCAGGCCAATATCGTCCTCGGCCTGCCGGGCCTGTCGTTCCGCGACGACGACTACTACGCCCTGCACATCTTCGCGCAGGTGCTCGGCGGCGGCCTGACCTCGCGCCTGTGGCACGAGGTGCGCGAGACCCGCGGCCTGGCCTACGAGATCCAGTCGTTCCATTGGGCATTCTACGATTGCGGATTGTTCGGCATCGGCGCCGGCACCTCCGCGGGCGACCTCGCGGAGCTGATGGACGTGACGCTCGAGGCGACCATTCGTGCCGCCGCCGACGCCGACACCATCGAGGTGGCCCGCGCCAAGGCGCAGTTGAAGGTGGCGCTCCTATCCGCCCTGGAGACGCCCGGCGGACGGATCGAGCGCAACGCCCGGCAGATCCTGGCCTGGGGCCGGGTGATCCCCGCGAGCGAAGTCATCGCCAAGGTGGATGCCGTTACGGTGGACGACGTCCGTCAGGCCGGCCGACGCCTCCTGAAAGGCGCACCGACCCTGGCGGCGATCGGTCCGATCAAGAAGCTTCCGACTCTCGATCGCATCAAAGCGACGTTGAAGGCGGCATGAGCCCGGACGGTGCGGCTTGTTTTGGCCGCAAAGGCGGGCGATCGAAAACGCTCGGCGTCACGGTTCAGAAACGGTGAACGCCGTCGCGCAGGGCGGCCCGTCGCCTTGCTCGCTGCGGCCCCCACCGATACGACTGGATGCACAGCTGAGCCGTATCCCTTCGCCTGCTTCCGTCGATCATGCCTCGCCCGGCCGGAACACTCGCCCGTTGCGTAGAATCGCCCTTGTCCTCGCCGTCTTCGTCCCGGCCCTTGTCGCGGCGCTGCTCTCCGCGCTGATCGTCAGCGGCCCGGCGCAGGCCGTCGAGGCGGTGCGCGTCACCCTCGACGCGCCCGCCATCGACCTCACGCCGATGATCGAGCGCTATCGTTCCGACGGCGATCTGATCCAGATCTCCACGGCGCCGGGTAAGGACGGTATCGTCCGGCGCATCGTGGTGAAGGCCCGCGAGACGGGAGCCCGCCCCGACTGGATGGTCTTCGCGCTCACCAACGACACCGACGAGCAGGTCGACCGTGTCCTCGTCGCTCCGCATTTCCGCCTCGTCGGCTCGGGCGTGATCTGGCCGGACCTCGGCGGCTCGCGCATCGCTGCCATCACGGCGAGCCAGGGTATCAGACCCGAACGGGACGAGAATCCGGAGGCGGACCAGTTCGTCATCACCCTGGACCCCGGCGCGACGGTCACCTACGTGGCCGAGCTTCGCGGCCCCAACATCCCGCAGGTCTACCTCTGGGATCAGGAAGCCTACCGCAAGAAATCGACCGGTCTGACGCTCTACAAGGGCATCATCATCGGCATCGCCGGTCTTCTCGCGCTGTTCCTGACGATCATCTTCGTGGTGAAGGGGGCGATCATCTTCCCGGCGGCCGCGTCCCTCGCCTGGGCCGTGCTCGCCTACGCCTCCATCGATTTCGGTTTCCTGCAGCGCGTCTTTCCGATCACCGAAGTGGCCGAGCGCATCTATCGCGCCTCCACCGAGGCGGTCCTCGGCGCGACGCTGCTGGTCTTCCTGTTCGCCTATCTCAACCTCAGCCGCTGGCACGTGCGCTACAGCCACGTGGCGATCATCTGGCTCCTGTTCCTCGCCTGTCTCGTCGGCCTGGCAGTGTTCGACCCGCCGGTCGCGGCCGGCGTGGCCCGCATCTCGATCGCCGCCGTGGCCGGCGTCGGCCTGCTGCTGATCGTCTATCTCGCGGCGCATAACGGCTACGACCGGGCCATCCTGTTGGTGCCGACCTGGTGTCTCCTTCTCGTCTGGGTCGTGGCGGCGGGTTTCGCCATCACGGGGCAGATCGGCAGCGATCTCGTGCAACCCGCCCTGATCGGCGGCCTCGTCCTCATCGTCATGCTGATCGGCTTCACCGTGATGCAGCACGCCTTCGCGGGCGGCGGCCTGACCCATGCCCTCGTCTCCGATACCGAGCGGCGTGCCCTCGCCCTCACCGGCGCCGGCGACGTGGTGTTCGATTGGGACGTGCCGGGCGACCGGGTCTTCGCCGGGCAGGAAATCGAGGGACAGCTCGGCCTGAAGCGGGGCGCCCTCGAGGGACCTGCCGCCAATTGGCTCAATCTCGTCCATCCCTTCGATGTCGAGCGCTACTCCGCGGCCCTCGACACGGTGATCGAGGAGCGGCGCGGCCGCATCGTCCACGATTTCCGCCTGCGCTCCACGGCCGGACCGTATTACTGGTACCGTCTCAAGGCCCGGCCGGTGATCGGCTCGGACGGCGAGGTCATCCGGGTCGTCGGCACGATCAGCGACGTGACCGAGGTGAAGACGGCCGAAGAGCGACTGCTCCACGACGCGGTCCATGACAGCCTCACCGGCCTGCCGAATCGCGAACTCTTCTACGACCGCCTCGATGCGGCGCTGGCCTTCGCCAGCCAGGACCCCCGCCTGCGCCCGACGACGATCGTCCTCGATATCGACCGGTTCAAGGCGATCAACGACGCCATCGGCCTGTCCGCGGGCGACTCGATCCTGCTGACGCTCTCGCGCCGGCTCGGCCGCCTACTCAGGCCGCAGGATACCCTGGCCCGGGTCGCCGGCGACGAATTCGCGCTGATCCTCCTGTCCGAGCGCGAGCCGGATCGGATCCTGGCCTTCGCGGAGATGATCCGCAAAGCCATCGCGACGCCGATCACCTACGCCGATCGCGAGATCTTCCTGACGGTGTCGGTCGGTCTCGCCCTCTACGAGGGGGGAGCCAATCTCAAGCGCGAGGAGGTGTTCAAGAACGCCGAGATGGCGATGATCCAGGCCAAGCGCGGCGGCGGCGACCGGACGGAGGTGTTCCGCGCCACCATGCGCAACGAGCGCAGCGACCGGCTGATGCTGGAGGCCGACCTGCGGCGTTCGCTCGACCGCAACGAGATGAAGGTGCTTTTTCAGCCCATCGTCCGCCTGGAGGACCGCACGGTCGCCGGCTTCGAGACGCTGCTGCGCTGGGATCATCCGAAGCTCGGCCGCCTCGGGCCTGCCACCTTCCTGCCGATCGCGGAAGAATGCGGCTTCATCGTCAATCTCGGCATCTTCGCCCTCGAGCGCACCGCCCTCGAACTCGCCGCCTGGCAGCGCTCCCTCGATGTTGATCCGCCGATCTTCGCCTCCGTGAACGTCTCCTCGCGCCAGCTACTGCGCCACGACCTGCTGCACGACGTGAAGACGATTCTCGCCCGCTCCGGCGTCATCCCCGGCTCCCTGAAGCTGGAGATGACCGAGAGCCTGGTCATGGAGAACCCCGAATACGCGGCGCAGATGCTCCACCGCATCCACGACCTCGGCGCCGGCCTGTCGCTGGATGATTTCGGCACCGGATACTCGGCGCTGTCCTATCTGCAGCGCTTCCCGTTCGACACGATCAAGATCGATCAGTCCTTCGTGCGCCAGATCTCGACCGGGCAGACCGCGATCCTGCGTTCGATCGTGAAGATGGCTCAGGAACTCGGACTGTCGATCGTCGCCGAAGGTGCCGAATCCGAAGTCGACACGCAGATCTTGTTCGAGCTCGGCTGTGAGTATGCCCAGGGTTTCGCCTTCGGCGAACCGATGTCGATGCTCCAGGCCAGGCAATTGCTCGGTGCAGCGCCGGAAGCTGCCTGAACCAGATCGACCGGATGCTCCGTATTGTACGGCATCCGATTAAACCTCCCTTAACCATGATCCGGCATTCTCAGCCTCGAGTTGATGTGCGGGCGGCAGGGCGCGGCGCGCCGGCCGAGGGAGATGGCGTCATGGCGCAGGCTGCGTTGCGGATCACGGACGACGAGATCGACACCGGCCTCGTCCGGCGCCTGATGGCGCGCCCGCTCCGCGCGGCGCCCGAGCCTGCGCCGGCGGTTCCGCAGGTGCCGGTTCGCGCGCCCACTCCGCTCGAAGCGCCGCCGGCGGCCGCCTCCGGCGAAGTGTCCCGGCTCAGGGCCGAGGTCATGGTCATGAAGGCCGTTCTCGGTGCCGAGCGTCGGGAAGCCGAGCGGCTCCGCGCCTGCATCACCCGGATCGACGGCGCCGAGCCGCTCACGCCGGAAGCCAAAGCCGTCCGCGACCGCTGGGCGGCCCTGGTCGACCACCTGCTCAACGAACCGCGCTGAGACGTAAGGGTCGTCGCACGACCCCGCCGAACACCGCCCGTCCCGTTCCCCACTACCTGAAGGACGACCATGAGCGCCCGCTGCTCGCTCGTCGTCAACGGCAAGTCCGTGCGTGTCTCCACCGGGGATACCCCGATGGAGGCTGCCCTTGCCGATGGGATGATCGTTTCCACACCCGGCCCCGGGGGCCAGGGCTCCGGCCCCGCCCCGCGGCGCGCGCAGAGCCGCGCCCATCGCGGCGAGGCCGTCAAGCTCTCGCTGCCCCGGGCGGCGGCCATCGAGCCGCCTCCGCGCCTGGTTCTGCCGAGCCGACCGGCCGCCGTCCAGAAACGGACCGGAACGGTCACCGAGATCACGGCCCTCGGTACGCACACCTTCCAGGTCGTCGTCACGATCACCCGCCGGCTCGCCCTGGAGCCGGGACACGGCGTCGAAGTGACCTTCGAAAATTTCGCCCCCGTGATCCTGAGCCCGACCCTGCGCGTCGACGGCTCCGCCGAGCTCAACGAACTCGTGTTCCACCTGCGCCAGGACCGCGAGGGCTTCGGGCTCGGTCACGAACTGGTGGAAGCCCTGGAGCTCCACCATCCGGTGAAGGTGAAGGGTCCCGTCGGTCGCGGCTTCTACCGGGCCGGCGGCGGACGTCTCGTGTTGGTCGCCTCGGAGACCGGGTTCGCCCCGATCTGGTCGATCGCCCATGCGGCGCGTTACATCGAGCCCGCCCGCGAGATCATCCTCGTCGTCGGCGCGCGCAATCCGCTCGACCTCTACATGCGTCCGGCCCTCGACTGGCTGCGCGCCACCGGCGTGACCCGGATCGTCACGGTCTCGGACCGGACGCGCCAGCGTCCCCCCGATGTCCGTCCGGGCCCTCTCACGGCCCACCTGCCCTCCCTGCGCAGCAGCGACGTCGTCCATGTCGCCGGCGACGCCTCGACGGTGGGCGCCGTCGAGGTTCTCGCGGCGACGAGCGGGGCCCGGTGCCATCCGGTCCTGATCGACGCCGGGATCTGAAACCGGCCGCCATCCGACCGGTTGACGGAACGAAGAAAGGCGCATCCCGGGTCACCGGGATGCGCCTTTTTCTATTTCACCACAGAGCCGCGTGGAGGCCGGCCCCCGCAGGGGGGCCGGGGAAACCCGATCAGCCGAGCCGGACGCGCCAGATCTCCTCGGCATATTCACGCATGGAGCGGTCGGAGGAGAACCAGGCCATGCGGGCCGTATTGAGGATGGCGGTCCGCCACCAGGTTTTCGGATCGGTCCAGGCCTTGTCCACCGAGCGCTGCACCCGCCAGTAATCGTCGAAATCGACGGTGAGCAGGTAGCGGTCGTTGTGGCGCAGGTCGTCGACGATCGGCCGGAAGCGGCCGGGTTCCTCCGGCGAGAAGCCGCCGGCCTCGATCAGGTCGAGGGCGGCTTTGAGGCGCGGCGACGCGGCGATCGCGGCTTCAGCATAGTTCGGCTCCGCCATTCGGGCCTGTACGCCGGCGGCGTCGAGACCGAAGATGAAGATGTTGTCGGCGCCGACATGGTCGCGGATCTCGATGTTCGCCCCATCGAGGGTACCGATGGTCAGCGCACCGTTGAGGGCGAGCTTCATGTTGCCGGTGCCCGAGGCTTCCATGCCGGCCGTCGAGATCTGCTCGGAGAGGTCGGCGGCCGGGATGATGGCCTCGGCGAGGCTCACCGAATAATTCGGCAGGAACACCACCTTCAGGCGACCGGCCACGTCCGGATCGGAATTCACGACCTTTGCGACATCGCAGGCGAGCTTGATGATAAGCTTGGCCTGTACGTAGCTCGGCGCGGCCTTGCCGCCGAAGATCTTCACCCGCGGCGTCCAGGCGGCCTTCGGATCGGCCTTGATCGCCTGATAGAGGGCGACGGTCTCGATCACGTTGAGAAGCTGGCGCTTGTACTCGTGGATGCGCTTGATCTGCACGTCGAAGAGGGCCGACGGATCGATGCTGATCCCGGTGCGGTCGGCGACGATCCGGGCCAGGGCGACCTTCCGAGCCCGGCGCATGGTGGCGTAGCGGGATTGGAAGTTCGGGTCGGAGGCGACGTCAGCGAGTCCGGTGAGCAGGTCCGGCGTATCGAGCACTTCGGGGCCGACGGCCTCGACCGCGAGGGCCGTGAGTTCCGGGTTGGCGTTGTGCAGCCAGCGCCGGAAGGTGATGCCGTTGGTCTTGTTGACGATCTTGTCGGTGTCGAGGGCGTGCAGCTCCTTGAACACGGTCGAGCGCATCAGGTCGGTATGCAGGGCCGAGACGCCGTTCACCCGGCGCGCGCCGAGGAAGGCGAGATGGCCCATGCGGACCCGCTTGCCGTGGCTCTCGTCGATCAGGGAGACGGCCGCGAGCTTCTCGGCCGAGCCGCGGCCCTGCTTGCCCTGCTCCTCCAGATGCATCCAGTTGATGAGATAGATGATCTGCATGTGCCGCGGCAGCACCCGCTCCATCAGCTCGACCGGCCAGGTCTCCAGCGCCTCGGGCAGGAGCGTGTGGTTGGTGTAGCCCAGGGTGTGCGTGGTGACGTGCCAGGCATCCTCCCAGTTGAAGCCGTGATCCTCGAGCAGGAGCCGCATCAGCTCCGGCACCGCGATGGCGGGATGCGTGTCGTTGAGCTGGATCGCTGCATGGTCGGGCAGCGAGCGCAGGTCGCCGCGCTCGGCGATGTGGCGACGCACGAGATCCTGCAGCGAGGCCGAGGTGAAGAAGTATTCCTGCCGCAGGCGCAGTTCCTGGCCCTCGGCCGAGGAATCGCTCGGATAGAGCACCCGCGAGATCGCCTCCGCGCGGGAGCGGCCTGCCACCGCGCCGACATGATCTCCGCCATTGAAGCGCGCGAGTTCGATCGGCGCCTCGGCCTCGGCCTTCCAGAGGCGCAGGGTGTTCACGTGCCGCCCGCGCCAGCCGACCACCGGAACGTCGTGCGCCACCGCCCGCACCGTCTCGGCCGGGTGCCAGTGGCGGCGGATCACGCCCTCGGAGACCGACGACATGGTGACGTGGCCCCCGAAGCCGATGGTGTAGGTCGCCTCCGGCCGGGGAAACTCCCAAGGATTGCCCTCGGCGAGCCAGGTCTCCGGCGCCTCCTTCTGCCAGCCGTCCTCCAGGGATTGCCGGAACAGGCCGTGATCGTAGCGGATGCCGTAGCCGATGGCCGGAATCGACAGGCTCGCCATGCTCTCCATGAAGCAGGCCGCCAAGCGGCCGAGGCCGCCATTGCCCAGGGCCGCGTCCGGCTCGGCGGCTTCGACGTCGCCGAGTTCGACGCCGAGTTCGCGCAGCGCTGCACGGGTGGTCTCGACGAGGCCGAGATTGTTCATCGCATCGGAGAGGAGCCGGCCGATCAGGAATTCGAGAGACAGGTAATAGACGCGCTTGTTCGGGATCGATGCGTCGCCGTCGAGGCAGGCATCGACGATCCGGTCGCGCAGGGCGAGGGCCGTGGCGGCGAACCAGTCGCGCTCGCGTGCGGTCCGGGGCGTCTTGCCGATCGCGTAGGCGAGCTTCGCGAGGATCGCCTCGCGCAGGTCGGTCACCGCGTTGCCCGATGTCTTGGCGACCGGCCGGGCCCGTTCCTGAACGGCCGGCATCGGCGCCCGCACCGCCTGTTCCGCGCCAGCCGCCAAGGTGGCGACGTCGGTGTTGTCTCGTCCGATGAGCTTGTCGTTCAGCACGTCTCAGTCCCCCCTTCTCGGCCGAGAAACTTGCAAGCGAGGGCCGGGACGACAACCCTGAGATGGTCCCGCCCCCGGCAATCCTGTCCTGCGTTCGGCCTCGTCCCCGTCGTCGTCGGATCCGGCGCGACGCCACCGGAGTGGCGCTGCGTCCGTCGTCTCTCGCTCGCCTCACTTTCGATGATGCCGCGGGAGCGATTTCCTGCACGTCACCAATCTTGCGAAATCCGTACTTCCTTCGAATGAAGTACCTTGCTTGCCTGAGCATGCCGCCCGTGATGCGGGGCCGGTCCAGGATCGATCTCCGTCGGGGATCGGTCCTGCCCAGCCACCTATCTGCGTCACGGTGTCCGACAGTCCCAACCAAACCGTGCGGGAATGAGACCACACCACGTTCGAATATTGTCTGAATGACCTGGGCCGTGGACGGGTCGCGAAATGTGCCATCTACGGCTAGGGTCCGGCCGGCAAGCGGCGAAGACGCGTCGCCGGAGGAATGGCATGGTGGACACGGTCTGGTGGAAGAGCGGTACGGTCTATCAGGTCTATCCGCGTTCGTTCCAGGACAGCGACGGCGACGGGATCGGAGATCTCCGCGGGATCACGCGCCGGCTCGACTATCTCGCCTGGCTCGGGGTCGACGCGGTCTGGATCTCGCCGTTCTACCCCTCGCCGATGGCGGATTTCGGATATGACGTCGCCGATTACTGCGGCGTGGATCCGCTCTTCGGAACCCTCGCGGATTTCGAAGAACTCATTGCCGAGGCCCATTTTCGCCGCCTGAAGGTCATCCTCGACTTCGTCCCGAACCACACCTCCATCGCCCATCCGTGGTTCGCGGAAAGCCGGGCCGCGCGCACGAGCTCGAAGCGCGACTGGTACATCTGGCGCGACCCGGCCCCGGATGGCGGTCCGCCCAACAACTGGATCAGCAATTTCGGCGGCCCTGCCTGGACCCGCGACGAGGCCACCGGGCAGTACTACTACCACGCCTTCCTGCGCGAGCAGCCGGATCTGAACTGGCGCAATCCGGAGGTCCGCGCGGCGATGCACGACGCGCTCCGCTTCTGGCTCGACCGCGGCGTCGACGGCTTCCGCGTCGACGTGATCTGGCACCTGATGAAGGACGAGGGTTTCCGCGACAACCCGGAGAACCCCGACTACGGACCCGGGCAGGCGGAGATCAACCGCTTCGCCCAGGTCTATTCCGCCGACCGTCCCGAGGTCTTCGACGTCATCGCAGAGATGCGCGCGGTCTTGGCGCCCTATGGCGAGCGCGTCCTCATCGGCGAGATCTACCTGCCCGTCGAGCGTCTCGTGGCCTATTACGGCACCGATCTGGCGGGCGTCGACCTGCCCTTCAACTTTCAACTCATCCAGACGCCCTGGAACGCCCGTTCCGTCGCCGATCTCGTCGCCTCCTACGAGGAGGCCCTGCCCCCGGGCGGATGGCCGAACTGGGTGCTGGGCAACCACGATCAGCCCCGGATCGCCGCACGGGTCGGCGCCGAGCAGTCCGCCATCGCGGCGATGCTGCTCCTCACGCTGCGCGGTACGCCGACGCTTTATTACGGCGACGAGATCGGGCTCGCGCACG
Source organism: Methylobacterium sp. TK31 (assembly GCF_055361545.1). Taxonomy (NCBI): domain Bacteria; kingdom Pseudomonadati; phylum Pseudomonadota; class Alphaproteobacteria; order Hyphomicrobiales; family Methylobacteriaceae; genus Methylobacterium; species Methylobacterium sp. TK31. Next base: position 245,795 of record NZ_CM143964.1, on the reverse strand, counting down.
TGGCCATTCCGCCGGACCGGGTACGCGACCCCTGGGAGCACAATGAGCCGGGGCATGGCCGCGACCCGGAACGCACCCCGATGCAGTGGGACGAGTCGCCGAATGCCGGCTTCAGCGTGGGCGAACCCTGGCTTCCGCTCAGCCCGGACGCCGGGACCCGGAACGTGGAATGCCAGTGCGACGACGCCCGCTCGCTGCTCACGCTCTATCGCCGCCTGCTGCGGTTACGCCGCGATTACACGGCGCTCGCCACCGGTGGATTTCGAACCCTCCCCGCCTCGAACGATTTCATCTTCGCCTTCGAGCGCTTCGATGATGATGCAACGCTTCGCATCCTGCTGAACTTCAGTGCATCGCGGCAGAATGTTCGGATGGACGATGCCCAGGCGAACAACTGGGTGGTCCTCCTCTCGACGCAGCCGGCACGAACCCGTGCGGCGAACGTCGCCGACCTCGATCTCGAGGCGAACGAGGGCGTGATCCTGATCCGACAAGCTTGAAGCACGATGCATTCGGGCCGCGTCGCCATGTGGAAATCGGGCATTTTCGCCCCGGATCGAGAAAGTTCCTGAACATGGCTTGAATTGTGCAACGCAACGGAACAAAAGCCGTCTCGCTGCGTTCACGAGGTCGACGTCGATGCTGGGCTCTCGCTCTCCGTTCCCGCCCTCCGCACGACGCGGGAACGAATTCATGAGCCTGGCGGATCAGACCGATCATCTAGACCTTCACCACGCCGCCCGATCCCGTCACCAGCTACAGCCCCGCATCCTCTTCGCGACCCCGGAAATGGCCGACTTCGTGAAAACGGGCGGCCTCGGTGAAGTCGCGGGATCCCTCCCCCGGGCATTGCGCAAGCATTACGACGTCCGTGTCCTGATCCCCGGCTATCGTCAGGTCGTCGAGCAGTTCGACCATATCCCGGTCGTCGCGCAGTTGCCGGCCCAGGCCGGCGTCCCGCCCTGCGAACTCGGCCTCGTCGAGACCAGCGACGGACTTCAAGTCTACGTCATCCTCAACGCCGATCTCTACCAGCGCGACGGCACGCCCTACGGCAATGCCCAGGGCGATTTCGGCGACAACGACATCCGTTTCGCTCGCCTCAGCCTCGCCGCAGCCGAACTCGCCCGTGGCATCGACCCGGCCTGGGCCGCCGATCTCCTGCACCTCAACGACTGGCAGGCGGCCCTCGCCCCCGCCTATCTCGCCTGGAACGGTCTGCGGATCCCGAGCATCCTCACCGTTCATAACCTCGCCTACCAGGGCGTCTTTCCGAGGGAGTCCCTCGGGCGCCTCGGCGTTCCCGAAGACGCCTTCCAGATGGACGGCGTCGAGTTCTACGGTCAGCTCTCCTTTCTGAAAGCCGGTCTGTACTACGCCTCGCACGTCACCACGGTCAGCGAGACCTACGCCCGCGAGATCATCACCCCGGAATCCGGCTGCGGTCTGGACGGATTGCTGCGCACCCGTGCGGCGCAGGGCCGTCTCGCCGGCATCCTCAACGGCATCGACGAGAGCTGGGACCCGCGTACGGATGCCCATCTCGCGGCCCGTTTCGAGGTCGACGACTGGAAGGGCAAGCGCGCCAATGCCGAGACCGTCCGGCGCCAGTTCGGTCTGGCCGTCTCGCGCGGTCCGCTCTTCGCCGTGGTGTCCCGGCTGGTCCACCAGAAGGGCATCGATCTCAGCATCGGCGCCGCCGAGTCCATCGTGGCCGAGGGGGGACAGCTCGTGGTCATCGGACAGGGCGAGGGTCGCTTCGAGGGCGCCCTGCGCGACCTCGCCCGGCGCTACCCCGCCTCCGTCGGCGTCCATGTCGGCTTCGAGGAGCGCGATGCGCGCCGGATGTTCGCCGGCAGCGACTTCCTGCTGATGCCCTCGCGCTTCGAGCCCTGCGGGCTCGCCCAGATGTATGCCCAGCGCTTCGGCTCGCTGCCGATCGTCCACCGCACCGGTGGACTCGCCGATACGGTCGAGGATGGCGTGACCGGCTTCACCTTCAGCGAAGCGTCCGCACGAGGCTTCTCGGGCGCCATCCGCCGGGCCTTCGACACCTTCGCGCAGAAGAAGCGCCTGAATGCCATGCGTCGGCACGCCATGTCGCGCTCTTTCGGGTGGGATCAGGCCGCGACCAACTACGCGTCCCTCTACGCCAGAGCCTTCGGTAACACCGTGGGGCTCCGCCTGCGCGCCGCCTGATCCGAGGCGCCCAGGATCGAAGACGAGGAAAGCCGGCGGGGCGACCCGCCGGCTTTCCTCGTTTCATCCACGATCGTTCGTCCCTCCGCGCGGGAAGGGACGAACGGCTCGGAGATTCTCAGCCCTCGCGGAGGAAGATCGTCGTGGCCAGGGGGGGGATCGTCAGGGACACCGAGTAGGGCTGGCCATGGCTCGCCACCGCCTCGGCCTGGACGCCGCCCATGTTGCCGACGTTCGAACCGCCGTAGCGCTCCGCATCCGAGTTGATCGCCTCCCGGTAGAACCCGGCGGCCGGGACGCCGATGCGATAGCTCTCGCGCGGCACCGGCGTGAAGTTCGAGACGACCACCGCGATCTCGTCGGGCTCGCGACCCTTGCGAGCCCAGGCGATGACGCTGTTGTCCTGGTCGTCCGCCACGAGCCACTGGAAGCCGCCGGCTTCGGTGTCCCGGCTGTGGAGGGCCGGCGTCGCCTTGTAGAGATGGTTCAGGTCGCGGATCAGATCCTTCACGCCCTGATGCATCCCGTCTTCCAGGAGATGCCAGTCGAGGCTCTGGTTGTGGTTCCACTCCTTCTCCTGGCCGAACTCACAGCCCATGAAGAGCAGCTTCTTGCCGGGATGCCCCCACATGAAGCCGTAATAGGCTCTCAGGTTCGCGAACTTCTGCCAGCGGTCGCCCGGCATCTTGCCGAGCAGCGAGCCTTTTCCGTGCACCACCTCGTCATGGGACAGGGGCAGGATGAAGTTCTCGGAGAAAGCGTAGAGCAGGCCGAACGTCAGGTCGTGGTGATGGTAGCGACGGTGGATCGTCTCCTTGGAGACGAAGTTCAGGGTGTCGTGCATCCACCCCATGTTCCACTTGAAGCCGAAGCCGAGGCCGCCCGTATAGGTCGGGTGCGAGACGCCCGGCCAGGAGGTCGATTCCTCCGCGACCGTGAGCGTTCCCGGCGCATGGGCGTAGGTCGCCTCGTTGGTCTTGCGCAGGAATTCGATGGCGTCGAGGTTCTCGTTCCCGCCGTAGCGGTTCGGGATCCACTCGCCCTGCCGGCGCGAGTAGTCGAGGTAGAGCATCGACGCGACGGCATCCACGCGCAGGCCGTCGAGGTGGTAATGCTCGAGCCAGAAGCGCGCATTGGCCGCCAGGAAGCTCGACACCTCGGTGCGGCCGAAATTGTAGATGTAGGTGCCCCAATCCTGATGGAAGCCCTGGCGCGGATCGGCGTGCTCGTAGAGATGCGTGCCGTCGAACTGGCCGAGGCCGTGCGCGTCGAGGGGGAAGTGGCCCGGCACCCAGTCCAGCATGACGCCGATCCCGGCGGCATGGGCGGTATCGACGAAGGCCGCGAAGTCGTCCGGCGTGCCGAACCGGCTCGTCGGGGCAAACAGCGAGACCGGCTGGTAACCCCACGACCCGTCGAAGGGGAACTCCGTGATCGGCAGCATCTCGATATGGGTGAAACCCATCTCCTTGACGTAGGGGATCAGGCGCTCGCCCAGTTCCCGGTAGGTCAGGTAGCGGTTCCCCTCCTCGGCGACGCGCGCCCAGGAACCGAGATGCACCTCGTAGATCGAGATCGGGATGTGGCGCGGATCCTTCACGCCCCGCGTCGCCATCCACTTCTCGTCGTGCCACTCGGGGTCGTTCGTTCCCTGCAGGACCGAGGCGGTCTCCGGCGGCTTCTGGGCCGCGAAGGCGACTGGATCGGCCTTGAGGGGCAGCAGCGATCCGTCGGCGCCGCGAATCTCGTACTTGTAGTGCGCGCCGGCCTTCAAGCCCGGGATGAACAGCTCCCAGATCCCGCCGTTCTGCCAGAGGCGCATGGGATGGCGGCGGCCGTCCCAGTTGTTGAAGTCGCCGACGACGCTGACGCGGCGGGCATTCGGCGCCCAGACCGCGAAGCGGAAGCCGTCGATGCCGTCGACGGGGCGATGCTGCGCCCCGAGGATGCGATAAGTGACGTTGCTGCCGACCTCACGCAGGTTGTCGATGTCCTCCTGGCGGAGCGACGAGCCGAAGCCATAGGGGTCATGGCGCGAACGCTCGACGCCGTCCCAGGTCTCGACGGACAGTTCGTAGAGCGGACGCCCCTCGCTCGGGACCCGGGCGACGAAGAAGCCGTCGGGGTGCTTGCGCTCGAAGGGGATGCGCCGGCCGCCCACGAGCAGGCTCGCGGACTTCGCCTCCGGCAGCACCGCGCGAACCTCCCACTGTCCCGACCCGACCTGATGCGGGCCGAGGACGGAGAACGGGTCGCCGTGGTTCGCCGCCATGATGGCGGCGATCGCATCCGGGTGGGGGGACCCGGTCTCCGGCGTCGCGGCCTGCGGCGCCCGGGTGGCAACGGGCGCAACGTCCGCCGATCTTGAGGTGCCGGAAGCCTGGCCGGTCCTGCTCGCGAACGTCTCGTCGATGCCCATCATTCAAACGCCTCTCTTGATCTCGTCCAGAATGTTGAGAACCCCACGGGCGGGGATTTCGATCCAGTCGGGACGATTGTTGGCTTCGTAATCGACCTCGTAGAGCGCCTTCGTCAGGAGCGAGAGCTTCAGGAGGCGGCTCTCGGTCTCCGGATCGGTCACGGCGGCCCGGCTCGCGGAGACGGCCTCGCGGTAACCGTCGAGGAAGGCCGCATCGATCATGCCGCGCCAGGCGATGGAGGCCCGGCGGGCCCGCTCCTCGGAATCCGAGAAGCGCGCCGCGATCCCGCGGGTCACGGTCTCGGCGCCGTAGGCGAAGGAGCGCAGCATCCCGGCGACGTCGCGCAGGGGCGTGGACTTGATCCGGCGCTCGTCGGCCGGCCGCGAGGGCTCGCCCTCGAAGTCGACGATGATCAGATCGTCGTCGGCCGCCAGCACCTGCCCGAGGTGATAATCGCCATGGATGCGCGTCTTCATCGCCCCGTGGGGTGCCTTGGCGGTCAGCGTCTCGATGGCGGTCTCGACCTCGTGGCGGCGGCCCGCCAGCTCGGTGCTCGCCGCGTTGGAGGCGCGGCCCGCGAGGCCGTCGAGGCCCCGGAACGCCCGCTCCGCCTGGCGACGGGTGTCGTCGCCGAGCGCGTAGAGGTCCTCGTGGTCGAACGGCTCGGCCGCGAAGGCCGGGTCGTCGGTCTCGACCGCGAAGGCGTTGTGCATCTCGGCGGTGCGACGGCCGAGCAGGATCGCCCAGCGCAGATGCGTCTCGAAGGCCTCGGCCGGGGACGGCGCCTCGCTCTCCGGCGCCAGCACCACCGTGTCGAAGTCGCGACGCAAGCCCTCCAGCATGAGGGTCCAGGCGTCGCCCTGGTTCGGCACGAACTTCTGCAGCACCGCGAGCGCCGTGCGCGTGCCCTTGGCGTCGACGTGCTCGAGAACGCCGAGGAGCGCCGGCGTATTGCCGAAATGCGCCGTCTCGGTGAGGAAGCGCCCGACCTCGATCTCCGGATGGACCCCGGTCTGCAGGCGGCGCAGCAGCTTGAGCATCATCTTCGAGCCGATGGCGATCGAGGTGTTGCTCTGCTCGGCATTGAGCGAGCGGACCTCGCTCGCCTCGAAGGTCATGTCGCGATCGAAGGCCGAGGTGGTCGAGAACACGAGCCGCCCGGTCTCGGTGGCGATCTCGCGGCCCTCGCGCATGCCCTCGATCATCGAGATCGCGAAGGTCGGCGAGGCGGCGGCGCCGAGCAGGAGGCCGGTGCGCGGACCGCGGCGCACGCGGGCGACGGCGTGCTGGAGCATCGCCTCGTCCTCGCGGCCCTCGTCGACGGCCACGGGCACGAAGTAGTCCTGACGCTCGCCCGTGGAGAGATGGACCGCGACGCGGGGCAGGAGGAACTTGGATTCGCCGGCGCCGTCCTTGAGGGCCGCGCTGTCGGTGACCTGCACCGACTTGATGCGCGAGCCCTTCGCGGCGAACCAGCGCCGGGTGGCGATGAAGCGCGGGGCCACGGTGCGCTCGAAGGCCGTCCGCTCGCGCCCGGCCATCAGGGTTTCGATCCCGCCGGTGAGCACGAGCGTGAACAGCTCCGGCAGTTCCGGCTGCGGGCCGATGCTGCCCGTGTTCGCGGCACTCAGCGAGAACCAGTAGAACCCGTAGGACGGCAGGGTCAGCAGGTAGGGCAGTTCGCCGATGGCCGGGAACTCCGAACCGCCGGTCAGCTCGATCGGAACCGCGCTGCGCAGCTCGGACAGGTCGAGCTGCACCGCCTGCGGCGCCCGAGACAGGTTGGCGACGCAGAGGACGCGCTCGCCCTCGAACTCGCGGATCCAGGCCAGGACCTTGCGGTTCGACGGATACAGGAACTGCATGCCGCCGCGGCCCAAAGCCACCGAATTGTTGCGGATCGCGATCATCCGGCGGGTCCAGTTGAGCAGGCTGGTCTGCGACTGGGTCTGCGCCTCGACGTTGATCGCGTCGAAGCCGTAGATCGGGTCCTGCACCGAGGGCAGGAACAGCTTCTGCGGGTTGGCTCGCGAGAAGCCGCCGTTGCGGTCCGGCGACCACTGCATCGGCGTGCGCACGCCGTCGCGGTCACCGAGGTAGATGTTGTCGCCCATGCCGATCTCGTCGCCGTAATACAGCACCGGCGTGCCGGGCATCGACAGGACGAGGGACTTCATCAGCTCGATCTTGCGCCGGTCGTTCTCGAGGAGCGGCGCGAGGCGGCGGCGAATGCCGAGGTTGATGCGGGCGCGCCGCTCGGCGGCATAGAACGACCACAGGTAGTCGCGCTCCTCGGCGGTGACCATCTCGAGGGTCAGCTCGTCATGGTTGCGCAGGAAGATCGCCCACTGGCAGCCCTCGGGAATCTCCGGGGTCTGGCGCATGATGTCGGTGATCGGATGCCGGTCCTCGCGGGCGATCGCCATGTACATGCGCGGCATCAGCGGGAAGTGGAATGCCATGTGGCACTCGTCGCCATCGCCAAAATACTGGGCCGTCTCCTCCGGCCACTGGTTCGCCTCGGCCAGCAGCATCCGGTCCGGGTAGCTCGCATCCAGCGCCGCGCGGATCGCCTTGATGACCGTGTGGGTCTCCGGCAGATTCTCGCAGTTCGTTCCGTCGCGCTCGATCAGGTACGGGATCGCGTCGAGGCGCAGGCCGTCGACGCCCATGTCGAGCCAGTAGCGCATCACCTCGATGACGGCTTCCAGCACGGCCGGATTGTCGAAGTTCAGGTCGGGCTGGTGGCTGTAGAAGCGGTGCCAGAAATACTGCTTGGCGACCGGGTCCCAGGTCCAGTTCGACACCTCGGTGTCGAGGAAGATGATGCGCGTGTCCGAGTACGGCGTGTCGGTGTCCGACCAGACGTAGAAGTCGCGCTCCGGCGATCCGGCCGGGGCCTCGCGGGCCCGCTGGAACCAGGGATGCTGATCGGAGGTGTGGTTGATGACGAGCTCGGTGATCACGCGCAGGCCGCGCTCGTGCGCCGCGTCCACGAATTTCCGGAACTCCTCCATCGTGCCGTAGGACGGATTGACGTCGCGGTAGTCGCCGATGTCGTAGCCGTCGTCGCGCAGGGGCGACGGATAGAACGGCATCAGCCAGATGGCCGTGACGCCGAGGTCGCGGACATAGTCGAGCTTCTGCGTCAGGCCCTCGAAATCGCCGATCCCGTCATTGTTGGAGTCGAAGAACGACTTGACGTGGATCTGGTAGATGATGGCGTCACGGTACCATTGCGGATCGCTGCGATCGATCATCGCGTCGTTGCCTCATGCGTCGAGTTCAAGGGCGTGTCCGGGGCATCCGCACCACTCACAGCGATGAGACTGGCGAGCGCGGCGTCCGTCAGCGGGGTAGGCGCCGACAATCGGGCGACACGACGACGGCCCGCCGGGGCCGTCGGGTTTTTTGCTGACACGGGCACGCGGCTTACGCAACCCGGCTCGGAGCGCGAAGGCGCCAGATCACCGCCGAGCGCTCTGCGGGGTCCAGGGCGATGCGGTGCGATTTCCCACGCAGCTCGAATTTGTAGCCGAGCAGCAGGTCCTCGACCTCGACGGCGCCGTCATCGGGCTGGCCGAGCAGCCAGAGCGGCACCTCGTAGGTGCATTCCTGGCGGTTGCGCGGGTCGAGGTTGACGAGGACGAAAATGCAGTTGTCCCCGTCCGGCGTCACCTTGGCGTAGCCGATGATCTGGTCGTTGTAGGCGCCGGTGAAGACCACATTGCGGAAGTCCCACAGCGCCGGGTTATCACGCCGGATCTGGTTCAGCTTGATGATGTGCTCGCGGATGTTTCCCGGGCGGTGATAGTCCCAGGCCTTGAGCTCGTACTTCTCCGAGTTGAGGTACTCTTCCTTGCCCGGATACGGCTCGGCCTCGCACAGCTCGAAGCCGTTGTAGATGCCCCAGACGCTGGACAGGGTGGCGGCGAGGGTGGCCCGCACGACGAAGCCCGCCCGTCCGCTGGTCTGCAGGTAGATCGGGTTGATGTCGGGCGTGTTGGCGAAGAAGTTCGGCCGATAATATTCACCCATCTCGCCGGCGAGTTCGGTGGAATAGGCGATCAGATCGGGCTTCGTATCGCGCCAGGTGAAATAGGTGTAGCTCTGCTGATACCCGGCCTTGGCGAGCTTCTTCATCATCTTCGGCCGGGTGAAGGCCTCGGCGAGGAAGATCACGTCCGGATAGCGGGCGTTGACCTCGGCGATCATCCACTCCCAGAACGGGATCGGCTTGGTGTGCGGGTTGTCGACCCGGAAGATGCGGGCGCCGAGCTTGGCCCAGCCCATGACGATGTCGCGCAACTCGATCCACAGGGACGGCAGGGCACCGCCGTAGAAGTGGACGTTGGAGATGTCCTCGTACTTCTTGGGCGGATTTTCGGCGAATTTCAGGGTGCCGTCGGGGCGCCACTCGAACCATTCCGGATGGGTCTTGATCCAGGGATGGTCCGGGGAGCACTGGATCGCGAAGTCGAGCGCGATCTCCATGCCGTAGGCATGGCTCGCCGCTACGAGGCGGCGGAAGTCGTCGAGGGTGCCGAGTTCAGGGTGCACCGCCTCGTGGCCGCCCTCCTCCGAGCCGACCGCGTAGACTGAGCCGACATCGCCGGGGAGCGCCGTCAGAGTGTTGTTCTTGCCCTTGCGGTTGGTCTTTCCGACCGGGTGGATCGGCGTGAAATAGAGCACGTCGAAGCCGAGCTCGCGGATCTCCGGCAGGCGTCGGATCACGTCGTCGAAGGTGCCGTGGCGGTTGACGTCCATCGACTGGGAGCGCGGGAAAACCTCGTACCATGCCGAGAACCGGGCGGCGAGGCGATCGGCGATCACCGGCACGTTCACGGGGTAGCGCGAGAGGTTGATGCGCGGGGCATGACGCCGGATCAGGTGCGCGTTGGCCGGCGCCAGCATCAGGTCGAGTTGTCCCGCCGAGCCGGACGGCTGGGCCTCGAGATCTCCCACCAGGGCCTTCAGGCGGTCGCTGTCCGGGCCCGTGGCGTTCTCGAGGGCACCGACGACGAAGGCGACGCCCTCGATGGTCTCCAGGCGCACGTCGACCCCGGCGTCGCGCTTCTTCAGGGTGTCGCGGATCCACGACGAATAGCCGTCGCGCCAGGCCTGGACGGTGAATTCGTAGCGGGCGTTGCGCAGGAGCGGGAAGTGGCCGCCCCAGCGGTCGTTGTCGACGAAGACCATGCGATCGGAGCGCCAAGCGGTCTCGCCCACCACGCGGGACAGGATCTCGGCGTCGATGATCTCGTGGCCGTCGCTGAAGATGTCGGCGGTGACGTGGACGCTCTCGCCGACCACGCGCTTCACCGCGGAGCGGCCGCCGTCGATCTCCGGCATCACCGCCTCGATGACGACCCGGCCCTCGCCGGTGGGCGTGCTCGGCTTCGGCGCGGTTTTCACCTCCGCGCGTTCCGCCGCGAGAATCCGGACTTCGCCGGGTGCCAGGGCCAGCGCGATTCCCGGCCGGAAGTCGATGGGCTCGGCCTCCGGCGTCCGGTCGATGAAGTCGCCGAGCATGCCGCCGGTCCGGGCCAGCAGCGCCCCGGGCTCCACCGGCACCGGGATGGCGGTGGGATTGTAGAGTACCAGCGTCGCGCTGCGCGCCGAGGCGCCGTGGCCGGTATCGAAGCGCAGGAGCGCGGTATAGGGCGCATCCGGCGAGGAGATGCGCGCCTGGGCGCCCTCGACATTGGCCGCCGGGAGTTCGGCCCGCAGGGCGTTGATCGCCGCGATGGAGGCGGAGATGTCGATACCGGTGTTTGATTCACGCGCCTCGGGACTGGTCTCGACGACGTGCAGGGCGCGGCGGTAGCCCCATTCGTAGCCGATCGGCATCAGCACGCCGGCCGAGAAGAACGCCGACAGGGCGTAGCGCGCCTTCAGGTGCCGCGCGACGGCCGCGGGGTCGCCATCGAGGTCGGCCGCGAGGCGGGCCATGTCGTGATTCTCGGGAAACGCGATCGAGGGTGCGATGACGCGCAGGCGCTCGTACTGGTCGAGCGCCCAGGACGCCTTCAGGTCCCACCAGGCGAAGCTGTTGAACAGGTAGTCGAACCCGGCGCCGGCGGTGGATTGTGCCTCCTCGAAGGTGCAGCCGAGGGTCTCGGCCGCGAACAGGCAATTCGGCTCCAGCGCCTTCGCGGCCCCGATCAGGTCGCGCCAGACCGATGCCGGGACCTTGTAGGCGGCATCGCAGCGGAAGCCCTGGACGCCGAGATCCTGCAGGCGATTGACGTAGCCCGACCAGAACGCGGTCAGTTCCCGGCGCGAACCCTCCGAATGGTAGTCGAGTTCGGCGAGGTCGCCCCAGACGGTCCGGATCGACGGGTCGTCCGGATCGACGGCATAGGGGCTCTCGATCCTGCCCTCTGCGTCCTTGACGAACAGGTCGGGGCGCTGCGCGGCGAGCGGGCCGTCCATGGCCGTGTGGTTGATGACGAGGTCGGTCATCACGCTGAGGCCGTGCGCCGTGGCGGCGGCGCAGAACCGGCGGATCTGCTCGTCATCCGAGGTGCCGTCCTGGTCGCGGAAACGCTCGTCCAGGTGGTCGGGATCGGCCACCGCATAGAGGCTGCGCGAGCCGCCGGTCTGGTGGAAGGGGTTGAGATAGACCCAGTCGAAGCCGAGCGCTGCGATCCGGGGCAGTTCGGCGGTCCAGGCCGAGACGCGGCCGACGAGGAGCGGGAACAGATTGTAGATGCGCGGTCCCTCGGCACGGGGCGCCAGGGCGGCGGGAAGCAGCACCCGACCGGCTGCGGTCCGCTGGGCGGCGGTCGTTGCGGGGCTGGGTGCGTTCATGCGTGCTCCATCTCGTCTTTCGCGTGCGCGATCCGGGACCCGGCTCCGGGTCTCGCGAATCCGCCCAGGGCGGGCCCGCGGGGGCGCGACAGTGACCGGGACGGGAGATCCCTCCCCCGGTCGTTCGTGTGCGGGCGCTCCGTATCCCGGGAGCGCATTCGATCCGCCGTCAGCGCGTTCGCTTCAGGACGGCATAGGGCAGACGCGCGAAGGCCCGTCCGAGTTCGATCCGGCCATCGTCGGAGACGATCTCGTCCCCGGTGACGAGATCCGTCCAGGCCGTTCCGGGCGTCACCGCGACCGCCGTCCCGGCGAAGGCCTCGCCCGACCAGATCGCGCCCTCGACGAGGCCGGAGACCAGGCGTGGGATCACCACCACGAGGTCGCCCTCGCCCGTCGTCGCATCGGAACGTGTGAATGCGATGACATGGTCGGCCTGCGCGCCCGAGGCCGGGAGCGCCTGGTAGTCGGCATCGGCATAGAAGCTCGGGCGGGCGGCGCGGTCGGCCAGGAGCCTGGCTAGGGTCGCCTGCTTCACCCGCCCGTCCGTCCAATGGGCCAGGAGATCGGCGACCGCCCCTCCCTCCTCCAGGGCCCGGGTCAGGGCCGGGTAGTTCACGGGCCGCCGGTTGTCGGGGTCGACGAACGAGAAGTCCCAGAACTCGGTGCCCTGGTAGGTGTCGGGCAGGCCCGGCAGGGTCACTTTCAGGACGGTCCGGCCGAGGCCGGCGATCATGCCGAGATGCGCCAGACGCTTTGCGAAGGGGCGCAGCTGAGCGAGGAACGCGGAGCCCGGGGCGATCAGCTGGGCGAAGAGCGCGTGCACCGCACCCTCGTAGCCCTCGTCGACATTGACCCAGCTCGACCTGCGCTTGGATTCGCGCAGGGCCTTCTCGGCATAGGCATCGAGCCGATTGCGGAAATCCTCGATCGCGGCCGGATCGTCCGCCTCGAGCAGTTCCAGCGGCCAAGCGCCGAGGATGGCCTGGAAGAACATCCACTGGTCGTTGGCGTCCGGCACCGGCTCCCGGTCGATCACCGTCAGGTGGGGCTGGGCGAGGTTCGTCCAGGTCTCCCAGGCCGCGGCCCAGTCCTCGGGCATCTCCGAGAGGGCGAGCAGGCGCGAGCGGGCATCCTCGCCGCGCTTGGTGTCGTGGGTCGCGGTGGTGATCATCGCGTTCGGCCAGTCGCGCGCCCGCGCCGCCTGGAGCGCGTGGAAATGGGCCGCGTCGATGCCGTATTCGCCCGGATCGCCGCCGACCTCGTTCAGGGCGAGGAGTTCGGCGAAGCGGTAGAACAGCGTGTCTTCCAGGCTCTTGGCCATCACCGGGCCGGTGAGCTGCTGGAAGCGGCGGCGGAAGCGCAGGATCACTTCCGGGTCCGGGCGGCCCGGTCCGGTCACGTCGATGCGCCCGAGCATGGCGTCGGCGGCGAAGTCGTGCACGGAGCGGTCCGGCAACGCGCTCCAGCGCTTGGCCTTCTTCACCGCCGTCTCGATGAGGCGGATGTCCTCGTCCTCGACGTCGCTCTCGTCGAGGTCGCCCGGCAGGTAGCTCCGATAGGTCGGGAAGCGGGCGATGATCTCGATGAGCGCCCGGCGGATGGCGTTGACCGAAAAGTCGCGCGTGCGGCGGTCGGCATCGGCCACCGCCTTGAGGTCGGAGGTTATCACCTCGAGCTCTGAGGCGAAGCTGATCTCTAGGATCTCGGCCTTGGCGGCCCGGAGCATGAACTTGTAGGGCTCGTCGAACTGCGTCCGGCTCTCGTAGAGCCGGCGGATCTCGGCGCGCTTGCCCTGGTCGACGAGGATGCCGTCGAGCTGGTTGAGCACGTCGTAGCCGGTGGTGCCCGCCACGGGCCAGGGTCGCAGCCGCTCGCCGGGTTCGAGGATCTTCTCCACGACCACGTAGAAGCCGGGACCGATGGCGGCCTGGAGGGCGCGCGCGTAGCCGAGCGGGTCGGCGAGACCGTCGATGTGATCGATGCGCAGTCCGTCGATCCGCCCGGCCGCGATGTGCCGGAAGATCGTCTCGTGCGAGCGCTGGAACACGTCGGATTTCTCGACGCGCAGGCCCGCCAGGCCGTTCACGTCGAAGAACCGTCGGTAGTTGATGTCGCTCGCGGCGATCCGCCAATGGGCGAGGCGGTAGGATTGCTGCTCCAGCAGGCGGTGCAGCGGGCCGAAGCTGTCCGGGTGGCCCTTGGCGCCGTTGAGCAGCTTCAGGGTCCGCCCGATGGCCGCCGCGATGGCGGGCGAGGCTTCGACCGCCTCGACCAGGCGCTCCTTGAGTTCCTCGGCCTCGGCCGGGAAGGCGCGCCGGCGCTCGTCGCTCGTTTCCTCGCCCATCAGGCGCAGGCGCTCGGAGATGCCGAGCACTTCGAGGGCGGCCGCATCCTCGATATCGCCGAGCGCCGCAAGGGAGCGGTTCAGGATGGTCGGGTATTGCAGCGGGCAGATCGGGAATTCGTGCTCGTAGTGCCAGATGCTGAAGGCGCCCTTCTCCGGGTCGAACCTCAACTCCAGGGTCCCCTTCTCCAGCGCCTCGCCGTAGCGGTCTCCGAGGAAGGGCACCACGAGCTTGTTCTTGGCGCCGAGCCGCGACCAGTCGATGTCGAAGGCCTCCGCCGAGGGCGAGAGCCCGCCCCATTCGAGCACCGAGAGCCACCACGGGTTGTCGGCGCCGCCGACGCCCATGTGGTTCGGCACGATGTCGAGCAGGAGCTTCAGGCCGGCGCCGTGCAGCACGTCCGAGAAGCGGGCGAAGCCCTCCTCGCCGCCGAGCTCCGGGTTGATCGTCGAATGGTCGACGATGTCGTAGCCGTGGGTCGAGCCCGGCCGGGCCTTCTGGATCGGCGAGGCGTAGACGTGGCTGATGCCGAGCTTGGCCAGATAGGGGACGATCGCTTCCGCATCCGCGAAGGTGAAGTCCTTGTGGAACTGCAGGCGGTAGGTCGACCGGGGCGGCGCCGAGGCGAGGCGTGCGGCACCGGAACGCGGGCCGCGGTCCTCGGCCGCGAGGGAGGCGGCGAGCTTGGCCAGGGGCCCGCCCGGCGCGGCGATGCTCTCCAGCGTGCGATCGAGCTTGCGCCGCCAGTTCGGATACCCTTCGGTGGAGCCGGGGACGTTGGCCTGCGAGAGTTCGGAGACCACGTCCTCGTACTGCACCGCCGTCAGCATCGACGGCGCGCGCCCGAGATAACGGGCCGCGGCCTCGAAGGGAGCGGCCTCGGGCGGATCGTAGCTCGGCAGCAACTGCTCGGCCGCCAGCGCTTCGGTCAGGCGAGCCCGCTCCTCGACGCGCTCGCGGCGCTCCGCATCCGCCCGCTCGGAATCGTAGAGCCCGAGGGCCTGGCGCGTATCGGTGTCGACGCCCCGCCACCAGCCGACGAAGGTCGGCAGGTCGTGGGTGGTGATGGCCGTCAGGGCATCGCGCGGATAGGCCGCCGGCGGCTTGAAGCGGGCGCCCTGCTCGCGCTCGAAGGCGAGGATGCGGTAGCTGAGGATGCCGGCCTGCATCAGCGCGTCCGAGAAGCCCTCCGGCGCGGTCCCGAGATCCTCGGCGATCACGAGGCACTTGGCCCGGTGGCTCTCCAGGCGCAGTACCGCGAGCATCGGCTCGAAGGGCATGGCCACGTAGGCACCCTCCCTGGCGGAGCGTCCGACCGGGATCAGGAAGAGGCGGGCGAGCTGGAAAGCGTGGTCGATCCGGATCGCGCCCGCATGGCGCATGTTCGCCACCACCAGGGCGCGGAAGGCCGCGAGCCCGTCGCGCTCCATCTCCAGCGGATGGAAGGCCGGCAGGCCCCAATCCTGACCCTTCGGGGCCAGCAGGTCCGGCGGCGCACCGATGGAGACGCCGTTGGCGAAGCGCTCGGGATGCGACCAGATCTCGGAGCCGCCGCGGTCGGCGCCGACCGCGAGGTCACGGTAGAGCCCGAGGCGCATGCCGGTGGCGAGCGCCGTATTCGCGGCCTCCTCCAGCTGACGGTCCGCGAGGTATTGCAGCCAGATGTGATAGGTCACGGCCTCGGCATGGGCCTCGGCGAAGGCGCGCACGGCGGGCGTGCCGTTGCGGCGCATCTCCTCCGGCCAATCGCCGAGCCACTGGGCTCCCTGCGCCTGGTAGTGCTCTGCCAGGGCCTCGAAGGTGCCGTGTGCCTCGAGGTCTTCGCCCCCGGCCACCCGGAAGGCGGCGAAGCCGGCATCCATCCCGTCGCGCGCCGCGGATTCCTGCCAGAGGGCCTGCAGCACGGGCGAGAGCACCGCCCAGATGCCGGCATGCTCCACGAGCTTGGCCTCGCGCAGCGCCTCGACCCGGTCTGCCATCGAGGCGAGGAGATCGGCGGCCTTCGAGCCGATGAAGCCCGGCAGGACGCCCGGTTCGATGAAGAGGATTTCGAGGAAGAGCCGCGAGGACGGCGAGTAGGGCGAGATTTTGGTGCGATCGGTGGCGAACAGCGCGTGGACGGGGCTCAGCCCCAGGAACGACGCGCCGCGCAGGCCGGCATCCCGCGCGGCCCGGCCGGCATCCGCGTAGGAGCCGATCCCGAGGTTGTTGGGCGAGCGCAATCCGTAGAGCTGTGCCGCGAGACCCCAGTCGCGGGCTCCCTCGTCGGCATAGGCCCGCGGACGCCAGCAGCGCTGCGGCGCCGAAATCACCCAGGCCTCCGAACGGTGCTCCCCGAGGGTGACCGAGAGGCGATGATAGCCGGGGGTGAGCGGCGGCAGCTCGAAGCCGCTGCCGGTGACCGCGACGCGGCCCTCGCGGTGATGTCCGCGCTCGTCCACGAGGCGCCAGGACAGGGTGCCGCCGGCGCCGTCCACCTGGATCGGCACATGCGTGGCGCGGCGCGCCTCGGCCGGCAGGAGCGGCGCGATCAGTCCGCTGCGCACCGCCGCGACCTCGGCGAGGCTCGCGGCGATCTCGGCGTCGGTCTCGACCGGGAAACCCAGGGCCGCGATCATCCCGCGCCGAACGTCGAGGGCGGTCTCCACCGGCTGCCCGAAGGCGTCGGTGTAGCCGGCGGCGACGCCGAGGAGGTCGGCGAGGCGTTCGAGGTCGCGGCTCATCACTTCACACCCGTCAGGAAGACACCCGTCCAGGACGGGAGTTCGGTCGATCCGTTGCCCAATCCGCTCGACCAGATGACCTGGCCGGCACCGCGCTCGACGGTGACGTCCTCGGAACCGACATTGGCGACGAAGCGCAGCCAGCCGCCCTCGTAGGTCCAGGTGCAATCGACGACGTCGGGACGCGGCAGGGTCGCCTTTGCACCAAGGTACCGGGTCTTTGTGAGGGGCACGACGCTCTGGTGCCGGATCTGGAGAAGGTTGCGCGTATCGGCCAGCACGGCGCGGTGCGCCGGCTCCGAGCGCTCGGCCCAGTCGATCCGCGAATCCGTGAAGGTCTTCGCCTCGGTGGGATCGGGGATCACCGACGTGTCGTCGGCGAAGGCCGCGAAGCTCTTGAACTCCCGGCGCCGCCCCTCGCGCACCGCCTTGTTCAACTCCTCGTCCGGCGCGAAGTCGACGAAGAACAGGAACGGCGCGGTCGCCGACCATTCCTCGCCCATCCACAGCATCGGGATCTGCGGACTGAGGAGCAGACCGGCGCGGGCAAGGGCGAGCTTTCGCGGGTCGCAGAGGGCGCTCAGGCGCTCCCCGAGGGCCCGGTTTCCGACCTGATCGTGGTTCTGCAGGAAGGTGACGAAGGCCGAGGGCGGCAGGTGAGCCGACGGTTCGCCGCGCGGATGGTTGTCGAGGGTCGGGAACGGCTCGCCCTGGTAGGCGAAGCCCTCCGACAAGCAGCGGGCGAGGTGCTCGACAGGCTTGTCGGCAAAGCTCGCATAGTAGCCCGCGTCTTCGCCCGTCAGCAGCACGTGCCAGCAATGGTGCAGGTCGTCGGCCCATTGCGCATTGTGCTGGATCGCCCGTCCCTGCGGGTCGCGCTCGAGCCAGCGAGCCTGGTTGGCCTCGTTCTCCAGCACGAGGTGGATATGGCGCCCTGGCAGGCGGGCGCGGATCGTCTCGGCGAGTTCGCCGATGAAGTGCTTCTGCGAATCGTCGAGGATGGCGTGGACGGCATCGAAGCGCAGTCCGTCGAAGTGGAATTCTTCGAGCCAGTACAGGGAATTCTCGATGAAGAAGTCGCGTACGACGCGCCCGCTGGTCTCGCCGTCGAAGTTGATCCCGGCGCCCCAGGGCGTCTGGTGCCGCTCGGTGAAGAAGGTCTTGGCGTAGGCGTTCAGGTAGTTCCCGGCCGGGCCGAAGTGGTTGTAGACGGCGTCGAGGAAGACCATCAGCCCGAGGCCATGCGCCTTGTCGATCAGGCGCTTCAGGTCATCGGGCCGACCGTAGGCGCCATCCGGCGCGTAGGGCAGCACGCCGTCGTAGCCCCAGTTGCGGGTGCCCTTGAAGTCGGCTAGCGGCAGCAGTTCGATGGCGGTGACACCGAGGTCGCGCAGATCCTCGAGCTTCCCCTCCAGCGCCGCGTAGGTGCCTTCGGGCGTCGCGGTGCCGACATGGAGTTCATAGAGCACGACCTCTTCCCACGGGCGCCCGGTCCAGGCTGCGTCGGCCCAATCGTAGGCGCGCGGGTCGATCACCTCACTGAGGCCAGAGACGTCGTCCGGCTGGAAGCGCGAAGCCGGGTCCGGCACGACGAGATCACCGTCGATCCGGTAGCCGTAGCGGGCTCCACCTGCGGCACCCGGGACGGTGAGCCGCCGCCAGCCATCGCCCGCCTCCGGCATCGCATGATCGGCCCCGTCGAGGACGAGACTGACCTCCTTGGCGGTCGGCGCCCAGAAGGCGAACCGGACCCCGTCCTTCGACGTTTCGCTGCCGAAGGCCATGCTGTGGGCGCGCCGCATCAAGCCACCATCTTCCGTCTCTCGCGTTCGCCGGGGGTCGTGAGCGTCCGTCGCACCTTGCAGAAGCCCGCCCGCACCGTGTTGTTCCCTGCGGCCTCACCGTCGAGGTAAGGCGTGGCTTGGATGCGACAACCACCGAAGGACAGACTTTTGTGCACTGCACCGCCTGGCGAAGCCCGTAGCGCCCGCGGTCCGAGATTTGCCTCGGGCACCGCCGCAATCTTCGCGCCGTTCCGGAGTTGGAAATGAAGGACGTCGACGCGTTCCTAGTCCTGGCCAGGGCCAAGCTGAATTTCGCCCGCAAGGGCCACGGCGAACGGTGCTGGGATGCCGACACCGCCGACGCCCACCTGACGACCGACTGTACGCTGCTGCCCCTGTCCGAGGCCGAACGCGAAGAATTTCTCGAACAGGCACGCCACGAGTTGCGCCGCGAGGCGTCGAGCGCCTGACAGGCTGCCCGGTCAGGCCTTGTAGGCGGATGCGGGCCTTGCCCGCAGAACGTAGATCGCCTGCGCGTCGAGGCGCACGCCGGCCCCGGGAGGAAACAGGGCCTGGCCGGCCGCCACGGCGCCGGTCTGCTTCGTGGTGTCGAAGACGAGGGTCCAGGGCCCCCCGATGATCGGGGCCAGGGTGAAGTCGCAGGGTGTCTCGGCCGCGTTGACCAGGATCAGCAGCCGGTCCGCCTGAGGCAGGTCGTTGCCGATCTGCATGCCGAAGGCCTGGCGCTCGGAATCCGACCAGTCGCCATCCGCCATCTCGGTGCCGCCCGGCGCGAGCCAGTGCACGTCGCGCAGCGGGCCGTTCTCGACCGGCGCTCCGGTGAGATAGTCGCGCCGCCGCAGGGCGGGCTGTTCCCGGCGCAGGCGCGTCAGGTTTCCGACGAAGGTCGTGAGGCTGAGGTCGGGGTCGTTCTCCCAATCCATCCAGCTCGTGGCGTTGTCCTGCGCATAGGCGTTGTTGTTCCCACCCTGGCTGCGCGAGCGTTCGTCGCCCATCAGCAGCATCGGCACACCCTGGGCCAGGAACACCGTGGTGAGGAGGTTGCGCTTCTGGCGGGCGCGCAGGTTGAGGATCACGGGATCGGTCGTCTCGCCCTCGACGCCGTAGTTGCGCGAGAGGTTGTGCCCGTGGCCGTCGCGATTGTCCTCGCCATTGGCGAGATTGTGCTTCTCCTCGTAGGCGACGACGTCCGCCAGGGTGAACCCGTCATGCGAGGCGGCGAAGTTGATGCTCGACAGCGGCCAGCGCCCAGAAGCGGCGAAGATCTCGCGTGAGCCCGAAAGCCCCTGCGTGACCTTGGCGAGGGTGCCGCGGTCGCCGCGCCAGAAGCCCCGGATGCTGTCACGGAACTGATCGTTCCACTCGCTCCAGCCCCGGGGATAGCCGCCGAGCTGGTACCCGCCGGTGCCGACGTCCCAGGGCTCGGCGATCATCTTCACATGGGCCAGGACCGGGTCCTGCGCCACGGCCTGGAAGAAGGCGGCCTTCGGGCTGAAATCATGCGGGTTGCGCCCGAGGCTCGTCGCCAGATCGAAGCGGAAGCCCGCGACCCCGTAGGCCGTCACCCAGTGGCGCAGGGAATCCAGCACCATCTGCATCACGCGCGGATGGTCGAGGTCGAGGGTGTTGCCGCAGCCGGTGCAGTCGATCTCCTCGCGGCGATTGTCCGGCTTCAGCTTGTAGTAGCTGGCATTGTCGACGCCACGGAACGACAGGGTCGGCCCGGTGTGATCGGCCTCGGCGGTGTGATTGTAGACGACGTCGAGGATCACCTCGATCTCGGCGGCGGCGAGCTCGCGGATGGCCGCGCGCAGGCCGCCGATGCCGGCCGGGCCGCGATAGCGCGGATCGGCGGCGAAGTAGTTGAGCGGCGAGTAGCCCCAGAAATTCACCAGGCCCTTCTCGACCAGGAACCGGTCGTCGGCGAAGGACTGGATCGGCAGCAACTCGATCGCGGTGACCCCGAGCTTCAGGAGGTGCTCGATGATCGCCGGGTGGGCGAGGGCCGCGTAGGTGCCGCGTGCCGCGTCCGGAATGTCCGGATGGGTCTGGGTCAGCGCCTTGACGTGGGCCTCGTAGATCACGGTCTGGGACAGCGGTCGCCGGACCGGGCTCACCGCGAGGTCGGGGACCTCGGGTGGCGTGACGATGCCGCGGGGCATGAACGCGGCGCTGTCGCGCCGGTCGATCTGGTCGGCCCGCTGGATGCCGCGGCGATGCCCGTAGAGGGAATCGTGCCAGCGGATGCGCCCCTGGATGTCGCGGGCATAGGGGTCGAGCAGGAGCTTGGCGGGGTTGAAGCGGTGCCCCTGCGCCGGGTCCCAGGGTCCGTGGACGCGATACCCGTAGAGCTGGCCCGGGAACACGCCGCGCAGGTACCCGTGCCAGACGTCGTCGGTGCGGCAGGGCAGGCGGATGCGCCGGGTCTCGTGGCGCTCGCCGGGGTCGAACAGGCACAGGTCGACCGCCGTGGCGTTCTGCGAAAACAGCGCGAAATTGACCCCGCGCCCGTCGAAATGCGCGCCGAGCGGCGCCGGCACGCCGTCATCGACGCCGATCATGTGGTCAGAAGCGATCAAGAAGCTATTGCCGTCCCGGAGTTGGGCGCCGCCGGGCGACGCCTGAAGATCATTCCGCCGCGGCTGCGGTACGGGGCGGCTCGCGCTCGATCGTACGGAAGTTCTCGAGTTCCGCCATGAAGTTGCGCGCCCACCAGTCGACGTCCTCGCGGGTCATCCGGTCGACCATCGGCTTCCAGCGCTCGAGACGCTCGCCGCGCGGCATATAGAGGGCCGTGCGGATCGCCTCGGCGACCTCGAACCGGTCGTAGGGGTTGACCAGGAGGGCCTCGGGCAATTGTCGCGCCGCGCCGGCGAATTTCGAGAGCACGAGGACACCGGGGTCCTCCTCGGTCTGCGCCACCACATATTCCTTGGCGACGAGATTCATGCCGTCCCGCATCGGCGTGACGAGACCGACCCGGGCGGCCCGGTAGAGCCCGGCCAGGACCGGCCGCGGATAGGCCTTGGTCACGTACTGGATCGGCGTCCAGTTCGGCTCGCCGAGGGTGCCGTTGATGTGCCCGACGGTCTCGTTCACCTCGCGGCTCAGTTCCTCGTATTCCGGGACCTCGGTACGGGATTTCGGCGTGATCTGGATGTATACCACGTTGCCGCGCTGGTCGGGATTCGAGGCAAAGAAGCGGTCCACCGCCTCCATGCGCTCGGGCACGCCCTTCGAATAATCGAGGCGGTCCACGCCGATGAGGAGCTTGCGCGTCCGCAGGCCCGCCATGGTCTCGCGCACGGTCCGGTTCGAGCCCGCGTTCTCGGCCGCCTCCCTGAAGCCGGCGACATCGATGCCGATCGGGAAGCTGCGGATGCGCGTGCGGCGCCCGTCCACCATCAGGGACCCGCCGCCGAGGGGGATCGCGCGCAGCTCATCGATCAGGTTGCGGGTCAGGTTGTGGACGTCCGGGTCGGTCTGCAGGCCGATCAGGTCGTAATCCGCGATCCCGCGCAGAAGGTCGCCGCTGGCAGGCAGCGTGTTGAACACGTCGGCGGCCGGCCAGGGAATGTGGTGGAAGTAGCCGATCGGGTTCGCGATTCCGAGACCGCGGAGCTCGGAGGCCAAGGGCAGCAGGTGGTAGTCGTGCACCCAGATGATGTCGTCGGGCTCGACGAGGTTCGCCAGGGCGCGGGCGAAGATGCGGTTGACCCGCTGGTAACCCGCATAGTCGGAGCGCGAGAACGCCCCGAGCCCGAGCCGGTAATGCATGATCGGCCACAGCGCCCGATTGGCGAAGCCGCTGTAATATTCGCGGTGATCCTGGGGTGACAGATCGACCACGGCGTAACTGATATGGCCCCGATCGATCAGCGTCGGCTCGCTGGAGGGGTTCTCGACGACATTGCCGCTCCAGCCGAACCACAAGCCCTCATAGGCCGTGAAGGCCTCCTTGACGGCCACCGCGAGGCCACCGGCCGCGACGGCCTTTCCCCCTTCCTCGGGGACTGCAACGCGGTTCGATACGATGACGAGACGTGCCACGAAGCCGGCTCCGGTCCTCATGGGCCTCGCGCAGAATTGCGCGCGGCCAGAATGATACATTGGGTGAACGCGCGGAAGCCGAGCGCGATCCGTCGGTGCAGCCAAGCGCGTTCGATGGACCCGGGTCAAGACCTGAATGTCCCGGGTTCACGGCAAACAAAGCCCCACCGAAACACCTCCCGCCCATTTCCGCTGCGCGGCGCCGCATCCTGCGGACCTCACCCGTTACCTTTGACGATGCCTCCACGGCCAAGCTTTCCCGTGATGCGCGACCGGACCTGAACGCCGCCTGACGCACGTCCGGCCGGACCCTTTGGGATGCGTGCGAGCGCAGGCGGAACCCTGCCTCTCCGGCTGCTGTTTAACCGTCGCAAATCGCAGTTCTTTCCATCTCGTGTCGAGGAGTATCACCGTGACCGCAAACCAATCCCCAGGTCCCACGGGCGCGGAGCCGGCGAACCCGACGGCCGACTGGAAGACCCTGCGCGGCGACGTCGAGGGGATCGCGGACGTGGCGGCCGAGCGTGGCCGCAGCTTCGTCGAGGCGGCCCGTTCGCATGCGACCGACTATGTCGACCAGCGCAAGGGCGACGCCGCCCGCTCGGTGACGGATCTCGCCAAGTCGGTGCGGGAATCGAGCAAGACCTTCGAGGCACAGCCGAACATTCGGGCGTTCTTCGACAGCGCCGCCGATGGCCTGGAGCATCTCGGCGCCTCCATCGAGGAGCGCAGCTTCTCGGAGTTCTACGAGGAGGCCGAGGCTTTCGCGCGCCGCGCACCGGTCGCCGTGGCGGTCGCCACCTTCCTCACCGGCTTCGTGGTGGCCCGTTTCATCAAGTCGACGAGCGCCGCACCGCTGAGCGAATCCTATCCGAATCAACACCGTCTCTGAGGACCCCGCGATGACCACCGGTCCTCAATCCAGCATCCAGGGCCTCATCGGCGACGCCCTGCGGGAGACCAACGAACTCGCGCGGAAGGAGATCGCCCTCTTCCGCAACGAGATGACGAGCAACGTCCGGGCGTTGTTCATCGGTCTCGGCCTCTTGGTCGGCGCCGCGGTGTTCGGTGTCGTCGCCCTCTTCGTCCTCGTGGACGCGCTGGTGAAGTGGCTCGCCACCGTCGTCCATTCCGAGGCGTTGGCGGCGCTGATCGTCGGCGGCGTCCTCCTCGTGGTGGCCGTGGCCCTGGCCCTGATCGGGCGGAACGCCATGTCGCTCTCGACCCTCGCCCCCGTCCGGACGACCCGACAGGTCCGCGAAGACGCCCGTACTTTGTCTGAGAGGGTCTCGGGATGACCGAATCGCTGAACGAACTCGAGAAGGACATCGAGGCGAGCCGCGCCCGCCTCGACCAGACGATCGACCAGATCCAGGAACGACTGTCGGTTTCCAGCATCGTCGACGAGATGCTGGGCAACGCCCGGCGTACGCCGCTCAGCGGTGCCTATGATGGGGCCCTGGAGGCGGTTCGGCGCAATCCGATCCCGGTGCTGCTCATCGCGGCCGGTGTCGGCTGGCTCGCCCACCGCATGTCGACGAACCAGACCAGCCCGGCTTTGCGTCGGCGTGCCCGCCTCGCCGTCGATGGTCTGCCGGTGACGAAGACCGGAGCCGACCGCGTCTACGACCCGGATCTGCCGACCCAGCACCCCGTCGCCCCGCTCGCGAGCGAGACCCAGATCTGAGCCGTCCCGGCCGATCCCAAGAGACCCGATCCGGCCCCCGTGGCCTTCGCCGACCCTCAGGAGTATCCCATGAGTTCGACCCAGAAACCCGGCGACGAGCACCGCTCGCTCCCCGACGACATCGCCCTCGCCGCCGGCATGCCGCGCGGCCACCAGTCCGAAGGCTCCCTGCACGATGTGCCGAGCCCGGGTCTCCATCAAACCGGCACGCAGACGCACAGCATCTACGCGGAGGGCAGCCATGGCTCATCCACGGCCGACGAAGTGAAGGCGCGGGCCAGTGACTTGCGCGATCGGGCCGTCGAGACGGCGGGCGATCTTCGCGAGCAGGTCTCCGGCAAGGTCCAGGACCTGCGCGAGCGTGCATCCGACGCCTACGACGATGCCCGGAACTGGGCCTCCGACACCCAGCGGCAAGGACGCCGCCGGGTCAGCGACTTGAGCGAGCGAGGCAGCGCCCGCCTCCAGGACGGCCGGTCCGCGGTCGAGGATTTCGT
This sequence comes from Methylobacterium sp. TK31, assembly GCF_055361545.1. Classification (NCBI taxonomy): domain Bacteria; kingdom Pseudomonadati; phylum Pseudomonadota; class Alphaproteobacteria; order Hyphomicrobiales; family Methylobacteriaceae; genus Methylobacterium; species Methylobacterium sp. TK31. The sequence continues at coordinate 221,253 of NZ_CM143964.1, read as the reverse complement.
TTCGGAACATCCGCTCCTGGTGGGTGTCGTCGGTCTCGCCGCCGGCCTGCTCATCGGTGCGTTGCTGCCGCGCACGCGCACCGAGGACGAGAATGTCGGCCCATGGGCCGACGAGGTCCGGGATCAGGGTCTGCGCTACGCGCGGGACGTCACCCATCGCGGCCGCGAATTCGTCGCCAGCGCCCTCGACCCCGAGAACCTGAACGCAGCTGTCCAGCGTGCGACCGGTGGCGAAGAGACAGCCACCGCGACGCCGACCTCGCCCCAGGCTTCGGCCTCGAAGCCCCACTGAGAGGCCAGACCGCCGGACGGACTCGACAGCGAGGAGCGGCACGCATTCCGTGCCGCTCCTTTCGTCGTCTGAGCCACGAGCCCGAGAACGAACGCTCACGACCCTCGACGCTGCAAAGTGGACCCGTTATCGGGTGAGCCATGAAGATTGCCGATTGCGAAATCCTCATCCTGCCGGGCTATGCCGGGTCCGAAGACGAGCACTGGCAGGCGCGCTGGGCGGAGAGGCTTTCGACGGGGCGGATCGTCGTCCAGGAAGACTGGCATCATCCGAATGCGGAGTCCTGGCGAAGCCGGATCATCGAGGCGGTCAACACCGCGACCCGCCCGGTCATCCTGATCGCGCACAGCCTCGGCGTGGTCGCGGCGGTCCAGGCTGCGCCGGGCTTCAGGGAAGGTGTCGTGCGCGGCGCCCTTCTGGTTGCCTTCCCGGATGTCGAGACGACGCCGAACCTGCCCGCCAGCGTGACGGCCTTCGCTCCCGTACCACGCGATCCCCTGCCCTTTCCGTCCCTGGTGGTCGCCAGCCGCAACGATCCCTATTGCAGCTACGCCCGCGCCGAGGATTTCGCCTATGCCTGGGGCGCCGTGGTGGTGGATGCCGGCGAGTCCGGCCACATCAACGTAGCGAGCGGGCATGGGCCGTGGCCGGAGGGCCTGATGCGCCTCGCCGGGTTCATGAAGACCCTGTAGCAGTCAGGCCTTCGCCTCGTCCGCCAGGGGCTTCAAGAGTTCACCCGCCACATCGGTGAGGCGTGGTGGGGCCTCACGGACGAACGGCAGGGGCCGACACACCGCCATCGCGGCCAAGCCGAAGCGCGCCGTCATCAGGCCGTTGAGCACGCCCTCGCCGAGCTTTGCCGAGACCCGCGCGGCGATCCCGAGCCCGAGCACCTGCTGGATCATGCTCTCACCGACGGCCATGCCTCCCGTCACCGTGAGGTGGGCGAAGGCCGCCCGCGCCAAGCGCAGGAAGCCGAGGAAACCGGGCCGGCCGCCATAGATCGTCGCGATCCGACGCAGCAGCCGCACCGCGGCGAAGATCACGAAGGCGACGTCGACGATGGCGCGCGGGCTGAGCGCGGTCACCGCCGAGACCTGCTTGGCCGCTGCCGCGATGGCGTTCCGGGCCTGACGGTCGAGCGGCGCGAGCAATTCGTGCTCGGCAAGCCCGATGCGGTCATCGACATCGAGGATCGCGTCCCCGAGGGTTTCGAGGCGAGCACGCCCGGCGGCGAGCGCCGGTCGCTCGGCGTAGAGTCCCGAGAGATCGCGAACCACGGCCTGCGCCGCGGAATGATCGCGCTCGGCGATCGCCCCCATCGCCTTGGCCCGGACGCGCTCGATCTGGCGCTCACGCCAGATTCCGGACAATTCCCGGGCGACGATGGCCAGGAACGCGATGGCGGCGACGCCCAGCAGGACCAGCGCCACGGCGCCGAGCCACGGGGCCGCGCTGAACAAGTCGGCGATCAGGCGCTCCACCGACAGCCCGACTCCGAGCGAGACGAGGCCGCCCAGGGCGACGAGGAGCAGGCTGAGCCAGGGTGCGCGGGCCTTCGGCGCCACTGGTACCGCCACCCCGTCCGCCGCATCGACGATCTCGAAGGGCTCCTCGACGATGCGGACCTGAGACGGCGGCACCGGGGGCGGCGCAACGCCGTCGGGCGTCTCCTCGGGGGCGGCGGAGGGGATTCGGAAGGCGCGGGGGCGATTGGTCGAACTCATGGGATGGGACTTCCCCGGAAGCCTCAGGCGAGCTTGTCGCCGATGAGGAACTGCATGGCGCGGTCGAGACGGATCTGCGGCAGGTCGCCCGGCCTGCCGAGGGCATCGGGCTTCACCAAGGGCGGGCGGAACCGCGGGAAGCGCAGGGAGCCGGGCGGCACCGCTCCCTCGAGGACGGATTCCGGCCGCGGGGGCAGTTCGCCGGGGAAAATCGCGGCTTCGCTCACGCCGTCGAAGACGTCGTCGCCGACGCGCTCGCCCGCCTCGGGCGTGCCCGACACGGCACGCAGGATCTCGTCCCCGTCGTGGACGGTGGTCTCGCGCGTCGCACGGACCGAGGCCAGGGCGACGGTGCCGACCCGCGCGCCGGCCGCCTCGGTCCGCCGCATGGCCCGCGAGACGAGCAGGCGCAGCAGGGCATCGAGGCGGTCGTGGCTGGTCTGGTGCAGGTGATCGGCCTTGGTGGCGGCGAACAGGATGCGCTCCGCACGCGGCGCGAACAGCCGGGACAGGATGGTGTTGCGCCCGATGCGGAAGCTGAGGAGGACCGAATCCAGGGCCTCTTCCAGTTCGGCCAATGCGGCCGGCCCGGCATCCACCGCCGCCAGGACATCCACCAGGACGATCTGCCGATCAACCCGTTGGAAGTGGTTGCGGAAGAACGGTTCGACGACCTTCGCCTTGTAGGCCTCGAAACGGCGTTCCATGAGGCCGGCGAGGCTGTCCGGGGCCAGGGTCTCGGGGAGGTTGTCGAGGGGCGCGAAGGTTAGGGCCGGCGAGCCCGCGAGGTCTCCGGGCATGAGGAAACGCCCGGGTGGCGTGGTGGCCACGGCCTCGGGGCCGGCGCGCAGAGCCGAGAGGTAGGTCTTGAAGGCCGTGCTGGCGTGCTCGGCCACGACCTCGTCGAGGGGCGCCAGCGGATCGAGCCCCTTGAGGGTCTCCAGCCAGGGCGCAGCCATCGCGCTCCGGCCGCTGCGGCGCGTGCCGGCGATCGTGGCGCGGGACCAGGCGGTGTAGCTCTGGTCAATCAGCGCGAGGTCGAGCAGCCATTCGCCCGGGTAATCGACGACGTCGAGCATCAGCGTGCCCGGCCCGGAGCGCCAGCCGCCCGAGCGCTCGTACTCGATGGCGAGGCGAAACTGGCTGATCCTGTCGGTCGAGCGCGGCCACAGGCGCTGCTCGGTGAGCGCCGCGTAGTGCTCCTCGTAGGGAAAGCGCGGGATGTCGTCGTCGGGCTGCGGCACGAGGCGGGCACGGCGCAGCCGGCCCTCGTGTGCCGGCGCGAAGGCCGGGAGCGCATGCGCCTCGACGAGGTGGTGGATCAGGGCCGTGGTGAAGACGGTCTTGCCCGAGCGCGCGAGACCGGTGACGCCGAGCCGCAAGGTCGGCTGGATCAGGAGATCACTGGATGCCTCGGCGAAGGCCTTGACCGCGGAACCCGCACGCGCGGCGAAGCTGTTCATGGCAACCTGTTCATGGGACGGCGAGGGAGGGCGGTGCGGGAACGCCGCGGCATTGTCGATGAGGTGGCGCGGCTTGAACGCCGCCGCAAGGCTTGGGGGGGGACAAGCCGGACGATCAGGGTGTCGTGCCCGGCGTGCCGAGGGTGGCGAGGGTCGTGGCGTCCAGGCGCGCGATGGCGGCCTCGACGAGGGCGGGCCCCGCACGCAGAGCGCCGAGTTCCACGCCCGACATCGCCAGCATCACCGGGCGCAGGTTCGGCAGAGGACGCCCCTCGGGGTCGAACAGCTTCAGGTCGTCTTCGATCTTGCCGCCAACGCTGGCCGCGATCCGCGTGGCGTAATTGCGGATCCGGGTCTCATCGTTGCCGCAGAACGGCGCCGGCACGCTGAGATCGAGGAGCGGCAGGCTCGGCAGCCCCGCCGCGATGGCCGGCAATGCGGCGGATTCCGCCACGAAGCGCTCCTGCAGACCTGCCACCGAATTGACCTTTGGCGGCGTTCGCTTCGGCGCGGTCGGCGCGGCGCCGAGGACGGCATTGGCCTCGACGAGAAGGACGGATGGTTTGGCGATGACCGTCGACGGCTTCACCAGGATCTCCGAGGGGCGGACCAGCAGCGCGGATTTCGTGGCCGCCGGGGTCGCGGACTTCACCGGGGGAGCCGCCTTCGCCGCCTCGCGCATCGGGCTCGGACGCACGCGCATGCGCGCGAGCGGCGACCAGGGCTGAATCCGCAGGGGACCGCCCCGTGCGGCCAGCCCCGAGCGGGCGACGCCGCCGCGTGGGTGGCGCGCGAGGAAGCGCGCCCGCAGCGTGCCGCCGATGCCGCGCGGTGCGATTTCGGACGAGATTCTCGTGCCCGTCGCCCCACGGGCGAGCGGGACGGGCGCACCGCCGACGCGGCACTCGGCGGGGGCCCAGCGCCGAACGATGGCGAGAGCCGAGCGACGACCGAACGCGCGATAGTAGCGCCGGAGGAGCTGGGCCGCCGCGTCGGCTCCATCGGCCGCGGTGGCGAAGCCGGTATGGCCCTCGACATCGGCACCGATCTCGCCGTTCCAGCGGGCCTTCTTGATGCACCAGTAATTGTTGAGCTTGACGCAGCGGGCGACGAAAGCGGGCTCCGTGGCCGTGTAGCGTGCGACCAGGGCGAGCGAGGCGGGTCGCAGGCTGGCGGCTTCGTGGCGCCAGTTCGAGACGGCCCTGGCCTCGGGCTGGAAGACCGGGAAGGGCACGGGTCTGTCCTCGAACGCCGTTAGCACCGCGCTCCAGCGATACATCTCGGGCGAGAGGTCACCGACCGCTCCCTCGAGGCGCGGCAGCAGCGTCGTGAGAACGAGGAGCGTGGTCAGGAGCACGGGATCTGCGAAGCTTGATCAGGACCAGGGCAACGGCGACCGGGCAAAAAGGGTTCAATCCGCGATGTCGAGGTCCTTCGGGGCGACGAAGCGCTCGAGCCGGCCAATGCCGGTGGCGACCGCGCTCCACGCATCGACCTCGAAATCCAGGACCACCACGGCGGCAGTGGGAAACTCGAGCGACAGCCGGCGGCGTCCGGCCTTCTCGCCGGAGCCGGCGAGCCGCGTCGCGAGATCCTGCAATCCCGGATTGTGACCGATCATCAGCAGGCTCTGCGCGGTATCGGGCGTCGCCTTCACCACGGCGAGCAGGGCCGTCTCCGGCGCTTCGTAGATGGAGGAGACGATCTCGGCCTCGACCCCCGTCAGGGCGGTCCGCACCGCCTCCCAGGTCTCGCGGGTGCGCAGGGACGGCGAGACCACGACGGCGTCCGGTATCAGGCCCTCGGCCGCCAGATACGCGCCCATCTGCGGTGCAGCGCGCTTGCCCCGGTCGTTCAAGGGCCGGTCCCGGTCGGCGATGCCGGGCGGACGATCGGACTTGGCGTGGCGCAGGAGGATCAGGCGGCGCATGCGGGAACGGACCTTCAGGAGAAACCGACGACGGGATGGGGCGTGTAGGGGGCTTCGAGGGCGCTCATCTCGTCGAAGGTCAGATCGAGATCGAGGGCCGCGACGGCATCGGCCAGGTGACCGGGCTTCGAGGCTCCGATGATCGGAGCCGTCACCACCGATTTCTGAAGGACCCAGGCCAGGGCCACCTGAGCGCGCGGAACGCCCCGGGCGGCCGCGATCGCCGAGACTTCCGTGACGATGGCGCGGTCAGCGGCATCGGCCGAAGCGTAGAGGTGGCGTCCGACCTCGTCGCTGTCCTGGCGCACGCTGCGCACGTCCCAGTCGCGGGTGAGACGGCCCCGGGCCAGCGGGCTCCAAGGCAGCACCGCGATATCCTGGTCCAGGCAGAGCGGTAGCATCTCGCGCTCCTCCTCCCGGTGCAGCAGGTTGTAGTGATCCTGCATCGTGGCGAAGCGCGTCCAGCCGTAGCGGTCGGCCGTGAACAGAGCCTTGGCGAACTGCCAGGCGTACATCGACGAAGCGCCGATGTAGCGAGCCTTGCCGGCCTTCACCACGTCGTGCAGCGCCTCAAGGGTGACCTCGATCGGCGTCCCGTAATCCCAGCGGTGGATCTGGAAGAGATCGACGTAGTCGGTACCGAGCCGCTTCAGGCTGGCATCGATGGATGCGAAGATCGCCTTGCGCGACAGCCCGCCGGCGTTGGGCTGGCTCTTGAGAGGGAAGAAGCACTTGGTGGCCAGCACGATGGCGTCGCGGTCGGCGTAGTCGCGCAGGGCGCGCCCGACGATCTCCTCGCTGGTGCCGTCCGAATAGGCATTGGCGGTGTCGAAGAAGTTGATGCCGAGATCCAGCGCCTGCTTGATCAGCGGTCGGCTCTCGTCCTCGCGCAGGGTCCAGGGATGGGGTCCGCGCTCGGGCACGCCGTAGGTCATGCACCCGAGGCAGAGGGGCGAGACGTCGAGGCCGGTGCGGCCGAGCTTCTTCAATTTCATCGGGAGCGTTCCGCTGGAAGTGAGCCTGCGCGGGCGACCCGCCCTATCTGGGTCCCGCGGGCGCTCCGGGCCAGGGGCCGACGCCCGATCGCGCCGCTCAGCCGCCGCGCTGCTCGCGCCGCATCAGGAAGGCGAGCTTCTCGAACAGCCCGACATCCTGCTCGTTCTTCAGGAGCGCACCGTGCAGCGGCGGGATCAGCTTGCGGCCGTCCCGCTCGCGCAGCGTCTCGGGGGTGATATCTTGCGAGACGAGGAGCTTGAGCCAGTCGAGCAGCTCCGAGGTCGACGGCTTCTTCTTCAGGCCGGGAACTTCGCGGGTCTCGAGAAAGACCCGCAGGGCCTCCTCCACCAGGCGGTGCTTGATGCCGGGGTAATGCACCTCGACGATGGCCTTCAGCGTCTCGGCGTCCGGGAACTTGATGTAGTGGAAGAAGCAGCGGCGCAGGAAGGCGTCCGGCAGCTCCTTCTCGTTGTTCGAGGTGATGATGACGATCGGGCGTCGCTCGGCCCGGACCGTCTCGCCGGTCTCGTAGACATGGAACTCCATCCGGTCGAGTTCGGTCAGCAGGTCGTTCGGGAACTCGATGTCGGCCTTGTCGATCTCGTCGATGAGCAGCACCGGGCGCTCCGGCGCGGTGAACGCTTCCCACAGCTTGCCGCGACGGATGTAGTTGCCGATGTCGGAGACGCGCGGGTCGCCGAGTTGACTGTCGCGCAGGCGCGAGACCGCATCGTACTCGTAGAGGCCCTGCTGTGCCTTCGTGGTCGACTTGACGTTCCAGGTCAGCAGCGGCGCTCCGAGCCCCTTGGCGATCTCCTCGGCGAGCACCGTCTTGCCGGTGCCGGGCTCGCCCTTCACCAGCAATGGCCGCTCCAGGACGATGGCGGCATTGACCGCCGTGGTCAGGTCGGAGGTCGCGACGTAGTCGGCGGTGCCGGTGAAGCGCATGGCGGAACTCGCGGGATGGGGACGCAGGCGTCCGAGGTTGAAGCGCGGCCGGTATCCCCGCAAGGCGCCGGCGGCGATCGAAGACGACCGCTCCGGCTAGAGGGTTTTGCCGTCGTGCCAGACGCAGTTCGAGGCCAGGATGCCGAGATTGACATCGGACTTCTGCGGCTGCGGCAAGGTCTTTCCGTCCATGGCAAGATCGATCTTGATCTCGACCTGCCCCTTTGCCTCGTTCTGGCGGCGCGAGAAGTAGCAATATTGCTGGAACGGCTGATCTTCGTTGGCGCGGAAATTCCAGCCGGTGACGATCTGGCCGTCCATGTAGGGTACCTGCTTGAACACCGTGAAGGTCGTGTTCACGGGGGCCTTCGAGGCCGGCGCGGCGTCGTTGCCGAGCTGCGCCTTCGTCGGCGTCGGGGCTCCGCCCGCCTTGGGCAGACCGCCCTCGAGCTTGAGCACATTGTCCGTGAGCGTGACCTCACCCTTGGTCTTCAGGGTCACGTCGGACAGGGCCGCCTGCATGGCGGCGGCGATCTTCTCGGCCGCCGAATCGAACTGGTTCATGTAGGCGTAGCCGTAGGACGCCGCCCCGACGCCCGCGCCGGCGAGAAGCAGGAAGGCGCCCGCCCCGAGGGAGCGGTAGAGGAAGGCGCGCGCGGCGACGATGCGCGCCTCGGCCCGGAGGCGTCCGTTGACGCTCTGCGCTAGGACGACGTTCTCGGGCGTGCCGGGAGTATGGATGCTCATGCGCCGGCTCCCGCGCTGGCGGCCTGGGCAGGGCCGCGCCGATCGATCGGGATCACGGCGCCGCCGGGCGTGGCGGTGGCCGCCGGAGCGGGCGTCGCCGTAGCGGTGGCGGGCGCCTGGGCCGCGACCGCAGGCTCATCCGGCACGCCGCGCGGCTGGCTCATGGCCATTTCCTGGCGCAGGGCGTCGGTGATGGAATCGAGCATGTAGGGGGTCGCCGCCGGGTCCACGGTGGCGCCGAGATCGTCCTCGTCCATGAAGGTCTTGCGCACGGACACGGCGCAGAGGGCGAGGATCGTCGAGGCGAAGGCGGCGCAAAGCGCCGGCACGAAGACGAAGATGCGCAGGAAGGCGTGGACCTGCGCCTCGGTCACGTCGATCGGGTCAACGCCGTAGACCATCGCCGTGAAGGAATGCAGCTGCGAGCGATTGACCGAGTTGCGGTAGGCCTGCTCGGCATCCGCGACCTTGCGCTCGGCCGCGCCGCGGTCGAGTTCACCGCGCGCCTTGCGCGCTTCTTCCAGCATCTTCGTCACCGCACCCCGGTCCGAGCCGGCCTTGGCGACGCTGGCGTTCAGGGTCGCGGTCCGCGGATCGGTGACGCACTTCATGTTGGAATAGCGCTGGCCGCGACTGTTGGTGCCGTAGACGCGTTCGCAGCGCTGCGCCGGTAGGCCGGCGAGCTGGCTCGCATTCTCCGCGGCGCGCTTCTCGATCTGGTCGAGTTCGGTCGTGTACTGCACCACGCGCGCGTCCGCCGTGGCGATGCGGTTGTCGATGGTGCTGCGGTCGGCCTGGGCGTCCTTCAAGGCGGTCTTGGCCTTGGCGGCGTCCATCAGGCGGGGATGGAACATCATCTCGCCGAGCTGGGACACCGATTTGGTGGTGACGCCCGCCGCGAAGATGATGCCGACGATCGCCAGCGCGCGGATGAAGTAGGAGCGCTGCGTCCGGGCCAGGATCCCCAGCGGCACGCGGCAGAGCTCCACCGCCGCGTAGACCAGCGGGGCCAGGAGCATGAAGTAGAAAGCCTGGGAATCTCCGTCGCTGTAGACGCCGGCGAACAGCCATGCACCCCAGAGCGAGGCGCCGATGACCATGAACTCGACGAGGTAGGCGATCGCGACGTAGCCCCACTTGATGCGGTAGCCCTTCTCGATGTGCCGCTCGTGAGTCCAGCGCTCGGATTCCCGGCGCCATTCCCGGGCTTCACGTTGCACGTCGCGGTTGGGCGGCGTCTTTCGCATGGGGCACTCGTATCTCGAAACGCGACGCAGCGCGCTTAACCGTCCGTTAAGGGTTTGCGTTATGCGCATATTGTGCCGTTTTTGCGCCGCATCAGGGGTGCTGACCAGCACGGTCTCCCCATCCGAATGGTCGCAGCCGGCCAATTTGTCGGTTCCCGGTGTATGCGCTGTTGCACCGCGACGCCACCGGTGCCCATGGTCGGGGTGGATGGGCCGTGCCCCGGCCCCCGATCCGGCACAGGAGACATCCCGAAACGATGACGGACGTGCACGCCGGCTCCTACAAGGAAGCGATCCTGTTCCTCGTCACCGCGGGCGTGGTGGTGCCGCTGTTCCATCGACTGCGCATCAGTCCGGTGCTCGGGTTCATCGGAGCGGGAGCGCTCCTCGGACCCTTCGGCCTCGGGCGCTTCGCAGAGACGCACCCGTGGGTCTCTATCTTCACGATCGCGAACCGGGCGGAGATCGCCCACCTCGCCGAGTTCGGCGTCATCTTCCTCATGTTCATGATCGGGGTGGAACTCTCCTGGGAGCGCCTGAGGACGCTTCGCCGGCTCGTCTTCGGGCTTGGCTCCATCCAGGTCCTCGCCTCCTCCGCCGTCATCGGCGTGATCCTGCTGTCCCTTTCCGTGCCGCTCGCCGCCGCGATCATCGTCGGCCTCGCCCTTGCGCTCTCGTCGACTGCCGTCGTCCTGCCGGTTCTCGCGGACCAGAAGCGGCTCAACACGCCGGCGGGGCGCGCCAGCTTCGCGGTGCTGCTGTTCCAGGACCTGGCGGTCGCCCCCGTCCTGTTCGCGATCGCGGTGCTCGGGCGCAATGACGGCTCGGATGTCGGGGGGGCCCTGGCCCTCGCCCTCGGCCAGGCGGCGGTGGCCATCGTGGTCATTGTGGTCGTCGGGCGCGTCGCGCTGCGGCCGCTGTTCCAGCTCGTGGCACGGACGCGCTCGCCCGAACTGTTCATGGCGGCCTGCCTCCTCGTCATCATCGGCACCGCCGTGACGGCCGCCGCCGCGGGCCTCTCGATGACGCTGGGCGCCTTCGTGGCGGGCCTGCTGCTCGCCGAGACCGAGTATCGCCGGGCCATCGAGGCGACGATCGACCCGTTCAAGGGTCTGCTCCTCGGCGTGTTCTTCGTCTCCGTGGGGATGAACCTCGATCCGGCCCACCTGATGTCGGCGCCGGGAGCGGTTCTGGGACTCGCCCTCACGCTGATCCTGATCAAGGGGGCCGTCATCGTGCTCGCCGCGCGCGTCCTCAAGCTGTCGAGGGCGGTGGCGATCGAGGCGGCCCTGCTGCTCGGACCCGGCGGCGAGTTCGCCTTCGTTCTGATCGGCGGCGCCCTGGCTGGCAACCTCGTGCCGGAAGAGGTCGGGCAGGCCGCCCTGATCGTCACCACCGTGACCATGATCGCGATCCCGGCCCTCGCCGTCCTGGGGCGGCGCCTCGGCAAGCGCCTCACCGTCGCGCAGCTCGGACGGGCCCGGGCGGAGCCGGTGCCGGACAGGCAGCAGAACCGGGTCATCATCGCCGGCTACGGCCGCGTCGGGCGCCTGGTCGGCGAGATGCTGGTGCGCCACAAGATCCCGTACCTCGCCCTCGACGCGGACGCGGCCCGGGTCTCGGAGCATCGCCGCCTCGGGAATCCCGTCTATTTCGGGGATTCGGCCAATCCGGAATTGCTGCGCCGCTGCGACATCGCCAATGCCCGCGCCCTCGTCGTCACCCTCGACACTCCGCGGGCGGTCGAGGCGGTGGTGCAGGCCGCACGGGCGGAACGGCGCGACATCACCATCGTGGCCCGGGCGCGCGACGCACGCCATGCCACGGCGCTCTACGAGATGGGCGTGGACGACGCCGTTCCCGAGACGATCGAGGCGTCGCTCCAGCTGTCCGAGGCGGTGCTCGTCGATGTCGGGGTTCCGATGGGACTCGTGATCGCCTCGATCCACGAGCGGCGCGACGAGTACCGCGCGATGCTCAAGAAGAAAGAGACCGAGGTCCGTCCGGCCTTCCGGGCTCGTCGTACCGTCGGCAAAGGCGTCGAGGTGCGGGAGCCGCCTGCGGTCGTCGACGAGGGCAAACCGGTGATCAAGAGCGCCTGAGCGGCGATCGTGGATATCTCAGAGAAGGCGGCCCTGCCCACGGGACGGCATCATCGGTGCCGGAAGTGGACTTGCCCCGGACGCTGTCGCTGCGCCGGATGCGTTGCCCGGCGCGGATTTGATGCCGCGGGGCGGTTTCGGACCGGCCGGATTCAGAGTGCCCGGATGTTTCAGAATGTTGGGAGACTTCGGGATGTTCGGAGACTTCAGGGTGCTGGAAGACTTGGATGTCCGCGAGTTGGGGACCCGCGGCTTGGCGCGGCGGGTCGCGGTGTAGGCCGCCGGTTCCATGCCGGGTGCGTAGCTACAGCGGTAGACGATCTCGTCCGGCGGACCGAGCCCGGTATCGAGCGGGATCGTCACCGTATCGTCGTTGAACCGCCATTTGCGCGTGCCCTTGTCCCAGTAGAGCCAGATCGTCGTCGGATGCCCCTGGATCGAGAAGATGGCCGCCTTCTTGGACACTGCCCGGATCGTCCGAGGCTCGTACATCCCCTTGGCCCGGTAGGCGTCCGCGAAGGAGGCGGGCTGGCGATCGATGAAGGTGTTGCGCACCACCTGAATCGTCGCGCCCGGCTCTGAAAGGAACCGCTTGAAATCGCTCAACGAGCGCAACGCGAGCGCCATGTTGGTCACTCCCAACTCTACCCGTAGACCATGCGCCCTGACGACTTGTCCTGACTTGCACGAGACCGTGCGGACAAGATGTTCGATTCAGATGACAAGTCCTGTTCGTCGGAATAACGTCCGCACGGCACTATCAACAGAAAACCCGGGTTATACCCAGTTTAACGTATGTGAACCGGCCTGATGGCGGCGCCGGGCGACCCCTTGACCCCGATCGCGGCTTCCCGCGTTGTCGCGCCATGCTGCTCCAGTTCTTCACCGCCCTGCGCGAAGCCAAGGTCCCCGTCACCCTGCGGGAATTCCTCACGCTTCTGGAAGCGCTCGACCGCGACTTGGCCGAGAAGCGCGTCGAGGAATTCTACCTCCTCGCCCGCACCGCCCTGGTGAAGGACGAGCGGCACCTCGACCGGTTCGATCGGGTGTTCGGCACCGTGTTCGCGGGCATCGAGACCCTGGGCGAGGCCACCGAACCGACGGCGATTCCCGAGGAATGGCTGCGCAAGCTCGCCGAGAAATACCTCACCGATGCCGAGAAGGCGGAACTTCAGGCGCTTGGCTGGGACAAGCTGTTCGAGACCCTGAAGCAGCGCCTCGCCGAGCAGCGCGAGCGCCACCAGGGCGGCAGCAAGTGGATCGGCACCGGCGGCACTTCGCCGTTCGGCGCCTACGGCTACAATCCCGAGGGCATCCGGATCGGCCAGGACGGCAACCGCAACTTCCGCGCCGTGAAGGTCTGGGACAAGCGCACCTTCAAGGATCTCGACGACACGGTCGAACTCGGCATCCGGAACATGCGGGTGGCGCTGCGCCGTCTGCGCCGCTTCGCCCGGACCGGCGCGGCCGACGAACTCGACCTCGACGGGACCATCCGCGAGACGGCGGCCAAGGGCTACCTCGACGTGAAGCTCCGGCCGGAGCGCCGCAATGCCGTGAAGGTGCTGCTGTTTCTCGATGTCGGCGGCTCGATGGACTGGCACGTGGCGCTCGCCGAGGAGCTGTTCTCCGCCGCCCGTTCGGAGTTCAAGCACTTCGAGCATTTCTATTTCCACAACTGCCCTTACGAGCGGGTCTGGCGCGCGAACCAGCGCCGGCACGACGAGACGCTGCCGCTCCTGGACGTCCTGCGGACCTATCCCCCGGACTATTGCGTGGTCTTCGTGGGCGACGCCTCCATGAGCCCCTACGAGATCGCCATGGCGGGCGGATCGGTCGAGCACTGGAACGAGGAACCCGGCGAGGTCTGGCTGAACCGCATCCTCGAGCGGTTCCAGAAGGCGGTCTGGCTCAACCCGGTACCGGCCGAGCACTGGGCCTACACCCAGTCGATCGGGATGGTTCGCCGCCTGATGGGCGAGCGCATGTACCCGCTCAACCTCGAAGGCATCGACGCGGCCATGCAGGCGCTCGTCCGGTAGCGGCCGGCGGCGCAGTCCGAACCGGATGCAAGGTCTTATCGCGAAAGGGAACTGGCATGTCGGACAGGTTGCCCGCAGGCGGCTTCGCACCTGTCGTTCCCGAACTCGATGTCCGTGATCTTGCGCGCAGCTTGGCCTTCTGGTGCGGTGGAATCGGCTTCGCGGTCGCCTATGACCGGCCGGAATCCGGTTTCGCCTACCTCGAACGCGACGGCGCCCAGGTGATGCTGAACCTGATCAACGGAGCCTGGGCGACGGCGCCCCTCGCGCCGCCCTTCGGCCGGGGCACCAACCTGCAGATCGCGGTCCGATCCATATCCGGGATCGTCGCACGCCTGGCCGCGCTCGATTGGCCGCTATTCCGGCCACCGCACGACGCCTGGTATCGGGTCGGTGACGAGGAGGTGGGATGCCGGCAGTTCCTGGTGCAGGACCCGGACGGCTACCTCCTCCGATTCAGCGAAAGTCGCGGGCGCCGCCCGTTCAGCCCTGGCGCGCCGGCGTCGTGACGCTGAGGCCGTCGAGTTCCGGGGTGATCCGGATCTGGCAGCACAGGCGCGAGGTCGCGCGCACGTCGGAGGCGAAGTCGAGCATGTCCTGCTCCATCGCTTCGGCCGGCCCAACCACTTCGGCCCAGGCCGCATCGACGTAGACGTGGCAGGTGGCGCAGGCGCAGGCGCCGCCGCATTCCGCATCGATGCCCGGGACGTTGTTGCGGATCGCCGCTTCCATCACGGTCGATCCCACGTCGCCCTCCACGGTCCTGGCCGTTCCGGCGTGGTCGACGTAGGTGATCTTGGGCATCGGGGGCTCCGGGCTCGAACAACGCGTAGAAAGGCCGGTTGTGCGGCGCACCGCCTGCCTTGAAGGGGCAGGCTTCCGAATGCAAGCGCGCTCGCCGACCGGGCGAGGATTCCTGCGCTTACGCCGCAGAGGCCCCGCCGTTCCATCGCTCTGCCGCGACCCGACGTCCGAGGCCGCTCGGATCAGGCGGTCCGCGGCAGAACCGCGAGGGTCGCCGCCACGGCGTCGATGAGCCGGTCGCAGGGAAACGCCGTGGCGCCGGCCCGCAGCGCGTCCTCGGCCGCGCCCGACAACAGGGCGACCCGGACCGCGCCAATGCCGAGGGCCGAACCCTTCAGAGTATGGGCGAGGTCCGCCCGGTCGGGCCCCGGTCGGTCTCGATCGACGATGCCGGGCAGGAGGCGCTCGCACTGTTCGGCGAAGAGGCCGAGCAGTTCCGCGGCGAGTTCCGCATCGCCGAAGGTCTGGCGCGACAGGTGCCCCGCGTCGAGGAGCGTCGCTCCGGCGGCGTCCGGCGAATTCGGATCTGACAAAGCGTCTCCTCGTTCCGGCGGGAGCCATCCGGGCTATCCACAGCTGAGCCCCGCCGCCGTTCGCTTCCGTTTACGCGTTGAGGCATCATGCAGAAAGACGACGGCACGGTACCGGCCCCGGGCTTGGTAACCATTCCGTTAAGGTTTTTTGGGCGCTGCGGCGGGCTCGGGTATCGGAGCCTCGTGCCGAAGTCTAAAGTTCCTTGGTAAATTGGTAAAAGTAACCTTGATCGGCGGGCGCGGCCGTCGATCGGGATACGCGTAACGAGGCGTTGTATGGCCACGGAAAAGAAGCTCAAGGACCCGGCCGAGGCGGCTCTGTCGGCGATCGAGCAGGCTCTCAACCTCGACGCTTTCGCTCAGGGCGACGAGGCATCGCGGGTGGAACCGCGCCTTCCGGACGTCGGCGACAGCGATCCCCTGCGCGATCCCAGCGGTCGCCTCGCGCCGCCGCGCCTTGACCTCGACCAACCCCTCGCCTCGGACCTGCCGCCGCCGGACCGCAACCGGCCGCGCCGCGAAGGCGGCCTGCTGCCTCCCGACCGCTCCATGGTGGCCAACGACGATCGCCAGAACATCGGCATCCTGCAGCAGACCCTGCGCGTCCGCCCGTCTCGCACGCCCTACCTGATCGCTGCTGCGGGCGGCGCCCTCTGGGTCGCTGGTCTCCTCACCCTGGCCTGGGTCCAGTCCTCCGGTGACCTGCGCGGCTTCTTCCAGGGCCTGACCGCGATCCAGGGAGCGGTCGCGGCGACCGCCCTCGTGGGTCCCGTGGTGCTCTTCGCCATCATGGGGATGCTCGCCGTGCGCGCCCAGGAGATGCGCCTCGTCGCCCGTGCCGTGGGCGAGGTCGCGATCCGTCTGGCCGAGCCCGAGAACTTCTCCACCGACGCGGTCCTGACCATGTCGCAGACCGTCCGGCGCGAGGTGGCGGCGGTGGGCGACGGCGTCGAGCGGGCGCTCGCCCGGGCCGGCGAACTTGAGACCCTGGTGCGCGGCGAGATCGCCACCCTGGAGCGGGCCTATTCCGACAACGAGATCCGCATCCGCTCCCTGGTCGACGAACTCGTCGCCCAGCGCGAGTCGATCATCGCCAATGCGGAGCGCGTGCGCGGCGCCATCACGGGCACCCACCAGAGCCTGACGGCCGAGCTCGACGGCGCGGCCGAGCGCATCGTCTCCGCCGTCAACGGCGCCGGCGACCGGGTCACCAGTGCCCTCGATGCCCGCGGCGAGGCCATCACCTCGGCTCTCGGCGATCGCGGCGACGCGATCACCGCCGCCCTCGGCGAGGCCGGCGACCGCGTCGTCGAGCTGGTCTCTGGACGCGGCGACGACCTCGTGCAGCGCCTGGCCTCCACCAGCGAAGGCGTGCGCGGCAGCCTCGCCGAGGTCGGCAGCGCCCTGACCCTGTCCCTGGAAACCCGGGCCGACGAGGTCACCCGGGCCTTCGAGCGCACCGGTGGAATCCTGACCACCACCCTGGCGGAGAATGCCGGGCAGGTGGCGCGCACCCTGGCCCAGACCGGCTCGGAAGTCATCGAGGCCCTGAACCGCCAGGGCGGCGAGGTCCGCCAGACCTTCGAACTCTCCACGCGCGGCCTGGAAGAGGCCTTCCTGGCCCGCGGCTCCGAGCTCACTGCCCAGTTCTCGTCGACGGGCGGCGAGATCACCGCACGCTTCGCCGAGACGGGCGATGCCCTGCGCGCCCATTTCGCCGAGACCGGCGCGGCCCTCACCCACGACATCTCCGCCCGCGGCGATGCCCTGCGCAGCGAGATCGAGACCGCGGGGACCGGCGTGTCCGCCCTCATCGAGGCCCGGGCCCGCGAGGCACAGACGGATCTGGCCGCCGCTGCCGGCAGCATCATCGAGACCTTCGCGGCCCGCGCCGACGGCGTGCGGGAAGATCTCATCCGCTCGGTGGACGGCATCGCCTCCGGCCTCGACACGCAGGGCAGCGCCCTGGCCGAGCGCATCGAGACCGCCGCGGCCCGCCTTCACGAGACGGTCACGGTGCATGGGTCGGAAGTCTCGAATCTGTTCGAGACCCGCGGTCGGGACACGCAGGCAGGCCTGGCACTCGCCGCCAGCGCCATCATCGAGAGCTTCGGCGCCCGCGCCGACGCGCTGCGCGAGACCCTGGTCGGCTCGGTCGAGGATGCCACGTCCCGCCTCGACGAGCGCGGCGGCACCCTGGCCGAGCGCATCGAGGCCGCGGCCAACCGGCTCCGGGAAACCATCGACGTCCACGGCGGATCGGTCTCCGAGCGCATCGACGCGTCGGGCCGCGAGGCCCAGGCCGCCCTGGCGCTCGCCGCCAGCGCCATCGTGGAGACCTTCGGCAACCGTGCCGGCGGCGTGCGCGACGACCTGCTCCGTTCGGTCGAAGGCCTCGCCAACGGTCTGGACCAGCACGGCGGTGCCTTGGCCGAGCGCATCGAGGCGGCGGCGAACCAGCTGCACCGGACCGTCACGGTCGAGGGAGCGAACCTCGAAAACACCCTCGGGGCGACCGGCGATCGCGTCGGCGAACTCGTCCGCCTCCGCACGCAGGAAGCGACGCAGACCCTTGAGGGGGCCCTGTCGTCCCTCGGGCACACCTTCGAGACCCGCGCCCTGGAGGCGGTGGACAGCCTGCGGGCCACAACTGCCAACCTCGACGCGCAGATCGGCAACCGCACTGCCGAGGCGGCCGACACCTTCCGCCGCAGCGCGGAGGAGACCACAGTCGCCCTCGGCGCCAGCACCACCGAGGCCGCGCAATCCCTGCGCCGCGCCTCGGCCAGCGCCACCGGCGAGCTCGAGGCCCGCACCGTCGAGGCGGTGCAGATCTTCGAGAACAGGCTGGCCGCCACGTCGGCCGATCTCGCGGCACGGACCGCGGAGGCGGCCGAGCTTCTGCGCAACGCCGCCGACAGCCTCGGGGGCACGGTCGGGACCAAGGCCAGCGCTTCTATCGAAGCCCTGCGCAGCACCCTGGATGCCGTCAACGAGGAACTGGCCCGGCGGGCGGAAGACGCTGCCGGCACCATCGCCCGCGCGGCCGACGGGCTGGGTGGCGATCTCATCGCCCGCATCCGCGACGTCGAGACGGTCTTCGACAACCACGGTCGCACCCTCGGCGATCTCATCGCCGCCCAGGCGCAGGAGGCCCAGTCGCAGCTCGCCAATACCGGACGCGACATCGTGCTCGCCGTGACCGCCCAGGGCGCGCGCGTGAACGACGCCCTGAACCAGACCGGCGCGAGCTTCGCCGACAACACGGAGACCCGCGTCCAGGCCATCGACCGGGTCCTCAACGACCGGCTCGCGACATTGCAGGAGACCATCGCTCGCGGCGACATCCTCGCCGATCGCATCTCCCGCGACACCACCGCCCTGACCGAGACCGTGTCGGGCCGGCTGGAGGAGATGGACCGCGTCATCAGCGTGCAGGGGAAGGTGGTGGCCGACAGCATCGCCGAGCGCACGCGGGAAGCCCAAGAGGCCGTGGAGAGCCAGCTCGGCGCCCTCGAGGAGCGCTCCGCCCGCCGCTCGACGGAAATCGGCGAGACCTTCGCCAACCTGGTGGCCCAAATCGACGGCCATCTCGGCAGCCGCGCCACCGCCCTGAACGAGGCCCTGATCGTGCGCACCGCCGAGATGGCCCGCGTGATGGTCGAGGGCGGCCGCGATCTCGTCCAGACGCTCGACGCCCGGGCGGACACCATGGCCGTCGACATCGCCCAGCGCGGCGCCAGCCTGGGTGACGTCCTCGGGGAGCGGTCGGCCGAGATCGCGCGTCGCCTCGACGAGCAGACCCTCGAACTGTCCCGCCGCCTCGACGAGGGCGTGGGACGCTTCGATACCGGCGTGATCGGCCGACTGGAGGCGATCGGCGCCGCGCTGCAGGAGCGCAGCCGCCTGATCGAGGAATCCTTCGGCGCACAGGCCTTCGAGGCGATCCGCCTGATCGAAAGCCGCACCCGCGCGGTGGACGAGGATCTGGCCAATCGCACCCGCGAGCTGGTCGAAATGATCGTCGAGCGCACCGGAGGCGCCAATCAGGCCCTCGACGGCCAGGCCGCAGCGATCCGCGAAGCCTTCTCCCAGCGCGCCGACGAACTCGTCCGCCTCATCGATGCCCGCACCGCCGCCATGGGGACGGAACTCGACGAGAAGGGCCGCGCCGTGTTCGGGGCCCTGGGCGGCCGCATCACCGAGCTGGCTCGGCTGTTCGACCTCGGCAGCAACTCCCTCGGTCAGGTCCTGGAGCAGCGCGGCGAGGCGATCCTGGCCCGCCTCCGCGAGATGGTGGCCGAGGCCGACCGTCAGCTCAGCGACGGTGAGGGTCGCCTCGGTACCACGCTCGACCGGCGGACCCTCGACATCAGTTCCCTCCTCGACGAGGGCGTGCGGACCGTCCACCAGCTGCTCGACGACCGCACCGGCGAGATCCGGGCGCTCCTCGACAATCACGCCGGCTCGCTCGGCGCCAACTTCAACGACCGCATCGCACCGCTGCACGACGCCCTGGACCAGCGCGGACGCGCCTTCGTCGATACCATCGCGGCGAGCCTCGGCACCGCGAGCGAGGCCGTCGAAACCCGCACCCGCGCGCTGGCCACCCTGTTCGAAGAGCGCGTCGAGCACCTCGACGAAGTGGTCGACCGCAGAAGCGGCGAGATGGCCCAGGCCGTGGACGAGCGCACCCGTGCGCTGGCCAACCTGTTCGACCACCGCATCAACATCCTCGGTCAGCTGGTCGATCATCGCGGCACACACCTGACCGAGACCCTGGAGAGTCGCACCGAGGCCCTGTCGACCCTGCTGGACCAGCGCATCGGCGCTCTCGACGAGATCGTCGACGGTCGCGGCGCTCATCTGAGCCAGTCGCTCGACGCCCGGGCCCAGGGGCTGCGCAGCCTCTTCGACGAGGTGCTGAGCGCCTTCGACGGCCTGCTCGACGGTCGTGCTGAAGCCTTGACCAACCGGGTCGAGACGCAGACGCGCGGCCTGACCACGCTGTTCGACGAGCGCCTCGGCGCCCTCGACCGGCTGGTGGACCACCGCACCGGCACACTGTCCGACGAGGTCGATGCCCGCGCCCAGGCTCTGGTCTCGCTCATCGACTCCCGCATCGGCGCCCTCGACCAGGTAGTCGATGCCCGGGCGGGCACCCTGCGCGAGCAGGCCGAGGCCATGGCGCAGACCCTCGTCGCCCTGTTCGAGGACCGTGCCGCCGGCCTGACCGCCCAGACGGACGAGCGCACCCGTGCCCTCGTGGCGATCTTCGACGAGCGCCTGCGCGCCCTGGAAAGCCTCGTCGACGGACGCGCCGGCACCCTCGCCGACCGCGTGGAGGAGCGCACCCGCACCCTCGCATCGGTCTTCGACACCCAGCTGCGCACCCTCGACGAGACGGTGGACCACCGCGCCAGCGTCCTGACACAGCAGACGGAAGAGCGCGGCAACGCGCTCGCGGCGATGTTCAACGAGCGCCTCGCGGCCCTCGGTGGCCTCGTCGAAGCCAGCGCGGCGGAATTCGCCCGTACCATCGACACCCAGGGTCATGCCCTGACGGAGGCGGTGGACAACCGCTCCGCCGCCTTCACCAGCCGCATCGACAACCGGATGAAGGTGTTCGCCACCCTCGTCGCCTCGCGCGGCGATGCCCTCGCTGCAGCCTTCGACGACCGCCAGGAGGCCTACGCCTCCCTGGTCGACGAACGCACCGCGGCGATGCTGGCGGCCTTCGAGGAGCGCGTCGATCGGCACGCCGCCCTGGCCGAGGCGCACAGCCAGGCGCTGGCTGCGGCCCTCGACCAGCGCAACGAGGCCGTGGCGGCGCTGCTGGACAGCGGCACCGGTGCGATGACCGAGGCGTTCGATCGCCGGTCGACGGCCCTGACCGGCCTCATCGAGGCGCGCGGCCACGCTCTCGCCCGGCGACTGGCGGAGAGTGCCGAGACCATCACCCGTGCCATCGAGATGGGAGGCGGTGCCCTCGTCGAGACCCTGGACGGACGCGGCAATGCCGTGGTTGCCAAGCTCACCGACCAGTCGGAGCGCCTGCGCGAGATCGTCGACGGGCCGGCGGCTCAGCTCGTGGAGGCTCTGGCCCTGCGCGGGGACGCCATCGAGCAGGCCCTGGAGAAGAGCGGAGCGCCGCTGATCGCCGCGATCCGGGAACGGACCGAGGCCCTGGCCGCTCAGTCCCGAGCCTCCGCGGAGGCGCTGCTGTCGGCCATCGACGGCGGCGCGGCGCGCGCCATCGCATCCCTCACCGATGCCAACGACCAGATGCGCGGCGAACTCGCCAACGTGCTGGAGCGGATCGACGGCGCCAACGAGGCCCTGCGCGAATTGCTGGCCGGTACGGGCCGGAACCTCGGCAATATCGAGGAAGGCCTTTCGCACCGCATCGCCGATCTGCGCGACGGGCTCGTGGCGGTGGCCGGTGAGACCGAGCGGGCGAGCGCCGGCGTGTCCGAACAGGTCAAGGCACTCCGGAGCGTCGCCGAGGGCGCGCTGCGGGACGCTGCCGACCTGGTGGCCTCCCTCGACGAGCGCGGCCGCACCCTCGACGCGATCGGCCGCACTCATGTCGGCACCCTGCACCAAGCGGTCGGCCATCTCGAAGGCGCCGCCGGACAGCTGCAGGGCGCGGCCGGCGAAATCCAGAGCGCCGAGACCCGCCTCGCGGAGCGGCTGAACGAGCGCGAGGCCGCCATCGCTGACGTCCTGTCCCGGATCGAGGAGCGCTCCGGCATCCTCGATGCGCAGACGGCACGGTTCGACGCGATGATCGGCGAGACCCTGCGCGCCGCCGAGGAGCGGGCCCGGGCCGTGAGCACGCGGCTATCCGAGACTGCCGCGGGGGCGGGCACCACCGTCGCCAAGGCCTTCGAGGGGCTACGCAACGCTGCCGACAGCGAGAGCGGACGCACCGCCGAGGCCGTGCGGACCGCGATCGAGGCCGCATCGCAGCAGATGATGGGCGTGCTCGAGACGGCCTCCGGTCGCTTTGGAGACTCCGTTTCCAGCTTGCGCGAGATGGCGGCCGAGATCCGGCGCGAGCTCGATGCCACCCGTGCCGACCTCCAGCGCGGCGTACTGGAGCTCCCGCGGGAGACGCAGGATGCCACCGGCGAGATGCGCCGAGTGGTCTCCGAGCAGCTCAAGGCCCTGACCGAGCTGTCGAGCCTCGTCCAGAGCTCGGGACGCGCGGTGGATGCGGCGGCCCCGAAGGTTTCGGAGCCGAAGGCGCCTGCGACGCCCGCCCCGGTCTCACCCCCGACTCCGGCCGCCGCAGCACCCGCTCCGGCCGCCACGGCGAAGCCCGCCTCCATCAAGCCGGCCGCTGCTCCGGCGGCGGCCAAACCCGCCACCTCGAGCCCGCGTCCGGGGACGTCGATGAACCTCGTCGCGGCTCCGGCGGCCCGGACGGGTGCGGCTGCCCGCGGCGCAGAGAACCGCGGCTGGCTCTCGGACCTTCTGACGCGCGCCTCCATCGACGATGATGCCGAGCCGGTACCGAACGCGCCGGCTCCGGCGACCAAGCAGCAGGCGGATGCGCAGAAGAATGCCGCCGAGCGCGGACGCACCGCCCTGGAGACGATCTCCAGCGACATCGCCAAGATGATCGACCATCAGACCGCGGTGGAGCTGTGGGAGCGCTATCGCCGGGGAGAGCCGAACCTGTTCGACCGTCGCATCTACACGGCGCAGGGCCGGCAGACTTTCGAGGAGGTGCGCCGCCGCTACGCCGCCGATGCCGATTTCCGGCGCACGGTGGACCGGTATGTCGGCGAGTTCGAGCGTCTGCTCGGCGACGTCTCGAAGAACGACCGCGATTCCTCGCGGGCGGATGCCTACCTCACCTCGGAGACCGGCAAGGTCTACACCATGCTGGCCCATGCCAGCGGAAGCTTCGACGGGGCGTAGTCTCCGGACGCGCAACGCCCGACCGAACCCCCCTCCCTCCTCCCGGAAGGCGGGGGTTTTCGTTTTCGATCTCCTCGTTCAGATCAGGCCGAGGCCGGCGAGTTCGCGGCGCAGGGCCTCCGGCATCTCGGCGAGGCCGCCGGCGGTGCGGGCGTCGAGATCGGCCGGCGCGTCCTCGGCCTTCAGGTAGCGCCAGCCCTGGAACGGGCGGCACGGGCGCGGCGAGACGGCGGTCACCTCGGGTTCGAGGATCAGCCGGCAGCGGCCGATGCCATCGGTATCGGTGAAAGGTGTGATGGCGGTGATCGACTGGCGGCACAGCAGCGTGCCCTTGATGACCCAGTAGATCGAACCGCGCCCGACGATGTCGACGGCCCGGGTCGGCACCATGCGTGTGGTGTGCACCGGAGCCGGATCGCGGCCCTCCCGCAGGGCCGCCTCGCGATGCCGCGCGATCCGCTCTTCGAGCTCGCCGATGCTGGCGGGGCCGACGCAGAGCTTCAGGAGGTGCAGGATACGGGCGGCGGGCGTTTCAGCGGCGGGCATGGCGCCGTTGTAGCAGCCCTGCCGTGGCCGCGCGCGGTCTCGATCCGCGGCGCGATCCGGCGTCGTTCACGTTTCGGTTCTCAGGAAAACAGGGCGCGCTTTTCGTCTTCGGTAAGCGCATCGATCTCGGCGAAGGCCGCGGCGATGTCGGTCTGCGCCTCTTCCGGGACCGGCACGGTGGACGCGGTCGTCGTCCCGGGACGATCGGCTGCCGAAGCGGATTCTTCGGACGTCTCCGCTTCGATATCCGTCTCGGATCCCGCTTCGATCTCCGCAGCGCCAAGGGTCGCGGGATCGACGAGATCCGCCGAGTCTTCCCGCTCTACCGCGTCTTCCTGATCTGCGGCGTCTTCCAGGTCTACCGTGTCCTGACGCTCGGCATCCCCGAGGCCAGCCTCTTCCGACGACGCTTCGCGTTCCATCGACGCGAAGTCCGGCTCGGCTTCGTTCCGAAGTTCGGGCGTCGCCTCCGCCGTGGCATCCGTGACGGCGTCCGTCGCCTCGAGGAAGACGATGTCGTCCTCGGCGGACGGATCGCTGGGCACCCGGCCCCGAAGCGGCGCGTGCGACGGCGCCGATTCAGCGGTGGACCCGTCCATGTCGATGTAGCGGTCGACGTCGCTCTGGCAGAGGTCGGCCGGCATCTCGGGCGTCGCCGCTCCATCGGGGGATGCCGGGACCGGGTCCAGGGCATCGCCCCAGATCGCCATCATGGCGGCGAGGCGCTCCTCAAGGTAGCGCAAGGTGTGGATGATCCGCGCCGTGCGCTGGGCCGTCAGGTCCTGGAACGAACAGGCGGTGTAGATGGCGGTGGCCCGACGATCGAGCTCGTCGCAGATCGCTGCGTCCGAACCGGATTCGCGCAGGGTCCAGGCGGCCTCCTGCACCTGCTCGGCTGCACCGAGAATGTCGGAGGTGGCGCGCTCAGTCGAGCGCACGATGGCGTCGAGGGCTGCGGAGGCACCGCCGAGCCGGCTCTGGTCGTGGTCGGGGGCGTGGATGGCGGCGATCTCGGCGTTGGTCCGGGCGATGGCATGGGCCATGTCCATCAGGTCGCCGCGCACCCGCCCGATCTGGCTGCTCTCGCGGTCGCTGGTGACCACGCTCTCCAGCCGCGCGATCGCATCGAGAAGGATCCCCGTGTCATTGGTGCGGTTGCGCCGCAGATAGGCGTCGAGGAACCAGCGACCGCGCTCGCTCTCGGTCATCGCTGCTTCGATGCGATCGTATTCCGAGATGTCGACGGATGTCAGCGAATGGGAACTCGACATCAAACACATGTCCTTGGCCGGACCGGGACCGGCAGGCGTTGGCCGGGTCCAGGCCGTCGCAGGTTGACAGCATCGATTTAACGCCGGCTTTACGCAGCCTCCGCCTGACGCGACGTTCACAGGCCCCCTCGTCCCGGTCCGGTCGTTTTGTTTGATCCCTCTTCCGTACGTCCGGAGCCGAACGCCTTTCGGCTGTCGGTTCTCTACGCCGTGGTCTTCGTCGAGATCGGCATCGCCATGCCGTTCATGCCGGTCTGGCTGAATGCCCTGGGCCTCGACGCGACGGTCATCGGCGCCCTGCTTGCTCTGCCGATCGCGATCCGCATCGTCGCCACCGCTCCGCTGGTCGGCTTGATCGACCGGGGGATCGCGGCGCGCCGCATCCTGCTGGTCGGGAGCCTGGTCCTGGCCGGCACCTACGTGCTGATGCCGTCGGGCGCCACCCTGGGCTGGCCGATCCTCGCGCTGCTCATCGGCCTGAACGCCGTCGCGGCCGCGCCGCTGGTTCCGAGCATCGACTATCTAACCCTGGGCGCCGTTCGGCGGAGCCGCCGCCTCGACTACGCGCGCATCCGGATGGCCGGCTCCATCGGCTTTCTCCTCGCGAACTTCGCCGGCGGAGCGGCCCTCAGCGCCATGGGCGAACGCCTGGCCGTGCCCCTTCTCCTCACCGTGCTGGCCCTGATCGCCGCAGCCGTGGTGCTCGCCGCCCGCGTCGAGGCGGGACCCACCGCGCCGCGCTATCCCGAAGCGGGACGGCCGCGCCTTCCCGCCGTCCTGTGGTTCTCGATCGGGGCGGCCGCCCTGATCCAGTCGAGCCACGCGGCGATCTATGCGTTCGGCAGCATCCACTGGATCACGCACGGCATCCCGACCTCGTGGATCGGGACGCTCTGGGCCATCGGCGTGGCCTCCGAGATCCTGCTTTTCGCGGTGATCGGTCGTGCGCCGGCCCGCTGGCGGACCCCCTTCGCGCTCCTCGGCCTGGGTGGGGGTGCCGCCCTCCTGCGGGCCGTCGGCATGGCGTCCTTCGGGGACCGCCTCGGGCCGGTGATCGCCCTGCAGGTGTTGCACGGCCTCACCTTCGGGGCGACGCAGCTCGGGGCGATGGCGGCGGTGTCGCGCTTCGCCCCCGACGGCGCTCGGGGCCGGGCTCAGGGCACGGTCAGCTCGGCGGGGGCCCTCGCCTCGGCCAGCGCGACGCTGATGACGGGCGTGGCCTACCAGACGGGCGGCGGCCCCCTCGCCTTCGCGCTGATGGCGCCGTTGGCGGCTCTCGGCTTGTGCCTCGTGGCACGCGCCGCGCGGGCGGCTCGCGCATTCAGCCTTCACAGCACCACGATTGTGGGCCAGGGGGCGGGACAACCCGATTAACCTTGACCGTCCGGTAACCGTGATCGGTGTTACGTGACCGCAGCATGGAGTGCGGCGTCATTGGCTAGAGCCGAGATCAGGACCAACCCGGAAGCCGCCGACGCCGCGATCCTCGAGGGCGGGCGCGTCGGCCTGTCCGGCCGCTGGACCGCCGACCAGGGCGCGGCCGTCGAGATCGCCGCAGCGCGCATCGCCGACAGCGTCGCGGGTACGTCCCTCCTCGTCGACCTCAGCCACATCGCCCGCCTCGACACCCTCGGCGCCTGGGTGCTGGAGCGGACCCGCGCCGAGATCGAGGCCGCGGGCGGGCGCCTGGCCTATGCCGGGGCCACGCCCGAACACCGCATCCTCCTCAGCGAGGTGAAGCTGCGTGCGGCCGAGCCGCCGCCGCCGCGCCGCGGGCGGCTGTTCGGCTTCCTCGACGACCTCGGCCGGCGCGTCGTCGGCGCGAAGTCGGACCTCGTCACCGGCCTCGCCTTCTTCGGCGAGGTCGTCACCGCCTGCATCCGGGTCGCCGCTCGCCCCGGCACCTTCCGGGGCACCGCCCTCGTCAATCAGATCGAGCAGGTCGCTTTCCGGGGCGTCCCCATCATCGTGCTGATCTCGTTCCTCGTGGGCGGCATCGTCGCGCAGCAGGGCATCTTCCAGCTCCAGCGTTTCGGCGCCCAGAGCTTCGTCGTGAACCTGATCGGGCTCCTCATCCTGCGCGAACTCGGCGTGCTGTTGACCTCGATCATGGTGGCCGGCCGCTCCGGCTCGGCTTTCACCGCCGAGATCGGCTCGATGCGGATGCGCGAAGAGGTCGACGCCCTGCGGGTCATGGGCCTCGACCCGATCGAGATCCTGATCGTGCCCCGCATCCTCGCCCTGGTGATCGGGCTGCCGATCCTGACCTTCCTCGCCTCCCTGGCGGCCCTGGCCGGCGGGGGACTGACCGCCTCGCTCTATGGCGGCATGACCGTCGATGCCTTCCTGGCCCGTCTCCAGGCGGCGGTGTCTCTGCACCACGTGGCGGTCGGCCTGATCAAGGCGCCGTTCATGGCCCTGATCATCGGAATCATCGCGACGATCGAGGGCTTCGCCGTGGAAGGCTCGGCCGAGTCGCTGGGCCGCCACGTCACGGCCTCAGTCGTCAAGTCTATCTTCATGGTGATCGTCCTCGACGGATTGTTCGCCGTCTTCTTCGCCGCGATCGACTTCTGAGGATCGGCCAGACCGTGTCCGTCCCATATCCGCAGACCCAGTCCGGTCATCCGGACCAAACTCCGGCCGCCGCACCGGAGCCGATCATTCGCGTGCGCGACCTCGTCGTCGGTTTCGGCAGCAAGATCGTGATGAAGGGGCTGAACCTCGACATCCGCCGCGGCGAGATCCTCGGCTTCGTCGGACCCTCCGGCCAGGGCAAGTCCGTGCTGACCCGGACGATCCTCGGGCTCGTGCCGAAGCGGGCCGGCACCATCGAGGTGTTCGGCGAGGACGTTGACGGCCTCACCGTGACTAGGCGGCGCCAAATCGAGCAGCGCTGGGGCGTGCTGTTCCAGCAGGGCGCGTTGTTCTCGGCGCTGACCGTCAAACAGAACATCCAGATGCCGATGCGCGAGCATCTCCACCTGTCCGAGCGGCTCCTCGACGAGTTCGCGCGCCTGAAGATCGAGATGGTCGGGCTCAAGCCGGATGCGGCCGACAAGCTGCCCTCCGAACTGTCCGGCGGCATGATCAAGCGCGCGGCCCTCGCCCGCTCCCTGGCCCTCGACCCCGAGATCCTGTTCCTCGACGAACCGACCTCCGGTCTCGACCCGATCGGCGCCGGAGAGTTCGACGAGCTCGTCGCCACCCTGAAGCGGACGCTCGGCCTCACCGTCTTCATGGTGACTCACGACCTCGACAGCCTCTACACCGCCTGCGACCGCATCGCGGCACTTGGCGACGGCCAGATCATCGCGCAGGGGACGATCGAGGAAATGCTGGAGAGCGACCATCCCTGGCTGCGCTCCTACTTTCACGGCAAGCGCGGACGCGCGGTCGTCACGCAGGGAACGCATCATGCGCCGGCCTGACGTCCTCCGCCCATGGCGTGCGGACCCGCACCGCGCGCGCCCCATCCCGCCAAGGTATTGCTGATCCGATGGAGACTCGCGCGAATTACGCCCTGATCGGCGCTTTCACCCTCGCGGTCGTGGTGGCGGCCTTCGGCTTCGTGTTCTGGCTCCAGGGCGGCTCCCGAAGCCAGGTCCGGCAGGCCGTGCGCATCGTGTTCTCGGGGAGCGTCGGGGGCCTCGCCAAGGGTTCGACGGTGGCCTTCAACGGCATCAAGGTCGGCGAGGTCATGGACGTCCGCCTGCTGCCGCAGGACCCGCGCCGCGTCGTCGCCATCGTCGAGGTCGAGCGCACCACGCCCCTGCGCGCCGACACCCGCGCCCGCCTCGATTCCGCGATGCTCACCGGGGTTTCGACGATCTCGCTGTCAGGCGGCAACGCCGACGCTCCCGCTCTGACGCCGGGCTCGGGCGACCAGATGCCGACGATCTTCGCCGACAGCTCCGACATCCAGGACATGATGGCGGCGGCCAAGCAGATCGCCCAGCGCGCCGACGACGTGCTCCAGCGCCTCGACAAGGTGGTGGCCGGCAACGAGGGCGCCATCACCCGGACCCTGGCCAACGTCGAAGCCTTCTCGAAGACCCTGGCGGAGGCCGGCCCCGCGGTGAGCGGGCTCGTGAAGGCGATCGACGGACAGAAGCTGAATCGCGTGATCGACAATGCCGACAGGTTTTCCGGCGCTCTCGCCGCCGGAAGCCCGGACATCGAGGGCGCCCTCAAGGATGCGCGGTCCCTGGCGGCCAAGCTCAACGCCTCCGCCGACCGCGTCGACGCGGTGCTGAAGGGCGCCGAGGGCTTTCTCGGCTCGGCCTCCGGCTCGGCCGGAACCAGCACCTTCACGGAGGTTCGCGAGGCGGCGATCTCGGTGCGCGACGCCGGCCGGGCCTTCCGGACGCTCTCGGAGAATCTCGACAAGCGCACCTCCAACATCGCCACGAGCTTCAACCGCCTCAGCGGTACGGGCCGGCGCGAGGTCGAGGCCCTGTCGACCGATGGCCAACGGACGCTGAACACGCTGAACCGCACGGTGAAGAGCCTGGAGCGCGATCCCTCGCAGGTGATCTTCGGCGGCAAGCCATCGTTGCCGGAATACAACGGCGGCCGCTGAAGCGCCCGCCGTCCCGGTCGGCGTGTTGCGGCGCACGGCAACATTCCGGACTTGAGTTAGTTTACCGCCACGCTGCGCGTCAGTGCGGCGACGGGTTTCCGGAATGCGTATGACTCTCCACCAGACGGCCCCTGCGCTCGTCGCGATGTTCCTTGCCGCCGGCCTCGGCGGCTGCGGCGGTGGCGCGGTGCCGCTCACCTTCGATCTGGCCGCGCTGCCGCCCACCGGTCGGCCCGTGGGCGCCGCACGCTCGTTCACGGTGGCCGAGCCGGTCGGGATCCAGCCCTTCGAGGCGGATCGCATCATCGTGCGCGAGTCGGGCGGAGCCCTGTCCTTCCTCGGCGGCGGTCAGTGGGCCGACCGCCTGCCCCGTCTGATCCAGACGCGCCTGATCCAGAGCCTGGAGAATTCCGGCCGCCTCAAATCCGTGAGCCGCCCCGGCGACAAGATCGTTTCCGACTACCAGCTGATCAGCGAGATCCGGGCCTTCGACATCGCGGCTGGCTCCGGAGAGGCGGTGGTCGACATCTCCGCCAAGATCATCACCGAGGGCACCGGCAAGGTCGTCGCCGCTCGGATCTTCACCGCCCGCGTGCCGGTGCCGAAGGTCGATGCCGGCAGCGCCGCCGTGGGGCTCGACGCTGCGCTGGCGCGGGTGCTCGGCGAGATGGTGGCCTGGGTGAATTCCGGCCGCTGAGGCCCGGGGATCGCCGCCTTCACTCCATCACGGCGGCCTTCATGATCACCACCATGATGGCCTTGGCCGGCTCGGGCCCGATACAGCGCACGGTGTGGGGCCGGTCGCAGCGGTAGCGCAGGGTCTCGCCGGCGCGCGCCCGCTGGACCGTGCCCGCGACCTCGACCTCGAGCAGCCCCGAGGTCACGGTCAGGGATTCGACCGAGCCGCGCTGATGCGGATCGGAATCGAGCACGCCGCCCGGATCGGCGGTGAGGTCGTACCATTGCAGCCACTCGACGGTCTTGATCCATCCGATGATGGCGAGCCGGACCTTGCCGTCGTCGGAGACCAGGATCGGCGTGTCGGCGCGCGAGGTCTTCTCGATGAAGGGTTCCTCGTCGCTGGTGGCGAGCACCCGCTCGATCGAGACGTCGAGGGCCTGGCTCAGGCGCCAGATCGTGGCCAAAGTCGGATTGGTCTCGTTGCGCTCGATCTGGCTGATGATCGACTTGGCCACCCCGGACTGCTCGGCGAGTTCCGACAGCGACAAGTTATAGGCCTTGCGCAGGCGCTGGATCGTCTTGCCGAGCTGTCCGGAAAGCACCTGCGCCCCGGTGAGTATATCCCGCTGCCGCCCGCGATCGGGCGTCGTCAACTGGTCGTCCATCTGATCCGACATCCACGCGTCCGTTCCATTAACCGGACGCTTGTGCGTTACTTCAAACGCAAACGGCGGATCGGCGCAAGGCGCCCTCAGCCCCAGAGGGCGTGGAAATGGTGCACCGGGCCATGCCCGCTCCCGACCGCGACCCTGTCGGCCCCGGCGATCGCGGCGGTGACGTAGCGCTTGGCCTGCGCCACCGCCTCGACCATCGGCAGACCGCGGGCGAGGCCCGCCGCCACGGCCGAGGACAGGGTACAGCCGGTGCCATGGGTGTTGCGCGTCCGGACGCGCGGGGCTGCGAAACGCCGGAGCGTGCCGTCACCGCTCATCAGGTGATCAACGCTCTCCTCGCCCTCACCGTGGCCACCCTTCACCAGCACGGCCCTGGCCCCGATGGCGAGGAGGCGCCGGCCCTGGGCCACGGCGGCGTTCTCGGTCTCGGCCGCGGGTTCGCCGATCAGGGTCGCGGTCTCGGGCAGGTTGGGCGTGACGAGGTCGGCCAGCGGCAGCAGGTGTCGGCGCAGGGCCTCCACCGCCGCTTCGGAGATCAGGCGATCGCCGGAGGTGGCGACCATCACGGGATCAAGCACGATGGGGATCGTGCCCGCGTGCCGGGCGAGGCCGGCCGCCACCGCCTCGATGGTGGCGACCTGCGACAGCATCCCGATCTTCACCGCCCCGACCGTGAGGTCGGAGAAGACGCTGTCGATCTGCGCCGCCACGAAATCGGCCGGCACGTCGTGGATGGCCTGGACGCCGCGGGTGTTCTGCGCGGTCAGGGCGGTGATGACGCTCGCGCCGTAGACCCGCAGGGCCGCGAAGGTCTTCAGGTCGGCCTGGATGCCCGCCCCGCCGCTCGAATCGGATCCCGCGATGGTGACAGCGATGGGGGTCATGGCGTGGCGGTCCTGGCGCTTCCTCGGGCTTGGCCCGAGCTTATGCCGCCACGCCCCGCGCGGCGAGGGCGGAATCGACCCGGAAGCGCAGGTCGCGGGCGCGCCCCTCGACCGACTCGCCGGCGAAGAGCGACGAGATCACCGCGATCCCGTCCGCGCCGGCCTCGATCACCGCCGCCGCATTGCTGGCATCGATGCCCGCGATCGCCCCGAGGGGGAAAGCGGCCCCGCGGGCGAGGCGGCCCCGGAAGACGATGCGGGCGAGGCCGTCGAGGCCCACCGGCGGATCGGGATTGTCCTTGCTCGTCGTCGCGAACACCCCGCCGATGCAGGCATAATCCACCGGCAGGCGATAGAGTTCGTCGGCCTGGGTGCCGGACTTCAGGGTCAGGCCGATGATCGCCTCGCGGCCGAGCAGGCGGCGCGCGTCGGCGGGGTGCAGGTCGCTCTGACCCAGATGCACGCCTTCGACGCCGGCCGCCAGTGCGAGATCGACCCGGTCGTTGATCAGGAGCGGCACACCCGTGCCCGCGATAGCCGCGTGAATCGCCCGGATGCGGGCCAGGGCGGCACGGACATCCGCGATGGACTTTTCCCGGTACTGCAGAAGGGTACAGCCGCCCTGAACCGCCTCCGCCGCCATGGCGGCGAGGCGCCCGCCATCGGTGCCGCAGACGGCGGTGTCGAGGAGTCCATAGAGCCGCAGATCGACGGGCCGCCCCCGGCCGATGGCTTCGTCCCGTCCGATCACGCTGCGTTTCCCCCGGTTCGTCGCCGTTCCACCCCAGTGTAGGACCGTGCTCCCGTCACCGGAAGGCCCGGCGTGTTCGGCGGAGCCTTCGATGCGGCGATCGCGTTCCCACCCCCGACTCCCTGAGCTCAGACCGGAGCCCCCCCCGCATGGACCGAACGCAGAAACAGAAGATGCTCGCCGGCGAACTCTACGATCCCGACGATCCGGAGCTTCACGCCGACAGCCATGCCTGCAAGGCCTGGATGCAGCGCTACAACGCGGCCCTGGCCGAGACGCCCGCGACCCGGCGCGAACTGCTGCGCGAGCGCCTGGCCGCCGTCGGCGAGGGCACGGTGATCCGGCCGCCGTTCCACTGCGACTATGGTCTGCACATCAGCCTCGGTGCCCATGTCTTCCTGAACTTCGGCTGTGTCGTCCTGGATTGCGCCGCGGTCAGCATCGGCGACCGCACCCAGATCGGGCCCGGCGTCCAGATCCTCACCCCCGACCATCCGCGCGAGCCGGGCCCTCGCGAGGCCGGGCTCGAATTCGCCCGCCCGATCCGGATCGGCCGCAACGTCTGGATCGGTGGCGGGGCGATCCTACTGCCCGGCGTCACCGTCGGTGACCACGCCATCATCGGGGCTGGCAGCGTCGTCACCCGCGACGTGGCGGACGGCACGACGGTCGTGGGCAACCCGGCGCGTGCGCTTCCCCGCCATCAGGCTTGAGGCATCCGGCACTGCGGACCTGGGACGAATCCGCCGCGACGGTTTTTCCACGTTCATCACGCGCATGCGATGTGCCATGAGCAAACAGCGGATAATGGGCGGGGATCGGGCGGCGTGACCACGGCGGAGGAGACGCAGCGGGATTTGGAGGGCGCGCTCTCCAATCCGTCTGCGGTCGGGCTCGTGGCTGTGATCATCGCCGCCACGGACGGCGAGCCGCGCGCGCTCACAGTGCAGGTCGGCGGGCAGGCCAGGGGTCGCTCCGACGGCCTTCCGGCCGGCCCCCTGGTGCCGGAGCACCCGACCCTGGAGCGCGGCCTGCGCGCCTGGGTGGAGCGCCAGACCCACCAACGCCTCGGCTACGTGGAGCAACTCTACACCTTCGGAGACCGGGATCGGCAGGGCGACGATGCCGGCGGCCTCCATTCCCTGTCGGTGGCCTATCTCGCCCTGGTGCGCGAGGTCCGTCCGGGCGGCCTCGCGGAAGCCTCCTGGCGCAACTGGTACCGCTACCTCCCCTGGGAGGATTGGCGAGAGGGCCGACCCGAATCGCTGGGCGAGATCGAATCCAAGCTGCTGGCCTGGGTCGAGCAGACCACGGACCCAAAGCTTCGCCGCCGGCGGGAAGACCGTCTGGGCCTGACCTTCGGACTCTGCGGGGGCGCCTGGAACGAGGAGCGCGTGCTGGAGCGCTACGAGTTGCTGTTCGAGGCCGGACTGATTCCCGAGGCGCAGGGCCAGTCCGGCGAGGCCCGCGTGTCGGATCTCGCCGTCACCGGCCAGCCCATGGCCCTCGACCATCGCCGGGTGCTGGCCACCGCGATCGGCCGCCTGCGGGGCAAGATCAAGTACCGCCCGGTGGTCTTCGAGTTGATGCCGCCGACCTTCACGCTGTTCCAGCTTCAGCGCACGGTCGAGGCCCTCTCGGGAACCAACCTCCACAAACAGAACTTCCGCCGTCTCGTGGCGCAGCAGGGCCTGGTGGAGGAGACAGACGACGTCACCAGCGGCGCCACGGGACGCCCCGCCCGTCTGGTCCGCTTCCGGCGCGAAGTCCTGCTGGAGCGCCCGGCCCCGGGCTTCCGCCTGCGCCCCGCGCGGCGCCCGGCCTGACCCTTCGAAAGGCGGCATGACATTCGCAGCGCAGCGTCATTTTTGCGCCGCAAAAAGATTATGCTCAAACCCTGCATATCTGGACAAGGTGAGCCCGGACGCCTACGTTAGTCGGCACAATGCTCAGTTTGAGCATAAGTGAGGACGCGTCAATGGCGGCGACCAGTCTCCCGATCGGCCCGGCTTCCCGAGGCCTTCCCCCGGGCTTTCCCCTCCCGGAGATCTACGAGCGCGTGAGCCGTCACGTGCCGGCGATCGAGTGGCCGGCGCTGGCCGAGGACGTGGCCGCGATCCTCGAACTGAAGAAGATGCGCAACGCCGTCATCCTGGCCCATAACTACCAAGCCCCAGAGATCTTCCACACCGTGGCGGACATCGTCGGCGATAGCTTGGCGCTGGCCCGCGAGGCCGTG
This sequence comes from Methylobacterium sp. TK31, assembly GCF_055361545.1. NCBI lineage: Bacteria > Pseudomonadati > Pseudomonadota > Alphaproteobacteria > Hyphomicrobiales > Methylobacteriaceae > Methylobacterium > Methylobacterium sp. TK31. The sequence goes on along the minus strand of NZ_CM143964.1, from coordinate 186,865 downwards.
ACGGTCGATGCCGACGTGATCGTGCTCGCCGGCGTTCACTTCATGGCGGAGACGGCCAAGCTCCTGAACCCGGGCAAGACCGTGCTGATCCCCGACAGCCGGGCCGGCTGCTCGCTCGCGGATTCGATCACGGCGGCGGACGTGCGCGGCCTGCGGGAGAAGTATCCCGGCGTTCCGATCGTGACCTACGTCAACACCTCCGCGGCGGTGAAGGCCGAGTCGGACCTGTGCTGCACCTCCGGCAATGCGGTCGAGGTCGTTCGCTCGCTGAACGCGCCGCGGGTACTGATGATCCCGGACGAGTTCCTGGCGCAGAACGTCCAGGCGATGGTGCCCGAGGTCGAGATCCTGACCTGGGCCGGCCATTGCGAGGTCCACGAGCAGTTCACGCCCGCCGATATCCGCGAAGTCCGCGAAAGCTATCCGGGCGTCACCGTCATCACCCATCCGGAATGCCCGCCGGAGGTCGTCGCCGAGGCCGATTTCTCCGGTTCGACAGCGATGATGATGAACTTCGTCCTGGAAAAGCGGCCCAAGCAGGTGGTGCTCGTGACCGAGTGCTCCATGGGCGACAACATCGCGGCGGCCAATCCGGACATCGAGTTCATCAAGCCCTGCAACCTGTGCCCGCACATGAAGCGCATGAGCCTGAAGAACATCCGCCACGCGCTGGAGACCCTGACCCAGGAGGTTACGGTGGAGCCCGAGCTCGCCGAGCGCGCCCGGATGGCGGTGGAACGCATGCTCGCGGTGCGGACGCGATGAACGCGCACGCTCCCTTCTCCTTCGCGCGTCAGGACTCGGACCGGATCATCGTGGTCGGCGCCGGCATCGCCGGCCTCGCCACGGCTCTGCGCCTCGCGCCGCGCCCCGTCACCGTGGTCACCGCCGCCCCCCTCCGTTTCGGCACCGCCACCGGCTGGGCACAGGGCGGCATCGCCGCCGCCATGGGCTGCGACGACGCGCCGTCGCTGCACGCTGCCGACACGGTGGCGGCGGGCGCCGGGCTGACCGAGGCCGACGTCGCCCTGCGCGTCGCCGAGGCCGGCCCCGGCCTGATCGACTGGCTGGTCGGCTTGGCCGCTCCCTTCGACCGGGATGCCGCCGGAGCACTCGCCCTCGGGCTCGAGGCGGCCCACTCCCGCCGGCGCATCGTTCGGGCCGGGGGGGATTCCACCGGCCGGATGGTGCTCGAGACGCTGGTCCGAGCGGTGGAGCGAACGCCCTCCATCACGATTCTCGTCGCTTCGGCGCGCGATCTCATGCGGGATGCCCGCGGCGCCGTGGCCGGTGTGGTCTGCGAGCGCGACGGCCACCACATCGCCCTGCCCGGCCGGGCCGTGGTGCTGGCCACCGGCGGGGTCGGGGCGCTCTACGCCTCGACCACCAACCCGCGCGGCGCGACCGGCGCCGGACTCGCTCTGGCGGTCCGGGCCGGTGCGGTACTGCGCGACATGGAGTTCGTGCAGTTCCACCCCACCGCCATCGCCACCGGCGCCGACCCGATGCCGCTGGCCACGGAGGCCCTGCGTGGTGAAGGGGCGCGGCTCGTCGACGAGACCGGTGAGCCGGTCATGGCCGGGATCGCCGGCGGCGACCTAGCTCCGCGGGACGTGGTGGCACGCGGCATCTTCCAAGCCCTGGCGCGCGGCGCGCAGGTGTTCCTCGATTGCCGGGGCGAACTCGGAGACCGGATGGCGACGCGGTTCCCGACCGTGGCCGGCCTGTGCGCTGGCGCCGGCATCGACCCGCGAACGCAGGCGATCCCGGTCCGGCCGGCGGCGCACTACCACATGGGCGGCGTGAAGGTGGACGCGACCGGCGCCAGCACGGTGCCGGGCCTCTTCGCCTGCGGCGAGGTCGCCTCGACCGGGCTGCACGGCGCGAACCGCCTCGCCAGCAACTCGCTCCTCGAAGCCATGGCCTTCGCGCCGTGGATCGCCGAGGCTGTTTCCGCCGTCCCGGCGCCGGCTCACGCCCGTGCCGAGGCCGTTTCACCCCGCAGCGAATCCGATCGCGAGGCCCTGCGCGCCGTGATGGAACGTCAGGTCGGCGTCGTTCGCGAGGCGAGCGGGCTGACGGAGGCGGTTCGTCGCCTTGCTCCGTCTGCCTGGGCCGGCTGCGATGCCGCCCTGACGGGGCTCGCCATCGCGGCCTCGGCCCTGTCGCGGCGGGAAAGCCGCGGCGCCCATTGGCGTAGCGACCATCCCACCCAGGACGCACCGGTACACACCGAACTGGCGTTGTCCGATCTCCGGGCGATGACCGAGGCCGTCGAGCCCGGCCGGGCCGTCGCTGCCGCATGACTCCGCGAGCCGGTCCCGCCGCGACAGGCGGAACCGGCTCCTCGTTCTCCCTTCCGGAATCTGGACCATGTCCGAATCGTCTGAGCTGCCCCCCCTGCCCCGCCTGATGGTGGAGCCCATCGTCCGCGCGGCGTTGCTCGAGGATCTCGGCCGGGCCGGCGACATCACCACCGACGCGATTGTACCCGCCAGCGCCCGGCTGGAGGGCGTCATCGCCGCGCGGCAGGACGGGGTGATCTCCGGTGTCGACACCGCCGTGATCGCCTTCGGGATGATCGATCCGACTGTGGCGGTGACGGTGGAGCGCGGTGACGGCTCCCGCGTGAAGCCCGGCGACGTGGTGATCCGCTTGGCCGGGCCGGCCCGCGCCATCCTCACGGCCGAGCGCGTCGCCCTCAACCTGCTCTGCCGGATGTCGGGCGTCGCCACCGCGACGGCTTCCCTCGTCGAGGCGGCCCGTCCCCACGGCAAGGCCCGCATCGTCTGCACACGCAAGACCACGCCGGGCCTGCGCGCCCTGGAGAAGCACGCGGTCCGTGCCGGCGGCGGCTCAAACCATCGCTACGGCCTCGACGACGCCGTGCTGATCAAGGACAACCACGTCGCGGTCGCAGGCGGCATCGTGCCGGCGATCGAGCGCGCCCGCGCCTATGCCGGCCACCTCGTGAAGATCGAGGTCGAGGTCGACACCCTCGCGCAGCTCGAACAGGCGCTCTCCGTGAATGCCGATGCCGTGCTTCTCGACAACATGTCGCCGCAGCAGCTCGCCGAGGCCGTGGCGATGATCGACGGGCGGGCCATCGCCGAGGCCTCGGGCCGGATCAACCGTGACACCGTCGGCGCGGTGGCAGCCTCCGGTGTCGACCTGATCTCCTGCGGCTGGATCACCCACAGCGCGCCGATCATCGATCTCGGCCTCGACGCGGTCTAAGCAGCCCCGCCACGGTCAAGGTGCCACGGTGTTGCCACGAAATCACGACGCTGCGGCAAGCGTCGCTGCGGTGCGAATTCGGCTTGGCTTTGAAGCGTGAGCGTTTACGTCTTGGGCACACTTCGCACCGTAACGTGCGTCAAGTTTTCCAAGCCGTTTCCACAGACTACGTTCGCCTTTGAGAGGCTCCGATGCGCCGTTTCGCCCCCGCCCTGACCGGGCTCGTCTGCGCGCTAGGCGCGTGGGCGTCGCCCGCCGCCGCCTATGAGATCGATCCGCTCACACGCCAGCCGCTCGACAACGCCCTGGTCATCCGGGTCCGTCCGCAGAACGAGCCGGTCGCGCTCCCCACCGCCAACGCCTCCCTGCCCGTCGACCCGATGACCCCGTCCTCGGCCGTCCCGCAGATGTCGGCGATCCAGCGCGAGGAAGTCGCCTACGCCGGCAGCTACGCTCCCGGCACCATCGTGGTCTCCACCGCCGAGCGTCGCCTGTACTACGTGCTCGGTGACGGCAAGGCGCTGCGCTACGGCGTCGGTGTCGGCCGCCCCGGCTTCACCTGGGGTGGCGTTCAGACCATCACCATGAAGCGCGAGTGGCCGGATTGGCGTCCCCCGGCCGAGATGCTGCGCCGCCGCCCCGACCTGCCGCGCTTCATGAAGGGCGGCATCGAGAACCCGCTCGGCGCCCGCGCCATGTATCTCGGCAACTCGATCTACCGCATCCACGGCTCGAACGAGCCGGAGACGATCGGCACCGCCGTGTCCTCGGGCTGCATCCGCATGACCAACGATGACGTGGCCGACCTTTACACCCGCGCCAAGGTCGGCGCGAAGGTCATCGTCCAGCGCTGAATTTCGCGCCTCGAGCTCAGACGTTCTTGGCAAGCGTTCTTGGCAAGGGGCCGGTGGAAACACCGGCCCTTTCTTCGTTGGATCGGGTCCGAGCCCCGCTACTTCGACACCGCGAAGAAGCGCGAGAGGAGCCAGAGCGGCACCACCACCACCGCGCCGGCCAGGATCCAGCGGCCGAAATCATGGAAGGTGGCGAGGCCGAGATCGATCAGGGTCCGCACCGCGTCGTAGGCGTGCCAGAATAGCAGGCCGGGGGTGACGCCGAGAGTCGCCATCACGGCGCCGACCAGCACCGACAGGAACAGGAGCTTCATGAACACGGCGGCAGGCGAGCCGCCGAGGAAGCGGCGCAGGGCCGAGCGTCGGCCCTGGTCCGGGAACGGCGCACCGGCGTAGGGCTGCTCCGCGTAGGACGGCGGGCGGCGCGGGTCGTGGTCGAGCGTCATGGGAAGGTCCTGGAGCCGTACGATGTCGCCTCTCAACCCCGTGAACCCGGCGGAACCGTGACGCAAGCGACACAGTTCGCACGAAACCCGACCCATCCGAGTGCGTTAGGCGTGTTCGCACCAGGGACGGATGGCACGCACCCGTGCACGGTCCCATCTTTGGTGATGCGATCACGCTCCGCGGTTTGACCCGCGCCCCGCAGACTGACCCCTTGATGAAACGAACCGTTCCATGATCGACCACGCCCTGTTCGATCCGGCGATGATCGATCCCGAGACGAAGCGCCTGAATGCGGAGATCGTGGCCGCCCATGCTGCGCAGGTCGATCCGTGGTCGATCCCGATCACCGACGTGCGCGCGCGCCGCCGCCAGGGCACGCAGGCCTCGCCGGCGATGCCGCGCAGCGCCCGAGCCGAGACCCTGACGATCGACGGACCCGGCGGTCCGCTGCAGCTGCGCGTCATCCGTCCGGATGCCCGCAAGTGGACGAAGCTGCGGGGCGCCTACCTGCACATCCATCGGGGCGGCTGGGTCTGGGGTTCGGCCGACGAACAGGACCCCTGGCTGGAGCGAATCGCCGACATCTGCGGCTTCGTCTGCCTGTCGGTCGAGTACCGCCTCGCGCCCGAGCACCCGTACCCGGCCGCCCTCGAGGATTGCGAGGCCGCCGCCCTCTGGCTTGCCGGCCCGGGCCGTGCCGAGTTCGGGATATCCGCCCTGACCATCGGTGGGGAATCGGCCGGTGCGCAGCTCGCCGTGATGGTGCTGCTGCGTTTGCGCGACAAGCACGGCCTGCCCCGCGCCTTCCGGGGCGCCAATCTCAATGCGGGCTTCTTCGATCTCGGCCTGACCCCGAGCGTGCGCAACTGGGGCGAGGAACGCCTCGTGGTGAACACGCAGGACCTCACCAACTTCGCCAACGTCTATGTCCGCGAGGGGATCGACCGGCGCCGCCCCGATGTCTCGCCGGTCTATGCCAACCTGAAAGGGCTGCCGCCCGCCCTGTTCACCGTGGGCACCCACGACCCGCTCCTCGACGATACGCTGTACATGTCGGCCCGCTGGGCGGCTGCGGGCAATGGCGGCCATACGGCGATCTATCCCGGCGGATGCCACATCTTCGTGCGCTATCCCGGTGCGATGTCCGAGCGCGCACTGGAGCTCATCGACCGTTTCCTGATGGCCCTGGCCTGAGCAAGCGCGCCGCCGCATCGCCGCTGCCGGAGCGCTTCGCCGCGTGGTTCTCCGCGCGCGGCTGGGCGCCCCGCCCCCACCAGCTCGAACTCCTCGACATCGTCGGGCAGGGCCGCTCGGCCCTGCTCGTGGCACCGACGGGGGCCGGCAAGACGCTGGCCGGCTTCCTGCCGAGCCTGACCGCCCTGGCGGCGCGGCCCGCCTCGACGAAGTCGCGGGGCCTGCACACGCTCTACGTCTCGCCCCTGAAGGCGCTCGCGGTCGACATCGCCCGCAACCTCGACGCCCCCATCGCCGAGATGGGCCTGACTGTGCGCGTCGAGACCCGCACCGGCGATACGCCCTCGCACAAGCGCACCCGCCAGATCGCGCGCCCACCCGATATCCTGCTGACCACCCCCGAGCAGCTCGCCCTCCTCATCGCCCACCGGGAGGCGGCGGACCTCTTCGCCAACCTCTCCTGCGTGGTGCTCGACGAGCTGCACGCGCTGGTGACCTCCAAACGCGGCGACCTCCTGTCCCTGGCGCTCGCCCGCCTGCACCGCCTCAGCCCGGGCCTCACCGCCATCGGTCTCTCCGCCACCGTGCGCGAACCGGACGAATTGCGGCGCTATCTTGTGCCGCAGCAGCCCGTTCCGGCTCCCTCCGCGGCGAAACCGGCGGTCGCCATGGCGGAGCTCGTCGTCGTCAAGGGCGGTGCCGCCCCCGACCTGCATATGCTGGATACCGGTCTCACCCTCCCGCTCGCCGGTCATACGGCCTGGCAGGCGATGCCGGCGATCTACGAGCTCATCGGGCAGCACCGGACCGTGCTGGTCTTCGTCAACACCCGTCTCCAGGCCGAGTACACCTTCCAGGAACTCTGGCGGATCAACGACGCGAACTATCCCATCGCGCTGCATCACGGCTCGCTCGACGCCACGCAGCGCCGCCGGGTCGAGGCCGCGATGGCGGCCGGGCAGTTGCGGGCGATCGTCTGCACCGCCACCCTCGACCTCGGCATCGACTGGGGCGACGTCGACCTCGTCATCAACATCGGCGCCCCGAAGGGGGCGAGCCGGATCATGCAGCGCATCGGGCGCGCCAACCACCGCATGGACGAGCCATCCAAGGCCTACCTCGTGCCGGCCAACCGCTTCGAGATGCTCGAATGCCAGGCCGCCCTCGACGCCGTTGAAGCCGCCGCCCAGGACACGCCCGACGCCCGCCTCGGCGCTCCCGACGTGCTCGCCCAGCACGTCCTCGGCATGGCCTGCGCCGACGCCTTCGATCCGGTGCAGCTCTACGAGGAGATCGTCTCGGCCGCGCCCTACGCGACCCTGTCCTGGGAGGATTTCGAGGCGGTGGTCGATTATGTCGCCACCGGCGGCTACGCACTGCGCGCCTACGAGCGCTTCGCCAAGATCCTGCGCGGGCCGGACGGCTTGTGGCGAGTGCGCGACGCCCGCATCGCGCAGCAGTACCGGATGAACGTCGGCACCATCGTGGAATCCGCCAAGGTGAAGGTTCGCCTCGCCCGCGGCGTGCGCGGCAAGCCCGGCGCGATCCTGCCCAAGGGCGGCCGGGTGCTGGGCGAGATCGAGGAGGATTTCGCCGACACCCTGACCCCGGGCGACACCTTCCTGTTCGCTGGCGAGGTCCTGCGCTTCGAGGGCCTGTCCGAGGACGAGGCGCTGGCGACCCGGGCCGGGCCCGGCACCGATCCGGCGATCCCCTCCTATGCCGGGGCGAAGTTTCCGATCTCGACCTTCCTCGCCGCGCGGGTGCGGGCCCTGATCGCCGATCCATTCGAGTGGGACCGGCTCCCGAAGCAGGTGGCCTCCTATCTCCTGCAGCAGCGCAGCCGCTCGCTCCTGCCCGGCGAGCGCGACCTGCTGGTCGAGACCTTCCCGCGCGCCGGGCGCTACTACATCACCGCCTTCCCCTTCGAGGGTCGGCTGGCCCACCAGACCCTCGGCATGCTGCTCACCCGGCGCCTGGAACGGGAACGGATGCGCCCGCTGGGCTTCGCCGCCAACGATTACGGGATCGCCATCTGGCTCAACCGGGATGTCGGCGAGCGCATCGGCCGGGAGCCGGACTTTCTCGAGATGCTATTCGCCGAGGATATGCTCGGCGACGATCTCGAAGCCTGGCTCGACGAATCCGCCATGATGAAGCGCACCTTCCGGCAATGCGCGGTCATCGCCGGCCTGATCGAGCGGCGCTATCCGGGCCAGGCCAAGACCGGGCGGCAGGTCACGATCTCCACCGATCTGGTCTACGACGTGCTGCGCAAGCACCAGCCCGACCACCTCCTCCTCAAGGCGGCACGCCAGGATGCGGCAACCGGACTCCTCGACGTGAAGCGCCTCGGTATGATGTTGAGGCGCATCCAGGGGCGAATCATCCACAAGGCGCTCGATCGCGTCTCGCCGCTCTCCGTCTCCGTCATGCTCGAGATCGGGCGCGAACGGGTCTACGGCGAGGGCGCAGACGAGATTCTGGCCGAAGCCGAGGCGCAGCTGCTCGAAGAAGCACTGGCCTGAGCGCGTGGTGAAACGCCCTGCCCCGAACGCAGAGGATGCGGTTTTGGCGCTCGGCCAGAGACTTGAGAAGACTACCCGGCCCCCCGGCCTGACGCTCGCGGGCGAAGCCCTCGCCCTCGATCTCTGCGGCGGCCTCTGGCTCGCGCAGCACCGTACCCTGATCGTGTCCGACCTCCATCTGGAAAAGGGTTCGGCCTTCGCGGCCCGGTCCGGCCAGTTCCTGCCGCCCTACGACACCCGCGAGACCCTGGCTTGCCTGCACGAGGTGATCGCCCGGCTCGATCCGGCCTGCGTCGTGGCGCTGGGCGATTCCTTCCATGACGCCCGCGGGCCCGACCGGATGGAGCCCGGCGACCGTGCCATGGTGGCCGCCCTGCAGGAGGGCCGCGACTGGGTCTGGATCGCCGGCAATCACGACCATGCGGTCAGCGAGGGCGTCGGCGGACGCTACGCCGAGACCCTGACGGTGGGCGGCCTGACCCTCCGGCACGAGCCGACCGTCGACGCTCCGGAGGGCGAGGTGGCCGGCCACCTCCATCCCTGCGGCAAGGTCGCGATGCGCGGTCGCGCGGTGCGGCGACGCTGCTTCGTCACCGACGGCCGCCGCCTGGTCATGCCGGCCTTCGGCGCCTATGCGGGCGGCCTCAATGTCCGCAATGCCGCCTTCGAACCGCTGTTCCCGGCCGGATTCACCGCGCATCTCCTCGGGGACGGACGCGTCTTCGCCATCGGCAAGGCGATGCTGAGCAAGGACTGAGACGACCGGCGCGGGGTCAGGCGGCGAGCAGCAGCGAGGCGCCCGCGACGCCGGACAGGGCGAGGCGCAGGCGACCGAGCCAGACCGGGACGAGGCCGCGGCGCGGCAGGTCCTGGTCGACGAGGCCCCAGGCGAGCACCAGGACCCCGAGAATACGCAGGTCCCAGGGCGCCGGGGCCGCCAGAGCCGCCCAGGCGATCAAAGAGGGCAGGATCGCGATGGCGTAGTCCGCTCCTCCCGAGTTGCGGGCGGCCGCCGCGCCCCAGCGGATGCCGCCGAGGAACGACGCGATCACGGCGCCGTAGGTCGAGAGGACGAGACGGGGGCTGAGGCCGATGGTGCCGAGGCCTCCATCGGTGCCGCTATAGGCGAGTAGGGCGAAGCCCAGGAACGGAATCAGCCCGGCGATACCCAGGATCAGGGCGACCGGGGGAACCGTCGTCACGCGCGCCATCGGCTCTCCGCTTGTCCGGGCCGCCCCGCGGAGACGGCCTGCCCTATGGAATGGGTCACCCGGTCAGTATGGTCCGGGCATCATCCCTTCCACAACGCCGGACCGCCGGGTTCGCCGCATTGCGGGATGGCGGCAGAAGCTCGCATCTCCGTGAGGCGCCCGCTCAGATCCGCCGCGCCGGCGGCACGCTGCCGGAAGGCGGCGGCGCGCCGAGGAGGCTCATGGTGTTCTCGGTCGGCAGCGGCGCCGGGATCTCGTTGGAGGCCGGCTCCGGCACCTTGGGCTTGAAGGCCGCCACCTGCGCCCGCGCGGCGCCCAGAGCCTTGGCGTCGAGCTTGGCCGCCACGTCGTCGCGCTTCTTCGCGGCATCCTCGTCGCCCTGCGCCGCGGCGGCGGAGAACCAGAGGAAGGACTGGGCCAGATCCTGCTGAACGCCCATGCCACGGGCATACAGCACCGCGAGGTTGTACTGGCTGTCGCGCAGGCCGAACTCGGCCGCGCGCTTGAACCAGAGCGAGGCGGTGGCGAAGTCGGGCTTGCCGCCGGCGGCCGGGTTCTCGGCGTGGATCACGGCGAGGTTGTGCATGGCACGGGCATTGCCGAGTTCGGCGGCGCGGCCGTACCAGAGCTTGGCCTGGTTCAGGTCGCGGGCGACGCCGACGCCCTTCTCGTATAGGCTGCCGAGCTTGTACTGCGCCGGTGCGAAACCGCTGGCCGCGATCTGCTCAAAGATCTTCACCGCGAGCGCCGGGTCGCGTCCCATCCCGCGACCCTCGGCAGCCCGCATGCCGAGGTCGTAGGCAGCCGCGCCGTCGCCGTCGAGGGCGGCCTGGCGCAGCTTGACCAGGGCCGGCGGCACCACGGCGAGGTCGGCGGAGAGGCCCGCCATCGTGGTCACGCGCGGCACCAGGGAGCGGGCGGCGGGTTCGGCGGCCTTGGCCGGCGCGCCCTCGGCAAGGCTCTGCGTCGTCTGCGGATCGGCGAGGGACGGGCCCGTGGATTTCCCATCCGGAGCTTTGGCCTCCGAAGATTTAGCCTCCGGCGACTTCGTAGCCGTCTCGGACGCAGGGCCGGCGTCGCGGTTCGCGGGCGCCGACAGGGCGGCCACCGGCTCGGCGGCGGGCTGCTCGGTGCCGGAGGTCCGGCGCGAGTTCAGGGCCTGCAGGGCACCGAGGAGCAGGACGACCGCCGCGAGGCCGAGGAGGAGCGGCTTGCGGCGCCGGTCGATTCCGCTGCGGAAGCGCCCGAAGCGGCCTTCGCGCTGCCCGGCCTCGGCCGCGTTGCGGGTGCCGTCCGCGTCGGTCGCGCCGGTCTGGCCCGCGGCCTCCGCCTGCGCGGCCTGGGCTGCGCGCCGGGCGGCGGCGATGAAGCTCGTCTTGATGTCGCTGTCGGCGGCGGCTGAGTCGCCCGTCTCGATGCGTGCGGCAGACCGCTCGCGGCCCGGTCGACCGGCCCCGGGCTCCAGCGGCAGGTCGGGGCCGGACACCTGGGCGCGCTCGGCCCGGACCGGATCAGGCCGGCGCGGCGGACCGGCGCCGGCCGGCTGCTCGGCACCCGGCTCCCTGGCCGTGTCTCGATTGGAAAGATCACGCGGCGCACGGGACGTCAGCGAGAGCGGAGCATCCGGATCGGCGGTGCCCATGCGGCCGACCAGCCGCTCCAGGGCGGAATAGACGCCGGTCAGCGTCGACTGCATCCGCTGCTCGGAGGCGACCTGATGCGCGCGCAGGTCCGCCAGGCTCGCCCGCAGGAGCGCGACTTCGCCGGTTTCGGAGGCCGCGCCCATGGTTTCGGCGACCGCGTTGCGGGCCGCGCGCTCCACGGCGGCCTCCATCGGCGCCTCGGCCCGCAGGGCCGAGACTTGATCGAGGAGGTCGGTCATGGTGCGCTCGAGGCCGGCCAGCGCCGGGTCGGCGTCGCGGGTGTCGATGCGCTCGGCCAGGGCCAGCACCTGCTGCTCCAGGGCGTCGAGGCCCTCGTCGCGCGGTCCTTCGCTCGTACCGATCCGGTCGAGCTTGACCGTTAGCTCGTGCAGCATGCCGTGGATGGAGGCGAGGTTCTCGTCCGGCTGCGCCGGCCGGCGCAGGGTCGCGCCGATATCCTCCAGGCGCCCGATCAGGTCGCCGACCGGATTGATGCTGACCCGGTCGACCTTCTCCGAGAGCGCATCGATCCGGTGCAGGATGATGTCCGAGTCCTGGTGGGCGGCCATCGGACCCGCCCCGCGCAGGGCGTCGAGCTTAGCGTCCATCTGCTGGATCTGCTCGCCGATGCCGGTCTCGGCGTTCGACCGCAGGCCGATGCGGATTTCCTCCAGCAGGGGGCGGAGCTCCGCCATGCTGGCGCCCTCGCCGCCCATGCCGGCCTGGAGCTGCGAGATCTGGTTGCTGATGGCCTGAAGCCCGGTGGCGAGGCTCTGGATCCGCTCCGGACCGGCGAGCGCGCCGATCAGGCGACGGACCTCGTCCAGCTCCCGGAACAGCCCGGCGGCGACGTCCTGCTCGGCGAGGCCGGAGGACGCGCCCTGGAACGTCCCGTTCATCTTGGTGGCGAGGCGCTCGACATCGGCCGCGATGCGGGCATGCACGTTCTCGGCGACGTCTTCCGCCAGGCGCTCCACCTGCGCCCGGATCGCCGCGATGGGAGCGGCGACGGCCGCGAGATCGGCGGGGACCTGCGCATTCTGGACACCGGTCGCGAGGGTCTGCATCGCCTTCTCGAGCGCGCCGACCTCGCGGCCGCTGGCGAGGCTGCCGATCGATTCGCGCAGGCGGGTCGTCTCGCTCTGAAATTCGGCGATCGCCGGGGCGTCGACGAGCGTCGTCGGCGCGGCGGCCGGCGCGGGGGCCGGGGGAGCGCCGGCCAGTTCCCGCTGGCGCTGGCGGATCTCGGTGACCGCGTCACGGACCTCGGTGACGGCCGGCCGGCCGCGACGGCCGAGGGGGCGCGGCGAAGCGAGCTGCTCGCCGATCTCGGTCATCCTGCGCTCGATCTCCGCGAGGCGCTGGGCCATCTCGGAGGCCGGCTCGGCCTTCGCGGCGATGGGGGCCGCCACCACGGGCGCCTCGGCACCGATGCGCTGGTCGATCCCGTCGAGGCGGCGCATCATCTCGGTGAGCGCGGCGTTCTTGCCGGTCGCGGCGGCGGGCGGGCCGCCGGGGGAAGTCGTGGCCCTGATCTCGACCGGCGCCGGCGCTGCGCCGGGCTGGGGCGTCTCGCTCTTCGCGGTCTCGGGCGCTTGCGGGCGCGGATTCTCGGGTGCGGCCGCGGTCCGGTCTCCGCGGGCAGCGGGGTCCACGATGGAGGCGATCCAGGTCTCGACCGGAATGCCGGCCCGGCGAGCTACGTCCCGCGCTGCCTCGAGAACGTCGGGGTCGAAGCCTTCGAGGTCGAGGGGCGCGTTGCGTGTCATCGTCAAACCTGACTCGGCGAAGTCCATGGCTCGATCCGCGAGCGCCCCCACCACCGAAACACGAGGGAGGGGTTAATGGCAGATCCGTCCTCCCCGACATTTGGTAGTCTTGGTAAACAGGCGGTTAAGGCGCGGTGGATTCGCGATACGCCCTCCATTCTCGCGGGTCTGCACGGGTCCCCCCTTTCGTCCGGCGCAGAATAGTTTATATATGAACCATCAGGTGCGCCGGCGGCTGTGAGGCCGTTCAGGAACGCTGCCGTTTCGGGGAGATGATGCGCGATGCCAAGCTACAAGGCACCGGTCGAGGACGTCCTGTTCCTGCTGAACGACGTGTTCGGGTTCCACCGCTACGACAACCTGCGCGGCTTCGCCGATGCGTCGCCCGACGTGATGGAGGCAGTCCTCAACGAGGGCGCCAAGCTCGCCGAGACGGTGCTCGCACCCCTCAACGCCATCGGCGACCGGGAGGGCTGTACGCGCCATGCCGACGGCAGCGTGACGACCCCGAAGGGCTTCAAGGCCGCCTACGACGCCTATGCGGGCGGCGGCTGGATGGGCCTGTCGATGCCAGAGGAATACGGTGGGCAGGCCCTGCCGCACACCCTCAACACCGCGATCCAGGAATTCGCCTCGGGGGCCAACCTGGCGCTGGGCATGTATCCCGGCCTGACCCAGGGCGCGATGGCCGCCCTCCTCGTGCACGGGTCCGAGGAGCAGAAGGCGCTCTACCTGCCGAAGATGGTGGAAGGCGCCTGGACCGGCACCATGAACCTCACGGAGCCGCATTGCGGCACCGATCTCGGCCTCCTCAAGACCAAGGCCGTGCCGAACGGCGACGGCTCCTACAGCCTCACCGGCACCAAGATTTTCATCTCGGCCGGCGAGCACGACCTGTCCGAGAACATCATCCACCTCGTGATCGCCCGCATCGAGGGCGCGCCGGCCGGCACCAAGGGCATATCCCTCTTCGTGGTGCCGAAATTCCTCGTGAACGCCGACGGATCTGTGGGCGAGCGCAATCCGGTGTCCTGCGGCTCGCTCGAGCACAAGATGGGCATCCACGGAAACTCGACCTGCGTCATGAACTATGACGGGGCCAAGGGCTGGCTCGTCGGCCAGGAGAATCGCGGCCTCAACGCGATGTTCGTGATGATGAACGAGGCCCGCCTCGCGGTCGGCGTCCAGGGCCTCGGACAGTCCGAGGTCGCCTATCAGAACGCCGTCGCCTACGCGAAGGACCGGCTCCAGGGTCGCTCGCTCACCGGTGCGAAGGCACCCGAGAAGGCCGCCGATCCGATCATCGTCCATCCGGACGTGCGCCGCACCCTGATGGGCATCCGGGCCTTCAACGAAGCTGCCCGCGCCCTCGTGCTCTGGACCGCGCTCCAGGCCGATATCGGCCACCGCTCCGACGACGAGAAGCAACGCCAGGCGGCCGAAGACCACATGGGCCTGATGACGCCCGTGGTGAAGGGCGTCCTCACCGACAAGGGCTTCGCCAACGCGGTCGAGGCCCAGCAGATGTTCGGCGGACACGGCTACATCGAAGAATGGGGTATGTCGCAGTTCGTGCGTGATGCCCGCATCGCCATGATCTACGAGGGCGCCAACGGCATCCAGGCCATGGACCTGATCGGCCGCAAGCTGCCCAAGGACGGCGGCCGGGCGATGATGAACTTCCTCGGCGAGGTGCAGACCTTCATCAAGGACCACGGCGAGGACGAGGCGATGACGCCCTACGTCGCCCCCCTCCAGGCCGGCCTCAACGACCTCCAGGGCGCCACGATGTGGTTGATGCAGAACGCCTTCACGAAGCCGGACAATGCCGGCGCCGGCGCCACCGACTACATGCATCTGCTCGGCCTCGTGGCGATGGGCTACATGTGGGCGCGCATCGCCAAGGCCGCCCTGGCCCGCCAGGCCGAGGCCGCCTCCGAGGCGATGGCCGTGAAGCTGGTGGTCGGACGCTTCTACATGGAGCGCCTGCTGCCCGAGACTGCGACCCGGCTGGTGAGGATCAAGGCCGGCGCCGACACGACGATGGCGCTCAGCGCCGAGGCTTTCTAAGAAGGCTCCCGACCCTCTCCCCTTTGCGGGAGAGGGTGGCCCGGCCGTGAGGCCGGGTCGGGAGAGGGGAGCGCCGTCTCCGGACGAGGCGCTCCCCTCTCCCGGCTCACTGACGTTCGCCACCCTCCCCCGCGGAGGGGGGAGGGAAACAAGGAAACGCGCATGCCCGAGGCCTTCATCTACGACCATGTCCGCACCCCGCGGGGCCGCGGCAAGCCCGACGGGTCCCTGCACGAGGTGACGGCCCTACGCCTCGCCGAGGTGGCCTTGCGTGCCCTCAAGGAGCGCAACGACCTCGACACGCGCCGCGTCGACGACGTGGTGCTCGGCTGCGTCGACCCGGTCGGCGAGGCCGGCGGCGACATCGCCCGCGCGGCGGCCCTGGTGGCCGATTACGGCACCCACGTTCCGGGCGTGCAGATCAACCGCTTCTGCGCGTCGGGCCTCGACGCGGTGAATTTCGCGGCCGCGCAGGTCATGGCCGGGCAGCACGACCTGACGGTGGGCGGCGGCGTGGAATCCATGAGCCGCGTGGGCTTGGGCGCCTCCGGCGGCGCCTGGCCGGTGGACCCGGCCATCGCGATCAAGTCGTATTTCATGCCCCAGGGCGTGTCGGCCGACCTCATCGCCTCGAAATACGGCTTCAGCCGCGACGATTGCGACGCCTACGCGGTCGAGTCGCAGAAGCGCTCCGCCGCCGCCTGGGCCGAAGGCCGCTTCGCCGACGCGGTCGTCCCGGTGCGCGACATCAACGGCATCACGCTGCTGGCCAACGACGAGCACATGCGACCCGCCACCGACATGCAGTCGCTGGGGCAGCTCAAGCCTTCCTTCGTCCAGATGGGCCAGATGGGCGGCTTCGACGCGGTGGCCATCGATGCGCATCCGGACGTCGAGACCGTCAACCACGTCCACCATGCGGGCAATTCGTCGGGCATCGTCGACGGCGCCGCCGCCGTGCTGATCGGCTCGGCCGAGGCCGGCAGCGCCGCGGGCCTCAAGCCCCGCGCCCGCATCCGCGCCTTCGCCAATATCGGCTCGGACCCGGCCCTGATGCTCACCGGCCCGGTGGATGTGACGAAGAAGGTGCTGGCGCGGGCCGGCATGAGCCTGTCCGACATCGACCTGTTCGAGGTGAACGAGGCCTTCGCCGCCGTCGTGCTGCGCTTCCAGCAGGCCTTCGACGTGGACCCGGCCCGGATCAATGTCTGCGGCGGTGCCATCGCCATGGGCCATCCCCTGGGCGCCACCGGCGCGATGATTCTCGGCACCGTGCTCGACGAATTGGAGCGCACCGGCAAGGAGCGTGCCCTGGTGACCCTCTGCATCGGCGCCGGCATGGGCACCGCCACCATCATCGAGCGGGTGTGAGGCTGAGTCGCCTCCCCTCAGGGGCCCAAGTGGGGTAGACGGCGGCGCCCGCCGCCGCCCGGCGACCGGCTCACGACAAAAACCTTCGAGGACACGCCACGATGACGCGCCTGCTCGCCACCCTCTGCCTGACCACGGCCCTCTGCCTGCCGATGGCCGCCCGCGCCGACGACGCCGCGGAGCGCATCGCGGTCGCCAAGGACCTCGTCCAGAAGACCACGATCAAGAACCTGGAGGTCGGCTTCACGGGCGCCCTCGAAAAGACCGTGGCGCCGATGAAGGAGGACAAGGCCGAGGCCGTGCGCAAGGAGATCCGCGCCGAGTTCGACAAGCAGCGCGAGACCATGCTCGACGGCCTGTCCAAGGCCTATGCCGAGAAGTTCAGCCTCGACGAGCTGAAGCACCTCTCCGAGATCTACGGCGACAAGACCTACCAGAAGTTCCAGGCCGTCAATGCCGATCCCGCCTCGACCGTGACCACGATCTCGCAGGCCTCGGTGACTAAGCTCCTTAACATGCTGGCGATCGCTTCGGCCGGCGACTCGGCGGCGAACGGCGTCCCGGGTGCTCCCGGCGCCCCGATGCCGGCACGCTGAGTCGGACCGGCGGCGACCCCGATGGCCGGCTCAAGCCACATGCGCGCGGGCATATCCGCCCGCCGGAGTGCCGGCCACCGGGAAGCCGCTGACCTGGGGCAATTCCTCGAGATGCGGCTTGGCGAAGTGGTAGCCCTGGAACAGGGTCGCGCCGAGGCTGCGCAGGGTAGCGAGCTCGGACGCCGTCTCGACGCCCTCCGCGATCACCGCGATATCCAGGGAGCGGGCGATGCCGATGATGCCCGCCACGATGATCTGACGACGCTGGTCGGTGTCGATGCCGCGCAGCAGGTCCATGTCGATCTTGATCAGGTCGGGCTGGAAGTTCGCCAGCAGGCTGAGTCCGGCGAAGCCCGCGCCGAAATCGTCGAGGGCGGTCAGGAAGCCCTGGCGGCGGTACTCGGCGACGATGCGCGAGACATGGGCGGTATCCCGGAATTTCTCGTTTTCGGTGAACTCGAACATGATCCGGTCATGGGCGAAGCCCGCCTTGCGGGCCGCCTCGAGGGACGAGCGGATGCAGGCCGCCGGCTCGTAGACGGCGTTCGGCATGAAGTTGATCGACAGGCGGGTCGCATCGTCGGCCGGGAACAGGCGGCCGGCGAGTTCGATCGCCTTCACCCGCGCCGCCTGGTCGAAGCGGTAGACGGTCTCGGGCGTCACGCGGTTGAGGATCGAGGCGGCGGATTCGCCGCTCGTCCCGCGCACCAGCGCCTCGTAGCCCCAGACCCGGTTCGCCGCGAGGTCGAGGATCGGCTGGAACGCCATGGTGAAGGTGAAGTCGAGTTCGGTTCCATCGCGGCAACCCGGGCATCCGGTCCGTGCGGTCATGGTCATGTCCTGTTGCAGCAATGTGCCCCCCGGCATGCCGTGATGCATTCGTAAGTTTTGAGATTGGCTTAAGCATGCCGGCCGAAGCCGCCCACCCGCCGCATATTCGAGGATCAGCGATGAATCTCACCAATTTCCGACTCGAGACTGACGCCGATGGGATCGCGCTGGCGACCTGGGACATGCCGGGTCGCTCCATGAACGTCTTCACCGATGCGGTGATGGACGAGCTGAGTCAGGTCGTCGACGCCGTGGTGGCGGATGCCGCGATCAAGGGCTGCGTCATCGTCTCGGGCAAGGACAACTTCTCGGGCGGCGCCGACCTGACGATGCTCCAGGGCCTCGGCCGGGCGTTCGAGAGCCTGAAGGCCGAGCGCGGCGAGGAGGAGGCGATGCGCCACTTCTTCGAGGAATCGCGCAAGCTCAGCCTCGTCTTCCGCAAGCTCGAGACCTGCGGCAAGCCCTTCGCGGCGGCAGTGAACGGCATCTGCCTCGGCGGCGCCTTCGAACTCGCCCTGTCCTGTCATTACCGGGTGCTCTCCGACGACCCGAAGACCCGCGTCGGCCTGCCCGAGATCAAGGTCGGCCTGTTCCCGGGCGGCGGCGGCACCCAGCGCGTCGCGCGCCTGATGCAGACGGGCGACGCGCTGCAGATGCTGTTCAAGGGCGAGCAGATCCGCCCGCTGATGGCCCGGAACATGGGCCTCGTCCAGGAGGTCACGGCCAAGGACGAGATCGTCGCCAAGGCGAAGGCCTGGATCGCCGCCGGCGGCTCGGCCGTGGCGCCCTGGGATCAGCCGAAGTTCAAGGCCCCCTCCGGTAAGGTCTACTCGCCGGCCGGCATGATGATCTGGCCGCCGGCCAACGCCATCTACCGGCGCGAGACGCACGACAACTACCCCGCCGCCAAAGCCATCCTGGCCTCCGTCTACGAGGGCCTGCAGCTGCCGATGGACCAGGCCCTGCGCGTCGAGAGCCGGTACTTCGCGCATATCCTGCGGACCAAGGAAGCGGCGGCGATGATCCGGACGCTGTTCCTCTCCATGGGCGAACTGAACAAGGGCGCGCGCCGACCGAAGGACGTCCCGGCCACCAAGGTCCAGCGGGTCGGCGTCATCGGCGCCGGCTTCATGGGTGCGGGCGTGGCCTACGTCACGGCCAATGCCGGCATGGAGGTCGTCCTCGTCGACCAGTCGATGGAGGCGGCGGAGAAGGGCAAGGCCTACGCCCACAAGCTCGTCACAGACCAGATCAACAAGGGCCGGGCCAAGACCGCCGACCGCGACGCCCTCCTCGCCCGCATCAGCGCCAGCGCCGACTACGCCGAACTCGCCACCTGCGACCTCGTCATCGAGGCAGTGTTCGAGGACCCGAAGGTGAAGGCCGAGGTCATCGCCAAGGTCGAGGCCGTGATCCGGCCGGAGACGATCTTCGCCTCGAACACCTCCACGCTTCCGATCACCGGCCTCGCGAAGACCTCGGCCCGGCCGGAACAGTTCGTGGGCATCCACTTTTTCTCGCCGGTGGAGAAGATGATGCTCGTCGAGATCATCAAGGGCGACCAGACCGGCGATGCGGCGCTGGCCACCGCCCTCGACTACGTCCGGGCGATCAAGAAGACCCCGATCGTCGTCAACGATGCGCGCGGGTTCTTCGCCAACCGCTGCGTCGGCGCCTACCTGCTCGAGGGGCACAAGATGCTCAACGAGGGCATCCCGGCGGCGATGATCGAGAATGCCGGCCGCCAGGCGGGCATGCCGGTCGGTCCGCTCTCCCTCACCGACGAGGTCGCCGTCGACCTCGCCCTGAAGATCGTGAAGGCGACCGAGGCGCAGCTTGGGGCCGACAGCATCGACCCCGCCCAGAAGACTCTACTGTCCACCCTCGTCGAGGGCGAGGGCCGACTCGGCCGCAAGAACAAGAAGGGCTTCTACGACTACCCCGAGGGCGCCCCGAAGCGCCTCTGGCCCGGCCTCGCCGGCCTTCAGGCGACGAAGGTCGATTCCGATGCGGTGGACTTCACGGAGTTGAAGCAGCGCCTCCTCGTGGTGCAGGCGCTCGAAGCGGCGCGCACCGTCGGCGAGGGCGTCGTGACCGATCCGCGCGAGGCCGATGTCGGCTCGATTCTCGGCTTCGGCTTCGCGCCCTTCACCGGCGGCGCCCTGTCCTACATCGACTTCATGGGCGCACAGGCGTTCGTGACGCTGGCGCAGGGGCTGGAAGCCAAGCACGGCCCGCGCTTCGCCGTGCCGCAGAACCTCCTCGACATGGCCGCCCGCGGCGGGACGTTCTACGGCGACGCGGCGGCGAGGAAGGCGGCGTAGTGCGCGGGTACCGCCCGGCTTTCATCGGGCGGTACCCGCACCGGTCGAGGCGGCGACCGCCTCACCCCAGCGACGCCGCCGTCATCCGGACGCGCAGCACTTCGACGTCGTCGTGGTTGTTCGACAGAAGGTCGGTGATGTCGCCCGCCAGCAGCGACTTCACGTGGCGGCACAGGGTGCCGTAGCGGCCGGCCATGCAGGTGCAGCGCAGGTTGGGGCCGTTGCTTCGGTCCTCCATGGTGACGGCGTAGCGGTTCCCGCTGCTGCCGCGCACCGCGAAATGCAGGCCGGGCGCCGGGGCGGGACCGGCACCAGCCGCTCTGCGGGCCCGCTGAGCCAGGGAGTCCGGCCGCTCCAGCGGGCGAGCCACCGCCTCGGCCCCGGCCGGGAGCGTCGTGACCGGCAGGTGGATCATCCGCGATAGGGCGCGAATGTCGGGCGCCCCGGTCTCGCGTGCGGCGGCGAGCGCGATCTCCGCACAGGCATAGGCGTCCTCGCCGGCATCGTGGTGCTCGAAGCGGATGCCGAGGCGCGCCGCCACCTTGCCGAGGCCGCATCCCTCCTCCGCCGGAAACACCCGCCGGGCGATCTGCAGCGTGCAGAGATAGGAGAACGCCGGCGGCCGGACCCCGTAGGCCGCCAGAGAGGCGCGCAGCACGCCCATGTCGAAGCCGGCGTTGTGGGCGAGGATCAACCCGGAAGCGAGGTCGGGCAGGAACTCCGCCATGACGGTGGGAAAGTCCGGCTGGTCACGCACGTCCGCCGGCAGGATGCCGTGAACGCGGATGTTGCCCGGCGAGAAGCGGAGCTCGGGCGGCCGGATCATCCGGGATTCCCGCCTGACCACCCGGCCATCGGCGATCCAGGCGAGCCCGACGGCACAGGCGCTGTCGCGCCGCTCGTTGGCGGTCTCGAAGTCGATGGCGATGACGGTCATGCGCGACCTGGGCGGTCCTGTGCCGGCCGGAGATGGCCGGGTGCGAGTCTAGGCGCCCCGGATTCACGGCTCAAGCGCCGGCGACGAGCGCCAGCCATGCCTCCTCGCTGATGACTTCGACGCCGTGCTTCTGGGCGTCCTTCAGCTTGGAGCCCGCGCCCGGTCCGGCCACGACGAGGTCGGTCTTGGCCGAGACGGAGCCGGAGACCTTGGCGCCGAGGCGCTCGGCGGTGGCCTTGGCCTCGGAGCGGGTCATCTGCTCCAGGCTGCCGGTGAACACCACCGTCTTGCCGGCGAAGGCCGTCGCGGAGGCCGGGGCCGCCATCGGCTCGGTCCCGACCTGATCGAGGAGGGCCCGGACCGCCGCGTCGTTGTGTGGCTCCGCGAAGAAGGCGATCAGCGAATCCGTCGCCACCGGTCCGATCTCGCCATCGTCGGCGAAATGCCGGTAGGCGTCGCCGGGCCGCTGCTCGGCCGCCCGCGCGAGGCCGGCCGCGACGGCGTCCTCGTCGCCGTAATGGCCGAGCAGGCTGGCGCGCTGCGGAGCGGACAGGCGGACGCGCCCCTGCTGCGGCTGGGTTTCCGTCTCCTCGCCGTCACCGGCCTCCGCCTCTGCGCCTGTGTGCGGATAGCCCACCTCCAGCAGGCGGTCGCGGGTGGTCGGGCCGATGCGGGGCAGCGCGGAGAGTTCGATCCAGTCCGGCCCGGCCTGATCGCGCGCCGCGGCGGCGACGCCCTTCATCAGGGCGGGCATGTCGGGGAAGCGCTTGGCCAGGGCCTTGGCGGTGGATTCACCGATCTCCGGGATGCCGAGGGCGAAGAGGAAGCGGTTCAGGGGCAGGCTGCGGCGGTCCTCCACCGAGGCGAGGAGGTTCTTGATCGCCTTGTCCTCCTCCTCGCCCTTCTTCTTGGCCGGCTTCTTCGGGGCAGGTGTGCCGTCGGCCCGGCGCTCGGCCGAGAGCGCCTCGCGGCGCGCCACGATCGCAGCCTTCAGAGGCTCGAATTCGAGGCGGAAGAGGTCGGCCGGCTGGCGCACCAAGCCGGCCTCGAACAGCACTTCGATATAGGTCTGGCCGAAGCCTTCGAGGTCGAAGCCGTTGCGCGAGACGAAGTGCTTCAGGCGCTCGACCCCCTGCGCCGGGCAGATCAGGCCTCCGGTGCAGCGGCGCACGGCATCGGGCTTGCCCGTGCGGGGGTTGATCTCGCGCACCGCCCGGCTGCCGCAGGCGGGGCAGTGGGTCGGGAAGGCATAGGGTTGCGAATCGGCGGGGCGCTTCTCTAGCACCACGTCCATCACCTTCGGGATCACGTCGCCGGCCCGCTGGACCACGACGGTGTCGCCGATGCGGATGTCGCGCCCGTCGCGGATCGGCTCGCCATCGGCCCCGACGCCCTGGACGTAGCCCTCGTTGTGCAGGGTGGCGTTCGACACCACCACGCCGCCCACCGTGACGGGACGGAGCTTGGCCAGCGGGTTCAGGGAGCCGGTGCGCCCGACATTGATCTCGATGTCCTCGACGACGGTGAGCGCCTTCTGGGCCGCGAACTTGTGGGCCAGCGCCCAGCGGGGCGAGCGCGAGACGAAGCCGAGGCGGCGCTGCAGGGTCAGGTCGTCGACCTTGTAGACGACGCCGTCGATGTCGTAGCCGAGGTCGGCGCGCTCGGCCTCGATGCTCCGGTAATGGGCGATCATCGCTTCCGCATCGGCGCAGAGCCGGGTGCGGTCGTTGACCGGCAGCCCCCATGCGGAGAAGCGGTCGAGCACGCCGTGCTGCGTCCCTTCGAAGGCCGGCACCACCTCGCCCCAGGCATAGGCGAAGAACTTGAGCGGCCGCGCGCGGGTAATCTCGGGGTCGAGCTGGCGCAGGGAACCGGCGGCCGCGTTGCGCGGATTGGCGAACAGAGCCTTTCCAGCCGCCTCCTGGCGGGCGTTGATGGCCGCGAAATCCGCGTGGCTGAGATAGACCTCGCCGCGCACCTCGCAGACCGGCGGAACCTCCGCCCCGGCGAGCCGCTGCGGGATATCGGAGACCGTGCGGGCATTGGCGGTGACGTCCTCGCCCACCTCGCCGTCGCCGCGGGTCGCCGCCGTGACGAGGCGTCCGTCCTCGTAGCGCAAGGCCAGGGAGAGGCCGTCGATCTTCGGCTCGGCGGTGAAGGCCAGGGGCTCGGCCTCGGGCCAATTCAGGAAGCGCCGGACCCGGGCCACGAACTCCGCCACTTCCTCGTCCGCGAAGGCGTTGCCCAGCGAAAGCATCGGCACGGCGTGGCGCACCTTGGCGAATTTCTCGGAGGGCTTGGCGCCCACCGAAGCGCTGGCGGCCCCCGTTCCGGCGAGATCCGAAAATCGCGCCTCGATCAGCTCCAGGCGCCGGCGCAGGGCGTCGTATTCCACATCCGTGATCTCGGGGGCATCCTCTTGGTGATAGAGGCGGTCCGCCTCGGCGATCCGTTCGGACAGGTCCGCATGCTCGGCCCGCGCCGTCTCGGCGGTCATCGTCTCGAGGCTGTCGACGGCGGTCTCTGCGGGCATGGGGACGCTTCGTGATCGGGGGCGGGCGCGACGGCGGCTTATAGCAACCGACAACCGTCGCGGTACCGGCCGAGGTTCCGCCGGGACAGCGGCTCTGCACAGGCCTGTAACCCGTGGGCCGCTCGCGCGAAAACACATGGACACCGGGGCACGGCGATGGTCCCGCGAGACCGGCTGCGACCCCGCGCCGCCTCACGGATTCTCACCGGCCCCTATCTTTCGACACGGACGCCCAACGCTCCCGGATCGCCATGCCAGCCCTGCCCGCCTTCTCAGCACCCTGGCGCGACCGCGCCGGACGCGTCTCCGGCCTGAAGCTCGCGACCTTCCTGTTCGCCCTGGCACCAGGCCTGTGGCTCGCCGGGGCCTACGCGGCCGATGCGCTCGGAGCGAAGCCGATCACCGCGCTCCTGCACGGCACCGGCGAATGGGCGGTGCGGTTCCTGATGCTCTCCCTCGCCGTGACGCCCCTGCGCCGGATCGCCCACGCGCCGAAGCTCATCCTCGTGCGCCGCATGCTCGGCCTCACCGTGCTGGCCTACGGGCTGATCCACCTCATGCTCTACGTCGTCGACCAGAACTTCGTGCTGACCAAGGTGGTCAGCGAGATCGTGTCGCGGATCTACCTCACCATCGGCTTCGTGGCGCTGCTCGGCCTCGTGGTGCTCGGCGTCACCTCCACGGACGGGATGATCCGGCGCCTCGGCAAGGCCTGGCCGCGCCTGCACAAGACCGTCTACCTCATCGCGATCCTGGGCCTGATCCACTACTACCTGCAGGCCAAGATCGACGTGTCCGACCCGGTATTCTGGACCGGCGCCTTCCTGCTGCTGATGGGCCACCGCGCGATGCAGCGCCTCGGGTGGCCGACCAACCCGATCACCCTGCTGGGGCTCGCGGTCGCGGCCGCCCTCCTGACCGCGCTGCTCGAAGCGGCCTGGTACGGCGTCGCGAGCGGCATCCCGGCGAGCCTCGTCCTGTCGGCCAACCTCGACGTGCCGGAGACCATCCGGCCGGCCTGGTGGGTCCTGGCCCTCGGCCTCGCCGTCCCGGTGCTGAACGCCGTCCGGGCGCGGATGGACAAGAGCGGGCGCGGCAAGCCAAAAGCCGCGCCGGCCCCGCGCCCCGCCCAGGCTCCGGCACCCGCGCGGGAGGCCGTGGCCGCCCGCTGAGGGCTGGCGGGCGCAATTGCCCTGGGTCAGCGGACTTGCCCCGGGTCGGCGGCACGCGCATTTAGCGCCTGTCGCCACGGAGGGGGAAAGCCCGCATGCGGATACGGATCTTGCGGGCTGCGGCCCTCGGCCTCGGCGCCCTCATGTCGGGGAACGCGGCCCGCGCCGCCTGCACGCTGCCGGAGCCGCCCCCGGCGACAGCCCGTCCGACCAAGCCACCGCTCCCGGCCAAGCCCGCCTGCCTCGACGCCAAGGGCGGCTGCCCGGGCTGGGAAGCCTACAGCTACAACGACGCGATCAAGGCCTACAACGAGAAGGCCGCCGCGTTCCGCCCCCTGGCCGAGGCCTACGTCAAGGCGCTGAACGCCTACGTGAAGGCGAGCAGCGACTACGCGCAGTGCGAGGTGAAGACGCTGCAGTAGGGACGCGCGGCGCCTTCGGCGAACGACAGCCGCGTGCTAGGCTCGGCGACGCACTTGGCCAGCGAGGCCGGGCGGGGTCCCCGTCGATGAGCAGTCAGCCGAAATCCCGCATGAGCGTCGAGGAGTTCCTGGCCTGGGCCGAGCACCAGCCGGATCGGTTCGAGCTGTTCGACGGAGAGGTTTTCGCGATGGCGCCGCAGCGCGTGCGTCACGCGGAGTCGAAATTCGCCGTGCAGGTGGCCCTTCGGGCCGGCATCCGAGAGGCCGGACTGCCCTGCCACATGCTGCCGGACGGCGTCACGGTCCGGATCGACGACGCCACGAGCTTCGAGCCGGACGCCCTGGTCTATTGCGGTCCGCGCCTCGGTGCCGATGCCATCGTGGCGACCGCACCCGTCATCGTGGTCGAGGTGCTGTCGCCGAGCACCGGGCGGATTGATACGGGCCAGAAGCTCGTCGGATACTTCCGCGTCCCGAGCCTGATGCACTACCTCATCGTCGATCCGGTCAAGCGCATGATGATCCACCACAAGCGCGGCGCCGACGGACTGATCGAGACCCGGATCACGGCGGCCGGAACCGTCGACCTGACGCCACCGGGCTTCGGGTTGGACGTCACCGCCTGCCTGGCGGAGCCCTGAGGTCGTCGGCCGTCGCTTGACCCCCGCCGGGGGCGGTGCCACAGCCCGGCGCAGTTTTCCCCTCGATCGCCAGACTGGACGGCCCGATGCCCGAATCCCTCGACCTCCTCGTTCTCGGCAACGCCATCGTCGACCTCATCGCCCGCACCGAGGAAGACTTCCTGGCCGCGCAGGGCGTGCCCAAGGGGGCGATGCAGCTGATCGACGAGGCGCGGGCCGAGTCGCTCTTCGCCGCCATGGGTCCGGCCACCATCGTGTCGGGCGGCTCGGGCGCCAACACGGCCGTGGGCGCGGCGATGCTGGGAGCCAGAACCGGCTTCGTCGGCAAGGTCCGCGACGACGAGCTGGGCGGCCTCTTCGCCCACGACCTCAAGGCCACGGGCGTCCGCTTCCCCGTCGCCGCCGCCCATGACGGCCCCGCCACCGCCCGCTGCTTCATCCTGGTCACGCCCGATGGCGAGCGCACCATGAACACCTATCTCGGCGCCTGCCAGGGCCTGTCCCCGGCCGATGTCGACGAGGCGACCGTGGCCGCCGCCCGCGTTGTCTATCTTGAGGGCTATCTCTGGGACCCGCCGGCCGCCAAGGACGCCTTCCGCAAGGCCGTGACCATCGCCCACAACGCCGGCAACGCCGCGGCGCTGACCCTGTCCGACGCGTTCTGCGTCGGGCGCTACCGCGAGGAGTTCCTCGGCCTGATCCGCGACGGCAGCATCGACATCCTGTTTGCGAATATCGGCGAGCTGCAGAGCCTCTACGAGACCGACGACGCCGAGACCGCCATCAAGGCCCTGCGCGACGAGAGCGCGGCCCGCGGCAAGGACCTCCTCGGCCTCGTCACCCGCTCGGCCGACGGCGCCCTCGTGATCCAGGGCGGCGCGGTCCAGGCCGTACCCGCCTCGCCGGTGCACGAACTCGTCGACACCACGGGGGCGGGCGACCTGTTTGCGGCTGGCTTCCTGGCCGGACATGCCCGCGGTCTCGATCACGGTGCCAGCGCCCGCCTCGGGGCGCTGGCCGCCGCCGAGGTGATCCAGCATATCGGCGCCCGTCCGCAGCATGACCTCGTCGCCCTCGCCAAGGCGCAGGGCCTGCTCTGAGGCCGTCGCCCCGAGCGGGGGCGGTCCGAAGCGGCGGATCCCGGGTACGCCCGGACTCCTTCCCGGGCGGGCCGGCGCTCACAGCCGCAGCAGCACCTTGCCGACGGCCTCGCGCCGCTTGAGAATGCCGAGCGCCGCGGCGAAGTCGGCGAGCGGATAGACACCGTGCACCTTCGCGGTGAGGCGCCCCTCCGCCACCCAGGCGAGCAACTGCTCCTGGTTGGCCCGGTGCGCCTCGGGCTCGCGCTCCACGAACACGCCCCAGTGCACGCCCTGGATGTCGATTCCCTTGAGGAGCGCCAGGTTAAGCGGAATCTTAGGGATCTCGCCGGCCGCGAAACCGATGACGAGGTAGCGGCCCTTCCAGCCGAGGGACCGCAACGCCGGCTCGGCATAGTCGCCGCCGATCGGATCGTAGATCACGTCGACGCCCTGCCCTTCGGTGAGCGTGCGCAGGGCCTCACGCAGGCTCTCGGCGGCATAGTCCACCGTGAGCGTGGCGCCGTGGGCCTGCGCGCTCGCCAGCTTCTCGGGCGAGGAGGCGCAGGCGATGACGCGGGCGCCCATGATCGCCCCGAGTTCGACCGCCGCGAGGCCGACGCCGCCGGACGCACCGAGCACCGCCAAGGTCTCGCCGGGCTGGAGCCGGGCGCGGTCGCGCAGGGCGTGGAGCGAGGTGCCGTAGGTGATGGTCAGCCCGGCAGCCTGCTCGTCCGAGACGCCATCCGGCACGGGCGTGAGGTGCCGGGTTGCGACCGCGATCCGCTCGCGGCAGGTGCCGAACTTCTGGTGCACGATGACGCGGTCGCCGACCGAAAAGCCCTCCGCCCCGTCGCCGAGGGCCTCGATCACGCCGCAGGCCTCGCCGCCGGGCGAGAACGGCAGGTCGGGCTTCACCTGATAGCGCCCGGCGATGATCAGGGTGTCGAAGAAGTTGAGCGCCGCGAGCGTGATGCGGACCAGCGCTTCGCCCGGACCCGCCACCGGATCGGGCAGATCCGCGAGCTCCAGATCCTCCGGTCCCCCGAGCCGGGTGCACAGCAGCGCCTTCATGCCCAAACCTCCGCCTGAACTTCGTTCTGGGCGCTTGCACCGGCGCGGGCGCCCGCGCAAGCGCCGGATCGATCAGGGGCGTTCGTAGGTTCCGGCGAGGCAGCCCTTGGCGAGGACGCGTCCCGTCATCGCCTCCAGCAGCGCCCCCCGGCCGGGATGCTCGGGCAGGTCCAGGGCGCGGTCGAGGGCATAGGCCTGGAACAGGTAGGTATGCGGTCCGTGCCCGGTGGGCGGGTCGGGCGGCAGCCAGCCCGGCTTGAGGAAGCTGTTCTGGCCCAGGTCGAGTCCCGATTCGGGCTGGCTCGCCGCGCCCTCGGCCAGCGGCGCGCCGGGGTCGAGGTTCCAGGCGATCAGGTGGACAAGGGGGCTGGGCGTCGGGCTGCCGGCATCCTCGCAGAGCAGGACGACCCGTGCCGTGCCGGGGGGCAGGCCGGTCCAGGCCAGGGGCGGCGACGTACCGCCCCCGTCGGCCGTGAAGCGCGCCGACACGGGGTTGCCGTCCGCAAAGGCGAGACTGGTGAGCGCGAGGCCCTCGGGCACGTCGGCGAAGGTGGCCCGATAGGCGGTCTTCTCCAGCCCGGCCTTCAGACCGGACAGGGCGGCGCCCACGGCGTGCGGAATCTTTTCGAGCAAGGTTGGTCTCCCACGAGATATGCCGACCAACCGCGGACGCCCCCGAAGGTTCAGGCCGGAGGCGCGGCTCCTGCCCGGTGCCCGGCTCCGGCTGGGCGCTGCGCCGTGATCATGTAGTTCACCGCCGTATCCCGGCTTGCCCGCCAGGACCCGTCCAGGGGATTGAGCACCACCCCGGTCGTGTCGGTGACGGTCAGGCCGCCGGCGCTCACCGCGCGGGCGAGTTCGTCGGGGCGGACGAACTTCTCCCAGTCGTGCGTGCCCCTGGGCAGCCAGCCGAGCACGTACTCGGCGCCGACGATCGCCAGCGCGAAGGAGCGCAGCGTCCGGTTGAGGGTGGCGACGAACAGCAGGCCGCCGGGCTTCACCGCCCGGGCCGCCTGCGCCACGAAGGCGGGCATGTCGACCACGTGCTCCACGACTTCCATCGCGAGCACGATGTCGAAGCGCTCACCCCCGGCCACCACGTCCTCGACGGTGCGGGCCCGGTAATCCACCGGCACGCCCTCGGCATCGGCATGGGCCTGCGCGACCTTGATGTTCGTCGGCGCCGGATCGAGCCCGGTCACCCGGGCGCCCAGGCGGGCCAGGGGCTCGGACAGGACGCCGCCGCCGCAGCCGATATCCACGAGGGTCAGGCCGTCCAGGGCAAACGGCGCCCGCGGGTCGCGCCCGAAATGCCGACAGGCCGTGTCGCGGATATAGGCGAGGCGGACGGGGTTGAAGCGGTGCAGCACCCGCATCGGGCCGGCCTCGTCCCACCACGTCGCCGCGATGGCCTCGAAGCGGGCGACCTCGTCGCGGTCGATGGAGGCGCCTGTGGGTCCGGTCATCGTCTCGGCATGTCTCGTGCGAAGTGGCGCGCGCCATTGTTGACACGCCCGGGCGGCCCTTGTACCCGCCGAAGCCCTGTCCGGTACAGCAGCCAAGCGACGCGGCCGGCCGTGCGGGCGGGGAAATCCGTCCCGCAGCCCGCCGAATCCCCGGCAAACGCGAGATTCCTGGCAAACGCGAGATCCTTGGCAAACGCGACGTGTCGCGGACGCGACAGGCTCCGTCTCTGGTGAGAACATGCCCCGTCTGGTGATGAAGTTCGGCGGTACGTCCGTCGCCAATGTCGAGCGCATCCGCAACGTGGCGGCCCACGTGGCGCGCGAGGTCGCGGCCGGCTACGACGTGGCCGTCGTCGTCTCGGCCATGTCCGGCAAGACCAACGAGCTCGTCGCCTGGGTCAAGGACGCGAACCCGATCTACGACGAGGCTGAGTACGACGCCGTGGTCGCCTCGGGCGAGCTCGTCACCGCCGGATTGCTGGCCATCGCGCTGCAGGAGAACGGCATCAAGGCGCGCTCCTGGCAGGGCTGGCAGATCCCGATCCTGACCTCGGACGCCCACGGCTCCGCCCGCATCGAGGGCATCGACGGTGCCCGCCTCGATGCCGGCTTCAAGCGCGGAGAGGTCGCGGTCATCGCCGGCTTCCAGGGCATGCACGAGGCCACCGGCCGGGTGACCACCCTGGGCCGCGGCGGCTCCGACACCAGCGCCGTGGCGATCGCGGCCGCCATCGGCGCCGAGCGCTGCGACATCTACACGGACGTCGACGGCGTCTACACCACCGACCCGCGCGTGGTGCAGAAGGCCAAGCGCATGGAGCGCGTGACCTTCGAGGAAATGCTGGAGATGGCGTCGCTCGGCGCCAAGGTCCTGCAGGTCCGTTCCGTCGAGCTCGCCATGGTCCATCGCGTGCCGACCACGGTGCGCTCCTCCTTCGATCCGCCGGACAATGCCCGGCCCGGCACCCTCATCTGCGACGAGGACGACATCGTGGAACAGCAGATCATCACCGGGATCGCCTTCTCCCGGGACGAGGCGCAGATCACGCTCCGTCGCGTGAAGGACAGCCCCGGCATCGCCGCCGCCATCTTCGGCCCGCTGGCGGACGCCAACATCAACGTCGACATGATCATC
The DNA here is from genome assembly GCF_055361545.1 of Methylobacterium sp. TK31. Classification (NCBI taxonomy): domain Bacteria; kingdom Pseudomonadati; phylum Pseudomonadota; class Alphaproteobacteria; order Hyphomicrobiales; family Methylobacteriaceae; genus Methylobacterium; species Methylobacterium sp. TK31. The sequence continues at coordinate 156,331 of NZ_CM143964.1, read as the reverse complement.
CAGACCGTGTCGGGCGACCAGTCGACCACGGACATGACCTTCACGGTCCCGTCGGCCGATTACGACCGGGCCCGCAAGATCCTCGATGCGCAGAGCGGGGCGATCGAATTCGCGCAGATCGAGGGCGCCACCGACGTGGTCAAGGTCTCGGCCATCGGGGTCGGCATGCGCAGCCACGCGGGCGTGGCCGCCAAGGCCTTCCGCGCCCTGGCGCAGAAGGGCATCAACATCCGGGCCATCACAACCTCGGAGATCAAGTTCTCCGTCCTGATCGATGCCGCCTACACGGAGCTTGCCGTTCGCACGCTCCACTCGCTATACGGCCTCGACCAGGCCTGAAGACTCGGAGCGCGCGAACGCCTGTGCGCGAACCGGACACGAGGCCGAAGCCGGATCGAGGAGACCATGCCCGCTGCGCCCGGAGGCCCGCGCCTGCTTCTGCGCCGCCTCCGCGAAGCGATGGCGGAGCCGGTCAGCCCACAGGCCCGTCTCGACCGCATCGTCACGTTGATCGCCGCCAACGTGATCGCTGAGGTGTGCTCGGTCTACGTGCTCAGCGATGACAGCACGCTCGAACTGTTTGCAACCGAGGGTTTGAACCGCGAGGCCGTCCACCTGACCCGCATGCGGGCGGACGAGGGCCTCGTCGGCCTCATCGCGAAGACCGCCGAGCCGCTCTCGCTCTCCGACGCGCAGTCGCATCCGGCCTTCTCCTACCGGCCGGAGACCGGCGAGGAGGCCTATCACGCCTTCCTCGGCGTGCCGCTCCTGCGTGCGGGCAACACCCTCGGAGTGCTGGTCGTTCAGAACAAGACCTACCGGGTCTATTCCGAGGAGGAAATCGAGGCGCTTCAGACCACCGCGATGGTGCTCTCGGAGATGATCGCCTCGGGCGAGTTGCAGGCGCTGGCGCCGGGGGCCGGATCGGCCGCGCGCCGGGCCGTGACCCAGCGCGGCGTGGCGCTCGCCGATGGCATCGGCCTCGGGCACGTGGTGCTGCACGAGCCGCGCATCGTCATCAAGCAGCTGATCGCCGAGAACGTCGACCGCGAGGTCGAGCGCCTGGAGCAGGCCATCGGCGAGGTCCGCTCGGCCATCGACGACCTCGTCGAGCGCGGCGACAGCATCGGCACGGGCGAATCCCGCGAGGTGCTGGAGACCGTGCGCATGTTCGCGCACGACAAGGGCTGGCTGCGCCGGATGCGCGAGGCCGTTCATTCGGGCCTGACCGCCGAGGCTGCCGTCGAGCGCGTCCAGTCGGACAACCGCGCCCGGATGATGCGCCAGAGCGACCCCTATCTCCGCGACCGGCTGCACGACCTCGACGATCTCGCGAACCGGCTCCTGCGCACGCTGATCGGCGCGGAGGGCAACGGCGCGCAGCGAATCCTGCCGGAGAACGCGATCCTGGTCGCGCGTTCCATGGGCCCGGCCGCGCTGCTCGACTACGACCGCACCGCGTTGCGCGGCGTCGTCCTGGAGGAAGGCGGCCCGACGAGCCATATCGCCATCGTGGCCCGGGCGCTGGGCATCCCGGCGGTGGGCGAGATCGCCAACGCCACGGCGCTCTGCGATGCCGGCGATGCGATCATCGTCGACGGCGCCACCGGCGAGATCCAGGTCCGCCCCGGCCCGGAGATCGAGGCGGCCTATGCCGAGATGGTGCGCCTGCGCGCCCGCCGGCAGGAGCAGTACCGGGCGCTCCGCGACGTGCCGGCCGTAACCCTCGACGGGACGAAGATCGGCCTGCAGCTGAATGCGGGGCTCCTCATCGACCTGACGCACCTGAACGAGACCGGGGCGGACGGCATCGGCCTGTTCCGCACCGAGCTGCAGTTCATGGTGGCCCAGCGCATGCCCTCCGCGGCCGAGCAGCAGGCGCTCTACGAGGCCGTCTTCGCGGCCACCGGCGACCTGCCCGTCACGATCCGCACCCTCGACATCGGCGGCGACAAGATCCTGCCCTACATGCCGGCCCTCGAAGAGGAGAACCCGGCCCTGGGCTGGCGGGCAATCCGCATCGGCCTCGACCGGCCCGCCCTCCTGCGGGTGCAGCTGCGCGCGCTGCTCAAGGCCGCCGGGGGACGCCCGCTCAAGATCATGTTCCCGATGGTGGCGACGGTGGACGAGTTCACCCGTGCCAAGGCCATCGTGGAGCGCGAGAAGGCGCATCTGCGCCGGCACGGCCACGCCCTGCCGAGCGACTGCAAGCTCGGCGTGATGGTCGAGGTGCCCTCGCTCCTGTTCCAAATCGACGAGATCGCGAAGGCCGCCGACTTCCTGTCGGTGGGCTCCAACGACCTCATGCAGTTCCTGTTTGCCGTCGACCGCGAGAACCGCCGCGTCGCAGACCGCTTCGACACCCTGAGCGTGCCGGCCCTGCGTGCCTTCCGCGTCATCGCCGAGCGGGCGGCGGCGGCCGGCTGCCCGGCCACCGTCTGCGGCGAGATCGGCGGACGCCCCCTCGAGGCCATGGCGCTGATCGGCCTCGGCTTCCGCCACCTCTCGATGTCGCCGGCCGCCATCGGCCCCGTGAAGGCGATGGTGCTCGGCCTCGACGTCACGGCGGTGGCGGCCCTGATCGACACCGAACTGGCCCGCGCGGGGGACGGCGCCAGCCTCCGCCCGGCCCTCGCGGCCTTCGCGAAGGCCCAGGGTGTGCCAATCTAGCCTTGGCGTGCCTATCTGAATGGGTCGTGCCGCGACCCCGTCGTCGAACGAGGCCTCCGGCCCGACGAGCCCTTGTCCTGATGAGAGTTTCCGAAGGGCGATGACCCCAATTCCTGCTGAGCGTCTCGACGCGATCCTGACGCGCCACGACATCGTCACCGCCACGCTGAGCGCCGGCTCCGCGGATTCCGACACCTTCGTGCAGCTGTCGCGCGAATTGTCGGAGCTGGAGGGCGTCGTTGCCGCCATCCACGCCTACCGCGCGGCGGCACGCAACCTGGCCGACATCGAGGCGCTGATCGACGAGCCGGGCAGCGATTCCGAGATGCGCGCGCTCGCCGCCGACGAGAAGCCGGAGGCCGAGGCCGGGCTGGAGGCCGCCCACCGGGCACTCCAGCTCATCCTGCTGCCCAAGGATTCGGCCGACGAGAAGAGCGCGATCCTCGAAATCCGCGCCGGCACCGGCGGCGACGAGGCCGCCCTCTTCGCCGGCGACCTCTTCCGCATGTACGGCAAGTACGCCGACGCCAAGGGCTGGAAGGTCGAGGTGATCTCGGAGAGCGAGGGCACCGTCGGCGGCTATCGGGAGGTGATCGCCGAGGTGAAGGGCAAGGGCGTGTTCGCCCGCCTGAAGTTCGAGAGCGGCGCCCACCGGGTCCAGCGCGTGCCCGACACCGAGACCCAGGGGCGCATCCACACCTCCGCCGCCACCGTCGCGGTTCTGCCCGAGGCCGAGGAAGTCGACATCGTCATCAACGACGCCGACCTGAAGATCGACACCATGCGCTCGCAGGGCGCGGGCGGCCAGCACGTCAACAAGACCGAATCGGCGATCCGCATCACCCACATGCCGAGCGGCATCGTCATCTTCGTGCAGGAGGAGCGCTCGCAGCACAAGAACCGCGCCCGGGCGATGTCGCTGCTCCGCTCCAAGCTCTACGACGCCGAGCGCACTGCCAAGGACGCGGCCCGCGCAGCCGATCGCAAGTCGCAGGTCGGCTCCGGGGACCGCTCGGAGCGCATCCGCACCTACAACTTCCCCCAGGCCCGCGTCACCGACCACCGCATCAACCTGACCCTGTACAAGCTCGAGGAGGTTCTGGCCGGGGAAGCGCTGGACGAGCTCGTCGACGCCCTCGTCACCGAGCATCAGGCGGAGCTGCTGGCGGCCGAGGGCATGGCCTGAGCCGGATGGGCGAGCCGGAGCCGATGCGCCTCGATCCGGCGCTCAGCCGCACCGACGCGCTGCGGCGCATCACGGCGACGCTCGCCGCCCACGGGATTCCCGCGAGCGACGCCCGCTTCCTCGTGCTGGACCTCCTCGGCCTCGACACCACCGATCTTCACCTGCGGGGAAGCTCCCCCCTCGGAGGGGCGGGCGCCGCGACGCTCGACCGGGCGGTGGCGCGGCGCATCGCCGGCGAGCCGGTGGCGCGAATCGTCGGGGCCTGGGAATTCTGGGGCCTGCCCTTCGGGCTCGCGCCCGAGACCCTGGTGCCCCGCCCGGACACCGAGACCCTGGTGGAGGCCGCCCTCGCGCTCCATCCTGACCGGCGGCGCCCCCTGCGGGTACTCGATCTCGGCACCGGCTCCGGCTGCATTCTGGTCGCCCTCCTCAGCGAGCTGCCGAACGCGACGGGGATCGGCCTCGACCGCTCGCACGGCGCCCTCGTCCAGGCGCGCATCAACGCGAGGCGCAACGGCGTCGGGCCGCGGGCCCGCTTCGTGTGCACCGACTGGACCGCGGGTCTCTCCGGGGCCTTCGACCTCGTCGTCTCGAACCCGCCCTACATCGCCAGCGACACGATCCGGGGCCTCGACGTCGAGGTGCGGGCACACGATCCGATGGCGGCGCTGGACGGCGGCGCGGACGGCCTCGACGCCTACCGGCGGATCGTCGAAGCCGTGGCGACCGGACCGGTCAGGCTCGCGCCCGGCGGCGCCCTCGCCTTCGAGGTCGGATACGATCAGGCCGAGGCCGTGGCGGAACTCGGATCGCGGGCCGGTTTCGGTCCCGCCGCGATCCACCACGACCTGGCGGGCCATGCCCGCGTCGTCCGGTTCGACGCGCCCTCGCGAGGAAAAAGACCCGAGAACGATGCGGAAAAACCGAAAAACCCGCCCGCCCGGGATGCAGAGCAATAAAAAACGCTTGTTGCCCCCTCGGCAAACCGCTAGTGTCGCAGGCAGATCGCGAACGATCCATTAAGATGGATCGTGGTAAGACGGGTGGCGGCTTTGGTCCGCGACGCTCTTAGACGATCTCCCCACGATCAGGCTGGCGCGCGCGGGCAGAGGCGCAGGAGCTTGATCAACTTCGTGCCTGAAAACCGAAGGACGCCTGGACGCTCAGAGCGCGCCTTGGTCAACGGACAGAGACGGCAAGCACGGCGAAATCGATCACGGACATACCGGACCCGGATCACGCGGCGCCAGCGACGAGCCTGATTGCAGGCTGCGTCGTGGCCGCCTGGAACCCGCCGCATCATCAGACGCTCCGAGACGAACGAGGGTCAATCGAGACCGATGAGACCAAACCAGAATAGACGGATGCGCGGTCGCAACCGCCCCAAAGGTCCCAACCCGCTCACGCGTTCCTACGAATCCAACGGACCAGACGTCAAGATTCGCGGCACCGCCCAACACATCGCCGACAAGTATGCCCAGCTCGCGCGCGACGCGCAGGCCAGCGGCGACCCGGTGGCGGCAGAGAACTACTTCCAGCACGGCGAGCATTATTTCCGGATCATCTCGGGTGCCCAGGAACAGACCCGTCAGCAGGTCGGCGGCTATGCCCGCGGCTTCGACGATGACGGGGACGACGGCGACGACGAGGGCCAGAACGCGCCGCAGGGCTACGCCGCCTCGAGCTACGGGGCCAATGGCTACGCCGAGGATTACACCGATCCGAGCCAGCAGCCCCAGCCGGCGGGCTACGAGCCCCGGCAGGACACGCGGCAGGAAGGCCGCCCGGACGGATACCGCCAGGACTACAATCGGCAGGATTCCAACCGGCCGGACTCGAACCGTCAGGATTCCGGCTCGGACAACAACCGGCAGAACCGCCGCGACCGCTTCGCCAATCGCGGCGACCGTCCGCAGCGCTTCGACAATCCGCGCGACGGCAACCGGCCCGACTACAACAACCGTCAGGAGAACCGCCGCGACGACTTCGGGCGCCAGGACGGCAACCGGCAAGACGGCAGCCGGCAGGACAGCCCGCGCCAGGACTTCAATCGGCAAGACGGAAACCGGCAAGACGCCAACCGGCAGGACGGCAACCGCACCGAGTTCCGCGGCGACCAGAACCGCCAGGACTACAGCCGGCAGGACCAGTCGCGGCAAGATCAACCGAGACAGGAACAGCCGAGACAGGACTTTCGTCCGGCCCCGGTCCGCTCCGACGCACCCCGTTACGAGAACGGCCGCGCCGAGACCCCGGTGAACGAGGCGCCGCGGTCCGAGTTCGGCGGGCAGGACGCACCCCGGTCCGCCCGGACGAACGATGCGCCGCCCCGGCGCAGCCGGCGTCGCGACGAGCGCGACGCCGCTCCCGCCGAGGACGTCGCCGCCCTGCCGGCCTTCCTGATGACGCCGCCGCGTCCGGTCCCTGCGGCCGAGCCGGCCGCGCAGCCGGAGCCCCAGGGTGAGACGACCTCCGCGGCCCAGGACGACGCACCGGCGCCCAAGCCGCGCCGCCGCCGCCGCGCCCGGTTCGAGGGGCCGGAGGGAGCCGTCGGCGCCGACGATCCGACACCGGTCACCGAGTAGACCCCGGTCCATCCTCGCGAAACTTCCGGAAGCCGCCCCATCGGGCGGCTTCTTCGCGTTCGGGAGCCTTCGCGCATCAAAGCCCGCGCCAGTCGAGGAACGCCTCCACGCGGTGCCGATGCCGTCGGTGGCGCGCAGCCTCGCCGAAAGGCGCCAGCTCCCAGGTCCAGTGCCGGTCGGGCCGCCCGAGGCGCACGCCGTGCAGGAGGTCGAGCCGATCCGTGATCCGCCCGTCCCGGTCCTCCTCAATCTGCTCCACGTCGGTGACGAGGCAGACCCGGGCGGGCAGGCGCGCAAGGCCGTCGAGATGGGCGCGCACGATCCGGCTCCCCAGGTCCGGCGGCACGAAACCGGGCCGGTCGAGCGGCAGGATCGGCAGTTGCGACAGGAGATTGGCCGAGACCACGAAGTCGACGCTCTTGCCGCCGCACACAGTGGCCAGCGGATCGGTGCCGTCCGTCGTGCCCGACAGGTCGGCGGTGATCAGCCGAACGTTTCGATGAGCCCGGGCCTCCCGGCGGGCAGGCCAGAGATGGACGGCGTCGACGAGGTGGACTTCCGCGAAGCGCGCAGCGAGGTCTGCCAGCGGAACGTCCTGCAGGAGGCCGGACCCGAGCACGACGGCGACGCGCCGGCGCTCCAGCCCTTCGCAGGCGGCCAGGATCGCGGCGCGGGCGGCGGTGAGATGCGGCGCCCAGGCGGCACGGCAACGCCGCCCGCGCGCCATCAGCAGCACGCTCTCGCGCAGGTAGCCCCGGCGCCGATGCGCGAAGGGCACCGGCGTGACCAGAAGATGCAGCAATTCGACGAGCATGCGTCCCCCGGATCAGCGCCGGGGCGCGTCCGCACCGCCCCCCGGCTGCGACGACAGGCGGACCACGCGCTGGGCCGTGGTGACCGAGAGCGACTGGAAGGCGCCCTGGATGGCGCTCCATTCCTCGGGCCGCCGCGCAGCCCCGGACTTGGTCCGCAGGAGCAGCCGGAGGGTTCCGAAACCAAGCCGGATCGAGCGCAGCAGGAACAGCAGTGGATCGTGATCGTCGGCGTCGTAGGCGCGCCGGGCGACGTCCGGCGCCACCTCGGCGTATCGGGCGATCTCGGCCAGCGCCGCGCCGACGTCGCCGGCCCGGATCAGCTCGTCGATTCGGCGCTCGTCGTCATGTGTCGGCCTCGGGAGCTCCCGGGCGGTCCGAGGAACGCCCGCGACGGAGGAGGCCTTGCCGGCGGGCCGGCTCCGCGACTGCAGCATGGCGCGCAGGACCGCATCGACCCGCGCCCGTTCGCCGAGGGCCGCGGAGCCGAAGCCGGAGAGGCGGGCCCCGGCATTGCCGGCCACCGCCTGCACCGTCTCGGAATCGCCGCGTGCCACCAGGACGTCCGTGACGCGCTCGCTCAGGGTCAACCGCCGGGCGACCGCCCGCAGGTGGTCCTGTCCGCGGGCATGCGCGACGGTGATGAGATCGGCTTCGTCGAGCCGCACCGATCGCTGGAGGACGGGCCGCGCCACGGCGATGTCTTCGTCGAAGGCAAGGTCGCGGACCACGGCGCGCGGGGCATTACGCAGGTCCGCCAGCTCGTCCGAGAGGGCGACCCGTGCGACGGTGTCGGCCGCACGCGTGAGCGGGAGCATCACCGCGTCGAAGACCGCGACCTGCTCCTCTTGCAGACCCGCGGCGCTCTCGGTGAACAACATCGAGAGGCGCTGCAGCATGCGGCCGCGCTGCCCGGTTTCGCCGGCCTGCGCCACCTGCTCGATCTCACGAACGAGGGATTCGATCATCCGCGAGGGTCCCTGCACGAAGCGGCCGGCATCGACGCTCGGGGGCAGTTTGCGGAGGCAGAGTTTAACAAAATGGAACCCGCCGGTCCGGCGCCGGGAACTTGGCCGCTGCGGCCCCGTTGCGGATGGGCCGTTGCGACCGCACCCCCGCGACCGCAAACTTCCCGGAGCGACCGTGTCGAACCTCGTCCGCATCATCCTCGCGATCTTCCTGCCGCCGATCGCGGTCCTCATGACCACCGGCATCGGCCTGCAGTTCCTCCTCAACATCCTGCTGACCCTGCTGGGCGTGCTGCCGGGCACCATCCATGCCCTGTGGCTGGTGCTGCGCGATCGCTGAGGGAATGCTAGCCTGCCGGGCGCGCCGATCGTCAGGCACGATCGCCGCGAGCGGAAGGACGGGCGCGAGGGCACGATGAGCACACGAGGTTTCACGGGGCGCAAGCTGCCCGAGGCGACCCGCGAGCGCCTGCCCCCGGGCCAGTATCTGACCGAGGACTTCCCCGTCCTCCAGATCGGTCCGAATCCGCGGGTCGATCTCGCGACCTGGTCCTTCACCCTGCGCGAGGGCTCGCGTCCCCTGAAGAGCTGGACCTGGGACGCCTTCAATGCCCTGCCGCGCACCCGCTGGGGCGGCGACATCCACTGCGTGACGAAGTGGTCGAAGTTCGACACCGCCTGGGAGGGCGTCGCCTTCGACGACCTCCTGGCGGATGCGGGGATCGAGACCCCCACCGACTTCCTGCTTGCCGAGGGCTACGACGACTACACCACGAACGTGCCCGTCGCGGATCTCGCTGGCGGCCGGAGCATGATCGCGACCCATTACGACGGCAAGCCGATCCCGCCGGACCATGGCGGCCCGGCCCGCCTCCTCGTACCGCACCTGTATTTCTGGAAGAGCGCCAAGTGGGTGAAGAGCCTGCGCTTCACGAAGCGCGACGAGGGCGGGTTCTGGGAGCTGCGCGGCTATCACATGTACGGCGACCCCTGGCGCGAGCAGCGCTTCACCGGTGATTGATCCGGCCCAGCGGCCCCTCCCCTGGCGCACAGCCACGCTCACCGCCATTCGCCCGGTGACGCGGCGGGTGAAGAGCTTCCGCTTCCGGGTCGCGTTCGATCGCCCGGTGCTGGCGGGTCAGCATGTCGACGTCCGCCTCACCGCGCCCGACGGCTACCAGGCCCAGCGCAGCTACTCGATCGCCTCGGCGCCGGACGGCGACGGCACGATCGAGCTGATGATCGAGGGCCTGCCGGAGGGCGAGGTCTCGGGCTTCTTCGACGCGGTCGCGGAAGTCGGCGACACGATCGAGCTGCGCGGACCGATCGGCGGCGCCTTCGTCTGGCGCCCGGAGGATGGCGGCCCGCTGTTCCTGGCCGGCGGCGGTTCGGGGGTGGTGCCCATGCTGGCGATGCTGCGTCACCGCGCGGCGGCGGCGCCCGGGGTGCCGGCCCTGCTGCTCTACTCGGTGCGCGACGCGGACGAGATCATCGCGGCCGAGGAACTCGCGGTCCGCGCCCGGGACGAACCAAACTTCCAGCTGATGCTCAACCTGACCCGGGCCGGCGGCCGCCGGGTCGACGCGGCGATGATCACGGAAGCCCTGGATCGCCTCGGTCCGCCGCGCCACGCCTACCTCTGCGGCGGCAATCCCTTCGTCGGGGCGGTGGCGGACCTGCTCCTCGATGCCGGGATCGAGCCCAGCCGGATCCACACGGAGCGCTTCGGCGGCTGACGGGGTCCCCTTGTCCGGTGATCGCCGCCGGGCCTAGAAAGACCGCGCCAGCGGAGGTCGAGACGGCATGGAAGCGGAACCCCACCAGCGGTCCGGTCAGTGTCACTGCGGCGGCGTCCGCTTCCGGGCGACTCTCGCCGACGGGTTGGACACGGTGCGCCGCTGCACCTGCTCGTATTGCCGGATGCGCGGTGCGGCCGTCGTCTCGGCCGTGGCCGGGGGCGTCGAGATCCTGGAGGGCGCGGAGCTGCTGACGCGCTACCGCTTCAACACCGGCGTGGCCCAGCACTTCTTCTGCGCCCGCTGCGGGATCTACACCCACCATACCCGCCGTTCGAACCCGAACCAGTACGGCGTCAACGTCGCCTGCCTCGAAGGCCTCAGCCCGTTCGACTTCGCCGAGATCCCGGTGGTCGACGGCGTCAACCATCCGAACGACACCGGCGGCGCGAGCCGGCGGGCGGGGACGCTGCGCTTCGTCCCCGAGCGCTAGGCGCGTCCGCCTTCGTCAGGCCCCGATCAGGCGGTCGGCGACCTCCTCGGCGAGGGACAGGCTCGAGGTCAGGCCCGGACTCTCGATCCCGAACAGGTGGATCAGGCCGGGCAGCCCGTGCTCGGCCGGCCCGTCGATGCGGAAATCGGCGGCCGGCTCGCCCGGTCCCGTCAGCTTCGGACGGATGCCGGCGTAGTCCGGCGTCAGCACGCCGTCGGGAAGCCCCGGCCAGTAGCGTCGGATCGCGCGGGCGAAATGGTCGGCCCGGGCGGGATCGACCCGGTAATCGAGGGTGTCGACCCATTCGACGTCCGGGCCGAAGCGCATCCGGCCGGCGAGGTCGAGGGTGAGGTGGATGCCGAGGCCGCCCTCGACGGGCGCGGGGTAGATCAGGCGTGAGAAGGCCGGACGGCCGGTGCAGCCGAAATAGCTGCCCTTGGCGAGGACCTGGCGCGGAATGCGCGCGGCCGGATAGGCCTCGACGGCGGCGGCGACCGCCTGCGCACCGAGACCGGCGGCGTTGACCACCGCGTCGAAGGGCAGGGCCTCGCCGTTCACCGTGACGCTCCAGCCCTCCGGGCTCCGTGCGATCCCGGCGATTCGGCTCTCGAAGGCGATGGCGCCGCCGGCATCCTCGAGATCGCCCTGGAGGGCCAGCATCAGGCCGTGGCTGTCGACGATGCCGGTGCCCGGCGCATGCAGGGCCGCGACGCAGGCGAGGTTGGGTTCGAGGGCGCGGGCCTCGGCCCCGTCGAGGAGCGCCAGGCCCGGAACGCCGTTGGCGTCGCCGCGCGCCTTGAGCCCCGCGACGGCCTCGCGCTCGGACTCGTCGGTGGCAACGATGAGCTTGCCGCAGCGGCGATAGGCGACGCCGTGACTGTCGCAGAACGCGGTGAGCAGCGCCGCCCCGGCGACGCAGTGCCGGGCGCGCAGGGAGCCGGCGGGGTAGTACATCCCGCCATGGATCACCTCGGAATTGCGCGCCGAGACGCCGGTGCCGATGGCGTCCTCGGCCTCGGCCACGATGACTGCGTGTCCGCGGCGCGCGAGCGCCCGGGCCACCGCGAGACCGACGATTCCGGCACCGACGACGAGGATATCCATGACGGGCCGGAGATGAGCACGAGACGGACGCCGAACACAACACGGCGCACGGGCGAACCTCGAGGGCGGATCGGGCCGGGCGCCCACGCGTGGGCGGGCATGCATCCGCAGTCATGGCGCTGCGTCGCGGTTCCAGCTACAAGGAGAACCATCCGTAACCGTTCGAGGCCGGAATCACGTCGGTCCGGAGATCGTCGCGCCTGCCGCGATGCCCTCCCCGGCGGGTCTTCCGCCTGCTTGCCCGCTAAGGCTTCCGTCACAGTGCCCTTCCCCACCCTGCCGGCCCCGCTCGCCCGAGCGCTGACCGCGCGCGACTACGAAGACCCGACGCCCGTCCAGAGCGCCGTCATCGAGGCGGCCGCGCAAGGCCGCGACCTGCTCGTCTCGGCCCAGACCGGCTCGGGCAAGACCGTGGCCTACGGCCTCGCCTTCGCCGAGACCCTGCTCGACGGTGCCGAGCGCTTCGGCCCCGCCGGCGCGCCGCTGGCCCTCGTCATCGCCCCGACGCGCGAACTGGCGCTGCAGGTCGAGCGCGAACTGTCCTGGCTCTATGCGGAGACCGGCGCCCGCGTCATCTCCTGCGTCGGCGGCATGGACCCGCGCCGGGAGAGCCGGCAGCTGAACGACGGCGCCCACATCGTCGTCGGCACCCCGGGCCGCCTGCGCGACCACCTGGAGCGGCGCAACCTCGCGACCCAGGACCTGCGCGCCGTCGTCCTCGACGAGGCCGACGAGATGCTCGACCTCGGCTTCCGGGACGACCTCGAATTCATCCTGTCGGTGACCCCGAAGGAGCGCCGGACGCTGCTGTTCTCCGCGACCCTGCCGAAGGCGATCGCGACGCTGGCCGAGCGCTACCAGAACGACGCCCTGCGCATCGCCGTGAAGGGCCAGGAGCGCGGCCACTCGGACATCACCTACAAGGCCATCCGCGTGGTGCCGCGCGAGCTGGAGCACGTGGTGGTCAACACCCTGCGCTTCATGGATGCGCCGACCGCGATCATCTTCTGCAACACCCGCAACGCGGTGCGCCACCTCCAGGCGGTGCTCACCGAGCGCGGCTTCTCGGCCGTGGCGCTGTCGGGCGAGCTCGGCCAGGGCGAGCGCAACGCCGCCCTCCAGGCGCTGCGCGACGGCCGGGCCAAGGTCTGCGTCGCCACCGACGTCGCCGCCCGCGGCATCGACCTGCCCACCGTCAGCCTCGTCATCCACGCCGACCTGCCGCACGACGCGGAGGTGCTCCAGCACCGCTCCGGCCGCACCGGCCGGGCCGGGCGCAAGGGCACCAGCCTCCTGCTGATCCCGGCTTCGAAGCGGCGCCGGGCCGAGCAGATGCTGGCAATCGCCAAGGTCTCGTTCGAATGGGCCGGGCCGCCCACCGCCGACGAGATCCGCCGCCTCGACGGCGAGCGCATGTGGCAGGACCCGATCTTCACCGAGGAGCCGGCCGAGGAAGACGTCGCCATGGCCGAGACCCTGATGGCGCAGCGCACGCCCCAGGAACTCGCCGCGGCGCTCGCCCGGATCTACCGCTCCCGCCTGCCCGCCCCCGAGGACGTCACCGATCCGGGCGCCGGCCCCGAGCGCAAGTCCCGCCCGGTCTACGACCCCGCCGATGCCGAGCGCATCGACGCCCAGGGTCCGGCCGTGTGGTTCCGGCTCAATCTCGGCCGACGCGACAACGCCGATCCGCGCCGCCTGCTGCCGATGCTGACCCGGCGCGGCAATATCGGCCGCCAGGAGATCGGTGCGATCCGCATCTTCGACCGAGAGACCAAGTTCGAGGTGCGCGGCGGCGCGGCCTCGCGCTTCGCCCAGACCTTCGCCAAGAACGGCTCGCCCGAGATCCAGGTTGAGCCGCTGCTCGACGACGAGCCGGCGCGCGAGGAGAAGGGGCCGAAGGGCTTCAAGAGCCCACGCGGCGCGCGCCACGAGCGCGAGATCGCCAAGAAGCCGCGCGCCAGCCGGGCGCGCTGACTCGACGAGGGGCCGCCCGGAGACGGGTGCCCCTCCGACGGCCCGATGGCCTCAAAAGCGGTCGGGCAGGCTCTTCACGGCGTTGCCGAACGCCTCGACACTCTCCGCGATCTTGCGCCCGGCCGGCGCCAGCGACGGCACCTTCACGCCGAGGAACTCGGTCTGCTCGGGCTCCGGCTCGGCCTGTGCCACCTGGGGTGCGGCTGCGGCCTTCGATGCTACGGCCTTGGACGCGGCGGCCTTGGCCTCGGCGGACTTGGCCTCGGCGGGTTTCGCCGGCGGCTTGGCGGCGACCGGCTGGGCGGCGGCCGGCTTCACTGCGGCCGGCTTCACTGCGGCCGGCTTGGCGACGGTCGCGGCGGACTTGTGCGTCGCCGCGTCGCCCTCCGGCGCCAGGGCCGTGAAGGTGCCGTTGGTCGCCCGCGAGCGGGTGGTCTCGTTGGGCAGGGGTGCGATGAGCGCCGCGGTCCGCGTCGCCGGCACCAGCGAGGCCGGGCGGGCCGGCGGCAGCACCGCGGCGTTCTCGATCGGCGGCAGGCGGGGCGGCTTCGGCGCGACGGCCAGGACGGCCGGCTTCTCGACGGGCTGTGCCTCGGGCGCCTTCATCGCGATGGACCGCGCCTCGGGCGCCTTGGCCACCGGCGCAGCGATCGCGGCCGGCATCGGCTCGGCTTTCGCGACAGCAGGCATCGCGGCCGCGGTCTCGGGCATTGCGGCGGCGGCCTTCGGAGCCGCGGGCGCCAGGGCGGGAACACCGTCGCGCAGGTCCGGCCAGTCGGAGGCGCTGTGCCCGGGGCCGGCGGCCGTGGCGAGCGTCGGGCGGGTGAATTGCGGTCCCGCGAGGTTGCCGAGCGTCGCGGAGGCGATGGCGGTGAAGCCGGCGAGGCCGAGCACACCGAGGCCGGACAGGAGCACGACCCGAAGGTTCACCCGGGAAGGGCGCGGCGCGGCCGTCACCGGGCGTCGTGTCTCGGAGGGATCGATCGTTACGGACATCATGGTCTCAGACATCTCGCACGCTTCTGAAGGTTCGAATTGACCGTTGCCGGTCGATCACGCGGTGCCGGTCGGGCCCGACCGGCGCGGCAACGCCGGAGCGGCGACACCTGCGTGTAAGGAAAGAGACGCGCCAATGGGGCATGAAGATGTCCTCGACCCAAGCCTTGAACAGGTCCGGGTCAGACGCAGCGCGAATCTGAATAAGCCCGACAGGTTTAACGCGGGGTATCTGAAGACGACTTCGGACTGTCCTGATTCGCCCCCGCCGCCGTCTGGACGTCGACGACGCGGGCGACGGCACGGCCCGCCCGATTCGCATATGCCGGAGGCAGTCGCTTCCCCGAGACGAGGCGCGCCTTCAGCGCGACGAGGGCCGGGTCGCCCCAGCGAGCGAGCACGGCCTGGAAAGCGGCATGCATCGCGGGATCGAAGGACCGGACGCGGCCCGCGGGGTCCCGGCAAGGGTGAGGCGGCGCGAACTGGGCCGCGGGCACCAACCCGTGCGGGATCGGTGCGGTGGCGGCGTGGGTCCGGCGGAGGGCCAGGATCTTGTCGTCGAGGAAGGCCCGGGGTCCGTCCGAAGCAGCGGACGCGCCGCCGAACACCTCGATCCGGCCAAGCGGCGTGGTCACGACGACATCCACATCGGCGAACAGCCGCCGCAACCCATCGGCCTCCTGCGCACAGGTTCGACCGGCCGACGCCGCGAGACGTGCGAGCACGTCCGGCTCGGCCGAACGCAGGCGCATCCGGCCCTGCGGCAGGTCGAGGCCGAGGTCGAACCACGGGTCCCCGAGGTTCCGCGGGCGAAGGGCGGCTTCGTCGTGGCCGGCCGCGAGGATCGGGCCGGCCACGATCCGCGGGCAACGCGCCGCCGGCAGGCAGAGGGCGACGGCGTGGCTCCAGCCTCCGGTGAAAGCGGTCTCGTAGGCCAGCGGAACGACGTCGTCCGGGTCGAGGGCGATCCCGCCGCGCGGCGTCACCAGCCCAAGCCGCCCGTCCGCGAGGGGGCCGGCCGCCTCGTCGGGATGCCGGGCGAAGCGCGCGAGGGCGCCGAAGCCGCCCATCGTCCAGGCCGTCTCCGGGTCGCCCAGGGCCGCGGCGATCAGGCCCCGCACCGAATTGGAAAGCTGCCAACCGGCTCCGGGTCCGCTACACACGGGGCCACGACCGCGCGCAGCTTTCCCGTTGGCACCGCCTCACGCCCCCATGCCTCACGACGCCGCCTCCGCTCCCCGCACCCAGGCGGACCTCCTCGTCCGCACGGGCGGCGACACGGCCCCGTCCGGGCGTACCGGCCGGCGGCCGCGCTGGGCCTCGTGGTCGACGCGCACCAGGATGATCGTGCTGGTCCTCGCCATCGACGTCCTGGCCGCCCTCGTCTCCTGCGCCGTCATCGTGCTGAACGCCCGCTCCGCCGTCGAGGTCGAGATGCAGGCGGCGATGACGAATGTCGAGCTTCTGGTCTCAGACACCATCGACCTCGCCCAGGCCGGGCCGCCCGCCGGCATCCTGCAGACCCTGAACCTGCGCATCCACGACCTGCGTCACGTCCGCGTCACGGTCCTCGACGGCGAGGGCCGGATCGTCACCGGAGGGCTCGGCCGGGTCCGGCGCGACCAGCACGTGGCGCCGGCCTGGTTCGCGGCCCTGATCGCCCCGCCGATCCGTGAGCACGACCTGCCCATCGTCGCCCAGGGCCGGCGCATCGGCACCGCCCGCATCACCACGCAGCCCCATGACGAGATCGACGAGGTCTGGGGCTACGCCCTGTCGCTGTCGCTCGCCAGCCTCTGTCTCAGCCTCGGCCTGCTCGGCGCCCTGACGGTGGCCTTCGGCAAGGTGCTGGCTCCGCTGACGCAGCTCTCCGAAGGCCTGATCCAACTGGAGCAGCAGGACTACACGGCCCGCCTCGATCCGCCGGCCTCGCGGGAACTCGCCGCCATCGCCACCCGGTTCAACCGCGTTGCGCAGGCTCTGTCCGAGACCCGCGCGGCCAACGGGCGCCTGAACCGCCAGCTCCTCTCGGCGCAGGACGACGAGCGCCGGCGCACGGCCCTGGAACTGCACGATGAGTTCGGCCCCTGCCTCTTCGCCCTCGAGGCGACCGCCGCCTCGGTGGTCCGCATGGCCGAGGCCGAGGCACCGCCCGACCGGGCCCGCCTGAGGCAGCGCGCGCAGGACATCGCCAGCATCGTCGGTCAGGTTCAGACCCAGAACCGCGACCTCCTCAACCGGCTGCGGCCGCACGCCCTCGGGCAGGTGCCGCTGCCGGACTGCCTCGACCTGCTCCTGCGCGATTTCCGCCGCCGCCATGCCGGAACGCGCTTCGCGGGCAGCTTCGACGGGCTGGGACGCGGCTACGGCGACGTCACCGACCTCACCGTCTTCCGCTGCATCCAGGAGAGCATGACCAATGCGGTGCGCCATGGCCGCGCCTCGAACGTCACCGTGCGGGCCCTGGAGGAAGCGGCGGCCGGCGGTCGGGCGCTCCACCTCACCATCCGGGACGACGGCAGCGGCATCGCGCCCGAGCACGGCCTCGGACTCGGCCTGTCGGGGATGCGCGAGCGCGTCGAGGCGCTGGGCGGCACGTTCCGGCTTGACAATGGGCAGCCCGGCGCAGTTGTCCGGATCACGATTCCGCTCGATGATGAGCGCGACGCCCCCACGAGTCCGATTCCCAGCGCATGAACGCGATCGCCCCCACCACCGAGGCTCCCACCCTCGTCATCGACGATCATCCGATCGTGCTCCAGGGCTGCCGACGGGTGCTCGAGGATGCGGGGATCGAGCGCATCATCGAGGCCACCGGCGTGGTGGAGGCCTATCGCCAGTTCCTGCGCGCGCGCCCCGCCACCGTGATCTGCGACCTCACCTTCCAGGGCAGCGGGCTGGCCGGGCTCGAGCTGATCCGGCGGATGCGCGGGGCCAGCCCCGCCGTCCGCATCCTGGTCTTCAGCATGCACAACGATCCGGTGATCGTGTCGCGGGCACTGGAGGCCGGTGCCCTCGGCTACGTGCTGAAGGACCACGCCTCGGGCGAGCTGTTCGAGGCCTTCGAGCGGGTCCGGTCCGGACGGCCCTACCTCGATCCGCGCCTCGCCACCGAGGTCGCGATGCTGCGCACCGACCCGAAGCGCACGCCCGAGACCCAGCTCACGCCGCGCGAATTGCAGATCCTGCAGCGGCTGGCGCAGGGCAAATCCTACGGCGCCATCGCGAGCGACCTCTCGGTCAGCTACAAGACCATCACCAACGCCTGCTCGATGATGCGCCAGAAGCTCGGCCTGCGCACCCTGGCCGAACTGATCCACGTGGCGGTGACGCAGGCCCAGCGCCAGGGCTGATCGGCCCGAGGGTCAGGCGAGGCCGCCCATCTCGCGCACCACCGCCCACTCGGCCTCGGTAACCGGCTGGACCGAGAGGCGCGAATTGTTGGCGAGCACCATGGCGACGAGCCGCGGCTCGGCCTTGATCGCCTCCAGGGTGACCGGGCGCGGCAGCGCCTCGACGGCGCGCAGGTCGACCATGCCGAAGCGGCCGGTCTCGTCGGAATCATCCGGGTAATAGGGCCGGATCACCTCGACGATGCCCACCACCGCCTTGCCCTCGTTCGAGTGATAGAAGAACCCGCGCTCGCCCACCTCCATCGCCATGAGGTGCTTCTTGGCGACGTGGTTGCGCACGCCGTTCCAGTGCGTGCCGGCGGCGCCGGCGGCGACCTGCTGGTCCCAGGACCAGGTCGAGGGCTCGGATTTGTAGAGCCAGTAGGCCATGCGCGTCTCCAGAGATGCCGGCTCCATAGCATCGCCCAAGCGTGGCCGTCAGGCCCTCCGGAGTGCGGAATCCCAGTAGTGCAGGCTCTGGGAATTGACCGGCGCGCCCGCCTTCCGGTTGCGGGCGGTGACGAAGGCGTGGAACTCGCCGGCCGCCTCGAGCCCGAGCAGGTCCGACACCGCCGAGAGGATGCGGGTGATGCGCAGGTGGTTGTGGTCGTGCGAGCGCAGCCAGCCGTCGGTCTCGGCATAGAATCGGGTCATGCGGCCCAGGGCGGCGCGCAGGCCCGAGAGCGCCGCCGGATCGGCGCGGATCGCCTCGGCCTCGGCCCGGCTGAGCACCGGCGCGCCCGGCACGGCGAGACTCGCCTCGTGCAGGGGGAAGCACCACTGGATGAAGTCGTGCACGCCCTCGATATGCGCGTCGTCGAAGGCGAGGACGTCCGGCAGGCGCCGGCCGGCCCCGTCGTCGCCGGTGCCGGCCAGGAAGGCGCGGACGGGATATTGGCTCACTCGGCTTCTCCCCGCAGGGGCCGCGCCAGCAGCGCGGCGATGACCCCATCGACGCTGGCGCCGCCCGAGACGATGGCGGCGACCGCCTCGGCCACCGGCATCTCGATCCCCCGGGCGCGGGCGAGATCGACCAGGGCGGCGGCCGTGAAGGCGCCCTCCGCGAGCTTGCCGCCCGAAGCCGCCTCGGGCGAGGCCCCGGCACCGAGACGCTCGCCGAAGGCGAAGTTGCGCGATTGCGGCGACGAGGCGGTGAGCACGAGGTCGCCGAGGCCCGACAGGCCCATCAGTGTCTCGGGCCGGCCGCCATAGGCGCGGGCGAAGCGCATCAGCTCGGCGAAGGCCCGGGCGATCAGGGCCGCGCGCGCGCTCTCGCCGAGGCCCCGCCCCGCCACGATGCCGGACGCGATGGCGAGGACGTTCTTGCCGGCCCCGCCGATCTCGACGCCGCGCACGTCGTTGGTGTGGTAGACCCGGAGCGCCGGCCCCGAGAGCGTACCGGCCAGACGCGCGGCGAGGCCGGCATCCGCCGCGGCAAGCGTCACGGCGGTGGGCAGGTTGCGGGCGACGTCGGCGGCGAAGCTCGGGCCGGACAGGACCGCCACGGGGGCGGAGGCGCCCAGCTGCTCGGCCGCGACCTCGCTCATGAAGGCGTCGGTGCCGCGCTCGATCCCCTTGGCGCAGAGCACGATGGCGGCCTGCGGTGCGAAGGCGGCGCCCAGGGCGGCCAGCACTCCGCGCAGGGTCTGGGCCGGCGTCACCATCAGGACGGTGCCGGCCTCGGCCAGCGTCGAAGCTTCGGCCGTGACCGCGATGCGCGCGTGCAGCGGCACGCCCGGCAGGTAGCGGGCGTTCTCGCGGGTGCCTTCCAGGCGCGCGGCCGCCTCCGGGTCGCGCAGCCACAGGGTGACGTCGTGCCCGGCCGCGGCGGCCGCGTTGGCAAGGGCCGTGCCCCAGGCGCCCCCGCCGACGACTCCGATCCGCCTCATGCGCTCGTCCCTCGCGATGTGAAGTGGTCCGCCCGCAGACGATACAGCAGATGGGCGCGCAACGGATGGCCCGGCGGCAGGGCCGGGTGCGGAAAGCCGCCCTCCGGGCGCATGCCGAGGCGCTCCATCACCCGGCGCGAGGGCGTGTTTCCCTCGGCGGTGAAGGCGACGATCTCGCTCAGGCCGCACCGGCCGAACAGGTCGGTCAGGGCGAGGCGGGCGCCCCGCGTGGCGATGCCGAGCCCCCAGGCGCTGCGCGCGAGCCGCCAGCCGATCTCGACGCACGTACCCGGCCGCTCGCCGCCCGGGAACGGCATGGGCCGCAGGAGGCGCGCTCCGCCGATCATCCCGACGAAACCCCGCCCCTCCGCCTCCACGGCCCAGGGGCCGAAGCCGTCCACCACGAAGCGCCGGGCGCAGGCCCGGGCCTCGGTCCGGCTCGCTTCGGGATCCTTGGTGGCGGGGAAGTGGCGCATCACCTGCGGGTCGGCGTTCAGGGCGGCGAAGCGCGCCTCGTCGCCCGCCTGCCAGGACCGCAGCCGCAGGTCGCCGTCGTGCAGCTCCGTCGGTGGCGTCGCCGCATCGGCGTCCCGCAGCTTGCCGCGCAGGGCGAGCGAGCGCCGGTTCAGCGCGAACAGGTCGGCCCGGCCGGCCAGGACCGCCTCCCCGAGTTCGGTGGCCGCCGCGATCTGGTCGAGGGGCAGGTTCGCCCAGGCGGGGGCCCGGACGCTCTCGCGCCAGGGTCCGCCGCAGGTGTTGTCGAGGAGGATGCGCGCGAAGCAATGGTCGCGCTGCACCGGCCAGTCCGGTCCGGCGGCCTCGGGCAGGCGCCGCTCCACCAGGGCGCGCCAGCGCAGCCGCGCGGCCTCAGGCAACCGCCTTCGGCTCCGCGAAGGGCCAGCGGGCGCGGGCCGGCGCGGTCAGATCATCCACCAGGCCAAGGCGCAGGCGCTCGATGCCCGCCCAGGCGATCATCGCGCCGTTGTCGCCGCAGAGGGCGAGCGGCGGCGCCACGAAGGCGAGGCCCGCCTCGCCCGCCTGTGTGGTGAGCGCCCGGCGGATCGCGCCATTGGCCGCGACGCCACCCGCCGCCACCAGGGCGGTGGGGTGGCCGGCGACGCCGGCGAAATCGCGCATCGCCACCCGCAGGCGGTCGACCACCACGTCGACCACCGCCGCCTGGAAGCTGGCGCAGAGGTCGGCGACGTCGACGGAGGAGAGCGGGGCCAGCTTCTCGGCCTCGATCCGGAGGGCGGTCTTGAGGCCCGACAGGGAGAAATTGGCCTCGCGGCGCCCCAGCATCGGCCGCGGCAGGGCGAAGCGCTCCGGATCGCCGGTCTCGGCCAGGCGCTCGACCTCGGGGCCGCCCGGGTAGCCGAGGCCGAGCAGCTTGGCGACCTTGTCGAAGGCCTCGCCGATGGCGTCGTCGATGGTGGTGCCGAGGCGGACGTAATCGCCGACCCCCTTCACCGCCACGAGCTGGGTGTGCCCGCCGGAGGCCAGCAGCAGCAGGTAGGGAAACCCGATGCCGTCGGTGAGCCGCGCGGTCAGCGCGTGCGCCTCCAGGTGGTTGACGGCGATCAGGGGCTTGCGCGCCACCAGCGCCAGGGTCTTGGCGGTGACGAGGCCGATCAGCACGCCGCCGATCAGGCCGGGGCCGGCCGCCACCGCGATCCCGTCGACCTGGGCCAGGGTCAGGCCGGCGCTGCCGAGCGCCCGGTCGATCAGCCGGTCGAGCACCTCTACATGGGCGCGGGCGGCGATCTCGGGGACAACGCCACCATAGGCCGCGTGCTCGGCGATCTGGCTCAGCACCTCGTTGGAGAGGATGCGACCGCGCCCGTTCTCGCCGGGGGCGACCACGGAGGCCGCGGTCTCGTCGCAGGTGGTTTCGATGCCGAGGACGTTCATGGACGGCGGATCATCTCGAGAGACGGCAGGGTGCCCCCTGGGAAGCGCGGCACCCTATCGTCCGCCTCTCCCGGCGGCAACGACGGGTTGCCACCGGCGGCGGGACGGGCATGGATGGGCGGGGACGTCCGGTACTGTTCAGGGTGCGGGTTCGGGGGAGCGTGGGGCGGAATGCGGATCTGGGTGGCGCGGCCCGAGCCGGGGGCGACGCGGACGGGAGCGCGCCTCGCCGCACTGGGGCATCACCCCCTGGTCGCCCCGGTCCTGGCCGTCGAGCCGACCGGACAGGGCCTGCCGGAGGGCTCCTTCGCCGGGCTGATCCTGACCAGCGCCAACGCCGTCACCGCCCTTACGCTCGAGGATCGCGCACGCCTGCGCGCCCTGCCCGCCTTCGCGGTCGGTGCGCGCACCGCCGCCCTGGCGCGGGAGGCCGGCTTCGCAGATCTGCGCGAGGCGGCGGGCGATGCGCTGTCCCTCGCGCGCCTCGTCCGGGCCTCGCTGGCCGAGGGCGCCCACCTCCTCCACGCAGCGGGGGCCGAGCGCAAGGCCGAGCCCGCCGCTTCCCTTGCGGCGGCCGGATTCAGTCTCACGGTGCGCGCGCTCTATGCCGCACGGGTCGTGGCAGGGCTGCCGGACGCCGTGGCCGCGGCCCTCTCCGCCGGGGATCTCGACGCGGTGCTGCACTATTCCCGGCGCAGCGCGCAGGCCGCACACGATCTCGCCAACGCGGCGGGGCTCGGCGGAGCCTTCGGGGGACTGACGCATTACTGCTTGTCGGCCGATGTCGCCGTGCCCCTGGTCGCCGCCGGGGTCGCGGTCCATTTCGTGGCCGAGCGCCCCGGGGAGGACGCGCTCCTCGCGGGATTACCGGCCTCCGGGCCGACAGGATTTCGATAAGGGCCTCGCTCCGGCGGCGGCCCTGGTGCTAGGACGAGCGCAAGAAGCTGCGCCGCCAGCCTCGACCCACCGGGCGCCGGATGCGCCGAACGGGCCGGGCTGCGGGAGACGGGAAGGGAGCCTTGAACCGTGAAACCACCCAACAGCGACGCCAACCGCCCGGGCTCTCCCACCGGCAACCGGCCGCCCGAGCCCGGCAAGCCGACCGCGCCAGGCTCCACGATCCCGCCGAAGGTCGAGGCGTCGGCCAAGCCCGACCTGGCCGGCGCCGCGCCGGGCACCTCGGCCAAAGGCGAGCCGGTCAGGGAAGGCGTGAAGACGGACGCCGTGAAGACGGAGGCCGCCAAGGCCGCGATCCTCACCCCCGATGCCGGCAAGACCGATGCAGGCAAGGGTGAGATCGGCAAGGCTGACATCGGCAAGGCTGACATCGGCAAGACCGATGCCGTGAAGCCGGATGCCTCGAAGCCGGACCTGACCCGGCCCGATCCGCTGGCCGTCGGGTCCGCCAAGACTGACGCGATCAAGGCCGACGCGCCGAATCCGGCTTCACTCAAGACCGATCCGTCGAAGATTGACGCCGCGAAGGCCGAAACTTTCAAAGCCGAGGCCCCGAAGGCCGAGCCCATCAAGGGCGACGCCGGCAAATCCGAGCCGCCCCGCTCCGGCGGCTTCGGCGGCACGTCGCCCGGTGCCCGCCCGGGTCAATCCGTGACCGACGGCCCGATCATCGACCTGAAGGCCAAGCGCCTGCCCGATCCCGTGCCGCCTGCGAAGACCGCCGGCGCCGCCGGGACTGCGACTGCCGCCGGTGCCGCCGGTGCCGCCGGTGCCGCCGCGGCGATGTCGGCCAAGCCGGCGGACGGCAAGCCCGGCGACACCAAGACCGGCGATACCAAGCCGTTCGACCCCAAGCCGTTTGACCCCAAGCCGTCCGACCCCAAGACCTCCGATGCGAAGAACGGCGGCGATGCGCCGAAGTCGGCCGGCCCGACCACCCCGCGCATCACGCCGGCCGCCGCGGCCGCGCCCGCCGCCTCGCCGGGCGCCGGCTTCGGCTCCCTCGTCACCGCAGGTCTCCTCGGCGGCGTGGTCGGTGCGGGCCTGCTCTTCGGGGTCGCCCGCAGCGGCCTGATGGCGCCGGGCGAGGATGCGCGCATCACCGCCCTCGACCAGCGGATCGCGGCCCTCGCCCCGAAGGACGCCCTGGCGGGCCTCGACAAGCGGGTCGCGGCGAACGAGGCCGCGCTGAAGTCCGTTCCCGAGGCGGTCTCCACCGCCCGTCAGGCCCTCGAGAAGGCGAGCGCGGCCCAGGGCGGCGCCCCGGCGCCGGCCGAGGGCGCACAGGCCGCCGCCCCGGCCGCGATCCCGGCCGATCTCGTCGCCCGCCTCGATGCCCTCGACCAGCGCGTCTCGGCGCTGCAGGAGGAGCCCGGGCGCGACCAGGGCGGCGACGCCCGCATGGCGGTGAGCCAGGCGCCCGCGCCGCAGCTCACCCAGCTCGAGCAGCGCCTCAAGGCGATCGAGGGCAAGGTCGATGCGGCGCCCAAGCCCGCCGCCCAGCCCGACCTGTCCCCGAAGCTCGCCGCACTCCAGGGCGACGTGGACGCCAAGACCAAGGCGAATGCCGAGGCGGCCCAGGCCCTGAGCCAGAAGGTGACGGCGCTCCAGCAATCGCTCGAAGCGCGGGTCCAGGCCGCCACCGAGGCGGTCCAGTCGGCGACGCAGGCGAGCGAGAAGGTCGCCGACGCCAGCAAGACCCAGGCGGCCGAGGCGGCGAAGGCCGTGGAGCGCCAGCTCCAGGCCCAGGCCGACAAGATCGCCGGGCTCGACAAGGCCGTCTCCGAGCGCGCCGAGACCGCGACGCTCCAGGCGGCCCTGCGGGTCGTCTCCGCCGACCGGATCGCCACCGCCCTCAACACCGGGGCGCCCTACGCCGACGCGCTCTCGGCCCTGCGCGGCCTGGAGCCGGGCGATCCGGCCCGCCTGACGGCGGTGGCCCCCTTCGCCGACAAGGGTGCGCCGACGGCCGCCACCCTGGCGGCCGAGTTCCGTCCCATCGCCGAGAAGATCGCGGCGAAGCGCCGGGCCGCGCAGAGCAAGGCCGTGGCCGAGACCGGCGACATCGGCACCAAGCTGATGAGCATGGCCGAATCGATCGTCCAGGTCCGCCGCGTCGACACGCCGGCCGCCGGGGGCGCCAACGCGCCGGCGCCCGACACGGCGCCCAAGGTGCAGGAGGCCCTCGATCGCGGGGCCATCAAGGAGGCGGCCGAGGCCTTCGCGGCCCTGCCCGAGGCGGCACGGGCCGAGGCGGGCGATTTCGGCACCAAGCTGGCCTCGCGCGCCGCCGCCGGCGACGCGGCGCGGGGCCTCCTCGCCGACGCCTTCAAGGGCCTGCCCGCCACCGGCGCCTCCCGTTGAGCGCACGGCCGCGCCTCCTGCCCTGCGGCGGGTCGCGCGGCCGCCCGGATTCCGCGTGGGAGCGTCCCGTGCTCCCGCCCCCGACTCTCGGTGTCGCCGGACCGGCCGACGCCACTCCCAGGAGTTTCTGATCTCATGTGGCGCGCCCTCGCCTTCCTGGCCCTTCTCGCGGTCGCCGCCTATGGCGCGACCTGGGTCGCCGACCATCCCGGCACCGTCACCATCGTGTGGAACGGCTACGAGGTGGCCACCAGCCTCGCCATCGGCCTGATCGGCGTCCTGATCGCCGCCATCCTGATCGGCTTCATCTGGGCCATCGTGCGGGGGTTCATCACCCTGCCGGAGACCCTGGTGCGCGGCTCGCGCGACCGGCGCCGGGCAAAGGGCTTCTCGGCCCTGTCCCGCGGCATGGTCGCGGTCGGGTCGGGCGATCCCCTCGCCGCCCGCCGCCACGCCAACGATGCCGAGCGCCTGCTCGGCGCCGAGCCGCTGACGCTGCTCCTCAAGGCCCAGGCCGCGCAGATCTCCGGCGACCGCGAGGCCGCCGAGCAGGCCTTCCAGCGCATGGTCAACGACCCCGAGACCCGGGTGCTCGGCCTGCGCGGCCTCTTCGTCGAGGCCCGACGCCGCGAGGACGACGCCTCCGCCCGCGCCTACGCGGCCGAGGCCGCCCGCCTGGCGCCCAGCGTGACCTGGGCCAACGAGGCCGTGCTCGAGGCGCAATGCGCCGACGGCGACTGGAGCGGCGCCAACGAGACCGTGGAGCGCCGCGCCTCCCTCGGCCTGATCGACAAGGCGACCGCCCGGCGCCAGCGCGCCGTCCTGCTCACCGCCGCCGCGCAGGAGCGCGAGGCCGGCGAGCCGGAGGCCGCCACCGAGCGCGTTCTCAAGGCGGTCAAGCTCGCGCCCGATCTCGTGCCGGCCGCGGTGCTCGCCGCGCGCCTGATGGTGCGCCGGGGCGACCTGCGGAAGGGCGCGAAGATCATCGAGGCCGCCTGGCGCGCCGGCCCCCATCCGGATCTCGCCAAGACCTACCTGAACCTGCGCACCGGCGATTCCGTGCGCGACCGCATGGCCCGGGCCGAGACCCTGGCCAAGATCTCGTCCTGGCACCCCGAGGCACGCCTCGCCATGGCGCAGGCCGCCTACGAGGCCCGCGAGTTCGGCCAGGCCCGCGACGCGCTGGCGCCGCTCCTCGCCGACCGTCCGACCGTCCGCGCATGCCTGACCATGGCGCGTATCGAGGAGGCCGAGCACGGTGCCGGCTCGGGCCGCGCCCGCGAGTGGCTGTCGCGCGCCGCCCACGCCCCGCGCGACCCGCTCTGGGTGGCCGACGGCATCGCGTCCGAGCATTGGGCGCCGGTCTCCCCGGTGAGCGGGCGCCTCGACGCCTTCGTCTGGAAGACCCCGACCGAGCTGATCGCCGGCCCCGAGGAGCCGCATGCCGAGGACGAGACGGCGCCCGAGGGCGCGCTCGCGGCCCCGGCGCCCACGCACAGTTCGGCTCCCGTCGCCGCGCCGACCGAGGCCAAGGGCACGACGGTGCTGTTCCCGTCCGCGGCCGGCAAGGATACGGGCGGCAAGGGTACGGGCGGCAAGGATGGCGGGGCCAAAGAAGCGGGCGTGAAGGAAGCCGGAGCGAAGGACTTCGGAGCCACCGCGCCGGTGGCCGCCGGCATGGCCGCGGCGGCCGCGAGCCCGCCTCCGGCCGCGACGCCCGGCCCGATGGCCGCCAACACCCCGACGCCGGTGGTGTTTCCGCCGCCGAAGGCCGGCGAGGCGGCCCAGCCCCGGCGCGCGGTCTGAGAGACGTCGCGTCCCACGCTCCGGTCGGGGCGTAGGATCGGCATGGCGCAAGCGGGGACGGTCGGGGCCGACCGTCCTTAAAGGTCGGTTCACGCAATTCCGCTAATCCTTGCGATCAGCGAGTTCTGCGTAACCGAAGTGCCATGTCCCCATCATTCGACGATGCGCCGGACCTCTCCGGCCTGATCGAATTGTCGCGCCTCGACAATCTCGATCTGAAACCCGTCATCCTCCGGGTGCAGACGGATCTCTTCCTCTCGGCCGGCGTCCGGGACCGCAAGACCGTGGCGGCCTTCGCCTCCCTGGCCGGCGGCCTGATCCCGATCGTCGACGACGAGACCGCCGAGATCGTCGCCCGCAAGCTCGCCGCCTTCCCCGACACGCCGCCCAGCCTGCTGGCCGCCCTGGTGGAGCGCGGCGGCGGCGCCCGGGACGCCGTGATCTCCCAGGCGCCGATCCTGACCCAGGCCATGATCCAGGCCGCCCTGGCCGAGGATTCCGAGCTCGGCCCCGCCATCGCGAGCCGGCACGACCTCAGCCGCGCCACCCTCGCCGACCTGATCGCCCGCGACGACGCCGCCGTCGACCGGGCGCTGGCCGCCAACCCGGCCGCCCATCTCCAGGGCGAGATGCTGGCCCGCCTGGTCGGCCGCGGCCGCCGGAACCCCGACCTCGGCCGCGCGCTCCTGGCCCGCCACGACCTCGCCCATGCCGACGTCGCGCCGCTCTTCCTCCTCGCCGACCAGACCCGCCGGGAGGCGATCGGCCAGGCGATGATGGCGACGGCCGCCCTGCGCCCGAACCCGCCGGCGCCGCGCGAGGCCGGGGCGGTGCTCACGGGCTTCGCGGCGCGCGCCGACATCGCCGGCTTCATCGCGGCCCTGACCGAGATGCTGGGGCTGCCCAAGGGCTTCGTCACCACCACCCCCGATCCGTCGCTGCGCTACGAGCTGCTGACGGTGGCCATGCGCGCCGCCGGCCTGCACGAGGAGGAGGCGGTCTACATCTACCTGACCCTGAACGAGGCGGTCGCCCGCTCGGTCGACCGGGTGTTCGATCTGGTCAAGCTGTTCCGGACCCTGCCGCGGGCCGCCGCGCGCGACCTCCTGTCGGCGATCCTCGACTGGACCCCGCAGGAGCGCGCCGCCGCGACGGCGCACCAGCCCTACCACGCCCCGGACGCGCAGCGTCCGCGCGCCCAGGCCGCTGCGGCCGAGCGCCCGCCCCTGCGCACCCCCCTGCCGAGCCGCCAGCGCCAGACCAGCTGAGCGGTGCCGCCGGCCGGGCTCCGGTCGGCGCGCCCTACTCGGCGAGGTCGAGGCGGTGACGCCCGGCCCGATCGTCGATCTCGACGATCCAGAGGTCGTCGTCGAAGCGCAGCTCCTTGCCGAGACGGATCTCCACATCGGCGGGCGAGGCTTCGCTGAGGAGCGTCACGAAGCGGCGGTCGCCGTCGGCCTCGGCATCGACCAGGGCCTGCGGGGCCGGCCCGTAGAGGTCCGCGCTGCCGTCGAGACGATCCACCTTCACGAAGATCGCCCCCGCCTCGGGCGAGCCGCGCCGGCGCTGGACCGCGGCGATGCCCTCGATGTCGAGGCGGCGAAGATGGGCGGAGACCCAGAAATCCGAGCGCAGGCGTGCCATGCGCGGGTCTATAGCACGCCGCCCCGCCGGATCAGCCCCGGGTCGCGCCCGCCCGGGTGGCGAGTTCGCGGAAGGTCCGCGGCGAGGGTTCGCCCTTGACCGGCAGCTTGCGGTCGCGCTCGAACTTCTCGATCGCCGCCCGGGTGCTCGCCCCCATCAGCCCGTCGGCCTTGAGCGGTCCGTAGCCGAGCTTGACCAGGGCGCGCTGCGCCTGGGCGAGGGTCAGGCCGCCGAGACTCGCCACCGAGGCGGTGGTCTCGGCCCCGGCCGGCTCGCCGGCCCGGATGATCTCGCCGATGCCGTCCCGCGCAGTCTTGGCCGCGCCCTCGGGTTTCGCCTCGGACTTGGATGCCTCGGATTTGGACGCCTCAGACTTGGACGCCTCCAACCTGCCGGCTTCGGCTTTGCCCGCCTCCGTGCGGGCGACGGCGGAGGCCGCGGGCTTCGGCGCCTCGGCCGAGCGGGAGAGCGGCGGCTTGGCGGCGAGCTTCGGGAAGATCGGCGCCGGATGGCGCCCCATCTGGTAGCCGAGTGCGTTCAGGCAGATCATCGACACGGCGCCGAGCACGACGGCGACCCCGAGCACCTCGCCGGGATGGCGCAGGACGGCCCGTCCCGCGCCCCCCGCCAGCGCCCCGAGGCCCGCGAAGCGGCCCGGGGCCGGCCGGCGCCGGGCTGCGGGCCGCGCCTCGCGGGCGCGGGACGGAACGACGATATCTCGCTGGTCGCGGCGTGCTTGCGGCTCGCGCATCGGATCTCCTCAGGGCTGGTCGCAACGGCGGTCGGGCCCCGCAGGACGCGGGGCCCGGATCACCGGGGACGGGCAGGGACGCGGCGCGCTCATCCGGCGCGCCGCAGGGGAACGTAGCTCTCGCGCACCGGCTCGGGGCTCGATTCGAACAGGCCCATGGGCCGGCGCATCGGCACGGGGCCGTCCTTGGCGGCGGCGACGAGGCTGCCGCCCGTCACCGTCGGACGCAGGCGGGTGCGGATCGGTGCCGACGGAATGGCGCCGGTGCCGACGCGGCACTCGCGCGGGAGGGTGACGGTGATCGTGGTGCCCTCACCCCGGGTGCTCTCGATGAGGATGGCGCCACCATGCAGCCCGACGAGGCCCTGCACCACGGAGAGGCCGAGACCGGTCCCCTCGTGGGTGCGCTCGTAGCCGCCGGCACACTGGTAGAACGGGCTGCCGACGCGGGGCAGGTCGGCCTCGCTGATGCCGATACCGGTGTCGCCGACGATGACGTCGAGATGCTTGCCCGTGCCGCGCAGGCCGATCTCCACCCGCCCGCCGCGCGGGGTGAACTTCACGGCGTTCGACAGGAGGTTGATGATGATCTGACGGCAGGCGCGCATGTCGGCCGTGATCTCCACCGGGGCGGCCCCGGCCTCGCGCACCAGGGCGATGCCGGCCTGGTCGAACTTGAGCTGCATCAGGTTGCAGCAGGTCTGGAGCAGGGCCGAGAGGTCGAAGGGCTCCGGCGCGTAGTCGAAATGCCCGCTCTGGATGCGCGACATGTCGAGGAGCGTGTTCACGACCTCCAGCAGGTGCTGGCCGGAATTGCGGATGATGCCGGCGTATTCGCGGGTGCGCTCCGGATCGGTCGCCATCCCGCCCTCCCCCGAGAGCACCTCGGAGAAGCCGATGATGGCGTTGAGCGGCGTGCGCAGCTCGTGGCTGACATTGGCGAGGAAGCGGCTCTTCACCTCGTCGGCGCGCTCAGCCTCGGCCCGGGCCTGCTCCAGCTCCTCGGCGTGGCGGCGGTGCTCGGTGACGTCGCGAGTCACCGCGACGACGCTGGATTGCAGCCGGCCGGGGACGGCCGTCTCGGAGGCGCGCCCGTCGATCCGGTGGATGCGCATCTCGGCGAAGATCACCTGCGCGGCGCCCTCGGCCCGGGTAGCGGCGAAGTCGAGATG
This sequence comes from Methylobacterium sp. TK31, assembly GCF_055361545.1. NCBI lineage: Bacteria > Pseudomonadati > Pseudomonadota > Alphaproteobacteria > Hyphomicrobiales > Methylobacteriaceae > Methylobacterium > Methylobacterium sp. TK31. Next base: position 125,918 of record NZ_CM143964.1, on the reverse strand, counting down.
CAGCCGGAACTGCACCCGGGCCGGACGGCCGTGGGCGGCGACGTCGCTGAGGGCCTGCAGCAGCAGGGGACGGTCGCCGACATGGACCCGCTCCAGCAGGCCGTGGCCCTGCAGGGCGGCCGGCTCGGCACCGAGGAAGCGGGTGGCCGAGGCGCTGGCCTCGAGGACGCGACCGTTGTGGTCGTGCCAGGTGACGAGATCGTCGATGGCCGAGAGCAGCATCCGGTCGCGGCGCTCGTTGTCGCGCAGGCGGGCGAGCCAGCGGCCCTCGTGGCGGAAATGTTCGAGGGCCTGGGCGGCGATGTGCCCGATGGCCGTGATGGCGAAGACCGGCATCGCCAGGGCCCGCGACCATTCCGGCAGGGTCGCGCCCTCGGCCAGCGGCGGCAGCAGGGCCACGGTCAGCGCCCCGAGGGCCGCCACGATGGCCGCCGCCAGGGTGGCCCGCCGCGAACCCGAGACCACGGCCTCCAGGGGAATGGCCACGAGCCAGATCGCGGCGGCGGAATCGGCGCCCCCGGTCATCATCGCGAGGCAGACGACCACGCCGGTCAGCCCGGCCGAGGAGATGGCGTGGGCGAGCCAGAGGATGCCGGTGCGGGACAGGAGCACGGCGGCGAAGACCGGCAGCATCAGGCTGGCGATCGCCAGGGCCTCGGCGCCGGTCGGGACCCCGCGCAGCACGAGGTAGGGCGGCAGGCCCAGCATCATCATCAGGCCGGTGGCGAGGCGGGAGACCAGGAAGCGCTCGTGCCGGAAGCGCACGCCGCCATCCTCTTTCACCGACTCATGGACGAGCCCCGCGAGGCGGACATCGATGAGGGAAGCCAGGGCACCGTAGATACGCAATACCGACACGCACAGCGCGGGCAACAGCCTGACGGCCAACCCGACGCCCCTTGGCTCGACGAACACTCGACAGGGCCGAACCTCGCAGAGCCGACTTAAGCGAGTCTTGCGCTAGTCAGTCCGATTGTCTCCGCATGCTTTCCGGGATGTAACCGTGACCGGTCGAGCCGGCAGACCTTTTCGGGGCATGACACGAAAAAGCCTGGATGGACTTCGCGCTAATCTTGTGTTCACCATTCGGGCGCTTTCCGGGCGGCGGGTCAGGTGGTCTTTACTGGTCGCCCGCGACGGTGTTCGCGCCCCGGCCGGGGCGCGTCCGGGCCAGAGCCATGTCATTTCTCATCCGTGCCGGCCTGGTGATCGGCGCCCTGTCCTGGCTGGCGCTGCAGCGCCAGGGTGCGACCGTGCCGGCGGCCCCGACGGCCGCGGACGCGGCAGCGGTTGCCTGGGAGGCCCTGCCCGCCCCGATGCGCGAGGCGGCGTTGCGCGAGGGCGCCGCCGAGATCGGACGGCGGGCGGCCCAGGCCGTCGGCGCCGGTCCGGCCTCCCGCGACACCCTCTCGGACAGCGACAGGAAAGTCCCGTGGCGGGGCGCGCAAAATTCCGCGGAGCGCGCTAGGCTCGCGGAGCGCGGGGAACGCTCGTCCCCGTGAGGCGGTAGACGATTCGCGGCGCGGACGAGGATCTCAGCGGATGTTCGGCTTCGGGATGGAATACGAGGGCGCGGCCTTCTGGCTGCCGCTCGTCTGGGCCGCGCTGCTCGCGGTGGCGGTGGCGATGTACGTGGTCATCGACGGATTCGACCTCGGCGTCGGCATCCTGTTCACGGCGGCGCAGAAGGGCAACTGGCGCGACCGGATGATGCTCTCCGTCGCGCCGATCTGGGACGGCAACGAGACCTGGCTGGTGCTCGGCGGCGGCGGGTTGTTCGCGGTCTTCAGCGTCGCCTACGCGATCCTGCTGCCGGCGCTCTACATTCCCATCATCCTGATGCTGATCGCCCTGATCTTCCGCGGGGTCGCCTTCGAGTTCCGGTTCAAGGCCGAGCGCTCGCAGTTCGTCTGGGACAACGCCTTCCATTACGGCTCCCTGCTGGCGACCTTCGCGCAGGGCATGGTGCTCGGGGCCTTCGTCCAGGGCTTCAAGATCGAGGGCCGCGGCTTCGCCGGCGGCACCATGGACTGGCTCACCCCCTTCAGCGTGCTCACCGGTATCGGCCTCGTCTGCGGCTACGGGCTGCTCGGGGCGACCTGGTGCGTGATGAAGACCTCGGGCGAACTCGAGATCTGGGCCCGGCGCAAGAGCCTGCAGTTCCTCGCCGCCACCATCGTGGCGATGGCGGTGGTGAGCGTCTGGGTGCCGTTCCTCGGCCTCGACATCCAGTGGCGCTGGATCTCCTGGCCGAACATCCTCTACGTGGCGCCCGTGCCGGTGGTGACGGCCCTCGTCGCCTGGGGCATCTTCCACAGCATCCGCAACGGCCGCCATGTGGCGCCCTTCCTCCTGACCATCGCGCTGTTCCTGCTCGGCTTCCTCGGCCTCGCGATCAGCCTGTTCCCCTACATCGTGCCGCCGCGCTTCACGATCTGGCAGGCGGCCAACGCGGTCAGCGCCCTGCAATTCGCCCTCGTGGGCTACTCCGTCGTGATGCCGCTGACCCTGGCCTATACCGGCTACGCCTACTGGGTCTTCCGCGGGAAGGTGGCGGAGGACCTCGAATCCGGGGGCTACGGGCATTGAGCGCGGGCTCGTCCGGGGCCAAGGGCCGCCGGCTGCTCTGGTTCGTCGCCTTCTACGCGGCGAGCCTCGTGACCTTCACGGCGCTGGTCTATCTCCTGCGCGCCGTCGTGAAGGGCTGACCGCCTTCCGAGGCCCCGGTGCGCGGGCCGGTCGGGCCGACCGCTTCCGTGCCATCGACGGGAAGCCGGGCCGGACCTCACGACACCTCTCATCCCCAGAGCTCGGGCTCCGGCGGGTGGATCAGGCTGCCCTCGAAGCGCAGGGCCGGCTCCCGGTCCCGGGCCAGCAGCAGCGGGCCGTCGAGGTCGACGTACTCGGCGTGGTGGGCGAGCAGCATGGCGGGCGCCATGGCGAGGGAGGTGCCGACCATGCAGCCGATCATCAGCGAGAAGCCCCGGGCCCGCGCCTCGTGGGCCAGCATCACCGCCTCGGTGAGGCCGCCGGCCTTGTCGAGCTTGATGTTGATGGCGTCGTAGCGCCGGCTCAGGGCGTCGAGGCCGGCGCGGTCGTGCAGGCTCTCGTCGGCGCAGATCGGAATCGGCCGGGCGATCTCGGCCAGCAGCGCGTCCTCGCCGGCGGGCAGCGGCTGCTCGATCAGGCGGACGTCGGCGGCGACGCAGGCCGCGAGGTTGGCCTCGATCGTCTCCGGGCGCCAGGCCTCGTTGGCATCCACGATCAGGCGCGCGTCGGGCGCCCCGCGCCGCACGGCGGCGATCCGCTCCGGGTCGCCGATTCCGCCGAGCTTCACCTTGAGCAGCGGCCGGTGCGCCGCCTGGCGCGCCGCCGCCTCCATGCTCTCCGGCTCGCCGAGGCTGAGGGTGTAGGCGGTGGTGGCGACCTGCGGCGCCGACAGGCCGGCGATCGCGAAGGCCGGGCGCCCGAGCTGCTTGGCCTCCAGGTCGAACAGGGCGCAGTCGAGGGCGTTGCGCGCCGCGCCGGCCTTCATGCCGACCTGGAGGTCGGCCCGGGTCACCCCGACGGCGATCGCCTCGGCATGGTCCCGGATCAGCTCGGCGACGCTCTCCACGGTCTCGCCGTACCGGGCATAGGGCACGCATTCGCCGCGCCCGACCCGGCCCTCCCCGTCGGTGATCGTGGCGACCACCACCACCGCCTCGGTGCGGCTGCCCCGCGCGATGGTGAACGCCCCCGCGATCGGGAAGCGCTCGACCGCGACGTCGAGGCGCCGGGTCATGCGCCCGCCCCCGTCGTCGCCGGGGGAAACTCGGCGACGATCCGGTCGACGATGCCATCGACGCCGAAGCGGACGGGGTCGGTCGCCGGCAGGTCGTACTCCCGGGCGAGGTCGGCGAGCAGCGCACGCGCCGCCCCCTCCTCGAGATCCTGCGTGTTGACCGCGATGCCCACCGGGCGGATGTCCGGATTGGTCAGGCTCCCGAGCTGGACCGTGAGGTCGATCACCTGCCGGATCGTCGGCAGCGGGTGCTGGACGCCGCGCATGGTCGTCCGGGTCGGCTCGTGGCAGACCACGAAGGCGTCGGCCTGCGCCCCGTGCAGGAGCCCGAGGCTCACGCCGGCGAAGGAGGGGTGGAACAGCGAGCCCTGCCCTTCGAGCAGATCCCAGTGCTCCGGGGCGGCGGCGGGGGCGATCCACTCGACGGCCCCGGAGATGAAGTCGGCCACCACCGCGTCGATGGCGACGCCGCGCCCCGAGATGAAGACGCCGGTCTGTCCGGTGGCACGGAAATCGGCGTCGAGCCCGCGTTCGCGCATGCCGCGCTCCAAGGCGAGAACCGTGTACTTCTTGCCCACCGAGCAGTCGGTGCCGACGCTGAGCAGGCGGCGGCCGGGCCGCCTGGTGCCCTTGCCGGTGGCGAAGGTCTCGGCGGTGTGGCGCACGTCGTGCAGCTGCCGGCCGTGGCGCTCGGCGGCCTCGGCGATGGCCGGTACCGCCCCGAGGCGGGCATGCAGACCGCTGGCGATGTCGAGCCCGGCCTCCAGGGCCGCCACGACCTCGGCGACCCAGTGCTCGGGCAGGACGCCGCCCGCATTGGCGACGCCGATCACCAGGGTGCGGCAGCCCTTCGCGACGGCCTCGTCCAGGGTGAGGTCCGGGATGCCGAGATCGGCGGCGCAGCCGGGCAGGCGCAGCTGGCCGACGCACCATTCGGGACGCCAGTCCTTGATTCCGTAGGCGGTCTTGGCGGCAAGGCGGTCGGGCACGTCGCCGAGGAACATCAGGTAGGGCGTTTCGATCTGCATCGCGTCACTCACCGGCCGAGGATGGACCCCTCGCCTCCTCCTATGCGCGATGATCACGACGCTGCCAAATCGTGCAATCCACCTGCATTCGTCGGCAGAACGGGCTTGCGGGCGGGCGCGATGTCGGGTGTGGTCGCGCAGCGATAAGAGACAGATAAGATTCCGCGAAGAGGAAGCGTGGCGCGCATGAAGATGTACGGCAACTGGCGCTCGGCCGCCGCCTTCCGGGTCCGGGTCGCCCTGAACCTGAAGGGCATCGCCTACGAGGAAGTCTTCCTCGACCTCGATGCCGGGGAGCAGTTCAAGCCGGACTTCCTCGCGATCAATCCGCAGGGCGCGGTGCCGGCCTTCTTCGACGGCGACGGCCCGCCGCTGATCCAGTCGCTGGCGATCCTCGACTACCTGGAGGACGTCCATCCGGCGACGCCGCTCCTGCCGAGCCAGCCCCGCGAACGCGCGCGCGCCCGCTCCCTGGCCCAGGTCGTGGCCTGCGACACCCATCCGCTCTACGTGCCGCGGGTGCGCAATTTCCTGATGGAGCGCTACGACCTGCCGCGCGAGCGCATGCTCGAGTTCGTGCGCCACTGGATGGCGACCGGCCTGAAGACCCTGGAGACCCGCCTCACCGGCGAGCCCGGCACCGGGCGTTACGCGCAGGGGGACGCGGTCACCCATGCCGACCTCTGCCTCGTCAGCCTCTGGGTCGGCACCGGCATCTTCGGCGTCGACACCGCGCCGTTCCCGACCGTACGCCGGATCGCCGAGGACTGCCTTGCCCAGGACGCCTTCGCCCGCGCGCATCCCCTGCGCCAGCCGGGCGCACCGGCGTGAGGGGAATGGCGGCCGGTTTGTAATCCTTTTAAGCTGAAGCCCGGGATGAGGATGCGTGGCCCGCCGTGCGGGCGCGCAAACCTGCAACCGCGGCGCATGAGGACCTGAGCGACATGGTACCGGGTGAAACCGAGGATAAACTCCACCGCATCGTGGTCGTCGGCGGCGGTGCGGCGGGGCTGCAGCTCGCCACGAAGCTGGGTGACAAGCTCGGTCGCACGCAGAAGGCCCACGTCACCCTGGTCGACCGGGCGCGGACGCACATCTGGAAGCCGCTGCTGCACGAGGTCGCCGCCGGCAGCCTCGATGTCGGCCACCACGCGGTCGACTACCTGCACCACGCCCACCGGCACCATTTCCGCTACCGCATCGGCGAGATGACCGGCCTCGACCGGGCCAAGCGCGTGATCCACCTCGCGGCCAGCCACGACACCGAGGGGCGCGAGGTCACGCCCGTGCGCGAGATTCCCTACGACACCCTGGTGATGGCGGTGGGCTCCACCACCAACGACTTCGGCACGCCGGGCGTGCAGGAGAACGCCATCGCCCTCGACACCCAGGGCCAGGCGGTGCGCTTCCACCAGCGCCTGATCAACGGCATGCTGCGCGCCCACACCCAGCCGGGTCCGGTGCGGCCGGGCCAGCTTCACGTCACGGTGATCGGCGCCGGCGCCACCGGCACCGAGCTGGCCGCCGAGCTCCATCGCACCACCCGCGACGTGGCCGCCACCGGCCTCGACCGGATCGACCCGGCCAAGGACCTGAAGATCACCCTGGTCGAGGCGGCGAGCCGCATCCTGCCGGCGGTGCCGGAGCGGATGTCCCGGGACGTCATGGTGCTGCTCGACAAGATCGGCGTCGAGGTCCGTACCGGCGCGCGGGTGACGGAGGTCCGGCCCGACGGGGTCCAGCTCGCCGATGGCGGCTTCATCCCCTCCGAACTCGTTGTCTGGGCGGCCGGCGTGAAGGCGCCGCAATTCCTGCACGAGATCGGCGGCCTCGAGACCACGCGCAACAACCAGCTCGTGGTGACGCCGACCCTGCAGACCACCCGCGACCCGGACATCTTCGCGATGGGCGACTGCGCCTACCTGGTCGAGAAGGGCTCGGACACGCCGATCCCGCCCCGCGCCCAGGCCGCGCACCAGCAGGCCTCGCACCTCATCAAGATCATTCCCGACAAGATGGCCGGCAAGCCGCTGAAAGCCTTCAAGTACCGCGACTTCGGCTCGCTGGTCTCGCTGGGTGAATACTCGACGGTCGGCAGCCTGATGGGGTTCATCAAGGGCAAGAACATGTTCATCGCCGGGCTGTTCGCCCGGATGATGTACCGTTCGCTCTACAAGATGCACGAGCAGGCCCTGCACGGCACGGTGAAGACCACCCTCGACGCGGTCGCGCGGGCGCTGACCCGGCGCACCGAGTCACGCGTGAAGCTGCACTGAGCACAGCTGGGAACCGATCGGCATGTTTCTCGACATCGTAAAAGCGGTGCAGCAGCGCAATCCGGCGCTCGGCTCCTACGTCCTCGTCCTGCGCGGCGATTCCCGGGCGCGCGACGCGTCCGATCCGAGCCGCCTCACGGCCGAGGCGGAGGCCTGGCTCGCCGAGCACGCGCCGGGGGCGAAGCTGTCCGAGGAGAAGGTCCTGCTGTCGCCCTATCCCGGCGGAATGCCGGAGGACCGGGCCGTCACCGTCCTGGCCTTCGCGGATGCCCGCCACCTCGCGGCCTTCGCCACGGCCTGGACGGCCGATCCGGAGCCTGAGGAGGCGGACGCGGCGGAGCCAAGGCCGGATTAGGCATCGTCCGGTGCGGGCGGCTCTCCTCCTCCCCAAGCGGGCGGGGAGACCGCGCACCGGAGAGGGCGCCTCACCGAGACGTCTGTCCGTCAGCCCCATGCCGACCGGAAAGCCAGCGCAGCCGGGCCGCCTCGAGCCCCCAGATCATGCCGAGCATCATGTAGACGTGGCGCCACTTCTCGATGTCGATCTGGAAGGCCTGCAGGAAGAACATCAGCAGGGCCGGCCAGACGATCTGGGCGTGGCGGCGATAGGGCGTGTCGCGCCGCATCAGGCGGAAGCCGACGACGCTTGTCGTCAGCACGAGGCCGATGAAGGTGACGCCGGCGAGCCAGCCGCCGTTGGCGAAGCTGCCGATATAGGTGTTGTGCGGCTCCAGCGCGAAGATCAGGCGCCAGCGCAAGGGGCCCATCCCGAGAGGCTCGTCCACCAGGAGGCCGAGGCCGCGCATCTGGTTGCCGAAGCGGCCGGTCTCGCCGGTGTCGTAGTCCTGCGTGACCGCGGCGCGCTTGGAAAACATCTCCGCGGTGTCGCCGATCGAGAGCAGTCCCACGATGGCGACCGCGGTCGCGACGACGGCCAGCACCGTCAGGGTGACGATGCGCCGGCGCAGGCGCGTCGAGGCCGTGGTGGTGTAGACGCTGCCGACCATCACGGCGACGGCGACGAGCGTGCCGGCCCAGGACCCGCGCGAGAACGACAGGAAGATGCCCGCCACGATCACCATCAGGATCGCACAGGCGAGGATCGGCCGCCGGCTGGTGCCGAGGAGCAGGCCGTGCATCAGGTAGAGCGCGCCGAGCGTGAGGAACGAGCCGAAGACGTTCGGGTCCTGGAAGGTGCCGGAGGCGCGACCGTACTTGTAGAACAGGTCCTCCGTCGGGATGTAGCCGAAATAGCCGACGATGCCGAAAGCGCTCGACAGGAGGCAGCTCGCCACGAAGGTCTTGAGCGTCAGCTCCATCCGCGCCTGCGTGTCGTCGGAGAACAGCATGGCGAAGAACACGCCCGTGATGGCGAGGTAGGCGAGCTGGATCGTCCAGGTCACCGGCAGGGGCTGGTCGACATAGGGCAGCAGCGCCACCGTGATCGCGCTGACGTAGAGGATCAGCAGCCAGAGCAGCGGCACCACGCCCCGGTGCAGGCGCAGGCCGAGGCAGAGCCAGAGCACGATGGTGGGGATCGCCACCAGGTCGTAGGGCGAGGTGTCCGAGAAGGCGAAGCAGGCGAAGAAGATGAAGGCGACGAGGAGCAGCGTCGCGAGGCGCCGGAGCACGTGCAGGACGGGGATGTGGGCCCAGGCCCCCGCCTGCCAGCGCGCCGCGCCGGGTGCCATCGTGGACGCCATGCACTCAACCCATCACCGCGCCGCCGACGGGGCGGAACCGCGCTACACGCCCCCGATGAGGCGCGGCAATGATTGAGAATTCGAGAAGCGCCCGAGCTCAGGGCAGCGCGCGCACCAGATTCCGGAATTGATCCCCACGATCCTCGAAACTCCGGAACTGGTCGTAGGAGGCGCAGGCCGGCGAGAGCAGCACCACGGGCTCGGCCGCCGCCGACGCGGCCGCAGCCTCGGCGGCCTTCGCGGTGGCGACCGCGAGGGTGCCGCAGGCGGTGTAGGGCACCCGGCCCTCCAGGGTGGCGGCGAAGGCGTCGCTCGCCGCCCCGATCAGGTAGGCGTGGGCGACGCGGCCGAAGAGCGGTGCCAGGGGCGCGATGCCACCCTCCTTGGCCTTGCCGCCGAGGATCCAGTGGATGTCGTGAAAGGCGGTCAGCGCCTTTTCGGTGGAATCGGCGTTGGTCGCCTTCGAATCGTTGACGAAGAGCACGCGCCCGCGCCGGCCAACCTCTTCCATCCGGTGGGGCAGCCCGGGGAAGCTGCGCAGGCCCGCCACGAGTTCAGCGTCGCCGATGCCCAACGCGCGCACGCAGGCGGCGGCCACCGCCGCGTTTTGCCAGTTGTGCGCGCCCCGCAGGGAGCCGATCCCGGTCAGGTCGGCGATCGGCGTGCCGTCGGCGTCGAACACCGTTCCGTCGCGGGCCGACAGGCCGTCGAAGCCGGCCTCCGGCGTCCCGACATGGATGCGTATCGTCGGACCCGTCCGCGCATCGGCGATGGCGCGACTGAGGTCGTCGTCGACGCCGACGACGGCGCGGTCCGCGCCCGCCACCAGCCGCCCCTTGATGGCCGCATAGTCGGCGAGCGTGCCGTGTCGGTCGAGATGGTCGGGCGTGATGTTGAGGAGGATGCCGAGGCTCGGGTCGAGGCTCGGCGTCAGGTCGATCTGGAACGAGGACATCTCGATCAGGTGGATCCGGTCCGGCGCCGGCGGCGCCAGCGAGAGGATCGCGGTGCCGATGTTGCCGCCCATCTGCACGTCGCGGCCCGCGGAGGCCAGGATATGGGCGATCAGCGCCGTGGTGGTCGACTTGCCGTTGGTGCCCGTGATGGCGACGAAGGGCGCGCCCGGCGCAAGCGCCCGGCGTTCCTGGACGAAGAGCTCGATGTCGCCGATGACCGGGATGCCGGCCTCGTGCGCCTTCTCCACGGTCCAGTGCGGGGCCGGGTGGGTGAGCGGCACGCCGGGGGCCAGCACCAGGGCGGAGAAGCCGGACCAGTCGGCCTCGTGCAGGTCGAACACCGTGATGCCCTGGTCGCGGGCGCTGCCCGTGCTCTCGGGGCTGTCGTCCCAGGCGAGGACGTCGGCGCCGCCCGCGATCAGGGCGCGGACGGTGGCGAGGCCGGAGCCGCCGAGCCCGAACAGGGCGACCTTCCGGCCGGCGAAGGTGGTGACGGGCGTCATGGTGACGGGCTCTCTGGCGACGGGCTCAGCGCAGCTTCAGGGTGGCGAGGCCGGCCAGCGCCAGGATCACGGCGATGATCCAGAACCGGATCACGACCTGCGGCTCCTTCCAGCCCTTCTGCTCGAAATGGTGGTGGATCGGCGCCATGCGGAAGACCCGCTTGCCCGTCAGCTTGAACGAGGCGACCTGGATGATCACCGACATCATCTCCAGGACGAACAGGCCGCCGACGACGGCGAGCACGATTTCGTGCTTGGTCGCCACCGCGATGGTGCCGAGGAGGCCGCCCAGCGCCAGGGACCCGGTATCGCCCATGAAGACCTGGGCGGGGGGCGCGTTGAACCAGAGGAAGCCGAGTCCCGCCCCGATCACCGCGCCGCAGACCACCGCGAGCTCGCCGGTGTCGCGGACGTAGTTCACCTGCAGGTAGCCCGCCGTGAAGACGTTGCCGACCAGGTAGGCGATGACGCCGAAGGTGCCGCAGGCGATCATCACCGGCACGATGGCGAGGCCGTCCAGGCCGTCGGTCATGTTCACCGAGTTGCCGGCGCCGACGATCACGAAGGCGGCGAACAGCACGTAGAACCAGCCGAGGTTCAGGAGCGCATCCTTGAAGATCGGGAAGGCGAGCTGGTTCTGCAGGGTTGGCGCCGAATAGACCGAGATCAGCACGCAGGCCGCGATCGCGATGCAGGCCTCCAGCACCAGGCGGAACTTGCCCGAGAAGCCCTTGTGCGACTGCTTCGTCACCTTGAGGTAGTCGTCGTAGAATCCGATCGCGCCGAAGCCGAGCGTCACCGCCAGGGTGACCCAGACGTAGTGGTTGCGCGGGTTGGCCCAGAGCAGGATCGCCACGACGCAGCCGGCCAGGATCATCAGGCCGCCCATGGTCGGGGTGCCGCGCTTGGTCAGCAGGTGCGACTGGGGGCCGTCCTCGCGGATCGGCTGGCCCTTGCCCTGGCGCAGGCGCAGCAGGGAGATGATCAGCGGCCCGAACCAGAACACGAACAGGCCCGCCGTGAACAGGGCGCCGCCGGTGCGGAAGGTGATGTAGCGGAAGACGTTAAGGGCGGAGACGGTGCCGCTCAAGTCCGACAGGAGATACAGCATCCAGCACCCGGCCGTGGTTCAGTTCGGAACTCGGCCGGAGTCGCGGGGCATGCATCGCCCCTCCCCGGCCGTGATGAAGGTCGCCTCAGCGCACGGCGGCGTGCGGCGGTTCGGCTTGGGCGTTCGCGTAACGGGCTTTGAGCGCTTCGACAATCCGGCCCATGCGGATGCTGTTCGAACCCTTCACCATGACGGCGTCCCCGGGGCGCAGGGCCGAGAGCACGGGTTCGAGCAGGTCGGCGGAGGTCGCCGCGCAGGCGCCGCGCCGGCTCACCGGCAGGGCCTCGAAGAGGTTGCGCATCAGCGGCCCGGCCGTGAAGACGAGGTCGACCTTGGCGGATTCCACCGGCCCGGCGAGGTCGCGATGGTGGGCCTCGCCCTGGGGTCCGAGCTCCAGCATGTCGCCCAGCACCGCGATGCGGCGACCGCGCGGGCCGGTCTCGATCCCGGCCAGCGTCGCCAGGGCGGCGCGGATCGAAGCGGGGTTGGCGTTGTAGCTCTCGTCGACCAAGAAGGCCTCGCCCTCCCCGATCGCCAGGGCGGTGCGCTCGCCGCGGCCGACCGGCGGCCTGAGGGCGGCGAGCGACAGGGCCGCGCGGGCGAGGTCCGCCCCGAGGGCATGCACCACCGCCATCACGCCCAGCGAGTTCATGGCCGTATGCCGCCCGGGCGTGCCGAGCTGGTAGGTCACCGGAATGCCCATCACCACGGCGTCGACCACCGAGAGGTCGGGGCGCAGCACGATGCGCTGGGCGCGGACATCCGCTTCCCGGTGCTCGCCGAAGGTGACGACCCGGCCGGCGCGGGAGGCCTGGGCATGGGCGAGGAGGCGGGGGTAGTTCGGGTTGTCGCGGTTGAGGATCGCGGTGCCGCCGACCTTCAGCCCGGAGAAGATCTCGCCCTTGGCGTCGGCGATGGCCGACACCGAGGCGAAGTGTTCGATATGCACGGGCTCGACGGTGGTCACCAGGGCGATGTCGGGCTGCACCATCGCGCTGAGCGGCACGATCTCGCCCGCGTGGTTCATGCCGATCTCGAACACGCCGAACTGGGTGTCGGCGGGCATGCGCGCCAGGGTCAGGGGCACGCCCCAATGGTTGTTGTAGGAGGCGATGGAGGCATGTGTCGCCCCCTGCGCCGAGAGGACGTGGCGCAGGGCCTCCTTGGTCCCGGTCTTGCCGACCGACCCCGTCACCGCGACGACGCTCGCGCCCGTGCGGGCCCGGGCCGCGGCACCGAGCGTCCGCATGGCGTCGAGGACGGGATCGTCGCCGGCGCCCGAGACCGCCAGGACCGGCCCGGCCTCCGCGAAATCCGGCGCGCGGTCCGCCGCCACCACGGCCGCGCCGGCGCCGCGCTCCAGGGCGGTCGCGACGAAGTCGTGCCCGTCCCGGGCCTCGCCCCGGATGGCGAAGAACAGGTCGCCCGGCTGCAGCGTGCGGGTATCGATCGAGGCGCCGGTGATCGGCTTCGGCGCGCCCGACAGCGTGCCGCCGGTGGCGGCCTCCAGGGCTTCGCGCGTCCAGAGCGGGGTGGTGTCGGTCATGCTGAGCGTTCCGCGATCGCAGCCCGGAGGACGTCGTGGTCCGAGAAGGGCAGGACCTGTGACCCCACGATCTGGCCGGTTTCATGGCCCTTGCCGGCCACCACGAGGACGTCGCCGGGCTCCAGGGCGCGCACGGCGGTACGGATCGCCTCGGCCCGGTCGCCGATCTCCACGGCGCCGGACGCGGCGGCGAGGATCGCGGCGCGGATCGCGGCCGGGTCCTCGGAGCGGGGGTTGTCGTCGGTGACGATGACGACGTCGGCCTTGGCGGCCGCGATGCCGCCCATGATCGGGCGCTTGCCGGTGTCGCGGTCGCCGCCGCAGCCGAAGACCACGCGAAGGCGCCCCGTCGCGAAGGGGCGCAGGGCAGTCAGCACGCCGTCGAGGGCCTCCGGCTTGTGGGCGTAGTCCACGAGGCACAGGCCGCCATTCGCTTCGCCGATGCGCTCCATCCGGCCCGGCACGCCGGTGAGGTGTTCGAGGGCGGCGATCACGCCCGCCGGGTCGGCCCGGCCGGCGGGGGTCGCCAGCACGAGGCCGGCGGCGAGGAGCGCGTTCTCCACCTGGAAGCCGCCGACCAGCGGCAGGCGCACGGTGTAGTCCTCGAGCCGGCCCGAGGCGCCGGGCGCCTGCAGGGCGAGGTGCTGGTGGAAGCCTTCGGTGCGCGCCGCGAGCAGCCGCACGGTGTCGCCCTTGGTGCCCGTGGTGTGCACGTCGAGGCCGCGGGCGGCGGCCGCCGCCACGACGACGTCGGCATAGGCGCCGTCGCTGTTGACCACCGCCGGGATGCCGGGCCGGGCCAGGGTCGTGAACAGGCGCAGCTTGGCCGCCAGGTAGTCGTCCATGGTGGCGTGGTAGTCGAGATGGTCGCGGCCGAGATTGGTATAGCCCACCGCGGCGAGTTCGACCCCGTCGAGGCGGCGCTGCTCGATCCCGTGCGAGGACGCCTCCATCGCCAGGTAGTCGATGCCGTCCGCGGCGAGGCGCGCCAGGGTGGCGTGCAGGGTCACGGGGTCCGGGGTGGTGAGCGAACCGTAGGTGACGCCCCGGTTGCTGACGATGCCGACCGTGCCGAGGCTCGCGGCCTCGGCGCCGAGGCGGGCCAGGATCTGGCGCACGAAATCCGTGACCGAGCTCTTCCCGCTCGTACCCGTCACCGCCACCACCTGGGCCGGCTGCCGGCCCGAGAAGGCCCGCGCCGCGAGGGCGAGGCTGCGGCGCACGTCCGCGACGGCGATATAGGGCACGCTCGGCCCGAGGCCGTCGGGCCGCGGCCCCTCGCTCACCACCGCCACGGCGCCGGCCGCGACGGCCTGGGCGGCGAAGCGGCGGCCGTCGGCGGCGGTGCCGGGCACGGCCACGAAGACGAAGCCCGGCGCGACCTTTCGTGAATCCGCGGTGAGGCCCGAGACCGGCAGGCCGGCGCTCCCGGCCTCCGCCTCGGGGAACAGCCCGCCGAGGGTCGGCCCGCTCATCGCCCGTCCACCTGCGTGGCGTGGTAGGCGCCGAGCTTCACCATCAGGGGGAAGGGCTTCACCGGCGGATCGAATTGCGGCGGCAGGCCGAGCACCGGGGCGACGCGCTCGATCACCCGGCCGGTGACGACGCCCGAGTTCCAGGCGGCGGTGGCGTAGCCGCCGGATTCCGGCAGGCCCTGAGGCTCGTCCATGATGGTGACGAACAGGTATTTCGGGTTGTTCATGGGGGCGGCGGCCATGAAGGTCGTGAACAGGCGGTTCTTGACGTAGCGGCCGTGGATCACCTTCTCGGCGGTGCCGGTCTTGCCGCCAACGAAGTAGTACGGGATCGCCGCCTTCTTGGCCGAGCCCTCGACGGCGTTGAGGCGCATGATGAAGCGCATCGCCTCGCTGGTCTCGGGCTTGAGCACGCGGGTGGCCTTGGCCATCGCCTCCTCGGCGGTGGTCTTGAGGAAGGTCGGGGTCATCAGGAAGCCGCCATTGGCGATGGCCGCCACCGCCGCGGTCGCCTGGATCGGCGCCACCGCGAGGCCGTGGCCGAACGCGATGGTGATGGTGTTGATCTCGGTCCAGCGCGGCGGGACGATGGGCTCGGCGCTCTCCGGCAGCTCCGTGCGCATCCGGTCGGTCAGGCCCATCTTCTTCAGGAAGGCCTTGTGGCCCGGCACGCCGATGCCGAGCGCCATCTTGGCCGAGCCGATGTTCGACGAGTGGGTGAACACCTCCGGCATGGTGATGACGCGGTTGGTGCCGTGGTACTCGTGGATCTTCTGGCGGCCCCAGTTCAGCACGCCGCCGCGGGTGTCGAAGGTCGAGTTGACGTTGAATTTGCCGGAATCGAGGGCCATCGCCAGGGTCATCGCCTTGAAGGTCGAGCCCATCTCGTAGACGCCGACGTTCATGCGGTTGATGCGGTCGGGGTTGAGCGCGTCGGCCGGGTCGTTCGGGTCGAAATCCGGCAGGGAGGCGAGCGCGATCACCTCGCCGGTCTGCACGTCGAGGATCATGCCGGCGGCGGCCTTGGCCTTGAAGTGGTCGAGACCCCAGGCGAGCTCGTCCCGCACCGCGAACTGGGCCCGCAGGTCGATGGAGAGCTGGACCGGTTTCAGGTCGGTCTGCTTGGCCACGAGGCCGAAATCATTCAGCGCCTTGTTGCCCTGGTTGTCGATGTACTTCTCGATGCCGGCGATGCCGATGTTGTCGAGGTTGGTCACGCCGAGGATATGCGCGGCCGCGACCCCGTTCGGGTAGACGCGCTTGTGGTCGGGCAGGAAGCCGACGCCCGGGATGCCGAGGCGGTGGACCTCGGCCTGCTGCTTCGGGGTGATCTCGCGCTTGACCCAGACGAAGCCCTTCTTGGTGGAGAGCTTGGCCCGCAATTCGGTGGCGTTGATCTGCGGCAGCACGGCGGTGAGGAGTTCGACCGCCTCGTCCTTGTCGTAGATGTTGCGCGGCTCGGCGAAGATCGAGACCGTGCGGATGTCGGTGGCCAGGATCTCGCCGTTGCGGTCGACGATGTCCGGGCGGATCGCCGTGGTGGCGGCGGCCGCGATCCTGCGGTCGCCGTTGTCGGCCTCCGGGAAGGCGGCGCCGAGGATCAGCCGGCCGCCGATGGTGGCGAAGACCATCGTGAAGGCGAGGCCGACGAGGCCGACGCGGGTATAGGACCGCTCGATGGCGAGGTGGAACATCGCCCGGACGTTGCGGGCGATCCACTGGCGCTTCGACAGCGGCGGCGCGGCGGCGGCCTCGGCGGCCGGCTCCAGCATCGTCCGCTCGACCCGGATCGCCTCCGGGGTCGCGACGGGAGCGGCCTCGGCGTTCGGGTCCGAGGGCCGGGCGGGGTCTCGGTCGCGTGGCAGGACTTGGTCGGGCGGCAGGACTTCGGACACGGGCACTACCTCGAAGTCGTGGTCGGGGTTCTGGTCGTGGTGGTGCGCGGCGTGATGCTGCCGGTGGTGCGCGGCTCGTCGCCGCCGCGGCCCGCCACCGGCTTCTCCTTCGGCGTCGCGGTGGCGGCCAGGAGCCGGCCGATCTCGTCGCCGCGGTCGGGGCGCGCCGGCAGGTCGGCGAGGCGCCCGAGATGGGCGGTGCCGATGGGCTCGAGGGCGAGGTAGCGCTCCACCGCCGCCTGGAGCCGGTCCGGACGGGTGAGGAGCTGCCACTCGGCGCGCAGCACCGCGATGGCCTGGCGCTCCTTCTTCAGCTGGGTCTGGGCCTTCGAGACCTGCCCGGCCTGGTAGAGCGTGTCGTACTTGATCGAGTAGGCGTAGATCGCCGAGCCGATCAGGCCGAGCACGGCGATGAGATTGAGCAAACGGATCACCGGCGCGCTCCTCCGCTCCGACCTGTCCGCGCCGGGAGCGCGGCCAGGGTCTCGATGGCGGCCAGGGGGGCGGGCACGGGGGCGTCCGTGCGTTCCACCGCGCGCAGCTTGGCCGAGCGGGCACGGGGATTGGCGGCGGTCTCGGCGTCGGTCGGCAGCACCGGACCCTTGGTCACGGCCGCGAAGCTGCGCGGGGCCGGCGCCTCCAGGCTCGGCAGGTGGCGGGAGGCCTGGGCCGCCCGGCCGCTGCGGGCCGAGAAGAACTGCTTCACGATCCGGTCCTCGAGCGAGTGGAAGGTCACCACCGCGAGGCGGCCGCCGGGCCGCAGGATGCGCTCGGCGGCGTGGAGCGCCTGGACCAATTCGCCGAGCTCGTCGTTCACCGCGATGCGCAGGCCCTGGAAGGTCCGGGTCGCCGGATGAATGCCGCTGGCCGGATCGGCCCAGACCACGCTGGCCACGATGTCGGCGAGCGCCGCGGTGGTCTCGATGCGGCCCTTGCGGCGCGCCTCGATGATCGCCCGGGCGACGGCCCGGGAGCGGCGCTCCTCGCCGTAATGGAAGATGATGTCGGCGAGGTCGGCTTCCTCGGATTCGTTGACGAGGTCGGCCGCGCTCGGCCCGGCCCGCTCCATGCGCATGTCGAGGGGGCCGTCGTTGCGGAAGGAGAAGCCGCGCTCGGCCTGGTCGATCTGCATCGACGAGACGCCGATATCGAGGACGACGGCGTCGGCCGAGGCGTGACCCGTGCCCTGCACGCTGACATCGAGGCCGCCGAAGCGGCCGGGCACCAGGGTCAGGCGCCCGGCGGCCTCGGCCACCAGGGGGGCGCCCCCCGCGATGGCGCCGGGGTCGCGGTCGATCGCCAGAACGTGAACGGCCGGGTCGGCGCCGAGCATCGCCCGGGTGTAGCCGCCGGCCCCGAAGGTGCCGTCGACCGCGAGCGCCCGGCCCGGCAGGTCGAGGACGGCGAGGACCTCGTCGAGGAGGACGGGGATGTGCGGCGCCCCGTCGGCGGACCGGCTCGCCCGCGCCTCGCGGGGGGCGCGCGTCATCGGACGATCCCGGTGCGCGGGAATCGCACGGCGGGCGACGGACGAAGTGGGATGAGCGGAGACTCGACCGGACTGAAGCGGCGCATGCGTCCCTTCCACGGGGCTGGAGCGCGCAGGCGCGGCTCGGAGAGACGAGGCGTCTCCGGGTCGACGCGTGACGCGACCGCGCATGCGGACACCGGCCTGCCTGGGACAGGCTGCGTCCGTCGATCCGAAAATCGCCGTTGACGGGATGAATCGGGGTACCATGGGCCTCTGAGCGCCGTCAACGAACCTGGCCGAGGGGGAGCGGCTCGTTCCGATCAGACCTCAGCAAGGTTAATCGAGCGTAAGTTTTCCCGCGCAAAGGCGTCGTTCCGGCGCGGTCGGCGCCCCGCATCCGGCCCGTCCCCGGGCCGCCGGCTCAGGCCGCCCGGACGTTGCCGAGGAACTCCTCGATCTCGGTCCGCAGCACGCGCGACTGCTCCGCGAGGGCATCGGCCGCGGTGGCGACCACACGAGCCACGCCGCCCGCGTCCTCGGCCGAGTGGGCGACCTCCCCGATATCGGCGGTGACCCGGTCGGTGCCGGCGGACGCCTCCGCCATGCTCCGCACGATCGCGTGCGTGGTGGCGCCCTGCTCCTCCACGGCCCCGGCGATGCGCGTCGTCACGCCGCTCATGGCGTGGATCTGCGCCGTGATCGCGTCGATGGCCCGGGCGGCGCCGTCGGTGGCCTGCTGGATCGCGGTGATCTGCTGGCGGATCTCCTCCGTCGCCCGCGCGGTCTGCGAGGCCAGTTCCTTGACCTCCGTGGCGACCACCGCGAAGCCGCGTCCGGCCTCGCCGGCGCGGGCCGCCTCGATGGTGGCGTTGAGCGCCAGCAGGTTGGTCTGGCCCGCGATGGTCGAGACCAGGCCGACGACGGTGCCCACCCGGGTGGCGGCGGCGGAGAGGGCCGCCATGCTCTCCCCGGTGCGGGCGGCCGCCGTCACGGCGGCGGCGGACAGGTCCGCCGCCTCCACCACCTGCCGGTCGATATCGGCGACGGTCGAACCGAGCTGGTCGGCGGCAGCGGCCACCGCCGTGAAGTTCCCGGAGGTCTGCCGCGCGGCCTCGGCCGCGCTGCTGGAGCGCGACGCGGTCCCGGCGATCGCCACCCGCATCGTGTCCGAGGCCGTCTGCAGGCCGGTCGCCGCCGCGCCCACCTGCGCGACGATCCCGCCCACCGATCGCTCGAACCAGTCGGCGAGGTCGGACAGCAGGCTGCGCCGCGCCTCCTCCTCGCGTAAGCGCGCGGCCTCGGTGGTCTGCAACTGCCGGGCGGCCTCCGCCAGGGACATGTCGCGGATCGTCATGACGGCGCGGGCGATGTCGCCGATCTCGTCGCGGCGCCCCGTCGCGGCCAGCGCCACGGAGGTGTCGCCGCCGGCGAGGCGGGTGGTGTCGGCGGTCAGGCGGACCAGGGGCCGGGCCAGGGTGCCGGCCAGCCACCAGGCCATGCCCGAGCCGAGGACCACGACGACGCCCACCAGCGCGAGCATGGCCCGGATCTGCAGGAGCGTCGCCGCGCGCGTCGCCTCGATCCGGGTCCGCGTATCCGCGGCGGCGAGGCTCACCGCCTCGTCGAAGCGCTGCCGCAGACGCCGGCTCTCCTGGGCCATGCGGTCGAGGGTGGGGATCTCCCGGGCCGGCCGGATGCCCAGGAGGACCTCCGCGTCGCTGCGCCATCCCCGCGCCTCGGCGGCGGCGCTGCGGGCCAAGGTCAGCATCCGGTCGGATTCGGCGAGGGTTTCGAGGCGGTCGAGCAGCGCCGTCAGCTGATCCGCGGCGGTGGTGAACTCCGCGTGGATCGGCGCCATGTCGAGGAGATCGGTCATCGCGCTCACCCGCGCGAGGAGATCCTCCGCGCGGTTGAACCGGTCGCGGGCGATGCGGCTCGCCTCGTTCATCTCGGCGGTGCGGCCGCCCAGGCGGGACAGGTCCTCGACGGCCCCGAGGCCGACCCAGCCGGTGACGCCGGAGAGAAGCCCCGCCAGGAGCATGAGGCCGAGCAGCGGAAGCAGGATCGTGTAGCGGATCGACATCGCGGTGGCTCTCGTCGGGGTCGGTTCGGGCGGGGTCGGTTCGGGCGGGGTCAGTTCGGCAGGTTGGGGAGCGCGGTCCGGGTCTGCTCGGCCGTCAGGGAGCGCAGGAACGCGATGAGGTCCGCCCGCTCCTCCGGGGCCAGCCGGAGCGGCTTCATCAGGGGCGACTTCGAGGGCCGCGCGATCCCGCCGCTCTCGTAGAAGGCGATGATGGCCTCGAGGTCGGCGAACTGGCCGGCATGGCCGAAGGGCGCGCGATAGGTCAGGTTGCGCAGGCCCGGGGTCTTGAAGGCGTGCCGGGCCAGGACCGAGTCGGGTTCGAAGGCCGCGCGGCCCGGATCCCGGGTCGGGAGGCCGAGGTCGTGGAACCGGTTGTCGGTGAAGTTCCAGCCGGTGTGGCAGCCGGCGCAGCCCGCCTTGCCGGTGAACAGGGCGAAGCCGCGCTGCGCGGCCGGCGGGATCGCGGTCTCGTCGCCCTCGACCCAGCGGTCGAACGGGGCCCAGCCCGAGACGACGGTCCGCTCGTAGGTGGCGATCGCGGTCAGGATCCCCTCCTGCGTCACGCCCTGGCCGGGAACAGCCGGGCGAACCAGGCCTCGTATTCCGGCCTGGCCCTCAGGCGGGCGACGATCTCGGGAAACTTGCCGTCCATCTCCGCCTCGGCGGTGATCGGGCCCATGGCCTGCGTCTCGAGGTCCGGCGCGCGCCCGTCCCAGAACAGGGTCGGAATCCAGGCCGCGTTCAGCACGGTCGGCGCCTTGCGGCCCAGGGGCATGTTGGTCGCCCCGATCGCGCCCGGCACCGGGACCTCGAAACCGAAGGACGGATTGTGGCAGCTGGCGCAGCTGAGGTTCTGCTTGCCGCTCAGGCGCGGATCGAAGAACAGCATCTTGCCGAGCGTCGCCATCTGCGGCGCGTACGGGGCGTGCGCAGGAAACGGGATCGTGGTCGGACGCCGATAGGCAGCCTTCGGGTCGTCGGTTGCGGAGGCCGCCACGACATATGCGGCGAACACCAGGGCGCCGGCGGCCAGCCTCTTCATCCCGCGCAGGAACGGCATCGCGAAACCTCGGATCAACGACAACGACGACCCGCGAAAACTTGTCTTCCGCAGGATCATGTTTCGTCTAGCGGAGATGAATTAAGCAATTCCTCGGTCCGGAACCAATCATTCCGGCCGAGATCTCGGCATGGATTTGAGCGTCATCGCGGCTATACATGAGATCGTCCGAAGATGTGCAAGGCCCATACGCACGATCTCATCGTGCGCGCGCTGCGAAGGCCGTGGACGAACGGAGGTTCGGCGCGGTCGATTTCGGCGGTCCTGCAGGGACTCTGAGCCTGCAGATCTACGTCAGAGCCGCGAATGCAGGCGTGGCCGGGACGCGGCGACGGCGACGGCGACACCTGCGATGTCCCGCGCGAATGCTGGCCGTCGCGACCGCCGGCCTCGGGGCGGGGCGGCGGCGGACCGGCGAGGGGATCAGCCGGCCTGTAAGCCGGGTTCTGTAGGGCCCGGGCACCTCGCGGTCCCCGGACGTGGCGGCCATTCCTCTGGGACGATCGTTGCCGACCGCCTCGAGCAACCAACCCGGGCGACGGGCCTGGAGAGAGGGCCTGGCGGACCGCGAGGCCCGCCGTGTCGCCCCTATTCGGTTTTGCTCCCGGTGGGGTTTGCCGTGCCGTCCGCGTTGCCGCGTCCGCGGTGCGCTCTTACCGCACCCTTTCACCCTTACCGCGGATCGGCCGAGGCCGGTCCGTGGCGGTCTGCTCTCTGTGGCACTGTCCCTGGGGTCGCCCCCGCCGGACGTTATCCGGCACCGTCTCTCCATGGAGCCCGGACTTTCCTCCCCGGGCGTGACGCCCGGAGCGGCCGCCCGGCCGACTGATCCGGCGCGGATGTGCGCCGGGCCCGGGCCGGGGGTCAAGGGCCATTGCGGCCGGCGGGCTGCCCGCCCGGGCGGCATGCCGGGATTTTGCCGAGATTTTGGCCTCCCGGCTTGCGGCGGTCGCACGCCGCTCCAGGTGCTCCAGAGCCGTCCCGGAGATGGCGCGACGGCGACCGCCGGCCGACGGCATCCGGATCAGGAGGACGCGATGGCGACAAACGACACGGCCTGGACGCTCGAATCCGTCCAGCAACTCACCGAGATGGCCCGCGAGGGCATTCCGGTCTCGGTCATGAGCCTCAAGCTGCGCCGGCCGATCGAGATCGTGGCGGCCAAGCTGAGCCAGCTCGGCATCACCCCGGCGCCCGAAACCGGCGCCTGAGGCCGGCGAGACGGATCGGCAGCGAAGGTCGCGGCGAGCCGCCGGCGCGGGGCGGCTCGCCGACGACGGCCTACCAGCTTCCGGTGTTCTCCATGGAGGACCAGGGCTCCTGCGGCGGCTTGGCCGGGCCCTTCTGCAGGAGTTCGATCGAGATGCCGTCGGGCGACTTCACGAAGGCCATGTTGCCGTCGCGCGGCGGGCGGTTGATCGTGATGCCGGCCGCCTGCAGCTTGGCGCAGAACGCGTAGATGTCGTCGACCTCGTAGGCGAGGTGTCCGAAGTTGCGGCCGCCCGAATAGGTCTCCGGGTCCCAGTTGTGGGTCAGCTCGATCACGGGCGCCTGGGTCTCCTTGGCCGTGCCGGCATCGTCGGGGGCGGCGAGGAACACGAGGGTGAAGCGGCCCTTCTCGTTGTCGACGCGGCGCACCTCCTGCAGCCCGAAGGTGTTGACGTAGAAGTCGAGGGCGCGGTCGAGGTCCGCGACGCGGACCATGGTGTGCAGGAATCGCATGGGTGGGCTCTCCGAAGGGACGGCGCCGCGGGACCGGCGCCGAAGGACCTGCGCCTATCTGGTCCGGCGCATGCACGCGTCAACGAGCCGGGGGCCGCCCGCGTTGCGCCGCCGCCGCACACCCCGCACAGTGGCGTTCTGACCGCGAGGAGCCCGCATGCGCACCGAAACCCCGATCACGATCCGCCTGGAGGATTACCGCCCCAGCGACTACCGGATCGGCACGGTGGATCTCGACGTCGCGCTCCATCCCGCCGCGACCCGGGTCCGGGCCCGGCTGACCCTGTCGCCCGATCCGGCCGGGCGCCCGGGCGCGCCGCTGGTCCTCGACGGCGAGGACCTGGTGCTGGAGCGCCTGAGCCTCGACGGCGCCGTCCTCGCGCCCGAGGCCTACGCCCTGTCCCCGTCCGGCCTGACCCTGCACCGGCCGCCGGCGGGCCCCTTCACCCTGGAGATCGAGACCCGGATCGACCCGAGCGCCAACACCAAGCTGATGGGGCTCTACCGCTCGAACGGAGTCTACTGCACCCAGTGCGAGGCCGACGGCTTCCGACGGATCACCTACTTCCTCGACCGGCCCGACGTCATGGCGGTCTACACCACCCGGATCGAGGCCGACCGGGCCGAGGCGCCGGTGCTGCTCGGCAACGGCAATCCGGTGGATTCCGGCGAGGCCGGCCCGGGGCGGCACTACGCGGTCTGGCACGATCCCCACCCGAAGCCGGCCTACCTGTTCGCCCTGGTGGGCGGGCGCCTCGACCAGGTCCGGCGCCCCTTCATCACCAGCGAGGGCCGCACGGTCGAGCTCGCCGTCTATGTCGAGCCCGGCAAGGCCGCGCGGGCGGACTACGCCCTCGACGCCGTGGCCCGCTCGATGGCCTGGGACGAGACCGCCTTCGGTCGCGCCTACGACCTCGACGTCTTCAACGTCGTCGCGGTCTCGGACTTCAACATGGGCGCGATGGAGAACAAGGGCCTCAACATCTTCAACGACCGCTACGTCTTGGCCTCGCCCGAGACCGCCACCGATGCGGACTACGCCGCCATCGAGGCGATCATCGCGCACGAGTACTTCCACAACTGGACCGGCAACCGCATCACCTGCCGGGACTGGTTCCAGCTCTGCCTCAAGGAGGGCCTCACGGTCTTCCGCGACCAGGAATTCTCCTCCGACATGCGCTCGCGCGCGGTGCACCGCATCGGCGAGGTCCGCACCCTGCGGGCGCGGCAGTTCCCCGAGGATGCCGGGCCGCTCGCCCACCCGGTGCGGCCGCGGCACTACACCGAGATCAACAACTTCTACACGGCCACCGTCTACGAGAAGGGCGCCGAGATCGTGCGGATGCTGCGCACGCTCCTCGGCGCCGAAGCCTTCCGGGCCGGGATGGACCGCTACTTCGCCGACAACGACGGCAGGGCCGCCACGGTGGAGGATTTCCTGGCC
The DNA here is from genome assembly GCF_055361545.1 of Methylobacterium sp. TK31. Lineage (NCBI taxonomy): Bacteria > Pseudomonadati > Pseudomonadota > Alphaproteobacteria > Hyphomicrobiales > Methylobacteriaceae > Methylobacterium > Methylobacterium sp. TK31. The sequence goes on along the minus strand of NZ_CM143964.1, from coordinate 101,861 downwards.
GCCTTCGCCGCCAGTTCGGGCCGCGACCTCGACGCCTTCGCCCGCTGGTACGAGCGCCCCGGCACGCCGCGGGTGGCGGTGCAGGGCAGCTACGATCCGGAGGCGCGGACCTACCGCCTCGCCTTCCGCCAGAGCCTGCCCGGCGCGCCCGACGCCCCGCCCCTGGTGATCCCCGTCCGCCTCGGGCTCGTGGGCGCCGACGGCCCGGTCGCAGCGGCGAGCGAGCGGGTCCGCGACGGCGTCTTCGTCCTCGACGGCATCGGCGACACGTTGGTCTTCACCGATGTTCCGGCCCGGCCCGTGCCCTCGCTGTTCCGCGGCTTCTCCGCCCCCGTCCGGGTCGAGATCGAGATGACCGATGCCGACGCGCTGACGCTGCTGCGCCACGACACCGACCCGTTCAACCGCTGGCAGGCGGCCCAGAGCGTCGCCATGCGCCTGCTGATCCAGGGCACCCGCTCCGGTGCCCTGGCGGAGACCGGGGCCGCGGGCTTCGGCACGGCGCTCGCCGGCTTCCTCGAGGCCGAGGCCCTGGCCGACCCGGCCTTCGCCGCCCTGGTCCTCGCCCTGCCGAGCGAGGCCGACGTCGCCAACGAGATCGCCACGGAGATCGACCCGGACGCGATCCACCGGGCCCGCCACGCCCTGCGCCGGCAGCTCGGCACGCAGCTGAAGCCGCAGCTCCTCGGCCTGCGCGACGCGCTGGCGGACGCGGACGGCACGCCGTTCAGCCCCGATGCCGCGGCCGCCGGCCGGCGCGCCTTCCGCAACGCGGCCCTCGACCTCGTGGCGGCGGCCGATCCGGCGGCCGCGACCCTGCTCGCCGCGCACCAGACGGAGACGGCGACGACCATGACCGACCGGCTCGCCGCCCTCTCGGTCCTGGCCCAGAATCCCGGCCCGGAGCGCGAATCGGCGCTCGCGCGATTCGCCGAGGCCTACCGGGCCGAGCCCCTCGTCCTCGACAAGTGGCTGGCGATCCAGGCCGCGATTCCCGAGGCCGGGGCCCCGGAGCGCATCCGCGGGCTGCAGAATCACCCGGCCTTCTCGATGACCAATCCGAACCGGGTCCGGGCCCTGATCGGCAGCTTCAGCATGGGCAATCCGACCCAGTTCAACCGCCCGGACGGAACCGGCTATGCCCTTGTGGCGGACGCGGTTCTGGCCCTCGACAGGACCAACCCGCAGGTGGCCGCGCGCCTGCTCACGGCCTTCGGATCGTGGCGGATGATGGAGCCGGAACGGCGCGCGCGGGCCCGATCGGCATTGCTGAAAATTCGCGCTGTTGCCGGTCTGTCACGGGACGTCGGGGACATCCTCGACCGGACCCTCGCCGGCTAGCAAGTGCCTGAAGGGAATCGGGTTTTCGCCGGCCGGCATGCCCGATTTGGCACCTTGGATTCGCGTTCGGAGTCAAGCGTGGCCGGAAAAAACGCGTGGACAAGACCCCACCGGAGATGTTGAATCGTATACGATTCGAAAGGCGGAGCGGCCCGCCCTTCCGGTGCACAAATCCCAACGGCGGAGTTAGTCCATGCTGGAGGCGGATTCCGCTTCCCTCTCCGCGCGTGCGGATACGATTCTGGGCATCCACCGGCCTCAGCATGCCGCGCATGTCCGTTTCGTGCGCGCCGAGACCTGGCTGCGCTTCGCCCTGCCGGCGCTCTTCGCCACCTTCCTGATCTGCCTCGGGGCGGTGGCGGCGATGCTGCTGCAGGCCCAGCGGGAGGAGGTGATCCGCGCGGCGACCACCGACGTGGAGGCCGTGACCCGCCTGGCCGCGGCCGCCTTCGCCGGGGTCGACATCGACGGCGAGGCCAAGGGCGAGGCCGCCCACCGCAACCTCGGCTCGCTGCTGCCGCCGGGCCTGCTCCATGCCGGGCGCCGGATCCTGCTGATCTCGCCCAACGACGTCATCGTGGCTGCCAACCCGCCCCTGCCCGGCCCGCGCCGCACCCTGACCCAGCATCTGGGGGAGATGCAGGCGCTCTCCACCCTCGGCGAGAGCGCGGGCGTGATGACCGTGACCCTGGCGGACGGCTCGGTGGTGATCGCGGCCCTGCGCAACCTGCCCGGCGGGCGCGGCCAGGTGGCGGTGCTCCAGCCGCTCGCCGACATCACCGCCGCCTGGACCACGCGGATGCGCAACCAGGCCATCCTCCTCGGCGCCGCCGCCCTGGTCATCATCGGCACCGGCATCGCCTATGCCCTGCAGACCCGCCGGGCCTACGCCGTCGACCGGGTCTGCGAGGAGATCAAGCAGCGCCTCGACACCGCCCTCGGGCGCGGCCGCTGTGGCCTCTGGGACTGGGACATCCCGCGCGGGCGGATCTACTGGTCCGATTCGATGTACGCGCTGCTCGGCTACCACCGCGAGCGCGAGTTCCTGTCCTTCGGCGACGTCAACGCCCTGGTGCATCCCGACGACGGCGACCTCTACAGCCTCGCCCGACACCTCGCGGCCAGCCAGTCCACCGTCGACCACGAGTTCCGGGTGCGCGGCGCCACCGGCAACTGGGTCTGGATGCGGATGCGGGCCGAGATCGTGCCCGACACCATCGACGGCGGGCGCCACCTCGTCGGCATCGCCCTCGACGTCACCGAGCAGCGCACCCTCGCCGAACTCAACGCCACCGCCGACATGCGCCTGCGCGACGCGGTCGAGGCCATCTCCGAGGCCTTCGTGCTCTGGGACACCGGCAACCGCCTCGTGCTGTGCAACTCGAAGTTCCGCCACCTGCACGCCCTCAGCCCCGAGGATGCGATCCCGGGCCGGCGCTATGCCGAGATCATGGGCCGGGGCGTGCTGCCGCCGGTCCGGCGCGAGCTGCGCGACCTGGAGCCGAGCGGCGCTACCGCCCGGACCTTCGAGGCCGAGCTCACCGACGGCCGCTGGCTCCAGATCAGCGAACGCCGCACCAAGGACGGCGGCTACGTCTCGGTGGGCACGGACATCACCAACCTGAAGCGGCACCAGGAGCAGCTGGTCCAGTCCGAGCGCGAGCTGATCGAGACCGTGCGCGACCTCAAGCGCTCCCGCCGGACCCTGGAGCTCCAGACCCAGCAGCTCGCCGACCTCGCCGAGCGCTATCTCGACCAGAAGGCGCAGGCCGAGGGCGCCAACCAGGCCAAGTCCGAATTCCTCGCCAACATGAGCCACGAGCTGCGCACGCCGCTCAACGCCATCATGGGCTTCGCCGAGCTGATGGAGAGCGAGGTCTACGGCACCCTCGGCTCGCCCCGCTACACCGACTATTGCCGCGACATCCGCTCCAGCGGCGACTACCTGCTCTCGGTCATCGACGACATCCTCAACATGTCGCGCATCGAGGCGCAGACGGTGAAGCTCGCCCCGCGCGAGATCGCGGTGGCCGGGGCGATCGAGGGCACCCTGAAGCTCGTGGGCGAGGCGGCCCGGGCCAAATCCCTGACGATCAGCGTGGACGTGGTCGAGGCCCTGACCGTGCTGGCCGACGAGCGCGCCCTGCACCAGATCCTCACCAACCTCGTCCAGAACGCGGTGAAGTTCACCCCGGCCGGCGACGGTCGCATCATCATCAAGGCACGCCCGGCCGGGGCCAACGTCCACGTCTACGTCGAGGATACCGGCATCGGCATCCCGAAATCGGCCCTGCGTCGGCTCGGCGCCCCGTTTCAGCAGGTCGAGACCAACCTCACCCGCAGCCACAAGGGCTCCGGCCTCGGCCTCGCCATCGCCCGCTCCATGGCCGAGCTCCACGGCGGCGCCCTGCGCATCCGCTCCCAGGAAGGCCTCGGCACCATCGTGATGGTGCGCCTGCCGGTCCCCACCCCGGAGAACCGCCGCAACCTCGTCCCCGACGCCGCCCAGGAAACCGTCGCCTCCCTCCGCGACGCCGCCGGCGCCACCCCGCGCACGCCCGAGGCGACGGCGGAGACGGTCTGAGGGTTTTCGGGGCGGGGGCCTCTGGCAGGCAGGGGGATTGAAGAGACCGATTCGCTCGTCGGAAATCCACGCGCAGCACCACGTCATCCCGGAGCCGCGCAGCGGAGTCCGGGATCCAGAGACGCAGGTGGTGCAGGACTTTACGCCGTCAGCGGCTCTGGATTCCGGGCTCGCCTACGGCGCCCCGGAATGACGGTGTGGTGCCACCTGCGATCGCCTTGCTGAACGGAGAGGATCTGACCGGACACCGGACACGCAGCACCGAGTCATCCCAGGGCCGCGCAGCGGAGCCCGGGATCCAGAGACGCAGGTGGTGCAGGACTTTACGCCGTCAGCGGCTCTGGATTCCGGGCTCGCCTACGGCGCCCCGGAATGACGGTGTGGTGCCACCTGCGATCGCCTTGCTGAACGGAGAGGATCTGACCGGACACCGGACACGCAGCACCGAGTCATCCCGGGGCCGCGCAGCGGAGCCCGGGATCCAGAGACGCAGGTGGTGCAGGACTTTCCATCGTCAGCGGCTCTGGATTCCGGGCTCGCCTACGGCGCCCCGGAATGACGGTGTGGTGCCACCTGCGATCGCCCTGCTGAACGGAGAGGATCTGACCGGACACCGGACACGCAGCACCGGGTCATCCCGGGGCCGCGCAGCGGAGCCAGGGATCCAGATCCGCAAGTGGTGCAGGACTTTCCATCGTCGGCGGCTCTGGATTCCGGGCTCGCCTGCGGCGCCCCGGAATGACGGTGCGCTGCCGTCGGTGATCGCCCTGCCGGGACGGAGGGCATCGGCCCGCCCCCTCGTCCTCACCCCGCCATCAGGCGCTCGAACAGCGCGCGGATCTCCGTGCGTGCTTCGTCGAGCCCGGCGACCAGCCGGTTCGAATCCGGTGAACCCATGGCCACCGCGAGGCGGAAGAGCGCGACGGGCGAGGCCTCGGCCGGGTCGCCCTCCACCATCAGGCGCTGCCAGTGCAGCACATCGTCGAACTGGCGGTAGGCCTCGACCAGGCGCTCCGCCTCGGGCCGGGCGAGGTCGCCGTCGTCGGCGGCCTTGGCGAAGACCGCGCAGGCGCTGAGACCGATCCGGTCGGGCCGGCGATGCGCCTCGCCCAGCACCAGGGCCTGGGCCAGGAAGTCGAGGTCGAGCAGGCCGCCGGGGGCGAGCTTGAGGTCGAGGGGGCCGCGATGGCCCTTCTCCCGCTCCACGAGGTGGCGCATCTCCCGCACCGCGCGCCGGACCTCGGCCGGGTCCCGGGGCCGGGCGACGATGGCGCGGATCTCGGCGTCGAGTTCGGCCCCGAGGCCGGCATCGCCCGCGATCACCCGGGCGCGGGTCAGGGCCATGTGCTCCCAGAGCTCCGCGTCTTCTGCGTGGTAACTGCGGAAGCTGCGCCACTGCACCGCCACCGGACCCTGGCCGCCGCCGGGGCGCAGGCGCAGGTCGATCTCGTAGAGATGGCCGCGCCGGGTCGGCACCGTGAGGGCGGCGACGATGCGCTGGGCGAGGCGGTTGTAGGCCACCGCCGCGTCGAGGGGCTTCGGGCCGGCGCTGGTGCGGTCCGCCGGGTCGAAGTCGTAGACGAGCACGAGGTCGAGGTCGGAATCCGCCGTGAGCTGGCGCGCGCCGAGGCGGCCGAGGCCGAGCACCGCGAGGCGCCCCCGCGGCACCGCCCCGTGCTCGGAAAAGAAGCTCGCCGAGACCCGCTCCACGGTGACGGCGATGACCGCGTCGGCGATGCCCGCGAAGGCACGGCCGGCCTCCTCGGGCGAGAGGATGCCGGAGAGGAGCCGGGCCCCCGTCAGGAAGCGCAGCTGGCGGGCGGCGTCGCGGAGGCGGTCGAGGAAGTCCTCGTGGTTGCTGGGCTGGCCGAGGCGGGCGCGGACCTGCTGCGCCAGGGCCTCGGCGTCGGTGGCGGCGTCGGCGAAGTCCCGGTCGATCACCGCGTCGAGGACGTGCGGGCTGAAGGCGACGGTCTCGGCGAGGCGCGGCGCCGTGCCGAGGAGGTCGGCGAAGAGCAGCCGCAGGCGCTCGTTCGAGCGCAGGATGGTGAGGAGTTCGAGGGCCGCCGGCATCCGGGCGAAGGCCCGGTCCAGGGTGTCGAGGGCGGCGTCGGGGTGGGCGGTGCCGCCGAGCGCCTGCATCAGCACCGGCACCAGCTCGGTCAGCACCTCGCGGGCCCGCGGCGTGCGCACCGCCGGCCGGCGGCCGAAATGCCAGCCGCGCACGGTCTCCACCGCGCGCTCGGGCTCGCGGAAGCCGAGCTTCTCCAGGGTCGCCAGCGTCGCCGGGTCGTCGCCGGTGCCGCTGAAGACGAGGTCGCCGACCTCCGAGGAGAGGTCGGGCTCGGCCTCGAACAGCAGGGCGTAATGGCCCTGCACACGGCGGGCATGGTGCAACAGCGCCGCCTCGAAGGCGTCGCGGGTGGCAAAGCCGGCAAAGCGCGCGAAGCGTTCGAGCTCGTCGGCCTCGCTCGGCAGGCGCTGGGTCTGCTCGTCGCGCAGCATCTGCAGGCGGTGCTCGATCGTGCGCAGGAAACCGTAGGCCGCCGTGAGGTCATCGCGGGCGGCGGCGTCGATCCAGCCGTCGCGGGTCAGGCCGTCGAGCATCGCCACGGTGCCGCGCCCGCGCAGCTCCGGCCGGCGCCCGCCGAAGACGAGTTGCTGGGTCTGGACGAAGAACTCGATCTCGCGGATGCCGCCGCGCCCCAGCTTGATGTCGTGGCCCGCCACCGCGATCGTGTCGTGCCCGCGCACCGCGTGGATCTGGCGCTTCATGGCGTGCACGTCGGCGATAGAGGCGAAGTCGAAATACTTGCGCCAGACGAAGGGGCGCAGGTTCGCCAGGAACGCGTCCCCGGCCGGGATGTCGCCCGCGATCGCCCGCGCCTTGATGTAGGCCGCCCGTTCCCAGTTCTGGCCGAGGTTCTCGTAATAGACGTAGGCGGCATTCAGCGAGAGCGCCGCCGGGGTCGAGCCCGGGTCCGGGCGCAGGCGGTAATCGACCCGGTGGACGTAGCCGTCGGCGGTGCGCTCCTGCAGCAGCTTCGCCATGCCCTGCGCGAGCTTGGTGAAGAACGGCGTCGCCGGCAGGTCCGGCTTCAGCGGCGCGGCCTCGGGGTCGAAGAAGACCACGAGGTCGATGTCGCTCGAATAGTTGAGCTCGCCCGCCCCGTGCTTGCCGAGCGCCAGCACGATCAGGCCGGAGCCGGCCTGCGGCTCGGCCGGATCGCGGGGCAGGAAGCGCCCGGCGGCCGCGGCCTGGAGCAGCATGGCGTCGGCCGCCGCCCGCACCGAGGCATCGGCGAAGTCGGACAGCGCCTCGGTCACCGTAGCGAGCGGCCAGAGGCCGCCGAGATCGGCCAGGGCGACCAGTAGGGCGTGCTCGGCTCGGTTCTGCCGGAGCTGTCGCGCCACGGCCTCGAGGTCCGGCGCGCGGCCCGCCGCAAGCTGCCGGGCGATCAGGGCCGCCAGGGCCGCCTCCGGCTCGGCCTCGGCGAGGGCGACGAGGCGCGCGGGCGCGCGGGCGACCAGCTGCCAGAGGAAGGGGGAATGGTCGGCGAGGCCGAGGAGCAGCGCCCGCAGGGAGGCGTCGAGGAAGCCCGGCGGCAGCGCGGGCTCGATCTCGGCGAGGCGCGACGCGGCGGCATCGGGGTCGGACAGGACTGGGGCGGCGGACAGGCGCGCGCGCAGGCTGCGGCTCGGCGCGTCGGCGGCCTGGTTCATGCCCTACCCTCCCGTCGGATCTCCGGCCGGCAGGGTTATCACGACGGAGAGCCCGGGGGCATGGTCTTCCAGCGCCAGGGTGCCCTGGTGCAGGCGCACCACCGCGTTGACGAGGCTGAGGCCGAGCCCGAAGCCCGGGCGCGAGCGCGCCTCCTCCAGCCGGACGAAGCGGTCGAGCACCCGGCCGCGGGCCTCGCTGGGGATGCCGGGGCCGGAATCGGCGACGCCGAGGCGCAGGCTGTCGCCCACCCGCGCGGCGCTGAGGCGGATCTCGCCGCTGGGACCGCCATACTTCACCGCGTTGTCGACGAGGTTGGCGAGCGCCTGCCCGATGAGCTCGCGGCTGCCGCGCAGGATCAGGGGCGCGCCCGAGGTCTCGACCCGGAGGCCGAGGCCCTGCTCGGAGGCCAGGGGCTCGTAGAGCTCGGCCACCGCCTCCACCACCCCGGCGACGTCGAAGGGCTGGAACTCCGCGCGGGCATTGGCGCCCTCCAGCCGAGCGATCATCAGGAGCGCGTTGAAGATCCGGATCAGGCCGTCGCTCTCCTCGATCACCCCCTCCATCGCGGCCCGCAGGGCGTCGGGTGTCTCGGCGCTGCGCAGGGCCTCCTCGGCGCGGTTGCGCAGGCGCGTCAGCGGCGTCTTCAGGTCGTGGGCGATGTTGTCGGAGACATCGCGCAAGCCGCGCATCAATTCGCCGATGCGCTCCAGCATGGCGTTGAGGTTGCGCGCGAGCCGGTCGAGCTCGTCCCCGGTGCCCGCCACGGCGAGGCGCCCGTCGAGGTCGCCCGCCATGATCCGCCGGGTGGTCTCGGTCATGGCGTCGACCCGCTTCAGGACCCGGCTGGCGATGAACCAGGCGCCGACGACGCCGAGGAGCACCACCAGCCCCACCGACGAGCCGAAGGTCCGGCCGATCACCGCGCGCAGGCGGTCGCGCTCGGCCACGTCGCGGCCGACGAGGAGCCGGAAGCCCCCGGGCAGCACGAAGATCTGCATGATCGCCCGGTGCTCGACGTTCGGGGTTCCGCCGATGCGGGCGTAGTTGGCCTCGGTCTGGCCGGGATCGACGATGAGCCCGGTGGGCAGGGCGTCGATGTTGCCGACGATGCGCTCGCCGGCCGGGTTGGTGACGAGGTAGAGCGAGGCCCCCGGCTCGCCGGCGCGCCGCTCCACGACCGAGATCAGCCGGCGCAGGCCGCCGGCCTTGTACTGCTCGGAGAGGCCGTTGATCTCGGCCTCGATGGTGGAGACCATCTGGTCGTCGAGCGCCCGGCTGGCGTTCCAGGCGACGTAGCCGAGTCCCAGCAGCGCGAAGGTCGCGAAGACCACCAGGTAGGCGAAGGACAGCTTGAAGGCCGTGGTGCGGAACAGGTTGCCGAGGCGTCCGGCCGGGGCGTCGTCGGAAGCCGTCACGGCGCCGTGCCGGGGCCGCGCGCCTCGTCGACCCGCAGCACGTAGCCGGTGCCGCGCACGGTGTGGATGATCGGCTGCTCGAAATCCTTGTCCACCTTGGCGCGCAGGCGCGAGACGTGGACGTCGATGACGTTGGTCTGCGGGTCGAAGTGATAGTCCCAGACATGCTCCAGCAGCATCGTCCGGGTGACGACCTGGCCGGCATGGCGCATCAGGTACTCGAGCAGGCGGAATTCCCGGGGCTGCAGCGCGATCTCGTGGCCGGCCCGGGTGACGCGGTGGGACAGGCGGTCGAGTTCGAGGTCGCCGACCCGGTAGGCCGTGGCCTCGGCCGCCGCCCCCGGGCCGGCCCGGCGGCGGGCCAGCACCTCGGCCCGGGCGAGCAGTTCGGAGAAGGCGTAGGGCTTGGGCAGGTAGTCGTCGCCGCCCGCGCGCAGGCCCTTCACCCGGTCGTCCACCTGGCCCAGCGCCGAGAGGATCAGCACCGGCGTGGTCACGCCCTGCTCGCGCAGGGAGCGGATCAGCGACAGCCCGTCGAGCTTCGGCAGCATGCGGTCGACGATGAGCACGTCGTAGCCGCCCTCCTGCGCCAGGGCGTAGCCGTCGAGGCCGTCGGTGGCCTGGTCCGGGACGTGACCGGCCTCGCGAAAGGCCTTGACCAGGTAGGCGACCGCCTCGCGGTCGTCCTCGATGATGAGCAGACGCATGGGACGGAGTGATAGGGTCTCGCCCGCCCGCGGGAAACCGCCTTGTCCGGCCACGTTCATGCCGCGTCCCCCTCCGCGCTGGATCGATGCCCGCGAGGGTAGGACGCGCTGCGTTGCACGGGGCTGGCGGAAACATGACGCTTTGGTCATGTGCCGGTCGAGCCGGCCGTAGACGGCCCCGGGCCCCTAGTCCGGCCGCGCCGCGCCGGCGGAGAGCCGCCGGCGGGCCCAGTCGCGCAGCAGGGCCTCCTCGTAGCCGAAGCTCCCGGAGGCGGCCGCGGCACGGGCGCCGAACAGGAAGTTGATGTCGGTCAGGCGCTCCTCGCCCGCGGCGAGGCGGCGGCTCCCACGCCGCAGCTCGTAGCGCAGGCGGATCGCCGGCGGCGTGGCGTCGCTGACGATGCGCAGGCCCGAGGGGATGTTCAGGTCCGGGCGCACGAAGCCGGCCCGGTCGATGTCGAGGACGTCCACCGCCAGGGTCTCGTCGGGCCCCATCACCCGCAGGGCGGCGGATTGGATGATCCGCCGGATCTCGGCCAGCGTGCCCCGCAGCTCCGGCCCCGCCCCGAACCGGTTGTCGGCATCGGTGTAGCGCTCGGGCGCCACGAAGCGGACCATCACGCGCGTGTCCGCCGGTGTCGCCGCGGCGGGTGCGGTTGAGGCCAGGGCAGCGAGGATCGCGCAGGCAACCGAGACGTGACGCGTCTTTCCGCGGACCTTGCTCGGGATCTTGTTCTCACACGGTTCGGCTCGACCCGGCTCTCCTCCCCCTCGCGGGGAACGCGCGTGAATCACACGGTCATCCCGGGTCCGCGCGGCGGAGCCCGGGATCCAGACACGCAGGTGGCCCAGGACATTCCATCGTCGGCGGCTCTGGATTCCGGGCTCGCCTGCGGCGCCCCGGAACGACGGTGTGGTGCCGTCCGCGCTCGCTCGGCCCGAAACGCTGTCGGACCCGCGCTGGCCACCGCGGCGTGTCGTCACTCCAGCGCCCCCGAGCCCCAAACGCCCAGGCACCTCAATAGCCCTTCTTCACCTGCGCCAGGGCGCGGGTCAGGCCGTCGGCGATCACCGCGCGCTCGGGCGGCGAGGCGTCGCGGGCCACCACCACGAATTCCCGGCGGGATTCGAGGGTCAGGGTCTGCATGCCGTACTCGTCGTCCTCGACCCGGGTGAGCTTGGTCCAGAGCGGGTTGAAGCGCCATTCCCGGCGCTCGCCGCGATGGGTGACCCGGGCGAGCATCACCTCGATCGGGGTGATCACCACCTCCTCGAAGGAGCGTCCGCGCCGGAAGCTCGCCTTGAGCGCCACGTAGAGGGCGATCATGTCGAGGCCGAAGAATCCCGCCACCGGCCAGAACCCGGCCCGGACGCAGGCGACCGAGGTGACGAGGGAGACGACGCAGCACCCGATCATCACGTTGCGGAAGCCGTCGGGGCTCAGGGATTGGTGCGGCCGGATGGTGGCCTGGAAGACAGGCCGGTCCATGCTGTCGGGATCGAGGCCGTCCGGGTGCCGGCCGATCGGAGGGACGTGGTCATTGCCGCTCGCCATGCGGGGAATATAACGCAGGGATGCCCAGCCGACAGCCGACCCGACCCCGGAAATCGCCGATCTCCGCGCGCCTCGCCGCGCCGATCGTCGCAGACGCGCCCACGACGCCCGAACCCGTGGGCCCGGAGGCGGTGGCGGAGATCTTCGCCCGCCTCAGCGCCGCCAACCCGGAGCCCCGCGCCGAGCTCGAATTCCAGAACCCGTTCACGCTCCTGGTGGCCGTGGTGCTCTCGGCCCAGGCCACCGACCGCAGCGTCAACCTGGCCACGGCCCCGCTCTTCGCCGTCGCGGACACGCCGGCGGCGATGCTGGCCCTCGGTGAGGCGCGGGTGCGCGAGTTCATCCGCACGATCGGCCTGTTCAACACCAAGGCGAAGAACGTGATCGCCCTGTCGCGCATCCTGGTGGAGGAGCATGGCGGGCAAGTGCCCCGCGCCCGCGAGGCCCTGGAGGTGCTGCCCGGGGTCGGCACCAAGACCGCGAGCGTGGTCCGCAACGTCGCCTTCGGCGAGGAGACCATCGCGGTCGACACCCACATCTTCCGGGTCTCCAACCGGATTCCCCTCGTGGTCGCCCCCACCACCGACAAGGTCCAGGCCGGGCTGGAGGCGATCGTGCCGGCGCCCTACCGGCTCAACGCCCATCATTGGCTGATCCTGTTCGGCCGCTACATCTGCAAGGCGCGCAAGCCCGAATGCCACCGCTGCCCGATCACGGACCTGTGCCGTTTTCCGGCCAAGACCCCGGCGCCCTGACGCGACCCAGGCCACCGCGCCCTTGCGTCCCGGGCGGGGTCCCCGGTATCACCCGGGTTCTCCCACGGTCGGTATGGCTCCCATCCGGCCGGCGCGTTGTGCTGCCAGCCGCCTTCGGGTAGTTTGCGCCACGGTCGCGGAGGCTTTCGACGTACGACGTGTCTCTCGGCCCGGCCCCACCCACAGGCCGCCACGCCGCGGATTCCGCATCGTTCGCTCGCAAGGAGTCACGGCCCATGGACTTCCTCAAACCACGGTACACGCCTATGAACCGCCGCCGTCGCATCTACGAGGGCAAGGCGAAGGTCCTCTACGAGGGTCCGGAGCCGGGAACGCTCATCCAGCACTTCAAGGATGATGCCACCGCCTTCAACGCGCAGAAGCATGATGTCATCGACGGCAAGGGTGTGCTGAACAACCGGATCTCCGAGTTCGTCTTCCAGCACCTCAACGACATCGGCGTGCCCACGCACTTCATCCGCCGCCTCAACATGCGCGAGCAGCTGATCCGCGAAGTCGAGATCATCCCGCTCGAAGTGGTGGTGCGCAACGTCGCCGCCGGCTCGCTCGCCACCCGCCTCGGCCTCGAGGAAGGCACGCAGCTGCCCCGCTCGATCATCGAGTTCTACTACAAGAACGACGCGCTCAACGACCCGATGGTGTCGGAAGAGCACATCACGGCCTTCGGCTGGGCGACCCCCCAGGAGATCGACGACATCATGGCGCTGGCCATCCGGGTCAACGACTTCCTGTCCGGGCTCTTCCTCGGCGTCGGCATCCGCCTCGTCGACTTCAAGATCGAGACCGGCCGCCTCTGGGAAGGCGACATGATGCGCATCGTCGTCGCCGACGAAATCTCCCCGGATTCCTGCCGCCTCTGGGACATCAAGTCGTCGGACAAGCTCGACAAGGACCGCTTCCGCAAGGATCTCGGCGGCCTGATCGAGGCCTATACCGAGGTTGCCAAGCGCCTCGGCATCATGTCCGAGAACGAGAAGGTGCAGACGGGCGGCCCGCGCCTCGTCCAGTAACGAGCCGTCCGGGTCCGCGGGCCTCTCCGGCCCGCGCCGGCTGATTTTAACTACAGCGGCTCCCGAATGCCGGGCGTTCGTATTTTGTAACGCGCCGTCATTCCGGGGCGCCGTAGGCGAGCCCGGAATCCAGAACCGCTGACGGCGTCAGATCCGGCACCCCTTGCGTGTCTGGATCCTGGGCTCCGCTGCGCGGCCCCAGGATGACGCGGTGCTGCGCGCGATACGCTCTCGATTCGTCAGCGAAAACAACGACTCCTGAACGCGAGGCCGTGGGCTCCCGGCACCACTCCGTCATTCCGGGTCGCCGCAGGCGAGCCCGAAATCCAGAACCGCTGACGGCGTCAGATCCGGCACTTCCTGCGTGTCTGGATCCTGGGCTCCGCTGCGCGGCCCCAGGATGACCGGGTGCTGCGTGTGGGTTTCCGGACCTGAAGCCGGCACGACGCTCACCGCAGATCCACCGCGCCCGCCTCCGGCCAGTCCGGGCGCAACCGCGCGTAGGTGCCGAGATCGGGGTCGAACCCCGGGTGATAATGGGGGTCCTGCGCCAGCAGCGGGCCCCATCGGTCCCGGAAGGCCGCGACTTCGCGCCCGTGGCGTGCCCGCGCGGCGGGGGTCCAGCGCCGGCTCGCGGCCTCGTCGTGGCGCAGCACCGCGCCCGGGACGAACAGGGTGCGGTAGCCGGCCGCGTTCAGGCGTAGGCAGAGATCGACGTCGTTGAAGTCGACCGCGAAGGCCGCCGCATCGAAGCCGCCCACCCCCGCGAACTTGCGGGCCTCCACCACGAGGCAGGCGGCCGTGACCGCCGCGACCGCGCGGGTCGCCCGCAGGCCGGCGAGGTAGCCCGGCGCGTCCCCGGGGAAGAACCGGTGGGCGTGGCTGACGAGCCCGCCCGGCCCGAGCAGCACGCCGCCGTGCTGGATGCGGCCGCGCCCGTCGAGGAGCTTGGCCCCGACCGCGCCCACATCCGGCCGCAGGGCCTCGCGCACCAGCCGCTCGAGCCAGTCCGGATGCAGGGCGGCGACGTCGTTGTTGACGAAGGCCAGCACCTCCCCCCGCGCCTGCGCGGCGGCCCGGTTATTCATGCCGGCGAAGTCGAAGGGGCCGGGACAGGGCACGATCCGGGCGAGGCCGAGTGCCTCCAGCTCCCGAAAATACGCCAGGGTCTCGGGTTCGCGACTGTCGTTGTCGCAGATCAGGATCTCGCGCTCCGGCCAGTCCGTCCGCTCGACGAGGCTGGTGATGCAGGTCCGCAGCAGATCGACCCGGTCCCGCGTCGGCACGATCAGGCTGACGCGCGGGCGCCGCTCCGGCAGCGGGTGGGCCAGGGTCAGCACGCCGTCCGGCTCGATCCGGATCGCGACGGCGCCCGCGCCGCTGCGGTCGAGGGCGCGGCGCAGGGTGGCGGCCCGGGCCGCCGGGTCCGGTGCTCCGCCGGGTGCCGCATCGCTGCGCGAGAGCAGGCGCGGCAGGTGCCCGATCGCTTCGCCTCCGAAGTGCTCCGCGATCCGCAGGGTGAGGTCGAGGGCATCGGTGACCGGGCCGCCGGCCTGCCGCAGGGCGGAGAGCGCCGAGGCCCGGACCGCCAGCACCGGGCCGAGATAATCGACCGCCCGGGCGTAGTCCGCATCGAAGGCCGGGCGCAGCAGCGGCATCGCAATCCCGGTCTCGGGTCCCAGCAGCGCATCGCCGTAGACGAGCCGGTGCTGCGGGTGCCGGGCGAAGGCCTCGGCCAGGAGGTCTGTGGCGCCCGGCACGAGGGCATGGCCCGGCGCCGTGAGTACCAGGATCTCGGCGTCCTCCGGTTGGTTCGCCGCCAGATCCGCGATGGACAGGATCGCGACACTCTCGCCCGGGCCCGCGAACCCGGCCGCGTTCGCCCGCAGGAGCCGGCCTTGCGCCGCCGGGCCGCAGCGCAGACCCGCATGATCGAGGCCGAACAGGGCGGCGCCGGCCTGCGCGGCGCGGACGCGCTTGCCCGCCAGCCGCGCCCGCAGGATCGCGAGCCCCTCCCGCGGAGACCGGGCGAGCCGGGCGGCGGCCCGCCCCCAGCGCAGCCCGGCCGGGCTCCGATCCGCGCCCGCGAAGGCGAGGGCCGGGTCGTCCGGCCTATTCAAGGTCTTCCCCGAAGGTCGTCAGCGACAGGTCCGGATGGTAGTAGGGATCGTGCCGGATGGTGTCGCGCCAGCGCTCCACGAAGCGGTCGGCCTCCTGTTCGAAGCGCTGCCGCGCAACGCCGACCGCCGGGCCGCGGCTGGTGGATTCGAGGTGGGCCATCACGGCGCGCGGCGTCCAGATCGTGCGGTAGCCGGCCCTGGCGAGGCGCAGGCAGAAATCGACGTCGTTGAAATCGACGGCGAAACTGTCCGCATCGAGCCCCCCGACCGCATCGAACTTGGCGCGCTCGACGGCGAGGCAGGCCGCGGTCACGGCCGAGACCTCGTGGGCCACCCGCATCCGCCCGAGCATCCCCGGCGTGTCGGCCGGGCGGCGGCGCAGGATGTGCCCCGCCCGGCCGCCGAGCCCCACCACCACGCCGGCATGCTGCAGGGTCCCGTCGGCATAGAGGAGCTTGGCCCCGACCGCCCCGATCGTCGGCCGGCAGGCCTGGCGCACCAGGGCGGTGAGCCAGTCCTCGCGCAGCACCGCGATGTCGTTGTTCAGGAGGACCATGACGCCGCCGCTGGACGTCGCCACGCCGGCATTGACCAGCGCCGAGAAATTGAAGGGCCCCGGCGCGGACAGGATGCGGACCCGCGGGTCCCGGCGCAGGACCTCGTAATGGGCGAGCACCGCCGGGTCGGTCGAGCCGTTGTCGACGATGACGAGCTCGATCGCCGGGTAGTCCGTCCCGTTCAGGACTCCGTCGGCCGCGACCCGGATGAGTTCCAGGCGGTCCCGGGACGGGATGATGACGCTGGCGAGGGGCGGCGGCTCGGGCAGCGCCCAGAGCAGGTCGAACCCGGTCGGGTTGACCTCGACCCGTGCCGGGATGCGATTCGCGACGAGGTGCGTTCGCAGATTTGCCGCGTGGCGCTCGTTCACATCCGGCGGCGGAGGCGCGGTCCGCGCCAGCACGCGTGGCACATGCGCGACCTCGTCGCGACCCACCTGGTATACCGCCTCGAGCGCGAGACGGATCGCGACGTCGTCCGGTGCCCCGAGGGGCACGGTTCGCAGGCGCTCCAGCAGGCCGCCGGCATAGAGGGTCGGGGTGCCGGGATAGGCCGTCGCCAGCGCGAGATCGGGGCTCCAGTCCGGCTTGAGGGCGGGCATCGCCTCGGCCCCCTCGCCCCGGGAATCGGCGTAGACCATCCCCGGCCGGCCCGGCTCCGCCAGGGTCCGGACCAGGATCGCCAGGGCGTCGGGATCGAGGGCGTCGCCGGGTGCGATCAGGCCCAAGGCCTTGTCCTCGCTCAGGAAATCTCCGAAGCAGCCGGAGGCCGGCCAGAGGACCTGCCGGATGCGCGCATCCTCCGTGGCGGCGGCGCAGCCAGCCTCGGACCAGCCGATGACGAGGCTCCAGGCCCGGAAACGCTGCGCCTCCAGGCTGCGGATCGTCGCGGCGACCCGCTCGCGATCGTCCGGCCGCGCCGGCATCACCAGCCGCACTGCCGGCCCCGCCGGGACCGGTCCGTCATCGGGTCGGGCCCGCGCACGTCGCCAGTCCTCGAACTCCGCGACCGGCGTCACCCCGCAGCTGCCCCGCAGGATGTCGCGGGTGCGCCGTTCGTTCCGCCTAAGCCACTGATATCCCGCCGAAATCGCCCGGAGCGGCCGCTTGCGCAGACACTCGGCGAAGACGCTGGCCCGCGACCGCAGGCCGGCCCGCTCCAGCACGAATCCGCCGCGCCCGTCGACGGCCAGGTCGATCGCAGCCCCATCCGGCGGCAGGTATCCGAGCCAGACGGCCGACCCCTGCCCCGCCCCCGGCAGGACGAAGACCTCGCGCCGACCATCGTCGCGGGTCACGCGCAGCAGCGGCCGCAGTGCCGAATTTCCCTGATAGATCAGGACGATCCAGCGACCCCGCGCGGTCTCGGCCAGCCGCAGCCGCCGGTCGAACACGGGATCGTCGGTGGCGTCGAGGGCGAAGGCGACAGGGCGTCCGGATGCGGTCAGGACGTCACCCGCGCAGGCTCGGCGCTCACTCGGCCGCGCCCGTCGCCGGCACCGCGGCGGGGTCCTCCGACGTGGCCGCCACCGCCGGCTTCCGCTTGCGCGGTGCCGTCTTCTGAGGCGCCGCCCCGAGGCGGACCTCGATGTCGTAGTTGCCGGCCTGCGCCGCCGGGACGATGAAATTGTCCTCGACGAAGGAGAACAGGCCCTGTGCCGAGCCCGGCGCCACCGTGACCGCCACCCGGTGGACGCGGCTGGTCAGGACCTTGTCGCCCGCCTTGATGAGGATCGAGACCGGCGCATCGAAGCGGCCGGGCTTGCCGACGGGACCGAGCAGGACTTGCCCCTCGACGCCGACCTTCACCGACACCGAGCCGTCCTGGAGCTTGGCGCATTCGCGGGCCAGACGGCCGATCGTGACCTGGTGGCGCAGGCTGCTGCCGTCGCCGGCCCGCCCGCCATAGGATTGCAGCGCCGCCCCGCCCTCGGGCACCGCGACCGTCGGACAATAGGGTGGATCGGTGTCGGCCGGCTGCGACGGAGGGACGGTCGTGCCGCCGTATTTCAGCATGTTCGTGAAGAAGTTGCCTTCCTCGGCGGCGGCGGCGCCGCCGATCCCGAGGCCGCTCGCCGCGAGGGTCGCCGACAGGAGGAGACCGAACCGCTTGCGACCCTTCACCGTGCCCAGAGCCGTGATGTCCGAATTCAAGGTGCTCAGATTCGAGGTGTTCGAATTCATGCCGAGATCCCACTCTCCTCGCACCATCCGTACCATCCGCATTCCGCGGCGCGCCTCACTTCAGGCTGTCGAATCCCTGCCCGAATCCCTTCATCGACAGGGGAATGCCGACGCCCTCCTCGGGTGTCTGGAAGACGATGAAGGTCGCCTGCGCTCCGCCGCTGAATTGCTTGATCAAGCCGTCATCCATCACGACCTCGGCGACGCAACCCGTCGTGAGACACCGGACGAACCCGGCCCGGCCGACATCGGTCTTGTCGATCTTCAGGCCGAGCCCCGAAGGCAGCAGGACGCCGAGCGGCGCGACCACCCGCAGGAGGTAGCCGCGATTGTCGGCCGTCTTCAGGACGATCACGACCAGCGTGAGGTTCGGCCGATCCTCGGCGGCGAGGTACTGGACGAGGGCGCATTGCTCGGCCTTGGCGCCGGCCGGCGTCTCGCACCGCAACTGCCAGTCGCCGAACGTGTTGCGCACCATGCCCTGCGCCGACGCGTCCCGGGGCCCGAAGCCGACGAGCAGCATCGCTGCACCGAGCAGTCCGGCCGCGACACCCCGGGCGACCAGGCCGCGTGCACGCTGCACCATTCCTCGAAACCCCACGCGTCGACCCTTTCGCCTGGCCCGCCGCCCCGCGAACCGTTAACGGAAAACACGGGTGTTCCGACCATGCTGGGCCATCGAATGTCAAGCGAAGCCCAGCCTTCGGGAACCGACTATCGCGCCGCGCGTACAGCCTCTAGTGCTGACCGCCACGCTTGCCCGCCAACGGACCGATCCATGCGACTGCGCGCCCCACTCCTCCTCGCCGCCCTCGTCATCGCCGGGCCAGCCGTCGCCGAGCCGCTGCCGGTGGGCGAGACGACCTATATTGAGCGCTCCCTCAACCGAGACGGCCCCCTGGTGATCGAACACCGGCCGGTGGCGCGCACCCCCGGCGGCCGCCGCGGCGGCAGCTCCGCCGAGATCGCCGGCTTCTGCCGTGACGGCGGCATCATCCGCCGCCGCGACGAGTTCGGCCAGCCGGTCATCCTGCGCCAGCGCGAAGTCTGCGACAGCGTCGCGCCCCGCACCCTGAACCCGGGCGACGTCGATCCCCGTCCGACCTGGCCGGCGGAGCGGGTGGAACGCAGCCGGGCCCTGCGCGTCCGCGGCTGAGGCGGTCTCAACCGTAGCGGTGGAGCGTGGCGCCGTTGCGCTTAAGCCAGCGCTCGGCCTCGTCGACGTGCGGGCAGAGCGAACCCACCAGGGTCCAGAACCGCGACGAGTGGTTCATCTCGCGCAGGTGGCCCATCTCGTGCGCGACGAGATAGTCGAGCACCAGGGGCGGGGCGAGGATCAGCCGCCACGAGAAGTTCAGTTCGCCCCGCACCGTGCAGGAGCCCCAGCGGCTCCGGGTGTCGCGCAGCGTGATGCGGGACGGCCCCTGACCCAGCTTCTCGGTGTAGCGGGCGACCGCCTCGGTGAGATCGCGCCGGGCCTCGCGCTGCAGGAAATCCGTGACCCGGCGAGCGATGTGCGGCGCCTCGCAGGCGACCGACAGCACCGGCTCGTCCGCCGCGGCTTCGAGCCGGGTGATCCCGCTCCTGGAACCGCGCTGGACGACCCTGTGGGGCACGCCCCGGATCGGCAGGACGGCGTCGGGCACGAACAGCACCCGTTCGGGCATCCGTGCGAGACGCGCCGCGATCCATCCGCCGTGGCTGATCGCGAAGGTGCGGGCGACGCCGATCGAGGTCCGCGTCGGGAGGGTCATCACGACCTCACCGGTGGCGCTGGAGACGCGCAGCGTGAGGCGGCGCGCGGTCGGCCGCCGGCGCAGCAGGATGCGCAGGGTCTCGCCCTCGTGCACGATGTCGAGGTGATCCGGGTCCGCCCCACGCAGCAACGCCAATCGCATGACGCCAGCTTAACCGCTGTCGTCCGCCTTCGCCATCGATCCGCGCGCCACCATCCTCACTCCGAGGACGCGGACGGCTCGAAATCCGGCCGTTGGGCGATCGCTTCACCCCCGCGACCCGGGCCCTCCACATCGCGGATGAACGCGGCGATCCGGGGCGCGATGACGGTGCGGTAGCGGGACCCGTTAAAGACGCCGTAATGGCCCACGCCCTTCTGCAGGTGGTAGGCCTTCCGTTCCGGCGGCAGGTTCGGCGTGAGATCCAGGGCCGCCTGGGTCTGACCGACGCCGGAGATGTCGTCGTTCTCGCCCTCGATGGCGAGGATGGCGCAGGAGCGGATCGCGCCGAGATCGACGCGGGCGCCGCGATGGATCATCGTCCCCTTCGGCAGGGCGTGATCCACGAAGACCGTCTTGACCGTCTGCAGGTAGAACTCGGCCGTGAGATCCATCACGGCCAGATACTCGTCGTAGAACTCGCGGTGCTTCTCCGCCGAGTCGCCGTCGCCCTTCACGAGGTGGTCGAACATCTCCGCATGGGCATTGACGTGTCGGTCGAGGTTCATGGCCATGAACCCGGAGAGCTGGAAGAAGCCGGGATAGACGCTGCGCCAGACCCCCGGATAGCCGGCGGGCACCGTGGTGATGCAGTGGCGCTCGAACCAGGCGGTGCCGCGCTCCTGCGCGAGGCAGTTGACGGCGGTGGGCGAGCGCCGGGTATCGATGGGGCCGCCCATCAGGGTCATCGAACGCGGCACCGGCGCGTAGTCCTGGGCCTCCATCACGGCGATGGCGGCCAGAACCGGCACGGCCGGCTGACACACCGCCATGACGTGCAGATCCGGACCGAGGTGGCGGAAGAGATCGACGAGATAGTCGATGTAGGTGTCGAGGTCGAAGCGTCCGGCGCCGATCGGCACCAGGCGGGCATCGGCCCAATCGGTGATGAAGACCTGATGGTCGGGCAGCATGGCCTCGACGGTGCCGCGCAGGAGCGTCGCGTAGTGGCCGGACATCGGCGCGACGATGAGCAGCTTCGGTTGCGGCTCGGCGAGCCCGCGCACGAAGCCCCGGTCGAAGGTGACGACCCGGCAGAAGGGGCGCTCCCAGACGACGCGCTCGGCGATCGGCACGCTCGCTCCGTCGACCGTGATGCTGGTGAAGCCGAAGCTCGGCTTGCCGTAGCGCCGGGTCACCCGCTCGAACATCTCGCAGGCCGCGGCCATGGAGCGGGCATAGGGCGAGTAGGCCAGCGGATTGGCCGGGTTCTGGAGGCTGTGCTTGGCGACGTCCGCGACGAGCCGTGCGGGCGTCGTCATCAGGCGGGCGGCTTCATACCAGAGATAGGACAAGTTCACGGGCCGTTCCCCCCTCGCGCCGACATCGCTTCCCCCCGAACCTTCTGCCGAACGCATCGTGCGGGACGACGCGTCGGCCCGATCGCGGCGGACTCGGTGCCGTCGATGACTCGGTGCGCTCGATTTAGTGCACTCGCGCGGCGGACAAGAGCGGATGGCAGGTCGCGGAGGGATAGACGCGAGACAACCGGGCCCTATCGTTCCCCTGACATGATCGACATGAGCACCAACGGCTTCGTCCGCGACGCACGGCACCTGCGTCTCGACACCTTCGTGCGGCTGCGATGGCTCGCGATCACCGGACAGAGTGCGGCCGTCGTGGGGGCGCAGTTCGGTCTGGGCCTGCCGCTTCCCTTCGGCTGGTGCTTCCTCGTCATCGCCACGTCGTCCTGGCTGAACCTCGCGCTGCGCATCCGCTTCCCGGCGAGCTATCGCCTGAGCGACGATTCGGCGGCCCTGCTGCTGGCCTTCGACATCATCCAGCTCGCTGCCCTGCTGTTCCTCACGGGGGGGCTGCAGAACCCGTTCTCCCTCCTGTTCCTCGCGCCCGTGCTGATTTCGGCGACCGCCCTGCCGCCGGAGCGGACCCTCGCCCTCGGCCTGCTCGCGATCGGCCTCGCGACCCTTCTCGCCCTGGTGCACCGGCCGCTGCCCTGGTTCGCCGACGGGCGGCTCGAACTGCCCTTCCTGTACATCTCGGGTATCTGGACGGCGATCCTGCTCGGCACCGCCTTCACGGGCGTCTATGCCTGGAAGGTGGCCGAGGAGACGCGCCAGCTCGCGCAGGCCCTGGCCGCCACCGAACTGGTGCTGGCGCGCGAGCAGCACCTGTCGCAGCTCGACGGTCTCGCGGCGGCGGCGGCCCACGAGCTCGGCACGCCCCTCGGCACCATCATGGTGGTGACGAAGGAATTGACGCGCCAGCTCGCGACCACCGCCAGCCCGTCGGTGCGGGAGGATCTGGCGCTGCTGCGCGATCAGGTCGACCGCTGCCGCGGCATCCTCTCGAAACTGACCTCGCTCGACAGCGACGAGGCCGGGTTCCTGCAGACGGTCAGTCTCAGCCACCTCGTGGAGGAACTGGTCGAGCCGCAGCGGGCCATGGGCATCATCCTCGAGGTCTCGAACCGGGGCGAGGGTCCGGAGCCGGCCTGTCGGCGCAATCCAGGCGTGATGTTCGGCCTCGCCAACATCGTCGACAATGCCGTCGACTTCGCCGACGCGCGGGTGATCATCGAGGCGCGCTGGACCCTGGAGCGGGTCTGGTTGGAGATCCGGGACGATGGCCCCGGCTTCTCCAGCGAGGTCCTGCTGCGCGCGGGCGAGCCCTACGTGACGACGCGCAGCCCGGATCGCTCGCGCAATCCCGACAGTACCGGCGCGGGCCTCGGACTCGGACTGTTCATCGCCAAGACGCTGATCGAACGTTCCGGCGCGCAGTTGACGCTGTCGAACGTATCGCAACACGAGACCACCGGCGCAGTCGTGCGCATCAGCTGGGCCCGTCACATCTTCGAGCGGGGCGCATTGACGGTCGGTCATGCGCAATTGAGTGGTGGGCAACCCCTGACGGAAGCAGGTGCGACACCTATATAGGAACCACAGCAGAACCCTATCGAAGATAGTTCGAGAACTACGGAGGAGCGTCGGATGCTGACGCAGACTGGAACAACGGCGCCGGGTGCCGATATCGCTCAGCTCGCCGACAACGATCCCCTGGCCGCTTTCAGCGATCGCTCGCTGCTGATCGTGGACGATGACAAGCCGTTCTCGACCCGTCTGGCCCGGGCCATGGAGATGCGCGGCTATGAGGTGCAGGTCGCCGAGAGCGTCGCGGAAGGCGTCTCGATGGTCGACGTCCGGCCGCCTGCCTTCGCGGTCATCGACATGCGCCTCGGCGATGGCAACGGCCTCGACGTGATCGCGCGCCTCAAGGAGCGCCGGCCCGAGGCGCGCGGCGTGATCCTGACGGGTTACGGCAATATCGCCACGGCGGTGACGGCGGTGAAGCTCGGCGCTTTCGACTACCTCGCCAAGCCGGCGGATGCCGACGAGATCCACGGCACGCTCATGGCCCAGCCGGGCGAGCGGGCTGATCCGCCGGAAAACCCGATGTCGGCGGACCGCGTGCGCTGGGAACACATTCAGCGGGTCTACGAACTGTGCGGACGCAACGTCTCCGAGACGGCGCGCCGCCTGAACATGCACCGCCGGACGCTCCAGCGCATCCTGGCCAAGCGCGCGCCGCGCTGAGCCGGCAGGCGTTCCGAGTGGGGACCTCATGAGGGCGACGTTGCGCGACCGGTCCGGTTCGCGCTACGTCGCCCTCAAACCTATCCGCGCCGGGATTCCGTCCCGCGCCTGACGCCGGCAACGGGGCGACGCTGCAGTGAACACGCGCAATCTCATTACCATCCTGAGCATGATGGTGCTCGTCGGCACGGAAGTCTTCGCGGTCGCGATCGCCGCCGGCTGGGCCCTGGCGGGCCTGTTCGACCTTGGCGACACCGTGGGCCACGTGCTGATGGTGGTCTTCAGCCTGTTCGCGGCCTGGGTGATGCTGCAGCTCTGGCGGCGCGCCACCAGCATCGAGCCGCTCAGGGGGCCGGCCCCCACCGCCCGCTGACGGCAAACCACAGCTTCGACGACGACGCACGGCCCCTCCGGGGCCGTTTCGCGTTGCCTGACCGGCATTTCCCGATTATCGGCAGGGTGCCCCGACACCAGACGAGTCCGAACCCATGAAAGCACGCATCATCGTCACCCTGAAGACCGGCGTGCTGGACCCGCAGGGCAAGGCGATCGAGGCTGCCCTGACGTCGTTCGGCCTCGCCGGCATCGACAGCGTCCGCCAGGGCAAGGTCTTCGATGTGGAGATCGCGGGCGAGGACCGGGCCGCCGCCGAAGCGACGCTGAAGAGCGCCTGCGAGAAGCTGCTCGCCAACACCGTCGTCGAGAACTACGCCATCGAGATCGCCTGATGCGTGCCGCCATCATCGTCTTTCCGGGCTCCAACCGCGACGGCGACGTCGCCCGGGCCCTGACCCAATCCGGGGCCGAGGTCGTGAAGGTCTGGCACGCCGATACCGCGCTGCCGGCCGGCACCGACCTCGCCGTCCTGCCGGGCGGGTTCTCCTATGGCGACTATCTTCGCTGCGGCGCCATCGCTGGGCGTGCCGCCGCGATGGATGCGGTCCGGGCCCACGCGGCACGGGGCGGCCTCGTCCTCGGCATCTGCAACGGCTTCCAGATCCTGTGTGAATCCGGTCTGCTGCCCGGCGTGCTGATGCGGAACGTCGATCGACGCTTCATCTGCCACCGGCAGCTGCTCCGCGTCGAGCGCGCGGATACGCGCTTCACCTCCGCCTACGCCCGGAACCAGGTCATCAACGTCTGCGTGGCCCATGGCGAGGGCAATTACTTCGCCGATCCCGACACCATCGCGCGCCTGGAGGGGGATGGCCGGGTCGCGTTCCGCTACTCGGACGCGGCCGGCAACCTGACGGTGGATGCAAACCGCAACGGCTCGCTGAACTCCATCGCGGGCATCTATTCCGAGAAGCTCAACGTGCTCGGCCTGATGCCGCACCCGGAAAACTTCGTCGAAGATCTCGTCGGCGGGACCGACGGCCGCGGGCTGTTCGCGAGCCTCGCCGCCTGAACCGCGACCGCGTCGTTCCAGAATCGCGGAACGACGCGTCCGGGCTCAGTGCCCGTCGAACTCCATCAGCGTCCGGACCGGCACGTCGAGGTCGCGCAGCCTCTGCGCGCCGCCGATCTCCGGCAGGTCGATGACGAAGCAGGCCGCCACCACCTCGGCGCCGATCCGGCGCAGCAAGTTCACCGCCGCACAGGCCGTGCCGCCGGTGGCGATCAGGTCGTCCACGAGCAGGACCCGGTCGCCGGGCTTGATCGCGTCGACGTGGATTTCCATCTCGTCGGTGCCGTATTCGAGCGCGTAGGCGATCGAGACGGTCGTGTGCGGAAGCTTGCCCTTCTTGCGGATCGGCACGAAGCCGGACGAGAGCTGGTGCGCGACCGCGCCTCCGAGGATGAAGCCCCGCGCCTCGATACCCGCCACCTGATCGATCCGCCCCCCGGCATAGGGATGCACCAGCGCGTCGACCGCCCGGCGGAACGCCCGCGGGTCGCTCAACAGCGTGGTGATGTCGCGAAACACGATGCCGGGCTTCGGGTAGTCCGGGATCGACCGGATCGAGTCCTTCAACGCGATGTGGCGGCGGGTTTCCATGCGGGCGGCCCTTGTCGAGGAGTGGGAGGCTGAGGATGCACGCGGCGCCCCTCAGGCGTTGGCGCGGCGCAGGAGTTTCACGAGTTCGCCGTGCAGTATCTCGTTGCCGCAGGCGACCGAGCGGGCGGCCAGGGGTTCGGCGCCGCCATCGGCGCTGGTGACGAAGCCGCCGGCCTCGCGCACCAAGATGATCCCGGCGGCGATGTCCCAGGTCTGCAGGTCGCGCTCCCAGTAGAGGTCCGAGCGGCCGCAGGCCACGTAGGCGAGGTCGAGGGCGGCGGAGCCGAAGCGGCGCGCACCGCCGGTCACCGCCATCACGGCGGCGACTTCGCGCAGGAGCTTCGGGTGGTCGCCACGGCCGAGATAGGGCGAGCCGTAGGCCACGAGGGCGTCGGCCATGTCGGTGCGCCCGGAGACGCGCAGGCGGCGGTTGTTGAGATAGGCGCCCTTGCCGCGCTCGGCGACGAAGAGCTCATCCTTGGCCGGATCGTAGATCACGCCGGCGACGATCTGGCCCTCGCGCTCCAGGCCGACCGAGATCGCGAAATGCGGGATGCCGTGGAGGAAGTTGGTGGTGCCGTCGAGGGGGTCGACGTGCCAGGTGTGGCTCTTGTCCGCACCCTCGACGTTGCCGGATTCCTCGAGGATGAGCCCGTAGCCCGGACGGGCCTTCATCAGGGCATCCTTCAGGACCTCCTCAGCCTTGCGGTCGGCCGCCGAGACGAAGTTTCCGGGGCCCTTCCGGGAGACCTGAAGGTTCTCGATCTCGCCGTAGTCGCGCTTGAGTCCACGGGCCGCCTTGCGCACGGCGTCGACCATGACGGTCATGAGGGGAGAGCTGATCATCGATCTTCAGGTCCAGGCCGATTCAAAGAACGTCGGTTCGCGTAACATTCGGCGCGGCCATAGCACGTTTGCGCGCCGGCTCACCCCTGTCGAATGCGGGTCTGCCCACCGGACCGCTAATTGACCTTCGCGCGATCGGCCGCGAGCGTCTCGGCGCGCTGGCGCTCGGCCGGCTCCAGCCCCTTCAGGTTTTCGTCGAGCCAGGGGTCCGACAGACCCTGCGCGGACGCCGCGAGATTCCAGGCCGCCGCCTCGACGAGGTTCTTCTGAACGCCGCGCCCGACCACGAACAGGCGGGCGATCCGGTTCTGCGCGATGGCGTTGCCGCGGGCCGCCGCATGCTGGAAGTAGCGCGCGGCGCGGGTCTCGTCCTTCGGCAGGCCGGTGCCGTTGAACAGGAGGATGGCGAACTCGACCTCGCCGGCCAGGTCGCCGTTATCCGCCGAACGCCGGAACCATTCGGCGGCCTGAGTCGGATCCTTGGCGACGCCCCGGCCCTGGAGATAGAGGACGCCGAGATCGTGCTGGGCCGCCCCGATCTCGCCGTCGGCGGCCTTGCGGAACAGGGTGGCGGCCCGGGCCTGGTCCGGCTCGGTGCCGGTGCCGAGGAGGATCAGGGCGAGGTTGTAGGCCGCCGTGGTGTCACCCTTGTCGGCGGCCTTCTCCAGCCATTGGCGCCCGGCCTTCATGTCCTTGGCGCCGCCGCGTCCGTCGATGGACATCAGCCCGAGGGACGCCATCGCGTGCACGTCGCCCTGGGCCGCGGCGAGCCGGTACCATTCCGCGGCCTTCACTGGGTCCTGCTTGATGCCGAGACCCTGGTTATAGAGTTCGCCCAGGAGCGTCATCGCCGCCGCATCCTTCGGATCGGCGGCGATCCGCTTCGTCGCCTCCCGGAACGCGGTGGTGTACTGGCCGCGCTGATAGGCGCCGAAGGCCGTGTCCGCGGGCTTGTCGCTGGGCTTGGCGGTGAAGGGAACCGCGCGGATCGCGTTGGGCGAATAGGGTGTCGGCAACTCCTTCAGCGGCGCCGAGAACACCTCGCGGGTCGCCGGCTTGGCGGCTTCCGGCGAGAGGGACGAGGCGGCCTGGACCTGGCCGAGGCCGAGCGACAGGACGACGAGGCTGAGCGCCCCCCTCACGCCGCCGGCTCCCCGGCGGCGGCGACCTGGGCCTGGATGCCGGCGACGTCGGCGGTCTCGCCGATCCAGAGGGCGCTCTCCAGCCCGAGGAACTCGGCGCCGGTCGCCAGGAGCGGGCCGACCTGATCCGCCGCATGCGCGACGGCGATGCAGGGCGTCTCGAAGATCTCGGTCCACCAGCCGGCCCGGTCCAGCACCGTGTCGGCATCGGGCGCCATTCCGTCGGCATAGAGACCGCCGAACATGACGTAATCGACCCCGGCCTCGCCGGCTTCCATGGCGGCGTGCTTCTGCTCGTGGCCACCGGCACCGAGGATGCGTCCGTCGGCGAGGCGCTCGCGCAGGTCGCGCAGGTCGCCGTCCCTGGCCTTGTCGAGATGGATACCGTCGGCGCCGCCGCGCGCCGAGACGCTGATGAGGTCTCCGGCGAACCCGGCGCAGGCGACGACGACCGCCGCCCCCGCCTCCTGGATGGCCGGAGCCAGGCGCTTCACCAGGTTGACGAGGCTGCGCTCGTCGGCCGGTGCGAGCCTCAGGATGACGGCGGCGACGTCGCCGGCCGCGCAGGCGGCCGCGATCGCGGCGCCGAGCGCGTCGGCGTCACCGGCCTCGACCCGGTGGGGGCTGAGCAGGGCGAGGCGGGTGCGGGGTTCCGACATGCAGGGTCCTTCTGACGCCTCAGCCCGCCGCCCCGATCTTCGGGTCGAGGGAGCCGTTGGCGTAGCGCTTGGCCATGGTGGCCACGGAAACCGGGCGGATCTTGGAACCCTGGCCGGCGGTGCCGAACTCTTCGAAGCGCTGCTTGCAGAGCTTGGTCATCGCCTCCATGGCGGGCTTCAGGTACTTGCGCGGGTCGAACTCGGCCTTGTTCTCGGCCAGGATCTTCCGGATCTGGCCCGTCATCGCCATCCGGTTGTCGGTGTCGATGTTGATCTTGCGCACGCCGTGCTTGATGCCGCGCTGGATCTCCTCCACCGGCACGCCCCAGGTCGGCTTCATCTCGCCGCCATACTGGTTGATGATGTCCTGCAGGTCCTGCGGCACCGAGGAGGAGCCGTGCATCACCAGGTGGGTCGTGGGCAGGCGGCGGTGGATCTCCTCGATCACGTTCATCGCCAGGACGTCGCCGTCCGGCTTGCGCGTGAACTTGTAGGCGCCGTGCGAGGTGCCCATGGCGACCGCGAGGGCATCGACCTTGGTGGCCTCGACGAACTTCACGGCCTCGTCGGGGTCGGTGAGGAGCTGGTCGTGGCTGAGCACGCCCTCGGCGCCGTGGCCGTCCTCGGCCTCGCCCTGGCCGCTCTCCAGCGAGCCGAGCACGCCGAGCTCACCCTCGACCGAGACGCCGGCCCAATGGGCCATCTTGGTGACGTTGCGGGTGATCTCGACGTTGTAGTTGTAGTCGGCCGGGGTCTTGCCGTCCGCCTTGAGCGACCCGTCCATCATCACCGAGGTGAAGCCGTACTGGATCGCGGTGGCGCAGGTGGCCTCGTCGCTGCCGTGGTCGAGATGCATGCAGACGGGGATGTGGGGGTAGATCTCGACCAGGCCGTCGATGAGCTTGGCCAGCACGATGTCGTTGGCGTAGGCACGCGCCCCCTTGCTCGCCTGCAGGATCACCGGGGAATCGGTCGCGTCCGCCGCCGCCATGATGGCGAGGCCCTGCTCCATGTTGTTCAGGTTGAAGGCGGGCACGCCGTATTCATGCTCGGCGGCATGGTCCAGGAGCTGCCTCAGGGTGATGCGGGCCATGGGTTTCTCCTCAGATGCGACCGCCCCCGAGGCGATCCGCCAATCGACGCGCCGGCGGGCGCGATCCATCCAAATTCGTTCGCCTTTTCGGACCTTTGCCGATCCGTTGCAACTCTCGCGGGACAGCAATCCGGGGACGCGGCGCGGCGTCTGACAACGTAGGCCACAGTCCGGGAATACGGCGTGCCCGGAACGCAGCCGGTCCCGGACGCGGTCAGCCCTTGGCGCGCAGGGCCTCGACGCCGGGCAGTTCCTTGCCCTCGAGCCACTCGAGGAAGGCGCCGCCGGCGGTGGAGACGTAGGAGAAGGTCTCGCCCACGCCCGCATGGTTCAGGGCCGCGACCGTGTCGCCGCCGCCCGCCACCGAGACCAGCTTGCCGGCCTTGGTCCGCTCGGCCGCATGCCGGGCCGCCGCCACGGTGGCGGCATCGAAGGGCGTCAGCTCGAAGGCGCCGAGCGGGCCGTTCCAGACCAGGGTGGCGGCCTCGTCGATGGCCGCGTTGATCTCCGCCACCGAGGCGGGGCCGGCATCGAGGATCATGCCGCTCTCCGGCACGGCGTCCACCGGCACCGTCTCGTGGGCGGCGTTCGCCTTGAACTCGGAGGCCGAGACCGCGTCGACCGGCAGGATGATCCGGCACTTGGCGGCCTTGGCCGCCTCGACGATGCGCAGGGCGGTGTCGGCGAGGTCCTTCTCGCAGAGCGACTTGCCGACCGCCTTGCCCTGGGCGTGCAGGAAGGTGTTGGCCATGCCGCCGCCGATGACGAGCATGTCGACCTTGGCGACGAGGTTCTGCAGCAGGTCGATCTTGGACGAGACCTTGGCACCGCCGACCAGGGCGATGACCGGCCGGGCCGGCGCTTCGAGGCCCTTGGTCAGGGCGTCGAGCTCCGCCTGCATCAGGCGGCCCGCATAGGCCGGCAGCAGGTGGGCGAGGCCTTCGGTCGAGGCGTGCGCCCGGTGAGCGGCCGAGAAGGCTTCGTTGACGTAGAGGTCGCCGTTGGCGGCGAGCTGCTCGCTGAAGGCCCGGTCGTTCTTCTCCTCGCCGGCATGGAAGCGGGTGTTCTCGAGGAGAACGACGTCGCCGTCCTTCAGGCGCGCCACGGCCTCGGCCGCGGCCGGGCCGACGCAATCCTCGGCGAAGGCGACCGGGCGGCCGAGCGCCCGGCTCAGGGTCTCGACCACGGGCTTCAGGGATTCCGAGGCCACCGGCTTGCCCTTCGGGCGGCCGAAATGGGCCAGCAGCACGACCCGGCCGCCCTTATCGGCGATCTCGTTGATCGTCGGCACGATCCTCTCGATGCGGGTCGCGTCGGTGACGCGTCCACCCTCCATCGGCACGTTCAGGTCCACGCGCAGGAGCACGCGCTTGCCCTGGAGCGGGCCGGCATCGTCGAGGGTGCGGAAAGCGGTCATCGGGGCCTTGGCTCTAGTCGGGCGGAACGGGGCGGGATCAGCGCGGCGGCAGCATCGCGTCCAGGTGGAAGCGCTGGGCGGCGATGGTCAGCGCGACCGTGAGGACGGCGGTGATGATGGCGGTGAGCACGAGCGCGCCGGAGCCGGGCAGGCCGCGGGTGCGGTCCGCGATGGCCCGGACCTCGCTGCGCAGGGCGGAGAGGTCGCTCTGGCGGGCCGCCTCGTTCATCCGGGCGGCGGCGCCCTCGACCTTCTCCTCGACGCGCGACAGCAGCGCCTCGGAGCGGGCGTACTTGTCCTCGATCCGCGAGCACTTGTCCTCGATCCGGGCGAGTTGGTCGCTGCCGGAGGCCGCGCCCTGCGCCGGCAGGGGCTCGGCCCTGCCGACCACGACTGGTGCGGGAGGGGAAGGCGGGGCGGAGGCCGTCGCCGGCGCGGGCGCCGGCGACGGCGTTGCGGAGGGGCCTGGGATGAAGTCGCGTCCGGTCGGGGAGGTCTCTGTCATGTCAGGCACCATGCTGGTCTTCGCGTGGTCTTCGGGAACGTTCGATCCGTCAGAAGGCGGCGACGGGGCTCAGAGCAGCTTGCCCATGGCCACGGCCGTGTCGGCCATGCGGTTCGAGAAGCCCCACTCGTTGTCGTACCAGGACAGGATGCGCACGAAGGTGCCGTCCATGACCTTGGTCTGGTCGAGGTGGAAGGTCGACGAGTGAGGATCGTGGTTGAAGTCGATCGAGACGTTGGGCTGGTCGGTATAGGCCAGCACGCCCTTGAGCGGACCGTCGGCGGCGGCGCGGATCGCGTTGTTGATTTCCTCGACCGTGGTCTGGCGCTTGGCCGTGAACACGAGGTCGACGGCGGAGACGTTCGGGGTCGGCACGCGGATGGAGGTTCCGTCGAGCTTGCCCTTCAGCTCCGGCAGCACCAGGCCGACGGCCTTGGCCGCGCCGGTGGAGGTCGGGATCATCGAGAGCGCGGCGGCACGGGCCCGGTAGAGGTCCTTGTGCATCTGGTCCAGCGAGGGCTGGTCGTTGGTGTAGGAGTGGATCGTCGTCATGAAGCCGCGCTCGATCCCGACGAGATCGTTCAGCACCTTGGCCACCGGCACGAGGCAGTTGGTGGTGCAGGAGGCGTTCGAGATGACGAGGTGGTCGGCGGTCAGCTTGTCGTGGTTGACGCCGTAGACCACGGTCAGGTCCGCGCCGTCGGCGGGGGCCGAGACGATCACGCGCTTGGCGCCGGCGTCGAGATGGGCCTTGGCCTTGTCCTTCGAGGTGAAGATGCCGGTGCACTCGAGGGCGATGTCGACGCCGAGCTCGCGGTGCGGCAGCTCGGCCGGGTTGCGCACGGCCGTGACCTTGATCCGCTGGCCGTCGACCACGATGAACTCGCCATGGACCTCGACCTTGGCGTTGAAGCGGCCGTGGATCGAATCGAAGCGCAGGAGGTGGGCGTTGGTCTCGACCGGGCCGAGGTCGTTGATGGCCACCACCTCGATGTCCTTGCGGCCGGCCTCGTGGATGGCGCGCAGGACGTTGCGGCCGATGCGTCCGAACCCGTTGATGGCAACCTTCACCGACACAGCGTGAGTCCTTCCCATAATCGGGCGCCGGCCACGCAGCACCCTCCAGCATGTTGATCGTCGCGGCGTGCCCGACGGGCAGGCCTCGATCCGTCGCCCGCTCTGTGCGAGTCCCGATTGAACGGCAGATGAACTGCCGTCCAGGCTCGGGCACCCGATCGCGGCCGAAGACCGAAGGAAGCGCGCGGCAGGACGGAACCCGGGTTGGAGGACAGGGGCCTGTCCTCTCGCCGGAACCCGTCACGGTCTGCCCTATAACCGGTCTGCGGGCGGCCGGTCTCTAACATGGTGACAAATTTCGGCAAAGGTTACATGGCGGTGCGCACGGGGTGGATAACCCTTTCCCGGTGGATAGGCTGAGCCCGTTCCACCCTGGTGCGCGCCGCCGCGCCGGGAGACGATGGGCGCAAG
Organism: Methylobacterium sp. TK31; assembly: GCF_055361545.1. Classification (NCBI taxonomy): domain Bacteria; kingdom Pseudomonadati; phylum Pseudomonadota; class Alphaproteobacteria; order Hyphomicrobiales; family Methylobacteriaceae; genus Methylobacterium; species Methylobacterium sp. TK31. Next base: position 69,230 of record NZ_CM143964.1, on the reverse strand, counting down.
AAAAGATGTTGAAGAGGAAGGGCATCCATCCGTGAGCCAGACCATCGATTTGGCGCTGCAGCGCCTCGACGCCGTGCTCACCCGCCTGGAGGGCGCGGTGACCCAGCGCTTCGAGGCCGAGCGTGATCCGAGCGACCTCGAGACCGAGCTGGCGATCATGGGCGAGGACCGCGCCCGGCTCGCCGCCGAGCTGGATGCCGCGAGCGCCCGCCTCGCCGAGGTCGAGGCGACCTCGGCCGACGTCGATCACCGCCTCGGGCGGGCGATCGACGCCGTGGAGGGCGTGCTGGCCCCGGCCCGCGGCAGCCGCTAACCCACTCACCGAAACGCTCCAGCGATCCGAAGCCGATGCCCCAGATCAACGTCACCATCGACGGCAAGAACTACCGGATGGCCTGCGCCGACGGCGAGGAGGCGCATCTCACCGCCCTCGCGCAGGGGCTCGACGGCCGCATCACCGAGATGCGCCAGGCCTTCGGCGAGATCGGCGACATGCGCCTGCACGTGATGGCGGCCCTGATGCAGGCGGACGAGCTCCAGGAGGCGAAGGCACGCCTGGCCGCCCTGGAACAGGAGGCGGCCTCGCTCCGGGAGACGGTGGACTCGGCCGCGTCGGTGCGCGCGGCCGAGGAGGAGCGGCTCGCCGAGGGCCTCGTGCGCTGCGCCGAGCGGATCGAGCGCCTGGCGCACGTGATCTCGGCGGGCTGATCCCGACATCCGATGAATCGGTCGGGCGGACCCGGCAGCCCCCTGGCGCTCGCCGCGTGCCGACGCTACATATCGAGGGCGGGGCTGCCGGGTCCGTCAGGAGAACTTTTCCCCGGGGCCTTATCGACTCCCCAGGGAGCTGTCCCTGGCCTTGTCCCTGGACTTGGCCAACACGGCGCCCACCTACATTGTAGGTTTCCCGGGATCGACACTCCAACGGCTCACGTGGCTCCGCACTCAGATCTTTCTCGTTCCGAGACGTCCATCTCCGCCCGCAAGGCGACCCTGCGAACCGAGGCCCTGGCCCGCCGCGACGCCCTCCCCGAGGCGGAGCGTCTCACCGGATCTGTGCGGATCGCCGCGACGGTGATGGCGATCGGCGCCCTCGCCGAGGCCGAGATCGTCGGGGCCTTCTGGCCGATCCGCAGCGAAGTCGATCCGCGCCCCCTCGCCCGCCTGCTGTTCGCGCGCGGCCAGCGCATCGCCCTGCCGAAGGTCACGCCCCAGGGGCTGGTGTTCCGCGAATGGCGCGAGGGCGAGGCCCTGGTCGCCGGCCGCTTCGGCCTCAGCGAGCCGAGCGACGCCCTGCCCCCCATCGATCCGACCGCGCTGATCGTTCCCCTGGCCGCCTACGACCGGCGCGGGCACCGCATCGGTTACGGGCGCGGCTATTACGACCAGGCCATCGAGCGCTTGTCGCGCAACGGCCCGGTCCTGACCATCGGGGTGGCCTTCTCGGTCCAGGCGGTGGAGGAGGTTCCCTCCGAACCCCACGACCAGCCCCTCGATCATCTCGTCACCGAAGCGGGACCGGTCCCGCTGATACGGACCTGACTTCCGGCGATGCGCATTCTCTTCCTCGGCGACGTGGTGGGCCGCCCCGGCCGAAACGTCATCGCGAACCGTCTTCCCACGCTCCGCGAGCGCTGGCGCCTCGATTGCGTGGTGATCAACGGCGAGAACGCCGCCGGCGGCTTCGGCCTCACGGAAGCCATCTGCGACGAGCTCCTTCAGGCCGGGGCCGATGCGGTGACCCTCGGCAACCATTCCTTCGACCAGCGCGAGGCGCTCGTCTTCATCCAGCGCCAGACGCGCCTGGTCCGGCCGGCGAATTATCCGCCGGGCACGCCGGGCCGCGGCGCCACCGTGATCGAGACCCAGAAGGGTGCCCGCGTCCTCGTCCTCAACGTGATGGGCCGCCTCTACATGGATGCCCTGGACGACCCCTTCGCCTCGGCGGAGCGCGAGCTGTCCGCCTGCCCCCTCGGTGCCGTGGCGGATGCGGTCATCGTCGACGTGCATGCCGAGGCCACCAGCGAGAAGCAGGCCTTCGGATACTTCCTCGACGGCCGGGCCAGCCTCGTGGTCGGCACCCACACCCACACGCCGACCTCGGATCACCGAATCCTGCCCGGCGGCACCGCCTACCTCTCGGATGCCGGCATGTGCGGCGACTACGATTCGATCCTGGGCATGCAGAAGGACGAGCCCCTGCGCCGCTTCCTGCAGAAGACGCCCGGCGCCCGGTTGGAAGCGGCCCAGGGCGAAGGCACCCTCTGCGGCATCGCCGTGGAGACCGACGACGCGACGGGCCTCGCCCGGAGGGTCGCCGCGGTGCGCCTCGGACCGCACCTGGAGGAAACCTGGCCCCAAGCCTGGGATTAGCCGACACAGGGAGACGCACATCCACGGTAGGACGCCAGACGCGACTTGATCGGCGCCGACCCACCCTGCAATGTGCCGGCGCGTTCGCCCCGCTCGCCGCGCGCGGGCTGCCAGTTCCGCGTTGAGAGTGTGCCCGAGCCGATGGCGACCCCACCCGCACCCGCGACGATCGCCAAGCCGGGCATCTACCTCGTCCGGATGCTGGTCTTCCTGATCCTCGTCGGCTTTCTCGCCTTCGTGCTGTTCCGGCAGATCACGCCGGCCTTCCTCGCCAATCCCGGCCTGAACGGGCTCATCCTCGGCGTCCTGCTCATCGCGGTGCTGCTGGCCTTCGGGCAGGTGGTCCGGCTCTACCGGGAGACGGCCTACGTCAACGCCGTCGCGGCCGGGGAGAACCCGAGCCGGCCGCCGCCCCTGATGGTGCCCCTGGCCCCGGCCATCGCCGCCCGGGCCGAGGGACTCACGCTGCCCACGAGCCGCGCCTTCCTCGACACGGCCGCCGCGCGCCTCGACGAGGGCCGGGAGATCCTGCGCTACGTCTCGGGCCTGCTCATCCTGCTCGGCCTCCTCGGCACGTTCTGGGGCCTGATCGACACGTTGAGCGCGGTCGGCTCGGTCATCAAGACCATGCGGGGCGGCGGCGAGGCGGCGGCGATGTTCGACGAGCTGAAGAACGGCCTCGCGGTCCCGCTCTCGGGCATCGGCCTCGCCTTCTCGGCCTCGCTGTTCGGCCTCGCGAGCTCGCTCATCATCGGCTTCCTCGATCTCCAGGCCGGCCAGGCCCATGCCCGATTCCACAACGAGCTGGAGGACTGGCTCCTCTCCGGCGAGAGTCCGGCCGTGGGAAGCGCGGTCGCGCCGGCCGCCAAGCCGCAGCCCGCCGCGGCGGCGCCGGTGCAGGACCCGGCCAGCGCCCGCGAGCTGAAGGAGGCGGTGGACCGCCTGACGGCCGTGGTGGCGGAGGGCGCCAATGGGCGCGTCGCCACCCAGGCGATGACGAACCTCGCCGAAGGCATCCAGGGCCTCGTGCAGCACATGCGCGCCGAGCAGCAGATGATCCGCGACTGGGTCGAGGCCCAGGCGACCCGCGAGCGCGAGCTGAAGCAGGTGCTCGACCGCCTCGGCCGCGAGCGGAGCTGAGATGGCCTCCGCCCGCGGTCGCCGCGACCGCAGCCTGAACGTCTGGCCCGGCTACGTCGACGCCCTGGCGACGCTGCTGCTGGCCGTCGTCTTCCTGCTCACCATCTTCGTGGTCGGCCAGTTCTTCCTGTCCCAGGAGATCAGCGGCCGCGACTCGGTGCTGACCCGTCTCAACCGCCAGATCGCCGACCTGACGGACCTGCTGGCCCTGGAGCGCTCGACCCGCAAGACGCAGGAGGAACAGGCTTCCTCCCTGCGCAGCACCCTGCTCGGGACGCAGGCCGAGCGCGACCGCCTGAAGTCCCAGGCGGAGGCCGCACAGGGCTCGGCCGGGCGCCAGGGCGAGGTCGACCGCCAACTGGCGGCCGAGCGCGCCAACACGGCCCGCGCCGTCTCGCAGATCGACCTCCTCAACGAGCAGATCGCGGCGATGCGGCGCCAGCTCGCCGCCCTGGAGGATGCCCTCGCGGCCTCCGAGAACCGCGACCGCGAGAGCCAGGCCCGCATCGCCGACCTCGGCAGCCGCCTCAACGTGGCCCTGGCCCAGAAGGTGCAGGAACTCGCGCGCTATCGCTCGGACTTCTTCGGCCGCCTGCGCCAGATCCTCGGCAACCGCCCGGACATCCGCATCGTCGGCGACCGCTTCGTGCTGCAATCCGAGGTGCTGTTTCCGGCGGGTTCCGCCAGCCTGAAGCCGGAGGCCGGGCCCGAACTCGACCGCATCGCCGGGGCGGTCCTCGATCTCGCCCGCCAGATCCCGGCCGACATTCCCTGGGTGCTGCGGATCGACGGCCATACCGATGCGCGGCCGATCGCCAGCGCGCAGTTTCCCTCGAACTGGGCCCTCTCGGCGGCCCGCGCCATCGCGGTGGTGCAGGCCATGGTCGCCAAGGGCATCCCGCCCCAGCACCTCCTCGCGGCGGCCTTCGGCGAGTTCCAGCCCATCGAGGCCGGAACGACCGAGGAGGCCTATGCCCGCAACCGGCGCATCGAGATGAAGCTCACCGAGCGCTGAGCCGGCCGCTCACTTCACGATGCGGTCGAGACGGTTGTTGACGAAGAAGTACAGCTCCTTCGCACCGGGCTCGTTGTAGAGCACCTGGACCTCGCGGCCCGCGCGCCCCTCGCCGACCAGCACGTCGGTGGGCGGCTTGCCCTTCAGGCGGACGAGGTCGCACTCGCCGATGCCGATCTCGATCGCGGACGCGCCGGCCGGCGCCGGGGCGGTGCAGGTCCCCTCCCCGGTCAGGACCGGCCCCTGGAAGGTCGGTGCCGGCGCCGGCCTGGGCAGGGCCACCGGCACCGGAGCCGGCGTCTCGGTGCTGGAGCAGGCGGACAGGCCCCCGGCCGCCAGGACGACCAGGACGAACAGGCTTGGGCGGAGGGTGGCGGGCACGAGTTGGTCCTCAGCGCTGCGCGGAATTCCGCGCTTTCAGCGCGGCCGCGTAGAGTGCCGCCGCATCCCGGTGGAACGCGGCGCGCGAATCCGGTCGGGAATAGAACATGTGCCCACCGGGGTACACGGCGAGATCGAGGCGTCCGCCGCCATAGGCTGGCATTTGGTCGATCAAGAGCTTCGACGTGAAATACGGCGTGACGAGGTCGGTATACCCGTGGGCGACCAGCACCCGCAGGTTGCCGTCGAGGGCCAGAACGCCGCGCAAGGCGCCGAGAGCCTCGGGTGCCGAACGGCCCCCGCCCCAGGACCAGCCCCGGTTCACCGCGCTGTTGAGCAGCTCGTAGCGCAGGTCCGGCACCCGGTAGTTCAGGGTATCGTTGTAGAGCGCGATCATCGCACTGGTCAGCGGGGCCTGCAGAGCCGTGAGCAGCGGATCCTCGAAGCCGGACTGCGCGGCGGCGGGGTCCGGGTCCCACCCGGTCACGCCGGTGTCGTAGGCACTGGCGACCCGACCGGTGTCGCGGCCGATCTCGCGCTGAACGCTCTGACCGGACAGTCGCCCGGCCTGTCGCCGGACGAAGCTCGGGTCGAGCCCGGTCATGGCGCCCACCCGGTCCCCCAGGCGCGCGATCGCGGCGGTGTCGGAGGGGCCCTTCAGGAGATCGGCGAGGTACGGGCCGGTGGCGTAGGCTTCCGCATCCGCCATGGTCTCCCGGGTCGGTGTCCCACCTGCCCGCTCGATGGCGGCGGCGGCGAAGGACGGCAGCTTGGTCACATGCCCCCAGGGCGTGGTGCGGGGCGCCTGCAGCCACGCGAAGTCGAGTACCGGCGAGAGCAGCACCATGCCGGACAGGCCGATGCCGATCTCCTCCTGGAGCTTCGCGGCGATCAGCGGTCCACGAAAGCCGCCATAGCTCTCGCCGACATAGAATTTCGGAGCCGCCATGCGGTCGTTGGTGCGCAGCCAGCGGGCGATCGCGGACGCCAGGACGGACGCATCGGCGTCGGTGCTCCAGTAGCGCTTGGCATCGCCGTCGGCCGCGCGGCTGTAGCCGGTCCCGACGGGATCGAGGAACACGAGGTCGGTGAAGTCGAGCCAGGTCCCGTCATTCGGCACCAGGCCGATCGGTGCCGACGGGCTGATGCTGGCGCCCTCCACCGGCAGGCGCCAGGGCCCGATCGCACCGATGTTCAGATAGGCGGAGGCAGCCCCGGGTCCGCCGTTCACCGCGAAGGTGACGGGGCGCGCCGGGTCGCTCGTCTTGCCGCCACCCCGGCCGGCCTGGGTGTAGGCGATGAAGGCGATTTCCGCCTGGAGCTTTCCGGATTCATCGACCAGCGGCAGGCTACCGGCGCGGGCGGTGAAGGCGAGGGTGCGGCCGTCCGGCAGGGCGACGCTGTGCTCGGTCACCGCATCCGCGGGGAGCTTGCCGCCCTGTGTGGGACGCGGCTCAGAAGGCTTCCGTGTTTCGGCCGGACGGTCGCCCTGCGGCGCCGGCTGCGCCTGGAGGGGCGGTGCCGCGAGCAGGAGGGCCGCAAGGCCGACGGCGAAACGTCTCATGGCGTATCCTCTCGGCGGTGATGGGAATCTGGCAGGGATGTCAGGCCTTCTTCTGCCAGCGCCCCTCGTCGTCCTGCTGCCAGTAGGCGATCGTATGTCCGGCGGCCTTCGCCGCCTTCCACTGCTCGCGGGCGCGCAGGAGGGAATCCTGGTCGGTGCCGTCGAACAGCACGCAGATGCGGGCATAGTCGGCAGCATCGGGCGGCAGGTCAGCGCCTTCAACCAGGAAACGAATCGCGGCGGCGTTCGGATTAGAGTCCTTCAAGGTCAGTACGACCGGCTGGCTGGCCGCATCGGTGTCGCGATCGGTCCCGTGCGGCAGGAAGCTGTCGTCGCTGTAGGTCCAGAGCTGGTCGTCGAGGGCCTGCAGCCGCTCCTCGCTGGCAGCCTGGATCGCCGCACGCCACTGACGCTCCAGCGAGCGCTCGAGCAGGTTCGGCAGCACCCTCTCGAGGGGCTGGTTCTGCAGGTGGTAGAACAGAATCTCGGTCACAGCCTGCAACGTAGTCATACCGCTTACCATTGCTAGCGGTACGACTGCACCCCTTGTCTCATCCACCGGGGAAACGCACGCGTGAAAACCGCGCAGCCCCTCACCCAGACAGAACCGGCGGCACGCCCGTGAGTAGGCGTCCGAGGCCGCGGATGACGATCCGTGCGAATGAACGGGGGAACGGGCGCCATGCGACACCGGAGGAGGCTGCGGGATCAGGTCATGGTGATCACGGGGGCGTCGAGCGGAATCGGTCTCGCCACCGCCCGCATGGCTGCCAAGGCCGGAGCCCGGGTCGTCCTCGCGGCACGCAGCGGCGATGCCCTCGCGCGCACCGCGCAGGAGATCGAGGCCGAAGGCGGGCGCGCCGTGGCGGTGACGGCCGATGTTGGCAAGCGCGCGGACGTCCAGACGATCGCGGAGCGCGCCATCTCAGCCTTCGGGGGCTTCGATACCTGGGTCAACGTCGCGGGCCTCACCATCTACGGGCCGCTGAGCAAGGTCAGCGATGCCGACCACAAGCGTCTTCTGCAGACCAATCTCTGGGGCACCGTCTATGGCTCACTGATCGCCGCCGACCATCTGCGCGAACGGGGCGGCAGCAGCATCAATATCGGCAGCGTCGCCAGCGACCTCGCCTTCCCGTTCCAGGGCATGTACTGCGCCAGCAAGCACGCGATCAAAGGATTCACCGACGCCTTTCGCATGGAACTGGTCCACGAGGGCGCGCCGATCTCGGTGACGCTGATCAAACCCACCTCCATCGACACGCCGCTGCCGCATCGCGCACGCAACTACATGGACCACGAGCCGATGCTGCCGCCGCCGGTCTATCGACCGGAAGAAGTCGCCAACGCCATCCTGCATGCCGCTGTCCACCCTGAGCCTGACATCGTCGTCGGCGGCAGCGGCAAGGCCCTGACCAGTCTCAAGGAGTTTGCGCCAAGCGCCTACGATCTTCTGGCACCGGCCATCATCGCCTTCCAGAAGCGCCGCGAGACACCGCGCAATCCATCCGGCGCGCTGCATGAACCGAGGCAGGACAGGGAGACGCACGGCGATCAGCCCGGCTACGTCCGCCGGACAAGCACCTACACGCGCGCGTCCCTCCATCCGGCCTCCACGGCCATCCGGCTCGGCCTCGGCCTCGCAGCGACCGCCTTCGTCGCCCGGCAGAACCGCCGCCGCGGGCGTCCGCTCTGATGGAGACCAGACCTGTTGCCAGCCCCGTCGGGCGCCTCTCGCCGTCCGTCGCATCGCGCCTCGTTCCGCGATCCACCATCGATCTGGATGACGGCCGGACGCTGGCCTACGCCGAAGCCGGGCAGGGACCGCCCCTCGTGATCATCCACGGGACGCTGATGTCCCTGGAGGATATGTGGCTCGGGCCGGTGCCGTATCTCGCCGAGCATTTCCGGGTCATCGCGGTCGACCGCCCAGGACATGGATTCAGCCGGCGCCAGGGCTACGCCGACGCCCATTCCTGGCGGCAGGCCGCCCTGATCCGCGACGGCGTGCAGGCATTGGGCCTGAAGCGGCCGGTCATCGTGGGCCATTCGTTCGGGGGCGCGGTGGCTCTCGCCTACGGCCTTCAATTTCCCGATGAGATCGCGGGCGTCGTCGCATTGGCGCCGATCTGCTTTCCCGAGCCGCGGCTGGAACACCTCATGTTCGGCCCTCGGGCGGCGCCCGGGGGCCGCATCGTCTCGGATCTCCTCGGACGTTCCGTCGACCCCGCATTGCTGCCGCTGCTCTGGAACATGATGTTCCTGCCGGGTGCGATGCCCCCCGGCTATGCCCAGGCCTATCCGTTCGGACTGGCGGGGAATGCGGAACAACTGGTCGCCGAGGGCGAGGATGCAGCGGGGCTGATGGCCGGCCTGACCCGGAGCGTTCTCGCCTACCACGCCTGCAAGGTTCCGGTCCGAATCCTTGGCGGCGATGCAGATATCGTCGTCAGCACACCGCTCCATGGATACCGGGTCGCCCAATGCATTCCGGGAGCCGTCTTCGAAGCGCTCCCGCGGACCGGTCACATGCTGCATCATCAGCATCCCGAGGCTGTCCTGCGCGCGGCCCGTGCGATCACCGGGGAGGTCGGCGAAAAACGCTGAGACAATTCGCCCGCCAGGCGAACTTGCTCAAACTTCGTCAACCCCAAGCCATTATTGCATCGCAGTAAGGCTTCAACCGCGCTGCAAAACGACGGCCTGGACGAACGACCCTCTCATCAATCCGCCGGCGGCTCAAAGACGGGCCTCGGGCGATCAGGCAAGGATCTCATCCCGTGAGCTTCACCGTCAGCGCGCGCGTCTCCGACCGTCGCTTCAGCTTTCACCACAGCTCGATCCTGAGCGCGGTGGATCAAGGCTGGTCGTTGATGGTGGCGGGAATGACGGAGGTGCTGATCACGGACGCCTCTGGACGGGCCCATTGCCCGCACAGCCTGCATCGACATCTGTTCGGCGGGCCTGGACCGGCGGCGGCCCCGGCCGTAACGAAACTCGCGGCCTGAGCCGCCGGCATCCTCGTATCGGCCGGCGTCTCCGTATCAGGTCGCGTCAGCGTTCGATGGTCTTGCCACCGAAGGTCGAGAACGATTCGTCGATGACGTCACGCTGGCCGGAATCGGCTTCGACCCGAACCTGAATCGCGCCGGTCAACGCCGGCTCGCCCTCGGTGTCGGCCTTGTTGCGGCCGTCCTCGAGATCGGCGCCGGCCTGCTCCGTACCGGCACTGTTGCGATCGCCCGCCGAGACCACCGTGATCGCTTTCCGATCGATGCCGTGCTCCTGAACGAGGTGCTCCACGCTCATCTCGGCATCGCGGCGCGTTTCAAAGTCGGCGGTGAAGATCGGCGGCATTCGGAGGCTCCGTGTGGGAAGGACGATGGCTGGTCCCTGTCAATCGAGCAGGATTGGCGACGTTCCGCTCACGGCTCATGCCGGCTCGATGTAGTGCGGGACGAACAGGGCGGTATTCGTCGTCACCGGACCCGCGCCCTCCCGGACGCATAGCCCAGCGGGTTCGTCACCGATGATCCAGGATCCGACGAGCGGCCGCCTCCCATCGAAGCTCGGGAGCGGCGCCAATGCCTGGAGGATATGGCCCTCCGCCCCGTAGGGACCTTCGGGCTGCGCAACCAGCGCTCCGTTCTCGAACATCAGGATGTTGCCGCCTTCCCGCGACAGGAGCGGCTTGCGGACGAAGCTGTCGCCCAGACAGGCTCGGGCAGGATCGGACTCGAAATAGGCCGGCAACAGGTTCGGGTGCTTCGGTTCGCGGGCGTAGAGGTGGGGGAGCAGACCCTTGTTCGACAGCACCGCTTTCCACGGGGGCTCCAGAAAGCGTGTCTCGGTCCTGCCCAATGCCGCCGCGAAGGTGTCTTGGAAGGCCCATTCCCACGGATACAGCTTGAACAACCGGCTGATGGGGAGACAGCGCCGATCGACGAAGCGGCAGCGCTCGTCGAGCCCGATATCTGCGAGGTCGAGGAATCTGCATGCCAAGCCCGCCTGCCGGGCACAATCCTCCAGATAGGCTACGGTCCCGCGGTCCTCGGCGGCATCCGCGAATGCGGCGAAGGCCAGGGTTCCGTCTCCGGGAAGGTCGCGAAAACGCGCGATCAGCCGCTCGTGCACCGAGTTGAACTGATCAGTGCCGGTCGGAAGGCGACCGCGGGCGAGGAGGTCTTCGAACCACAGCCACTGAAAGGCGCCGGTCTCGTAGAGGGCCGTGGGCGTGTCGGCGTTGTATTCGAGGAGCTTGGCCGGTCCGGTACCGTCATAGGACAGATCCAGGCGCCCATAGAGGGATGGATCTCCCCGGCGCCAGCTGTCGCGCACCACGTCCCAGGCGTATTCCGGAATCTGGAGTGACGCGAGGATGCGCGCGTCCTCGACCGCCGTATCGACGAAGTCCAGACTCAGGGCGTGCAGGTCCGCGCTCGCCGCCTCGATGTCCTGTTCGATCTCCGCGAGGGAGAAGGCATAGGCGTAGCTCTCGTCCCAATAAGGCGAATCGTTCAGGGTGTGGAAGTGAAAGCCGTTCCGCGCCGCGACGTCCCGCCAGTCCGGACGCTCGCCGATGGAGACGCGGCGCATCAGCCACCCCCGTGTAGCGCGGCTTCGGATTCGCCGCAGACCTCCCTGCCCGTGCCGCCGAAGCCTCCGAAGACGGCGCGCCGGACAGACGCAGCGGGCACCCGAGCGGCGCTGCTCGCCCCATCGGCAGCCGGATAGATCGGACATCCCCAACTTGTCCGGTAGCTCGACGTGGATACCAGCCCGAGGCTTCGCTGCGGATCGGCGTTGCGGAAGAGCGGCTGGGGTTCGAGTTTCTGTGCCGCCGTCAGACCGACCGCGTAGGCCGCCATCTGGGGGACGAACATGTCGCCGAGCGGTTGTGTCGCCGCATCCTGCCGGCGGCATTGTCCGACGCCGTGCTGCGCTTCGCATAGATCCAGGGTCCGATACGCCGGTGCCGCCGTTGCGTAGGTCTCGAGGGCTTTTGCGTAATCCGTTCGGCACTCCTCCGCTGTCCGGACCCGGCCCGCGCTGCAGGCCTCGGCGTTCGGATAGATCCGGATGTCCTCCATCCGCTGCGTCGGATCGATCCTCGCCAGGGCCACCGCTGCCGCGCCCGCACCCGCCAGGAGGATCAGCGTCACGGTCTCGGAGCGCTTGAGACCCCGGCTCTCTCCGGTGCTGTCCGTTTCGTCCTTCGAAGACATTCCCGTTCAGACCGCGTCTCGCGGCCAGCTCCTTACCGCTCCGTTCGGACGGCTGGATGAGGATGTGGTGATGAGCTTGACCGCCGGGAAGGCGTTGCGGCAAGCGATGCCCGAAATCGGCTCAGTAGGTCATCGCCGCAGCGTCGACGATGCCGCCCGCCAGGGATGTTGCCGCGAGCAGCGTGGCGCTCGCCGTCTCCCCGTCCTCGATGCGGCGGGACACATCGGGGAGGAGCAGTCGTGTGGCGAGATAGACCGCCACCTGCACGATCAGCGCCACCAGCCCCCAGACGATGCAGTCGAGGATCGACTGGGCATTGTGAATCGAGACAGCGAGCGGCAGCGTGTAGCCGACCAGACTGCCCCCGAGGGCGATCGCCGCTGCGAGATTGTTCTGACGGATCAGCGCCAGTTCGCGATGTCCCGTCGCTTGAAGATAGACGGCGAGATAGACGGCGATCAGCCCGAGAGAGACCGTCAGATAGGTCAGGAACGGACCGAGCCCCGCGATCGAACTCATGCGGCGCCCCCTCCGCGATCAGACCAGACGGCTCTGGACCATCGCGGCGCCGATGAAGCTCTCGAACAGCGGGTGCGGCTCGAAGGGCCGGGATTTCAGCTCCGGATGGAACTGCACACCGATGAACCACGGGTGCCCGACATGCTCGACGGTCTCAGGCAGGAGCCCGTCCGGCGAGAGGCCCGAGAAGCGCAACCCCTTGGCCTCCAGGCATTCGCGATAGGCCATGTTGACCTCGTAGCGGTGGCGATGGCGCTCGGAGATATCGGTGCTGCCGTAGATCTCGGCGATCTTCGAATCCGGGCGCAGGCTCGCCTGGTAGGCCCCGAGGCGCATGGTTCCACCGAGATCGCCGGCCGCGGCGCGACGCTCCAGCTCGTTGCCCTTCAGCCATTCGGTCAGGAGGCCGACCACCGGCTCGGTGGTCTCGCCGAACTCCGTCGAGTTGGCATCCACGACGCCGGCGAGCGAGCGGGCGGCCTCGATCACCGCCATCTGCATGCCGAAGCAGATGCCGAAATACGGGATCTTGCGCTCGCGGGCGTAGCGGGCCGCGCGGATCTTGCCCTCGGCACCGCGCTGACCGAAGCCGCCCGGCACCAGGATCCCGTGAATGCCTTCGAGGAACGGCGCGGGGTCTTCGCGCTCGAACACCTCGGCCTCGATCCATTCGAGGTTGACCTTGACCCGGTGAGCGATGCCGCCGTGGGTCAACGCCTCGGTGAGCGACTTGTAGGCGTCCTTAAGGCCTGTGTACTTGCCCACGATCGCGATGGAGACTTCCCCCTCGGGGTTCCTCACCCGCTCCGAAATCGTACGCCAGCGCGACAGATCGGGCTCGTCCTGCGACGGCAGGCTGAAATGCGCCAGCACCTCCCGGTCCAGCCCGGCCTCGCGGTAGGAGAGCGGCACGTCGTAGATCGAGGCGACGTCGCGCGCCTCGATCACGGCGGTCTCGCGCACGTTGCAGAACAGGCCGAGCTTGCGCCGCTCATCGGCGGGGATCGGGCGATCGCAGCGGCAGAGCAGCATGTCGGGCTGGATGCCGATGGAGCGCAGCTCCTTGACCGAGTGCTGCGTCGGCTTGGTCTTCAGCTCGCCGGCCGAGGGAATGTAGGGCAGCAGGGTCAGGTGCACGAAGGCCGTGGCCCCACGCGGCAATTCCTGACCGAGCTGTCGGATCGCCTCGAAGAAGGGCAGGCCCTCGATGTCGCCGACGGTACCGCCGATCTCCACCAGCACGAAGTCGAAAGCCTCGTTGCCTTCGAGGACGAAGGTCTTGATCGCGTTGGTGACGTGCGGGATCACCTGGATCGTCGCGCCGAGATAGTCTCCGCGCCGCTCCTTGGTGATGATGTCGAGGTAGATCCGCCCGGTGGTGATGTTATCGGCCCGCGTCGCCGGCAATCCGGTGAAGCGCTCGTAATGCCCGAGGTCGAGGTCCGTCTCGGCACCGTCGTCCGTGACGAAGACCTCGCCGTGCTGCGTCGGGCTCATCGTGCCCGGATCGACGTTCAGGTAGGGATCGAGCTTCCGCAGGCGGACCTTGTAGCCTCGCGCCTGCAGCAGAGCAGCGAGCGCTGCCGATGCGAGACCCTTACCGAGCGAGGAGACCACGCCGCCGGTGATGAATACGTACCGCGTCATGGGCCTCGGTCCATAAACAAGGGAGAACGATTCGCCAAACAACAAAAACGCCTATCCCCCGCGATGCGAGCGCATGCGCGTCGAGGACGTCGTCCGATCGGCATTCCAACGATGATCGGCGTCCAATCACTTGGACGCCGCATCTCTCAACGAACTGTGTTCTCGGCTGAACAAAAGGGGCTCAGCGAGCCCGTCGCGTTTCCGTTACGACCCAACGATGGATCGAAGCGCGCCCCGACGCTCGATCAGCGGGACTGCGGCGCCTGCGGCACGGCCGGTTGAGCCGGGGCCGTCTCGGGAACCTGGGCAGGGGTGCCGGGCTGAACAGGAGCCGTGGGCTGGGCACCGCCCTGGCCCCGCAGGGTGTCGAGCAGGTTGCCGGCGTTGGGCTGCGTCGCCGGCTGGCTCGTTCCGGTCCCTTCCAGGATCGACCGCGGCGCGGCACTCCGGTGAGATAGGATCGCCAGCGCCATGCTGGTGGTGAAGAACAGCGCCGCGAGAATTGCCGTCGCGCGCGTCAAGGCGTTGGCCTGACCGCGACCGGTCATGAACCCCGCAACGCCGCCGCTGCCGCCGCCGCCGAGTCCGAGACCGCCCTCGGAACGCTGGAGCAGGACCACGGCGATCAGGCCGAGGACGACGATGAGATGGATCGAGATCAGAACGGTCTGCATCGGGTTTCCGGAAGCTTCATCTCCCGCACGCCGATCGCCGGGGAAGCGGATCGAGCACGGGTGCACCACGGGCCGGAGAGTCCTGGCGCCGCCGACATATCCGCGGGGCCATACACCAGATGGCCCCGCGCGCCAACCGGACCCGTGTGCCGACGCGATCCCTGAAGGCCCTCAAGCCGGAGCCGAGCGCTTTCCGGACCGAGCCGAGCCGGGCCTACCGCGTTTTTCGATCGGAGTAGGGTCCGCCTCGCTCGAAGATGACGGGGCTTCGAAGCCAGACCATGGAGGATGAACGCGTTGGCCAAGGCTCGTTCGTACTTTCGAGGATTCCTGCTGGGCATCGTCGCGTCCGCGGCGTGTCTGGCCGCCCTGCCGATCCGAGCCGCCGACGCCCAGAGAGAGGTCGAAGCTGCTGTGGATGCCCTGACGCAGGCCATGCTCGCCGCCGATCGGACTGCGCTGAACGCGCTCGTTCTCGACGGACTGAGCTACGGCCACTCGAGCGGCGCCGTGCAGGACAAGGCCACCTTCGTCGAGGCACTCACCCGCCGGCGCTCCAGCTTCCCCGGCATCACGCTGGCGAATCGCACCGCCTCCGTCGTCGGGGAGAACGCGGTGGTCCGGCACGCCTTCGACGGCGAAACGATCGCGAACGGCAAGACCGTGCCCGTGCATATCGGGGTGCTTCAGGTCTGGCATCGGGACGGTGGAGGCTGGCGTCTGTTGGCACGGCAGGCGTTCAAGCTGTGAAGCGCACCGGGCGTCGCAGAAGTCAGTCCCGGCGGCGGTAGCGATAGCCGTACAGGCTCCGGGTGAACCCCAGCCCCGCATAGAGAGTGCGGGCCGGCAGATTCTCGGCGACCACCTGAAGACACGCACTGGTCGCGCCTCCCCGGCGCGCCCACGCCATCAGGGCCAGGATCAGGCTGCGCGCATGTCCCGCACGACGGTGAGCCGGATGGGTCGCCACGGACTCGAAGACGAGGATCCCCCGGTGCACGGCCCCATAGGCGACGGCGACCGTCCGGGCCCCTTCGACGCGCCGAGCGAATATTCTCGGCAGGATCAGGCACCCGACCGAGGTACGGTAGCACTTCCGGGCCACCTCCGACGTCACGCCCTCACAATCGCCGTGGGCCGCCAACCACGTCGTATCCGGTGTCTCGGTGAGGCAGACATCGCCGATATCTTGGGCCGTGCCCGGCGAAAGCTCCGCAAAGAGCGTGCAGGTTTCACCCTCGCGCCGGAATCCGAGACGGTCGAGGGCGAGATCCATGTCGGGGACGAGATCGGGCACGCGGACGATCAAGGGCTGGCCGAGGCTTCGATAGACGGCTTCGGCCTCAGCGACGACGGCAGCAGAATCGTCGCGCCAGCCGCGCAGGGGATTGAGCGAATTCGTCCGCCGCGTCGGGCCACCCGACGCGCGCAGGACCCAGCCCCCGAGAGCGATCTCCCGCGGCGAGGGCCGGGCGTTGCGGCAAGCCTCCTCGACGGCCCAGGCGCGATCCTCGTCCGACCGCCAGATCATCTCACCCGTCGCGTCATCCGCATGAAGCTCCACCCGCGAATCGTCGAAGGGGCGGGCGTCCGGTTTACCAACCGCAGATCAGCGCAGGTAGGCCCGGGCGATTCCGAGGAAGTCGTCGGCGACGAGGCTGGCGCCGCCCACGAGGGCACCGTCGACGTTCTCCACGGCCATCAGTTCGCGCGCGTTGCTGGGCTTGACCGAGCCGCCGTAGAGGATGCGCACCGCCTGCGCCTCGGCACCGATGAGCTGCCCCAGCATTTCACGCAGCGAAGCGTGAACCTCGGCGATGTCGGCCGGAGTCGGTGTCAGGCCGGTACCGATCGCCCAGACCGGCTCGTAAGCGATCACGGTGTCCTTGGCGGTGGCCCCCTTCGGCACGCCGATCGCGAGTTGCGCGCGCACGATATCGAGGGTCCGTCCCTCCTCGCGCTCCTCCTTCGTCTCGCCGACGCAGATGATGCCGCAGAGACCTGCGCGTCGGGCAGCGAGCGCCTTGGCATGGACGCCGTCATCGGTCTCGTGATGATAGGCGCGGCGCTCTGAATGACCGACGATGACGTAGGAAGCGCCGAGATCCGCCAACATTTCCGCCGAGATGCTACCGGTGAAGGCGCCGTTCGGCTTGGCGTGCAGATTCTGGCCACCGATGGCGATGGGCGAGCCGTAGGCCGCAGCGACGCACGAGGCGATCAGGGTTGAGGGTGGGCAGATCAGGACGTCGACCGTCTCGAGCAGGTCGGCGGTCAGGCCATTGCGGACGGCCTCAACCACGGAGACCGAGCTGCGCAGCCCGTTCATCTTCCAGTTGCCCGCAACCAGCGGCCGTCGCCCCGACTTCGTCATCCCGTTCCTCGCTGATATGGCTTCGCTTCGCGGTTGAGCCGGCCCTAACAGAGCCTCGGGGGCCGCGCAAACTGCGAACGCCCTTTGCGGTGACAGCCCGGATGGTCTATCGCGGGCGACTTTCCCAGGAATGACAGGCGCCCCCGGGCGCCTACGCGACGGGTACCCGGACGTTCGATGCTGCAGAACATGCGCAAGGCCAGCCAGCACTGGCTCGGCAAGATCATCCTCACGGTGGTCTTCACCTTCCTGATCGCCGGCGTGGCGATCTTCGGCGTCGAGGAATTCTTCCGCGCGGGCTCGTCCACCAGCGTGGCCACCGTCGGTCGGGCGCAGATCTCGGCCGAGACCGTGCGCAGCGCCTATCAGAACCAGCTTCAGCGCTATCAGAGCCAGACCCGCCGCACGCTGACTCCGGACCAGGCTCGGGCCCTCGGCATCGACCGGCAGGTGCTGGCGCAGCTCGTCAGCGAGGCTTCCCTCGACCAGCAGACCGTCGCCCTCGGACTGAGCATCCCCGACGCGGCCGTTCTGCGCGCGATCCAGGAGGAGAAGAGCTTCCAGGGCGCCGACGGCAAGTTCGATCCCGCGCTGTTCAACCAGACGCTCCAGCGCGCCGGCATCAACGAGGCGACCTTCGTGCGCGAGCAGCGCGCCGTCGCCGCCCGCCTGCAACTCGCCGAGGCAGTCGCGGCCGATCTGCACGTCCCCGAGGCCCTGCGCGAGGCGGTGCACCGCTACACCACGGAGCGCCGTTCGGTGGCCCTGTTGATGCTGCCGCCATCCGTGGCCGGCGACATCCCGGCGCCGTCGGAGGAGGCGGTGAAGGCGTATTACGAAGAGAATAAGTCGGCCTTCCGCGCTCCGGAAGCTCGTGCCGTCACCCTTCTGGTCCTCGATCCGCAAGCGATGGCCAAGCCGGAGAGCGTGACCGCCGAGGACATCGCCAAGCGCTACGACACCGAGAAGAGCCGCTACGGCACGCCGGAACGCCGCACGATCCAGCAGATCGTCTTCCCGGACCAGGCTGCGGCCGAGGCGGCCCGCAAGGCGGTCGAGGCGGGCGAGAAGCCGTTCGAAGCGGTGGCCGCCGAGACCGGCGCCGATCCGAAGAACCTTTCCCTCGGCACCCTGTCGAAGGCCGAGCTGTTCGATCCCGCCGTGGCCGACACCGCCTTCGGCCTGCCGCTGAACACGGTGAGCGCACCGGTGAAGGGTCGCTTCGGCACCGTTCTCCTGCGCGTCACCGCTGTACAACCTGAGACGGTGAAGCCGCTGGCCGACGTCTCGGCTGATATCGCCAGGACAATCGCTCTGGAGCGGGCCAACAGCGGCATCGACGCGACGCATGACGCGATCGAGGACCAGCGCGCAAATTCGAAGCCTCTGGCCGACATCGCGAAGGAGCGGGACCTTCCGCTGAAGACCATTCCGGCCGTCACCGCACAGGGCCTCGATCCTGCGGGTAAGACCGTCGAAGGCATCCCGGACCGGGATACCACCCTGACAGCCTTGTTCCGGGCCGAGATGGGCGGCGACAACGAGCCCCTGCGCACCAAGACCGGCGGATACGTCTGGTATGACGTGACCGGCGTCGACCGAGCGCACGACAAGCCCCTTGATGAGGTCCGCGAAGAGGTCGTCAGCCGCTGGCGCGCCGCTGAGGTCCAGAGCCGCCTCGTGGCGAAAGCGAAGGAATTGTCGGCGCGCCTCGACAAGGGCGAGACCGTCGAAGCCGTGGCGGTGGATGCCGGACTGAATGTCCAGACCCTGACAGACCTGGCCCGCAACCAGGCGCAGGGCGACCTGACGGCCGAGGTGGTCAATCGTGTCTTCGCCACGGCCGTCGACAAGTCGGCCTCGGCCGAGGCCGGTGAGAGCCGCGCTCTCTTCAAGGTCACCGCCGCGACGATGCCGGCCTTCGTGCCAGGCTCATCGGAGGACGATGCGATCACCAAGCGCTTTCAGCCGACGATCGCCGACGACGTCCTCGGCGAGTACATCGGCGACGTGCAGACCTCGGTGGGCGTGACCATAAACCAGGCGGCCTTCCGTCGGGCTATCGGCGGTGGCGAGTACTGATTTGGCGATGACCCAGGTGTCTGACTCCCAGGATTCCGCCTTCACGGCCTTCGCGGACGCATATGGTGCTGGCCGTCCCGCACTCCTGAGCATCACCCTGGTGGCGGACCTCGAGACCCCGGTCGCCGCTTTCCTGAAGCTGCGCGCGCAGCACGCCGGGACGGCCTTCCTGCTCGAATCTGTCGAGGGTGGGGTGGTGCGTGGGCGCTATTCGATGATCGGCCTGGACCCCGACCTGGCGTGGCGCTGTCGGAACGGACGGGCTGAGATCGCCCGAGGGCCCGATCTCTCCGAGTTCGTCACGGAGGATGACGCCCCCCTCGCAAGCCTGCGCAACCTGATCGCCGAGAGCGCCATCGGTGCGGAGGGTGACACCGATGTGTTGCCGCCCATGGCAGCCGGCCTATTCGGCTATCTTGGCTACGACATGGTCCGCGCCATGGAGAATCTCGGCGCGCCGAATCCCGATCCGGTCGGCGTGCCGGACGCGATCCTGGTGCGTCCACGCATCATGGTCGTCTTCGACTCGGTCCGAGATCTGATCACGGTGGTCGGCCCGGTGCGCCCGGCGCCGGGCACCGGCGCTCGCACTGCCTATGAGACGACGCTCGCCCGACTGGAACGGGTCGCCGAAGTTCTCGAAGGCCCCCTCCCCGTCGAGGCACGCATTGACCCGCGAGCCATCGCGCATCCCGAACCGGTCTCGAATACGACACCCGAGGCATACCTGGCGATGGTGGCCCGGGCCAAGGAATACATCGTCGCCGGCGACGTATTCCAGGTCGTGCTGTCGCAGCGTTTCGAGGCGCCCTTCACCCTGCCGGCGCTGGCCCTCTATCGCTCTCTGCGCCGGACAAATCCCGCCCCGTTCCTGTGCTACCTCGATTTCGAGGATTTCCAGCTCGTCTGCTCCTCGCCGGAGATCTTGGTGCGGGTGCGGGACGGCCGCGTCACCATCCGGCCGATCGCCGGCACGCGCCGGCGCGGCGCGACGCCGGCCGAGGACAAGGCCTTGGCGGAAGAGCTGCTCGCCGATCCGAAGGAGCGTTCCGAGCACCTCATGCTGCTCGATCTCGGGCGCAACGACGTCGGGCGGGTAGCACGCATCGGCAGCGTCACGGTGACGGGCTCGTTCTTCCTCGAATACTACAGCCAGGTCATGCACATCGTCTCGAACGTCGAGGGCGACCTCGACCCGAAGCATGACGCACTGGCGGCACTGGCTGCCGGGTTTCCGGCCGGCACCGTCTCGGGAGCGCCGAAGGTGCGCGCCATGGAGATCATCGACGAGCTGGAGCGCGAGAAGCGCGGCCCCTATGGCGGCTGCATCGGTTATTTCGGCGCACGCGGCGAGATGGATACCTGCATCGTGCTCCGCACGGCCCTGGTGAAGGACGGTCGCATGCACGTCCAGGCCGGAGCCGGTATCGTCTACGATTCAGACCCGACGTCCGAACAGCAGGAATGCGTCAACAAGGCCAAGGCGCTGTTCCGGGCCGCCGAGGACGCCGTGCTGTTCGCCAGCCGCGCGCGCCGGGGGCAGTAGCGCTCGGCACGGGCATGTGTTGACCCCTCGAAGGAGTCCGGTCAAACCGCTCGCATGCCTGCGCGTGAGCCGCCCATGTCCGACGTCCTCGTCATCGACAACTACGATTCCTTCACCTGGAATCTCGTCCACCTGATCGGCCCCCTGTGCGGCTCGATCGACGTGGTGCGCAACGATGCGATCACCACCGAGGAGATCCGGGCGCGCCGGCCGGACGCCGTGGTGCTCTCGCCCGGCCCCTGTTCTCCCAACGAGGCTGGCATCTGCCTCGACGTCGTCAGGGATCTGTCGGCCGAGATCCCGATCTTCGGGGTCTGTCTTGGCCTGCAGGCCATCGGTCAGGCCTTCGGCGGCGATGTCGTGCGGGCCCCGACGCCGATGCATGGTAAGGTTTCGAGCATCCAGCACCGCGCCTCCGGTATCTTCCGCGGCCTCAACGGGCCCTTCGATGCCACCCGCTATCATTCCCTCGTCGTCGAGCGTGGCGGCTGTCCGACCGATCTCACCGTCACGGCGGAAGCCGACGGCCTGATCATGGGGCTTCAGCATACCCAACGGCCCGTGCACGGCGTGCAGTTCCACCCCGAGAGCATCCTCTCGCATCACGGCTCGCAGATCCTTCGGAATTTCCTCGACATTGCGGCGGCGTGGAACGCGGCGCGTGACAAGGGACGCGACGGCGTGCATTGACGGGACACGTCGTCCCTCAGGAATAATCCCGGCCTCAGCACCGGAATGCCGCGTCCGAGCTCCATGGAATCCTTCAAGCCCCTCCTCGCGAAGGTCGCCATGGGTGCGAGCCTCACGCGCGACGAGGCCCGCCGGGCCTTCGACGATCTCCTCTCGGGAGAGGTGACGCCCGTCCAGGCCAGCGCCTTTCTCGTCGCCCTGAAGGTCCGCGGCGAGGCACCGGACGAGATCGTCGGTGCCGTGGAGGCCATGCGTGCGCGGATGCTGCCGGTGCGCAGCGTCCCGGGCGCCGTCGACGTGGTCGGCACCGGCGGCGATCACTCGGGCAGCTACAACGTCTCGACCCTGGCCGCGATCATCACCGCCGCCTGCGGCGTGCCGGTGGCCAAGCACGGCAATCGGGCCGCCACCTCGCGCTCGGGCGCCGCGGACGTCCTCGCGGCACTCGGCGTACGCATCGGGCTCGCCCCCGACGAGTTGAGCCTGTGTCTGGCCGAGGTGGGATTGTGCTTCATGTTCGCGCAGACGCACCATGCCGCCATGCGCCACGTGGCCCCGGTGCGCGCGGAACTGCCGACACGGACGATCTTCAACATGCTCGGCCCGCTGGCCAATCCGGCCAGCGTGCGACGCCAGCTCTTCGGGGTCTCCTCCCCGGCCTGGGCCGAGCCGCTGACGGGCGTGCTGGCCGAACTCGGCAGCGATCGGGTCTGGACCGTACATGGCAGCGACGGCCTCGACGAGATCACCGTGACCGGTCCCACCGCCGTGGTGGCGCTTGAGGGAGGCCGGGTCTCCCACTTCACCATTGATCCACGCGAGGTCGGCCTCCCGCTCCATAGCCTGGACGACCTGCGGGGCGGCGACCCGACGCACAACGCCGTCGCCCTGGCGCAGGTGCTGGACGGTGCCCGCAACGCCTATCGCGACATCGCCGTGCTGAATGCCGGCGCCGCGCTCGTGGTGGCCGAGGCTGCACACTCCCTTTCCGAAGGCGTTGCGCGGGCCGGCGAGGCCCTCGACAGCGGCGCTGCGCGCGCCACACTCAAGACCCTGGTCCGTCTCTCGAACCTTCGCTCGAACGCCTGAAAGTCCGTCATGTCCGAGCCCAAGTCCGAGTCCAAGTCCGAGGCCATGTCCAAACCCGGTTCCGAGCTCCGGCCCGGCCCGGTTTCCGAGATCGCTCCCGCCGAGCGCAAGGACGTGCTGGCCCGCATCGAGACCTACAAGCGGCGCGAGATCGCCGAGGCGAAGCTGCGAGTCCCGCAGACCAAGCTCGAGAAGCGCATCGCCAACGTCTCGCTCCCCCGCGGCTTCGCAGACGCCATCGCCAGGCATATCGCCCAGAAGCGACCGGCCCTCATCGCCGAGGTGAAGAAGGCCTCCCCCTCGAAAGGCTTGATCCGCGCCGACTTCGACCCGGCCGTCCTCGCCGCCGCCTATGAGGCCGGCGGCGCGACATGCCTGTCGGTGCTGACCGATACGCCCTCATTCCAAGGCAAGCCCGAGTATCTCACCGACGCACGCGCTGCCTGCTCGCTGCCGGTCCTGCGCAAGGACTTCCTGTTCGAGCCCTATCAGGTCTTCGAGGCGCGCGCCTGGGGAGCCGACTGCATCCTCGTGATCATGGCCTGCCTCGACGACGAGGAAGCCGCCGCCCTCGTGGAGACCGCGCACGATCTCGGCATGGACGTTCTCGTCGAAGTGCATGATTCCGAGGAACTGGCGCGCGCGCTCCCCCTCGGTACGCGACTGGTGGGCATCAACAACCGCAACCTCAAAACCTTCGAGGTCTCGTTCGAAACCGCGATCCGCCTCGCCGAGGGTGTGCCGGCCGACCGGATCGCGGTGGCCGAGAGCGGCATCGCCGGGCATGCCGACGTGGTCCGCCTCGCGGAAAACGGTCTGGATACCATCCTGGTCGGCGAGAGCCTGATGCGCGAGGCCGACGTCACAGCGGCCACCCGACGCCTGCTCTTCGGCGACGCGAAGGCCTGAGGACGCCGATGGCCGAGCTCACCCATCTCGACGCCTCCGGCGCGGCCAACATGGTCGATGTCTCGGAGAAGGAGGCCACCGCTCGCACGGCACGAGCCACCGGTTCGGTGGTGATGCTGCCCGAGACCCTGCGCTTGATCCGTGAGGGCGACGCCAAGAAGGGCGATGTCATCGGCACCGCGCGACTGGCCGGGATCATGGCGTGCAAGCGCACGCATGAACTCATCCCCCTCTGCCACCCTCTGCTGCTCTCGAAGGTCCGCGTCGACTGCGAGCCCGATGACAGCCTGCCGGGCCTACGGGTGACGGCGGAGGTGAGGGTGCTCGGGCCGACCGGCGTCGAGATGGAAGCGCTGACCGCCGTCTCGGTCGCCTGCCTGACGATCTACGACATGGTGAAGGCAGCCGATCGCGGCATGCGCATCGAGGGCATCCGGCTGCTCGCCAAGGATGGCGGGCGTTCCGGCGCCTATCACGCCGAGGATCACGCTTGAGCGGCACGCCTCCGAGAGGAAAGGGAGCCGGGAGCATGATCCCGGTCGCCGAGGCGCTGGCGCGGGTGCTCGCCTCCATCCCGGGTCCGGTCGAGTCCGAGACCGTTCCCATCGCGCAGGCCGCCGGACGCACGCTCGCGGCCGACCTGTTCGCGACCCGTACGCAGCCGCCCTTCGCCGCATCGGCCATGGACGGTTACGCCGTCCGCAGTGTCGACCTCGCCGAGGCCCCTGCCAGCCTGCGGATCATCGGCACCAGCTCGGCCGGCCACGGCTTCGCCGGTACGGTGGAACGCGGCGCAGCGGTGCGGATCTTCACCGGCGCGCCCGTGCCGGAGGGGGCCGATGCGATCCTGATCCAGGAGAACGCAGAAGCGACGCCGGAGGCCGTCATCGGACGCGAGCCCGTGCCCGCTGGGCGGTTCATCCGCCCGAGCGGCCTCGACTTTCGAACCGACGATCGTTTGCTTGCCGCCGGCGATCGCCTGGATTCGCGTCGGATCGCGTTGGCGGCGGCCGGAGGCCACGGCATCCTCCCGGTCCGGCGGCGTCCGCGCGTGGCGATCCTCGCCACCGGGGACGAGTTGGTCACGCCGGGCGAACCGGCGCGGTGGGACCAGATCGTCGCCTCGAACGGGCTCGCGATGGGAGCCCTGGTGCAGGAAGCCGGCGCCGAGGCGATCGATCTCGGAATCGCCGGAGATACGCTCGCTGCCCTCGACGAGGCGATCCTGCGCGCGGTGTCGGCCGAGGCCGATCTGCTGATCACACTCGGGGGCGCCTCCGTCGGCGACCATGACTTCGTGCAATCCGCACTGCGGACGCGTGGCCTGGAGCTCGGCTTCTGGCGCGTCGCCCTCCGGCCCGGGAAGCCCCTGATGCACGGGCGCCTCGGTCGGATGGCCGTCCTCGGCCTTCCCGGAAATCCCGTGGCCTCGGTGGTCTGCGGCCTGCTGTTCGTGGTTCCGGCGATCCGCGCGCTCCTCGGCGATCCGCACGCGTCCGCCGACCTGTCCGAACCGGCCATCCTCGGCTGTGACCTTGCGGAGAACGATCTGCGCCAGGATTACCTCCGGTCTCGGATCGCGACGTCGCCGGACCGACTCCCGGTGGTGCATCCCGAAAATCGGCAGGATTCCTCGATGCTCTTCATCCTGGGTTCGGCCGAGGCGCTGCTGATCCGTGCTCCGTACGCGCCGGCCGCCAGGGCGGGCGAACCCTGCCGCATCCTGCGCCTCGACCGACGCCTGCTCTGAGAGCCGAGAGCGGCAAGACGGCTCAGCGCAGGTAGGTGACGCTGTAGAGCGTGCGGCGGAGAGACTCTTCGTCGACCCAGACCCGCCCGTTCTCACAGGCCTCGCGCATGCCCGGGCGCATGCGGGCGCAGTACTCCCCAGTGTTGTCCTGAACCCGGTACTCGCAGCGACCACCGATCTTTCGGCGACCGATGACCGGGCTGGCGTGGTCCGCGTGGAGATCCGGGTCCTTCGGATCGCGATCTTCCAGGAGGTACCAGCTGTAGCCGATGGTCGGGACACGGCCATGGTCGAGGGCGTAGTCGATCATCGACAGGATGCGGCCGATCGCGCGCGGGCCGGGCGGCGTGCCCGAGTCCCGCATCTCGACGAACTCGGCCTGATTGGCGGCGACCCGGTAGGACACCGGCAGAAGCGGCACCGGCAGGGGCTTCCGTCGGCAGCGCGCCTCGACATGGGCGATCCAGCCCGCATTGAAGGTATCGGTCTGCGGGTGGCGCAGGTGCGGGACCGTTCCGGCCAGGCTGCGAAAACTCATCCGGCCAGGCGCGAGACGGCTCCGGTAGCGCAGGCGCCGCAACGTCGGGTTGACGTAGCGATAGCCATCGTTGGAGGGCAGGTCGCGATCCTCGCAGAGGCCACCGATGTTGTAGAGCAGGGCCGCCGTATCCTCCTCGCCGCCCTCGATCTTGTCGAAGTACGGCAGCAGCTTCGGGTTTCCGAGACTGGACATCTCGGCGGCGTTGCGGCTCCAGGCGATGTCGGCCCGCCAGGTCGGATGCGCCGCCAGGTGCTCGCGCAGGGCCGGAATCCCGGTCAGGCGCTCCGGGTCCGCGAAGTAATATTTCGTCGCGACGTCGAGCGGTGCGATCTGGCGTCCGAGCCGATGCGAGATCATGTCGGCAGTGGCGTAGGCGAAGCAGATCGCGCTCTCGCCCTGGTTCAGCGGCATCTCGCGCGGCGACGGCGACAGGGCGACATCGCGCGTCCCCTCGTGCTCCTCGAAGGGAATGCTGGTTTCGACCGGCCCGCAGGTGGAATTGCGGACGTAGGTCGGGTGCAGAGGCAGGATGCGGAGATCGAACTGCGCATGGACCGGGACCGCGCCGCACGCGAGCGACCCGAGCACGACCGTCGCCGGAATTGCTCCGCGCAGGCCCTGTCCCCCACGCATCGGTCAGTCCTTTCGGCGCAAGCGGCTCGCGAAGAAGCCGTCCAGTCCGCCGCGCAGATCCGGCGTCGGACCATTGAGGTGCGCGGGCAGCGTCCGCAGGTCGCCGGCGGCGTCGATGAGGTCCGCTAAGCCGCCGACTTCACGGGCCTGGACGGGCATGCGCTCGAAATCCGGATTGCGGGTAAGGAAAGTCGCGACCTGATACTCGCCCTCCTCTCGCTCCAGGGAGCAGGTGCAGTAGACGAGGCGGCCGCCCCGCCGCACCAGCGCGGCGGCCTTGTCGAACAGGCGCTTCTGCAGACCGATCAAGCGACTGATATCGCTCTCCGTCTTGGTCCAGGCCACGTCGGGATGCCGACGCAGGGTGCCGGTGGCCGAGCACGGCGCATCGAGGAGGACCGCGTCGAACGCGGATTCGTCGGGCAGCGCCAGCGCATCGCCCACGCGGATCTCCACCTCCAGTCCGAGGCGGGCGAAGTTCTGCGAGAGGCGTTCCAGGCGCGGGCTCGACCGGTCGACGGCCAGCACCGCGGCACCGGCCGCCGCGAGTTGCGCGGTCTTTCCGCCCGGGGCGGCACAGAGGTCGGCGACGCGCTCGCCCGGGCGGACGTCGAGGAGTCTGGCGGGCAGGGCCGCGGCGGCGTCCTGCACCCACCACTGACCCTCGGCATAGCCCGGCAGGTCGGCGACGGCGGCATGGACATCGTGCAGGCGTACGCTCCCGGTCGGGAGGGCCACGCCGCCGAGGCGCTCGGCCCATTCGGCGGCCGCACCGCGCACGGTGAGGTCGAGGGCCGCCCCCTGGAGATGGGCCGCCGCGATGGCACGGGCCGTGTCCTCGCCATAGGCGGCGCGCCAGCGGCGGGCGAGCCAGTCCGGCGTGTTGTCGGCCAACGGGTCGCCGGGATCGGCCACGATCGCGTCGCGCTCGCGCACGATCCGACGCAGGACCGCGTTCACGAGGCCAGAGAGGTGCTGGAGTTGCGGATCGGCCTTGGCGAGGCGCACGCCGAGGTCGACGGCCGCATGGTCGGGCACGTTGAGGTCGAGGATCTGCACGGCCCCGGTGGCCAGGAGCGCCACGAGGCGGGGCTGGTCCTCGGGAAGCCCCTGCGACATCCGGGCTGCGAGCACCCGGCGCAGGAAGCCGAGGCGCCGGAAGGTGGCGGTGGCGATGGCCCGGGCGAGGCCGGCATCGGCGGCGTCGAGGCCGGCGTTGCGGCTCGCCTGCGCCAGGGCGTCCTCGAGGGCGAAGCCGCGGGTCTTGCCGATGAGGTCGGCCACCGCGCCGTGGGCGACCTGGCGCGCCGCGAGACCCGCGACGCTGCGGTCGATCGGCGCCGTCGGCGCATCCGTGTTGCGGCGTGTCGCCATGAATGCCACTTCCTAAGCCAGGGGCCCGTTCGCGACGGGCCAATCCCCGATTGCCCTTCCACCCGCAAGACCGAGATGCAAGCCATGACCAGCCCGGAACCGACGGAAATCGTTGCGGAAGCGGCACCGACCGAGCGGCGGGCCCTGACACCGGAGGCGGCACGGGCGCTGGCGGAGGCGGCCGAGCGGCGGGCGGCGATCGATGCGCGGGCGGCGGAGATCGCGGCCCAGCGGGAGCGCCAGGGCCGGGGCGGGCTGGAGCCGGTGCGCTACGACGACTGGGAGATCAAGGGCATCGCCGTCGACTTCTGACGGCGTTTCGCCGCCGGAACGGCGGCGATTCCCTCTCGTTGTTCCGGCCACCGACACAATGGCAGGGAGACGGACGATGGCCATCAAGGTTTCGAGCAAGAATGCGGGCGCCGATGCGCATGGCGAGGTCGCCCTGGCGCGCGGCCAGACCATCGCGATGCGGATGTGGCGCGACGAATCCCCCAGTGCGGACAAGCCCTTGGCGAAGAGCCCCTACGAGACGGTCGGCTACGTGATCGCCGGCCGGGCGGAGCTGATCGTCGAGGGCGAGACGGTGCTGCTCGAGCCCGGCGATTCCTGGCTGGTGCCGGAGGGCGCCGAGCACACCTACCGCATTCTCGAGGCCTTCACGGCGGTCGAGGCGACGACGCCGCCGGCGCGCTGAACGGCCCTGGAATACCCGCGCGGTCGCGTCGAGGTCGCGCGGGTCGGGAGGCTATCGGGTGACGTAGACCTGCGTCCCCACCGAGACGCGTTCGTAGAGGTCGGCGATGTCCTGATTGTACATCCGGATGCAGCCGTAGGACGCGTAGGTACCGATGGAGTTCGGCCGGTTGGTGCCGTGGATGGCGTACTCGCCGCCGGCCAGGGTCATCGCCGCGACCCCCATCGGGTTCGAGGGCGAGCCCCCGGCGATCACGGCGGGCAGGCGCGGGTTGTCGCGCTTGACCTCGCGCGGGGGCGACCAGGCCGGCTCCACGTACTTGCCGTCGATCTGGGTGGCGCCGCTCCACTGCTTGCCGGGCTTGCCCACCGCGACGGGGTAGCGGATCGCGGTGCCGTCGCCGTTGACGAGGTAGAGCCGGCGCTCGGCGGTGCGCACGATGATCGAGCCCGGGCTGACGCCGTCGTGGAAGGCCACGACCTCCCGCGCCTGGACCGGGGCGCCGAGAAGCGCGGCACCCAGGAGACCCGCACCCAGGGCGGCGCCCGCCATCGCCACCACCCGCTGACCGTACCCGACCATGACCCGAACCTCCGAAAGCGTGACCGTTTGCCCGATCATCAATCGCGGAGGCGGGTTCTCGTTCCGGTAAAGCGAAGTGCTGGCGCCGGGGTAATACCCGGCAATCCTCCGGCGCGGTAAAGCAGGGCGGCCGGAACCCGATCGAATCCTCGGTTTCGACTTACGACTTCGTTGACCTTACCGGTTTGCACAAGGTCAACGCTCGATCAGCGCCATGCCGCTGCCGAGGCGCTGCTGCCAGCCGTGGCGCACGAGTTCCGGGTCCTCGTGCTCCTCCACGGGAAAGCCGACGCAGAGATAAGCGACCAGGCTCCAGGCACAGGGCACCTCCAGGGTCTCGCAGACCGTGCCGGGCTCGAGAATCGAGACCCAGCCGACCCCGAGCCCGTGGGCGCGGGCGGCGAGCCAGAAGGTCTGGACCGCGGTGACCACGGAGTAGCGTAGCATCTCCGGCATGGTGGCGCGCCCGAGGCCGTGCCCGGTGGCGGTGGCCTCGTCGCAGAACACAGCGAGATGGACCGGGGCTTCGCGCAGGCCGGCGAGCTTCAGGCGGACATAGGCCTCGCGCTGGTCGGCGGCGTAGGCCTCGGCGGCGGCGGCGTTGCAGCGCTCGAAGCTGGCGACGACCGCGGCGCGGCGGGCCGGCTCGGCGACCCGGACGAAGCGCCAGGGCTGGCTGTTGCCCACCGAGGGGCTGAAGCTCGCCAGATCGAGGCAGCGGCGCAGCAGCGCCTCGTCGACCGGGTCGGTCCGGAACCGGCGCACGTCGCGGCGCCAGGCGAACAGGGTCGCGAGCGTCTGGCGAAACTCGGCATCGAAGCTGACCACGACCCGTCCCCGGCGAAGAAGACCCCCTTCATAGACGGAGTTTCTCCGCGCGGCTGTCTTTTTGGAAACGGGCCGGCCCGGGGGCCAAAAAAAGGGCCGCACTCCGAAGAGGCGGCCTGAAGTCCTTGGGTCTCGAAACCTCTGGGATGTCGGTGCCGCCGATCCGGGCGCCGGCCGAAGAGCTGGGGAGCCGGTGTGATCGGACGCCGCGCCGGGACGGAACCGACGAAGTTTCGGCCACAGGTGTCGCGCCTCATCAAGGCCGACGCTGGGCCTGATGGCGGCGAAATCATGGTGATGTGTTTCGCGGCCGGGGCGCGAATCGCCGCCCTTGCGGCGGTGAAAGCCCGGCACCATGATGGAGGATCAGTCCGGAACAGGAGTGACGATGAGCGAGAGAACCGGTGCCGATCCGCGAGGGCCCGAGGCGGCTGCCCGGGTCATTCCCTTCCCGACTGCGCCGGTCCCGCCCCAGATCGCCTTCGACCGCGCGGAGCTGCGCGTGCTGTTCAACCTCTATGGGCGGATGGTCTCGCAGGGCGAGTGGCGGGACTACGCCCTCGATTTCCGGCGGGACAAGGCGGTGTTCTCGATCTACCGGCGCAGCTCGGAAATGCCGCTCTACCGGGTGGAGAAGGACCCGAAGCTGGCCCGGCGCCAAGGCGCCTACGCGGTGGTGGCGGCCTCGGGCCTGGTGATGAAGCGCGGCACCGACCTCGCCCGTGTGCTGGCCGTGCTGGAGCCACCGCTCCGGGCGGTGTGACGGGGACTCGCGACGCGACGGTGCCGGCGGCTCCGTCGGACAGCAGGATTCGGCTAGCCGGGGACGCGGACGAGACGCCCGGGTACAGCACCCCGTCATCCCGGGGCCGCGCAGCGGAACCCGGGACCCGGACGCGCAGGTCGTACCCAACCCGGCGACGTCGGCGGCTCTGGATTGCTCGCCCGAGGCGCTCCGAACCGATGGCGGGTTTCGCTTGCGACCGATCGGCCTCGCGCGAACGAGCCTCGACGGCGCACCGCCCAGCAAAAAGGCCCCGGCGGTGTCCCGCCGGGGCCTTCTTCGATTGTCCAGCTGGCCGGTTCGCTCAGCGGCGGTCGCCGAGGAGCGAGAGCAGCATCTGGAACATGTTGATGAAGTCCAGGTACAGGGTCAGGGCGCCGTTCACCGACAGCTTGGCCGCGCCCTCGGCATCGGCGCCGCTGTAGAGGAACATCTCCTTGAGCTTCTGCGTGTCGTAGGCGGTGAGGCCCGCGAAGATCAGCACGCCGATCACCGAGATCGCGAACTGAAGCGCCGAAGAGGCGAGGAAGATGTTCACCAGCGAGGCGATGATCAGGCCGATCAGGCCCATCACCAGGAACGAGCCCATGCCCGACAGGCTGCGCTTGGTGCTGTAGCCGTAGAGGCTGAGACCGCCGAAGGTCGCCGCCGTGATGAAGAACACCCGCACCACGCTCGCGCCCGTAAAGACGAGGAGGAGCGAGGACATCGAGGCGCCCATCACCGCCGCGAAGGCGAAGAAGGTCAGGCGCGCCGAGGCCGCGGACATCCGGTCCATCCGCATCGAGAAGATGAAGATGAAGGCGAGCGGCGCCAGCATCACGACCCACTTGAGCGGGCTGGTGTAGAGCAGCTGGCCGAACGGCGTCAGGGCGACGCGGCCGGTCGCCGTCTGGGCGACGGCGGCCATGTTGAGGCCGAGCGCCACGAGACCGGAGATCCCGAGGCCGATGACCATGTTGTTGTAGACGCCGAGCATGAAGGTACGCAGGCCCTGGTCGATCTCGACCTGGCTGCCGGCATACCCGGTCGGCTGGGCGCCGTACCGGAAGGGGCTGTTATCGAATGCCATGGGAGTTTCCCTTGGAAGCTCTCTCAGCGTGTGATTTCGGAATGAGGCTCACGCACAGGACCTCTTGGCGCCAAGCGACGCCTCGTGAGCAAATATGTTCGGTCACGCTGCCCCGCACAAGGGGCCGGCCAAGGCTGAAACGCCTGAATCGCACCGGGCTTTGCTGGTATTTTGTTCGGGTCGGACGGGATTAAAACGCCGCCTGACCATGCGAGACTTTCATCGCGCAGGATTAACCAAGTCGGTGCCGCCGCTCCACCCGCGATGCGGCGACACGCCGTCGCCGGCCGGCGGGCGGAAAGCCGCGCGGGCACCGTCGCCCAGGATGGCTCGCCCCGCGCCGAACCGTGACCTGGTCAGGCCGCGACCTTGTCGAGGCAGCACTTCTTGAACTTCTTGCCGCTGCCGCAGGGGCACGGGTCGTTGCGGCCGACATGCTTGAGCGGGTTCACGACCGGCTGGCCGAAGCCCTCCGCCGCCCAGGCGAGGTCCGTCAGGGGGTCGTCGAGGATGCCGAAGCGCTCGGGGTTGAAGCGGGCGGGATCGCGGTGCCTCACCGTCTCGCGCAGGGCTTCGGGGAACCAGGTCGGATCGCTGTTCGTCGGGGTGAGGCGGCCATCCTTGCGGGCGGCGACGACGCGGGGCTCCAGCTCGGGAAAGCCCATGAGGGCGATCGCCTCCTCCCAGCCCGCCCAGGCCGGATCGACCTCCACGGCGGCCCGCTTGTCGTCGAAGCGGACCAGCAGGTCGTGGACCTGGTCGCGCGGAATGCGCCCGACCTCGCTCAGGTAGGCCACGGCGGCGAAGGCCTCGTTCCGCACGATGGAATCGACGGTGCTGTCCAGCAGCATGGTGAAGACCGGCTCGACGTCGCCGTCGAAGACGCTGATCAGGACCTTGGTCAGGGTCGTGGTCATCACGTCGCCGAGGAGGGTGTCGAGCGTGTCCCCGTCCGCGTGGAGCAGCCGGATCAGCGGCCGGTAGGCCCGGGTGTCCTGGGCGGCGGCGAGGATGTGCAGGCCCCAGAACAGCAGTTCGGCCTCGGCCTCCGTCAGGCCCGGCGCCCGGGATGACCGATCCAGGACGTCGAGCACCGCGTCGGCGATGCGGTCCGGCTCCGCCAGCGCCGCGCGCATCTCGGGCACCGGCAGATACGGGGCGGCCGAGAGCGCGGCGACGAGATCCGGATCGAGCATCGTTGGCCTGTCCTGTCAGGAGGAGGGAGGTTTCAGGAGCGGAGCGTCGCCCCGGTCTTGCGTGCGACCTCGGCGACGATCCGGGCGCTGACTGCCTCGATCTCCGCATCGGTGAGGGTGTGGTCCACCGGCTGGAGCCGGACCGCGATCGCCACCGACTTCGAGCCCTCCGGAATGCCGACGCCCTCGTAGACGTCGAACACGTCGATGCCGGTGACGAGCTTGCGCTCGGCGGCCTGGGCGGCCTTCACCACGTCGCCGGCCGCGACGTCGCGGCCGACCACGAAGGCGAAATCGCGGGAGATCGGCTGGAAGTCCGACAGAGCGAGATTCGGCTTAACCTTGGTGGCACGGTATTTCGGAAGCGGCACCGCGTCGAGGGTGATCTCGAAGGCGACGAGCTGGCCCTTGAGGTCGAGGGCCTTCATCACGCGCGGATGCACCTCGCCGAACGATCCGACCGGGTTCTTCGGGCCGAACTGCAGGGTGCCGGAGCGGCCCGGATGCAGCCAGTCCGGCCCGCCGGCCACGACCTGCAGGCCGCCGGTGGGGATGCCCAGAGCCGCCAGGAGCGCCAGGGCGTCGGCCTTGGCATCGAAGGCGTCGACCGTCGCGGTGCGCCCGTCCCAGTGGCGGCCGGCGCCGGCCTGGGTGGCGGTGCCGCGGCGGATGGCGGCCGCCCGGATGGTCTGCCCCTCGGGCTGGTCGGTGGCGAAGCACTGGCCGACCTCGAACAGGGCGACGTCGGGGCTGCCGCGGTCGGCGTTGCGCTGGGCGGCGCGCAGCAGGCCGGGCACCAGGCTCGGGCGCATGTCGGAGAGATCGGCGGCGATGGGGTTCGCCAGCGCCAGGTCGGCCCCGCCGCCGCCGAACAGCACGGCGTCGTCGTGGGGGATGAACGACCAGGTCACGGCCTCGACGAGACCGCGGCTGGCCAGCGCCCGCTTGGCGAGGCGGGTGCGCTTCTGCATCACGGTCAGCACCGGCTTGCCCACAGCCGCCTCGATGCGCGGCAGGGGCTTGGGCTCGATGCGGTCGAGCCCGGCGATGCGCACGATCTCCTCGACGAGGTCGGCCTTGCCCTCGACGTCCGGGCGCCAGGAGGGGGTGAGCACCTTCACCCGGTCGCCGGAGCCGGCGACGTGGAAGCCGAGGGCCTCCAGGGTGACCTTCATCTCGGCGCGGGACAGCTCGATGCCGGCGAGCCGCCGGGTCTCGGTCCAGGGGAAGTCGATGACCCGCTCGGTCTGGGGCGGCTCGCCGACGATCACGGGCTGGCTCGGGCTGCCGCCGCAGATCTCGAGGACGAGGCGGGTGGCGAGGTCGAGGCCCGGCAGGGTGAAAGCCGGGTCGACGCCGCGCTCGAAGCGGTAGCGCGCATCGGTGATGACGCCGAGGCGGCGGCCGGACTGGGCGATGTTCACCGGGTCCCACAGGGCCGCTTCGATGAGCACGTCGGTGGTCGCCGCGTCGCAGCCCGAGGCCTCGCCGCCGATGATGCCGCCGATGGATTCGACGCCGTTGTCGTCGGCGATGACCACGGTGTCGCCGGTCAGCGCGTAGGTCTTGCCGTCGAGGGCCTTCAGGGACTCGCCGTCGCGGGCGCGCCGGACCACGAGGCCGCCCGCCACCTTGGCGGCGTCGAAGACGTGGAGCGGCCGGCCGCGGTCGAAGGTCAGGTAGTTGGTGATGTCGACGAGCGCGTTGATCGGGCGCAGGCCGAGTGCCCGCAGGCGCGCCTGCATCCAGTCCGGCGAGGGGCCGTTCTTCACGCCGCGCACGAGGCGCAGGGTGAAGTAGGGGCAGAGGCCCGCGTCGGGCGCTTCGAAATCGAGGGTGACGGGCACCGGGCAGTCGCCCTCCCCGCGCACCGGCGGCAGCGGCGGCCGCTTGAGGTCGCCGAGGCCGGTCGCAGCGAGATCGCGGGCGATGCCGTGGATGGCGGTGCAGTCCGGCCGGTTCGGGGTCAGGTTGATCTCCACCACCGGGTCGTCGAGCTTGGCGTAGAGCGCGTAGGGCTGGCCCGTGGGCGCGTCCTCGGCCAGGTCGAGGATGCCGCTCGCTTCCTCGCCGAGGCCGAGCTCGGCGCCCGAGCACAGCATGCCGAGGCTCTCGACGCCCCGGATGGTGCCCACCGCCAGGGTCTTGTCGAGGCCGGGCACGTAGGTGCCGGGGGGCGCGAACACCGTCTTCATCCCGGCCCGGGCGTTGGGCGCGCCGCACACCACCTGCACCGGCTGCCCGGTGCCGGCATCCACCGTGCAGACGCGCAGGCGGTCGGCGTTGGGGTGCGGCTCGGCGGTGAGCACGTGGGCGACCACGAAGGGCTTCAGGCTCGCGGCCTTGTCCTCGATGCCTTCGACCTCGAGCCCGATCCGCGTCAGGGTCTCGGCCACGGTGTCGAGGGACGCCTCGGTGTCGAGGTGGTCCTTGAGCCAGGAGAGGGTGAGTTTCATCGGATCGGCTTCTCGGCTCAGATCTGTCGGGGCTTGGCGATGAGAAGGATGGCGAGTTCGAGGCGTTGCGGTTTGTCGAGGTCTTCGATCAGCGCGACCGTCTGCCTAGCGGAGGCGAGGATCGTCTGCGTCCGCTCCAGCGTGACGGGAAGCGCGGGCGAGGCGTAATCGGCCGCATGTCGGTCGTCCTGAAGCTTGGTGAAGGCGGCTCCGATCGCGAGAGCCGTGGACCCGATCCGTTCCGCCGCCTTGCCCGCCAAGCGCGTCTTGGCCGATCCGTGATCCACGGAGCGATAGATCGGATCGTGCGTGCCCGTCCGGCTCCAGCCGACTAGTTCATCGGCGCAGAGATAACAGAGGGCGTGGAACACGGCGTAGTAAGCCGTGCTGACGGCCCGGCGCATCGCCGCCTTCCTGACGTTCCGCGTGCCCGACGCGAGCGCGAGGCCGTCCGCGACCTCAAGGAGATTGTAGACCAGAGGGTTACCCAGCTTCGGCATCACTCGGTCTCGGTCGCGTCGCCGGGCGGCAGATCGTCCTCCGGTCCGGAGAAGCTGAGATAGGGAAAACGCTCTTCGCCGTTGGCCAGGAGCCGGCTCCGCAGCAGCCCCATCGCCCTGACCGCGGGGCGCTCGACGGCGGGCACGTCCGAAGGCCGGAAATGGGCGACGATCGCCAGCGCGTCGTCGCCGGCGTGATCCACATAAGGGCGCACCTCCGCTCGGTCGAACCCGAACGGACCCAGTGCTTCGGTCAGGGCCCTGTTGACGATGGCTTCGATGTCCGTCGCGGTCATGATTGGGGTCTCCCCGATCCTCTAGCCCGTCAGCCCGGCCACCAGGCTCGGGATGTCGAGGGGCCGGAAGCCGTAATGGTCGAGCCAGCGCACGTCCGCCTCGAAGAACGGGCGCAGGTCCGGCATGCCGTATTTCAGCATGGCGATCCGGTCGATGCCGACGCCGAAGGCGAAGCCCTGGACGCTGTCGGGGTCGAGGCCGCAATTGCGCAGCACGTTGGGGTGGACCATGCCGCAGCCGAGGATCTCGAGCCAGTCGGTGCCCTCGCCGAAGCGGATCTCGCCGCCCTTGCGCGAGCACTGGATGTCCACCTCCGCCGAGGGTTCGGTGAAGGGGAAGAACGAGGGCCGGAAGCGCATCTTCACCGCCTCGACCTCGAAGAAGGTCCGGCAGAACTCCTCCAGCACCCATTTCAGGTTGGCGATGTTGGCGGCCTTGTCGATCACCAGGCCCTCGACCTGGTGGAACATCGGCGTGTGGGTCTGGTCGGAATCGTGCCGGTAGGTCCGGCCCGGGCAGATCACCCGGATCGGCGGCTGCTGCGACCGCATCGTCCGGATCTGCACCGGCGAAGTGTGGGTGCGCAGCACCTTGCGCTGGCCGTTGCGGTCGGGGGCCAGGAAGAAGGTGTCGTGCATCTCGCGGGCCGGGTGGCCGGGCGGGAAGTTGAGGGCCGTGAAGTTGTAGTCGTCGGTCTCGATGTCCGGCCCCTCGGCCACCGAGAAGCCCATATCGGCGAAGATCGCGGTGATCTCGTCCATGACCTGACTGATCGGGTGGACGCGGCCGCGCACCTCCGGCGCCTCGCGCACCGGCAGGGTCACGTCGATGCGCTCGGCCGCCAGGCGGGCGGCCAGCGCCGCCTCCGCCAGGGCGTCCCGCCGCGCCGTGAGCGCGCCCTGGACCCGGTCGCGCAGGCCGTTGATCAGGGGGCCGCGCGCCTTGCGCTCGTCGGGGGTCATCGCCCCGAGGGTCTTCAGGAGTTCGGAGACCGACCCCTTCTTGCCGAGCGCCGAGACGCGCACGGCGTCGAGGGCGGCCTCGTCGGCGGCGTCCGCGACCTGACGGAGCAGGTCGCCTTCGAGGGTGTCGAGATCGGTCATCGGTTCAACTCACCGGCTGCGGCGCCGACCCGCACGGGGCCGGGCGGGCTCGATCGGCATCGGGGCAACGGAATCGGGGCAACGGCCCGGGGCGAGGGTTTTCCCGGTCCCCGGCCGCAACGCAAGCGGTCGGGGGTCGAAAACCCGCGGCGGCGGCCCGAAAGACGAAAGGCGCGGCTCCCCGGGGGCGCCGCGCCTTTCGTGAAGAACAGCGCTCGGCTCGGGCGAGCCGGGCTCGCCTCAGGCCGCCTTGATTCAGGCCGCCTTGGCAGCCGGGAGGGCGGCCTTGGCCAGCTCGACCACGGCGGCGAACGAGGCGGGCTCGTGGATGGCGAGCTCGGAGAGGGCCTTGCGGTCCACCTCGATGCCGGACTTCGACAGGCCGTTGATGAAGCGCGAATAGGTCAGGCCATGCTCGCGGACAGCAGCGTTGAGGCGCTGGATCCAGAGGGCGCGGAACGTGCGCTTCTTGTTCTTCCGATCGCGGTAGGCATACTGCATGCCCTTCTCGACCGCCTGCTTGGCGATCCGGATCGTGTTCTTGCGGCGGCCGTAATAACCACGGGCGGCCTTGAGGACTTTCTTGTGCTTCGCGTGACTGGTCACGCCGCGCTTGACGCGGGCCATGGGAATTCTCCTGGATTACGAAAAAAGCAGTGTCGGCGTCGTGAAGGCTTACCGGCTGTTGGGCAGGAAGTACTTCTTCACGTTGGCAGCATCGCCCTCGAACAGGGTCGTGGTGCCGCGCAGGTTGCGGATCTGCTTCGTCGTCCGCTTGATCATCCCGTGGCGCTTGCCGGCCTGGGCATACATGACCTTGCCGGTGCCGGTGATCTTGAAGCGCTTCTTGGCGCCCGACTTGGTTTTCAGCTTGGGCATTTGGCTCTCCTGAACGCGCAGCGGCTCCGATCCGGATGGATCGAAGAGATGCGCTCGGTTGATGCTTCTGATGGAGCAGCACGAACCGCCACGGCAGCCCGATCGGCCGGGCGGTTCAACGCGAGGGGGCTATGACAGAAAAGCGACGCGGTTTCAATGGCGCCCCGGCGGCGAGGGATCGGCCGCCGTCGGGCGCGCCGGATGGCCCCGGAAATTCCCGGCCGAATGCGCCCCGGGATTGCTTGACAGCCCCCGGCACTGAACCTACACCCCCGACACCGCCGGAAACGGGGCGGGACGTCAAGCGGGCGTAGCTCAGTCGGTTAGAGTGCCGGCCTGTCACGCCGGAGGTCGCGGGTTCGAGTCCCGTCGCCCGCGCCACGTCACTTCTTCCC
This sequence comes from Methylobacterium sp. TK31, assembly GCF_055361545.1. Lineage (NCBI taxonomy): Bacteria > Pseudomonadati > Pseudomonadota > Alphaproteobacteria > Hyphomicrobiales > Methylobacteriaceae > Methylobacterium > Methylobacterium sp. TK31. The sequence goes on along the minus strand of NZ_CM143964.1, from coordinate 30,914 downwards.
CGAATATTGGATGCGGGCGTAGCTCAGTCGGTTAGAGTGCCGGCCTGTCACGCCGGAGGTCGCGGGTTCGAGTCCCGTCGCCCGCGCCATCGCGTCCCACGCGCGCTCACCTCGTCTTCCCCCGTCCTTGCCCTACCCTCCTTCGAGGATCGTGCCGGAGGGCGACGGATGTCGGGTGTCTTCTTCCTCTACTTCACCTCCTGCCTCGCCCGCGCGCCGGATACCTGCGAATCGCGCAGGCTCGCCCTCGACGTCGAGGACGCCCCGGCCTGCCTGCACGTGGCCCAGCCGCAGCTGGCGCAGTGGATCGGCACCCACCCGGAATTCCGCATCACGGCCTGGCGCTGCGGCGCCCCGCCCCGGGATCGCGGCACCCGGATCTGACGGAGGCCCGTGGCCGGCGGGACACAGGGCCGGTGCCGGTTGCAGACCCCGGGGCCGGGCGCCGCGTTTTCGCCGCATCGGCCACGGAGGCGGAGGGCTCACAGGCCCACCCCGAGACCCCTCCGCACCGATGCGCCCCTCCCGCACCGCCCCGCCGCGCCCGTCCCTCCGCCTCGGCGCCGGCGCCCTCGCCCTCTCCGTCCTGCTGGCTCTGGCCGGATGCGGCACGCCGACCCTCCTCGCCCCCGACCAGCCGACCAGCGTCGTCATCCTCGACGAGCAGGCGGCCGCCGCCGCGATCTCGCGCTACCGGGCGCAGCACGGCCTCGGCCCGGTGGTGATCGATACGACCCTGATCCGTGCCGCCTCCTACCAGGCCGCCTCGAACGCCAAGGCCGGGCGCCTCAGCCACGAGATCGGCGGCACCTTCGATTCGCGCATGGCCCAGGCGGGCTACGGCCGTACCTACGCCGCCGAGAACCTCAGCGCCGGCTCGGCCACCTTCGACGAGGTGCTGGCCCGCTGGAAGGCCTCGACCGAGCACAACCGGAACATGCTGATCCCGCAGTTGCGGCGCATCGGCATCGCCCGGGTCGACGCCCCCGGCACGCGCTACAAGCGCTACTGGGCCCTGGTCATGGCCGGCGGCTGAACTCCGGCATCCTCGGCAGAAACGCGCGCACCGCCCCGGCGCCATCGCCCGGGACGCCTCGACCGATCGGCCGGAGAGCGCCGTGCCTCACAGCGCCCCGGAGCCGGTCGCGAGCGCCGCCGCGTCGCGGGGCTGCGTCCGCTCCTGCGCGCCCTGGAACAGGCGCTCGCTGGTGAGCTTGAGGAAGTAGAAGCCGAATTCCGGGTTCTGGTAATAGAGCTGCTTGACCTCCGAATAGGAGATCCGCAGGGCCTGTCCGGCCTCGATGCAGGTCAGCGAGGCGGTCCGGGTGTTGCCCGGCGAGAGCAGGCCGAGTTCGCCCACGACCCCGCCGGCCCGCACCTCGATCCCGTATTCGGGAATCCGGAAGGCGCCGCTTTCCACGTAGAACATCTCGCCGGCCGGATCGCCCTTGCGGAACACGGTCTGCCCCGCCTTGAACCGGGTCGCGGTGCCGAAGGGCCGGAGCCAGTCGAGGGAGAGGTCGCCCTCGGCCGCCGCCTCGACCTGGCGCACGAGCCGGACCATCTGCCAGAGGCGGAAGGCGTTGAAGGGAATCTGGATCGCCTCGGTGAGGACGACCGGCCAGCTCCCGATCAGCATGCCGTAGGTGATGACGGCCGCGCTGGCCACGAGGGCGATGATCCGCAGCGGGATCATGGTGGTCATCGCCGAGGCCGTGATGGTGAGCGCCGTGCCGAGATAACCGATGGCCTCGACCCAATCGATGCCCGGGATCATCGCGCCGTCCCTCGCCCCGTCTCAGGCCCGCGCATCGTCGGCATCCGCCTCGGCGAGACCGTCCTGCAGGGAGCGGATGATCGTGCGCATCTCGGGCACCATCGCGACCGCCTTGGCGATGCGCTGCGCCTCCTCCCGCGTCATCGCGCCCGTCGCCGCCCGGGCGCCGGCATCCTCCTGGAAATAGGTCCAGGCCACGGCCAGCCCCTCCCCGTCCTCCACGCAGAAGCTGCCCTCCCGCTCGACCACGATCCAGGGCGGCGGGAAACCGCGGGCCGGCCTCGGGTGGGTCTCGCCGTCATCCGCCACGGGTCACCTCTGCGTCGGGGAGGGATCGCGGCCGCCATACGGGTCGGCAGCCGACAAACATCAACGGGATCAGATGCTTAGAACGATCCGGGAAGATCCTGTCTAGCATCCGGGCCGGGCGCTGGAAAGCCCCGGCGGCCCGGGCCGCCCGGCCGGACGCCTCCGGGCCGGAGGCGTCCGGCCGGAGTCTCACCGCCCCCCAGGATCGTGTGGCCCGGCAGGCCCCGGATTTGCAGAGCGTGGCCGGTCCTTTCCGCGCCGCCCGATCCCGTCCGGCCCGCAGCCGACCGCCGAGGCGCGTCGGGGCGGCAGCCGGCACGGCCTCGGAGGTATCCGATCCACCTCAGACATGTCACGAGCGCTGGTGTATGTCCTGCGACCGGGCGGCCGCTTGCCGCCTCTGGAGACGAACGGTTGATTTCCCTCGCGAAGCGCATGGTCCGGAATGAATTTTCCATCGTCATGGTCGGACAGGTCGTCCAACTGGTCTTGACGTTCGGAACATCGCTCATCATCGCCCGGATGATCGGTGCCGACGGTTATGGTCTGATCAATCTGGCCCGAAGTATCGCCATGGTCCCGGCGATGATCGCGCCCCTCGGTCTCGACATCGCCCTGCTGAAGTTCTGCGGGCGAAGCGATTCCGGCGATCCGACCGTCCGGACGGTGGTTCGTCAACTGAGGACGACGGCCGCGTTACTGAACATCGTCGTGATGCTGGCCGTCGTCGCCGCCGCGATGGGCTCGCTGTTCGTGACATCCTTCGGTCATCCCGGCCTCGATACGATCATGCTGGTGACGATCCTGACGATCCCCTTCGCCGGCGACCTCAGCATCCTCGGCGCCCTCTACAAGGCGCGGGGCGAACCCGCCCGCTACGCGATCTTCTATTATATCGGCCAGTCGGTGCTGCGGGTGCTGATGATCGGTCCGGTGCTGCTGCTCTGGCCCACCACCCTGGCCGTCGCCTTCGTCAACACGGCGCAGGTCCTGCTGACGCACGGCCTCTGCTTCATCGACGAGCGGCGGCGGCACGGGCAGGCGCCGATTCCCGGCGCCGTGGTGGACCGGGCGGTGGTCCGGGCCGAGTATTGGCGCGTCTCGCGCGAGGCCGTCTGGATGTGCGCCTCGCTCGTCGTCTACGGGACGATGCGCCTCGCCGACATCCTCGTCCTCGGCATCTATGCCGACGCGGCGAGCATCGGCGAGTATGCGGCGCTCTCCACGGTCTCGCAGCTGATCGTGTTCTGGTCCGTCGCCGGGAGCCAGACGCTGGGGCCGCGCATCGCGAATTTCTATCACCAAGGCGACCTGGAGAGCCTGAAGCGGGAGCTGAGCCGCTACATCCGCCACGCCTCGATCATCTCGAGCTTTATGTTCGCCGGCCTCGCCGTGTTCGGCGACCGCCTGGACCTGATCTTCGGGAAGGCCTTCCACTTCGACCCGGTGGTGTGCTTCATGCTGCCCCTGGCCTTCCTCCTCAGCGCCACCCTGGCCCCAATGGGCTACGCCCTCTCGATGACCGGGCATCATCGCCAGGAGAACGCGATCCTGGCCAGCGGCGCGGCGGTACTCGTCATCGCCCTGCTGGTGCTGGTGCCGCGCTACGGGCAGGTCGGGGCGGCGGGCTCGGTGGTGGTCGCCTTCGGCCTCGTGAACGTGGTGCGCTTCGTCTACACTGCGCGCCTCCACGGCTTCATCCCGGGCCGGGCCGCCGACCTCCTGCCCCCCTTCGTCGGCCTCGCCCTCGCCTACGCGGCGCGACAGTTCGGCGATCTGTTCGGCGGCCATGATTTCCCGACGACGATCGGTTCCTCGCTCCTGTTCGTGCTGCTCTATCTCGCCGTCTACCGCGCGGAGCTTCCGCTCGCGCGGTTCAAGAGGCGGCAGGGCTGAGGGGGGACCCGAAGCAAGCGCGGCCGGAAGATCGGGACAAGGTGGGGGCGATCTGGTGGGCGGTGACGGGCTCGAACCGCCGACCCTCTCCGTGTAAAGGAGACGCTCTACCAACTGAGCTAACCGCCCGACCCGCTGCCCTGCGTCTCGCGGGGCGCGACGCTTCGTAACGGAAGCGCGGGAGGGGGCGCAACCCCCTCCCCCAGCGGGGCCTCCGAGCCCGGGCACGAAAAAGGCCCCGGCGGGTGCGCCGGGGCCTCGTCTCGGGTCAGGGTCGCGACGCCTCTAGTGGGCGATGACCGCCGCGGAATCGTCCTCGGCGATGACCGGGCGCACCGGCGGGGCCGGCTCCTCCCACTCGATCGGCTCGGGGACGCGGACCAGGGCGTGCTGGAGCACCTGGTCCATCCGCGAGACGGGGATGATCTCCATCCCGTTCTTCACGCTGTCGGGCACCTCGGCGATGTCCTTGGCGTTCTCCTCGGGGATGAGGACCGTCTTAATGCCGCCGCGCAGCGCGGCGAGCAGCTTCTCCTTCAAGCCGCCGATCGGGAGCACGCGGCCCCGCAGGGTGACCTCGCCCGTCATCGCCACGTCGCGGCGCACCGGGATGCCCGTCAGCGTCGAGATGATCGCGGTCGCCATGCCGATGCCGGCGGAGGGACCGTCCTTCGGGGTCGCCCCCTCCGGAACGTGGACGTGGATGTCCCGGCGGTCGAACAGCGGCGGCTCGATGCCGAAATCGACGGCCCGCGAGCGGACGTAGCTCGCCGCAGCGGAGATCGACTCCTTCATCACGTCGCGCAGGTTGCCCGTGACCGTCATCTTGCCCTTGCCGGGCATCATGACGCCCTCGATCGTCAGCAGCTCGCCGCCGACCTCGGTCCAGGCCAGACCCGTGACCACGCCGACCTGATCCTCCTCGTCGATCTCGCCGTAGCGGAACTTCGGCGGCCCGAGGAAGACCGGCAGGTTCTCCTCGGTGACGGCGACGGCCTTCACCTTGGTGATGAGGATCTCCTTCACCGCCTTGCGGATCAGGTTCGAGATCTCACGCTCCAGGTTGCGGACGCCCGCCTCCCGCGTGTAGCGGCGGATGAGCATCAGCAGGCCGGAATCGTCGACCTGCCACTCCTTGGCGTCGAGACCGTGCTTCTTCACGGCGCCCGGGATCAGGTGCTTGCGCGCGATCTCGAGCTTCTCTTCCTCGGTGTAGCCGGCGATGCGGATCACCTCCATGCGGTCCATCAGGGGCGCAGGGATGTTCAGCGTGTTGGCGGTGGTGACGAACATCACGTTCGAGAGGTCGTAATCCACCTCCAGGTAGTGGTCGTTGAACGTGGCGTTCTGCTCCGGGTCGAGCACCTCCAGCAGGGCGGCCGACGGGTCGCCCCGGAAGTCCATGCCCATCTTGTCGATCTCGTCGAGCAGGATGAGCGGGTTGGAGGTCTTCGCCTTGCGCATCGACTGGACGATCTTGCCCGGCATCGAGCCGATATAGGTCCGGCGGTGACCGCGGATCTCGGCCTCGTCGCGCACGCCGCCCAGCGACATGCGCACGAACTCACGACCCGTCGCCTTGGCGATGGACTTGCCGAGCGAGGTCTTGCCGACGCCGGGGGGACCGACGAGGCACAGGATCGGGCCCGTGAGCTTGTTCGCACGCTGCTGCACGGCGAGGTACTCGACGATCCGCTCCTTCACCTTGTCGAGGCCGAAATGGTCCTCGTCGAGCATGACCTGGGCGCCGAGGAGATCCTTCTTGATCTTCGAGCGCTTGCCCCACGGGATGCCGAGCATCCAGTCGAGGTAGTTGCGCACCACGGTCGCCTCGGCCGACATCGGCGACATCTGGCGCAGCTTCTTGAGCTCCGCCACCGCCTTGTCGCGGGCTTCCTTGGTGAACTTGGTCTTCTCGATCTTCTCCTCGAGTTCGGCGAGCTCGTCCTTGCCGTCCTCGGAATCGCCGAGCTCCTTCTGGATCGCCTTCATCTGCTCGTTGAGGTAGTACTCGCGCTGGGTCTTCTCCATCTGCCGCTTGACGCGGGTCCGGATGCGCTTCTCCACCTGGAGCACGGAGATCTCGCTCTCCATCAGCGACAGCACGCGCTCGAGGCGCTGTGCCACCGTGGGGATCTCGAGGATCGCCTGCTTGTCGGCGATCTTGACCGCGAGGTGCGAGCCGACGGTGTCGGCGAGCTTCGAGGGCTCGTCGATCTGGGTCACCGCGGAGACGACCTCGGGGGAGATCTTCTTGTTGAGCTTCACGTAATTCTCGAACTCGGCGATGACCGAGCGCGCGAGGGCTTCCGCCTCGACGCTGTCACCGAGCTCGTCCGTGAGGGTCTCGGCCTCGGCCTCGTAGTAGGTGTCGGACTTGGTGAAGCGCGAGATCTTGGCGCGGCCGGCGCCCTCGACCAGCACCTTCACGGTGCCGTCGGGCAGCTTCAGCAGCTGCAGCACGCTGGCCAGGGTGCCGATCTTGTAGATCGCGTCCGTCGAGGGATCGTCCTCGCTGGCGTTGATCTGCGTCGCCAGCAGAATGTGCCGGTCGGTGCGGACCGCCTCTTCGAGGGCGCGGATCGACTTCTCGCGGCCGACGAAGAGCGGCACGATGATGTGCGGGAACACGACGATGTCGCGCAGGGGAAGGACGGCGTAGGAGCCCGTCGAGCCCGGAACGACGGGCTGGCGCGATTTCGATTGGGTCATATCGGACTTCCTCATGATGGACGCCGGGCAGTCGCTCCTCCTCCGGAGCAAGCATCCTGCCAGGGGCCGACCGGGCCGCGAGGGGGTCGGAAGTGTCTTGGGAGACTGTCTTGGGAACGGTCTTGAACGATGCGGCTGGTGGCGGGACACCGCACCTCAGGGGGTGAGCGTGCGGCCATCGCGCTGAGGGTTCAGATGGAAATCGGGGCGGATGTTTTCAAGCATCCGCCCCGAGGCACCACCCAGACCTGACGAGACCCGGACCGGGCCTCAGGCGCTGACGCTGGCCGGGGCTTCCTTGTTGCGGTCGCCGTGGATGTAGAGCGGCCGGGCCTTGCCCTCGACCACCTCGGGACCGATCACCACCTGCTCGACGGACTCGAGGCCCGGCAGGTCGTACATCGTCTCCAGCAGGATGGTCTCCAGGATGGAGCGCAGGCCGCGGGCGCCGGTCTTCCGCTCGATCGCCTTGCGGGCGACCATGGAGAGCGCCTCCTCCTGGAAGGTGAGGTCGACGTTCTCCATCTCGAACAGGCGCTGGTACTGCTTGACCAGGGCGTTCTTGGGCTCCTGCAGGATCCGCTTGAGGGCGGTCTCGTCGAGGTCCTCGAGGGTCGCCAGCACGGGCAGGCGGCCGACGAACTCGGGGATGAGGCCGAACTTCAGCAGGTCCTCGGGCTCGACGTTGCGGAAGATCTCGCCGGTGCGGCGGTCGTCCGGGGCCTGCACGGTCGCGCCGAAGCCGATCGAGGTGCCCTTGCCGCGCGCCGAGATGATCCGCTCCAGGCCCGCGAAGGCGCCGCCGCAGATGAACAGGATGTTGGTGGTGTCGACCTGCAGGAATTCCTGCTGCGGGTGCTTGCGGCCGCCCTGCGGAGGCACGGAGGCGACGGTGCCCTCCATGATCTTCAGCAGCGCCTGCTGCACGCCCTCGCCCGAGACGTCGCGGGTGATCGACGGGTTGTCGGACTTGCGCGAGATCTTGTCGATCTCGTCGATGTAGACGATGCCGCGCTGCGCCCGCTCGACGTTGTAGTCGGAGGCCTGGAGCAGCTTGAGGATGATGTTCTCGACATCCTCGCCGACATAGCCGGCCTCGGTGAGGGTCGTGGCGTCCGCCATGGTGAACGGCACGTCGAGGATGCGGGCCAGGGTCTGGGCCAGCAGCGTCTTGCCGGAGCCGGTGGGCCCGATCAGCATGATGTTCGACTTCGCCAGCTCGACGTCGTTGTGCTTCGAGGCGTGGGCGAGGCGCTTGTAGTGGTTGTGGACCGCGACCGAGAGAACCTTCTTCGCGAAGTCCTGGCCGATGACGTAGTCATCGAGGACCCGGCGGATCTCCTTCGGGGTCGGCACCCCATCGCGCGACTTCACCAGGGAGGACTTCGATTCCTCGCGGATGATGTCCATGCACAGTTCGACACACTCGTCGCAGATGAACACCGTCGGGCCCGCGATCAGCTTGCGGACCTCGTGCTGGCTCTTGCCGCAAAACGAGCAGTACAGCGTGCTCTTCGAGTCGTTGCCGCCAGTCTTGCTCATATCGGTCTCCGTTCGCGGGCATGGCGCCGGTCCGGGGCGCACACGCATCCTTCGAATTTAATGGCGTCCGCCTAAAGAAACAGTCACCTGCGCGCATCTGCCGGCTTCGATCAGACTGGCGATGCAAGCACGCGACCGCGACGGGATCAAGGCGGGCCTGGAAAAAGCGCTCCGCCTCGAAACGACGCGCCGGGCCGGACGGCCCGGCGGTTCCGGTCGGGTTCAGGCGGCGGCGGGCTCGGGCCGCTTCTGGATCACCTCGTCGATGAGCCCGAACTCCTTGGCGGCATCGGCCGTCATGAAGTTGTCGCGCTCGAGCGCCTGGACGATGGTGTCGTAGTCGCGGCCGGTGTGCTTCACGTAGATCTCGTTGAGGCGCTTCTTCAGGGCCTCGATCTCGCGGGCATGGATCAAGATGTCGGTGGCCTGGCCCTGGAAGCCGCCGGAGGGCTGATGCACCATGATCCGGGCGTTCGGCAGGGCGAAGCGGTGGCCGGGCTCGCCGGCGGTGAGGAGCAGCGAGCCCATCGACGCGGCCTGGCCGACGCAGAGCGTGGTCACGGGGCAGCGGATGAACTGCATGGTGTCGTAGATCGACAGGCCGGAGGTCACGACGCCGCCCGGCGAATTGATGTAGAAGGAGATTTCCTTCTTGGGGTTCTCGGCCTCGAGGAACAGCAGCTGCGCGACGATCAGCGACGCGCCGTAATCCTCGACCGGGCCGGTGAGGAAGATGATGCGCTCGCGCAGCAGGCGCGAGTAGATGTCGAAGGCACGCTCACCGCGGCTCGACTGCTCGACCACCATGGGCACGAGCGCGCTGTTATAATAGTCGACCGGATCTCTCATCATCACGTGCCCCAGCTACAAGGGGTCCGGCCGCGCCGCGAATCGGGCGCGCACCGGACGTTTCAGCGAACTACGGCGATGGTGAACATCGCCTTACTCTCGAGCCCGCCGCCCTCGTGGGAGCAGCCGGGCTCAGTCGGCCTTGGCGACGGCGGGCAGGCCCTCGTCGGTGCCGGTCGAGGCCGACTCGTTGGTCTCGCCCTTCGTCTCGGACTTGCCCTCGGCGTCGTCCTCGTCGGCGAACAGCGCCTCCTTCGAGACCGGCTCTTCGGTGAGCTTCACCTGCCCGAGCACGTGGTCGACGACCTTCTCCTCGAAGATCGGCGCACGAAGCTCGGCGAGCGCCTGGGCGTTCTTACGATAGAAGTCCCAGACCTGCTGCTCCTGGCCGGGATACTGCCGCACCCGGGCGATCAGCGCCTGGTTCACCTCATCGTCCGAGACCTTGATATCGGCCGTCTCACCGACCTGTGCAAGCACCAAGCCGAGGCGGACGCGACGCTCGGCGATTTTGCGGTACTCGGCGGTCGCCTTCTCCTCGGTGGTGCCCTCGTCCTCGAAGGTCTTCTCGCGGGTCTTCAGGTCCTGCTCGACCTGGGCCCAGACCGCGGCGAACTCCTGGTGGACCAGGCTCGGGGGCAGCTCGAAGGCGTATTTGGTGTCGAGGGCGTCGAGCAGGTCCTTCTTGAGCTTGCGGCGGGACTGCGCCTCGAAGTCGCTGCCGATGGCGGTCGAGACCGCCTCCTTGAGCTTCTCCAGGGATTCCATGCCGAAGGTCTTGGCGAGCTCGTCGTCGATCTTGGTCTCGCCCGGCGCCTGGATCGCCGTGACGGTCACGTCGAACTCGGCATCCTTGCCGGCGAGGTGGGCGGCGCCGTAGGCCTCCGGGAAGGTCGACTTGACGACGCGCTTGTCACCGACCTTGGCGCCGACGAGCTGGTCCTCGAAGCCGGGGATGAACGAGCCGGAGCCGAGCTCCAGGTCGATGCCCTCGCCCGTCCCGCCCTCGAACTCGGTGCCGTCGATGCGGCCGACGAAATCGATCGTGACGCGGTCGCCGGTCTCGGCGGCGGCACCCTCCTCGCGGGGCGCGAAGGCGCGGTTGGAGGACGCCATGCGGGTGATGGCCTCGTCGACCTCCTCGTCGGAGGGCTTGGCCACCTGCTTGGTCAGGCTGACGTCGGACAGGTCGACGAGCTCGAAGGTCGGCAGCACCTCGAGGGCGACGTTGAAGGAGACGTCGTCCTTGGCGTCGAGGGCGCGCTCGACGATCGACTTCTCTCCGGGGAACTCGATCTTGGGCTCGAGGGCGAGCTTGAGGTTGTTCTCGGAGACGATCTTCTGGTTCGCCTCGTTGACGGCGTTCTGCAGCACGTCGGCCATGACCGAGCGGCCATAGAGCTTGCGCAGGTGCGCGACCGGCACCTTGCCGGGACGGAAGCCCTTGATCTGGGCCTTGTCCTTGAGGGTCGACAGCTCGCTGGTCAGCCGCTCCTCGAGCTCGTTCGCGGCGAGCAGGACCTGAAACTCGCGCTTCAGTCCCTGGGAGAGTGTCTCGGTCACCTGCATGGTCGTCTTTCCGCTGTCGTCCGTGTGATCGCGCAAATTCGGTTGGTTCCTCGCGGCCCGCCCCTGCGGGCCCCACGAGGTCGGCGCCGGATTCATGCGCCGCCGGGGGCCGGCTGCCTGCGGCGGGCCGACCGGCCATCGCATGGAGCCAATCCGTTCCCGACGGCGATGGACTGGTGCGGGCGGAGGGGCTCGAACCCCCACGTCTTGCGACACTGGAACCTAAATCCAGCGCGTCTACCAGTTCCGCCACGCCCGCAAGCGCCAACGCCCGGCGCGCTTTCCGCCGCCAGAGCGGGGTCCTATAGCACGCGCGCCACGGGCCGCAGCAAAAAAATCGGCGCCCCGCCGCGGATCGTTCCGGGCCGGCGCGGCCGGTCCGGACGCCGATTTGGCGTCCGTCGAATCCGCATTCTACAAGCGGCGCCCGGACGCCTGCGCGCCCGGTCCCGTCCTTCCCCGACGCCGAGGTTCCATGCCGCAAGGTCCCTTGCCGAACACCCGATCGCTCGGCCCGAACGAGCCCGTCTCGGCCTCGCGCCGCGCCCTCCTCGCCGGTGTCGCGGCCCTGGCTCTCCTGCCGCGCCGTGCCTTCGCACAGGGCACGAAGGCACCGCCGGCCGCCTCCGCTCCCCCGGCCGCTCCCGCCGCGGCAGGCGCGACCGCGTCAGGCCCCGCCGCGACAGGTCCCGCCCGCACCCTGACGGCGGCCCCCGGCACGCTGCGCCTCAGGCCGCAGCCCGCCGCCCCGACCCCGGTCTGGTGCTTCGACAGCCGGACGGCGCCCCCGGTGGTGCGGATCCGTCTCGGCGAGACGGCACGGCTGAAGGTCGAGAACAGGACGGACAAGCCCCTCAGCCTGCACTGGCACGGGGTGCGCAACCAGAACCCCATGGACGGCGTCGGCGGCGTCACCCAGGCGCCGATCGCCCCGGGGGCCGACTTCACCTACGCCTTCGTGCCGCCGGATGCCGGCACCTTCCTGATTCGTCCCCTGGTGGTCGGCGGATCGAGCGAGCCCTCGGGCCGCGGCCTCGCCGGCACCCTGGTGGTCGAGGAAGCCAAGCCCCCGGCGGTGGACCAGGACCTGACCCTGCTGATGCAGGACTGGCGGCTCGACGAGGCGAACGCGCTGCTGCCCTTCGGCCAGCCGATCTTCGCCGCGAGCTCCGGGCGCCTCGGCAGCCTCGTGACCCTGAACGGCGTGCCGGTGCCGGCCCCGATCACCGTCCGGCCCGGCAGCCGCCTGCGCTTGCGCCTCGGCAACGCCTGCAATGCCCGCGGCACCCGCATCCGCTTCGACGGCGTGAAGGTCTACGTGCTGGCGGTGGACGGCCAGCCCACCGACACCTTCGAGCCCCTGCGGGCCACCCTGCCCTTCCCGCCCGGCACCCGCTACGACCTGATGCTCGACATGCCGACCGAGGCCGGCGCCACGGGTACGATCACGGCGCTGATCGGCAACGGCATCGCGCTCGCCACCCTGGGACTCAGCGGCGAATCCGCCGCGCCGCCGCGGCCGCCGATCGCCAAGATCGGCGACAACCCGCTGCTACCGGCCGAGGTGAAGCTCCAGAACGCCGTCCGGCGCGACATCACCCTCACGGGCGGAGCCCGGCTCGACAAGGACAAGCCCGCCGCCGAGCCGGTCTATACCGGCGACCCGAACCGGATCTGGTCGGTGAACGGCGCGCCCGGCACGGCCGGAATGGCGCCGCTGTTCTCGGTGAAGCGCGGCCAGGTGGTGGTGCTGGCGATCCGGAACGAGACCGCCTTCCCGCAGTCGCTGCACCTGCACGGCCACGTCTTCCGCCTGCTCCACCCCCTCGACGACGGCTGGGAGCCCTACTGGCTCGACACCTTCCAGCTCCTTGAAGGCCGCACGGCGCGGATCGCCTTCAAGGCCGACAATCCGGGACGCTGGCTCCTCAGCTCCACGGTGCTGGAGCGCTTCGACACCGGGCTCTGGACCCTGTTCGAGGTGACCTAGACCCCGAGCAGCGCCCCCAGCACCTCCGGCATCATCTCCGGCAGATCCTCGGCGATCAGGCCGGGCCCGTGGCGCAGGCCGGCATCGCCGTGGAGCCAGACCGCCGCGGCGGCGGCCTCGAAGGGGTCCATGCCCTGGGCGAGCAGGCCGGCGACGAGGCCCGCGAGGACGTCACCGGACCCGGCGGTGCCGAGATAGGGCGTGCCGTGATCGTTGATCGCGGCCCGGCCGTCGGGGGCAGCGACGACCGTGTCGGCGCCCTTCAGGATCACGACAGCCCCGGCCAGGGCGGCGGCGCGCCGGGCGCGCTCCAGCTTGCCCACCTCCGGGTCGCTGGCGTCGGTGCCCTCGAACAGGCGGGCGAACTCGCCCTCGTGCGGGGTCAGCACCGCGGCGGAGGCGCCGTCGGAAAGGTGCGCCGCCAGGAGGCGGGCCTGGCCCTTGAAGCTCGTCAGCGCATCGGCATCGAGCACGAGGGCGCGTCCGGCCGCGGCGGCCACCGCCACGAGATCGCGGGTGGCGGCGCCGACGCCGAGGCCCGGCCCGGCCAGGACCACGTTCAGGCGCTCGTCGACGAGAAGGTCGTCGAGGTCGTCGGCGCTGTCGCAGGCGCGCAGCATGATCGCGGTGCAGTGGGCGGCGTTCTCCGCCAGGGCCGAACTCGGCGAGACCAGGGTGACGAGGCCGGCGCCGACCCGGAGCGCGGCGCGCGCCGCCATCCGGGCGGCCCCCGTGCGGGTGGCGGGGCCGGACAGGACGAGGGCGTGGCCGCGGGTGTACTTGTGGCTCGCGGCGCTCAACCGCGGGAAGGCGGCGTTCCAGAGGTCCGGCCCGTTGCGCCAGAGCGGCGCATCCCCGGCGAGGCCCGCCTCCAGCGCGTCCGCGCCGGTGCCGATCTCGGCGACGTGCAGGGTACCGCAATGGGCGCGCCCGGGCTGGAGCAGATGTCCGGGCTTCAGGGCCACGAAGGTGACGGTCTCGGTCGCCCGGACCGCCACGCCGCGCACCGCGCCCGTATCCCCGTCGATGCCGCTCGGCACGTCGACCGCCAGCACCGGACGGGCGGCCCGCCCGAGCCGGTCCACCAGGGCCGCGACCGCGCCGTCGAGATCGCGCGCGAGGCCTGCGCCGAACAGAGCGTCGACCACGAGGCCGTAGGCGGCGAGGTCGCCGATCGCCGAGAGCTCGAGGACCGGCCCGCTCCAGCCCCTGGCCGCCTCCGCCGCATCCCCGGACAGTCCCTCGGCCGGCACCAGCCCGGCGAGATCGACGGGATGGCCGGCCTCGACGAGGCGGCGGGCGGCCACGTAGCCGTCGCCGCCGTTGTTGCCCGGCCCGCACAGGACGAGGATGCGCGCGCCCGCCCCGGCCAGCGCGCGGGCGCGCTCCGCCACGGCGGCCCCGGCCCGCTCCATCAGGGCGATTCCGGGCGTTCCGCCCGCGATGGCGGTGGTATCGACCCGGCGCATCGCCTCGACCTTGAGCAGACGCAGGGTGGTCATCGGGGTTTCCTCTGGTGATTCACGCGGGGCTGCCCGTTGGAGGCTCACGAAACGGCGTCACGTCCGCCATTCGCCCAAACGATTTGCTGTGCGTGCATATTCGTTGTGCAGTTTTCCAGCCCGACGCGACAAATCGGCGTGGCGAAGGCCGGACGGCGATGATACCAACGATGGATCAAGCAGCATCGAGGTCAGGCCCGCCCGGCATGAAGAAGATCGAAGCGATCATCAAGCCTTTCAAACTGGACGAGGTGAAGGAAGCCCTTCAGGAGGTCGGCCTCCAGGGTATCACCGTGATCGAGGCGAAGGGCTTCGGGCGCCAGAAGGGCCACACCGAGCTCTACCGGGGCGCCGAATATGTCGTCGACTTCCTGCCCAAGGTGAAGCTCGAGATCGTGCTGTCGGACGCGCTGGTGGAGGGCGCCGTGGAGGCGATCCGCAAGTCGGCCCAGACCGGGCGCATCGGCGACGGCAAGATCTTCGTCTCGACCATCGAGGAAGCGATCCGCATCCGCACCGGCGAGACCGGCACCGACGCGATCTGAGGCTCCGGGCCTGGATCCGACGGATCCGCGCGCACGACCGGCGTGACGGCCTGGTGGGGATGGCCCCCTCGGCCCGGAGCCGGCGTCGTTTCCCGGTCCGTGCCCTTCCGGAGTTCCTTCCACCCCGCGGTACGCGCCGGATCGCGACCCGGGATGCGGCTGCCCGCGCGCGGCGTGACGGCGCCACGATGTCCTCAACGGCCTCCCGAGCCGGTCGAGCGGGCCGAAAGACAGATCTAAGTTTCTGTTTTTGCGTCTGTTCTCGCGGCCGTCCGCTGTCGGAGCCTGCGAAATTGCGCTGGCCCGGACGCTCCACCTGCGCTAAACGCTCGACGCCCAAGACGCTCGACGGCTAACACCCTTCCGCTCTGCGGCGCGCCGGTGCACGCTGCGGCAAAACCACGGCCGCAACGGGCCGAGACATGAAGGAGACCCCCAAGGATGGCCAAGACTGCAGCCGACGTCCTGAAGGAAATCAAGGACAACGACGTCAAGTACGTCGACCTTCGGTTCACCGATCCGCGCGGTAAGTGGCAGCACGTCACGTTCGACGTCTCGCTGATCGACGACGACATGTTCTCCGAAGGCACGATGTTCGACGGCTCGTCGATCGCCGGCTGGAAGGCCATCAACGAATCCGACATGCTGCTGATGCCGGACCCGGCCACCGCCTGCATGGACCCGTTCTTCTCCGCCTCGACCATGTCGATCGTCTGCGACGTGCTCGAGCCCTCCACGGGCGCGCCCTACAGCCGCGACCCGCGCGGCACCGCCAAGCTGGCCGAGGCCTTCCTCAAGTCCACCGGCATCGGCGACACCATCTATGTCGGCCCGGAGGCCGAGTTCTTCGTGTTCGACGACGTCAAGTTCGGCGCCGACCCCTACCACACCGGATTCCAGCTCGATTCGACCGAGTTGCCGACCAACGGCTTCACCGACTACGAGGGCGGCAACCTCGGCCACCGCGTCGCCACCAAGGGCGGCTACTTCCCGGTGCCGCCGCAGGATTCGGCGCAGGACATGCGCGGCGAGATGCTGGCCGCTATGCAGTCCATGGGCGTGAAGGTCGAGAAGCACCACCACGAGGTCGCCTCGGCCCAGCACGAGCTCGGCATGAAGTTCGACACCCTGACGCTGCTCGCCGACCACATGCAGATCTACAAGTACTGCATCCATCAGGTCGCCCAGAGCTACGGCAAGACCGCGACGTTCATGCCGAAGCCCGTCTACGGCGACAACGGCTCGGGCATGCACGTGCACCAGTCGATCTGGAAGGACGGCAAGCCGCTCTTCGCCGGCGACAAGTACGCCGACCTCAGCCAGGAGTGCCTCTGGTACATCGGCGGCATCATCCGGCACGCCAAGGCGCTCAACGCCTTCACCAACCCGTCGACCAATTCCTACAAGCGCCTGGTGCCCGGCTACGAGGCCCCCGTGCTGCTCGCCTACTCGGCGCGCAACCGCTCGGCCTCCTGCCGCATCCCGTGGACGACGAACCCGAAGGCCAAGCGCGTCGAGGTCCGCTTCCCCGACCCGATGGCGAACCCCTACCTCGCCTTCTCGGCCCTGCTGATGGCCGGCCTCGACGGCATCATCAACAAGATCGATCCGGGCGCGGCCATGGACAAGGATCTCTACGACCTGCCGCCGCGCGAGCTGAAGAAGATCCCCACCGTCTGCGGCTCGCTCCGTGAGGCGCTGCAGAACCTCGACCGCGATCGCGCCTTCCTCAAGGCCGGCAACGTCTTCACCGACGACCAGATCGATTCCTTCATCGAACTGAAGATGACGGAGGTCATGCGCTACGAGATGACCCCGCACCCGGTCGAGTTCACGATGTATTACTCGCTCTGAGAGCGACCGAGCCGGGCGTCAGGCCCGGCTCCCCGGACGACGGCGCAACGCCGGGGCCTCGCGAGGGGCTCCGGCGTTGCGCGTTTCCGGCGACCGGCCCTGATCCGGGACCGGGCGGTTCGGCGTCCTCTGCCGCCGGCCACACTGGGGCCGACGGAACCATGATCCTGCCGACGGGCTTGCCGCCCCGACGTGACGGCCGGGACCCGAGATGCAGACGCACGACGAACCTCACCGATCCCGGCGGAGCGACCGCGTGGAACGCGCCAACGCCCTGGTGCAGACCCTGGCGATCCTCGCGGCCGGCGCCTGGGCCGTCTACACCTTCATCTACGAGGCGCGGATCAAGCCGGCCCTGGAGCCACCCGCCGTCTCGGTGACGACGAGCCTCGTACGGGCGGGCGAGCGCGACGGGCACGTGGCCATCCGCTCCACCGTGACGCGCAAGAACGTTGGCCAGACCGGCGTGCGCGTGCTCGGCCTCGTCTACAACGTCACCGGGGTACGGGTGCGCTTCGACGCGGAGTCCAACCCGAAGACCGACGGCGGACCGACACGCGCGGATCGCACCACCACGGCGCGCGCCTACGGCTTCGCGGGTCCCGGCACGGCGATCCTGCGCGAGGGCCGGCTCTTCGCCGGCGCCACCGAGACGGGGAGCGAGCCCTCCGATCTGAACCCCGGCGAATCCGTCTCCCGAGACCTCATCGTCTATGCCGATCGCGACCGGTTCGACTTCGTCCGCTTCGAGGTCGGCCTCGCCTACACCAAGGGCGACGAGCCCGCGGTTCTCCTGACCTTCGAGACGGTACCGGACGGCACCCTCGCGCTGAAGCCCAGGGCCGATTGCCGGGCGGAGCCGCAGACCTGCGAGCGGGTGAAGACCACCGATTTCGGCACGGAATTCTCGCTCTGGTGAGGGTACGCAACGCGACGATACCGAACCAGCGGCAACCAGGGATGGCTCGACGGATCGGACGCCCCGAACGGCCGGGTGCCTCGTCACGCAAACTTGCGCAAGATATCTCCGCACCCCGCGATCCGAACTCGGACTTTCGCGACGCATTGGCGTAAGCAGGCTGGAAAGGCCGCCGCCCCCGCGAGACGGCCTGCACGATCGTGCGAGGAGTGAAACGCCATGCGGATGTCCCGCCGCACCGCCGGCCTGAGCGCCGGCCTGTTCCTCGTGGCCCTGGCCGGGCCCGGCAGCGCCTGGGCCGCGGCGGGCGACGACGTCGCCGAGCGCGAGGCCCGCTGGGCGGACCTGCGCCAGTCGATCTTCGGCGACCGCACGGTCGAGACCGCACGGCCCCTGGTGAAGATGGACCTGCCGGATCGCGCGAGCGACGCGTCCCTCGTGCCCCTCACCCTGACGATCGCCGACAAGGACCGGATCAAGGGCCTCTACCTCGTCATCGACGACAACCCGGCGCCACTGGCCGCGCACTTCACCTTCGGCCCCGCCGCCGATCCCGAGGCGCTGAAGCTGCGCATCCGGGTCAACACCTACACCAACATCCACGCGGTCGCCGAGACCCAGGACGGCACGCTGGTACAGACCACCCAGTTCGTGAAGGCCTCCGGCGGCTGCTCGGCCCCGATGGGCATGACCGACGCGGAGGCGATGCAGGGCATGGGCGACATGCGCCTGAAGTTCGCCGACGCGAGCCCGGGCAAGCCCATCGCCGCGACCCTGATGATCCGCCACCCGAACTTCACCGGGCTGCAGATGAACCAGGTCAGCCGCGAGTACACGCCCGCCCGCTACATCAACCGGATCAGCGTGGCGCGGGGCGACAAGAACGTCTTCGTCATGGACGGCGACATCTCGATCTCGGCCAATCCGGTGATCAACTTCGCCATCCTGCCCGAGGGCGAGGGCCGGGTCACGGTGGTGACGCAGGACAACCAGGGCGGCCGCTGGGAGCACAGCTTCGATGCGCCGGCCGCCAGCCACTGAGCGCCTGCGCCGCGCCGCGGCGGTCCTCCTCGCGACGTCGGTCCTCGCCGCGGCCGCCCCGGCCGTTTCGCCGGTGGACGTGCCCGAGCCCGCCGGCCTCTGGGAGGGCGCGCTCCAGGGCTACACGCCGAAGACCCTGGCGGGCGCCACGGTCGTGGACGAACCCGCCCTCGACGCCCTAATCGCGGGCGGGTCGACCGTGCTGATCGACGTGTCAGAGGCCGACCCGACGCCGCCGAACCCGCCGGCCGGGCGCCTGTGGCGGCCGATCCACCGGACCATCCCGGACAGCACCTGGCTGCCCGGGGCCGGCTCCGGCACCCTTTCGGCGTCGGACCGGGCCGCGCTCGCCAACCGGATCGCGGCCCTGACGCAGGGGGATCGCGGCCGGGCGATCGTCACCTACTGCCACCCGGATTGCTGGGGAAGCTGGAACCTCGGCAAACGCCTCGTCGGTCTCGGCTACCGGAACGTCCACTGGTATCCGGAGGGCATCGAGGGCTGGCAGGAGCGACACGACACGGCGGCGCTCCGCCCCGACGACACCTGGACACGACGCGCCGGACATAGCGCCGGGCCCTGAAGCCCGATTCCCACCAAGCCGAGGCAAGGCCTTCCATGCTGTACCGCCGCTCGCTCCTCGCCCTCCTGGCTTTCGCGCCCTTCGCCCTCGCGCCCTTCGCCCTCGCGCCCTTCGCCCTGGCGGGCCCGGCCCGCGCCGCCGAAAGCGTGCCCTACACCCAAGAGGCCTTCGCGGCGGCGCAGAAGGCGGGCAAGCCGATCCTCGTGGAGGTGAGCGCGCCCTGGTGCCCGATCTGCAAGACCCAGAAGCCGATCCTGGCCAAGCTCGCCGAGCAGCCCCGCTTCAAGGACCTTGTCATCTTCGACGTCGATTTCGACACCCGGAAGGACGTGCTCAGGCAGTTCAACGCCCGCATGCAGAGCACGCTGATCGCCTTCAAGGGCGAGACCGAGACCGGCCGCTCCGTGGGCGAGACCCAGCCCGAATGGATCGAGGGCCTCGTCGAGAAGACCCTCTAGGGCGATCCCGTGGGCACGAGCCTGGGACTGGCCTTCCTCGCCGGGCTGCTGTCGGTGCTCTCGCCCTGCGTGCTGCCGCTGCTGCCGCTGGTCCTCGGCGCCGCGGCCTCCGAGCACCGCCTCGGCCCCCTGGCGCTGGCCGCGGGCCTCGCCCTCTCCTTCGTGGCGATCGGCCTGTTCGTGGCCACGATCGGCTTCGGCCTCGGGCTCGACACCGGCCTGTTCCGGATGGGTGCCGCCATCCTGATGATTCTGCTCGGCCTCGTGCTGATGCTGCCCGCGGCCCAGACACGGCTCGCCGTCGCCGCCGGCCCCGTGAGCAACTGGACGGAATCCCGCTTCGGGGGCCTCTCCACCGCCGGCCTGTCGGGACAGTTCGGCGTCGGCCTCCTGCTCGGCGCGGTCTGGAGCCCCTGCGTCGGGCCGACCCTCGGCGCCGCCTCGCTCCTCGCTTCGCAGGGACGCGACCTTGGCGCGGTCGCCCTCACCATGGTGCTGTTCGGCCTCGGCGCGGCCCTTCCCCTCGTCATCCTCGGAACCCTGTCGCGGGCGACGCTCGTCGGCTGGCGCGACCGGATGATGGGCCTCGGCAAGGGCCTCAAGGCGGCCCTGGGCCTCGTCCTCGCCCTGACCGGCCTCGCGATCCTGCTCGGGATCGACAAGGCCCTGGAGACCGCCCTCGTCGAGGCCTCCCCCGACTGGCTCACCCGGCTGACGACGCGGTTCTGAGGGCGCAGCCTGCCAGGCGGCGGGCTTGGAGGCCGCCGGCACCCGGCGTAACCAGGGCGGGCATCCCACGGAGGTCGTCCCATGTCCCTCGTCGTTCCCGTCATCCTCGGCTCCGTCCGCTCCGACCGTCAGGGCCTGCGCGCCGCCCGCTTCGTCATCCGCGAGCTGGAGAGCCGCGGCATCGAGGCGCCGCTGGTCGACCCGGCCGAGCTGAAACTCCCCCTCCTCGACCGGATGTACAAAGAATACCCGAAGGGCGAGGCGCCGGCCGTCCTCGAAGACCTGGCGACGCTGTACCGGCGCTCGGACGCCTTCCTCGTCGTCTCGGCCGAGTACAACCATTCGATCCCGCCCGCTCTCTCGAACACCCTCGACCATTTCCTGGAGGAGTATTCCTGGCGGCCCTCCGGCATCGTGTGCTACTCGGCCGGCCAGTACGGCGGCGTGCGCGCGGCGATGCAGCTCCGGGCGATGCTGGCCGAACTCGGCGCGTCGAGCATCCCCTCGCTCCTGCCGATCCCCCGCATCGGCAAGGCCCTCGACGAAGCCGGCGCGGCCCAGGACGACTGGCTGCCGAAGGCCGCCAAACGGTTCCTCGACGAGCTGGTCTGGTACGCGGAGGCCCTGCAGGCCCGGCGGGCGACGGGAACGCCCTACTGAGCCAGGCCGCGGCCCGATCTGGCGCGAGGCTTGCCCCTCGGTGCGGACCGATCCCTCGCGCCGAGCGCCCTTCATGTCCGAGACCGCCACGGAACTTCGCACGCTCCTCGCCAACCTCGTGCGGGCCGCCCTGATGTCCGACGACCGGGCCAGCGCCCTCTGGCGCGAGGCCGCCCGGCAGGGTCAGGCGAAGCTCGCCGCGGAACCGGGCGGAACCGAAGGCCTCAATATCGAAGGCTTCTGGACCCTCGGGGTGCGCGAGGCCGAGGCCCCCGAGTACCGCGAGGCCGAGGCGCAGGTGGAATTCGGCTTCCCGGCCGTGTGCCCGTTCACCCTGGCTGAACTCACGACGCGCGACTTCGACGTGGACGCAGCCGTGGAGCGCCTGCGCAAGTCCGCCGCCACCGGCTGAACCATGTTGAGGGCCGGGCCGGCGCCGTTGCCGGGGCGGCGTCCGGCGCCCATGTTAGGGAACAGTCGCCGGGCCGCGCTCCCGCCCCCGGCGAGACACGTCCTTCACGCGTATGGCCTCGCGCCCGCGCAGCGAGCCGGATCCCTTGGCAAAACGCATCAACCCCAATCCCGGCGCCGCCGGCCTTCCCTCCCGCGAGCAGATCCTCGCCTTCATCGCCGCCTCCACCGAGACGGTGGGCAAGCGCGAGATCGCGGCGGCCTTCAACATCAAGGGCGCCGACCGCATCGGCCTCAAGCGCATCCTGAAGGAGATCGAGGAGGACGGCGCCATCGCCCGCGGACGCGGGGGGCTGGCGCCGTCCGGCCGGCTGCCGCCGGTGGTGCTCGCCGACATCACCGCCCGGGACCGCGACGGCGAGTTCCTGGCGAGCCCGGCCGAATGGGATGTCGGCAACGGCGCCGCCCCGAAGATCACCGTCGCCACGCCGCGCGGCGGCAAGCGCCCGGGCCAGCCGGCGCCGGGCATCGGCGACCGCGTGCTGATGCGGGTCGAGGCCAGCGCCGGCGAGCCGGGCCGCTACACCGGCCGCGTCATCAAGGTCTTGGGCAAGAACAAGTCCGACATCATCGGCGTCTTCCGCGCCGGCCCCGAGGGCGGGCGCATCATCCCCGTCGAGAAGCGGGCGCAGGGGCGCGAGGTCGCGATTCCCGCCGGCGAGGAGGGGGAGGCCCGCGACGGCGACCTCGTCAGCGTCACCCTCCAGCGCGAGAGCCGCTTCGGCCTGCCCCAGGGCCGGGTGCGCGAGCGCCTGGGCTCGCTGGGCTCGGAGAAGGCGGTCAGCCTGATCGCCCTGCATCTCCACCACATCCCCCACGTCTTCTCCGCCGCCACCCTGGCGGAGGCCGACGCCGTGGTGCCGGTGGGCCTCGACGGGCGCCAAGACGGGCGCCAAGGCGAGCGAGAAGACTGGCGCGACGCGCCGCTCCTGACCATCGACCCGCCGGACGCCAAGGACCACGACGACGCCGTGATGGCGATCCCCGATCCCGATCCGGCCAATCCCGGCGGGTTCGTCGTCACCGTGGCCATCGCCGACGTCGCCGCCTACGTGCGGCCCGGCTCGGCCCTCGACCGCGAGGCGCTCCTGCGCGGCAACTCGGTCTACTTCCCTGACCGGGTGGTGCCGATGCTGCCGGAGCGGATCTCCAACGACCTCTGCTCCCTGCGCGAGGCCGAGGACCGTCCGGCCCTGGCCCTGCGCATGGTGATCGACGCCGAGGGCGCCAAGCGCCGGCACAGCTTTCACCGCGTGATGATGCGCTCGCGGGCCAAGCTGAGCTACGCCCAGGCCCAGGCCGCCATCGACGGCTTCGCCGACGACGTCACCGCTCCCCTGCTCGAACCCGTGCTGCGCCCCCTCTGGGCCGCCTACAACGCCCTGCGCCGGGCCCGCGACGCGCGTGGACCGCTGGCCCTGGACCTGCCCGAGCGCAAGGTGCTGCTCAACGCGGACGGGGCGGTCGACCGCGTGGTGGTGCCGGCCCGCCTCGATGCGCACCGGCTCATCGAGGAGTTCATGATCCAGGCCAACGTCGCGGCGGCCGAGACCCTGGAACAGGCGCGCCAGCCCCTGATCTACCGGGTGCACGACGAGCCGGCCCTGGAGAAGATGCGGGCGCTCGGCGAAGTGCTCGCCTCCATCGGCATCAAGCTGCCGAAGGAGGGCATCCTGCGCCCGGCCCTGTTCAACCGCATCCTCGCCAGCGTGGCGGAGACCGAGCATGCGGTCTTCATCAACGAGGTCGTGCTGCGTTCGCAGGCGCAGGCGGTCTATGCCGCGCAGAACCTCGGGCATTTCGGCCTCAATCTCCGGCGCTACGCGCACTTCACCTCGCCGATCCGCCGCTACGCCGACCTCATCGTGCACCGGGCCCTGATCTCCGCCTGCCGCCTCGGTGCGGACGGCCTGTCCTCGGAGATGTCCGTAGCGGCGCTGGACCAGATCGGCGAGCAGATCTCGGCGGCCGAGCGCCGGGCCATGGCGGCCGAGCGCGAGACCATCGA